>NZ_JAMYXM010000010.1 GCF_024158145.1 Notoacmeibacter sp. MSK16QG-6
GATCTGGCGCTGTTTCAGAGGTTTCTTCACGCCAACCATTCGACCGGCGTTCCATGCGGGCCTGCCGAGCGCTGCAGGATCATACTGTGCTGTACCCATGTCCATACTCCTTCGGCCACTATTGGCCATCAGGAGGATAGGCGAGCATGGTGAAACAATGGGCTCAGCAGCTGACCATCAAGCTGCTGGGCTTTGAGTATCGGCGCACGGAGAAAGACAAGACAGCGGCGCGTTTTTTAGATTTCAGATTGCCGCAGTTTACGCTTGGTGCCGATGATCATTGGAAAGTGCCACGGCTAGCCGGTGATTGTCACTCAACCGTCACGTAGCGACATTAGTCCCTGATGGATCGCAAAGGGGACAAAATGCCGGGCGTAGCTCAAGCGAATATTCGAAGACGCGATCGTTTTGCCGTTCTGGCACGCTGCGAACTTGACGATCTGGAGCAGCAGTTCCGCACGCTCGGCCTTAATCCAGAAGTGACCTTTCTGCGGCCAATCGAGACCGGGCTCGTAATGCTGCGCGGCCGCGCGGGCGGTACTGGCGCAGCATTTAATCTCGGCGAAGCGACTGTTACGCGCGCCTCGGTGCGGCTCGGTGATGGCCGCATCGGCCATTCCGTCGCTCTTGGCCGCGACAGAAAACGAGCGACGCTGGCAGCAGTAGTCGACGCGCTAGCCGCCGAGGCCGATGACGAGCAGCGGATCGAGACGGCAATCATCGCACCGCTTCGTCAGAAATTGGCAGAGGAGGACCGCCGCGAAGCCGAGCTCGTGGCGGCCACGAAGGTCGATTTTTTCACGATGGTTCGAGGAGAGGATGAATGAGCCTTTCGAATGTCGGCTCTGAACAAGGCTCACCGCTCTCCGGTGGCTTCGTCGACGCCGTCCCCGAAGCCCAGCGGGCCTTTCACGCTTTGATGAACGCGCTCGCACAGCCTGGTCGATGCCAGCCCCTGAAGTCGCTTCTTGCGCCCGAACCGCTGCCCGGTCTTCTTGGCACGATCGGTTGTACGCTGCTCGATCATCAGACCAGCGTCTTTCTCGATGAAGCCCTTCAAGGCGGCGGGCAGGTAGGCGAATGGCTGATCTTCCAGACCGGAACCGTGATTGCTGATCAGCGAAAGGACGCCGGATTTGCCTTTATTGTCGACGGCGAGCGAATGCGGCTGGCGGACTACGGTCCCGGCGATCAGGCCTATCCCGATCGCTCGGCAACGCTTTGCGTCAATGTTCCGTCATTTGCCGAGGGCCCGCGGCTCAGCCTCGAGGGGCCTGGTATCAAAGGCAAAATGATTATTGCGCCGGCGGGCCTTCCTGCCGATTTCATCGACCAGTGGGCCGATAACCATGCCCTCTTCCCGCGTGGTGTCGATCTCTTCCTCACATGCGAGGGTGAGGGCGTGATGGGTCTTCCTCGTTCCATCAACATCGTTCAGGAGGGCTAGTTTTGTATGTCGCCGTCAAGGGTGGCGAAAAGGCCATCGAGAACGCCCACCGCCTGCTTGACGAAAAGCGGCGCGGTGATCGTCGACTGCCTGCGCTTTCCCTTGAGCAGATTGCCGGACAACTTGCGCTCGCCGTGGACCGGGTAATGGCGGAGGGCGCGCTCTATGATCGCGAGTTGGCGGCGCTTGCCGTCAAACAGGCGCGAGGCGATATGATCGAAGCGATCTTCCTGCTCCGAGCCTACCGCACAACGCTGCCGCGCTTTTACGAGAGCCTTCCCGTCGATACCGGCGCCATGGGGATCGAGCGTCGTATCTCCGCCTGTTTCAAAGATCTGCCCGGTGGCCAGCTCCTTGGCCCGACCTTCGACTACACCCACCGCCTCCTCGACCCTGATCTGACAGGCGAGGAGGTGGAGCCGAACGATCTCGGCACTGCTGAAGCCAATGACGCCGTGATGCGTGTATCGGACATTCTTGCCGCCGATGGGATGATCGAAAGCGAGGAGCCTCTCGTCGACGAAGATGGCGTCGAGGCGACGCCGGGCGACATGACGCGGCGGCCTCTTTCCTATCCGCTGAGTCGCGAGCAGAGATTGCAGGCGCTGGCACGCGGCGACGAGGGGTTTCTTCTGGCGCTCGGCTATTCGACACAGCGTGGCTATGGAAGGAACCACCCCTTTGCGGGTGAAATCCGCATCGGACTGGTCGAGGTCGAGGTCGATCTGCCTGAGCTCGGGCATGCCGTGCCGATCGGCCGCGTCCGCCTGACCGAATGCCAGATGGTCAACCAGTTCCGCGGCTCGTCAGAGACGCCGCCGCAATTTACGCGCGGCTATGGCCTTGTTTTCGGCCAGAGCGAACGCAAGGCCATGAGCATGGCGCTCGTTGACCGGGCTCTGCGCGCCCGCGATTTCGGAGAGGACGTGTTAGCACCAGCGCAGGATGAGGAGTTCGTCGTCAGCCATTGCGACAATGTTCAGGCGACCGGCTTCGTCGAACATCTGAAGCTTCCGCATTACGTCGATTTCCAGTCCGAACTGCAATTGATCCGGACGCTCCGCCAGGAGTGGGCGGAAGCGCGGGAAAGCGACGCGGACGGAGATGAGGAGTTCGGTCGGGAGGCGGCCGAATGAGCACCATCCTCGATCTTCTTGATCGGCCGGCGATTGACGATCTGGCGCGTTACAATTTCGCCTATCTTGACGAACAGACAAAGCGGATGATCCGCCGCGCTATCCTTAAGGCGATTGCCGTGCCGGGCTATCAGGTGCCGTTTGGCAGCCGCGAAATGCCGATGCCTTACGGATGGGGAACCGGTGGCGTCCAGGTGACGGCGTCAATCCTTGGTGCGGACGATGTATTGAAGGTCATCGATCAGGGTGCCGACGATACCACCAACGCCGTTTCGATCCGCAAATTTTTCCAGCACGTTGCCGGCGTTAAGACGACGACAAGCACGGAAGAGGCAACGGTAATCCAGACGCGCCATCGCATCCCGGAGCGGGCGCTGAAAGCCGGTCAAACCATCGTTTTCCAGGTCCCCATTCCCGAGCCGCTCCGTTTTCTTGAGCCGCGCGAAACGGAAACACGGGCCATGCATGCACTCGAGGAATACGGGCTGATGCATGTGAAGCTATATGAAGACATTGCCCGCCACGGCCACATCGCGACCACTTATGCTTATCCGGTCAAGGTGGCGGGTCGCTACGTGATGGACCCGTCACCAACGCCGAAATTTGACAATCCGAAAATGCACATGAACCCGGCACTGCAGCTTTACGGTGCAGGCCGAGAAGCGCGCATCTATGCGATCCCGCCCTACACAGAAGTGGTTAGCCTGGATTTCGAGGATCATCCTTTCGCCGTGAACCGGTTCGACCGGCCCTGCGCGCTTTGCGGCGCAGAGAACGTCTATCTCGACGAGGTGGTCACTGACGATGCTGGCGGGCGCATGTTCGTTTGCTCCGACACCGACAATTGCGAGGACCGCCGCGCGGAAGGCTATGTCGGCGAACAGACCGAAGCGGCGGAAAGTGGCTTGTCCGGGCCAAGGGAGGCTCGCTCATGAATCGCCAGCTTTCCGTCAGCGAACGCGCCATCATGGAACCGGATCAGCCCCTCCTCTCCGTTCACGGCCTGACCAAGCGCTATGGCCACCGCATTGGTTGCGAAGATGTTTCCTTCGATGTCTGGCCGGGTGAAGTTCTGGCCATCGTCGGCGAGAGCGGTTCCGGCAAGACGACGCTCCTGAACTGTGTTTCGACGCGTCTGACGGCAAGTTCAGGCACTGCGACCTACCGGATGCGCGATGGTGCGTCGCGGGACCTTTTCACCGTGGAGGAAGCGCAGCGCCGTCATCTCCTGCGTACCGATTGGGGGTTCGTCCACCAGAACCCTGCCGATGGCCTTCGCATGACAGTTTCCGCCGGCGCCAATGTTGGTGAACGCCTGATGGCCGTCGGGCAGCGCCATTATGGGCAAATTCGCGAGACGGCGACAGACTGGCTCGGGCGCGTCGAAATCGCGGCCGAGCGGATCGACGATCAGCCGCGCGCCTTCTCCGGCGGCATGCGCCAGCGGCTACAGATCGCGCGCAATCTCGTGACCGCGCCGCGCCTTGTCTTCATGGACGAGCCGACCGGCGGTCTCGACGTCTCCGTGCAGGCGCGGCTTTTGGATCTTCTCCGCGGCCTCGTCGCCGATCTCGGTCTCGCCGTGATTATCGTCACCCACGATCTTGCGGTTGCGCGACTGCTATCCGACCGCATCATGGTGATGAAGGATGGCCGTGTCATCGAGACGGGACTGACGGACCGCGTCTTGGACGATCCTCAGGCGCCATACACCCAGCTTCTCGTTTCCTCGATCCTGCAGGTTTGAACCGTGCCGACCGAACCGACACAGCAAAGGCCGCTCATCGTCAGCGATATGGCCAAGAGCTTCACCATGCACCTGCAGGGCGGTCGGAAACTGCCGGTCCTCGACAAGGCCTGTTTCTCTCTTGAAGCGGGGCAGTGCGCCGTCCTGGCTGGGCCCTCCGGTGTCGGCAAGAGCTCGATCCTGAAAATGATCTACGGCAACTATGTCGTCAATTGCGGGACGATCGCTGTCTGGCACGATGGTGATGTCCTGGATATCGCCAAGGCTGATCCCCGCACGATGATGGCCGTCCGCAAACGGACTATCGGCTATGTCAGCCAATTTCTCTCGGTCGTACCACGCGTGTCGACTCGAGACATCGTCGCCGAACCGATGATTGCGCGCGGCATTGAAAAAAGTGTAGCTCTGAGCCGTGCCGAAACGCTTCTGGAACGTCTCAACCTACCGCGACGCCTCTTCGACCTGCCACCGGCGACCTTTTCCGGCGGGGAGCAGCAGCGTGTGAATATCGCCCGCGGTTTCTCCACCGATCACCCGATCCTTCTGCTGGATGAGCCGACTGCTTCGCTAGACAATGCCAACCGCGACGTCGTGCTCGAGATCATCGAGGAGAAGAAGGCGACGGGGGTCGCCCTTCTCGGCATCTTCCACGATCTCGACACCCGCCGGCGCGTGGCCGACAAGCTGATAGACGTTTCCGCCTTCGCGCCTTCCGAGGCCGCCTGAGACGATGCCGAAGCTCTCCAGAGAGCCGCTGATCCACGAGACAGCGTCAGTCGAAAACTCAACGCTCGGACGATACACGGAAATTGCAGAGCGATGCCGGATCTCTGAAACGGTGCTCGGCGACTATTCCTACATCATGCAGGATGGCGGCGTCTGGTGCGCGACGATCGGCAAATTCGCCAATATCGCCGCAGCGGTCCGGATTAACGCGACCAACCATCCGACCTGGCGCCCGACGTTGCACCACTTCACCTATCGTGCCGGCGACTACTGGGAGAGCGAGGCGAATGAGGACGATTTTTTCGCCTGGCGCCGGGACCATGCGGTGACGATCGGCCACGATACCTGGATCGGCCACGGCGCGACTGTTCTGCCAGGCGTGACGATTGGTGACGGTGCCGCGATCGGCGCCGGGGCCGTTGTGAGCCGCAATGTTGCACCCTACACGATCGTAGGAGGCGTGCCGGCCCGACCGATCCGTTCCCGCTTTCCCGAAAATATCGCCGATAGCTTTCAAAAACTGGCGTGGTGGGACTGGGATCATAAAGCCCTGCAGCAGGCCCTGCCGGACTTTCGCGTGTTATCCCCAGAGGCATTCCTGGAAAAATACGGCGATTGACCCGTCGCGCACGAGATTGTCACGAGTCTGTTAACCAGGCCGCCTAGGCTTCGCCTCGATGATTGATGGAGGCGTATTGTGCTGACACTCGACAGCCTGACGAAACGCTTTGGCGATAAGGTCGCCGTCGATGCCGTCGAGCTCGATATTCCCGAAGGGCAAATGGTCGGTATCATTGGCCGTTCCGGTGCGGGTAAATCGACACTTCTTCGCATGATCAACCGCCTCATCGATCCCTCCGAGGGGCAGATCCGGTTCGGCGACGTTAACGTCACCACTTTGAGCGGCAGCGCACTCCGACGCTGGAACCGTGACTGCGCCATGATTTTCCAGCAGTTCAATCTGGTGCCGCGTCTCGACGTGCTGACCAACGTGCTGCTCGGCCGGCTGAATCATAAGTCGACATTCGCCAGCCTGGCAGGTCTCTATTCGCGTGAAGAACGTTTGATGGCGATTGCAATGCTGGAGCGGCTCGGCGTCGTGCAGACCGCTCTTCAGCCGGCGGGTACCTTGTCTGGTGGCCAGCAGCAGCGCGTTGCGATTGCCCGCGCCATGATGCAGGAGCCTCGCCTGATCCTGGCCGACGAGCCGATCGCTTCGCTCGATCCATTGAATGCCAAGGTGGTGATGGACAGCCTCGCAGACATCAACAGGCGCGAAGGGATCACGGTCGTCACCAACCTTCATACCCTCGATACGGCCCGGACCTACTGTCAGCGGATCATCGGCATGTTCGAAGGACGGGTGGTCTTCGACGGCACGCCCGCCGAACTAACGGCAGCCGAAGCGCGCCGCCTTTACGGCGCGGCCAATGACGGTTTCTCCGAAGCGATGACGTCCACCGCTCTTGCCGATGACGATAACGCCTCCACCGGAGCCCCCACGCGCTCCCTGGAAGAGGATCGCGCGGATACCGAGCTCGCCAAACAGCGCGCTGAAGCTCTCGTCTAAGTACACCCTTCCCGTTCCGCCGCATGCCGGACCGGGCGGCGCGCACGGTTCAATCAAGAAAACCGGTTCGCCCTACGGAGTGTCACAATGATCCGGAATCTCCTCCTCGCATCGGTCGCCGCCCTTTCGGTCGGATTCGCTGCTTCTGCTCACGCCGAGGATAACAAGAACGCCGAAATGGCAGGTGGCGAAGACGGCAAGGTCTTCCGTATCGGCATTATCGGCGGTGAAAACGAAGCCGACCGCCTTCGCAATTTCCAGTGCATGATCGACACGCTGCCAGACGCTATCGGCGTCGAAGAAGTCAAGCTTTTCCCGGCTGCCGACTATGACGGCACGATCCAAGGCCTGCTCGGCGGAACGCTCGACTATGCCGAACTCGGTGCATCCGGTTACGCAAAAGCCTATCTGGAAGACCCGGATGCCGTCGAGCCGATCCTGACAACCGTACAGACCGACGGCTCGACCGGCTATCACTCGGTGATGGTCGCCCGCAAGGATAGCGGCATGACCAAGCTGGAAGACATGAAAGGCAAGAAGCTGGGCTTCGCCGATCCCGACTCGACCTCCGGCTTCCTCGTCCCGTCTGTGACCCTGCCCGAAGCGGTCGGCATGCCAGTGAAAGAGTTTTTCGGCGAAACCGGTTTTGGCGGTGGCCACGAAAACCTCGTTCTCGGTGTCGTGAAGGGCGATTTCGATGCCGGCACTACATGGGCCTCAGGTGTTGGTGAATTCGACGACGGCTATACCTCTGGCAACCTCCACAAGATGGTCGAGAAAGGTATTCTTGACATGGAAGACCTGGTCGAGCTGTGGAAGAGCCCGTTGATCCCGAACGGTCCCATCGTCGTCCGCGCCTCCATGTCCGATGACATGAAGAGCAAGTTCAAAGACTTCATGATGAAGATGCCCGAGAACGATCCTGAATGCTTCTCGGCAATCCAGGGTGGCGACTACAAGAGCTATACGGAAGTCACGAAGGACTTCTACAAGCCGATCATCGACGCTCGCCGGTCCACGATCGGCGGTTGATAAGGCGCTTACGCAAACGCCATCGCCGGCCACTGGGCTGGCGATGGCGCTCTAACGTGCGGGCTTATCTGTTTTTCCCTTTCGACAAAGGCGTCGAATGACCGTTTCATCCGCCTCTAAACCGGCGTCGCCCTCTGCGGCTTTTCCGCAGGAGAACCGGCTTGCCGATCGTTGGGAAATCGAGATCCGTCGGCGGCGGCTCTATACCGCGTTGACGGTTTTTATCATTGCCGGGCTGACCTTGGCTTCGCTGGTTTTCGCCAACGAGACCAATGCGGGCAAGTTCTTCGATCGGCTGCCCTATTTCTTCGACTTCTTCGGCGATCTTATTCCGCGCGATGCCATGGAACCGATCCGCGCCCTTTTCGATCTACCGTCACCTTACGACAATGGCAGCTTCAAATACGATTACCCTGCCGGTCGTCACGATTTCATCGGCGTGTTCTATATTCCCGAATATTTCATGGCGATGCTGGAGACGCTCAACATCGCCCTTTTGTCGACGATGATCGGCTTCACTTTTGGCTTCCTCTTTTCCTTTCTCGCTTCGCGAAATCTGGTTCGCAGCGTGTGGATTCGCGGCGCCGTCCGCCGACTGATGGAAGTGCTGCGCGCATTCCCGGAAATCGTCATTGCAGGCTTCTTCGTTGCTATCATGAGTCTAGGCCCAATCCCGGCGATCGCGGCAGTTGCCATTCATACGATCGGAGCGCTCGGCAAGCTCTTCTTCGAGACGGTCGAAAATGCGGATATGGGCCCGGACGAGGGTCTGCGCGCTTCAGGTGCAAGTTGGGTGGAACGGGTCCGCTTCGGCATCGTACCGCAGGTCATGCCCAACTTCATGAGCTACACATTGCTGAGGCTGGAGATCAATGTTCGCGCGTCAACCATCATTGGCGCCGTCGGCGGGGGCGGTATCGGCGAACTTCTGCGCCTGTCCATTTCACGCGGCCATGAGGCCAAGACGCTGGCGATCGTCTTCCTGCTGTTCTGCACGATCGTCGCCGTCGACCAGTTCTCGGCGTGGCTTCGCCGCCGGTTAATCGGCGAACAGAACTTCGGATTGGCGTGAGGGAAGATGCGATGACCGCTATCGATTACGACGCCATATCCGAACGCCATGAAGAGCTGCTGCAGGCCAATAAATGGAAGCGTTTCGCTCCGCTGATCATGCTGGTCGCGATCGTCTTCTATTCAGTCTATTGCTGGTGGTTCTTCGCGGTTGGCGAGACGTTGCGCCGCGTCGATCTCTCCATCGCCGAGAACTATCTCGCCGACTGGATTTCCTATGAAGCGCGGCCGGATTTCGACATCGAAACCGATGGCGCGATGCAGATCGTGTTCCCGAGATTTTCACCGCTTGGCAAGGACCCCAAACCGGATTGGATCGTCATCGAGCGCGGTACGATGGAGCGCGAGATCGGTGGCGGATCGCAGAATTCTTCGGCAGGTTCATCGGCCGGGTCCGGTCTGCCCGCCACCGGTTTCACGGGCGAGGGTGACCAGATCGGCACGACAAGCCAGAAGCGCCCGGCGACTGGTTTCATGGGCGAAGGCGCGCAACTTGGGACGACATCGGGAGGTGGCAGCGAAACCGGCGAAGAAGCGCCGACCACAGAAACCGTGAATGTCGTACGATCCGCTCAGGTGAGCTTCGGAAATGCCGGTGAAATCGATGTGACGCCAAAGCGCGTGACGGTCAAACGGGGCGGGGAAAGCGTCGTGCTCGTCATCGACGTGGATAGATCCGTCCGGCCCCAGTCACCGCTGCCGGACTGGGCCGCGCAGAAATATGAGGACGGTAAGGTAACCGTGCGCTTCGGCTTCGATGGTCGTGCGGAGATCGAGGACGACGCGGTCAAAATCCGGCGTCGCTTCTTCGGTTGGGAGAATTTCCTGTTTGATATCAACTCGCCTTATTTCGGGATGAGTACCGGCGAAGTTCTCAACACTATCGTCCGCGGCGAGCGGCTCGATCCGTCGCGTTCCAACCTGTCTCTGGCCTGGAATAACATTCTTTACAATGCCAGCTGGCAACATCTCGACGTCTGGATCAAGCTTCTTCAGACAATCGTCATGGCGTTTGTCGGAACGCTGTTTGCGTCCATTGTGGCGTTTCCGCTGGCTTTCCTCGCCGCCCGCAACATCACCCGAAACAGGTTCGCCAATCATCTGACCAAGCGCTTCTTCGACTTTCAGCGTTCGGTCGACATGTTCATCTGGGCGCTGTTTTTCACGCGCGCTTTCGGCCCGGGGCCACTTGCCGGCATCTCGGCGATTTTCTTCACGGACACGGGAACGCTCGGCAAGCTCTATTCGGAGAGCCTTGAGAATATCGACGGCCGCCAGCGTGAGGGCGTCCGTTCGGTGGGCGCCACTCCAACGCTGGTGCAGCGATTCGGCGTCCTGCCTCAAGTCCTTCCGGTCTTCGCCAGCCACGCTCTCTATTTCTGGGAGAGCAATACGCGTTCCGCGACCATCATCGGCGCCGTTGGGGCTGGCGGTATCGGTCTAAAACTCTGGGAAGCGATGCGGACCAATCAGGATTGGGAGAACGTCGCCTATATGGTTCTTCTCATCCTGATCACCGTCTATGTCTTCGACCGGATTTCGACGGCGTTGCGTGTCCGTCTCATGCGGCAGAACTGACGTCACCCAATGCGATACGCGATATACTTTACACCCCCACAGGATCATCCGCTCACACGGGCCGCCTCTCAATGGCTCGGCCGCGATCCCTTCGCACCCGATAGCGCGCGCCCGTCGCAGCCATCCGTGGCCGACGATTTGGCGCAGGCAGAGTGGTGCAAGCTGACGGAGAGCCCACGGCGCTATGGATTTCATGGAACCATCGTTGCGCCGTTTGAGCTGACGAACAGTGCGAGCGAAGAGGCGCTTTTCTCGGCCTTTGACCAATTCTGTGCGAAGCAAACACCTTTCAGCGTCGCTTTGCGGCTCGGCGAACTCGCCGGCTTTCTGGCTCTCCTGCCAGTCAATTCGCTCTCGGCGATTAGGCGAATCGCAGCCGATGCCGTTCAGGCGTTTCTGCCGTTCCGCGAGCCGCTCAGCGAAGCTGACCGCCAACGCCGAAATCCGGCCGCTCTCACCGAAAACCAGCGCAACATGCTCGACCGCTACGGCTACCCGTATGTGATGGACGAATTCCGGTTTCACATGACGCTGACGGACCGGATCACCGATACCGATACCGATACCGATACCGATACCGATGGACGGGCTCGTATTCATTCAATCTTGCAAGACCATCTGCGCGACCAGACGTGCACGCCGGTCGCCTTTGATAGTCTGTCAATTTTCATGCAGCCGTCGCGAGACAAGCCATTCCGTGTGGTCCGGCAGGGCGTCTTCGGTGACGACAGGAAAAGGAACGAATAACCGTGAGCGATGTTCAAATTTATTCTAACGCGGCGATTGTTCGCCGGAGCGACATCGTTCGTGGCACACTCGTGGTGCGCGACGGCAAAATTGCCGAAATAGCGGAGGGATCTGTCGCCGGCGGTGTCGACTGCGAGGGTGATTTTCTGATTCCGGGACTGATCGAACTGCACACCGATCATCTTGAAGGCCATTATTCGCCACGACCGGGTGTTCGTTGGGACAGGACGGCCGCGATTCAGGCACACGACGCGCAGGTCGCGGCATCGGGCATTACGACCGTGTTCGACTGCCTGCGACTCGGCTCCGATGAAGAAGGCGGCTTCGAGGTCGGCGAGATGCGGGCGATGGCCGATGCGCTGAAGGCCGCACAACAGGACGGCCGCCTCCGTGCCGATCATCTCATCCATCTGCGTTGCGAGGTTTCTGCCCCTGATGTGCTCGATCATTTCGAGCCGTTCGAGGGTGAGGAGATGGTCCGCCTCGCTTCGCTGATGGACCACGCGCCCGGGCAGCGGCAGTTCCAGACGATGGATCAGTATACGCTCTACTACAAGACAAAGAAGGGCATGAACGACGCCGCATTCGACGCATTCGTCGAGAAGCGGAAGACGAATTCGGCCCGCTATGCAAACGAGCATCGCAGAATCCTCGGCGAGCGGTGTGCCGAACGCGGCATCGCCCTCGCCAGCCACGACGATGCAACGCCGGAGCATGTCACTGAAGCGAAAAATCTTGGAATGCGGCTCGCAGAGTTTCCGACCTCGCTGGAAGCGGCACGCGCCTCTCACGACAATGGAATGAGCGTCCTGATGGGCGCACCCAATGTGGTGCGCGGAGGCAGCCATTCCGGCAATATCGCCGCGACCGATCTTGCCGATGCCGGCGTTCTGGACGTTCTTTCATCGGATTACGTTCCGATCAGCCTGATCACCGCACCGTTCGTGCTCCTTGACCGTGGCATGGCGTTGCCTGATGCGATTGCTCTCGTCACCGCGACGCCGGCAAGGACAGTCGGTCTCGACGATCGCGGGGAATTGCTAGAAGGCGCGCGGGCCGATTTTGCCCGCATAAGGCGTAGCGGCAAAGGCGACATGCCGGTCGTTCGAAGCGTCTGGCGCGAAGGCGCGCGGGTGGCATAGCTCCCATGGCGGCGGTACTGACACCGCAGAAGGGCGCTGGATGTCTGATGACGGTTGTTGGACCGAGCGGCGTCGGAAAGGACACGCTGATTGCCGAAGCGCAAAAGGCGCTCGGTGATCGGCCCGATATCTTTTTTGTCCGCCGGACAATTACGCGACCCGCCGATGCGGGAGGCGAAGAGCACGATGCGGTCGATGAGGCAACGTTCCGACAGCAACTCGCGGCTGGAGCTTTTGCGGTCGCCTGGCGGGCGCACGAACTTTCCTACGGCATCCCGAGCCAGGCTCGCGATCATGTAGCAGCGGGTGGCCTCGCGATCGTAAACGGATCGCGCCACGCCCTGCCGCACATCGCAGCTGCCTTCCCGGTGCTTCATGTGGTTGAAATTACAGCTGACTCGGCGATTCTTGCCCGCCGGCTGGCGTCCCGGGGCCGAGAAAGCGCCGAGATGATCGAAGCAAGGCTGGGCCGGACCCCGCCATCCGCCGCGATAGGCCAGCCGACGACCGTGATCGATAATTCCGGCGATCTGTCTGTAGCTACCGAGCGTCTTCTCGCACTCATTTCGTCGCTGAGGCCAGCTTGTTAAAATCATGCCGGGAGGGCAATGGAGCCATCCCGGCAATCGGTGTTATTTCGGAGATCTTTGCTGTTCGATCAGAGGTGATGCGTCCGCTTTTGGCAACTGCCTGGTGCTGTCCATAGGACCGAATGGGCGGCGCATTACCGACGCTCTTTCCGTCCTATCAAATGTCCGCTTGGAGCCCAAAGTGCAAAATGCTGCGGAAGCAACGAATGGCGGTTTTGGGATTCGGCGCTATCAGTATCACAGAAAAGAAAATGCCCACCAAACGTCCACTGCAACAACTCTGTCATCTTCGACGCTCCCGTAAATGTTGAGCTCAAATCGATCAGGGGCCGGGCCAATACGCGCAAAGAACCTGTTGAAGTTCGTGCCATAGGGCACGCTTCTGAATTTGCCAAAGTCTCGAAACGCTTGAAAATGAAAGTCGTAAGAGAATGTTGGATCATCGGCATGACGTGTATCGCGAGCGCGTGAGTATCTGGGGTTTGAATTCACGACACGACCCACTCTGAAGTCGTTTTCCGCCAACCATTGTCGGGCCTCAGCGGTCGTCATGTCTGAAAATACACCCTCCAAGCAAATCTCATACTGAGTATCCGTTAACACTCTGGAGCATTGATCCGGACCACTCGGAACGTACAAAAGAAATAGCAAAATTCCAAAGCAGGCTAAGCCAATGAGTCTTCTGATATACTTAATTCGCGGGTGGTCAGATATTTTTCTTTTGAACGCGCGCATGCCCCAAGCGAAGCCTGTCACAACCAACATCACCACCCCGAGCAACATCAATACGGGGCCCAGGAAGATCAATCCCAACCCCAATGAATTTGCGATTTCAACAATATTGTGTTCGCACCGGCCCGCGTTATCGCAATCGTTTGTATAAACCAGGCTTGGGATTTGCAGCAAAAGGCCAAACAACACTGGACCGACAATCAGCAGAACGGACGTTGCTAAGCTTAGGAAATAGCGATTTCTGTAAAACCTGATCTCCAAATCGCACCTCGCTCAATAAGAATCTAGTAGAATGCAGCATACTCGACCGATCAAGAGCCATATGGTCATTGGAGGTGACATCGCCACGTTTGGCCCAGGCGGGCGTTCCACACAATAGAAAAAGGGCGAAGTTGACGGTTTAGCCGCCGACTAACAGCAAGCGGCCATTTGGTTGACATCCCTAACGGCAGCTTCTTCCGCACAGGCGACCTCCGCAGCGACGATGGGCAGCGTCCGCTTTTGGGCTGATGTAAACGTCGACCAACGTCCGATATGGCGGCGCTTAGCTGACTGGCAGATTCTCCGAGGAGCGGTCAATCGGCTCGGGGGCCGACGTTGAGCAGACAGACCGCTTGTCGATCGTGTTTGATATTACGTCGACGTCTCGGCCGTCAGGTTCTGCTGTCCTTGCGCATGCATCAATCAAAATCCCGCAGGCCTCTTTAACGCCAGAGCAATTATACCCGAGTTGCCGTCATAGCATCTTCTTAAATACAACTAACAAGTGCTGGACTCACCCGCCGGCGCACGCTTATTTTCCTATCAGGATGTAACCGCCAGAGGGACCTGGGGTTCAGGGCTTGCGCCTTCGAGGGGAAATAACATGATCAACGCATACGAGCGTGTGCATACGCGCAGCAGGGAGATGGTCGCTGCCGTCCATTCGGGGCGGCAAGCAAAGAGGGAATATCGCCACATGGCTTACGAGAACCGGCCGGACGAACGCATGACAATCGACCCCGAGACGGGACATTGTCTTATGAAGAAGAAATCTGGAGGACTGGAATACAACGATTGTTTCGTCCTCAAGGCCTTCGGCGAAATTATCCCCTTCCAGTGCAAGATGGAATTTACCGATTATGTCAATGAAGATACAGGTTTGCAAGACATTATTTGGCATGTAGTTGGATTTGTTGGATTTATAGCCCATGAATCAACTGGTAAGTTCAAAGTTCGTAATGTTAAATACAATTTAACGATTAAAGATCCTTCAAACAATATAGAAATTATCAATGAAGTGAGGGCGTCATTAAAAGTTTTTAAAAGTAATTACGGAAACACAAAACACGTTGTGTCTTCAATATTATTTGAGGAAAGAGATTGCTGCTCTACTGAGAAAGGTACGCACTAATGTCATATCAGGATATTATCAGCTCCTTTATCATCGAGTACGATTTGCGTTCGGCTAATGAGGAGGGGTTCACTCTCAATGAGCTTGAAAGTTTAGTCGAGCAAATTGCTGCCGATGCTGAGGCAGTGACGGTTGAAGGCGCTAGTGCCAGCGCAGTTTATAGCGGCAGGTTTGGCGGAACTAAGGACGGCGCGCGTTCAGTCGCTCTTAAACTTTATGACGATTCTTCTAGCCTAATAGCAATCATCGATGAAACTCCGCTCGGTCTATTTCTCGATCCCGAAAGCGACTATACCGGCGCATCCCAGTTCTGGGATGCGCTAGTAAAGGCAAACAATGGAAACGAGGCTGCGGCCAAAGACGTTCTCTACGGCACGTCGAATTTCCATGAGCGTGTTCTTTTTGACATCGCGTCGGAAGCTTATGCCGCAAATGCGGTCGGGCCTATTATTGCCTTGGTGCCAGAAGCACGTCCCGATCGTATTTTCGCTCGCACAGAGCTTGAAGCTCTCCTAAATAATCCCAACGTTACCACTATCAATGGAATCGGCCGCGCCGATCTCAAATCTTATTTCGACACGTCCGCCGCTTCATTCGGTAAAGAACATGCGGCAGGCAATTTAAACAATGCCCTAAGAACGCATTTTTACGGCGAATTTCTTGCCAATGGACCCGAGTTGCGTGTGGGGATCGATGGCTCCGTCGAATTTAGCAGAAGTGTCCTCGACGACCTCGGTCTTAGTCACATTGATCCAATCCATCCAGATTTCAACTCGGTCATCAGCGAGGCTTTCGTCGACGCGGCCGACTTGGAAAGCGTCATAAAAACACCTCGGTTTGGCGAAGGCTTCGATGTCCTAAAGGCTGCCGACGCGCTCAAATATATGGGGTTGGCAGGCGACGTTATCACTGTTGCGATCGCTCTAGGAACTGCTGCCGACTTCATTGCTGATGGCGATTGGCAGTCGGGCGGAGAAGTATTGGCTGGCGTATTGGGTGATTTTGCTGGCGCCGCAGCGGGCGCGTGGCTGGTCGCGCCGATTGCTAGCGCCTTCGCTCTCGGTGGGCCTCCCGGTGCGGTCCTTGGACTGGGGATACTCGCCGCGGGCTCTATCGCCGGTTCCCTTCTTGGTGAAGCCGGTGCGCGTGATTTGGTCAACGCACTCGACAAGAGCGGTCTTTTCGATTGGTTTGGCAATATCGCAGGAAGTTCTGGCGATTGGTTACGTTCATTTATGGACGACATTGGGGACCGGATTGACGGTGTCTTGCCGGAGTTTCCTTTCGGGTGGCCGCCATCACCTCCCATTCCGCCACTTGATCCGTTCGTTGTCGATCTGGACGGGGACGGTATTGAACTAATCTCCGTTGATGCATCCAGCGCCCATTTCGACTTCATGAATGATGGGTTTGCGGAGCGAACGGGCTGGTTGAATAGCGACGATGGTTTTCTATTCGCTGATGCGAATGGTAACGGACTGGCAGATGGTATCGACGAATTGTTTGGTTCGGCAACGCAGGATGGGTTTGCCGAGCTTACGACCGTTGACGACAATCAAGATGGAAAGATCGATGCAAGCGACGCAATCTTCTCATCTCTTCGGATCTGGCAGGATCTGAACGGCGACGGCGTCGCCACGACCGATGAGATCAGTACACTCCTTGATCATGGTATCGTCTCAATTGGCACCGATGGAGAGAATGTCTCAAAAAGCCTGGCGGGCAATAAAATCCAGTATTCCGGTGAGGTTACGCTAACAGACGGTTCTAGCCTTGGGACTGGAGCGGTGTTTTTCGCAAGGAATACCACACTGTCAAAATGGGTGGCGCCGGATGGGTTCGAGATCGATCCAGACACAAAGGAGCTTCCCAATCTTAAGGGTTACGGCGAGCTCCGCGATCTCAACGCGGCTATGTCATTGGACTCAAGTTTGAAAATTGCAGTCGGCGAGCTGGTTGATGATGCTGTAGGCCTCTCAATTGCGAGTTTGAAAGGCCGCTTCAACGAAATTCTCCATCAGTGGGCGGGTGCCGATGGATCAAAGCTTGGCTTTCTGGAGACGTTCTTCGGTTCTCCTCATAATACTTGGGGTCATGGCGATGCCGACGAAGTGATTACTCCGCGTTTCGCCGAAGCGATACATGATTCCTTCAATGAAATTTCTGACGTGTTGCTCTTTCGGTTTGCGTCCCAAGTTTCTGTCAGCTACCTCGCTCGAGACGGCAATTTTGTTGCATTGGCAGGGAGCCCATTACTCCTTTTAGGCGGTCTCCGCTACGACGACGATAGTGACAGCTTCGCCGGCGCGGTTCCGACTGGCCTATTGGGGGCCGTGCTGTCTGTCGGCCATACAACCAGCCGCGGATACATTCAGACACTAACCTCGTTACTAAAAGGCGGCCTGTATGATTTCTCAGATAGAGACTCCGCTATTCTCAAAGCCAAGATACGTGAGGCTTTTGCGACCATTAGCGATCCGACCCTCGCTCTGATCGCTGAGGAAATGATTTCTGCGGACCATGTTCGCATTGGCGGTGATGAGGATGATCAGTTGGGTGGCGGGCGTGCTCGCGATCTCTTTATCGGCAATCAAGGCGACGACACCTTCAATGGGGGAAGCGGTAACGACACGTACCTCTATGTTCGCGGCGATGGCAATGACACCATATGGGACGGTGGCGATAGCGGCATTTGGGACGGTTCCAACGATCGCCTGGTCTTTGCCGACCTCACGCAAGACAATATTCGGCTGGAACGGACCGGCTATACGGATATCACGCTCAATATCGTGGACGAAACTGACGTTTCCACACTTCTCGGTTCGGTCACGATCAAGGATGGATTGGACGATCGCTATGACCGGGGAGTCGAGCGTGTCGAGTTTTCCGATGGATCCATCTGGACGCAGGGTGACATTCGACGCATCTGGCTGGAACAAGCCGCCACGGATGGAGATGATGTCATCAATGGTTTCAATGCGGCCGACCTGATCACCGGTGGGCTCGGCAACGATACGCTGCAAGGCGGTGCGGGCTCCGACACCTATATTTATGCCCGCGGCGATGGAGATGATGAAATCTTCGACAGCGGTCAGCACGAAGCCTATGTGACCGACAGTCTGGTTTTCTCCGATATCAACCCGGACGAAGTGTCATTGGTCCGCGACGGTAGCCACGTCACACTCGTCATCGCTGAGAGCGCTCCAGGTGCAGGCGATGGTGGCTCCTCGATCAGGCTCGGCGACAGTCTCAATCCAGACTACGATAAGGGTCTGGAAAGGGTCGTGTTTGCGGACGAGACGACCTGGACCATCGGCGCCATCCGCCAGATGCTGATCGATCAGGCCTCTACGGACGGTGACGATGCGATCAGTGGTTTCAACAGCGACGACACCCTCGCCGGTGGTCTTGGCGATGATACGCTCAATGGGTTTCGCGGCTCCGACAGTTACATCTACTCCCGCGGCGATGGCGATGATGTCGTCACTGATAGCGGCTCAAGTGAATCCTATCACGTCGTCGATAGTCTGATCTTCAACGACATCAATCCGGACGAGGTCTCTCTGGTTCGGGACGGCAGCTATGTCACGCTTGTCATTGCCGAAAGCAGCCCCGGTGCCGGCGATGGCGGCTCGGTACGGCTCGGCAACAGCCTGAACGCCTCCTATCGCGAAGGCCTCGAAAAGATCGTCTTCTCCGACGGCACCGAATGGACCATGGACACTGTTCGGCAGAATTTGATGGAGCAAGAGTCTACCGATGGCGATGACACCATCATCGGCTTCGGTGATGCCGATACGATTGTCGGTGGCTTGGGCAACGATATTCTCAAGGGTGAGAGAGGTTCTGACAGCTACATCTATTCCCGCGGCGATGGAGATGACGAAATCTTCGACAGCGGTCAGCACGAAGCCTATGTGACTGACGTTCTGACTTTCACTGACATCAATCCCGCCGACGTTACACTGGTCCGCGACGGATATCACGTGACCATCGTCGTTGCTGAGAGCAGCGAAGGCGCGGGCGATGGCGGCTCAATCCGGCTCGTCGAAAATCTCAAGGAAGATTACGGCCAGGGCCTGGAGAGGATCGTGTTTGCCGACGGCACCGTCTGGACGCGTAATGATCTACGTTATCTGGTTATTTCCGCCGCTGGCACCGATGGTGACGATTCCATCAGCGGAACCAATGCGGCCGACCTGATCACCGGTGGGCTCGGCAACGATACGCTGCAAGGCGGTGCGGGCTCCGACACCTATATTTATGCCCGCGGCGATGGAGATGATGAAATCTTCGACAGCGGTCAGCACGAAGCCTATGTGACCGACAGTCTGGTTTTCTCCGATATCAACCCGGACGAAGTGTCATTGGTCCGCGACGGTAGCCACGTCACACTCGTCATCGCTGAGAGCGCTCCAGGTGCAGGCGATGGTGGCTCCTCGATCAGGCTCGGCGACAGTCTCAATCCAGACTACGATAAGGGTCTGGAAAGGGTCGTGTTTGCGGACGAGACGACCTGGACCATCGGCGCCATCCGCCAGATGCTGATCGATCAGGCCTCTACGGACGGTGACGATGCGATCAGTGGTTTCAACAGCGACGACACCCTCGCCGGTGGTCTTGGCGATGATACGCTCAATGGGTTTCGCGGCTCCGACAGTTACATCTACTCCCGCGGCGATGGCGATGATGTCGTCACTGATAGCGGCTCAAGTGAATCCTATCACGTCGTCGATAGTCTGATCTTCAACGACATCAATCCGGACGAGGTCTCTCTGGTTCGGGACGGCAGCTATGTCACGCTTGTCATTGCCGAAAGCAGCCCCGGTGCCGGCGATGGCGGCTCGGTACGGCTCGGCAACAGCCTGAACGCCTCCTATCGCGAAGGCCTCGAAAAGATCGTCTTCTCCGACGGCACCGAATGGACCATGGACACTGTTCGGCAGAATTTGATGGAGCAAGAGTCTACCGATGGCGATGACACCATCATCGG
>NZ_JAMYXM010000011.1:0-2500 GCF_024158145.1 Notoacmeibacter sp. MSK16QG-6
AGTTATTGTAATTTTTGGTTGCGGGGGCAGGATTTGAACCTGCGACCTTCAGGTTATGAGCCTGACGAGCTACCGGGCTGCTCCACCCCGCGTCACCAAGTTTTCGGGCGCTTATAGCCTACCGCCCGTCTTTTCATTTTGCCCGTCCTCGCAAGGCGCTGCCTGCTGCGGGCGGTGCGGAGCGGCTGCTCGCCCGCGTCACCGAGTTTCGGGCGGTATGGCTGGCCGCCCGGTTTTTTATCCGCCTGTCCGTCATCGCTTGAGGACGAAGCGATTAGCCGACGGGAACGGGTCTCGTCCGGCGGGCCGGATACGGTAAGGAAGCGTTTCCGGCGAAGGGCGATTGTGATGAGAAGATATATTGGGAAGCTGGTGAGCGCGGAAGGACTGGCGCTACGGCGGCGGGACTGTCCGGCGTTGCCGCCTTGAAGCGACACGTGTCGACTTGTCCGGCCTGTCGACCGTTCGGCCAGACAGGAGGTGATGCGTTTTATAGACCTGGCAGCGACCTACTCTCCCGCGTCTTAAGACGGAGTACCATCGGCGCTGGAGCCTTTCACGGCCGAGTTCGGAATGGGGTCGGGTGTTTGAAGCTCCGCAAGAACCACCAGGTCGATAAAAAGCATCGGCTTCGCGAGGCGAAGCCTTTTGTTTTGTTCTCACGCGCATCTTCTTTGACCTCACGGCCATACGCAGCCTGCCGGCTGCTGGCCTCCGGTCGGGGCGGGCTGACTGCCCGACGACGGCCCCTTGGCCTTGCGAACGCCGATGGCGTTCGGGAGATCCGCCTTTGAACATGTGCGCTTGCGCGCCTCATGACCAAAGTGAGAACATTTTGGAAGCTGGTTTCTTTCTGTTTCAAGCGCTTCGTCAGACCAGAAGTCTGACGTGCGCTGTACTGGATGATGTTCGTCCGGCCGAAGGCCGAGCCCGCAAGCGGGCCGCGCCTTACGGCGCGCGTGGTTCGCAGCCCAGGTCGCGGCAGCGACCGGTACGGGCGTGAGAACAAAACAATCATCCAATGATCATCATTTTTTGCCGGCAGTCCTGATCCAAAAAGTCTGCAACTTTTTGGGGCTGCCGGTCTGATGATCACTGGTAATGAGAACGATCAAGCCGATCGGGCAATTAGTACCGGTAAGCTTCACGCTTTGCAGCGCTTCCACACCCGGCCTATCAACGTGGTCGTCTTCCACGGCCCTGATAGGGAATACTCGTTTTCAGGTGGGTTTCCCGCTTAGATGCCTTCAGCGGTTATCCCGTCCGTATATAGCTACCCTGCAATGCGGCTGGCGCCACAACAGGTCCACCAGAGATACGTCCATCCCGGTCCTCTCGTACTAGGGACAGATCCTGTCAATATTCCTACACCCACGGCAGATAGGGACCGAACTGTCTCACGACGTTCTGAACCCAACTCACGTACCGCTTTAAATGGCGAACAGCCATACCCTTGGGACCTGCTCCAGCCCCAGGATGCGATGAGTCGACATCGAGGTGCCAAACAACCCCGTCGATATGGACTCTTGGGGGTCATCAGCCTGTTATCCCCGGCGTACCTTTTATCCGTTGAGCGATGGCCCTTCCACACGGGACCACCGGATCACTATGACCGACTTTCGTCTCTGCTCGACTTGTCAGTCTCGCAGTCAGGCGGGCTTATGCCATTGCACTCAACGAGCGATTTCCGACCGCTCTGAGCCCACCATCGCGCGCCTCCGTTACTCTTTAGGAGGCGACCGCCCCAGTCAAACTACCCACCATGCACGGTCCCGGACCCGGATAACGGGTCGCGGTTAGACATCCATGCCGACAAGGGTGGTATTTCAAGGGTGGCTCCACCCCCGCTGGCGCGGAGGCTTCAAAGCCTACCACCTATCCTACACATGTCGGCACAAATGCCAGTGCAAAGCTATAGTAAAGGTGCACGGGGTCTTTCCGTCTAACCGCAGGTACCCCGCATCTTCACGGGGAATTCAATTTCACTGAGTCTATGTTGGAGACAGCGGGGAAGTCGTTACGCCATTC
The DNA here is from genome assembly GCF_024158145.1 of Notoacmeibacter sp. MSK16QG-6. GTDB lineage: Bacteria > Pseudomonadota > Alphaproteobacteria > Rhizobiales > Rhizobiaceae > Notoacmeibacter. The sequence continues at coordinate 2,029 of NZ_JAMYXM010000011.1, forward strand.
GTGCAGGTCGGAACTTACCCGACAAGGAATTTCGCTACCTTAGGACCGTTATAGTTACGGCCGCCGTTTACTGGGGCTTCAATTCAAGGCTCTCACCTCTCCTCTTAACCTTCCAGCACCGGGCAGGCGTCAGACCCTATACGTCGTCTTGCGACTTCGCAGAGCCCTGTGTTTTTGGTAAACAGTCGCTACCCCCTGGTCTGTGCCACCCTCCTTCACTTGCGTAAAAAAGGGTCACGCTTCTTCCGAAGTTACGCGTGCAATTTGCCGAGTTCCTTCAACATAGTTCTCTCAAGCGCCTTGGTATACTCTACCTGTCCACCTGTGTCGGTTTCGGGTACGGTCTCACGGTGGAGCTATTTCCTGGGACCGCTTGGCCGCCTATCCAATCCGATAAGGATAAACGACTGACGCGATCCGTCACTACCACCTGGCCTGGGAATATTCACCCAGTTCCCATCGACTACGCCTT
>NZ_JAMYXM010000012.1 GCF_024158145.1 Notoacmeibacter sp. MSK16QG-6
CCGAAAGCGCCGACGGCGCCGGTGATGGTGGTTCGATCAGGCTCAATTACACGCTGAAAGACTACTATGACCAAGGGATCGAAAGCGTTGTTTTTGCCGATGGTTCGAGCTGGACGCGATCGGACATTCGACAGACGCAACTCGACCAGGCCTCGACCGATGGTGACGATACAATTACTGGCTATACTGGGGCGGACGTTCTTTCGGGTGGAAGAGGCAACGATACGTTGATCGGTGGCGGCGGTGTGGATATCCTGATCGGCGGTGCCGGCGCCGACGTACTGGATGGCGGAGGTGGTTGGGACATTGCCAGCTATGAGGATGCCACTGTCGGATTGTGGGTTGAGTTGGACGAACCCTCCCTCAACACAGGTATTGCTTCCGGGGACGCGTTCATCTCGATAGAGGGTCTTCGCGGGTCGCAGTTTGACGACACCATCTGGGGGGACGGCAACGATAACGCTCTCTACGGAGAGGATGGCGACGACGAGATTGGGGGCTTGGGTGGCAACGACCTGATCTATGGCGGTGCCGGCGATGACACGCTTTATGGTGGCGCTGGCGACGATCTCTTGGATGGCGGCGGCGGGTCGAACGACCAGGTCGATTATGACGGCGCGGCTTCCGACTACACTTTCACCCACAACGCCGATGGCAGCGTCACGGTCAGTCATGCCGTCTATGGAAACGATACGCTGACAAATATCGAGAAGGTCTGGTTCTATGGCGAGAGCGCGCTCTACGACATCGGCAGTCTGGGAAGTAGCAATCCTACCGTTTCGGTTGGCACAGGCCATTCCAACTATTTTGGCGGCACTGAGAGCGACGACCTGATCCAGTTCACGGGCGGGACGGGCAATTATGTCGATGCGGCCGGTGGCACGGACACGATCAGCTTCGATGCGGACATCGCCGCTTTCGAGATCCTTGGCGAGGGCGATCACTTCACGGTGACCAATACGGCGACCGGCGATGCGGTCCAGTTTACAAATGTGGAATATCTGACCTTCAACGATGCGACAGATGTGTCGCTCGATGACATCGTCGCCAATTCGAACCATGCGCCCGGCGACACCTGGTATGATCCGCAACCGATCGGCGGGTTGATCTAGGTCGCCCCGATCAAGAGAGAGCGCTGGATTAGGGGGCGCTCTCCCAAACATCCGAGACACGATTTCCATGAACCAGGCCAGACCCGTTCGGACCAGGCTCGGTCGCGCCGTCTTGCACCTTGCGGTGTTTTCGGCGGTGACCAATGTTCTGATGCTGGTCATGCCGTTCTACCTAATGCAGGTATATGACCGGGTGCTGCCGTCGGCCAGCGTCGAGACGCTGATCTACCTCAGCATCATCGCCGTCGGCGCGCTTACTTTTCTTGGCCTGTTCGACATCGTCCGCTCCAGCTATGCCCATCATGTCGCCAATGATCTGGTCCGCAGCAAGGGCGGCGACGTCTTCCTCAGCGTGATCGACCGCGACCGCGGTGACCGCAACGACATCGCGCCGTTGCGCGATCTGCACAAGGTCCGAGGGTTCATCGCCTCCAAGGCGCTGCTGGCGCTGTTCGATCTGCCGTTTGCACCGCTCTTCGTGGTGCTGCTCTATTTCGTGCACCCGCTTCTGTGCTGGATCACTCTTGCCGGCGTCGGCGTCATGGCCCTCATCCTCGCCATCAATCTGCTGCTGGATCGCAAGTGCAGCCGCAAGGCGAGCGCGACGTCCGTCCTCGCCGATCTCTCCGCGCAGAGCTTCGGGCGCCATGCCGACAGCCTCCACGCGATGGGCATGAGAGAGAATGCACGCCAGCACTGGGGGCAGCGCTTCGCCGAAAGCCTGACGGAGGTGACGGCCTCCGCAACGGTCAACAACATCTTCGGCGGGATATCGCGCGCCTCACGCATGATCCTGCAACTCGCCATTCTCGGCGTTGGTGGCTGGCTGGTGCTGCAAGGCGACATGACGGGGGGCATGATCTTCGCGTCTTCGATCATTTCCGGGCGGGCTCTCCAGCCAATCGACCAGCTGATTGGCGGCTGGCGGCAGATCGCCGAGGGCGTGCGTTCCTGGCAACGCCTGAGCGACCGTCCAAGACCACCTGCAGCGATGCCTATCGAACTGCCCGAGCCAAAGGGTGCACTGAGGGTGGAGAACCTGCTCTACGGGCGGCCCGGCGCGGGGGTGGGCAGCCCCGCTATCATCAAGCGCGTCAACTTCCAGCTGGATGCCGGTGAAGCGCTTGCGATCATCGGCCCGAGCCGTGCCGGCAAGACGACCCTGGCGCGGCTAATCGTCGGCGCCATTCGGCCCGGCAGTGGCATCGTCCGTGTCGATGGCGCCGATCTGGAGACATGGAACGAGACGCAGAGAAAGGGCCTGTTCGGCTATCTGGCGCAGGACGTCCAGCTCTTTCCCGGCACCATCGCGCAGAACATCGCCCGGTTCGATCCCAATGCCGCCGATCAGGATATCGTCGCGGCCGCGCAGATGGCCCATGCCCATGAGATGATCATCGCCCAACCCAATGGCTATCAGACGGAGATTGCCGCGGTTGGACCAATCTTGTCCGGTGGGGAGCGCCAGCGGATCGGACTGGCGCGCGCCTTCTTCGGCCAGCCCGCCATCCTGGTTCTCGACGAACCCAATGCCCATCTCGACGCCGATGGCGAGAAGGCGTTTGTCGCGGCGCTGGAGGAAGCCAAGCGGCGAGGAACGACCGTCATCCTCATCACCCACCGCATCTCGATCGCACGCCATTGCGACAAGGCGCTGCTGCTCAATGATGGTGCCGTCCAGAACTTTGGACCAATCGGCGAGGTGCTTCAGGCCATGCAGCCGCCATCTGGCACGCCGGTCATGCAGCCGACGCCGCTGCGGCCCGTCCCTGCCACCAATATCCCGTCACGGTCATAGAGTAATGAGCATGGCCAATACGAGCAGGACGTCCCATCACGAATGGCAGGATCAGGTCCCCGTCCGGCGCGGATGGTTCGCCGCGCTTGGCTATGGCTTTCTCGTCCTTCTTCTGGCGACCTTCGGCTATTGGGGCGCCACCGCACCGATCTCCGGCGCTGCGATCGCGCCTGGCGTCATTGCCGCTTCGGGGCGCAATGTGGCGATCCAGCATCTGGAAGGCGGCATCGTCCAAAAGCTGCCGGTCGAGGAAGGCGATCAGGTCGAAGCCGGCGATATCGTTCTGCGGCTCGATCCGACGCTGGCCCGCACCAAGCTGCGCCGCCTGACCAATCAATGGGAAACGAATGAAGCAATGATCGTCCGGCTCGTCGCCGAACGCGACGGGCTGGATGCCATGCCAAACGATGCCGACAAACCGGAGACGGACGCGATCGCGGAGATCCGCTCCGAGCAGCGCAAGGAATTCCAGGCGCGGCTGTCGCGCTACGCATCCGAACAGGAGATTCTCAAGCAGCGCGTCGCCGCATACGAAGAAGCGAGAGAAGGTTTGATTGCCCAGCGTGACGCCGTCGATGCCCAGCTTGAGATCGTCGCCGACGAACTGGAGCGCAAGAAGAGCCTGGTCGACAAGGGACTGACCAACCATTTCGAATATACCCAGATCCAGCGCAACAAGGCTGACCTGATCGGGCGGCGCAGCGTCATCCTCTCCGAGCTGGCCACCAACCAGACCAACCGCATCGAGGCCTTAGAGCAGCGCGAACGGCTCGCCACCCAGCGCGTCGAGGAAACGGTCACCAGGCTGAACGAGGTTCGTGCCGCTCAGGTCGATATTGGCGACCAGCTTGAAGATGCGCGTTTTATCCTGTCGCGAACCGATGTCCGCGCGCCTGTCGGCGGCATTGTCGTCGCATCCCACTTCAACGCGATCGGCAGCGTCGTGCCGCCCGGCGGGACAATAATGGACATCCTGCCGACCAGCGAAGGCGTGGTGGTGGAAGCGCGCCTGCGACCACAGGATGTCGATGTCGTCCAGCTCGGCCAGGAGGCGCGCCTGCGGCTCTCCGCGCTCAATATGCGCGTCACGCCGGAAGTCGAAGGTACCGTCATTCATATCTCCGCCGACCGGCTTGTCGATGAAGCGACGCAGGAGCCTTACTACCTGACCCGCCTCAAAATGACCGACGACCTTCCGCCGCCCGTCACCCGCGATCAGCTTTATCCCGGCATGCCGGTCGAAGCCCTCATCTCGACCGGCGAGCGCACCTTCTTCGAATATCTCGCCAAACCCATCCTCGATTCCTTCAGCCACGCTTTTACCGAGGATTGAGTGACACCCGTTCGGTAATGGTCTCCAGCGGGAAGAAAACGAAAGTGGAAAGCGGCGACGTTCTTCAGCCCAAAGCATGACGATCGACATGTCCGCTTCCAGGATTCTTCAGAAAGACGGCGAACGACAAGAATGCGGGCGCGAAGCTGCACTGCCTCAACGCGAAACACAGCAGCAGTTGGATAAAGTGCGGCTCCGCCTTAACGGAACCGCACAGGGCTAGATTTCGGTGTGCTCAGCCAATTCGAGGGCATCCTC
>NZ_JAMYXM010000013.1 GCF_024158145.1 Notoacmeibacter sp. MSK16QG-6
TGAACGCCTCCTATCGCGAAGGCCTCGAAAAGATCGTCTTCTCCGACGGCACCGAATGGACCATGGACACTGTTCGGCAGAATTTGATGGAGCAAGAGTCTACCGATGGCGATGACACCATCATCGGTTCCAATATTGATGATACGATAACTGGCGGCCCCGGCAACGACACGATCAACGGTGGGAAGGGTAACGATACCTATATCTACAGCCGGGGCGACGGCAACGACACCATCACCGAGACCACCTTCAACGGCGACCGTGACAAGCTGGTCTTCACTGACATCAATCCCGATGAGGTGACCCTAACTGGTCAAGGTGATCACGTCACATTGAATATTACGGAGAGTTCTGACGGCGCCGGCGATGGTGGCTTAATTCGCCTCAATTACACACTTAACAACTATTATAACCAAGGCACCGAGTCCGTCGTTTTTGCTGATGGCACCGTTTGGAGTAGAAACGATATTATCACTATGGTCGTCGACCAAGCTGGTACCTCGGGTGATGATCAAATTGGTGGGACAGCTGCCGCCGACTTGATTTCTGGCGGCCCCGGCAACGACACGATCAACGGTGGGAAGGGTAACGATACCTATATCTACAGCCGGGGCGACGGCAACGACACCATTACCGAGACCACCTTCAACGGCGACCGTGACAAGCTGATCTTCACGGACATCAATCCCGATGAGGTAAGCTTGGTGCGCAATGGCGATCACGTCACGTTGCTGATTGCCGAAAGCGCCGACGGCGCCGGTGATGGTGGTTCGATCAGGCTCAATTACACGCTGAAAGACTACTATGACCAAGGGATCGAAAGCGTTGTTTTTGCCGATGGTTCGAGCTGGACGCGATCGGACATGCGCCTGACGCTGCTCGACCAGGCCTCGACCGATGGTGACGACGCAATCAATGGCTTCAGTGGGTCAGATACGATAACTGCCGGCCCCGGCAACGACACGATCAACGGTGGGAAGGGTAACGATACCTATATCTACAGCCGGGGCGACGGCAACGACACCATTACCGAGACCACCTTCAACGGCGACCGTGACAAGCTGATCTTCACGGACATCAATCCCGATGAGGTAAGCTTGGTGCGCAATGGCGATCACGTCACGTTGCTGATTGCCGAAAGCGCCGACGGCGCCGGTGATGGTGGTTCGATCAGGCTCAATTACACGCTGAAAGACTACTATGACCAAGGGATCGAAAGCGTTGTTTTTGCCGATGGTTCGAGCTGGACGCGATCGGACAT
>NZ_JAMYXM010000014.1 GCF_024158145.1 Notoacmeibacter sp. MSK16QG-6
AATGCGGGCGCGAAGCTGCACTGCCTCAACGCGAAACACAGCAGCAGTTGGATAAAGTGCGGCTCCGCCTTAACGGAACCGCACAGGGCTAGATTTCGGTGTGCTCAGCCAATTCGAGGGCATCCTCGATGTCGACGCCGAGATATCGGACCGTGTTTTCGATCTTGCTGTGGCCGAGAAGAATCTGGACCGCACGCAGATTGCCTGTCGCCTTGTAGATCATCGCCGCCTTGGTGCGACGTAGCGAGTGGGTGCCATAGTCTTCCCGCCGCAAACCTATCGCGGTCACCCATTCATCAACCAGTCGTGCATATTGCCGGGTGCTTAAATGACCGGCGCGATCAACGCGGCTGGGGAACGCGTAATCCTCAATCGTTCCGCCCCTTCGCTCCAGCCATGCGAGCAAGCTCGCTCTCACATCTGCCGTGATCTCGAACTGAACCGGGCGGCCGGTTTTCTGCTGGACCGCCATGGCGCGGGTCCGGATCGACTGCCCTGAAACAAGCGTCCCGATCTTGATCTTGACGAGATCGCAACCCCGAAGTTTGCTGTCGATGGCGAGATCGAACAGCGCCCGGTCTCGCATTCGCCCTTCGCGATCGAGAAAGAAGCGGATCGCCCAGATCTGGCGCTGTTTCAGAGGTTTCTTCACGCCAACCATTCGACCGGCGTTCCATGCGGGCCTGCCGAGCGCTGCAGGATCATACTGTGCTGTACCCATGTCCATACTCCTTCGGCCACTATTGGCC
>NZ_JAMYXM010000015.1 GCF_024158145.1 Notoacmeibacter sp. MSK16QG-6
TCAAAGGATGCTCTGTCCGGTTTTTTTCCAGTCAGCGGTGAAGGCGTCGAGGCCCTTGTCGGTCAGCGGATGCTTGACGAGGGTGTGGAGCGTGGAGGGCGGCACGGTCGCCACATCGGCGCCGATCATCGCCGCTTCCTTGACGTGGTTGATGGTGCGGATCGAGGCCGCCAGGATCTCGGTCTCGAAATCGTAATTGTCGTAGATCGTGCGGATCTCGCCGATCAGGTCCATGCCGTTGACGCCCGTATCGTCCAGACGGCCTATGAACGGGCTGATGAAGGTCGCGCCGGCTTTCGCCGCCAGCAGCGCCTGGGCGGCCGAGAAGCACAGCGTCACATTGACCATCTGGCCGTTGCCGGTCAGCACCTTGCAGGTCTTCAGCCCGTCGAAGGTGAGCGGCACCTTGATGGCGATATTGTCGGCGATCTTCGCAAGGACGTCCGCTTCCTTCATCATCGTGTCATGATCGAGCGCCGTGACCTCGGCGGAGACCGGGCCGGAGACGATGGAGCAGATCTCCTTGGTCACCTCCTTGATGTCGCGGCCCGCCTTGGCAATCAGCGAGGGATTGGTCGTCACCCCGTCCAGCATGCCCAGATCGTTCAGCGTCCGGATCTCGTCCACATCGGCGGTATCGACAAAAAATTTCAT
>NZ_JAMYXM010000001.1 GCF_024158145.1 Notoacmeibacter sp. MSK16QG-6
CCGGCGCCGACGGTGCGGCCGCCTTCACGGATGGCGAAGCGCAGCTTCTCTTCCATGGCGATCGGCACGATCAGTTCCACGTCCACCGTCACATTGTCGCCGGGCATCACCATCTCCGTGCCTTCCGGCAGCGTCACGATGCCCGTCACGTCCGTCGTGCGGAAATAGAACTGCGGACGGTAATTGGTGAAGAACGGCGTATGACGGCCACCCTCTTCCTTCGTCAGAATATAGGCCTCGGCCTTGAACTTCTTGTGCGGCTTGACCGAACCCGGCTTGGCCAGAACCTGGCCGCGCTCAACGCCCTCACGGTCGATGCCGCGCAGCAGCGCGCCGATATTGTCGCCCGCTTCGCCACGGTCCAGAAGCTTCCTGAACATCTCAACGCCCGTGCAGGTCGTCTTGGTGGTGTCGCGGATGCCGACGATCTCAAGCTCGTCGCCCACATTGACCACGCCGCGCTCCACGCGACCCGTCACAACCGTGCCGCGGCCCGAGATCGAGAACACATCCTCGATCGGCATCAGGAAGGGCTGGTCGATCGGACGATCCGGCGTCGGAATGTAGGCGTCCACTTCCTTCATCAGTTCACGGACCGCATCCTCGCCGATCTCCTTGTTGGAATCGTTCAGGGCCGCAAGCGCCGAACCCTTGACGATCGGAATGTCGTCGCCCGGGAACTCATAGCTCGACAGAAGCTCGCGCACTTCCATCTCCACCAGCTCCAGAAGCTCTTCGTCGTCGACCTGGTCGACCTTGTTCAGGAACACAACGATCGCCGGAACGCCAACCTGGCGGGCCAGAAGAATATGCTCGCGCGTCTGCGGCATCGGGCCGTCAGCCGCCGAGCAGACCAGGATCGCGCCGTCCATCTGCGCCGCACCCGTGATCATGTTCTTCACATAGTCGGCGTGGCCCGGGCAGTCGACATGGGCGTAGTGACGGCTATCGGTCTCATACTCCACATGCGCCGTCGAAATCGTGATGCCGCGCGCACGCTCTTCTGGCGCGCCGTCAATCTCGTCATAAGCCTTGAAATCACCGAAATACTTCGTGATCGCCGCCGTCAGAGACGTCTTGCCATGGTCAACATGACCAATCGTGCCAATGTTCACATGCGGCTTGTTGCGCTCAAACTTACCCTTTGCCATCGTAGGCCTCCATTCTCAGTCTCTGGCCGCTGTGCGGCTGAATTCAGTTGTTCGTTTCGGTCCGTTAGGACGCGTATTTCGCCTGGATTTCCTGGGCGACGTTCGACGGTACCGGTTCGTAGTGATCGAACGTCATGGTGTACTGCGCACGCCCCTGCGTCGAAGAGCGCAGGCTGTCCACGTATTTGAACATGTTGGCAAGCGGCACATAGGCGTTGATGACCTGCACGATGCCACGGCTCTCAGTGCCCTGGATCTGACCACGGCGGCTGTTCAGGTCGCCGATCACATCGCCCATATAGTCTTCCGGCGTCACAACCTCGACCTTCATGATCGGTTCCAGAAGCTGTGCACCAGCCTTCTGAGCACCTTCGCGGAACGCGGCGCGGGCCGCGATTTCGAAGGCAAGAACCGAGGAGTCGACGTCGTGGTATGCGCCATCCGTCAGCGTGGCTTTCACGCCTAGCATCGGGAAGCCCGCCACCGGACCGGATGAGAGCACGCTCTCGATACCCTTCTGAACGCCGGGAATGTATTCTTTCGGTACGTTACCGCCGACGATCTTGGATTCGAAAACGAAATCCTCGCCTTCCGGGTTAGGCTCGAAGGTGATCTTGACCCGGGCGAATTGGCCCGAACCGCCAGACTGCTTCTTGTGCGTGTAGTCAATATCGGCAGCACGGGTGATCGTCTCGCGGTAGGCCACCTGCGGCGCACCGACATTGGCTTCGACCTTGAATTCGCGCTTCATGCGATCGACCAGAATGTCAAGGTGAAGCTCGCCCATGCCGGCAATGATTGTCTGGCCGCTTTCCTCGTCGCTCTTGACGCGGAAGGAAGGATCTTCGGCTGCCAGGCGGTTGAGCGCGATGCCCATCTTTTCCTGGTCGCCCTTGGTCTTCGGCTCGATCGCGATCTGGATGACCGGATCGGGGAATTCCATACGCTCCAGAATGACTGGCTTGAGCGGATCGCAGAGCGTGTCGCCCGTGGTCGTGTCCTTCAGCCCGGCAAGCGCGACGATGTCGCCCGCATATGCCACTTCGATGTCTTCGCGGCTGTTGGAATGCATCTGCAGCATGCGGCCGATGCGCTCGCGGTTTTCCTTGACCGTGTTCATCACGCCGGTGCCCTTGTTGAGGACACCCGAATAAATACGGGCGAAGGTGAGCGAGCCGACGAACGGGTCGTTCATGATCTTGAAGGCGAGCATGGACAGCGGCTCGTCATCAGACGATTTGCGTGTTGTTTCGCCTTCCGTCTTCGGATCGATACCCTTGATGGCGGGCACTTCGACGGGTGACGGCAGGTAATCGACAACGGCGTTGAGCAGCGGCTGAACACCCTTGTTCTTGAACGCGGTGCCGCACATCATCGGGAAGAACTTCACTTCCAGCGTACCCTTGCGGATCAGCTCGCGGATGGTGTCGTTGTCCGGCATCTCGCCTTCGAGATATTTCTCCGTCCACTCATCGTCGATCTCGCAGGCCGACTCGATCAGCATCTCACGATACTCTTCGGCCTGAGCCTGCAGGTCGGCGGGAATGTCGACGACATCCCATTCTGCGCCAAGATTCTCAGACTTCCAGATCAGGGCCTTCATCTCAATCAGATCAACCACGCCGGCGAAATCGTTCTCGGCGCCGATCGGCAGCTGAAGGACAACGGCCTTCGCACCGAGGCGTGACCCGACCATCTCGACGCAGCGGAAGAAGTCGGCGCCGGTCTTGTCCATCTTGTTGGCGAAGATCATGCGTGGGACATGATATTTGTCAGCCTGACGCCAGACCGTCTCTGTCTGCGGCTCGACACCGGCATTGGCATCGAGCAGCGCAACCGCGCCATCCAGCACGCGAAGCGAGCGCTCGACCTCGATGGTGAAGTCGACGTGTCCGGGGGTGTCGATGATGTTGAAGCGGCGCTTCTTGCCGTCACGGCCTTCCCAGAAGGTCGTCGTGGCAGCGGAGGTGATCGTGATGCCACGCTCCTGCTCCTGCTCCATCCAGTCCATCGTCGCGGCGCCGTCATGAACTTCGCCGATTTTATGCGACTTGCCGGTGTAGAACAGAATCCGTTCGGTCATCGTCGTCTTACCGGCGTCGATATGCGCCATGATGCCGAAGTTGCGGTAATCTTCGATTTTATATTCGCGGGTCATGATCGACCTCCGTCAATTCGGTTCGGCTTTACCAGCGATAGTGCGAGAAAGCACGGTTGGCTTCCGCCATACGGTGCGTGTCTTCGCGCTTCTTGACCGCGGAGCCGCGATTGTTAGCCGCATCCATCAACTCGCCCGAAAGACGGTCGACCATGGTCGTTTCGTTACGGCCACGCGCGGCACTAATCAGCCAGCGGATCGCGAGCGCCTGGCGGCGCTCGGTGCGCACCTCGACCGGCACCTGATAGGTGGCACCACCAACACGACGCGAACGCACTTCAACATGCGGCGCAACATTGTCCAGCGCTTCATGAAAGAGCGCCAGCGGATCGGCTTTGGACTTCTGTTCCACCTGATCGAATGCACCATAGACAATGCGCTCGGCGGCGGATTTCTTGCCATCATACATGATGGCGTTCATGAACTTGGTCACGACGAGATCGCCGAACTTCGGGTCCGGGTTGATCTCACGTTTTTCTGCGCGGTGACGACGGGACATCGCTTTTCCTGTCTTTCAAACCTCGAAGAGACGCCCAGAGATGAGCGCCCTTCCCTAAAACTTCTTACTTCGGACGCTTGGCGCCGTATTTCGAGCGGCGCTGCCTGCGGTCCTTCACACCCTGCGTATCGAGCACACCACGGATGATGTGGTAACGCACGCCGGGAAGGTCCTTCACGCGACCGCCACGGATCATGACCACGGAGTGCTCCTGAAGGTTATGCCCCTCACCCGGGATGTAACCGATCACTTCGTAGCCGTTGGTCAGGCGAATCTTCGCAACCTTACGAAGCGCCGAGTTCGGCTTCTTCGGGGTCGTTGTGTACACGCGGGTGCAAACACCACGCTTCTGCGGATTCTGCTCCATGGCCGGCACTTTGTTGCGCTTGACTGGCGCCTTGCGCGGCTTGCGGATCAGCTGGTTAATGGTCGGCATTTCACCTTCCCTATTCCAAATTCTGTGTCTGTCGCCCCTCTTCAAGGGCCGGTTCAAGCAGTCACCAACGTGCACAAAAGAGGCATGAACCGTGGTGATTGACACGGCCTGCCTCGAAAACGCAGAGGAAAGGGATGGAATGCCACCCCCTTCGTGCAACACGAAAATGTCTTCGCTCGCTGTTCGAACCCTGTTTGAGGCTTAACTTCTCAAGCGCGTCGCTTGCGAAAACCGACCTCACATCGGCTCAGACGAAGGCGCATTTAGCCGTTGGCCGGTTTCAAGTCAACAGCTTGGATTGAGGAAATTCCAAGGCGGACGCCCTATTTGACTGCTTATGGATTTTCGTGTGGTTCCTTCCGAGCGCTATACTATATCCGATTGCGCTGCGGTTGCTGTTGTTTCCGCGAAAAATATAAGGATTTCAGTATTATGGATGAGAATTCCACCGGCAACGTCCAGATCATTACCGGAAAGGTCTGGCGCGAGAAGGGCGAGCCTGCCGAGCGCATCCATATTCTCGTTTCCGCGCCCGACGACGATACGGCGGTGCAACTTGCCGCGCAGTCCCTCCAGAAAGAGGGATTCGCGGAAGTGGAGTTCGAACAGATCGGGGAGATTCTCGATGAGCCCGATGAGGAGCCGCACGCCTCGGCATATCAAGGCGCACTAGAGGGGGAAGTTTCGATCATAATCGTCGATGGAGACGACGATTAAGACGAATCGCCTGAAGTTCAACTGATTAAGCAAAAGGGCCGCATCGTTAAATGCGGCCCTTCTCAATTCAAGCTAGCAACATCCGCTTATTCAGCAGGCTCTTCGCTCATGTCCGACAGCATCGCGGCACCCGCATCGCTCTCGGCAGCACGCCGACGCTCGTCCAGAATAAGATCGTCGCGCGAGGATGCCACGCGGCGAATCTTGTTCATGGCGCCGCCAGTACCGGCCGGGATGAGCCGGCCAACGATGACGTTCTCTTTCAGGCCCTGCAGCGTATCGGTTTTGCCAGCGACAGCCGCTTCCGTCAGCACGCGGGTCGTCTCCTGGAAGGAGGCGGCCGAGAAGAAGGACGGCGTGTGCAGCGACGCTTTTGTGATGCCGAGAAGCACGGGCTGGCTCTTGGCCGGCTTCTTGCCTTCATCGACGAGCTTTTGATTGACCTCGTCGAATTCGATCTGGTCGACATTGTCGCCCGGAATGTAGAGCGAATCGCCCTGCTCCGTGACTTCGACCTTCTGCAGCATCTGCCGGACGATCACCTCGATGTGCTTGTCGTTGATAAGCACGCCCTGCAACCGGTAGACCTCCTGAATCTCGTTGACGAGATAGGAAGCAAGAGCCTCCACGCCCTTGATGGCCAAGATATCGTGAGGCGCGGGATTGCCGTCGAGGATGTAGTCGCCCTTCTCGATGGCATCGCCGTCCTGAAGATAGAACGGCTTGCCCTTCGGAATGAGATATTCCGCCGGCTCCATTCCCTCTTCATTCGGCTCGATCATGATACGGCGCTTGTTCTTGTAATCGCGGCCGAAACGGATCGTGCCGGAGATTTCGGCAATCACGGCATGATCCTTCGGACGACGCGCTTCGAACAACTCGGCCACACGCGGCAGACCACCGGTGATGTCCTTGGTTTTGGCGCTCTCCATCGGGATACGCGCCAGAACGTCACCCGGCTTAACCTTCGCGCCTGGCTCGACCGACAACACCGCTTCCACGCTCATCATGTAGCGGGCGTCACCGCCGCGCTCCAGCTTGGCCGGCTTGCCGTCCTTACCTTCGATGATGAGCGCCGGCTTGAGATCAGCGCCACGCGGCGTGGACCGCCAGTCGATCACCTCACGCTTGGTGATACCGGTCGATTCGTCCTCGGAAACAGACATGGACACGCCATCGATCAGTTCCTCGAATTCGACGCGACCCTCAACTTCGGTCAGCAGCGGACGCGTATAAGGATCCCACTCGGCGACGCGCTGGCCGCGCTTGATGGTGTCGCCGTCATCGACAAAGATGCGTGAACCGTAGGTAACACGCTGGCTGGAGCGCTCTTCGCCCTTCTCGTCGAGAATGGTCACGGCCATGTTGCGGCCCATGACCACCAGATCGCCCGACGAATTGCGAACGACCGAACGGTTCTTCATCTTCACCGTGCCGCCATAGGACGCCTCGAGGAACGAGGTATCCACCACCTGAGCGGTGCCGCCCATGTGGAAGGTTCGCATGGTCAACTGGGTTCCCGGCTCACCGATCGACTGTGCAGCGATGACGCCAACGGCTTCGCCGAGATTGACTGGCGTTCCGCGCGCCAGATCGCGTCCGTAACAGACTGCACAGACACCGACCTTGACGTCACAAGTCAGCGCCGAGCGAATGCGCACGGACTGAATGCTCGCCTTTTCAATGGCGTCGACATCGCGTTCATCGATCGTCTTTCCGGCAGCAACCAGCGTATCGCCGCTCTTCGGATCGACGATATCGTCCAGCGAGGTTCGTCCCAGAACGCGCTGGCCGATCGACGCAACAACCTGACCGGCATCGACGATCGGAGTCATGGTCAGGCCGCGGTCCGTGCCACAGTCTGGCTTAACAACGATGCAGTCCTGCGCCACATCGACGAGACGACGCGTCAGATAGCCAGAGTTGGCCGTCTTCAATGCGGTATCGGCCAGGCCTTTACGGGCGCCGTGCGTGGAGTTGAAGTATTCAAGAACGGTCAGGCCTTCCTTGAAGTTCGAGATGATCGGCGTTTCGATGATCTCGCCGGACGGCTTGGCCATCAGGCCGCGCATACCGGCAAGCTGGCGCATCTGCGCGGGCGAACCACGCGCACCGGAATGGCTCATCATGTAGATGGAGTTCATCGGCTTCTGGCGGTTCGTCTCGGAATCGAATTCAACCGCCTTGATGCCCTTCATCATTTCCTCGGCGACCTTCTCGGAACACTTGGCCCAAGCGTCGACGACCTTATTGTACTTCTCGCCCTGAGTGATCAGGCCATCGTTGTACTGCTGCTCGTATTCCTTGGCGAGCTTTTCGGTCTCGTCGATCATATTCGCCTTGGCATCCGGAATGATCATGTCGTCCTTGCCGAAGGAAATGCCCGCACGGCACGCCTGGCCGAAGCCGAGCGACATGATGCGGTCGCAGAAAATGACCGTCTCTTTCTGACCGCAGTGCCGATAGACCGTGTCGATCATCCGCGAGATGTTCTTCTTGGTCATCTCCTGATTGACGGTCGAGAACGGCACATTGACGTTCTTCGGCAAGAGCTCGCCGATGATCATGCGTCCAGGCGTCGTGTCGTGGATTTCGGAGACCTGATTGCCCTCCTCGTCCACCGTCTTGAAGCGACCCTTGATCTTGGCATGAAGCGTTACGACACCGGTGTTGAGCGCATGATGCAGTTCGCCCATATCGGCGAACGCCATGCCCTCGCCCGGCTCGTTCTCATTGACGATCGACAGATAGTACAGACCCAGCACCATGTCCTGCGAAGGCACGATGATCGGTGCGCCGTTCGCCGGGTGCAGGATGTTGTTGGTCGACATCATCAGCACGCGTGCTTCCAGCTGAGCTTCCAGCGAAAGCGGCACGTGAACGGCCATCTGGTCGCCGTCAAAGTCGGCGTTGAAGGCTGTGCAGACCAGCGGGTGAAGCTGGATCGCCTTGCCTTCGATCAAGACCGGCTCGAATGCCTGAATACCAAGGCGGTGAAGCGTCGGCGCGCGGTTCAGCAGAACCGGGTGCTCGCGGATAACCTCGTCCAGAATATCCCAGACTTCCGGCTTTTCCTTCTCGACCAGCTTCTTGGACTGCTTGACCGTCGACGAATAGCCCTTGGCATCGAGACGCGCATAAATGAACGGCTTGAACAGCTCGAGAGCCATCTTCTTGGGCAGGCCGCACTGGTGCAGCTTCAGCTCAGGGCCGGTCACGATGACCGAGCGGCCCGAATAGTCGACGCGCTTGCCCAGAAGGTTCTGACGGAAGCGACCCTGCTTGCCCTTCAACATGTCGGAAAGCGACTTCAGCGGACGCTTGTTGGCGCCGGTAATGACGCGACCGCGACGACCATTGTCGAAAAGGGCGTCGACCGCCTCCTGAAGCATGCGCTTCTCGTTGCGGATGATGATGCCCGGCGCACGCAGTTCGATCAGCCGCTTCAGACGGTTGTTACGGTTGATGACGCGACGATAGAGATCGTTCAGGTCGGAGGTGGCGAACCGGCCGCCATCGAGCGGCACCAGCGGGCGCAAATCCGGCGGAATGACCGGCACGACCGTCAGGATCATCCATTCTGGCTTGTTGCCGGACTCGATGAAGTTCTCGACCACTTTCAGGCGCTTGAGCAGCTTCTTCTGCTTCAGTTCCGATGTGGTTTCCGACAGTTCCTCGCGCAGTTCCACCGCAATTTTCGGCAGTTCCATCGCAGCGAGCATTTCGCGGATGGCCTCGGCGCCGATCATGGCGGTGAAGCTGTCGTCGCCGAATTCCTCGGCTGCCGTCAGAAACTCCTCCTCGCTGAGAAGCTGGTTCTCCTGAAGGCTGGTCAGACCCGGCTCGGTCACGATGTAGTTCTCGAAATAGAGAACCCGCTCGATATCCTTCAGCGTCATGTCGAGCAGCGTCGCGATGCGGCTCGGCAGGCTCTTCAGGAACCAGATATGCGCCACCGGGGCGGCAAGCTCGATATGGCCCATCCGCTCGCGGCGCACGCGCGACAGCGTGACTTCCACACCGCACTTTTCGCAGATGATACCCTTATACTTCATGCGCTTGTACTTGCCGCAAAGGCACTCATAGTCCTTCTGCGGACCGAAGATGCGGGCGCAGAACAGGCCGTCGCGCTCCGGTTTAAATGTGCGGTAGTTGATGGTCTCCGGCTTCTTCACTTCGCCGTAGGACCAGGACAGGATTTTTTCCGGGCTCGCCAGCGAGATACGAATGCTGTCGAAAGTGGGAGCCGGGGCCTGCGAATTGAACAGGTTCATGACTTCCTGGTTCATGCCATTCTCCTTTTGGGGCGTCTCGCCCCTGTTCCGAAAACCGGCGGGTGTCTCATCCTCGTGCACCGCGCGCCGGCATTATGATGGCGGAAGGATTTGCCGCTCCCGCCATCAGGAGCGTGCCGCGCGAACCGATTTGCGATCCGCGCGACTGGCGTTTGCTATTCTGCCGCGTCGGGCAATTGCTGCTGATCCATCTCTTCTGGATCGACCGCGCTGTTTTCCAGTTCGACATTGAGGCCGAGAGAGCGCATCTCCTTGACCAAAACGTTGAAACTTTCGGGAATGCCGGCCTCGAAGGTATCGTCGCCACGGACGATTGCCTCGTAAACCTTGGTGCGGCCGGCCACATCGTCCGACTTCACCGTCAGCATTTCCTGCAGCGTGTAGGCCGCGCCATAAGCTTCCAGCGCCCAGACTTCCATCTCGCCGAAACGCTGGCCGCCGAACTGCGCCTTGCCGCCCAGCGGCTGCTGGGTAACGAGCGAGTACGGACCGATCGAGCGGGCGTGGATCTTATCGTCCACCAGATGGTGCAGCTTCAGCATATAGATGTAGCCGACCGTGACCTGCCGGTCGAACGCTTCACCCGTACGCCCATCGTAGAGAGTGCTCTGGCCGGTGGACGAAAGCCCCGCCTGCTCAAGCATCTCATTGATCTGCGGTTCGATGGCTCCATCGAAGACCGGCGTCGCAATCGAGACACCGCGCTTCATCTGGCTCGCTAGTTCCACGACAGAATCATCGTCATAGGCCCGCACAGGCTCGTTGCGATCGTTGTCCGGAACAACCGCCTCGATCGCCTTTCGGAGCGGCGTCATATCGCCGCCTTCCTGGTAGGCTTCAAGAAGATCGCCGATCTGCCTGCCCATGCCTGCACAGGCCCAACCCAGATGGGTCTCCAGGATCTGTCCGACATTCATGCGGCTTGGCACGCCGAGCGGGTTCAGCACGATATCGACATGCGTTCCGTCTTCGAGGAATGGCATGTCTTCACAAGGCAGAATGCGGGAGACCACACCCTTGTTGCCGTGACGACCGGCCATTTTGTCGCCGGGCTGGATCTTGCGCTTCACCGCGACGAAGACCTTGACCATCTTCATCACGCCCGGAGGCATCTCATCGCCACGCTGGACCTTTTCCACCTTATCCATGAAACGCTGCTCGAGCGCCTTCTTGGATTCGTCGTATTGGCCACGAAGCGCTTCGAGCGAACTCTGAAGCTGCTCGTCTTCGACAGCAAACTGCCACCACTGGCTGCGCGGCGTATTCTGCAGCGTTTCGGCGGTCACCTCGCCATTTTTCTTGAAGCCTTTCGGACCGGCAATCGCGGACTGACCGACGAGCATTTCTTCCAAACGACCGTAAACGTTGCGGTCGAGGATCGCCTGTTCGTCATCACGGTCCTTGGCGAGACGTTCGATCTCCTCGCGCTCGATCGCCATGGCGCGCTCGTCCTTCTCCACACCGTGGCGGTTGAAGACGCGCACTTCGACGACAGTGCCGAAGGTGCCGGGCGGCATGCGCATGGAGGTGTCGCGAACGTCGGACGCCTTCTCACCGAAAATGGCGCGCAGAAGTTTTTCTTCCGGCGTCATCGGGCTTTCACCCTTCGGCGTGATCTTGCCGACCAGGATATCGCCCGGACCGACCTCAGCGCCGATATAGACGATACCGGCCTCGTCGAGGTTCTTCAGCGCCTCTTCCGAAACGTTCGGAATATCGCGGGTGATCTCTTCCGGCCCAAGTTTGGTATCGCGGGCCATGACCTCGAACTCTTCCAGATGGATCGAGGTGAAGACATCGTCGCGGACGATCCGCTCGGAAAGAAGGATGGAGTCCTCGTAGTTGTAGCCGTTCCAAGGCATAAACGCGACGAGCACGTTCCGGCCAAGCGCCAGATCGCCCAGATCGGTCGATGGGCCGTCCGCAATGATGTCGCCCTTACCGATCCTGTCGCCCACCCGAACCAGCGGACGCTGGTTGATACAGGTGTTCTGGTTGGACCGCTGGAACTTCATCAAACGGTAGATGTCGACGCCGGATTTGCCCGGATCGAGATCTTCGGTGGCACGGATAACGATACGCGTGGCGTCGACCTGGTCGACGATACCGGTGCGGCGCGCACCGATAGCTGCGCCGGAATCGCGCGCCACGATCGGCTCCATGCCGGTTCCGACAAACGGCGCCTCGGCACGAACCAGCGGCACGGCCTGACGCTGCATGTTCGACCCCATCAGCGCGCGGTTGGCGTCATCGTTCTCCAGGAACGGAATGAGCGCGGCCGCGACCGAAACAAGCTGCTTCGGAGAGACGTCCATCAGGTCGACGTTCTCGCGCGGCGCCATCATCACTTCGCCGGCATGGCGGCAAACGACGAATTCTTCCACGAAGGAACCGTCATCGTTGAGTTCGGCATTGGCCTGGGCGACGTAGTGCTTGGATTCCTCCATCGCCGACAGGTAATGCACTTCATCTGTGACCTTTCCGTCCTTGATCGTCCGGTAAGGGCTTTCGATGAAGCCGTATTTGTTGACCCGCGCGAAGGTCGCCAGCGAATTGATCAGACCGATATTCGGGCCTTCCGGCGTTTCAATCGGGCAGATGCGGCCGTAGTGCGTCGGGTGCACGTCGCGTACCTCGAAGCCGGCACGCTCGCGAGTGAGGCCGCCCGGTCCAAGCGCCGAGAGGCGACGCTTGTGCGTGATCTCGGAAAGCGGGTTGGTCTGGTCCATGAACTGGCTGAGCTGAGACGAGCCGAAGAATTCGCGCACCGCAGCCGCCGCCGGCTTGGCGTTGATCAAATCCTGCGGCATGACCGTATCGATCTCGATGGAGCTCATACGCTCCTTGATCGCACGCTCCATGCGCAGCAGACCGACGCGGTACTGATTTTCCATCAGTTCGCCGACAGAGCGGACGCGGCGGTTGCCGAGATTGTCGATATCGTCGATCTCACCACGACCATCGCGCATTTCGACCAGCGTTTTGACAATGGCCAGAATGTCTTCCTTGCGGAGCGTACGAACCGTATCCTCGGCGTCCTGACCGAGGCGCATGTTCATTTTCACGCGGCCGACGGCCGAAAGATCGTAGCGTTCGGCGTCGAAGAAGAGCGACTGGAACATCGCTTCGGCGGTGTCGATTGTCGGCGGCTCGCCCGGCCGCATAACGCGGTAGATATCGAACAGCGCGTCCTGACGGCTCTCGTTCTTGTCGGCGGTCAGCGTGTTACGGATGTAAGCGCCGATATTGACGTGGTCGATGTCGAGAATCTGCAATTCATCGACGCCGTTCGCCAGCAGATCGATAAGAGTGCCTTTCTTCTCGCCGCTCTTGGCGTCGGTCTCGACGGTCAGTTCGTCACCGGCCTCGGCCCAGATCTCACCGGTCTCCATGTTGACGACGTCTTCGGCGAGATAGGAGCCGTTCAATTCGTCATCGGTCGCGCGGATGTGGGTGAGGCCGTTATCGGCAAGCTTCTTTGCCTGGCGGGGCGTGATTTTCTTGCCGGCCTCGACCACGACTTCACCGGTATCGGCGTTGACGAGATCGGTGACCGTCTTCATGCCGCGGAAACGTTCCGGCGAATACGGAATCCGCCAGCCGTCCTTGTCGCGGCTATAGGTGCTCTTCTCATAGAAGAAATCGAGGATTTCCTCACCATCGAGACCAAGGGCCATCAGCAGGCTGGTGACCGGCAGCTTGCGCCGGCGGTCGATACGCGCGTGAACGATATCCTTGGCGTCGAACTCGATATCGAGCCAGGAGCCGCGATAGGGAATGACGCGCGCGGCGAAGAGCAGCTTGCCAGACGAGTGGCTCTTGCCTTTATCGTGATCGAAGAACACGCCCGGCGAACGGTGCATCTGCGAGACGATGACGCGCTCGGTGCCATTGACGATGAACGTACCATTGCCGGTCATGAGCGGCATGTCGCCCATGTAGACATCCTGCTCCTTGATGTCCTTGATCGACTTGGCGCCGGTGTCTTCATCGACATCGAAAACGATAAGACGCAGCGTCACCTTCAGCGGCGCTGCGTAGGTCAGATCGCGCTGACGGCACTCATCGACATCGAATTTGGGCTGCTCGAACTCGTAACGTACGAATTCCAGCATGGCCGTTCCGGAAAAATCGGAAATCGGAAAAACGCTTTTGAAGACGGCCTGAAGCCCCTCTTCCAGACGTCCGCCTTCCGGCTCGTCCACCATCAGAAACTGATCGTAGGAGGCCTTTTGAACCTCGATCAGATTTGGCATCTCCGCAACTTCGGGAATGTGCCCGAAAAACTTTCGTACGCGCCTGCGACCATTGAATGTCTGGGTCTGCACCATGCGTCATATCCTCGTCGTGGTCGTCCATCTTGGCCCCGGACCGGGCCACAACCGCCACCATCCAATCGTGACGGGTCCAATATTTTGCTCGAGCATGAGGTTCGCGAACGCCGTCCGCTCTGTGCATCACGCTCTGGAACCGCTCATCCATCCAATCGATGAGCCCGGTCCCTAACGGGCAAAACCCGTCTCCTGAAATTCCGCTTTCAGAACATCAGGAAAAGGGTTCGGTCTGGGCTTTGCGCCCTCGCCTGCCCCGAGACAGCCGCCCGGCAAAAACCGGGCGGCCGATCCGTCGGGACGGATTTACTTCAGCTCGACCTTGGCGCCTGCCTCTTCGAGCTTCTTCTTCATCTCGTCGGCTTCGGCCTTGGAAACGCCTTCCTTGACCGGCTTCGGAGCACTTTCGACCAGGTCCTTGGCTTCCTTCAGGCCAAGACCGGTGATGCCGCGGACTTCCTTGATGACGTTGATTTTCTTGTCACCGGCATCGGTAAGAACGACATCGAATTCGGTCTTCTCTTCGGCCGCTTCAGCCGGAGCACCGCCAGCGCCGCCGGCAGCCGCAACAGCAACCGGAGCAGCGGCGGAAACGCCCCACTTCTCTTCGAGCATCTTGGAAAGCTCTGCAGCTTCCATGACGGTCAGGTTTGAAAGGTCGTCAGCAATCTTTTCGAGATCAGCCATTTTTCAGTTCCTTGATAGATAGTTCGAACAGTTGTTTGATAGGTTGGTTGAAGAAAAGCCTTACGCTTCCTCGTCCTTCCGGGCATAGGCGCCGAGAACGCGGGCCAGCTGGCCTGCCGGAGCCTGTGTGACACCTGCGATGCGCGTGGCCGGCGTGTTGATCATGCCGACGATCTTGGCGCGCAGCTCATCCAGCGACGGCAATTCAGCAAGCTGCTTCACGCCGGACTGGTCGAGCATGGTCGCGCCCATCGCGCCGCCAAGGATTACGAGCTTGTCGTTAGCCTTGGCGAAGTCGGACGCCACCTTCGGTGCGGTGACCGGATCTTCCGAATAGGCAATCAGCGTCTGACCCACGAACAGGTCGGACATGCCTTCGGATTCCGTGCCCTGAAGAGCGATTTTGGCGAGGCGGTTCTTCGCGACTTTCACCGTGCCGCCAGCTTCACGCATTTTCGAGCGCAGATCGCTCATTTTTGCGACGCTGAGACCGGTATAGTGGGCCACGACGACAGAGCCGGCGTTCTGGAAAACACCGTTCAGTTCCGTGACGAATTCGCGTTTTTCCGCTCTTTCCACTTCGTCTCTCCGTTTGATCGGCGAAAACTCGCCGATCGGTTGGCAGTTTGCCGCCTCTTTCATTCCAAAGATGCGACAGCGATTTTCCTGCCCCCTCACCCATCGCCGCCGGAAGCGACGACCGAGTTCGGAATACGGTTCGAACCATCCACTGACTTGGTGCCAGTTTCCGGCCTAACCCCGTCTCATGCAGGCCATGCGATTAAGGCAGAGCCACCCACAATCTCGGACAGGATAGTCCGGATGTTTCCATCCGACCCGGCTACAAAAAGCGACCGGGATTTCGTGCCGACGGCGAAGCCCTCTTCGCCGTCGGCAAATTGCTTATTCCGCGCTGAGCGTACCCAGATCAATCTTGACGCCAGGCCCCATTGTCGAGGTGATGCTCATACGCTTAAGATAGGTGCCCTTGGCGCCAGCCGGCTTGGCCTTGTTGACCGCATCGGCAAAGGCGCGGACATTTTCGACCAGCTTATCGGCATCGAACGAGGCCTTGCCGACGCCGGCGTGCACGATACCGGCCTTCTCGACCCGGAACTCCACTGCACCGCCTTTGGAAGCCTTGACCGCCGCCGTCACGTCCGGCGTGACAGTACCGACCTTCGGATTCGGCATCATGCCGCGCGGGCCGAGCACCTTACCGAGACGGCCGACCAGCGGCATCATGTCAGGCGTGGCGATGACGCGATCGAAATCGATCTTGCCGCCCTGCACCTGCTCGACGAGGTCTTCGGCACCGACGACGTCCGCGCCGGCGGCCGTAGCCTCTTCCGCTTTGTCGCCGCGCGCAAACACAGCGACGCGAACATCGCGGCCCGTGCCGTTCGGCAGGTTGACAACTCCACGGACCATCTGGTCGGCATGACGCGGATCGACGCCGAGATTGAACGCGACTTCAATCGTCTCATCGAACTTAGCGGTCGCACGATCCTTGATCAGCGAAACAGCTTCGGACAGATCGTAGTTTTTCGTACGATCGATTCCTTCGCGGGCCTTCTCGGTCCGTTTTCCCATTTTCGCCATCGGATCAGCCCTCCACCTGCAGGCCCATGGAACGGGCGGAGCCTTCGACCATGCGCATGGCGGCTTCTACATCGTTCGCATTGAGGTCGGTCATCTTGGCTTCGGCGATTTCACGAACCTGAGCCGACGACAGCTTGCCTGCAACTTCCTTGCCGGGCGCCTTGGAAGCGGACTTCAGCCCGGCCGCCTTCTTGATGAAGTAGCTGACCGGCGGCTGCTTGGTGACGAATGTGAAGCTCTTGTCCTGATAATAGGTGATGATCGTGGGGATCGGCATCCCCTTTTCCATCTCCTGCGTGCGCGCATTGAACGCCTTGCAGAACTCCATGATGTTGATACCGCGCTGACCGAGCGCGGGACCAATGGGCGGAGCCGGAGCAGCAGAGCCCGCGGGCACCTGCAGCTTCAGTTCGCCAGCAACTTTCTTTGCCATGTTGCCTGTCCTTCAATTGTGCCGCGATCTTTCGCGGCGGTTGCAACGTGGTGGTCCGGGCTTTTAAAAGGCCGCCGGCAAAGCGCCCTCACCCTCCCACCGATGTGGCGGTCCCGAAGAACCGCCGAAAGGCCACTTCACAGCGGCCTGATCGATCAGGTCTTTTCGACCTGACCGAATTCCAGATCGACCGGAGTCGCGCGACCGAAGATCGATACCTCGACCTTGAGGCGCGAACGCTCCGCATCGACTTCCTGCACGACGCCGTTGAACGAAGCGAACGGGCCATCGGAGACGCGGACATTTTCGCCGATCTCGAAAACGATGGAAGGCTTGGGCCGCTCCACCCCTTCCTGAACCTGAGTCAAAATCTGCTCGGCTTCGCGATCCGGAATCGGGATCGGCTTACTCTCGGTTCCAAGGAAGCCGGACACCTTGGGCGTGTTCTTGATTAGATGAAAGACGTCATCGGTCAGATCGGCCCGAACCATGACGTAACCCGGGAAGAACTTACGCTCGGTATCGACCTTGCGGCCACGCCGAACTTCGGTGACCTTTTCGGTTGGGACCACGATATCCTCGAAGTGATCCCACAGGCCTTTCTGCTTGGCCTGCTCCTCGATCGATTCCTTCACCTTCTTCTCAAAGTTCGCGTAGGCGTGAACGATGTACCAGCGTGCGGGCATAATGAATAAAGCTTCCTCGAAAAACGCTTCGTGCGACGTCAGACGCCGATATTGAGAATGAGTTCGATAATGATCGCGAAGACCTGATCGGCGGCGAAGAAGAACACCGCAGCAAGCGCCGCCATGACCAGAACCATGATCGTGGAGATCACCGTCTCGCGACGACTCGGCCAAACGACCTTGCGCGCCTCATCCCGCACCTGCTGAAGATAGACAAAGGGATTTTTGGTTCGTGTCGATGCCATAGTCCGCCTGACCTACCGTTCCGCCGCTCATTACCCCGGATGCCGCGCGCCTTTGGCAGCGCCAACGCAACCCTTAAAGGTATGCGCCTCACATCCATGCGCGATCAGGCGCATGGCGCCACTCCCGCATCATTTCATTTCAGGAAATCGCGATGACCATCCAATCGTCACCGTCGATACCGATGGATTTGTGCCTACCCACTTCGAGTCGGTTTGTCCATGTGCTTTGGGCGCGAAAGCGATCAAACGCTTCGCGCCAGCAACTCTATCTATCGAGTCGCGAAATATATTTCAAGTGCTTATCGAACGAGCTTTCCAGTACTGCTCATATCGCGATGGCTGGCAGGGGCAGAGGGGCTCGAACCCCCGACCTGCGGTTTTGGAGACCGCCGCTCTACCAACTGAGCTATACCCCTAGCGCGATTGGCGCCCTCATAGGCAACGATGGGCGGATTGGCAACACAAAATACGGCAACCTGGCTTGGCAGACCTCTTATCAACTTGCAGCATGAGGTCGCGAGCGCGCGGTTGCAGTTATCCAGCCATCGATATAGATCAGCCCCGGCGAACGGCGAAAATGTCACGATCAGCTGAAAGGCTGCCGCCCCTTATGCCGACCTCTCGATTCGACCTCATTCTTTTCGATCTGGATGGCGTTATCCTCGATTCCAGATCGAACATGGAGCGTGCGTGGCGGGCCGTTCAGAACGAACACGAATTGACGACGCCTTTCGAGGCCTATTTCGCGGAGATCGGCCGTCCATTCGCCGATATTATGGCGCGTCTCGGCCTGGCCGACCGCGCTGCCGCCATCGAAACAACGTTTCGTCGAAGTTCGACCGAGACGATAAGTCAGACCGAATTCTATGATGGAATGGCAGACGTGTTGTCGCGTATATCCGGCTCTTCGGTGAAGGCCGGCATCGTGACTTCGAAGGACGAAATCAGGGCGCGCCTTGTATTGGAGCGGCTGGATTGTCACTTCGACATCGTTCTGACGCCCCGCGCCGATCTGCGCGGCAAACCGGCTCCAGACGCGCTGCTCTACGCCATGGCTCTGTTGCACACTGACCCCGTCCACACCGTCTTTGTCGGCGATATGAAGAGCGATCATGAAGCGGCAAAACGGGCTGGCATTGCATATGCCCATGTCGATTGGGGGTATGGCGACCCGGTGGATGACGATCGCCACCGGCTATCGGAACCGCAAATGCTTCTTACCTTGCTTGGATTGGACTGATCATGCCGACCGTCGCCGCTATCATTCCCTGCCGCTACGGCGCGACCCGGTTTCCGGGCAAGCCATTGGCGGATATCAACGGCAAGCCAATGATGTGGCATGTCTTTCAGCGCGCTTGCGAAACGGAGTTGATCGGCAAGGCCTATATCGCCACCGACGAT
This sequence comes from Notoacmeibacter sp. MSK16QG-6, assembly GCF_024158145.1. Taxonomy (GTDB): domain Bacteria; phylum Pseudomonadota; class Alphaproteobacteria; order Rhizobiales; family Rhizobiaceae; genus Notoacmeibacter. The sequence continues at coordinate 18,642 of NZ_JAMYXM010000001.1, forward strand.
GATCGGATCGCAAGGCAGTGCGAGATTCTGGACCTGCCGGTGATCCGAACCCGATCCAGCCACCCCACCGGTACCGACCGGATCGCGGAGGCTATTCGCGTCACCGACGAAGACATCATTGTCAACGTCCAGGGCGACGAGCCAATGATCGATCCGAAGGCCATCGATGCAGTGGTCAAGGCGCTGATCGAAAGTCCGGACGAGGTGCTGGTGACGAATGGCTGCCACGTCATAACCCATTCGGGCGACGCCATCGATACCAACAATGTCAAGGTTGTCTGCGATTTCGAAAGTAACGCTCTTGCATATTCGCGTCTGCCGATTCCCTATCCCAAAGGCGATGCGGTGCGGCATCTGCGCCAGCTTGGGCTTTATGCTTTCCGTCGCGAGGCGCTAAAGCTTTTCAGTTCGCTGAAGCCCGGCCCCCTCGAACGGGCTGAAAGCGTGGAAATGCTGCGTTTTGTCGAGCACGGTCACAAGGTCAAAATGGTCGAGGTCGAACCGGGTGACGACATTCCCGTCGACACGCCAAGCGATCTGGAGCGCGTACGCGCGAAGATGAGCGATCGGCTGAACTGAACGGAACCGAGCTCAGGGCTCCTTACCTTTGGCCCTTCGTAATCGACCTGATTCGAGCACCCCATTTTCTTACGGCCATAATACCGCTTGGACGGCGTGCGGCTTTAGCTGCCAGCGACCGAGTGGCGACGAGTACCGTTTCAAAATTGCCCTGCACCACCTCGGCGATCTCCGTGACATCCATCTCAGGATAGCGTCTTCTGAGCGCGTCAATCGTCGTTGTTTGCGGCTCAGGACGCCGGATAAGACGCCCTGCCCGGCGCTCGATCTCCAGAACGCTCTGCTCCAGAACCCAATCGTGGCTGTTCAGCATTTTATTGGTCCCGTCCGGAACGCCAGTGAAGCCATCGAGCGTCACCGTCATTTCCGGGCATTTATCCAGTAGCCAGAGCGCCACCATCAACCCGGTCGATGGCGGGCGCCCCTGTGTGTACCAGCCATGAACCACCGACCGACCATCGATGACGAAATCGGCACCCTCGGGACAGATAGCCGCTGGCCTATCCTCCAACGGACCGCGATGATCCTTCCCTCCACGTACTGCTGCCGTGCCGATCAAAGCGTCCGGCGCAAAAAGCGCTTTAGCGGCTTCACGATTGGCGGCGGACTGAATGAGGGTCTCATGCGTACGCATCGGCTGGCAAAGAAGACTGCTGTGACGGAATGGCTCGCCGAGAATTTTCCAAACCGGACCGAAAAAGACATGGAGCCGCTTGGGGTCGGGATCGGCGGCATAGCGCGCCGGATCGGCTACCGTGCTATTGGCGAAGATCACCGCCGTCTCGAAACGATCTATGGAGTCGAGAAGCGAAACCTCGGCGCTGGACACATTAGTCATGGCCCGCTTCTCCGGGTTGGATTTCACCCTTTACTTCATGCACTTCGATCACATTGCCAACTGGATCGTGAAAGAAGATCTGGTGCCAGCTATCGGTCGCTACGCCACCATAATCGGAATAAGAAATGCCTTTGTCGTCCAAGAGTTTTCGAAAAGCGGCAAGATCATCCGTTCGAAAGGCGATATGGCCGCGCTCGACAGGATTGATTGCGTTACCGGAACGAAAGCCAAGATCGAGATCGCGGCCCGCCAGATGCATCTGGACGCTGCCATCGCTCAAGAATGCGACCGGTGCGCTATAACCGTCGTTTCGGACGGGGATATCGTCGGTCTGCCGACGCAGCCCCAACACGTCGCTGTAGAAGTTTTGCAGCTCTTCGACGTCGTGAGAAACGACGTTGATGTGATGGAGCCAGAGCTTCATGCCATATTCTTTCACTTTGGTGTAACAGTCACGCCGAGCAGGTCGACGCCCTGCGCAACTTCAGCGTCTTTCTGAATACAGGAAGCCTGCCTGTGCCGCCAACCGTGATCCACTCGGCAGAAACAGAAGCAGGGCGGATGAGACATCCGCCCTGCATATTCATCGGCTCGCACGTGTCGGAGCGACGTTACTCAGTGATTGCAGCGACGATACCGGCGCCGACGGTGCGGCCGCCTTCACGGATGGCGAAGCGCAGCTTCTCTTCCATGGCGATCGGCACGATCAGTTCCACGTCCACCGTCACATTGTCGCCGGGCATCACCATCTCCGTGCCTTCCGGCAGCGTCACGATGCCCGTCACGTCCGTCGTGCGGAAATAGAACTGCGGACGGTAATTGGTGAAGAACGGCGTATGACGGCCACCCTCTTCCTTCGTCAGAATATAGGCCTCGGCCTTGAACTTCTTGTGCGGCTTGACCGAACCCGGCTTGGCCAGAACCTGGCCGCGCTCAACGCCCTCACGGTCGATGCCGCGCAGCAGCGCGCCGATATTGTCGCCCGCTTCGCCACGGTCCAGAAGCTTCCTGAACATCTCAACGCCCGTGCAGGTCGTCTTGGTGGTGTCGCGGATGCCGACGATCTCAAGCTCGTCGCCCACATTGACCACGCCGCGCTCCACGCGACCCGTCACAACCGTGCCGCGGCCCGAGATCGAGAACACATCCTCGATCGGCATCAGGAACGGCTGGTCGATCGGACGATCCGGCGTCGGAATGTAGGCGTCCACTTCCTTCATCAGTTCGCGGACTGCGTCTTCGCCGATCTCCTTGTTGGAATCGTTCAGCGCCGCAAGCGCCGAACCCTTGACGATCGGAATGTCGTCGCCCGGGAACTCATAGCTCGACAGAAGCTCGCGCACTTCCATCTCGACCAGTTCCAGAAGCTCTTCGTCGTCGACCTGGTCGACCTTGTTCAGGAACACAACGATCGCCGGAACGCCAACCTGGCGGGCCAGAAGAATATGCTCGCGCGTCTGCGGCATCGGGCCGTCGGCCGCCGAACAGACCAGGATCGCGCCGTCCATCTGCGCCGCGCCCGTGATCATGTTCTTCACATAGTCGGCGTGGCCCGGGCAGTCGACATGGGCGTAGTGACGGCTGTCGGTCTCATACTCCACATGCGCCGTCGAAATCGTGATGCCGCGCGCACGCTCTTCCGGCGCGCCGTCAATCTCGTCATAGGCCTTGAAATCACCGAAAAACTTCGTGATCGCCGCCGTCAGAGACGTCTTGCCGTGGTCAACGTGACCAATCGTGCCAATGTTCACATGCGGCTTGTTGCGCTCAAACTTACCCTTTGCCATCGATCTTTCGTCCTGTGCTTCTCTTGCCCTTGGCAAGCTTCGAAACGATGGGCCGCGACATAGAGCGTTGTGCACCTCGAAGCAAGCCACGAATCATTGTCCGCGATTTATCGGAAAAGCTAAACGCAACAAGGCTTTGGCTCTTCTTTAACTTTTCTTCGGGAAAATGTGGTCGCGCAGAGATCGGATTGATCCGATTGGAATCACAAGAAAGTCATTGAATGACCGAGGCATGTCAGCCGATGCGCGCCAAGGCGGAAGCGCTTACGGCGCTTCACAGCAAACCGGCTTCCGCGATTCATGGTCTCGTCACCAGCTTCGCCGCATTCGGAATGGCAGCGATCAATGCAGAGGATTGGCGTTTCCTGCTGCCTGGCTTGCTGATGGTCCCTTTTGCTCTCGTACGGCTGTGGCGCATGTACGAGTTTCAGCGCCGGGGCATCGAGGTTCGATCCCTTTCGGCCTGGGAGCGGTCTTTCTTCGTTTGCAGCGTCATTATCGCCTTGTCGCATGGTCTCTTCGTCCTTCAGGCCATGCTGCTGACCAATCATGTTTTCATTATCTCGCTTTCCGTCGGTCTCTGTCTGGCACAAATGGTTGGCGTGGTCGCCCGCAATTTCGCATCGTCCAGCCTGGTCAGCGCGCAGGCATTGGCCATGGGCATACCCTGCGCGATCGGCTGGTGGATGCATCCGAACCCATGGTTCGGCGTGACGGCCATATTCTTCGTGCCCTTTTTCCTCAGCGCGAGGTCGCTGGCCGCAGGTATACGAAATCTGCTGGAGGGGCAGCGAGACGCCCTGGAGACGATCCGCCGTGTCGCCATCCGTGACAGTCTCACCGGCGTTCTGAACCGCAAGGGCTTTTATGAGAAGCTCTCCGAAGAGCAGTCCCAACCGGACCGTGGCCACTACATCGCCGTGCTCGTCGACATCGACTACTTCAAGGCCGTAAACGACAGCTACGGTCACTCTGTCGGTGACGCGCTGCTCGTGCAAATCGCGCGGAGACTCGAACGGATTGAACATGAGGGGCTGACCGTCGCCCGTCTGGCCGGCGACGAATTTGCCATCCTGGCGCGGTCACATGAGCCGCAGAGCGAAATGGAAAACATTTGCGGCAGGGTGCTGGAATGTTTCGATGATCTGTTCAATTGTCGGGGCGTCTACCTCTCGGTCAAGGCAAGCGTCGGCGCGGCTGCCGTCAAGCATGCCGACGCCCAGAATTCCGTTATCGTTTATGCCGACCTTGCCCTTTACGAAACGAAAGAGCTGGGCCGTGACGGCTACCACATCTACCGCGATGAAATGCAGGGCAAGTTCGAGCGGCGAGAAATCCTTCGCCGCGATCTTCGCCAAGCCGTAGCTGCAGGCGAACTTCGGCTCGTCTACCAGCCTATGGGCGATATCGACACTGGCGCGATAACAACATGCGAAGCGCTGATGCGCTGGGATCATCCAACGCTCGGCACGATCTCTCCGAACGAATTCATTCCATTGGCCGAAACCGCCGACATCGTCAGCGAATTCACGCGCTGGGCGGTCGAGACGGCGGTGGCCGAATGCGTTCACTGGCCATCGACCGTCGGCGTATCCGTCAATCTGTCGGCGTGTGACCTGAGACGGCGCGATATCGTCAACACCGTCTTCGACGTTCTGATCCGCTACGGCTTGGCGCCTCACCGTCTGACCATGGAAATGACCGAGACAGCGCTCGCGGAAGAGCCTTTGATGACGCGGCAGGTTCTACACGGCCTTCGGGCGCTGGGTGTGAAGACGGCATTGGACGATTTTGGCACCGGCTACGCTAATTTCGGCTATCTGATCGACTACGAGTTCGACAAACTCAAGCTCGACCGTTCATTGATCAATCAGGTTTCAGAAGGTTCGCGCGCCCGTGTCCTGATTGCTGGCCTTGCCCGTACAGCACAGGATCTCGGTCTGACGATCATCGCCGAGGGTGTGGAGCGGCGAAAGCAGTTCGATACCCTGCGTTCTCTTGAGAGCATCGACACCATTCAGGGTTGGCTGCTGAGCCGTCCCATTCAGAGCGGTCAGGATATCCGGACCTATCTCGCGCACCCATTCTTCGATCCGGAACGGATTTCCGAAGAAACCGACGAAACGATCAGCCTCCAAGCCTGAGCAGACGACCGTCAGGCCGCTGCATCCGTCGAAGCTCCCACAGCTTCGATGCGTTCGTCATCCATATTATCGTTCAGACGTTTGAGGACGAGATGGGCGGTGGGGCGCACACAGAAGCAGCAGCGGCGTGCCGTCTCTTCATCGAACAGCATCGCGCGTTCCGACTCCAGCGAATGGAGGAAGGGCAGCCGCTCCAGCATCTGCTGATCGTTTGCGCCTATGCGCGTGGCGGTTAGATCGACAGGAAACGTCACCGTTCCGCACTCTCCACCGGTGGCGAAGGTCTCGGCATGAAAGTACCGCTGATAAAAGGCTTTGTGGCGGGGCCTTACGAGATGGAGAATGTAGTCCGCTTCGAAGAAGAGAGCGGCCATGGCCGAAAGCCGCGGCGGCATGAAACGAAGCGCCGCGCGGTCGACTGACGGATCGAGATTGGGGTCGATCGCGAAGCGGCTGCAGTCGATGAAACTCTGTCTCAAAAGCATACGGGAATTGAGATGGTTCGGGTAACTCTCTCGGGACGGGCCGTCCGGGTGTTCCTTATTGAGATGGTGAATGCGGATGCTCATGCTCAGCTGGTCATCGACGAAAATGCCGAAGACAAATGTATTGTCAGCAAAATCCCAATGATCGCTATCGAGGCGGTTTTCGTTGCTCTCGATGTAATCGCGTGTGCGATAAGCGTTGTAACGCAAGCGGAAAATGTCTTCCCAGTCCTCGCCGGTCGTCGGTCGACGGACGACTGTTCGATCCAATAACTGCAAGACCCGTTCGAAAGGCCGCTGATCCTGCGACCGTGCTGGAACCGCCATACTCACTACTCCGGGGCACTTTATAGTTTATAAAGTGTTAACTAATACGCCGGAGCTGTCTAGCGATCACAGGTAAAAATACCTGACAGATGCATTTTATGATTAATTTGTCGGGATTTATCTGCGGGCTGAAGCGTCAGGAGATCGGATCGATAACGCGCGAAGCCGATGGAGCGGGTAGCGGGAATCGAACCCGCATATTCAGCTTGGAAGGCTGCTGCTCTACCATTGAGCTATACCCGCGCCTTACGAGATCACTCTGTCTTCCGGACCGATGGTGGAGGGGGCTGGATTCGAACCAGCGTACGCATAGCGAACGGATTTACAGTCCGTCTCCTTTAACCACTCGGACACCCCTCCGAACAGACCGGTACAGAGCCTCGCGGCTTTGCCCGCCAATAATTGATTGGCTGACCGATGGGAGCGCCTTATGGCGAGCCGCGATTGCTCTGTCAACCATTTGCAGCCCGTTAGAAACCGATCTGTTTGAAAGCTCCATTGCGGCCCGGCTCTCCGGCGGCTAGACCACGGCGATGAATAAGAAAAAAGCCGACAAACACGGGACTCCGAAAGACAGCCATTATGCAAGGCTGCGCCGTGCCCACCGCGAGCAAAACAAGCCTGTCGAGCGAATGCAGGCCGATGATGGAACCGTCCGCCTTTACGGACTTCACACGGTCCGCGAAGCGCTTCTAAACCCCAAGCGCCGCAAACGCCGCCTTCTGGTCACGCGGAATGCATGGCAACGTCTTGATCTGGCCCCCTCTTCGCTCGGCGAATTGGCTGTCGAACAAGTCGATCCAAGAGACATCGATGCGATTGTCAGCGCCGACGCCGTGCATCAGGGAGTTTGTCTGGAAGCCGATGCCCTGACGCCACAACCGCTTTCCAAACTTGTCGAGACGTCCCTGCTTCTCGTCCTCGATCAGGTCACCGATCCGCACAATGTCGGTGCGATCATGCGCTCGGCCGTGGCATTCGGCGCAGGCGCACTGATTACGACCAACCGCCACTCGCCCACCGAGAGCGGCGTGCTGGCCAAAGCCGCATCGGGCGCGCTGGAGCATATCGACCACATTACCGTTCGCAATCTGGCTGAAGCCCTGGAGGAGTTGAAATCGCTAGGCTTTCAAACGGTCGGTCTCGATTCCGATGGGCCGGAACCGCTGGAATCCACATTTGGGGAAGGTCGGATCGCGCTGGTTCTCGGTGCAGAAGGCAAGGGCCTGCGACAAAAGACGCGGCTCACCGTGGATGCCTTGGCACGGCTTGATGTTCCAGGGGCTATCCGCTCGCTCAATGTGTCCAACGCCACGGCCATCGCACTTTACGCGGCTCACCGCCATCTGACGACCAAAGATTGAGCGGCAGCAGCGGGTTACAACCGAGACCAACCGCTACGTCATCTGCCGCTATCTCGGATGGGCCAGTCGGCGAATTTATGGTCTCTCCCTTGCCGGACCGAGAAATTTATACAAGTCTTTCTATGGCTTGCCGGCCCGGATCGGTCGGGTAGCCGGTCGAATAATTAAGCGTGCCGGCATTGGTGAGTCGAAGAGCGAGCGAGGTTACATGTCGTATTTCGATGAAATGGGAACGAGCGAAAATCTTCGCGATCCCTATGCGGCCTATTCGTCATGGCTGCAGCGACAGGATAACGAAGCTCTGATCCGCAAACATCACGATGCCGAGCAGGTATTTCGCCGGACCGGGATTACTTTTGCCGTTTACGGCCAGGAGGAAGCGGAAGAGCGCCTCATACCGTTCGATATCGTTCCACGGATCATTTCCGCGCGGGAATGGCGTCGCCTGTCGCAAGGTATCGAGCAGCGCGTCATAGCCATCAACGCCTTTCTCGAAGACATCTATTCCAAGCAAGAGATCATCAAGGCCGGCATCCTCCCCGAATCCATTATTGCGGGCAATGAAGCCTTTCTGCCGGAGATGATGAATTTTCGCCCGCCACGTGGCGTTTACACCCACATTATCGGCACCGATATCGTGCGAACCGGACCGGACGAATTCTACGTGCTGGAGGACAATGCCCGCACTCCGTCCGGTGTCTCCTACATGCTGGAGAACCGGTCGGCGATGCTGCGGCTCTTTCCCGAACTCTTCCGTAAGAACCGTATCCGAAACGTCGAAAATTATCCGCAATTGCTGAGGCAATCGCTGGAAAGCGTTGCGCCTCCGGAGTGTAACGGCAAACCGACGGTCGCGGTGCTGACGCCCGGCATCTTCAACTCCGCCTATTTCGAACACGCCTTCTTGGCCGACTCCATGGGCGTCGATCTCGTTGAGGGATCTGACCTGCAGGTGACGGATGGCCGCATCTGTATGCGCACGACCGAGGGCATGAAGCCCATCGACGTGATCTATCGCCGGGTGGACGACGATTTTCTGGACCCGCTGACATTCAATCCCGACAGCGTTCTCGGTGCGCCGGGTATCTTCGATGTCTATCGCGCCGGACGGATCACCATAGCCAACGCGCCGGGCACCGGTATCGCCGATGACAAAGCGCTTTACACCTACATGCCTGATATCGTGCAATTTTATACGGGATCCAAACCGATCCTGAAAAACGTCCCGACATGGCGTTGTTCGGAGGAGGACAGCCTCGCCTATGTGCTGGATCATCTCGATGAGCTTGTCGTCAAAGAGGTCCATGGTTCGGGTGGCTACGGCATGCTTGTCGGTCCGACCGCTACGAAGGAAGAGCGCGAGGAATTCGGCAAAAAGCTGCGCAAACATCCTGACAATTACATCGCCCAGCCCACCCTTTCCCTTTCGACCTGCCCGATCTTCACAGAATCGGGACTGGCGCCCCGGCATGTCGATCTGCGACCTTTCGCATTGATGGGCGGCGACAAGGTCCGCATCGTGCCGGGGGGACTGACGCGGGTGGCGCTTAAAGAAGGGTCTCTGGTCGTCAACTCGTCGCAGGGCGGCGGCACAAAGGACACATGGGTGCTCGATGACGACTGATAGCCCGCTGATAATTTCATACAACAGGACACCTTCATGCTTTTAGGACGCACTGCCAGCGGCCTTTACTGGCTTTTCCGCTACATCGAGCGTGCTGAAAACGTCGCCCGCATTGTCGATACCGGCGCGCATGTCGCGCTGACTGGCGATGCAGACAAGAGTGATGTCTGGCCGTCAGTTCTTCGCAGCGCCGGTGTCGACCAGACCTATGCGGCAAATGTCGACGATGCGGCAGAAGCAGATGTCGCCGAATACCTTCTACGCGACCGCAACAACCCCTCGTCGGTTCTGTCCTGCATCGAGAATGCGCGTTCCAACGGGCGCATGGTGCGAACGGCCATCACTCGCGAGGTTTGGGAAAGCCTCAACGAGACCTGGATGACGATCAAGGATGGTCTTTCCAAGCCGATCGACCTCGACACGCTTATCGATCATATCGACGAAATCAAACGTCAGGTCGCCCAGATACGCGGCACCTTTCACGGCACAATGTTGCGCGACGACCGCTATTCCTTCTGCAGGCTGGGTACCTATTCCGAACGGCTGGACAACACGGCGCGCATCATGGACGTGAAGTATTTCGTCCTTCTGCCGAGCGCATCGTGGGTCGGCACGTCGCTCGATAACCACCAATGGCGGTCGATTCTTCGTTCCGTCTCGGCGCATCGGTCGTTCAGCTTCATATACGGAACGGACTTCAACTCGACAAACATTTCCGAGTTTTTGATCCTGAACCGTTCCATGCCCCGCTCACTGATCTACTGCGCGGAACGCCTCGACAAGACGCTCGGTTATCTGGCCGAACACTACAACCAGAGCCAGGACTGCGATGAGACAGCGCATAATCTGCTATTGCGGCTACGTGCGCTCGATATGGATCAGATCTTCGAGATCGGGCTCCACGATTTTCTCCAGGAGACCATCCAGCAGAACAACGCCCTTTCCACCCAGATAGCTACGGACTACAATTTCGACTGATATGCGCATCGCGATCCAACATACGAGCCGTTACAAGTATAAGACCCCGCCCGATTTTGCTTTGCAAAAGGCGCGGCTGACTCCGCAAAGCAATGAGCGTCAATCGGTCGGTCAGTGGCAGCTCAATCTCAATGGTGCGCGCCATCAATTCGATGCGCGCGATGCGTTTGGCAACAAGTGTACGCTTCTAAAGGCGGAGCAAGGGGCCGAGCTGATCGAGATTACGGCGCAAGGAATGATCGATACCAAGGAAACGCAGGGTATCATGCAGAAGTCGCCCGGTCGGATGCCGTTATTTGTATTTCTGCAGGCCAGCGCTCTTACCGAACCCGATGACCGCATTGCTGATCTTGCAGATAGTGTTCGCCGTGACGATCAGGTCGATATGCTTCACCGCCTGATGGACGCTATTGCGGAACAGCTAGATTATACATCGGGCGCGACGCATGTCGGCACGACCGCCGTAGAGGCCTTCGAACAGGGTCAGGGCGTGTGCCAGGACTTCTCGCATATCTTTCTGGCGGCTGCCCGGCATCTCGGTATCCCCGCCCGCTACGCATCCGGATACTTCGTCTCCGGAGACGATATAGGCGGAGAGGCTTCTCACGGTTGGGCCGAAACTTATCTGAACGGTTTGGGCTGGGTCGGCTTCGATCCCACAAACCGCAAATGTCCAGACGAACGCTACGTGCGAATCGCCTCCGGTCGGGACTATAATGACGCCTGTCCGATCAGCGGGGTGCGGGTCGGCGCTGAAGGCGAGCGTCTGTCGGTCAATCTTGCTGTAGAACAGCAGTAAGCCGTCCGACCGTCGCCCGGTGGGAGGGCCAATCCGTGACATATTGCGTGGCAATGATGCTGGATCGCGGCCTCATCTTTATGAGCGACACGCGCACCAATGCTGGCGTCGATGACGTTTCGCGTGTGAAAAAGGTTCATACGTTCGAAATGCCGGGCGAACGGTCCATGGTGCTGCTCTCGTCAGGCAATCTGGCGACAACGCAGGCGGCCATCGGCCTTCTGGAAGAGCGAAGCAAGGCACCGGACGACCGCGATCCATCCATCTTTCGCACCCAATCCATGTTCCAGACCGCAAAGCTCGTCGGCGAAACGCTGAACGAGGTGGTCACGAACATGCGTATTCACGACGATCAGCCAACGGCCCACGCCTTCTCCGCTACGCTTATTCTCGGGGGGCAGATCGCCGGGAGCGAGCCCCGCCTTTTCCTTATTTATCCGGAAGGCAATTTTATCGAGGCCAAATCGGATAACCCGTTTTTCCAGATCGGCGAGATCAAATATGGGCGACCCATCCTCAGTCGGGCCTATGAGCAGCAAATGGATTTCGCCGAGGCGGCAAAGCTGATGCTCATTTCATTCGATTCGACGCTCCGGTCCAACCTGTCCGTCGGTCTGCCAATCGATATGGTGATCTACAACAAGGACAGTTTCCAAATTGGCCCGTTCCGGCGTTTCGAGGAACACGATGCCGATTTTCGCGCCATTTCGCTCGGGTGGTCCGACGCCCTGAAACATGCATTCGCGCGCCTGCCTGATCTGACAATAACAGCCGACCAGTAGAGCCGCTCTTCTTCGCTGGTGCGAAACCTTGTCTCGCTAACGCGAAGGGCCATGTGACATATCTAATAAGCTCTCATACAAAGCGCGAATAAACCGCAACAGGAAGGACAATTTATGTGCGGCATAGCCGGTGAAATCCGATTCGACGGCGAATGGGCCGATACGGCTGCTGTCAGCCGCATGGTCTCTTCCATGCAAAGCCGGGGGCCAAACGGATCGGGTCTCGTTGGACATGGACGCGCTGCATTCGGCCACCGTCGCCTTAAGATCATCGACCTGTCGGAGAAAGCCCAGCAGCCGATGGTCGATCCGGCACTGGGTCTGACCATCGTTTTCAATGGCTGTATCTATAATTATCCGGAACTTCGAGGCGAACTCGAAGGGCTGGGTTACAGCTTCTTTTCCACCGGTGACACCGAAGTCATTCTCAAGGCGTTTCACGCTTGGGGCGAGGACTGCGTCAGCCGTTTTCACGGCATGTTCGCCTTCTGCATCTATAATCGCGACACTGGCGAAGCGGTCATGGCGCGCGACCGTTTTGGCATTAAGCCGCTCTATTTCAGTCGGCAGGGTAAGCAGCTGCGCTTTGCCTCGACCCTCCCTGCCCTTCTCGCAGCCGGCGATATCGATACGTCGATCGACCGCGATGCCCTGCACAATTACATGAGCTTTCACGCGGTCGTGCCTCCACCACGTACGATCCTGAATGGTGTGCGCAAATTGCCGCCAGCGACAATCCGGCGCATCGACGCTGACGGTAACGAGACCGACCGCACATACTGGCAGCCACCTTACACGCGCCGGGCGGAAGATAGCGGCCTCACCTTCGACGACTGGCGTGATCGGGTGCTGGAGGCGTTGCGGCTTGCCGTTCAGCGGCGCATGGTAGCAGACGTTCCCGTCGGCGTTCTGCTTTCGGGCGGGGTGGATAGTTCGGTGATCGTCGGCCTGCTTGCCGAGCAGGGCCAGCACGATCTGAAAACTTTCTCCATCGGCTTTGAGGAAGCACATGGCGAGAAGGGCGATGAGTTTCAATATTCCGACCTAATCGCCGATCATTTCGGCACCGATCATAACCAGATCTTCGTGCCATCTGCCGATCTGATCAACGAACTTCCCGATACTATTCACGCAATGAGCGAACCGATGGTCTCCTATGACAATGTCGGGTTTTTCCTGCTCTCGCGTGAGGTTTCGAAGCAAATTCGCGTGGTGCAGTCCGGTCAGGGGGCGGACGAAGTCTTCGCCGGCTATCACTGGTATCCGCCACTTATGAACTCCAACGACGTCGTGTCGGACTACGCCAAGGTTTTCTTCGACCGCGACCACGCCAAGATGGCCACCCACCTTTCAGACGAATGGCTGGCGGCAAGCGATGCCAGCCGCGAACTCGTCAGTGCCCATCTTATGGCAGGCAAAGCCGATACACCGGTCGACAGGGCGCTCCGGCTCGACAGCCAGGTCATGCTCGTCGACGACCCGGTCAAGCGAGTCGACAATATGACAATGGCGTGGGGACTGGAGGCGCGTGTGCCATTTCTCGACCACGAGCTGGTGGAACTGGCTGCGACTATTCCGCCCGAGTACAAACTGGCGCATGGCGGCAAAGGCGTTCTGAAGGAAGCGGCGAGGCTCGTCATTCCGTCCGAAGTGATCGACCGCAAGAAGGGCTATTTCCCTGTCCCGGCCCTGAAATACATTTCCGGCCCTTATCTGGAAATGGTGCGCGATGCGTTATCCAGTCAGGCTGCCAGGGACCGCGGCCTTTTTCGCCAGTCTTACCTGGACGATCTTTTCGCCAAGCCCACGGATCACATCACGCCCCTTCGCGGCTCCGAACTCTGGCAGGTGGCGTTGCTTGAGATGTGGCTTCAATCTCACGGTGCCGGGAGCGCCTAATCATGGCAGAGACCGAAGGACCAAAGACCAACTACAGCCTCGATTGCGGATGGGGGCGACTCGTTTTCGGCCAGACCTTTGAGAACGGCAAAACGCTTATCGAAACGCTGCGTCGCGAGCGCGCCGACGCCCGCGACATCGCAGTCTATGTGGACGACCCTCATGTGCTGCTATCGCTGGCCCCGCACGAGCTTTTTCTCGACCCCTCCCATACCTTCCGCATCGATCTGGGCAGCGACCGGAATGGCGACCCGAAGCCAAGCAATTTCTTCATCCGGCGGCTGTCGTCCCATAGCGATGCGGAAGAGGTCAATCGCATCTATCGAACCCGTGGCATGGTGCCTGTGCCACCGGAGTTTTTCTGGTCCCACCGCGATGCGCGGGCGCTCACATATTTCGTCGCGGAAGACGATCAGACCGGGGCGATCATCGGAACGGTGACTGGCGTCGATCATTTGCAGGCTTTCGGAGATCCAGAACGCGGTTCGTCATTGTGGTGCCTGGCGGTCGACCCGCAAGCGAGACAAAGCGGGATCGGCCAGTCGCTCGTGCACCGGCTTGCCGGCCACTTTGCCGAGCGAAACGCCGCTTATATGGATCTCACCGTCCTGCATAATAATGAGAGCGCCATAGCGCTGTACGAGAAGCTTGGTTTTCGCCGCGTTTCTTACTTCACGGTGAAACGCAAGAACGCGATTAATGAGCAGCTCTTCAGCGGTCCGGAAAAGGATCACGGCCTCAATCCCTATGCAAAGATCATCGTCGACGAAGCCCGGCGGCGCGGCATCCAGGTTGAGGTGACCGATGCCGAAGGCGGATTCTTCCAGCTTTCCTATGGCGGTCGTACCGTACAGTGCCGCGAAAGTCTGACGGAGTTCACATCGGCCATCGCGATGAGCATCTGCGACGATAAATCGGTCACGCGCCGTGTCGTAGAAAAGGCCGGCGTCCGCGTTCCAAGCCAGATCACCACGAAAGCTCCAGACGACAAAATCAAGCAGTTCCTGGACGACCACTCCGCTCTTGTCGTCAAACCCGCGCGGGGCGAACAGGGTCGCGGAATTACGGTCGGCGTGAAAAGTCAGGATGAACTTGAAAAAGCGATCACGGCAGCAAGGAAGGTCGCTGACGAAGTGCTGATCGAAGAAATGGTCGAAGGCAGCGATCTGCGGCTCGTTATGATCAATTACAAGCTGGTGGCAGCCGCAATCCGTAAGCCGGCACAGATTGTCGGCGATGGAGAATCGACTGTCGAAACGCTGATCGAACATCAGAGCCGACGCCGTAGCGCGGCGACTGGCGGCGAATCTCGTATCCCGCTCGACGAGGACACGCGCGCGACCTGTCTCGCCGGCGGCTACGACATGACTGACGTTCTGCCGGACGGCAAAACACTTCAGGTTCGCAAAACGGCCAACCTTCATACCGGTGGCACCATTCACGATGTCACCGGCGAGGTACATCCAACACTTGTCGATGCCGCCGTTCGTACGGCGCGGGCCATCAATATTCCCGTCACCGGCATCGATTTCATGGTGAAAAGTCCGCGTGGTCCCGACTACGCTTTTATCGAGGCCAACGAGCGGCCGGGGCTGGCCAATCATGAACCGCAGCCGACGGCCGAGCGATTTATCGACCTACTCTTTCCTCTATCGATGCCTTATGCAGCGAGGGAAGCGCTTCGCGCATCCCAATCGGAGCTTCCTGCATGAACCGACTGCCGATCGACACCAACTATCTGTCGAACGTCCTTTCCGAACTTCTCGATATTCCAAGCCCTACCGGCTATACCGATACCATCACAATGCGTGTCGCCGACATGCTGGACGATCTGGGTTTGAGCGTCGAACTGACCCGCCGGGGCGCCATTCGTGCAATCCGGCGCGGACGCGATATTCGCGGCGCGAGGGCTATCGTCACCCATCTCGACACAATCGGCGCGATCGTCAAATCCATCCGACCGAATGGCCGCCCCTCCCTCGTTCCGGTCGGAACCTGGTCCGCCCGCTTCGCTGAAGGCGCTCGCGCCACCGTTTTCTCGCGAAAGGGCGGCTATCGCGGCACGATTTTGCCACTGAAGTCGTCCGGCCATACCTTCAACGAGGAAATCGACAGCCAGCCAGTAAGCTGGGACAATGTTGAATTTCGTATCGACGCCCTGACCCGGTCGCCGGAGGAAACCGACCGGCTCGGTATCGAGGTCGGCGATCTTGTTGCCATCGACCCGCAGCCAGAGTTTCTGCCAAACGGCTTCATCGTCTCGCGACATCTGGACAACAAGGCCGGCGTCGCGGCGGGGCTCGCCGCTCTCTCAGCCATGCAGCACGAGGAAGTCGAAACTCCGGTGGACATTCACTGGCTCTTCACGATTGCCGAGGAGGTCGGCGTCGGCGCGGCTTCGATTGTCTCAAACGATGTTGCTTCGCTTTTGGCAATCGATAATGGGACCACGGCCCCCGGCCAGAATTCCGACGAGTTCGGCGTGACCATCGCCATGGCCGATCAGACGGGTCCGTTCGATTATCATCTGTCAAAAAAGCTGGTCGATCTTTGCGTCGAAAATGACATCCGCTACCAAAAGGATGTCTTCCGATATTATCGCTCTGATTCTGCTTCAGCGCTTGAGGCCGGGGCCGATGTTCGAACAGCGCTTGCCACCTTCGGCGTCGACTCCAGCCACGGCTATGAGCGCATTCATCTTCATGCCCTGCGTTCGGTCGCCGAACTGGTGACGGCCTTCTGCATCTCGCCGGTCGCCATTGAGCGCGATTTCTATAAGCGGGCGGATACGACCGGCTTTACGGATCAGCCTACCGACGATGCCGAGCAGCGTCTGCCAAGAGACGTCAGCCGCGTTCATCCGCCGAAGAGCGAATAGTGCTCCGGGAACCTTAGGCCCCGCCTCCCGTTTTCCGAGCATCGTTCGGTGCGATGGTTGAGGTAGGAGTGCGTTACCGATGTTGGCGTATGGCGAGTCCGAGCAGGTCGAAAATCGATTGCCCGATCCGGATTCCGACGACTATTACGAACAGCTCGCCGACCGCGCATCCCTCGTCTATGTCAACGACGATGAAACTGGCTGGAGCCGGCGAGGCGCCGGAAAGGGTTTCGTTTATCGCGACCAGAAGGGGCACCGGATTGCCGACAAGTCGATACGACAGCGTCTCAACGCGTTGGCTATCCCGCCGGCTTGGAAAGATGTCTGGCTCTGCCCCGATCCAAGAGGCCATATTCAGGCGACTGGGCGGGATGCAAAAGGGCGCAAGCAGTATCGCTATCATCCTGACTGGATGGAGCAGCAGAACAGACTGAAGTTCGAGACGCTGCCCTTATTCGGCACGGCACTGCCAACGCTTCGTCAACGGGTCGATGCCGATTTGCGACGCCACGGCATGCCCAAAGACAAAGCCTTGGCTTTGGTTGTCTGGCTGCTCGACAATACGATGATCCGCATTGGCAATGTGCGCTATGCCGAAAAGAATCGCAGTTTCGGCCTCACAACGCTGAAGAAGCGCCATTTGGATCTCGGCCATTCCACGGTGCGTTTTACGTTTCGTGGCAAAAGCGGCAAGGAATGGGATTTATCACTGACCGATCGCCGCATTGCGCGCGTCATTCGTTCGATTTCGGATCTTCCCGGCCAGCACCTGTTCAAATATCTCAGTGACGATAGCCAACGCCAACCTGTTCGCAGCCACGATGTGAACGATTACATCAGGGATACGCTCGAGCAGGATTTTTCGGCCAAGGATTTCCGCACCTGGACGGCGACTGTTCTTGCGGCCGATATTCTCAACGGTATCGCACTGCCTGAAACCAAACGCGCCCAGGCTCAGATGCTGAACTCAGCCATCGACGAAGTTGCCTCCGTTCTGGGCAATACGCGCGCCGTTTGTCGCAGCCAGTACATTCATCCCGGACTGATCGATAGCTGGCACGGCAACCAGCTGTGCGAGCAGCTTTCAGCCATCGACGCCGAGGACGAAGAATGGTTGGATGCCGGTGAAATCCGTCTTCTGCAGTGGTTCTCGCAGCAGGCAGGCTGCGATACGCAAAAGCAGGCAGCCTGACCGGAGATTTTCGGTCAATCTCACTGCCTGTCCTCGACCCATTTTTCCACGTCGAATTGGCGCTCCAGTGCGCCATGCCCCATCGGCCGGACCTTGCCGATGACATCGTTTTCCTGAAATGCCCGGTCGTGGAGACCAAAGACCCACAGCGTATTTGCAAAGCTGTTCGGATCGCCACCATCGAGGAAATATCGATTGTTGAGCGTCAATAACGTCTTGTGAGCGGTCTTCGGATCGCGCATCGCTTTGGCAATATATTTGCCCCAGAACATGCGGAGATGATTGTGGAGATAGCCGCGCTGCTTCATCTCCATCATCGCGGCATTCCAGACGTCATCGCCCGTCTTGGCGTTTTCCAGTGACGCGGTCCCGTATTTGGGATCGCGCTCATCGCTTTCATGCTTATCAAGCGTCTCCTCGGCCCAATCCGGCAAAGCGTCGAGCCGATCGTAATTGTGATTGTAATGGCAGAAATTACAGGCCAGTTCGCGGCGAACTACCAGTTCCTCAATGAATGCGTCCGCGTCGGCTTTGGCCGATCTCGCTTTGCGTACAATCTCTGTCGGCGCGATATGACCGAAGCGGAGATAGGGCGAGAGAATAGACACATTCTCCTTGTTGGCATCGGAGCGGTCATCGGCGTAGTTCGCCAGATCGCTTCTGAGAAAGGCGCTCAGACGAGCCCGCGCTTTTTCGCTCCCTCCTTCCAGCCAATCAATCTCCGACGCTTCATCGTCGGAGACGCCATCGATCTTTTTCCAGTCCAGCGGGCTCTCCTCGATATCGAGCCGCAAACCGGTTTGATCTTCGAGCGTCGGCATCTTCGCCTCGGTCAGCCAGTTGTCTAGCCTTTCCATCAGCTTTTTACGGATGGTCCGGGCAGCGTATTCCTGCTTGTCGGACACTTCCACCACCGGGACACAAACCATCGTTTCCAGTGCTTCAATGCATCCGTCGAACGCCTGGCCCAATTTTTCTCGCTGCTGGCGATGGTGCCGGAGATAGCCGAAATCGGTGATAACAGCCGCGGCACGATCCAAAATCGCATCAGGCAGACCATCGTCACAGACTGCCAGAAAGAAGAAGGGAATACTCTTTTCCTTCAACGCTTCTTTCATCTCGGCGATGCCTTGGACAGCAAATTTCGTCTGGCGCTTCGTAATTTCTCCGCCGTGGATCGAAAGACTTGCCACCACCAGACATCGCTTGCCGTGCTCGTTCGCCAGTTCGATGGCCCGCGCCAGTGCGGGATTGTCGGCAATGCGATGTGCGAGCACGCTCCAGTAAATGACGGTGTCGCTGTTCTGCCTCAACTCGCCTTTGCAATGGCTGACGCGATCCTCGAAACTGCTCATACCGGACTTGCCCCTGAAATTTCCTGTTCGATGAGGCAATGCGTGGGACGGAAGAGCGGTTCCACCCTTGCAACCGAGCCGTTTGCAGCCTATCAGAGCGGCGTGGAATGCCCTTGTAGCTCAGCTGGTAGAGCAGCGGTTTTGTAAACCGAAGGTCGGCGGTTCGATTCCGTCCGGGGGCACCATTTTCCAAACATTGGCGTCATCCCATCGCCAGCCTTTCGGCTGTTTGGCCGGCCGCCGAGGCGGCCGCGGCGACTTAATCTCTCTCCAGCTAAGTTTGCTTGGGATAAGCACTTTTCCAAAAGGTTCGACTGACCTACCTTGCCGTCATGAAATTTTCCTTCGTTCACAGCGATACCGAAGAGGCAAAAGGTGCAGCCAGACGGCTGAGCGACCGCTACGGAAATCATGACAGCCGCGAGGCCGATGTGATCGTCGCGCTTGGTGGCGATGGATTCATGCTCCAGACCCTTCACGACCATATGGATACCGATTCCCGCATCTACGGAATGAACCGCGGATCGGTCGGTTTTTTGATGAACGATTATTCCGATGAGGGGCTGATCGAGCGAATTGAAGATGCTGAAGGTGAAACGATCCGGCCCTTGCGGATGATCGCCACAGATTTGAACGGCGATGACCACCACGCAGCGGCATTGAACGAGGTTTCGCTGCTGCGGCAGTCCTATCAGGCGGCGAAGATCCGCATCCTTATCGATGGCCGCCTTCGAATGGAGGAGCTGGTTTGCGATGGCGTGATGGTAGCTACGCCTGCTGGCTCGACAGCCTATAATCTGTCAGCGCACGGACCTATTCTACCGCTTTCGGCGCCGCTTCTGGCGTTGACGCCGGTCAGCCCATTCCGGCCAAGGCGCTGGCGCGGAGCGCTGCTGCCTAACCAGTCGACGGTCGATCTCGAAATCCTTGAACCGGAGAAACGCCCGGTCAACGCGGTTGCCGATCACACTGAAATCAAAAGCGTTCGCGCTGTCGCCATTCGCGAGAGCCGATCTCTTTCAGCAACCATTTTGTTCGACAGAAGTCATGGTTGGGATGAGCGTATTCTTCTGGAACAGTTCCGTTATTGATTGCGCGTCATCACAGCTAAATTAACGCTTATAAAGCCGCAAATGCCGTCTTCGCTTGACTTTCAGTCGGTCAAGCCGTAGTTCGCCGCCAAGCGGGGCTTGTCAAAAGCACGCCCCTTTCCTGTACGCGCCGCCAACTGGACCGATCCAACGCCGCGCCTGTTCCAAGACCGGATTGCCGTGACCGTTTCGGATAACGAGACCCAAGAGACATTACCGACATTCGCCGAACTGGGCCTGTCGAAGAAAGTTCTGTCTGCTGTGGAGGACGCTGGTTACACCACGCCGACGCCCATTCAGGCCGGAGCTATCCCGCATGCGCTGGAGCGCAAGGACGTCTTGGGCATCGCGCAGACGGGCACGGGTAAAACGGCGTCTTTCACGCTGCCAATGCTGACATTGCTGGAGAAAGGACGCGCCAGGGCGCGTATGCCCCGGACGCTTATCCTGGAACCGACGCGCGAACTCGCCGCGCAGGTGGAAGAGAATTTCGAGAAATACGGCAAGAACCATCGGCGGCTTAATGTCGCGCTTCTGATCGGCGGCGTGTCCTTCGACGAGCAGGAAAAGAAACTGGAGCGCGGCGCCGATGTGCTTATCGCGACACCCGGTCGGCTGCTCGATCATTTCGAACGCGGCAAACTGCTGCTGACGGGCGTCGAGATTCTGGTTATCGACGAAGCCGACCGCATGCTCGATATGGGATTCATCCCCGATATCGAGCGCATCTGCAAACTGATCCCCTTCACCCGACAGACTCTCTTCTTCTCGGCGACCATGCCGCCCGAGATTCAGCGCCTGACCGAGCAGTTCCTTCAAGCGCCGGTGAAGGTCGAAGTCTCGCGGGCATCTTCGACGTCGTCCACAATCGAGCAGAAGCTCGTAGCTGTCGGCAAAAAAGATTACGATCAGCGCGCCAAGCTGCGCGAGTTGATCGATGCCGAAGGGGACGATCTTAAAAACGCGATCATCTTCTGCAATCGGAAGGTCGACGTATCGACGCTATTCCGCTCGCTGCTCAAGCACGACTACGATGCGGGCGCATTGCACGGCGATATGGACCAGCGCGCACGAATGGCGACGCTCGAAGCGTTCCGCAATGGCAAGCTTCGTCTGCTCGTCGCATCCGATGTTGCCGCTCGCGGTCTCGATATCCCCGATGTCAGTCACGTCTTCAATTTCGACATTCCGCGCCATGCGGAGGATTACGTCCACAGGATCGGGCGAACAGGCCGCGCAGGCCGCCTCGGCAAGAGCTTCACGCTCGTCTCCAAATCCGATGAGAAATATCTCGACTCGGTCATCAAGCTGATTGAGCAGGATGTCGAATGGGTCGGTGGTGATTTGTCATCGCTCGGTGACGAAGGCGCGGAAGACAAAAGAAGCGGACGAGGCCGGTCGACCGGACGCAAACGCTCTAACAGCCGTGGATCGAACAAGGCCGCCGGTGATGACAATAAGGCAGCGCCGGCGGATGTTGCCGATCGATCCGATCTGAAAACGGACGATCAGGCCGACATTGGCAAGGAACCAAAGTCCGCCGAACAGCCTCAGTCGAATGAAAAGCCCATGCAAAATCGGTCTCGCTCCAAGAAGAGCGCTGACGGCGAACATAATTCCGGTTCGGCCAAAAGCGGGGGTCAGGCCGATAATCGTCGAGGCCGAAAGAAGGACGATCTCGGCGATGCGCCACGAGGGTTCGGCGACGAAGTTCCGGCTTTCATGATGAACGGTTTGGCCTGAAGCCAGTTTATCCGCCTACGGGCCTACTACTATTTCCGTTTCTTATCGTCGGCCCTTAGCGCAGCCGCAAAGGCGCTCTGCGCCCATGGCATCATGGCCTCCGGACTATCGAGCGCATCGTCTGGCGCTGTCCAGTACGGCATGAACGTCTTATTTCTGCCGGGCCGTTGATAACTCCAACGCTCGCAGCCTGCCGCTTCATAGTTGCCAGCGTTTACCGCATCGCCTTTCATCATGATGCGGCCATCGCTCATATCAAGCGCGAAAATAAGCCCCTGATGGTAGATGCCCTTACCGCCGAACATGCGGCGTACGGAGATCGGTCCGAGACCTGAGAACAGATCGGCTAGATAATCATCGTCCAAATCAGTCAGCCCTAGGCCGATCGCCTTGCTTCGGCCAGTTCCTTCAAATCCGCCGCTTCCAGCTCGACAGACTCGCCGCAGCCGCAGGCGCTGCTTTCGTTGGGATTGCGGAAGGTGAAGCCGGTACGCAAGGGTGTTTTTTCAAAGCCGACCTCTGTGCCGAGTAGAAACAGCATGGCCTCAGGCGCGACCCAGAGATGAGCACCGTCGACCTCGACATGATCGTCCTTCGGATCGGGATCGGTCACTAGATCGACGGTATATTCCATACCGGCGCAGCCGCCCTTTTTGATCCCCAGGCGAAGGCCGCGGGCGCCGTCACGATCTGCGACGATCTCGTTTATCCGATTGACGGCATCATCTGTCAGGCTGACCAGTGAAAGGCCCATAATCTCTCCTTGCCGGTCAAATCAAAGGTCCGGCGGATCGGTAACGTTTCCCATCAAAGATGGGAGAGTTCGATGCTTCGATCAAGCCAAGCCGTCGCCCTCAGTACCAGCCGAGAGCAAACTGCGCTTCTTCACTCATGCGGTCGGGCGTCCATGGCGGATCGAACACCATGCTGACATCGACCGATTGCACTCCTTCGACCGTGGACACCGCATCTTGTACCCAGCCGGGCATCTCACCGGCAACAGGACAGCCGGGAGCGGTCAGCGTCATGTCGATCTTAACGGTCCGGTCGTCTTCGATATCGACCTTATAAATCAGGCCGAGTTCGTAGATATCCGCCGGTATTTCGGGATCGTAAACCGTCTTCAATGCCGTGATGATATCGTCCGTCATCCGGGCCAGTTCTTCAGCCGGTAAGGCGGAGGCGGAATAGACCTTCTGCGCTCCTTCGGCCTGATCGGTCTCGTCACTCATCACATCACCCAAAGAAATCGTGCGCTTTTTGCAGCGCCTCGGCGAGTTTATCGACCTCGTCCAGCGTATTATAAACCGCAAATGAGGCGCGGCAGGTGCTGGTCACGCCAAAATGCTGCAGCAGCGGCTGTGCGCAGTGCGTGCCGGCGCGAACGGCAATACCGGACCGGTCGATCAGCATCGAGACGTCATGGGCGTGAACGCCCTCCATCTCGAAACTGACAATCGCACCCTTGTCCGGCGCGTGGCCGAATATGCGCAGCCAGTTGAGACCGCCGAGACGTTCATGCGCGTAATCGCGAAGCTTCGCTTCGTATGCCGCTATCGTTTCGCGGCCGATCCCGTCCATCCAGTCAAGCGCCGCTGCCAAGCCGATCACTTCGACAATGTTGGGCGTTCCCGCCTCGAAGCGGTGAGGCGGTTGATTGTAGGTGACGTTGTCTGTTGTCACTTCCTCGATCATCTCGCCGCCGCCGAGGAAGGGCCGTAACGGCTCCATCCGCTCCTTGCGGCCATACAGGACGCCAACTCCGGTCGGGCCGTAGGTTTTATGGCCAGTGAAAACGAACCAGTCGCAACCGAGCGCCTGAACATCGACCGGCATGTGTACAGCGCTCTGGCTGCCGTCGATCAGTGTGGCGATACCGCGCTCGCGCGCCATCTCGCAAATGTCGGCCATCGGCGTGACCGTGCCGAGCACGTTCGACATATGCGTCATGGCTATGAGTTTGGTGCGGTCGGTAATTGCCGCTTCGACATCTTCCAAATGAAGGGAGCCATCGTCACGGACCGGAACCCAGACGAGCTTCACGCCCTTGCGTTCGCGAAGAAAATGCCAGGGCACGATATTGGCATGATGCTCCATGATCGACAGCACGATCTCGTCGCCCTCATCCAGTTCCACCGCGCCGTAGCTGTAGGACACCAGATTGATGCCCTCGGTCGCATTCCGGGTGAAGACGATGTCCTCGACACTGGCTGCATTCAGAAAACGGCGCACAGTCTCGCGCGCCTGTTCGAATGCGTCGGTCGCTTCGTTCGATAGGGTATGCAGACCGCGATGCACGTTGGCATAGCTGGTTTCGTACATCCGGCTCATCGCGTCGATGACCGCGCGCGGCTTTTGCGCCGACGCGCCGTTATCGAGATAGACCAGCGGCTTACCGTGAATTTCGCGCGACAGGATCGGAAATTGCGCGCGAACCGCATCGACATCGAAGCCCGCAAGCGGATCGGCGATGGAACAAGCCTCAACCGTCATAGCTTATGAACTCCAGAAGCGAGCCATAAGGATCGCGGAAGTATACACTTCGTCCCTCTCCGCCCGCGCCATTGCGCGTCACCGGGCCGAGTTCGATGGCAACGTCGTGCGCCGCAAGATGGTCGATCGCCTCCTGCACCGGGCCGTTCCAGCAAAAGCAAAGATCGGCGCCACCCGGCCTTACCGGATGCCTCGCATTCGGATTGCCGCGAACGCCCGGTCCATGGCAGTTCAACTGTGACTGGCCGAAGCGAAATCCCAGACCGGCGCCCTGCTCTATGATTTCGGCGCCGAGAACGCGGCCGTAAAAGTCGCGGGCGACATCCCAGTCTTCCACGGCGATGACCGAATGATCGAGCCTGATGGGCAGATCAGCCATTTTTTGAGAACCAATCGTCGACCTTGCTCACCAGGGCTTCAGAAATCGCCTCATGGTCGAGTTCTTCGAGAATTTCTGCAACGAACGCCTTTACGAGCAATGCGCGCGCCCTGTTTTCGGGAATGCCGCGGCTCATAAGGTAGAACAAATGCGCCTCGTCGATCTCGGCGACGGTCGCGCCGTGACCGCAAGCCACATCGTCGGCAAAGATTTCCAGCTCCGGCTTGGCCGAAAAATCGGCTTCGTCAGAGACGAGCAGCGTGTTGCAGGCCATGCGAGCATCAGTTTTCTGCGCTTCCTTGGCGACACGGATCTGACCCTGAAACACGCCTGACGCCTTGCCCGTCGCAATGTTGCGAACGATCTCCGTTCCGGTCGTGTTCGGCACAATGTGATCGAGCACCATGGTCACGTCGACATGGCTTTCACCACCGAGAAGGTTCACGCAGCGCATCTGAAAATCGCCGCCCTCGCCTTCCAGCACGCCTCTGATTTCGTGACGGACCAAACGGCCGCCCGCATTCAAAATAGCCAGCGTCAGACGAGCATTCTTGCCAAGCCGGAATTTCATCTGCGTCAGCTGATCGGTGTCGACAGCCTGCTCCTGGACCAAAACCCAAAGCACATTGGCATCGTCACCCACGGTAAGATCGACAACACCGGTCACGAAGGCAGCCCCCTCGCCTGTCTGCCGCTCGACGATCGTGGCTTCGACATCCGCACCAACCGATACCGGAACACGCAAATGAGCCTGACCCGGACCGTGAGAGGCCGACAACTCCAGCGGCTTGTCGAGCTTGGCGCCGGCGTCAATCGTCAGAGCCGCTCCGTGAGAGACAAAGGCTGCGTTGAGAGCGCCGATGACGTCTTCTGGATCAGCAGGCGCTAGAGAGCGGTCGAGTTCGCCCCTTTCGAGAAGATCGCGCAAGTGAGTCACCTGAACGCCAGTCGGCAAATCTGACGGTACATTGCCATCGAAAAGGTCGATACGCGCAATGCCTTCCGCGAGCGCATTCAGCGCATCGCCAGACGCCCGGGCGTCGCCTTCCGGCACTGTCTTCAGGCGATTGCGCAGGTCTGTGTAATGCCATTCCTCCACCCGACGCGTCGGAAGACCGCGGGTTGAAATGCCACCGATCGCCGTTTTGCGCGCCGTCGTCGTGGTGGCGGCTCCGGGCAGAGTGTCAATCGACTTGGCGAAAGCGTCGATCAGAGCGCTTTCGGCCTGTGTGTTCTTGATAAGCGTATGGGCTGTCATCAAACCGCTCCGTTACGCCGCTTCGCCGATGATCTCGGCATAGCCCTGATCTTCGAGTTGCAGCGCCAGTTCCTTACCGCCTGAACGAATGACACGACCCTTGTAGAGGACATGGACGCTATCGGGCACGATATGGTTCAGCAGACGCTGGTAATGGGTGATGACGAGAAAGGCGCGGTCTTCGCTACGCAGATGGTTCACGCCATCGGCGACCACTTTCAAGGCGTCGATATCGAGGCCGGAATCCGTCTCGTCGAGCACACAAAGCTTTGGCTCAAGCAATTTCATCTGGAGGATTTCGGCGCGTTTTTTTTCGCCCCCCGAGAAGCCGACATTCAGCGGCCGCTTCAGCATGGAAATATCCATTTCGAGTTCGGATGACGCCGCTTTGACCCGCTTCAGCATTTCCGGAATCTTGAGCGCTTCTTCGCCGCGCGATGTGCGCTGCGCGTTCAGCGCCGTTTTCAGGAACTCCATGGTTGGAACGCCCGGAATTTCCATCGGATATTGGAAGGCCAGGAAAACACCGGCAGCCGCTCTCTCAGCGGGGTCCATCTCCAAAATGCTCTCGCCATTCCAGAGAATATCGCCTTCCGTAACCTCATAATCGTCGCGGCCGGCGATCACGTAGGATAGAGTGGATTTGCCCGAGCCATTCGGCCCCATGATCGCAGCGACTTCGCCGGGTTTCACCGTCAGATCGACGCCTCTGAGGATTTCCGTGCCGTCTTCGGCGATGCGGGCGTGCAAGTTCTTGATTTCAAGCATTTTCGTTCCGTTTCAAATTAGTCAGACGGGCTATGCCGCCGTAAATTTTCAGCGCGTGCCAGCGCCATTCTGAGTTTCGATGTCCAGCAGAAGCGCCTCGCGCTCTTTCACGAGATCGGCAAGATCGCGTTCGACCTGGTGGTCCGCGCCTTCTTTGATATCGCGCGCTGCATTCGAGCGAGCTTCTTCGATCAGCCGATCGATTTCGGCAAGACGGGTGTGTAGGCTTTCGACCGAACTCACCCAACGCTCCCCTCAAGACTAATCCCGATCAGCTTTTGCGCTTCGACCGCGAATTCCATCGGCAGTTCCTGGATAACGTCCTTGACGAAGCCATTGACGATAAGCGCGATTGCCTCTTCTTCCGGAATGCCGCGCTGCATCACGTAGAAGAGCTGATCCTCGGAGATTTTCGAAGTCGTCGCCTCGTGCTCAAGCCGGGCCGAGGCATTTTTCGCCTCGATGTAAGGCACCGTATGCGCGCCGCACTCATTGCCGATCAGAAGGCTGTCGCACTGTGTGAAATTGCGGGCGTCTCCTGCTTTACGCAGCACGGAGACCTGACCGCGATAGGTGTTCTGGCTGTTACCGGCGGAGATACCCTTGCTGATGATCCGGCTGGTCGTGTTCTTGCCAATATGGATCATCTTGGTGCCGCTATCGATCTGCTGATGACCGTTGGACACCGCAATCGAATAGAACTCGCCACGGCTGTCATCGCCGCGCAGAATGCAGGACGGGTATTTCCAGGTGATGGCCGAGCCGGTTTCGACCTGCGTCCATGAAATATGGCTGCGCGCGCCACGGCAGTCGCCACGTTTGGTGACGAAATTGTAGATGCCGCCCTTGCCTTCCTTATCGCCGGGATACCAGTTCTGAACGGTAGAGTATTTGATCTCCGCATCGTCCATGGCGATAAGTTCGACCACTGCGGCATGAAGCTGATTTTCATCGCGTTGCGGCGCGGTGCATCCTTCCAGGTAGGAAACGTAGGCTCCTTCCTCGGCGATGATGAGCGTCCGTTCGAACTGGCCGGTGTTCTGCTCGTTGATGCGAAAATAGGTGGACAGCTCCATCGGACAGCGAACGCCCTTCGGCACGAAGACGAAGGAGCCATCGGTAAAGACGGCGCTGTTTAGTGCGGCATAGTAGTTGTCGCCCTGTGGCACGACAGAGCCGATGTATTTTTTGACCAGCTCAGGATGTTCGCGGATCGCCTCGGAGATTGGCATGAAAATCACGCCGGCTTTCTTCAGCTCGTTCTTGAAGGTGGTCGCGACCGATACGGAATCGAAAACGGCGTCGACCGCCACGCGGCCCTTGCCATAGGGCGCTTCGGAGATGTCATCATCGCTATCGCCGTTCAATTGGCTCGGCTCATCGGCCCGGCGGACACCGGCGAGAATTTCCTGCTCTTTCAATGGGATACCGAGCTTTTCGTAGGTCTTTAATATCTCGGGATCGACTTCATCGAGGCTTTTCGGCCCTTCCTTGAAGCTTTTCGGAGCGGCGTAGTAATGAATGTCCTGAAAATCGATTTTCGGATAACTGACTCGCGCCCAGTCCGGCTCCTCCATGGAAAGCCAGCGCTTGTAAGCCTCGAGCCGCCATTGGAGCATCCACTCAGGCTCGCCCTTCTTCTGCGAGATCAGGCGAATGATATCTTCGGACAGACCCTTCGGGGCTTTCTCGCTCTCGATGTCGGTCTGAAAGCCGTACTTATATTGGTCCACGTCAAGCGTGCGGACCTGCTCGATCGTCTCCTGCACAGCAGGCATGGTCGTTCTCCATTCCTCGCCGGGGTCAAGGCCCGGCGGTTGGGGCCTGGCGTCGGCCAGGCATTGCAGACGGTCTGATCCGTCCATTTAGTGTGCCGCCACCGCGAATGAAAGCGGCAGGCGGCGTAATTCGAAGCGGCCGTTCAGGCTGCTCTTGCCGTTTTGCTTCGCTTCAAAAGGCGTTGCAGGCTCTGCAAAAGCCGGTCGATATCGGCGTCGCTTGCGTCGAGGCCGAGAGACACCCGCAATGCCCCGTCAACGCGTTCCGCATTCATGACCTCAAGAACGTGGCTTGGTCCAACCTTTCCTGAGGAGCAGGCCGAACCCGCGGAAACGGCAATGCCATCCAGATCGAGCGCAATCTGTGCGGTTTCCGCCTTTATTCCGGGCAAACTGAAGAAGCTCGTGTTGGGAAGCCGCTGTACCGCATCGCCGTGGATGATCGCCGAAGGGCATAGCATCCGGAGTTCAGCCTCGAAACGATCTCGCTGGACTACGGTATCGGCCCAGCGCTCCTCGGCCATATCGATAAGCGCAGCCTGCACGGCAGCGCCGAAGCCGGCGATCCCAACAGTATTTTCCGTTCCGGCGCGGTGGCCTTTTTCCTGCCCGCCACCCGTAATGAGCGGTCGCGGCATCATAAGATCAGACAAGGCGACCAGAGCGCCGATTCCGCGTGGTCCACCAAGCTTGTGCGCGGACAAGATGAAATAGTCGCCTGCCGGATTTGAAAGATCGATCGGCAGCCGGCCCGCCATCTGGACCGCATCGACAACGAGCGTTCCGCCTTTGGCGCGGACAAGCGAGGCCAGTTCGGTCAGCGGCTGCATGACGCCAGTTTCGTTGCAGGCTGCAGGCATGGCGACCAAAGGCATGCCTGACGCGGCATCGTGTCGGTCCAGAAGATCTTCGAGGATAATGAGGTCCACCGTGCCATGTTCGGTGACGGGAACCTGAACGACATCATCGAAAGCAAATCGGCCGCCCGAAAGAAGACAGGGATGGGCGCTGGCGGCGACATATAGTTTAGAGAAGCGCACCGGCGCGCGGCCCATCGTCCAGTCAGGAGTCAACACGAAATTCGCAGCTTCGGTGGCCCCCGACGTGAAAATCATCTGTTTTGCCTGTCCGCCGAACAGGCAATCGATCTGCTGACGCGACTGGTCGACGAGCGACCGTGCTGCGCGGCCGTCAGTGTGTACGGAAGAGGGATTTGCATCTATCAGAAGGGCGGCAAGCATGGCGTCATAAGCCTGCGGCCGCAGTGGCGCACTGGCATTATAATCCATGTAGAGGCGCGCTTTGCTGCCTGACATTCCGTCCATCTCTTCACGATGCTGGCCAACGCACCGTAATTTCCTTGAAAAATAGGCCTCGGCTGTCCTATTTAGCCACCCGACCGGACGGCTACCACAATCACTTAGAATGGTTCTAAGTGTTTTAGAAAGCCGGCCCGATGGCGTCAAGGCGAAGCAATGGCCTGAATGTCAGGATTAAACGCATTTCGAGAAAGAGTGAAAAATGCCAGAGGTGATCTTCGCCGGCCCCGCCGGTCGGCTCGAGGGACGCTACCAGCCTTCCAAGGAGAAAAACGCCCCGATCGCCATGGTGCTGCATCCGCACCCACAATTCGGCGGCACGATGAACAACAAAATCGTGTACGATCTGTTCTACATGTTTCAAAAGCGTGGCTTCACGACGCTGCGTTTCAACTTCCGCTCCATCGGACGATCACAGGGCCAATTCGATCATGGCGACGGTGAACTGTCCGATGCGGCGGCAGCTCTGGACTGGGTGCAGAGCCTGCATCCGGATTCCAAACATTGCTGGATCGCAGGCTATAGCTTCGGCTCGTGGATCGGCATGCAGCTTCTGATGCGCCGACCGGAGATCGAGGGGTTCATTTCCGTTTCGCCACAGCCCAATCTCTACGACTTTTCGTTTCTGGCGCCTTGCCCCTCGTCTGGTCTGATTATTCACGGAACAGACGACCGCGTATCGACTCCAAAAGATGTGCAACCGCTTGTCGACAAACTTCACACACAGAAGCACATCACGATCACACAAAGGCAAATAGAGGGTGCGAACCACTTCTATACCAACCATCACGACGAGTTGATCGAAAGCTGCTCGGAATATCTCGACCGCCGCCTGAACGGAGAACTGACCCAGCCGAAACCGAAACGCATCCGCTGATGGTTTTTCTGGCGCGGGGGGTCCGGCTCGCCGGAACTCTTTCGATCCTTATCTGCTCCGCTGGTCCAAGCGTAGCGGCCGATAAGGACTGGCAAGATCCTGACAGCCCATTTCGTATCGCCGAGGGCTAAGCCGACGTTCCGGTGACGTGCCGAACCATTGGTGACTGGATCGACCATGCGCCCGACATCGACGCCAGGTTTTCACTCACCATAGAGGGTAAGCTGGTCGATTCGCAGTGGGACGGCGCGCTCGCATATCTCATCATGTGCGATGAAGCGGCCATTCAGGTGATGTGCGTCACCTA
The DNA here is from genome assembly GCF_024158145.1 of Notoacmeibacter sp. MSK16QG-6. GTDB lineage: Bacteria > Pseudomonadota > Alphaproteobacteria > Rhizobiales > Rhizobiaceae > Notoacmeibacter. The sequence goes on from NZ_JAMYXM010000001.1 coordinate 49,686, forward strand.
TAGCAGTGAAGGCCGAACAATAGGCGAAACAGTGCAGTTCGCCGGCGGCTGGAACCGTATTGGCAAAGGGCAGGTTCTTCTCGATCCCTGCCTCGCGAGACCGGTGGCCGATTAGCCGGGCGATATCTTCTCGGGCCGGTGCAAAACGCCGCCCGTTACCGGCGCTTCGACACCTGTCGTCGTCGGCCATGTCAGCGGGAGCCCCTCAAAGCTTCTTATCGCCAGGTAAGCCCAGGCTTCCGCTTCCATCATGTCGCCCGACAGACCGCATTGCTCTGCGGTCTCCACCGTCGACTGAGAGGCAGCTTTCCGCAGATCGTGAACGATCGCCGCGTTACGCGCGCCGCCCCCGGCTATTATCCAGCGTTTGGGGCGGACTTTGGCAAGATGGGCTGCTTCAAGAATTGCGGTGGCGGTGAGGCGTGCGAGGGTCGCTGCGCCATCGTGCAATTCCACGCCCGCCATATGGCCCAGTGTAAAATCGTTTCGATCCAGTGATTTCGGACCGTTTTTCTCAAAGAATGGATCGCTGAGATAGGCGTTCAGAACGCCATCGATTACCCTGCCCTCGCTGGCGATCGTGCCGTTCTGGTCAAAATCGATGCCCGCCTGCTCCTGCATCCACTGATCGATCAGCGCATTGCCGGGTCCGCAATCGAAAGCGAGTGGCGGTTCGCCTGGCCGGACAAAGGTGACGTTAGCGATCCCGCCAATATTGACGAAGGCGATCGTTTCGTCATCAGCGCCAAGCAGACTGGCTAGAGCAGAGTGATAGGCCGGCACGAGCGGCGCGCCCTGCCCGCCATGCACCATATCGCTGGCGCGCATGTCGGCAATCGTCGCTATACCCGTCAATCCGGCCAGTCGCTTGCCGTCGCCGAGTTGGACTGTCAACGCCCTTTCGGGTCGATGAAGCACGGTCTGGCCGTGGAAGCCGATCAGGTCTATTTCTTCGATAGTTAAGCCGAACCTCTGGCAAAATGAATCAACCGATGAAGCATGACGGTCGGTCAGTTCGCGCTCCAGATCAGCAAGGTCGCCCGGCCGGTCGTCACGGTCGGTCAGCGCCTCGGCTTCGACCAAACCGCTCGCCAGACGGCGGCGGAAACTCGCCTCATAAGGAAACAGGTGGCTCGGCCCCCGTTCCGTCACGCTGCGCCCGTCCGAACGGACAAGCGCTATGTCGATGCCATCCATCGACGTGCCGCTCATCAGGCCGAGGGCGGTTCTGACACATCCGATTCTTGTTTCGCTCATGCGGACAGTGTTAAAGCGCCCGCGAACGCCGCGCTAGCGGCGCGCGGTTCTTCTCCCAAGCCGGAATATTCATTATGGCCTTCAAGTCCGATTTCCTGCGTATCATGTCCGAACGCGGCTTCATCCATCAGATATCCGACGAGACCGGGCTGGACGATCTCTTCGCGACCGAGACGGTGACGGCTTATATCGGCTTCGACCCGACAGCCAAAAGCCTTCATGTCGGTTCGCTCATGCAGATTATGATGTTGCGCTGGATGCAGCAAACCGGTCACCAGCCAATCGCGCTGATGGGCGGCGGCACGGGCATGATCGGCGATCCATCCTTCAAGGACGAGGCGCGGAAGCTTCAGACCAGCGAAACGATTACAGCCAATCTGAGCGGCATTCGCCAGGCCTTCGAGAACTACCTTTCATTCGGCGACGGCCCGACCGACGCGCTGATGATCGACAACGCCGAATGGCTGATGGACCTGGAGTATGTTCCATTTCTTCGGGATGTGGGCCGTCACTTTTCCGTCAACAGGATGCTTTCTTTCGATTCGGTGCGCATGCGGCTGGAGCGCGAGCAGTCGCTGTCATTTCTCGAATTCAACTACATGATCCTTCAGGCCTACGACTTCGTCGAGTTGAACCGTCGTCACGGCTGCCGGCTGCAATTGGGCGGCTCCGACCAGTGGGGCAACATCGTCAATGGAATCGATCTGGGCCACAGGCTTGGCACGCCGCAACTCTATGCCCTCACCTCGCCTCTTCTAACCACGTCTTCTGGCGCCAAGATGGGCAAGACGGCTGATGGCGCGGTGTGGCTCAACGCCGATATGCTTTCTCCATACGATTTCTGGCAATTCTGGCGGAATACCGAAGACGCCGATGTCGAGCGCTTCCTGAAGCTCTATACCACGCTGCCGATGGACGAGATCGCCCGGCTGGCCGCTTTGAAAGACGCCGAGATCAACGAAGCGAAGAAGGTACTGGCCAATGAAGTGACGACGCTTCTGCATGGCCGAGATGCGGCAGACGAGGCGGCCGACACTGCCCGGCGGACGTTTGAAGAAGGACAGACCGGTTCAGCACTGCCGCGTATCGAGATATCACGCAGCGAACTTGAAGGCGGTATCGGAATTCTGTCGCTGTTCGTCACCGCAGGCCTTGCCAGTTCGAACGGAGAAGCACGCCGGCAGGTCAAGGGTGGCGGATTAAAGCTCAACGATCGGCCTGTGACCGACGAACGCGGCACAGTCACAGCCGACGACCTTGGACCGGAGGGTCACATCAAGTTATCCGTCGGTAAGAAGAGGCATGCACTCGTGGTCCCGAGCTCGTAGGGATCAGCGGAAGGCAAAAATGGAGCGGAATATCCCCGGCGCCACCACTGAAAGCGGATTGATGGTCAACTGGGGGTCCTTCGCCAGGCCGGACAAGCGGTAAGTCACACCGATCAGGCCCTTGTCGCGGCCGTTTCCGAGAACCATGCCAAGGATCGGAATTTCTCCGAAAATCCGGTTGAGGCCATAGGCTGGCATGAAGGTGCCGGTCATGTTCATCCGCCCCTCAGCGTCATAAACAGTCCCTTCGAACATCATGCCGATTTGCGGCCCGCGCACGACCCCATTGGCAACGTCGAGACGGTTCTTTGACTTGACGAGACTGACGCTGCCGCTTTCGAACGCGACATATTGCGTGTCGAGCTTGCCATTGACTCTCTGATTGAGACTTTGGCCTCCTGCTGGACGAGATGCCAGCGATTCCAGCCGCGGCTCGTTGACAATCAGGAAGTCGGAAAGATCGACAGTTCCGGTCATGGGCTGCGCCGCACCACCCGTCATCAGCGCATCGATCCGCCCGCCCGAGACCTTACCGTAGAGGTCCGTGAAACGAAGCAAAGCGCCAGCGTCGCCACTTTTTATCCGCAGTTTGCGATTGGCCTGCCGTTCATAGGTGAAGGCGACGCGCTTACCACTTTTGAACACCGCGCTGAGAACGGCATGATCAGGTTCGTCTGACGTCCCGCTGAAAGTGATCTTCGCATTGCGCAGCGCCTCTTCACCGAACCCACTCAGCGTTCCAACCAGAGCATCGAGTTCGACCCGATCGGCCAACCGCGTCTCGCCGTCCTGTGAAGTTTTCGGCTTTTCCGATGCCGGCGATGTCAGAATTCTAACAATAGGGCGAGCATCGAGGCGCGGTCCACGTATCGTGATGCGCATGGTTTTGCCGTCTCGCCGGAGCGACAGACGGGCATCGTCGTTTTCATTCAAGGCAAGAACCGGAAAGTCGGCGCTCTCCAAACCCCCGTCGCGCAATGTCATCTTCCCCTCAAGCCGAGTCGCGCCGGCCTGAAGGTTAAAATTCGATATGCGGGTCGTGTCGGTCTTCGTCTCCAGCCTGAAGGCGGCCTTACCTGGAACGCCCAGGCCTTTCGACCAACCGATGGGCGAAACCGCAAGAGCGGCATCCTTGAGATCGAGCGAAACGTCCTGCACGCCATCTGGCGCCAACGTCATTTCGGCATGCACGGTGCCGTTCATATAATCGGTCAGAGCAGGCGCAATCCGGTTCAACCCTTTTTCATCGAGCTTCGCGCGAACGGCGAACTCCATCGGCTGGTCCCTGGCCTGCTTTAGGTCGAGGCTGGCCTCCAGATCATCGAGCTTTCCTTGGAGCCGAAGCGTCAACCCGGTCGGATCGACAAACAGCGTTCCATCAGCATCTGCGACAGTGTGGCCGTCATACTCGCCGTCTAGAGAGGCATTCTCAAACTCGGCACTGACGGCGAAAGCACTGACCGACGGTTGCCCCAGCGTCGGCCCAAGAATGAGGTCGGCCTCGACATTGGCAGTCGCCATGCCAGAGAGGCGTTCAGGCGCGATTGGCAGCGGGGCATTGATCGGTTCCGACTGCGCGATCCGGGCGAGCGCTCCGCCATCGCCGGTTGCCGATACAGAGAGTTGGCTACGCAGTGGCTTCGCCTTGGTGTCCGGTATATCCAATCGGGTCGATCCCAGTTCGAGCCGTTCTCCGCCGACCTCGCCCGATCCGTGCTCGACCAGGATTTCAGCCGTCGTTCCCTCCAGCTTGATCGTGCCGGCTGCATTCTCAATGTTTGGCAAATCGTCCGGCAGAGCGATGGATACGCCATCCATACGCATGGCAAGCTTCAGCTCGTCTTTTGTGTGGCGGGACTCCGGATCGAGAAGCTGCGGCAAAGGCGCGGCCACGTCGAGCTTGACGCTCCGACCAGAGCCTTTTTGAAGGTTTTCCAGAACGAATGCGCGGCTTTTCGGAGCCACCGTGTAGGGCCAGAGCCGCTTTAGATCGACAGAAGCCAATTCATCGGTTTCCAGCGACATGCCTAGAAAGGGCGGATCGGCAATCGCCAGCGCCACCCAGCCCTCAGCTTTGCCTCCCGGCCAATTGATCGCCATGCGGCCGCCGGATGCAATCTTCAAAAGAGGATCGTAATTGCCGCGTAGCAGGAAATTACCCTCAAGCGCCGGCAATCCTGTGTCGACGGCGTTTATCGAGGCCCCGTTGGAGATCAATTCGAAACGATAAAGCGGCGTGCCCTCATCGCTACGGAGCGGGCTGGGACCGACCGCGCCGTCGAGCGGCAGATGAGTTTCGCCTATGCGGACGAAACCATCGTCGAACTCCGCTTTTCCGCTTCCCTCGCCCATGCGAACCGTCAGTGAGAACGATCCGCTGACGGGCTCATGAGGTCTCGGAGTCAGTTCGAAGTGATCGGCGGATACGGTCGCCATCAAACGGCCAGGCTCCTGCGCCCCTATCTCTGTGGCCTCCAGTTCGACGCCAACGCTATTCATATCAAGGCGGCTGCGCGCGGATGGCTGCAGGTCAAAATCCGGAAGATCGAGATTGGCTTTAAGCAGTTTGATCCGGCGATCGCTATCGAACGTCGCATCAGCTCGGATCGCAACATCGTATCGCAGCGTTTCCGTGACGTTATGAACGGCAGTCACCGCCTCCATCGTCAGTCCGCTGTTCCGATCTCTTTTTCGACGAATGCTGGATTCAGAAACGCGCAGTTCAAGCAAACCGTGCGCAATCGTTACGTTCTTTAAACCGATACGGCGAAGGCCGAGATCGTCCGCGCGGCGGTCCAGAAAGCGGACCGATTGCATCACAAGACTGGTTGCTCGATCGGGGTCGATCTGGCCAGCGTCATTTCGGATTGGCGCGAGCGGATCGATGGAATCGCTTTGTCCGAGAAGCCCCGCCTCGATACGCCCCCCTTCCAACGCCAGACTGGACAGCGAAAGTCTGCCCTGCAGAAGCGCGGCGGGTGACAGCATGAGGTCGAGTGTCTGCAGAGAAGCGAGAGGAACGGGACTTTCGGGCGCCAGCAATGCCACATCGCGGAGATGGACAGCCAAACGCCATCCGTCGCGCAGACCCAAATCAATCCTGCCGATCCGCATGGCCACTGGTTGCGCGATCGCGCGACGAAGAAGTTGATTCGTTTCCGCCGCGATGCGCTCTCGGCCGTAATCGCTTTGGACGACAAACCACAAACTGATGATGGCGGCTATGCATAGGCTGAGCGATGCGAGCAAAACGAAAAGCGCAATCCGCCTGAATCGCGCCGGTAGCGATCTGGACCGTGAACCCTCCCCGGCGGCCTCTTTCTCCCCAAGCGTTGTGTTCAACTTTGCCCCGTGGACCTCGCACGTCCGCTCCTGTATCGGACCGGAACAGCGCTATGTCAAAAGAGAGGCGAAGCTATGACATTTCCGCAGAAGGGCGACACCGCACCGGACTTCACCTTACCTACAGACGGTGGGGCTGATTTTTCGCTTGCAGAGCATCGGGGCAAAAAGGTTGTTTTGTTCTTTTATCCGAAAGACGACACATCGGGATGCACCGCTGAAGCGCTCGCCTTCACTGCGCTGAAAGACGAGTTCTCCGGTCACGGCGCGGTCGTTGTCGGCATCTCACCGGACAATGTCAAAAAGCACGCGAAGTTTCGAGACAAGCATGAGCTGGACGTCATCCTCGCTTCGGATGAAGAGAAAAAAGTGCTGGAAACCTATGGAGTCTGGGTCGAGAAGAGCATGTATGGACGCAAATATATGGGCGTTCAGCGCAGCACCGTTCTCGTTGGTGAAGATGGCACGGTGCTGGAGAGCTGGTGGAAGGTGAAGGTTCCCGGTCATGCCGAGGCCGTGCTGGCCGCAGTCGAGTCGGCCTGAGACATAGAAGTTTAGTTAGCCAGCAGATCCAAACCGGTGGATGGATATCCGCCTCAGGCGGCGTTTTCATCCATCTCGATCGTATCGTCGTAAACGACTATGCGGTTACGACCCTCCGACTTGGCCTTGTAGAGCGCCTGATCGGCCGCGATCAGCATGCCTTCGCGATCGGCACTTCGTGTCAGTTCGGCAATGCCGATGCTGACGGTGACGCGAATCTGCTCCGCATCAAACCGGACCGTTGTTTTTTCGATTGCCGAGCGCAGACGCTCCGCAAGATGCATGGCTTCTTCCGCCGATGTTTCCGAAACAAGCACACAAAATTCTTCTCCGCCCATCCTGAACACACGATCGGTTGGGCGCGCGTTGTCGATCATGACCTTTGTGATGGCCCGAAGAACTTCGTCGCCAGCGGCGTGGCCCCATGTGTCGTTCACATGCTTAAAATGGTCCAAGTCGAGCGCCAGCAAGGACGCCGGGACGCCAGTGCGAATATGCCGAGAAAGCGCTTCGGTGAATGCCGTATCGAATGCACGGCGGTTCGATATACCGGTCAGGCTGTCCACATGCGCCAGATCCGAAAGCGCTCGTTCCGATTCATCGATCCGGCCGATCATGTAATTGAATTCTTCCGCGACGCGGTTCAGTTCCGGCGGTACGGCGACTTCGATCCGGTGGCTGCGGTCACCCTCGGCAAACCGGGCCGCGCCTTCGACCAGACGGTCAACGCTGCGTTTTAGAACGCGACCGATCATAAGGACGCCACCGAGTATGGCGAGCAAAGCGATGCCTGCGGCAATGGTCGACAGCCATATCGACCGTTCATACCACAGGATCGCCATATCGTGATCCTGATCGATCTTTTCGCCAAGCTGTCTGTAAGCCGCCTGAAGCCTGTCAGAGGTGGTCATGATCGAACCGTGGAAGCGGGAAAAAGCCGCAGCGGTTTCGGATGAGTGATCGGGTGAGCCTATAGACAGAAGTCGGCCGGCAATATCGTCAGCGTCGGTCCAGGACTGGCGGGCACGTTCGATGAGCGCCTGAACGGAGGGGATATCGCCGACGGCGCCCATCACCCTCGCAAACTCTGTCTCGATTTCCTCACGAAAATTTCGATAGCCGTTCAAATGCGCGGTGTTCGGATCTTCCAAATGTTCGTCGACCGGAATGACCGCGTCCCAAATCAGAATATTGAGCCTTTGAAGCGGCGTGATTTGCCTCCGCTGCCGGTCCGCCACGTCATCAACAGGTGCGATGACGCCGTGATGCAGAAGAAGAAATCCGCCGCCTGCTGCGAAGGCTACCGGCAAAAAAGCCATCGCCATCGCAATAATGATCCACGTGCGTAGCGACCGCGTCCGGAATGGGCTCTTTTTTATCCAATTCAATCGGGCCATAGCTCAATCACCGAATTACAAAATCCGCGCCCCTGCATGAATATTTTCATATTAGCCGAAGGTCTTCACCCAATTGTTAAATCATTCAAATAAATCGTCCCGGAATGATTCATCTCATTTGATCGGTGGTTTATTCTACGCTGTGAATTACACAGATCGCGGCAAATCATTTCCCTGAATTGGCGGTGGCCGAGGGCAGCTCGGCTGCAGAAATATTCGCTGGCTCAGCGGGCCTATGGCGGACGTAAAATTTCAGCCGGAGGGGTCTCTACACGCAACGTCCTAAACCGTTTTTTAAGCTTAACAGAATGATACTTGTGCCAGATTTTCTTTCATAGGCGACGGATATGCTCCCGGCGGATAGCTCTCAAGCTGCCATTTCGAAGAAGCGCAAGACATCGGCCGTCATCATCTCCCATGACGGCACGATCCGGCAGTTTCAATTGACGCTCCGCGGCCGGTTTGGCGTGATTTTTCTCGGCTCTGCCCTTGCCATCGGCTACCTTGCCTCGACCGCCTATCTTGTCGTTCGTGACGATCTCATCGCGGGCAAAGCCGGGCGGCAGGCGCATCTCGAATACGCATATGAGGATCGCATCTCGGCGCTTCGCCGGCAGGTCGATCGCATAACCAGCCGACAGATGCTCGACCAGAACCTTGTCGAAATGCGTATGACGCAGCTGATGGAACGGCAGGATATTCTTGCGAGCCGCTCAGCGAAGATCGCGCCACTGCTTCGTGAATTCGGCGTCACCACCGGCTCCGTGCCACTGCCGCAGGCCCGGCCAGATCGCCAGGCGATGGCGCCTTCTCCAACCCAACCTCTTATCGCCGCTACCGAACTCAAGGCGCCGCTCTCCCTCGCCGACCGCGCTGACATCGCTTTCGTCGCGCTTCAACATTCGCTGACGGACATGGAGAATCAGCAAATTCGAGAGATCGGGGTCGTGGGAGATAAGGCCGAGGCTGCAACGACTTTGCTAAACGCCGCTCTTGACGAAGTCGGCGTCACTACCGATGCCGAACCGTCTTATGCCGGCATGGGCGGACCATTCGAACCCGTTTTGGACGACCAGCGCGATGATACGTTCGGTACCATGGTCGAGCGTCTCGACATCGCCCTTAACCGCTATGTCGACGTCAAAAAGACGGCGGTTTCCATTCCCCTCGCCAATCCTCTTCCCGACCAGCCGATTTCATCCCGGTTCGGCGTCAGAAAAGATCCGATTCTCGGACGGCGTGCCATGCATTCCGGTCTGGATTTCAGCGCGCCGCGGGGTCTACCCATCCTGGCCACGGCTGATGGCGTTGTCGTCAAGGCCGGACGTAACGGCGGTTATGGCCGCATGGTCGAAATCAGACATGCCGATGGTCTCAGCACCCGCTACGCTCATATGAGCCGGGTGACTGTGAAGGTCGGGCAGGCAGTCCAACGGGGCATGACCGTCGGGAAGGTCGGCTCGACAGGCCGTTCCACCGGCCCGCACCTGCACTACGAAGTCCGCCGCCATGGCGACGCCATCAATCCGCTACGCTTTCTCAAAGCGGGCGAGACGGTGGCTGAACTGTTGTAGTCAGAAACGTCTGGGTCGTACCCGGCGTCTATTCGACGTCCTCGACCTCGCCTACAACCTTACCTGCCAGCGCCGCTTCCATGAATTCATCCAGCGTGCCGTCCAGGACCTCTGACGGGTTGGTGCTCTCCACCCCCGTCCGCAAGTCTTTGACCAACTGATAGGGCTGCAGAACATAGGACCGGATCTGGTGGCCCCAGCCGATATCGGTCTTGGCGTCATGTTCTGCCATGGCCGCGTCTTCACGCTTCTTCATCTCCAGGTCGTAGAGACGTGCGCGAAGGGCTTTCATGGCATTCGCCCGGTTTTGATGCTGGCTCTTCTCCGACGATGTCACGACGATACCTGTCGGCGCGTGAGTGATACGCACGGCCGAGTCAGTCGTGTTGACGTGCTGGCCGCCTGCACCCGACGAGCGGAACGTATCGATCCGGATATCCTTGTCCTGAATCTCGATCTCAATATTGTCGTCAATGACCGGATAGACACCGATGGACGAAAACGAGGTGTGGCGTCGCGCATTGGAATCGTACGGCGAGATGCGCACCAAACGGTGCACACCGCTCTCGGTCTTCAGCCAGCCATTGGCTTTTTCGCCCTTGATCAGGAGCGTAGCGCCCTTGATACCCGCTTCCTCGCCGTAAGAGATGTCCTGCACTTCGACCTTGAAGCCGCGCTTCTCGGCCCATCGGGTGTACATGCGTAGCAGCATGTTGGCCCAGTCCTGGCTTTCTGTGCCGCCAGCTCCGGCATGAACTTCGAGAAAGGCGTCCGACTGATCCATCTCGCCTGAGAGAAGTGTCTCGATCCGGCGTTTTTCAATCTCGCCCTGCAGGTCAGAGATCGCGTTCTCCGCCTCACGAACAATTGTGTCGTCGCCTTCCATCTCGCCCAATTCGATCAGCTCGATACTGTCGTCCAGCGTCTGCTGGATACGGTTGATAGAGGCGATATTTTCTTCAAGCGTCTGGCGTTCGCGCATTAATTTCTGCGCTTCTGCGGGATCGTCCCATAAGGAAGGGTCTTCGGCCCGACTGTTCAGATAGCCAAGGCGTTTTTGGGCTGCATCCCAGTCAAAGATGCCTCCTCAGCAGGCTGAGGGCCTGCCTGATCTCGTCAACGAGAGTTTCGGTCTCTGCGCGCATGGCGTGAGCATCCTTCCCGATCAATGGTTTCCATGAAAAGGCAGCCCAAGGGGGCAGCCTCGTCTAGCGTCGCCGCGCAACATAATCAGCCAAGGCGGCCTGTAAAGTGGCAATCGGAGGGCTAGTAAAGGCCGCCGCCTGCGGATTGAATGATCTGCCGGGACTCGCGGGATACGCTGCGCGGCGTATCGACCCGCGCCGCCGTTTCCATGCCGATGACACTGTAGACATCGGCCGGTCCCGTGCCCGGCTTGAACGCTTCGATAATGACGTTGCCGCCACTGCCACCGGCAACCCGCATTCCGGACCGACGATCGATCGGTATCATCAACATGCCTTCAGGCACTTTGAAGTCCACATTCGGCTTGCCTTCATGAGCCTTGGTCATGAAGTCCTTGAAAATGGGCACGGCAAGGCCGCCACCGGTCGAACCTTTGCCCATCGGCCTTGGCTGATCGTATCCGAGGTAAAGCGCTACAACGAGATCCGGCGTGAAGCCGACGAACCAGGCATCTTTCTCATCATTGGTCGTGCCCGTCTTGCCCGCTACGGGAAAACCGATATCGGCGAGTTTGGCAGCGGTGCCGCGCTGGGCGACCCCCTCCATCATGGAGGTGATCTGATAGGCGGTCATCGGATCGAGCATCTGATCGCGATTGTCGATCAGCTCCGGTTCCGACTGGCCGTTCCACTGCTCCGCAGTGCAGCCATCGCAGCCGCGCTGATCGTGCTTGTAGACCGTCTTGCCGTAGCGATCCTGGATGCGGTCGATCAGCGATGGACGGATCTGCTTGCCGCCATTCGCCATGATGGAATAGGCCGTCGCCATGCGCATAACCGTGGTCTCGGACGAACCGAGGGAGTTGGGCAGATAAAGGCCCATTTTGTCGTACACGCCAAAGCGTTCGGCATATTCGGCGACAAGCTTGATGCCCATGTCCTTGGCCAGCCGTACCGTCATCAGATTGCGACTGCGCTCGATACCGAGACGCAATGTGGACGGACCGGCGGATTTACCGCCGTAATTTTTCGGCTCCCAGATCGTGTTGCCGCTTCGTATCGAGATCGGCGCATCCATGACGACGGAAGCCGGTGTGTAACCATTGTCCAGCGCCGCAGCATAGACGATGGGTTTGAAGGACGAACCGGGCTGGCGCATGGCCTGTGTCGCGCGGTTGAATTCGCTATCGGCAAAGGAGAAGCCGCCTACCATGGCCAGAACGCGGCCGGTATGCGGGTCCATTGCCACCATCGCGCCTTCGATTTCCGGCGGTTGGCGCAACCTGTAGGCGTTCTCGCCTTCGGCCTTCTTCTCCACGAAGACAACGTCGCCTCGTTTCAGAACGCCAGCGGGAGAGCTGGCATTCTTCATGGCGCCGTCGACCTTGTGCCGGAGCGCCCATTTCATGTCATCCTTGGCAATCGTGCCGGTTACACGCTTCTCAACGATGGAGCCATCATCCTTGCGGTCAGGGTCCAGTCCGATCTCGACGGAGGCGTCACCGGCTTCCAGAACGACCGCCAGCTTCCATTCCGGCACGTCATAGAGGCCCTCGACCTTCGAAAGCGGTCCGCCCCAGTCACCGTCGAATTCAATCGTTTTCACCGGGCCGCGATAGCCACGCTTGATGTCGAAATCGATCAAGCCCTTCTGCATCGAAGTGCGGGCGAGTTTCTGCAGTTCCGGGTCGATGGTGGTTCGAACCGACAGGCCGCCCTCGTAGAGTTCGTCGACGCCATAACGGTCGATGATTTCGCGGCGCACTTCCTCGGTGAAATATTCGCCGGCAAAGAGATAGGTATATCGCGATGGGCGTCCCCGCACACCGAGCTCCGAGGCCCGCGCCTCGTTCGCCTCGCGCTGCGTGATATACCCATTTGCCAGCATCTGGCTGATAACCCAGTTGCGGCGATCGACGGCGCGATCGCGATAGCGGAAGGGGTGATAGTTGTTCGGCGCCTTGGGCAGCGCAGCCAGATAAGCCGCCTCGGCGACCGTCAATTCGTTCACGCTCTTATCGAAATAAGCCAGTGCCGCTCCCGCGATACCGTACGAGCCGAAGCCGAGAAAAATTTCGTTGAGATAGAGTTCGAGGATGCGGTCTTTCGAATAGGCCTGCTCGATGCGGAAGGCGAGGATCGCCTCTTTCACTTTGCGTTCGTATGTCTGTTCGGTCGTCAGCAGGAAATTCTTGGCGACCTGTTGGGTAATGGTCGATGCGCCCTGCCGGGTTCCGTTGCGCAGATTGTTGATGATGGCGCGCAACAGCCCCTGAACGTCCAGACCCGGATGCGTATAGAAATTCTTGTCCTCGGCGGAAAGGAATGCCGCTTTCACACGGTCGGGCACGGCTGCAATCGGGAGAAACAAGCGCCTCTCGCGCGCATATTCGGCCATGAGCTCGCCATTGGCGGCGTGAACGCGGGTCGTTACCGGCGGCTGATAGTTCGCCAGAACCTCATAGTCGGGCAGATCGGAACTGACATGGGTAATGAAAATCGCCACCGCGCCAGCCACAGCCAGCGCCAGAACGATGCCGATCCCAAAAAAATACCCGATGATTCGAATCATTACTCTCTGTCCCCGGAAGGTTCCGACAGCCCGCTAGCCGCGCCAAACTACAGCCTTGGCCACTTCTTTGCACGGTCGGCAAGCCAAATGCGCCTGTGCCGACCCATTCGTCCCCCACTATTTATCCAGTGTGATGGCTGAAATTCTTGGAGAAAATGCGGCAGTTGAACGTCTTCGCCATGTTCCGGTGCCAGAAAGAACTAGCGTAAGGCGGCCATTCGCGCCGAGGCATATTTCTTGACGGCAGCGGCAATTGCCGTGGCGGCTCTGCGACGCCACTCATCGTCCTGAAGCAATTTTTCGTCTCGGTCGTTGGACAGATAGCCAAGCTCAACAAGAACCGAGGGAACGTCCGGCGCGGTCAGCACGCGAAAGCCGGCATGTCGATGCGGCCTCTTTATCATCAGCAGCACGTCATCCATCGATTCAACCAACTTGCCGGCGAAGCGGAGCGAAAAACCCTTGGTTTCGCGACGCGTCAGATCGAGAAGTATGTCCGTCACCTCCTCGTCTTCCTCGGGCAGATCCAATCCAGCCACCATATCGACGGCGTTCTCGGAATCCGCCAGATCGGCCGCCATCGCGTCCGATGCTTTCTTCGAAATCGTATAGACGGTCGCGCCCCTAACATAGGACTGCCGAACCGAGTCCGCATGGATGGAGATGAACAGATTGGCACCGGCCTGCCGCCCAATCCTTACGCGCTGATTCAGCGAAATGAAGCTGTCATCGTCGCGCGTCAGAACCGCTCGCACGCCATCGATCTTTTCCAATTGCTCCTTTAACTGCCGCGCAAAAGCCAGTGTGATCGTCTTTTCTTTCACGCCGTGACGGCCGTGTGCGCCATGGTCGATACCTCCGTGGCCGGCGTCGACGACCACCGTAAACGGCTTGTCTGAGGATGTTTCGCCATTCAGCCGCTCTGCCTTTTGCGTGGAGATCGCGACGGCATCCGCAGGAACGGCGCGTTTGCGAAGCATGGATTCGAACGCGGTCCGCGAAGCCAGATTGAAAGTGAACGCTAACCTGTAGCGGCCATCCTCATCTTTTTCGGCTCTTTGCTCTTCCAGAGTGAAAGGGCCGCGCAGCCCTATCACCATTCGTGAACGCTCCTTATCCATCGCTCCATAGCGGATCGATTGAATGAGCCCCTTCGGCGTGATTTTTTCCGCAGCCATCTCGAAAGCGGTCGCCGGCAGATCGACAATAAGCCTTTCCGGTCCCCGCAACATTCGAAGTGAAACATCCGGCTCTCTATCGAATATCAAAGCGACCGTGGTCGTTTCATCGTCACCTTCGAGATCGATCGAAAACAGGCGATGCGGCAGAGGATCGCCCGCCCATGAATGCGCCGGTGAGAAAACAGAATAGACAGCGGCTATCAGGACCAAGATCCGTGCGAATCGTATGAGAGTCAGCTGGTTATGGATAAAACAGGCGCTCACAGTGCCTCGCATTTTCCGGTTGGTAGGCAGTCCTCGCATGGCGCATCAGATTCGCACCCGGCCGTTAAGCCTTCGTTTACTGCGTTCTATCGGCCCAGGCCATCTCTTCGGCTTGCAAGACTGACGTCAAAGACCTACAAGAGCCTCGGATCAAACCATCCTTTCGATGGCCTGACCGCCATTTTTAGACCGCTCCGATGAAGCGTTATAGCGGCGGCAAGGCATCGCGAAGTGAGGATCCACACTGAATTCTCTCGGCGGTCTTACCTGATGATTCGCCGTTATAGAGGAAAGCGGACGGGCCGGCTCATCCCGCACCGCCACATACAGAGCTAGGTCGGAGCCCTGCCAATTCGGCGGCTCCTTGTTGCAACGGTCAATTCGGCGAAAGCATGGCATTGTCAGCGCGAAACCACAGATATCCCGCCAGGCGCAATTTCTGCGCGGCGCGCGATCTGTCGAAGGCGCCGCCCGGCTTCGTCCACGGCCCCCATTTTACCGGACAGACACTTCCTTCCTTGCCGCCAAGACGGCCGGATGACGGGACGGGCCTGGCCGGGGAGTTCATTCCCTATGTCCAACAACAAAATGCTGATCGACGCCTCCCACCCGGAAGAAACACGCGTGGTGGTATGTCGCGGCAATCGTATCGAAGAATTCGACTTCGAATCGCAGCATAAGAAGCAGCTCAAAGGCAATATCTACCTCGCCCGCGTCACGCGGGTGGAACCCTCGCTTCAGGCCGCTTTCGTGGAATATGGCGGCAACCGCCACGGCTTCCTCGCCTTTTCGGAAATTCACCCGGATTACTATCAGATCCCGCTTGCTGACAGGCAGGCCCTTGCCGCTGCCGAAGCCGAAGAGGCTCTTCGCGAAAGCCTCGAAGAGGATGAGGAGCAGGAAGAAAACAACCGGTCGCGTCGCCGCCGGCGGTCCAGCCGTGGCCGCAAAAAGAGCGACGATACCAAGGGCTCGAACAAGAGCGCGAAGGGCGATGATGCCGAAGCATCAGAGGAGACTGCTACCGCCGATACGTCATCGGAAAAAGAGCCGGACGACCTGCCGGCTGCGGAAGAAATTGTCGCATCCGACACGGGTTCCGAAGAAAAGTCCTCAACCGCAGCTACCGATGCAGGTGCCGACGGTAGCAAGGAAGCCGATAGCGTAGAGACGCCTGAGAATGATGAGCCGCCATCCATCGCGATGGCTGTCGATAGCGACGTCATTTCCGAAAAGCTCGACGAGTCATCCGATGAAGACGAAACCGGATCAGACGATGGCGATGACAGCACGGATGAGGATTACGACGAAGACGAGGAGGTCGAGAATCTCGGCTCTGACGATCCTGTCGAAGAAACGCGCCATAAACGCGCGCCGCGCAAGAACTACAAGATTCAGGAAGTCATCAAGCGCCGTCAGATTCTTCTCGTCCAGGTGGTCAAGGAAGAGCGGGGCAACAAAGGCGCGGCTCTAACGACCTATCTGTCGCTGGCAGGACGCTACTCCGTTCTCATGCCGAACACGGCGCGTGGCGGCGGCATTTCCCGAAAGATCACCCAGGCGTCGGATCGCAAACGTCTGAAGGAGATCGTCAAGGATCTCCATGTGCCGCAGGGCATGGGCGTGATTTTGCGTACCGCTGGCGCCAATCGGTCCAAGCCTGAGATCAAGCGCGATTATGAATACCTTATGCGGCTTTGGGACAATGTCCGTTCGTTGACGCTGGAATCGACCGCACCCGCGCTCGTCTATGAAGAAGGCAGCCTGATCAAACGCAGCGTCCGCGACCTCTACAATAAAGATATCAGCGAGATTCTGGTCTCCGGCGATGAGGGCTATCGCGAGGCCAAGGACTTCATGCGTATGCTCACGCCGAGCCATGCGAAAGCCGTTCAGCGATATCGCGACCCCCAACCGCTTTTCGCCCGTCACGGCGTGGAATCACAGCTCGACAAGATGCTGCAGCCACAGGTTACCCTGAAGAGCGGCGGCTATCTCATCATCAACCAGACCGAGGCGCTCGTTGCCATCGACGTGAACTCAGGCCGGTCCACCCGCGAGCACTCCATCGAAGACACGGCTCTCGCGACCAATCTGGAAGCGGCGGAAGAGGTCGCCCGGCAGCTCCGCCTTCGCGACCTTGCGGGCCTGATCGTCATCGATTTCATCGATATGGACGAAAAGCGAAACAATCGCTCCGTTGAAAAGAAGTTGAAGGACTGCCTGAAAGACGACCGGGCAAGGATTCAGGTCGGTCGCATTTCACCCTTCGGTCTTCTGGAAATGAGCCGACAGCGCATCCGGGCTTCCGTTCTGGAAAGCACGATGCATCCCTGCGACCATTGCCACGGCACGGGTTATATACGTTCGGATTCATCCACGGCGTTGCATGTCATCCGGTCGATCGAGGACCATCTGACGCGAGACAGCCGGTTCAACATCACCGTGCGCACCGCCTCGCTCATTGCTCTCTACGTGCTCAACAACAAGCGCGCGATGCTCATCGAACTCGAACAGCGATTTGGTGTCGCCATCTCGGTTGAGGCTGACGAGACGCTTGGCGCCAAGATACTCGATATTCAGCGCGGAGAAGCCGCCGCTGCGGAAGAGAATGCCGACCGTCTACCGCCTTCCACGGGCCGTACAGCTTTGGTCGAGGACGATGCCGCCGAAGACGAGAAAGACGCCGCAGCTATTGCCGCAGCAGAAGAGAGCAGCGACGACGAATCCGATTCCGATGATGGCAATAACGGCCGCCGCAAGCGTCGCCGGCGTCGCAGGCGCGGTGGTGCGAAGGATAACGAAGACAGTCGTGATCAAAATTCGTCCACCGACTCAGATGATAATTCCGAGAGCGATGACGATAAGGACAGCGCCACAGACGATGATGACGGCGATGACCAGAAGGGGTCTGGTCGTCGGCGCCGTCGGGGACGCCGGGGCGGACGGCGCAATCGCGACCGCTCGAAGTCGTCTGACAATCAAAACGATGCCGACCCCTCACCCGAAAACGAGAGTGGATCGGACTCCGACAATTCGGCCGGGGAAAAGGATCACGCCATAGCGGCCGAGGCTGTCGATACGCCAAAGGCCACCGGCGCGGTGGAAGGCGATAACAAGAGTGATGAAGCAGCGACGACGGACACGTCCGCAAAGACGCTTCCGGAGCCAGCCGCTGCCGAGCCGACCACAGCGTCAATCGATGAAGATGCCGATGCACAAAGCGCCACAGCTTCATCAGGCGGGTCCGAACATTCCGCAGAGGCCGGCAATGGGACGCTCGGCGACACTGTTCAAAGTGACGCAGTTCAGGCGGAGGAAGCGTCAAAGCCAAAATCGCGGACACGCCGAACGAAGACGGCCAGCAATGATGATGCGCCAGCCGAAGTGAAGATCACGACCGTTTCGCCCGATGGAGAAGAGGCGGCCGAGCCGGAGAAAAAACCGCGGCGCTCCGGCTGGTGGAATCGTGGCGGCTTCTTCTGATCTGGAAATAGAAGCGGGCTGAGCCCGCTTCTATGATCCGGCGTTCAGCCACTCTTTGAGACGCTCCATCGCCTCGGCCACTCTCTCCGGCTTTTCGCAGTAAGAAAAGCGCAGCGATTTGTGCCCTTCGATGGGGTCGAAATCGATGCCGGTCGAGGCGGCAACGCCAGTCTGCTCCAGCATAGTCCTTGCAAATGCCTGGCTGTCTTCAGAATAGGCGCTGATATCGCAATAGGCATAAAAGGCCCCGTCCATCGGCGCCAGAAGCGGCAATCCGAGCCGGGGTAACGCATCCATCATCAATTCGCGGCTCTGCTGATACCGCAGGCGAATGGCGTCCAGTTCCTCGGTGCATTGAAAGGCTTGGCAGGCAGCGATTTGTGAGATTTCCGGTGCGCTAATGTAGAGGCTTTGCGCGACGCGCTCGACGGGCCTCACAAGATTCTCTGGAAGAACCATCCAGCCGATCCGCCAACCTGTCATGCAATAATATTTGCTGAACGAGTTGATGATGACGACGTCGTCGGAAAAAGCGGCGGCGGTTATGTCCGGTCCAGTATAGTTCAGCCGGTGGTAAATCTCGTCGGAGATGAGGGCGATGCCGAGTTCAGCGGCGACATCGACCAGTTCCCGCAATGCCTCTTCCGGCATCGATGCGCCCGTCGGGTTGGCCGGACTGGCAAAAAGGAGGCCTTTCAACGACTTGCGCCCGTGAACCTCACGCAAAGAATCCGCAGTCAAATAACCGGTTTCCGCCGTCGAAATTTCTTCGACCTCGAGACCGAGAACCGAGAGAATATTACGGTAAGCGGGATATCCGGGCCGCGTTATCGCAACGCGATCGCCATGATCGAACAAGCTGAGAAACGCCAGATTGAAGCCCGCTGAGGAACCGCTTGTTACGGCAATCCGCGCCGGCGACACGACCACGCCATAGGAATCGCGGTAATGCTGGGCGATGGCCTGTCGCAACTCGTCCAGACCCAGCGCATTGGTGTAGCTGAGCCGGCCTTCCGTAGCCTTCGAGATGGCGGCCTCACGAACGCCTCGTGGCGCTGGATCGGCAGGCTGACCGACAGCAAGCGAGATGACGTCGACGCCCGCCTGGCGGGCTCGTCCGGCTGCAGCAAACACGTCCATTGCGTGAAAAGGCTCCACCAGACCGGCGCGTCTCGATAGATGCAGCGGGTCGGAAGACGAGGCTACGGTACGCATGGACGATATGCTCATCGAAAGTCCAATCCAGTCTGATACGCTACCGCAGAAATGCCCGATTGCCCGGCTAGCGACAAGCGTACGCCTGTCTCCCACACAAAAAGCGAGGAGAACAGCTATCGGGACAGACTATCCTCCAAGGCGGTGAGCGATTACAAATCGGGCCATGATCTATTCGTCACCCCTATCGCATGTCTTCCGGCATATCGCGGCAATTGTCGCCGGCATCGCCATCATCATGTCCAGTCTCCCCTCTCCGCTTTTCGCGGCGGGTTCGGGCAGAAATCTCGACATCGTGCGGGACGCCGAGATCGAGAACCTCATCGCGACGTATAGTCGCCCGATTTTCAAGGCTGCGGGCATCAATCCGGGACGGGTTCGCATCGTACTCGTCAACAATCAGAGCCTGAATGCCTTCGTCGACGGCAAGCGATTATTCATGAACACCGGCACCATCATGCAGGCAGAGACGCCCAACGAGGTCATTGGCGTCATTGCGCATGAGGCTGCCCATCTTGCCGGCGGCCATTTGCATAGGCTGCGCGATCAGGCGCGGGGCGCACAAACCATGGCCGTCATCGCCTCTATACTCGGTGCAGGCGCCGCGGCCGCCGGCGCGGTATCTGGCGCCAGCGGGCTCGCGGGTGTCGGTGCCGGCCTCGGTGCGGGTGGTGTAGAAGCCTCGCGTCGCACATTACTCTCTTATCAGCGATCAGAAGAAATGACGGCGGATCGCGCCGCTGTCGATTATCTGCGCAAGACCGGGCAGTCGCCGCGTGGCATGCTGAAAACGTTCGAACGTATGGCGCGCGGTATGGGACTGGCCGGTATTCGCTCGGCCGACCCGTATCAGATGAGCCACCCCCTGCCCCAGGAACGTCTGCAGACTTTGCGTTCGCTCGCGGAACAAAGCCCTCACTTCAATAAAGCAGACGATCCCGCTCTACAGACGCGGCACGATCTGGCGCGGGCCAAGATCGCGGCCTATACGAGCGGCTCGGCCAATCGGTTGATTTTGCAACTGAAAAGCGGGCTGGCGCGCGACTACGCAAACGCCATGATCGAACTGCTGCATGGCAGCCCACAGCGATCGCTTCAAAAGGCGGATGCGTTGCTTTCAAAGCGACCGAGCTACGCTTATTTTCACGAGCTTCGTGGCGATGCCCTGATGCGTCTCAACCGTTCGACCGACGCTGCCTCCGCTTACGGCAAGGCACGAAAACTGGATGGCTCGAACTCCGCTATTCTCGCAAGCCTTGAAGGGCAGGCTCTGGTGGCGAGCGGTCAGCCTGCAGCAGCCCGTCAGGCGATTTCGGTTTTGGAAACGGCGCTACGGTCAGACCCGGAGACGCCGATCGGCTGGCGGTTTCTCGCTCAAGCCTATGGGCTAAGCGGCGATATCGCCGCTGCGGAACTCGCCAGCGCCAACGAACTTTTCTATTCTGGCAGGATCAAGGATGCCAAAATCTTCGCGGCCCGCGCACAGACGAAGACCAGGCGCGGTAGCCCTATTTGGCTCAAGGCTCAGGATATCGTTCAATACAAACCCATCGTGAAGAAACGCTGACGCCGTTTCGACGGAAAGGACACCTATGTTCCGCACCAGACAACATCTCATTTGCTCGGCTCTTGCCGGGACCATTCTGATCGCAGCGCCGAGCCTTGTCGTTGCGGAGGACGCCAAATCGCCGATGACCCGAGCGGAGGTGGAGACCATCGTTCGCGATTATCTCCTGAACAACCCGGAAATTTTGGTGGAAGTCTCCCAAGCTCTATCGGAAAAGCAACGCGCGCAGGCGCAAGCCGATCTGTTCGGCAATCCGGACGATCCATTTCTCGGCAATCCGGATGGAACGATGGTTGTGGCCGAGTTCTTCGACTACAATTGCGGATACTGCCGCAAGGCCTACAGCGAAGCGCAGACGGCCATTGAGGGAAATCCCGATCTCAAGATCGTTTTGAAGGAATATCCCATTCTCGGGCCGGATTCGCAGGCCGCTCACATCGTGGCTGCTGCTCTGAACCGGATAGCCCCGGAGAAGTATGCCGAATTCCACAGTAAAATGTTCACGACCGAAGGCCGAGCCACTGAGGACAAGGCGCTGGAAACCGCTATCGATCTGGGTATCGACGAAGCCGCGCTCCGCACTGCCATGGCGGAGAGAGAAACCCTTGAGTATCTGGAAAAGACAGAAAAGCTGGGGCTCGGTCTTCAGGTCAACGGCACACCGACCTATTTCGACAAAAGCGGTCCTTTCGGTTTCGATCAACTCGTCAGCCGGACATTGCCGGAGAACGCCTCGGACGGCTGACGGAAATTGGGTGGCAACACCGCTTCCATTGATCCGGCTGGGTCGCTAAGGGCTTTTCGCCGGTTGCAAGGCAGATTATAGCTGACCGCTCGTCCCCTGCCGGATTGGTCGAGCTGCGTATCGGTCGGCTGCAAAAATTTTCAATAATGAGGTTTCCCATGTCGTCGGAGCATACGGTCGATCAAGCGCTTATCCGTAACCTTGCGGACATTCTCAACGAGACCAATCTCTCCGAAATCGAAGTCGAGCAGGGCAAACTGCGTATTCGCGTATCGCGTCAGGCTCAATTCGCGCCTGCGGTCACGGCTTCCATACCAGCATCTGCCGCCTCTGCCCCACAGCCACAGGCCGTGCCAGGCGGGGCATCGCCTGCCCCGGCATCGGAGAGCGAAGTCGATCTTTCCAAGGCCGTTCCTTCGCCCATGGTCGGCACAGTCTATCTATCGCCGGAGCCCGGCGCCGCTCCCTTCATTGAAGTCGGTGCAAGTGTCACAGCCGGTCAGACGCTGGTGATTATTGAGGCGATGAAAACGATGAACCAGATTCCTGCACCCAAAGCAGGGACGGTGAAGCAGATACTGGTTAGCGACACGCAGCCGGTCGAATTTGGCGAGCCTCTCGTCATCATCGAATAATCGAACGCGAGGCGGCAAAATGTTCAACAAGATACTGATCGCCAATCGCGGCGAGATCGCGCTTCGTGTGCTTCGTGCGTGTCGCGAACTCGGCATTCAGACTGTCGCAGTGCATTCCACAGCGGATTCTGAGGCGATGCATGTCAAATTAGCTGATGAAAGCGTTTGCATCGGCCCGCCGGCCAGTCGTGATTCCTACCTCAACATCCATCAGATCGTCGCTGCGTGCGAGATCACCGGAGCCGACGCCATTCATCCCGGCTACGGGTTCCTGTCCGAAAACGCCAAGTTCGCCGATATTCTGGAAGCGCATAACATCGCTTTCATCGGACCCAAGGCAGATCATATCCGCATTATGGGAGATAAGATCGAAGCCAAGCGAACCGCCATGCGGCTTGGAATTCCAGTCGTCCCTGGCTCAGAAGGCGGCGTGACCGATCCCGACGACGCAAAGCGCGTGGCCGCCGAGATCGGCTATCCGGTCATCATCAAAGCGGCAGCGGGCGGCGGCGGACGCGGTATGAAAGTCGCGAAAAACGAGGGTGAACTCAAAACCGCCTTCCAGACCGCTCGTTCCGAAGCCGGTGCGGCATTCGGCGACGATGCTGTCTATATCGAAAAATATCTGGCCAAGCCTCGCCACATCGAGGTGCAGGTCGTGGGAGACGGCCAGGGCAACGCGATCCACCTGGGAGAGCGGGATTGTTCGCTGCAAAGACGGCACCAAAAAGTTTGGGAAGAAGCCAATTCGCCGGCACTCAATAGCGACGCACGCGAAAAGATCGGCGCTATCTGCTCGGAAGCCGTTGCTGAGATGGGCTATAGCGGCGCCGGCACAGTCGAATTTCTCTATGAGAATGGCGAGTTTTATTTCATCGAGATGAATACGCGCCTGCAGGTGGAGCACCCGGTGACGGAAGCGATCACCGGTATCGATCTGGTTCACGAGCAGATCCGGGTTGCTTCCGGTAGTGGACTGTCGGTTCAGCAGAACGAAATTGAGTTTCAGGGCCACGCGATCGAATGCCGCATCAACGCGGAAAACGCGCGTACCTTCGTGCCCTCACCGGGCACCATCACCCATTTTCATACCCCCGGCGGTCTAGGCGTTCGCGTCGACTCAGGCGTTTATAGCGGCTATCGGATACCGCCCTACTACGACAGCCTCATCGGCAAGCTGATCGTTCACGGTCGTAATCGCGTGGAGTGCCTGATGCGTCTGCGGCGCGCACTCGATGAATTCGTCGTCGACGGCATCGACACCACATTGCCGCTTTTCCGCGATCTGGTCAGCGACAAGGATATCGCCGACGGCAAATACGACATTCACTGGCTGGAACACTATCTAGCGAACGATTAGGCGGTTTCAGGACCGCACGACCATGCGGAACAGACATCGACCCCACGCTCCCGGCCGGGAAATTCCGACAGAATTGCTTCTGCGCGCCTATGCTTCAGGCGTATTCCCAATGGCTGAGGACGCCGAGGACGATGAGGTCTTTTGGGTCCAGCCCGATATTCGCGGGGTGATTCCGCTCGATCGGTTTCACATCTCGAAGAGCCTTGAAAAAGCGGTTCGCCGGGCACCCTATACGATCGCGACCAATCGCGATTTCGCGGCTGTTCTGGAAGGCTGCGCCGAATCGCGGGAGGGCCGGGAGACGACCTGGATCAACGGGCCAATCCGCCGGGCCTATTTGAAGCTCCATGAAGACGGCCATGCACATAGCGTTGAGGCCTGGGATGGCGACGATCTTGTTGGCGGCCTATACGGGGTTACGCTCGGCGCGGCGTTCTTCGGGGAGAGCATGTTCAGCCGACGACGCGATGCGTCCAAAATCTGTCTCGTCCATCTGGTGACAAGAATGCGCGAAAGAGGCTTTCGCTTACTCGACACGCAATTCACGACCGAGCATCTCAAGCAGTTCGGTGCAATCGACATAGAGCGGGACCGTTACGAAGCGCTACTCGCCGATGCGCTTTCATATACTGCCAATTTCGACGGCTGATTACTGCTGGCCGCTCGTGTCACTCTCGGATGAAGGCGCGGCTGCCGTCTCACTGGCGCCGCTCTCGCCCTGTGCGGCAGCATCGGCAATATCGCCATCCTGTTTACAGCCTTTGAGCCAAACGTCGTAGACGGCATGTTCGACAGCATTCAAGCCGGGGCTCTCGGCAAACATCCACCCGGTAAAAATACGCCTGACCTTCCGATCAAGGGTCATCTCGTCGATCTCGACGAAGCTGTCCGTCTTGGGCTCCAGACTCTCCGGTCGATTGATGCAAACGCGCGGCGTAACCAGCAGAGCGCCGAACTGCACGGTCTCGTCGACCAAAACGTCAAAGTGATGAATGCGCCCGGTGATCTTGTCGATGCCGGTGAACACCGCGACCTTGTTCTTGACAGGACGGTCTTCGACCGCCGGCGCTGGCTCGCTGATCTCGCCCCCCATCTGATCGGCACCTGGAGCAACCACATTATCGTCGGGTTGAGCCAGCGGGTCCTGCGCGTCGGTGGAAAAAGGATCGCTCGCCAACGGATCGTATTGCTCGGAATCCGGGTCGGTCAGCACGCCATCGGGCGGCGGCAGTTGATCGTCCGGATTTGGATCGACCGGCGCTTCATAATTCTGAGCCGGATCGGCGAAGGTGCCGTCTGGCTGTAGCGGCGAAGGAAGCGGCCGGCGTTCGATAGTCTGCGCGAGCGCCGGGTTGGTCGTTGCCAGTCCCACCGCTATAGCTGCTAACAAACCGATCCGCCGCAAATTCGCGCTTCCGAACATCATGGGCGAGGCAGCCTCTTCATCCGTTTACCATGGCGTCATCTTGGTAGCCACGGAATGTGGCGGCGCTGCGCCAAACGATCAAGGTCAATCGTTTTCCGAAAAGGTTATTCGCCAGGGGACCAAGCGTCGTAGTCGCCAGTGACACGTGGTCTTTCGCCGGTATTGAAAAGCGATCCCTTCGGCCGGTAGGCGGATGGTGTGCCAGTCAGATTTGGCCGGTGCGGCTTCTGCCATTCGCGTGGCCGATATTCCGCCGATGGCGGGGCCACATCGGTTTTATGATGCATCCAGCCGTGCCACCCGGCCGGGATGAGGGACGGTTCGGAAATTTCCGAATAGACGACATAGCGACGCGGCCGGCCCTCGGAGTCTTTGCCGCCTTGATAGTAGATGTTGCCGAACTCGTCCTCGCCCACCTTTTCGGTATGACGCCAAAGATGAAAGCGGAAGTTGAGCTGGTTGCCGTTCCACCATGTGAAGAACTGCTTGAGAAAGGTGCTCATGAGCGTCCCATATCGCGCGGAATTGCCGTAACGCGCTTATGGCGCTCTCAAATGCCCTTTGCAAGGGTGACAACCCGCTAGCCCAGCGTCTTTTCCATGATGAGGGCCGGAATTCCGCTGTCCTTCACGCCGCAATTCTCGGTACGGTCGACGTGAGCGTAGCCCTGTTTTCGATAGAATGCGATCGCCTTCTCATTGGCTTCCTCGACCTCAAGCCGCATTCGACCGGCCGCCGGAAAAGCGCTCTCCATCTCGATCAGGAGCGCGGTGCCGGTTCCCCTGCCCTGCACTTCAGGATTGACGTAGAGCTGGTGAAGAAAAGCTGTCCGGTCGTCGCCGCCATCGCCCATTGAAGCGAACGCCACACCGAGAATGTCCTCGCCGTCATCGGCGATCACAAACTCGGAATACGGCTTGTTCAACCGCTTGCGCAGCGCCGCTTCGGAATGCCAGTTCGCCGTCAGCGCGGCGACCCGATCCTTGCCGTATATATCATCGTAAGTGGCGTGCCATGTGCGCGCCAGAAGTGCCTGAATGGCGGGAATGTCGTTCGGATCGACAGTGCGGATCCACATGGTCGGTCAGTCGTACTCGCGCCGGACGGTTCGGGCCGGCGTGTCCCGTGATGCCCTTCATCTGATTTCCGAAGGAACCCGATATGGGCCTCTTCGTCAAGGAGCGGACTCTTTCCCCAGAGGTGGTCCTGCGGCGATCAGAGACCCAGCGAACGATAGCTGGCTGCGATACGCTCCACCGCGATCATGTAGGCGCTGGTACGAAGATCGATGGTTTGATCGGTGTCCCGCTTCTCGTGCCATTTCTCTCGCATTGCCTGATAGGTGACGCGCATTGTGTCATCCAGGCCTGAGCGCACGAGCGCCAACTCATCGGAGCCTTCAATGTAAAACTGCTTGAACGTATCGGACATCTGCACGCCGGTCGCTCGCTCGATCTCCTCGATCAGAAGACGGTGACGTGTTTCCTCACCGCGTCGCTGCATACGACCGAACCGGATGTGAGACAGATTCTTGACCCACTCGAAATAGGACACGGTCACGCCGCCGGCGTTCACGTACATGTCGGGCAAGATAACCGTGCCGCGCTCACGCAGCCGTTCATCGGCGCCCGCCGTCACGGGACCGTTTGCCGCCTCGACGATCAGCGGCGCGCGAATGCGATCCGCATTGGATAGGTTGATGACGCCTTCCAGCGCCGCGGGGATCAGAATGTCGCACTCGGCTTCGAGAAGAGACGGGGAGTTTTGAATAAACAGGCCCTTTTCGTAGCCTTCGAAACTGCCATTCTCGATGAAGTAATTGCGTGCGGCATCGACATCGATTCCGCTCTCATCGAACAGACCGCCATTATACTCGGCAAGGCCGATGATCTTGCAGCCATCCTCGGTCTGCAAAAATTTCGCGGCGTGATAGCCGACATTGCCAAGGCCCTGCACCACGACACGCTGTCCCATCAGCGTGCCTTCAAGGTGAGCGATCTCCAAATCGGCCGGGTGGCGGAAGAATTCCTGCAAAGAATATTGAACGCCGCGCCCCGTCGCTTCCGTCCGACCGCGAATGCCACCGGCATTGAGCGGCTTTCCGGTCACGCAGGCCTGGGCATCGATGTCGGTCGTATGGATGCGGCGGTACTGATCGGCAATCCAAGCCATTTCCCGCTCGCCGGTTCCCATATCGGGCGCTGGCACGTTCTGACTGGGATTGATAAGATCGCGCTTGATGAGTTCGGCAGCGAAGCGGCGGGTGATGCGCTCCAATTCCTCTTCAGACCATTCGCGCGGATCGATTCTCAGGCCGCCCTTCGACCCGCCGAACGGCACCTCGACGAGCGCGCATTTGTAGGTCATCAGGGCGGCCAGCGCCTCCACCTCGTCCTGGTGAACGCCGGTCGCGTAACGGATGCCGCCCTTGACCGGTTCAGCATGTTCAGAGTGGACGGCGCGATAGCCGGTAAAGGTATGGATGTGGCCGCGGAGCCGAACGCCGAACCGCACCGTATAGGTCGAATTGCAAACCCGGATTTTCTGGGCCAAGCCCGGTGAAAGCTCGAGCCGCTTGACGGCGCGCTCGAAATGCATATCGACGCTTTCGCGAAAGCTGGGTTCGGTGATCGGCTGGGTCATGTCTTCATCCTCTCCCCACATGCCATTGCCGACAGAGGACGGTCGATTGCCTGAGAAAGCAAGACGAGCGATCTAAATTTTTTAGTCGACTCCGAGCTTTTGCCGGACGAGCTGGTTTACAGCCTGTGGATTGGCCTTGCCGCCCGTCGCCTTCATAACCTGCCCAACGAACCAACCCGCCAGCGACGGTTTCTCCTTGGCCTGCTCGACCTTATCGGGGTTCGCCGCAATGATCTTGTCGACCTCGGCTTCGATGGCGCCGGTATCCGTCACCTGCTTCATGCCGCGCTCTTCGACAATCGTTCTCGGTTCACCGCCTTCAGCGAACACTATCTCAAAAACGTCCTTGGCAATTTTACCGCTGATCGTGCCTTCCTTGATCAGATCGATGATCTGCCCAAGCTGGTCGGGCGTGACCGACGTTTCGTCGATAGATTGACCGGCCTTGTTCAGCGCGCCCAAAAGATCGTTGATGACCCAGTTTGCAGCCAGTTTTCCGTCTCGACCCTTCGCAAGCACCTCGTAGTAGTCGGCGATTGCCTTTTCCGAAACGAGAATCGACGCATCGTAGGCAGACAAGCCAGCATCGGCCATCAGCCGCGCTTTCTTGTCATCGGGCAGTTCGGGCAATCCAGCGGCGAGGTTCTCGACAAAAGCATCGTCGAATTCAAGCGGCAGAAGATCCGGGTCGGGGAAGTAGCGGTAGTCATGCGCCTCTTCCTTGGAGCGCATGGATCGCGTCTCGCCCTTGCTGGGATCGAACAGCCGCGTCTCCTGATCGATCTGCCCGCCATCTTCCAGAATGGCGATCTGCCGGCGGGCTTCCGATTCGATGGCCTGACCCACAAAACGTATAGAGTTGACGTTTTTGATCTCGCAGCGCGTGCCAAAATCGCCGCCCGGCTTGCGCACCGACACATTCACATCTGCACGCATGGAGCCTTCGTCCATATTGCCGTCGCAGGTACCGAGATAGCGCAGAATGGTACGGAGCTTGGTCAGGTAGGCCTTGGCCTCATCCGCCGAACGCAGATCCGGTTTGGAAACGATCTCCATGAGCGCGACACCCGAACGGTTGAGATCGACATAGCTCATGGTCGGATGCTGGTCGTGCATGCTTTTGCCGGCATCCTGCTCCAGATGCAGCCTTTCGATGCCGATTTCGACATCTTCGAAATTCCCCTGCCGGTCGGGACCGACGGAAACCGAAACGACGCCCTCGCCGACAATGGGGTGGGCGAACTGGCTAATCTGATAGCCCTGCGGCAGATCGGGGTAAAAATAATTCTTGCGGTCGAAGACAGAGCGCTTGTTGATCTGCGCTTTCAAACCGAGCCCGGTGCGAACGGCCTGCCGAACGCATTCCTCGTTGATGACTGGCAACATGCCTGGCATGGCGGCGTCGACGAGGCTGACATTGTCGTTCGGTTCGGCGCCGAAGCTGGTGGAAGCGCCTGAGAAAAGCTTGCTCTGCGACGTGACCTGGGCATGCACCTCCATACCGACGACGATTTCCCAATCGCCGGTTGCACCGGAGAGAAAGCGTTTCGGATCGGGTGTGCGGCTATCGACGATGGCCATTGTTGCAATCGTTCCTTCAAAAGGTGAGAGCGTCGGTTTGGGTCAAGGCTTTACGAAAGCGCACCGTTCACGGAGAGCGTGCGCCGACTGATCGCCTTTGCAGTTCGGGTAAAACAAATGCCTGGGCCGTTCAAGGCGTCGATCGTCGCCCTTTCCCGAAGATCGCCGCCAAGCGGTGGCCGACCTCAGCTGGCAATATATTGCTTGAGCGAATCCGCTTCCTGCTGCGCCTCGCGAATGCGACGCTTGACGACATCGCCAATAGAAATGATTCCGACCATTTTTCCATCCTCGACCACCGGAAGATGGCGGAAGCGGCCATCGGTCATCAAGTCCATCACCTCTTCGACGGTGCTTTCCTCGTTGCAGCTCTTCACGTCGCTGGTCATGAAATCAGAAAGCGGACGCTCAAGAGCGGATGCGCCGAGACTGGCGATCGCACGCACGGCGTCGCGCTCCGAAAGGATGCCGGCGATGGCATCACCGGCCATGACGACCAGCGCGCCAATGCCTTTCTCAGCCAAGTGCCGAGCCGCCTCGTTCATCGTGGCGTCGGGTCCGAATGTCGCCACTTCGCGGCCCTTCTCCTCCAAAATTTGACGAACGTTCATTGGCTTTCCTCCATTTCAACTCTTTTCGTTATCGTGCTTCTCCCAAGCGGATTTCGCAAGCTGATTCAGTCGGATCAAAAGTGGCCGCCACTCTGGACCGGAAAGAATGGCAGAATGAAAAAACCGGCGATGAAGCCGCCAATATGGGCCTGCCATGCAATCGCGCTATCGCCTACCGGCAGAAAAAGCCCCGTCATAAGGTTCAAAAGAAGCCATACGGAAATAAACGCGACCACAGCGCGGGATCGCAGAACCTCGCTCATGGTCATGGGATGGCCGGCAAAGGCCCGTTGCGCGCCGCGACGGTCGATACGAAAGCCAAGTCGGGCGGCTGCGCCCATCATACCGCTGATCGACCCGGAAGCACCGACGAGAATAGAGGCGCTGAACGGATCGATAGCAAAATGCAAAGCGGCGGCGGCGAAGGCAGTCACAATCCAGAACAGCACGAACGAGGTAGTCCCGATACGCAAAGCCAAGGGCGAGCCGAAAATCGTCAGCCAGACCGCGTTCATAAAGAAATGCGTCCAGCTGCCATGAAGCAGCGAATAGGTGATCGCGGCCCATAATTCATGCAGCAGGCCGAAAACACCATAGGCAGCGATTTCCGGAATAAACGCAAACCAATATAGGACTGCACGATCCAGACCAGCGGGCAACACGAAGCTCCGCACAGCATGGATAGACGCCATCAGGACGAGAAAGAACATCACTGCCGGCGCCAGGTTTATAAGCGGTTCGCTTCGCTCGTTCGCTGCACCCGGACCGCCGTCAGAGGCGCTCCAATCAGTCGTAAATTCATCGGCGCCGCCACTCGCCCAAGGCGAAGGTTGCGACCGTTCCGCGTCATCGCGCCCGTCTAAGTTCCGCTCGCCCGGTTTCTGATTTGTCACAAATCCGCCTCTTCTGAACATCCGAAGATGGCACGCCACCGGCCGACTACAAGAAGTCAGCTGGCCAAAAGTCGCTAAATTCAGACGAATGGATCGGCTGTCGCCTTCTATGGCGGCCTATCTGGCATGGCCAATGCAACGCCTCGGTCAAAGGCCAACGAAGCAACCCTTTCTGCTCCGTCCTGGCACAACACCGACCGATCGAGGTACGAATGAGACAGCAGCAGACCAGGGATCTGTTCCTTTATTGGAATCGCCTGCGTGGCGCGGATAAAGCGCCGCATCGCAACAGCATCGAGCCAAGCGATATCCGTACGCTGTTGCCAGGCACCTTCATCCTCCAGCGCCAGTCCGATGGAACCATCGAATTCCGACTGGCAGGCACCGCCCTTTGCCAGCAGTTCGGAACAGAACTTCGCGGCCATGCCTTTCAAACGCTCTTTCACCCACGTGATCGGCGTATGTTGCTGCGACTTGCCGATCAGGCGCTCACCGGCGACGCCATCACCGTCCTTGCTATCGATGGCTTCAGCGAAGGTGGCGAACGCATTTCCTACGAACTGCTGATCTTGCCGCTTGCAAGTGAAGAAGGTGGCGAGCGCGCATTGGGCTCCGCGGTGCCAAGCGAACGGCCCTACTGGCTGGGGAACGATCCCATCGTCGAATGGAAAATGCGTTCGGTGCGAATCATCGATCCAGAGCGGGAGCCGGGCCTCCTATCCGGTCGCACGGAAATCAAAGTGCCCCCGATCGCACCAACGAAACATGCAATCCAGAACATGCCGATCGGGCGGAAAATCGCGCATTTGACTGTGTTGCAGGGCGGCCGAAGCGATTAGGCTTCGGAATTTTTTCCTTGATTCCGTTACGCCGCTTTAACTTTTGAATGGCAAAAGTTCCAATCGAGGAACCGTCTATTTTTAATCAGGGCGTATCGAAATGAGTCTGGCCCCAGACCTGCAAATGCCCGAATCGCCAGAGCGAAGAGCCTTTCAGCGGGTGGCAGCGAAAGTCTATGGTCGCTTCATGCTTGAAGACGGCAGCGAACACGTTTGCCATGTCGTCGATATGAGTCCGGGCAGCGCAGCGCTTCAGACGGAAGTCACGGGCGAGCCTGGTGAAAAGTGTATCTGCTACCTCGACCATATCGGCCGCGTCGAAGGCGTTGTTACACGAGCGCTCGATGATGGCTTCGCCATGACCATCATCGCGTCCGACCGCAAGAAGGACAAAATCGCCTCGCAGCTGACCTGGCTCGCCAACCGGCATGAACTCGACCTACCAGAAGATCGGCGGCACGCGCGCGTTGAACCACGCAATCCTATCTCAGCGATGCGTATGGAAGATGGCCGGAAATATAGCTGCCGGATCATCGATCTCTCCCTGTCTGGCGCAGCGATAGCAACCGAGGTGCGTCCCGCGCTCGGAACGCCCGTTATTCTCGGAACGATGAAGGGCCGCGTGATCCGCCACTTCAATGACGGCATCGCTATCGAGTTCATCGATCTCGGAAAAATGGCCTAGCCGCGCTCTACACCTCCGCTTCACTATAATAAAACGAGACATCAATGAGCCGGCTAAGCCGGCTTTTTCTTTTTCGACAGATTTCCGCTTTTGACGTCTTGGCGTCTTGGGCGAGGGTTTATAAACGCCCTACCCCGCCGATCCTGCCGATACGCGCCGCATGATCCGGACGGAGGCCGCCAACCGCGCCTTAACAAGACCTTAACAGCCGCGTTAACACCGTTAACAAAGCAATATTCAAATCGCGCGCATTTGATTTTGATTTGTATTTTATTCGTATAAAATGCACGCACCGATTTTTGCGTGGCGCAAAATTCTCTGTGTCATCTTTCTCCTCATCAGGGGAGACAAGTCATGCAGAGAATTATCAAAACCATTACTTATTCAATTGCGTCTTTACTCTTTGTTTGTGGCGTTGTCGAGGCGCGACCTTTCATGAACACTACTGGCGCAGCCAATCCGCCGCTTGGCCACGCGGAATTTTGCTGGCAGGCGCCAAGCGAATGTAGCGACCGCGCTTCATCTCCGAAGCCCTACCCTCTATCGCAGGCGTCGTGGGAGGCCATTCTAGCAGTCAATGCCACCGTGAACGCTGAGGTCATGCCGCTGACCGACCTTCAGATCTGGGGCCGCGAAGAATTGTGGTCTTACCCGCAAGGCGTCGGTGATTGCGAGGACTACGTGCTTGAGAAGCGCCGCCGCCTTCAGGAAGCTGGCGTACCGGCTTCCGCCCTTCTCATAACGGTCGTGTTGCAACCGAACGGTGATGGCCATGCGGTGCTTACTGTCCGCACCGACCGCGGTGACGTGGTTCTGGACAATCTGAACGACCGCGTTCTGCCGTGGGAACAGACGGACTACACTTTCCTGAAGCTTCAAAGCCCACGAAATAGCGCACAGTGGGAGCTGGTGGACGATGCTCGCGCCATAGCGGTTGGCGCTATCAGCCGCTGATCCCTCATCTATCGTAATCGGTCGCGTCCACGTCCCTGGCGGCCGAACCGGGAGCCGGTCTCTTCCCCTGGAGGCCGGCTTCTGCGTTTCGGGCTGCCTCTCAGAGCAACCGTTCAATGAGACCTATCAAAACAATGCCGCTTGCGATTGCCCAAAGATTGGCAATCAGAACTGCCGCACATAGGAATATCGTGGAATGCCGAAACGCCAGCCCCTCATTCAGAGCCAGGGCCGGGCCTAGCGCCGCAGTCCACAGAAACGCTGAGAGCAGTGGGCGGCGGCGATCGATTATTTCCGCGAAGATAATACGGCAGCCCGTGTGCGCCGTTACAAGGCTGGCGGTCAGGCCCGTCATCGTCATTCCAAAGCACCAGGCAATCAGGAACAGAACGGCCATCTTCATCGCTTACAATCCATTAACCATGATCGTGACATTCTCGATGCCAACTGCGAAGCAAGTGGCGTGCCGCCCTGAAGATGGGCAGTTGCCGGTCAAGGCTATGTGGACTGAGGACGACGATGATCGAAAATGGGACACTGTCCCCCACCGGTCCAGTTTTGGGCCGAGGATTTGCGGTTGTTGTCCTTCTGCTTTGCTTGGCAACGGCTTTGATTGTCGGCGCAGGCCACCGGTATGGACAGACGCTATCTCTCGGCGGTCATAGCGATCGCACCGATCCAATGGAGATTGTCATTGGCGATAATGTGCTGTCCGTGCCGGAAAACATGATCCGCGATGCGCAACAGCGGAGCCCCGCGGAATATGCCAGCCTCGAGCTCTATCTTCGCTGGCCTGATCTAACCGGCTACTCTCGTGAGGCAACGGCGATCTTCAACAGCCGGTCAAAGAGCCGCTCGCTTATTTTCGTCACGATCGAGCGGGCATCCATGTCGCGCGATATGAGCGGCCGATATGCCAGCGTTTACCGCCCCCTTCTGCGCGAGCCGGGAATTTCTGGTCCATCCGGCATAACGCTTCAGGCTTTCCGTTCCGATGCCGGATATGGCAATGAATTGCTAGCTCGCGGTTCAGATGACGAAGGCGGTCTTTTCGTGGCGCGCTGCCTTGCAGGCGCTGAAGGCCGACAAGCGCTGGCAGGATGCGAGCGCGACATTCGTATCGGCAACGGTCTTTCCATGACCTATCGCTTTCCGCGCAAGATGCTGAGCCAATGGCACACAATGGACAGCGCATTAAAAAAGCGGATCAGTAGCCTGATCCGCTAGAACGTTTGCCCGCCGACGCATCACGACTATCGGCGCTTCCGCACCCTCAATCCAGATCGATGTCGAGAATGGCCATAGCTAGATTGTAAGATACCTCGCCCTCATCCTCGATGCGGTCGATAACGCCGAGGAATTCGTCGTCGAGATAGAGCTCGCAGGAATCGTCCTTGCGGGGGCGTGCACGCACTTCGATCTTGTCGGTCCGGAACAGCCTTTTGAAATAGGCGTCCAGCTTGCGGATTTCCTCAGGTTTCAAGATATTCTCCAAGTCAAATTTATCGAAAGCACCGGGCCATGTCGCTCGCCAGGAGCGCACCGTGTCAATGAACTAGCGCGGCGGACTTGTGGGCATAGAGGCGTCCCGCGCATTCGTCTACACCGATGATAAAAGTCCGATCGCCTGTCAGTCATCCATCGACAGCATCTGGTCCATAGCACGACCCGGCTCGGCGCAATCGCTCTTGCCAACAATGCGTGCGGGCACGCCCGCGACAACCGAATTTGGCGGAACGGGGCGAAGGACCACCGAACCGGCCGCCACCTTGGAGCAATGGCCTATCTCGATGTTGCCGAGCACATTTGCGCCCGCGCCGATCAGAACGCCATTGCCAATCTTCGGATGGCGGTCGCCATTTTCCTTGCCGGTGCCGCCGAGCGTTACGCCCTGAAGAATCGAGACATCATCGCCAATTCTTGCGGTCTGTCCGATGACGATACCCGTCGCATGATCCAAAAAGACCCCTTTGCCGACGATTGTCGCTGGATTGATGTCAACGCCCAGAACTGCGGAACTGCGGCTTTGCAGATAAAGCGCGAAGTCTCTGCGCCCTTCACTCCAAAGCCAGTGCGCGACACGGTGGGCCTGCAGGGCGTGAAAGCCCTTAAAGTAAAGGAAAGCATCGAGATAGCGCTGGCACGCGGGATCGCGGTCGTAGACCGCCTGAAGGTCGGCGCGAAGAGACGTGGCGAACCCTTCCGAGCCTTCCAGCATCTGCGCATAGGCCTGTTCGATAAGCGACGGCGCCATCAGCTCATGGCCAAGTCGCTCCGATACGCGACGGGCAATCGCGCTTTCCATATCGCTGTTGTTGAGAACGTTTGCACACAAAAAGGCCGCCATCATCGGCTCGCGATCGACGGCTTCCTCGGCTTCCGTCCGAAGTGCGTCCCATATGGGATCGAAACTTTTGGCGGAAGATGCGTTCGCGCGCTGCCCCAAGGCCATGGCCATTTCGCCTCCATTCGGTACGGTCGGAGTGACCTCCACCCCTAACGTCTTCTACCGTTGTCATATATGCCATTGCCAGCCGCAGTCCAACTGGAACCGAGAATGAAAGCTAACGCTCCATGACGGCGATTGCCTGCCATACCGAGAACCACGTCGCCACGATCACCATCGATAGACCGGCGAAACGCAACGCTCTCACGCAAGACATGTGGGAAGAGCTTTCAGCCAAGATCAATTCTCTTGGGGAAAGCGGCGTGACGCGGGCTCTGATCCTGACTGGTGAAGGCGCGCATTTCTGTGCGGGAGCGGATATTGCCGAATTCGAATCCACTCGCCGCGACGCGGCAAGCGCGCGCCGCTATGAGGCGAGTAATATTTCGGCATTCTCGGCGCTTCGTAATGCGCCATTTCCAGCAATAGCGGCCATATCCGGCGTTTGTTTCGGGGGCGGGTTCGGCTTGGCCGCTGCCTGCGATCTCCGACTTGCCGACACGACCGCGAAGTTCTGTATACCGGCAGCGCGCCTTGGACTGGCCTATCCTCGCGAAGCCATGATCGACATTGTGACGGCTCTTGACCCGCAGACAGCGCGGCGTCTCGCCTTTACGGCCGATATTCTAAGCGTCGAAGAGGCGCTATCGGCTGGATTCGTTGTTTCTGTCGAAACCGACCGACCCGTCCTGGATGCTGCCTGTGCGCTGGCCGGCAGGATCGCCCGCCGCGCACCGCTTTCCGTTACTGCTTCCAAGGCGGCCATTTTGGCGACCATCGATAGTGGTCAGCCGCTTGCCAAAAAGGCACGAGCTTTCGGCGACGCCACCTTCGACAGCGACGATTATGCGGAAGGACGTGCAGCGTTCGGCGAGAAGCGAGACCCCGTCTTCAAAGGCCGCTAGGATATGCCTTCGAGAAAAGTGAGGAGCGCCTCGCTAAAGGCATCATTTCGGTCGCCGACTATCATGTGCCCGGCCTGAGCGATGTCGACATAGTGGCCGTCCGAAAGACGCTCGGCAGCATCACGCGCCTCTTTTTCGTCGACCAGTTCGCTCGACATGCCCCGAACCACCAGAACAGGCAATGTCAGGCGGTCTATCGCCTCGTCGAAGCGCAGCAGGTGTTTTGGCGCATCCGCCAGGATCGAACGGTCGCCGCCCGACGCGAATACCGGGTCCCAGTGCCAGCGCCAGCGGCCGTCATCTCTCTGGCGCATATTCTTGCGTAAGCCGTCCAGTGATTTGGGTCGCTTTCGATTGGGCATATACGCTGAAATGGCTTCTGCCGCCGCTTCCAGCGATTCAAATCCATCCTGTGCTGCGGCGGTCATAAAGCTGACGATCCGCTGCGCGCCCTCCTGACGCATTTTCGGCACGATATCGACCAGCGCGATGGCCTTAAATCGCGCTTTTTCATCTTCCGCGCCGATCATGCTGAGACCGCCAAGAGACGCGCCGACCCCAATCGGCGGTAAGCCGGTTTCCGCCTTCAACCAGTCGGCAAGCGCGCCGGCATCGCGTGCGTAATCTTGAAAACTATATCCTGTTTCCAAAACCCAGGCGCTATCGCCATGCCCCCGCATATCGAAGCTATAGGCCGCGTATCCTCGATGGGCGAGGCGTTCCGCCGTCTGCTGCCAGGCGTGCCGGGTCTGGCCTCCGCCATGAAGCATGAGCACAGGGCGGCCCGACCCGACAACACTGCCGGACAGATCGTTTCCGTCCGCCCCTTGGACGTCCAGCATCCGTTCCGTCGGCAGATTCACAGCGGATATTCTTCGAGGAAAGCAAGAAGTCGCGCCTTGAACGTCTTGTCGCCGGTGGCGATCAAATGGCTGCGCCGCTCAATATCGAAGGCAACGGCCTTCGGCATCAAAGCCGCCAGTTCTTTCGGCGAGCCGGCAATCGTGTCCTTTGTGCCAACGGCGACAAGCGTCGGTCGATCAATCTGCGCCATATCCTCCGCCGACAACAAAACGCGGTTGCTGGCGATGCATGCTGCGAGGGCTTTTCGGTCGGCGCCAGTTCGGTCGGCAAAAGTGCGAAATTCCAAGCCCGTTGGATCGGTGATCGTATCCGGCTCGTCTGTGAGCAGCGCATCGGCAACCGGCTTCCAGTCCCCGCTTCCCTCGATGAGAGCCATGCCTATGCCGCCAAGTGTGAGCGTAGCGACGCGCTCGCCGTGATCGCGGGCAAGAAAGGCAGCGATCCGCCCGCCCATCGAATAGCCCATTATATGAGCCTTCGGAATTTTGAGGTGATCCAGCAAGGCCACTGCGTCCGCAGCCATCAGTGCCGGAGTATACGCCTTCGGATCGTAGAGCTTTTCGCTATCGCCATGGCCACGATTATCCAAAGCGATAACGCGATAGCCGGCCGCATCCAACGTCTTCGTCCAGCCTGTCTCGACCCAGTTGATCCGCCGGTTGGAGGCAAATCCATGGATGAGAAGGACGGGATCGCCATCACGCGGCCCCTCGTCCTGAAAGGCTATCGGAAGCCCGTCATGAATAAAGCTGGTCATGGCCGTTGGTTACGGCCTCACGGCGATCCATTCAAGAATGAAGATTATTCGCACGCCAAATCAGCGGCTGAACTTTTTATCCACCGATGACCGGATGGCGTAAAACGACACCGTCGCGGATACCGAAGGCCTCGGCCTGGCCTGCCTTCAATTCAAGAACGTACCGGACTTTCCCATCGGACTTCAGAGGCGTTTCGTCGAGCGGCTTGCCACGACGAATCGAGTCCACTTCGCCGTTCTCATCGACAAAAATAATATCGAGCGGCATGACCGTATTTCGCATCCAGAACGAGCGTCTGCTCGGTTTGTCGAACGCGAACAGCATGCCGTGATCGTCGTCCATCTTTTCGCGGAACATGAGACCTGCCGCGGTTTCCACAGGCGTCGTCGCGATTTCCACCATGATTGCGATGTCGTCTCGACCGTCGATGGTCAGTGGCACAGGGTCGGTCGACAAGATCATCGCCTGGCCGGGAGCCGGCATGTCGGACCGGGCGGTCCCGCTGCCGGTCAGTGCCAGAACGCCGCCAAACAGGAGAGCGCAGGCCAAAACGAGCGAAAGCAGATCGAATGAAAACCGTCCCTGCCGTCTCATATGCGCCTCTCCAAATCACGCGACCTCAGCAATCGTTAGAATTGTCGAGTTTCACGGCGGCAATTGGGCGCAAGGCCGACAAATAAGTGATTTCGCAGCCTGATTTCAGCCGGCTTTGTTAATGGAAGAGAAATGCGCGAGGAAGGCGGAGGCGCGAGGGGCGCTAATTGGAAATGACCGGCGTGCCGATATCCGGATGAATTTCAGCCGCCATCAGGCCCTTGCCGGATCGGCCATACCGAACCAATACAGTCTGCCCCGGACGCAATTCGGTCAGGCCGTAGCGCCGCAGCGTTTCCATATGTACGAAAATATCCTCGGTGCCCTCGCCGCGTGTAAGAAAACCGAACCCCTTGGTCCGATTGAACCACTTCACCAAAGCCCGTTCCAGACCGGTCTCTGGCTCCACCGCCACGCGGGTTCGAGGCGCCGAACTTTCCGAGGGATGGACGCCTGTGGAATTGTCCAGAGAGAGGATCTTGAAGGTCTGCAGCCCACGATCGCCGCGTTTGGCTAGAACATGAATACGTGCTGCTTCCAAAGCTGCCTGGTGGCCATCCTGACGCAGGCAGGTAACGTGAAGCAGAACGTCGCCCATATCGGCTTCGTCCGGCACGATGAAGCCGTAGCCCTTCGCAACGTCGAACCATTTGATTTGGCCGTGGATTTCGACGACACCTTCGTCCGCGCCAAGGGACAGGTCAGTAGCCGCCGCGCCATCTTGCCCTGTGATATTGTCCCCCATTGGCGATACGCACCCCTCGAACCACCGTGCACGCGAATCTCTTCATTAAGCTTAGCATAGGAAAATCTTGGTCTGACAAGGCCGCATCGATAGAAACTTCCGTTTCGTCACCTAGAAGATACAACTTGCTGCCGTTCTGATGCCGAATGCGGCTTGGCGCGACGCGGATGCACCCTACAATTTCAGATGACAAATCCCTTATCGAAAATTCAGAAAAGGAGCAGAAGGCATGCGCTATCTGCACAGTATGATTCGAATTGCCGACATCGACGAAGCGCTGGATTTCTGGGTCGGCAAAATGGGCCTTACGGAAACGCGGCGTGTCGACAATGAGAAGGGAAAGTTCACGCTGATCTTTCTTGCGGCGCCTTCCGATCTCGACCGCGCCAAGGAGCAGCGCTCGCCTGAGCTCGAACTGACCTATAACTGGCCTGACGAGAACGGTGAGCAGGAGACCTATTCCAACGGGCGCAATTTCGGCCATGTCGCCTATAAGGTCGATAATATCTACGATACCTGCCAGAAACTGATGGATGCCGGGATCACCATCAACCGCCCGCCGCGCGACGGCTACATGGCGTTCGTCAAAAGTCCGGACGATATTTCGATAGAGCTGCTGCAGGAAGGCGAAGCGCTGGACCCAGCCGAGCCATGGAAGAGCATGGAAAACACCGGTAGCTGGTAGGAAAAAGCGCCGTCCGATCAATTGTTTCGAGACACTTTTTGCAAGATCGAATCATTGAACGGCGCTGTCTTCCCATAAAATTTCGAGCGCCTGTCGCGCCATCGATGGCGCGAAGGCGAGTCCCGTTTTGTAGCCGCCGGAAGCCATGACCGCGTGCTGCCCGACCGCTCCCACAACAGGATTGGCTGTCGGTCCCTTTGGGCGCAGATTGGCCCATCGCTCCAATACCGCGGCGTTGTCGAGCCAGGGGCAGAGCGTATTGGCCTTATCCACAAGGTGATCGAGCTTTTCGTCGGTTGTATAAGGGTTCGCCCAGCTTTTCTCCGTCGTTGAACCAAGGCCGATCATTCCGTCGGCGTGAGGCACCAGATAGACGCCGTCGCCGTAGATCATCGGCATGTCCAGAGGAAACGGAACGGCGGGACGCAGAAGCGCGCCCTGCCCTTTCACGCCGATTATGGTCGGCGTCTCGGATCGTTTGAGGCCAAGTGCCGTCAAGAGCTCACCGGTGCCGGCCCCGGCTGCGATGAGCAGTGCTTTAGCGGTCAGTCGGCCTCTGCTCAGATCAAGTTTCGCGGCTGCAGCGTCCCATCGAACAGGATGGGAGCGCTCGTAAAATGTTACCCATCCTGCAATCGACGCGCGCAGCGCCGCCAGCAATTTTCGCGGCGCAACGACTGCGCTGAGCGTATCGACAGCATAGCCGAACGGCGTCGCTTCTTTTGAGAGAGCGTTCCATGGGTCGGAGCCATCGCGAACGTGCCACTCGAAGCTTGAACTTCCCCCCTTGTCAGCCTGCCAATGTTTGCGCGCTCCGTCCGCCCATAAAGCCTGTCGGCTCCGCTGGCGCTCGTCCATTATCGGCGTCACACGGCCTGTGCGACGGTAACCGGTCGGCAGGCCGGTTTCTCGCTCCAGAGTTGCGCAGAGATTTTCAAGCTCCACCAGGGCATCGAACTGAATCTGCTTTTTGACATTCCAAGGCTCCGGCTGATGCGGCATCAGCGCGCCTAGAACACCGCCGGATGCGCCTTCGCCGATCCGGCCGCGCTCGATCAGCGCAACGGAGCGTCCGGCTCTCGAAGCAAAATGCGCCGCCCATAGGCCGACAATGCCGCCGCCAATGATCGCGAGATCAAACGGTCCCTTTGCGTCACTGATCACTGGCGGCTCCAAATCTCCCACGCTATGACCCGCGCCATACCGTATTTCATTCAGCGACGAGCAGTTTCATGACGTTTTTCGATCCCCGCAACAAACATGCCTCGGAACGGCATCGCACAATTCATGTGGCCTATGAAATTCTCGATACGCTCGTCTCGTTCAGCGCTGCTATGCTTTTCCTGGTCGGCTCTTGGATGTTTTTCTACAAAAGTCTGCAAAACCCGGCCATCTGGTGTTTCGTCGTCGGATCGTTCTTCTTCGCGGTCAAACCGACCCTTCGGCTGATCCGCGAAATTCAGTATGCGGCATCGGGCGATCTGGGCAGACTCGTCGATGGGCAGGAAAACAGTTCATGACGCCCCACCGCGTTGGATGGACCGAAGACGGTCACGCCCGGTCCGAACTCTATGACGATGTCTTTTTCAGCCGTGCGGACGGGCTAGCCGAAACCACCCATGTTTTTCTGAACGGCAACCGGCTTTGGGAGCAATTTGCGGCATTGTCGGCAAATGAGACCTTCGTCATCGGCGAACTGGGCTTTGGCAGCGGCCTCAACATGCTGGCGACCACAAAATTATGGGGCGACACTGCGCCTGCTGGCGCAATGCTGAAACTGGTCAGCTTCGAAAAACATCTGCTCGATGCCGGCACGATGACCGAAATGTTGCAGCCCTGGCCCCATCTGGCTGCTCTCGTAGAGCCGCTGCTCAATGCTGTAGCAGTTCATTCGAGCGGCGATCTGACAGTCGGACTCGGCCACGCAAACGATGTGGAGCTGACCATCCTGAATGGCGATGCGGGGACGCGAATGACCGATATGCCGACACCTGCCGGCGCTTGGTTTCTGGACGGGTTTTCGCCGGCCAAGAACCCCGATCTTTGGTCCAGCGAACTGATGACCGACTTGGCAAATCAAACCGCGCCGGGCGGCACCTTCGCGACCTACACCGCCGCTGGCTGGGTACGGCGAAATCTGGAAGCAGCAGGTTTTTGGGTGGAGAAAAGGCCGGGCTTCGGGACAAAGCGCGAGATGATGGTGGGGAGGCTCATCGACCAAAGCTCGCGGTCAGCTGAGGTTCTGCCTTAAGGCATTTACCTCATCTGCTACAGAAGTGTCCGGCATCTTTAGACCCGCCCGGCGATACCAGTAATTGGCATTCCACTCATCGCCTTCGATGCGATGAACAATCGCATGAAGTTGATCGAATAGCGCATCGCCTTCATGGGCCTGAGCAATGTCGTGCGCCTCTTCCCATTGCGGGCCAAGCGCATATCCGCCATCGGAAAGAAGCGTCAGCGCCCGTTGGGCGAGCGCCAAGCGGCCTTCATCGCTCACCACCAGCGCTCCGGCGTGAAGCGGCCCGCCGCCTTCTCGATCACACGACCGGCGGCGAATAGCGTTTCCTCGTCAAAAGGCTTGCCGATCAGTTGCAGACCGAGCGGCAGTCTCTGCGCATTCAATCCCGCCGGTACTGCGATACCCGGCAGGCCTGCCATGTTCACAGTCACAGTGAAGACATCCTGTAAATACATTTTTACCGGGTCGGCGTGGTGTTCATTGTCGCCGATCGGAAAGGCCGGGCCGGGAGTGGTCGGCGTCAAAATCGCATCGATGCCATCGTCAAACACGGTCTCGAAATCGCGCTTGATTAGCGTGCGCACCTTCTGGGCGCGAAGATAATAGGCGTCATAATAGCCGGCGGACA
Organism: Notoacmeibacter sp. MSK16QG-6; assembly: GCF_024158145.1. Classification (GTDB taxonomy): domain Bacteria; phylum Pseudomonadota; class Alphaproteobacteria; order Rhizobiales; family Rhizobiaceae; genus Notoacmeibacter. The sequence goes on from NZ_JAMYXM010000001.1 coordinate 92,796, forward strand.
GCACATAGGTGCCGATCATGATGCGGCGCTTGACCTCTGCGCCGAAGCCCGCGGCACGGGTTTTCTCGTACAGATCCGTGATGTCACGGCCCGTCTCGCGCAGACCGTAGCGAACGCCGTCATAGCGCGCGAGATTCGACGACGCCTCGGCCGGTGCGACGATGTAGTAGGCCGGCAAGGCATATTTCGTGTGCGGCAGGGAAATGTCGCGGATTTCAGCGCCAGCATCCTTCATCATGGCGATGCCGTCCTGCCAGAGCGCCTCGATCTCGTCGCTCATGCCATCCATACGGTATTCCTTAGGAATGCCGATTGTCAGGCCCTTGACGCCGCGTTCAACAGCCGCCTCGAAATCCGGCACCGGCACGTCGGCGGAGGTGCTGTCTTTCTTATCGAGAGAGGCCATGGATTTCAGCATGATGGCCGCATCCTGCACGGTGCGCGTCACCGGCCCGGCCTGGTCGAGCGAAGAGGCAAAAGCCACCACACCCCAACGCGAGCATCGGCCATAAGTCGGCTTTATGCCGACTGTGCCGGTGAGTGCCGCCGGCTGGCGGATCGAACCGCCTGTGTCGGTCGCTGTCGCCGCCACGCATAGATGAGCCGCCACCGCCGTGGCGGAGCCGCCGGACGAGCCGCCAGGCACCAGATCGGTGGTCGCGCCGTCCGCCCGCCATGGGTTCCTGACCGGCCCGTAGGCGCTCGTCTCGTTGGACGAGCCCATGGCGAATTCGTCCATGTTCAGCTTGCCGAGCATCACCGCGCCGTCGGCCCAGAGATTAGAGGTGACCGTGCTTTCATAAGGCGGGTGGAAACCATCAAGAATGCGGCTGCAGGCCTGAGTGTGGTCGCCTTCTGTCGCGAACAGATCCTTGATGCCGAGCGGTACGCCCTCCAGCGCTCCGCCCTTGCCCTGAGCCAGTCTGTCATCGGACGCCTTGGCCATGGTGCGCGCTTTGTCGTAGCCGACGGCCACATAGGCATTCAGCGCACCGTTGGCGCCATCGATAGCGCCGAGATAGGCGTTCGTGATCTCCGAGGACGTGAACTGCTTCCCGGCAAGGCCATCGCGCGCCTCGGCAAGGGTGAGCTTTGTGAGATCGGTCATGCGGAAAGAGCCTTACGGTAGAAACGGTTATGGTCTGAGGACGGATAATCGAGAACGGCGCCGCAGGGCGAAAAGCCAGCGCGCTCGTAGAGGCGCCAGGCGGGGGCGAACTCCTCCGCCGTGCCGGTTTCCAGCACCAGTTCGGCAAGACCCAGCGCCTGCGCCTTTTCGACGATAGCGGCCAGCACCTTCGCGCCGATGCCCTGCCCGCGACGCTCAGGCTCCGCGAACATGCGTTTGACCTCGCCAGTCTTCGCATCATGCTGTTTCAGGCAGCCCATCCCGACAGGCGCACCATCAGGGTCGCGAACGAGGAAAACCGTGCAATCCGCACCGTCCATCTCTTCAGCGGTCATCTGAAACTGAAATTCCGGCGGATGGAGCGGCGTCATCGCCAAAGTCAATGCTTCCACCATGGTTCGCACATCGTCTTGCAATGCCGGCTCTGCTGTAACGGCGAAGGCCAAAACCCTACTCCACCACCTTCGGCACCATGAAGAAATGATCTTCGGTCGCCGGCGCGTTCTTGACGATGTCGTCCGCCTTGCCGCCATCTGTGACCTCGTCATCGCGACGGCGCATGGCCATCGGACGGACAGAAGTCATCGGCTCGACACCCTCGACGTCCACTTCGGACAGCTGTTCGACAAAGCCCAGTATGGCGTTGAGTTCACTCGTCATCCGCTCCGCTTCGCCTTCTTTCAAGGCAATACGCGAGAGGTGGGCAACGCGGTGAACAGTGTCGATATCGACGCTCATGACAAACTCCGGGCAGACGGGTCGGCACGCGGCCTTGTTCGGCTGCGCTCTCGCCGCCCGCTATAGCGAGGCGCTATCAGCGGCGCAACCGAGCCGCATACCATGCTAAGGCAGGAGGGAAGCGGTTAGATTTCGACGAGCCGGCCGACTGTCGGAACAACAACCTCCGTATCGGAACCGTTCATCTCATCTTTGAACGCTTCAGCGGTGCCGCTCAGAAACTCGAACGTGCCGTAATGGCTTGGGACTACCTTGTCGAAGTTGAAATATCTGCGGCACGCCATCGCCGCCAATTTCGGTCCCATGGTCAATCGATCGCCGATACAGACAATTCCAATCTTCGGCTTATGAACTTCATCGATGAGCGCCATGTCGGAAAAGATGCCCGTATCGCCGGAAAAATAAACCGTAGCTTCATCCTCGCCCTTCGGTTCGACGACCAGGCCGGTGGGGTTGCCGAGATAGATGGTCTTGCCATCACGGAAGGTCGAACTGGAATGCAGCGCCGGCCAGCACGTCACCCTGAATGCATCGAACGCAACGGTGCCGCTGTGATTGATAGGGCTGCCCTGATCTTCCGGCAGACCCTCCGCTGTGAGAAACTGGATGATCTCGTATGGCGCGACCACCGTGGCGCCTGTCTTCTGCGCCATTTTTACGGTCACCCCGATATGGTCGTCATGCCCATGTGTCAGCAGAATATGGCTCACCCCCTCCGCCGGTTTCTCCCATCCGCCGTCCCATGACGGATTGCCCTCCAGAAAGGGATCAACGAAGATTTTTGCATCGGCAGTCTGCAGACTAAATGTTGCGTGACCGTACCAAGTCAGTTTCATGGCGCGTCTCCTCATCTCTGTCAGCGAGTGACAATAGGTCGCGGGCCGCCAACGAAAAGAACGGGATTACCGCATGAACAATGCCATCACCATCGAAGAGATCACTGATCGACTGGCTTACGGACAGGTGCTGGCAGGTCTTGACCTCGGTGAGAAGACCATCGGTCTCGCCGTTTCAGACGGACAGCTTTCTTTTGCTCATGCAAGGCCCGTCATTGCGCGCAAAAAATTCAGCCAGGATGCCGAAGCGCTGCTGGCGTCACTAGCGGGCGATCCGCTGGCGGGCTTCGTTATCGGATTGCCAAACAATCTGGATGGATCGGCCGGTCCACGCGCACAGGCCACGCGTGCCTTCGTCAGAAACATGCAGCGCGTCACGGCGCTGCCTTTTATCTTCTGGGACGAGCGGCTTTCTACAGTTGCGGTCGAGCGCGCCATGATCGACGCCGATGTGTCGCGCGCCAAACGGGCAACGAAGATCGATTCGGCCGCGGCTGCCTTTATTTTACAGGGGGCGCTGGACCGGATCGCCATGCTGCGAAAGCGTTAAGCTCTCGCCGGCCGTTTCGTTTAGAGGCGCGGTGCTGGGCTGCTTCCCGTGGAGATGCGCGTTCCACCAGGCTCTTATCTGCTTTCGGCGGCGGAAAGCGAGAATGCACAGCACCACCGCCAGATCCCAGACGACCGCACGGATAAGCAGGGCGGGAACCAGCGATGCTTCAATCCCCAGAAGATTGGCGTAGCTTTGCATGATGAGGTCGTGCATCTGCCGCGAAAGATAGATGCTGCCGAAATTGATGTCATTTGCCGACAGAACAAACCATGTCGTGTACAGCGTCAGCGGCAACACCCAGAAAATAAGACAGACGCGGGTGATCACGATCTGTCACCATCGGCTCTGCAAGGCCTGACAACGGCCGCAAGCGCAGCCAGATGGCTGGAGCGCCGGGCTGACAACCTTGCGGGAGGCTCTTCGAAACCTTCGGGCATGGCCTTTTCGATCAGCAGGAATGAGGCAATCAGCCCGGATGCCACAAGACTGCCATCGATCAGAGAGCGAAGGCCGTAGGCCGGCACATGTCCGATCATCGAAACGCCAATCGTGACGAGAGCTAGCGTGAAAACCAGCTGATAAGAGGGGCGATCTGACGCAGGGCATTCGTTTCGAGGCAATACGGCGATCATCGCCGCCAGCCATGCAAACCCCAATGCCGTCGCTCCCGCGATGATCGGCAGTATCAAAGCCGGCCAGATCGCCGCCTCGCCCGCTGACCGATGAGCCAGCATCGCCATCAGGCCAGTCGCAACGAAAACCGCCATCCAGAACAGACACACCGAGACCGGCACAAGCCGCGCCATGAAACACTCCCTGTTAACGATTTATAAACTGTAGTGGGAGCGGTGATGTGTCCACGCAATCTCTGGCTTAGGGTTAACGGCAGGCGCTTCTATCCACAAAAGCCTCTCAGGCATCGGCAGGGTAAAGCGTTTCCAGAATAGCCGCAGGTTCGTAGCGGCTATCGAGCGTGCCATAGGTGCTGCGCCAAGCGCCGCCCAGGCGGCTTTCGGCGAAGGCGTCGGCAATCCGCCCCGCGCCGAGACGACGCAGTTCAGCCGCCGCGGCTGCCAAGGCAAGCTGCTCGGTCAGAAAACGCGCGCTACCCTCATCGTTACGCGCCACTTCGGCGGCCGCACGCAGAACATCGACCGTTGAATCGGCGGAGCGACCGAGCCCTTCGTGCAGATCCTGAAGGATCGTTTCGAGAGCCTTCGGCGACCGGTTGAGGGCGCGCAACAGATCGAGCGCCATCACATTGCCTGACCCCTCCCAAATCGCGTTGACCGGAGCCTCGCGGTAAAACCGCGCCATTGGAAACGTCTCGCAGTAGCCGTCCCCGCCCAGGCACTCCATAGCCTCGTAGGTCAGCGCGGGAGCAATTTTACAGATCCAGTACTTAACCACTGGCGTCATCAATCGTAGCCAAGACGCCTGAATATCGCTTTCAGCCGCTTCGTCGAAAGCGCGCGCCAAACGAAAGGCCAGCGCCGTCGCGGCAGCAACATCGAGCGCCATGTCTGCCAGGACCCGCTTCATCAAAGGCTGGTCGTAGAGTTTCGCGCCGAAAACTTCGCGATGCCTGCAATGGTGAACGGCCTCGGCCAGCGCCACGCGCATCAACCCGGAAGAAGCGAGGGCGCAATCGAGCCGGGTCAGGCTGACCATATCCATGATGGTGCGAATGCCCTTCCCAGGTTCGCCTAGAAGCTGGCCGATCGTGCCTTCGAAACGCACTTCCGATGACGCATTCGAACGATTGCCGAGTTTGTCTTTCAGGCGCTGAAAGCGAAGTCCATTGTTCTGGCCATCGCCACGAATACGTTGGATCAGAAAGCAGCCCGGTCCTTCACCGGTTTGGGCAAGCACCAGAAAACCATCGCTCATCGGTGCGGAGAAGAACCACTTCTCCCCCTCGATCCGCCAATAACCGCTGCCGATCTCGGCCGCCTCGGTCCGGTTGGTGCGTAAATCTGTGCCGCCCTGCCTCTCGGTCATGCCCATTCCCAACGTCAGCCCGGCCTTTCGCGAAGGCGGCCGCTCGCTGGGATCGTATTTCCGCGTCACGACCCGCGGCCGCCAATCATTGAAGAGACTTTCGCTGCTGGCGATGGAAGCCAGCGAAGCGTTCGTCATAGTGATCGGACACAGATGGCCGCATTCAAGCTGCGCCATCAGATAGAATCGCGCAGCGCGTGCCGTCGCGCGATGGCCGGCTTCATTTGCGCCTTCTTCCCAGAAGGAGCCGTGAAGTCCCTCGGCGACGGAGCGACGCATCAGCGCGTGATATGCGGGATGAAACTCCAAACGATCCAGCCGTTCGCCGTGCCGATCATGTATTTCGAGCGTCGGTGACTTTTGGTTGGCGAGCCTTGCCAGGTCGAGCGCTTCGGGCGCGAGGACGTAAGCGCCAAGCGAATCGAGTCCATCGCGGACATCGGCGGTAAACGCGTCGGTGAGTTGCACCAGCAAAGGATCGCGCCGCCACGCATTGGCGCCAGCCAGCGGGGGTGTGCGGTTGAAATCGCTAGCCATGATGGGCGTGTCCTTCTGCCTGGGAGGCGAATCGAAGCGTATTCTATCGCGTCTTCAGCATTTTCATGCCGCCACGGCCACAGCAATCGCCTGTGGCTGATTGGCGATGAGCGCTTGCAGGCCCGGTGGCGCGCCGCTATCAGACACAACCATGGTGGCCCGCCCGCACTCCTTTTCGATGCGTCATCTGCTCGGCATCCGCAGCCTTTCCGAGCAGGATATCGAATTTCTTCTGGACCGGGCAGAGAAGGCGGTGGAAGTCTCCCGCCGGCCGGACAAAAAGACCTCCTCGCTGCGCGGCAGAACCCAGATCAACCTGTTCTTCGAAGCCTCGACGAGAACTCAGGCGTCCTTCGAACTGGCTGGAAAACGGCTCGGCGCCGATGTCATGAACATGAGCGTTGCGTCCTCCTCGGTGAAAAAAGGCGAAACGCTGATTGACACGGCGATGACGCTGAACGCGATGCGACCCGACATTCTGGTCATCCGCCATGGCAGTTCAGGCGCGGCGGAATTGCTGGCGCAAAAGGTCGACTGCGCCGTGGTCAATGCCGGCGATGGCCAGCACGAACACCCAACCCAGGCGCTTCTCGACGCGCTGACGATCCGCCGTCACAAAGGCAGGTTGCAGGGCCTGACTGTCGCCATTTGCGGCGATGTGCTGCACAGCCGGGTCGCGCGTTCAAACATCTTCCTTCTCGGTAAGATGGGCGCGCGCATCCGCTTGGTCGGCCCGTCGACGCTCATGCCAGCCGGGATTGACGAGTTCGGCGTTGAGGTCTTTCACCGGATGGAAGACGGCCTCGCCGGCGCCGACGTGGTGATGATGCTGCGCCTGCAGCGTGAGCGCATGAGTGGCGCATTCGTGCCGAGCGAGCGCGAATATTTCCGCTATTTCGGACTGGATGCCGAGAAGCTGGCCTTCGCCAAGGACGACGCAATCGTGATGCATCCAGGCCCGATGAATCGCGGCGTGGAAATTGCCAGTCTGATGGCCGATGCGCCGCAAAGCGTGATCGAGGAGCAGGTCGAAATGGGCGTAGCCGTCCGCATGGCCGTGCTCGAACTGCTTGCCGGCCCGTCGCATAATGAAGAGGGCAGCTCATGAGCACGCTGCTTCTGGCCAATGGCCGCGTCGTCGATCCCTCGCGCGGCATCGATGCGACCGGCGCGGTTCTCGTCGAAGACGATCATATCGTGGCTGCCGGTCCCGATGTCCACAATCAGGGCGCACCGGAAGGCGCTGAGATTATCGACTGCAAAGGTCGCATAATCGCGCCCGGGCTTGTGGATGGCCGAGTTTTCATTGGCGAGCCGGGCTACGAATATCGTGAAACCATCCGCTCGGCCTCCGAAGCGGCAGCGGCAGGCGGCGTCACTTCCCTTGTCATGATGCCGGACACCAGTCCCGTCATGGATGAACCCTCACTCGTCGAATATGTTCTGCGGACCGCCCGCGCCACGTCGCTCGTTCGCATTCATCCTGCTGCTGCTATCACCAGAGGACTGCGCGGCCAGGAGATGACCGAATTCGGCCTTTTGCGGGAAGCCGGGGCGGTCGCATTCACCGATGGACGCAATACGCTGGAAAGCCCTGTTGTTATGCGCCGGGCTATGACCTATGCGCGCGATTTCGACGCTGTGATCGCGTCTGAAACGCAGGACGAGGCGCTGGCCGCGGGCGGCGTGATGAATGAAGGCAAGCTGGCCACGCTGATGGGGCTGCCCGGCGTTCCCCGCGAAGCCGAGCTGATATCGCTCCAGCGCGATCTGGCTTTGGCCGGTCTGACCGGCGCTCGCTATCACGCGGCGAAGATCTCCTGCATGATGAGCGCCGACGCCGTGCGACGCGCAAAGGATAACGGCCATAAAGTCACCGCCGGCGTCTCCATCAACCACCTTTCACTGAACGAGAACGACGTACAGGGCTATCGAACCTTTTACCGGCTTTCGCCGCCTCTTCGTGACGAGTTGGATCGTCACGCCATGGCCAATGCAATCGCCGATGGTACGATCGATGTCGTTGTATCCAGCCACGATCCGCAGGATGTCGACACCAAGCGCCTGCCTTTCGCGGAGGCCGCACCGGGCGCAATCGGTCTCGAGACGCTTCTGGCGGCCCTTTTGCGCCGCGTTCACGATGGAACCCTGAATTTGATGCGCGCTATCGAAGTGGTTACGAGCGCTCCTGCCGCCCTTTTCGGCCTGCCATACGGTACGTTGAAACCGGGTTCCAAGGCCGATATCGCGATAATCGATCTTGACGCACCATGGGAGGTCTCCGACAAGGATTTACGCTCACATTCGCGCAATAGCTGTTTTGAAAATGCGCGAATGAGCGGGCGAGTCATCCGGACAATCGTTTCAGGACGGACAGTCTTTGAATTGAACGATTAGCCGGCGGCGGTCTGGGAGGGCCTTGATGGATTTATCGGGCGAAACGCTGGCAATCACGCTGCTTGCTCTGGCCGGCGGTTATCTGTGCGGATCGATCCCGTTCGGCCTCGTCATCACCCGCATGGCCGGGCTGGGCGACATTCGCGCCATCGGCTCCGGCAATATCGGCATGACGAATGTCTTGCGCACCGGCCATAAGAAACTGGCTGCGCTGACACTTTTGGCCGACGCGCTGAAGGGCACCTTGCCTGTTCTTCTGGCGCTCTGGTGGGGGCGGAACAATGGCATGGGTCCATATCCTGCCATGGGCGCAGGGCTTGGGGCTTTTCTTGGCCACCTTTTTCCCGTCTGGCTAGGGTTCAAGGGAGGCAAGGGCGTTGCAACTTATCTCGGCGTCTTACTGGGATTGGCCTGGCCTGGCTTCCTGACATTCGCAGCGATTTGGATTGGCTGTGCCGCGATCACGCGCATCTCCTCTCTTTCCGCTCTGATCGCCACTCTGGCCGTACCTATTGTGCTGCTGTTTCTCGGTTATGGGTCGGTTGCGTGGTTCTTTCTTCTCATGAGCATTATCGTCTACGCCAAGCATCATCCCAATATCCGTCGGCTTATGAACGGTACCGAACCACGCATGGGCGAAAAGCGTGAACCGGCCGCCTGAGACGAACCGAAGCGAAAGGCCGCGCCTGTCCTCGCGTCAGCGCTTTGCCTGGCTGCGGCTCATCCGCAGCGAGAATGTGGGCCCGGCAAGTTTCCGCGCCCTCATTAACCGATACGGTTCGGCAGAGCTGGCTCTTTCGGCATTGCCCGAACTGGCCGCGCGCGGCGGCGCAAAAAAATTGCCTCGTATCGCTGACGAGGGCGACATCGAGAGGGAGTTGGAGACGGCCGAGAGAAACAGCTTTCGATTCGTCGCCATCGGCGAACCGGATTATCCCGCAATCCTTTCTCATACCGAACTGCCGCCACCACTTCTGTGCATAGCGGGTTCGGCCGATGTTCTTCAGACGCCGCTCGTCGGAATCGTTGGCGCTCGGAACGCTTCCATCACGGGGATCAAGCTGGCCCGCAAAATAGCCGCTGAACTCGGAGAAGGTGGTTACGGCACGGTTTCCGGCCTTGCGCGTGGTATCGACGCAGCAGCTCACCAAGCAGCTTTGCCATTCGGCACGGTCGCTGTGCTTGCTGGCGGTCTCGATCAACCCTATCCGCCGGAGAACATCCCGTTAATGGATGCGATCATTTCGCAGAACGGTGCGGTCGTCAGCGAAATGCCTCTCGGATGGCGCGCGACGGCTCGGGATTTTCCGCGCCGAAACAGGATCGTTGCCGCGCTCGGTATCGGTCTCGTCGTGATTGAGGCAGCCAAACGTTCCGGGTCGCTCATTTCTGCGCGTTTAGCGGCAGAACTCGGTCGGGATGTCTTTGCAGTACCGGGCTCACCTCTCGATCCTCGAAGCGAAGGTAGCAATCGTTTGATACGGGATGGGGCGGTCCTCGTGACATCGGCGGCTGACATTATCGAGGATCTGCGGCCTCAGCAAAGTACGCCGACGGCCTATCCTTCGGTCGTGGCCGACGAGCCGGAGCAACCCGCGTACGAACCGGACGAGAGTGAGCGCGACAGGGTTGTGGAGGCGCTGGACTTCTCACCCGTCGAGATTGACGAACTCATCCGCCATACGGGTCTGTCCGCATCGGCAGTCCTGGCGCACCTGCTCGAACTCGATCTCGCGGGCCGGATACAACGCTTGCCAGGCAACCGCGTCCAACGCCTTCCGGAGGAGTAGCCTCTTCGGTCCGTTCTCCGATCAACCCGTACGACGTTGTGCGGCGGCTGGCGGCTCGCTGAAATTTTCGTCGTTCCTGGCTGGAAGGCGCTGAGGTCGTTCGCCCCGCAAAACGTCACTGCATTCGATGTAAGACATCTCGATCATATAAGCGAGAATGTCATAGCGTTCGGACTGGGCCAGCCGGTACAGTTCACGGAGCATCATCTGGATATAATCAAGCGTGTCGGTGCGGCTGTTTCGGCTTTTCATAATGGCTCTCCGCCTGTCCGTCAGCAATGTCAGTTGTATATTTATTAAATCACTCTCTTAGATTGTAAAGAAATATTTCCTATTTTGTCCTGCCAGCGCGTTTTTGGTGTGTCCCGACTGGATTCAAGGCCTCCATCTCCAAAAGAATTTGGTGAAATTGAAATTGCAGACAAAACGCGCCGGGCTTGACCGCATGCCTTTGCGCCGCCATGTGAAGCGCCATTCGCATCGCGTGGCGGTGCTCCAACATCGGAAGTTTCATGGACGTCGTCGTCGTCGAGTCGCCTGCCAAGGCCAAAACCATCAATAAATATCTGGGCAAGGACTATAAGGTTCTTGCGTCGTACGGGCATGTCCGCGACCTGCCGCCGAAAGATGGCTCGGTCCGGCCCGAAGAAGATTTCGCCATGAGCTGGCAAGTCGACGGCGCATCCAACAAACGGCTGTCGGAAATCGCCAGAGCTTTAAAAGATGCTGACAATCTCATTCTAGCGACCGACCCCGACCGCGAAGGCGAAGCCATTTCATGGCACGTTCTGGACGTACTCAACAAGAAGCGTGCTCTAAAGGACAAGCCGGTCAGCCGGGTGGTTTTCAACGCCATCACAAAGAAGAGCGTGCTGGAGGCGATGGCCAATCCGCGCCAGATCGATGACGATCTGGTTAACGCCTATCTCGCCCGACGTGCGCTCGACTACCTGTTCGGCTTTACCCTATCGCCCGTGCTTTGGCGCAAATTGCCCGGCAGCCGGTCAGCCGGGCGCGTTCAATCCGTCGCACTGCGCCTGGTCTGCAGCCGAGAAGCGGAGATCGAGCGCTTTGTCCGCGAAGATTACTGGATGGTGGCCGGCACCTTTCTGACACCGCGCGGCGATAGCTTCTCCGCCCGGCTAACGACTTTTGACGGCAAGCGAACCAACAAGCTCGATATCAAGGACGAAGATTACGCCAAGCGGATCGAGGCTGTTCTCAACCAGTCGTCCTTCCGTATCGAAAGTGTCGAGGCCAAACCCGGTAAACGCAATCCCGGCCCGCCCTTCACCACGTCGACACTGCAGCAGGCGGCCTCGTCGCGCATGGGGTTCGGCGCCTCGCGCACCATGCAGGTTGCCCAGCGCCTCTATGAAGGCGTCGATGTCGGCGGCGAGACCGCAGGCCTCATCACCTATATGAGAACGGACGGCGTGCAGATGGCGCCAGAAGCCATCAATGCCGCCCGATCGGCGATTGGCGGTGAATTTGGCGACCGCTACGTGCCGGAAAAGCCCCGTCACTACTCCACCAAGGCCAAAAACGCTCAGGAAGCACACGAGGCGATCCGCCCTACGGACTTCACGCGTACGCCGGCCAGCGTGAAGCGCTTTCTCGATGCCGACCAGTTCCGCCTTTACGACTTGATCTGGAAACGAGCGATCGCCAGCCAGATGGCTGCGGCCGACCTCGAGCGCACCACCGTGGAGCTGATCGCGTCAGGCGGCGGCGCGCCTGCGACGCTTCGAGCCAATGGTCAGGTGATCCGCTTCGACGGCTTTCTGGCCGCCTATACCGACCAGCGAGATGAGGACGACAAGGGCGACGACGACAATGACGATCGACGTTTGCCAGAAATTCGCGCCGACGAAGAGGCCGAGCGCAAGGCGATTGAAGTCACCAAATCCACTACCGAGCCGCCGCCTCGCTACTCCGAAGCAAGCCTTATCAAAAAGATGGAAGAGCTTGGCATAGGTCGTCCGTCGACCTATGCCGCGACGCTCCAGACGCTGCAGGACAGAAACTACGTCAAGGTAGAAAGCCGCAAACTGGTGCCGGAATCGCGCGGTCGCATCGTGACCGCGTTCCTGGAAAACTTCTTCGATAAATATGTCGAATACGATTTTACTGCGGGTCTCGAGCAGGAGCTCGACCAGATCTCCGATGGCAAGGCGTTATGGAAGGACGTGCTCGCCCGCTTCTGGCGCGACTTTTCTTCCCATGTCGACGATACCAAGGAACTGCGTGTTTCGGATGTGCTCGACCGTCTGAATGACGAATTGGCGGCGGTCGCATTTCCGGATCGGGAAGACGGCACCGATCCACGGATCTGCCCGAAATGCGGGAATGGCGAATTGTCGCTCAAACTCGGAAAATTCGGCGCGTTTGTCGGTTGCTCCAATTATCCGGATTGTAGCTTCACCCGCCAGCTCGATGGGCCGCCGGAGGGCGATGGAGCAGGATCGGGCCTCGACGAGGGACCGAAAGCTCTCGGCACCGATCCGCATACGGGCGAGGAAATTACCTTGCGGACGGGACGTTTCGGTCCCTACGTTCAACGCGGCGAAGGCAAGGAGGCCAAACGCGGTTCGATTCCCAAAGGTTGGGCCGTCGAGGAGATCGACCATGAAAAGGCGTTGGCGCTCGTCAACCTGCCGCGCGATGTCGGTCAACATCCGGAAAGCGGAAAGATGATCTCGGCGGGTATCGGCCGCTATGGCCCGTTCCTCCTGCATGACGGCAAATACGCCAATCTGGAGACCGTGGAAGACGTTTTCTCCATCGGCATCAACCGCGCGGTCACAGTCATTGCCGAAAAGGCGAAAAGCGGCGGCCGAGGCCGCGCCAAGGCGGCAGCGCTGAAGGAGCTCGGCGATCATCCCGATGGTGGTCCGATGACTGTCCGCGATGGCCGCTACGGCCCATACGTCAATTGGGGCAAGGTCAACGCGACATTGCCGAAAGGCAAGGACCCGGCGAGCATCACCGTGGAAGAGGCGCTTCAGCTCATAGCGGCGAAAGTCGAAAAAGGCGGGGGCACGAAGACCGCCGCGAAGAAGAAAGCGCCAGCCAAAAAGAAAGCCTCCGCTAAGAAAAAAACGGCCACCAAGGCCAAAGAGGACTGATGGCCAGGAAAAAGGCCGAGGGCCATTCGTCCAAGCGAATGCAGGCGGTGCCGGACCGCGATACGGTCCTGGCCTATCTAAAAGATCATCCGCACGCGGCCAGCCGGCGCGAGATTGCCCGCCATTTCGGTATCAAAGGCGCGGAACGCGCGGCGCTCCGAGATCTTTTGCAGGACATGGCCGATGACGGTCTTCTGGAAGCGGAGGGCCGAAAAATGCGGGTGCCGGGACAACTTCCGCCTGTCACTCCCATCGTCATTATGAGCCGCGACGCCGATGGCGGACTGATGGCGCGACCGCGCAACTGGGATCAGGATGCCGACGGCTTCCCACCGGCCATCGCGGTAAAGCTGCGCAAGGATGAACGCCGGCCGCCCGGAATCGGCGATGAGGCGCTGGCCAAGATCTTTCCTGCAAAAGGCGATGACGATGGTGTTTCTTACACGGCACGGATTATCAAGGTCTTCGACAAGGCCGAAGGACGCGTATTAGGCGTCGTCCGGCAGTTGAAAGACGGTTCGTTTCGCCTTGAGCCCGTCGAGCGGCGCCAGGATGAGATCGTTTTGCCAGAAGGAGGGCTGGCAGGAGCAAAGCCCGGCGATCTCGTCGAGGTCTCGCCCAACCGTGGCAACAGGCGCGGCCTTGCCAGCGGCTCGGTCGAGGAAGTTATCGGGCAACTCGGAACCGAACGCGCCGTTTCGGCCATCGCGATTCACGCCCATGGCATTCCTCATATCTTCCCGGACGCAGTGATCGCGGAAGCGCGCAACGCCAGGCCGATATCCTCAGAAGGCCGCGAGGACTGGCGCGAAGTTCCGCTTGTGACCATCGATCCAGCCGACGCGAAAGACCACGATGATGCGGTCTTCGCCAAACCGGACCTGGATGAAAAGAATCCCGGCGGGCAGGTCGTGACCGTCGCAATCGCCGATGTCGCGGCTTATGTAAGGTCCGGCTCGGCCATGGATCGCGAAGCCCTGAAGCGCGGCAATTCGGTCTATTTTCCAGACCGGGTCGTCCCGATGCTGCCGGAGCGCATCTCCAACGATCTGTGTTCCCTGCGCGAAGGCGAAGACCGCCCTGCCCTCGCCGTCCGCATGGTGTTCGATTCTGGCGGCCGTAAGGTGCGACATTCGTTTCACAGAGTGCTGATGCGCTCGCCGGCCAAACTTGCCTATGAAGAGGCTCAGACCGCCATTGACGGCGCGCCGACGCAGAAGACCGAACCGCTTCTGAAAACGGTTCTGGAGCCGCTATGGGCAGCCTATCGCGTTCTGTCGCAGGGTCGAAAGAGCCGGGGACCGCTTGAACTGGATCTGCCGGAGCGCAAGATCCGGCTGAAGGAAGACGGCACGATCGACAGGATCGAAATCCCCCCTCGCCTCGATGCGCACCGGCTGATCGAGGAGTTCATGATCCAGGCCAATGTTTGCGCCGCTGAAACTTTGGAACGCAAAAAACATCCGCTGATCTACCGGGTCCACGACGAACCTTCGTTGGCCAAGCAGGAAGTGCTGCGCGAGTTTCTGAAATCCATCGGACAATCGCTTCAGCGCGGCCCAGCGCTGAACTCAAGCGCCTTTAACGGCATTCTCGAACGGACGCGCGGCGGGCCATATGAAGCGATGGCTTCTGAAATTGTGCTGCGGACGCAGAGCCAGGCGGTCTATAGCCCGTATAATCTCGGCCATTTCGGTCTTTCCCTGACGCGCTATGCGCATTTTACCTCACCTATCCGCCGCTACGCCGATCTGATCGTGCATCGCGCACTGATCTCCGCCCTCAATCTAGGCGACGATGGTCTATCCAACGAGAAGGAGGAGCGGCTGGACGATATTGCCGCCCTTATCTCAGGGACCGAACGCCGCGCCATGATTGCCGAACGCGAGACGGTAGACCGCCTGACTGCCGGCTTTTTGGCCGAACGGATCGGCGAGCCCTTCGACGGACGTATCACGGGTGTCACGAAAAGCGGTCTCTTCATCCAGCTCGATCAATTCGGAGCGGATGGGTTCGTGCCAATTTCGTCGTTGGGCGATGAGTATTATCATTTCGATGAAGCGGCGTTTGCGCTGAGTGGCGACAGCACCGGGCTTGGGTGGCGGATTGGCGACGCCGTTGAGGTGAAACTGCTCGAAGTTCAGCCGCTTGCGGGTTCGATCCTTTTGGAAATGCAGAGCGAGCCGCATAAACTGTCTGGCATCGCCCGTTCGCGCGACAAGGCGCGTGCTGGCCAGAGACGTGCGCGATCGGCGAAAGCCAAAGGCAGGTCGGGCGAGAAAAAGATTCGCAAGGGCCGTAGCGGAGGCAGAAGGCGATGAAGGACGACATCTCCCAATTTGGAGGCGAGAACCACACGGGCCGCCCGGACAGACCTCTCGGCCGCTCCATTTTGCGTGGCGCGGCCATGCGCTGCCCGAACTGCGGCGAAGGCCGATTATTTCGCAGCTATGTGAGAACGGTCGATAGCTGCGAGGTCTGCCAGGAGCCGATCTTTCATCACCGGGCGGACGACCTACCCGCTTATCTCGTCGTCTTTATCGTCGGCCATATCGTCGTCGGGGCCTATATGGCGGCAGAGGCGCTCGTAGAATGGTCGATGGTCACTCACATGATCGTCTGGAGCGTTCTCATCATCATCGCGGTGATCGCCATGCTTCCGCCCGTCAAAGGCGCGGTGGTCGGCCTGCAATGGGCGCTTTACATGCACGGCTTCGGCGGAGAACCTGACACCATCGAAGATCATCCTTCCGACCCGCGGAGCGGTTCGTGACAGACTTCGCCTCGCAACTTCCGAGAGGCGCGCCAAAGGACCCGCGCGGCGACGACCCTGCCGACATGCGCTCCGTCAAGGGCCGCAGTCTTCGCCCTCGCGATGCCGGCACGCTCATCGTTCTCGATCGCTCTAGCGACGATGTTCGCGTCTTGGTCGGCAAGCGGCACGGTAAACACGCCTTCATGGCCAATCGTTACGTGTTCCCTGGCGGACGCACCGATCCCGGCGACTCACGCGTGGCGCTTGGTGCAGCTCAGCGTCTGCGCTCCGACGATCTGGATAAACTGACCAGCCGTACAGCGAAGCGCTTTACCGAACGGCGCGCCACCGCCACCGCTCTTTCAGCTGTTCGCGAAAGCTATGAAGAGGCCGGCCTGCTGATCGGCGTGGCTGAGCGTGAGGTGCCGCGGATGCCTTCGGGCTGGGAAGCCTTTGGCGAACATGGGCTTCTGCCGGATCTGTCAAAGCTGCGTTTCGTCGCACGCGCCATTACGCCGCCCGGTCGTGTGCGACGGTTCGACACACGTTTTTTCGCCTGCTGGCGGGATGAGGCGGTGGCGCATGAGCTGCCGGAGGGTGGGCCGACGCAGGAATTGAGCGATCTCATCTGGCTTCCATTGAGCGAGGCGCTTGAGAGCGACAAGCTGCCCGGTATCACGCGGATTATCATCGCTCATCTGGTGGAGCGACTGACGAATGATCCCGATCTTCATGAATCTCCAACGGTGCCTGTGCACTTTGAACGGCACGGCGACATGGTGCTGGAACGCGTATGACCAGACCAGCGCTTGACATTGTCGCGGCGATCTTTATTGGTCCGCGCACGATTGTCGCCGGGCGAGCAACGCGCCCCTTGGCGTGTTTGCAATTTCTCTAACTGTCGGAAGCAAGACCATGGCGAAGGCCACGACCATCAAAATCAAGCTGCAGTCCACGGCGGATACCGGATTTTTCTACGTAGCAAAGAAAAACAGCCGGACGATGACGGAAAAAATGGTGAAGCGGAAGTACGATCCGATCGCCAAGAAGCACGTCGATTTCCGTGAGGCCAAAATCAAGTAACGTCGCCGTCGCGACTTGCATCGAACGTTTGAACCGGGTGCGCCTAGCGCCCGGTTTTTCTTTACCTATAGAATGTTGGATGGTGAACTTCGGGTAATATCTGAAGATAAGGAGCCGGTCGACGAACACTCACGGTACGAGGAAACCGATAAGAATGCCGTCGACCGACTGACCCCAAGAACCCAGGAGATGCGGCGGACCTGAGCATCGAGGGGTGTTCTTCTGAAACAGGACGGATGCGTCTGTTTCATAATAATACGATTCGTCAAGTGGTGACGGAAATCAACCGATTCTTAAGAATGCGGCGCGGAAAGCCTGCGAATTGGTTAATATTGAAGGGGTTTCGCGTCATGCCGCATCGTCGATAACCCGATTACGGCCGTTCTCTTTGGCGGAATAAAGCGCCATATCGGCACGCTTCAGGAGAGAATTTGTCGTCTCCTGCTCTTCCCCCAATGACGACACGCCGATTGATACGGTCACGTCGATATCGGGCTTGCCTGGGCCAAGCGGGAATGGCGATGCCTCAATGGCCGCCCGCAAGCGTTCCGCAACCTGCCGGGCCGTCCGCTGATCGGTCTCCGGCATGATGATGATAAATTCCTCGCCGCCGTAGCGGCAGGCCAGATCCATTCCGCGAACATTTCGCCGGAGCCTTTGAGCGAACTCGCGTAGCACCGCGTCGCCGCCATCATGACCGTGTCGGTCGTTCACCTGCTTGAAGAAATCGAGGTCCATCATCATCAGCGAAAGTGGCGCTCCGCGTTTGACGGCCCGATCAAAAAGCGTCTGCAAATGCCCCTCGAGATAACGCCGATTGTGCAGTCCCGTCAGCGGGTCGGTAATGGCGAGTTGTAGCGTTTCGGTCAGGCTGGCGCGCAGTCCCTCGTGAAAATGCTTACGCTTCAACTGGGTCGTGATCCGGGCTTTCAACTCCTGCGGCTCAACCGGTCGGGTGACGTAATCGTTCACGCCAAGTTCGAGCGCCCGCGTCACCACGTCCGTTTCTTCCGGATTGGCAATCAGCATGAGCGGTGTAAAGCGTGTCCGCTCTATCGACCGCAGTTGCGCGATGATCCGCAATGGATCGTAATTCTTGAAGCCGGTTGCGACCATGACGAGATCGCACTGGCCTTCAACCGCATCGAAAAACCCGGTTTGCGGATCGCTCTGGTGCTTGATCGTTGCCCAGCCTTCCAGGCTCGCGGACAAGCAGGCTGCCGAGCCTTCGCGTTCGTCGATCAGAAGAATAGATGGCTGTCGGGCTGCTTCCTCCGCACCCGTCAACAGAGTGGTGATCGCGATAGTGCGCGACGTCGCCGCTCGAAGCCGCAATTCATCGGAGAGATTTTTAAGGCGAACCAGGCTTTTGACCCGCGTCAGAAGCTGCATGGTATCGACGGGCTTCGTCAGGAAATCGTCAGCGCCGGCGCGTAAACCACGCACCCGATCGCTCTGCTGATCGAGAGCCGTCACCATAACGACCGGTATATGAGCCGTCTCCGGATCGGCCTTTAACCGTTCGCAGACTTCATAGCCATCCATGTCCGGCATCATAATGTCGAGCAGCACCACATCGATGGCCTGTTCGGCGCAAGCCTTCAGGGCCTGCAGGCCGTTTTCCGCTGTCACCACGTCGAAATATTCGGCGCTCAGCCGCGTCTGCAACAGCAGAATGTTGGCCGGAACGTCATCGACCACCAGTATCCGAGCTGTCATCAGTCTACCCCCAATGCGCGTCCGGACTGCCCGGCCAATTATCCATCACCGAGATAGGAGCGAATTGTTTCCATGAAGGAACCAACAGCGATAGGTTTTGAAATATAAGCTTCACAACCACCCTGCCTGATGCGCTCTTCATCACCCTTCATCGCAAAGGCCGTTACCGCGATGACCGGTATGGTGTGCAGTTCGTCGTCCTGCTTTAGCCACTTGGTCACTTCGAGCCCGGAGAGACCGGGCAGTTGAATATCCATGAGAATGAGGTCCGGGCGGTGTTCGCGCGCCAGATCCAGTGCATCCTGGCCATTGCGCGTCCGGACCGTCTCATAGCCCGACGCTTCTATGAGATCGCGAAAGAGCTTCATATTCAGCTCGTTATCCTCGACGATCATCACGGTCTTGGCCATGAACGACCTCTCTCCTTATCGATTTTCATCGAACGCCATGGCGGTACTCACCACGCCATACGCAAAATTCTCCACCACACTAGCGCGATTTGATTGATGAAACGCAAACTGGCGCTTATTCCACGGTGCAACCTGTTGAATACGCAGGCACTAGAAAAGCTAGACCCAGCACATGAGTAGACTGAATGCCCGATAACCACGCGGATGAACCCGAAGAAATAGCGATTGCAGCGCTAAGCTACATCGCGGCCGATTCCGTTCTTCTGCCCCGTTTTCTTTCGCTCACCGGGATCACCATATCGGAAATCCGCTCTGCCGCGGCGGAACCCGGCTTTCTCGGCGGCGTACTGGCATTCGTACTGGCGCATGAGCCCACCCTTATGGACTTTTCAGCCCAGTCCGGCATCGCGCCCGAACGTGTCGTCAAGGCAGCGCGTCATTTGCCCGGTGGAAGGGATGAATGGGACAGACAGCCATGAGCGACGATCCTCAGACAAGGCGACAGATCGAATCAATCGCCGCCGACAACCGTCCCTTGCTTGTGCTCGATGTTGATGAAGTTGTTCTGGAGTTTCTCGGGCCGTTCATGAGTTGGCTCAAATCAGAAAATTATTCGTTCCGCCCGATTTCGTTTGCGCTTGATGGAAACATTTTCGATGCAGACGGTGCCGAGGCATCCAAAACAACCGTCAAGGAATTGGTTACAAGGTTTTTCGAAGTTCAGCACGACTGGCAGACATTAGCGCCCGGCTTTCCGGATGCCCTGGAACCACTGGCAGACCAGGTACAGATCGTGCTTCTGACGGCCATGCCGCATCGTCATTTCGAGGCTCGTGAGGCATTACTGTCATCTCTTTCCGTTTCCTATCCGCTGGTTACGACCGAGAAGGCGAAAGGACCAGCCGTCGCGCTCTTGCACGGCGGACGCGATGCACCCGTCGCTTTCATAGACGACATGGCATACAATCTCCTTTCGGTTGGCAAAGCCATGCCGGGCGCGGCATTGATCCACCTTATGGCTCACCGGCCGATGAAGGCCCTGATGCCTCCCCTGCCCGATTCTGTCATTGCGGCGGAGGATTGGTACATGGCGGCGGCCGAGGCGCGCCAGGCTCTCGGCGTCTGATAATTTCATCGTTGGCCAGCGCGCCAATCGAACGCTAAAATGGGCGGAGAGACCCCGCGCAACATCATCCGGCGGCATTCGGCTATGACAATCGATCTCGCTCAAGGATTTTGCCGGGACTGCCTCAACACAGAGATTCGCAACGCCAAACGCTGTCCAAATTGCGGGTCGCCACGGCTGCTTCGCCACGCGGAACTGTCGGATCTCAGCCTCGCCCATATCGATTGCGACGCTTTTTATGCATCGGTCGAGAAACGCGACCGGCCAGAGCTTGCTGGCCTTCCGGTCATTATTGGCGGCGGCAAGCGCGGAGTTGTTACAACAGCCTGTTATCAGGCGCGGATTTTCGGTGTGCGCTCCGCAATGCCGATGTTCAAAGCATTGAAGCTCTGCCCTGACGCCGTCATCATCCGCCCGGATATGGCGAAATATGCAAACATCGGCCGGCAAATCCGGGCGATGATGCAAGAGCTGACGCCGCTCGTGCAGCCGGTCTCGATCGACGAGGCATTTCTCGATCTTTCCGGCACGGAGCGTCTGCATAAGGCGCCGCCCGCCTACACATTGGCGCAGTTCGCTCGGCGCATTCAGACCGAGATCGGAATTACGGTCTCCGTCGGCCTGTCGCACAACAAATTTCTGGCCAAGATGGCATCCGACCTGAATAAGCCGCGCGGCTTTTCCATTATCGGCCAAGCGGAGACCGTTTCGTTTCTGGCCCGCCAACCTGTCGGCCGATTGCCGGGTGTCGGTCCCGCTTTTCAAGCCGCTTTGCGAAAGGACGGTATCGAACATATCAGCGATCTTCAGGCGATGAGCGAGGAGAAGCTTTTGCGCCGATACGGCAATGGCGGGCAGCGCCTCAAAGCTTTGTCCGAAGGACGGGACGACCGAAAGGTCGTTCCGGATCGTAACCGCAAAAGTCTGTCGTCGGAGACCACCTTCAACAGTGATCTTTCCAGGTTAGACGAACTGGTTCCCATTCTGCGCAGTCTGTCGGAAAAGATCGCCAGCAAGCTGAAGGATGAGGCGCTGGCCGGCCAAACGGTGGTGCTAAAACTGAAAACCGCCGATTTCCGGAGCCGCACCCGCAACCGGACTCTCGCCGACCCGACACGACGACCCGGTCGAATCTTCGACATCGCGCTCGACCTGCTTCGCCGCGAGGCGGATGGCACACCCTTTCGGCTGATCGGCGTGGGCCTGTCTGAACTCGTAAGCGACCGGCTGGCCGATCCGCCCGATTTGGTCGACCAACGTGCGCAGCGCCTGGCAAGCGCGGAGGAAACAATCGATCAGCTACGCCGCCGTTTCGGCGGGCGAGCTGTGGAGACCGGCTACACGTTCGGCCATAAGATTTCGCGTGGCGTCAACCTTTCACCAAAGGATGACGATGCGCCGCCGGATTTTTCCGGGGAGAGCTAGCCGCGAAGCGCCGAACGCACGGCCTCAAGCGCCTCCTCGGCCTTACTGGCATCCGGACCGCCTGCCTGAGCCATATCCGGGCGTCCCCCGCCGCCTTTACCGCCGAGCGCGGCAGACGCTTCACGCACCAGCGCCACTGCATCGGCACGGCCCGTGACATCGCTCGTGACACCGACGACGACGGAGGCTTTGCCATCTTCTCCCCGACCGATGAAGGTGATGACGCCCGAGCCGATCGTCTGTTTCGCTTCATCGACCAGCGGCTTGAGATCTTTTGGCGAGACGCCGTCCAAGACCTTACCGAGGAAAGCCAGATCGCCAATCGTTTCGGGCCCGGTATCGGACACGGCGGATGCCCCGCCGCCCAGCGCCAGCTTACGCCGGGCTTCCGCCAATTCACGCTCCATCTTCCTGCGCTCGTCAAGAATGGCGCTCAGCCGGTCCAGCGCTTCGGCGGGCGACGTCTTGAGCGCTCCGGCGATCTGCCGCAAACGCTCTTCCTGCTGGGCAAGATAAGACCGCGCCGCTTCTCCGGTGAGCGCTTCGATACGCCGGACGCCCGACGATACGGCGCCTTCGGAAACGATCCGCACCAGGCCGATATCACCTGTCGCGCCGACATGGGTACCGCCGCATAATTCAACCGACCATGCTTTTTCGCCATCGGCCGCAGGATCACCCAAAGAGACGACACGGACCTCATCACCGTATTTCTCTCCGAATAAAGCCATGGCGCCGGATGCTATGGCGTCATCGACCCCCATCAAGCGTGTCGAGACGCGACTGTTCTGATCGACGACCGCATTCGCCACGCGTTCGATGGTCTGGATCTCGTCATCGTCAATCGGTTTGGGGTGCGAGAAGTCGAAACGCAGACGGTCGGGCGCAACAAGCGATCCCTTCTGGGCGACATGCGTTCCAAGAGTCTGACGCAGCGCCTCGTGCAGAAGGTGGGTTGCAGAATGATTGCGGCGGATCGCCGAGCGGCGCTTCGTATCGACCCGTAGCTCGACCGCCGCACCAGGTACGAGCGTGCCTTCATCCACTGTCACCGCGTGAACGAATAAACCATCGGCACGCTTTTGCGTGTCCGTGACGTGACCCTTTACCCCATCACCGGAAATGGCGCCGGTATCACCGACCTGACCGCCCGATTCGCCGTAAAAAGGTGTCTGGTTCATAATGACGAAGCCGCTTTCGCCGGCCTTCAGCTCGGAACTGTCGGCACCGTCTCGAACGATTCTGAGCACCGAACCTTCAGCCTGTTCCGTCGTATAGCCAAGGAATTCGGTCGCTCCGAGCTCATCGCGGAGGCGAAACCATATCTGGTCATCAGCGGCTCCACCCGAGCCGGACCATGCCGCACGGGCCTCGGCCTTTTGCCGTTCCATCGCCGCTGCAAAACCTTCGGTATCGACCGTGATGGAACGCTGGCGCAACGCATCCTGTGTCAGATCGAGCGGAAAGCCATAAGTGTCGTAAAGCTTGAAAGCTGTTTCGCCCGCCAGCACATCGCCCGCGGAAAGCGCTTCGCTCGCTTCTTCAAGCAGAACGAGACCGCGGCTCAGCGTTTTGCGGAAGCGTGTTTCCTCCAGCTTCAGCGTTTCCGAAATCAGGGCTTCGGCCCGGACAAGCTCCGGGAATGCCTGACCCATCTCACGAGTGAGATATGGCACCAGGCGATGCATCAGAGGCTCTTCCGCCCCCAATATCTGG
Organism: Notoacmeibacter sp. MSK16QG-6; assembly: GCF_024158145.1. Lineage (GTDB taxonomy): Bacteria > Pseudomonadota > Alphaproteobacteria > Rhizobiales > Rhizobiaceae > Notoacmeibacter. The sequence continues at coordinate 116,139 of NZ_JAMYXM010000001.1, forward strand.
GCATGACGCATTGCGCGACGCATGATCCGGCGAAGCACGTAGCCGCGCCCTTCATTCGATGGAAGAACGCCATCGGCGACAAGAAAGGCGGAGGCGCGCAAATGGTCGGCAATGACCTTGTGGCTCGCCTGCCGCGGACCCGCAGCCTCAACGCCAGTGAGTTGGGCCGAAGCCGCAATCAACGCCTGAAAAAGATCGATCTCGTAATTGTCGTGGACGCCTTGGAGAACGGCCGAAATGCGCTCCAGCCCCATGCCCGTATCGATGGACGGCCGCGGAAGCGAGACGCGCTTGCCCGGCTCGATCTGATCAAATTGCATGAAGACGAGATTCCATATCTCGATGAAGCGGTCACCGTCTTCGTCCGGGCTGCCGGGGGGGCCTCCGGGAATGCCTTCGCCGTGATCGTAAAAAATCTCTGAGCAGGGTCCGCAAGGGCCAGTATCGCCCATCGACCAGAAATTGTCCGAGGTTGCGATGCGGATAATCCTGTCATCGGAAAGGCCTGCAATCTTCTTCCAGAAACCGGCCGCCTCATCGTCATCGTGATAAACCGTCACCAGCAAACGCTCCGCCGGCAGGCCATACTCCTTTGTCAACAGCGTCCAAGCCAGTTCGATCGCGCGTTCCTTGAAATAATCGCCGAACGAAAAGTTACCCAGCATCTCGAAAAACGTGTGATGGCGGGCCGTATAGCCGACATTGTCGAGATCGTTATGCTTACCGCCGGCACGGACGCATTTTTGCGACGATGCCGCTGTCGAATACGGGCGCTGCTCCAGCCCGGTGAAGACATTCTTGAACGGCACCATCCCCGCATTGACAAACATCAGGGTCGGATCGTTGTGAGGCACGAGGGGGGCCGACGCCACGTTCCGATGTCCGTTCTTTTCGAAGAAATTCAAAAAAGTGGACCGGATTTCATTCACGCCGCTCATGCGATGCTATCCCTGATTTGTAGCCGGTCTATCCGGCGAAGACATGGATTTTCCGGGGTTCTAGACGGACTGTCGGGGACTGTCCATGACGATACGGTGTCGACTGGGCGGGATAGACGCCAGCACACAAAAGAAAAGGCCCGTCCGATGCGGACGAGCCCTCACAAACTTCTGGAAAATGTCGTCTAGTTTTCAGCGACATCGTCCAGATCGTCACTGCCGTTTTCATCAGCAAGAAGACCATCGGCAATCAGCCCGGCGTTCTGGCGAAGGGCCATCTCGATCTCATCGGCAATCGGACGGTTGGTCCGCAGGAATTCCTTGGCGTTCTCGCGCCCCTGACCGAGCCGCTGCGAATTATAGGAAAACCAGGATCCGCTTTTCTCAACGATTCCAGCCTTTACGCCCAGATCGATAAGTTCGCCCGTCTTCGAAACGCCTTCACCGTACATGATGTCGAATTCGACCTGCTTGAATGGTGGCGCCATCTTGTTTTTGACAACCTTGACGCGCGTCTGGTTCCCGACCACCTCGTCGCGGTCCTTGACCGCTCCGATCCGCCGAATATCCAGGCGGACAGACGAGTAAAACTTCAGAGCGTTACCGCCTGTCGTCGTTTCAGGCGAGCCGAACATCACACCGATCTTCATGCGGATCTGGTTGATGAAAATGACCATGGTATTGGAGCGGGAAATAGATGCGGTGAGCTTGCGAAGCGCCTGGCTCATAAGGCGAGCCTGCATTCCCGGAAGCGAATCGCCCATCTCTCCTTCTATCTCGGCGCGCGGTGTGAGAGCAGCGACCGAATCGACCACCAGCACATCGATCGCACCGGAACGAACGAGCGTATCGGCGATTTCCAGCGCCTGCTCGCCCGTATCGGGCTGCGAGATCAGAAGATCCTCGAGCGCAACGCCAAGTTTGCGGGCATAGACAGGATCGAGCGCATGCTCGGCATCGACAAAGGCGCAAATACCGCCATTTTTCTGCGCCTCGGCAACGGTCTGAAGCGCCATGGTGGTCTTACCCGAGCTTTCCGGCCCGTAAATTTCAATGATGCGCCCTTTCGGCAGGCCGCCAATGCCAAGAGCGATGTCCAGACCGAGCGAGCCGGTCGATACCGTCTCGATCTCCACCACCTGCTCGTTCTGTCCGAGCCGCATGATAGAGCCCTTGCCAAAAGAGCGCTCGATCTGTGAAAGGGCCGCATCCAGCGCCTTTGATTTGTCCACCGTCTTATCCTCGACCAGCCGTAACGAATTCTGCGCCATTTTAGCACCCGTGCCGTTGCTTCGTTAGCCCGCCTATCGGGCTGTCCTGTATTTATCTGTATCCTTTTTGTTCTCTTTTTTCAAGCGCAGCAATCCATTGAATTTAAATAGATATTGAATTTTGTTCTGCGAGCGTTCCGCTTTCAGTCATCCTTTTCCAGCATTTCCTTCACCGTCGCGGCGAGCTGCTTGAGAGAAAAGGGCTTGGCGAGAAAACCGAAATTGGCGTCTTCCGGAAGGTTCTTGGAGAAGGCTTCTTCAGCGTAGCCGGAAACGAAAATGAATTTCACCATATTGTTGCGGGCACGCAATTCGCGCAGCAGTGTCGGGCCATCCATCTCCGGCATCACCACGTCGGAGACGACAATATCCACTTCGCCGGCCAATTCGTCGAACACTTCCAGCGCTTCGACCCCCGAAGCGGCCTCGTAGACGTTATAACCGCGCGTTGCCAGCGCACGAACATTGCCCATACGCACTGCATCTTCGTCCTCAACCAGCAACACGGTCGCTGTCCCGGTCAGATCTTCGCGCGAGGCCGTCGCGGCGTCCGCCTTTGCCGCAGAAGCGCCGTTGCGTTCGACGGCGAGCGCTTCGGCCTCTGCTGCCTCGGCAGCCGCAGAAGGACTGTATCGCGGGAGGAAAATGCGAAAGACCGTTCCCTGCCCCGGTGTCGAATCGGCATAGACAAAACCGCCGGATTGCTTGACGAAACCGTAGACCATGGAGAGGCCGAGGCCGGTGCCCTTGCCGACTTCCTTGGTGGTAAAGAAGGGCTCGAAAATCTTCTTGATGACGTCAGGCTCTATGCCGGTACCCGTATCCTGCACCTCAATGGCAACGTAGTCCGCCGGCTCCAGTTCACGATAATCGAACGCCCGGCTTTCGGTCTCGGAAATATTACGGGTGCGTACGGTGACCTTGCCGCCATCCGCCATCGCATCGCGCGCATTGACCACCAGATTGACGATGACCTGCTCGAACTGTCCGAGATCGGCGAAGACGCGCCATAGATCGTGCCCGTGCTCCACCTTCAGATCGACCTTGGTGCCGGCAAGACGTGTCAGAAGCATACGCAAGTCGGCCATGACGTCCGTCAGGTCCAGCACCTCCGGGCGCAACGTCTGGCGGCGCGAAAACGCCAGCAATTGCCGCACGAGAGATGCTGCACGGTTGGCGTTCTGCTTGATGTTCATAATGTCCTGGAAGGACGGGTCAGTCGGTCGGTGATCGATCAGCAAAAGATCGGTCGCCATGATGATAGCGGTCAACACATTATTGAAGTCATGCGCGATGCCGCCGGCAAGTTGGCCAACGGCCTGCATTTTCTGGCTCTGGACCATCTGCTGTTCCAGCGCTTTCTGCTCGGTCGTCTCCACCGCATAGACAATGCCGACCTCGCGACGGGCCTCTTCTTCTCCTTCAGAGACGCCGGCATCGACAACCGCATGAATGTAACAGCGCAATTGCCTGTCGGGCGCGCTCGGCATGCAGGTTTCCAGCGGCGCTATATCGGCCTGCCCATCGCTGGCCAGTTGCAGCGCCTTGCGGAAAGCCGGGCGGTCGGCATCGGCTATAACGTTCTCGAACCGCACATCGTGGTCGAGCGCCGCCTGGTCCACCATGGCGGAGAATAGGCGAAGGAACGGCGCATTGGTGCGCACGATCCGTCCCTCTTCATCGACCGAGGCGATGGCCATCGGGGTCGAATTGAAAAATCGCGTGAAACGCGCTTCAGCCGCCCCGGTATTGGCGGTCACATCATTGGCGAATGTGCGGTTCAGAACGATAGTACGCGCGTTAGACACCGAGCCGTCGCGATTGGTCGTCACCCGATGCATCAGCCGCACCGGTAGCGCGGCTCCATCGACGGTCGCCATATCGAGGTCGAGCACTGCGTCGCGCGTGTTGCCCGCCGGCGCCCGTACGGAGCGGATCTGCGCCATTCCGTCGCCAGCCACGATTGTCGCCAGCGACGTCTGGCCCGGGAGAAACGAGCCAAGGTCGAAGCCAAGCCACTCGGCCAGCGTTGCGTTCACATAAGTCAGGCGGCCGTCGGCATCGGTGGAAAAATAGCCGGCGGGCGCGTGATCGAGATGATCGATCGCGTGCTGCAATTCCTGAAAAAAGCGCTCCTGCTCGGTACGCTCTTCGGTGATATCCATCAATTGCCAAGCGCTGGCAGGTCGTCTCTGGCCAGGCACCTGAAACGTTCTCGCGCGTAGCCGATACCAGTGCGGAACCGGCTCTCCGCCCGGTGCGATAGCTGTTGCCAGCCGGAACTCGCCCTCGCCCGACTTTCCATCGGAGAGTAATTTGTCCAGCCGAGCGACAATGGGGCCGGCATTGGGCTCATCACTGAGCAAAGACCGAGGCGTGCGAATATCTTTGGCGTCGATCGCGCCTGTAAGGGAGGCCCAGGCACGGTTGGCATAGATGATGCGATCGCGGCCGTCAGTCACGACCAATCCATGCGCCATCGTATCGACGAAAGCGCGCGACAGTTCATCGCTGGCGGAACGCGGGGCAATTTTTACGATGCCTACTACGGTGGCAAACAGGTAGCCGACGCCGATCATCGCCAGAAGCCCTAGAAACGCCAGCAGAACCGGCTCTTCCAGCTGTTCGCGAAAAAGAAAAAACATGACTGACGTCACGGTAAGGACGGCTGCGAAGATCAAAAGCCTCGCTACCGGCCCCGGCCGCATGGTCTCATCGATCATGGGCGTCGGATAAAACCTGTCCGTCACCGCTTCCTGCTTTGGCGTCACGCCGCCTTCCCCGCTTCAGCCGTCCGGATCAGTTCCAGGCGGCGAATCCCTTTCTGCCTTCTTGCCACAGCAAGCCATCAGCGTCACGTCACGGCAGACCGTTGCGCACCACGTAAAAGAAATGGGCACCGGCAGATTGACCGGTGCCCCTCCATTCGAGCTATCGAACGCCGGCCCGAAGCGGCTTAATCGTCGCGATAGACCTTCTCGCGCCGTTCGTGCCGCTCCTGCGCCTCGATTGAAAGCGTCGCGATGGGCCGCGCATCCAGACGGCGCAAAGAGATCGGCTCGCCCGTCTCCTCACAGTAGCCGTACGTCCCCTCATCGATACGGCGAAGCGCCGCGTCGATCTTGGCAATCAGCTTGCGCTGGCGGTCCCTTGCGCGCAATTCGATGGCGCGGTCGGTTTCGGACGACGCGCGATCCGCCAAATCAGCGTGATTGGCGTTTTCCTGCTGGAGGCTTTCGAGTGTTTCGCGCGCTTCGCGCAAAATCTCGTCCTTCCAACTTTTCAGCTTTGCACGAAAATAGGTCTTTTGCCGCTCATTCATAAACGGCTCATCTTCATTGGGTCGATAACCTGCCGGCAACGACTCTTTTTCTAGTGCATCAAGCATACGACTCTCCCCGCGTGTCGTTTCATGAAGCCATAGTGCCCTATACGAAAAGCCTAGATTCGGCACAAGGGCGCTCTCCATAAGAAAAATTGCATCTTTTCAGAAAACTGGAAAAAGACCTGACGGTTCCGCTCGCTTGCGTAGAACATGGCGATCCGGTTAGCTGGCGGTTCACGAATTCGGGGGCAAATGCTCGCTCATGAGCAGACTTTATCTATTGCGTCACGCCGTCGCCGCCTGGCCGCAACCGGGGATGAAGGATTTTGACAGGCCGCTCGAGCCGACTGGCCTTGGCGATGCAAAACGCCTCGGAGGCGTCATGAGAGCACGCCAGTTGGTGCCGGACCGCGTCCTTTGCTCCACGGCCGTAAGGGCGCGGCAGACCTGGGGTGAACTGGCCAAGGGGCTTGGCACCGATCCGGAGCGCGCCACCTATCTCGACGAGCTTTATCACTCCGATATCGGCACTTACTCCGACCTCATAACAGAAGCGGCGGGAGACGGGTCCCTTCTCGTCGTCGGCCACAACCCGATGATGGAAGACGTCGCCCTTGCCTTTTCGGCGGATGGAGAGCCCGCCGCCAAGCGAGGATTGCGGGCGGGATTCGCCGCCTGCGGGCTGGCGATCATCGACCTCGACGGTCCGATCCACAGCGCTCAACCCGACAAGGGCTACCTTCGAATGTTCCTGCGACCGCAAGATCTCAACGCCGGCTGACGGCTTCACTTCTCAATCTCCGTGGCCGCCCCTATGTAGGGCCTTAGGACACGCAACGGACGAGAGGGAATGCGGTTTGGCGCGATTGACAGGTTTTGCCGACGAAGCGCTGATCGCGGTGGACACCGTGGTGGACCGGATCACGGGACTGGCCGATCCCACGCTGCGCCTTGGCGTGACGGGGCTTTCGCGTTCCGGCAAGACCGTTTTCATCACAGCGCTTGTCCACAACCTCCTGCATGGCGGGCGACTACCGCTTTTCGAGCCTCAGAAGAGTGGTCGGCTACGCCACGCCTATCTTGAACCGCAGCCGGACGATGCCGTACCGCGCTTTCAGTACGAGGACCATGTCGCGGCCCTTGTCAAAGAACGAACATGGCCGGAGTCGACACGAGCCATTTCCGAAATGCGGCTGACCGTCGATTATGACGCCGGCAGCTTCATGAACCGGCTTTTCTCTGGCGGCCGGCTGTCGCTCGACATTGTGGACTATCCCGGCGAATGGCTTCTCGACCTGCCTTTGCTCGGCAAAGATTTCGAGGCGTTCAGCCGCGAAGCCATCGATCTTGCCCGCCTGCCGATCCGGGCCAAACTCGCCGAGCCGTTTCTTGCGCGACTGCAGTCTATCGATGCCGACAAGGACGCCTCGGAGACCGATGCGCGAGAACTGGCCGCCCTCTTCACCGACTATCTGCGCGCCTGCCGTGCGGATGAACTGGCGCTTTCCACATTGCCGCCGGGCCGTTTTCTGATGCCCGGCGATCTGGAAGGTTCGCCCGCCCTTACATTTTCACCTCTACCGGCGAGCGATAAGGCTCCCGGCCGAAATTCCCTGCGGGCCATGATGGAGCGGCGTTATGAAGCTTATAAAAGTCACGTCGTCCGTCCGTTCTTTCGCGAACACATCACCCGGCTCGACCGCCAGATCGTCTTGATCGACGCGATGCAGGCGATGAATGCGGGCGCCGATGCCGTTGAGGATCTCGAGCGCGCCTTGACCGGGCTACTGGAGTGTTTCCGCCAAGGGCGTTTCAATGCGATGACGGGTTTGTTTTCACGCAAGATCGATCGGCTCCTCATCGCGGCCACAAAGGCAGACCACATCCACCACGAAAGCCACGAACGGCTTGAAGCTATTGTGCGGCGCCTTGTGGACAAGGCATCGCGCCGCGCACAGTTCCACGGCGCAGAGGTCGCGACGCTTGCAATGGCTGCCGTAAGGGCGACTCGAGAAGGAACGGTTCAGCAGAACGGTCATGATTTGCCCGTCATTTCCGGCGTACCAATCGCGGGAGAAACAATTGGCGGCGAGACCTTCGACGGCCAGACGCGGACCGCCATCTTCCCGGGCGATCTGCCCGCAGACCCCGATGCCATCTTCAGGAAGGGTCGTGACGGACAACCGACTCATCCCATCCGCTTTGTCCGATTTCGCCCGCCAGCGGTCGAGAAGACAGCCGGCGGCGCGGCGCTTTCCCTGCCTCACATTCGCCTTGACCGCGCCATGCAGTTTCTGTTCGGGGACAGGCTGGTATGAACGAGACGCCACGCACACCGCAGAGTTTCCAGGTGCCGGACGATGCCCCCGCCAAAGCCGCCAAAACCAGCACGCCCCGCGAGCCCACGGCGGTGCGGGAAATGGAGCGGATAAGCTTCTCGCCAGAGGCCGATGATCCGTTCTTGCATGAAGGGGCTGGCGTGCCGGCGCCCTTGCCTCCCAGAAAGCGAAGGCTGCTCACCCTGCCGCGCCTGTTTTTTGGCGCTCTCAGCCTTCTATTGTCTCTGGCGATCGGCCTTTGGGTCGATCAGCTTATACGCGATCTATTCACCCGCTCGGACTGGCTAGGATGGACCGCGGCCAGCCTTGCCGCCCTCGCTCTTGTTGCGCTTTTGGCCGGCGTGCTGCGTGAACTATGGGCATTGCGGCGGCTTAGCTCGGTCGAACGGCTCCATGCCCGCGGCATCGAACAAATTACCCATCCGACAAGAGACGGCGCGCGGGCGCTTATCGGCGAAGTTTCCGGCGTACTCGCAGGCCGTCCCGAGGCCAAGGCCGGTCGTGCCGAGATGGCCCGGCTGATGGATGACATTATCGACCCCCCGGATCTTCTCGCACTCGGCGAAAAAGAAATGCTCGGACCGCTGGACGATAAGGCCATTCCGATGATCCTCAATTCGGCCAAACGGGTCAGTGTGGTGACGGCGGTATCGCCCCGCGCCATTGTCGATCTGGCCTACGTCCTTTTCGAATCAGGGCGTCTTATACGCAGAATTGCCGAGCTCTATGGTGCCCGGCCCGGAACGATCGGCTTTATCAGGCTGGCGCGCGACGTTTTAGCGCATCTAGCGGTGACCGGCTCCATCGCGGTCGGTGACGGGCTCGTACAGCAGGTGGTCGGCCATGGCCTTGCCGCGCGTCTTTCCGCCCGGCTCGGCGAAGGAGTGGTCAACGGCCTGATGACTGTTCGTATCGGCATTGCTGCTCTGGATACGGTCCGGCCAATGCCATTCAACGCCAGAAAACGCCCAGCCATGACCGATTTTCTCAGTGAGTTGACGAGACTGACAAACGCAGAAAAAGCGCAAGACGACACGATCCGCTCATGAATGATTAACCGCTTTCGGTAACACTCGGCTCATCCTGTTCCGATGTGTGAGCCGAGCTGTTTCATGTTCCGATCGATTGTCGCCGCCGCCAGCCTTTTTGCCCTTTCCGCCGGCCCGGTATTCGCAGGCCCGCCGCGCAGCGATCAGGCCTTTTTCCGCTCGGTTCAGGGCGAATGGGCCGGCGCAGGAGAAATCGTGGCTGGCAAATACAAGGGCACGAAGTTCAACTGCAAACTCAGCGGCGTAGAAAATCTTGCCGATTCGGCGATGACAATAGGCGGCACCTGCCGCGTCGGCATTTTCTCCCAGCGGATGGAAGCCAAAATTCATTGGGCGAAGGGTGGCTATCGGGGCGCGTTTCTCGACGGTGCGCTCGGCAAGGGTCTCGACATTGTCGGCGGCAATATCGGCGGAAGCCGGGCCATCTTCACTCTGAAACGAAATGAATTGAACGGTGCGATGCTCGCCCGCGTGACGGGTCGCGACAAGATGACGATCACGATCTCTGTTCGCGTTGGCGAAGGCATGGTTCCAGTCATCGGACTGGCTTTGGACCGTGTCGACTCCGTCACAACAAGCTCGGTCCGCTGACCGAAAGCTTTTATTCGCCCGGCCACCACTCGTCGGGCTCAGCGATAACTGTCATGCCAGCTGTGTCGGCTCGTGCTGCAAGCGATTGGATCGTCTCACCTCGGTAGATCCATTCCGGCGCGATTTCTGAGAGAGGCAGAAGGACGAAAGCCCTTTCGGCAATGCGTGGGTGAGGAAGCGTCAGGCCATCCTCGTCGATAGAACGATCACCGAAGAAAAGCAGATCGAGATCGATGCTTCGCGGTCCCCAGCGGACGTTTCGCACCCGCCCCTCTGCCGATTCGGCCTCCAAAAGCCGGCTCAAAAGACCTTTTGCCGAAAGGCTCGTCGTCCCACGCACACAGGCGTTGAGATAATCCGGCTGCGCTTCGAGCCCCCAGGGCGGCGTCCGCCAGAGCGAGGACACCGCATTCACGGCCAACAACGATCCTTCCTCTTTCAGCCGGCGCAACGCCCTGAGAAAGGCGGTCTTCGGATCACCGAGATTGCCACCCAGCCCGATAAGAACATCGGTCGGTTCTTCACTGCGGCCAGGCAACCTTTACCTCCACGAAATCCAGAACGCCGCGCACCGGCGCATTCGGCTTTCGGATCGTCACCTCTGCGCGCGTGACCGGTTCGAACCGCTCGACCAATGTCTTTGCAATGGTCAGGGCAATGGATTCGATGAGGTAGCGCCTTTCACCGAGAACGACTTCGGCAATCATGTCATAGGCTTCGCCATAGTCCACAGTGCCGGCAAGCGTGTCGGTTTCCAGCGCATCGCCAACCTCAAGATCGAGAGCGGCATCGACATAGAACCTCTGGCCAAGCGTCTCTTCCTCCTGAAAGACGCCGTGTCGAGCGAAAAACCCGCAATTATCTATGCGAATGGAATAGCGCATCATGCCTCTCCCGACAGATCGAACAAACATGGTTGCCGCGCAGCATCGCAAACTGACAGGGCGTCGTTATGGCCGGCAACATCATGAACGCGGAAAATAGCGGCGCCCGCCTGCCGAAGCATCACTGCGGAAGCGATGCTCGCAATATCGCGATCCTCCGCTTTGCGGCCGGTAGCTTTTCCGAGAAATCGCTTACGGGAGGTGCCGATCAGCAGCGGATAACCGAGAGCATGAAGCTCTCCGAATTTGTCCAGCAGGGTAAAATTCTCGACAGGGGTTTTGGCGAATCCAAAGCCAGGATCGAGTACGAGGCGATCGGCTTCAACTCCGGCATCGGTTGCGAGACGGATTGTTTGAGAAACGAAGAATCTCTGGTCGGCAAGCGGATCGGTCCGCTTTTCACGACCCCGCCCCGTATGCATGGCAACCACACCGGCTCCTGTCGCCGCAACCGTATCCGCCATGTCAGGATCGCCCTGCAAACCCTCGACATCATTTATGATATGAGCGCCGGCCCGGACGGCAAGGCGCGCCGTTTCTGCACGCCGGCTATCGATCGAGATCAGTACATCGGACCGCGCGGCCAGTGCTTCGATAACCGGCAGAACACGATCCTGCTCCTCTTGAGCGTCGACCGGTTCTGCGGCCGGGCGTGTCGATTCGCCGCCAATGTCGATAATGTCCGCGCCATCCGTCACCATCTGCAAGGCATGGCTGACAGCTGAATCGACGGTCGTGTGACGTCCGCCGTCGGAAAAGCTGTCGGGCGTCACATTAAGTATACCCATAATAACGGCGCGCGGCCCTAGCGTGATGGTGCTGCCATGCGCGAGCCGCCATTCCCAGGGGACGAAAGGACCGCTTTTATCTATTGTCGACGGGTTGCCGGTCACACTTCGTCCACTTCAGCAGGCTCCTTCAAGTCCTCCGCGATGCCACAGAGAAAAGCAAAAGGGAGGGCCTTGAAACCCTCCCATTTCCTATACCGCCGGCATCGTCGGATCAGCGAAGCCGTCCGCTCGCATGGGCCAACATCGTAAAGACCTTGCCCTGATCGCTGCCGAGGTAGTGCTCCATGGCGGAGCGATCCTTGGCCGACGATTGCAGCAGGCGCTCGAAGTCCTCGCAATACCGATCCACGGCGTTTCTGAACTCACGGTCCTTATCGTATTTCGCGCGGATATCGTCAAAGGTGCGCTGGCCCTTCAGCGTGTAAAGACGCCGCGTGAAAACATTGCGTTCGCCCGCCTGATAGCGCTTCCAGAGATCGAGCGCGGCATCATGATCGATAGCGCGGGCGATATCAACCGACAGGGAATTAAGGCTGTCGACCACCTGTCCGGGCGAGCGGCGCTCGGCAGGCTGGGCCGGCTCGTCTTCATCGCTGGCCCGGCGCAGAAGACCGCGCACCCAGGAATCGCCGCTGTCGTCCGCGCTCGCACCACCCTCGGAGGGTTTATAGGCGGGTGGGGCCTGGCGAGGCTGGGCAAAGGTTTGCGGATCGTCAACCGATTGCCTCGGCGCTTCATTTCGAGCATGAGCCGGCGCGGACTGATAGACACCCGCTGCGGGCGACCGATCCATCCCCACCGCCGCCTGCACGGGTTGCGAGACTGTTTGCGGCTGGGATGCCACCGAAGCCGATTGGCTGACGATTTGCGACAGTTCCCGAAGCGCACTGATCTGATCAGCGACGGCACGGCGCATCTTGCTCGTGCTTTCGCGGGTTTCGTCCGGCAGATCGAATACACCGCGCTTCAACTCGCTGCGGGTCTCCTCCAATTCCTTTCGGATCGTTTCCGCCGTCTTGCGCATGTCTTCGGTTGCATCGGCGAAGCGGCCAGTCGCCGCTTCCACCGCCTCCGAAACCTGCCGATCAAGCGTCTCCGTCGTCTCGGTGACGCGGGTGCGCAAGCCATCGGTGGTGGCCGACACTTTGCTCGACAGTCCGTCCGTCTTTTCAGTCAGCTCCGTCGCCAAAGTTTCAGCCGCGCTACGCGCCCTGTTTTCGACATTGGAAATGGCGCCGGAAACGAGAAGTTCGAAGCCCTTCATCGACTTTTCGATCTCTTCGCTACGCAGAACCAGGCCGTCAGCGAGGTCTCGCAACGCATCCTGTCGGTCATTGACCGTCGATGACAGATTTGATTGCGCAGCATTCAGCAGATCGGTCGCCTCGCGGAGCATGCCGCCATGCTGATCGAGTGTAGCGACGATGGAAGCGACATCGCGCAGCGTTCCGCCGGAAATCTCCTGCAAGCGCTCCGAATTGTCGTCCATCAGGCGGGCCGAAGCGGCAAGGCTGCGGCCGGCTTCTTCGCTGCGGTTGGACAGGCGATCGATCGTTTCCGAGAGCGATCCATCGACCTCGCCAAGGCTCTCTCTCGCGTTTGCGATCAGCTGATCCAAACGGCTGTTAGAGCTGGAAAGCCGCCCGATCAGATCGCCGACCTCTCCGCTCAGCGAGGTTCGGGCGTTTTCCATCGCCGTCAACGTTTCGGCGGTACGGTGAGCCAGCGCGTTGACGAGTTTTGCGTTTTCCGCACGCAGATGTTCCGTCGCCGCTCGGCTTGCTTCTTCCAACTGCCCTTGCAGACTGGAGCCCTGCTCGGCCAGACGGTCGATCAGCGGGGCTGCCGTTTCGTCGAGAATACGATTGAAGTCTTTGGCACGCATAGCAAGGCTGGTATTGAGCTCACGACCACGCGCATCGAGCGTTTCTTCGATCTGCTTGCTGTGGCCAGACAAGGCTTCATTGATCTCGTTGACACGACCCGACAGCGTTTCCTCAATCTCCTTGGCGCGATTAGAGAAGGTCTGGTCGATGCCGCTCGTCGTGCTGTCGAGAACTTCGCTGAGTTCACGCGCACGGACAGAGATGCTGTCGCCCAGTTCGCCGGTGCGACGCTCCAGATCGGCCTTTGTTTCTCCGATTGTCGCGGCAAAGCGCTGGCTGGCCTCATCGGCGCCGGCCTTAAGCGCGGCCTCGATTTCGGTGACGCCGCTACCGAGGCGCTGATCCATTTCCTCGAATGCCTTGGCGATCGTTTCGGCGCGGTTGCGCAGATCGCTATTTGTCAGGCTTGTCCGTGTGCGAATGCGGTCATCGGCTTCCGTGAAGGCGCGCTCGACCTCAGTCACCGTCTCGCGGACCCGTTCGCGATTGGAATCGAGGACATTGGCAAAATCGGTATCGGCCGCAGCAATCGTCTGCATGATGGCTTCCACACGATCGTTAAGCTGGTTGCCGCTCTGCGACACGCCTTCCGCCAGACGCATTTCCGCAGCAGCGAGTAGCGTCTGAAGCTCGGCAATCCGTTCTGCCACATCCTCCGCCGAACCAGCGACAGACCGGCTGAGTTGATGGCCTGCCGCTTCGACAAGCCCTTCCATATCGCCGACACGGCTACGCAGCGCATCGCCAGCCTTTTCAGCGGATGCAACAAACCGGTCGCCGAGATCGGCAAGGGTCCGGTCGACGGCTTCGGCTTCGCTGGTCAGCGAGCCTTTCAGCCCATCGACGCGTGCGCCCATACGCTCGACCTGCTCGTCGACATCACGGAAAAGACCGCGAAGATTCTCGGTCCGCTCGACAAGGCGGCGCTCGGCTTCCTCGCCAGCACGGCCTGCATCTTCGGCAAGGCGCTCGCCAGCCTCGATGACCACACCGCGGAGCGACGTCGCCACGGTACCGGCCGACTGTTCCAGGGCACGACGCACACCATCAGCGCCAACCGTAAGCGCGTTTTCCATTGTCGTCGAACGCTCGTCGATCATGCTCAGCCTCTCGGCGAAGACGCTATCGAGCCGGTCGCTGCCGCCGCGGACTTCATCCATCATCTGACCGATGAGATTGGACAATTGTTCGCGGTGGTCATGGCTCCTGGCGAATTCTGCGGCGATCTTGTCCGAAAGTTCCGTCTGGATCCGCTCCGCCTCGGCGACATCGTCGCGTAGCGCGTTGGCAATGCGATCACGGCCTTCTTCCAGCCTGGCGATCATATTGTCGAGCCGGTCATCGACCAGGCGAGCCATCTCGTTGGACAAAGAACCAACGCGTTCCGACATATGGGCGCTGCCCTGGTCGATCGATGCCGTCAGTTCATCGCGAGCCGAATTCATCGTACCGGCCAGTTCCCTGGTCCGGTCGAGCAGAGCCGCGTTCATCGCATCGGCTCTGGTCTGCAGCGCGTCGTTCAGCCGCTCGGTGTTGCTTTCCAACGCCCTGGCACGCGTGTCGAACTCACCCAGCAACATTTCGCCGCGCTCATCTAGATTGCTGCGAATGGCTTCCAGCCGGCCATCGAACTGCTGACCGAATTCGCTGGTGGCAGCATTCATGCGCTCCATCGTCTCGCGCGAACGGGTTTCCAGCGTATCGCCCAGCCCAGCAGCAGCGCCATCAATTCTTTCGACGGCCTGTTGGGTGCGGCCTTCTATCGTCTCACCGAGACCGGCGGCTGCGCTGTCGAGACGTTCGACAGCCTGCTGCGTGCGGCTATCGAGCGCTTCGCCTACCCTGGACGCGACCCCATCGATGCGGTCCAGACTATCGCGACTATAGCTGTCGAGGGTCTCGCCAAATGACGTTGCAGCGTCGCCAACCCTCTCGTCGAAGGCCTGACGGTGGCTCGCGAGCGTTTCGTCCAGCCGGTCGAGATGCCCTGTGATCGTCCCGACGAAATTCTCCTCGCCTGCGCTAACCGTATCGGCGAAAGAGCGTGTTCCGTCGGTCAGCGTCGAAGCCAAGCTGCCGGCGCGCTCTTCCATGATTTCCGAAAGTTCAGCGATCCTCGCATCGAGCGATGCCGCAAGACCAGCGCCAATTGCGGAGCCCTTATCTTCCAAGCGAACCAAACGTTCGTCGAGGGATGTGGCCAGCCGGTCGTTCAGCGTTGCGCCCTTTGACTCCAGCGCAGTGATTTGATCGTCCAATGTACTGGAAATCGAAGAGGTGATCGCGACACCCCGCTCGTTCAGAACGGCAAGACGGGCATCGAGCACGTCCGCGACCTTTTTCTCGATATCCGCGCTTCTGTGGTCCAGCGTCTCCAGACGACCGTCGACGGATTCCGCGAAGCGGATGGCGAAAGCGTCACTGCGCTCGTCAATGGCGTTCAGCCGCTCATCAAGTGCCGTAGAAATGCCTTCCTCGAAAAGGCGGCCGCGTTCAGTCATCTTCTCGACGGTCTGATCGAGACCGGTCGTGGTTTCGGCGATGCGCTGCAAGAGAGGCGTTGCAGTCTCATCAAGCCGTGTGCCGACGGAATCGGCAATCGCGCCAATCGCCGCGACCCGCTCGTCCAGCAGATTGGTCAGACCCTCGCCGGAAAGCGAAAGTTGCGAAGACAGCGAAGTCGAGGCTTTGAGGATGCTGTCCCGAATGAAATCGGTGGATTCGCTTAGATCATCGCGCAGCGTTTCGTGCGAGACCCGAACCGTTTCACGCATACGCTCGGCATGATGGGAGACGGCGTCGCGTTCGGCGGCGAGGCCATCCAGCAGACCACGCATGCGCGTCTCGTTCTCGGCATAGGACCGTTCCAGTTCGCTCATCTCACCGCGCATGACGCTTTCGAGACCGGCGGCCCGGTTGATGGCGGAATCGATCCCCTCCTGCATGGCGCGGACTTCACGCCGAACGGCCGATCCGACGGTATGAACGCGATCCATCGCCAATTCTTCAGGCTCTACCAGACGATAGGCAATCTCGGTCATAGATTGCGCAACCATGCGCATTTCCTGCGCGCGCCGTATCAGAGACGCAAAGGCGAAGAAGAGCAGGCAAGGAATAAAGGCGATCAGGAGAGTAATCAGCAGCGCCGGCGAAGACGTCACATTCTGAAGAGTGCTCGCCTCCCAGATCGGCGCATTGAAGAAGAACCCGGCAATAGCGACCGTTCCAACGAACCAGACAATGGAAACGAAAGCTGCAACCCAATATGCGATCAAAGGCGCGCCACGTCGCAAGGAAGCGACAGTTGCCCTATAGTCCTTGCGTCGGTCATCGTCATTTGCGGCAGCAAACCGGCTGCGCTCGTTAGCCGGCTCGTCGTCAGGCACCGACTTCGATTTTGGCGCGCTTTCCCGCGCGATTGCGCCCGCTGCAGCCGCAGTAGAAGCGGTTTCGACCGGCTTGGCGTCATCAGCAACCGTCCCGACTACTTCGGATTCGTCGTCAAAACCCGTCTGAAAGTCGTATGTATCCAGTTCGGCAGCAAAATCGGTTTGCGTTTCGTCCGCAGCGAGATCGAAATCGTCAGCAGCTGTGGTCCATGCCGAACGATTGGCTTCAGCCGGTTCGTCAAATGGTTCATCTTCAGCGCTTTCGGACGAAAGGTCGCGCGCGGCATTCTCGATCTGGGCAGTCAGTTCATCCAGATCGAATTCCTCCAAATGAAACGACTGGTCGTCTGCTGCGACAGGCGCGGTACTCTGAACCTGCTCATCACCAAACTCCGCCTCGATTTCGCCGATATCCAGATCGAAATCGTTTTCGAGCAGACCATCGAGGTCTTCGAAATTTTCTTTTTCGTTGGGTTTGCCGGCCATACGCAACACCTTTTTTTACCGGTTCCAGCTGCTCCGTCAGGAGCAAAGCCCGCCAGTAGAGCGAGCGCTTCAGCCACAACCGTACGTCTTTCATCGTAAAGACTTGGGTCCCGGTTTGAAACCATTTCGTCCGGGCTTATTCATTTGTCTTTAAGTTTAGTTAACGCCGATCAAAGCCAGCATTTTCCTAAGGCACAGCTCTATGGCCTCGTTAAGGCAAGGTTAAGCGAAAGCGTCGCATTATCCTCATATCCTTTGTCAGTGCCGTTTAGGCGCAGGAGTTCGCCATGATCCTTGCACGAAAAATCCAGACCGTCGCTTTCGACCGGCCCGGCGGTGAGCGGTGCGCCCAATCGAAGGGGCGCCCGATCGATCTGGACCATCTTTCGGAACAGACCTTCGGCGACCGTGCGCTTTGCGAGGAGGTGCTACGTCTCTTTTGCACCCAGATTCAGCAGACCTCGTCAGCACTGAAAAACGCCTCGGCGAAAGAGCGTCACTTTCTTGCGCATGCGGTCAAAGGCTCCGCCCGCGGCGTCGGCGCCATGGAGCTTGCCGATATGGCTGCACGTCTGGAAAACGACTGCGCAAACGACGAAGCGCTGAACGATCTTTTCGCGGAGATCGAGCGCGTGCGGGAATTCTGCGCATCGATTCTTAGATGATGTCACCGACCGCGTGAACTGGCGATGGAGTTGACAGTTCTCTCAGGCTTTGCCAATCCGGCATCGTTCAACGAGAGCGGCCAGAGCCGCCCCTGATTCAAATTTCCTCCCCGAGGGTTTCATGCCGAATATCACCTTCGTCGCCCCTGACGGGACGCGTTTCGACATCGCTGCCGAGAACGGCGCCACATTGATGGAGACGGCGGTCCGAAATTCCGTGCCGGGCATCGAGGCGGAATGCGGAGGCGCCTGCGCCTGCGCCACCTGCCACGTCTATATAGAAGAGAACTTCATGAAGGTTGTCGGTGAACCTGACATCATGGAAGAAGACATGCTCGACCTGGCCTATGATGCGCGCGAAACTTCGCGCCTATCCTGCCAGGTTCCGATTACCGACGAGCTCGACGGTCTGGTCGTGACCGTTCCGGAACGCCAGGCCTGAACGCCAGGTCCGCCAGTCCGCCCGCGCGATGTATGTCAGATAAGTCCGAGCGCCCAACTGACGATACGCTTTGCGACATCCTCGAAAGCCAGATTCAAAGTATTGGCATAGGCGTCCGAGCCGGAGCCGACGACCGCCACCTCTGCGTCGAAAGCAGCCTGACGGATGACCTGACCGTTCCGGTCGTTCAATAGACGCACGGAAATCTCGACATAGGCCGATTCGGGGCCGGAGGCCCGGATTTCGAATGCGCGAATATCGGTGATGAGCTGATAGTCGATCGCCAGGCCCTCGCCTGGCGTTCCAACGCCGGCAATGCCAGCCATTTCGAAGGATTGCAGGAGTTTTGACTGTACCAGAAGCGGCAGCCGGTCGCTCCATTGCGCCCCCTCCAGATAGGTCACCATGGTGGGCGATGTCATGACCACGATATTCTGCCCGTCCAACGCTTTGACCGCACTGGGTTCCGGCAAAAGTATCTGTCGCCGTGTCGAGCGGCGCGTTTCGGGATCGGGTGCTGTCAGTCCAAATGTATCGAGTTCCGGCGAACCGCCACCGACGAGCGCACAGCCCGGCACAAGCGCCACCAGCGCAGCGAGAATCAACAGGCGAAAGCGCATTGCGACTGCGGCGCCAAATATTCCGATTTTTGGATGTGAATTTTTCACGAAAATCCGCTTCTTTCCCCTCGTTCCCGCCCTCACGGGAACGCTTACCTGGTGCGACTAGGCGGCAGGACGCCTTTTAATGTCAAGAAAGCCCTGTGCCGATAAGAGGTTCCAACCACCCATCACGCCGACCGTGTCGCCGGTTAGCCACGCTTTGCTACCGTCGCTGACGGCCATCATAGGTCCGGACCTCCCCCTCGCCGCCTGTGATGATGCGCTGCGGATTGCGTCCCAGATCCGTCAGGCTGCGCTCGATCCGTTCAATTGACCGGCTGGCCTGAGTGATAAGTGAACGAACATCCTTGAGCCCACGATCGGTGAAATTCTGGATCGAACCGGCAATCGGACCGATACGGCTGTTCAGTGTATTAGACGTCTGCTGGATTGTGGCGGCTGCTTCGCGAATGGTCGCCAGCGTGCGCTGTGCTTCGGTCATCAGCGTGTTGCCGGCATCGGCGTCCAGCCCGCCCATAAAGGCGTCGGCTTTTGCGAGGATGCCATCGATACGGACAGACGCCGCATTCAGCCGTTCAGCCAGTTCGCGCGCATTCTCGACCGCCTGCTCCACTTCCTGCGGCTCGACGGTTTCCAGAATGGCCTCGGCCCTTTCGACCGATTGCTGAACGCTTTTGACAATCGGATCGATACGCGAGCCGACATCCTCCGTGATTTCCTGAAGGGAGGAAAGTGTCGATCGAGCATCGGCGACAAGCGCGCTGCCCGCTCCTGGTTCAACATCGCCGAGAAACGTATCGGCCTTGGCGACCACATTATCGACGCGTTCGGTCAAAGACGTCAGTTGCTCTGAAACCTGGCGGGCATTGGCGAGGGTCTTCCCGATATCGTCCGATTCTACCCCATCGAGAATGGATTCGGTTTTCTGCAATGCGTTTTGCAGGCTGGTTACGATGGGATCGATGCGCTGCTCAACATTGGCAACAACCTGGCGGACAGACGATAAGGTCTCGGTGGCGTCTGAAACGAGCTGCTGGCCCGCCCCCGGCTCGAGTTCTCCGACGAATGTTTCCGCCTGCGCGATAACGCCGGATACCCGTTCGGATGCGCCTACCAGTTCCTCGGTGATCTTGCGGACGTTCGCGACCGCTTGTCCAAGATCCTCTGGATTGACCGCCGTCAGAAGTTGTTCGATCTGTTTCACCGAGCCTTCGATGGTGCCCGACATTCCACTGATCGTCTCGGAAAGGTCACCGGCTGCAGCCAGGAAGTCGCCGATTCCATCGGAGTTTGCGGCCAACGCCGATGTAAACTGTTCGACGTTCTGCAGGGACTGGGTCAGCGGTTCACGCGCATCGCTGGTGAAGCCCTCAAGCTGGCCGACTACCTCGTTGACCCGGTTGAGGATGCTTTCACCCGTCTCCATCAGCGTGCTCAACTGAGACGGCTGGGCCTGAATGATGGCGCTTCGGTTCTCCGCAGCCGCCTTGCGCAAGACATTCTCTTCGTTCGGATCGCCGCCGGACAATTCGATATTCGCCGTTCCCGTCAAGCCGGCAATGCCAACCCCTGCCCTGGTGGACGGTGTGACGGGCGTCGCGATATCGACCAGCGCATTGGCCAGCGCGACATCGGGCCGGGAACCATCAATGAAAACGGAAGAAATGGTGCCGACGCGCACGCCGTTAAATGTGACGAGGCTACCGCGAGTCAGGCCGCTGGCCGAGCCAGGAATCTGGAACTGCACAGGCACCATTTCTGCCTTGTCGCCCGCGCCGCTGGTCCAGAAGACAAAGCCGAAAGCGGCCAGAAGCAGCACGATGGTGAAGACGCCCACTGCGACGTAGTTGGCCCGTGTTTCCATCAGTCGTTCATCACTTCGCTGTGGACGGCAGCTCGATCATCGTTTGATCTGCCGCGCACGTTTTCCGTTAAAATACGATTGAACCCAAGGGTCCTCACATACCAGCATGTCCTCGATCGTGCCAGCGACCAGCACCTTCTTGTTGCCGAGTACGGCAATTCGGTCACACACCGAGAACAGGCTGTCGAGGTCGTGGGTGACCATGTAGACCGTCAGACCGAGCGTATCAGAGAGCTGACGGACCAGTTCATCGAACTCCGCCGCGCCGATTGGGTCCAACCCTGACGTCGGCTCGTCAAGGAACACAATTGCCGGGTCGAGCGCAAGCGCCCGCGCCAGCGCCGCCCTTTTGATCATGCCGCCCGATAATTCGTCGGGAAATTTCCAGGCCGCTTCCGGCGGCAATCCAACCATCTCGATCTTCAGCATGGCCAGTTCGTCCATGAGCGCTTTGGGCAGATCGAGATATTCGCGCATGGGGACCTGAATGTTCTCAAGCACATTCAGCGACGAGAAAAGCGCTCCCTGCTGGAAGAGAACGCCCATCGCCATATCGATGGCGGTCCTTTCATCGTCTTCCAGTTCCTCGATGTTCTGGCCGAACAGGCTGATCGTGCCACCCTGCTTGCGGTTCAGTCCGAGCACCGTTCGCAACAGAACGCTTTTGCCCGCGCCTGAAGGGCCGATGAAGCCGAGAACTTCGCCAGCGTAGACGTCTAGATCGAGCCCATCCAGCACGGTCTGGCTGCCGAAGCGAACGGTAATGTCCTTGGCTGACAGGATGACTTCCCGGTCTTCGCTGCCATCCGGCTGCCATTCGGTTTTCTCGGCTGTCTCTTCCACAGTCTGCGCCATGCTAAAATCCAATGGACGCAAAGAAGATGGCAAACAGGCCATCGAGAACGATGACGACGAAGATGGACTTGACCACGGATGCCGTGACACGCGCACCGAGGCTTTCGGCGCTTCCGCCAACCCGCATGCCCTCCATAGATGCGATCACGCCAATCGCCAGCGCCATGAAGGGGGTCTTGATCAGTCCCGCAAAGACGGTCGTAACGTCGATCCATCCTTCCATGCGGCTGATAAAAGCGGTGTAGCTGATGTCGGAATAGTAGTTCGCGATCACCATGGCTCCCGCAAGGCCTGCCGCATCGGCAGCGACCGTCAACAATGGCAGGGCGATCATCAACGCGACCAACCGGGGAAAGACGAGAACGCCAATGGGGTTGAGGCCGATGACCTTGAGTGCGTCAACCTCCTCGCGCATCTTCATGGAGCCGATTTCCGCCGTGATTGCCGAGCCCGACCGACCGGCAATCATGATCGCTGTGATCAAAGCGCCGGTTTCACGAAGGACCAGCACGGAGACGAGGTCGACAACGAAGATCTCGGCGCCGAAATAGCGGAGCTGAAACGCGCCCTGCTGCGCGACAATCGCGCCAATGATCGCATTCATCAGAAGCACGACGGGAATAGCGCCGACGCCTATGCGGTGAATTTGCGCCACGATAGCCGTCAGCGAGATGCCATGACCGGAAGAGCCGGCAATGGCGGAGCCAAGAATGCCGAACCCGTCCTTCATCTGCTCCGCGGTCGCATAAACAGCGCGGCCTGTCGCAGCGAATGGCGTCAGAAGGCCAAAACCGGAAGACGGCTTTTCCGGCAGATCCTGGCCCGCCGCGTCGGCCACCGCATCCAGCAAAACTTCCTCGCTGGTCGATATGTTCCGGAATTCGACAGATTTGCCGGCCTTTCGCAGCTGTTCAACTGTCCGACGGATAACGAAAGCGCCTGCCGTGTCGATATTGGCCATAGGCCCGAAATCGAACACCACCTGCTGTGGCGCGCGATCTGAAAATTTGCGCATCCAGCCATCGATACCGGCGATGCTGCGTGTGGTCCAATTGCCGGTCAACGCCAATTCGTGCGAGCCGTCGGCTTGCTGCTCCTGAACGCCGGCCGCGTCCGCTTTGGTTACCGATTCGGCATTGTCGTCTTCACTCGCCATGGGTTCTTCATTATCGGTGTCTTCGACCCATGTCATCCATCATCACCGGCAAGTCACGTTTTAGGAGATCGCATGACCCGCACGCTGACCGCGACGCCCGAGCGCTTTCCGATAGCAGGAGCCTTCGTGATATCTCGAGGCGCGAAGACAGAAGCGTGCGTGGTGCATGTCAACATCACTCAGGACGGCGCGGCCGGTCAGGGCGAGTGTGTGCCTTACGCCCGCTACGGCGAGACTGAGGAAAGCGTCCTCGCCCAGATCGAAGATGTGAGGCCGGCCATCGAAAACGGAATGGACCGGTATGCCCTTCTCGATGCTTTGCCCGCCGGCGCGGCGCGCAATGCGGTGGACTGTGCGCTCTGGGACCTCGAAGCCAAACGGTCCGGGCGCGGCGCGCACTACGATATCTGCGCGATGCCGCCGGTCCCTGTGACCACCGCTTTCACCATCTCGATGAATGATACGGCGACCATGGCCGATCACGCGCGGGTCGCCTCGCACCGGCCACTCATCAAGGTCAAAGTCGGAGGCGATGGCGACCATGCCCGGCTCCACGCGGTGGCCGGCGCCGCCACCACATCGCGCTTCATCATCGACGCCAATGAGGCGTGGACACCGGACAATATTAGCGAGCACCTGCTTTCCGCGCTTCAATACCGCGTCGTTCTGGTGGAGCAGCCTTTGCCGGTCGGGCAGGATGAAATTCTCCGCTCTGTGCCCCACCCCGTACCGATCTGTGCCGATGAAAGCGTCCATACGATTGACGATCTGGAAAAGCTCGTCGGACTTTATGACGTGGTCAATATCAAGCTGGACAAAACTGGCGGACTGACCGCCGCTCTCATGATGATGAAGCGCGCTCATGAGTTGGGCTTCGGCGTCATGGTCGGTTGCATGGTCGGGACGTCGCTCGCCATGGCGCCAGCCGTGCTGCTGGCGCAAAGCGCGGATTTCGTCGACCTCGATGGCCCGCTCCTGCTCAAGCGGGACCGCCAGCCCGGTCTGCGTTATGCCGGTTCGCTCGTCTCGCCGCCCGATGCGGAGCTCTGGGGGTAAACCCGTCATCGCGTGATAGTCTCAGTAAGCCGAGCTGCACTTCGAATTAAGCTTTGTCAGCGTTGAATGGCGCACAGCCCTCGCGAAGGCCTGAAAATTCCGCCAAGATGCTCACCATGCGCAAACGCAAAGATCAGATTGCACCGACTGAAAGACGTCTCCCGCTGGTGACTTGGTTTTGCGCCGCGTCCGCCGTCGCCATGTCATCCCAAAGTTGGGCGGAAGGCTGCAACGAACATCCGTCGAAATGCGAGAGCGCCCACACTTTACAGCTTGCGGAAGCAGATAGAGGCCGGCCAGATCAACCCCGGATTCGGTTGAACGGCCTTTCCCGCAGCAGCGTGGAGCGCGCCGCGAGAGGAGAGGCATCCGAACCGATCGAGATTGTGGAAATCGCCGAACCGCCGCCGCCTCCCATCGTTGCGCCGTCGCCTTCCCCGCCTCCGTTGGAGGTGGTGCGGCCGGAGCCTGTCCTGCGCGATCTGCCGGACGGTCCGATCAGGGCCGTCGGGCCAGCGTTCTTTCCCGACCGAGAAGCGCGACCAGGTCTGCGAGTTCCGGGCCGGAACGCCGGCCAGTAAGCGCCAGCCTCAGCGGCATGAAAAGCGCCCTGCCCTTGCGCCCGCTCGCAGCCTTCACCGCATCCGTCCAGCGCTTCCAGATGGTCTCATCCCACACACCGCCCGGCAGATACTCGAATGCCTCTTTAGCGAAAGCGCGGTCGTCATCGCTTTCGAACGGAACGATCCGCCCAGGCCCATGCTGAACGATAGCCCACCAGGCAGCCGCTTCATCGAAGCGATCGAGGTTGGCGCGTACGATACGCCAGAACGAGGCAGCATCCGGCCCTTCGATACCGAGTTTTCGGAGCCGTTCCTCGACCTCTTCAAAGGGCAATTCATGAAGGATCGCCCGATTCAGTGCCTGAAGTTCGCCCTCATCATAGCGCGCGGCGCTTTTCGACGCGGTCGAGGCATCGAATATTTGCGCCAGACGATTGAGGTCTTCGAACGGTTCCACAGAATGGGAGGTGCCGATCAGCGTCGCCATGCTGGCAACAGCCATCGGCTCCAGACCGTCATCCCTCAAACCGCGTATCGATTGCGCACCGGTTCGTTTGGACAGGCCCGCGCCGGTGGGATCGGTCAACAGATTGTGATGGCCGAAACGGGGCCGCGGGAGATCAAGAGCGTCAAATAAGACAAGTTGCACGCCCGTGTTTGTGACGTGATCGTCACCCCGGATAATGTCGGTCACGCCGAGATCGCCATCGTCGACGACCGAGGGCAGCGTATATAGCCATGTGCCGTCCGCGCGGATAAGAACCGGATCGGACAGTGAAGCCAGATCGACCTGCTGTGGGCCACGAACCACATCGTCCCACTTCACGATGGTCGGACGCGGCGTGAACGGATCGTCCTCGAAATTGGGCAAAAGGAAGCGCCAGTGCGGCTGCCGTCCCTGCGATTGAAGTTCAGCGCGTTCCTCTGGGCTCAGCTTGAGCGCCTCACGCCCATAGACTGGCGGCAGGCGGCGCGACAGCCGGAGACGACGGCGCCTCTCCAATTCGTCCGGCGTCTCGTAACAGGGATAGAGAAGACCGGCGGCCTTCAGCTTTTCAGCAGCATCTTCGTACAGAGCAAAACGGTCGGACTGCCGCACGGTATCGTCCGGCACGATGCCTAGCCATCGCAGATCTTCAACGATAGCATCGGCAAATTTCTGTTCGGATCTGGCCTGGTCCGTATCGTCGAGCCGCAGGATGAACCGCCCCTTATCCCTTTTGGCATGAAGCCAGTTGAACAGAGCGGTGCGCGCGTTGCCGATATGGATATAGCCCGTCGGGGACGGAGCGAAGCGTACGGTTGTCATAATTGCAGTCGCTAGGCCGGTTTCGACTTCCAATCAAGCCATGGATAGCGCTTCATCCTCCAAACGCCTTCGTAATCTGAGAGAAAGAGGCACGAGCGCGAACATCATGAGGGCCGCCATGGCTGCCATGAAGAGGATCTGCATCGAATAATCGAACCCCGCATCGATCAGCATTCCGGTCAATCCGGGGCCGGCGGCCGTTGAAAATACTGTCGCAGCGATGATGACGGAGCGAATTGCGCCCAAATGTGCGGTCCCGTAAACTTCTGGCCATACAGCGCCAAGAAGCGTGCTGGACGTGCCCTGCGCCATTCCAAAACAGGCCATCCAAACGAAGATGGCCCATTCGCCGCGCCCTGTTGCAATGATGACGGTTCCGACGATGAGCGGAAGAAGAAAGATCGGCAGGATACGAAGAGCGGTAAATCTGTCGATCAGCGAACCGCATAGGAGCGCCGAGGCAACTGTCGCAATACTGAAGACCGGATAGCCGGACGCAAAAGTCGCCAGAGACCAGCCCCGGAGCTCAGTCAGATAGACCTGATGGAAGGCGATGGTGGTGCCGACAAAGGGCGGGATGAGTACGCCCGCTAGCAGAATATAGAATAGCGGGTCGCGCAGCGCCTCACCCCTCGTCCAGTCTCGGACGGTCGGCCGGGTCGATATGGGATCGGAGGCCTGCGGCAAACGATCCACGTGCAAAAGCGCTCCGACGATCGGCATGATGATGAGCAGAGCAATGGCTGCAGCAGCGAACCAGGCAGTCCGCCAACCAGCCGACTGCATCATGAAAACGAAACCCAGCGGCAGAACCGCCGCACCGCAATCGATCCCGATCGCGGTGAGAGAAAGGGCGCGACCCCGCTGGGCGACAAACCATTTGCCAATGGCCGTAATCGCCACGTGAACGCACATGCCTTGTCCGAAAAGGCGAAGCAGCCAGACCGTTACGCCCAAAACGACGATCCCTCGGCCGAAACCCATCAGCATGCAGGCCAGCGCGAGCCCGCCGACCGAGGCCGCACCGACAAGTCCTGCCCGCCAGATATCGACGCTGCGGCCGACCCATGGCAGCGCCAGGGCGCTCGCGAGTGTCGCCAGCATATAAAGGCTGCCCCATTCGCCATTGGTCAGGTCGTATTCGGCGCGAATTTCTCCAGCCGAAAGCGAGATGAAGTAGGTCTGACCGAAGGAGGAGAAGAAACTGAGAAGAAATCCGCCGGCCAGCCAACGGGCATTGGATCGGATGAACTGGAGCATGTGTCAGGCCAGAATCTGCGATGGCACACCGACGACCGACGTTCAAACCATCCGGTCCTCAGCGATCTCAAATATGACGTAGCGCCGAAAAACGTTAGACGAGTTCCACATCCACTACGCCCGGCAAGGCTTTCATGGAAGAGGCAATCGACGGATTGACGCGATAGCGCCCCGGCAGTGAAACCTCCACCTCGCCACCATTGTCCGGCTTGAGGACGACCAGGCAAATCTCGCCCTCACCGCGTGGCGCGAGATTGCGCTGGAGAGGAGCCAGCGCCTCACCGCCGCGGAGAAAGACGCGTAGTGCCGAGTGCTGGCTCTCCGCCGCGTCATCCAGACTGCGGAGAGAACCGATCCGAACGCTGGGTCCTTCCGGCCGGTTTTCGGCCGAGACGGTCAGCAATAGCGGACGGCCCGGTTCAAGCAGATCGCGATATTGCAGAAGCTGCTCCGAATACAGTACTGCCTCGAATGTGCCGGTCGGATCTGACAGCATGACGATGCCCATCTTGCTACCAGTGCGGGTGCGCCGTTCCTGCTTGCTGGTGACGGTCCCGGCCAGTCGTCCCGCCGTGGCACCGCGGCGGACCGCACTGGCGAAGTCGCTCCAGTTCTGTACGCGCATCCGGGTCAGGACATCCTTGTATTCGTCAAGCGGATGGGCCGAAATGTAAAATCCAGCCGCCTGATATTCACGATGCAGCTTTTCGGCGCTTGTCCAGCGGTCGGCCGCCGGCAAAGGCAGCCGGTCTCGCGCATCGAGCGTGGCGGAACCGAAGAAATCGTCCTGGCCGCTCACCTCTTTCTCCTGTGTGCGCTGAGACAGGCCAATCATCCGGTCGAGGCCGGCGATCATGGCTTCGCGCCGCTCGCCGAAGCCGTCCAGCGCGCCCGCGCAGATCAGGCTCTCCAGCACCCGTTTTCCGACAATGCGAGGGTCGAGCGCCTCACAGAAATCGGCCAGCGAATCAAACCCACCCAACGCGTCACGCTGTTCCACAATATGATGAACCGCCGCTTCGCCGACCCCTTTAATAGCCGAAAGCGAGTAGAGGATCGCGCCATCCTTTACCTCGAACAGGTGATGAGAGTAGCGCACATCGGGCGCCCGCACCTCGATTTCCAGACGTTCTGCGTCGCGGCGATATTCGTTCAGCTTGTCCGTGTTTGCCATATCGAAAGACATGGATGCAGCAAGGAATTCCGCAGGGTGGTGCGCCTTCAGATAGGCGGTTTGGTACGATACGATAGCGTAGGCTGCGGCGTGCGACTTGTTGAAACCGTAATCGGCGAATTTCGCAAGAAGATCGAAAATCTGGTTCGCCTTGGGTTTCGCGACGCCACGTTCGACCGCGCCGTCGACGAAACGCACGCGCTGCTTGTCCATCTCCGCGCGGATCTTCTTGCCCATCGCGCGGCGCAGCAGATCGGCTTCGCCGAGCGAATAGCCCGCCAGTTCCTGCGCGATCTGCATCACCTGTTCCTGATAGACGATGACGCCTTGGGTTTCCGACACCAGATGGTCGATCTTGGGATGAATCGACTCGATCTCCGCATGACCATGCTTGCGGTCGTTATAAAGCGGGATGTTCTCCATCGGACCGGGACGATAGAGCGCGACCAGCGCGATGATATCCTCGATGCAGTCCGGCTTCATGCCCAGAAGCGCCTTGCGCATGCCCGCGCTTTCCACCTGGAACACACCGACCGTCTCGCCGCGCGACAACATGTCGTAGGTCGGCTCATCATCCAGCGGAAGCGCGCCAAGATCGATCGTCTCGCCCTTACGAGCGATAAACCGCACAGCCATATCGAGCACGGTCAGCGTCTTCAGGCCGAGAAAGTCGAACTTCACCAGCCCAGCCTGTTCCACCCACTTCATATTATATTGGGTGACCGGCATCTCCGAGCGCTGATCGCGATACATCGGCACCAGTTCCGAGAGCGGCCGATCGCCAATCACAATACCCGCAGCATGGGTCGATGCGTGGCGGTACAGGCCTTCCAGCTTCTTGGCGATCTCGATCAGTCGCCCGACAACCGGCTCTTTTTCAATCTCTTCGGCGAAGCGGACTTCATCTTCGACCGCTTTTGCAAGCGTCACCGGATTGGCAGGATTGGCCGGCACCATTTTGCAAAGACGGTCGACCTGGCCATACGGCATTTGCAGGACGCGCCCGACATCGCGAAGAACCGCGCGGGCCTGCAGCGATCCGAAGGTAATGATCTGGGCAACCTGATCGCGCCCATATTTCTGCTGTACGTAGGAAATGACCTCTTCACGACGCTCCTGGCAGAAATCGATATCGAAATCGGGCATGGAAACGCGTTCGGGATTGAGAAAACGTTCGAACAGAAGCGAGAAGCGCAGCGGATCAAGATCGGTAATGGTAAGCGCCCAGGCCACGACCGAGCCCGCACCGGAGCCGCGGCCCGGACCGACCGGGATACCCTGCGCCTTGGCATATTTGATGAAATCGGAAACGATCAGAAAGTATCCGGGAAAGCCCATCCGCTCGATCACGCCGAGTTCGTAATCGAGCCGGTCGCGATAGTCCTGCTCGCTATGCCGATCCCATGGACCATGTTGACCCAGCCGCGCCGACAAACCCTCGTGCGCCTGTTTTGCCAACTCGGCCGCCTCCGCCGCCACAACGGCTGCCGGGTCGTCCACATCGGCACCGGCGAAACGCGGCAGAATGGGCTTGCAGGTTCTTGCACGGACACTACAGCGTCTGGCAATTTCCACCGAATTTTCCGTGGCTTCTGGCAGATCGCTAAAAAGTTGAATCATCTCGTCTTGTGACCGCAGATGATTGTCCGGTGTCAGCCGGCGGCGTTCATCCACAGCTATGACCGTACCCTCGGCAATCGCGACAAGCGCATCGTGTGCTTCAAAATCATCGCGTGTCGGGAAGAACGCTTCGTTCGTCGCGATCAAAGGAAGGTCGTGGTCATAGGCAAGACGAACCGAATGATATTCGATCGTCCGATCGTAACCCGCTGGACGCTGCAGTTCGACATAAAGACGATCGCCGAAGATTTGCGCCAGACGCTTTAGCCTGTTTTCCGCATTCGCCAACCTGTCTGCCGCAATCTCCGTCCCAATCGAGCCGCCCGGACCGCCTGTCAAACAAATGATTCCTTCGGACATCTCTTCCAATTGCGAGATGCTCAGATGCGCCTGTTCTCCAGTTTCGATCTCCAGATAAGAGCGGCTAACCAGCCGAACGAGATTTGCCCATCCCTCTTCGGTCGCTGCGATGAGAACGAGAGACGGGCGAATGGCCGGCATGTGGCTGCGGTTTCTCGCATGATCCGGGTCGAGATCACCAAACTCGACAGCCAACTGACAGGCCAGGATGGGCTGGAGACCCGCCTTTGCGGCCTTTTCGGAAAATTCGAGCGCACCGAACAGATTGCCTGTATCGGCGATGGCAATGGCTGGCTGCCTGTCGGCCAGCGCTCCCTTGATAATCTTATCGACCGGCAATGCGCCTTCGAGCAAGGAATATTGGGAATGAACCCGAAGATGCACGAAACGGGGCATGATCTGTGCGTCTTCCGTCATTACATGCTCCGGCTTTCAACGACTCGCTTCTAATGTTTTTACCTTAACGCTGTGCCCGCCGGTCGTCGCCGGGCGTATCCAACTCAATTGGGACGATCACAGGCCATCCCCACTTTCAACAGGCCGACTTCTTACATCGCGCCCAGCCAGAAGGCGCTCGCAACAAGAAAGCTGCCGATGGAGACCAACGCTGCCATGTCCTGAAGAATATCGCTCATGGAACAAACCCTCTGTTTTCATGTTTGATACCTTATTTGTATTTGTTTTGTTCTCATTTGTCAACGCCGTGATCCGCTACGGAACCCGAGCCTGTTCTACAGCCTTCAGGCTGAGATGACCTTTCCAGCCGAAAGCGTCACACGCCGATCCATTCGGGCGGCGATTTCCAGATTGTGGGTGGCGATCAATGCGCTCAGTCCCGCATGCCGAACTAAAGAGCTGAGCGCCTCGAACACATAAGACGATGTCTTCGGATCTAGATTGCCGGTTGGCTCATCGGCCAGAAGAAGGGCGGGCGCGTTAGCGACCCCTCGTGCGATTGCAACACGCTGTTGCTCGCCGCCCGAAAGCTCCGCCGGGCGGTGGCTGGCGCGCGGGCCGACACGCATATAGTCCAGCAATTCCTGCGCACGCGTCCTTGCAGTCTCCGTGTCGGTGCCGCGCACGAGTTGCGGCATCATCACGTTTTCGAGCGCGGTAAATTCCGGCAGCAAATGGTGAAACTGATAGACGAAACCGATCTCGCTGCGGCGCATAGCCGTGCGCTGATCGTCGGAAAGGCGCCCGCATGACTTGCCGAGCAGCTTCACGTCGCCTGCATCCGGTTTTTCGAGCAGGCCCGCCAGATGAAGCAGCGTCGATTTGCCGGTACCGGACGGCGCGACGAGCGCCACCATCTCGCCTGGAAAAAGCGTAAAATCGGCGCCCGACAGAATGACCAGCGGCTTTTTTGCCTCCTCATAGGCCCGATCGACACCACAAAGTTCAAGGACGGGCTGGGCGTCACTCATATCGCAGGGCCTCGACCGGATCGATCCGGGCAGCGCGCAGCGCCGGAAGCAGCGTTGCAAAGAAAGACAGCGTCAGCGCCATAAGCATAACCGCAACCGTCTCACCGACATCCAGTTTGGCAGGCAATTGGCTTAAAAAATAGAGGTTGGGATCGAAGATCGTCGTGCCGGACAACCAGGAGAAGAACTGCCGGATGCTTTCAATATTGGCGCATACGACCAAACCGATCAGTAGACCGGCTATTGTACCCGTGACGCCGATGGCCGCGCCCGTCATGATGAAAATACGCAATATCGCGCCGCGCGAGGCGCCGATCGTCCGCAGGACAGCGATATCGCGCCCCTTGTCCTTCACCAGCATTATGAGACCCGAAATAATGTTGAGCGCCGCAACCAGGACGATCAGGGTAAGGATCATAAACATAACGTTCCGCTCGACCTGCAGAGCGGAAAAGAAGCTTCGGTTTCGTTCACGCCAATCCGTCAAAAGAACGGGACGAGCCGCCGCCTCCTGAACGGCCGGGACAATTGCATCGACCTCGTCCGGTTCATCGAGGAAAACCTCTATCGATCCGACCCGCCCCTCCTGATTGAAATAGAGCTGGGCCTCGGCGAGCGGCATGTAGACAATGCCAGCATCGTACTCGCTCATCCCGATCTCGAAAACGGCCGTGACCGGATACGCCTTGACGCGAGGGGCCATGCCCATGGGCGTGACATCTCCGTTGGGGGAGGTCAAAGTTATGAGATCGCCCGCAATCAGGCCGAGATTTTCGGCGAGGCGCGCGCCAACAGCGACCCCTTCGGACTGTTCGAAGCCATCGAAGGTGCCCTGACGGATATTCGCAGTGACCATATTCAGCTTTGGCAAATCCTTGTCGCGAACACCACGGACGAGAACGCCGGTGCTCACACCCGACTTCCCATCGGCCAACGCCTGGCCCTCGACGATAGGTAGCGCCGCCTGCACGCCGGCCAGCGCAGAAACGCGTTCCGCAATCGTATCGTAATCGTCCATCGGGGAATCCACCGGCTGCACGATAATGTGGCCGTTGATGCCCAGAATGCGGGTCAACAGCTCTTCGCGAAACCCGTTCATGACAGCCATGACGATGATCAGCGTCGCCACGCCAAGCATGATGCCGATGAAAGAGATGAGCGCGATGGCCGAAACGAACGTATCTTTCCGGCGCGCGCGCAAATAACGAAAAGCCACAAGTCGCTCAAATCGACCGAAGGGCCGCGCCTTTGTATCGACTGCCACAGGAGCCTCGGCCGCGATGCTCATCGGGATGCGCCTGCCCCTACTCTGTTCAGCGCTTCATCGAGAGACATCTCTTTCTTTTCGCCGCTTTTGCGGTCACGCCATTCCACCATGCCATTCGCCAGACCACGCGGGCCAACGACGATCTGTGCGGGAATGCCGATCAGTTCATGGGTGGCGAACTTGGCACCAGCGCGCTGATCGGTGTCGTCCAGAAGCGGATCGAGACCGCCATCCAGTGACGCCCGATAAAGTTTCTCGGAAGCCTCGTCGCAGGCGCTGTCGCCGACCTTCATATTGATGATGGAGACATCGAAGGGTGCGACACTTGCCGGCCAGATAATACCGGCTTCATCGTGGCTCGCCTCGATGATCGCTCCAAGAAGGCGCGTCGGCCCGATACCGTAGCTTCCCATGGAAACGGGTGTCTGATTGCCGTCCGGCCCGGTAACTCTCGCACCCATAGGGTCGGAATATTTCGTTCCGAAATGGAAGATATGGCCGACTTCGATACCGCGTGCGCTTATGCGGTCGTCCTCCGGCAGTTGCTGCCAGGTGGTTTCGTCATGCATCTCATCGGTCGCGGCGTAAGGAGTCGTCCACTGCTCGACCAGATCGCTTAGCGCTTGGTCGTTATCGAAATCGGTGTCAGCGCCAGGCGTTTCATATTCAAGAAATGCGCGGTCACAGAAGACTTCGGATTCGCCGGTATCCGCCAGAACAATGAATTCATGGGACAGATCGCCACCGATCGGTCCGGTATCGGCACGCATGGGTATCGCCGTCAGGCCGCAGCGCTGAAAGGTCCGCAGATAGGCAACGAACATGCGGTAATAGGCGATTTTACCGCGCTCATAATCTAGATCGAAAGAATAGGCGTCCTTCATGAGAAATTCGCGGCCGCGCATCACGCCGAATCGCGGACGAACCTCGTCACGAAATTTCCACTGCAAATGATAGAGGTTGAGCGGCAAGTCCTTGTACGAGCGCACATAGGTCCGGAAAATATCCGTGACCATCTCTTCATTGGTGGGTCCGTAGAGCATATCGCGGTCGTGACGGTCGCGAATGCGCAGCATTTCCGGTCCATACGCATTATAGCGACCGCTTTCCTGCCAAAGATCCGCTGGCTGCACAGTCGGCATGAGGATTTCTATGGCGCCGGCTCGGTTCTGTTCTTCGCGAACAATGTCGCAAACCTTGTCCAGAACCTTTTTGCCCAGCGGCAGAAAGCTGAAGATACCTGCCGCCTGCTGTTTGATCATGCCCGCCCGGAGCATCAAACGATGAGACACGATTTCGGCCTCACGCGGTGTCTCTTTCAGTATGGGCAAGAAATAGTGCGACAAACGCATGAGAAGCGGCCTTTTGAACGGGAAGGCGAGGAGAATCGGTCGAACAGACCGTAGTTGCGCGATCTTCTAAAACAGAGCGGAGCGGATTAAAACCGCTAACCCGCCTCGAAACCTGCCCGATCCATGCCGCCTCAAAAGATGAGTAGAATGGAAGGTTTTCCCAGTCGAAAATGGAGTGAAAATTTCACTGTCGTAAAAAATCGATTGAAACGATCTTGGTCACTTAGCAATCGCTTATTCGTGCTGCAGTGCATCATAAGTTTTTCGCCGCCCAGACGAGATTTAAGGTGACAAGACAGCGATCCTCTGCTTGTTTGCGCGGCACACGAAAGAACCGGGACGAACCCGGTCTAGCAGAGCGCGAAATTTGTCTTGGGAGGATGAGATCGCGGCGCGTCCTTCGCAGCCGACCCGCAAGCGGGGCATCGATCACGCGTTCGAACTATAACGGGACCGCTTGGCGGTCCCGTTTCCTTTTCGGCCAGCGATAAATTTGTGGGCTTTACAGATTTGGGACGAGGACCGGCAGGTCGTCCATGGACCAGCCAGATGCCCAGCTGAACAGCATATACAGCCCTAAGAGCAGCGCCGACACAACGGTCGTTCGCAAAAAGGCGCGGAGCACGTGTCGCCGGCCCATTTGCGGCGCACTATGGGTCGTGCCGAGCGTCACGCCCTCCTCGCTCTCGTCCTGCGTGCGCATGGAGAACGGCAGCACCGCAAAGAGGGTGATCCACCAAAGCACGAAATAGACTGCGAGAAGAAAAGCCCAATCCATCGGTCTAGACCTGCTCCAGTTCGACCAACGTGCCGGCGAAGTCCTTGGGGTGAAGGAAAAGGACAGGCTTGCCATGCGCGCCAGTCTTTGGCTCGCCATCGCCGAGTACCCGCATGCCATCGGCTTTTAGCCTATCGCGAGCCGTGATGATATCGGCGACCTCATAGCATAGGTGATGCATGCCGCCCGAAGGGTTCTTCTGCAGATAAGCAGCGATTGGTGAATTGTCGCCAAGCGGTTCGAGAAGTTCGATCTTGGTATTGGGCAATTCAACGAAGACCACGGTAACGCCATGCTCGGTCAAAGCCTGCGGCTGACTGACGCTGGCGCCAAGCGTGTCCCGGTAAATGGCGGAGGCCGCTTCGAGGTCCGGCACGGCTATCGCCACGTGATTAAGACGTCCGAGCATTTACCTTCCTCTTCAAAGCCAACTTTCAAACCTGAGAGACGAACACCGTGACTTGCGGCTTCTTGCCCCATATATCCCGCGCTTCAGCCCGAATGGCGCGACGCGCGGCATCGGCCACCATATCAAGATCCTTGCGCCTTTTGGCCGGAATGCTCTCAATCGCGCCGATCGCGGCCTCTAGAAGTATCTCTTCGAAATCTTCGCCGCTGCCATCGGAGACTGGCAAACCAATGGCTTCGATATCCGGGTCGTCGAGAAGTTTGAGGCGCTCGTCCAGAATGACGTTGAGGCAGACAATCCCAGCGAATGACAGCTTGCGACGGTCACGCAGGCCGACCTGCCGGTCGTCGCCATAAAGCAGACCATCCTTGTAATGACGCCCCGTATCGACCTGATCGACGATCTCGGCGTTACCGGGAGCAATCTTCAAAACATCGCCGTTTCGTATCGAAGCCACTTGCGGCACGCCTTCGCCGGCTGCCAGCGCCGTATGAGCGACCAGATGCGCGGCTTCTCCGTGGACCGGCACGGCAATGGTCGGTCTCGTCAAACCATACATCCGACGCAGTTCGTTACGGCGCGGATGGCCGGAGACGTGAACGAGCGCTTTGTCATTTTCCAGAATGCGAATGCCCTGCTCGATCAAGCCATTTTTGATGTCGTTGATGGCTTTCTCATTGCCCGGAATGGCGCGCGAGGAGAAGATCACCATGTCGCCCTTGCTCAAGCTGACGGAGCGCATCTCATCGCGCGACAATTTGGCGAGCGCCGCCCGCGATTCGCCCTGGCTGCCAGTGCAGATAATCGCCAGATTCTCACGCGGGATGCTGTCGGCCTCGTCCTCGGAAACCGGTTCAGGCAGACCATCGAGATAACCAAGATCGCTGGCTACATCCATCACCCGCCGCATGGAGCGGCCAAGAACCAGGAGGGAGCGTCCGCTATCGCGCGCGGCTTCCATGACCGAGCGGATACGCCCGACATTGGACGAAAACGTCGTAATGACCACACGGCCCGGCGCCTTTTTGATCTGTTCGGTGAGGCTGGCATTCACGGCCTTTTCGGAAGGGCTCTCGCCATCCGTCATCGCGTTGGTGCTGTCGCAGACCAGAGCGAGAAGGCCCTCCTCCCCTATCCGGGCAAGTTGGTCCTCATTGACAGGCTGGCCGAGGGCCGGCGCCGGATCGAACTTCCAGTCACCCGTATGCAAAACCCGGCCAAATTCGGTTTCGATCAAAAGACTGAACGGTTCGGGAATGGAGTGAGTGACCGGAATGGCCTGGATGCTGTAGGGGCCGATCGCGAAGGTATCGTTTGCCTGAAACAGACGGATATCGATTTCGTGACGTTGATTGGGCTCGCGCTTGGATTCCAGCATCGCCGCAGTGAATGGGCTCATATAGACCGGACATTTCAGGCGCGGCCATAGATCCAGTATAGCGCCGTAATGGTCTTCATGAGCGTGGGTGATGACCATGCCGAGAAGATTCTCGCGCTCGGCCTCGATAAAGGAAATGTCGGGCAGTACCAGATCGACGCCGGGCAGTTCAGGCCCCGGAAACGTCACGCCACAATCGACGATGATCCACTGGCGTCGGCTCTTCGGTCCGATGCCATATAGACCGAAATTCATGCCGATTTCGCCAACACCGCCAAGCGGCACAAAAACGAGTTCGTTGTTTTTATCGTTCATCTATATCTCGTTGGAAAAAAACAGATCGCCCGCGGAAATGCGGGTTAATCGCCCATCGGGCCGTTCGAGCATCAGATAGCCATCGGAATCCAGCCCGGCAAACAATCCAGTAAGGGTTTCCTGCTCCAGATTGACACGGATAGGTTTGCCGATCCCCTGCGCCCGATCCATCCATAATTGGCGGATAGCGCCGAAACCATGGCCGCCGTCCCATAGGCGCAGAGCTTCCGACATCTCGGCAGCTAGATAGGGCATGAGTGTCGCCGCCGCCACATCAGCGCCTTCCGCACCAAGATGCGTAGCCGGATAGGCTGGGTTGTCGGGATGATGACGGCAATTGATCCCGCATCCGATAATGATCGACTGGCCACTGGGACCGTTCGCTGCCTCCAGCAGGATGCCGTTGACCTTCGCGCCATCGATAAGGACATCATTCGGCCATTTCAGCCTCAGCCGCCGTCCGGCATAGGGAAGAAAATGCGCGATTGCGCGATGAACCGCCAGCGCCGCCACCAGTGGCAGCGTTCCAGTGGATTGAACATCTTCCTTGATTGGCAGAAGAAGCGAGGCGTAGAGATTGCCGGGCTCGCTAACCCAACTGCGGCCGCGGCGGGCGCGACCGGCAAGTTGCTGCTCGGCCATGATCCATAACGGATCCGTTCTTCCTTCGATGGCTATGCGTCGCGCTTCGGCATTGGTGCTGTCCACATCGCCGAGGGCAACAAGGCCAAAACCATCCGGCCATCGCGGATCGGCAAGGATGGCGGCAGCCCTGGCAGTCTGTGGGTGGGTCACCCGGCGAAGAAGGCCCGTGCCGCGATCTCGGCGGACGCTTCGACCGGACCTGCGACAATCACGTAGACGAGTGTGAAGACGGTTGAAATGCCGAGAACCGTGCCGAGTTCGCCCTGCACCGGCTCCAGCCGCCCTATCGGCTCGTCGAACCACATGATCTTGATAATCCGGAGATAGTAGAAGGCGCCGACGACGCTGGCGATGACACCGATAATGGCCAGAGCGTAGAGATCGGCCTCAATGGCGGCAAGAAACACATACCATTTCGCCCAGAAGCCCGCGAGTGGAGGGATGCCGGCCAAGCTGAACATCAATACCGTCAGAGCCGTCGCCATTAGCGGGTTGGTCGAAGACAGCCCCGCCAGATCGGCGATGTTCTCGAAGTTACCTCCTTTGCGGCGCATGGCGAGAATAAAGGCAAAAGCTCCCAACGTCATGGCAAGGTAGATCAGCATATAGATTGCAACGCCGCGCACGCCGGCCTGAGTACCGGCGGCAAGACCGACAAGTGCAAAGCCCATATGCCCAATAGACGAGTAAGCCATCAGGCGCTTGATATTCGTCTGGCCGATTGCAGCGAAGCTGCCGAGCGCCATTGAAGCGATCGCGATGAACGTAACGATCTGACGCCAATCGGCTGTCAGCGGCTCAAACGCATCCATCACAACACGGACCAGAAGCGCCATGGCAGCCATTTTGGGAGCGGCAGCGAAGAACGCGGTCACGGGTGTCGGCGCGCCTTCATAGACGTCAGGCGTCCACATGTGGAACGGGACGGCGGAAATCTTGAAGGCCAGGCCGGCCAGCACGAAGACGAGACCGAAGAGAAGGCCAAGCGGACGCTCGTCGCCGACCGTCACCGCAGCCGCGACGCCATCGAACTCAACCGTGCCGGTATAGCCGTAGACGAGGCTGATGCCGTAGAGCAGCATGCCGGAGGAAAGCGCTCCGAGAACGAAATATTTCAGCCCTGCCTCGGTCGCACGTACGCTGTCGCGGTTGATCGCGGCAACGACATAGAGCGCCAGGCTCTGAAGCTCCAGTCCCATATAGAGGCTGAGCATGGAGTTGGCTGAGATCATGAACATCATGCCGAGCGTCGCCAGCATGATGAGAACGGGAAACTCGAACTTGTCGAATCGCTCGGCTTTGGCGAAGCCGACGCTCATGACAAGCGTCACCGCTGAACCGATCAGCGTCAGAATTTTCATGAACCGCGTGAAGCTGTCGGACACAAAGGCGTCATTAAAGACCGCGCCGTCGGTTGGCATGAGAACGACAAGCGCGCCTGCGAAAATCAGAATGGCGACCGCCAGGCCATTGACGATGCGAACGCCGCTTCCCGCCGCGAAAACACCGATCATCAGCAGCAATATCGCGCCCAGAACGATGATCAGTTCCGGCGCCAGAGCAATGAGTCCCGAATTGAGATCGATCGACATATCGATGTTCCCCTAGCGCTGCAGAAGTGCGGCGGCTTGCGCGCCGTCCGAAACGGCGCGTCCGATTTCGTTGAGAAGCTGGTCGACTGAGGCTGCCGTGACATCGAAGACCGGCATAGGCCAGACGCCGAACAGAATGACCAGCGCTACCAGCGGATAGAGAATGAAGCGCTCGCGGCCAGAAAGATCGATCAAGCCTTTCAAGCTTTCCTTGTCGAGTTTGCCGTAGATCACCCGGCGGTAGAGCCACAGCGCATAAGCCGCTGACAGGATCACGCCGATGGTTGCGATTGCCGCGAACCATGGTTGCGTCTGGAACGTGCCGAGAAGCGTCAAAAACTCGCCGACAAAACCGGAGGTGCCAGGAAGGCCGACATTGGCCATGGTCAGGATAAGGAAGGCGACGGCGTATTTCGGCATATTGTTGACGAGGCCGCCATAGGCCGCGATCTCGCGGGTGTGCATCCGGTCATAGACGACACCGACGCAGAGGAAGAGCGCGCCCGATACCAGGCCGTGGCTCAGCATCTGGAAGATTGCGCCCTGCACGCCCCACTCATTGAATGCGAAGATGCCCATCGTCACATAGCCCATATGAGCGACCGACGAATAGGCGATCAGCTTCTTCATATCTTCCTGCATGAGCGCGACGAGCGACGTGTAGACAATGGCCACGACAGACAGAGCCATCACGAAGGGCTGGAAGAAGACCGATGCGTCCGGAAACATGGGCAATGAAAAGCGCAAAAAGCCATAGCCGCCCATTTTCAGAAGAATTCCGGCCAGCAGTACGGAGCCTGCCGTCGGCGCTTCCACGTGTGCATCGGGCAACCAGGTATGGACCGGCCACATCGGCATCTTGACCGCAAAAGAGGCGAAGAATGCGAGCCATAGCCAGGTTTGCATTTCCGGCGGGAAATCATAGGCCAGCAATTCGCGGATATCGGTCGTTCCAGCCATGCCATACATCGCCATGATAGCGAGCAGCATCAGCACCGAGCCGAGCAGCGTGTAGAGGAAGAATTTGAACGATGCGTAGACGCGCCGCTTGCCGCCCCACACGCCGATGATCAGGAACATCGGGATTAGGCCAGCTTCGAAGAAAACGTAGAACAGCACCAGATCGAGCGCGCAGAAGACGCCGATCATCAAGGCTTCCAGCACCAGGAACGCGATCATGTATTCCTTCAGCCGGAGCTGAATGGCGCGCCAGGATGCAATGATGCAGATCGGCATCAGGAAGGTCGTCAGAATGACGAACAGCATGGAAATGCCATCGACGCCCATGCGGTAGCCGATATTGCCGCCGAGCCAAGCGATTTCCTCTTCCATCTGGAAGCCGGCATAGCCGTTGTCGAACCTGATCCAGATAACCAGCGACAGAAGGAAGGTGACAACGGTCACCAGCAGCGCGACGTTGCGGATATTGCGCCTGCCATAGCCCTCTTCATCGTCGCGGATCAGCGCGATCATGAGCGCGCCAAGAAGCGGCAGAAACGTTACCAGAGATAGGATGGGCCAGTCATTCATCTCAGAGGGCGCTCCCGAGCATCATCCATGTGACGAGGGCCGCGACCCCGATCAGCATCGCGAAGGCATAGTGGTAGAGGTAGCCGCTCTGCAGGCGGACCACCCGGTTGGTGATGTCGACGACACGGGCGGAGACACCGTCGGGACCGAGCCCGTCAATCACGGTTCCATCTCCGCGCTTCCAGAGAAAGCGGCCCAGCCACATCGCCGGACGGACGAACAGAAAGTCGTAGAGTTCGTCGAAGTACCACTTGTTCAGCAGGAAGGCGTAAAGTCCGGACTGGCTTTCCGCCAACGCCTTGGGTGTGCCCGGCGAGCGTATGTAGAACAGATATGCCACGATCAGGCCGACGATCATGGCGATGAAGGGCGACAGCGCCACCCATGCTGGGACGTGATGGAATTCTTCCAGCAACTCGTTGCCGCCAGCAACGAAAAGCGACTGCTTCCAGAACTCCATATATTCGTGACCGTAGAAAAACTCTTTGAACAGAAGCCCCGCAAACAGTGCGCCCGCCGCCAGCACGAATAGCGGGAACAGCATGACCCATGGCGATTCATGGACATGGTGCATGACGTCGGCGGTGGCGCGCGGCGTGCCGTGGAAGGTCATGAAGATCAGCCGCCAGGAATAGAAGGAGGTGAAGCAGGCGGCGACAACCAGCATGATGAAAGCGAATGTCGATACCACGCTGTGGCTGGCAAAGGCCGTCTCGATGATGATGTCCTTGCTGAAGAAGCCAGCGGTACCGATCATCGTAAAGGGAATACCCACACCGGTCAGGGCGAGCGTGCCGATAATCATCATCCAGTAGGTCGTTGGGATATGCTTACGCAGCCCGCCCATATACCGCATGTCCTGCTCATCGGAGACGGCATGGATGACAGAACCGGCGCCCAGGAACAGAAGCGCCTTGA
The DNA here is from genome assembly GCF_024158145.1 of Notoacmeibacter sp. MSK16QG-6. Lineage (GTDB taxonomy): Bacteria > Pseudomonadota > Alphaproteobacteria > Rhizobiales > Rhizobiaceae > Notoacmeibacter. Next base: position 157,646 of record NZ_JAMYXM010000001.1, read on the forward strand.
AGAAAGCGTGGGTGAAAAGGTGGAAGATTGCCGCGCCATAAGCGCCAACGCCCAGCGCGACGAACATGTAGCCGAGCTGCGAGCAGGTCGAATAGGCGATAACGCGCTTGATGTCGTTCTGAACGAGGCCGACGGTGGCTGCGAAAAAGGCCGTGATTGCGCCGACGACCGTTACCACGACAAGCGCGGTATGCGACAGTTCGAAGATCGGCGAGAGGCGGGCAACCATGACGACGCCGGCGGTGACCATCGTCGCCGCATGGATCAGCGCCGACACTGGCGTCGGGCCTTCCATAGCGTCAGGCAGCCAGGTGTGGAGCGGCACCTGAGCGCTCTTGCCCATCGCTCCCATAAAAAGAAGCAGGCAGGTGACGGTGATCGCCGTGGCGGCTGGCACTGCGTAGCCGAAGAAATCCATATCCCCTGAAGGATCGAACTGTCGTGCATTGGCGAAGATCGTGTCGAAATTGACCGAGCCGAAGAGCAGGAAAATGCCGAAAATGCCGAGCGCGAAGCCGAAATCGCCGACGCGGTTCACGATGAAAGCCTTCATCGCGGCCGCATTTGCGGAAGGCTTTTTGTACCAGAAACCGATCAGCAGATAGGAGGCCAGACCGACGCCCTCCCAGCCGAAGAACATCTGCACCAGATTGTTGCTCGTCACCAGCATCAGCATCGCGAAGGTGAAGAGCGACAAATAAGCGAAGAAGCGCGGCCGATGCGGGTCGTGGTGCATGTAGCCGATGGAATAGGTGTGAACCAAAGCCGAGACCGTATTCACGACGACCAGCATCACGACGGTGAGAGTATCGATGCGGAAAGACCAGTCGACGGCGAGAGAGCCGACATTCATCCAGGTCATGACCGGCACGACCATCGCCTCTTCGTGGCCGAGGCCGAAATCGAAGAACGCTATCCATGACAGGATGGCCGAAACATACAGCAGGCCGGTCGTCAGATACTCGCTGGCTTTCGCGCCGATGGACCGGCCGAAAAGACCTGCGATCAGAAAGCCGATGAGCGGCAGGAAGACGATGAGGTGAAACATGGGTCGTTCCTCAGCCTTTCATCTGGTTGACGTCTTCGACCGCGATCGTGCCCTTGTTGCGGAAGAACACGACAAGGATCGCAAGGCCGATGGCTGCCTCGGCCGCCGCGACGGTCAGCACGAAGAGCGAGAAAATCTGTCCGACGAGATCGCCGAGCTGGGCGGAGAAGGCGACGAAGTTGATGTTCACCGCCAGCAGGATCAGCTCCACGCTCATTAGAATAACGATGATGTTGCGGCGGTTCAGGAAGATGCCGAACACGCCGATGGTGAAGAGAATGGCGGAGAGGGTGAGGAAATGTCCGATACCGACGCTCATGATCAGATCCCCTTGCCGCTTTCGACTTCAACCACTTCGATTGCGGTCTCCGGTGTGCGCGCCACCTGCCTGGAAATATTCTGACGTTTTACGCCCTCGCGATGATGCAACGTGAGCACGATCGCACCGATCATCGCGACCAGCAAAACGAGACCGGCAAGCTGAAAGAAGAACACATATTCGGTGTAAAGCACGTCGCCCAGGGCGGCCGTGTTCTCGCGAATGGACAAATCCGGTATCGGCTGAGCAATGACGCTTGCGGTCTCGGGGCCGAAGGAAGCGCCGCCGAGGACGATTACGAGTTCTGCCAGAAGGACCAGGCCAACCAGTGCGCCGATCGGTGCATATTGCAGCAGCCCGGTCCGCAGTTCGGCGAAGTCGATGTCGAGCATCATCACGACGAACAGGAAGAGTACCGCGACCGCGCCGACATAGACGATCAGCAGGATCATCGCCAGGAACTCGGCGCCTGTCAGAACGAACAGGGCGGACGCGTTGAAAAAGGTCAGGATCAGATAGAGCACAGAATGGACTGGATTGCGCGACGCCACCACCATCAAAGCCGCAGCCACCGCGATCAATGCAAAAAGATAGAAGAACGCGGCCGGTATTCCGGTCAGCAATGCGCCCTGTTCCATGATCCGTTCCCTGTGGTCCCGGCCAACTAAGCTCTCTTAGCCGGCCTCGGTTCGGCGCGCCGCGCCGCCTTGTGTCAAATTCCGCTTACGGATTCCAGCATCCGCAACGTAGTCCCCTTAAGTCTCGACGCGATCAACGATAGGGCGCGTCGAGTTCGATATTCTTGGCCAATTCGCGCTCCCAGCGGTCGCCGTTGGCGAGCAACTTTTCCTTGTCGTAGTAGAGTTCCTCGCGGGTCTCCGTCGAGTACTCGAAATTCGGCCCCTCTACGATAGCGTCCACCGGACAGGCTTCCTGGCAAAACCCGCAATAGATGCACTTCACCATGTCGATATCGTAGCGCACGGTGCGCCGCGTGCCGTCATTGCGGCGCGGACCGGCTTCGATGGTGATCGCCTGCGCCGGGCATATTGCTTCGCACAGCTTGCAGGCGATGCAACGTTCCTCGCCATTCGGGTAACGCCGCAGCGCATGCTCGCCCCGGAAGCGCGGCGATTGTGGATTCTTCTCGTAAGGATAGTTGATCGTATGCTTCGGCGCGAAGAACTGTCGCATCGTCAGACCGAAGGCTTTTACGAATTCCAGAAGAAGCAGCGATTTGGCGGCGTGAGCGAGACCGGTCATCCGTTTGCTCCGAATATATAAGGGCCGAGGAACCAGCCAATGATCGGGAAGGCGATCAATTGAACGATGGCGGTAATGCGGAGCACCCCGCTCGGGCCGGCGAGATCCATGCGGCGACCCAGCATCGTGAGCAGCCCGAAATCGACGACTGCCAGGATAACGCCACAGACCAATCCGATGAGGTTCGCGCTCATGCCGCACCGCCTTCCAGCAGCTTCAGCACAAAGGCGGTGATGACAACCATTGCGAGGCTGATCGGCAGGAACACCTTCCAGCCAAGGCGCATCAACTGGTCGTAGCGATAGCGCGGCACGAAGGTCTTCACCATGGCGATCATGAAGAAGAGCAGTGAGAGTTTCAGTACAAACCAGACTACGCCAGGCACCCAGGTGAAGGGTGCGAAGTTCAGAGGCGGCAGCCAGCCGCCTAAGAACAGCACCGTCATCAACGCGCACATCAGCAGGATGGCGATATATTCGCCAAGCATGAAGAGCATGTATGGCGTCGACGAATATTCCACCATGTGGCCGGCAACAAGCTCGGCCTCCGCTTCGACGAGATCGAATGGCGGACGGTTGGTTTCTGCCAGAGCGGAAATGAAGAAGATGATGAACATCGGGAAGAGGGCCAGCCAATGCCAGTCCAAGAAGGTGTTCGGCAGGCCGAGGCGTGTACCGAGACCGTCGGTCTGGCTCAGCACGATTTTCGAAAGATCGAGTGAGCCGACGGCCAGCAGGACCGTGACCATCACAAAGCCGATGGAAACTTCGTAGGACACCATCTGCGCGGCAGAGCGGAGCGCACCGAGAAACGGATATTTCGAATTCGACGCCCAGCCGGCCATGATGACGCCGTAGACCTCAAGCGAGGAAATTGCGAACACGTAAAGAATGCCAACATTGATAGAGGCGACGGCCCAACCTTCGCTAACCGGCACCACCGCCCAGGCTGCCAGCGCAAGAACGCCAGACACCAGAGGAGCCAGAAGGAACACACCCTTATTCGCGCCTGCCGGAATAATCGGCTCTTTAAACACGAATTTGAGCAGGTCGGCAAAGCTCTGAAGAAGGCCCCACGGGCCGACGACATTGGGACCGCGCCGCAACATGACGGCGGCCCATATCTTACGGTCGGCGTAAAGAATGAAGGCGGTGAACACGAGCAACGCCACGAGCAGCAGAAGCGACTGCCCGATGATGATCAGCGCTGGAAGCACCCAGGTGGTGAAAAATTCCATCGGTCCCCTGCCCTACCTATTCCGCGGCCTGTTGCAGCGCGCCCTGCACGAAGCGCTGGCTGCATTCGGCCATGACCGCCGATGCCCTGGCAATCGGATTTGTCAGGTAAAAATCAGCGATCGGCGTGGTAAAATCGCCCTGCCCCAATTCTCCCGATACCAAAGAGGATAGCGCCCCCACATCGGCCGGTTCGATTGTGTCTATGGCGGCCAGGTGGGGCACGGCTTCATAAAGCTGCGCACGCAACTGCGACAGGCTATCGAATGGCAGCTTGTGGCCCAGCACATCGGACAAAGCCCGCAGGATCGCCCAGTCCTCGCGCGCATCGCCCGGCGCGAAACCGGCGCGCGCGGTCATCTGTACGCGCCCTTCGGTGTTGACGTAAGTGCCGCTCTTCTCGGTGTAAGTCGCAGCTGGCAGAATGACGTCCGCCCGGTGCGCGCCCCGGTCGCCATGCGTTCCGATATAGACGGTGAAGGCATCGCCAAGTTTCGCGACATCGAATTCATCGGCACCGAGCAAGAACACAACATCCATATCGGACATGTCCGAAAGCGCCTTGCCGCCCTGTCCCGGTACGAAGCCCAGATCGAGTGCGCCGACGCGCGATGCCGCCGTATGCAGAACAGCCAGACCGTTCCAGCCCTCTTCACCGCCCGCCAATTCAGCCGCTTTGGCCAGCAGGGCCTCGGCATTGTTGCCGGCCAAGGCGCCCTGGCCGATGATGACCAACGGCTTTTTCGCATTCGAAAGGACCGAAGCGAATTCGCCAAGATCGTTCAGCGAAGCCGCGCTTCGGCCGAGATGAGCGTAGTTGTACGTTAGGTCGATATGTTCGCCGATCAGAGCAATCGGCAGATCCGTCGCGCGCCAGTGCTTGCGGATGCGCGCATTTATGACCGGCGCCTCCCAGCGTGGATTGGCGCCGACGATGAGAATGGCGTCGGCTTCTTCTATGCCTGCAATCGTTGGGTTGAAGAGGTAGGAGGCACGGCCCTTCGCAGGATCGAGCCGGGAGCCGTCCTGCCGGCAATCCAGATTCGCCGATCCAAGGCTCTCAAGCAGCAGCTTGGCGGCGAACATCTCTTCGGCCGCGGCGAGATCGCCGGCTACCGCACCGATCTTCTCGCCTGTCGTTGCGCCGACTTTATCGGCAATGGCTTTGAAGGCCTCGTTCCAGCTTGCTGCACGCAGCTTGCCGTCGATCTTGACGTAAGGTCGGTCGAGGCGCTGGGTGCGCAGCCCATCCCAGACAAATCGTGTTTTGTCGGAAATCCATTCCTCATTCACGTCTTCATTGGTGCGCGGCATGATACGCATCACCTCGCGACCGCGCGTATCGACACGGATTGCCGAGCCGACGGCGTCCATGACATCGATCGTCTCGGTCTTCTGCAACTCCCATGGGCGCGCCTGAAAGGCGTATGGCCGGCTGGTCAGCGCGCCGACCGGGCAAAGATCGATGACATTGCCCTGTAATTCGGAGGTCATGGCCTGTTCGAGATAAGTGGTGATCTCGGCGTCCTCGCCACGGCCGACGAGACCAAGTTCGGAAATACCGGCGACCTCGGTCGTGAACCGGACACAGCGCGTACAATGAATGCAGCGCGTCATGATCGTCTTGACCAGCGGGCCGATATATTTGTCTTCGACGGCGCGCTTATTCTCCGCATAGCGCGATGAATCCACGCCGAACGCCATCGCCTGGTCCTGCAGGTCGCACTCGCCGCCCTGATCGCAGATCGGACAATCGAGCGGATGGTTGATCAGCAGGAACTCCATCACGCCTTCGCGGGCCTTCTTGACCATCGGCGTGTTGGTGAAGACTTCCGGCGGCTCGCCATTCGGGCCGGGACGCATATCGCGCACGCCCATAGCGCAGGACGCGGCGGGCTTGGGCGGGCCGCCCTTCACCTCGACCAGGCACATGCGGCAATTGCCGGCAATGGAAAGCCGTTCATGAAAACAGAAACGCGGTATTTCGGCGCCGGCTTCCTCGCACGCCTGCAAAAGCGTGTAGTGATCCGGAACCTCGACTTCTTTACCGTCAACCTTGATCGTCTTCATATCGATCCGTTTCCTTGCCCAGCCGAAACGCCAGGCTCTTCCGGTTTTTCCGAGCAGCGGAGACACCCGGCAAAAAGCGTGGCCGGTATCGCCATGCGCGCGCCGATGGTCAAGCCATCGGACGGCATTCCAACGGCGTTTCGGTCCGCTTTCATCATTCAGCCGCCACCAGAGCGGGCCGGTCCGCATCTGCGTTGCGGGTAAACTCGTCAATGCGCCGCTCGATCTCCGGGCGGAAATGGCGAACCAGACCCTGAATCGGCCAGGCCGCGGCATCGCCAAGCGCGCAAATCGTGTGGCCCTCGACCTGTTTGGTCACTTCCAGCAGCATATCGATTTCACGCTTCTGTGCATTGCCGACGACGAGACGCTCCATCACGCGCCACATCCAACCTGTGCCCTCACGGCAAGGCGTGCACTGGCCGCAGCTCTCGTGCTTGTAGAAATAGGACAGGCGAGCGATGGCTTTGACGATGTCGGTCGACTTATCCATCACGATGACAGCCGCGGTGCCAAGACCGCTCTTCAGTTCCTTAAGCCCGTCGAAGTCCATCGGCGCGTCGATGATCTCCTCGGCGGGCACAAGCGGCACGGACGAGCCGCCGGGAATGACCGCCAGCAGATTTTCCCAGCCGCCGCGAATGCCGCCGCAATGCTTGTCGATCAATTCCTTGAAGGGCAGGCTCATGGCCTCTTCGAACGTGGCAGGCTGATTGACGTGGCCCGATACGCAGAAGAGCTTCGTTCCGGCGTTGCCTTCACGGCCGAAGCCAGCAAACCAAGATCCGCCCCGGCGCAGAATGGTCGGCGCTACAGCAATCGATTCGACATTGTTGACCGTGGTCGGGCAGCCATAGAGGCCGACATTGGCAGGAAATGGCGGCTTCAGTCGCGGCTGGCCCTTCTTGCCTTCGAGGCTCTCCAGCAGCGCCGTTTCCTCACCGCAGATATAAGCACCTGCGCCATGGTGGAGGAAAACGTCGAAGTCGTAGCCGTGAACATTGTTCACGCCCAGAAGCCCCGCGTCGTAGCACTCATCGATCGCCGCCTGTAGCGCTTCGCGCTCGCGCATGTACTCACCGCGAATATAGATATAGGCGGCATGTGCGCCCATCGCGAAACCGGCAACAACGCAACCCTCGATCAGCGTATGCGGATCGTGGCGCATGATCTCACGGTCCTTGCAGGTGCCAGGCTCCGATTCGTCGGCGTTGACGACGAGATAATGCGGGCGCTCACCAACTTCCTTCGGCATGAACGACCATTTCAGGCCAGTCGGAAAGCCTGCACCGCCGCGACCGCGAAGACCGGACGCTTTCATCTCGGCGATAATCCAGTCCCGGCCCTTCTCCAGGAGACCTTTTGTGCCGTCCCAGTGCCCGCGCTTCATGGCCCCGGCCAAGCTCTTGTCGAACTGGCCGTATATATTGGTGAAGATGCGATCCTTATCCGTCAGCATGATCGTCACTCCCTAGCGCGGCTTCTTGCCGAAGCGGCGCTCATATTCATCCGACCCACCGGCGGCGAGCGCATCGGCCTGCTCGATCCAGCGCTCCCGTGCGATCCGCCCACGGAACGAGAGCTGACGGTCGACATAAGCGGCATTATCGGGCGTCCATCCCGCAATTTGCGAGAATTTATAGACACCCAAATCGTTGAGCTTGCCATGAATTTTCGGTCCGATACCGGAAATCAATCCGAGATCGTCCGCATCATCCGGGCGCGTTTCATGAAGTTCGGGCTTGGCCTCACCCTCGACACTCGATGTTGGCTCATCGGTCTCGCTGCCTTCCGCGACGGAGAGAGAAGGGCTGCTATCGCTCTTGTCGCCACCCGCAGCCTGCTGGGCGGGATCGCGATGGCCCGGTCCCTCGGCATCGGCAGGTCCCTCTATCGACTGATCCGCTTCCGGTGCGTCGCCCTCAGGTTTTGCCGCTTTCGTCATCTCGGCGCGCTCAGCGTCGGTCGGTTTGTCGCCCCCAGCGGGTTCGGCAGGCTGCTCCGGCATTTTCTCGGCCATCGCGGCCGCCTTACCTGTTCCGGCCCCGACATCTGATGACGATGGCGCCTGATCGGAAGACTCACGCGCGAGATCCGGGTTTTCGAGACGCTCGTCAGTCGCGATTTTCGCTTCACCTGTCGTTGCAACAGGTTCGCCCGATGCCGTCAGCCCGTAGCCTGGCTCGACCGAGGGCTGATTGGCCGCGACCGGCCTCGCCGTGCTATCCGCCTCAATCATGCGCGCGAGCGCAGCCACCGTGTCGGCAGCCGTCTCGACTTCAGCTTTGCGGCGTGATGCTGACTGGTCGCCATGGCCGCTTTGCGGCTTAGCATCCGGCTTGAGCGTGATGGCATCTTCGTCTGTGAGCGACGTCGCCCCTTCGATTGCCATGGAGAAGATGCGGCCGTTCTGCGGGCCGGTCGGTACATCCGCCCCCTGACCGGCCTCGAATGCCTTGATGATCTCGTCGAGCTTTTCGACGGTCAGATCCTCATAAGCGTCTTTGCCGATGATCACCATCGGCGCGTTTACGCAGGCACCCTGGCATTCGACCTCTTCCCAGGACAGCGTGCCGTCAGCATTGGGATGCAGCGGATCTGGATGGATATGGGTCTTGCAATGCTCGATCAGTTCACCGGCGCCGCGTAGCCAGCACGGCGTGGTGCCGCAAACCTGGATATGGGCCTTCGTGCCCACCGGCGCGAGCATGAACTGGGTGTAGAACGTCGCCACCTCCAGCACGCGGATCAGGGGCATGCCCAGCATCTGCGCGACGGATTCCACCGCGGGCTTGGTGACCCAGCCTTCCTGCTCCTGAGCGAGCATCAGAAGCGGGATGACCGCCGACTGCTGGCGGCCTGCCGGATAGCGAAGGAGCCATTTATCGACTTCGGACTGACGCGCCGCATCGAACGAAAAAGCGGCAGGCTGCACATCATCGGTAGCGAGACGACGAACGGACATTACTTCTCACCGGTCTTTCTTGTCTTGGCGATCGTGGACATACCGAACATCAACGGTCCACCTCACCGAACACGATGTCGAGCGATCCGAGAATGGCGGACATATCCGCAAGCTGATGGCCCCGGCCTATGAAATCCATCGCCTGGAGATGTGCAAACCCGGGCGCGCGCAATTTGCAGCGATAGGGTTTGTTTGTGCCATCGGCGACGAGATAGACGCCGAACTCGCCTTTCGGCGCTTCCACGGCGGCATAAACTTCGCCAGGCGGGACGTGATAGCCTTCGGTGTAAAGTTTGAAGTGGTGGATCAACGCTTCCATTGAGCGTTTCATCTCGCCGCGCTTCGGCGGCACGATCTTGCCATCGGTGTTGGAGACCGGGCCAATCCTCTCCTTGCCGAGCAGCCGCTCGCAGCATTGCCGCATGATACGCACGCTTTGGCGCATCTCTTCCATGCGGATCAGATAGCGGTCGTAACAATCGCCATTCTTACCGATGGCGATATCGAACTCCATCTCCTCATAGCATTCGTAGGGCTGGCTCTTGCGCAAATCCCATTTCGCGCCGGAACCGCGCACCATGACGCCGGAGAAGCCGAACGCCCATGCATCGTCCAGGTCGACGACGCCGATATCGACGTTGCGCTGCTTGAAGATGCGGCTACCGGTCAGCAGGTCATCCAGATCCTGCACTGTCTGGAGAAAGGGATCGCACCAGGCGGCGATATCTTCGACCAGCTGATCGGGAATATCCTGATGGACGCCGCCTGGCCGGAAATAGGCGGCGTGCATACGGGCGCCGGAAGCGCGCTCGTAAAAGACCATGAGCTTCTCACGCTCTTCGAAGCCCCACAGCGGCGGCGTCAGTGCGCCAACATCGAGCGCCTGAGTCGTGATGTTGAGAAGATGCGACAGGATACGGCCGATCTCGCAGTAGAGAACGCGGATCAACTGACCACGCTTCGGCACCTCGATATCCAGCATCCGTTCGACCGCGAGCGCGAAGGCGTGCTCCTGGTTCATCGGTGCGACATAATCAAGACGGTCGAAATACGGCACCGCCTGAAGGTACGTCTTGTGCTCGATCAGTTTTTCGGTGCCGCGATGCAGCAGCCCGATATGCGGGTCGACGCGCTCGACAACCTCTCCGTCCAATTCCAGAACCAACCGCAAAACACCATGCGCAGCAGGGTGTTGCGGGCCGAAGTTAATGTTAAAGTTTCGGACGTTGTGTTCAGTCATCACGCGCCTCCGGCGCTGAGTCGCTCGTTATTCGTTGTCCGTCGTTCGTATTGCGGGATCGTTCTGCAACACGACGAATAAGACCCCCAAGCATTCTTCCAATGTCATCCGCACGACAGAGAAGCTCATCTGCGACAGGCTTCTCAAGAAGATCGACACGTTTGGCAAGGAGGCAATGCGTTTCCAATTCTTTCAGCGAACCTTGGGACGTTCTCAAAAATTGCACGAAAACCCCGCTCGATTCCCGGCCGAACCCTTCGGCGATGTTGGCGGGAACCGATACGGCCGCCCGCCGCATCTGGCTGGTCATACCGAAGCGCTCTCCGTCCGGAAAATGCTCGGTTGCCTTGTAAACCGCCTCAGCCAAATCCATCGCCTTCTGCCAGACCCTCAAATCACGATAACTGCGTATGACGTCGCTCATAGCGACCGACGACCTACGGACCACAAACTACGAACTTGCCTTCTCGTCGCCGGGCAGTTCGTATTCCGTGCCTTCCCAGGGCGACAGGAAGTCGAACTGCCTGAATTCCTGACGCAGGCTGACCGGCTCATACACGACGCGCTTGACGGTATCGTCCCAGCGAACTTCGACGAAGCCCGTCAGCGGGAAATCCTTCCGGAGCGGATGCCCCTCGAAGCCGTAATCGGTCAGAATACGGCGCAGGTCCGGATGACCGGTGAACAGAATACCGTAGAAATCGTAGGCTTCACGCTCAAACCAGTCCGCGCCCGGAAAGACATCGGTCGCACTCGGGATCGGCGTATCCTCATCCGTTTCGACCTTGACGCGGATACGCATATTCTGCCGCGGCGACAGCAGATGGTGGACCATATCGAAGCGCTTCTGGCGGGAAGGATAGTCCACGCCCGCGCCGTCGACATAATTGATGAACTGGCACTGGGTATCGGTCTTCAGGAAGTTCAGTACCTTGGTCAGCTTTTCGGGCGCGACAACGATGGTGAGTTCGCCATAGGCGACGTTCGACCGCTCGACAGCATCGCCCAGTTTCTCGGCCAGATAGTCGGCAAGGTCACGCATTGTTTCGTCAGTCATAGCGTTTCCCTACCGCTCGATCGTGCCGGTGCGGCGAATTTTGCGCTGAAGAAGAAGAACGCCATAGAGCAGCGCCTCGGCAGTGGGTGGACACCCCGGCACGTAAATGTCGACCGGAACCACGCGGTCGCATCCACGCACAACCGAATAGGAGTAGTGGTAATAGCCGCCGCCATTGGCGCATGAACCCATTGAGATCACGTAGCGTGGCTCCGGCATCTGGTCGTAGACCTTGCGCAGAGCCGGCGCCATCTTGTTGGTCAGCGTACCGGCCACGATCATAACGTCAGACTGGCGCGGGCTGGCGCGCGGCGCAAAACCGAAGCGCTCGCAATCATAACGCGGCATCGACATCTGCATCATCTCGACAGCGCAGCAGGCCAGACCGAACGTCATCCACATGAGCGAACCCTGACGCGCCCACGTGATCAGCGCCTCGGAAGAGGTGACGACGAAGCCCTTGTCGTCCAACTCACCATGAACCTCACGGAACCACGGATCGTCGGCGCCGACAGGCTGGCCGGTGTTCGGGTCGATGATGCCTTTGGGGGATGGCGCGACGATGGTGCCGTCGCCGGCCGTCACGGCCTTGTCGGACGTTGTCAGTCCCATTCCAGCGCCCCCTTCTTCCATTCATAGACGAAGCCGATGGTCAGAACGGCAAGAAACACCATCATCGACCAGAAGCCAAACCAGCCAATGGCGCCGAACGAGACGGCCCACGGAAAGAGAAACGCCACTTCGAGATCGAAGATGATGAAGAGGATAGCGACGAGGTAGAAGCGGACATCGAACTTCATGCGTGCATCGTCGAAGGCATTGAAGCCGCACTCATAGGCCGAGAGCTTCTCGGGATCGGGGTCTTTATAGGCGATGATGAAAGGCGCGATCATGAGCGCGAGGCCGATAGCGAGCGCGACACCCAGAAAGATCAGCACGGGAAGGTAGGAAGCGAGAAGTTGGTCCACGCTCGGCATCTCCTTTGCCACCCATCAAATCAGATTTGAGCGGAAAGCGGCAGGACGCCGGAACTCTCATCCGAGGTGGTTTTCGAAATGACGCCGCACTAGCCCAGCCACACAGCGAGCGCAAGGGTAACACTGGCCTAATGAAGCCAGACCACCAGAGAATAAAACATGATTTTTATAGTCATATTATTTCCTACCACGTGAGTGCAAGTCTTTTAATCATCTGCCGTGTGGAAATCACCTAACCAGAAATGGTCAGGTCGTGCGGTCCGCCCATCCGGCGAAAATGCGTTCCAGCCAGACAACGGCGTAGTAAAGAAGGATACCGAGCACCGCGAGTGCGATCAGCACAGCGAACATCAGCGGGTAATTCGAGTTGGTTTGACCCGACAAAAAGAGTGCACCCAGTCCGCGGCCGTGCGGCGAGATGATCTCGACAAGGTTTGTGCCGATAAAGGCCAGCGTCGCCGACACCTTCAAAGCGCCGAAGAACTCGGGCAGGGTTTTCGGCAATGCGATCTTGCGAAAGATCGTGAAGCGCGAGGCGCCCAGCGAGCGCAAAATGTCGCGATATTCGGGCTCCAGAGTTGCCAATCCGATCGCCACCGAGACCGCTATCGGGAAAAACGAAATCAGGAACGCCATCATCACCGTGTTGAAGTTGTGCTGGCCGATAAAAAGCAGAGCCAGCACTGGCACTAGCGTGGCTTTCGGAACGGCGTTGAAACCCACCAGCAGCGGATAGAGAGCGTCATTGGCGATACGAGAAAAACCCATGATCATGCCGAGCAGCACGCCGGCGACAACGGCAATCAGCAGGCCGGCCACTGTGCGCCAAAGCGTTTCCCAGGCACCGGAAAGAAAAAGCTTCCAGAACCGGATATAAGCTTCAGGCAAATCCGACGGCGACGCCATAACGTAATTCGGCCATCCATTCACCCAAACCAAAAGCTCCCAGAGAATCAGAAAAACAACGATTGCAGCGATCGGCACCGCGATTTTTCGGAAGAGCTCCATCAGTGGCGATCTCCGCCACGGCCCTGTGCGATCCTTATCTGGTCGCGCAGCGTCTGCAGCATGTCACCGACATGCGGCTCATAGAGAATGTCTAGCGGCCGGTCTTCGGAAAGGCCAATGTCCATCACATATTGAGTCTTCGCGGGTCGATCCGAAAGAACGATGACCTGATCGCCGAGATAGACGCTCTCGCGCAGATCATGTGTGATTAACACCGCCGTGAACGGTTCCGCCGACCGGAGGTTGCGCATGGTCTGCCAAAGATCTTCGCGCGTGAAATTGTCCAGCGCGCCGAACGGCTCATCCATTATGAGCACATCTGGCTTATGGACGATTGCGCGACAGAGGGAGGCCCGTTGCCGCATGCCGCCGGAAAGCTCGGACGGCCGCTTACCTTCGAAACCCGAGAGACCGACCATAGCAAGAAGTTCTTCGGCGCGAGCGACACGCTGTTTTCGCGGCATTTTGGTCGCTACGATTTCGAGCGGCAGAATCACATTGTCGAGAATGGTGCGCCATTCCAGCAGAACCGGATTCTGAAACGCCATTCCGACCGTCCTGCGAGGGCTCACCACCCGCTCTCCGTGAAGCCAGACCTCTCCGGCATCCGGCCGCATGAGACCCGCAATCAACCTCGTCAGAGTCGATTTTCCGCATCCGGAAGGGCCGACCACTGCGCAGAATTCTCCTTCCGGCACCGATAGATTGAGGCCGCCGAGAACCGGCAGCGGCCCCGACCTGGTCTTATAGGCATGATGAACATCTTTGATTTCGATGAGATCGGTCATCGGTGATCCAAAAGCACCGAGCCGGCCATCGCTGACCAGACTCGGATAAAAGCGGACGTTCGCTCGCTCTACTGAAGCTTCGCCGACTCGCCTGACGGCAGATATCGGCCATCCCAGAAGGTCGCCATGTCCGGCGTCGTCTGAAATTCATAGACCGTCTTCGTCTGCTCGATTGCGTCTTCGAACCGGTCCGCATCGACATCGCCGAAACCGTTTTGCTTTACCCAGTCGGTCAGCACATTCGCATCGATGGCCATTTGCAGTCGATCCGTTTCGAGATCCTTGTCGGCCGCCGGATTACGCTCCAGTAGGGAGTCGATAGCTTCGGACGGATTTTCGATGGCGGTTTTCCATCCCTTTGCCACGGCTTCCAAGAATCCTTTGACGACATCCGGGTTCGCTTCAGCGAATTCGGTGTTCACAATGATCGCGTTGCCGTACAGCTTCACGCCATAATCGGACATCAGCAGTACCGATAGATCGTCTTCCGGCACACCAAGGCGGATCAGGTTGAGCGTAGAGGAAAAGGAGAAGCCGGTGACGGCCGCAACATTGCCTTCGGCCAGCATCGGCTCGCGAGTCGGAAAGCCGACCGGCTCGACCGTGATTGCGTCCATATCGAGATCGTTTTCTGCCGCGAAAATCGGAAATTGCGCCCAGGCGCCATCGGGTGGCGGGGCGCCCAGCACCTTGCCTTGAAGGTCCTTGGGAGCTTCTACACCCAGCGATTTGCGGCCGACGACGGAGAAAGGCGGCTTGTCGTACACCATCATGACCGCCTTGACGGGCGCGCCAGGATTTTGGTCCAAAAACCGCATGACCGAGTTGATGTCTGCAAAACCGAGTGGAAACGCGCCGGTCGCCACTTTCGGAATAGCGTCCAATGAGCCCTTACCTTCAGCGATTTCGACGGTCAGGCCCTTCTCTTCGAAATAGCCCTTGTCGATCGCCAGGAAGTAAGGAGCGGCCGGCCCCTCGAATTTCCAGTCGAGCGCGAATGGCACGGCCTGTTGCGCCCAGCTATTTGCGGCGGTCGCGACCATCATGGCTGCTGCTACGAAGATTTGTCTGATCAAATTGAACTCCGTCATATGGTGGGTTCGCATTGCGCCGAACCCGGCCTCTTCATGCGGCATCGAACCACATGGACGTTTTCTAATCAACCAAACAAAATCGCCCTGTTTTGCCTATGTTTTCGGCAAAACAGAGCGACTTGGGACCGCGACGGTGCTCGTGTTTCCAGCCAAAGCTTCTTCTAGTCGTCCAACTCCCAGGCAGCGCCTTCCAGCACGTCCAAGGGAATTTTCATATAACGCGTGCCGTTCGATTCCGGTTCGGGAAGCCGCCCGCCATTGGTGTTGACCTGTAGCGCAAAGAGAATCTGGTTGGGCATCGGAAGCGTCTTATCGCGTTCCTCGCGCAATTCGATGAAGTCGGCTTCGCTCTTACCGTCCTTCAAATGGATATTGTCGCGCTTCTGCTCACCAACCGTCGATTCCCAAGCCGGATCGCGACCGCCCGGCTGGTAATCATGGCCTGTGAAGACGCGTGTCTCATCGGGCAATGCCAGGATCTGCTGGATCGAGTCCCAGAGCGCCTTGGCGCTTCCGCCGGGAAAGTCCGCCCGCGCCGTGCCCCCATCCGGCATGAAAAGCGTATCGTGAACGAACGCCGCATCGCCAATAACATATGTGATCGACGCGAGAGTATGACCCGGCGAGAACATCACCTTCGCATCCATCTCACCAACCTTGAAGTGCTCGCCTTCAGCAAAGGTGTGATCCCATTGCGAGCCGTCAGCTGGAAAATCCGGCCAATTGTAGAATTTCTTCCAAAGCGACTGCACCTGGACCACCTGATCGCCGATCGCAGTCCGGGCGCCGGTCTTCTCTTTCAGATAATGAGCTGAGGAGAAGTGATCGGCATGTGGATGGGTGTCGAGAATCCACTCGACCGTCAGCCCCTCATCCTCAATATAGCCCAGTATCTCATCTGCGCTGAACGTGGCCGTCGCGCCGGACTTGGGATCGAAATCGAGGACCGGGTCAATAATGGCCGCCTTCTTCGTCTCAGGGCATGACGCCACATACTGAACCGAATTCGTCCGCTTCTCGTAGAAACCTTTGACCTTTGGCCTCAACATTTCAACTCCCTTCCTAAAATCGATTGTCGCCGATAACCTGCCCGATAGAGCATTGGTCGGCTTTACATATTCATATGTTCATATATGTTCAAGGTCAGGTTTTTTCATACTGTCGTTTTCGCAGCATTTGTCCGGAAACAATCCCCGTCATGCATTTCTTGAAGTCGTTTGCCCGCTACCTGCCATGCCTGGATTGGGGACGCCAGTATGATCGCGCCACGCTGACGAGCGACATCGTCGCGGCAATCATCGTGACGATCATGCTCATCCCGCAATCGCTTGCCTATGCTTTGTTGGCAGGCCTTCCGCCGGTCGTGGGACTATATGCTTCGATACTGCCGCTCATCGCCTATGCGCTGTTCGGCACCAGCCGAACATTGGCCGTAGGCCCTGTTGCGGTGGTATCGCTCTTGACAGCAGCCGCAGTCGGGGAAATTGCCGCAAGCGGCACTGCCGATTATCTGACCGCAGCGCTCGTACTGGCGTTTCTAAGTGGGATTATTTTGCTGACGATGGGACTGTTTCGTCTCGGTTTCGTTGCCAATCTGCTTTCCCACCCTGTTATTTCCGGCTTCATAACGGCCTCAGCCATAATCATCGCTTTGTCTCAGGCTCGGCATATTCTAGGGGTGGAAGGCGGCGGCGATACGCTGATCGAGATCGTCGGGGGGCTCGTCGCCACCCTCTCCGATCCTAATGCGACGACGTTGGTGATCGGCGTCGCATCGCTCGCGTTTTTGTTCTGGGTCCGGCAAGGCTTCAGACCGCTTTTGCTGCGATTGGGCCTGAGTGATTTTCTTGCCGGGCTCATCGCGCGGACAGGACCGGTCCTAGCCGTTGTTGTTGCCGTACTTGCTGTGGCGGCGTTGCGCCTCGACCTTCAGGGCGTCGCCATTGTCGGCGAAATCCCGCAGGGCTTGCCGCCGCTCACCCTTCCGTTTGCCAATCACGAAATGTGGGTCGCGCTCCTGCCTGCCGCATTTCTGATTTCCATCGTTGGCTTCGTCGAATCGATATCCGTTGCCCAGACGCTTGCCGCAAGACGGCGGCAGTCCATCGATCCCGACCAGGAACTGGTCGGCCTCGGCGCTGCCAACATCGCTGCGGGCCTGACTGGCGGCTATCCCGTGACTGGCGGGTTCGCCAGGTCGGTCGTCAATTTCGATGCCGGAGCGAAGACACCCGCTGCCGGGGCCTTTACCGCTATCGGCATTTTGCTGGCGTCTCTTATCCTCACACCTCTCCTTTATTTCCTGCCAATCGCTGTGTTGGCCGCCACCATCATCGTCGCGGTGCTTAGCCTTGTCGATGTGAAGACGATGAAGGAGACGTGGGCATATTCCAAAGCGGATTTCGCCGCGACGGCCATGACCATCCTCGCAACGCTTGGCTTCGGCGTCGAAACCGGGCTTATCGCGGGGGTGGCCCTGTCAATCGTCCTCTACCTCTATCAGACGTCACGCCCGCACGTGGCTATTGTCGGCCAGGTGCCTGGAACCGAGCATTTCCGCAATATCGACCGGCACGATGTCGTGACCAGTTCACGCGTCCTGACCTTGCGGTTCGACGAGAGCCTCTATTTCGCCAATGCCCGTGCGGTGGAGGCGCGCATTCAAGAAGAGGTCGCCGCTCGGCCCGGCCTGAAACATCTCGTCCTGCAATGTCCGGCAGTCAACTTCATCGACGCCAGCGGACTGGAAAGCCTCGAGATGACGGTTCGACGGCTCGAATCGGCGGGGATCGACCTGCATTTGTCGGAAGTGAAAGGTCCGGTCATGGACCGGCTGAAGCGATCTCATCTCTTAGATGAGATGACCGGCCGCGTCTTCCTCACCCAGCATCAGGCCATGCGGACACTCGACCCGGAAACGACGATCAAGGCCGATGAGATGGTGCGACCGGAAATCGTTAAATAGACGTGTCAAAAGGGCGGCGGTCTACGGAGATGTCGGCCGTCTAGCTGCCTTCGAATCCCAGTGCAGGCTCCATCAGTTCCCAAGTCGCATCCATGGACCATGACTAAGAGAATGGAAGAGCGATATGGCCGTAGCGAAAGGAGAGCTGTGCCTCTGCAGCCTCTTCTCCTGAAATGGCGACCCCTGCAGGATTCGAACCTGCGACCATCGGCTTAGAAGGCCGGTGCTCTATCCAGCTGAGCTAAGGGGCCATTGGTCGAAGCCGACTGACCTTCGCAATCAATGTGTCCAGGGCGTCTTGCGATCGTAACGGAAATTGTCCGCGTAGGAAATCGTATGCCGCGCCCGCTCTTTCGGCTCGTCGACGCGATAGGCGATCCCTTCGCGCTTCGCGTAGGCGACCGCCTCTTCCTTGGTATCGAACCAGAGCCGAACCTGGCTCGTCATGTCGGACGATGAGGTATAGCCCATCAAGGGATCGATGGCGCGGCGTTCCTGGGGTTCGAATTCAAGCAGCCAGCGGCCAGTCTTGGCCCGGCCCGACTGCATGGCCGTCTTGGCGGGACTGTAGATGCGCGCACTCATCCTGGCCTCCATTCGCCCCGGCGGAAACGAGTGCGACCCGACCGCCAGCATCAAACCAACGGCGATGGTCGGAGCGGCAGGATTCGAACCTGCGACCCTCTGGTCCCAAACCAGATGCGCTACCAGGCTGCGCTACGCTCCGGGCCTTTGCCGTTCGGGTGCGACATGGCCCGTTTCATCCGATCTGTCAATCGGCATCGGGCTCTTCCCCGTCGCTTTGCTGCAAACGATTGAGCACATTGGCGGCGAGCGGACGAGTCACAGCGGAACGATTCGTCATTGCCTGCCGGTCGATGGCTTCCACAAGCGCCCGCGCCACCGACAAGGATCGCTCCATGCGGGGAACCAAATAAGCGGTGATCGCCGGATCAATACTGATTTGGCGATCTGAAAACAATTTGACCAGTACTGCATCCAACAGCCGGTCGTCCGGAGGTGCGATGGATGCGAGGGCAGCGGATCTGAGACGCGAGACGAGATCGGGCAAGCTGATCGGCCAATTGGCTGGCGTCGCGCGGGACGTCAGAAGCAGAAAGCTTCCGCCCTGTCGCACAGCATTGATCAGATGGAAGAGGCCGGCCTGATCCGGTTTTACGCTGTCGACATCCTCTACCAGCACCGCACCGCCCCTCATGGCTGCCTCTATGGCCTCGCTTCCAATGGCGCCAGCGGATGTGATGGATGCGGAGGTACGATCACGCCAGATAGCCGCCAGGTGAGACTTGCCGCTGCCTTCCGCCCCGTGGATCACCGCGACCGGCGATGACCAATTCGGCCAAGAGTCGATCAGCGCGATTGCCGCCTGATTGGCTGGGGTTGCCACCAGATCGTCGCGACTGAGCGCCGGATCGCGGGTCAAATCCAGCAACAATTGTTCAGGTGAAGCCGCCTTCGTCTGGTCTTTGGTCGAATCGCTCATCTCTGGTGTCAGGAGGTTTCCCTCGTCGCATCATAGAGATGCGACTGGCGATAGCGCGCCAGTAGGAAGCGGACGATCACGCCGACAGCCGCCGCCGCCGGGACCGCCACCAGAAGACCGATGAAACCGAACAATGCACCGAAAGCGAAAAGAGCGAACATCAACCAGACTGGGTGAAGGCCGACCTTCCCGCCGACAAGCTTCGGTTGGAGGATATTGCCCTCGATGAACTGGCCGGAGAAGAAGACTGCAAGTGTCGCGGCGATCCAGATGAAGTCTGGCCAGAACTGGACGAGCGCCACACCGAGCGCCACGACCAGACCGATGGTCGAGCCGATATAGGGAATGAAGCTGATGATACCGGCGCCAAGGCCGATCAACAGACCGAAATTCAGCCCAACCAGAGTCAGACCGATTGCATAATAAATCCCAAGGATTAGGCAAACGGAGCCCTGTCCACGAATAAAGCCAGCCACGGCACGGTCGACATCGCGGGCGATGGCGCGCACCGTTTCGACATGACGGCGCGGCACATGAGCATCGACGGAGGCGACCATGCGGTCCCAGTCGATCAGCATATAGAAGGCAACCACAGGCGCGATGATGAAAAGGCCGGCAATATCCATCAGGGCCGCACCGGAATTCCAGACCGATTCGATAAAGGAAGCCAGAAAACCGGAACCCTGCGAGAGAGCCTGATTGAGACCCTCTTCCAGCGTCGCCTTATCCACACCAAACACCCGTTCTAGCCAGGCGGGACCGTAGGATGTGACAAGGGTCTGAAGGTTGGAGAGCAGCGTCGGCAATCTTTCCACGAAACCGGAAAGCTGGTTCGCCAGCACCGGCACGATCAGCACGAAGCCCAGCATGAGAACAGCGATTGCCACCACCAGAATGACAATCGCGGCCAATGTGCGCGACAGGCCGCGACGCTCCAGCATGTCGGCCACAGGATCGAGGAAATAGGCGAGAAGCATGCCGACGACGAAGGGCATGAGCACCGAGCGGAACACCCAAAGCATAAGGAGCACCGCCAGCGCCAACCCACCCCAGAAGAGAACGCGTCGACGCCACAATGCGCCTTCCGCGACGTTGTCCGTCGGTTGGGGCGGTGCGCCGGGATCTTTCGTGGGCACCGTGTATGGCGGCCGGGTATCGGTCATGAGATCAAGCGGCCTCGTGCATGTGGCGGAACCAGAGCAAGGCATAGGCTGCCGCCGAACTGACCGTCAAGAATGCGCAGAGCAGCATCAGAACCGTCAATGCGCCCGGCATGGCGATGACGCCGGCTCCCTGGGCCAGAACGGCTGCCGCCAGCACGATCTGAACGGCCGTGTTCAACTTCGACAGGAAGATCGGACGAATAGTGATCGGGGCCTCCATTTCGCGCGCCAGCACAACGCCACCGAGAATGCCTATATCGCGGAACACGACGATTACCACGAGCCAGACAGGCAACGCCCCGACAATGCCGAGAACGATGAAGGTGGACGACAGAAGAAGCTTGTCTGCAATCGGATCGAGGTAGGCCCCGACCGCACTCTGCTGATGCCAGAGACGAGCCAGCGCGCCGTCTACCGCGTCGGACATGCCGGCAATGATGAAACCGGCCAGCGCCATTCCCCAATGGCCCGCCATCAGCGACCAGATAACGAGCGGCACCAGGATCAGCCGGAACAGGGTTATGAGATTCGGTATCGTCAACGTGTAAAGGACCTCGTTCAAACAGCTCACACCTAGGTGTTGCACAGGGCGAAAGCAAAGCTGCGATCCTATGCCTTGCTGATGGCGTTCTTTCATGCCAATTGCCGGGTTGTTCCCGCCAATCCAACGGACGACCCGCCCGATGAACGATACTCCATCTTCTCGCATGAATTATGCCGATGCCGGCGTCGATATCGATGAAGGCAATGCGCTGGTCGAGCGGATCAAACCGATGGTGCGCGCCACCGCCCGTCCGGGCGCGGATTCGGAGATCGGCGGCTTCGGTGGATTGTTCGACCTGAAGGCGGCGGGTTTTACCGATCCGATTCTCGTCGCCGCCAATGATGGCGTCGGAACAAAACTCCGTATCGCAATCGAGACCGGACAACACGACACAGTCGGCGTGGATCTCGTCGCAATGTGCGTCAACGATCTTATCGTTCAGGGTGCCGAACCGCTTCTTTTTCTCGATTACTTCGCCACCGGCAAACTTTCCGCCGAACAGGGCGCGGCCATCGTGTCGGGCATTGCCGAGGGCTGTCGACAGGCAGGCTGTGCGCTGATCGGCGGAGAAACCGCCGAAATGCCTGGCATGTATTCCGGCGGCGATTACGATCTCGCCGGTTTCGCTGTCGGAGCGGCGGAGCGTGGCGCTCTCCTGCCCACAGCCGATGTGGCACCGGGCGATGTGCTTCTAGGACTTCCATCTTCCGGCGTTCACTCCAACGGGTTTTCACTCGTCCGGCGGATCGTGGAGAGAGAAGGTCTGAAATGGGAAAGCCCCGCACCGTTTGCGCCATCGGCAAGTTTGGGCGAAGCCCTGCTCGAACCGACCAAAATCTATGTCAAACCACTGCTTGCGGCCATCAAGGCGACCCGGGCGATCAAGGCGATGGCGCATATCACAGGTGGAGGGTTCACCGAGAACATTCCTCGCGTGTTGCCGGACGATTTGGCGGTGAAGATCGACCTTCCCGCTATCACGCCTCCTCCCGTCTTCTCCTGGCTGGCAAAAGCCGGCAATATCGATGAGGCGGAAATGCTGCGCACCTTCAATTGCGGCATCGGCATGGTGGTCGTCACCGCCGCGGATGCGGCCGAGACGGTATGTGCCAGCCTTGCCGATGCCGGACAGGAGGCTCTCACGATCGGTTCGATAGTCAGGCGCGAAAGCGCTGGCGTTCTCTATGATGGCGAACTCTTTGCATGACGACGGAACCGAAACGCATTGTCATCCTGATCTCCGGACGCGGGTCGAATATGGGCGCGCTTATCAGCGCGACGCTCGATCCGGCCTATCCAGCAAGGATCGTCGGGGTGATTTCGAACAAGGCGGATGCGACCGGACTCAAGGCTGCGGAAGATTTCGGCATTGCAACGCAAGTCATCTCGCACAAGGATTACGACGACCGCGCCAGCCATGATGAAGCGATCAGCGCGGCGATCGAACAGATGAATGCCGACTTCATATGCCTTGCCGGGTATATGCGTCTATTGACCGCCGCGTTCGTTTCGCGTTGGCAGGGAAAGCTGCTGAACATCCATCCCGCCCTTCTACCAAGCTTCAAGGGCATCGATACCCACGCCCGTGCTCTTTCCGCTGGCGTCCGCGTGCACGGCGCGACGGTTCATTTCGTGACCGAGGATATGGATGACGGGCCGATCATCGCGCAGGGAGCGGTGCCGGTCGGCCTCAAGGACACCGAGGCGACACTGGCCGACCGGGTGCTGGAGGTCGAGCATCGCCTTTACCCCCTAGCGCTGCGGCTTGTCGCCGAAGGCAAGGTTACGATGCGCGACGGCACGACGCTCTATTCCAACATGAATGAAAGCGACGAAAAGGCGCTGCTTCTCCCGGTCGGCAGATCGCGGGAAACATCCGATCAGCCGTGAATTATCGTCACGCTTTCCATGCGGGTAACTTCGCCGATATTTTGAAGCATATCGTGCTGACGCGCTGCATCGAGCATCTGAAGCGCAAGGACAAAGCCTTCCGCATCATCGACACGCATGCGGGGACCGGGCTCTACGATCTATCGTCCGATGAAGCGCAGCGGACGGGCGAATGGCGCGACGGTATCGGCCGCATCGCCAATGCAACTTTGCCGGCTGATGTTGCCGCCCTCATCGCACCTTTTCTCGATGCCGTGCAGTCGGTGAACGCCGGAGATACAATTTCCGCCTATCCCGGCTCCCCGATGATCAGCCGTTCCCTGCTTCGCCAGCAGGATCGGCTCAGCGCCATTGAACTTCACCCGAAAGACAGCCAGCTTCTGAAAACTCGTTTTGCAGGCGACTGGCAGGTCCGCGTCATCGAACTGGATGGCTGGCTGGCGCTGGGCGCGCATGTTCCGCCCAAGGAAAAGCGCGGCCTGGTTCTGGTCGATCCACCGTTCGAACAGGCTGGAGAATTCGATCGCATGGCGGATGGACTGGCAAAGGCGATCAAGCGCTGGCGAGGCGGCACCTATGCACTGTGGTATCCGATCAAGGACCGGCACACTGTCGCGCAATTTCAAAATCGCCTGGCGGAAGGCGGTTTCGGCGAAGGTCTGGATATCTCTCTCTTTATCCGTGAACCTTCCACCCCTCCCCGCCTCGACGGATGCGGCATGGCTGTCATCAACCCGCCTTACACGCTCACCGAAGAAATGGCGCTGATCCTACCGATGATCGGCCGCATTCTCTCAGAGGACGGGGAAGCCCGCCATACGATCCGGTCGTTCTGACCGGATCGTGTTGTGAAGGCCACGGCAACCGCAATCCTCACGCAGTTATCCTCCTTCCGCAACGCCTGGGCTTGATCGAGCCGTTGCGTTAGCGCAAACCGACCGAGAGAGTTCTTCGATGCAAGACATCAACCGTTCTAGGAGCCGGGTTCGCATGTTCCGTCACTTCTCTGTCTCGTCGGCATTCGCCACCCTACTGATCGCCTTTTCCGGCACTGTTTCCCATGCCGCCGATATGCTTGGCGTCTATGAAGAGAATCAGGACTGTGCCGAAGAGCGCGTTCTGAAGAAGGTTTCGAAGCAAATCGACTATCAGGGCCGCCATGTACCGGGCGTGCCGCAGGTCGACATTCTGGATTATTACGCCATTCACCAGAACGATTTCATTCCCGAAGCCCACAAGCGACCCATCGCACGGCGTTATTGTCAGGCAAGCGCAGCGCTTTCGAATGGGGAAACGCGGACCGTCTGGTATCTCATAGAGTATGAGCAGGGCTTTGCCGGCGTCGTCGGCGATAATGTCGAGGCGTGCATGCAGGGCTTCGACGAATGGAATGTTTATGACGAAGCCTGCCGTGTCGTCAGAAGCGGCGTCGGTCGGAACTAAGGGGTGCGTCTGAGCGCCAAATCGATTATCGCACTGCTCGTTCTTTGCGGATTGGCCGTCGCCGGGATCGTCCCATACGACGTGCTCGAAGACCAGCTGAACGCTGTTGTCGGAGAGAATTTCAGCAGGGCTGACGCCACGGTTTCCACGTCTTCCGAGGATGACGCCGCAGGCAATCTACGCTCGACGAAATCGTCCACGGACAATCTTCCGGTCTCGACGGGCGATTTCGATTTCTGGGTACTCGCTCTGTCGTGGTCGCCCAGCTACTGCGCATCGGAAGGCGAGAAAGCGAGCCGACGACAATGCGGGCGTGGCGGACCAAAAGGCTTCGTCGTTCACGGTCTCTGGCCGCAATACGAAGGCGGCAAATATCCAAGCAATTGCCAATCGTCCGAACCGGGACGCATCTCTCAACAGGTTTATGCCGGGATCAGCGATCTCATCCCGACTATCGGGCTGGCCGGTCATGAATGGCGAAAACACGGCACCTGCACCGAACTAAGCCCCACAGATTATTTTCGCGTCACCCGCGCCGCCTTTGAGAAAATCCGCATGCCGACGCGGCTCGGAGGCGGCGCCGTTTCGCCGGCCGAGGCCGAAGAGGCCTTTATCCGTCTGAACCGTGGACTGAATCGCAACGGCATAGCCGTTACATGCGACCGCCGTTACGTGCGCGATGTGCGCATCTGCATGGATAAATCCCTTAACTTCATCGCTTGCCCAGCCGTCGACCGCCGGGCCTGCAATATGAAACAAGCGCTCATGCCCAAGCGCGGCTGAGCGCCGCCGTTTTCGGAGAGGACAACGATGCCACGCCTGCTTTATTCCGACCCTTCGCCTTACAGCGCGAAAGCCCGCATGGGACTGACGCTGGCCAATATCGTCTTCGAAAGTGTGCCGACCGATACCAATGCGGAGCCGACGGAGTTGATGGAAGCCAACCCGCTTGGCAAAATTCCTGTCCTCATACTCGACGATAACCGGAAGATCTTCGATTCGGGCGCCATCCTTCGCTACGCGGACAGGATGAGCGGCAATGGCGTCTATCCGCTTCAGCCGGATGCCCGTCTCGATGCGGAAGTAATGGAGAGCCTCAGCACCGGCCTCTGCGACGCAATGGTGGCGATGATTTACGAACGCCGGTTCCGGCCGGAAGAGATGGTCTATCAGGGCTGGATCGACAAGCAACTCGGAAAGGCAAAGCGCGGTTTTGCCTTTTTCGAAGGCGACGTACCTTCACTGGATGACGGTTTGCATGGCGGCCATATCACGCTCCGCGCCGCTATCGGTTACGCCAAGCTTCGCATGCCCAATGTTCTGAACGATTATCCCGATCTTTGCGAGTGGGCGTCAAGGTTCGATCGAACACGGCCCGATCTGGCAACCCTGCTTCCCAAATAAGCTAAGCGACCTGACGAAGCTACGATGACCGCAAAGCATTAAAAAGCCCGGCACAATGGCCGGGCTTTTCGATTTTCAGAGTTACGCAGGCTGTATCAGAACTTGAAGCCGATACCCGCGCCGACGCGATGGTTGTCGATGCTGACATCCTGGTCGCCGGAGCCGGTATTGAACGTCTCGTCCATATAGTCGGTGTAGCGATATTCACCGCGAGCGAAGATCTGATTGGTGATCTTCACATCGGCGCCAGCGCCGACCGTGTAGCCGATGACGGCGTTGCTGTCGCTGCCGGCTGCATCGGAGACCTCCGCATCGGCGGCGGCCACACCACCCGTACCGTAGACGAGTACGCGGTCGTTAGGCGCATAACCGAGACGGGCGCGTAGCGAGCCATCGACACCGGTCTCGACGTCGGTTCCGTTCTCGTCGCCATTCATGGCGTTATAACCGACATCGGCTTCAGCACCGTAGACGATGTTGCCGTTCTGACGCTGATAACCGGCGAAAGCGGCGCCACCGAATGTATCGCTATCGACACCCGGCAGACCGTTGTCGCGGTCGGCATTGCTGTGATTGTAGTTGCCCATGGCACCTACATAACCGCCGTCCCAACCCATGACCGGTGTTTCTTCGACCATCACGGCAGGCGCTTCGGGGACCGCATCGATAGCGTCGGCAGCATGTGCAAGGCCGGCGACGGAGATGAGGCTAACGCCAGAAAGGGCGGCAAATACGATTTTCTTCATTTCACTGTACTCATTCTTGTTGTTTGCACCGTCGAATTTGGGGGAGCGAACGGTGCTCACGTTTCGAACGGTAGGTAACGGCCGCGCATCGGCTCGGTTCCATACGCATTCATGAAAGCTAATTTGCGCTTCGAATGCGGAAAAAGACGAGCGGCGCAGTGGAGATTTTCTGGCGGGAATAAGGCGTTGCCTCACGTTGCAGCTATGCAACAGAGAGATTAGAAAGCCGTCTTTCTCAAGGCTTGGCCGCGATTGTCCGGGATCACGGTGCGCAAGGGCTGGTGCTGGTTTCGCCCCAATCTATATGCGATGGACCGATCCACAGGACACATTCATGCTGAGTTACGTTTCGCTGCTTGCCGGCTTTGCCCTTCTCATCGTCGGAGGCGACCTGCTCGTCAAAGGCGCTGTGGGCCTGGCGGAACGTTTTGACGTGCCCCCGCTGATCATAGGCCTCACCATCGTCGCCTTCGGGACAAGCGCGCCGGAACTTTTCGTTTCGCTCGATGCCGTCCTATCCAATCAGCCGGGCCTGGCAGTCGGCAATGTGGTCGGCTCCAACATCGCCAATGTGCTGCTCGTGATCGGCGTTCCGGCAATGATTTCGCCGATGGCGCCAACCGAGCACGGCGTTCGACGCAATGTATTTGCCATGCTGGCCGCCACCGCGATTTTCATGGCGATGATGGGCTTTCAGGGGGAGCTGAGCCGCCTTTCAGGCGCTTTTCTTTTCGCTCTGCTGATCGCTTTTCTTGTCTGGCAGTTCATGAACGCCCGCAGCAATAAGCGTGCGCCGAGCTTCCTCGACGAGGATGAGGTCGATGCCGGTGGTCAAACCGGCACCGGAATCGGCCTTCGAATTGTGGCCGGTCTGGTCTTTCTGCCTCTCGGAGCTGAACTGACCGTCTCTGGCGCAAGCGCCATCGCCAGTTCGTTGGGCGTCCCGGAAACAGTGATCGGGCTTACCATTGTTGGGGTCGGCACATCGCTTCCAGAACTGGCGGCCAGCGTAGCAGCGGCATGGCGCAATCACGGAGCGGTGGCGTTCGGCAATGTGGTCGGATCAAACCTTTTCAACATTCTGTCGATCATGGGGCTTACGGCCATGGTCGTGCCTTTCGATGTCGATCGGCGCATTATCGATGTCGATATGTGGGTGATGGCTGCAGTGGCTGTTGTTCTGGCTGTTGTCGTGTTCTGTCGGATCAAGATGGGCAAAGCACTCGGCGCGTTGCTGACGGCTGCTTTTCTCGTCTATCTCTATGCGCTGTTCGCCTCACATTGACGCCGATCAGGCAATGGATGCTCCGCCATCGGCACGAATCACCTGACCATTTATGTATTGTGACGAATCCGACAGCAGGTAGCATGCGAGCGAAGCTATCTCATCGGGTCGGCCCATTCGCCCGGCGAGGCCGTTCTTCTCGCCGACATCGGCTTTCTCGCTTTCGCTAAGCCCCCAGCGCTCCGTCCAGCCCGTATCGATAGGCCCCGGCGCGATGGCGTTGCATCGGATCGATGGTGCGTAGCGGCGCGCCACTGAGCGCGTCAGCCCGATGACCGCCACCTGCGCCGGATTATAGGCAAATGCTTTCGGATCACCGCGCAATGAATCGCTGGAGGAGAAATTGACGATGGCCCCTCCCCCTTTTCTTTTCATCAGGTCGATCGATTCTCGAATTGTCAGAAACGATCCGACGAGATCGACGTCGAAAACGGCGCGCAAGTCTGCCGGCTTCAAATCTTTCGGATCGGCGTCCCACAAATCCTCCGACCAGAACGAAGCGTTGTTGACGAGATAGTCGAGCCCATCCTCGCCTCGGCCGATTTCGCCGAATAGCTCGCGCACAGCCTCTTCGTCGGTGAGGTCGAGCTGTCGCGCTTCGATTCGCACCTTGCCGGCAAACCTTTCTTGAAGTTCGCGCGCAGGCTCGTCGTCATTGTGGTAGGTCAGCCAGAGGTTACACCCCCTCTCCGCCATCTGTCGGGCGACCTCCCTGCCCACGCCGCTCGATGCGCCAGTCACCACGGCCATCCGACCCGCCATATCCCTGTTTTCCGTCATATCCTCTCCACATGGCCCTCAGATCGACTGTCCCGATGATAATCGACGATGAAAATCCGTCCGGGTCTCAACATCTCGCCCGGAAAGTTCCAAATATAGGGATATGAGCGAAACGCGAATCATCAAGGCAAGACGCAACCGTCAGCGCAAAGAGCCACTGGTGCCAGGCGAAGACCGGGATCTCGGTGCGCGGGTGCGCGAACTGATAGACGAGAACGATGATGCTCGCGAAACCGCCGGAAGCGAACAGTGGCAACCGGGCGATATCGTCACGGAAAGCCAGGCGACCGAGACCGACCGAGACGCCATAGAAGCACTATTGAAAGATATCGCCTGGGATAATCTGTCCGCGGCCGAGACTGCAGGCAAGACCGGCGCCGAAGCCATTGCGATCTACGTCAAGCAATTGCCGAACCGGCCCGGCGTCTATCGTATGCTGAACAAGGGCGGCGATGTTCTCTATGTCGGCAAGGCGCGCAGCCTGAAGAAGCGTGTTTCGAATTATGCGCAGGGCCGCGCCCACGCCGGACGTTTGACGCGCATGATCGCCGAAACCCATTCGATGGATTTCATCGTCACCCGCACCGAGACAGAAGCTCTGCTGCTCGAAGCGAATCTGATCAAACGCTTGCGGCCACGCTTTAACGTTTTGCTGCGAGACGACAAAAGCTTCCCCTATATCGTTCTGACCACCGATCACAGCGCGCCGGGCATCTTCAAGCATCGAGGCGCACGGTCCAAACACCGCGATTATTACGGCCCCTTCGCCTCTGCCGGCGCGGTGACGCGGACGGTCAACTCCTTGCAGAAGGCCTTTCTCATCCGATCATGCTCCGACAGCGTCTATGCCAGCCGGACGCGCCCCTGCCTACTTTATCAGATCAAGCGATGCGCCGGCCCTTGCACGGGCGAAGTCAGCGAAGACGACTATCGTAAACTTGTACGGGACGCCGGCGATTTCCTGTCCGGCCGCTCGAACGCCGTCACAAAGCGCATGGCCGATGAAATGAATGCTGCGGCAGAAAATCTAGATTTCGAGCGCGCCGCGTTATTCCGCGACCGTCTGTCCTCTCTCTCCCACGTGCAGAGCCATCAGGGCATCAACGTGCAAGGCGTGGAGGAGGCGGATATTTTCGCCATCCATCAGGAGGGCGGGCAGAACTGCATCGAGGTTTTCTTCTTCCGCACCGGTCAGAACTGGGGCAACCGCGCCTATTTCCCAAAAGCGGATTCAGCGCTCGAAGAAGGCGACGTGCTGGGCGCGTTCCTCTCGCAGTTCTACGACGACAAGCCCGTGCCGCGTCAGATTCTGCTTTCCCATTCCGTCGAGGATCAAAACCTGCTTGCCGAAGCCCTCTGCGTAAAAGCCAGCCGAAAGGTGACGATTGCGGTACCGGCGCGGGGGGAAAAGCGCGACCTGGTGGGTCGAGCGCTTCAAAACGCTCGAGAGGCGCTCGGAAGACGGCTCGCCGAGACCTCCGCACAGAGCAAATTGCTGGCCGGACTCGCCGCAACCTTCGGACTGGATGAGCCCCCGCGACGTATCGAGGTGTTCGATAACTCTCACATCATGGGCACAAATGCGGTGGGCGCAATGATCGTCGCCGGCCCGGACGGGTTCGCCAAGAACAGCTATCGCAAGTTCAATATCAAGAACCCGGACACAAATCCGGGCGACGATTTCGCCATGATGCGCGAGGTGATGCAGCGACGGTTCGCGCGTCTTTTGAAAGAGCAGGGGAAGCCGAGTGAAACCGCTGCCGGTGATTCACCGCAGAAGGACGAGGACAGTTTTCCGGACTGGCCCGATCTGCTCCTGATCGACGGCGGGCGTGGGCAGATCAGCTCCGTGATGGAAATCCTTCGTCAACTTGGCGTCGAAAAGGAGGTCGCCGTCATTGGCGTCGCCAAAGGGCAGGACCGTGACGCCGGTCGCGAGCGTTTCGTGATCGAAGGGCGTAGTGAATTTTCGCTGCCGCCGCGCGATCCGGTTCTCTATTTCATCCAGCGCTTGCGCGACGAAGCGCACCGCTTTGCCATCGGCAGTCATCGCGCCAAGCGGAAGGCCAATTTCACAAAAAATCCACTCGACGAAATCGGCGGGATTGGCCCGTCGCGCAAGCGCGCGCTTCTACAGCATTTCGGTACCGCCAAGGCAGTTTCACGAGCCGCCCTAAGGGATCTGATGGCCGTGGAAGGGATATCCGAATCCATTGCCAGGCAGATCTACGATCATTTCCATGAGGGCGGCGATGGCGGATGACGACAAGTTCATGCTCGATAGCGCTTGACCATGGCGGGTTGAGCCCGACTTGGCTAATAACGAAGCTGGTTCCGGACGACGGTGGGTAACATTCGCAACGCCTATAATATCCCCAACATGCTGACCTATGCCCGTATACTGGCGGTGCCGGCGGTCGCGATCTGCTTTTTCGTCGAGGGACGGCTACATTCGTCCGATACTGCGCGCTGGTGGGCGCTTGGCATCTTCGTCGCTGCCGCCGTTACCGACTTCTTCGATGGCTATCTGGCACGGCGGCTGGGTCAAAGTTCAAATATCGGCAAGATGCTGGACCCGATTGCCGACAAACTACTCGTTGCGACGGCTCTTCTGCTGCTCGCGGCCGATACCGACAAGACGATTCAGGGTTGGAGCCTCTGGGCCGCCATCATCATCTTGTGCCGCGAAATCCTGATCGCCGGGCTGCGTGAATATCTCGCCGGCTTGAAAGTCTCGGTGCCGGTGTCGCGATTGGCCAAATGGAAAACCACCGCGCAACTGGTCGCCATCGGGTTTCTTCTGGCCGGCCCGGCAGGCGACAAGATTTTTCCCTATACGACACAGACCGGTCTTATCCTGTTGTGGATCTCGGCGATCGTCACTCTCATCACCGGGTGGGACTATTTCCGCGCCGGGCTGAAACATGTCGTCGAAGAATAAAGAGGCCGCCATGGTAAAACTCGTCTATTTCGCGTGGGTGCGCGAACGGCTGAACAAAAGTTCCGAAGAAATCGAGTTGCCGGAAACGGTCGAGACAGTCGGCGATCTCCTCGACCATCTCGCCGAACGTGGCGACGCTTACGCAGACCTTATGAGCCATCGGAACACGATCCGTGTTGCCATCGATCAGGAACATGCCGATCGTAGCGAGCGGATCGGTAATGCATCGGAAATCGCACTTTTTCCACCGATGACGGGAGGCTGATATATGGCCGAGCCGCCGGTTATCGTTCGCATCCAAGCCGAGGATTTCAACGGAGAAGCCGAGATCGCCGCTCTGACGGATGGGCGGACCGATATCGGCGCCGTCGTGTCTTTTACCGGGCTTTGCCGGGCAGACGGCGATAGCCTGGCTGCGCTGGAGCTGGAACATTACCCAGGCATGGCGGAAGCCCAAATCCGCCGCATCGCTCAAGAAGCTTGCCGACGCTGGCCACTTTACGGAGTCCTGGCTATTCATCGCTTCGGCAAGATTGCACCCGGCGAACAGATCGTCCTCGTCGCGGCAACATCCGCGCACCGACAGGCGGCATTCGACGGCGCGAATTTCATGATGGACTTTCTGAAGACCGAAGCGCCCTTCTGGAAGAAAGAGCATTGGGTGGATGGATCGGCCGGCGAATGGGTTTCGGCCAAGGACGCCGACGATGAGGCGAAGAAGCGCTGGGCCGAACGATGAGCGATCCGGTCCGTCTCGACGAGAGTTGGAAAGCCGCCCTCGCCAGCGAGTTTGCCGATCCTTACATGGCGACGCTCAAATCGTTTCTGAAAAATGAATATGCCAATAGGCAGGTCGTCTTCCCAAAGGGGGTGGACTATTTTCGCGCGCTCGACCTGACACCGCTCGACGATGTGAAGATCGTCATCCTCGGACAGGATCCCTATCATGGCGACGGTCAGGCGCACGGGCTCTGCTTTTCCGTGAAACCGGACGTACGCATCCCTCCCTCGCTCGTCAATATCTACAAGGAACTGGAGAGCGATCTCGGTATCGCACCGGCCAGGCACGGTTTTCTGGAAAGCTGGGCCAGGCAGGGCGTGCTGCTATTGAACAGCGTGCTCACCGTGCGACGCGGTGAAGCGGCTTCGCATCGCGGACAGGGCTGGGAGCGCTTCACCGACGCTGTTATTCGTCGCGTTAACGACCTCGATCATCCGGTGGTCTTCATGCTGTGGGGATCATACGCTCAAAAAAAAGCGGCCTTCGTCGACACAGGCCGCCACCTCGTTCTGAAGGCCCCTCACCCGTCGCCACTCTCTGCCCATAACGGTTTTTTTGGCTGCCGCCACTTCTCCAAGGCAAACGCCTTTCTGGAAAAGGCCGGTCAGACGCCGGTCGACTGGCGCCTGCCGGAAACAGTAGCCTAAGCTGAATTTTAGGCCGGAGAATTTCGTCTCGCCATATCGCGATGATCTAGGCGCTGGCGGGCGTCGTCCCGGCACTCGTTGCCGGAATCCAGAGGGGCCGCTGTCGTCTGGAGACCGTGAACAAGTCACGGAATGACGACTGCAAGCTGCAACCTAGCCGATCATTTTCGTCGTGCCGTGAGCAACGGCTATGAAATGGCAGACCGCGCCCGCCACGACGAAGCTGTGCCAGACAACATTATGGAATTTCAGCGTTTCCCAGACGTGGAAAACGACGCCAACGGAATAGCATACGCCGCCGATGAAGATCATCGCCGTCACGAAGGTCGGCAGCACCAAAAGCATCTGACCGATCAGCACGACACCGCACCAGCTGAGCGCGAGGTAGAGCGCCGGATCCCAGCGGCGGTACTCGGCTGCGAAGATGAGCTTAGACGCCACGCCGGCCAGCGCCCCCGCCCAGACGACCGCCAGAATGACATAAGCCAGCGTGGTGTCCATCAGCACGACGAGTGGCGTGTAAGTTCCTGCGATCATGACGAAAATCGCGGCTTGATCGAACCGGCGAAGAAGCACCTTCGCGCTGTGCCAGGGCGTCAGATTGTAGGCAGCGGAGAAGGCGAACATGGCAAACAGGCCTGCGCCATAGATGGACAGGGCGAAAGTCATGCTGCCCGAAATGTCGCCGGCTGTCAGCGCGAGGAGGAGAGTCACGGCCACAGCGCTGGCGATCATTGCGAGCGTGTGGACCACACCATCCGCATAGAGCTCGGCAGCCGTGAAATTTGGAAACGGCATTAGCGCCTCCCTTCCCGAGTTGATCCTCCGGGTGGCGCGCCGCAGGCGATCCGCCCCGCTCCCAATAGGATGAGTATCCGTGACAACGTCATGACAACAGGTTAACGGCATTATGCCGGCTGTCGACAGAACTTTGACGCGAACGAAATAACGCAATACGTCGAGTCGCTTCGCGCCAGACTTCAATGTCGTGAATCAAAAAGGCCGACGCAAGACGCCGGCCTTTTATCGTATGTTACGCTGCGGATTCGATCAGCCGACAATGTCCTTCTCGGCGAACCAGAAAGCGATCTCTTCCTTGGCGGTCTCGGGCGCATCGGAACCATGGACGGAGTTTTCGCCGATCGACTGGGCGAAGGCCTTGCGGATCGTGCCCTCGTCGGCATCGGCCGGGTTGGTCGCGCCCATCACTTCGCGGTTTTTGGCAATGGCGTTCTCGCCTTCAAGCACCTGCACGATTGTCGGGCCGGACGCCATGAACTCCGTCAGTTCGCCGAAGAAGGGACGCTCCTTGTGCACAGCGTAAAAGGCTTCCGCCTCGCGCTGGCTCATATGGACGCGCTTGGACGCCACGACGCGCAGACCCGCATCCTCCAGCATTTTGGTGATGGCGCCGGTCAGATTGCGCTTGGTCGCATCCGGCTTGATCATGGAAAAGGTGCGTTCGATGGCCATGGTATTCCTCTGGTCATATTTTCGGGAAAGGATGTTCGGCGCGCTTCTAGCGGAAGCAACGTGTCTTTGAAAGGCCCAGCGCATAGCCCTTGCTTACCGGGCCGTCCCGCGCCACAAGGGCCGCGCTATGCTGACCATATCCGACCTTTCGCTCCGCATCGCCGGACGCCTGCTCCTCGATCATGCCGATCTTTCGCTGCCGACCGGCGCGAAAGCGGGTCTTGTCGGCCGCAACGGCGCAGGCAAAACCACCCTCTTCCGGGCAATCCGTGGCGAAATGCCGTCCGAGAGCGGACGCATCGATCTGCCGAAAGGCGCGCGGATTGGCGGCGTCAGCCAGGAGGTGCCGGGCACGGATGAAGCGTTGCTCGACATCGTTCTAAAAGCCGATACCGAAAGGGCCGCGCTGCTCACGGAATCGGAAACGGCGAGCGATCCGATGCGGATCGCCGAGATTCAGACCCGACTGGTCGATATCGACGCCCATTCGGCCGAAGCGCGAGCCGCCGCCATCCTCGCCGGTCTCGGCTTCAACGAAGAAGCGCAGCAGCGCCCGGCAAAGAGCTTTTCCGGGGGCTGGCGGATGCGCGTTGCGCTCGCCGCCGTTCTCTTCAGCCAGCCGGACCTTCTGCTGCTCGACGAGCCGACCAACTATCTCGATCTGGAAGGTACGCTCTGGCTGGAAAATTATCTGGCGCGCTATCCGCACACTGTCCTTCTTATCAGCCATGACCGCGATCTTCTGAATCGCGCCGTTTCCTCCATCGTCCATCTGGAAGGCAAGAAACTGACCTTCTGGCGCGGCGGCTATGATCAGTTTGCCCGCCAGCGCGCCGAAAAGGCCGAACTGGCCGCCAAGGCGGCCGAAAAGCAGGACGCCCGCAAAAAGGAATTGCAGGCATTCGTCGACCGCTTCCGCGCGAAAGCCTCCAAGGCTCGACAGGCGCAAAGCCGGCTCAAGATGCTGGAAAAGATGGATGCCATCGACATCCCGGTCGACGAGCATGTCGCGCCGTTTCGTTTCGCCGAACCGGACAAGACAGTGGCATCGCCCGCCATTCGTCTTGAAGAGGTCGCTGTCGGCTACGAGCCGGGCAAGCCAATCCTCAAAGGGCTGAACCTGCGCATCGACGCCGATGACCGGATCGCGCTGCTCGGCGCGAACGGCAACGGCAAATCCACCTTCGCCAAGCTGCTCGCTGACCGGCTAAGTTTCGAGGACGGGCGCATGGTGGTCGCGCCGAAGCTCAAGGTCGCCATGTTCGCGCAGCATCAAATGGACGATCTGCATCCGAACGAAAGCGCCATCGAGCATGTCCGCGCGCTGATGCCGCAGGCCCCGGAAGCCAAGGTCCGCGCGCGAGTGGCGCAGATGGGCCTGCCGACCGAGAAGATGACGACCGCCGCGAAAGACCTTTCAGGCGGCGAGAAGGCGCGACTTCTTATGGGGCTCGCCACTTTCGAGGGGCCGAACCTCCTGATCCTCGACGAGCCGACCAACCATCTGGACATCGACAGCCGCCGTGCGCTGACCGACGCGCTCAACGCCTTTTCCGGCGCCGTCATTCTCATCAGCCACGACCGCAGCTTGGTAGAAAGTACCGCCGACAGGCTCTGGCTCGTTCATGGCGGCACGGTCGCGCCCTATGAGGGCGATATGGAGGATTACAAATCGCTGATCCTGTCGCTGAACCGGACGAGCAAGGGCGACAAGTCGAAGCCCAACCAGTCGAAAGCCGAGATCCGTCGCGAAGCCGCAAAGAAGCGTGAGGAACTCAAGGCGCTGGCCAAAAAGATCAAGGAATTCGAATCCTTGATGGGAAAAGCTCAGAAGCGGATTCAGGCGATTGAAGCGGAACTTGCGGATGGCGACATCTATGAAAACGATCCCGCACGCGCGACGAAACTCGCCAAGGAGCGCAGCGACGCCAGCGTGACACTCGCCGAAACGGAGATGGCGTGGCTCGAGGCGAGCGAGACGTATGAGAGTGCAACAAGCTGAAAGACTCGGTCAGCTATTCGAAATTTCCGGTAACCCATTGTCCAACGATTGTATTGTCTCTACATTGTAGCAACAACGCAATTTGGTGAACTTGCTTTGACCGACGCCAAGACCGAAAATTTCGCTGCAAGGATCGCCGCCGACGATCTCTCGATTATCAAGCGCGCAGCGCGGATCAGCGGTCGCAGCGTCTCGTCTTTTGTCGTGTCCGCGGCCAAGCGGCAAGCCGAAGAGACCTTGCGTGAGCAGATTCTCATCGAAGTGGAAGGCTCTATCTTCGATGCGCTTGACGAACGGCTATCGCAGCCCGGCTCGCATAATCCCGAACTGGCAAAGCTATTGGGCGAAAAGGCACCTTGGAATGAAGCGACAGGATGAGGCTTCGCCCGCCGGCGCCCTTTGATGCCAGCCACGATGTCGCGCATTTCTTTTCGGGGGAAGAACCTCTCGATCATTGGCTCAAAGAGCGGGCGCTGGGAAACCAACGTGACCGGTTTACCAGGACATTTGTCGTTGCGGACCAATCCAAACGGGTCGTCGGCTATTATTCGCTAAGCGCCGGCGTGATCTTGCGAAAGGAGCTGCCTCGGCGTTTGGCCATCCATGGATCGCCGACCACAATTCCTGTGGCCCTTCTTGCACGGCTCGCGGTGGATCTGTCCATGCAAGGCAAAGGCCTCGGGCGAGCGCTTTTGGCTGATGCGATCCGAAAAATTCTTCTGGCCGCTGAGAATGTGGCCTTTCGAGCCATCATGGTCGATGCCCTTAACGATCAGGCACGATCATTCTATCTCCGTCTCGGTTTCGTCGAGACCCGTTTCGATCCCCTAAAACTGGTCCTGCCCCTGCAGGACGCCATTCAATCGCTAAATGAGAAGCCATGAAAACCAAACCCCTCGGCCGTACCGGCATCACCGTCTCGCACTTCTGTCTCGGCACCATGACATGGGGCAGCCAGAACTCCGAAGCCGAAGCCCACGGCCAGATGGACCGTGCGGCGGAGCGCGGCGTTAATTTCTTCGACACGGCCGAGATGTATCCGACCACGCCGCGATCCGCAGAAACACTCGGCAAAACCGAAGAGCTGATCGGCACCTGGTGGGCAAAGAGCGGCAAGCGCGACCAGATCGTGCTCGCCTCCAAAATCCTTGGAGAAGGCACTTCCATGGCGCGCAACGGCGCGCCCATCTCCGGCAAGACCATGCGTGAGGCGCTGGACGCTTCGCTGAAGCGACTCCAGACCGAATATGTCGACCTCTACCAACTGCACTGGCCCAATCGCGGCTCCTACCATTTCCGCAAGCACTGGACCTATGAGCCGTCCGACCAGAAGACCCAGCGCGAACTCGACCATTTCGTCGAGGTGCTTTCAACGGCGGACGAATTGATCCGAGAGGGCAAGATACGCGCGCTGGGCGTCTCGAACGACACGGCCTGGGGAATCATGCGCATGGTGCGGCTGGCCGAAGAGCGAGGCTTGCCGCGCATCGCCTCCGTGCAGAATGAATACAACCTGCTGAACCGACTGTTCGATACCGATCTGTCGGAAGTCGCCCACCATGAGGATGTCGGACTGCTCGCCTATTCGCCACTCGCCGCCGGTCTTCTTACTGGAAAATACGATGGCGGCGCGGTGCCGGAGGGATCGCGCTGGGCTATCAATGGCGGTCTCGGCGGCCGCGAAGCGCCGCAAGGCATGAAGATGGCCGAAGCCTATAACTTGCTTGCCCGCCGCCACGGGCTCGATCCAGCCCAGATGGCGCTGGCCTTCGCCGCCAGCCGCCCCTTCATGACCAGCGTGATCATCGGCGCGACCTCCCTCGAACAGCTCGACAACGCGCTGGATGCTGCCGATCTGACGCTGTCGGACGAAGTAATGGAAGAGATCAACACCATCCGCAGATCCAATAATGGCCTGCCAATCTGACGATGGGGGCACCGTCGCCGATCATCGAGGATGTCCTCGCGCCGGGTCTCGCACTCGTCTTTTGCGGCACCGCGCTTGGGCGCATCTCGGCGGAGCGGCGGGCCTATTACGCCAATCCCGGCAATTATTTCTGGCGAACGCTTCACGATGTGGGGCTTACGCCTGAGCGGATCGAGCCGGCCAATTATGCCAATGTCCTGCGGTACGGGATCGGCCTTACCGACCTTTGCAAAACGCATTTCGGACAGGACGCGGAATTGCCTGCCTCGGGGTTCGACACGGCAGGACTTGCTGCGAAGATCGATCTGTTTCAGCCGGCCCATCTCGCTTTTACCAGCAAGACAGCGGCGTCGATCTTTCTCGATCGACCGACGGGACAATTCCAATGTGGACCGCTTGGCAAATCGATCGGCAAAACAGAGATCTGGGCGCTCCCTTCACCCTCCGGTCAGGCCCGGCGATATTGGGATACCGCACCTTGGCAGGCGCTGGCGGATGCCGTTAGCTCGGCTCATGCAGAGGGTTCGGCTTCCTCGGCGTAGTTGATCGGCATGGCAGAAGCCTTACGCCATCTTCCTCCATCCGCCGCCCTCGCCCTGCTGCCAATAGGTAACATCGTGCCCTTCGGCTTTCAGGCTCTTCCACGCGGCGCGAGCATCGGCGAGTTGCGCTTCGTCATGGCCGTCGAACATCAGCACAACGCGCTTATATGCCTCGATCCCATCACCCGGCATCGCGCCGCCACCGAGAAAACGCACCTGCGCGCCGTTGGCGTTGCCGCCTCCCACCGTCAGAAGGATTGGCTGATCGGCTGGCTCCATGTTTTTCGCCACGTCGACGCCGTGCGCGAGAAACGAGCCGTCCTGAAACGTCCACAAATGCGTATCGAGCGCGTCGCGCAGGCGCTCGTCCGGCACCTCGACCGCCGCACGCCAGCCGCGTGCGAGACTTTTTTCGAGCAATGTCGGCAAAGCGGCATGCAGCGTCGAGTCGGTCAGGTGATAGAACCAGATTTCCGCCATGCGCCTGTCAGGCTTCGCCGTCCTCGTAGTTGTCGCGGACCAGCCGATCGAGCAGCCGAACTCCGAAGCCGGATGCCCAGCCGCTCGAAATTTCGTTTTTCGGCGAGCCCATCGCCGTGCCTGCGACGTCCAGATGAGCCCATGGCGTCTCGCCGACGAAACGCTTCAGAAACTGTGCGGCGGTAATGGAGCCGGCCGGGCGGCCTCCCGTGTTTTTCATATCGGCATTCTTGCTGTCGATCAGCTTGTCGTACGCGTCGCCCAACGGCAGTCGCCAGACTTTCTCGTTGGTTTTTTCGCCCGCCGCCATGAGATGGCCGGCCAGATCGTCGTCATTTGAAAAGAGGCCGGCATACTCATTACCAAGCGCGATGATAACCGCGCCGGTAAGCGTCGCCAGATCGATCATGAATTTTGGATCGAAACGGTCGCGGACGTAATGGAGCGCATCTCCCAAAACGAGGCGACCTTCCGCATCGGTATTGATGACTTCGATGGTCTGGCCGCTCATTGAGGTGACGATGTCGCCCGGTCGCTGGGCCTTACCGTCAGGCATATTCTCGACCAATCCAATCACGCCGACGACATTGGCTTTGGCCTTTCGGGCGGAAAGCGCGTGCATCAGGCCATAGACAGCCGCCGCGCCACCCATATCGCCCTTCATATCCTCCATGCCGCCGGCCGGCTTGATAGAGATGCCACCCGTATCGAAAACGACTCCCTTGCCGATAAAGGCGACAGGCTTTTCGCCTTCCGCACCGCCGTTCCAGCGCATGACGACGAGTCGTGGCGGACGCTCCGAGCCTTGCGAAACGCCGAGAAGCGCGCCCATGCCAAGCTCTTCCATTTCCTTCCAGCCAAGAATTTCGACCTCGACGCCCTTTTCGCTTAGCTTCTCAGCCTTGTCGGCGAATTCGACTGGCCCGAGCACATTGGCCGGCAGATCGACAACCTCTCGGGCGGCCAGAACACCTTCTGCGACGCCCATGTGACTCTTCCAGGACGCAGTGGCCGCGTCAGGATCGTCGCACTGGATCGTCAGCTTGACCGCGCCTTCGTCGTTGTCCTCGTCATCCGACTTCTTTTTGGTCTTGTACGTGTCGAAACTGTAGGACCGCATGAAAAAGCCCATCGCAAAGCGGACGACCTCGTCTGTCGAACACGGTCCGTCCGGCGCATCCAGCACCGCCGTCGCCGACTGTCCGGCGCGGAGCGCCGCATAGGCTGCGCCGCCAATACGTATAAAATCATGTTCCTGCCGCTTGTCGGCCGGGCCGACACCGATTGCGACGATCCTGGAGTAATTGGTTCCACCCGGCACCAAAATGTCGAGCTTGCCGGCAAGCTTGCCTTTGAATTTCATCTCCGCCGCCGCGCGGTCCAAAGCACTGTCAGGATCGCCTTCCTTCGCGCGTTCGGAGAAGACACCACCCTCGCCGGCCAGCAGAATCACGCACCCTTCTGTCGGTGTAGAAAACGGCGCGAAACGAATTTCTGGACGAAGCGACATGATGAACTGAACCTTTCTGATCGGCATTCTAGCAAGCCGTCCGATCATCTGGTCAGAAGAGCTGCTTATGCAAGGGCAGGCCGATTGTTTTGCCTTTGACGAAAGGCATATATCTGCTGCTCATGCCGGGTGACGATCCGTGCCGATGCCATTCTTCCGGCGTTAACCAAGCTTCTTGTCGCCTCATTTGCCATTTGCGTTCAAATTAGCGAAAAGCCGACCTGTTTCCGGTCCTGATCCTGGGCACTCATGAATATCCTCAACCGTTACATCGCCGTGCGAATCGCCAAGACGGTGCTGATCACACTGGCGCTGAGCCTGGGCGTGGTCTGGATGACGGAAGCCATTGGTCGCCTGGAACTTGTGACCGACAATGGCAGCGGTCTGGTTTTCGTGAAGGTCGCTTCGCTTCTGCTGCCGGGCATCGTGCCCGATACGCTGCCATTCGCGCTTGCTATTGCTGTCGCGCTGACCTTGCACGGCATGAATCGTGACAGCGAACTGGCGGTCATCGCCAATTCAGGCGGCGGCCGGCGTCAGCTATTGCGACCGGTTTTTATCGTTGCGCTGATCTGCGCGGCGGCGGCGGCCTATATTCAGAACGTCGTGTCGCCAGCAAGCTGGCGGGAGGTGCGTACGCTGATCGCCGAATCGAGCGCAGAGCTCATTCTCTTCGCGCTGCAGGAAAACAGCAGTCGCACCCTGCCCGGTGGCATTACCATTCAGATCGGCGCGCGGGACACCGAAGGCCAACTCACGTCCATTCTTATCGCCGACAAGCGCAACCCCAATGATCCAACTGTCATCTATG
This sequence comes from Notoacmeibacter sp. MSK16QG-6, assembly GCF_024158145.1. Classification (GTDB taxonomy): domain Bacteria; phylum Pseudomonadota; class Alphaproteobacteria; order Rhizobiales; family Rhizobiaceae; genus Notoacmeibacter. The sequence goes on from NZ_JAMYXM010000001.1 coordinate 199,548, forward strand.
CCGACAAGGCGGTTGTCGACAAACAGCGGGCCGAGCCGATTCTGTCGCTGCGCGACGGTCAGATCCATCGCGGCAAGGGCCAGGACGTGTCGATCATCAATTTCGACCGCTACGGTATCAGCCTTTACGATTTTACCGGGACCGATTCCAAAGGGGTCTCTTTCGGCAACAAGGAGGCGCCGTTTTCGATTCTGGCGGGGCTGGAACCGGTTCAGCCGCCCTATCGCGACACGCCGGATTCCTATCGCAAGGAGATGCATGTCCGCCTGACATCTTGGATCTATTGCTTCACATTCGCGGCATTGACCCTCGCCGCCCTCGGTCAACCACGGACGAACCGAAGTCAGGGCATGGGTATCGTGCCGCCGCTGCTGGTTGCACTCGTCATACGCTGGCTCGGCTTCACCGTCGAAGACGCGGCGGCCGGAGCGCCCGAACTCATTCCCTTCATCTATCTCATTCCGATCGCCAGCATGCTTGTCTTTCTGTGGATATTCATGTCCGGACGAGCGCTGTTCGGCGGGCTATCGATGTCGAGGCTCACCTTCAGACGTAAAGCGCTGGCGGCATGAAGATACTCCTCCTCCAGCGTTACATGTTCTGGCATTTCCTGAAGAGCGTTGCCGTTCTGGCAGTGATCGCACTCGCTCTCGCCTTCATCGTCGATTTTGTCGAAGTCGCCGATCGCTATGCCGACCGGGAAAGTGTGACCACCGCCATTCTGGTCGGGATTACAGGGAACCGAATCTTGCAACTCGTTTCCGATATCATCCCCTTCGTCATTCTGCTGGCGGCTGTCATGCATTTCTCCTCGCTCAACAGGAGGCTGGAACTTGTAGTGGCCCGAGCTGGCGGGATGAGCGTGTGGCAATTCGTTGCGCCTGCGATAGCCGGTGCCTTTCTTGTCGGTGTGGTCACTATTTTGTTGATCGGTCCGCTCACGACCTATTCGACCGAATGGATCGCGCTTGCGACCGGCCAGAAAAGTACGACGCTCGGCGAGCGACGCTCTCTCTGGCTGCGCGAGCGGACCGATGCCGGGACCCGTGTGATCGGCGGCACCGTAGAAGGATCGGCGCCTGACGCCATCTACGAGGTCACGGTTTTGGATATCGGCAAGGACGGAGCGGTCAAAAGGCGGATCGATGCGGACCGCGCCGTCATCGCCGATAACAAGATGGTTCTCGATGGTGTGGTCGAGCGACCGATCGGCGGTCGCATGGTCGTGCGCGAAACGATCGATTTTCCGACCGATGTGACACCGGCGCGTCTCAAGCCGCGAGAGATCGATCCAAGACGGCTTGCCTTGACCGACATTCCCGCCGCCGAAAGCGATGCCGAAGCAAGAGGCGCCAGCGTGGCTCCGTTACGCACACGTATGCATCAGTTGCTCGCAAAACCCATCACTTTGATTGTGATGGTTATCTTTGCTGCAACAGTCGCCGTAAAATTCGAACGCACCGGACCCGTTTTGCGGCTCATAGCCGGTGGCGTCGCCGCAGGCTTTCTGCTTTATGTCGTCTCGGTGCTGTCGGAAGGGTTCGGCAGCGCGGGGCTGATTGCGCCTGCCATTGCGGTGTGGGTACCGATTCTCGTGGCGGGTTTGATGGGGACTGCTTTCCTTATCCAGAGGGAGGACGGCTAAGTGCGGGTTTGGCGTGGCAGGCGGCGTTCTGCAGTGCGAGGTTTGACCGCACTGCTGCTTGCGAGTGCGCTCGCCGGCCCTGTTGTTGCCGCCGCAGCTGCTCCCGTTGCTACCTCCAATGTCAACCTCGCTTCAGCGCTCGGTGCTCCCGATCCCGAGCGGATGCTGATCGAAGCCAACACGCTGGAATACGATATCGATAACGGCATCGTCTCCATCTACGGAGCGGTGCGGATTTATTATCAAGGCAATTCGATCGTCGCGGATCGCGTGATCTACGATCAGAAGGGCGGCAAGCTGCAGGCTGTCGGCAATGTCGAACTCATCCAGCCCGATGGAACGATCATCAATGCCGCGGCTCTGGATATCACGGACGATTTCGCCAATGGGTTCGTTAACGCCCTTCGGGTAACGACGCCGAACAGGACGTTTTTCGGCGCGCAAAGTGCCGTTCGCCAACCGGGCGACGTCACTATCTTCAACTCTGCCGTCTATACCGCATGTGAGCCCTGCGAAAAAAACCCCGACAAACCTCCGATCTGGCGCATCAAGAGCCGCCGCGTGATCTGGGATGGCGAGGAAAAGACCGTCACGTTCGATGACGCCACTTTCGACTTTCTCGGCGTGCCGCTGTTTCGCGTAGGCAGCTTCACCACCGACGATCCTACCGTCGTGAGGAAAAGCGGTTTTCTTTTCCCGACTTTCGGCAATTCGAGCACGCTCGGCTATTCGCTCGCCGTGCCCTATTATTTCGCGCTGTCCCCCTCATCGGAAGCGATCATCAAGCCGGTGGTCTATTCGAAACAGGGGCTGCTGCTTTCCGGCTATTACGCACGCCGGTTCGAGAACGGCACTGCGTCCATCACGGCGGCCGGCATTCGGCAGTTAAAGCCGTCATCCTTTGGCGACAACAATATCAGCCAAGGCCGCGAGTGGCGCGCTATGGTCGGCACCAAAGGCCAGTTCACGCTCAACAAGAATTTCGTTTTCGGCTGGGATCTTCTTGCTCAAACCGACAAGAATTTTTCCAAGCTGTATCAGATCGATAGCTATTCCCAATACGAGCGCGCTTCTGAAGTCTGGCTTGAGGGCAGCAATGACCGCAACTTGCTCGATCTCCGCGCGGGTCGGTTTCAAATTCAGGAAGCCGTCGAAGACGACGCTACGTCAGCCCGCCATCGCAGCCAGCCCTGGTTCCTGCCGAGCGTCGACTACCGCCGGGTGGATGAGGACGTTGCCGGCGGCGAGATCCACACAAGGGTCAACAGTCGCACCATCTATCGGGAGCGACTGCGAACCTACAATGATGAAGACGACATTGATTTGGTCGGTGTGCCCGGGCCGGAAGGTCTTTCCAGCCGGCTTACCGCGCAGAGCACCTGGCGACGCCAGTTCATCACGGAACAGGGCCTGGTCGTAACGCCTCTTCTGTCGGGTCGTGCTGATATTATCGGCACAGACTTTTCTGACGACACGAAAACGGCGCTTGGGACGCTCGCGGCCAATCAGGGCACAAGTTACGAGGATCGCGACCTTGTCGCGCGCGGCATGGCGACCGCGGCGGTTCAGGTTAGCTATCCGTTTCTGTTTTCGACGGTAGGATCGTCACACATCGTCGAGCCTGTCGGTCAACTGATCGTGCGGCCCGACGCCGCCTATCAATCGACCTTCGGTTTGCCAAACGAAGATGCGCAGGCGCTGACGTTCACGGCCGCGAATCTTTTCGACATCGATAAGTTCAGCGGTCTGGATCGCATGGAAGGCGGCACGCGGGCGAATGTCGGACTACGCTATGTAGGAACGTTCGATAATGGCTGGCGAGCGGATGCCATCCTCGGTCAATCCTATCATCTGGCCGGCGAAAATCCTTTCGCGCAGCCCGATCTCGTTCAAACCGGCGCATTCTCCGGGCTGGAGGACGATGTCTCGGATGTCGTCGCGCAATTCAGCCTAAGTTCACCCAACGGTTTTCAGGCCAGTGTCGATACCCGCATCAGCAAGGACGATGGCGATCCGGACCGCTTGGCCGCGCGTCTATCCTACGTATCGGATCGGTGGAGCGCGGGCGTGGGGTACAGTTCGATCGCTGCGCAGCCCGGCTACGGGCTCTACGACAGAAATGAAGAGCTGAGTGCAGCGGCTTCGCTGAAGTTCGCGGATCACTGGACCGCATTCGGCAAGGCCGCCTACAACTTCAAGCAGGACTACATTTCAACGGCTACGACCGGTCTGTCCTATGAGGATAGTTGTTATATCTTTGCCGGCGCCTACAAGCTGACTCGTAGCGGATCGACCGATTTACAGCATGATTTCAAGGTGTTCATGTCCTTCCGCACCCTGGTCGACATCGGAACCGATGCCCGCCCAAGTTTCGACCAATAAAGCGGCACAACCTTCTGCCGATCATGCTTTCGCCTTATAAGATAGGCATCGGTGGGGCCATGCCGCACCCTTGCGACAAATATCAGACGATCAATGCCGGAGCCGCCATGTCTCGCCATTCCAGATATATCGTTGCCCTTGCGCTAAGCTTCACGCTGAGTTGCCTGACCGCGCTGGCTGTCACGCACAGCGCCGCTGCCAGCGAAATAAAGATCGTCGTCAATAAAGTGCCGATCACGAGCTACGATCTTGCCAGGCGGGCTGCCTTTCTCAAACTGCAGCGTAAAAAGGGCAATCTGCGCAAGCTTGCCGAAGACGAGATGATCGAAGACGCATTGAAACGTTCGGCTGTCGATGGGACAAGAATCCAAATTGCTGACGCTGAAGTCGACGCTTATTTCGAGCGCTTCGCCAAAAGCAACAAGCTGACGTCCGCGCAACTGACGCAAATCCTCGGACAGGCTGGCGTGACAGCCAGGCATTACAAGGACTTCATCCGCACCCAGATGGCTTGGGCCAAATATGTCCGCGCCCGTCTCAGCGCTGAAAAGCGCAAAGATGAAAACGACATCACCAAACAGATTCTCGCGCGCGGCGGGGAAAAGCCCACGGCGACCGAATATATCCTTCAACAGGTCATTTTCGTTGTGCCGCAGGCCGAGCGTGGCAGCCGCCTTGCCGCTCGCACCAAAGAAGCGGAAGCCATGCGCCAACGCTTTCGGGATTGTGAGAGCACGCCGCAATTCGCTCGTGGGTTGTTGGACGTGACCGTCCGCAATCTCGGCCGCAAGCTTGCGCCAGAGCTACCCGACGATTGGGCGTCTCTCATCAAGGGTCTCGAACAGGGCCAGACGACGAAAGTTCGCCAGACCGAGAAGGGGGCCGAGTTCATCGCAGTTTGTCGGACACGTTCGGTTTCTGACGATCAGGCGGCTGAGATGGTTTGGAGTGCCGAAGAAAACGCAAACGGTCAGGGCAAAGAGACCCAAGAGAAAATTCTGGCCGAACTGCGTGAAAAGGCGAACATTCAACGCAAATGAACGCGCGAGGCGCGGCATTCATTCATGACCGATAAACCTCTGGCCGTATCATGCGGCGATCCAGCCGGGATCGGCCCGGAATTGCTGTTCCGGGCCTATAACCGCCGGGAACCGCTCGGTTTGCCTCCATTTGCCGTGATTTGCGATCCCGACTTCCTCAAAGCGCGCGCCAACCGCATGGGCGTCGGTGTGTCGATGAAGTGCATCGAGAGCTGGCAGGAAGTCCCGGCTACCTTCTCCGAAGCCCTTCCCGTTCTGCCACTCAAAGCACGCTTCGACGATTGCCCGGGTGAGCCTCTTACCGCTCATGCAAATGGTATAATCGAATCGATCGATCGCGGCGTTGCCGCGAGCCTTTCTGATGAGGCCGCGGGCCTAGTCACCCTGCCAATCGCCAAGGCGCCGCTCTACGATGCTGGCTTCGCTTTTCCCGGACACACCGAATATCTCGGATCGTTGTCCGAAAAAGCGACCGCTACCCCTGTTCAGCCTGTCATGATGCTGGCAGGCCCAAGCCTGCGCGCCGTCCCGGTGACGATCCACATTCCGCTGTCCGCCGTGCCGGAAGCGCTCACGGATGAGCTTTTGGAACAAACGATACGCATCACCGAACGCGATCTGCGCGAACGCTTCGGCATTCAATGTCCGCGTATCGCGGTTTCTGGCCTCAACCCCCATGCCGGCGAAAGCGGTAAGATGGGCAGCGAGGAGATGGATCTCGTTGCACCTGTTCTCGACCGCCTTCGAGAAGAGGGCTTTGACATAGCAGGCCCTCTGCCCGCCGACACGATGTTTCACGAGCGTGCCCGCGCCGGCTATGACGTGGCTGTATGCATGTATCACGATCAGGCATTGATCGCGGCGAAGGCGCTGGCTTTCGACGAGACGGTGAACGTCACGCTTGGTCTGCCATTCATTCGTACGTCGCCGGATCATGGCACGGCCTTCGACATCGCCGGCAAAGGCGTTGCACGCGAGGACAGCTTCATTGCGGCGCTTAAAATGGCGGCCGAAATGGCGTCCGGGTCCTCCCGGTGAGTCTTGACGGGCTTCCTCCGCTCCGTGAAGTCGTCGAACGGCACGGCATCGCAGCCAAGAAGTCGCTCGGCCAGAATTTTCTTTTCGATCTCAATCTGACCGCCAAGATCGCTCGGTCGGCCGGGGTTCTTGACGATCATACTGTCATAGAAGTCGGGCCTGGTCCCGGCGGATTGACACGCGCTCTTTTGGCTGCCGGCGGCGGGAAAGTAATCGTCATCGAACGCGACGAGCGCTGCATCGCGGCGCTGGAAGACATTGGCGCGGCCTATACCGACCGCCTCGAAATCATTGCGGGCGACGCGCTTTCCATCGATTACGCGGCGTTGGCCGAGCAATCGCTCGGTCCGGTAAAAGTCGTCGCCAACCTGCCTTACAATATCGGCACCGAACTGCTCCTCGGCTGGCTCACACCAGCGAACTGGCCGCCTTTCTGGTCGTCCCTGACGCTGATGTTTCAGAAGGAAGTCGCGCAGCGTATTGTCGCAGCCCCGGGCGATAAGCATTATGGCAGGCTGGGTGTTCTGGCCGGCTGGCGCTGCCAAGCTGTCAGCATGTTCGATGTGCCCAGAGAGGCATTTTCACCGCCGCCCAAAGTCACCTCCAGCATCGTGCATATCGAGCCAAGGCAGCAGCCACTGGCCGGAACTCTCGTCAGTCTGGAGAGGGTTACCTCATATGCGTTTGGACAACGGCGGAAAATGCTGCGTCAATCGCTGAAACCGCTCGGTGGCGAGGCGCTACTCAATCGGGTCGGCATCGACGCCACGAGACGGGCCGAGACGCTCACAATCGAAGAATTTGTTGCTCTCGCCAATGCGATCGACGCAGCGATCTAAATCTCCTCTTTCAGCATTTCCGAAACAAAATCGAACAGGCCGGGACGCCGATCGCGACGCAACCTCTCGGCGGTAACGATGGCCTGCACTTCGTGAAATGCATCGTTCAGATCGTCATTGATGACGATGTAGTCATATTCGCGCCAATGGGCGATTTCCTCACGGGCGTTCCGCAGGCGCGTACCAATGACATCTTCGCTGTCCTCAGCCCGTCGTTTCAACCGCTCGCGCAATGCGCCCAGTGACGGCGGCAGAATGAAAATCGACACCATATCGATGCCGACCTTATCCTTCATCTGCTGGGCGCCCTGCCAGTCGATGTCGAACAGCATGTCCTGGCCGTCGCCAATGGCCTGTTCCGCTGGGGCGCGGGGCGTGCCGTAAAAATTGCCGTGTACCTCGGCCCATTCCAACAACTCATCCCGCTCGCGCATCACTTCGAAATCCGCCACCGACCGGAAATGATAGTGCTGTCCATCTATCTCGCTGGATCGCCGCTTTCTCGTTGTCACGGAAACGGAAAGGCGAAAGGCGGGGTCCGTTTCCAGGAGGCTGCGGGAAATAGTCGATTTGCCGGCGCCGGACGGCGAGGAGAGGACCAGCATAAGGCCTCTTCGCGGAATTGACCGGCGTTCGGCTGCAGCCGCATAGCGCGCTATACTGTCGATCATCGCTCTCCTCCGGCATCCCGCGCCAGCGGCGGCACGAGCCTATTCCACGTTCTGAACCTGCTCACGCAGCTGATCGACCACGACCTTCATATCGAGGCCGATTGCGGTCAGCGTTGGCGCATTGGATTTGGCACAGAGCGTGTTCGATTCGCGACCCAGTTCCTGGGCCAGAAACTCTAGTCGGCGGCCAACCGGTTCGACGGCCTCGAACAGTTCGCGGATCGCGGCGCAATGGGCGATCACTCTGTCGAGTTCTTCACGAATATCGGCGCGCGTCGCCAGAAGCGCAGTCTCTGCATGCAACCGCGCCGGATCGAGCGTATCGGATGCACCCATCAGCGCATCGATTTGAGCTTTAAGTTTTTCGGCGATAGCAGCAGGCCGCCGCGAGGGGTCGTTCTCGGCCGAAGCGGCCAGCTTTTCGATACGGTCAATCTGTTCGATGATGACCGATTGCAGGCGCTTTCCCTCCTGCTCGCGGCTATCGTTGAGGGCGCTGAGAGCCGCTTCAAACAAGGCAATAATGGCAGGATCGTTTTCCTTGCGCGACGCTTCATTGGTCGGCAGCGCTTCGTCGCCTGCTTCGATGACGCCGCGCAGAGTCAGAAGCGCATCGGCCCGCGCCGTCGCAAAGCCTTTCTCTTCCAAAAGCTTTGCCTCATCACAGAACCTGGCAAGAACCTCTCGATTGATCGAGACGCCTTCCGTCGCGCCAGAGAGTTCGCAATTGACTTGCAATGTGCCGCGGCCAAGCACCTCCCGCGCTGATGAGCGCAGCGCCTGGCTCAGATGATCCAAGCCCGGCGGAAGCCGGAAGCGAATATCCAGGCCCCGGCCGTTGACGGCACGTACTTCGAAACGCAGGGGCCGGCCGGCGACCATTCCATCTGCCGAACCGAAACCTGTCATACTTTTCAAAGTCATGCGTCGCGCCTATTGATCCGGCAGAGGATCATCGCCCTGAACGGGCTCGAGTTCGTCGTCGGGAATGCCGCGTTCAGCCTCAATCTTCCGCCAGGCTCGCACATTCGCATTGTGCTCATCGAGTGTTTCGGCAAAAGCGTGCCCCCCCGATCCGTCCGCCACGAAGTAAAGCGCGTCGGTTTCAGCCGGGTTGGCCACAGCTTCCAGCGCATCTTTGCCTGGCGTTGCGATCGGGCCGGGCGGCAGACCGTTGATCGTGTAGGTATTATAAGGCGTTTCTTTCGCGATGTCGGAGCGATAGATCGGCCGATCCGCCGGTTTGCCCTCGCCGCCGAAAAGCCCGTAAATGATGGTCGGATCAGACTGCAGGCGCATTCCCTTTTTCAGGCGATTGACGAAGACAGCCGCGACTTCGGGCCGCTCCTCGGCCACGCCCGTTTCCTTCTCGACAATGGATGCGAGCGTCACGAACTCTTCAACGGTCTCAATAGGCAGGTCCGGCGCACGGCCCTCCCAGATACGCTGAACGAGTTCGCGCTGACGCTGCTGCATATCCGCGATCAGCGCCGCCCGCTCCAGCCCGCGCTGAAACACGATGGTATCCGCAATCAGGCTGCCTTCTTCCGGCGTCTCATCCGGCATGTCGCCCGTCAGCGCGTCGTTACTCTCAATCCGGGCGAGCGCCTGATAGGTCGTCCAGCCTTCAGGAATCGTGACCCGATATTCCAGCACATCGCCCCGCTGCATCATCTGAAGAATATCGCGCATCGACGCCTTGGGCGGAATCTCATATTCGCCAGCCTTGAGCGATGCATCGAGGCCATAGGCGCGCGTCGCAATCTTGAAAATCTGAGCGTCCGAAATCAGCCCACGATCCGCAAGATTACCGGCAATCGTCGAAAGCCCCGATCCCGGCTCGACGGCGAACAGTGCAGGTCTGGAGCGCTCGCTCGGCCGGTCGAACACATGGAGCGAATACCAGATCATCCCGCCGATCCCGATCACCGCCAGAACCGCCAGCGTGAACAGGAAATTGAAGAAAATAACGAACTGGTTGCGCGCCGTACGGCTACGTTTGCGGGCGACTACCTCTTCGTCCGATGGGGTCGGCCTCGCGATTGGTGGCCTTTCGCTCTCGTTCATCCCCGCTCCGATTCGTTTGTCTCTCGCTGGCCGGACAGCCCTGCCCGGCCAATGTGGCATGCTGGCGGCTGCTTGCGCCTATTCGGAGTACCGACGGAAGATCAAGCACGCATTCGTGCCGCCGAATCCGAAGGAATTGGAAAGCGCGACATCGATCTCCCGCTCCCGCGGCTTGTGCGGAACGAGATCGATCGCTGTCTCAGCCTCTGGATTGTCCAGGTTGATGGTTGGCGGCGCGACCTGATCGCGGATGGCGAGAAGGCTGAAGATTGCCTCGACCGCACCTGCCGCACCCAGCAAATGGCCAATCGCGCTTTTGGTCGAGGACATCGACGTTTTGCCAGCTGCATCGCCCAGCAGACGCTCGACCGCACCGAGCTCCAGGGTGTCCGCCATGGTCGACGTGCCGTGTGCGTTGACATAATCGATGTCAGCGGCTGCGATTCCAGCCCGCTTCATCGCCGCCGTCATAGCCCGGTAAGCGCCTTCGTGATTCTCTGCCGGCGCTGTGATGTGAAACGCGTCGCCGGACAAACCGTAGCCGATGACCTCGCCGTAGATTTTCGCGCCACGCGCCTTGGCGTGTTCCAGCTCTTCCAGAACGACGATACCGGAGCCCTCGCCCATAACGAAGCCGTCACGGTCGGCATCCCACGGGCGTGAAGCGATTTCAGGTCGATCGTTATATTTGGTGGACAACGCCTTGCAGGCCGCGAAGCCGGCCAGCGACAGTTTCGTGATCGGCGCCTCGGCGCCGCCTGCGACCATCACATCGGCATCGCCAAGCGCGATCATGCGCGCAGCATCGCCAATAGCGTGCGCACCTGTCGAACAGGCCGTGACGACCGCATGGTTCGGACCTTTCAGCCCATGGCGGATCGAGACCTGACCGGAGACCATATTGATGATATTGCCGGGGATGAAGAACGGGCTGACGCGGCGCGGGCCCTTCTGCTCCAGCGTCAACGTGGTCTCGGAAATGCCTTCGATACCGCCGATGCCCGAGCCGATCACAACGCCGGTGGCGCATTTGTCATCTTCGGTCTGCGGCTTCCAGCCGGCATCTTCGAGAGCCAGGTCGGCAGCGGCGATGCCATAGGTGATGAATTCGCCGATCTTACGCTGTTCTTTCGGATTGACGAAGTCGTCGGGATTATAGGCGCCCTCGCCTTCGCGCGGGATAGAACAAGCGATCTGACAGGCCAGATCGTCGACCTCGAAGCGCTCGACCCGTCGCGCAGCCGATTTTCCGGCCAAAATCTGTTTCCAGGTGTGTTCGTGACCAACACCGAATGGTGAGATCATCCCGACGCCGGTTGCGACTACTCGTCTCATAGACCCTCTCCAAATGCAAAAGGCCTCCGTCCGGAAAGACGGAGACCTTCACGCTATCAGCCTGCCGCCGCCGGTTTCGCGATGGGCTTTCGCGACAGGCAAGCCGGCTCCTCCGCCTTAATCAGGCGGTCTGCTTCTCGATGTAACGAACGGCGTCGCCAACCGTAAGAATGGTTTCGGCGGCATCGTCCGGAATTTCCACGCCGAATTCCTCTTCGAAAGCCATGACCAGCTCGACCGTGTCGAGGCTGTCGGCACCGAGATCGTCGATGAAGGAGGCTTCCATCGTCACCTTCTCCTCCTCCACGCCGAGATGCTCGACGACAATCTTCTTCACGCGTTCGGCGGTGTCGCTCATTTCGTATTCCCCAGTTGTAAAATCTGCTGGCGCTTTCGTTAGCTGCGCAATCGCCGCTAATCAAGGGCAAGCATTGTTGTTCGGTGTCTTATTGTCAGGATGGTTTGACTGGTAAATCGGCTTCAGAACATAGCCATGCCGCCATTGACGTGCAAGGTCTGTCCCGTGACATAGCTTGCCGCATCGGAAGCCAGAAACGCAGCCATGGATGCGATTTCGTCACCCGTTCCCATTCTTTTCATGGGAATCGACGACAAAATACCCTCGCGCTGTTTGTCATTCAGCTTGTCGGTCATGGCGCTCTCAATGAAGCCCGGTGCAATCGCGTTAACCGTGATTCCACGGCTGGCGATCTCCTGAGCCAAGCTTTTCGTGAAGCCGATCATGCCCGCCTTGGCCGCGCAATAGTTCGCCTGGCCTGGATTGCCGGTGACGCCGACAATCGACGTGATGTTGATGATACGACCGGCACGGCGCTTCATCATCGGCTGCGTCAATTCACGCGTCAAACGGAAGGTGGCGGTCAGATCTATCTCCAGAACTTCGTCCCAGTCCTCATCCTTCATGCGGATAAAAAGGCCATCCTTCGTGATGCCGGCATTGTTGACCAGAATGTCGACTCCGCCGAGTTTTTCTTCGGCATCCTTGCCGAGCTTGGTGACGGCTTGCCGGTCGGAAAGGTTCGCGGGCAGAACCGCCGTACGCTCGCCGAGGTCGGAGGCAAGCTGCTCAAGTTTCTCGGCTCGCGTGCCATGCAGGCCCACAGTCGCGCCCAGCTTATGAAAGCTTCTGGCAATGGCTTCGCCGATACCGCCTGATGCGCCGGTAATCAGCGCTTTCTTACCGGAAAGGTCGATCATGGAAATGTCCTTGTCTTTGTTTCAGCTCCATCCGGTCAGGACAAAGCGTTGAGCGCCTTCTCGATGTCGTCGAGGCTGCCGATCGGTATGGTCGTCAGCGAACGGTCGATGCGCTTCGCCAGGCCGGACAGCACCTTGCCGGCGCCGATCTCGTAAAGCGTCTCGACATCGTTCGCGGCGAACCACTCCATGGTCTCACGCCAGCGAACGCGTCCCGTCACCTGTTCCACCAGACGATCCGCAATTTCGGCGGGATCGGTAAGCGGACTGACGGTCACATTAGCGATAAGAGGCACCGTCGGCGCGTTCATCGTGACGTCTGCCAGGGCCGCTCGCATTCTATCGGCAGCCGGTTCCATCAAGCTGGAATGGAACGGCGCGGAAACCGGTAGCATCAACGCTCTTTTGGCGCCTTTATCCTTGGCCAGCTCGGCGGCCTTTTCAACGGCATCCTTGCTTCCGGAAATCACGAGTTGTCCGCCGCCATTGTCATTAGCGATCTGAACCGCCCCTTTTGCAGAGGCCTCGTCACAGATCGCTTCTACATCGGGCTGTTCAAAGCCGATGATTGCGGCCATGGCGCCTTGGCCGACCGGCACGGCCTTCTGCATCGCCTCCCCGCGTATCCGCAAAAGCCTGGCGGCATCGGAAAGGGAGAAGGTGCCGGCGGCGCAAAGCGCGGAATATTCGCCGAGAGAATGACCCGCCACATAGGAGACGCTCTTTTCCAAAAGCAGGCCGCGCGACTGCATGGCGCGAAGGGCCGCAATCGAAACCGCCATCAGTGCGGGCTGGGCATTCGCCGTCAAAGTCAGCTTTTCTTCAGGCCCTTCCCAGATTGTCTTCGAAAGGGATTCGCCGAGTGCCTCGTCCACTTCCTCGAAAACGGCGCGTGCTTCCGGCACGGCATCGGCCAGATCCTTGCCCATGCCAACGGTCTGGCTGCCCTGACCTGGAAAGATAAAAGCTGTGGCCATGCTGCATGAGCCTCCCATGGCTGATCCGTAAACTGGTCGTCGCGGATTGCCGAAAGGTGAGGCAAACGTCAAGCAAAGGCCTCAAAAAGATGAGGGATTGCGCCTTATATTATCCTATTCCGCCGGCTCCGGCCTTGGCACAACGCCGCCTCTAAGGCCTAGGGCCTCCGACAGTTCCGTCGGTATGGCGCCCTTCGTTGGCCCTTCCGCGAAATACGGCTTCGACCTTCCCGCCGACCAGTTGGCCTGCATGCGGACGATTGGATTTGGCGCGCACCATATCTCACCGGTTTCGTCGATTGCGGTGACCCAAAGCAGATTGTGTTCGATGCCGTAGTCGATGACAGCGAAAGCGAGACCTTTTCCCTTGCCGGCGACCTGAACAGGGATTGGAGGATCGAGCTGCGTGAAACTCATTGTCTTCTCCTGACGCGTACTGACCAGTATAAATTCACGACAGGGCCGTACGTTGCGCCCGCTGACAATTATCAATCTGGCGCGCCCCTCTTGCCCTACGATCCATCTTTCTGTAATGAGCCGCCCTTCAGCCGGTCCTGTGCCGGGGGTTAATCGAAGGGCCGTTTACGGACGGCAGGTGACGGAACGTTCGCCGACCTTCGCTCCCGTCTCCGCTCTCGACCGCTTCGTGCAGCGCCTTTCCCGCCGTCTTTTCGGCATTCGGAAGGTCGCAGAGGCTCTAGCCGCGCGGGTCCGGTGATGTGAAACGATGGAAAGGCAAAGCCGATAATGGCCCTTTACGAACACGTATTCCTGGCCCGCCAGGACCTTAGCCAGAGCCAGGTCGACGACCTCGTTCAGCAATATACCGGTATCATCGAAAATGCCGGCGGATCGGTCAGCAAGACCGAAAGCTGGGGATTGAAGTCCCTCGCCTATCGGATGGATAAGAACCGCAAGGCTTACTACACCCTGCTCAACATCGAAGCCCCTGCGGAAGCCGTGCAGGAAGTCGAACGCCAGCAGCGCCTGTCGGAAGAAATCCTTCGTTCGCTGACCCTGAAAGTCGACGAATTGGAAGAAGGTCAGTCCGCGATGCTTCGCAAGGATGACCGGAACGATCGTCGTGGTGGCCGTGGCGGCCGCGACCGCGGTCCGCGCCGCTAAGACGCCGACGAGAGGAAAAAGACATGGTCGATATCAACCAGCTTCCGACGCGCCGGCCCTTCCATCGCCGCCGCAAAACCTGCCCGTTCTCAGGCTCCAATGCACCGAAGATCGATTACAAGGACGTTCGCCTTCTGCAGCGCTATATTTCCGAGCGCGGCAAGATCGTACCGTCCCGTATCACGGCTGTTTCCGCCAAGAAGCAGCGTGAACTGGCCAAGGCCATCAAACGCGCGCGCTTCCTCGGCCTTCTGCCCTACGTCGTGAAGTAAGAACGATTTGCCGCGCCGGCTCGCCGGCGCGGACGCAGCCTGCCATGTTCGGCATTGCAGGCTATATTTCTTAAACCCGAAGTTGGGACCGGGCATAAGCCGATCCCTAACTGCCAGAGGCAGGACAGCGACCGCGTGAAAACGATCCTTGCCAATCCCCATCTTATCGGCGCGCTTGCCGGCCTGACCTCCGCGCTTGTCGCGGCATCGCCTGTTGGCGGAATGGCTTTTCTCACTTTGCTGTCTCCGTTTCCGCTTCTCGTGGCGACACTGGGCTACGGTGTATCGGCGGGTCTTAGCGGTTCGGCTGTGGCTATTGCCGGTATCGCCGTCGTTTCCGGTCTCCAACCCGCTCTTGGCATTGCCCTGTTGGTCTGCGTGCCAAGCGTTCTGGCCGGATCGCTCGGCGCGCTGGCACGCCCCGCAAGCGAATTAGGCGGCCCGGACGAAACGCTTGTCTGGTTCCCGATGGCCGATATTCTTCTGGCGATCTGCGGCAGCGCGGCAGTCGCTTTTGTCGCGCTCTCATTGGTGGATGGTCTCGGCCTGGAACTGGCTGACGACGTCGCTGCGGTTCTCGCGGAGAGCTATCGCCAGGGCGACGTTGCTCTGCCGGATGGGTTCGAAGGACAACTGGCGGCGCTGCTTCGTAACATCCTTCCTATCGTGCAGCCATTTGGCTGGGTTCTGGTGTTGCTTGCCAATTTCTACATCGCGCTGCAGGTTGCGCGCCGCGCCGGCCTGCTCGTGCGGCCGAAGGATGATTGGCCTACATCCCTTCGTCTGCCGCGCATCGCGCTGGCGCCTTTTCTTGTCGCGCTTCTCGCCAGTTTCGCTCCGGGCCTTGCCGGCTATTTGGCCGCCGGCGTCGCTGGCGCATTCGGTGCGGGGTTTGCGGTCGGCGGTTTCGCCATGCTGCATGAATGGAGCCGGCAAACCAGCGCACGGTTCTTCATCCTCTTCGGCACTTATGTCGCCGTACTGCTTTTTGCCCCGCTTCTGGCGGGATTTGTCATCGCCGGCCTGTTCGACACGAAACGCGCTTCGCCGCTTTCGCCGAGGCCGGTGGAATAACGCTAACGAAAGACGACCTCAGGAAAGGAATTCAAATGGAAGTCATTCTTCTGGAACGCGTGAACAAGCTTGGCGGGATCGGCGACACCGTCACCGTCAAGCCTGGCTTTGCCCGCAACTATCTCATCCCGACCGGCCGTGCGCTGCGTGCTAACGAGGCGAACAAAGCTCGCTTCGAAGCCGAGCGCGCGCAGATCGAAGCGCGCAACGAAGACCGCAAGTCCGAAGCGCAGAAGATCGCCGACGAGCTGGAAGGCAAGACGCTGGTCGTCATCCGCTCGGCAGCCGAAACCGGCCAGCTTTACGGTTCAGTTTCTTCGCGCGATATTTCCGAACTCCTCAAGGATGAGGGCTTCAAGGTCGGCCGCAGCCAGGTCGATCTGAACCAGGCCATCAAGGCCATCGGCCTGACGGACGTGCCGGTCGAACTGCATCCGGAGGTTCGGGTGACCATTACGCTGAACATTGCCCGCACGACGGACGAAGCCGAGCGTCAGGCACGTGGCGAAGACCTCACCAGCGCCGAAGCCATCTACGGTGAAGACATCAACGATGCCGCCCAGCCGGAAGAGTTCTTCGAGGAAGACGATCTCTATGACGAGGGCGAAGGCGCATCTGAGGCCGACGCTGCAGACGAAAGCGATGGCGACGAAGAAAACGCCGGCTGATCCACGCACCGTCTCTCAATCGCAGAACCCCGGCGCTGACGCCGGGGTTTTTGCTTTTTCAGCTAAGATATTGATTCCGCCGCCGACACCAACATAATGATAATCTTAAATATTGAGCGGCATGACCGGGGCGTCCGGAGCGGAATGATGAAGGGTAAAGCTCGGGGAATAGCGGAAAAAAGTATCGTCAGGCTGGTCGATCAGATGATCGGAACCGGTACACTGATTGCAACATTGCCGGGCGGAAAAACGCTGCGCCTTGGGCCTGGCGGCGAGCCAACGATTGCACTGACCATCCATGATCGCCGCACAATGATGGCCATCATCCTCAACCCCGACCCTGCCTTTCCCGAGGCCTATATGGATGGCCGCGTCACCATCGAGCAGGGCGATCTTCTCGACTTTTTTCACCTGATTGCGCCGATCGAGCGTGCATCGTCATATCCCGTGTCAGCGCGGATGAACCGGCGTCTACGCTTTGCTGCTCGCCGTCTGTCGCAGTGGAACGGCCTGACTGCGTCGCTCCGTAACGTTAAACGGCATTATGATCTGTCGCCTGCCATGTATCGCCGGTTTCTCGATGCAGACATGCAATATTCCTGTGCCTACTTTTCCCGCCCGGGCATGTCGCTGGAGGACGCGCAGGCGGCCAAAAAGCGGCACATTGCCGCCAAGCTGATGATTGAGCCCTCTATGAGTGTGCTGGACATCGGGTGCGGCTGGGGCGGTATGGCGCTCACACTGGCCAACGAATGCGATGCGTGCGTCACCGGCATAACGCTTTCGGAAGAACAGCTTGCTGTTGCGAGGGAGCGCGGCGCTGGGCGAGACGATGTCCGCTTCGAATTGCGTGACTACCGTACCCTGGAACAGACTTATGACCGCATCGTTTCGGTCGGCATGTTTGAGCATGTGGGTATTCGCAACTACAAAACCTTTTTTCAGAAATCGCACGATCTTCTGGCTCGTGACGGCGTCATGCTGCTCCATACGATCGGTCGCAGCGAGCCGCCAAACGTGACCTCCGGCTTCATTCACAAATACATCTTTCCGGGCGGCTATATTCCAGCGCTGTCGGAAGTCTCGGCGGCCATCGAACGCGCAGGACTGACCGTCACCGATGTGGAAGTTCTGACAACGCATTACGCCGATACGCTCGCCGAATGGCGCAATCGTTTCCACGCAACGCGCGACGAAGTGCTCGAAGAATACGATGAGCGCTTCTTTCGAATGTGGGATCTCTATTTAGCCGCGTCGGAAGCGGCCTTCCGCTACTACAATATGGTCGTTTTCCAGATTCAGATCGTTCACGATAAAACGGTCGTGCCGATGAGCCGCGACTATATCGAAAAGCGAGAGCGGGAACTCGCCAAGGCTGACAGCGAGAAATCCAGGAGCGATGTAACAAGCGCGGCGGAGTAAAGGGCGGGACGATCTTTTCCCCGCTCTCCCCGCTGTTCTCCCATGAGATGTTTCTGCGCCCGGATCACCCCGTTAACAGCCCGATAACCATCTCCGCGTGCTAGACGACTCACGGCGGATCGGGAAGACTCCGCGCTCATGCGATGAACGGGAGAACGGATCGATGGCCGAAGCGGCGCGGCATCTTCAGCCTGCAAATGAAGGCGGCGCCGACAGCGGCTACCGCCAGGCGCCCAATAACATCGAAGCCGAGCAGGCGCTGCTTGGCGCGATCATGGTCAATAACGATGCTTTCTATCGCGTCTCGGATTTTCTGAAGCCGGTCCATTTCCACGATCCGCTTCACAGGAAAATCTACGAGGTTTCCGGCGAACTGATCCGCATGGGCAAAAGCGCCAATCCGGTAACGCTTAAAACCTTTCTGCCAGCCGATCAGTTGATCGGCGAGATGACGGTCAGCCAGTATCTCGCACGGCTCGCCGCCGAAGCCGTCACCATCATCAATGCCGAGGATTACGGGCGCGGCATCTACGATCTTTCGACCCGCCGCGCGCTGATCGGCATCGGCGAGGATATGGTCAATGTCGCGTTCGACGCGCCCGTCGATGCACCGCCGCAGCAGCAGATCGAGGATGCGGAACGCCGCCTCTTCGAACTGGCCGAGACCGGCCGTTACGATGGAGGGTTCGAGGCCTTTTCCGATGCCTTGGCGACCGCCATCGATATGGCCGGCGCTGCCTATCAGCGTGATGGCCATCTCTCCGGAATTTCGACCGGCTTCATCGACATCGACAGGAAGCTCGGCGGCCTTCAGCCTTCCGACCTCGTCATTCTGGCGGGACGCCCGGCCATGGGCAAAACGTCGCTCGCCACCAACATCGCTCATAATATCGCGGCCGCCTATGAAGCGGCACCGCAGGCCGACGGTTCGGTCAAACCCGCGCAAGGCGGAGTTGTCGGTTTCTTCAGCCTGGAAATGAGCTCGGAGCAGCTCGCCACGCGTATCATCTCCGAACAGGCTCGCATTTCATCGTCCAAAATCCGCCGCGGGGAAATCACCGAAGCGGATTTCGACAAGCTGATTGCCTGCTCGCAGATGATGCAGCGGACCCCGCTCTATATCGACCAGACCGGCGGCATCTCGATTGCCGCTCTTGCCGCACGCGCCCGTCGCCTCAAGCGTCAGCGCGGCCTCGACGTGATCGTGATCGATTATCTGCAGCTCATGCAGGGGTCGAGCAAGAGCCAGGGCAACCGCGTGCAGGAACTGACCGAAATCACCACAGGGCTGAAAGCCCTCGCCAAGGAGTTGAACACGCCCGTTATCGCGCTCTCGCAGCTTTCGCGACAAGTCGAATCGCGGGACGACAAGCGGCCGCAACTGTCGGATCTTCGCGAATCCGGTTCGATCGAGCAGGACGCCGATGTGGTGCTGTTCGTCTATCGCGACGAATACTACATGCAAAACCGCGAACCGGAGTTCGGCACGCCCGAACATGAGGAATGGCAGCAGAAGTTCGACCGTGTGCGCGGCAAGGCGGAGCTCATCATTGCCAAGCAGCGCCACGGCCCGACCGGCACAGTCGATCTGGCCTTCGAAGGCGAATTCACAAAATTCTCCGATCTGGCGGATGATGAACGGCTACCGGAACGCTTTGAGTAGCCGGCCTCCCGACTTGCCGGATAGTAACGTCATGACCGATCTGGAAGGTACCCGTCTAATCGTCGACCGGGCGGCGATCCGTCGAAACTGGGAGACCCTTCAGCGATATGCGCCATCCAGCGAATGCGCTGCGGTGGTCAAAGCCGATGCCTATGGCCTCGGTATGGTTGAGATCGTGCCGCATTTGCCGGAATGTCGTACCTTTTTCGTGGCAACTCCATCGGAAGGCATGGCGCTTCGGCCGATCTGCCCCGATGCAGTGATCTATGTGCTTTCTGGGCCCTGGAGCGCAGCGGCCGCGTCAGCCATGGCCGCCGCGAAACTCCGACCGGTCGTCAACACGACCGAACAGTGGAGCCTTTGGAAAGAGACGGAACAGCCCTTCGCGATCCAGGTCGACACGGGGATGAACCGGCTTGGATTGTCGCCATCAGAAGCGAAGCAGGTAGCGGACAATTGCCACCCCGATCTTGTGATCAGTCATCTGGCGTGTGGCGACGAGCCGGACCATCCGGCCAATTCCGAGCAGCGAGGCCGATTCAATACGTTGCGTGAAAATTTTGATATGTCTCGATTTTCTCTCGCTAACTCGGCCGGAATTTTTCTTGGATCGGACTACCACTTCGATCTGACCAGGCCGGGTATTGCTCTTTATGGCGGATCGGCCGGTCCGAAAATGAGGGGCATTCATCGGGTCATCGAGTTGAAGGCGCGGATTATACAGATCCGTCAGGCGCGAATGGGAGAACACGTCTCTTATGGCCACACTTACCGCCTCACCCGCGACAGCCGGCTTGCCGTCGCCGCTATCGGTTATGCGGATGGCTATTTCCGGTCCGGTTCAGGCAGCGGCGTTCCGCTACGCTCCGCTGTGCCTGACGGCGCAGTGGCGGCGATGAACGGCGTCAGCGTGCCTCTCGTCGGACGCACGACAATGGATCTCAGCATTTTCGACATCACCGATATTCCGCCCGAGCAGTGCACGGCAGGAGACTGGCTCGAGATCATAGGCGAAACGATAGCGTTGGAAGATGTCGCGCGGCGAACCGGCACGATTGGCTACGAGGTGCTGACCGCCCTTGGGCAGCGTCATCGCCGCAGCTATATCTGATCGTCGGTCTGGACAGACCGCCGGCTTCCATGAGGCCGCGTCCAAATAAAGAGCAAAACGCAGATCAGCGTCACGCCCTGAATGGCCAAAAGGCCGATACCGAGGCCCATTGCCACCGACAATATGAAAGCGGCCCCGATTGAGAGCGTTGCCAGCCTTTTGGCCCGTAGAGAGATCGCGCCCTCACGCCGCCAGTCGGCGATTGGCGGTCCAAAACGAGGATGACCGACGAGCCAGTCATGAAGGCGGGGGGATGAGCGCGCAAAGCAAAAGGCCGCCAGAATGAGAAATGGCACGGTCGGTAGTAGCGGAACCGCAATGCCGGCGACTCCCAGAATCAGCGCCAGCAATCCCGCCAATGTCCAGAGCCAGCGCATCAGACCTCATCCAGTAAAACCGGACCACCCGGCACAACTTATCAGGCTATCTGCCGTCATACGATGCTTTTTCAACAGAGCGGCGAAAACTCAATCGCCCTCTCTGGCGAAATGAAGTTTGATCGGCTATGAACGAAAGAAGAACATTAGAGGGTTTCATGGCACGCCAGAAGATCAGCTTTATCTGCGCCCAATGCGGAACCGTTCATCCGCGTTGGCAGGGCAAATGCGACGGTTGCGGCGAATGGAACACTTTGGCTGAGGAACAGGCTGGCGGGGGCGTCGGCGGCGGACATCAACGCGCGCCGAAAAAGGGCCGACCGGTCGAACTGGTCGCATTGGACGGCGAGCAGGAACAGGCCCCCCGCATCCAGACCGGTATTGCCGAGCTCGATCGCGTAACGGGGGGAGGATTCGTAAGGGGCTCCGCGCTGCTTCTGGGTGGCGATCCCGGCATTGGCAAGTCAACTCTTCTGATGCAGGCGGCGGCTGCTCTGGCCCGCCGCAACCGTCGGGTCATTTATGTCTCGGGCGAAGAAGCGACGGGACAGGTACAGCTTCGCGCACATCGCCTCGGCGCTGCCGACAGCGCGGTAATGCTGGCGGCGGAAACAAATGTGGAGAATATACTGGCGACCCTGGCGGATGGTCCTCGACCGGATTTCGTTATTCTGGATTCGGTCCAGACGCTTTGGACGGACAGTGTGGAAAGCGCGCCAGGCACGGTTACGCAGGTGCGGGCCAGCGCGTCGGCAATGATCCGCTATGCAAAACAGAGCGGCGCGGCCGTGGTGCTGGTCGGTCACGTAACAAAGGACGGGCAGATTGCCGGCCCCCGCGTCGTGGAGCATATGGTCGATGGCGTTCTCTATTTCGAAGGCGATGGCGGACAGGCTTATCGAATTCTCAGGACGGTAAAAAACCGTTTCGGCGCCACCGATGAGATCGGAGTTTTTGCGATGGGCGATCGCGGCCTTGCGGAAGTGCCCAATCCTTCGGAGCTTTTTCTCGGCGAACGCAACGGCAAGACTCCCGGTGCAGCCGTCTTTGCCGGAATGGAGGGCAGCCGCCCCCTTCTTGTGGAAATTCAGGCGCTCGTCGCGCCCTCCCCGCTCGGTACGCCACGCCGGTCCGTCATTGGCTGGGACAGCGGACGCCTGTCAATGATCCTTGCCGTGCTCGAAGCCCATTGCGGTGTGCGGTTCTCCCAGCACGATGTCTATTTGAATGTTGCGGGCGGCTACCGTATCAGCGAACCGGCGGCCGATATGGCCGCCGCCGCCGCTCTCGTCTCATCGCTTGCCGGGCTTGCTCTGCCTGCCGATTGCGTCTATTTCGGCGAAATCAGTCTCTCCGGGGCGGTGCGGCCGGTCGGCCATTCCGTTCAGCGGTTGAAAGAGGCGCGAAAGCTGGGATTTGAAAGGGCTGTCCTTCCGGCGGGGACCGAAGAGATCGGGAGCAGTGCGCTACGGCTTTCACAGCCTGAAACGCTTGTCGATCTGGTTGCCTCCATTGCTGGATCTTCGCCGATTTCGGCGCATGATGAAGCAGCGTAACCTGTCGGCCTTCATGCGGTCGCGGTTCCAATGCTGAACAAGGCGCCCGAACAGGATAGATAGACGGGTAACATGACGCTTCTGGATGGCATCTTCATCGTATTCACGCTCGTTTCGGCGCTGCTTGCCATGGTCAGGGGGTTCTCACGCGAGGTCCTTTCCATCGCCTCCTGGCTCGTCGCGGGTCTGGCAGCATGGATCGCCTACCCGCTGCTATCGCCTTATCTGCTCGAACCTCTCGGCAAACAGCTCTACGCCGATCTGGCAGCGGCGGCGATCGTCTTTCTGATCGTTCTCGTAATTGTTACGGTCGTCACGATGCGGATCGCCGATTTCATCATCGACAGTCGTGCGGGCGCGCTCGACCGGACACTCGGCTTCATCTACGGCGCAGCGCGCGGCGTGGTGGTGGCTGCGGTCGCCCTTCTCTTCTTCCAATGGCTTGTCGCCGGCAATCCCCCTGAATGGGTTGTCAACGCCAAGAGCCGGGCCATTCTCGACCCGGTCGGCGAAGAGATTGCGGCGCTTTTGCCGGAAGATCCGGAGCGTGACCTTTTCGACCGGTTTCTGAAAGACGATGAGGCGGAGCCTGCGCCGGCCGATGGCGAAGCAGCCGCGAACTGACGGTAAAAAACAGATTCCAGCGGGTACGACCCGGCAGGTAGTTCAAGGACAGGCGGAACGGCATGATGGTCGATGCAGACTTGCATGGTATGGACGGTCTGGACAACGAGGCCGACGCGTTTCACGACGAGTGCGGCGTCTTCGGTATTTACGGTCGACAGGATGCAGCGCCCATCGTGACGCTCGGGCTTCACGCCCTGCAACATCGAGGCCAGGAGGCGGCGGGTATCGTCTCCTTCGATGGCGCGCAATTCCACGTCGAGCGGCATATCGGGCTGATCGGCGATACTTTCACAAAGCCCAGCGTCATGGAGCGTTTGCCCGGCCATCGCGCTATTGGCCATACCCGTTATTCGACGACAGGCGAATCCAGCCTGCGCAATGTCCAGCCGCTCTTTGCCGAACTCGCCGATGGCGGCTTTGCGGTCGCGCACAACGGCAATATCACCAATGCGATGACCATCCAGCGTGTCCTGCAGAAACGGGGCGCCATCATCTCCTCCACCTCGGATACCGAGACGCTTCTGCATCTGGTCGCGACCAGCGAGCAAACCAATTTCAACGACCGTTTCATCGACGCGGTGCGGCAGCTGGAAGGTGCATTCTCGCTCGTCGCCCTCTCCTCCAAGAAGATGATCGGCTGCCGCGATCCTCTGGGTATTCGCCCGCTCGTCCTCGGCGATCTGGACGGCTCCTACATTCTCTGTTCGGAGAGTTGCGCCCTCGACATTATCGGCGCGCGTTACGTTCGGGACGTCAAACCCGGCGAGATGGTTGTCATTACGGAAAAGGGCATTCAGAGCCATTTCCCCTTCGACGGCGTCGACAGCCGTTTCTGCATTTTTGAATATGTTTATTTCGCTCGGCCGGATTCGGTTATCGAAGGGCGCGATGTCTACGCGATCCGAAAGAATATCGGTGTGGAACTGGCCCGCGAAGAGTCGATTGAGGCCGATATGGTCGTCCCGGTGCCCGATAGCGGCACACCGGCGGCCATCGGTTACGCGCAGGAAGCCAATCTTCCGTTCGAACTCGGCATTATCCGAAACCATTATGTGGGCCGCACCTTCATTCAGCCGGGCGATTCCATTCGCCATATGGGCGTGAAGCTGAAGCACAACGCCAATCGCCGCACCATCGAAGGCAAGCGCGTCGTGCTGGTCGACGATTCCATCGTGCGCGGAACCACCAGCCAGAAGATCGTACAGATGGTGCGTGACGCCGGTGCGAGGGAAGTGCATATGCGGATCGCTTCGCCGCCGACCCGCGCTTCCTGTTTCTATGGTGTCGATACGCCGGAGACCGCCAAACTTCTCGCCAGCCGCATGTCCGTGGAAGAAATGGCCGACTTCATTCGCGTCGACAGCCTCGCTTTCCTCTCGACCGATGGGCTTTATCGCGCCGTCGGCGAAGAAGGCCGTCACGATGAGAAGCCGCAATTCTGCGATGCATGTTTTACGCGGGAATATCCGACCCGGCTGACGGATCTAGAAGGCGCGGACAATGTCCGCCGGCTCTCCGTCCTCTCGTCGAAAGGCTAGATTTTGAGCGATTTGATCGGGACGGTTCCGGATCTTTCCGGACGCATCGCACTGGTGACGGGCGCTTCGCGGGGTATCGGCTATTTCCTGGCGAAGGGACTGGCCGGATGCGGTGCGCATGTTATCGCCGTGGCGCGCACCGTGGGCGGGCTCGAAGAACTCGATGATGAGATCAGCGAAGCGGGCGGCAGCGCAACACTTGTACCGCTCGACCTGACCGATATGGCTGGTATCGACCGGCTCGGCGGCTCGATCCATGAACGTTGGGGCAAGCTCGACGTGCTCGTTGCCAATGCGGGTGTTCTCGGCACCATTTCGCCTATCGGTCATGTCGAAGCCAAAACCTTCGAAAAGGTCATGACGATCAACGTGACCAGCCAGTGGCGTCTGATCCGCTCCGTCGATCCGCTTTTGCGTCTGTCCGATGCCGGCCGCGCCATATTGATGAGTTCTGGCGCAGCGTCGTCCGCAAAGGCCTACTGGGGACCATATGCCGCCTCTAAGGCGGCGCTGGAGGCCATCGGTCGGTCCTGGGCGCATGAAACGCAAAATATGACTGTGCGCGTGAACATGGTGAACCCCGGCGCAACGCGAACGGCAATGCGAGCCCAGGCGATGCCGGGCGAAGATCCGGAAACAATTCCGCATCCCTCGGAGATCGCCCAGAGATTGCTTTTCCTTGCTTCGCCTGAATTGCAGGTAACGGGAAAACGTTTCGAGGCGCGAGATGAGATATTCGTCGACCTGCCTGCGCCTGCCTGAAGTCTCATCCTAGAGATTGACGTCCTCGTTTATCTTCTCATGCCGGGCGGATATATCCGGCTGCTCATCCAGAGCGCCGGTGTTCTCCTGGATTTGCCACGCCTTGAAACGCGCATTGTATCGATAGGTCGAGACTGGAATCGATATCAACAGCAAAATTGAGCCGACCAGCAATGTGAGGAAGGTGTAGAAATACAGCAGCATCGCGACGATGACGACCATCAAGAGGATCGGCACGACCGCATCGCGAGGCACCCTTGCGCCAAGCGCCTTGCCAGACCATACCGGCAGACGGCTCACCATGAGAACAGCGACCAGAAGAGCGTAAGCCGTCGCAAGGACAGCCATCGTCTGGCCGGGTTCCATGCCCAGCACACCGAGATAGACCGGTACAAGCAGCAGGACTGCGGCGGACGGCGCCGGCACGCCGACGAAATATTCACCCTGCCAGGTCGCCCTTCCCGGATTTTCACTCATCACGTTGAAGCGCGCCAGCCTCAGACCACAGGCAACCGTGAAGATGAGCGCCGCAATCCAGCCGAACGGCTTGGTCATGTAAAGTAGGTCGCTATAAAGAAGAATCGCCGGAACGACGCCGAAATTGACGATATCGGCGAGCGAATCCATCTGCGCTCCGAACTTGCTGGTCGCCTTGAGCATGCGCGCCAGACGACCGTCAATTCCATCGAGAACGGCAGCCACCAGGACCAGATAGACCGCCCGCTCCATATCGCCCTCGATGGCAAACCGCATGCCGGTCAAGCCAAAGCAGATAGCAAGAACCGTCACCAGATTCGGCCAAATCAGGCGAAGCGGGATTTCGCGCAGGCGCGGCCCGCGGTCTGACGAACCGGACTTTTCTGTCGAAGGCTGGTCTGCCGAGGAGTTCATCGCGTTACTCTAGCGCCGGACCGCGTGTATCGCATCCTGCCGCTCATCGAAAACCGCCAGAACCGTCTCACCGGCGATGGCCGTCTGACCTGTCGCAACGCGTGGCACCGCTCCATCGGGGAGATAAACATCGACGCGACTACCGAAGCGGATAAGGCCGAAGCGCTCGCCGGCCATCAGCGCTTCGCCGTCTTCGGCCCAACAGAGAATGCGTCTTGCCACCAGGCCGGCAATCTGGACGCAGCCAATCGATCCGTGAGGCCCATCGATGACGATACCGTTGCGCTCGTTCTCCTGGCTTGCCTTGTCCAGATCGGCGTTGAGGAATTTGCCGGAAGTATACGCGATGCGCGAAATACGACCGCGCATGGGCGCGCGGTTCACATGGCAGGAGAAGACATTCATGAAGACGGATATGCGCAGCATAGGTTCGGCGCCGAGCATCAGTTCTTCCGGCGGCACCGCAGGGCCGACAGCGGAAACTTCACCGTCTGCAGGCGAGATGACCAAGCCGTCATCGACAGGCACGTATCGGTCGGGATCGCGGAAAAAGTAGGCGCACCAGGCCGTCAGAGCCAGACCGATCCAGAATAGACCGGACCAGAGAAAACCGAGCAGGACAGCAACAGCAAAAAAGACTGCGATGAACGGATAGCCTTCCGGCCGAACCGGCACCAGCGTCTTGCGTATGGTATCCGATAAACTCATCGATCCTCCAGAAGGGTTGCGCGGCGACAAGGCCGTGCGGATGACATAAGACACCCGGCTTCCATTGCAAAGCGTTCGTCACCGGGGTTTGCCCTTTGCCTCCGACCGCGGCGCGCTAACTCGGACATACCAATCAGCAAGGGGCTTCGAACCATGACAGACATTTACGAGGCGATCAAAGCCGATCACGACAAACACCGCGCTCTGCTGGAAACCATCTCGGATACGAGCGGTGACAGTCAGGAGCGGCAGGATGCGTGGAAGGACTTCTATTACGAGGTCAAAAGCCATGCCGCCGCAGAAGAAGAAACGTTTTATTCCCAGCTTATCGCCGATCCGGACGGGCAGGACGACGCGCGGCACTCTGTCTCCGAACACAAGGAGTTGGACGATCTGATGGAAGAGCTAAACGAAATCGATATGAGCTCACCCGGCTGGCTGCAGAAATTCAAACAGCTGCGCCACGATTACGAGCACCATATCGACGAGGAAGAGGAAGACATTTTCGCCAAGGCGAAGAAGGTATTCTCTGACGAGGAAGCCGAAAAATTCGCGCCCCGCTTCGAAGAGCGAAAGAAGGCCGAGCGGAAACTTGTCGACCAGAAGGCCGAAAAATCACTGGAAGAGTGATTCTCCACTGGCGCTCATCCGTTACCGCGCCCGCCGAACCGGCGGGCGTTTCGTTTCGACGGGTCCGAATATTACCGCGCAGGTGATTTGCGCACGATCACGCCCATTTCGTCCCCCTCTTGAGCGCGACGCAGTCGCTCTTCCGCCTCGCTCGCTTCCTGCTGCCTGTTCCACATATCCGCATAAAGACCGCCATGCGTCATGAGTTGGCGGTGGGTGCCCCGCTCCGCGATAAGTCCATCGCGCAAAACGATGATTTCATCCGCATCGACAATCGTCGAGAGCCGGTGGGCGATGATAAGAGTGGTACGGTCTTTGGAGACCATATCCAGCGAAGCCTGAATCTCCTGCTCTGTGTGAGTATCGAGCGCGCTGGTTGCCTCATCGAGGATGAGGATTGGCGGGCTCTTCAGAATGGTCCGCGCTATGGCGACCCGCTGCTTCTCGCCACCTGACAGCTTCAGGCCACGTTCGCCGACCATGGTGTCGAAACCTTCAGGCAGGCCGCGCACGAAATCAGCAATCTGCGCCAGTTCCGCCGCACGCACGACTTCCGCCTGCGTGGCAGACGTTCGGCCATATCGAATGTTGTAGGCGATCGTGTCGTTAAACAGGACGGTATCCTGCGGCACCATGCCGACAGCGGCGCGCAGACTGCGCTGTGTCACGTTTCGAATATCCTGCCCATCGATGGTAATGGCGCCGGACTGGATGTCATAGAAACGATAGAGCAGCCGGCTTATCGTGCTCTTGCCCGCCCCCGACGGTCCCACAATAGCGATTGTCTTGCCTGCGGGCACCTCAAAGCTGATGCCTCGCAAAATCGGCCGGTTGGCGTCGTAGGCAAAATTAACGTTGTCGAAACGGATGGCTCCGCTTTCGATCACCAAAGGCGCGGCATCCGGCGCATCGGTGATCTCTTCCTCGACATCCATCAGTCCGAACATCTGCTCCAGATCCGCCAGGCCCTGCCGAATTTCGCGATAGACGAACCCGATGAAATTCAACGGCACGGCCAGCTGCATCAGGATGGTGTTGATGAAAACGAAATCGCCGACGCTTTGTGTGCCGTTACGGACAGAGAGCGCGCTCATGACCATCACCACGGCCATGCCTGTGCCGAAAATCACGGCCTGACCGAAATTCAGCCAACCAAGCGATGTCCATATACGGGTCGCGGCAACCTCATAAGTCGCCATAGAGCGGTCGAAGCGGGCCGCTTCCATTTCCTCGTTGCCAAAATATTTGACGGTTTCGAAATTGAGCAGGCTGTCTATCGCCTTGGTATTCGCATCATTGTCCGAATTGTTCATGTCGCGACGGATCTCGATCCGCCAGTCGGATGCGCGAACAGTGAACCATGTGTAGGCCCATATGGTCAGACCGATCACCACCACGTACCAGATGCCGTAGGAGATGCCAAAAATAGCGGCAACGATCGCGAACTCCAGAATTGTTGGGATCGTGTTCAGGATCGTAAATCGAACGATGGTTTCGATCCCCTTCGTCCCGCGCTCGATGATTCGAGACAGGCCGCCCGTTCGCCTCTCCAGATGGTAGCGAAGCGACAGTTTGTGCATGTGGACGAAAGTCTTGTAAGCCAGTTGCCGCACGGCATGCTGGCCGACACGCGCGAACAGGGCATCGCGCAACTGGTTGAACCCCTGCTGACCGATCCGCGCAATATTATAACCGATGACAAGCGCTATCGGGCCGGCAATGGCGAGCGGCAGCCAGCCTGGCGCGCCATCGCCATCGGCCGCGAGTTCATCGGTCGCCCATTTGAAGAAATACGGCACTGCGATGAGCACCAGTTTGGCGATAACGAGAAAGACCGTAGCCCATGCCACGCGCCATTTCAGATCGGCGCGATTTGAAGGCCACATGTAGGGCCAGAGGTTCTTCAACGTTTGCAGGGTCGATCCTCGATCGGCCGATACGGTCGTACTCATTCCATCGCGCTTTCTGGCTCGGTCTGCCCGTCTGTCATTGAGGTTGAGGGGGCGAGATCGACGATCGCTTCGCCCGTTTGACGCAGCAGATCCGCCGCATCGGCCGACAGCCGGTATTGGCTGGCTGTACCGGCAGGTCGACGCTCGATCAGCCCGGCCTCCAGGAGAACGCGCAAATGCTGAGACGTCGTACTCTGCGCCAGACCCGTCAAATCCTTCATTTGACCGCAGCACGCGCAGCCGCAGCCGCATAGCTGGCGGAGTATCTCCAGCCGAGCCGGATGCGCCAACGCGGCCAGAATTCGACTGATGTCCATGACGATCCTCCCTTCATCGTAATTATACGATGAAGGGAGGATTACAAGTCAGGAGACTTTAGTCGTTCGGACGGTGTGCGCCTATTTGTCCGTGCTGGAAAGCAGGCGCGCCCCGATCCGGTCGAGATCGGCGGTCCGCCCTTCCGGTCCATTCTCCGGAAGCCGCAAACGCATACCCGTTCTCAAGTCAGACTGTGACACCACCTTGCCGCTCTCGACATTGATGAAATCGGCGTCCGTCGCATCCGCTCCGTAGAGGAGACGGGACAAGGAGCGGATCGTATCGCCCCGGCGAACCTCGAACACGGGCGGCAGCGCCGGCAACAAGGTATCGCCTTCCGTCATTTCGGCTGCAGAATCATCCGAGGCTGGATCGACGGGTTCGCTCGCTGGCATCTCGGTAGGCACAGCGTCGGCTGCACTCGTGTCTCCATCCTCAGCCGCAGGCTGAGGCGCTTCGGATGAAGAAGGAGCCGCCGTGCTGGCAGGCTCGGTTTCGTCCGCGCCGGATTCGGTCTCCTGCGCCGACTCGGTGGGCGCGTCTCCATCGACTTCCGATTCAGCGTCGATATCGTCATCGACCATTATACCGCGCAGAGCATTGCCGGCGCGCTCGACAGCCGAGCGTGCTCGCTCGAATGCCGAATCCGATTGTTCGGCCTCGGCCGGGTCGGCATCCTCTGTGGTAGTTGAGTAGTCATTTGCCGCCATCTCGGTGTCGGCGGGCGATACCGCCTCGACCTGCGAAGCGCTCCCGTCATTCGAGGTCGTCCCTTCGACCTCGTTGTCGTCTGTGACGGATGCGGGCGGCGTTTCCACTTCCTCGACTTCATCGGCCGGAACGGCAGCGATTTCGGTCTCGCCCCGCGTTTCCGATGGTGACTGAAGACTGCCATCTTCCTCATCTGTAACGGCCTCAGCCGGCTCTGTCGACGGAGGGCTGGTTTCTTCATCGGTTGGGGCGGATGCCACATCCGTCTGCGTCGGCGCTGCCAGCGAAGGTTGTTCGCCGGCCTCTTCTTCGCTGGCGTCACTGGACGATTCGGACGGCGGCTCCTGACGGGCAACCTCGTCGCCATCCGTTACCGTCTCCTCCTGCCGACCAGCCTCGTCGGCCGGCTCATCAGCCATCTCAGACGTATCGGCAACCGAAGGCGCTTCAGCTTCACCGGTCTCGGCATCGGCTTCCGACTCATTCTCCTCACTACCACCTTCTTGTTGTGCAGTCTGATCCGCCGGCTCTGCGGTGGCGGGCGTGTTTTCTGACCCCGATGGTGGAGCCGTGTCAGCACCTTCGACGTCCCGATCGGCCAACTCTTTCGACGAATTGGCCATGACTTCAGCGGCGTCGGAGGCGCTTTGGGTCGCTATTACCGGATCGCTGACCGGCGGTTCTACCACGGCCGTCATCTGCTCGCCCGGCGTCCGGTCGAAAGATGTAACCATCGCTTGCAAGACGGCCTCATCATCGCCCAGCGTCTCTACACGAAGCGGAATTTTTCCCACGGGGATGTCTGCCTCCGCCTCCAGCAGGAAGCGTCCATTCTCGTTAGCCGTGACGGTGCCCAGTTCCGTCTCTCCAGCGGAAAGCCGTAGCCGTGTCTGCGGCGCAGCCGACCCGGTCACAAAAACCGAACCGCCATCGATTTCGATGGCCTCGACCAACGGCGAGGCTGGTGCTTCCGGGGCCGATGATCCGTCCGTGGCGTCATCGGTGGTTTCGACAACCTGTTCTGATTCCGGCTCGACGCTCTCCGGCTCCACTGTGTTGTCCGGCTCTGAGGGCGCAGAATCCGCGGCGGCGACGTCGATTTCTTCCGAGGGCCGATCTGTTTCGCCCGCTGACTGTTCAGTGCTGGCGTCGGCAGTCTCGCTCTCATCAACGACAGCGGTTTCTTCGCCCACGGTAGCGACTTCGGTTTCGCCTTCATCGGGCTGGTCGCCGCTCTCGGCACCCGCTTCGGCAACCTCTTCTTCCGAGACGGCAGGATTGGATTCATCCACTGCGGGCGCGGTTTCTTTGCTTTGCTCTGCGCTTGCTACGTCAGTCGCGTCAGTCTCATCAGTGCTTTCCGGTCCACCGACGACAACATCCTGCTCAGACGTGTTAGCGGCGGCGCTTTCTGTTTCAGAGATACCCGGCGATGTCTCCTCATCGGGCGTCGGCGCTTCAGCTATTGTCTGTTGCTGCGGGGTCGGGATTACCGTGATTGTCCGAGTTTCACCATTTGCGCTGTTGTTGGCCTCGGCCGTCGGAGCGCCCTCGTCGGGGAGCGTCAGGGCCAGTGTTTCCGGCGACATCACCGCCGTGCCGCTTTCGGTCTCTGAGCGGATCGAAAGCTCGTGCTCACCGGGCGTCAGTGGCGGCTCGGGCTGAAGAGCGAACTTACCATCGCTGTCAGCCGCCCCGGAGGCAATAACCTCATCCTTTGAGAGCAGTTCAACGGGCGCTTCGGCAGGCGCAGTTCCGCTGATCGTCAGCCGACCTTCATCATCGGACTCAATTGCATCGAAAGCGAACTGGTCGTCGGTGAGTTGTTCAGACGAATCGGTCTGCTCCTCATTCGTATCCGATTCTTCCTGATCTACGTCCTCGGCTGTCGCCGCATCCTCCTCTGGATCGACGTCTACCTGAGCAATTTCTGCGGAATTTTGCTCGGATGAAGCCGTATCTTTCTCGTCTGTTTCGGCCGCATCGCCGTCGGCTTGGGCAACGGTTTGTCCGGAGCCTTCCGCTGGCTCTACCCCTTCATTTTCTGCACTTTCGAGGGTTATTTCCTCGCCGGACAAGAGCTGACGAAGCGTATTCTGGCTCAGAAGGTCACCCACCTCCCGATCGGTCGAAACAGCCGTTAGCCAAACCGCACCGAGAAAGCCTACAGCGAACAACACAATGGCAAAGAGTAGCCGGCCCATCGATTCGTCTCCCGCCCCTTGAAGGCTCCACTTTTCGTCACTAAGAGGCTTAGCCTGCCAAAGGCGCTTAGAAAAGGTTTGGCGGCGAATGACGCGATCGAAGCGTTGGGAAAAGGAAAACGCAATGAATCGATCAATTTGCGTCTATTGCGGCTCCAGCGACGGCGCCGATCCCAGCTTCCTCGAATCCGCCTATGCCGTCGGACGCCAGATCGGCGAGGCCGGATACGGTCTGGTCTTCGGCGGCGGCATGCGGGGACTGATGGGCGCGGTGGCGTCTGGAGCCAAGGATTCTGGCGGTCACGTCACGGGAATCATTCCGGATTTTCTTCTCGACCGCGAGCGCGGCGACGGCAATCCCTCACTGTTCGACGATTATATCGTCGTGAAGAGCATGCATGAGCGCAAACATCTGCTCTTCGACAGAAGCGACGCTTTCGTCGCTCTACCAGGTGGTATCGGCACGCTGGAGGAAATTGTGGAAATCATGACCTGGGCTCAGCTTGGCCGTCATGAAAAGCCAATCGTCTTCGCTTCCTTCAACGATTTCTGGGCACCCATGGAGAAGCTTTATTCGCACATGGGCACGGCCGGATTCGTTCATTCAGCGGACCGTCTGCGTCCGATCACTGTCACAACAGCCGAAAAAGTGCTGCCGGCCGTGGAGGCTGGATGGCGTGAGAACGCTGGCCCGGACGAATCGGACGACAGCGGCGTCGCACCCATCGAAAAGCTTTGAGCCGTTCGGGTTGCCGGCGCGGCGGGCGGCTTTATCTGCGCGGCCAACATAATCCGAAAAGTGCAGGACCATGAAATCCACGAAGGCGAAACTGGAAATCCGCAATGCGACTGCGGAGGATATCGACGAGATCGTCGAATTGTCGCGCCGCGTGTACCCGGTCGAAACGCCCTATACTCCCGGCATGATACGGGGCCACATCAACGCCTTCGGGCGCGGCCAGTTCGTTGCGACTTACGAAGGTAAAGTCGTCGGATATGCGGCAACCCTGCGGGTCAAGGAACGCAAAGCGTTCGGTCAGCACGACTGGATACAGATCACCGGCGGTGGGTATGCATCCACCCATGATGGCAATGGCGACTGGATGTACGGCTTCGAGGTCATGGTCGACCCATCACGCCGACGCCTACGGATCGGCAAGCGTCTCTATGACGCCCGTCAGGCGCTATGCGTCGAGCTGGACCTGAAAGGGATTGCCTTTGGCGGCCGTCTCGCCGGCTATGCGCGCAGACGGAAAGCCTTTCCAGATCCGGATCAGTATCTGGCATCCGTCGCAAAACGCGAAACAAAAGACCCGACGCTCGATTTCCAGATCCGCGCCGGGTTCGAACCGGAGCGCGTCCTTCGGCTCTACAATCGCGAGGACAAACCGTCTGACGGCCACGCTGCGCTGATGATCTGGCGCAACCCCTATTACGATCCGAAGCTGGATACCCAACCCGTCACCCGCCTCGACCCGGAGGTCGTGCGTGTCGTCTCGGTCCAGATGGAAGCCCGGACCCTCAAAAACACCGAGGAGTTCTACGAAGCGGTCGATTACTTCGTCGACGTGGCGTCGGAATATGAAGGCGATTTCGTTGTCTTCCCGGAGCTTTTCACGCTGCAGCTTCTTTCCTGTGAGCCTGAAGAACTTGCCCCTGACGCCGCAATCCAGCGGCTGACGGAACATACCGAAGAGTTCACCAGCCGCTTGCGTGACATGGCCGTGAAGCGCAACATCAACATTATCGGCGGCAGCCATCCAACAATCGTGGACGATGGCGATATCCATAATATCGCATATGTTTTTCTGCGCGACGGCTCTGTGCATGCACAGGAGAAGATCCATCCTACGCCAGACGAGCGCACCTACTGGAACATTCATGGCGGAGATGCGGTAGAGGCAATCGAGACGGATTGCGGACCGATTGGCGTCATGATCTGCTATGATAGCGAGTTTCCGGAACTTGCCCGACGGCTTGCCGATCAGGGCGCGCGTATCCTCTTCGTGCCTTATAATACCGATACCCGCCATGGCTACTGGCGCGTCCGCTATTGCTGCCAGGCGCGCACAATCGAAAACCAGTGCTACGTCGTGACATCCGGCATGACCGGCAATCTCGCCAATGTCTCCAATCTCGATATCCAATGGGCCGAAAGCGGCATCTTCACGCCGTCTGACTTTCCCTTTGCGCGAGACGGCATCGCAGCGCTTGCCAGCGAGAATGTCGAGCAGGTTTCTGTCGCCGATCTCAACCTCAATTCGGTGACGTGGGCGCGCGCCAAAGGCTCGGTTCGCAATATGCGCGATCGCCGATTCGACCTTTACCGGACAGTCTGGAGCGATGGCGGCTGACGCGCTGGGCGCGTTTCGTCAAACCGTCATCGAACCGCCAAGCGGCTGTCATGATCGGCATCCTAAAGTGAAGGACGGACGGAGCTTGCTGCCGTCCCTTTCATTGAGGGAGCCCCACATGACCGCCCTACGCAACATATTAGCCGCCGCGACGATTTTCGCCGGCAGTCCAGCTTTCGCCCAATCGGGCGATACCAATACCGAGACCCCCGCATCGTCAATCCAGGCACCGGATGTCGGCACGATCACCTATGGCGTTCGTCCAGCCTACCTCGTCGATGTAATGGATGAGGGCGAGCTGAAGACAAAACTCCAGGGTTGTCTTGCCAATACGCCGACCAAGTCCAACTGGTCGATCGGCCATCGGGGCGCGATGTTGGCCTTTCCCGAGCATACGGCCGAGGGCTACATCGCAGCCGCCCGGATGGGCGCCGGCATTGTCGAATGCGACGTGACGTTCACCAAAGACCATGAGCTGGTATGCCGCCACGCACAGAACGACTTGCACACCACGACGAATATCCTGACCACCGATCTCGCCGAGAAGTGCACAACCGGGTTTACGCCTGCGTCCGGCGATCAGGACGCGGCAGCCGAATGTCGGACATCCGATCTGACGCTGGCGGAATTGAGAACGCTCTCGCCCAAGCAGGATGCTGCCAATGGCAGGGCGACAACGGTTGAGGACTATCAAGACGGCACTCCGAACTTCCGCACCGACCTTTACACCCCAGGCGCACGCCTCGTGACCTTCGCCGAATCGATAGAACTGATGCAGCAGCTCGGCGTGAAAATGACGCCGGAATTGAAAAAGCCCTCGGTCGATATGCCTTTCGGCGGCTTCAGCCAGGAACAGTATGCGCAGAAGATGATCGACGAATTAAAGGCAGCGGGCGTCGATCCGTCGGATGTATGGCCGCAATCCTTCGAGATAGAGGACATCCGATACTGGATCGCAAACGAGCCGGACTTCGGCAAGCAGGCCGTCTATCTGGACGACCAGTACGACAATGAAGGCTTCGACATCGCCAACCCTTCGACCTGGGAGCACAAGTTCGAGGATCTCAAAGCCGAGGGTATCAATTATATCGCGCCGCCGATGTGGATGCTGGTCGAAGCCGAGAACGGCAAGATCGTGCCGAGCGAGTACGCTAAAATGGCCAAGAATGCCGGCCTGAAGATCATCACCTGGACGGCAGAGCGTTCCGGCAATCTGCATGAGGGTGGCGGCTGGTACTACGAAACCATCGCGGATGTAACGGACGATGATGGCGACGTCTTCAAGCTGATGGACGTGCTATACAACGAAGTGGGCGTCGCGGGTCTCTTCTCCGACTGGCCGGCGACCACCACCTTCTTTGCCAACTGCATGGAGCAGGCGAGCAACTGAGGTCCATTCGTTCTCGCGTCACGCGAAGGCCGCCGCTTATCGCTACTGCGGCCTTCGCATCACGAGCGAAGGCGCTCGTCCAGTTCCGCCAGGCGGGTTTCCGGCCAGACTTCAATTCCGGCGGCACGCAATGCAGCGCTAGTCACGCCCATCCCCTCAATCCGGTTTCCGCTGAACGTGCCGTCATAGATGAATGTCGAGCCGCACGATGGGGAACCGTCCGTCAGCACGGCATGGCGACAGCCAACGCGCTGTGCAAGCGCGACCGTTTCCCCGGCTGCCTTGATGTAAAGTGCGCTTACGTCATTGCCCGTCGCGTCCACCACGGAAGCCGACCCAAGCAACACCGTCTCGCCGTCCGGTCGCTGCCAACCTGCGTCGCGGACCTGTGGCGAACCGGATTCCATCAGGCTGTCCCTAATTTCCGCCGGTGGGCGCGGTGTCGGAAATCCGACAGCGACTTCCGGGCAGACCGACACCACCCTGCCCTCTGCCAACCATCGCGAAATTATCGCATTGCCAGAAAGCTTGTCCTTGCCATTGTAGCGAACCGGGCGGCCGAGCAGGCAGGCTGAAACGAGAATGCGATCCATGTCTCGTTGGCTAGCATCTAGAAGCCTGTCGAACCAGACTTTCTCGGAAGGCCGCAGATGCAGAGGCCAGGTGCGCTATGTCCGCGTGCCGGGCTCGACGAGCGGAAGGTTGGCCCTTTGCCGCCGGCGTTCGCGAAGGATCGACGTGACATAAAGCGCCAAGGCCAGCCATATAAAGCAGAATGCGACGAGCCGGGCCGGGCCGAACGGTTCCTTGAACACGAAAACCGCGATCAGGAAGATCATGGTCGGCGCGATATATTGCATGACGCCAATAGTCGACAGCCGCAGCAGTTTCGCCCCGTTGGCGTATAAAATCAAAGGAATGGCTGTCGCAACGCCAGCGAAGAGAAGAAGGCCGACATCCTCCCAGCCTCCGCCGCCAAAAAATGGTTTATTGTCGGACCAGGTCAGCCACAGCAAATAGCCGAACGCGACGGGCGCAAGCAGCAAGACCTCAAGAAAAAAGCCCTGATTGGGACCCACCGGCAATGTCTTGCGGAAATAGGCGTAGCCGCCCCATGACAGGACAAGCCCGAGCGAGACCAACGGCAGCCCGCCGCTCTCCCAGGTCAGGATTGCCACCGCGATCACCGCCGAGACGATGGCGGCAAGCTGCAAACGCGTCATCTTCTCGCGCAGGACGATCGCGCCGAGCGCTACGGTGAAAAGCGGATTGACGTAATAGCCGAGCGACGTTTCCAGAGCACGATCATTGGCGATAGCCCATACATAGATCGACCAGTTGATGCTGATAAGCGTGGCCGTGACCGCCGCCATGCCGATAATGCGCCAATCGCCCAGCGCGCGTTTCAGATCGTCCGTTCGGCG
Source organism: Notoacmeibacter sp. MSK16QG-6 (assembly GCF_024158145.1). Classification (GTDB taxonomy): domain Bacteria; phylum Pseudomonadota; class Alphaproteobacteria; order Rhizobiales; family Rhizobiaceae; genus Notoacmeibacter. The sequence continues at coordinate 237,537 of NZ_JAMYXM010000001.1, forward strand.
CAGCCATAATATCCATGCGCCCGCAAGCGGGATGGACCAGAGGACGCGGTGCGCCACCACCTCGATCGAGCCGATATGGGCCACCGCCTTCATGTAGAACGGCAGAAATCCCCACAAAAGATAAGCGGAGAACGCATAGAAGAACCCTGTGAGCGTATCACCGGTGTCGGTCACGACCGGTCCGTTCGCTGAGGTAGCCATCAGGCCGCTTTCTGTGCTTCCAGCCGTTCGAAAAGGCAGTAAACGATGGAGTCCATCATCGCCTCGAAAGAGGCGTCGATGACATTGTCCGAAACGCCGATGGTGGTCCAGTGACGGCCGTGCCCGTTCCGCGTCTCGATCATCACGCGGGTGACGGCTTCGGTGCCGCCGTTCAGGATGCGGACTTTATAATCGACCAGTTCGATATCCTCGATCAAGGTCTGATATTTGCCGAGATCCTTGCGCAGCGCAACATCGAGCGCGTTGACCGGCCCCTTTCCTTCGGCGACGCTCATCTTCTCTTCGCCATCGATTTCGACCTTCACCACCGCCTCGGCAAGATCGATCTTTTCGCCTACGGCATTGATGCGGCGCTCCACGACGCAGCGATAGCTGGTGACATTGAAATAATTGGGAACGGCGCCGAGATGACGCCGGGCCAGCATTTCGAAGGATGCATCGGCATCCTCATAAGCATAGCCTTCCGCCTCGCGGTCCTTGACCAGCGCAATCAGCGAATCCAGGCGCGGATCGTCTTTTCTGACGCTGATACCGCGCTTGGCGAGACCGTCTATGAAGTTCGCCTTGCCGCCCTGATCGGAGACCATGACCCGTCGATTGTTGCCGACGCTCTGCGGCGCGACATGCTCATATGTTTCCGGCTCTTTCAGAAGGGCGGAGGCGTGAATGCCCGCTTTCGTGGCAAAGGCGGATGCCCCGACATAGGGCGCCTGCGGATCGGGCGTGCGGTTCAACAGATCGTCGAACAGGCGCGATAGCCTGGTCAGGCTCTTCAGCTTATCGGCGCCGATGCCGGTCTCGAATCGTTCCGAAAAGCTCTCCTTGAGCAATAGCGTCGGGATGATCGAGACAAGATTGGCATTGCCGCAACGCTCGCCGATGCCGTTCAGTGTGCCCTGAATCTGACGGACGCCGGCATTGACGGCGGCAAGGCTGTTGGCGACCGCCTGACCCGTATCGTCATGAGCGTGGATGCCGAGATGGTCGCCGGGAATACCCGCTTCGCCGATGACATGCTCCACGATGGCGCGCACATCGATGGGCTGCGTTCCGCCATTGGTGTCGCACAGCACAACCCAGCGCGCACCAGCGTCGAAGGCGGCTTTGGCGCAGGCGAGCGCATAGTCCGTGTTCGCCTTGTAGCCGTCGAAGAAATGCTCGCAGTCGATCAGCGCCTCACGGCCAGCCCCAACAACGGCTTCAACCGACTGGCGGATATTGTCGAGATTTTCCTCCAACGTGCAGCCGAGCGCGACACGGACGTGGTAATCCCAGCTTTTGGCGACCAGGCAGATCGCATCGGCCTTGCTGGCGAGCGTTCCGGCCAGCCCCGGATCGTTCGATGCCGAGACCCCGGCCCGTTTGGTCATGCCGAATGCAGTGAAAGTTGCGGATTTTGTCGCTTTAGCGGAAAAGAGCGCCGTGTCGGTCGGGTTCGCGCCGGGATAGCCGCCCTCGACATAGTCGATGCCGAAATCGTCCAGCCACTGGGCGATCTGGCGCTTTTCTTCCAGCGCAAAATCGACGCCGGGCGTCTGCTGACCGTCCCTAAGGGTGGTATCGTAGAGGTAGAGGCGTTCTTTCGTCATGGCCCGCCCTTACACCTCTGAAGCCGCCGGGGGAAGCATGTCAGCCCTTCGGCCAGTCTTCGCCCTCATCCGTCGGGTGGTCGGGATGCAGATTGCTGACGATGCCGTCGTAGAAGTCCTGCATCTTCGCAGCGTCATCGGCTCCACGGTCCGGGACCTGGTGGAGGGTCGCGAAGTAGGACAGCCGATTTTCCGGATTGACCTGAACCGCTGGCGGAGCGTGTTCCGGATCGTCCAGTGCGCCAATAGCGATCTCAACCACGGGCTTACCGTCCCACTCATATTCATAAGTCAGCGGCGTGCCGCAATGGCCGCAAAAGCCGCGTCTGGCCTTGTTGGACGAGGCAAAACGCTTCGGCTCGCCGCGCATCCATTTCAGACCGTGGGCCGTCACGAGCGGGCCGAAAAAAGCGCCGAACGCCTTTTGGCACATGCGGCAATGGCAGATGGAGGCGCGCCCCAGACTCTCGGCCTCGAACCGCACCGCCCCGCATTGGCAGCCGCCGGTGATGGTCATGGCTTATGCTCCCGTGGCCAGTCCTTGGTACCGTAATCGGGATGCTGAAACGACTCACCCGATGAGGATTCCGGTTCTGTGGTCCTCGGCAGGCCTGACAGAGTGTCGAACCAGGGAACCATCTTCTGCGACCAGACGTGATGGGTCGGCGGCAGCGCGGCTGGCTCGTCTAGCGTGCCAATTGATAGGTCGATCGTCTCTTTGCCGTCCGGCTCGAAAGTCAGCGGCGTGCCGCACGCGCAGCAGAAACCGCGCTGCGCCGATGGCGAAGACCGCCAGCGGGAAGGTTCGCCTTGCGTCCAATCCAGATTCACACGTTCAACGGTGAAGAACGGCCAGATCACCGAGCCAGCCGCCTTCTGGCACATGCGGCAATGGCAGATGGCCGCTTCCTTCACTTCGCCGCTGGCCGCGAAACGTATCCCGCCACACTGGCAGCCTCCGGTAAGGGTCACCGCTTCACCTCCCAAGTGGTCACGCGTTCGCCGGTTTCGGAATCCTTTGAATCCTTTAGCTGGATTCCCTGTTCCAGAAGTTCATCGCGAATGCGGTCCGCCTCGGCCCAATTCTTGTCGTGGATGAAGGCGAGGCGTTGGCTTACGCTGGTGGCGATTTCCTCTTCCGAAAGCTCAATAGCATTTCGACGAGCCGCTTTGATGGCAAAGATATCGAACCCAAGCAATTTCAGCGCTGAAAAGAATTGCCCGTGCACTTGTTCGCCGGCCCACCCCCCTTTCACACTTGCTGTCAGGGCCGATATCGCTGCGCCGATATTGAGGTCATCTGATAAAGCACTCAAAAACTTTTCATCTGGAGCCGAAGAGGCAGGTTCGATGGAAGCTATTCCAATCCAGTGGTTTAAGATCGCCTCCGCCTCTTCCAACCGCCTCACCGAAAAGTCGATGGGCTCGCGATAGTGGGTCATCAAAATGGCTAGGCGCAGCACCTCGCCCGGCCATTTGCGCCCGCCGAATTTTTCCGTTTCCAGCAAATCGTGGATGGTGATGAAGTTGCCTTCACTCTTGCTCATCTTGCGGCCTTCCACTTGTAGAAAGCCGTTATGCATCCAGTACCGGGCCATGGTCTCGGAGCCGTGGGCGCAGCGGCTCTGGGCGATCTCGTTCTCGTGATGCGGGAAGATCAGGTCCAGCCCGCCGCCATGAATGTCGAAGGTCTCGCCGAGATAGGCGGCGCTCATCGCCGAGCACTCGATGTGCCAGCCGGGGCGGCCATGGATGGTACGCTCAGCACTATCGACGCGGAACGTCGCGTCCCAGCCGGGCTGGTCAGCCGCGCTTTCCTTCCAGAGGACGAAATCGGCCGGGTTCTTTTTGTGGCTTTCGACAGCAATGCGCGCGCCCGCCTGCTGCTCGTCCAGTTTGCGCTTCGAGAGATGACCGTAATCCGCCATCGAAGCGGTATCGAACAGCACTTCGGCGCCCTCCCCGCCCTCGGCGATGTAGGCATTTCCTCGGTCGAGCAGGGTCTGGATCAGGCCCGCCATATCCGTTTTGCCGTCCTCGCGCGGCAGCACGAACTCCGTCGCGCGTGGCTGGATGGTTGGCTCCAGGCAGCCGAGGGCCGCGACATCTTTCTGGTATTGCGTGAAGGTCTTTTCGGTCACTTCGCGGATCGCGCCGTTCAGCGTCAATTCACCGGCTTCGATTTGCGGTCCGAAATCGCGTAACGCACGGGCGTTGATCTTGTCGTCGACGTCCGTGATGTTGCGCACATAGGTGACGTGATCTTCACCATAGATATGCCGCAGCAGCCGAAACATCACGTCGAAGACGATGGCCGGTCGGGCATTGCCGATATGGGCATAGTCGTAAACCGTCGGTCCGCAGACATACATGCGCACATTGTTGGAATCGGCCGATTCGAAGACCTCTTTTTGACGGGTCAGCGTGTTGTAAAGGCGCAGTTCAGTCATGTCGGGTCCCGGTGATTTTGGCGCTTATCGCGAGCCGGTCTTTTGGGCCAGCGGGCGGGAAACCGTCAAGCGTCTCTCCATAGCCGCTCAAATGCAAAGGAAGGTGTCCGCAGCGTCGGCGTTTGTGGCGCGGCGGCAACATGGTTAGCCAAACCATATCTTCACCAAACCAAAATCGGCTTGGAACTCATGGTGAAGGCTTGAGTTAGCCAATTGTAAAGCAGATCGTTTCATTGTGATGCATAAGCGTAACGGGCGACCTAAACACTGTAATTGGTTGCCAAAAAGGAAAAGCCGATGGCACTGGAAATCGTTGAAGCCGTACAAGCAGCAAAGCGTTGTGAAGATGCAGCCCGCCGGAACGAGGGCCGCGTAGCGACTAGCGATTGGGGCATCCAGCTCACGCCCAAATACAAGTCGATCGCTCACCCTGCCGTTTCCGGCGCTGTCGCCGGGCGCTGCACGGCCAAGTCGGGTCGTTCCAACTAACGATCTGACTGAAATTTCCGGTCTTTCTCGATGCCGTTCGCGACATGCGGACGGCATTGTGCGTTTCATATCCCGATTTTCTTGCGCGTGCCCCGGCTTTCCGGCATCGTGGACGAGAGGGGCGCATGTCGGAGGACACAGGTTATGGCTCGTCTCCAAAAATTCATTCTGCTTGGCGCAACAGCTCTTTCAATTGCTGTCGGCACTGCTCCCTCTCAGGCGACCTCCGGTCCCGGCTGCCTGTATGTTGTTAATGTCGCGCCCTACGATGTTCTGAACATGCGCGCGCGGCCCAGCGCCCGCTCGGCCATCGTCGACCAATTGCCACCGCGCCGGCACGGCATCATTCATCTCGACGCCAAGTGCCGTCCGCTCAGCCGGCCCTGGGCTTCGCGCTGGTGTCCCGTCACGCATTACGAGGCCGATCGCGTCATAAGCGGCTGGATCAAGGCCCGCTACATCCGCGACATCGACTGTCCTTAACCGGCTGTCGGCGGAACTTTTAAAGCTGTATCAATAGCTTGGTGCCAATTGCCGCCATCACGATTCCGATGACGCCATCGAGAACACGCCAGGCAATGGGTCGCGCGAAAAGCGGCGCCAGGAGGCGTGCGCCGTAGCCGAGGCTGAAAAACCAGACAAAGGAAGCGGTCGCCGCGCCTGCCCCGTATGCCAGACGGGCCGCCCCTTCATATCGGGACGATAGAGAGCCGAGAAGCAGAACCGTATCCAGATAAACATGCGGATTGAGAAAGGTGAAGGCGAGGCATGTGGCAATAGCGGCGGATAATCTGCCAGCCTTTGCCGTGCCGTCTGTCGGCATCATCACTGACGGACGCCAGGCCCGATAAAACGCGATGGCCGCATAAGTGAAGAGGAATGCCGCTCCGCCAAGCGTCACCCAGAAAATCAATGAAGGCGCACTGCTGATCAGCGTGCCGAGACCGGCCACGCCCGCCACAATCAGTAGCGCATCTGAGAGTGAACAGATCAGAGAGAGGATGAAGACGTGTTGCCGCAGCAGTCCCTGCCGGAGAATGAAGGCATTCTGCGCGCCGATGGCGATGATCAGCGTTGCGCCAAGCGCGAAACCCGTGCCGAACGGTCCGATGAGGGCTGGCGAGAATTCCATCGCACTAACTGCCGAACAGTTCCATTTGCGGCGCAGGAGATTTTTCTCTCAACTCCACCTCCTCGACCGCCTCCTGAAGTTCCGGTCCCATATTCGCAACCTTGTTGACCTCGGCCGATACCGGCACGCCGCGCCAGAAATCCTCATCGGCAGGACGAAGAAGATCGGCGATATGGCGCGGCTCGTAATTTCGTACATCGAGCCAGCGGTCGAAATCGGCCTGCGGGATCGTTACCGGCATGCGGTGGTGGATCGCGCCGAGAGTCTCATTTGCTCGGGTTGTCAGGATGGCTCCGGTCTCCACCTCTGAGCCGTCAGGCGCCATGAATGGGCTGTAGAGGCCGGCGAAGGCGATAAGTCCGCCGCGAGCGGGACTGATCCAATAGGGTTGCGGCCTCTCATTGCCGTTTCGACGCCATTCGTAGAAGCCGGACGCCGGAATGAGAATGCGTCCGTGACGCATGGCGCCGCGAAAGGCCGGCTTGTCGGCAGCGGTCTCGCTTCGCGCATTGAACATAAGCGGCATATCGGCAGGATTTTTTGCCCAGGACGGCACCAAGCCCCACCTCACCAGCCGAACCTGCCGCGCGGTTTCGCTCACGCCGGCGCGTCGGTCGGTATAGCCCATGACGATCAGTATCGGCTGGCTCGGCGCGATGTTGTAGCGTGGCGGGAACGGCTCTATCGGATCGAGGTCGAAATAGCTTTCGACCGCCTCCGCAGGGCTGGTAAGGGAGAAGCGTCCGCACATGCGACGCAACTTTCCCGCCACCCTGCCTGGCGTCAAGCGGAGTTTGCACATGAGCGAAACGATTGCCGGCGTCTCCGTGATCGTCTGTCGCAAGGAGCATTACCTTCTGGTCCGGAGAGCACGGCCGCCATTCGAGGGCAAGCTGGCGTTTCCCGGCGGTCGCGTAGCTCACGGAGAGACGCTGGAACAGGCGGCGCGACGAGAGCTATTCGAGGAGACGGCTCTTACGGCCAAAACGATGACTCCTGTGGACAATTTCATAATCGAGGCCGGCGCCGCCCGATTTCACCTCCATGTCTTCGTGACGGAAGCCAGCGGCGAAGAGCGCGCCGGCGACGATGCCGCCTCGATAGAGTGGCTCGATCTTGCTGAAATGGAAGCCAACGGCGAATCGGTGACGGCCGATACGCTTCGTCTTGCACGAAAGTTTGCGACCGATCGATGAGATCGAGAATATCGAAAGTCTTGAATACGCCGCGCTTTCCCGGCAGAGAAAGCTCATGATCTTCCCTCGCCCCATTCGGTCCTCTCTCATCGTCACGGTCCTCCTGGCCATGTCATGCGGTGTCATGGCGCAGACAGACGGTGACCAGACTTCTGAAACCGAGGCGGAGGAAAAGCCCGCTGTCACGGTGGAAAGTGCGGAATCGACCTATTTGCCCGATCTCGTCCGGCTGGCGGAGATTTCCGGCTCGATGCAATATCTGCGGAGCCTTTGCGGTCAGGACAATGATAGCTGGCGGCAGGCCGTGGGCACGATCATCGCCAATAGCGGCGGGAATGAAGCCATCGAGCGCCGCCTGACGGCCGCTTATAATCGTGGTTACAGGCGTTACGCGAGCTATCACCGGCAGTGCACGACCGCCTCGGTCAACGCCGCGGAGCGGTTCCGGGTCGAGGGCCGGCTGTTGGCAAAAAGCCTGGTCGACCGCTTCGGCAACTGATCGTTCCGATTCGAAACGACCATCTGCGCCGTCGATTACCGGTTAACCAATTCCACGCTTGGATGGTGCGGTCCGCCACGGCTGTGCTACACCGATTAAGACTCGCTTAATGAACGATAAAAATCGGGACGTTTTTATGCAGGATGCGCCGAGCGATGTGGAAAGCCGGATTTTGGAAGAGATGCGCCTATGCGCCATCGAATCCCATGATGAAGCTTGGGCCGAGGGACGCTTCGCCGGCATCGACGTCGAAATTCTAGCTGAGACGGCGATCGCCACGGCGCTCTCCGCCCTGCAGGACGAAGCCGGCGAACAGGCTGCGTCCGATATGCTGGATCGTATGCGCGACCGCCTGACTGCTGGCGAGTTCGACAGCACGGCGCGCCATCACTAAATACCCGCCGCTTCGAAGCATCGGACCCCATTGACGCCCGCGCTCAAGAAGACAATCTATGGCGCATGATGCGCCATACCTCCGTTTTTTTTCTTCGCGGCGTCCTCTTCGCCGGAGCCGTGCTATTCGTTTCTTCGACAGCGTTCGCGCTTAGCGAACTAACGACGGATGACGGACAAAATCCGGCCGGCCCCATAGCTCTTCCAGGCAACGGAACGCCGGCAGAAGTCGATCCGTCGCCCCGATCACAGGATTTGCCGCCGCTAAACGATGCGCCTGTCGCTGCTCCGGTGGGTGAGCCGGGACCGGTGGAAACGGCTCCATTGCCGCCACCCAGTGCGCCGGGCAGCGGCAACACGCCACAGCCAACATCACCCCCCGCGCCATCATCGCTGCCTGTTGAAACGGCGCCGGCCGATTCGCAGTTGCCAGCGGAAGCCTCCGATACGCCCCTCATCGAAGCGCCGGTAACTGGCGAAACCGAAGCACAGGCGGCGGAGGAGCAGTCGCAAAACGATACGGTCGCGGAGCCCGCTCCTGAAAGCGCGCCGCCTCCACCCGTCAGCCATGACCTCTCTACACTTCCCGAGCCGGTCGCCCGGATGCGCCAGCTTATTATCGATGCAGCCCGCTCCGGTGACGTGGAACGCCTTCGTCCGCTTCTTGGCATGGGCGAACGCCAGACAACGCTGTCTCTCGGCGGTGTCGATGGCGATGTCATCGCGTTTCTCAAAGAGGTGAGCGGTGACGAGGAAGGCCAGGAAATCCTGGCGATACTTTCCGAGATTCTCGAAGCGGGCTACGTCCATTTCGACGAGGGCGAGAAAACCGAACTCTACGTTTGGCCCTATTTCTTCGGTCGTTCGCTGGAAACGCTGACGCCAGAGCAGAAGGTCGAATTGTTCCGGATCGTCACGGCGGGCGATTATGCCGATATGCTACAGATTGGCGCTTACGTCTTTTATCGTGTCGGGATCACACCCGATGGCGAATGGGCGTTTTTTGTGGCGGGAGACTGATTGTGGCCCGACTATACGCTATTGATGGCCGCGCCCTGATCGCGATCAAGGGCGAAGATGCCACCCATTTTCTTCAGAACCTGATCACGCTTGATCTGGCCGAACTGAAAGATGATGAGGTCCGGCCGGCCGCACTTCTGACGCCACAGGGCAAGGTTGCTTATCCGTTTCTCATCAGCCGTATCGAAAAAGGCTTTCTGATCGACACGGAGGATCATCGCAGCGACGATCTGGCGACGCGATTCAACCTTTATCGGATGAGAGCGAAGGTGTCGGTGGAAAAGCTGGACCAAACGCATGTTGCTTTGGGCGTTGACGTCGATAATGGCCTCACTGACCGACGTTTTCCGGCACCGGAAAATGTTCACCGGCTTTATGGCGCCGATGCCGACGGCGCACCAGCCGATGCCGATGCAGTAACCGAGCTTCGTATCCGTCATTGCGTGCCGGAGGCCGATAAGGACTATACCGTTGGCGAGGCCTTCGCGTTCGATATCCTCCTCGATCAACTCGGTGGGCTTTCGTTACGGAAGGGCTGTTTTGTAGGGCAGGAAGTCGTCTCGCGAATGTATCACCGGGGCACGGCCCGGCGCCGGATTGTTCAGATCACAGCCGATTCGAACCTGCCCGAAGGTGGTACGCCGCTTATCGCCGACGAAAAGCCGGTGGGAGAACTCGGCACCGTTTCTGGCCAATCAGGCCTCGCCATGGTGCGAATAGACCGCGTGGCGGCGGCGCTTGGTAAAACTCTTCCGATTCTGGCGGATGAAACGCCTGTGCAGATCGCAGTGCCAGACCGCTTCTCCTTTTCCATCGAGCCAGCCGCGCCGAATGAGGCGAGTGAAGCGTGAGCCAGCCGAAGGTACAGCGAGCCTGGCAGCGTATGCTGTCCGGGCGGCGGCTCGATCTCCTCGATCCCTCTCCGCTCGATGTCGAGCTCTCCGACCTTGCCCATGGCCTGGCGCGCGTCGCCCGCTGGAACGGGCAAACGCGGGGCAATCACGCCTTTTCGGTGGCGCAGCACAGTCTATTGGTCACCGACATCGTGGAACGGTTGAAGCCGGATGCGCCAGTGGCGCTCCGTCTCGCCGCCCTTTTGCACGATGGTCCTGAATATGTGATCGGCGATATGATTTCGCCCTTTAAGGCGGTTGTCGGCGGCACGTATAAGCTTGTCGAGAAGCGCCTTCAGGAGGCGATTCATTTACGCTTCGGGCTACCGGCTGCCCTCCCCACCGATTGGACACGCTGCATCAAGCGCGCCGATACCATCGCCGCCTGGCACGAAGCCATTACCCTAGCCGGGTTCTCCGAGAAAGAAGCCGGACAGACCTTTGCCCGTCCGCGTGGTTTCGATCCGACGGGACTGGATCTTACGCCGCTTCCAGTCGCAGACGTGGAATGTGCCTTTCTTGAGCGCGTCCGATTGCTTGAGCAGGCCGTCGGTTCCGCCGATGTGTCCGCCCCCGCAGCAAGCGGCAAAAACTTGCGGTAATCGACAAAAATTGCGAATGCGCGTGAAGTTTCGGGCCGCGCGCGCGACCTCCACCAAACTGACCATGGAATGAAAGTATGGAAAACCTGACCCAGCAGGTCGCTAGCGACGTGACCGGCGCCATCGACAACGCGACAGGCGAATTGACGACGTTGGTCGCCGAATATGCCTTCTCCGTCGTCGGTGCGATTCTCATACTCATCTTTGGCTGGATCTTCGCCAAGGTCTTGGAACGCTGGACACGCAGCGGACTGTCCGCATTCAAGCATATGGATGCGACGCTCACGCGGTTTCTGTCCAAAACGGTACGCTACATTGTGTTGGCCTTCGTCATCACGACGGTGCTTAGCCAATTCGGCGTACAAACCACGTCCATTATTGCCGCGCTCGGCGCCGCCGGCCTTGCCATCGGTCTTGCCTTGCAGGGCACACTCCAGAATGTCGCGGCGGGAATCATGCTTCTCGTTCTTCGTCCTCTCAAGGTCGGCGAACTGATTGAAGCGGGCGGCGTCATGGCGATTGTCGAAGAGATCGGTCTGTTCACCACCGAGATGAAGCGGCTCGATGGGCTCTACATGATGGTGCCCAATAGCGAGATCTGGAACAAGCCGATCACCAACTATCATCGCAACAGCCAGCGCCGCGGCGATCTGAATATCGGTATCGGCTATGGCGACAGCGCAGACACGGCCATCGCGATCATGCGCGGCATCGTCGAGCGGGACGACCGGGTGCTGTCCGATCCTGAGCCGTATTATTACGTGCAGTCCCTTGGTGATAGCGCCGTAGCGGTCGAGGCTCGATACTGGACGCTGACCAAGGATTACTGGAATACGCTCAACGACCTGCGCAAGCTGGTCAAGGAAAGGTTCGATGCCGAAGGGATCAGCATCCCATTTCCGCAGCGCGATCTGCATATCGTTTCCGGACAGACAGATCCTTCGCAGCCGCAGAATGCGATAGTCGATAAGGCCGCGTCCGAAAGCTGACCGGTCGAACGGTTTTGCGTCGGTGACACGATTTTGCCGCCGCCAAGCTTGCCGCACATTGCGCCATCGGCTCTCATGAACCGTTCCTATTTTCTGGACGGAGCAGCAGCATGATGGACGGTAAGGCGCGGGCGAAGACGGTGAAAAGCACGCCTGCGGAACCGGGATTTCCCGTTCTCATTGTCGCGTGCGGCTGCATCATTGCCGCGCTCACTTTCGGTCCCCGTTCGGCGATGGGCTTTTTCCAGCTTCCGATGCTGGCCGACCGGCCCTTCGACCGAAATGCCTTCGCGCTGGCCCTTGCCATCCAGAATATCTTCTGGGGTCTCGGCCAGCCATTGTTTGGCGCCATTGCAGACCGCTATGGCACGTGGCGCGTGCTGACCGTTTCTGGGCTCACCTATGCGGCGGGCCTCGTACTGATGGCGACGGCGCAAACAGCCGGCCTTCTTTATATCGGCGCGGGCATACTGATCGGGCTCGGGGTCGCTGCTGGCAGTTTCGGTATTGTACTGGCCGCGTTCGCCCGCAACGTGACGGAAGACCAGCGCAGTCTGGTTTTCGGCATCGGGACGGCAGCAGGAAGCGCCGGCATGCTGATCTTCGCGCCGCTCAGCCAGCAACTCATCGAAATGTTCGGCTGGTCCGATGCGTTGTTCTGGATGGCGGCTATGATGCTGGTCATTCCGTTTCTCGCCATCCCGCTGAACGGCACGTCGTCAACGGGCCGGATGGTTCCGGTCGCGAATGATCAGACGATTGGCGAGGCGCTGCGCGAAGCCTTCGGCCATCCCTCCTACCTGCTGCTGACGTCCGGCTTTTTCGTATGCGGCTTCCAGGTGGCCTTCATCACCGCGCATTTTCCCGCCTACTTGGCCGATATCAGCGTGGACGCCAGCTACGCTGTCCTCGGATTGGCGCTTATCGGGTTCTGCAACATCATCGGTTCTTTGGCCTCGGGTATAATCGGCCAGCGGAAAAGTAAGCCGGTCATGCTTGCGCTCATTTACATCGGACGTTCGATTGCCGTGACGGCGTTTCTCCTGCTGCCGCAAACGCCGGCAACGGTGATCGCCTTTTCGGTTGCGATGGGCTTTCTGTGGCTGTCGACAGTTCCGCCGACCAACGCGCTTGTGGCAGTCATGTTCGGCACGAAATATCTCGGCATGCTCGGTGGAATCGTCTTCCTTTCTCACCAGGTGGGTTCGTTTCTGGGTGTATGGCTCGGCGGCTATCTCAGGCAGACGATGGGTTCCTACGATCCGGTCTGGTGGATCGGCGTCGTTCTTGGCCTGATTGCCGCTATTCTCCATTGGCCGATCAGCGAACAGCGTGTCGAGCGCCCGGTCACCGCGCCAGCGGAGTAAACCTGTTAAAGCGTCTGGTGAGCGCCGATCGCCTGAAAAGCGGCCTCCAGAAAGGATTGTCGTTCCGGCCCGGGCGGTTTGCCTCGCGGACCGTGAATGTCACGCTCAAAGAAGTGGATCAGAAGCGTCGCAGCGTCCTGCATGGCAGCGCGGTCTGCCCTTCTTTGCGATTCACGCAAGAAGCCCGGCAATGGCAATAGCTTGCTGGCCCATGGCGCGCCGGCCTCTCTGTTGACCGCGCGACCGGACTTCGGCGACACATAAATGAGCTCTTCGGTCGTGCCGGTGGCCGCGCATTGGCGTAGATCGAGGCCGAAGCCCATTTCGTCCAGCAGCATCAGTTCGAAGCGGAGAAAGAGTTCGAGCGCTTTTTCCGGCTCCTCGAAGTGCTCCACGAGCAGCGCCGTCATATCGAACAGACGCGGATGAGAATCGCGCTCGGGTAGAAGTCGCAAGTGGGCCGCCATGGCCTGCAGCCCGTACAAGCCCACTGCGCTGCCATAGAGGCGGGCTGCATGATGCTGCAATGGTTCGACCGTATAAGTGCCGAGATGCTCGTCCAGACGCGCGCGCCAAGCCGCCGACACGCGGTTGCCCGGTTGCAGAACAGGTTGCATCCGTCGTGAGCGGCCGCCCCGCACCAGACCGAGGTGCCGACCATGGGCAGCCGTCATCAACTCCAGCACCACTGCGCTTTCGGAGTGACGGCGGACACCGAGGACGATGCCTTCATCGGCCCACTGCATGACGTCTCCGCTCTACCGCTGCCCGCTGGCGGGCAGTGCCCTATTGCGAATAGTCCAAACCAATATCGCGGTAACGGTCCGGATCGTCCGACCAGTTCTGCCGCACTTTGACAAAGAGGAAAAGGTGAACAGGCTCTTCGAGGAGCGCCGAAAGCTCCTCACGCGCCGCCGTGCCGATAGCCTTGATGGTTTGCCCCTTCTGTCCCAGCACGATCTTCTTTTGGCTGTCGCGCTCGACATAGATGACCTGCTCGACACGGATCCCCTTTTTTCCGCGATCCCAACGCTCCGTTTCGACATGGGATGAGTAGGGCAATTCCTGGTGCAGACGCAGGTAAAGCTTCTCACGCGTGATTTCGGCCGCCAGAAGCTGAAGCGGCGCATCGGCCACCTGATCTTCCGGATAATACCACGGGCCGGGTTTGGCCTCATTAGCAAGCCAGTCCATCACATCGTCAGTGCCCGAACCGTTCAGTGCAGAGATCATGAAGGTCTGATCGAAAGCAACGGCCTTATTGGCCTTCGCTGCAAGCGCCAACAATTGCTCCGGCTTGACGCGATCCACCTTGTTCAGGACCAGCGCCTTCGGTTGCCGCGTTTCGGCCAGCCGCTCCAGAATGGTGGCTGCGTCACCTTCCAACCCGCGTTCGGCATCGACCACGAAGAGAACGATATCCGCATCGCGCGCGCCGCTCCAGGCGCTGGCCACCATGGCGCGGTCCAGCCGGCGGCGCGGCTTGAAGATGCCAGGCGTGTCGATGAACACGATCTGTGCATTGTCATGGATGGCGATGCCGCGCATGGTTGTACGCGTCGTCTGGACCTTATGGGTGACGATGGAAACCTTCGAACCGACGAAACGGTTCAACAGAGTCGATTTTCCTGCATTGGTCGCGCCGAGCAGCGTAACGAAAGCCGATCGGGTTTCCAGACCGTCAACGTCCGCACCCTCACGTCCAATCGCGTCGCCTTCGCCTCTTTCCGCCATTAGCTGGCCGCTCCTTCGCTCTGCCAGACCTTTTCCGCGATTAGCATCTTTTCCGCAGCCAGACGTTCCGCCTCACGTTTCGACGGCCCTTTGGCCTCTTGCGAAACGAAACCTTCTACCTCGACACGCACCGAGAAGACCGGGTCATGATCCGGGCCGCTGCGGTCGAGAATCGAATAAAGCGGCGGTGCGCCAATCTTCTGATGCGCCCACTCCTGAAGCTCGGTCTTCGCGTCGCGTCTTCCGGCCGTCTTGGCAAGGGCTCGGCTTTGCCAGTGCTTCTCGATGAATGGCCGCGCGGCCTCCATTCCCCCGTCGAGATAGATCGTTGCGATCACGCTTTCCATCACATCGGCCCGTAGCGATTGCCGCTTGCGGCCAGCGAGGCTCTTGATCTCCGACCCTGTGCGAATCAATTCATGAAGGCCAATCTCTTCGGCCACCTCCGCGCAGGTCGTCGCGTCGACAAGCTGGTTCAGCCGGACGGAGAGTTCGCCCTCATCGGCTTTTGGAAAAGCAGTGAATAGCATTTCCGCGATGACGAGACCGAGAACCCGGTCACCGAGAAACTCCAGCCGCTCGTAGTTGCTCTTATTGGCGTTGCGCGCACTGGAGTGGGTTAAAGCCCGCTCCAGACGCTCGGTATCCTTGAAGGTATGGCCCGTCAGTTCGCCGGCTCGTTGAGCGAGCGCCTGCGAGTTGGCTTTGCCGTGGCTCATTCCTCAATCGATCGTATTCAAAAGACGGCTGCCACGCAGCGTCGAGGGCCAGCGCCAAACCGCAAGCGGGCTGGCGCTTTCGGCCACCGAGAAGAAGATGATCTGCGCCTTGCCGACCAAATTCTCGTAAGGCACGAAACCGACGGCAGCGCGGCTATCATTGGAGTTGTCGCGATTGTCGCCCATCATGAAATAGTGGCCTTCCGGCACGACGAATTCGCGCGTGGAATCGTAGATTCCGTTTGGCGTGATATCGAGCGTTTCGTACGCCACGCCATTTGGCATGGTTTCACGATAGACATCGACGGGACGATCCAGTTCGGTGATGTCTTCGTCATCAATGGTGCCGATCTTCTCGCGCTCGACCGGCTTGCCATTGATGACGAGCTGTCCGTCCTGCATCTGGATGCGGTCGCCAGGCAAGCCGATGACGCGCTTGATGTAATCGACCGAGGGGTCCGGCGGGAATTTGAACACCGCGACATCGCCGCGCTCCGGCTCGCTATCGAAAATGCGACCCTCGAACAGATCAAGTCCGAGCGGCAGGGAGTAGCGTGAATAGCCATAGGACCACTTGCTGACGAATAGATAGTCGCCTTCAAGAAGAGTGGGGCGCATCGAACCGGAAGGAATCGAGAAAGGTTGAAACAGCACGGTTCGCAGCACAAGCGCCAGAATGAGCGCCTGCACTATGACCGAGATCGTTTCAGAAAATCCGCCCTTGCCGGACTTGTCGGCCCTGGCCTCGCTATCGCCCTGTTCTGCCACGCCGTCCTCGTTTTCGCCGGCCCTAGCCATACATGCGCCTTAGCCCATGCCGCCTGTTTCGGAGTCGTCTTTACAGTTCCAATGCCAATGCCGCAATGCGGCTTGTTCAAGTGTCGGCCGGTGGTGTCCACCCGGTCCTATCGTTCCGGCAGAGCCTCGATGATGACAAAGGCCTGCGCCAAGGGGAAATCATCGGTTATGGTCAAATGAATGGCGGGGTTGTGGCCTTCCGGCATCATTGCCAGCAATCTTTCCTGCGCGCCGTTGGTCAGCGCCATCGTCGGCTTGCCGGACGGCAGATTGACGACGCCCATATCCCGCCAGAAAACGCCTTGCCGTATTCCGGTTCCCAAGGCTTTGGAACACGCTTCCTTTGCAGCGAACCGCTTTGCGTAGGAGGCCGCTCTCTCAGCCCTCCGGTCCGATTTTCGGCGTTCCACCTCGGTAAAGACGCGTTTTTCGAAACGGCCGCTGTACTTTTCCAGCACCCTCTCGATTCGGCGAATGTCGATGAGATCCGATCCGAGTCCAATAATCATGCGGTCGCCGTTGTCTTCTGACGCGAAAGCGCGTCGGCCTGGAGCCGAGCCCGAGCCTTGGCCCGCTCGACAAGTCTTCTGCGACGCTGCTGCTGGAAAGCAGCGATGGAACCCCGCAAAAGCCCATAAGCAATCACGGCAGCGAGCGTGCCCCACAACAGTCCCCCGACCGTCATCGGCTTCAACAGGGGCTGCCAGAGCGCATCAAACTCCATATGCATCAGACGCCTGCCGATCCAGCGATCCGACGGAGCGGCATTATAGCCGAGAATGTAACGCCCGGTTTCGAGCGTTGCTGTCCATATGACCGGAAAGGTGAGCGGGTTGCCCGCAAATGTGCCAATGGCCGACGCAATGACATTGCCGCCGATCAACCATGCAATGGCGGCAGCGCCGATAATATGAAAACCAAGATAGGGAGTGAACGACGCGAATACGCCGGCGGCCACGCCGGCCGCGATCGCATGGGGGCTACCGCTCAACCGCAGCACACGCTTGGTGAAATAGGCGACTGAGCGCGACCAGGAGCGGCGCGGCCAGACGGCGATGCGAAACCGCTTCCATCCCGTTTCCTCCCGACGTCGTCTGAACAGCATCTCTCAAAAAAATCCTGACGCACCGATGTGCAGTCTACGTTTCAGCCTTGGCTTCCGGCTGCATTCGTCTCAGGCCGAGGACCGGTCAGCCGATGTTGCGGCTGCCCGGTTTCACGGGCGGTATTGCAGCAAGTGCAGCGGGCAGTTCTTCGGGTGAATAGGCTGGGACTTCATATTCTGCAAGGGCAATGAGTGGCACGCCGACATCCGCTTTTCCAGCCGAGCGGTCGATGATGCAAGCCGCGGCGACGACCTCGGCGCCAATCGCCTGCAACGCTTCAATCGTCTCGCGAATAGATAGTCCGGTCGTCACGATGTCCTCGACGATGACCACTCTGGCGCCTGGCTCCATCTCGAAACGGCGGAGGCGGAAACGGCCGTCTTCCCGCTCGACCCAGACTGCCGGCACGCCGAGATGACGAGACGTCTCATAGGCCGGGATGAGTCCCCCGACAGCCGGTCCGACGACGTAATCGATCCTGCCATCCACTTCGTCGCCGATACGCTTTGCCAACGCCTTGCACAGCGTCTCGGTCTTGTCGGCATGCATGAAGACCCGCGCCTTCTGCAGAAAAACCGGGCTGCGCAGGCCGGATGTCAGTATGAAATGGCCTTCCAGCACGGCGCCTGCCTGCCGGAAAACGTCCAACACTTCGTCGACTGTCATACTCATTTGCGTCCTCGTCCCGCTATTACGTCCGCGCTAGCTGAAAAGCCGGCGGATGTCACTGACCATGTCACATTCGCGCAGTGACTGTTGCAGGCGGGTCAGATGTTTGAGGTCCCATACTTCCAGATCGATCCGCATTTCGGTGAAGTCGGTAGCGGTCCGCGTCATGGAAAGCTCGTGAATATTGGCGTCGAGAGATGCGATAATATTGGCGACTGTCGCCAGCGAGCCGGGCTGGTTGATAAGTGTAACGGCGATCCGAGCCGGAAAGCGCTCACCTAAGGCGGAATCGATGTCCCAGCGAACGTCCACCCAACGTTCAGGCTGATCCTCGAAGGCAATCAGGGCGTCGGCTTGAATTGGATAAATCGTGATGACCCTGCCCGGCGTAAGAATCCCGACGATGCGATCACCCGGCACAGCACCGGCCGCACCAAAATTGACGGGCAAATCGCCAGTTACGCCGCGGATCGGCAAGGCGTTGATCTGGTCATCGCTGCTATCGGGATGACCCGCACCTTCGCCGTCACCCGGATCATCGTTCTGTCCGTTCTGCGGCATGTGGAAAAGCATGCCCGGGCCGGCGGACAAGCCGAACCAGCCCTGCCGATCACGGGGACGGGCATGGTCGCCGCCATTGCTTTCCAGATGCGCCGCACGGTCGCCCTGCCAGTCCGGGTAGACCAGCTTCATGACATCGTTCGACGAAATTTCTCCGCGCCCAAGAGCGGCCAGCACATCGAGAGGATCTCTCTGGCCGAACCGATGCAGATGCGGCGTCAAAAGCTCGATGGAGAAATCCTTGCCGGCGTAGCCGAAGGCGCGCTCGATAATTCGTCGGCCCAGCCCCGAGTATTGTTTACGGATCGCCAGCCGAGTTGCCCGGCGAATCGCCGCCCGCGCCTTACCGGTCACGACCATATTTTCCCAGGCGGCCGGCGGGGTTTGTGTATCGGAGGTGATGATCTCGACCTCGTCGCCGTTCACCAACTCCGTCATCAGCGGAGAAATCGCTCCATTGATTTTACAGGAGACCGTCGTGTCGCCGATCTGCGTATGGACCGCATAGGCGAAATCGATGGGCGTGGCGCCTCGCGGCAGTGCGATGACCCGACCTTTCGGCGTGAAGCAGAAGACCTGATCGTGGAACAGTTCAAGCTTGGTATTGTCGAGAAATTCTTCCGGCGCTTCGCCCTGCACAAGCGTTTCGATGGTCCGGCGCAGATTGGCGAATGCAAAGGTCTGGCCGAGGGGGTCGTCGCTGCCTTCCTTGTAGGCAGCATGCGCCGCCACGCCGTATTCGGCGACCTGATCCATTTCTTCGGTACGGATCTGCAGTTCGATGCGTTGGCGTGATGGGCCGACAATGGTGGTATGGATCGACTGGTAGCCATTCTGCTTGGGCGTCGAAATGTAGTCCTTGAAGCGGCCAGGCACCATCGACCATTCGCGGTGAATCGCACCCAACGCACGGTAGCAGTCATTCTCGTCGTAGACGACGACGCGGAACCCGAAAATGTCGGATAGCTGCTCGAAGGAAAGTGTCTTGCGCTCCATCTTGCGAAAGATCGACCATGCCGTCTTCTGCCGGCTTTTGACCCGCGCGCCGATATGCGCCGCCTCGAAGCGTTCGCCGAGCTGACTTTCGATTGTCTCGATGAGATCGGCATTACGCGCGACATAGTCGCCGAGTCGCTCCGTCACCATGCGGTAGGCTTCGGGATTGATGTAGCGAAACGACAGCGCTTCCAGCTCGTCACGCAAATCCTGCATGCCCATCCGCCCGGCCAGCGGCGCATAAATCTCCATCGTTTCTTCGGAAATGCGGACCTGCTTGTCCGGCCGCATGGCCTCCATCGTGCGCATATTGTGGAGCCGATCGGCGAGCTTCACGAGCAGAACGCGCACGTCGTCGGAAATCGCCAGCAGCAATTTGCGCAGATTTTCGGCCTGCTCAGCCTTCTTGGAATAAAGCTCGAGCTTTTTGAGTTTGGTGAGACCCTCGACCAGCTTACCGATATCCGGCCCGAATATCTGGTCGATCTCCTGCCGCGTGGCGTCGGTGTCCTCGATGGTATCGTGAAGCAGCGCCACGGCGATCGTTGCTTCGTCCAAATGGAGGTCCGTCAGAATGGCGGCCACTTCGAGCGGGTGGGAGAAATAGGGATCGCCGGACGCACGCTTCTGATGGCCATGTTTCTGCATCGCATAGACATAGGCCTTGTTGAGCAGCGCCTCATTCACATCCGGCTTGTAGTGCTGAACACGCTCCACAAGCTCGTACTGGCGCATCATGGTTCCACCACTCCCCTAACGGCTCATCGACTCCTGCGCCGGTTTACCATGCTCCAAAGCAAAACGCGCCCGGCCAATCGACCGGACGCGCTTGAATGCAAGGCTGACGGCAAGCGTTGAACGCTTAATAATCGTCGCTCTTTTCCGGTGCAACAAGACCCTCGATACCGGCGAGAAGCTCTTCCTCGTTCATCCGGTCGAATGTGGCCGGCTCATCGACCTCATCGCGGCTCACATCAGGCCCAGCTTCCTGGTCAGCCATCTCACGCGCCGGCTCGATCAGCGAATCGGACGCGGCATGCTCATGTTCATCCACTTCGACATGCTTCTGCAGCGAATGGATCATGTCCTCACGCAGATCTTCGGGCGACAGCGTCTCGTCGGCGATCTCGCGTAGCGATACAACCGCGTTCTTATCGTTGTCGCGGTCGACGGTAATCGGCGCACCCTGGCTGATCAGCCGAGCGCGATGGGCCGACAAAAGAACGAGGTCGAACCTGTTGGAGACCTTGTCAATGCAATCTTCGACGGTCACACGGGCCATGCCGGGTTCCTTTCAGTGACGGTGCCTGTCTGCTGATGAAGCGCTGCCATAGCCGAACAGGGCGGCGAACGCAAGGCATTCAGCGTACAGGCAAGGATGGAAGAAGCTATGTGACAAATGCAACGTTTTGTGAAGCGGACCGTTGTTTCTTCATGATTTTAGATTTTCCGACCGCTTTGGTTTTCGGCCTTTTCAGGACATCTCACAATGTTTGATCAACGAGAAAAAATAGGACTATTTATCGACGGCGCCAATGTGTACGCCACCAGCAAGGCATTGGGTTTCGATATCGATTACCGCCGTCTGTTGGCGCACTTCAAATCGCTGGGCTACGTGCTTCGCGCCTATTATTACACCGCTCTTGTCGAGGATCAGGAATACTCCTCGATCCGGCCGTTGATCGACTGGCTCGACTATAATGGCTACACGGTCGTCACCAAGCCGGCCAAGGAATTCACCGACTCCATGGGCCGCCGGAAGATCAAGGGTAATATGGATATCGAGCTGACGATCGACGCGCTCGAACTGGTGCCTTCACTCGATCATTACGTCATTTTTTCCGGCGACGGCGATTTTCGCAGCTTGGTCGCGGCACTGCAGCGGCAGGGGCGGAAAGTCTCGATCGTATCGACGCTTTCCAGCCAGCCGCCCATGATAGCCGACGATCTTCGACGGCAGGCCGATCATTTTCTCGATATCGCCGATATGAGAAAGGAAATCGGTCGTGACAGTAGCGGTGATCGACTGCCGCGGCGCTATGAGCCGGATGTGGAAGATGAAGAAGCGGAAGATTACGAATACGATGAATGATTGCTGGTGCGGCCAAGCGTCTAGGAACGGAATTTTTTGAGAAGCGCGTCCGTGTGTCAGCCATGCTCTTTCATGAGGCGGCGCTTCTGTCGGTTCCAGTCGCGTTCCTTACTGGTCTCGCGCTTGTCGGCGACATTCTTGCCTTTGGCGATACCCAATAGCAGCTTGGCGACGCCACGCTCATTGAAATAGAGCTTCAACGGAACGGCGGTCATGCCCTGCCGATCGATCTCCTTGGCAAGGCGCGCCATTTCCCGCTTATTCAAAAGCAGTTTCCGCAAACGCCGCGGTTCATGGTTGAAGCGGTTGCCCTGGGTGTATTCGGGAATATAGCTGTTTATCAGCCAGTACTCGCCATTCTCCTCGGAAGCGTAACTTTCGGCAATGTTCGCCTCGCCATTGCGAAGGCTTTTGACCTCCGTGCCGGTGAGCACAAGACCCGCTTCAATCGTATCGTCGATGTGATAGTTGAAGCGAGCCTTGCGATTTTCGGCAATCGTCCGGCTGTTTGGATCACTCTTTTTGGCCATGCCTTTAAGTCTGCTCGTCAGGCCGTCAGTTCAAGAGGCCGGCATGGCGCATCGCTGCGTCCAGCGTAGAGGCCGTATCCTCATCCACCGGTACAAGCGGAGAGCGGACGACATTCTGCATACGACCAAGGCGCGACAGGCAGTACTTTGCTCCCGTCGGGTTTGGCTCGATGAATAGCGATTTGTGAAGCGGCATCAGCCGGTCCTGCAATTCAATCGCTCTATCGCGGTCGCCCGAAAGCGTCGCCTTCTGGAATTCAGCGCAAAGCGCAGGCGCGACATTGGCCGTAACCGAAATGCATCCTACCCCGCCATGAGCATTGAAACCGAGCGCGGTGGAGTCTTCGCCGGAAAGCTGAATGAAATCTTTTCCGCACGCCGCTCTCTGCTCGCTGACACGATCGACCTTCGCCGTTGCGTCCTTCACGCCGATGAAATTACTGAAATTCTGAACGAGCCGACCCATGGTCTCCGGCGTCATATCGATGATCGACCGGCCCGGAATGTTGTAAATGACGATCGGGATCGACACCGCTTCGGCAATCGCTGCGAAATGTGCGTAAAGACCGCGCTGGTTCGGCTTGTTATAATAGGGGGTGACGACGAGCACGCCGTCGGCTTTGACGCTTTCCGCGAAACGGGCGAAATCGACTGCTTCGGCGGTGTTGTTAGAACCGGCGCCGGCGATCACAGGCACGCGGCCATCGGCGATCTCGACGGTCATCTCGATGACGCGCTTGTGTTCATCATGGGTCAGAGTCGGGCTTTCGCCGCTCGTGCCGACAGGCACCAGACCGTCGCTCCCTTCGGAGATCTGCCACTCGACAAAATCGCCGAACGCTTTCTCGTCCAGCGCCCCATCCTGTGTGAAGGGGGTGACGAGCGCGGGTAGCGATCCTCTTAGCATGATCATCATCTCCAGATGGTCGAAGGGGCGCGAAGGAACCGCACCCTGTCAGAAGCGGCGCACCATAATTTGCGCGCCTTGGCGCGGCAAGCCTCTGACGGCGTGGAATTGTCACTGTGTTTCGGGTCAAATTGAACACCAACCGGCAAGGTTTGATTAACCCGGACTTCACTGTCGCACCTTATTGTCATGCGCTAATGTAGGCTGGTTTATACGCGCTATCGCGTGAGACCGGCTAAAGTCCCCGGTTCCGCGTTATTGGAGCGACCATGCGTCTGCGTTCTGTTTTTTCCGCCAGCGTTCTACTTTCCGGCCTCTGTGTCGCTGCGCCCTCCATGCCGCTGGCGCAGGAGACATCCGGCATACCGCCACGGACAGAGCGACCATCCGCATACAATCCAGTGCGGCTTAAGGCTGGTCTCGATGCGATAACGGCGGATCGGTGGAACGAGGCGCGCGCTATTCGTGACAGCCTTGGCGGACTCGACCGTGAAATCATGATGTGGGCAGTTGCCTATTACGGCGGAAAGAACATCCCATCCGCTGAAGTCGCCTCCGCCGCGGCCACGCTGCCGGGATGGCCGGGCACCCAGAGGCTGCGTCAAAATTCTGAAAGAGCGCTGGCGTCGGAAAATCACGCTCCCCGGTCGGTCATTGCCGCTTTCGGCGCGAGCGAACCGGAAACCATCGAAGGCGCGCGAGCCCTCGCCGCCGCGCAACTGGCGCTGGGCGACCAACGCGCAGCCGCAGCGGC
Organism: Notoacmeibacter sp. MSK16QG-6; assembly: GCF_024158145.1. Classification (GTDB taxonomy): domain Bacteria; phylum Pseudomonadota; class Alphaproteobacteria; order Rhizobiales; family Rhizobiaceae; genus Notoacmeibacter. The sequence goes on from NZ_JAMYXM010000001.1 coordinate 261,244, forward strand.
AATTTCGCCTTTGTGGCAAACAACCAAGCTCGATGCCGGAGATGAGATCGACATACTGCGTCGCTATGGGCAGCTCATCCCCCGCTCCGTTCACTGCGGCAGAATGGAGACCATGCTCTACGAGGACCGTCTTCGCAGCGCGGAACGTGTCTCCGGATTGTGCGGACGGCAACGCCTCCAGGCCGCGTTCGCGGCTGTGACCCGAAAGCAAAACGATGCCTGGAGCAGGCTTTCGGCAGTTCCTAAAGGTGAACGAAGCGACGCTTTCTATTTTGCCAAGGCCCGGTATTTGCGCTGGCAGGGCAAATATAACGAAGCCGCCAAAGCTTTGCTGGAAGCCCCGGAGAAATCCGGACGGATCGATCCCGAGGCCTGGTGGTTCGAACGGCGTGTTCTGTCGCGCGAACTGCTCGATATCGACCAGCCCGCCCTGGCCTATCGCGTCGTTGCCGAGCATGGCGGCGGCCGCGAAGGCACCCGGATCGACGCTTCGTTTCACGCTGGCTGGTACGCCTTGCGCTTCCTTCACGAGCCAAAGCGCGCGGCCGATCATTTCCGCAATATTCTGTTGCGCGCCGAAGGTCCGATCTCCCGCGCCCGTGGCTATTACTGGCTGGGCCGGGCGATAGAAGCCGCCGGCGGCGACCCACGCGACTACTACGCACAGGCAGCGCGCTACGATGTCGCCTTTTATGGCCAGCTCGCCGCCGCCAAGCTTGGCCGAACCCGCCTATCCGTCGATTTTCCAAAACCTAGCGATGCCGACCGCGCGACCTTTGCGCAGCGCCACGCCGTGCAGGCCATCGAACGATTGGAGGCGGCGGGTCACGAACATCGCGCACGCCAGCTTTACTTCGATCTGGCCCGCGAACTCACCAGTCCCGGCGAACTCGCGCTTCTCGCGGTCAAGGCGGAACGCAGCAAAGGCCCCTATCTCGGCCTGAAGGTCGGCAAGATCGCTGCCTCGCGCGGCCTCGATATCGGCGCCCTCGCGCATCCCATCGGCGCGATCCCTGCAAAGGCGGAGATTGGCGGCTCAGACAAGGCGCTGGCCTATGCGATTGCACGGCAGGAAAGCGAATTCAACGCCGGGGCAGTTTCCCATGTCGGCGCGCGAGGACTGCTGCAACTGATGCCCGGCACCGCCAAGCAGATGGCTCGGAAAGCCGGCCTTGCCTATAGCTCGGGACGTTTGACAAGCGATCCTGCCTACAACGCCATTCTCGGCACGCATTATCTCGGAGAACAGCTCAACCGGTTCGATGGCTCGATGATCCTGACCTTTGCTGGGTATAATGCCGGACCGCGACGGGCCTCCGAATGGGTACAGCGCTATGGCGATCCCCGCGGTAAAAGCGTCGAGGCCGCTGTCGATTGGGTCGAGCGGATCCCCTATACCGAGACGCGCAACTACGTGCAGCGTGTGATGGAAAACTATCAGGTTTATCGTATGAGGCTGACCGGTTCGGTGAACCCGGCCGCCGACCTGACCCGCTAGCGCTGGCAAGTTTCGACCCATCGCCTATCCTTTCGCATGAGGAATCATGAGGGATAGCGGCAATGATCGATGAAGAGGCTCTTGGCGATGAAGGAGAAATCCGCCGTTTCAGCGCGCCCGATGGCACCAATATTGCCGTTCGCGTGTTTGGCGAGCCGATGCCGGGCCGTCTGCCGATTGTCTGCCTGCCGGGCCTGACGCGCAACAGCCGCGATTTTACCGCGCTTGCCAAGAAGCTTGTCGCAACCAACAGGGGCCGGCAGGTTTTCGCCTTCGATTTTCGTGGACGCGGGCTCTCACAGCACAGCGAAAAATGGGAAGATTACAACATAATTGTCGAGGCCGGCGATGTGCTGGCCGGGATGACGGCGCTCGGCCTTCCTGAAGCGCTTTTTATCGGTACGTCGCGCGGTGGAATGGTGATGCATTTTCTGGCCGCCATGCGACCGACCGTCATGGCGGCAGGCATTCTCAACGATATCGGGCCAGTTATCGGCGCGGCGGGCCTTGCTCATATAAAAACTTATCTGTCGCGGGCGGGTAACGCTGTTCATGAGGACGCCATCCTGCCTGGTATGCGCAAAGCCCTTGGGGATGGGTTTTCCGGTGTGTCAGATGAGGACTTCAAGCGGTTCGGTCTCGCTGGCATGCGGCGAACCGAAGACGCAAAGCTGACTTCCGATTTCGACCTCGACCTGCTCAAAACCCTGCAATCATGGGAGCCCGGTCAGCCATTGCCGCCAATGTGGGATCAGTTCGAGGGTCTCGCGGCGATGCCGCTTATGGTTGTTCGCGGCGAAAACTCCGAATTGCTGGACGCACAGACAGTGGAGCAGATGCAGGCTGCCGATCCCGATCTCATTGCTATTACTGTGCCAGGGCAAGGCCATCCGGTCTTGCTGGAGACGGGCGACCTACCCCGGCGCATCGCCACGTTTTTCAACGATGCGGAGGCCCGGCATCACGAGGCGGTCGGAACGAACTAGCGGCCGACCCCGCGCGCCGGACATGCTGTCTCTGCCATCTCTTAGTTTTGTGCGGTCTGCTCTTCTACCAATTGACGCGCCAGTTCGATCCAGTTTTCCCGCTCGACACGGCCGGGGAAGAATAGCTGTTCGCCGAACCAGGTTGCCTCCTCCGGCCCCCAGGCCGCGATCTGCGCGTAACGCGTGACGCCCAGTTCGTGCAGCCGCTGCTCGGTCGCAGGGCCAACGCCCTTGATACGGCTGAGGTCGTCTCCCGCCTGACGATCTTCAGTCCCCGCTGGCGGGCTTTCCGGCACCGGCTGATCCAGCAGGTCTATGGGTTGAGGTTCCTCGGGCGACACCCGAGGATCGTCAGGAGACGGGGCCGGTGTTCCGCGCCCCTTCAAAATGGGCTCGAAATCGCTCTCAATAACAGAAGGCTCTTCATCCTCAGCCGGACCCGGCGCGAGAATAGCGGTCGATGTGCCGACTTCATCGGCGGAAGCCAAAGCCTCATCATCCGCCGCCACCTGCTGCATTTCACTTTCTTCAAGCTCAGGGATGACGGACTCTTCATTGGCCGGTTCTGACTGAGACGCAAGCTCATCGGCCGCTTCCGCGAGATGGTCCGGACGGTCGCCATTGTCCATGCCGATCGCGAAGGCTGTTTCGTCGACATCGGAACCGTCAGCGTCGAAATCTTCAAGGATATCTCTCGTCGCTGTCGAACTTTCGCGCCCGCTCAGCGCATCGGCTGCCACGGCGGACGGTAGCGGCAAGGCCACGGCCGGACCCCACAATCGTCCGCTTGGTACTTCAGCGTCCATATCAATGATTGGATCGTTGGAATTCTGGTCTGTCACAGTCTCATCCAATGTCTCGGGCGGGATTGCCGGGATGCCCCAGCGCGTTCTTGCAAGAGCGCTCAAATCACCAATCGGCCGGAAGGGCCGGACGCTTTCGCCTTGGGTCTCGCTCCCGCTTTTTCTCGTCGGCTGCCAGCCCTCGGCCCCCCGGGCCGCGGCAAGTGCAGCAGAATCGAAACCATAGATGTCGCTCGGCTCGCCAGGTTCAACTTCCCGCGACTGAATTTTCAGGCGCACCGTCTCGTCCGTTAACGAGGGCGGAAAAGGAGGGCGAACCTTGCCCTCCGTAGCCGCGCGCACGCGCCAGAGAGCCGCAGTCAGGGCGGCCGGATCGATCTTTTCGCGCCCGTCTGCTTCATCACCGCTGCCTGACGTGTCAGATCCCGACAATGTGCTGCCCGTCAGCTCGGCCTCACTGTGAGAAAGGGTTTCTGCCGGTTCGCTCGGATCGATGTCCGCGGAAACGGCCGCGCCGAGAACGGTTTTCGCAATCGCTTGATCGAGCGGGCGGAAGACAGGGTCAGCTTCGACCGAGGGGGCGTAGTCACCAAATCCCGTCTTTTGAGCCTTCCAGTCAGAGGACGAATGAATTTCCGCCGCACCGTCCCTTGTTGGCCATGGCTCGTCCGAGCGCGGCGCCTCCGCCGATACGCCTCGCAAACCCCAGCGCTCGTCTGTATGGACCGGCGGCAATTGTGGCCCGGCGCTAAGTCCCGCTCCAGCCATTGCCGATGCACTGGCCGAACGCGCCATTTCTTCTAGCTCGCCTTGCGTCGCGCTTCGACGCTTGGCGAGTGTTATTGGCGTCCGCCGGGACGCTTCCGCCGTCTCGACGTCAGAAATTTTATGAGTCGAGCGACTCCTGGAGTGATCGGCGGCGACAGTTTGTTTGGGTGTCGACGAAATCTCAGTTTGTCGCCGTGGTGACCTTCTGAACAAACCGAAGAAGCGACGCAAAAGCCATCCGGCCGCGATGCCGATCACGACAGCCCATACAAACAGGATCAAAGCCTGTAGAAATGGCAGGCTGACGCTCATTGCGCCCTGCCCCGCGCGCCGAGTTTCCACCCAATGACCGCCGCCAAAAGAAAAACGATCAGGAGAAGCCACCAGGTTTGTTCGACCAACCCTGCGACCGGCGCAGGCAAAAACTGGCTTGCACGCTCTGTGATCATCCGACCGACAGCACCGAGCCGATCCGGCCAATACTCACCCGATATTCCCTCCATCGGGCCTTCTCCCTGTGTCCTGACATTTGGGCGCAGGGAAGGTTCTTCGTTCGGCGGTCAGAATGCAAGTCCGATGCGTTCGTCACCGCCAAATCGGGGCGTCGATCCTAGCTTGCCGCGCGTTCCGGCTCGGCAATTTCACGCGCAAACCGTTCGAGCAGAACAGGCCAGTCGCAAGGCTTTTGCCAGACAGTCACGCCAGACAGCGAGCCCGTGGTGACGTCGTCGGCCATGCCGCCTGTGCAGAAGACGAAGGGCGTTCCTCTCTCACGAAGCGCCTGTCCGATCCCGACGCTCGTGCCATCGGAAAGTTTATGGTCCAGGATCGCAGCATCGAAGTTCAAAGTCTTCAAAGCTTTTTCGGCGGCGGAAACAGAGCGCAGATCGGCCACGACTTCGCCGCCGAGATGCTCGATCTCCGATGCGATGTCGAGCGCGATCAGAGGTTCATCCTCCAACACGAGAAATCGCTTTCCATAAAACATCGCCATAGCCCGCCACCCTTATACGGCCCGCAGCCGCATCATCTCATATTCCGTAGAGCGCCCGACATGACGGGGCTATAAACAGAATTGAAATTTCGCATTATAAAATATCAAGATACGCTAAAGCTAATATTTTGGAAACCAGCTCGTGTCGAGCGCGCGATGGTAGTTTTCGTAGTCGACAATCCGCTCCATCGCCGCCTCGTTCAAAATCTCCAGCCTGTAGCCATCCGTCCGGGCAATAAGACCCTCACGCTCGAGGCGGATAAGCGTTTTAGAGACGTGGACGTTCGTCAGGCCAACATAGTCGCCGATCTCGGTCTGCGAAAGCGGAATGGTCAGCGGCCATTGAATATCTGCGTCGGTCAAACGAATCTGGTTGATCATATCGAGCAGCATCTGGATCAGGCGTTCGCGCGCATCCATCCGTCCAATGGCGCGCAGTCGACTGACCATGATCTCCTGATCCCTGCACGACATGGCAAAGAGAATGGCTGCAAGACGTTCGGCTTTGCTGAAGACGATCTGAAGCGCTTCCGGCAGAAATGGACATAGGACGACTGTGCTCGCGCTACGTACGCTGCAGGCGACCGTTGCCGATGGAAGGCTCTCGAAGCCGATCAGATCGCCCGGCATGTGCAGCTTTACGATCTGCCGCCGTCCGTCGCGCGTATCGACGTAAGAGTAAGCCCACCCCTCCTTGACGATGTAGAGATTCTTCAATGGTTCGCCGTTGGCGACGATTTCATGATGGCGCGGGAATGTCTGCTCCTCACGCTCCAGCAATGCCAGATGCGCAAGGTCGCGTTCGGTCAAATGAACATAATTGGACAGTTTGGCCGCAAGACAGCCCATCGATTCGTGCATCCACACCCCCGCTACATGCTGTGACTAGTCGCCAAGCGGCCCATCCGACCTTAAACAGGATTTAAGGCATTGCCGGTTTCACACATTTTCAAGTGGTTTCGAATGGCCCACCGACTTCAAAAAGGTGAAACCGGCTACACTTGGAGCCAAGCAATCGGGGCCTATAGTTTAGAACGCGATCGAAATGGACAGTTAAGTGGAGGCAAGAACGCATGGCATCGGACGTGAGTAAGGCTGGCAAACTACGCAAGGCGATAATTCCTGCGGCGGGGTTCGGCTCCCGTATGTTGCCCGCGACCAAAAGTATTCCGAAAGAGATGCTTCCCGTCGTCGATCGTCCGCTCATTCATTATATCGTGGCCGAGGCGCTGGAGGCGGGAATTGAGCATGTCGCAATCGTTACGTCCCGCCAGAAGGGCGAGATCGAGGATTATTTCGACGAGCATTTCGAACTGGATCGCACGCTTCGCGAAGGCGGTAAAACCGAACTGGCCGACCGCCTGCAATCGGATGTGCCGGGCGTCGGCTCCGTTTCCTTCGTTCGCCAGCAGCGCGCAGAAGGTCTTGGCCACGCGATATGGAGCGCCCGTCAGCTGATCGGCGACGAACCATTTGCCGTTCTGCTGCCGGATATGCTGAAAGTGGGCGATAGTGGCTGCCTGACGGAAATGGCGGAGATGTACGCAGAGACCGGCGGGAATATTATTGCCGTTATGTCCTGCGATCCGGCCGACGCGCATAAATACGGCATCGTATCGCTGGAGGGCGAAGGCCCGCTTATCGATGCAATCGTCGAAAAACCCGAAAAGGGTACAGCGCCGTCCAACCTCTACGTGTCGGGACGATACATCCTTCAGCCGGAAATCTTCAATATTATCGAGACGCTGGAGCGTGGCGCTGGCAATGAGATTCAACTAACCGATGCCATTGTGAAGCTGATGGAAACGCAGGAGGTCCGCGCCTGCGAATATCATGGCCACGTCTATGATTGCGGCAATCCTGGCGGCTACGTCTCGGCGAATGTCAACGTCGCCAAACGACGCGGCATCGACTTCGAAATTCACGACTGAAAGAGAATGGACTGATCGCCGCCATTCAGGCGGCGGTCGCCACCTCGTCCGGTACTTTCGCGCCAGTCATATAGGCGACAGCATCGCTCATCGAATGCTGTTTTGGATCGATGACGCAAAGCCGCCTGCCAAGCCGGTGAATGTGAACGCGGTCCGCCACTTCGAAGACGTGCGGCATATTGTGGCTGATCAAAACGATCGGAACGCCTCGCGCACGGACATCCTGAATCAATTCAAGGACCTTGCGGCTTTCTTTCACGCCAAGGGCGGCGGTGGGCTCGTCCAGGATGATGACTTTGGAGCCGAACGCGGCCGCGCGCGCCACCGCCACCCCCTGGCGTTGGCCGCCTGAAAGCGTTTCCACGGCCTGATTGATGCTCTGGATCGTCATAAGGCCGAGATCGCTGAGCTTCTGACGAGCAATCTCCTCCATCTTCTTCTTGTCGAGCGCACGAAATACGGTGCCCATGACCCCGCTTTTTCTAATCTCCCGGCCCATGAACATATTGTCCGCGATGGAAAGAGCCGGCGATAGCGCCAGGTTCTGATAAACAGTTTCGATGCCGTGATCGCGGGCATCCTGCGGTGAAGCAAAGTGAACGGGCTCGCCCTCCAGCACGATCTCGCCCTCGTCTGGCGTCACAGCGCCTGAAAGCGCCTTGATGAGGGTGGACTTGCCGGCGCCGTTATCGCCGATCACCGCAAGCACTTCTCCCCTTCGCAGTTCGAAGTCTGCATGGTCCATTGCGATGACCCGGCCATAGCGTTTGACCAGATTTCTGGCGGAAAGAATGATGTCGTCGCTCATGCCGATACCTTCCTGATCCACTGGTCAACGGCGACAGCGCCGATGATGAGAAATCCGATAAGCATGTAGGTCCACTGGGGATCGGTGCCGATAATCCGCAGGCCCAGATTGAAAACACCGACGATCAATGCACCGAACAACATGCCCATGATCGAGCCGCGGCCGCCGAATAGCGAGATACCGCCAATCACCACAGCGGTGATGCTTTCGATGTTGGTGAACTGGCCAGAGGTGGGCGATACCGATCCCAGCCGCCCGATCAAAACCCAGCCAGCGAAGGCGCAGATGACGCCGGCGAGAATATAGACGGACAGAACTGTCCGTTTGACTTGAACGCCTGAAAGTTCGGCTGCCTCCGCATCGTCGCCTACCGCATAGACGTGACGGCCCCAAGCGGTGTTGTTCAATAAGTAGGCCAGGCCGATTACCAGGAGCACCATCGCTATAACGCCGAAGGTGAAGACGGCGCCGCCAATCCGAATGCTCTCGCCGAAAAACTGCAGAAGAGGCGCTTCCTGTGCGATCTCCTGACTACGGATGGTTTCATTGGCCGAATAGAGAAAATTGGTGGCCAGAAAGATCTGCCAGGTTCCAAGAGTGACGATGAAGGGCGGCAGCTTGACCCAGGCGACCAGAAAACCATTGATCGCGCCGCACAGAGCCCCAACCCCGAGCCCAATCGTAATGGCGACCGGCGCTGGCAGCCCGACACTCATCGCCATCTGCCCCATGACGACGGATGACAGCACCATGATGGCGCCGACGGACAGTTCGATTCCCGCGATCAGGATCACCAGGCTTTGGGCCGCGCCGACAATGCCGACAATAGCCACCTGTTGCAGAATGAGAGTCAGCGCGAACGCCGACAGAAAACGACTGCCGAGATAGAGCCCGAAAATCAGGATAGAAGCCGCCAGAACGATCAACGGCACCAAAGACGGATTGGAGTGCAGCGTATGCTGGATATTCTCCAGGACACTGCGTTTGCGCTCGAAACTCGCTACGTTTCGGCTCGAACCGGCCAAAACGGACTCATAATCGTCGGACTTCGACGTTTCCCCTGTGCTCATGCCATGCCTCCCGGACTTGCTGGGCAAGCCATTTTGACCGCCCGTCTGAGACCGGCGTATGGCTAATGACCGGCAGGTTCGTGCCTGCCGGCCAAGATCGCTTCATTGTGGTCCGGAAATCATCAGCCCCAGCAGCGATCGGTGCCTTCGGTCACATCGATGGACTCCACGCCATCGACCGCCTCGCCTGTCACGAGGCTAACGCCGGTGTCGGTGAAATTCTTGCCTTCGGTCGTTTCCGGCTTCGTGCCGTCCTTGGCGTAGGCCGCAATCGCTTCGATCCCCATGGAGGCCATCAAAAGCGGATATTGCTGGCTGGTCGCACCGATCACGCCGCCTTCGACATTCTTGACGCCCGGACAACCGCCATCGACCGAGACGATCATCACATCGCCTTCCTTGCCAACCGATTTCAGCGCCTCATACGCGCCGGCCGCTGCCGGTTCGTTGATGGTGTAGACGACATTGATGCCAGGGTCCTTTTGAAGGCAGTTTTCCATGGCCTTGCGGCCGCCTTCCTCGTTGCCCTGCGTCACATCGTTGCACACGACGCGCGCATCATCTTCGTCGCCGATTACGTTTTCGTCCTTGGTATCGATGCCGAAACCATCGAGAAAGCCCTGATCGCGCAGGACGTCGACGGTTGGTTGAGCCTCGGAAAGATCGAGCATGGCGATTTTTGCGTTTTCGGCTTCATCGCCGAGTTTCGCTTTGGCCCACTGACCGATGAGCTGGCCAGCGACGAAATTATCGGTAGCGAAGGTTGCGTCCGCCGCATCGATCGGGTCCAGCGGCGTATCGAGCGCAATCACAAGAAGACCGGCATCACGGGCCTTCTGCACCGAATCGACAATCGCCTTGGTGTCGGATGGCGTAATAAGAATGCCCTTGGCGCCGGCCGCAATGCAGCTTTCAATGGCCTGAACCTGACTTTGATTGTCGCCATCGATGCGGCCAGCGTAGCTTTGCAATTCAATGCCAAGCTCCTGGGCTTTCTCCTGAGCGCCTTCTTTCATCTTGACGAAAAACGGATTGGTGTCCGTCTTCGTGATTAGACAGGCCGTTGTGGAATCCTGCGCGTTGGCCGGTGCGGACAGAGCCAAGCCAGCAAGGGCAGCGCCGGCCAACAAAGTCGTGCGAAAACAGATCGATTTCATGTGGTTTCCTCCCATCGATCAAAACATGACCGAGCGCGTGCAACGCTCGATTTCGATCGTGCAAACCGGCCTCCCCCGGCTCGCTCCGAACTTTAGCATTGCGAGAAGAACGCGAGCTGTCAATAATAAATCACATCGATTTAGTAATTGACGCCTGCCCCTCGCCTCCTTCATTCTTATTAAGCTTCGCGCTGGCCGAGCTTTACGCTAGCCTAGCGAAGAGGGAGGAGGATTTGATGGACGATGCGGAGAATGTCTCAAACGAAGAGACCGGTCGTTTCGGGCGGGCTTCCAATCAGTCTGCTTTGCGCGAACACAATGAACGGCTTGTCCTGACGCTTCTTCGCAACAAAGGCCCAATGTCGAAATCGCATATTGCCAAGCTGACCGGCCTCTCGGCCCAAGCGGCTGGCGTGATTATGAGCCGGCTGGAGACGGAGGGGCTTCTGAGGCGCGGCGTTCCGCAGCGAGGCCGAGTGGGCCAGCCATCCGTGCCGATGGCGGTCGCGCCGGACTGCGCCCATTTCATCGGCCTGAAAATCGGCCGCCGCGTCAGCGAAATGGTTCTTATCGATTTCATGGGCAAGATTCTGCATCAGTGCTCGCAGCCGCATTTCTGTCCGACCCCCGACGAGACAATCATCTTCGCGAAAGATGGTACGACAAAGCTCCTGGAAACATTGCCTGCCGAAGCGCGCCAGCGGGTCGCCGGAATCGGTGTCGCAACGCCATTTCAGCTTTGGGAATGGGCGGAGCAGATCGGCGCGCCGCCGGAGACCATCGCGTCCTGGCGAGACGCGGACATCGGTGCGCGGCTTCGTAAATGTTTCTCATGGCCCGTGCACATTCAAAACGATGCATCGGCCGCCTGCGGCGCTGAACTCGCTTTCGGCAATCCGCCGGAAAACAATTTTCTCTATTTCTTTCTGGGTTCACTGATCGGCGGCGGCGTCGTTCTGGATGGAAGCCTTTACACCGGCAGTCGCGGCAATGCCGGCGCTCTCGGCTCCATGCCGATCACCCGACGAGATCGGGGCGGACACCTTCTGACCCAGTTGATCGATGTCGCGTCCATCTCCTCACTGGAGAGGAAGATGATTCTCGCCGACTTACACCTATCCGGCGTTCGTAACTCCCCGGATAGCTGGACAGTGCCGGACGATCTGCTGGAAAGCTGGGTTCGGGAGGCGGGAGATGCGCTGGCCCAGGCTGCACTCGCCGCCTGTGCCGTGATCGACTTCGAGGCCGTTATCATCGACGGCAGCCTGCCGAAAAGCGTTCGCGCGCGGATCGTCGATCGGGCGAAGGATACGCTCTCCACCGTGAACGACCGCGGTATCGACCTGCCAATCGTTCGGGAAGGAGCTGTCGGCGCGAATGCGCGGGCTTTGGGCGCCGCCAGTCTGCCGCTGTTCGATCGGTATCTGCTGCCACCGCGCTCACTCTCGGCTTCACAGACATGGTCGGGGTAAAGCTTCCTTCCGGACCGCTTATTTTCATTCAGTTTCAATTGGAGGCGTCATCGAAAACGATGGCGAAATGTTATGATCCTTTGTTGCGGTGAGGCTCTCATCGATATGCTGCCTCGCCAGACGAGCGATGGCGACACGGCCTTTCTGCCGGTATCGGGCGGCGCAGTCTTCAATACCGCTATCGCGCTCGGCCGCCTCGGCGCGCCTTCCGCTTTCTTCACCGGCCTCTCAACCGATGTATTCGGTGAACAATTATGCCGGTCGCTCGATGAAAGCGGTGTCGATTATTCCATGGCGGCGCGGTCCGACCGGCCCACCACTCTCGCCTTCGTCAATCTCGTCGATGGGCAGGCCCGGTACAATTTCTACGACGAGAACACCGCCGGCCGGATGCTTGAGCAAAACACCCTGCCCGACCGCAAAACGGCGTCGATCGACGCGCTCTTTTTCGGCGGCATCTCGCTGATTGGCGAACCGGCGGCGAGCACCTATGAGGCTTTCGCGCTGTCGGCGGCCGAACAGGTTCCCGTCATGCTCGATCCGAACATTCGTCCAGGCTTTATCAAGGACGAGACGACCTACCGCGCCCGTATCGAAAGGATGATCGGAGCCAGCACGATTCTCAAAATATCAGACGAGGATCTGGCCTGGCTGTCGGGCGCGGGCGATACGCAGGATCTTGCGCGCCAGTTGCTCGAGCGTGGCCCCGCCATGGTTGTCGTCACGCGCGGCGCTGAAGGCGCGTTCGGCGTCACACGAACGGCGCATGCCGCCCTGCCCTCCCGGCGAGCCGAGGTTGTCGATACCGTTGGCGCGGGCGACACCTTCAATGCAGGCGTCCTCTGCGCTCTTCACGAGGCGGGACGCTTATCCCGTACGGCGATCGAAGCAATGAGCGATGAACAGATGGCCGAGTGCCTCGGTCTTGGAATCGAGGCAGCGGCAGTCACGGTAAGCCGGACCGGTGCAAACCCGCCCTGGCGGCGCGAGTTGAAGGACTAGCCGGTCTTCCTTAAAAACCAGGCAGGCGATGTTGTAATCTTTGCCCTTTGCCTATTGCGAAGCGAGGCCCATTTGGCCTAGATGCGGCGCGTGGAGAGGTGGCCGAGTGGTCGAAGGCGCTCCCCTGCTAAGGGAGTAGACGGGAGACCGTCTCGAGGGTTCGAATCCCTTCCTCTCCGCCATTTTACGTTTGAGGCCTTTCTCAAAACGGTTTAGCTTTGAAAGTCACCCGTTATATTTGAATGTTGTAGAGCCGGGTCGGTAATGGGCCAGACGCTGTTTTGCGTTCGATCCCACGTTCACATTGTCTCTCCCACATTTTCCCGTGGCCATTAACGACGCATTTTTCGATATTGTTTCAATAACCGCTGCAGTCGACGGATTGACAGATCAGCAGCGCGCCGCGCTGGTCGGGGTTGGTTATCTGCTGCTGGCTCGGTACGCTCTCTGCCACGGCAGTTTTCAACACGCCGATCTTTTACGTGAGGTCGCCGGACAATTTTTCGGAGGAGGTCGCCAGGGCAAAGACACGGCGTTTCGGCTTGGCTCTGGGAAGCCTCGTGGCCGGACAGCCACGTTTCTACATCGGAGGCGACGAGCCCGGAACTGTACTATTGGGCTTTACCTGTTCTGGGATGGGCACGATTGTTGAGTGGAAGTGCTACCCGCGTGACCCAGACGATAAATACCGTGTTCTGATTGATCGATGCTACGCTGATGACTGTCTGATTTCAGTCGGCGAAGTCGAACGCGCCGGTGGCCCCGATCTATTCAGGCGTACGGCGGTCTGATTCAAAAGGCTACAGCAATAGGAATGCCCACGATCTTACTTGTCTAACAGGCCAAGGATCAGAGCTATCTGAGGTTGTCGCCCGCATAACCCGATTTAGCCTATCCACAATGAATACCCGGCAGTGTTCAGCGGCCTCTGTCAAGCAACGTTGTAATCCGCTCGATCACCTCGTTCTGCTGTTCATCGGTCATGTCACTGCCCGAGGGTAGGCAGAGACCGTTGGCGAAGAGGCGCTCGTCGACGCAGGCGCCGTGGTAAGGTGCTCCTGCATAGAGCGGCTGCATGTGCATTGGTTTCCAGAGTGGGCGGGACTCGATCCGGTGTTCCAGAAGTGTCAGGCGGATATCTTCACGCGCAATGCCGGTTTCGGTAGGGTCGATGGTTAAAGCCGTGAGCCATCGGCTTGAGTGCAATCCATCGGGCTCCGGCATAAACGCAATGCCAGGCCGCGAGAGAGCGCCTTTGTAGCGCGCGAAGATCTCGCGACGGCGTGCGACGCGAGCGTCCAGAACCTCGATCTGACCGAGCCCGATGGCGGCACAGATGTTGGACAGGCGATAATTGTAGCCAAAGGTGGAATGTTCGTAATGAGGCGCCGGATCTCGCGCTTGGGTTGCGAGAAAGCGCGCCTCGGCAGCCCAGGCCTTGTGACGGGTGACCAGCATACCGCCGCCCGAAGTGGTGATGATCTTATTACCATTGAACGAAAGAATCGCAGCATCGCCACCCGTCCCTGCCTTGCGCCCGTTCTTGTAGGTGGCGCCAAGGCTTTCGGCACTGTCGACGATCAGCCTAACGCCATACTGTTCTGCCAAGGCTTGCAAAGGCTCAAGATCCACCGACTGGCCGTAGAGGTCAGTGGGCACGATGGCTTTGGGCAAACGGTTTTCCCGCGAAGCCTTGGCAAGTTCTTCGGACAGCCATGCGGTATCAACGGTCCAGCTTGTCGGATCGAGATCGAAGAAGCGCGGTTTGGCGTTAAGGTAATTCACAGGAAAGATGCCGCCCGCAAAGGTCATGGAAGAAATCCAAACCTCGTCGCCCGAACCGACACCGGCGATGCGCAGCGCAAGATGCAGAGCAGCAGAGCCCGATGATAAGCCAACGCAATGCACATCCGCGCCGAGGTACTCTCGCACGGACGCTTCGAAAGCGTCGAGTTGCGGACCAAGGGGGGCCACAAAATTAGAAGCAAAGGCCTCGGCGACGCGCCACTGCTCCTGGCCGGACATATGGGGGCGGGAGAGGTGGATGCGCATCTGGTGATCCTGCCTTAGGGGCAACGCGACTTCTCAGGGCGCTCGGTAAGTCGGAAAGAAACCATTAGCCGGCGGCGGTTGCACCGGCAGACCGGAGAGGCGAGCATAGGACTTAGGGTCAAGAATTACGCGCAGCGCGTGAACGGGCACAGTCAGCCGAGAAAAACCGCGCTTGAAGCGCAAGAGTGCGTCGTCTGCCCCAGCGCGCCCCCCTCCGAGGACGAGGCGAGTCGAGCCACTCATGGCAAGTGTCGCGATGCGATTATGGAGTAAGTGCTTCAGTGGGCTCGCTGCTATTGCCCGGTCAGCCGTGGCGCCAAGGTGATAGTAGGTGATCTCTCCTTGTCGCAGGAAGATTCCCCCAGTCGCCACTCCCTCAGCGTCGTGCGCCAACCATAGTTCGGCCCCCGGTAAGCTGCATAGCGCCGCAAGATAGTCGGCGCTGAAGTGGTAGATGGCAGAGGCTCCGACCCGCCGCATGTTTTCGGTATATATATGGTGAAAGGCAGCGGCGTCGTCTGAGCGCTCTATACGAAGGTCATGACCTCTTCGTAGATCATAGCGGAGTTGTTTCCGATAGCCCGCCATCAAGTCTTCAACGCTCTGAGTCAAATCGATGGCCACAACTTCCCCCACTTCGACACGAATGGCCGAGACGCCCGAGGATTTGGTTTCCGGTAGCGGAGCTGGGGTTTCGTTGGCGAGGCCAAGGCGCAGATAGGCTGCGATGTGTCCCTGCCTGCGTGCCGTTTCGCCCATTTCCGCGAGTCGGGCATCAGTATCGATTATACCTGCTTCATCGGGGACTGCGAAGTTGTCCGGATAGCCGTAAACCGAAACGAGGTCGGTCGCTCTCGTGGCAGAAATTGCCTGTGCGATGAGGCCAAGGACTGGCCCGCCCCCAAGGTCGAAAAAGGCTGGACGGCCGCCGAGGCGGTTAGCTTCAAGGGATACAAATGCGGGGTCGTCGAACACCTGAGGGCACGTCATTGTGGAATGTCCATCATTTGCTCTGGCACCGCGGGCAGACCGAAGTGAGATAGGATAGAAGTTGTCGTTGCACGCGGTGCAGTCGCATAGTCCTCGTAGCACACGCACATTTGTCGTCGGGCGGGCAAGCGGGCAAAGCTCTCTGAGATATGGGCGTCGATGTCGCGAACTTGGGCGAGTGTGCGTGCTACGAGTGGGAGGCCCCCGCTCTCGTTCATGGTCTTGCGGCAGACGGCGCTTTCCCAAGTCTCAGCGGTCCCGCAGTTACCACGGGAGCGGTATAGGCGCGCGAGGGACGCGGCGTTTGCCTCGGGATCGCGGTGGATGCGCAACCAAAGCGAATTGGGCAGGGCCTCAGCTAGTTCCTCAATGAACCATAGGTAAGGGAAGGACTTGAATACAACAGGTTTTTCCCACGCGGCCGCAAAGCGGGCGATCTCTGCGGCCGCGCCGTCTTTCAGCCGCCGCTCGATTGGTTGTGCAAGTCCGTCGAGCCCGAGTATGCGCAGCCAGCCTCGCCCGAACTCATGCGGTTCGCTCAGGCCTTGGGTCTGACCATAGGTCGACTGGCCGCTGAACTGGCTGGGAAGGTCAAGAGCTTGCGCCAGTCGCACGCCCAGTACGAGATTGGTTGTAAATCGGGCGACGAGATTCGTGGTGCTGGCCATGCCGCCGCCATGGCTTAGCGTCTGATAGGCGAGCGTTGTACCTGAGCGCGGTGCACCGCATATGAACACTATCGGCGGTACCTCGGCCGCGACAGGCATGGGGTCCATCGTTTTGATCGCTGCGTTGAGCGCAGAGAAGGCGGCTTCCGGGTTCACGATTTCATACCTCGTGTGCCTGAAGAGGGCGGATGGTGATGTCGTCTACTTGCCCAGAGTTGCGATCATGAGCTACGCCGTCGCCAACTACTACAATCTTTAGGGTGCGCCAAAAGATCCAGAGATCAAGGGCGATCGAATTATGACGCACGTAGATTAAGTCGTAATGAAATCGCCTGCTCCATTTTATGTGGTTTCGGCCTTTGACCTGTGCCAGGCCAGTCACTCCCGGGCGCAACGCAAAGCGGCCCCGTTCGCGCACCGTAAGATAGGGTAGCATCTGTGGCAGGATCGGACGAGGTCCAATCAGAGACATGTCGCCGATAAGAATGTTGAGGAGCTGAGGTAATTCGTCAATCGAAAGCTTGCGGATGATTTTTCCAACTGTAGTAACCCGCTCTCGCGTTGGTTCGCCTTGTGCGTCAAGATAGTGGTCAGCATTCACGATCATCGAACGCAGTTTGTAGACTTGGAAGATGCGTCCTGCCAATCCCACGCGCTCTTGTTTAAAAAATACTGGCCCGCCATCAATTTTAATAGCACAGATAGAAAGAATTATTATTGGAGAAAGAAGGATAAGGCCTAGTCCTGCGCCAAATATATCTAATAATCTTTTCATATTGCATTTAATTTCATTTTAGGGACATTCCGTTTGATCGATATACAGACGATGATCGGACCTTCTTAACATGCTGAATTGGCAAATGCGATGCACATCGAGACACGGCGCGTTGTGCGTTGCCTACAAACCTAGGTGGCGCATGACCTCACGATTTACAGCACCGACTTCGTAGCGATCACGGGCGAGGCGCCAAGAAGCCTCAGCCATACAGGCGATCAGCTCCGGATCATTGATGGCGATCTCCATTACCTTCGAAAGGGCATCCACATCTCGAGCCGGAACGAGAAAGCCGGTCTGGCCATCGTGGACGGTCTCGCGACAGCCCGGTGCGTCTGACGTAATCACACAGCGCCCTGTCGCCATGGCTTCGAGCACGGACCTCGGCGTTCCTTCTCGATATGAAGGCAATACAAAGATACGAGCTTGATCCAGCACAGTGCGCACGTCGCTGCTGGGGCCAAGGTATTCAAGACCGCCATTAGCCCAGCGATCAAGCTCGGCTCGCGTGATCGTATCCGGCCCTTCGTCAAATGGACCGACAAGCAGAAAACGTGCCTGCGGATACTTCGCCAACACGCGCAGCGCTGCCTCGCCATATTCGGCTACCCCCTTGTTGCGCAAAAGGCGCGCGATCATCAAGAAGACCGGCGCCTCAGGCAGGGGAGTGCGTACGTAGTGTTGCAGATCTACGCCCGATCCATTGACAATGGCTATCTTTGTTTCATCCCTTAGACATCCGAGTGCCACGAAGTCCCTTGGGTCATCCGGGTTCTGGAAGATCACTTTGCGGTTACGGTCTGTGGCGGCTCGATACAGCCGTCGTGCAATGCCTCGCACTAGCCGCTGTCTGAGCTTCCTAGTACCGCCTTCTGTGAAGGCGTAGCCAAGTCCCGTCACCATGGCCACGGAGGGAATGCCAAGGCGCCACGCAGCGAACGCACCCCAGATGTTCGGCTTGATTGTGTAGGTGAGAACGATATCGGGGCGTTCACGTGCCATGAGCCGTTGTAATCCTGCACCGTAACGAATATCGGCAAGGATGCCGGCTCCCGTCCGCTGCAACGGCGTTTCATGAACCGCTGCGCCCATCTTCTGCAACCGAACCTGAAGCTCGGGCGTGATGTCGGGAGCTCCGGCGCTAACCTTGTGCCCCGCGAACAGCAAATCACGAATGAGCGGCCCCCGGAAATTCACCAGCGATCTCGGCGAGGACGCCAGAAGCAAAATATGTTTTGATTGGCCGGTCAAACCCGGACACTTCCAATGCTTTTTGCCATTGGCTGCAAAGATGAACTCCGCCTTTCACGCTCCGCAAGAGCCATGGAGGCGGCAAAGAGCAGCCAGAAAAAGGTGAAGCGCGTTCCGTCGTGGGTGATCCCATAAGCCATCGGAGGCACCGTCAAGCAGATGAAGCCTACCAACCCGAAATACTGCCAAAGTCGAGCCGCCCAAATGAAGATGGCGGCCGAAAAAATCATCAGACCAAAAAGGCCATAATTGTTTAAGATGCTGGCAAAGGTTGAATGGACCTCATGCCCGACGATTTCATTGATATTTTGCGTACCCATTCCGAAAAGTAAATGCAGTGGCGTACCATGCAGAAAGGCAAAGTACCCTCGCGCCTCCAGGGAACTATCCCCCTCGCGTGCCATGTTCGCCAGTCTTTTCACGAAAAGTAGATCGTCAAAGGCACCACCCTGGTATTGTTGAAAGAGATATAATAGTCCAATTAGGCCGGCCAGCGCCCAGCCTAGCACCGCGCTGCGTGATCTCACCGGCTTCAATGCTAGAACAATCACTGCAAAATTTGAAATCATGGCGGCCTTGGAAAGAGAGGCAATGGCAAGGAACATTGCAATTGAAAAGATTGCAGCAGCCATCCAGTAACTCAGCTGTTTTTCCCGGTAGAGCAGATAAGTAAACGACAACAGGCAAACAGAAAAGTAACCAAGTTGGTTTGGATTGTTGAATGCGCCAGTTGGTCGGCCTTGACCATCGAGTTCGCTGAGATTGACCCCGAAATAGGCAACCGCCCCAAAGGCGATCGCGGCGGTAAACATTACTCCGAACCGCAATGTTTTTAGGCCTGTTTCCCGCACATGCGTATAGATTGCGGCAACAACAATAAAGTTGAAGAGAAAGAAAACTGCATTAATAAGAAATAGGAGATCGCCGCCCAAGATCACATAAAAACTTTCAACAGCGGAGGCGTAAAGGAATAAAGCGACTAATGCCACAGACCATGGCCTTACGGGAAATCCACGAGCTATGAGAATAATAATAGAATAGGTGAACAGTAATAAATGAGATGGCTGCATCCCGCCCGAATCAAAAACGTAGACGGGCAAAAGTGCAACCCCAAGAATAATTAAATATTTTGTAATTCTATTCAATTTTCTGGTTCAAATCTGCAAATTCTTTGTTGAAGTTCCTTCAAGCATTTCGAGGAATTCGAAAGAAATCCGTTTTCGCGAGAACCGTAAAACCTGTTGAAAGTTAGGGCGATAGCTGTCGTAGAGCCCCCTCCCAGATAGGGTTTCCGAAATTGCCCCTTCCAGTCTCACTTGTTCGTTTTTCGCGAAAACCGTTCCTGTGCCGGTTTGCGATAGAACTCGCCCAATTTCGAAATCAGGCCGGCTTCCAACACAAAGGATCGGGCGCCCCGCCGCAATATATTCGAATATCTTTCCGGTTAAAACGCCGCGGGCCTCTGTTTCCGAGCTCTCCAGAAGGAGAAGCAGCCAAGCGTTGCGTTGGGCATCCAACGCCTGCTGCCGCGATACATGGCCCATAACGCGAATGAATGGTGCGTATTTCGGATTCTGCGAGAGCTCGCGAGCGACATCTACTCGGGCACCGTAGAAATCGACGGTCACGCTCTCCGGTGCTAATTTACCCTTCGCAGCCAAGCTTGCCAAAGCGTCGAGCAGCGGCACTGGATCCCTATGCCCTTTGTATATCATACCGGTATACACGATGCGCAAGGTACCGATTGGCTGGCGTATAGGCTCCCGCAAACGCTTGCGAACCAGATCCTCGTCAATATCAAAACCGTTCGGAAACATTCTTACCGGCTTCGACGTGAGATCACCGAGTTGCTGAACCATGTCGTTGGACACTGCGGTCAGACTGTCCGCATAGCGCCCTACGGCGGCAAGTTCCGTCTCGCGCGACTCGTTGCGCGAGCGCTCTGTTACCTCTCCCAAATGCTTTTGGCTCCAGAGGTCGCGATAATCCGCAACCCAGTGTAGTGACGGATTAGCTTTCTTCATGTCGCTCGCGATCAAATGTGAAGCTGACGGCCCATAGGTACTGACTACGACATCGCACTCTGTTGCCAGCCGGATTGCAGTATCCCTTGCAGCCGCACGCCAAGCCAGTCTGGGATCGCGGTTGGTCCCCACACTCCGCGCAAGCCAAGACTTGACTTTCTTGGCCAGGTTCCGCGCGCGTTGAAACTTGAGCAGCCGGTTGATCAGGCCGCTCCTGACACCGCCATAGGAAATGGAAACCACGCCGACCCCGTCGAGATAAGGCAGGGGCATATCGAGCGGTTCATCAAAGACCTGCTTCACGGAGGTCAAAACGGTCACCACCGCCCCAGCTTCGCTCCAGTATCGCGCCCAAGCATAGGGCCTGTGCGTGCCGATAGCGTTACGCGGCGGCCAGTTATAGGTGACTATCGCAATGCGCAACGGGCTCAAGATATCAGCCTTTCGATGATGAGGTCCGCCGCGACCCCAGTCCCATAGAGAGGTGCGCCGTCGACATCTGATAAAGGTTTGGACAGGGCCGAAACGATACGCGCAGAATCGGCCCCGGCAATCAAATTGTAACCGGCGTCGACAAGTTCCACCCATTCGGTCTCGTCCCGCAGAATAATGCAGCGTCGATTATGAAAATAGGCTTCCTTCTGAAGGCCTCCGGAATCCGACGCGATGACCTTGCAGGCGACTTCCAGCCAAACCATCTCAAGATATCCGACAGGCGGAACAATATGAATGTTCCCTGGCGTCTTAATTCCGAAATCATATAGTCGGGCGCGCGTCCGCGGATGGAGCGGGAGCACAACTGGCTCTTCGGAATTTGCCAAACCGTCGATAATTCCGGCGAGGCGAGCGGGATTGTCGGTATTCTCGGCTCTATGTATGGTGGCCAGAACAAAGTCGCCGATCTTCAGTCCAAGCTTTGCGAACCAGCCAGGCTGCCGAGCCCTGTGCCTGTAGAACAATGCAGCGTCGTACATTACGTCGCCAGAGAGTTCGATGCGCTCAATCGGCAATCCTTCGGTTTTAAGGTTGCCTACCGCTGTATCAGTGGGGGCAAAAAGCAAATCCGCCGCGTGATCGGTCAGAACCCGGTTGATTTCCTCTGGCATCCGCCGGTTGAAGCTGCGCAGCCCCGCCTCGACATGTGCGACTGGGATGTGCAGTTTGACCGCGGCCAGCGCCCCGGCCAGCGTCGAGTTTGTGTCACCATAAACCAGCACCCAATCGGGTTTTTCATCGAGCAGAACACGTTCGATCGCCTCAAGCTGACGACCGGTCATGCTACCATGCATGCCCCCACCAACCCCCAGGTTGTAGTCGGGTTTCGGAATTGCCAATTCTTCAAAGAAGACATCGGACATATTGGCATCATAGTGTTGTCCGGTATGGACTATCATCTCCCGAATCTCAGCGCGGTCCGCAACAACCCGAGAGACGGTCGCTGCCTTGATAAACTGTGGCCGAGCCCCGATGATGGTAACGAGTTTCATCTCCGCACCCTTTCAGATACTTATGCTATCGGTCGAGTGCTGCTTCATACAACGCATAATCGTCCGCACTAGTAAAATGCGAATTGTGCCAGAGGAAAGAGAAACCCCCTCCAAATTTCCGGCACCGATCCTTGAGTCTGAAAATCAGTTCGTAGGCGGCTTCACTATAACCCAATCCCATGTAGCGTCGTGCAACGACCGTGCATTCCATGACTATCAACGGCCTCAGACGTAGTGACATTTGCTTGCGCCGAATCGGGTCAAACGCAGTGTATTCATGACTCGTGCCACACCGGAACCCAGCCTTATCGGCAAATCCCAAAGTGCTGTCATAACTCATGCCGGCGTCATTCCATGCCCGTGCCGTATCCGGCCAACGCCATCGCAGAAAATGCATACGTCCACCCCATTGCTCTTGCTCGATGCCGAGCTGGCGGCAATTATCGAATAGTGACTGCGCCTCCGCTGCGAGGACGTCTGGAGCCAGATAAGTGCGGTAGCTCGGATGCAGACCTATCTCATGCCCGCGCGCGTGAATTTCTTTTAGCAACGACTGGATCGCTGGATGCGAAAGCGAATAGCCGGCATCGGAACGTGGGTCTGTTCGCCCGCCGAAGAAATAGAAGGCGCTCTTGAGGCCCCGCATTTCGGATTGAGCCATCAAATACTCAAAAGTGTTCATCGGATCGCTGGGCTCAATGCTGCGCGGCGTCCTTACCAGCCTATGGGCAGCGACAGTTAGCCCCTTTGCATTTCGCCTTTTGCGGACCTGGCGGACAACTCCTTTTATCCAAGGCATCGACATGCCGAGACCGAATTCGCTGGGCGCGTCGACGTCATGCGAGACGTGCATACGGAATTTTGAACGGCGTAACCGCAGCGAGGGAAAGCGGGTCGACAACTCGTTGCGCAACAATGCGACATACTCGTCAATGATTGGTCTGTCGAGGAACCCCTGCCGCACAGCGAGCGTACATGCTCCGGGGAAACGATCGTGATCGTCAAGCACTCCAATTGACAGCTCTTCGATCCGGGCCAGCATCCAGAATGCCGACCCGAAAATGTCGATCGGAATTTCGGCACCTGGTGCTGAACCGAACAGCACCGGGATTTGTGGTTCGATGAGCGCCTGTCGTTGATCCGGCAACTCGGCAGTCCAAGAACCAAGGGGCTCAACTGGGTTAGAATACCCCTCGGACTGGCCTGCCTGTCGCAACCAGAAATCAGCGCCAAGAATCAGGGGGGCTTCCGCACTTGGCTCTACGCCCGAAGCGAGTGTTATGTGCTTTGCTCCGGCTTTCACTTCTCGCTGGATAGTTACACCCAGCCAATCCTCGAGAACCACTGTCAAGATCCATTCCCACTCAGCGTCAGAGCCGGGAGGCGTGATTATTCGTAGTGCAGGAGCCGACCCTAAATACTTGGCCAAGCCTGACGTCATCGTCCCAATCTCCGCATGGAACGCAGGGCATGCACTGCAATAAGACATCTCGAATTGATGCGTGAGACATTGAAATACTGGGTCTGTGTCGCGCCGAAGCTACGGAAAAACCGTTCGACGGGTTCCAACATTGATCCCTCGAAGTCAAAACTGCTTGAGATGCCGGCAGCAAATCGGATTGCCTCCCATACCACGAAGCTGGTCGCACCGCTATTTCGTAGCTCAGGGTCTCCACCACCGATCAAATAGTACGCGCATTGATCATCCCAAACCAAGTAGCATCCGGCATGGGCGCGCCCCTGACTGTCCTCTGCAATAAAAATCCGCCGCTGCCCACGCGCTGCGCATGCGGTATTGATTCGGCCGACCAAATTGGCCGTATAGGGCATCAACTTGCCCTGTCGCTCGAAGGTCTTTCGTGCTAGCGCTAGCAGCGCGTCCAGGGTCGGCTCCTTACGCAACCTGACCTCGAACCGCTTTTCTGCTTTCCGCACGTCGCTACGGATATTCGAGCTGAAGCCTTTCCAGACCGCATCCAGATCGGCTAAATCAGTTAGACGATAGGTGTATCGTGTCGTCTGGGAGAAACCGCGCCAATGAAATGGCAACCAATTCGCCAGCGAATGATGCCAATTTTGCCTGAAGCTATCATAATCAGGTAGCTGATCTATCAGCGAATAAAAAATATCCTTCTCGGCTGTGAGCCGGTTTTGCTCTCGTCCAGAGCGCTCGGCCAGCCATGGCCCTGTGAACTGGGTCAAAGCAGGTTGGTCGATGAACCTCATCCCGAAACGTCGCTGGATAACGTACGGCAGTGCAGCCTGCACCCGCCCTGATTGTTTAACCAGCGCGACGTTCCAGGCATCCGGCGCAACAGCATCCAACCACCAATCCTGACAAAAGATGGGCACCGATGGATCTTCGGCACAATGAGCGCGATAGAGGTCGATGGGCGTTTGCTCAGCGAGGTTGCCGGTCATAGCGTTTCCTTTAGCCCTTGGCACTTGGAGCTTTCTGAAAAACGGGCAGCGAATACCCATCACGATAGCCAACCCCAATCCATTGCCGCAATCGGTCGATGAGTGCGGGCGACAAATCAGAATGTGAAACTCGAAATATTTGACTCGCTGGGAACAGCTTCAGGTCTTCGTCAATCTGAGCCTCGAGCCGTCGCACTTGCTCTCGGCACATCTCCTCTTCTGGCAATTCGCCGAGATCGGCGCAAATGCGTGGTCGGACGCTCCAGACGGTTCCCGCCGGGACATTAAATTTCCGCCGTGCTTGAAGTATGGATCGGGCGGTTGCATCGAGATCACGTTGAATGAAAATTATACGCGCCTCGGGAAACGCCTCGCAAATGAGCTGTAGACGTTGTCCGGCGTTGAGGTTCTTGAATAATATTGGTCGTCCAAACCATTGTGACGGGAAAGTGACCGCGAAGCGTATTTGCGCCACATCCCTTTGTGAGGTCTCGCCTGTTGCAACGAAATGACGATCTCGCGGCAACCACTGGTACCAGAAAGTCCCGCATTCGCTAGGTGCATGGCCACCATGCGCTCGGGTGTCGCCATAGTTAGCTTCAAAATTCCCATGCGGAATGTTCCGATATCGTCGCTTGCTAAGCCACATCCCGAGGAAAAGGTTGAAATGGAACCGAGCGGTCAAATTGTCGATATAGAGAAGATCAAGCGCATTTGTCAGAGCTTGGTATAGAATAGTGGAACCGCTGCGCGGTGCGCCAATAATGAATACGGGAGCGGGCGTGGGTGTGTCCCGCAAGAATGGTACCATCAGCCCATTAATCCAGGCCAAGACCCTTCGCGACGCCGGCGCAGCGGCGTCACGACCGTATCTCAGGATGCTCCGCAAAACCCGCGTCATTCGCTCGCTCCATGATACGGTTCGAGTTTGCGGATGACCCGTGCCGGAACACCACCAAGGACTTGATCACCTTCAGGAAACGACTGTGTCACCACTGCTCCTGCGGCCACGACAGTATGCGGCCCGAGCACAACCCCCGGCAAAATTACAGTTCGAATTCCTAACCAACTGTTGTCGCCGATCCGGATAGGATCGGCGGCTTCGTAGCGGCGGAAATCCAGCATGTCATGATTCATTGAGATGATCGCAACGTTAGGCCCCACCCAGACATTTCGACCAAACTCGATACCGTTCCGACCATCGATATGACAGCCGGCACTGAGCCCTGGAAACCGCGTGCCGCGCACGATTTTCTTTGGAGCTTTGATATGGGTGCTGGGATGGACAGGCCAAGGAACATGTCCATTTATCCGCAAGAATTTTTGAAAGAACAGCGTCCTTAGAGCAACTATCGGTCCGAGTTGTTCGAGTCCAAAGACCGGCCTCATAAGAAGCCGCAGAAAACGGCGACCCATACGCAAGATCATCCGTCTCATGACATTCTACCTTTCGACTGGCGAACAAGGGTCTTCATAGCATTTGTGCCTAAGTCATTTTGGACCTTGATGCCGGGCTTAATCAAACTCACCTGCGCAACATGAGTGCCTCGGCGCATGAGATCCAGCGCCCATCGCAATATTCTTCGAATGCACAAAACGACCGATGCGAAGCGCTCTATTCCCAAGAAATCATGCATGTTCGGTATTGTTTTTGCTTTCAGAAACTGCCAAGCAGTATAGGATTGGTAAATATGAGACATATACGAAGAACAATGACCAGTTGAACCAGGTCAGGAGCGTTTCAGCGTCCCAGTTGTTAAAATAGGCGACGCCAAGCACAAGCGCACTGACTACCAGTAAAAAGATATTGATTGCCAGAGCATGCCGGTTGTCGGTCAGGCTAGCGGTCCCACTTAAGGGCGAAACGACAAAACGCGCTGCAAAGAGAGGCATGAGGATAGCTGCGTATCTGCCTGCGACAGCCCATTCGCTCCCGAATACGAAGCCAAAGATGGGTTCGATGACAAAATAGAGCGAGCCGAACAAGAGGACTGATACGGCCATCAGCGCCGCCATACCTTTCACGAAGCTGCGCTTTGCCGATCCTGTCTCGCGGATCTCGTGCGATGCCTCACGCATAAAAACTTGTCCTATTGGCATGGCAACCTGTTGGAGAGGGGCACCCAAGACCCGCATTGCCAGCGCATAGAATCCCAAAGTAGTTGGCCCTAACAGCATTGGTATGACAAAGTTGAGGAGATTGGCGTTCCCAACATTCACCAATCCAGCTGGGACTGAATACAGCGGGAACCGCCTGTATTTTTTCGCCATAACCCAAAGTTCGGACCAATGCCAGGGCCGATGGCCTCCAACATGAGCCAAGCCATTTCGGATAAGCGGAAGATTGCCAGCGCCATTCGTGAAGGTGCGCCCCAGAACCAATCCGCCTGGACCTGTGATGACTAATCCCAGCGCCACCTGCAGTGCCGCCTGCACCAAAGCCTTGACAATATTAGCGGTCGCGATCGCTTTGTAGGCACCCAATCGAATATTTGCCGATTGTGCGACAGAGAATATTCCGCTCAATAGGACCGCGATCGGCAGGAACCATAGCCAACTTTCCAATTGGGGCATATTCCACCATTCGGCGACCTTGCTTTGAAGCAATAAAACGCCCAGCAAAATCCCAGTCGAGACGGCAACCGCGACCATTCCGCCAAGAACAGCGATATTGTAGGCTTCACCTTCATGTTTAGGCAAGTAAATTGCCATCTCGTATCGTCCATTGGCGACGACCGCGGCAATTTGAGCAAAGGCTCCAAACAAAGCCAATACAGCAAAATCCTCTGGTGTATAAAGTCGTGTGAGAATTGGACTGATAGCAACGAGAATAAGTTGTGAAAACGTCGTTCCAGACATCAGTACGAAGAGGCTTCGAAAGGGTGAAGACCTTTTGATTTTCATCTCGGCAATTGACCGAGCGCACCTGCGATACGCTCGATATCCTCGCCTAACCTGACAATCCCCACATCGATTTGGATGCATATGCGGTCTTCTTGGACGGCAAGGTCGACCTCGGTGATCACGAGTGCGACTCCTCGCAACTCAGCGTACTGCCTTTCAGGACATAGGTGTCGCCCGTGTGCGGGCAGGTGGTTTCGGCATTGCCTTCAAGCGGCAAGTCCAAACGTTCGCCATGGACGCTCATCCAGCCGATCTGGCGGGCAGGGACGCCGACCATCAGGGCAAAGTCCGGCACATCGCGCTGCACCACAGCGCCAGCACCGACGAAAGCGAACGCGCCGATGGTGACTCCGCAGACAACCGTGCAGTTGGCCCCCAACGTGGCGCCGCGCCGCACCAGCGTGTCGCGGTATTGATCCTTGCGCTCAATCAAGGCACGGGGGTTGTAAACATTGGTGAAGACCATTGATGGCCCGCAGAACACCCCCTCTTCTAGTGTCACATTGTCATAAACCGAGACATTGTTCTGTACTTTGCAGAGATCGCCGATCACGACATTATTCCCGACAAAGACATTCTGGCCCAGCGAAACGCCCTTGCCAATTCGGGCGCCTCCACAGACATGCACGAAATGCCAAACCCGGCTGCCCTCGCCAATCTGAGCACCGTCATCGACGATGGCACTTGAATGGATCTGACAGCTCATGTCCGCGCCCGTGATACAAATGGGTGTTGCTCACCGCCTGTCACGGTCGTTGCGTTGCGGATCCGTGCGACTGTTTCGATCGCAACGCGGTTTTCCTCCAAGCCAAAACCACGTCCTCCGAGGATTTCCTCATAGCTTCGTGTGTGCAGGTCAGTGAAGCCATCCGAGAACTCGATGTTGTCGCCATCTGCCGTAATGGCGCGGAAGGTGCGTTTGCCCTTGGCGCGTTCGGCGTCGGGAATATCGTTGACGTCAATCGACAGGAACCAGCGCACGCGGGCACGTTCGTATTCCAGATACCCTGCGGCCTTAGTAGGGGTTGCAAGGTGGACGACGCTTTGCTGAACAGCGCCAAAAACAAAATGCAGCATATCATAGAAATGCACGCCAATATTGGTGGCGATGCCGCCAGATTTCTCCGTATTGCCTTTCCAGCTTTGCAGATACCAGTGGCCGCGCGAGGTGATATAGGTTAGGTCCACATCGTATTTTTTACTCGGGTCGCCCGATTGCACCTGCTCGCGTAGCGCAATGATCGATGGGTGTAGACGCAGTTGCAGGATCGTGTTGATCTTGCCGCCGGTGTCGGCCTCTATCTCTTTGAGGCCGTCGATATTCCAAGGGTTTAGAACCAGCGGCTTTTCGCAGATTGCGTCGCCCCCCGAGCGCAGCGCAAACCGCATGTGGCTGTCGTGAAGATAGTTCGGTGAGGCGATAGCCACGTAATCCACTCCTTTTCCCGAGCGGCGCAACTTGTCGATGTGCCGGTCGAAGCGCTCAAACTCGGTAAAGAAATCCGCTTCGGGGAAATGGCTGTCGATGATTCCGACCGAGTCATTAGGATCAATCGCCGCGACTAGGTCATTGCACGTCTCGCGGATGGCGACCATATGGCGTGGGGCAATGTAACCGGCGGCGCCGATCAATGCGAAACGTTTCATGGCGGTTTCCTGTGTCATAGCCGCAAATCACTTTGATCGGCGGGGAGAATATATTTCAGATCATAGAGGACATGGTCCTCCCGCCCCAGCTTGCGGAGACCCTGCACACCCACCGCGGCGAATTCTGTGTGCGCCACGGCCAGGATGATGCCATCATACGCGCCCGGTTGCGGCTGGGCGATTGGCGTGATGCCGTATTCATACTGTGCTTCAGCGACGTCTACCCAAGGGTCATGTACGTCAACGATGATCCCGTAATCCCGCAACTCGGTGATCACATCGATCACGCGAGTATTGCGCAAATCTGGACAGTTTTCTTTGAACGTTAGCCCCATGACCAGGACGCGCGCACCCTGCACATGAATGCGCTTTTTCAGCAGTGCCTTGACCAGTTGTCCCGCCACATAGGCCCCCATCCCGTCGTTCAGACGCCGACCGGCTAGGATGATTTGGGGGTGATAGCCGATCGCCTCCGCCTTGTGCGTCAGATAATAGGGATCAACCCCGATACAGTGCCCCCCGACCAGACCGGGGCGGAACGGCAGGAAGTTCCACTTGGTCCCCGCTGCCTTCAGTACCGCCTCAGTATCAATGCCCAAGCGGTTGAAGATCACGGCCAGCTCGTTGATTAGCGAGATATTCAGGTCGCGCTGGGTGTTCTCAATGACCTTGGCCGCCTCGGCTACGCGTATCGAAGACGCCTTGTGCGTTCCCGCAGTGACAATCGAGGCGTAGAGATCGTTGACGAAATCCGCGACCTCCGGCGTCGAGCCAGAGGTGACCTTGGTGATCGTAGTCAAGCGGCGGGTCTTGTCGCCCGGATTGATCCGCTCTGGGCTATATCCGGCAAAGAAATCCAAGTTGAACTTCAGCCCCGATACGCGCTCCAGAACTGGTACGCAGTCCTCTTCGGTCGCCCCGGGATAAACGGTCGATTCATAGATCACCACATCGCCCCGCTTGAGTACCTTGCCGATGGTTTCCGAGGCCTTGATCAAAGGCGTCAGATCGGGGCGCTTGTGGTCATCAATGGGAGTCGGGACCGTGACAATGTAGGTATTGCATCGTTCTAGGTCGGATAGGACCGATGAAAATCGAAGATGGACTGCCTCTGTCAGCTCATCGTCGCTAACTTCGAGCGTCGAGTCATGCCTAGCCTGCAAGGCTTCGATACGTTTGGTGTTGATATCGAAGCCGACCACAGTCCGGTATTTGCCGAATTCCACGGCAAGGGGAAGACCGACATAGCCAAGGCCAATCACCGCAATCTTGGAAGATTCAAGGGAAAAAGAACACATATTAGTCTCAGACATTGTAATATTCGCGGTACCACTCAACGAAGCGCGCAATACCGTCGCGAAAATTCGTTTGCGGACGATACCCTGTCAGGTTTTGCAAAAGAGAAGAATCAGCCCAAGTCGCGGGCACGTCGCCCATCTGCATCGGCATGTAATTGCGGATCGCCTTTTTGTCCAAGGCCTCTTCGATGGCGTCGATGAAATCCAGCAGGCGCACCTTGTCGGAATTGCCGATGTTCACGATA
Source organism: Notoacmeibacter sp. MSK16QG-6 (assembly GCF_024158145.1). Taxonomy (GTDB): domain Bacteria; phylum Pseudomonadota; class Alphaproteobacteria; order Rhizobiales; family Rhizobiaceae; genus Notoacmeibacter. The sequence goes on from NZ_JAMYXM010000001.1 coordinate 291,495, forward strand.
CGGAAGGGGGCGACAGGGGACAGGCTGTCCCATTCGGGGATGTCTTCGCGTGATGCCGGGCGCTCGGGCACTGCATCGATCAGCAGCCGGATGCCCTGGACGAGGTCGTCGACATAGGTGAAGTCGCGATACATGTCACCGTGGTTGTAGATATCGATCGGGCGATCTTCAATCATCGCCCCAACGAATTTGTAGAGCGCAAGATCGGGGCGCCCCCAGGTACCATAGACCGTGAAGAAGCGGAACATGGTGGTCGGTAAGTTCCACAGGTGCGCATAGGAATGCGCCATGCTTTCGTTGGCTTTTTTCGTCGCGGCATAGATTGTAAGCTGAGTGTCGGCTTTTTCGGTTTCGGTGAATGGCATTTCGGTATTCGCACCGTAAACCGACGAGGTGGATGCCATAAGTAGGTGATCGACCTCAAGCCGCCGCGCCGCCTCCATCACATTGAACGTGCCAACCACGTTGCTGTCGATATAGACGCGGGGGTTTTCTAGGCTGTAGCGCACACCGGCCTGAGCCGCGAGGTGGATGATGACGTCAGGTTCAAATTCGTCGGCAAGTTTGTCGAACTTGGCCTGATCTTCTAGCATGCCCTCTGTGGCAGAGAAGCCTGGGTTTTGAAACAACATCGCCTGGCGCCGATGCTTTAAGGTGACATCATAATAATTTGTCATCCCGTCATAGCCATGAACTCGGAACCCCTCGGCCAAAAGAAGCTTGGCTAAATGAAAGCCGATGAAACCGGCGGTTCCTGTGATGAGTACTTTGCGTTTATTCACGTTGGGCTCACTCATTGTCTAGGGCTGTGTCGAACTGGTCCCCAATCCATCATTTTCCAATTTCGAAATCAGCGCCTCGATCTCTTCTTGAGCGCCTCGTAATCTTCAATCTTCTGCGCCAGAAACCCACGCGTAAGAGCAGCCTTCTGAGCAATATCTTTGGGCGTCAGGATATACGCATATCGGTGCTTGTCTTCTGCCGCTATAAAATTTCCTAGCTCCACAAGCACTTTTTCGATGAGTGAATTGAGCACACAATTAATGCCTCCCACACTGACGGTGATAATGGCCATTCCTGCCAGGTCGCGCTGTGACATTTCGGAAATATCTTGCAAGAAACGAAGCCCGGGAAAATGCTTGTCTTTCTGAAGGTTGGTGCGCTTTCTGTTCATTTCAGGATGGGAAGCATCCCCTCAGCATACCTTGTCTATCGACTCTCGCAGGGGAGTCGTTAGAGGAGTTGCATACGTGGGATATCAAGAAGTTCATATGGCTTTTCGGGCTTGCAGATATGCTGCTTGGCTATATCGCATTGCCGACCGACATTTACCGTGCATCTCAACACCTTAGCAAATGGCGGAGGTGTTGGGCATGGTGAGCAAAGAATTTTTCTCTGGGGTTTGGCTATAAGCGGTGGCAGCTGTGGACAAATTGAAATCGGCCGCAGACATACCAAAGGGCAAATCTCATGAAACGTATATTGGTCAGCGATGGTACGCATGCGGCCGGCGGTCATAACTTTGAACGACCCACTTTTTGACAGCGAATCTGTCAGGAAATTTCCTGAAATTATCAAGTATGTAGAGCCACGGGACAGATTCAGTTAGCCTTGGCCCAAACCATATTCAGTTTCAATCGAAGAAACCGAGTCTGTACCAGAATGCTGACATGCTAAACAAATGCAAGTTTTGATCCCCGCCGCGCTAATTGGGTCAAGTAAGCGGCTATGATAAAAATTTTGTAGGATTGTCGTAAATGCAGAAATTTATTGAGCACCTCTCTTTATTGCGCAGGTGGAAAAAAGTCGGTCTTCAGCTAGCAATAGACGCAACTTTCATTGCGCTGTCATTCATTGGCGCCATGGCATTTCGTTTAGAGAGCTTCGTTTTTCTGACAAAACCGGAAATTTGGTCAACGATCATAATTGCGACAGCAGCAGGTCTTAGCGCGTTCTGGCTTTCCGGTCTTTACCGTACAATGGTTCGTTTTATCACCGGGAAAATACTAATCCCTGTCGGCAAAGCCTCGTTATTTACCTCATCAGCACTTTACTTAGGAAGTTTAGTATTAGATGCAGATATCCCGCGCTCAGTGCCATTCATTTTTGGAATTTTTGTCTTTTTGTCGGTATGCGGGTTACGTTTCATCGCTCGGACATTTTTCCGTGCTCCTATCCATCCGTATAAACAACCGGTGATTATTTACGGTGCCGGTGACGGTGGCCTTCAGCTTCTCAATTCTCTCTTCCACGGGCGAGATTATGCGCCTGTTGCTCTGGTTGATGATGATCCGAGCCTTCAAACCCTATCCGTTGGGGGCTTGCGTGTTTATGCACCAAACCGAATTCCGCGCTTGGTTAAAGAGACAGGTGCACAAGTCATTCTACTAGCGATTCCAAGCATAGAACGTGCGCGTAGGCGCGCAATCGTCTCGTCACTGGAGGATCTTCATGTAGAAATCAAGACCATCCCAGGCCTGAACGAAATCATCAGCGGACGAGCAAAAATATCAGAGCTGCGAGTCGTGACAGCAGAAGATTTATTGGGGCGCGATCCTGTAGCACCGGACACAAATTTGTTGGGAAAAGATATCACTGACCGTGTTGTCATGGTGACGGGAGCCGGCGGCTCAATTGGCAGTGAGCTGTCTCGGCAAATCCTTAGCCAAAGGCCCTCGACCCTCGTGCTCTTCGAAGTTTCTGAGTTCGCACTTTACAAGATCGAGGCTGAGTTATCGGAGCATGCGACCCGGCTATCGTATTCCACCGATATCGTGCCGATCCTCGGGTCTGTGCAGTCAATGCAGCGACTGCAAGACGCAATTCAGGCCTTCGGGGTGCAGACGCTTTATCACGCGGCAGCTTATAAGCATGTCCCTCTAGTCGAAGAAAATGTCGTAGAGGGCATTCGTAACAACGTCTTTGGAACGCTGGCCGCAGTAACGGCGGCAAAAAATTGTCGCGTTGAGAAATTCATTATGATCTCTACGGATAAGGCGGTGAGGCCGACCAATGTCATGGGCGCAACCAAGCGGCTCGCAGAGCTGATTTGCCAAGCCCATGCTAGAAGCTCTTTGGCCACCACCTTTTCGATGGTACGCTTTGGAAACGTGCTTGGTTCGTCAGGCTCCGTCATCCCGCGGTTTCGTGCCCAGATCGAAAGTGGTGGTCCTGTAACCGTTACTCATCAAGATATTACGCGATACTTTATGACCATCCCTGAAGCCTCACAGTTGGTCATCCAAGCTGGCGCAATGGGAACGGGCGGTGACGTCTTCGTGCTAGATATGGGAGAACCTGTCAAAATCTTGGATGTCGCCAAAGGCATGATAAAATTGCACGGCCTAACGCCGTACATGGTCGATCACTCAGATCAAAGCATGCCTGATCAAGGCGATATCCCAATTTGTATTACCGGGCTACGTAAAGGCGAAAAGCTTTACGAAGAGCTACTGATTGGAAATAACCCGTCGCCTACATCACATCCCCGGATAATGACAGCGTCGGAGGTTTGGGTACCGATGGACAAGCTACAGCCCATCCTGGACCGTCTTTTTCAGGCATGTGAACGTGTTGACTTACCCGCCATCCTCGACATTCTGCACGAATTGCCACTGGAATACCGGCCGGTTGGAGGTGGGATCACTCATTGGGGCGTTCGCGTTGATGATGGAGACACAAACGTCCCCAGCGCCAATGGCGAGACGAGCCTATGACTTCGTTCACTCATCAGAAAAGCGGTCTGCATCGTCAGTTGTTTCTGCAGTTGTTACACACCTATTTTATAATGAAGCGTGGACTAACGCTCGGTGTGCGTGCGGTTGTGCGTTCAGAGGACGGAAAGTTTTTATTGGTGCGCCATACCTATACGCCTGGCTGGCATTTTCCCGGCGGCGGCGTTGAGAAAGGTGAAACCGCGGAACGCACCTTAACCAATGAGCTGTTGCAGGAGACCGGGCTGCGGTTGACGACAAAACCTACATTGCATGGAGCGTATCACAATAGCGGCATCAGCAAACGTGACCACGTTCTTGTTTACCTCTGTGAGGTTGATGGCACACTGCCAGACACGCCTCCCAGCATGGAAATTTCCGAAATCGGCTATTTTAGCTTCGCCAACCTACCGGATGGGGTTGAGCCAGGAACACTTCGCCGAATGAAAGAGCTCGTTGAGGGCGTGGCTCAGAGTGGCGCTTGGTGAGGAAGGATCTGGCTGATATTCAAGCTTCCGGCTTTGCCCACACCATCAGCGAGGCTGAATTCCGGAGATCATTGGCGGTCAGATGATTGCCTTAGGAGAATGGACAAGCTGCAGGCTTGCGCGCCCTCGATCAAAGGTGAAAGGCATGGTGCGCCAAACAGGTTAACTAGGATCAGACCAGCCCCATCTGCAGCAGTTCTTTCAAATGCGCGGCGCCGATGATCCGGCCGTCCTCATCGCAAATTAGTACCGCGCCGATCTTCCGGCTTTGGCATAGATTCAGAGCATCGATGGCCAAACAGTCAGATCCGATCGTCACCGGCTCGCGCGACATAATATCCTGCGCCGTCTTGTCGAAACATTCGCGTCCTGTCAGTGCGCGGCGCAGATCGCCGTCCGTGACGATGCCGACGATATTGCCCTCGTCGCCGACCACTCCGGTGATTCCAAGACGACCATCGGTAATCGTCGTAATGACATCGGCCATCGGCGCATCGAATGCCACGCGCGGCAAGGCGACGCGATCGGGCTGCAGTTCGAGGATCTCACGCAGACGTAAAAGCTGGGCGCCCAGTTTGCCAGCCGGATGAAACTTGGCAAAATCATCACGCTGAAAGCCGCGTGCTCGGATAAGCGCGGCTGCGAGCGCATCGCCCATTGCCAGCATCAACGTTGTCGATGTCATCGGCGCCAGCCCCATCGGGCAGGCCTCTTTCGCCTGAGGCAACAGGAGCAGCAGATCGGCATATTGGCCAAGAGTGGAAGCAGGCGCCGAGGTCATCACGACGAGGAAAATCGAGAAGCGACGGCAATATTGCAATACCGGTTTGAATTCAGCACTTTCACCGGAATTCGAAATGCAAAGGACGATATCGTCCGAACCGATCATTCCGAGATCGCCATGGGCAGCTTCCGCCGCATGGACGAAAAAGGAAGGGGTGCCCGTGGATGCAAGGGTTGCCGCAATCTTGCTTCCGATATGGCCTGATTTGCCGATACCCACGATGATGACGCGCCCCACACAACGATGGATTTTCGCAACGGCACAGGCGAAATCCTCGCCCAGGGAGTCATGCAACTGCCGCAGGCCATCGATCTCGATGCTGACCGTGGAACGGGCCATTTCAACCAGTTCATCGGGTTGGGCCAATGTCACCGACCGTTCCGCACCACTTTGTCGGGCGCTCGCACTCATTCAGTCAATCTCCGTCGGGATACCCCACGCCGCTTCAGGCGGCAGGATGAATGTGGAGCTATGTCTACTCTGATCCGACACCCTACTGCACCAAGGGTACGCCCCGAGCAATGCCCGTTACGCCGCTCGTTGCGACACCGAGCGCCTCTTTAAGGTTACGCATCGCAACTCGACTGCCCGATGCGAAGACTACAACGACATCGCCGCCGTAAAGCCGTGGATCGCGCCGCTTGCCCTTCCGAATGTCTTTCAGCGAATAATTCGCAACGACCCGCTCACTGCCGATATCCCGGAACACATAGACACGGTCGGAATCGGCAATATCCGTGAGACCGCCGGCTTGCGCGATGAGACCCGTCAGCGTCGACTGGAGAGTGCCGTCAAACACGCCAGGCTTGCGCACCTCGCCATCGACCGTGACTTTTTGCGCGGACGACGATTTAACGAATACGCTAACTTGGGGATTTTGCAGGTAAGACTTGCTGTAGGAGGCAGCGATCGCCCGCTCCAGCTCGCTGGCGCTCTTGCCGGCGGCCTGAACGCTTCCGATCAGGGGCAGCGAAATGGCGCCGTTGGCGCTGACCTGTACGGTTCGATCGAGCTCGTCGACCTGAAAGACGTCCACCTCCAGAATATCGTTAGGCGCGAGGGGCTGTTCACCGCTGGCCGAGGATGGTGGCGCCGGCAGATCGGCAACGACGCGGACGCCACCGCTCCGCTCGCCAACCTTCGCATCTGATGCAGCAAGGGAGTTGGCCTCGGGTAAAGCCGTACTCGTGCATGCCGCCAAACCGGCGCCGATCAGTACAAAAACGATGATTCTGGCTAAAGATGTTCGAACCACTGCTACTTCCTTCAGCGTAAAAACCGTTCCCAAAGGGGCCTCGGCGCACGCGAACGCGCGGGAGGCGTCTGTTCTCTTTTTATCTGCTCGAGGGCTTTTATGCCAACCGGTTCCAGTGGCTCATTCTTCAAGATCGATGCCGGTCGTTCTACCGTCATACGCCACTGTTCGGTTTCGCCCATGGCCTCGCCGATCAGTGCGGCCGCAGCGGATAAACGCGGCGAACGCGAAGTCAGATTATGCGCATCTGAAGCGATGATATCGACAAGACCCTCATCGACCATGCGCCAAGCCAGACCCTTGGCCTCACGGCCGAATCGGCCTTCGAGCGATCCTGCTGTCACCTGAACGAGGCATCCGGCCCTAATCATTCCCTCGAACACATCATAGTGCCCGCCCACCCAGCGCAAACGCTCCGGATGGGTCAGGATAGGACGGAAGCCCCCTGCCCTCACTCTCTCAACCAGATCGATCAATTTCGGCGGCAGAAACTGGTGAGGCGGCTCGAAAAGAAAGTAGTCGGATCTGGCCAGCCTATAATCCGGCTCGGCAGCCAGCAGTTCAGGCAATTCGGGACAGACATGAATATCGGACCCACCGCAGATCGTCAGCGGTATACCGGCTTTCTTCAGTTCTTCGCGGAAAGTTGCGACCGCATCACGAATCTGGTCCGAAGTCGTATCGTAGAGCCCAGGTGTTCGATGCGGCGTGCAAGCGATGAGCCGTGTGCCATCCTCCAGCGCCATTTTGGCCATCGCCAAAGAGGTCTGAAGGTCCGGGGAACCATCATCCAAACCGGGCAGCAAATGACTGTGGAGATCGATCATAAACCATATCGAGCGTAAAAAAGGGGTGACAGGAAGAACCTGTCACCCCGATAGCTAGACGAAAATCAAGACTGAAATTCGATATCAGTCGCTTGCGTCGTCGTCGTCGTCAAATGCAGAAGCGCCAGCTGCAATGATACCGGCAACGATGATGCCGCCGCCAAGTGCCAGAATAGGACCGGCCGAAGATCCATTGAGGGTCTGTCCGTAAGCTGCATTCTTTTCGACCTGCGGGAGGCTCAGAACCGAGGCGGACGCCACGCAGAGGCCACCGGCAGTCGCAGGCAGAACGTCGACATCGGTATTCGGCGTGACCGAAAGCTCACAGCCAGCGCCAGAAAGCTGAGCCGTGCTCTTTTCCCCGGTCGTAAGGCGCGAGCCAGCCGCCAATGTCGTTCCCGGGCGGACGCTCACCAAGCCGTCTTGCCCTGTCATGTGCACGTCGCCCTGCACCGCAGAAACAACAACCCCGCTCGACGCAACGCAGGAGCAGTCCTCGGCCATTGCGCTGACGGGCATGGCGGCAAGTGCGACGCCTAGAAATAGGTACTTCATGGACATTTCCTTCGTTCGTATAGATCTCGACGGTATCTAATTCATACCGATCGTTGGATGGCAAGGCACATTAGCGAGTGTCTAATTTATTTTACGTTCCCACGGTCGATAATGTTGTAACCAAGCCACACATCGCAATGTGGACGTCATCTTATGATACCCAGTTTTGGTAAAAGAATTATTACAATGAAACCTGACGGAATACGAGTATTCTACCCAGAACCGTTGAACCAACCACTTCTAAAATAGGCGTTTTATGCCCATAATATCTGGACAAAGATGACCGTTCGTTGTTGAGACGACTAAGATGTCCCGCTTTCAGCGGAGACGAACACGCTTTAGTATTTCGCATATCAAAACAGTGGTGCCATTTACGGTTGGACGCTTCTTCTACCGCCATGTCTCCAGACTGGGCGTGATGAAGACAGTCTGCCCGTTGCCCATCGCGATATGTCCGGGTGTGATCGTCGGTGCGGCAACGAGCAGCTCGGTTCCAGGCGTGGTGTAAAGGCCGAAAAGGGATGCATAGTAACCGGGAAAGCTGTCAGTCTCCCTATCATAAAGGCGCGTCGCCTGGATCCAACCGTCCGAAGACACGATCGGCGCCGTGTCTTCAACGGCGAAACCATCGAGATAGGTTTCGGCGAGTGCATCTACGCGGATGGCGGCAGAACCGGAAAGCACCTTTATATGATAATTCACTGTCAATTGCGCAGGAATTGGCGCACTTGGTGAAGCCAGCGTCAAATAATGGAGACCGGCATTGGGAACGGATATCGATCCGGAGGTATCCGCCCCGGCCGTGATCCGAAGCGTGTAAAATTCAACCCCGTAGCGCGGCGGCGTTCCGGTTCGAAGCAGGGACATCAGCGCTTCGATCTCGCTATCGAGCGGACTGCCGGTTCCCCCGAATGTCGCGTTGTTATGATAGAATTGCGGGCCGGCCGCGATCTGCGCACCATTATATGGGATCACGTAAGACGGTGCGACAAAAGCGCCGACGGTAACAGATGTCGACTCTGGCGCTCCCGCGAACCGCCCGCCATCTTTCAGCAGATTAAAGGGCGCGGAAATGGCCGGCGTCGCTGGCATCGCCACCTTACCCGAATAACGATCCACGACGATGGCCGGGTGGAATTCCGAGCCATTGCCCGATACCTTGATTTGCAGGTTGTCCGCTTCGTTCAACCCGATCTCGGCGCGTCCGGAAAAGCCGGTCTGGAGAATAAGACTGGCGGCATCGTCCTGCGATTGCCTGTTGAGTGAAACGCGGATGCTGCCGCTGCCGGGCGTGACATCGTCATGGCTGAGGAGGACGGCGTCCGACTTCACAGCCAAACGATTATAGGAATCGGGATCGGTATTGACGCCCAGTTGAGGCGTTACCGTGCGGAGCCGCGAAAGCAGATCGATCCATGCGGTTCCGTCGAAGGCGAGCAGACTTTGCTCGTCGACCGAATAGGCGATCCAACCTGATCTCGGCTCCGAGAACGACCAGCCATCATCCTGCCAGGCCGCCAGTTCATCGTCGTGGCCTGCCCAATCGCCGACGGCCTGAGGTCCGACAATCCAGCACTCGCCATCCTCAGGTTGAAGAGACTGGGGATCGGTGACATCTCGGTTGCGCACAGCAAGCTGCACGAGCATGTCGATAAGCCGAAGCGCTTCATTGACGGTGACATGCTTCTGCGCCTGCTGCGGATAAAGATAGGGCAGCGCAAGGGTAGCTGTGGTCGACATATCGTCCTCATCCTTTCACGATCATGCCGCCATTCTAACGGCATGGTCCCACCGGTGGATTGGATTGAAAGGAAAAGAGGCGAACGGATCAGGGGCGGCCGATCGAATGATATTTTAATCCGGCGCTGCGCACTTCTTCGCTGCGATAGATATTTCGCAAATCGATGAGAAGTTTGTCTGTGAGGCTTTCGCTCAGGCGCTTCAGGTCGAGCGCCCGAAACTCGTTCCACTCGGTGAGGATAACGGCAAGATCGGCCCCTTTCAGCGCATCGTAAGCGTCATTCGCGTAGAACACATTGTCGAAGTGCTCCTCGGCTTCCCTCATCGATTCCGGATCGAAAGCGCGGATTGTTGCGCCCATCGCCTGCAAGGCCGGAATGATGACCAGAGATGGCGCATCTCGCATATCGTCCGTATTCGGTTTGAAAGCGAGGCCGAGAATGGCGACCGCCTTGCCCTTAAGCGTGCCGCCAGCCGCCTTCTCGATTCTCTCGGCCATCGATGCCTTGCGCTGATCGTTGGAGGCAATCACCGCGTCGACTATAGTGACGGGCGTTCCGGCATCACCGGCGGTCCTGGAAAGGGCCAGCGTATCTTTCGGAAAGCACGAACCGCCATAGCCGGGACTGGCATGAAGGAACTTCGCGCCGATCCGGTTGTCGAGTCCGATACCCCTTGAGACCTGTTGGACGTCAGCACCCACCGCCTCGCAAAGATCCGCCATCTGATTGATAAATCCGATCTTGGTGGCCAGAAAGGCATTGGCCGCATATTTGATCAGTTCCGACGTGCGGCGGTCCGTGACGACGAGCGGTGTCTCGTTCAGATAGAGCGGGCGGTAGAGTTCGCGCATCATCTTTTCGGCCCGCTCCGACGACACGCCGACGACGACCCGATCCGGGCGTTTGAAATCCTCAATCGCCGCACCCTCGCGCAGAAATTCTGGATTCGATACGACATCGAAGTCGGCGCCGGGGTTGGTTCTGGCGATGATTGCCTCCACCTCGTCGCCGGTGCCGACAGGAACGGTGGATTTGGTCACAACGACTGTTGGCCCACTTAAATGCCCGGCCAGTTCTTCGGCAGCAGCGTAGACATAAGTGAGGTCGGCGTAGCCATCGCCGCGCCGGCTCGGTGTCCCGACCGCAATAAAGACAACATCGGCGTCTGCCACAGGACCGGCCAGTTCGGTCGTGAAAGAGAGTCGACCTGCCTTGACGTTGCTCTCCACGAGACTGTCGAGGCCCGGTTCGTAGATTGGCATGATGCCTTTTTTCAGCTTGGCAATCCGCTCGGCGTTCTTGTCAACACAGATCACTTCATGGCCAAAATCGGCGAAACAGGTTCCGGACACCAGTCCGACATAGCCCACTCCGATCATCACGACGCGCATGCCAATTCCCTCATTGCTTCAACTCGCGGACCGTCGCGTCCGCATCCCGACACGGCCGCCTTTTAACCGGGCGACACGTCTTTGTCCCCATGGCCGCGGAACGAAAATGCAGAGGCAACAGAAAACCGCTCACGGCCCGCCATATCAGACCTCGTAATAACGGCGATACCATTCCACGAAGCGCCGAACGCCTTCCTTGACCGGCGTTGCCGGTCGATAGCCCACAGCTTCCGACAAACGGGCGACATCGGCATAGGTATCCGGCACGTCGCCGGGCTGCAGCGGCAATAGTTCCAGTTTGGCCTTGCATCCGAGCGCTTCTTCGATCGCCTCAATATAGTCGAGCAGCTTCACGGGCGTGCTGTTGCCGATATTGTAGGTGCGGAACGGCGCGTCGGACGTGGTCGGATCGGGATAGTGCGCATCCCAGTCAGGGTCAGGCTGCGCTGGGCGGTCATTCACGCGGACAACGCCTTCGACGATATCGTCGATATAGGTGAAGTCGCGGGTGTGCTGACCATTGTTGAAAACCGGGATCGATTCGCCCTTCAGGATTTTTTGCGTAAACAGGAAGAGCGCCATATCCGGCCTGCCCCATGGCCCATAGACGGTAAAGAAACGCAGTCCCGTGGTCGGTAGACGATAGAGGTGGCTGTAGGCGTGGGCCATCAATTCGTTGGCCCTCTTCGTCGCCGCGTAGAACTGCAATGGGTGATCGACGCCATGCTCCTCAGAAAACGGCATGGACCGATTGGCGCCGTAAACCGAGGAGGTGGAAGCATAGGTCAGGTGCTCGACATCGAACCGGCGGCAAGCCTCCAGAATATTGGTAAAGCCTGTGAGATTGCTTTCAACATAGGCGTGAGGGTTCTCGATACTGTAGCGAACGCCGGCCTGCGCCGCGAGATGGATCACCCGATCGGGTCGATGGGTTTCGAAGGCGTCGTTCACGGCCGCAAGGTCGGCCAGGTTGGCGCGAATGAAGCTATAGCCCGTGTTTGTGCCGCGCGCCTTTTCGGCCAGCGCCGCCAGTCGGCATTCTTTCAATTCGACATCGTAATAATCGTTGACGACATCGAAGCCGATCACGCTATCGCCGCGCTCCAGCAGCCGCATGGCCGTGTGAAAGCCGATAAAGCCTGCCGTGCCCGTTATGAGGATCTTCAATGCCGAGCTCCATAACAGCGGGGCGATGTCGTTTCAGACCAACCGGCAGTCTATGCCGGTCCCCGACCCTTGCTTCGATCCAGAATTTCGCAACGCCGTAACAGCATAGTCGCTATCACGCCACAGGCTGACTGCCTCACGAGGCGGAAAACCTTCATCGCGAGGTGGTAAAGCCGGACAAACCTTCTTTAACCGACGACTGCTATTTTTCGCTCAGGCAACGAAAAGCCAAGGTTTGATGTCCGATCAAAGTTACAGCCTTGAGAGGCCAACTTTTTTTGCTCCGAGCAAGGTACACGCTTGGCTGACCTGCTTCAGCCTGTCTTTCTTACCTTTGCTGTTCAGCTATCGGTTCTGGCCCGGACACGACCCGATAGCCGATCCTGCCAGCGAGCAGTTTCGGATTGTTTTGTTCGCTCAGCTTTGTCTGATCACGCTCTCGGGCGTGCTGCGAACCCCTGTGAAGCAATGGGGCGTAAATCCGATACTGCTTCTGACACTTGTTCCGCTTGCGATACAGGCGTGGCATACCTTCTTACAGGCGGACATGCTCGCCATCTCGAGCCTAATCCGCTGGAGTGTTCTGGTAGCCTTTGGCACCGCTATCTACATTGGAATCCGCAACCGCCATATTGAAATCACCAATCAAATGGCCGGTTTGACGGTAATTGTGGCAGCTCTGATCTACATAACCGTCTTTGCGATTGTATATTCTGACGCAACCGAGCGCGATCATCTGCAACGTGTTGTTATTGGCTTCATCAATATTCGCTATACCAGCCATTTCACTGCACCGGCAATGGCTATTCTCATCGCCATGAGCGGATGCTACAGCATTCTCAGCCGAAAATACGCGGTCTTGGGTTGCCTCGCCATCATACTCAGCACCTTTGCATTCTACACTGGCACACGAGGTACGATAGCAAGCGTTACCGTCACAGCGATCATGCTTACTCTCTTTTCGCCCGGACTCCGTCTCTGGCGGGCGCTTCTGCTGCTGTTAATCTCCCTCGCGGCTGGCTACGTGCTTGCCGGTCTCGCTCCGCCGCCAGAATCTGGAAGTTATATGATTTCTGGCCGCCTCGATCGCATGGATTCCGGTCGAATCGCCATGTGGCTCACACTTTTGGAATATTGGATGAAAGCGCCGCTGCTAGGTTTCGGCGAAATCGATATCGGACCCATTGTCGGCAGCTTCGTCGCACAAGCGCACAACAGCGTGATCCAAAATTTGATTAGCGTAGGGCTGATCGGCAGCTTTGCGATTTGGACGCTCGTCGCTCTTATGTTCTGGCGGATACTGCATGCCCTGCAAAACGAAGATGACCAGAGCTTACCAACTATCGCAGGTATCTCCTGCATTTTTGCGAACTCGATGTTGGGCGGTTCGCTTTTTGCGCCCTATCCACTTGCGCTCTGTGCAGTGATGATCGCTGCGTTTCTTGCCAATCGACCGACAACGCAAAATTCAGCAGCGGCGGCCACCTGAACGCGAGACGATCAATCGTCTGGTCTGGTCGTCGACCCAAGATAAAGCATGAGTGCAGACAACAGGTGATAGAAAATCGACGCCGGCACATCCTGTGTGCCGGCGACGCCCTTTTCGCTGATGGTATCCACCCACATGCCCCGCGGTGCCGGGTCGAGATGCCAGCGGAAGAGGCGTGAGACGCGGGCTTCGATTTCGGGGCGCATATCGGGTCCGCCGCATTCATTCAACGCAATGGCGGCCTTGATGATCTCGGTCTGCGGCCATGAACGCGAATCGCGATCCAGGGGCACGCCGTGCCGGCTAACGGCATTATATGCCAGCCCCGTCCAACGATTCAGACCGTAAGCAGCACCGGTCGCGTAGAGCCGACGCGCCATCTCGCGCAGATCGTGCTGGCCAGAGACGTCGGCAAATTGGATCAGCAGCCACCCCCATTCAAAATGGTGGCCAGGTTCGGTCCACTCACCCTGCTCACCAGCGGCCGGACGCCAGTCATCGTCAAAATATTCTCCGAGGGTCCAGCTTTCGCGATCGAAGAAGGCGCTGCGGAACAAATCCACGATACGGCTCGCCTGACGTAAGTAAGCGCGCTCCCCGGTCACCTCGTGCCAGGCCAGCAACGCCTCCAGCATATGCATGTGCGGGTTGGAGCGACGCACTCGCTTTCCACCAGGCTCCTCCAGAAAACCGCGAAGCGTCGTGTCCTCCAGATGTGATTCTATAAACTCGAAGGTCTTCTGACCGAGCGCGAGCGCTTCCGGGTGGCCGCAACGATGAGCGTGAGCGAGTGCAAATAGGACGAATGCGGTATCGTAGAAGTCTTCCGTCGGATCGACCACTTGACCATCGGGAGACAAAACCGCGTGCCAACCGCCCCGTTCGCTTCGGCCCTTTTTCATGAAGGCGATACCGTGATCGATGAGATCGGTGGCAGGTCCGGCCCACCCCTCAGCTTGGGCCACGCAGAACGCGTAAGTCTGGCGCGCCATGGTGCGCATGCGCTTGTTCTTGCCCGTCGGATCTCCCGAGAAGGTCAGGCTCTCGTGAAAACCACCATGTCGACGGTCTATCCCCCGATCCGACCAAAGCGGCAGGGCCTCCTCGAAAAGCCACTGCCGAACGCGCCGGCGATGCGCGCCTGCCTCTATTACCTTGTCGGGCGAGGGCGTGAATCGTGATTCAAGGCGGCCCGAGCGTTCCAGTTCGGCGACGACTGTCTTGACGTTCTGACTTTCGCTTACGGGTGCAACGAAGATCGCGTCGGCAGTAGCGATGACAGCCGTATTCTTCAGGCCGACCGCAGAAACCAGACGTCCCTGGCTTCTCAAGTAACAGTGACTGCAATCGATGGCGATGACATCGCCGGCTACCACATTGCCATGATCATCGGTTGCGGCTACATCGAGCAGCGCGCTCCATGAACCAAGATCGTTCCAACGGAAATCGGCCTCCACCAAAGCGATCCGATCAAACCGCTCCATAATGGCGTAGTCGATCGAATCGTCCTCGATCGACTCGTAGATGTCTTCCGGCAGATAGATGGAGCCGCCATGCTCCTTGCGGTTTGTAAAAGCCCTAGCCACATCACTCCACATTTTCGGACGGTGGGCTTCGAAGGCTTCACGCATCACCGATGCACGAAAAAGGAATATGCCTGCATTCCAGAAAAAATTGCCATCGGCGAGATATGATCGCGCAGTGTCTTCGTCTGGCTTTTCGACAAACCGTTTCACCCTGCGCGCGGCATCGTCCGACGCGTCACCCACCTCGATATAGCCGAACCCGGTTTCAGGCGCTGTCGGGCGGATCCCAAAGACCACGATCCTCCCGCTTTCCGCCGCGACGACGCCGGTTTCCACCGTCTGCCAGAACTGTTCCGTCGTTTCGATGACGTGGTCCGACGGCATGACAAGGCAAAGACCATCTTCGGCCTGATCGAGCACGATCTGTGCCGAAAGCGCCACCGCCGGTGCGGTGTTTCGGCCTATGGGCTCGAAGATGGCCTGCCCACCGTTCAGATCGATGGCGGCGAACTCGTCCCTGATGCGCGAGGCGTGGCGTTCGCTGCCGATCAAATAGACCGACGATGGGCCTGCCGTGCGTGCCAGGCTGCGTTGCACGGTGCTCATCAACATTGAGCCGTTGCCGGCCAGATCGTGAAACTGTTTGGGATTATCCTCGCGCGAAAGCGGCCACAAACGTGAGCCGATGCCTCCGCTCATCACGAAACAGGCGATAGGCTCATTCATGTCGGGATAGATCCTTCCAATATAGGCATCTCACGCATGGCGTCGCCTAGCTGCCTCAGGCACAAGCGCCGAATCGTCGTCGCCTGTCTATCTTAACGGCGATGGCAACTGAGTACCGCCCTGCTCTGCAACATTTCAAAAGGGTTGCGTATTTTACGACCGCAGCAAACCAAGCTTGATAAAAAAACGAGCAGCCGAACTGGATCGGCTGCTCGTCAGAAAATCTGATCGTTTCGACTGAAACGAAAATCAGTCGCTGGCGTCGTTGTCGTCAGACAGCGCGACTGCGGCGATCACGCCACCGACAATCACAGCGCCGCCGATTACGATAATCGGAAGAGGTGTGTTGCTGAGCGTCTGGCCATAGGCCGCCTGCTTGTCGAGCTGCGGTACGCTTGTGACGGACGCCGTTGCGAGGCACAGACCGTTTCCGGTAGCAGGCAAAATGTCAACGTCGGTATCTTGTGCGACCGATAGTTCACAGCCGGCGCCGGAAAGCTTTGCCGTGCTCTTCGTTCCCGTCGACAGACGCGCACCAGCGCCCAGAACAGCGCCTGGAGCCGCACTGGTGAAGCCCTGCTCACCCGTGATACGGACATCGCCAGTCACTTTCGATACGGTGACGTTGCCAGAAGCAACACAGGAGCAGTCCGCCGCGGAGGCGGCATTGAGCGGAAGGACTGCGAGCGCGAGCCCAAGAACGAGATTTCTGCCTAACATGGTTGTGACCCCCTAAAGACCTAGTACAATTTTCCTAGAGCCTATCTACAGGTCTCCGACTTTGCAATATCGAGATGCTGTCTATCTTGGCCCTTAAATAGCCAAATATCATTATTGTGACACCTTCAACACAGTCCAGCGATGTTTCTTTGGTTGGGATATGTATTGATCGTGCGGAACCAGCTTAAAAGACAAAATCGAACACCTTGCCAATTAGCGCATCAGAAAAATCTGAATATCCGCGACATTGGTACCGGTCGGTCCGGTCATTAAAAGGTCGGACGATGCCGCCAGCGCCTTATAGGAATCATTATTGGCAAGCAACGCATCGGGCGCGGCATCGGCGTTCAGCATTCGTTGCCGGCTTGCGGCATCGACGAGGCCACCCGCAGCGTCCGTCGGTCCGTCTCTGCCGTCGGTGCCGCCACTTAGAAAGCACCAATCACGTTCTATCGGCATGGTTTGACATAGGCCGGCAAAACGAAGCGCGAGCTCCTGATTGCGCCCGCCCAATCCGTCGCCGGTCACTGTTACTGAGGTTTCGCCGCCCGAAAGTATCGCCAGCGCTCCGTCCAATGCGGCTTCCTTATATGCAGCTGCATGAATTCGTTCTGCAGCTTCTTGAACATCGCCCTCAAGCCAACGGTCGAGGATCATGACCTTCCAGCCTCTTTCCCTGGCGGCATTTACAGCTGCGTAGAGGCTGATGGAGTTGCTGCCTACGATGCGGTTGGCGACCGACCCGGTAGCCGTCTGTTTCGTATCGGTCGCAATAAGCCGATCCAGCTTTGCTCGCGGAAATCCCGCCTCGCCCGCCCGGGCGGCGGCCCGCTTAAACGCTGCCAAATTCGATGCTCCCGAAACTGTCGGTCCGCTGGCCACCACGGACGGATCGTCGCCCGGCACGTCCGAGAGGATAAGACCGACCACACGCGCCGGATGGGCAAGACGGGCAAGCCCGCCGCCCTTGAGACGCGATGCCGCAGATCGAAGTGCGTTCATTTCGACGATGTCGGCGCCCGATCGAAGCAATGCCTGATTAAGTGCGATCTTGTCGGAGAGTTCCAGACCGTCGACGGGATATACGGCGAGCGCCGAGCCACCCCCGCTGATAAGGACAAGCACCAGATCGCCGTCTTCCGCCTCAGACGCCGCTCTCGCCAGCGCTTTGCCACCGGCAAGACTGCCGTCATTGGGAACCGGGTGGCCAGCAGCAATGACATCAAGATCGCCGACCGGTTCAGCCGCCAAGTCTGTCGTCACGATAACGCCACGCCGAAGTTTGCCTTCTACCGCCGGCAAAGCCGCCTTCGCCATTGCGACAGCGCCCTTGCCGAACGCCAGAAGCGTAACGGTTTTCGCCGCTTCGATCTCTGAAGCGTATTGCTCCAAAGCGCGCGCGGTGACCGGGCCGGGATCGGCCGCGTCTACCGCGATCCGAAACAGATCGACCGCTTCCTGCCTCAGAGCTTCGATACTTCCTGTCATAATCGTTTTTCACCCCGCAGCCGATTTCCTTTGTAAATGGCGCAGGACTTATCGCTTTCTACGGATCAAACGGTTGTCGTCGTGCGGGCGCCATGTCATAGCGCCATCACAATCGCCAACAGATCAAGGATGCCACGCGCGATGACGGCGAAAATCATCGATGGCAAGGCCTTTGCGGCAAATGTCCGCGCACGGGTCGCCGAGCATGTCGCGCGTTTGAACGAGGTGAACGGGGTTACGCCCGGCCTGGCCGTGGTTCTTGTCGGCGAGGACCCCGCCAGCGAAGTGTATGTTCGCAACAAGGGCAAACAGACCGTCGCGGTGGGCATGAACTCCTACGAACACAGGCTGCCGGCGGAGACGACGCAGGCGCAATTGCTCGAGCTTATCGACCGGCTGAATGCCGATAACGATGTCCACGGCATTCTGGTCCAATTGCCTTTACCTGCTCATCTCGATGAAGCGCTCGTTATCAATGCAATCGCCCCGCAAAAAGATGTCGACGGGTTCCACATCAGCAATGCGGGAAAGCTGGCGACCGGACAGAAGGCGATGGTGCCCTGCACCCCACTCGGTTGCCTCATGATGCTACGCGAAATGTTCGGGTCTCTTTCGGGCAAGAATGCCGTCGTTGTCGGTCGCTCCAACATTGTCGGAAAGCCGATGGCGCAGCTTCTGCTCCGGGACAGTTGCACGGTCACGATAGCTCACAGCCGGACACAGGATCTCGGCGCGGTTTGCCGCACCGCGGATATTCTGGTCGTGGCCGTGGGCCAACCGGAGCTCATCAAAGGTGAGCACATCAAGGAAGGTGCGGTCGTCATCGACGTCGGCATGAATCGCCTGACCACCGAAGACGGCAAGGCCAAGCTGGTAGGCGATGTCGACTTTGCAAGCGCTCGGGATCGTGCCGGCGCGATCACACCCGTTCCGGGCGGAGTCGGGCCGATGACCATCGCGTGCCTTCTGGCCAACACGCTGACCGCAGCCTGCCGGATACACGGCTTGTCAGAGCCCGGCGATCTGACCCCCTAGCGCCAAATTCTCAAGTGAGGCGATCCTTGAAGGATTTCAGATCGTAATCGGCTGCTTCCAGGCTCGATCGATCCAGTTCTATTCCGGCGGAAAGCAGACGACGCGCCATCAGATGATCGCCAGATGCATTGACCGTCTCAAGACCGACGTAGCGGCCATCCTTGAGGCAGTGAACCAGGATACCGCCGCGATTGTTGCGACGGACCACGCGCTCGTCGGCCTTGGCCGTCAGGCCGGCAATCTGAAGTTTGCGGTCGCCCTGATCGCTCCAGAACCAGGGAAAGCCTGAATATGGTGGATGGTCGTTGTCGCTTGCTTCTGCGGCAAGGCGAGTTGCGACGGCCCGCGCCTGATCGGTCGCGTTCTGGACGGATTCGATGCGCATCCGCCCGTCGGCGAGCGGATGGATAAACGAAGCGCAGTCGCCGATGGCACTGATGGCCGGGTCGGCGGTCTGCAACATCGGATCGACAACGATCCCGTTATCGACGGGCAGGCCCGCTTCGCGCGCCAGTTCGTCGCGCGCGGCGACGCCCGCTGCGACAAGCACGAGATCGGCGTCCAAGCGGTCGCCATCGTCCAGCAAAACGCCACCCGCATGGCCATCACCGCGATCAATAATCTCTTTGACACCGGTCTGAAGTCGCAGGTCGACACCGATGGAGCGATGAAATTCGTCGAAATACGCGCTCGTCTCCGGCGCGACGGCGCGAGCCATAACCCGATCAGCTAGTTCGAGCACCGTCACATCGGTGCCGAGACCCCGCGCCATGGCTGCAAATTCCAGCCCGATAAAGCCGCCGCCGATGATGGCGATGTGCCGCGCCGCGCCGATCCGTCCTCGAATGTCCTCCGCATGGGCGAGTGTACGCAGTTCCAATACGCCAGCCAGGTCAATACCCGGTATCGGCAAGGTGCGGTTGATCGCACCGGTCGCCAGCACGAGATGATCGTAGGGTTGGCGTTCGCCATCGGCGAGAATGACCGTCTTCGCATCACGGTCTATTGCAGCGACCCGCACTTCGCTGCGTATGACGATGTCGTTATCGTCGAAAAAAGCCTGATTGCGGATCAGCAGACGATCCGGATTGCCTTCTTTCATGTAAGTTTTGGAAAGCGGCGGTCGTTGATACGGCAAGCCCGGCTCATCACCAAACATGACGATCTTGCCTGAAAACCCTTCCTGCCTGAGGCTGGCGGCGACCTGCGCACCCGCCTGCCCTGCACCCACGATCACGATGATTTGAGCGTCGCTCATAGAATAAGCCACCTCCGATTTGCTGGCGGAGGTGGCTTAACGTCTTTGACGGACACCGACAATGGCGTCGGAATAGCCCGACCTAGCGAGCGAAAGAGTGGGCTTCACCCGTTGAGCGATTGCCGAGCCATCTGCCGAAAATGCGGTCGATGCCGATCGGTCCTGCGCCGTAAACCACCAATGCCAATGCCATTGCGGCCCAAGGCAAATGGAAGTTCGCCCAAGCAGATGGGACGGTAAGCTGTATAATAGCGGTCATGACAAGGAGGCCGAGCGCCGAGAAGCGGGTCATAAGCCCCAGCACGAGAAGAACCGGCAGCAGAATTTCGAATACGCCGGACATCCATGCCATCAGCGTCGGAAATGGGTACGGCAACGATGCTCCAAAAATATGCAAGCGAAACTCGTGGGTGAAAAGCAATGTGGTCGTGTCGGATAATCGTCCGAAGCCATCCCATTTTGTCAGGCCGGATTTGAAGAACGGCACCGCCAGGGCAAAGCGCAACGCAAGCAAGGCAAATGGCTCGAGCATGCGTGTGGCGGCGGTCAATCGCTCGGAAACAGTAATCATGGTCGGTCCTTCCCGGTCAGGAATTTTGGGTCAATGCGCCAGCTTCGGTGAGGCGAAGGAGCGTGGCTCCGAAGTCGAAAGACGCATCTGTGTCGAACGCGAGCATTGCAGCGTCTTCAAGCGTTTTGCCGCCGGACATAGCACTGGCAAAAACCATTTCCGCCTCCGACAGAAGCGTCAGCAAAACGGTTTCTTCGGGGCGGGTCAGGAGCACCTGCTCCGCGCCACCTTTTGTCAATGGCTTCACGTTCTCCGATTGGTGCGCGACCCAGATCGACCCGACCGGATGGGAGGATGAAAGCAGCCGACCGGCTGGGTGCATTGCGATTTTCGAGATCGCGTCAACATCGGACAAATCGAGCGACTGCAGATCGGCGATCTGCAGAACACTCGCATCGGCCGCGTGATAAGATTCGCCGAGGAGCCATTCCAGCCGCGCAACCTCAGGCAGATAAGCCAGATGACCGGCGGATTCGATGCGGCCGAGAAAAGATGGAAACGCTTCGCCATAGCGGAACATCAGTGGTGAAGTCGGCCGGTGCTGAACAGTAAACTGCGCCGTAACGAAGGCGAAGAATTCATCGCCGACCAGCCGGCGCGTGACCGGATAGCGTTGCTCCAACGCCCGGCTGAGACTGCTTCGCAAATTGTTACGATATATGGCGAAGCGCCGTCCGTCCGCCCGTCCATCGGCGGTCTTCATATCGGCCGGAATCACTTGCGATTCGGCTGGCAGGCAGGCCAGAAATTCTGTTTCAGCGCATGTTGTTTGAGCGGCTTGCGTCATTGCGCCGCCTCAGCTTCCATACCAGCGAAATCAGCCATGATTGCATCGGCCATCCGTGCTTCAGCGAACAACGTTTCGAAGGGCGGTACATCATTGTCCCATTCGATGAGCGTGGCGACCGGCCCCAGCCGGCTCAAAGCATGGCGATAAAGACCGAAAACATCTGGCGATACGTGGCGGTCGTGTGTGTCCACCAGAACGCGCTGGCCGGCGTCGTCTTCGATTTCCTCATGCCCGGCCAGATGAATCTCGCCGACGAACTGCACGGGAAATCGGTCGATATAGGCCATGGGATCGAGGCCGTGATTGGTACAGGTCACCATGACGTTGTTGACATCGAAAAGAAGTCCGCAGCCGGTGCGCTCTGCAATACGACCGAGAAAATCGGTCTCCTCGATCGTCGATTCCTCGAACAGCAGGTAGGTCGAAGGGTTTTCGAGCAGCATCTGACGGCCAAGAGTCTGTTGCACCTCGTCCACATGAGAAGCGACGCGGTCGAGCGTGGCCTCGGTGTAAGGAAGCGGCAGCAGATCGTTCAGGAATTGCTCCTGATGGGTGGACCAGGCGAGATGCTCGGAGAAACTTGCTGGCCGGTATCGTTCAAGCAGACGTTTCAGACGAGCCAGGTGCTCTTTGTCGAGCGGGCCAGCGCCACCTATGGACAAGCCAACGCCATGGATCGAAAGCGGATAACGCGCGGCCATCTCTTCCAGAAAACGGTGCGGCGCTCCGCCCTCGCCCATATAGTTCTCGGCGTGAATTTCGACGAAGCCGAGATCGGGCTTTTGGTCGATAATATCCTTGCGGTGCTCGACCTTCAGACCAATGCCGGATCGAGCAGGAAGCTGGCTACACTGAAATGACGGCGATGTGTCGTGCATGGATCCGCTCCGGTTGGATAAGTTGAGAATTGGTGGACCGGCGAGGAAGACGAGAACGCAACGTCGCCGGCCCGGAACCGAGCGTTTAGCCCTTGTTCATGCCCGGCACGTCGCGCTCGAGAGCCGTGAGCGAACCGGTCCGGTCATCAGGCAATTCCATTGTCTCGCAGGTGCCAGCAGGCACATATTTCCAGGCATTGCCCTGATAATCGACGGTTGACGTGCCGGCACAGCTGGTGCCGGGGCCGGCGGCGCAATCATTCTGGCCAGCGAGTGAAACGCCGTAGCACTTAACCTTTTCCTGCGCCTGAGCGGGCGTGGCCACCGCCGCGGCGGAAAGAGCGGTTGCGAGGGAGCCGGCGAGTGCAATGCTGAAAGTGCGACGATCCATTTTAATGACCTCCAAAAAGTCCGATTGGATTTTGAATGGCACCACGCCATCCATGGCCAAACATCGGGACCGGTCGAAGGGTCGTTACGGGGCTCACGATTTCGTGATCGAAACGTGATCGCGGACGCGATACATTTCCAAAACTCTGCCGCTGTTCTGTAACATTGGCATAGGACGCCTCGAATAGGAGGTCATGCAGATGACCGCGCCGCCTTCAACGCCCGATCTGGATGGACTTTTCGCCGCAGGGCTCGATGGCGACCGGATCGCCTATCAGCGTTTTCTCGATGAAGTCGCGCGGACAATGCGCGCGTTTCTTCACAAGAAGATGGGCTCTGATAAGACAGCGGATGTCGAGGATGTCGTGCAGGACGTGCTGATCGCCGTTCATACCAAACGCCATAGCTGGCGACCGGAGAAGCCGGTTGCCGCGTGGCTATTCGCCATTGCGCGCTACAAGGCAATCGACCACTGGCGCTCGCATTCGCGCCATTCGCATCTCGACATCGCCGATTTCGAAAGCGTTCTGAGCGACAATCAGGCCGAGCCGGTCATACTGAACTACGAACTCGAACGCGCTGTTGGCGCGCTTTCGGGCCGCTCTCGCGACGTCGTCTCGCAAATCTCGCTGAAAGGGCAGAGCATTTCCGATACAGCCAAGCATCTCGGCATGAGCGAAGGGGCCGTCCGCGTCGCCTTTCACCGAGGTCTGTCGGCGCTCAGCGAGCGTTTCAAGGACAATGACAAATGAGAACCAGCCAGCTTATCGATCAGCTCGGCGAAGACGCCGCGACACACCCGCCAAAGCGCCCCCTGCCCTGGGCTTTGGTTATAACGGGCGCGTTGCTGGCCGGCGCGTTGCTGATGTTCAGCCTTTTCAGCATCAGGCCGGATCTGTCCAGGGTGGCCATGACGTACGGATTTTTGCTCAAGCCCGGCGTTGCCGCCCTTGTTGCCATTCCCGCCTTGCGGCTGATCGTCGATATTTCCCATCCGACCGGCGAGCCGATGCGTCATCTGCCTTGGCTGGCGGTCGGCCTTGTCGTCCTGGTTCTTGGCGTAGCCACTGAAATGATGCTCATTCCGCCAGTCCAATGGTCGGCTCGGCTGATCGGTTATAATCCCGCTGCCTGCGCAACATCCGTCTTTCTGCTGGCCATTCCCATCGTCGCTATCATGATTTTCGCTATCCGCCAGCGCGCCACGGTCCGACCTGTACTCGCTGGTTCGCTGGCAGGCCTATTCGGCGGGGCGGTGGCAACCTTTCTCTACGCCGTACACTGCCCAGACGATTCCCCATTTTTCCTCGCCGTTTGGTACGGCCTGGCCATCCTCTTGCTGATGGGCATTGGCGCGCTGGCGGGCCGGTTTTTTCTGCGCTGGTGAGAAGTACTAGCGCCTATTCGGCGTCCGGCTGGTTCGCCGGCAAGGCTCGTTCAAACGCTTCTTTTTCCAGGCAGGTCTCAACGATCCGGCGAATGGTTGGATATGGAGTCTCGTCAACATCGAAGCGGCGATTGTTGATCGACTGCGCGACGAGGCAGATGTCAGCCATGGTTATTCGATCGCCATGGCAGAAGCGTCCCGTCTCCGGCTCGCCAGCCAATCGCTTCTCCAGGCCGGCAAATTCCAGCGTGACCCAATGGCGAAACCATTCGCCTATTGCCTCTTGATCTGCCTCGAACTGACTGCGCAAGCGTTTTAAAACACGCAAATTGTTTAGCGGATGGATGTCCAGGGCAACGGCATAAGACAGAGCACGGACCCGTGCCCGACCGACAGGCTCCGCTGGCAATAAAGGCGGCTCCGGATGCGTCTCGTCCAGCCATTCGATGATCGCCAGCGACTGGCCGAGATGGCTACCATCGGGCAATTGAAGTGTGGGCACGAACCCTTGGACGTTGCGCTGGAGATAACCTTCCGAGCGCTGCTCACCGGAGCGCAAATTATAGGTCATCTGATCGTAGCCGACGTCTTTCAGATTAAGCGCGATGCGCGTCCGAAAGCTTGTCGAAGAGCGGAAATAGCCATGTAGTGCGTAGGCGGCGTTGCGTCCTGCCATCTCGCGGCCCTCCCCTGCCGTGACGATCCAAAGGACATGCTATCCTGTCTGTGCCGCCTCGGCCACCGGCAGCGAACGGCTGCCGATCTGCCAATCAGCCGTGAAGGATCTGGCTCAGGAAAAGCTTTGTGCGCTCGTGCTGCGGATTGTCGAAGAAGTCCTGCGGATTGTTCTGTTCGACGATCTGTCCTGCATCCATGAAGATTACGCGGTTGGCGACCTGACGGGCAAACCCCATCTCGTGCGTCACGCACAGCATGGTCATCCCCTCCTCGGCGAGGCCAACCATGGTGTCGAGCACTTCCTTGATCATTTCCGGGTCGAGCGCCGAAGTCGGCTCATCGAAAAGCATGATGCGCGGGTTCATGCAGAGCGAGCGGGCGATGGCCACACGCTGCTGCTGGCCGCCGGATAGCTGACCGGGATATTTGTTCGCCTGTTCAGGAATCTTGACCCGCTCAAGATAGTGCATCGCGATCTCTTCGGCTTCCTTCTTCGGCATCTTGCGCACCTCAATCGGGGCCAGCGTACAATTCTGAAGAATCGTCAGATGCGGGAAGAGGTTGAAGTGCTGGAACACCATGCCGACCTCGCGACGCACCTCATCGATCTTTTTCAGATCGTGCGTCAGTTCGGTGCCATCGACGATGATCTTGCCTTCCTGATGTTCTTCCAGGCGGTTGATGCAGCGAATCATGGTGGACTTGCCGGAGCCCGACGGGCCGGCAATGACGATTCGCTCACCGCGCATGACCTTCAGGTCGATATCGCGCAGCACGTGAAAATCGCCGTACCATTTGTTGACCTTGATCATCTCGACCGCAACGTCGGTCTTGCTGACCTGCATCTTGCTGCGATCTGCGCCAGAGGACGCGACGACGGCGGGGTCGGGCGTGTTGCCGATGGCCATTGTCTGGTCGGTCATGAGAAGCCCCTTTTTAGCGCTTGTAACCGGTATCGAGCCGGCGTTCGACGAATTGACTGTAGCGGCTCATGCCAAAGCAGAAGAGCCAGAAGACGAAACCGGCAAAGACCAGGCCGGTGGCGGCGGTGGAAGGCGTGATCCAGTTTGGATCGGAAAATCCGCGCCGCACGGTGCCCAGCAGATCGGCCAGGCCGATAATGTAGACGAGCGAGGTATCCTTGAAGAGCCCGATGAAGGTGTTCACGATGCCAGGAATCACCAGTTTCAGCGCCTGCGGGAGGATGATCATCCGCATGGACTGCCAATATGACAGGCCGAGCGATGCCGCTCCCTCATACTGCCCTTTCGGAATGGCCTGCAGACCACCGCGAATCACTTCCGCCATATAGGCGGCGGAGAACAGCGCCACGCCGACAAGTGCGCGCAGCAACTGATTGAAGCTCACGCCAGAGGGCATCAGAAGCGGCAGCATAAAGGCAGCCATGAAGAGAACGGTGATAAGCGGCACGCCGCGCCAGAACTCGATGAAGATGATGCAGACCGTTCGGATTGCCGGCATGTCCGACTGGCGGCCCAGGGCCAACAGAATGCCGAGCGGCAACGATGCGGCGATACCGGTAACCGCGACGATGAGGGTCAGCATCAGACCGCCCCAAAGATTCGTCGAGACCGGCCGAAGGCCGTAATCCTCGGCGAGCAGAACCGCGATGAAAGCCGCTACCACAACCGGAACCACCGGGCGCCATATCTGTACGCCTGCGCGCTGCGCCATGCCGACGGCGATTGCGACGGCGGACACCAGAGCGGAGAGGCATGCAAGCACGCTCCAGATCGTGAAGGTGATTCCAGCGAATCGAATGGTGCCCGTATCGAGCGACGACATCACGATAAGAGCGAAGCAGGCGATCAGGCCGATCAAAGCGATCTTGGCGGGCCAGGCCGCGAGGCCCCCTGCATCGTCACCATACAATAGATAGGCGGTGATCGCCGCGACGAGCATCAGAAACGCAGTGAAGCCGCCAGACACATCGAAACCCGCGCCGGTCAGCATGACAAGTGCGAAGATCGGAAAAACGCCGAACAGCAGCCAGGTGTTGAGGCTCTTGAACGGTATGCTGGGAATCGCGGCTCCGGCAACGAGAAGCGCGAAAACGATCGCGACGAGATTGGGCCGCCAGCGAAGATCGATAGGATAGCTGCCATACATGAACTGGCTGAACTTGGCGCCGACAAAGGCCCAGCACGCGCCTTCGCTCTCCCCTTCCCCGGGAGTGAGGCAAGCTTCCCGGTCCCCGCCAAAGAAGGTCGCGTCGAAGACCGCCCAGCTTAGAATCGACCAGATCAGCCAGGCTGCGAAAACGCCAAAAACAACACTGAGAACGGTGTCCGTCGGAGTCGCAAAAAGATTTTTGCGTACGACCTGGACGATACCCTTTTCACCGGCCGGCGCCGGGCGGGAGGGAATTTGCTGATCGGCAACATAGCCGGCAACCTGCTCTTCCATCTTTCCCTCCTTACCGCTCGACCAGCTTCACGCGGCGGTTGAACCAGTTCATGAATGTCGAGACGGCCAGCGAAATGGTCAGATAAACCACCATCCAGATCGCCACGACCTCGACGCTCTGTCCCGTCTGATTGAGAACGGTCGAGCCAACCGCCACAAGATCGGGATATCCGACCGCCAGGCCGAGCGAAGAGTTCTTGGTGAGATTCAGATATTGGCTCGTCAGCGGCGGGATGATGACGCGGAACGCCTGCGGCACGACCACGTGACGCAATATCTGCCCGCGCCGCAGACCGAGCGCCGAAGCCGCTTCGGTCTGGCCATGGCTGACCGACAGGATGCCCGCCCGCACGATCTCGGCGATGAAAGCGCCGGTGTAGACCGAGAGCGCGAGGAAGAGAGCCAGAAATTCCGGCTTGATCTGGAAGCCGCCCTGCAGGTTGAAGCGCGTTGCCGTCGGATATTCGAACTCGACCGGCAGGCCCGTCAGAATAAAGACCACGATTGGCAGCCCGACAATCAGACCAATGGCGGGCCATAGGACCGGCATGCGATGGCCTGTCTGCAACTGCCGCTTTCTGGAATACCAGACCAGAGCGATCGCAGCGCCGATTCCCGCCAGAAGCGCCGCGCCGGTCGCCCACGCGCCTGCCTGAAAAAGCGCCGTCGGCGTCTGCAGGCCGCGATTGGACAGAAACGATCCAAAGGGCAGCGATATGGCTCCGGCCGGGCGTGGCAGAACCGCAAGCACACCGAAATACCAGAACATGATGACCAGAAGAGGCGGGATGTTGCGGAAAGTCTCCACGTAAACCGTGGAGAGGCCGCGAATGATGTAGTTTGTGGAAAGCCGGCCGATACCGACCAAAAACCCAAGGACCGTCGCCATCACAATGCCGGCGGCCGAGACGATCAGCGTGTTCAGGATGCCGATTATCAGCGCGCGGCCATAGCTGGCATCCGACGAGAACGGAATCGGCAACTGCGAAATCTCAAAACCGGAACGGCGCTCCAGGAAATCGAATCCCGAAGCGATATTGGCGGACCGCAGATTTTCGATGGTGTTGTGAACCAGCCACCAGCCTAGAGCCACCAGAGCGATGATCAGGGCGATCTGCGCGATGATGCCCCGGTAGCGGGTATCGTTCAGAAGGGCGAGTGCGCCGCCGGCGCTCCCGTGCGCGCCTGCCATTTCCGTATTTACCGCCATACCGTTCCCTCTTTACCGGCCGCGCCGTGGCACATTGCCAGGCGATCAAGTGAGAAGCCCGCCCGAATTGTCTTCGGACGGGCCTTTGTTACCGGTTTAGCGGATCGGCGGTGCGTACTGCACACCCCCGTCGGTCCAAAGCTTGTTCAGACCGCGGTCGATGCCCAGCGGCGAACCGGCGCCAACATTGCGGTCGAAGATTTCGCCGTAATTGCCGACGGCCGCAATGGCTTTCGCCGCCCAGTCGTTTTCAAGACCGAGGGTCTGGCCAAAATTGCCTTCCGCGCCGAGAAGGCGACGGATCGACGGATCTTCAGAACCCTTCATTTCCTCGACATTGTCCTGGGTCACGCCAAGCTCTTCGGCGTTGAGCAGCGCGAAGTGAACCCACTGAACGATGTTGGCCCAGGTGTCGTCACCCTGACGAACAGCCGGCCCAAGCGGTTCTTTGGAGATGATTTCCGGAAGAACCACGTGCGCGTCCGGATCGGCCAGTTCGAGGCGCGTGCCGTAAAGGCCGGAGGCATCGGTCGTCAGAACGTCGCAACGGCCGCTCTCATAGGCCTGGTTCACATTGTCCTGGCTCTCGATAACGACTGGGTTGTAGGACATGCCTTCCTTATTGAAGTAGTCCGTCAGATTCAGCTCGGTCGTCGTGCCGGACTGAACGCACACCGTTGCGCCATCCAGTTCCTTTGCGCTGGAAACGTCGATTTCCTTGCGAACCATGAAGCCCTGGCCGTCATAATAGTTGACGCCGCCGAAGGTCAGGCCGAGCTTGGTGTCGCGGTCCATGGTCCAGGTGGTATTACGCGCCAGAACATCGACTTCATTGTTCTGTAGGGCGGGAAAACGCTGAACGGCGGAGAGCGGCGTATACGAAACCTTGGTGGCATCGCCCAAGATTGCGGCCGCGATCGCCTTGCAGTAATCGACGTCGAGGCCCTGCCATTCACCGGCATCGTTCTGAGAGGCAAAACCCGGCAGACCCGTATTGACGCCGCAGCGAAGTTCACCCGCGCTCTGGACCGAGCCGAGCGTGCTCGACGAGGCAGCCATGTTCTTCTCTTCTTCCTGCGCGACTGCGGACGTTCCCGCTATCGTGAGTGAAGCGACGCCTGCCAGGCCGGCGATTAGATATTTCTTCATATTAAAACCTCTCCCAAGGTGATGTGGTTTGGACCAATCTTTGGATTATGGCCACGCTTGCCTTCACCCGCCAATGCGGTCAGAGCCAACGCTTGCCGCTATACCAAGCAGACTGAAACGCCACGTCAAGCGTTTGTCACGGATACAAACGTCCAGCCCATTCACAATTTCGTGATCGACCACAATTTTCGCCAGCATTCGCAGATACTTATAGAAGTCACCTTCCTTCCGTTGCGAAAGGTCTTTCGCCTGAAATGAGGCTGCCTATTTTGCGTGCATGGAAAAGGACGGCCGGGCGAGGCGAGCAAAGCATCCTTTATATAATGCATGAGCCACTTCTCTTCGCCCCTACGATCCGTCGGTCGCTTATGCCAAGCCTCGACCGGTTAGTGACGGCTCCGCAACGCTTCATTCCTTAATGACTACTTAATATACAGCCCCGGAAAGGACGGGGCACCCTCGCAGATGTGACCTTTCTGCCACGGCTGCACCCACATGCATCTTCTCAGGTCATTGAAGGGGGCTTTTGCGTTTGCGCAGAATCAGCCTGATCGTGTTTATGACTTTCAGACGACGCGTTTTGGCGTGGTCGATTGAGGGGTCCGAGGCAGGGACATTTGGAGATAACTCTCCGAGCCGAACGACCCGGGTTAAAAGAAACTGGAGGTCATTATGACAATCAAGAGCCTGCTTCTCGGCTCAGCCGCTTCCCTGGTTGCGGTTTCTGGCGCTCAGGCTGCCGACGCCATCATCATCGAACCGGAGCCCGTTGAATACGTTCGCGTCTGCGACGCTTACGGCGCCGGCTACTACTACATCCCGGGCACCGAAACCTGCCTGTCGATCAACGGTTACGTTCGCTTCCAGCTCGGCTTCTCGAGCGACGACGACGCTGCCAATAACGGCCTCTTCGGCTTCGAAGACGACACCTACAACGCAAGCGTTCGTGGCCGCGTCAACTTCGACGCTCGTTCGGAAACCGAATTCGGCACACTTCGTTCGTACCTTCGTTTCCAGGGCGACCTGCAGCCTGACCTGGACGAGACGATCGGTGAAGACGGCAATGTCGACATGGAATCCGCTTTCATTCAGCTCGGCGGCCTGACCATGGGTTACACCGGCTCGTTCTACAGCGTCGGTGGCCGCAGCGATCTTTACGGCGACGACAACCTGAACGACGGTAGCGGCTCCGACACGATCCTCGTCGGTTACACCTACGCAGCTAACGGCCTCGCTATCGGTATCTCCGTTGAAGACGACGACACCAACGACTTCGCTCCGGACGTCGTCGGTTACGTTGCCTACGAATGGGACGCTTACGGCATCTTCGGTGCTGTTGCTTATGATGAAGAAGTTACCGTCACCAACGACGATGGCTGGGCGGCCAAAATTGGCGCGACCTACGCAAGTGATCGCTTTGGCTTCAAGCTGGTCGGTCTCTATGCCGACAGCGGCAATGCCCATGCACCTGGTACGGGTGACGGCGACCTCGGCGACCTCGGCGGTACCGCTTTCGGTAACGGTTCTGAGTGGAGCGTCATCGCTTCCATGCAGTTCGCTGCGACCGACAACCTGACCTTCGGTCTTGGTGGCCAGTACTTCTGGAACTTCTACGAGACGGGTGATCCGTTCGATGAAACCGATGTTGACGGTTTCCAGGTCGAAGCGATTGCTGTTTGGGAGCCGGTTGAGAACCTCTCCATCCTGACCGGTGTTGCTTACCGTGACCTCGTCGACGAGCCGGATGGTGCTGACGACGGCGAACTCGAAGGTGTTATCCGCTTCACGCGTTCCTTCTAAGTTCACTTAGAACTATCGACATGAGATTGCCGGCGTCCATTTCGGGCGTCGGCAATTTTCATTTAACGCCGCAGATTTCGGTGGTCCGAGATGTCACGGAGAGCGTCAGATGGTTGAACACGACGTAGGCCGGCGTATCCAAGTCATTGTAGAGGATATTACCAAGCTCGACGTGGACGCCATTGTGAACGCCGCCAATGAAAGCCTTCTGGGCGGCGGCGGTGTGGACGGCGCCATTCATCGCGCAGCTGGTCCGAAATTGTTGGAAGAGTGCCGCTCAGTCGGCGGATGCCCCACCGGGGAAGCGCGGATCACAAAGGGATATAATCTACCGGCGCGATTTATTATCCATACAGTCGGCCCCATCTGGCGAGGGGGAAATGCCGGCGAAGAGACGTTGCTACGCAGCGCCTATCGCGAAAGTCTTATCATGGCCTCGGCTCATCAGTGCCGCACGGTCGCGTTCCCAGCCATATCGACTGGTGTCTATAGCTATCCGAAAGCGCAGGCCGCTCGTGTGGCCGTCTCGGAAACCATCGCTTATCTGCAAAACCAAGCGATTCCGGAAACTGTCATCTTCTGCGCCTTCGACGAGACAACGGCGCAGCTTTACAGAGATCTCCTGCAAAGCGACGAATAGCCGCTCTTAGTGAAGCGTCATCCACTTACGCGCGTCACGAAGAGCGGCCGCAAGTTCATCTTTCGTCAGCATCGAAGCAATTTCCGTTCGCCGCTCTGCGGCCGCCGCTGAGCCTTTCGATGCAGCGATATTGAACCATTTGTGCGCCGACACCATGTCGATTGCGCCGTCGCGGCCCGTGGCGCAAGCCAGACCAAGATCGAAAAGGCGGTCGGCCTGCCCCACTATCCCGATGGTCGTTGCGTCATACTGCTCGATATCCAAACGTGCCATGATCCCAAGTCCTTCCCTTTTTCATGTGGGAAGGATGAGGCCCAACCTGCTGCCGAGATATGAACGGACAGGCTTAATCGTTTTCTTTCTCATAGAAATTTCGGAAAATTTTCTGAACTTGCTAGGCCAAAGCAGCGCATCGCTTTGTCCTTATTACGGTTTCTGCGATTTTACCTATGGGAAAGCATGGCTCGAATTGCGTCACAAGCCATCGATCTGCAACATATTGACGTACGTTTACGTTAGCGTAAGAATAAGCGATGCGTTCGCTTATCGCCACGCAATGGGAGGAACATGATGAAATTTCACACGATCGCTTTGATAGCTTTTGCACTCGGCCTGTTCGCCGCAGGTCCAGCGTCCGCGGCTGAACCGATTGTCGGCAAATGGCAGCGCCCGAACGGCACAGTCATCGCATATTCCGGCTCCGGCCCCTATTGCGGCCAGGTTCAGACCGGTGAGTATAAGGGCAAATCCATCGGCTGCATGAACGGATCGGGCGGCAGTTACAAAGGCAAGGTCAACAAGCTGGACGAAGGCAAAACCTATTCCGGCAAGGCTAGTGTCTCGGGCAATTCGTTAAAGCTTTCCGGTTGCGTCTTGGGTGGAGTCATCTGCAAGAGCGAGACGCTCAAGCGCGTAAAATAAGCTTCGCAGCTCCCTGCTGCACTTCAGGTGCTGTCACCAAAACCGATCGATAATAATATACGGCCGGGCCAGCGATGGTCCGGCCGTATGCGTCCAAAGGATTACATCAATCCAGACCAGTGTTGACGCGGATCAAGGTGCTGGCCTCTTTGACAGTCCATCCTCGGGAAGAAACCCAAGGAGGATGTCCCTTATGACAACGATGATGCTTGATCTTACATGCCCGGAGGCCCTCGGCCCACTGATGAAAGTTGCCGCGCCTCTGGCCAAGCGCCTGCCCGGCCGCATCATAGGCGCTCATGTCTCGCCAGCATTCGAGGGCGTTGCGCCAATCGAACCGTTTGCCTTGAGCGATGCGTATTACGACGAAGTGCGCGCCCGCTACGAAAGCGACATCGAGAAGCGGACGAAACAGGTCGATCAGGACCTTTCCAAAGCCCTCTCTTCAGAAGCCTTGCGGGGAAATCTCACCCATGCCACGGCCGGTCCCAACGGTATCGGCGCCAAGCTCGCCCGACTGGCCCGCAATTACGATCTGGTCATCGCTCTTCAGAAGGGCAAGGTGAACGTCGCTATTCCGCCAGAGGTTCTTGCCCTCGATGCCGGCCGGCCGGTTCTCGTGGTGCCGGAGGCGACGTCGGCGACCGACGTCGGATCGCATGTGATGATCGCGTGGAACGGCACTCGGGAAGCCGCACGCGCCGCCTTCGATGTGTTGCCGCTGATCAAGCCGGAGGGCCGCATAACGGTTGTCGCGATCGATGCGGGCCAAGAGGACGCCACGCATGGCTTCGTGCCGGGCGACACGCTCGCGCGGACGCTCGCACGAGACGGTCTCAAGGTCGAAGCCATGTCACGCAAGCTGACCTCGAAGACCATCGGCAATGAGCTGTTGAACACTGCTGCCGATATCGGGGCAGATATGATTGCTATGGGCGCTTACGGGCATACGAGATGGCGGGAGATGGTGTTCGGTGGCGCGACGCGCTCCATCATCGACCAGATTACCGTTCCGGTGCTGATGGCGCACTGACGCCCTTGGCTCTGACGTTCACGAAATTCAAAGGCGGTGGCCTCTCGTCACCGCCCTCTTCGTTTTGACATGCCTGCGCCGCCGGTGCGTGCATCAATATCTTGTCAATGATTTTGAACCGTAGCTGAACGGCAATATCAGCATAAGTTCAGTGCCGAAATGCGATGATTGGCCCATGTTAAACAGACAATCCTTGGGCAATGTCATGATCGTCCGCCGCTTCATCGCCATATGTCTCATATCCGCAGGGTTCGGCATGGGACTATCCATCCTGGCGGCCGAAAGCGTTCGCCCAGCCTACAGCCTCGGAGCCGGCGCCTACCTTCCGTGCGTATATGAAATCCAGCCCACCATCTGCCTCGGGCCTGAGCGATAACAAACGTCTGCGCGAGAAATCTATCGCGTCAACGCCCTGACCAGCTTATCGACTTCGCCGCCGCGCCGGTGCTCGACCTTATCGAAGGCGTTCTGGCGGACATCGTACTCTTTCCAGATCGCGTCCATGCGGCGAGCCAATTCGCGCTTCGCCTTGCCGCAATGGCGATCCCGCGTTCGCATCGCAAACCGGCTGAGCAGGTCGTCCATTTTACGGGCCATGTCCACGGCAAGCGCGGCGTGCTGCCCTTCATGCTTCTGTACACCGGCGATGAACGCCGTCCAGCGATGTTGAAGCTGCGGGTCGGCCCGTTCGCTCAAACGCGGATAGGTATAGCGTATATGGAGGCGAACACCTGGATCGCGTACCCGGCAAATGCCGTCCTGCATAACGAGGTCGCCTTCATTTCTGGGGCTATACCAGGTCTGCGCAATATCGCGGGCGAGAAACCCGCTACGCGGGCCGCGCCGCGCCATGTCACGCACGACGTCGCGACCGGTCTCGCCCTTCACAATGTAGTATCGCGTGGTCTCGGATAGATGCACATCGGCGCTGGCCGGCCTTGGCAGCACCAACGCGGCTGACATAAGAGCGATCGCAGCGGCAGATTTCCAGAACGGCATGACGGACCCGATCTTCCGATGACGCCCGCCATTGAATCATGCCGACTGCTTGCCGTCCAGCGCTAAAGGCCCGTGTGGCCCACCATGGTTACGCTTTCTGAAAGCCGGCTCTTCTCGTGCAACACATTCACGTGCTCTGATAGACTGGCCCTTCACCCCCCTGTGGTGGCACCCAGTTGATGTTCTGGTTCGGGTCTTTGATGTCGCAGGTCTTGCAGTGCACGCAGTTCTGCGCGTTGATAACGTAAGTCGCGTCCTCGACCTCCAGCATCTTCTCCGGCGGGATGGCGTTGCCTTCGCTGTCGACCCATTCATAGACGCCAGCGGGACAGTAGCGTGTCGACGGTCCCGCATATTCATGCAATTCGCTGCGCTCCTGAAGGCTCATATCCTTCACCTGCAGATGGATCGGCTGATCCTCTTCGTGATTGGTGTTGGACAGAAAAACCGAGGACAGACGATCGAAGGTCAATGTCCCATCGGGTTTCGGATAAGCAATCGGTTTGAAGTTCTTTGCTTTCTTCGTCGCATTCGCATCGGTTTTCTCGTGGCTCATCGTGCCGAAAAGCGAAAGGCCGAAGATCTGATTAAGCCACATATCCAGCCCTCCGAGCCCGACGCCCAGCACAGTGCCGAACCGGCTCCAGAGCGGCTTGACGTTGCGCACCCTTTTCAGATCCTTACCGATCGGTCCGTCCCGCCAGGCAGCTTCCACGGTGCTCAACTCGTCATACGCCCGGCCTTCGGCAAGCGCGTCGGCGGCGGCATTCGCCGAAAGCAGACCGGAATACATCGCGTTATGAATGCCCTTGATGCGCGGCACATTTACGAAACCAGCCGAGCAGCCAATCAACGCGCCACCCGGAAACGTCAGTTTGGGAACCGACTGATAGCCGCCCTCGGTGATCGCACGCGCGCCATAGGAAAGGCGCTTGGCGCCATCGAAAACCGGAGCGACGCTGGGATGCGTCTTGAAGCGCTGAAATTCCTGAAACGGCGCGATGTAGGGGTTTTCATAGTTAAGGTGGACCACGAAACCGACAGCCACCTTGTTGTCATCGAAATGATAGAGAAACGATCCGCCTCCGGTTTTCATGTCGAGCGGCCAGCCGAAGGAGTGCTGCACGAGTCCGCTCTTGAAGTTTTCCGGTTTGACCTCCCAGACCTCCTTCAGCCCGATGCCGAATTTTTGCGGCTCGCGATTGTCGGAAAGCGCGAATTTATCGATCAGCTGCTTGGCGAGATTACCACGCACCCCTTCACCGATGAGCGTGTATTTGCCGAGGAGTTCCATGCCGGGCATGAAGTTCGCGCCCTCTTCACCCTCGCGGGTTACACCCATATCGCCGGTAACAACGCCCCTCACCTCGCCGTTTTCGCCATAGACGAGATTGGCGGCGGCGAAGCCGGGATAGATTTCGACGCCTAGCGCCTCCGCACGCGCGCCAAGCCATCGGCAGACATCGCCAAGCGATACGATGTAGTTGCCATGATTGTTCATCAGAGGCGGCATCATGAAATTCGGCAGTCGGATGGAGCCGGAATGACCGAGCACGAGAAAATGATCGGCCGTCACTTCGGTTTTGATCGGACAGTCGGGATCGTCGCGCCAGTCTGGAATAAGTTCATCCAGTCCGGAAGGATCCATAACGGCGCCGGACAGAATATGCGCGCCGACTTCCGATCCTTTTTCCAGAACGACGACGGAGAGATTTTCATCTCTTTGCTTCAACCGTATGGCCGCTGCCAGTCCTGCCGGCCCCGCTCCGACGACCACCACGTCGAACTCCATACTCTCGCGCTCAACTTCGCTCAATGACCTCTCCCCTTGCTGCCACGCAGACGCATGGTCTTCGAATTATCTTCTACCAAGGTATGACACCGGACGGTGCAATCCAGTCAACCTTCCGATTAATAATAACGTTTACGTAAAAGTAAATAAATGCCTTTTCAACCGCATTGCTGTGTGCGCTGAACCGTATCATTTCAGCATTTTCAAGTTGGGATGGATCGCCACGTCGCGCTTGGCCGTCAGCGGTCCTTTTCTTCGTGCTCGCAAGCGACTTGCGCAGAAGCCGTCTGGCTTTCTAGATAGGGCATGAACGATCTGGCAGGCATTCTGGAATTCTATCGCGATGCGGGCGTCGACACTCCGCTCGACGATCACCCTGTCAACAGGTTGGCATTACCGGAACCTGCAGCTCTTGAGTCTTCCGCTGCGAAGGTTGGCCGGCCCCCGGAACAGAGGCCGGGCTCCAGCGCGACGCCTTTCGAGCAGCGCGATCTCTCATCTCATTCTTTGAACGGTGACAACCTTCCCGCACTTATCGCCGAAGCCACAGAGATTGCGCGGCAGGCCGACAGTATCGAAACGCTGCAGGAAGCGCTCATCCGCTGGAACGGCATTGATCTGGCTAACACCATTCCGACGATGGTTTTCGGGTCGGGCCCCGCCAGGTCTGAGCTCTTCATTCTGGCCGATTGCCCGGAGCGGCAGGATGTTTCCGGTGAGCAGCTATGGAGCGGGCCGGGCGGAAGGATGGTCGACATGATGCTGGCGGCGATCGGCCGCAGCCGCTCGGATACGCGCATTGCGGCAAGCTGTCCGTGGCGCCCTCCAGGCGACATCCCCACCGAAGAACAGCAGTCGCTGTTGCGTCCGTTTCTTCTTCGCCAGATCGCGCTCTGCCAGCCAGAGGTCGTTTTGACGTTCGGTCAGACGGCGCTCAAGAGTGTTACCGGCCAACAGAGCAATTTTCTGAAAGAACGCGGCCGGTGGCATAATCTCGACCTGCCCAGCAATGACGGCGCGATCGGGTCCACCGCGATCCGCCCGACCTTCCACCCGCATTATCTGATGAAGAACCCTGCGCAAAAGAGATTGACTTGGAGCGATCTTCTGGCCGTTAAAGCGCGGCTTGCGGAAAATAGCTGAGAGACGATTCCCCGCCTAAATTCCGCCGTTCTGCCGATGGAAAGGCGCGCCATGACGATCCGACTGCTTGTACCCTTTCTGTCTCTTTTTCTCAGCGCGTTCCTCATGTTCGCGGCCATCGGTCTGACCAACCTCATCATCCCGCTGAGAGCAGGCGCGGAAGGCTGGGGTGCGGGCACAATCGGCCTTATCGGCATGACGCAGGCCATCGCCTTCACGGCAGCATGTTTTCTCATGCCGCTTCAAATCCGACGCGTCGGCCATATCCGCACCTTTGCAGCGATCCAGACTCTTCTGGCGGCTTCCATCATGCTTCACGGCCTGATCGTGACGCCATGGGCGTGGGCGCTCTTTCGCATTATCGCAGGCCTCGCCGCTGCTGGCAGTTACATGGTGCTGGAAAGCTGGCTCAATGAGAAAGCGGATGCAGCAAATCGCGGCTTCGTCCTGTCCGCCTATCTGATGGTCACGATGACCGGCCTGACGGCCGGCCAATACGCCTATACGCTGTTCGAACTCGGTGACGGTCGTCTCTTCCAGCTTACGGCGCTGTTGTTTGGCGCCGCGCTTTTGCCGATGACCCTTTCGATCTCCCCTTCCCCCGCGCCGCCGGAGACCGTTCATCTGGATCTCAAGGGGCTTTTCGCCCGCTCGCCGGTCGGCTTTATCGGCGCTTTCCTTTCCGGCTTTCTTTTCGGCGTCTGGAATTATTTCGCTCCGCTTTACGGCCAGAAAATCGGCCTTTCCTCCATCGCTACGGCAACACTGGTCTCGGCAGCCATGGTCGGCGGTATGTTGGCGCAGTTCCCCTTTGGCCGTCTGTCCGACAAAATCGACCGTCGCTATGTCATGGCGATGATAGGCGGCGTCGGCGCATGCGTGTGTCTTGTCCTGTCGCTGAGCGCTCCAGAAACGGCGCTTTTCAACACGATCGGGACACTGATGATCGGCATGGCGCTTTTTCCAAGCTATTCAATCGCCGTCGCTCATACGAACGACTACGCCAATCCCGACGAATTTGTTCAGGTCTCCGGTAGCCTGCTAATCACTTACGGCATCGGAACGATGGTCGGGCCGGTCATTGGCGGGCAGTTGTTCGGGATCATCGGCCCGGTCGGCCTGTTCGTTTCCCTGGGCATGATCTTTCTGATCTACGGCGCCTACGCGTATTGGCGCACCACGCAACGCCAGGCCATCGCACCGGACGAGCGCGACGACTTCCAGGCCGTGCCGGTTACGCCGTTTCAGACGCAGCAGGTTTACGAACTCGATCCTCGCCAGGACGACGCCGTTCAGGCAGGCGATACCGCTGAAAGATCCGTCGGCAACGGCTTTACGGCCTGACCTTTACTGTCAGCTTGGCGGACTCAATTTCTTGGCGCGACGCCTCTCGAGACCGAGCTTATGCTCACGCCAAATGATCAGAAGGCCGGCGGCTATGATAACCGCGCTGCCTGCTATCGTGTAGATCGTCGGGATTTCATTGAAGATCGCAAATCCGATCACGATTGCCAGCAGCATGGATGTGTATTCGAACGGGGCGATAGTGGCGAGACTTGCGTAGCGATAGCTCTGTGTGAGCAGGATTTGGCCGAGGCCGCCCAACGCACCGCTACTGAGAAGCAAAATCCACTCCTGCATCGTTGGCGCCCGCCAGCCGAAAGGCAGGGTAGCGAGGGCCGCGGCACTTGCCACCATGCTGAACCAAAGCACGATGGTCGCGGAGTCCTCGGTGTTCACGAGCTTGCGGACCATGACCATCGCCCATGCGGCGAAGAAAGCGCCCAGCAACGCGAACATGACACCTGTTCCCTGCGCGCCGCCAAAGCCTTCCGTCAGTGTAATCTGTGGCCAGGATATGATGACCACGCCGATCAGCCCGACGATGACTGCCCCC
This sequence comes from Notoacmeibacter sp. MSK16QG-6, assembly GCF_024158145.1. GTDB lineage: Bacteria > Pseudomonadota > Alphaproteobacteria > Rhizobiales > Rhizobiaceae > Notoacmeibacter. Next base: position 331,364 of record NZ_JAMYXM010000001.1, read on the forward strand.
CAGCGAAATAGCCGAACCATCTCGCCAAGAAAGACTGCCGATATGATGGTGACGAATAGCGGATTTGCATAAAACAGCGCCGTCGCGTCCGGCAGTGGAAGAAGGGTCAGCGCGTAGAAATTGCAGGCCATCGCGGCGACGCCGAAGAGACCTCGTACGATATGGCCGATGGGCCGGCCCGTACGCCATGCGCCGCGCAGATGACCGCGCGTTGCCAGCCAACCCAATACGAATGGTACAGCGAAGAACGAGCGGAAGAAGACGAGCTGGCCCGTCGGCATATCTCCTGCCGCCTTTATGCAACTGATCATGCCGAACAGTGTGCTGACGGACAGAAGCTTGAGCCCGATCCCCTTAAGCGGCTGCGGTTCTGGAGAGAAGGGCGCCAGTTCCGAACGCCCGCCGGCACCGCCGCCACCGGTGCCGTCCGCGGCGACGGTCGGTCTGTCGTTTTGTGATGCGGATGTCTTCAATGGCTTGCTGCCCGGATTGTTTCCCACACCCGCAGCGGTGTTGTCGGCATTTCGATGTGAGTGATGCCGTAAGCGCGGTGGAGCGCATCGACCACGGCGTTGAGAACGGCGGGCGTCGCACCGATCGATCCAGCCTCGCCCGCGCCCTTGATGCCGAGTGCGTTGGTCGTCGATGGAACGTTCCGCAGATTGAAGTCGATTCCGGGAATGTTGTCGGCGCGCGGCATCGCATAGTCCATGAAGCTGGCCGAGATAAGCTGGCCTTCCGGCGAATAGACCGATGCCTCCAGAAGAGCCTGACCGATACCCTGGGCAATCCCGCCCATAACCTGCCCTTCCAGCAGGAGTGGATTGACGGCCACCCCGAAATCGTCAGTCACGACATAGTTCATGATAACGGTTTTGCCGGTCTCCGGATCGATTTCGACCTCGCAAATATGCGTACCGTTCGGATAGGTCGCCTCGTCCTGCTTGACCTCCTCAATGACCGCCAACTGTTTGTCGTCCGTGGCCTTCGCCGCCAGATGGGCAAGGCTCAGCATCCGGTCGGTGCCGGCAACGCGGATGCCTCCATCGAAAAATTCCAGATCGGCGGCGTCGGCCTCCAGTTCGTCCGATGCGATCTGGCGCAGGTTCTTCTCCAGCACCTCGCCGGCGCGCCGAACAGATACACCGCCGATGGGAATCGAACGAGAGCCGCCAGTGCCGCCACCCGACGGCAGCGCATCGCTATCGCCCTGCTCCACGTCAATGCGGTCGACCGGCAGGCTGAACAGATCGGCGATGAATTGTGCATAGGCGGTCTTATGACCCTGCCCGTTGCTCTGTGTACCGATTTTCAGCAGGAGCCGGCCATTGGGCTTCAATCGCAGATCTGCTGGTTCGGAGCCGGCAAAGGCGCACGCCTCGATATAGGTCGCCATGCCGATACCCCGCAGCCGACCGGCATTTCCGCTCTCTTTCAGACGATCATCGAAACCTCTCCAATCGGCTGCCGTCATAGCGGCATCCATATGCCCCTCCGGCTCGCCCACGTCGTAATTTCGGCCGGTCAGTGTCGTGTAGGGGAATTCCTGAATGAAGTTCCGTCGGCGTATATCATCCTGCGTCAGACCCAGTTCCCTGGCGCAGACATCGACTAACTTTTCGATGAGCAACGCCGCCTCCGGACGTCCGGCGCCGCGATAGGCATCGACCGGCGCGGTATGGGTGTAAACGCCCGTAATCGCCATGTGCAGCGCGCCGATGTCATAAAGGCCGGTCGCCATCGAAGCGCCAAGATACGGCACAAGCATAGCATTGCGTGATGTATATGCGCCCATATTGGCGATCAGGTCGATTTTCAGGCCGATAAACCGGCCATTCTCGTCCATTGCCATGGAGGCGGTGACGAAATTGTCGCGGCCCTGCGCATCCGTCAGGAAGTGATCGGTACGGTCAGCGGTCCATTTGACAGGCGCGCCCAAGCGCCTGGCCGCTTCACAAACCAGAACGTCCTCGCGATAGGCAAAGGCCTTCGGCCCGAAGCCGCCGCCGACATCATAGGTGCGGACCTGTACTTCACTTTCATCGACACCAAGGCTGGTCGAGACTTGCGAACGGCTATTGTGAACGCCCTGCGTACCGGCGGTCAGATGGTAGCGACCGTCGACATATTCGCCGAGTGCGCTGCGCGCCTCCATGTAATTTGCGACCAGCCTGTTGTTCCAGAAGCTCACAGTCGTGACGTGGTGCGCACCATCGAAAGCTTTCGCGGTCGCATCCTCGTCACCGATCTCTTGCCGGTAAGCGATATTGCTTGAAAGGTCGCGGCCGACGAGAGGACCGTTGCCATCGGCGACAGTTTCGATATCGACGACGGCTTCGCCACCCTCGAAAGTGAGGGGGATCAGTTCCAGAGCATCCGCGGCCTGATCGCGCGTCTCGGCGACGATGAAGGCGAGCGCATCGCCCATATAGCCGGTCTCATCCCTGGCGAGGATCGGAATCGAGCGGCCTTCCGGTTTGCTCCCGTCCGGTTGTCTTGGGCGAAACCCGGTCTTCAAGGGCTTGAGATGACCAATATCGTCCGCGGTCAGGATCAGCTTGACACCCGGCGCCGCCCGCGCTTCCGACAGATCGCCCAGCGAGAACGATCCGCAGGCTACGGGTGAGCGCAACATAACGGCGTGGAGAAGTCCGGGCCGCTTCTCATCATCGGTATATCTGCCCTGCCCTGTCAAAAGCAGATCGTCTTCGACCCGCTTCACCGACTGACCGAGACCGAATTTCGGTGGTGCTACGCTCATCTATCACCCTTTATCACTTGCCATTGCCCCCGACAGACAACACGGACATAACCCGTTGGATCGTTTTGGCTCTTGCGCTAGACGATCCAAATCGAAGCCTGCAAATCGCCACCCGCGCTTTCGACATGCGAAAACCGCAACCCGCAGGACAGATAGGGGACGAAAATGAGAAGCGAAGTCGGCACAACGATCAGACTGTCGGAATATGCGCCGCCATCCTATCTCGTGTCCGCGGTTTCGCTGACATTTCGGCTTTATCCCCGCCGGACGATTGTGAAAGCCGCTCTTAGCGTTCAACTCAATCTCGGCACTGTCCCAGGTACCGAACTGGTCTTCGATGGCGACGGGATCGAGCTTCTGAGCCTGACGCTGAACGGCTTGCCGGTGGACGCCACCACGACACCGGAGGAGTTGCGGATCGCCGGTGTCCCGCATGAGCCGTTCACACTCGAGATCGAGACCGCCATCGACCCGGAAGCCAATCTGGCGCTGTCGGGACTTTATCGCTCAAATGGAGTTTATTGCACGCAATGCGAAGCGGAAGGCTTTCGGCGAATCACCTATTTCCCCGACCGACCTGACGTTCTGAGTGTCTATACTGTGCGGATCGAAGCACTGAGCTCGGAGGCGCCGGTTCTGCTATCGAATGGCAATCCGGGTGAAGCGGGCGAACTTCCCGATGGCTGGCATTTCGCCGAATGGCACGATCCCTGGCCCAAACCCTCCTATCTGTTCGCGCTCGTCGCCGGCGACATTGTCGGCGCATTCGATCGCTTCACCACCATGAGCGGGCGCGAGGTCGAACTCGGGGTCTATGTCGAACGTGGAAAGGAAAGCCGAACGGGCTGGGCCATCGAAAGCCTTAAACGCTCAATGAAATGGGACGAAGAGGTCTTTGGACGCGAATACGATCTGGACGTCTTCAACATTGTCGCCGTCTCCGACTTCAATATGGGCGCGATGGAGAACAAGGGCCTCAACATCTTCAACGACAAATACATTCTGGCCGATTTCCGAACCGCGACGGACACCGACTACGCCAATATCGAGACCATCATCGCGCACGAATATTTCCACAACTGGACAGGCAATCGCATCACCTGCCGCGACTGGTTTCAGCTTTGCCTGAAAGAAGGTTTGACGGTTTATCGCGACCATGAATTTTCGGCGGATATGCGCAGCCGGGCGGTCCGGCGCATTGCGGAAGTCCGCACTCTGAAATCGGCGCAATTCCCTGAAGACGGAGGGCCGCTGGCTCATCCCGTGCGGCCGACCGCCTATCGTGAAATCAACAATTTCTACACGGCGACCGTTTACGAAAAAGGCTCCGAGGTCATTCGCATGCTCCGCATGGTGATCGGCGATAGCGCCTTTCGCGTCGGGATGGACCGTTACTTTGGCCGGCACGATGGCGACGCAGCCACCATCGAAGATTTTCTCGCCTGTTTCGAGGAAGCTTCAGGCCGCTCCCTTGCTCAGTTCGCCCTCTGGTATCATCAGGCGGGGACGCCTCAAATTACGGCGGAAACTCAATACGACAAGGACAATGAGCGCCTGGTTCTGACGCTCGACCAGTTCGTGCCGCCAACGCCCGATCAAACCGATAAGAAGCCGATGCATATTCCCATCGCCTTCGCTCTCTTTCGGCCCGATGGCGCTCACTTTTCCGTCTCTAAACAGAGCGACCTCGTGCAGGACGGCATCATCCATCTGACGGAACAGCGTAGCGAGGTCGTCTTCGATGGGATCGACGAACAGCCTGTCGTCTCCTTGCTGCGCGGCTTCTCGGCACCCGTTACGCTGGATATCGGGCAGCCGGAAGCGGATCGAATTTTTCTGGCCCGGCATGAAGACGATCTCTACACGCGCTGGCAGGCGCTGGACCGGCTGGCAACAGATACGATACTGGCGTCCTATCGCCAGTCGGGCGGCAGGGAACTGGCCGGTTCAGCCGACGCCCTCATCGCCCTTTATGGCGAAGTGGCGTGCGATGAGGGGCAGGACGCTGCGTGGCGCGCTCTGACATTGACGCTGCCCGGCGAGGCTACCCTTGGGCGGGAGGCGGGGCTGAACGTCGACCCGGACGCCATTCACGATGCGCGTGAGGCGCTATTGTCCGCCATCGCTGAGAGCCATGCGAGCGATTTTGCCGAAATTTACGGCGCGCTCGGGACCAATGAGCCTTATTCGCCCGATGCCCTGTCGGCTGGTCGGCGCGCCCTCAAACTCGTCCTTCTGGACTATCTGACGGTTGCCGAAGGAGGCGCCGCCCGCGGAAAAGACCTATTCGACCGAGCCGACAATATGACGGAAGAGGCCGGCGCACTGGAAAATCTTATCCTGCGCAGGCCGCAGAGCACAGAAGCCAAAGCCGCGCGCGCCGCGTTCGAGGCGCGTCATGGAGACGATCCTCTGGTTATGGACAAGCTGCTCGGCATGATCGCGCGCGTGCCGGGAGGTGATGCCCCGACGAGAATCCTCGAGGCGATGGAGCATCCCAACTATGTGGAGACCAATCCGAACCGGGTGCGCGCCCTTATCGCCAGCTTTGCCGGCGCCAACCCCTCTGGTTTCCATCGCCCCGACGGCTCGGGCTACCGTATTCTGGCCGATGTCATTGCCCGTGTCGCGCCTCAAAACCCGCAATTGGGCGCGCGTTTGGCCACACATTTTCGCTCCTGGAAAGGTTTGGAGACAACGAGACGCGCAGCAGCATATGAAGTGCTTCAAAGCCTACGGAATAAACCGGACCTTCCACTGGATGTCCGTGACATTATAGACCGAACACTTTCGTAGGCCGCTCTCTAATCTGCATGAACCCCTTTTGTTCTCAAATAGACTTCAACTCGGCAATAAAAACAGAATTTTTGCACTGGACAGCTGAGTCGCCGGTGATTCTAATGGGGTGATTCGGCACTCAGGCGGAGCCGGATCGACGAGGGACTGAACGGCAAGGCGGAGCCGTATGATGGCGATGGCGGACGCGCTGCGCGCGACTGGCTTATGGGGATTCACGCCCCGCGGCGGGAAAGAAAAAACCGGGTCGCGAACGAGGGGCGATGCGAGGCTCTTCGCTACCCCGCCGGACTATGACCGACTTCTTAAGTTGGAAGTCTTTTTCCGTCGCATCATTCCCGTACTCTGCATCGTTTTTCTGGCGATCGTCGCCTCGATACGAGGCTATAACCTCTACGACCAGTACCAGAACCTGGAAGACAACGCGGGCACGACGCTGCGGCTATCGGCCGATTTGACGGCGCTGGACCTTCGGCGAGATGGCCCCGACCGCGCGCTGGCCACCTACGAGACAGATGCCGCTTCCGCCATAGGAAATATCCTCTCCACACGCGGAGGGCGCGTTATCCATCTGGACGGCGATGCAAGGATCGTCTCCGGTCAGCCTTCGATCCCGGAATCGTTCGATGGCCGTCCCCTCGAAGACCTCGTTACTGGTGCACAACCGCTTCGGCTATTCGGCAAGAGCGCCGGCATTCAGCCCGTTACGTATCGTGGCCGCGATGCACTGGCAGCCCTATCCTTCATTGGCGACACACCTGCCGAGGGCTCAGTTCTGGCGCTCATCGAGCGCGATGTCCTCATGGCCAATTTCAAGCGGACGGTCTCGACCAACGCCACATTGTTCGTATGTACCGCCGGCCTGTTGCTGTTCATCCTCTACGCCTATTTCGGACAGGCCACCCGCGCCAAGGAAGCGGACCGTCTTTATGTGGAAACGCATCAGCGCGTCGACCTAGCCCTGAAGCGCGGGCGGTGCGGTCTGTGGGACTGGGATGTGGCGCGGGGCCTGATGTACTGGTCGCGCTCCATGTTCGAACTGCTCGGCTATGAAAGCGCTGATCGAATGCTCTCCTTCGGCGATGTGCAATCCATCATCCATCCGGCCGACATCGACCTTTTCGCGCTGGCTCAGCGCATTGTCGCCGGCGAAACGCGTCAGATCGACGAAATTTTCCGGATGCGCCACGCCAAAGGCTACTGGATTCGGATGCGCGCCCGTGCGCAAGCGCTTCCCGGCTGCGAGGATGGCGGTGTCCACCTGATCGGTATCGCTGTCGACAGCACCGAACAGCACGAGTTGGAAGAACTCCATGCCGAAACCGACCGTTATCTTCGCACGGCCATCGAAACCATTACAGAAAGCTTTGTGCTCTGGGACGGTTCGGACCGCCTGGTCCTGAACAACACACGCTATCGCGACCACACCGGTCTGCCGGTCGATCTTCTAAAGGAAGGCACGCCCCGCGCCGAAATCGAGGCCGCCATGACGTCAGTCACGTCCCAAACCCGGAAGGCCGGCACGGGCGGCGCGATCAATTACGAACGCGAACTGGCCGATGGCCGCTGGGTGCAGGTCAACGAAATGCGCACCGCCGATGGCGGAACGGTGTCAGTGGGCACCGACATCACCCAGCTCAAAACGCAGCAGGAACGGCTCGTCCGCTCCGAACACCGGCTAATGGCAACGATTGCCGAGTTGTCGCAGGCGCGGCGCGCTGAAGAGGAACGGTCCCGCGAGCTCACCGAATTGAACCAGCGCTATGTCGTCGAGAAAGAGCGCGCGGAGCAGGCCAACCAGGCCAAAAGCGAATTCCTCGCCAATATGAGCCACGAACTGCGTACGCCGCTGAATGCGATTATCGGCTTCTCCGAAATCATGACGGCACGCATGTTCGGCCCGCTCGGATCGGATCGCTATGTCGAATATGCCGACGACATTCACCGCTCCGGTACGCACTTACTCAATGTCATCAACGACATTCTGGATATGAGCAAGATCGAGGCTGGCCGCTTCGAACTCGAAAAAGAAAGCGTCGATCTCAGCCCGGTCATCGACGAGACCTACCAGATGATCGCCGTCCAGGCAGAGGGCAAATCGATTGGGATCGAATTACGCATCGCCGATGATATAACCGTCGAAGTCGACCGTCGCGCGGTTAAGCAGATCGTACTGAACCTGCTCAGCAACGCGGTGAAATTCACCGATGAAGGCGGGCGGATCGTTCTGCACGCAAGGCAGGTGGCGGATGAAGTGCTGTTGACGATCATCGATAATGGCTGCGGTATCGAACGGGAAGCGATGCGGCGTCTTGGAAGGCCATTCGAACAGGTACAGAACCAGTTCAGCAAGAGCCATATCGGCTCGGGACTTGGGCTTGCGATTTCGCGCTCCCTTGCCGAAATGCATGGCGGTTCACTGCGTATGTTATCGCGGCCAGGCATCGGCACCGCAGTCGGGGTCCGGTTGCCCGGACAGGCCAGGACGGTTCACTGAGTTTCGAGCTGTTCTCTTAACCGCGCCTGTTTCCAGCCTGCGCGATGCATTTGCTCGAGGGTTTTCACTTTCGACAATAAGGCCCGCGCTTTCGCACGGGCCTCTTCTTCATATCGTTCGGTGAAGCTTATTCTGCCGGCTTGGGCGCGGGCGGCTGCTCGGGCCGATCAGCCGGGCCGTTCTCGCCCATCGGCGGGCGCTTCATTTGTTCACCCCCTCGCATACCATGGTCTCCGCGACGGCCGCCGCGTTCACCGCGATGATGACCACGACGCGGCATCTCACCGGCTTCGAGCTTGCCGTCATTGTCGCGATCGAGACGCGCGAAAAGGCGCTCACGGCTGGCATTCAACTCTTCAACGGTCAAAGTGCCATCATTGTCGGAGTCGAAACGGTTGATGATGCGTTCGGCACGCTGACGCATCCGCTCTTCCTGCCGCTTCTGAATGGCTGCGACCGCTTCTTCAACTGTGATGGTTCCGTCGCTGTCCCCATCCGCATTGGCAAGAGGGCCTTCCATCGCGGCGGCGAACTCCTCAAACGTCACACTGCCGTCGTCGTCGGTATCCGCAGCTTTGAAACGTTCTTCGAGGTTGGCGCGAGGGCCGCCGTCACGCATGCCGTGGCGTTTGCCGTGATAGCCGGATTCGGCCAGAGCGGGGCTTAGCGTCGTGGCGATAGTAGCGAGACCGATGAAGCCAGCGGCGAGTTTCAGTTTCTTCGACATTTCGTTTCTCCAGTCATTTCGTCCCCTTCCTTTATGACGGGGACGAAACGGAGCCTCCCGTCTCGTCCTCGCGGTGAATTCCCGTCAGGCGGTCGAAGATCATCCGCACCGCCGTCCGGGCCTCCTGCAGTTGCGAACCGAGGACCCCAAGGTCCGGAGCATCCGTCCGCCTGCAGAGCAGTTCGACGAACCCTTGCGGCGCCGTCTGCGGATCGAAGTCCCGGTCGAGACAAATCCGAAGGATCTGAAGAAGCATCGTCATCAGATCATAGGCGCCGACGAGTGCGTCGCGTTCTGCATTGCTCACATAGGTGGGGGATAGCGCGGCGAGAATAGGGCGAGTGCCTACTATGGAGAAACTATAAGAATCCAACGATTTAGTAAGTTTGGCAATCTGAGCTATGAATTCGAGATCGATCAGGCCGCCAGAGGCCAGCTTCACGTCGAAAGGGCTTTGCGGCGGCTTGGCTTCACTGATGCGAAGCCGCATCCTGCCCGCTTCCTCGCGAACAGTGGACGGCTCGCCGACCCCGTCCAGACTGTGCTTTATGATCGCATCGATCTCGTCAGCCATTCCATTATCGCCATAGACGACGCGTCCGCGTGACAATGCCATCTTTTCCCAAATGGCTGCGCCAGTCTGCTGGTAGGACCGAAAGGCCTTGAGAGACGTTGCGAGCGGCCCCTGATTGCCGGACGGACGCAGGCGCAGATCCATTTCGTACAATACGCCCTCCGCCGTCGGTGCAGAGACGGCGGCGACGAGACGCTGAGAAAGGCGGGTGAACCATGTTGGCGCGTCGAGGGGCCGCTGACCGTCTGACTGCGCCGCCCCTTCGGCGTGATCGTACAGAAAAATGATGTCGAGATCGGAGCCAGCGCTCATCTCATGGCTGCCAAGGCGGCCCATGCCGAGGATAGCCACGCGACCACCGGGCACCTCGCCGTGTTTTTCGACGAACACATCGCGGACAGCATCGAGAGTACGGGCCATCAAAAGGTCGGCAAGCGTGGTGAAGCACTCACCGGCTTCGGTCGCATCGATCGCACCTGTCAGAAGGCGCGCCGAGATCATGAAGCGTTGCTCGACCGCGAATATCCGCAATCGGTCCAACCTATCTTCGTGATCGCGTGACTGCGCCAAGAAGGGATCGAGGCGCTCGGCAAGACTTTCGCGATTGGGCACGAGCGCCAGGCGGTCACGGTCGACCAGGCCATCGAACACATGTGGCCGCTTTGCAATGGTCGTCGCCATGCGCGGCGCGGTCGCCAGAATGGTGGTCAATAGCGACAAAATCTGCGGATTGCCTGAAAGAACGGAGAAGAGCGGCAATCCTGCCGGAAGTCCGGCCAGCATTTCATCCAGATACATGAGGGTTTCATCGGGCCGTCCGCTCGCAGCGAGCGCACGAAACAGGTTGGGCTGGATCGTCGTCAGCATCTGACGGGCAGATGTCGCGCGGAGCGCGCGGTAGCGTCCCGTGTGCCAAGCGCGCACGATGCGCGAGATGTCAGCGGGTCGCTTGAAGCCGAGTTCGCTCAGACGCTCAAGCGTGCCCGGATCGTCCTGATCGCCGGTGAAAACAAGATGGTCTGCAAGGTCGCCTTCCTCATCGCTGTCCTCGGCAAAGAGCGCGGCGAAATGCGTATCGACCCTTCCGAGCGTCGCCAGAAAGCGCTCCGAAAAGCTTTCCCGGCTATCGAAACCGAGAAGGTGGACCACTCTCGCCAATTCTTCATCATCACGCGGCAGGCTGTGCGTTTGCTCGTCCGCGATCATCTGGATGGCGTGTTCGACATCGCGGAGAAACCAGTAATCCGCGATCAGTTCGTCGCGGATCTGTTCAGCGATCCATCCATGCGAAGCCAATTCTCGAAGCATGGCGGTCGTGGAACGCCCGCGCAAATCTTCCACCCGCCCACCGGCGATCAATTGCTGGGTCTGGACAAAAAACTCGACTTCGCGGATGCCGCCCCGTCCCAACTTCACGTTATGGCCGGCAACGACAATCTCCGTGCCACCTTTGTGCGAGGCGATCTGGCGCTTGATGGCGCGGATATCGGCAATGGCCGCAAAATCGAGATAGCGGCGCCAAACGAACGGTCGCAACTCTTTTAGAAAAGCAAGTCCGGCATCGATATCGCCTGCCACGGCGCGCGCCTTGATCATCGCGGCGCGCTCCCAGTTCTGGCCGCGCGATTCATAATATTGCAGACCCGCTGCAACCGGGATCGCCAGCGGCGTGGCTCCCGGATCGGGCCGAAGCCGCAGATCGGTGCGGAAGACATAGCCATCGGCCGTCCGGTCGGAAAGGAGGCGCACCATCCGCCTGACCTGCTTGACCACCGCTTCAGCCAGCCCCTCGCGTCGCGTCACGCCACGGGCTTCCGGCTCGAAGAAAATGATCAGATCGATATCCGATGAGAAATTGAGCTCGCGGCCGCCTAGCTTGCCCATACCAAGAATGATGAGTCCGCTATCGGCTTCTGGTTTTTCTGGGTCCGCAGGAGACAGGAAACCCTGTCCCGCCAGATCGCGACACAGATAACGCGCCGTCACTTGCAAAACCGTCTCCGCCAGACGGGTCAGATGCTCAACCGAAACCTCCGCAGCGCCGCCCGCTGCGATGTCAGCTATTGCGATGGCGATATGGGCATTCAGCTTGTGGCGGCGAAGCGCTGCGCCAAACGCTTTTTCGGTAAGCTCGTCATTATCGCCAAACGTCTCAATCGCAAGGATCTCTTCGGTTACCGTGGCATCCAGCCCATTTTCGAAGAGCCGAGCCGCGATCGCCGGACACCGAAGAAGCGCAGAGCGCAAAAAGGGCGACAGATCCATTACCCCACGAAAAAAGTCGCCAGCGGCATCATCGTCGGCAATCAGAGAGCAGAATTTCCTCAAATCGTCAGCGGTGGCCGCCTTCGACAGATCGTTCAGCCACTCGTCGGAACGCTTTTCGTCCAGCACTGGCGGAATGGATGACACAAAGAGCGAATCGATCTGCTGCCCTTGCGTCCCCTTGGTGTTCTGTCCCGCCATACCGATCCTCCCTCAATCCAGCATAGCGCCCGGCGATAGAGACCTGAAGCGTCTGGGTCTAGCCGGATTTATTGACAGGTTTCTTCATCTCGGCCTGGATCGGCAGACACAACCGGGCAGCGAGGCCCGGAGCGTTATCCTCCAGAACCAGCCGACCCTCGTGAAACTGCGCCACCGCCTTGACGAGAGAAAGGCCCAATCCTGAGCCCGGTCGCGTGCGGCTTTCCTCCAGCCGCACAAAGCGTTCGGTCACGCGATTGCGTTCGGCGGCGGGGACGCCAGGCCCGTTATCGGCAACGGTCAGCACCGCCTTGCCTTCTTCCTTCTCAAGCCGGATGTCGATGGCGATAGGTCCTTCTTCAGGTACGCCATGGCGAAGCGCGTTCTCGACCAGATTGGCGATGGCCTGGCCGATCAGCTCACGATTGGCGCGAACCATCAAAGGTTCCTGGCCGACATCGCAACTCAGCGTCCCGCCAGCCTCGTCCGCCGCAGGTTCGTAAAGTTCGCAGACATCGGCAGCGATTTCCGTCAGATTGACGGCCGTACGATCATCGATGGAATTACCCGCTTCCAGCCGGCTGATGCGCAAGATGGCAGCAAACGTGCGGATCAGTTGGTCGGATTCAGCAATGGTCTGCTCCAGCGCCAGACGGGTCGCTTCAGGATCGTCATGGTTTGCGAGGGCCGCCTCGGCGCGGTTGCGAATCCGCGTCAGCGGCGTCTTCAGATCATGCGCGATGTTGTCGGCGACATGTTTCAGCCCTTCATTCAGCTCGCCAATGCGGCCCAGCATGATGTTGATACCGCTGGAAAGCTGGTCAAACTCATCTCCCGCCGATGTGACCGGCAGCCGTTGCGATAGATCGCCAGCCATGATCCTGTCGGTGGCGACCGAGACCTTTTCGACCCGTCGCAACCCACGGCGTCCAACGAAGTACCAGATCAGGAGGGAGCCCAGTCCCATAATGGCGAGGGCCATGACGATGGCCTGACGCGTAATGTCGCGCAGTCGTTCCGGCTCTCCGAGATCGCGCCCGACCAGCATGGCCATACCGTTCGGCAGCATGAAGACCTGCGCCATGGCGTGATGGGCATCATCGCCTTCCAACAAGGCACGCAGATTGAGTTCGCCCGAGCGGATCGCCTGGCTGTCGCCGTAACGCAAATAAGCGAAGGGCTTCCTGGTCCAGCCTTCACGGTCCAGCAAATCGGGATCGAGCGCCTCTACGTTTCCGGTCAGGATTCGGCCATCCTGTCCCGCCACCAGATAAAGATAGGCGCCAGGCTGACGTGACCGGCGATCGAGCGTCCGGATAAGTCGCGGCAGACCGCCGCGCCGATAGACATCGGCGAGTTCGGCCACTTCCTCGTCGATGGTCGCGCGGGTCTGGCTCGCCATCATTCGCGCCGACAGGGCGGTCATGTAAAAGACCAGCACCATAGCGCAAGCCATGAAAAGCAGAACGAAGAGAGCCGAAAGCCGTGTCGCCGTCGATCGCAACATGGCGGGAAGGCGCACCGCCATGACGATTATCCTTTCAGCATGTAACCGACGCCGCGCACGGTATGCAGGATGGGCGTATCGAAATCGCGCTCGATCTTACTGCGCAGGCGCGAAATATGCACGTCGATCACGTTGGTCTGGGGATCGAAGTGATATTCCCAGACATTCTCCAGAAGCATCGTTCGGGTCACGACCTGACCGGCATGACGAACGAGATAATCCAGCAGCTTGTATTCACGCGGCTGCAGCAGGATGGTCTGGCCGGCGCGCTTGACGGTATGAGACAGCCGGTCGAGTTCCAGATCGCCGACCCGTAGCATCGTCTCCACCTCAGGTCCGCGCGGGCGTCGCGACAACACTTCAACACGAGCAAGAAGTTCGGAGAACGCATAGGGCTTGGTCAGATAATCGTCGCCGCCGGCGCGCAAGCCTGTCACACGGTCGTCGACTTCACCCAGTGCGGAGAGGATCAGGACCGGCGTGTGAATGCCTTTCGCCCGCAGTCCGGAAACCACCGAAAGACCGTCGCGTCGAGGCAGCATCCGATCGACAACCAGAACGTCGTAGTCGCTCGTCTCGGCCAAAGCAAAACCGCTTTCGCCGTCGCGTGCGACATGGGCGGTATGGCCAGATTCGGAAAAGGCCTTCTCAAGATAGTCGGCTGATTCCCGGTCGTCTTCGATGATAAGCAGCTTCATTCGTCTCAATCCGTCGATTCGTCACCCTGAACGTAGGGCAGATGATGCAGCGGCGGCAGGTCTTTCAACCCACCGCCGCCATAAGAACGCTGTTCCGCAAGAGGAAAATGGAAAGCGCCCCCACCCCGCTCGCCCACTCGATCCAGTTCAGGGGACTGGAAACGGATCGATGAGCGATTGGGCGTTCTTTCGTCTAGCCGCGCGAGACCGGGATCGCCACGAAGCGCTGTGCGTCGTTTGTCCTGATCTGCATCAGCACAGCCTTGCGACCGTCCTTCATGGCCTTGTCGGTCGCCTCGGCGACGTCATCGGCTTTGCTAACTGTCTGGCCGTTGACCTTCATGATGATGTCGCCAGCAGACAGACCTTTCTCTTCCGCATCCGATCCCGGCTCGACATCGGTGATGACGACGCCTTCGCCGTCTTCCGATGGCGTGACCGTCAAGCCGAGATCGTCGAGTGAAGAGGTCTCCGGCTCAACTGCGCTCTCTTCGCCGCTATCGTCGCCTGGCGCCATCGCCATGCGATCCGGCTTGGGCATAAGGCCAAGCTTGACCTTCACGTCCTTGGTATCGCCATTACGGAAGACCGAAACATCGATCTCGCTTTCGGGCTCGAAACCGGCGATTGTCCGTGACAATTCGCGCGGACCTTCGACCTTCTCGCCATTCACCGCAACGATGATGTCGCCTGCTTCGATGCCGGCTTTCGCACCGGGGCTGTTATCCGTCGGCTGCTGAACAAGTGCGCCCTCGGCAACCTCAAGGCCGACAGCTTCTGCGATATCGTCCGAGACCGGCGCGATCTGTACGCCCAACCAGCCGCGTTCGATCGAACCGTCATCGATCAGATCATTGACGATCCGCTCAGCCGAGGAAGAAGGGATCGCGAACGCGATACCGACATTGCCGCCCGAAGGCGAAAAGATCGCGGTGTTGATGCCGATCACCTGACCGGCCGTGTTGAAGGCCGGACCACCGGAGTTGCCGCGATTGACCGGCGCATCGATCTGAATGAAATCATCGTAAGGCCCGGCGCCGATATCGCGTCCACGCGCCGAGACGATGCCAGCCGTAACGGACCCACCGAGACCGAACGGGTTGCCAATCGCCAGAACCCAGTCGCCGACACGAACGGCCGAATCGTCGGCGAAGGTGGCGTATTTCACCTTGCGGCCTTCGGTATCGACCTTCAGAACCGCCAGATCGGTGCGCGGATCGGTGCCGACAAGCTGGCCATCCATTTCGGTGCCATCGTTCAGCACCACCGTGTAGGACGAAGCGTTTTCGACCACATGATTGTTGGTCACCACATAACCGTCCTCGGAGATGAAGAAGCCCGAGCCCTGGCCGCTCGGACGCTCGCGACGCGGGCGATTGCGCTCCGCGCGTCGCTGGCGGTCAGGGCGCGCATTGTCGCCTTCGCCGCCGAATTCACGGAAGAAGCGGCGGAAAGGATGATCTTCCGGAAGTTGTTCGAAGCCGGGCATGCCACGGAACTGGAAGTTGAACCCGCCATCCGGACCGCCTGAGGTCATCTGACGATTCGATTTCACCCGCACCGACACCACGGCTGGCGAGACACGCTCGACAACATCGGCAAAGCCGTTGATCGCGGTCGACTGTTCGGTGCGCGGCACTGTGACCTGCTCGGCAAGCGCCGGCGCAGACTGGTAGGTCGAAAGGCCGGCGGCTCCACCGCCGAGAATGGCAATCGCGCCAGCTGCGGCCATAAGCCGGCGGCGGATAGAATTATTAGGCTGATGCGCCATGTATCGTTTTCCTCTTCGCTATGGCGATGAGACTCGCCGCGTTGATAGAGCAACGATCTAAAGCGCTTCGCCTTACAAGGCACTTTCCATGAGGTGAAAACTTCGTAAGGCGAGGTCGTCGCCCAGACGCTATCGTTCGAACCAGTCGTCGGCGAGAGCCTCGCTCAAACGGTCCTCTTCTTCCGCCGATAATTTCTGGGCGCCGGGCGTTGCAACCGTTCGGCTGCTGTCGCCGCGACGGCGAAGAAAGAGATAAGCTCCTCCGCCGAGGAGAACCAAAAGCGGCGTTGCCCAAAGAAGAAGTGTGGTCGGTGAGAAGACCGGCTTCAGCAGAACGAACTGTCCGTATCGCGAGACGATATAATCAACGACCTGTTCGTCTGTCTCACCCGCCTCGATCCGTTCACGAACAAGTATTCGCAGGTCACGGGCGATAGAGGCGTCGGAATCGTCGATCGACTGATTTTGGCAGACAAGACATCGCAGCCCTGCCGAAATATCGCGCGCCCGCTCCTCCAGCGCTGGATCGTCCAGCATCTCATCGGGCTGCACCGCATGAGCCGGGAGCCACGCAAAAGTGAGCCCCAGGGTCAGAAGTAGGAAGACGAAGGCAGCTCTCACCCAACCGCCTCCGTTGCAGGCCGGCGCAGGCGGGATTTCGGCGCCTGCGGCGCCCCGACACGCAATCGACGGTCGGAAAGTGAAACAAAACCGCCGATCATCATCACCAGCGCGCCCAGCCAGATCAACGTTACAAGCGGTTTATGCCAGACGCGAACCACCGCGCCGCCACCTTCCGAGAGGTCACCAAGCGACAGATAGACTTGCGAGAAGGCAAAGGTACGGATGCCCGCTTCCGTGGTGGGCATCTGACGGGCGGTGTATATGCGCTTGGCCGAACTTATATTGCCGAGCGATTTTCCTTCGACCGTCGCAAGATCGAACTGCGCGCGATCGGCAACGAAATTCGGGCCGCGTTCGGGAATTATCGTGTCGAATGTCACCCTGTAACCGGCGATGTCGAGGCTGTCGCCGGGTTTCATGGTCACGATACGCTCATCTGCAAATGCGCTGACGGCGACGATGCCAAGGACCGTCAACCCCAATCCGCTATGACCGAGGGCCGTGCCGAACATGCTGCGCGGCAGACCGACGAGTCGCCGAGCCGCAACAGGCAGCGCGACACGCCCCACGCCAGACTTGGTGGCGAGATCGGTCAATGCGCCAGCCACGAGCCATGCGGCGAGACCGATTCCGAGCGCCGCGAAAACAGCGGTTGGATCGACAAGGATTAGACTGACGGCCACTGCGAGAATTGAAAAGCCAAAAGCCCAAACCAGCCGCATCGCAACGGCGGACCAATCGCCTCGCTTCCACGCCAGAAGCGGGCCGAACGGAACAGCGACCAGAAGCGGTATCATCAGAGGACCGAATGTCAGGTTGAAGAAGGGCGCACCGACAGAAATTTTCTGCCCTCCAATCGCCTCGACCACCAGAGGATAGAGGGTGCCGACAAGAACGGTCGCGGTGGCTGACGCCAGAAAGAGATTGTTCAACACCAGCGCGCCTTCGCGGCTGATTGGCGCGAAGAGACCACCCGTTTTCAGACTGGTGGCGCGCAGTGCGAATAGCAGAAGCGCTCCGCCAATGAAGAAAACCAGAATAGCCAGAATGAAAAGGCCGCGCGTCGGGTCCGAGGCGAAGGAATGAACCGAGGTGAGAATGCCAGAACGGACGAGGAAAGTGCCGAGCAATGAGAGCGAGAAGGTTATAATCGCCAGAAGAAGTGTCCATATTTTCAGCGCGTCTCGTTTTTCCATGACGATTGCGGAGTGCAAAAGCGCTGTGCCGGACAACCATGGCATGAAGGAAGCGTTCTCAACCGGATCCCAGAACCACCAGCCGCCCCAGCCCAGCTCGTAATAGGCCCAGTAAGAGCCCATCGCGATGCCGGCCGTCAGGAACGTCCAAGCCAGAAGTGTCCAGGGCCGAACCCAGCGAGCCCAGGCCGCTTCCATTCGCCCGTCGATCAGCGCCGCGATTGCGAAGGAGAAAGCCACCGAAAAGCCGACATAGCCAAGATAGAGAAGCGGCGGATGGATAGCCAAACCGATATCCTGAAGAATCGGATTGAGATCGCGGCCTTCCATAGGCGCTGGCGACAGGCGGGCGAAGGGATTGGATGTCAGCAGAATGAACAACAGAAACGCGCTGGAGATCCACCCTTGAACCGCAAGGACCAGCGTCTTCAGACGCAGAGGCAGGCTCCGTCCGAAAGCCGCCACGAGCGCGGTGAACAGCGCCAGAATGGCAACCCAAAGCAGCATCGAGCCCTCGTGGTTACCCCACGTTCCGGTGATACGGTAAAGGGCTGGCTGCTGCGAATGAGAGTTTTCAAAGACGTTCACTACCGAGAAGTCAGACTGATAATAGGCGGAAGCCAGAACGCCAAAGGATAGCGCGATCAGTGCAAAGACCGACAACGCCGTCGGCGCTGCCGTCGCCATCACGCGTTCATCGTTTCGCAGCGCGCCGGCCAGCGGCATTATCGCCTGAAAGAACGATAGGGCCAAGGCAAGGACGAGCGCGAAATGGCCGGTCTCGATCAGCATGTTTCCAAGCTCCTCCTCGCCCTATTGGGTCAGCGGGGCCGATGCGGTCGGCTCATCGGCAGCAGTATTTTTGGCCGGCGTTCTATATGCGCCGCCGTCTTGGCCGCCCTCCTGCCACATGCCCTTCTCCTTCAGGCTGTCGGCAACTTCACGCGGCATATACTGCTCGTCATGCTTGGCCAGGACCGTACTGGCCACAAAGACGCCGTCCGACGCCATTTCACCTTCGGCCACGACGCCCTGCCCCTCGCGAAAGAGATCGGGCAGAATGCCCTGATAGCGTACCGGAACGGAGGCTGCGCCATCGGTCACGGCGAAGCGTACGACCTCGCTTTCGCCTCGCTCCACCGAACCGTCAACGACCAATCCACCCAAGCGGACTTTCTGTCCGGGCTCCAACGGCTCGGCCGCAATGGCGGAAGGGTCGACGAAGAAGACGATCTGCTGATTGAGCGCAGTCAAAACGAGTGTCAGCGCCAAACCCAAAAAGATGGCGGCGCCGCCTATCAAGCCGAGACGCTTTTGTTTGCGTGTCACGAGCGGGTCTCCGATTCTTTCTCAGGCTGCGGGGCATCGTCAAATCGCGACAACGCCTCCGCCGCCGAACGGATTTTGGTCTGAGCAGACTCGTCATCCTCAAAGGCCTCTAGAGCGCGTCGCGCCGCATCCTTACCCTTCTCCATATCGCCAAGAACACGATACGCATTGATCAAGCGCAACCATTCATCAATCGAACCGCCGTTTTCCTCCAGCCGCCGATCGAGACCGGCAACCATCTGTCCGATCATGGCCTGTCTCTCGTCAGCCGACATATCGGCGGCCGCAGCGACAGCCTCGCGATCCGGGCCGCGCGCGGCCTCCTCAGCCGGTTCGGCCGCTGCAAGTTGCGCTGCCTGACGGGCGGCGGAGAACCATGGCGAACCCTCTTTCTGGCTATCGGCCAGCTTGTTCCAGAGTTGGACGGCAGCGGCACTGTCGCCCTCCTGTTTTTTGGCCAGAGCCAGGAAATAGCGTGCACGAGGCTCTTTCGGCTCAAGTTCCACGGCACGTTCGAGCCGCTGCTTCGCACCTGCTGAGACAATGCCGCCACCGGCTGCGATTTCCGCCTCGCCAAGCGCGGCCAGAAGCGATCCGCTCTCTCCCCTCAGCCGGATCAATGCGCGGAAGGCATTCGCTGCGTCGTCGTATCGGCCAACGCGCATATAGATGGGAGCCAGCGCCCCCCAGCCGCGTGAATCGGATGGGTTCGAAGCCAAGGCCCGTTCGGCGCGAGCGATAAGGTTTTCGATGCTATCGGTGCTCGGATCGGCTTTAAGCCGCGCTTCCAGCGGCTGCGAGGGCATGTCCGGCTCGCCGATGACGCCATAGAAGCCCCACGCGACAATAGGCACCGCGAGAACGGCAGCCATCAGAAAGGCGTTCGGCAACCGACCGTGATCGTTGTCTTCCTGACGATCGCGCGCCTGAAGCAGGCGACGCGCAATCTCGGCACGCGCTTCGGCAGCGGATGGTTCATCCAGCGAACCACGCTCAATCTCCCGGTCAAGCGATGCTAGCTGATCGCGATAGACGGCCTCGTCAGCTGCATGTTCGGCTATGCTCTCATCGGGCGTCGGCTTGGGCAGAAATAGAAGGATAGCGCCTATAGCGGCCAGCGTCAGAGCCGCGGCAATCAACCAAAACGGCATCACGAGCGCCCCCCGCGGCTCAAATCACCGTCCAACTTCCGTCCTCGGTCCGGCATGCAGCGCCCTTCAGCGCGCGAATGTCGCCCTCAATCGTCAGGGTATGGGTGAACTGCCGGCAATCCTGACGACCTACGCGGTAAGGCTGATAAGCCACCACGCGACCGCTTTCTCCGTTGTCGGACTGCCAGGAGACGGTTTCGCCCTGCCCCTTGTACTCCAAGGCGCGATATTCGGCTGCAAGAGCGAGTGTCTGCGACGATCCTACCGAAAGCCCCGAGGCCGGGCGGGCCGCTAGCCCGTTCACCATGCCAACGGAACCACCCGTTGCGGACGATGGCGCGAAAGCCGATGAAGGCGCACCGCCAGTCAATGTCGTGCAGCCGGCCAATCCGATCCCGCCCAAAAGAATCGCAAGTCCCCGCAAAACGAACAAACGGCTGGGGTTCTTCGACATCTGAAATGGCTGCAATCGCGTCAACGCACTTATCCCCTTCACTCAGACCGTTCTATCACCTTTGCCGCGATGCGGAAAAGGGCACCGCCGGTAGAAACAGTTTCGCCCTCAACCCTCCCAGATCAGCGCGCGACAATTGCAGCTCGCCGCCATATTCGGTCGCCGTATCCGAAACGATCGAAAGGCCGAGACCCGTGCCCGGCACCGTTTCGTCCAGCCTTTGGCCACGCTTCATCGCCCGTTCGGCCTGATCCTGAGGTATCCCCGGCCCATCATCATCCACCGTCAATATGACGACAGCGCGGCCATTGCGCTCCGCCAGATGGCCGGAAAGGCGAAATGTCGAGCGCGACCATTTGGCAGCGTTTTCAAGAAGGTTGCCCAACATCTCCTCAACGTCGTGCCGATCGCCGGCAAAGACCAGATCGTCATTCACCTCGGACAAAATGGTTTTGTCAGAGGCGATTTTACGCATGACCCGGACGAGCCTGTCCGTCACCGGCTTCAACTCGGTCCGCTGGCCGAGGGCCGCGCGCTGTGCAGCTATCCTCGCGCGCTGAAGATAGTGATCGATCTGGTGTCGCATGGCGGCGGCCTGTTCGGCGATCAGCCGGCCATGCGGCTCATCGATCGCGTCGGCCTCGTTGGTCAGCACCGAGAGCGGCGTTTTAAGCGAGTGAGCCAGATTGCCGACCTGCGTGCGAGCCCGCTCGACGATATCGTGATTGGCGTCGATCAGCGCGTTCACTTCAGCCGTCAAGGGTCCGATCTCAGGAGGAAATTCGCCGACGAGACGGCGCGTCTCACCGGAACGGACCGACTGCAGAGCGAGGCGAACGCGGTCGAGCGGTCGCAGGCCGAAACGGATGGCCGCCGCATTGATGATCACCAGAACAATACCGAGAAGCGCGAGCCAGCCGAAAAGCTGACGTTGAAAAGCGGTGACGCTCTCACGGAACGCCGATTCATTGCCCATGATCCGGAAACGGTATGGCGCCCGCTGATCGCCCAGTTGAAGCTCCGCCTCCGCTACACGAACCAGCCGCCCATCCGGCGCGTCTTCCGTATAGGTGCGCTCGAACAGATCGTTGAACGGGGTCGACTGGGCACTTGGAACTGCGACCTTATCGTCCAGCTGAACCGAGCGAAGTTGAGATCGGTCCGCGACCGGCTCACCGCCGACCGGGCTTACCTCCCAATACCAGCCGGACTCCGTATCCTCGTAGCGAAGGTCGCCGAATTGGGGCTCGCCGGTCAGCGATCCCTGTCCGTCGAGGCCGACCGCGGCGATGAGGTTGTAGCGATGGGCGATAAGCAACTGGTCGAAGCTGTCGCGCGATTCGCGCTGATAGATCGCCGTGACAAGCGAGCCGATGGCCAGGAGAGCCAGAATGGCGAGAAGCGATGACAGGATCACAACCCGCGCCGTCATGGAGCGCGGGAGGGGAAGCCGCTCTGCCTTCGGCCAAGCCATCGCTACCGTCTCTATGTTTCGCGCGGCGCGCGGATACGATAGCCCATGCCCCGGACTGTCTCGATCAGATCTGCGGAAATCTTCTTGCGCAAACGCCCGACAAACACTTCAATCGTATTGGAGTCGCGGTCAAAGTCCTGGTCATAAAGGTGTTCGACCAGTTCCGTCCGCGATACCACCTCATCCTGATGGTGCATGAGATAGGCCAGAAGCCGGAACTCCAGCGATGTGAGTTTGAGCGACACACCGTCAATGTCAGCCCTTGAAGCACGCATATCGAGCCGGAGGGGGCCGCAGACCAGTTCGGAACTGGCATGGCCGGCAGCCCGCCGGATCAGGGCGCGAAGCCGAGCAAGCACCTCTTCGACATGGAATGGCTTGGCGACGTAATCGTCGGCGCCCGCATCGATACCGGCCACCTTGTCGCTCCAGCGGTCGCGGGCCGTCAGAATGAGAACAGGCATGTTGCGGTCTTCGCGGCGCCATCGCTCAAGGACAGACAGACCGTCAATTTGTGGGAGACCGAGATCGAGTACGACAGCGTCGTAGGGCTCGGTATCGCCGAGAAAATGGCCTTCCTCACCGTCGGTGGCGCTATCGACCGCGTAACCCGCGTCTTTCAAGGCATCGCAAAGCTGGCGATTGAGATCGGCATCGTCTTCGACAACGAGAACACGCATTGGCTGATTACTCCCGACGATCACTATGCTGACTGTTTGCCCGCAGTTCCGGTCGGCAATCAAGCCCAGCGCATCGTTTCAGAGCATTCCATCAGCCGATAACCAGCGTTTCAGCGCATCGGCACCACAGTTTCTTCGCGTCGCGGACGGCCACCCTTCCCATCGGGAACGAGCATAACGACACGGCACTGGTTGCCGCCTACCGCATCGGCCCGTAGCAATCTTGCACCGCGCCGTTCTGCCAGCCTCTGGCCAACGGCGTAGCAGGTGTCAGCGACACGAAGAATGGGGCTTTCCGCCGATTGCTGCTGATGCTGGACAGGCCAAGCCTCGGCAGCACCTGGGGCGGCACCGACCATTGCTAGAACCGAAAGAAGGGCGAACAGGTTTTTCATAGAGCCGTTTGTAAGGCATTCTCGCTGAATGGCACATGAACAAATTGGCCCCGGCTTATCAAGAGCCGAAGCCAATATGGCGACCCTCTCCGAAGTTCCCCCTGTTCAGGCAATCGCCCGACTTGCCGTAACCCGACCCCAAAGGGCGACGAGACCGGTCATTGCGGTCAAAATCTGCAGGATGCCCTCGGCCACGGCCCCACCTTCCAGACCGCCTGTCGGCACCCCGGCGAAAGACGCCGTGGCCAGTAGCACCGTACAAAGCGATGCCCAGATTGTCTTGGAGAGATACCAGGGTTTAGCGTCTGTCATGATCACAGTATCCTTTGCTGGGTGGGTGAAATGTCGGCGGGAACGAAATCGCGAACCATCGCTATTCCAGCGCCCACTGTCTGGCTGAGTTGACGCACCTCCAAAGAATGCACGTCGTTCTGGGCGGCGAATGCGCTTTGCGGGACCGTCCAGTTCGTGGTCTCCAATATCTCCGATATCAGGGTCTCACCGGCGGGGCCGCGCAAAGTCGCTTCGTAATTTTCGCCCTCTTCGCCGAGCGGAATGTCGAGCCCTTCCCATCGATCCGCATCGATCCGCCCCCGACGTATCCAGCGGAAGTCGACCGCATCGTCCACGGTTCGGGCGGTCGGATGGACAGGGGCAAGCGGCATCAAAGCGCGCAAACCACCCGTCTCGAGGGCTTCCACCCTTTCCGTTTCGATCGATTCCCGACCCGCCGGCTCGATTCGCCAAGCCATCTCCGTACCCATTTCGCTACGACGGATACCGGCCGCCTCCACCGCGCTGTCCAGCAGAACAAACGTCGATCCGATGGGTAGCCGTCCGGCGGCGATATCATCGGTGCCAAGCTGGCCGCGCAGCAGACCGCTCAAGCGCCATAAATCCGTCGCCACCTCTTCCGCATGCTCGAACTGAAGCACTTCCCACCCAGACGGGCCTTGAATGGCGGCGGCGTTGGCACCAGCCAGAAGCGCCGACCGCTCGACCGATGCCAAACTGCCGCTGAAAAGCTGCACGTGAAGTGTCGCTGCGGAAACCCGCCCGGGCCTTGCCGGCGGCAGGTCGTCGACGGTCTCGCCAATGATCGCAGGCTCATCAATGAGAGCGCGCTGCTCGAAGACGCCTCCCGGCGCTGCCAGCGCCGCAAAGGGCTTCCAGAAGCGCGACCAGGCGGCGATGCGAAAGCGGTCGGCCGCATCGTCGCCATCGATCAATGGCAGATCAAGGAAGGCGACTGCCGGCGCGCCGCCCTGTTCGGCGACCGATTGTGCCGTCAAACCTTCCGAAAAGAGCGAGCGATCCGGGTGCGGCGCAAAAGCCTCGTCACGTCGGGCACGGATGCGAATGTCCAGCCCCGTCTCCACCTCCTCGACCTTCCAAACGACGTCAGGCCTGTCTTCCAGCCGAAAGCGCGAGGCTGGCTGCGGCACCGCCAGCGATGGCGGAAGCGACAATGCCAGAGAAACCCGCTCCTCCTGAGAGCGCCGAAGCCGGTCGGCAATGCGAGCATCCAGCGCTCCGCGATGCATGGCCCCAGGAAAGGCGATCTGCCGCGAACGCTTCTGATCGGCTCCGTTCTCGAACTGGCGGGCAACCGCAGACTGGTACTCCATAAAGGGATCGCGCGCTGCGGCGAGGATCTCGCCATGGGTCTCGATCGGCGAAGCGTAGGTTTCGGTAGCCGGGCCGTTGTCTGGCTGCTCCACCGCATCGATAATTGTCGAAATGGAACCCTGTCTGGCCCGTGATCGAAACGTTAGTCGCCCGTCTTTTTCGACCGTTTCGATATCGTGCAGATCGAGAATCGGTGTGATGAATTGGCGCGTCGACACACCGGCATCGACAATAATTCCTTCGACCATGGCATCGACACCGGATGTGTCGAAATCCTTGATGCCGGCACGAGTGAGGAGGTCTGCCAGAAAATCGCCGATTTCGATCTGATCGAGCCGTCCATTCAGCCAGTGACCGCGTGACCAGGCATCGCCATCCGACCAGATATTGTCGAGGAGCGGGAAAGCGGGAAAAGGCCGGGTATCCCATGCCCAGAGATAGAGTCGCTCCCAATCGACCGGCGAACCGGCCTCATCTTTCCAATGGGTCAGATGCGCCTTCAGAAACCGACGCTGGATGAGATCGTCACGACCTCCGTTTGAATCGGCCGGAGCCGCGCTTTCCGACGATTTACCGTCGACGAAAAGATTTGGCTGCGTGGCGCCGCCATCGATTGCCGGCGCACCGAGTTCGGTAAACCAGACGGGTTTTGCCATTGGCGTCCACTCGGTCGGCTCGGCGAGTTCGATGCCGCTTCGGCGTTCGAAATGCTGATTGGACCACCAATCGCGAAGAGCTTTGGGCTGGAAGACCCAATTCTTTGCATACGCGCCGTCCTCGATTGGCGTGCGTATACGGCCATCGCGATCCTCTTCGCTGGCGTAGTGCCAGGTGCCGTATTCGCCGCCGTCAATGGCAGTCTGCAGGGCGTCAGCATCGTAAGGGCTCGCAGCGCAATCGGGGTTGCCGCCGTATATGTCGTCTGGCCGCCAGTCCGACAGCGGCAGATAGTTGTCGATGCCGATGGCGTCGATATTCGGATCGGCCCAGAGCGGATCGAGATGGAAATAAACGTCTCCCGAGTCGTCTTTGGGATGGAAGCCGAACCATTCGCTCCAGTCAGCGCCGTAGGTGAGCTTGGTCCCGGCGCCGAGCGCCTGGCGGACATCCGCCGCGAGATCGCACAGGCCCTGGACAAAGGGAAATTCCCCGCTGTCATTTCTCGCGGTTGTCAGTCCACGCAGTTCCGAACCGATCAGAAACGCATCCACCCCACCTGCTATCCGGGCGATGTCTGCATAATGCAGGATGAAACGACGATAGCCGAACGAAGCGCCATTCCCCAGGAAGGCAGCGATCTGCGCATCGGTCGACTCCGCCGAGCCGATCGGTGCGATACGACCGCGCCACGGATAGGCGGGCTGCCGGTCTTCGCCGTCCAGATCGTCTAGCGTGTTGCCAGCCGGAATATCCATCATCACAAAGGGATAGAGCGTTACGGAAAGGCCACGCGCCTTCAGACTCCTGATCGCTTCGATGACGGATATATCAGCCGGCGTCGAGCCGAATGCAGGGCCACCATCGAGCGTGGATATCCGATGTGCGGCCGCAGGAGTAAGACCGTCCACCGACCAGACAAGCTTCTTCGCACCAATCGACGGGCTCGTGACACCGGGCCGGATGGCGCAGTTGCCGGCGCGAAGGTCGTCGCCGAACCAACTGACGACGAGCGCGATATGTCGCAGGTGCGGGCAAAGCGCCATCAGCTCGTCGATGGACGCAGCGAGATCGCTTTCTCCAAAGAGAACATGCCGGTTGACCCATTTTTCACGCCCCGGCCCACTATTGGAGACAAGCCTGGTCGGAAACAGGCCGAAGCCAGTCGAGCCGGGAATAAGGCAAACGGCGCGGATGTCTTCCGCTATACCGCCGACCGGGCGCATGACTTCGAAATGCACCTGCGGCAGCCGGTTGCCATAGTCCTTTAACGGCATCCGTTCAAAGACCGCATAAGCGGTGCCTCGATAGGCGGGTGTCTGGCCGCTGCCCTGCTTGGCTTCGATCAATGGATCGGGTGCCTGATCGTCCGTCCCGCGATAGACACGCATTTCGATCCCGGTCAGATCAACCTCGCGGCCGTCCATCCAGACACGGCGGATCCCAGCAATTTCGCCCTCGCAAATGGCCAGCGCGAAATTGGCGTAATAGCTGTAGGTGGTCGTCTTGGTCGTACTGGAACGGCGGCTTCCCTTTCCGCCGCTGCGCTCTTCCGTATGGCGCGCTTCCTCATGCCGCGTCATCCATATCAGTGTGCCGCCGACCCGAACCGTACCGAAAATCTGCGGCAGGGAGACGCCTTCCTCCGCAGTCTGAGGCTGGAAGCCAGCGAGGCGCGGACCTTCCTGTTCACTCTTTTGCCCGAACAGCTGCTGATCCAGCGTATAGCCAGCCACAGCGCCGAGCGCGCCGCCTATTGCCGTGCCAACAGGCCCAAAGATGCTGCCGATCGCCGCGCCGGCCGTTCGAAGAATGATGGTTGCCATCTGATTGCTCTTGCCTCAGTTGCCGGTTGCAGCCGGGCCAGGAAAGCGAAAACGGCCCGCTATTCTGCGCCGCCACGACGGCACCAGCGCGCTCTCGACAACACCGATCCCGCTATAGGCGTGGATGAAACGATGCGGTTCGGTTGCAATTCCCAGGTGGCGAGCCGGCAGCACGGGCCGCCAGCGGAAGACGAGAACCTGTCCCGCTTCGACCGCCCTATCTGTCTCCACGGGCTCCAGATTGCGCGCTGCCGCTTCCAACAACCGTTCCCCGGATGCGCCGCCGGCGTTCAACGAATCCTCGAAAGGCGCGTATGGGCCTGCCTGCTCGGGCTCGCAGCCGTAAATCGCCCTCCAGATTCCACGTACAAGGCCAAGACAGTCACAGCCGACGCCGAGACGCGATTGTTGATGGCGGTAGGGCGTGCCGATCCAACGGCGCGCCTCATCGACCACTGCACTTGTGAGCGGATCGTTCATGAAGTCACCACCGGCTTGCCATCGAGCGGCATGACGCCCCGCACCACATAGGTGTAGGCGACATCGTTGCCCGGAAGATGCGGAAAGCCCCGATAGTTCAAATGGTTGGCGAATTTCTCACGGCAGGTGCGGAACATCTTGTCGCAACCCGCGACAAGAGTGCATCGCGTCCCCTCGGCGGGGCCGGAGCCATTGCCGTCCAATTCGAGGACGCGCTGGTCCGCATCTGCGGTTTCATGACGTATGCGCGCAGAGCGATGACGGCCATTGCCCTCCGTCCACAACACCAATCCACCTTCGAACCAGCCGCCGGGAAAGTCGTCGCCGCCATCGATGCTGATGCAGCGTTCCGGTCCGACGCCGGTTATGTCGACGGTCTCGTGCCAACGCGGATCGTCCAGATCGACTTTGCAAGCCCGATCGCCGAGTTCGGCGTCGCAACTTCTGCGCACAAAGCGGCCCTGCGGCTTGTCCAGCGGCGCGGCAGCGCTTTCCAGACTGGCGACGAACCGGCCGCCCTGAAGAGAGATTTCACCGATGGTTGCCCGGCGCAGAAGCCGCCTTGCAGCCGGCTCGGACCAGTCGACCAACCACGTCTCCACGACAGCGCCGTCGAACCGGCCGGATCGAACATCGTCCGACGTGATCGATGCTGCGCTCAGAACGCCTTCCACATCGGAGCTATCCACAGCAAGACCGGAACTTTCGCGCACTTCGCTCGCGTTCAATCCGCTGCCCGGTTCGAAAACTGTACCGTCGAATGAGAGGGATTGATCGGTATCGGTGAAGCCAATGACCATGCCGTCCAGACATATCAACCGCCAGCAATTGCAAAGTCTTGTTGCTTGGGCGCCGCCCAGCTCAATCGTCCCATCACTCATATGAGAACCTCCACCAGCGGAACGCTCGGCACTTCGCCGGCCCGAAAACCGGTGAGGCTCGTCGCCAGATGCTCAATGTCGAAACGAACTGCGATGTCGAACGCGAAACCGGCGGATATCTGAGCGCCATTCGCCGGAGCGGCGTCGAAAACCACCTCGCCGGTTTCATTATCGAAACTGAAAGCCGTCTCTTCCAAAGGATTGCCGTCGATTGCGGCGTTTAGCGTGCCGTGCCGCGGCAACCGGACGGGGCGGACATATCCATCCGCTTCCCCATAGGTTTTCGTGAGCGGAAATCGCGTAGTCGAGCCATCGCCCGTGCCCAGCGTCTGATCAAACGCGCCTGTCGGCAGCCCTTGAACGCTGCTGCGGTAGTCCAGCGGATCGCGAAAACGGAACGGGTGCATCGCGCCGCCGCGCGCCTCGAAAAAGGAAATCAGAGTTTCCAGATCGGCGACATCGCGTAACCCGGTTCCGACATCGAAACGGCGAAGGCTGTGACGGCGGCGCTGATTGCGCGCCTCGCGGCCGCTGCGCAACGGCAGGATCTCGACCTGTCGCTCCGGTCCGCCAGTCGCGCCAAGACCGATGGCGATTGGAAAAAGAACATCGTGAAAGCCAGGAAGCGGTAGCGAACCGATATCAGGCATGACGCGCGCCTTTCCGAACCGCCCGCGACAGCATTGCTGTCACCTGCGCTTCCGACTTGCGAAACGATGCGGCATCGCTCGCTTGCACGTTGAAGGTAATATTGACGGCGCGGCCTCCTTCGCCGCCCGCCACTCCGAGCTTACCGTCGCTACCGCGACGCAGCGGCATGATCGCTTCCGGTCCGGCTTCGCCCATCAGCCCAGCACCGCCGCCCATCGGAAAAAGCGTCGCGCCATTGACCACCCCGCCATTGGCGAATGCCTTCACCGAACCGCCAGCGCCGCCAGCGATCTGCGCGAACAGGTTGCCCACCAATCCTTGAAGCGGCTGCAGCCCCTTTTGCAGAGACGTTCGGGCCATGCTCATCGCAAGACTTCGAAGCACATCCTCGAACGATTTTCCCTCCACGACCGCACCGGCAAAAGCCGCCGTCATCCGCTGACCGAACCGGTCGGCCAAACCCTGCAATTCCGACAGTGCCTTGGCGACGCCCGTTGTATCGGCGTCGATGCTGACCTCGACCCTTTTTTCCATCATCGCTTCTCCATTTCACTGCAGGCGCCAAGAAGTTCTTTTTCCAGTGCGAGCAGCCACTGACGCGTCGGCTCCGCGTCGCCTGGTCCGGTCCGCCCCATTGCAGCGGCCAGTTCGCGAGGCGTCATCGCCCAGAATTCACTTGGCGGCAGATGAAGGACGCCCAGCCCAACCCGCATCGCCTGGCCCCACGGGAATTTCAGCGAGGAAGAATGCTCTAAATATCCGCAGGCGCTGAAATCGCGGGGCGAGCGACGGCGGCTTAGTCGAAAGGGCCAATTTCATCACTGTCCTCCATTTCATCGTTTGCCGTCGCATCCTGACCGAATGTCGCCAACAGCAAGCGGACGACGATGCTGGCGAAGCCGGCAATTCCATCGTCGCAGCGCATCTTCGACACCGCTTGTTCATCGACATCAGGGGCGCCACCGCCTCGTAGACCGGCCGCGAGAATCGTTGTCAGATCGGACGCAGAGAAGCGACCTTCCGAAAACCGTGCCGCCAATTCGGACAGACCGTCGGCTCCGAAAGCCGTTTCCAGTTCGGCCAACCCGCCGAGCGTCAGGCAAAGCCTGTGAGGCCTGCCGTCGAGAATGGCGACGATCTCGCCGCGCTGTGCGTTTGCAGCCACCATCATTCGACCTCGAAGGTCAGCGCGCCGGCGCTTTCGAATGCGATCTCGAACGTCACTTCGCCATCATGATTGCCGGAATATTCCAGCGAAGTGATCTGGAACGGTCCTTCGAGTGCTCCGAAGTCTGGCATCGCGAATTGAAGATTCATGGCAGCGCCGTCAAAAAAGGCCTCGCGCACCAGCCCATCGGATTGCGCATCGCGAAAAATCCCCAGGCCGGAAATGGACGCCTGACGGACGCCGGCATCGGAGAGCAGATGCCGCCAGCGCCCCGCACTGTCGCTATCGGTGATATCCACCGCCCCATTGCCGAGGGCCAGGCGCCGCGTCTTCAGTCCCGCAAGCGTCGACCATCCGCCATTGCCATCCGCCATGCGAATCAGCATGTCTCGTCCTCTTTGCGCGCTCATGTTTCTCTCCTGTCATGGCCGGCCCGCCGCAAAGCTTCGCCGGTGGCGCGTCGCTACACGCCGCTTTATTGTGCTTGCTTTTCAGTCAGTCAGGCTGCCTCAACCTCTTCTACAAGAGCGCGGTAACGGGACGTGCCGCGGTAAAGCGCCGCTTCGCTGTCGTGGCGGATTTCCTGCAAATCACAGTCGAGCAGAACAAGTCGGAGCTCCGCCATCTGCGGGTCGAAGCTCCGCAATCGTTCATCGATCTGCTGCATGATCGCAGCCGTCTCCTGGCGGCCCCGACTGTTTGACCAGATATGGAATGTCAGAAAGATTTCCTGGCCCCTCTCCGTCGCACTGGACCAGTCGAAACCGCTTGCGCGCCCAAAGGTGACATAGGGAAAGCGCGCAGCAGGAGTCGGCGCATCACGAAGACCCTGATCGCTTAACATTGCCGTCAGCGACGCATCGTCACTCAGCCATAGATAAATCGCTTTTTGCAGCGTGAAGGCCGGTGTCGTCATGTCCCTGCTCCCTTGACTGGCTCAGTTTGCGGCTGCCGGACGGTCGCCGCGTTTCTGTCAGACGGCTGTCGCCCTTGCAGATCGTTTGCGGTCAGCGCCTTGCGTCCGTCGTGATCGAGAGCTCGCAGACCAGAGAAAAGGCCATCGAAACGCAGTCCCACACTGACCTTCATGTCCAACCCTCCAATTCCGTGCATCCACAGACGAGGTAGCGACCGGTTCCGTCCAGATCGCTCACCGTTTCGATCCGCATGGCGTGACCGTTGCGCAGCAGCCGCATGGCCGGGGCAATGTCGCTGCGCTGGCGCAACGTAACGCGATGCGTCAGCTCCTGCCGGACCGCACCGCCAGCCACGGTGGCGCTAACGCCGGTCGGCTCGACATGGGCGAAGAATTCTCCGACCGTTTGCCATTCGACTTCATGGCCTCCCGCGCCGTCCGGCGTCCGCACCGGCGCTTCGAGAACGAGGCGCGTCCGCAGCTTGCCAGCATCCATGAACTCCACCGTCATGAGGCTCATATCCTCAGCAGTCGGAATGGCTGGATCAGAACGTCGTAGCCCTGCGGCACCGCAACCGGTTGGTCGCTGACCGAAAAGCCACCACGCGTTTCATAACCCTGGCCGATCAGCAGCATCATCGCCTGGCGCAGCGGCGCGGGGATATCTTCGGTGTCGAAACCCGCATCGAGGTCTATCTCGACGCCATTCTCCATTTCCGCCGCATTCGGTAAATCCTTGAATGCCACCGACGCGGGGCGGCGTGTCGTGCGTAGCCCATAGCTTTCTTCGTTCAGTGCACGAGCAACGCCGAATTGGTCATAAACCGTCACGGCACTGATGGCGTGAACAGGGTGAAGGGCCAGCGGTGTCGGCTGCCGTGCGGAGACAGTGTCCATTGTGAGCCGCCAGTTTTGCCGGCCCAGAACAAGGCCGCAGTGCTTTTCGGTCACTTCGCGCGCCATCTTGATCAGCGCGGTGATCAGCTCGTCCTCAGCGTCATGATCGACCCGCAAATGGGCCTTGGCCTCGGCCAGCATAATGGGCTCCGGCTCAGGGCCGGCGGTCCGGAACAGCGCCATGACGCACTCCAGGTTCGAATGGTTGGTTATCTATCGGGCCAAAGAGCGCCGAATGAATTGGCGAGGGCGCGGCGGCGGGGAGGAAAACCGCCGCGCCCCGATCCGATGCGTCAGGCGGCGTATTTCACCAGCTTGATCGCATCGAAATCCTGTACGCCGCCGCCGACGCGCTTGGTCGTGTAAAACAGCACGTAAGGCTTGGCGGAGTATGGATCGCGCAGCACACGGACACCCACGCGGTCCACGATCAGATAACCGCGTTGGAAATCACCGAAGGCGATGGGTGTCGCGGCGCTGTCGGCATCCGGCATGTCTTCGGCTTCGACGACGGGGAACCCCATCAGCATAGCCTTCGCGCCAACCGTCGCCGGGGGCGTCCAGAGGTAGTTTCCGTCGGAATCCTTCAGCTTGCGGATGGCGGCCTGCGTGCGCCGGTTCATCACCCAGTGCGCGTTCTGCCGATAGCCAGCTTTCAACGCATAGACCGTGTCGATCAGAACGTCGGACGCGTCGGCTGCCGGCAGATCGCCGTCGACCCCGGTCGCGATATGACCGAGCGCGCCCCAATTCCAATTCTCTTCGGCGACCGAGCCATAGGAGAGGAAACCGCGCGGCTTGTTGACGCCATCGCCCTTGACGAAGGCTTCGCCCTCCTGCTCGGCGAACGCCGCCTCAACCTCGGCTGCGATCCACGCGTCCAGATCGACAGCCGCGTCGTCAAGAAGCGCGGTGGTCGCCGCGGGCATGGCGTAGAGCTCCATCGTCGGAAAGTTCAGTTCGGCGAGCGTGCCGGCGCTGGTCTCCGGCCGCACATCGGTCTCGGCTACCCAGCCCGTCGCGGGACCGGCCACGCTGAACGGCTTCTTCAACACCGAGGACGAGACCTGCCGTACCGAGGCGATGGACCGGATCGGCGAAAGTTCGGCGAGCCGTTTGCCGATCTCTGTTTCGGTCTCCGGCGGTACGAGATAGCCGCCCTCAGCTCCGGCGCCGATATTCATCGCCTTCGTTTCCATGGCGCGGATGGCGCTTTCGTCACCGCTTCGCATCCAGCTATGAAAGGCGCTTTTCGTTTCCGTGCTGTAGGGCGCACCACCCATGCCCGGCCGCGCACCTTTGACCATAAGTCTGTCCAATGCCTGCTTCTGCTCGGTCAGCGCGTTATTGATGCGCTCGACCTTGTCGTTGGTGACGACATCGGCGGTCACGCGGCGCTCGATTTCGTTCAGACGCTCATCATTGGCTGATTTGAATGCCTCGAACGCACCCATAAATTCATCGAAGGCTTCCGCTACTTCGACCGCACTGCCGCTGGCCGCCTTGATCTCCGGCGCGCTCTGGCTCGTTTCAAACTGCATTCCATTGTTCCTTTCAGAGAAAGATTGTCGCCGCCCGGCGGATCGTGCCGGCCAGTCCCTCATCCTGCGGTCGCGCGTCCCGCCCGCCCGTCAGGCTGGCAAACCCTTTGGCGATCACCTGCCGGGCCTGCTTTCGCGTCAGCCGCGCGTCCCGCGTCAGCCAGCGCTCAAATTGTCGCGTGGTCGGCAGCTCGCCCTTCACTTCCGCGATGCGCGCTGTCGGCAGCATGGGAAAGGTGACAACCGATATCTCCCAGAGGTCGGCCTCCAGGATGCGGCGAAGTCCCGCCTGCTTTTCGGCACGCGCCCGCACTGTTCGGAAACCGATGGACAGGCCGTCGAGCGCGCCGTCACGCATCAGGGCGTGGACCTCCCGCCCCTTGGCCGTCATCAGGCTCAGCCGCCCGCGCACATAGAGTCCGCGATGGTCTTCTGCGATTGCGTCCCATCGCCCGATGGGCTGGGCAGGATCGTGCTGGAACAGCATCCGCACGCCACGTGCACCGCGCTGCCTTAGACTGCGCGCAAAAGCTCCTGCCATGACCACGTCGCCGGACAGATCGGCCTGGCCGAACACGCTGGCGTATCCCTCGAAGCGTCCGTCGTGACCGATTTCTGCGATTTCGACCGCCGCCTCCTTGCGTTCCGGCGCGCCGCGCAGATCGATATGTTTCGTCATCGGCGCGCTTCCCGGTCGCGGCGGGGACCATTGGCGCGGTCCATCTGATCCTGCGCGGCTCCGAAGGTCCGCATGAGAACGCCGATCGCCCACCAGGCGCAGAGCGAAGCCAGCGCCGCACCGGACAGCGCGATCTCCAGGCCGTTCGCCACCGTATCGATGCCGAGTTCACGCGCCAGGCGCAGACCGGCCACCCCGCCAAATGCAATGCCGCTCGTGACACCCACCGCGAAGCGGAGCGCTGCCTCTCGTCTGCCGCGCGGCAGCACATAGGCGAGCGAAATGCCCGAGCCGATTACCGCGCCAGCGCCCTTCGCCATCCACATGGATTCACTCTCGCCCATCAGCGTTGCTCCATTGTCGGCAGCGGCTGATAGCCAACCGCCTCTCGCTTCTCATCGTCCGTCAGAAAATCAGCCTGACCGATGCGCTGCCACAGTGCGTCGCGCTCGCCGGAGAGCCCTTCCACGGCGTCGGCATCGAACCAGAGCCGCAGATTTGCTCCGAAGGCCGGCGCCAGCCAGGCGGAGAATTCAGTCGCGATCCGCGTCACCAACGGCAAAATCGTCAGCCGGTAAAAGGCGCGGTTCGCCTCCTTATAGTTTGCGTAAGTGTTGTCGCCCGGAATGCCGAGCAGCATGGGCGGCACGCCGAAGGCCAGCGCGATGTCTCGCGCCGCGCCGTTGCGCGCCTCCACGAAATCCATTTCCTGCGGCGTCAGGCCCATCGCTTTCCAGTCGAGCCCGCCTTCCAGCAGCAGCGGCCGCCCCGCCCGGCTTGGGCCGGAATAGCCGTCTTCCAGTTCGGTTTTCAGCCGGTCGAACTGCTCGTCGGAAAGATTGCCGCCCTCCTTTGGCGCATAGACCAGCGCGCCAGATGGGCGCGCTGCATTGTCGAGCAACGCCTTGTTCCAGCGGCTTGCGGCATTGTGAATGTCGAGCGCACTGAGCGCAGCCTGCAGCGGCGCAAGGCCATAATGATCGTCGAGCGGATGGAACAACGCCAGATGAAGCGCCGCTGCACTGCCTTCCGGCCCTGCGTCCTCGGTCAAAGCGATGCGCCGCGCGCCGCCTTTCGCGCCACGATGTTCCAACGCTATCGGCCAGCCATCGTCGTCTGCGACAACGGCAACACGATCCGGCCGCAGCAGATGCAGTTCGGCGATGTTCGTGGCGCCGCTGAGCCGTTCGACATAGGCGTTGCCGGAAAGAAGAAGTTCGCCGTAAAGTGCTTCCAGAAAGGTGACGCCCGCCTGCCGCGTATTGGGGCGTTCGAGCAGGCTGAGAAGCGGGTGTTCACTGTGCTCTGTCGCGCCCTCATAAAGCAGCCACGGAACAGCTGCCGCGGTCTGCGCGATCAGGCGCACAGCGGCGTGGACTACGGCATTGCCAAGATAGCCGTGGCGAGCGAGTGAGGCATAGTCGCGAGGCGTCCAGTTCGCCTGACCGGCAAGCTGCAGCGCGACAAAGCCCTCGCCAAGAAAGCCTGCCTTGCCTTCCAGCCTCGCCGTCGGGCTCGATGAAAGCTCCGCCGGTCCGGCCGAGGCATCGCCTCGCAACCAGTTCCATACCATGGACCGTTTCCTCTTTTTCTTACGCCTGGACGAGGCGTCGGCGCACCGATGAGCCGTGAATACTGTGCCGGCGATTGGCGCTTTTCGTTGAAGCCATCATGCCATTGGCCGGAAGGGGGTGAAAAAGAAATTGCAAAAATGTTTCTGAATTGTTCTCGTCATACGCCTCTCACACGCGGTGCGCGACCGAGGCCGCCCATCAATTCAGCGATGGCCCAGACAAGCGCATCGACGCGGTCGGGCGAGCGACTGCCCGTCAGGCCAGAGGGGCCGAAATCGCACATCTCGTCGACAAGTTCGGGAAAGTGCGCGGCGTGGCGGACGCGGCCCTGGGCATAAAGCGCTGCAACCGGCTCAGCCCGCAGCCATTTGCCTCGGCTTGCACGGACAGCCTTGACGGGCACAGCCGGGTCGACAGTGCGTATCACGCTTTCGACCATCGCGCCGCCCTGATTGACCTCGGCGACAATGAGATCGGCTTCCAATGCATGGAACAGCGTGGTGGCTCGCGCCGCCCATCCGTCCGGTTGCAGACCCTGCGCGCTGGCGTCAGCCAAAACAACAATTCCGCCATCTGCTTCCGCGCCCGCTGCCACGATCCCGCAAGCATCGGAGCGCGCACCGGCGCTTGCCGGCGGATCGACAGCTATGACAATGCGCGCGAGACGTTCTGCCGCGACCGGTCCCACAATCGATTCCAGCTGACTCCGGGTCCAAAGGGCGTCGGAACGGTCCTCAATTAATTCGCCCTCGAGTTCCTGACGGCCCAGTCGCGTGCCGGCATACCGATCCGTCACGGTCTGCAGGAAGCTCGGAGCCAGATTGTCCGCATTCTCATGGGTACGCATCCGGGTCACGATAAAGCCGTCCTGGCGCATAAGGCGCTTGACCAGAGCGGTTGCACGGGGCGTCGTCGTTACCAGTTGGCGTGGTTCGTCGCCCAGCCGCAGGCCGAATTGCAACATGTCCCAGACTTCGTCAGCATTGTTCCATTTGGCCAACTCATCGCACCAAGCCGCATCGAATTGGGGGCCACGCAATGCATCGGGGTCTTCTGACGAGAAAATCTGCGCTGTCGCGCCATTGTCGAACAGCACGCGGCGGCGGCTGGTTTCGAAACGCGGTCGCTCATCCCCCCGCGCCGTGCCGAGAATACCACTTGCGCCCGCCACCATCACCTCTCGCGCATCGCCAAGTGTCTCGGCGACGAGCGCGATTCGACCATATTTCAAACCGCTCGTGGTGAAGGGCGGCAGGCCCAATACGAGCGCTCGCACCCACTCGGCGCCAAGGCGCGTTTTCCCGCTGCCCCGGCCGCCGACCACCATCCAGCGTTCTGGCGCATCTGGCAATGGATATTGCTTGGCCCGCGCCGTCATGAACCATTCCCGGCCAGCCAGCCTGGCTTCGTCCTCGTCCAGCGATAGCTCGGCCCAGGCGTCCTGTTCCGCCTCGAAATCCGGATCGCCCTCGCTACCCGTCATTCGGCTGGTTCTGCCGGCGCGACCATAGCGCCATCTGCTCGATCGCCGACGACGCCTGTCTCGGCCATCTCGCCGGCCAGTTCGAGGATGCGGCCATTGATCCGCTCCAGAACAGAGCCAAGCTGTTCCGGCTCGCCAGCGCGGGCGTCCCCCTGACGCTCACAAGCTGCCTCCAGCTTATCGACCGCCCGCAGCAAGACGTGGATCGCATCGATGTCGGCCTTCGGCAGGGGCGTGCCAACGGGTCGATCCGTCGCAACATCGAGGCGCGCCCAGAGACGATCGCGCAGGCGGCTCAACTCCGCCTCCCCCGCCCGGCCGCGATGGCCGCGCCGGATAATCCACCCCTGCTTTTTCGCTTTCTGCCGAATCGACAATTCTCCAAGGCCACTCATCTGAGAGGCCGCCGCAAAGTCGAAAGGCAGATGCTCTGCCCATGCCCGCAGGATGGACCAATGCGCAATCGCCAACATGAGGCTGCTCCAATGACAATCTGAAAAAGCCGCGCCGCCGGGCGCGTCAATGCCGAAGCATACGGCCGACTTGCCGACCGTGAAGAAGTCGTTCAAAGGCATGAGGAGGTGGGGAAAGGGTTTCGAACGCGCCAAGATCGGCTATCATTGCGAGAGCGCGATGGTGCCGCATTTGCGGGCCATAAGCCTGACGACGCCTGAACACGGCATCATGGATTGGAAATGCAGGTGAAAGACAAACGGCCAAAGGGGGCGCGGCCCCGCTTCAGGGTATCGCGGCTGATCGGCGTCGATGCCTGGCTGGATTCCAGTCTCTATAAACTGCGCTCCACACTGGGCGAAGCATGGGAGCGGATTACCATCTTCTCCCGCAAATTCCGCGTATATGGCTGGAAGCGCGGCGCTGTCGAACTCATGTCGGAAGCTGCGACACTTGGCACAGTAGGCATCGTGCTGTTTTACGTGCTTGCTATCCCAGCCTTCAAATCGACGGAGGGCGACTGGCGGCAGCAGGACGGCCTGGCCGTCACTTTTCTGGACCGGTACGGCCGCAATATCGGCCAGCGGGGAGCGTTCCAACGTGACTCCGTGCCGGTGGACCAACTGCCCGATCATCTTATCAAAGCAGTTATGGCGACCGAGGATCGGCGTTTCTTCGAGCATTTCGGTATCGACGTGCTCGGGCTTTCGCGCGCGATGATGGAAAACGCCCGTTCTGGCGGGGTCGTGCAGGGCGGCTCCACGCTGACCCAACAGCTCGCCAAGAACCTCTTCCTGAGCAATGAACGCACTCTCCAGCGCAAGATCAAGGAAGCCTATCTGTCGCTTTGGCTGGAGCAGAATCTGACGAAGAAGGAAATCCTGCAGCTTTATATCGACCGCGCCTACATGGGCGGCGGCGTGCATGGTGTCGCGGCGGCGGCCGAGTTCTATTTCGGCAAGGATGTGCGTGAGATCAATCTTGCCGAGGCAGCGATGCTGGCAGGCCTCTTCAAGGCGCCATCCGGTTACGCGCCGCATGTGAATCTGCCAGCGGCCCGCGCGCGAGCGAATGAGGTGCTTACCAATCTGGTGCAGGCCGGTTTCATGACCGAAGGGCAGGTCAGTTCCGCACGGCTGCAGCCGGCCTCCGCCATCGAGCGCGACGTGACCGACTCGCCTGACTACTACCTGGATTGGGCTTTCGATGAGGTGAAAAAAATTGCGGATGATCTGCCATCCCGCAATCTTATCGTCCGCACAGCGTTCGACCCGACCCTGCAAAAGGCGGCCGAAGAAAGCTGCGAATTTCATCTCCGGCAGTTCGGCAAATCCTATCGCGTTCAGGAATGCGCGTTGGTCATGATGGAGCCGAACGGTCTGGTTCGAGCGATGGTCGGAGGCCGCGACTACGGTAAGAGCCAGTTCAACCGCGCGGTCAATGCCGAGCGGCAGCCCGGTTCGTCCTTCAAGCCCTACGTTTATGCAGCAGCCATTGAAGGCGGCATGAGCGCCAGCACGCGTGTTGTGGACGGTCCCGTCAACTGGAATGGCTGGAGCCCGAACAACTATAATCTGAGCTTTCGTGGGCGAACCGACCTCCAGACCGCTCTGATTAAATCCATCAACACCGTTCCGGCGCATCTGGCGCGCCGCTACATCAAGGGCGGTGTGGACACAGTTGCCGATCTGGCCGAGAGCATGGGTGTGGAGACGCCGGTTCTGCGTCATAAAACGATGGTTCTCGGAGCGGGCAGCATTACCGTGCTCGACCAGGCAACGGGCTATTCGGTTTTCGCGGCGGGCGGTATCCGGCACGGCCACCATGCCTTCACGCAGATTCTCGATCAGGATGGCGAGGTCATCTGGCGGCTGAACCGGCAGACCGAAAAACCGAAGCGCGTTCTGTCGGAACATGCAGCCGCAGAAATGAACAAGATACTTGTCCAGATTCCGGAATGGGGGACCGCGCGGCGCGCGGCGCTGGAAGGCATTCCTTCCGCTGGTAAGACGGGAACCACCCAGTCCTATCGCGACGGCTGGTATGTCGGCTTTACCGGCAACTACGTCGCTGCCGTCTGGCTGGGCAATGACGATTACAAGCCGACAAACCGGATGACCGGTGGATCGCTTCCCGCTCTCGTCTGGAACCGTTTGATGCGTGTCGCCCACCAGGGAGCGCGGCTGAAGCCCATTCCCGGAGCCAATCGCCCCGTTCCCGAAATGGTGGATATTGCAGCAGCGGAAGGAGAGGAGGTTTCGCCCGTCTCCAATACACCGCGCGGCCTGTTGCCCGAACTGCAGGACGCCGTGACGGCGCTGGGCATTCTGTTCGACAACGCCCAGCCTCTTGATCCTCCCATAGCCGACAACCAGTTGCGCGCCTCCCGCTAGCGCGCTGGGCACGTCAGCCCGAAGGATGTCTGGTCTTACACGGCTTGCAGTTCGCCATCACTCTTCGCTAAACCGACAAGGTCTCGGCGCTACAGGAAACCATGCTTCGCACGATCTTGCTCACCGCTCTGTCCTGCATCCTCGCGCTCGGTTTGGGCGGCGGCAGCGCCTGGTTCGCCCTGGACCGCGCCGATGCGCTCGGCGCGCTGAATATCGGCAAATGGGTAGCTTATCCTGAAGCGGGGACCGACCGGGCCGACCCCTATACACGCGCCCGCATCGCACGAAACGCGGCGCTTCCGCTTGCACCGGCGGAGGGACTCGTTTTCTCCCGTCGATCGGATGAGTCCGACCGCCCGCTAAGGGCCGGTTGCCAGTATATTCTGGAAGGGCGTCTGCCTTCCGCGCGTTTCTGGACACTGCATGCGGCGCCGCTCTCATCCGATGCCTCCATTGCCGACGAGGACCGGCGCGTCGCGCTTCATTCACGGGCATTGCTGCGGCAGCCGGACGGCTCGATCCGTATCGCTATCGGCCCGACTATTCGACCGGGCAACTGGCTGCCCGTCGCCGGTAACGGACCGTTCCGGCTCATCCTTTCGCTCTACGATACACCGCTTGGTAGCGGCACATCGATCTCTCCGCTCGGCATGCCCACTGTAACGCCGGAAGAGTCGTGTAATGCGTAGACTGTCGCTTGCGCTCATGATTGGCCTTGTCGGGGCCGGGCTCGTCCACATTGCGGTGGTTTTTCTACTGCCGACGGCCGCGCCAGCCAGCGCCTGGAGCCGGATATACGATATCACGGAGCCGTTTCAGCTACGCCGTCTCGACGATACGGACATCATCTACGATGCCGACCCCCTTTTCACTGTCGCTGCCTGCCGTTTCGATCTGACACGTGGGCCTCTTCGCATCCGGGCTTCCGGCAATGTGCCGTTCTGGTCGGTGGCGATAATGGATTCGCGCGGACGCACCTCGTGGTCCATCAACGATCGCAACGGGACCGATGACGATCTGGATCTCATGGTGGTCACGCGTTTGCAGGAAATCGAAATCAAGCGGGAAATGCCGCCGGGACTGGCAAGCACCGCCTTCGCGCTCTTCAACAATGATGAAGGCATCGCGGTGCTAAGAATTTTCCACCCTGACGACAGCTACGAACCGGTCAGCGACAGCTTTCTGGATTCCGTCAGTTGCGAACCGTTCTGACGCGCGGCATCCGTCCCGGAATCGACGCGGTAGCTTAGGCGCGACGACGTTTGCCTTTGCCGACCCGGCGGCCTTCGCCCCGGCCCGACCGATCTGGTATCTCTTCGTAGCGAATGCCGTCGAAAAGCAGAATCGTACACTGCCCGTCTAAGCGCTTTCGGGACGGCTGCCGGTCCCTCTTCTCAATGAATGCAGCCATCGGAATTATCGTTGCCATCCGGCTTCTCCGTGGTCTTCACATCCTCGTACCCGAAGAAAGAATGACTGCTTGTCGGTTAACGAGGCGCTAACGGATTACCAACGATTTACCAATAGGCTGGTGTGCAGTAACAAAACCGTTCTCTTTTAAAGGTGTACCGTGCCGCATACCGCCCTTCGCAAGCGCCTAGTTTCCGACCGTAACAGCGAAGCGCGCATCGACGAACTTTTTCGCCAGGCGGTTGGCACCTTCGCGGCATTGTCGCGCCCGTCCGGCCATGAAATCCGGCAACTCGAGACGCTGGCGCTAGCGCTTTATGAA
This sequence comes from Notoacmeibacter sp. MSK16QG-6, assembly GCF_024158145.1. Classification (GTDB taxonomy): domain Bacteria; phylum Pseudomonadota; class Alphaproteobacteria; order Rhizobiales; family Rhizobiaceae; genus Notoacmeibacter. Next base: position 373,424 of record NZ_JAMYXM010000001.1, read on the forward strand.
CGAACGGGAACGGAGGCTCGCCGCTATGCGGCGGCCGTGCTGTCTGAGCGATCACGGGTTCCGCGCGGGCTGTTACTGAAATTAGCGCTGGAGCCGGTTTCGATTTCCGCACCGCTCCTCTCGCGGACCCATGCTCTTTCGACCCGAGACTGGCTTCACATCATCAAGCAAACGGATATCGAACACGGCCGCGTCATTGCGCGCCGTTCCGATCTGCCGACCGCCGTACGCGCCATTCTTACCCATCTCCAACGCAAACAGGGCGTTTCGAGTGCAGAACAAACGTCGCCGAAATCGCCCGAGTCCCTCACTCCATCGCATATCGAAAAAGGCAGCGCCCCGCCGACGAGCTTGAAGGAGGTGCAGTTGCAATTGCGGGCCGCCATGGCGGGCAACGATGTCGGACAGTCGGCGACTGCGGCCATAACCCGCAAGAAGCCCTCCACCCGTCTTGCCCGCCTACGCGCGAGTGCGCTTTCTGGTGATATCGAGTTGTTCGGGACAGCCTTGGCCGATGCGCTCGGAATAAAATATGCGGTCGCTCACGACATCATTCATTCAAAGGGCACCCAGGATCTCGTCATGGCGCTCCGCGCGCTAAGCATTCCTTCTGCCGAAGCCCATCTGATCGTGCGGGCGGCGCGGCCAGACACCCTTTCGACAACCGCAAGCATTCGCCTCTTTATCGAACGCTTCGACGCGCTCTCTGCAGTGCAGGCCGATGACCGGCTGCGCGATTGGCGCGTGCAGTCGTCATGGATTTCGACATATTCGTCGACGCCGGAAAATCCCATAAAATCTTCTACCGACGACGCATGGGATATGCGGAAAGCTATCGACTTCGACGAATTGGAAGGAGGCAACGACGCCTATCCATCCCTACGGGCAGTCGGCTAAGAAGCCGACCCGTCCGCGTCTTCAGCTTCAACAATGACAAGGTCGTCTATTGGCGGACCGCCCTCCAGTTCGACTAACCAGAGATCCGGATCGAAGCGGCGCTCCTTTTCGATCCGTAGCTCGATCGCTTCGTCGAATGAAGTCTCGATCTCGACGAGACGGCGAAACCGGCGATCGTGTGGCCTGTCTTCCTCATAGGACGTCTGCGGAGCCGGTCCATAAAGAGCCTGGCCGTCGTGCCCTGCACGCACCAGCACAAAGATCGCGCCCGCCTCTTCCGCACCCTTCTTTAGCACCGCTGCGAAACCACCCTCCGCAAAAACACGGCGGGTGATGGCAGCCACGACAAGAGCGCTGGTCAGGCGTGTCACTCGTAAAGCATCCGATTAATAAAGTTCAGCGCAGAAAACCGCGTTTTTTCAAGCGGCCGCGAGTTGCTTCGTCGGGCTGTCCCGATTCCGCGAGTCCTTCGATCCTCTGGAAAGTCGCAAGCGCTTCGGATGTCTGGTTTCCCATAACTCCGTCAACGGTCAGTTCGTGAAAGCCGAAATTGACGAGCGCCTGCTGAATCGCGTGAACATCCTCATCCCCGATACTACCGGTGGCCAAGGCGTCATCAGTCTCATCGCCCCCGTAAAATCCGGGAGCCGGTTTCGGCAGAGGCGGCGCAGACCTTGCCATCTGGCCCGTCGCGGGATCGATCAAGCTTCGGCGCATGGCGTTATCGATCTGACCGGTCTGCGGCAATCCGAGAATTTCCTGATAGCGGCGGATCGCCGCGCTGGTGCGCGGCCCCTCCAATCCATCGATCAAACCCTCGTACAGGTTGAGGTCCGTCAGAACCGACTGAATGCGCGCCAGTTCCGGGTCGCCAACACTGCGATCGCCCGCGGCTGGATCGGTACGTCCTTGCCCGCCCACTGCTGAAGGTGCCTTGGCCAGAGCAGGAGCCGTTGACGCGGGAGGGCTAAGCGTCCGGAAAAATGGCGAGGGGTGGCGGCCAGTCTGCTCCAGACTATTACCCGTGACGATAATGCCAACCGCACCGACGGCAAGGCTCATCGCGACAAGAAGAGGATTTGCCATGAAGAAGGCAGCGCCGTAACGCCCCGCGCGGCTCAAAAAACGCATCGTCCGTCCTGATCTCCCATACTCATGCCGTTCGGCGCTGTTGAATATCACGGTTCGGTTCGATGAGACTTTCATTGGCTCCGGTCTGTGTTGGCATGTTTATGGCCTCGGACGCACCGAGATTTGGTATGGTGACGATGACTTCCGTACCTTCGCCGAGACGGCTTTCGATCCGCACATGGCCGCCCTGCAATTCGGCGAGGCCGTGAACGAGGGACAGGCCGAGGCCAGCGCCGTCATGCTGGCGTGCGAGGCCGTTATCTCCCAGCTGAATGAAGGGCTTGCCGAGCCTCGGCAGGTCGTCCTCTGCAATGCCGACGCCCGTGTCGCGGACGGCGATAGAGAAATTCCTGCCATCGTCCCGCATAGCCACCTCGACCTTACCACCAGCCGGCGTGAATTTGACGGCATTGGACAGCAGGTTGATGAGAATCTGCTGAACAGAGCGGCGGTCGGCGTTTACCGGCCGCAAATTCTCGCAGTCGAGTCGGCTGACAGAGACGTTTTCGATTTCACCCTGTTGGGCGGCAATCGAGAGCGGCATATCGAGCGCCTCAGCCGGGTCGAAAAGTTCACGCTGAATGGTGTAAGCGCCAGCCTCCATTTTTGAGAGGTCGAGAATCGCGTTCACGACCTTTAAGAGGTGCCCGCCCGATGCGGAGATCAATTCCGCATATTCGCGATGCCTCTCCAGACTGTGATCGGGCATTGCGTCGCTGCATATCATATCGGCAAAGCCGATAATGGCGTTGAGCGGCGTACGCATTTCATGGCTAACCGTTGCCAGAAAATGGTTGCGAGCACTTGCGAGGGCGCCCGCCTCTTCGCGTAGCTTATCCAATTCGCATTGACGCGCCGCTGCTTCCGAATCGATCGCCAGCATTCCGACCAGCCGCCCGTCGCGCTCCGACGAAAGACGTGCCGACAGATCGGCGAACGCCACTTCGCCTTCATATGCGAGCCGCATGCGCATGATGGCTTGCGCTTCCTTGCCTTCCCGTGCATCGGCGACAGCATTCAACCACCCTACCCGGTCGCCAACATGGATGCGCTCGAAGAAAGACGACCCAAGGAGATGCGCAACTTCCACGCCCAGCAGGCTTTCGAGCCTGTCGCTCGCGGCAAGCAGGTCGCCATCCGGCGCAAAAATCGCGATTGCTCCAGGCAGATCGTTCGCCAAGGGATGAGTCAAAAGCGCGTTGTCGTCCGCGGCAGTCTCCATATCGTCGCGGGCCGGTTGCTTCATACGCAGAAGCAAACTGCCGATCCACAAAACAAGCGCGACCGATGCAGCAACATTCCATAAGGTCGGGCTCGTAGCGCTCCATCCGGTCAGGAGCACGCCGATGGCAGTGCCGGCGGCCAAGGTGGTGGCAAATCCAGTCAGCAATGGCCGGCGCAGCGCCCACCATCCTTCCACCACTGGGACCGCCATGATCAGAAAGGCGATGCCGGTTGCGTTGCCATCCTTCACCAGCGTCAGGGCGGCAAAGCCGAGCGCGAAGACACCGGTCAGAATTGCGCAAAGCGTCTCGCGGCCACTGGCGGAGAGCATTGCAGACAGCACGCACCCAGCTGCGCCAGCCAGAAACGGAAAAGCTAAGTAGGATGGATCCGAAGCCGAAAGCGGCATGGACAAAACGATAAGAAGAATGGTGACAGAAAGAATCGAGCCGAAAAGCCGGGCCTGACGTTGCCGACGGACAGGTTCCGTCACATCGCGGTTGACGAAGCGGTCGAACGCCGCCGCGATGCGGCTCCGCCAATCGTCGCTTGCATTTTCAACAGACAGAACCAAGACGCAACCCAATCACCAACACCAGCAAGGCCGACTTCGAAACGGTCGTCATGAGCCGCTGGAAACTTCTTCCACAATGGCCGTGGCGTTTTAAGGAAAGGTTCGTTTCGCATCCTTGATAGCCGATGGACTCTGATATCGCTTACCAATCATCCGAACCGCGGCATGGCCACGGCATATCGTCTCTTGAAAAAGCCTTTTCTTTCAACATTGTACAGGGCTAACAAATAGCGTTAACCCTTCGCTCACCACGATCAACGACAGCGTCGTATCGGCATGGCCGCGCCATGGACAACACATGGCGGCGAAGTCGCGCTTCGCTATTCGCGATTCTTCTTCGCAAAGGCTAATGATAAATTCGTCGACTTAGAGCGATGACGGCTGGCTTCTTATTGCCTATATCCCGGCCATGGACACCGCACCCGATTTCGCTTCGATCAAAGAGGACTTCGCTTACCTGGACGACTGGGAGGACCGCTACCGATATGTCATCGATCTCGGTCGCGATCTGCCGGACTTCCCAGATGAGTGGCGAACGGATGCCCACCGTGTGAAAGGCTGCGTCTCACAGGTTTGGCTGCATACAGACGAAGTCGAAACACCCGAAGGGCGCGTTCTTCACTTTCGAGGCGATTCGGACGCTCATATCGTCCGGGGCCTCGTCGCGATTATACTGGCGATCTTCTCTGGCAAGACACCCGAGGTCATTCTTCAGACAGATGCCGCTTCGATGCTCGACAAATTGGGACTGGCCGACAATATCTCTCCGCAGCGCGCCAATGGGATTCGCGCCATGATCGAGCGGATCAGGATGGAAGCGTCGTCCGTTCAGGACGCCTGAATTCTGGAGCGTCAAATAAAGATTTCGCCACGGTCGATCCGCAATGTGTAGGCCACCGTACGCTCCACGGCATCCATGAGCGCATCGAAATCGGCATCGTCTCGTAAGTCTTCCACTCTGTGACATGCGTGGGTCGCAGTGGTTCGGTCCCGACCGAAAACCATACCGACCTCCGTCAGCGTCAATTGTAGCGTCACATGGCAGACATACATCGCCACATGCCGTACGCGGCCCACCTCCATGCCACAACGGGTCGGCTTGCGGATATCACGACCATCGACGGCGAAAATCGCAGCGATCAGGTCGATAGCGGCGTCGCCCTGCTGCATCGCCCATGCCTTCCGATCGCTCGGATGACACCGGATTCCGCGACCGCGAACCCTCTCTACGATCTGCTCGTCGATCTGGTGCAAACGAAGCTGCGCAACGGTCATGAAAACACTCCTCTGAGGAATGTTTTCTTATATCAACTCGCGGAACAGAGTGGAACAAAAAAAGAACATTTAATGACAGATCGATCACGGAGCCCTCGGCTCCAAACGCAAAAAGGGCTGCCGAAGCAGCCCCTTAAATCAACAAACCATCGTCACGGACTAAGACTTGGCTTTGCGGCCCAATCCGGTTTTCTTCGCGAGCTTGGAACGTGCGGCCGAATAGTTAGGTGCGACCATCGGATAATCGGCCGGCAGGCCCCATTTCTCGCGATACTGTTCCGGCGTCATATTGTAATGGGCCGAAAGATGACGCTTCAGGGACTTGAACTTCTTTCCGTCTTCAAGACAAACGATGTAATCGTCGCTGACCGAGCGCTTGGGATTGACTGCCGGCTTGGGCTTTTCGGTTTCTGCCACGGCCTGACCCGTTCCACGAATACGGCTAAACGCATTGTGAATTTCAGATATCAGGCTCGGAAGATCAGTTGCGGGAACCGGATTGTTACCAACGTAAGCGGTCACAACTTCTGCGGTCAAATCAATGAGCTGAGCATCCTGAGCGTTTTTGTTTTCGGACAATTCCATAACAGTGCCTCAATAAGTTTTGTTCTTGGGAATAAACCTTGGTCGGTCTTGGCAGCGCATGTCACATGCAGGCTGCGAGATGTCAAGCTATATGTATAAGAATAAATTCTTCGTAACAAGTACTCGCGTCCTGTTACGTTAATTAACTCGGAAGTTATCGTCGAAACGAAATCTGCACCTTACGAAAAGTTCAATAAACCGAGTTGCTTTTCCCGCTGGATTCTTCGGCTTTTTTCTCATCTGCGAGCGATTTCGACCAAAGAGGGTAGCCCATATCATGTGCGGCTTTGGCCAGAAGATGGGCGGAGATCGGCGCGGTTAGGAGAAAAAATACAACGCCCGCGATAGCTCTCGTCGAGTCGCCAAGATCAGCCGAATGGATTGCCATCGCAATCAAAGCAAAACCAGAGCCGACCGTCCCGGCCTTAGAGGCTGAATGCATGCGGGTGTAGAGGTCCGGCAGCCGCAACAAGCCAATCGACGCAGCCAGCGAAAACAGCGCCCCTGCAAGAAGAAGCAGGCCGACCACAATATTGAGCAGAGCGTCAATCACGACGCGCCCTCCTGAGGTTGTTCCTCTGCGTTATCGTCATCGCCAACATGGCCACGCATCATGATAAACCTGGCGAATGCGACAGTCGCCAGAAATCCGACAAGCCCCAGCGCGATCGCGATGTCGATATAGAGTGTAAATCCCGACCGGATACCGATGACGGCGATGAAACCGATTACGATGGAGACCAACATATCCAGCGACAGGATTCTATCCGGCAAGGTCGGCCCCAGAATAACGCGCAACACCGTCAACAGAAACGAGGCGCTAAGCAGATAAAGGGCAATTAGTTCTGCCCGATCGAGAAAAACTGCACCGAACTCTGTCATTCGAAGGCCTCCATGATCCGCCGTTCGAACATGCGCGCGATATCCTGCTTGGCCGCTTCCGGGTCGGAACAGTCCAGTGCGTGCACCCACAAGGTGCTGTGATCCTCCGCTACATCGACGGACAAGGTGCCGGGCGTCAGGGTTATCATATTGGCTAAAAGCGTGATCTGCATGTCGCCACGCACCCGTAACGGGTATGCGAAGATGCCGGGCTGCACATTCATCTTGGGGGTGAGGACAAGTATTGCGACGCGCCATGCGCTGAAGATCAACTCCCGCAGGAAGATCAGCACGAGAATGCTGATCCGCCAGAGGCGTCGAAAATAGCCAAGAGAACCGACCTGCTCACGGATGAAATACATGCCGAGGGCGCCGAGAACAAAGCCGAAGATAAGGTTTGGCAGGGTGAACGACCCTGTCACCGCGGCCCACGCCAAGGCTAGCAGAATGTTCATGAGCTGCAGGTTCATGCGCTATCCCTCCGGCAGTACGGTGTTGATGTATGCCGCCCCATCCAGCAGCCCGGCAGCGGCCTGACGCGATGCGGCAAGCCATGGCTCTGGATAAAGGCCGAATGCGAGCGACACCATGACGATGATCGCTATCGGCGCCATACGGCTCATGGAAAGAACCGGCGTCGCGCCAATTTCCGTCCGCTCCAATTGAGCTTCGCGCCAGAACCCGAACGCGAATAGTCGGCCAAGGGCGATGGTCGTCAGTAAACCGTTCACCAGAATGACGACGACCGTCAGATAGGCGTTTTTGGAAAGAGCCGCTTCGACCAGAATAGCTTTTGGCCATAAGCCCGAAAAGGGCGGCAGGCCAGATGTCGCCAAGACTATTCCAAGACCACAGAGAAGAAGGCCCGGCGACTGAACGGCGAGCCCACCCATCTTGAAGAGCGAGTCGCTGCCCGACAGCCAGCCCATTGCCCCTGCGAGAAGATAGAGGCCGGCCATCACGACCATTGAGTGGACTGCGTAGGCGATCGCGCCGCTCAGCGCCGCCATCTCGCCGATGCCGAGCCCTACCAGAATAACGCCAATGCCGGATATGACCGCCCAGCCCACCATTCGGCGAATATCGCTGGAGGCAAGCAAGCCTAGTGCACCGATCAGCATCGTCGCATTGGCTGCGATCAGGAAGATGGGCGCGAAGGTCTGACCGAGTTCCGGAAAGAGCAGAACCAAGGTCCGCAGAAGCGCATAGACGCCGACCTTGGTCAGCAACGCAGCAAAAAGGGCTGCCGAGGTGGAACGCGTTACGTGATAGGAGGCTGGCAGCCAGGCATTGAGTGGAAAGGCTGCAGCCTTCATCAGAAATGCGAAGGTCAGCAGCGCGCCAAAGCTCATCACGGGCGCTGCCAGTTCGCCGCTCCGCGCCTTTACGGCCAGATCGGCCATGTTGAGCGTGCCCGCAATGCCGTAAATCAGGCCGACACTGATAAGAAAAAGCGTTGTCGCGACCAGATTCAGAATGGCGTATTTGAAGGTGCCATCGAGTTGGATCGGGTTGGAGCCAAGCGCCAGCAGGCCGAAGCTGGAGATCAGGAGAACCTCGAACCAGACGTATAGGTTGAAAATATCCCCCGTCAGGAAGGCGCCCGTTACGCCGGCAAGCATAAGCAGGTAGAAGGTGAAATAGCCGTAGCGATACTCTGTGGCTTCGACCTCCGCCGTGGCGAAGATGGCGCAAACCAGGCCGGTGAAAGCAGTGATCGTCGCGAAAATCGCTCCCAGCGTATCTACGGCGAAAACGATGCCAAAAGGCGGCAGCCAGCTTCCCATAGCCATATGGATGGGGCCTTCGTTCCAGACCCGGATCAATAGACCGATATTGGCGGCGAGCATCAAAAGCATGACGCCGATGGAAGCTGGCGCATGCCAGGCGATCCGCTTGCGCAGAATGAGAAGGGCCGCAGCACCCAGAAACGGCAACGCGACCGGTGCGATGACCAGCCAGTCCCAGGCGCTCAAAGCCTCGGTGACCATCGCGAGGGAACGATCGATTTTCGTTACGCCAGCAGCGGCCATAGGTCAGTATCCCCGCGGTGGGCTGTCATCTTCCACCGGCTCCGCCAGTCGCATCTTGTCGGAATCATCGGTGCCAAGATCCTGATAGGCGCGATATGCGAGCACGAGGAGGAAAACGAAAAATGAAAAGGAAATTACGATCGCGGTGAGGATGAGCGCCTGCGGTAGTGGATTGGCGACATCGGTCGTCGGCACATAGGAATCGACCGGAATGATAGGCGGCACATCGGAGCGAAAGCGGCCAACCGTGAAAATCAACAAATTGACCGCGTTTCCGAGCAGAACGACGCCCAGCAGCATGCGGATCGTATGAAGGGAGAGCATCAGATAGACCGCGGAAGCGAACAGCAGCCCGACAACCACGCTAAGAACGGTTTCCACTACTCGACCTCTCTTTCTTCGAGCGCAAGCCCGATCGATGAGAAGGTGCCGAGAACCACCAGATAGACGCCAATATCGAAAAAGAGTGGCGTCGACAGATCGATGCTCTGTCCAAAAAGATGGACCGTCGTCCATAGACCGGTAAGAAATCCGGCCTTGGCAAAGATGCTCGCCAGCCCGGCCAGTGTCGCGATGAAAAGACCCGCGCCAGCGATCGTCATCGGGTGAAACCGCAGCGAGCGCCGTACCGGCGAAACCCCGCAGGCAATACCGTAAACCGCGTTGGCCGATGCGGCTATCAGGCCACCGATAAAACCGCCGCCCGGCTCGTTGTGCCCACGAAGAAGAATGAAAATCGAAAAGATGATCATCAGCGCCGTGAGAAAAGGCGCAACCGTGCGGAAAATGACAGTGCGCATCAGGAGCGGTCTCCGGTTTCGGTGGCGATATCCTCTATCCTCGGGCGGCGGATGCGGATGAGACCGAGAACGGCCAAGCCTGCGATCATCACGACCGCGATCTCACCAAGCGTATCGAGACCACGGAAATCGACGATGATGACGTTCACGATGTTGCGGCCATGGGCGATGGTTCGGGAATACTGTTCGTAAAACTCGCTTAGCCGGCTATCGAATGGCGTCTGCGTGACCGCCAGAAGGAGCGCGCCAATGCCAATGCCGCACAAACCCGCAATGCCGCCATCGATCAGCTTTTCGGGATCGGACCTGTGGTCGGTTTTGGCCAGCGGAATGCGGGTCATGACGAGAGCAAGAATCACAACGGAGAGCGTTTCGACCATGAACTGGGTGAATGAGAGATCCGGCGCACCCTCCAGCATGAACAGCACGGCAACGCCAAACCCTTGTATCCCCAGTGAGACAATGGCGGTCAGACGGTTATGCGCCATGATGACCGTGCCCATGCCGACAACGATAATGAGCAGGATCGTCCATTCGTGAATGGCTAGATCCGGCCACTCCGGTAGCGCCGGAACTTCCGAGAAAAAGCTGAGCGAGAACAGGATTGTGAAGGCCAGGGCGCAAAAAACCGTGGTCATGTAAAGATCGAGCCTACCGCTCTGAAAGAAATATGTGATCCGATGCGCGGCAGTCGTAAGCCCGGCTATCACCTGATCGAACCCACGGTCCGGCCCCCAGCCGAAGGCGACCAGCGCCCTATCCACGCCGGCGCGCAGACGATCCTGCAGCAGGTAGATACCGACTCCGAGCGCGATGGTCAGCACCGTTAGATAGAACGCGGTGGAAAGGTGCGGGATAGGTCCGATTTCGACCGGCACCACTTCGCCCGCGACGGCAGAGGCCATCGGTATCGAAATCGTCTCATGAAAGACGTGGTAGAAAAGTCCTGCGCCGATCCCACATAGCGCCAGAATGGCAGGACCGACCCAGAGATCGGGCGGCCCCTCATGAGCGTGCTTCGGCGCTTTCATCTCCTTGCCGAGGAAAGGCCGGAGACCGACGATAAAGCCGAGCGCCAGCATGAGCCCGTTGCCGACAATAGCCGCAGCCAGCAGCACGATCGACCAGGGATCGTCTCCGAGAAGGCCGTAATACATTTCCTCCTTGGCCAAGAACCCGACAAAAGGCGGCAGGCCGCCCATCGACAGCGCGCAGAGCAATGCGATTGCGAAGGTCAACGGCATGCCATGACGCAAGCCAGAGAGCTGCCGCAGATCGCGCGAGCCCGCCTCGTGATCGATACCGCCAGCAACCATAAAGAGGCCGCCTTTGAACAGCGAATGGGCAATCAGATAGAGCACCGCGCCTGCGATTGCGCCTTCGGTCCCAAAGCCGGTCAGCATGACGAGGAGGCCGAGCGACGCGACGGTCGTGTAGGCAAGGACCAGTTTCAAATCGGTCTGTCGTAGGCCGAGAATCGTGCCTGTCAGTAGGGTTACAGCGCCGAAGACCGGCAGCACCGTCTCCCAAACGACCGTATCTCCCATGGCTGGCTGGAGGCGCATGAGGAGATAGACGCCGGCTTTGACCATGGTGGCCGAATGCAGATAGGCCGAGACGGGCGTCGGCGCTTCCATTGCATTGGGCAGCCAGAAGTGAAATGGAAACTGCGCGCTCTTGGTGAACGCGCCGCCCAGAACGAGGATGAAGCAGGCCAGATAGACGGGAAGATCTCGCAAACCGTTTTCCAGGGCCATGATTTCGGACATGCTGGACGCGCCGCTTGCGTAACGTATCAGCAGAAAGCCCGCCAACAACGATAGCCCGCCCATCCCGGTGACGACCAGCGCCTGGATCGCTGCGCGACGCGACGACATTCTCTCGCGCTCGAACCCGATAAGGAGGAACGAGCTGATTGACGTCAATTCCCAGAACACGAACAGCATGATGAGGTCGTCGGCCAAGACCAGACCCTGCATTGCGCCCATGAACAGGAAGAGATAGCAGAGAAAACGCGGCAGCCGCGCATCGCCCTTCAAATAAGCTCCCGCGAAAAGAACGATGAGTGTGCCTATCCCGCTGACCAGAATGGCAAATGTCAGCGAAAGCCCGTCGAGAAGAACAGAAAATTCCGCACCGAAACTTGGTATCCAGGGCACGGCGATCGCTTCGCTTCTGTCACCGAAAAAGTGTGGCAAAAGACGCAGCCAGAACAGGAAGAGCAGAAGCGGGAATAGGGCCAGCACAATGGCGAGCCAGCGCGACAGAAAACGTCCCAGAAGAGGAGCGAGGATAGCCGCCAGAAAGGGAACCGCGAGCGCGGCAAGCGCGATCAAAGCTCTGTTCCTCTCAGTCCATCCATCAAACCCTGCCCAGTTTTTCGCGCATTTCTGCGTTTCCGTATAAGATCGGACCGGGCCGGGTCAATCGCCACACAGCCCGCTTTTCCCCATCCTCTAAAATTTTAGCACTGTTGAACTATATCTGCGCAGAGCATGAGGAGAACACGATGAACCCGACGAAACCGCCTTCCGAACGAAGCGAAAAAGAATGGCAGGAACTGCTGAGCCCGGAAGAGTTTCGAGTCCTTCGGAAACATGGCACCGAACGCGCTGGCACCTCGCCTCTCAATCATGAAAAGCGCCAGGGCACCTTCGCGTGTGCCGGTTGCGGCAAGCCGCTTTTCTCTTCCGACGCCAAATATGAAAGTGGCACCGGCTGGCCGAGTTTCTATCAGCCGGTTGGAGACGATGCCGTCACAACCCACAAGGATCGTTCGCTTTTCATGGTTCGCACGGAAGTCAGATGCGCCGAGTGCGACGGCCATCTCGGCCATGTTTTTCCAGACGGTCCGCAGCCGACCGGGCTGCGTTACTGCATGAACGGCGTCGCCATGAATTTCGAGCCGAAGGACGAGTGAGCGAGTGCCGGCAGCTTCCAGTGTGCCGCTCTATTCCCCGGTCTTCATCTGCTCGATCAATGCCTGATCGCGCGCCTTGGCGTTCTTATAAGCCTCGCGCTCGCGGATGCGCTCAATGTAGGTCTTGAAGGCCGCGCGTTCGGGGATAGTGCCGAATGAAAGACCCCAATCGACATGGCTGCCGACATAACAGTCGGCCATTGTAAAGCGATCACCGCAGACATAGTGACGGCCACTCAGATGGTCCTCGAGCGCGTCGATCGTCCGCTCGAAATTTCCAAAGCCAAGCATGCCCTGCTTCTGTGGATCGTCCGGTACTTCCCAGCCCATGGCGCGGCTCGTCACCGCCTGTTCGAGCGGACCGGCGCAAAAGAGAACCCATCTGTAGTAGGCAGCGCGCTCATCATCCATCGGTCCAAGTCGCCGATCCTGAAAAACGTCAGCAAGATAAAGCCCGATTGCCGCGGCCTCCGTCACGATTTTTTCGCCATGAGCGATAGCCGGAACCTTGGCCATCGGGTTGATGCGGCGGTAATCGTCGGCGGCCATTCCCGTCGGCCCATATGCCAGAATATGCTCGTCGTAATCGACGGCCACCTCCTCCAGCATCCAGCGTGCGATCTGTCCCCGGCTCATCGGGTTCGTATAAAAACAATCTCGGCCGCCATGTGACCCTCCCGGAACATTTCCAGAACAATAATTGTCTTGACCTATCGGGGTCAAGCTTTTCTCACCTCACGCGACCGCGATCTATCACCCGGCACCATCTTACTCGACCGCCGCCCTTGCCGCAGGCGGCGAAACACCGCACATGACTGACATGACCGAACAAAAAAGAAATGATCTCATGAGCCGTTCCAGCGCGTCTTTCCCGCAAACCGTAAAAGCGCCGACAGCCGGGAAAATTCCTGCCGAAGAGACCCGCCACGGCATTTCGCGCGGCGACGATTACGCCTGGCTACGGGCCGAGAACTGGCAGGAAATGTTTCACGATCCGAGCCTGCTGGACCCGGCAATCCGCGCCCATCTTGAGGCGGAAAACGATTATGCGAAAGCGTTGATGACGGATACGGACGAGCTGCGCAAAGCGCTGTTCGCCGAAATGAAGGGCCGCATCAAGGAAGATGACAGTTCGGTCCCTCTCCCCGATGGGCCCTACGCTTACGGCACGAAGTATGAGATTGGCGGCGAGCACCCGAAATTCATTCGTACGCCCCGCGATGGCGGCGAAGAAACGGTCGTTCTGGATGGCGACGCGGAGGCGGAGGGCAAGGCCTATTTCCGGCTTGGCGGAGTCGATCACTCGCCGAACCACCGGCGCGCACTCTGGGGCCATGACAGCAAGGGCTCGGAGTTCTACACGCTTGCTGTGCGCAGCATCGGCCGCACCGGCGATACCGACAGGATCGAGAAGACCGGAGGCTCCGGCACCTGGGCCGCCGATTCCGACGCGTTTTTCTATACCCGGCTCGACGACAATCATCGACCGAAGGAGATTTTGCTGCACCGGCTTGGCGATCCGGCCTCCGAAGACGTTTCCATCTACACCGAAGACGATGACGGCATGTTCATGGGCGTCGGTGGCATGCGCCTCAACGACTGGATCATGATTTCGGTCCACGACCACGAGACCACCGAATATCGTCTGGTGCCGGCGGATTTGTCCGATCTGACGCCGAAGGTCGTTCATCCCCGCGAGGAGGGGCTGCAATACGAGTTGGAGGAAGGCGGCGACGTTTTCTTCATCCTGACCAATGCCGATGGTGCGAAAGACTTCAAGGTCATGGAAACGCCGGTTGGCGATCCGTCGAAAGCGAACTGGCGTGAGGTCGTGCCGCATGAAGCCGGGCGGCTGATCCTGTCCATCGCGTCATTCGCCGACCACCTCGTCCGTCTGGAACGGAAGGATGGCCTGCCGCGTATCGTCATCCGCGACCGCCAGACCGGCGAAGAACACGCCATCGCTTTCGAGGAAGAGGCCTATTCGCTCGGTCTTGGCAATTCCTACGAATACGACACGACCAAAATCCGCTTTTCCTATTCGTCGATGACGACGCCGAGTCAGATCTATGAATACGATCTGAGAACGCGCGAACGACGCCTGCTCAAAGAGCAGGAAGTCCCTTCGGGCCACGATGCCTCGCATTACGTCACGCGGCGGGTTCATGCGCGAAGTCATGATGGCGAGATGGTGCCGGTATCGGTCCTCTATCACCGCGACACGCCGCTGGACGGCACAGCGCCATGCCTCCTCTACGGCTACGGTTCTTACGGCATCTCGATACCGGCGAGCTTCAACACCAACGCTTTCAGCCTGGTCAATCGCGGCTTCATCTATGCCATCGCCCATATTCGCGGCGGAAAAGACAAGGGTTGGAACTGGTACGAAACCGGCAAGCGGGCGCAGAAAGCCAATACTTTCCATGACTTCATCGCTGCGGCGGCCCACCTCGTCAGCCATGAGTTCACGTCACACGACCGGATCGTCGCACAGGGCGGTTCGGCAGGCGGCATGTTGATGGGAGCGGTCGCCAACATGGCCCCCGAAAGCTTCGGCGGCATCATCGCCGAAGTGCCCTTTGTCGACGTGCTTACCACCATGCTGGACGATACGCTGCCGCTGACCCCGCCGGAATGGCCCGAATGGGGAAATCCCATCGAAAACGCCGACGACTATGCAACGATTGCCGCCTATTCCCCGGTCGACAATGTCGCGGCCCTCCCCTACCCGCCGATCCTGGCACTGGCCGGCCTCACCGACCCGCGCGTCACCTACTGGGAGCCGGCCAAATGGGTCGCGAAACTGCGCGAATATTCGACCTCGGATGCGCCAGTGCTGTTCAAGATCAATATGGATGCAGGCCACGCCGGCGCATCGGGCCGCTTTTCGCGGTTGGAAGAAGTCGCCTTCTCCTATGCGTTTGCGCTGAAGGTAGCGAAGAAGATGGATGCGGAGGCGGTGGGTTAGCCAGTGCTCGCAAGCAAACGCGCCGCCTTTGCCGAAGCCTTGGCGTGGTCGACACGATCGATGAACTGCCGGGCACGCGAGATGGGATCGTAGCGATACTGATCGGGACCGAGCATCTTCCGGCTGTTGAGCTCGCTTGTGCTAAAGAGATCGAAGTCGACGATCTCGATCACACAATCCCATCCCTCGTAAGCGCCTGACCAGCCTTTGCGATGGTGCGCCAGCAGACGCGAACGCGTTGAATAGCCGTGATAGTCAAAGGCCAATTTTCCGTTCGTCGCGTAGATATGGTTGCCCCAATACCCCTCGGCGGGAATGATCCGCTCTGCGTAAAATCCCGGCAGCGGAGGGTTTCGCAGATACGCGCCGGCCAGGATATGGCATGCCCCATGGCCAAAGAATATGCGATCCGGCAGGGCCCAGCGCCGTTCCGGGTCGTGCTTTTTGGCTGGGTCCAGAAAGTACACTGCCCTTACCCCCGCCAGAAGTAATAGCCGGCCAGAAATAGTCCCACCGCGATGACGAACATGCGGACGGCCGTCTGCGGCACACGCTTTGCTGCCCAGACGCCTCCATAGCCGCCAAGCGCGACGCCGGGAATCATAGCCAGCGCGCCCGGCCATGAGATCACGCCGCCAGAAATGAAAACCACGATGGCGACGATGGCGATGACGTTTGAGAGCAGGTTCTTCAGCGCGTTGAGGCGATGGTAGTCGCCGCCTTCCGTCAGGCCCAGCGTCGCCAGCATCATGATACCCATACCGGCGCCGAAGAAGCCTCCATAAATGGAGGCGATGGACTGGACGGCTATGCTTGCCAGCGTGCTTCGCTGCGTTTCGTCGTCGGCTTCCGTCGGTTTCGGCTTCAGCCAAGGTCCGGCAGCGAATAGCGCCGTGGCCGCCAGCAGCAGCCATGGGACAAGCGCAGCGAAACGGTCATTCGAAAGCCAGAGCAGAAAGAGCGCGCCGCATAGCGAGCCGACCATAGAGGCAATGGCGAGAAACACTGCACTCCGCACGACCTGCCGGATCGAAGACCAGTAGGCCAATGTCGACGTGAAATAGCCCGGCAGTTGAGCGATCGACGAGGTCGCGTTGGCTGAGATGGGCGGAACGCCGAGCAGCGACAGTGCCCCGAACGCGATGAATGTGCCTCCGCCGGCAACCGCATTGATGGCGCCCGATACGAACCCCGCAAGGAACAGCAGGCCAATTTCCATCGCGCCCATTTCCACCGCCTCACCCTTTGAAAAGTTGCCATTAGCGGTGCCGTCAGCCGCATGGCAAGGCGATCTGCTGCAAAAGTCGAACGATAGCAGCGCGGGATTGTGAACGGATTGTCATCGAATGGGCGCTTGTGGTGAACGGTGAGGGCCTTAGTTTGTGCATCGTGTAAATGCCAGCCGCAGATCGAGGTCCCCCGAACTCGGTTAGCGGCCCTTATTTCGTTCTGGCCCAGCCGGTTCGATATCTTTAGCCCCGATCTCAACTTGAAGGAGATTTCAATGATACGTTCGCTTACCCTTGCCGCAGCCGCTTCTGCCCTACTGGCCACCAGCGCCTATGCCGAGCCGGTCAAATATACGCTCGATCCCAGTCACAGCCAGGTCGTTTTCACCTATAGTCATCTCGGCTTTTCCAATACGACCGGCATGTTCAGCGGTTTCGAAGGCGAGATCATGTTCGATGAGGAAGACCCGGAAGCCTCGTCGGTCAATGTCGAGATTCCTGCTTCCTCCATCATCACGGGTTGGGACAAGCGCA
The DNA here is from genome assembly GCF_024158145.1 of Notoacmeibacter sp. MSK16QG-6. Taxonomy (GTDB): domain Bacteria; phylum Pseudomonadota; class Alphaproteobacteria; order Rhizobiales; family Rhizobiaceae; genus Notoacmeibacter. The sequence goes on from NZ_JAMYXM010000001.1 coordinate 390,476, forward strand.
ACGAGCATTTCAGCAGCGATGATTTTCTCAGCGCCGAAGCGAACCCGGTCGTCACTTTTGCCTCGACCGATATTAAGAAGACCGGAGACGACACCGCGGAAATCACCGGCGACCTGACCATGAACGGCGTCACCAAGCCGGTCACGCTCGACGCGAAGCTCAACAAGAGCGGCGATCACCCGATGGCGAACAAGCCGTGGGCCGGTTTCGATGCAACGGCCACGATCAAGCGCAGCGAGTGGGATATGGGCAAGTTTGCGCCCAATGTATCCGACGAAGTCGAGCTAAATATTTCTGTCGAAGCCCAGAAGGCCGACAGCTAACGGCTCTGCAAATTCTTATCGGAAAAAAACCCGCCAGTGATTGTACTGGCGGGTTTTCTTTTCGGTTTGCTATAGGCGCGTCAATTTCCAGTCTCGCGGGTCGCAACCACTTCGATCTGCAAGGTCACGTCCAGGCCAACCGTTCCGCCATCGGGATAATCGCCAGCGCCGACGCTCCAGTCCAAACGCTGCATCACCGTTTGGGCACTCATACGCGCCGTGTCGCCGTCGATGTCGAGCGTGAAAGGCAGCATCAGTGGAGCCGTCTGGCCCGCCAGTTCCAGTGTGCCGGCAGCCTCATAAGTGTTATCGGACGTCTTCGAAAAGGAATCCGCAGTCCAGATTGCCGTCGGCTGCTCGCCGGCCTTCAAAAGGCCGGTCGCGGTCGAACTCACATCGCCCATGGAAAGGCTGCCTACCGCGACTTCGACACGCACCGACGATTTGTCGAGCGCCTCCGGATCGAACCGGATCGTCGCGGCCCAATCCTCAAAAACGCCTTCTGTTGGCGAACCGTTCTGATCCACGGCAATGGCGAGTTTGCTTGCGTCCTGGTCAACCACCCAGAGCGGCGCGGCATCCGCTGCAATGGTCCCTTCCTCCGCACCATGGGCGGCGTCGACAGCGTTCTCGCCAGCTGTCGATGCCGATGGAGCTACGGGAACCTTTTCGCTGACAGCAGCGGCTGTGTCGCGATGATCTTCACTACTCTCAATGCCATATATCAAGCCAGCTGCCACAGCCAGAACGGCCAAGCCCGCCAGAAAAGCGGGGGCATGATTATGCCCCCTCTCAGCAGAAAGGCGCGCACGCGCCTCGCTTTCGCTGCCCATCCGCCAGCCTGGCACCATGCGCGCCAGCGTGCCGTCGCGGTCGATTACCAGATGCTTCAGGGCGCCAACGATATGGAGACCGACAAGGCCGATCATGGTGATCGCCAAGCCGGCATGAACCGACTTGAAGATTTTCGACAATTCAGCGTCGTCGCTTGGAATGAAAGGCAGGTTCTGTCCGAATGGCCACCAGATCGGTGCGAAACCCTCGGTGGCCGCATGATAGAACCAGCCAGCCAGTGGCGTTGCCAAAATAGCCGCATAGAGAGCCCAGTGGACTGTCTCCGCCAGGAACGTCTCGGCGCGCCTTTCGGGATGAAGCGGAGCAGGACGACGGTTTAAGATCGCCCAGATCACACGCAGAATGGCAAGAGCCAGGACCATTACGCCTAGCGTCTTATGCAGGCTGTAGAGCCAGATTTTCTGCGCCACTTCCTCGCCACTGACCTGTGGCAATTCATGCATATAGATGCCGAGCGGCAGCAAGGTCAGAATGAGAAAGGCAATGGCCCAGTGCAACAGCGCCGCAACGACGCCGTAGCGTTCTATAGTATTGAAAACCCGCATCGATAAATTCCTGACCGTTCAATTTCCTGGCCATTATGGCGCTCTGATACGCAAAAGACAGTGAACAGGCTGTCATGATTTCGTGCCCCAATGCGAACCGTTGCGCTAGCCAATCAGCGAGCGCATTCTGCACTGCCCGAACAATGCTGGAGGATCATGCAAATGCGGCTTCTGACTGGGTGGTTTTTCGCGGTACAAGCTGTCTTCGTCCTGGCATTCAATATCCAGCCCGACCTTGCCTCGGCCAGCGAACCGAATATCCGCACCCTACCCTATTACGACGACCGGTCCTCGCCCCAGACGCTCGTTCATTCTCTCTATAACGCGATCAACCGACGTGAATTCGCTCGTGCATACAGTTATTTCGGGACGCCACCTGCCGCATCTGTCGAAATCTATGCGCGCGGTTTCGATGACACCGAACTGGTTCAGATCGTTACCGGCTCATCGATGGCGGAAGGCGCCGCGGGCTCGTCCTACCAGACGCTGCCCATCGCTATCCGGTCAATCGCCAAAGGGGGTGGAGAAACCGTTTTTGCTGGTTGCCTCACGGCGCGGCTTGCCAACCCGTCGATCCAGGCGAGCGACTTCCGTCCCTGGCATATCGAGCGGACAACGATCCGTCCGAGCGACGAACCTTTCGCAAGGGCCATTCCCGACTGCGATGCCCAGGGGCGCCCTGTTCCCCAGGACTATACGATACCCGTCTCCGAGGCGGACCCATCGCTGCTCGCAACCGTGATCGGCGTGCAACAGGCCTTTCTCCAGCGCTACGGCATGATTTGCGACGATAGCCGCGGTACCGCGCCCACCGAGACGATAGCTTTGCCTCCGCGCAAGGATGACGGCTCGCCTTCCGAACCGACGACGGTTTTGGTCGGCTTTATCTGCGGGTTCGGAGCATATAATCAGATGACGGTCTGGATGACCGCTTCCGACCCGGCCTATGCGGTCAGCCACGATTTTGCGGAACCGGAGATCGATTACGAACTGGGTGCATCTACCGAAGAAGGCGTCGATGGTCCTGTCGAAACGATCGACATCGTCGGCTGGAAGACCACCGATCAATTGATCAATGCGGGATGGGACAGCGACAGCCATTCTCTTACCACTTATGCCAAATGGCGCGGCATCGGCGATGCTTATTCGACCGCAACCTACGAATGGAACGGAAGCGAGTTCGTTCTGACTTCATTTGCCGTCGATCCCAGCTTCGACCAAAAGCAGGATGCCATCACCATCTTCTCTCGTGACACGCCGCAGAACGAAGCTGGGCAGAAATGAAAGCGCCCCGCCAGGACAAACCGGGCGGGGCATCGAAAAGTACGCGTGTGATCGCGCCTAGCTGGTGGCGACTTCGTAGCGCTCCAGAACGTAGTCCCAGTTGATCAGATTATCGACGAACGCTTCCAGATATTTCGGCCGCGCATTGCGGTAATCGATATAATAGGAATGCTCCCATACATCGACACCGAGGATCGGCGTGCCGCCCATGATCAGCGGGTTCTCGCCATTCAGGCCATTATCGATCTGCAGCTTGCCATCCTTGACAAAGACCCATGCCCAGCCGGAGCCGAACTGCGTCTTGCCCGCATTGATGAAATCTTCGCGGAACTTGTCATAGCCGCCCAGATCGCTTTCGAACGCTTTCGACAGCTTTTCCGGCAGGGTCTTGCCGCCGCCATCGGGCTTCATCCACTTCCAGAAATGGACGTGGTTGTAGAACTGCGCCGACTGGTTGAAGAGCTTCGGATTGTCTTTGTGGCTCTTCTTGACGATTTCCTCCAGTTCCATCGACTCGTATTCCGTCCCCTCGATGATGCCATTCATCGTCTCGAGGTATGCATTGTGGTGCTTGTCGTGGTGATACTCGAGCGTTTCCGCGCTCATGTGCGGCGCAAGAGCGTCATAGGCATAGGGAAGATCGGGAAGTGAAAAGGCCATATAAGTGTCTCCTTCATTGGCAATGAATGTCGCATGGCGACAGGTCGAACGTTCAATGAACACAACGGATAAGAAGATCGTTCGTTCAACTTGATCGGCCGATTGCCGCGCTGTCTCCCTCGACCTAGCGTCTGATGCGGCTCCTGCAAGGTGCGAGACGCTGTAACAAAAGGGCCACAACGAACGAGATGTTTGAAGCGGTTGGAACACACTGGCTATTCGCGCGTTGGCATTTGCGAGTAAGCAGGGGCAATCCAGTAAAATGCGTGGGGAATCATGCTGACCACTAGTGAAAATAAAGCGGAGATGCGGTCGCGCCGCGCCGTTCTTGGCGGGCTGATTGCGACAGGCGCTGCTCTCGGTCTTGCCGGCTGTTCCACAAGCCGCGAAAACACCGCGTCGGCCCGTACGTCTTTCCGTGACCGTCTGATCGGCCGAGCCGGAGCATTCAGCGGAAGCAATCGTGTCGATTATGCCGCTGCGTATAGTTCCCAGGTCGACGAGGGTTATGTTCTGCCGGCCATTCCGTGGCAGAAGATCGACCGCCGCTACCTTCGCAGCTATGTGAAAAACACGACGGGCGAAGGTCCCAACAACCTGATCGTCGATACCGACAATCATTTCGTTTATTTCACCCGTCCCGATGGAATGGCATGGCGCTACGGCGTCGGTCTCGGCCGGGAAGGTTTCGCCTGGGCCGGCCGCGCCGAGATGCGCTGGAAGCGTAAATGGCCGACCTGGACACCGCCGGACGAGATGATCGCCCGCCAGCCCGAACTGGAAAAATACAGCGCCGACAATGGCGGCATGCCACCCGGGCTTACCAATCCTCTCGGCGCGCGTGCTCTGTACATCTTCCAGAACGGAGAAGATACGCTCTATCGCCTGCATGGATCGCCCGAATGGAACTCCATCGGACGCAACGTGTCCTCAGGCTGCGTTCGCCTTATGAACCAGGATATCATTCACCTCTATGATCAGGTTCCGAACGGCACGCCTATTCTCGTGACCTCGGGCCTTCGCGCTCCGGTCGCCTAAGAGCAACAGCAACATTTATTGCCAAACATAATCAGGGCTCTCGTCCATATGGATGAGAGCCCTTTCTCTTTGTCAGACGAAGACCGCCAGCGGGGAGATCAATCCAGCCGTTCCCGTACGCGCTTCTCGGTCATGATCGCTTCCATCTGGTCGTCCAGATTGGCCGAGCGAACCTGCCCTGGAATCAGGAACAGATCGATGATCTGACCTATTCCGAGCAAACCGACGGTGAAAAACCAGATGATGCCAGTAACCCACCTGCCCGTATAGAAGCGGTGAATGCCGCACACGCCGAAAAGGCACAGCGCCCAAAGCAGATATGCGATCCCCTTGGTTTTCATCGGTAACTCCCGGTCATTTCCATCGATCTGCATATGGGGAGGCTCGGGACGCCTCGCAAATTCAGTGGCCGGTTTTCTTCTGGCGGCGATACCTGCTAGCGGCGCAAGCCGCCCAGAATGCCCCGGACGACCGCCCTGCCGATCTGGCGTCCCACCTGACTCGATACGGAGCGGATAACGCTCTTGGTGGCCGCTTCCACATAGCCCTGCCGCTTATATCCGCTTCGTTTCGATGACCTTGTGCCGAAAACGTTTTCGAACCATCCGGCCTTTTCTTCACGCTGTTCCTCACGCAACTCATCGTCGCGCTTTTCTTCTGCATTCTCGCGGCGGGCAGCCTCGGCTTCATCCAGCGCCGCCTTTTTCGCTCGTTTTTTGAGCGTCTCATAGGCGCTTTCGCGGTCTGCCGGTTGGTCGTAGAGGCCGGCAACCGGGCTGCCGCCCATTATCATAGCGCGCTCCTGGTCGCTCAAGGGCCCGATGCGAGAAGATGGTGGGCGGATCAGCGTTCTTTGAACGACCGAGGGCACACCTTTGCTTTCGAGCGTCGAGACCAAAGCCTCGCCGACGCCCAGCTGCGTAATAGCCTCGTAACAGTCGAAATCGGGATTGGGGCGGAATGTTTCGGCCGCGGTTTTCACCGCCTTCTGCTCGCGTGGGGTATATGCACGGAGAGCATGCTGAATGCGGTTGCCAAGCTGTGCCAGCACGGTATCGGGTACATCCAATGGGTTCTGCGTGACGAAATACACACCGACGCCCTTGGACCGTATCAGTCGGACGACCTGTTCGATTCGTTCGATCAGAATGTCCGGCGCATCATCGAACAGCAGATGCGCTTCATCGAAAAAGAAAACCAGTTTTGGCCTCTCCGGATCGCCGACCTCGGGTAGCTCCTCAAACAGTTCAGACAGCAGCCAAAGCAGGAAGGTGCCGTAGAGGCGGGGGTTCATCATCAACCGGTCGGCCGCCAGGATGTTGATCATGCCGCGACCATCACGGTCGGTGCGCATCAGATCGGCGATCTTGAGGGCCGGCTCACCAAAGAAATGCTCCGCGCCCTGTCTTTCGAGAACAAGCAGAGAGCGCTGGATCGCACCGACGCTTTGGGCCGCGACGTTACCGTATTTGCCCGACAATTCCTTGCGCCGCTCTGAAACCATTGTCAAAAGCGATTGCAAGTCCTTCAGGTCCAGCAGCAATAAGCCTTCCTCGTCAGCCAGTTCGAAAGCGATATTGAGAACGCCCTCCTGCGCATCCGTCAGATTCATGAGTCTGGACAGCAGGAGCGGCCCCATTTCGGACACCGTCGCGCGGATCGGGTGTCCCTGCTCTCCGAACAAATCCCAGAACACGGTCGGTGAACGCTCGAAGGAGAGACCGCCCTGCTGGTCCATTCGAATGTCTTCGACGCGCTTGTCGATAAACGCTTTCGCCTCGCCGGGCGCTGCAACGCCGGACAGATCTCCCTTTATGTCGGCGGCAAACACCGGCACGCCGGCTCGTGAGAAACCTTCTGCCAAAACCTGTAAGGACACCGTCTTGCCGGTGCCGGTGGCGCCGGTAATGAGCCCGTGTCTATTGGCGTAACCGAGCTTGAGCACTTCCGGCTTCTGGTATGCGTCGTTAACAGTCCGGCTGGCGCCGAGAAAGATTTCGTCCGGTGCGATCATTAAATCTTGGTCCCATACTCGTTTGGCGCCGACCCCTGGCGAATGACCGAACGCTATAGCATTCCGCCCAAACGCCCTCAACGAAAAGCCGATGTGAACGGATTCAAGACGTTGATCCAGCAATCCTATCGGCGATACGCTTTCAATTTCATCGTCTGCGACCAAATATTAGCTTGCCGGGTGTGGTAAGGCACGCGACAACGGCGCACCGAACAAATCGCGACGACGCCGTTCCAGCATGGTGGGAGAAAAATGGACGCCGCTCTTCTTCAGAATGCCGAATTTTCGTCGGTCGACATGGATGGCTGGCGCGCCTTGGCCGAAAAAGCCCTTCGTGGCGGATCGTTCGAAGAAGAGCTTGTTGACCACAGCGATGACGGAATCGCGCTCGGCCCGCTATTCGAACCGGCCGAGCCCCGACTTCTCACCCGCGGGAAGCCGAACCGTAACTGGTCGATCGTGCAGCGTATCGACGACCCGGACGTTGCGCGTGCCCGCGAGCAGATCGAAACAGACCTCCAGGGCGGCGCGAGCGGATTGGCGCTTGTATTCGAAGGCGCACCGAACGCTTTCGGTTACGGCCTGCCTGCGCAAGAAGACACGCTCTCAACACTGCTGGAGGGCCTGCCGGTCAACGACATATCGCTTCGGATCGACGTTCATCCCGCCTCGCGCAAATCGATGGACTGGCTGGTCGAGAATTTGAGCAACCGCCCAATCGATCCTTCAAAGCTCGATCTTTCCTTCGGCATCGATTCTGCCGCCGTCTTCGGCGGAACGGGCAGGCTGCGCATGAGCCTGGAGGCGTTGGCCGCCAGTCTGCCGCAGTCTCTGGCCCATTTTTTCGCCATGCAGGTTCCGGGCGTCCTTCTGGAGGCCGACGGTCGCGTCTATCACAATGCCGGTGCAACCGAAGCTCAGGAGCTGGGTGCGATGGCAGCGACGGCCATTGCGCATCTCAGCCTTTTCGAAGAAGCGCGTCAGCCCGTCGCGCACGCCGCACCCCATATCGGTTTCGCGCTGTCAGCGACGCACGATCAATATCTGACCATCGCAAAGATCCGCGCTTTGCGCATGATCTGGGCGCGCCTTCTGGAAGAATGCGAAGTCTCCCCTATTCCGGCACATATCCACGCCGAAACATCGTTCCGGACGCTGGCGACGAAAGATCCGGAAACGAATATCCTGCGCAACACGGTCGCGGCCTTTTCGGCAGCCGTTGGCGGTGCCGACAGCGTTTCGATCCTGCCGCATACGATCACACATGGCCTGCCCGACCCGTTCGCGCGACGGCTGGCCCGAAACACGCAGCTTCTCCTGCGAGACGAAAGCAATCTCGGCTTCGTTTCCGACCCTGCAGCCGGGTCTGGCGGCATGGAGCAGCTCACCGATGAGCTTGCGGAGGCCGGATGGGAGGAAATGCGCAAGTTGCAAACGGAGGGCGGGTTATTGCTATCTCTGAGAGATGGCGCTTTTCAAAAGCGGGTCGTCGCGTCACGCAATGAGAGAGCAAAAGCTTATCGTGAGGGTAAGCGAACGATCGTCGGTACGACCCTTCACCCCCTTGAGGAGGAACGCGCCGTGCAAACCACGCCCGCCGCGCAGCGACCGGTGCCGGAGGATGGCAGTGTCTTCTGCGAACGGCTGGTGCCGCTTCTTATCGCCGAAACGCTGGAGGGGGACGCAGCATGAAGCCCGATTTCTCGAAGATCGCCTGGTCCAAGCCCTCGGCTCTGCCGGAGCGCGAACTCGAAGGCAAATGGACAACCCCCGAAGGTATCGACGTAGAGCGTGCCTACGGCGCGGACGAGCGTGACTCTTTGTCATTTCAGAATACGATGCCTGGGACTGCGCCGTTCATCCGGGGGCCTTACCCTACAATGTATGTTCAGCGGCCCTGGACAGTCCGCCAATATGCGGGCTTCTCGACCGCGGAAGAATCCAACGCCTTTTACCGCCGCAACCTCGCTGCCGGTCAGAAAGGCCTTTCCGTCGCATTCGATCTGGCGACCCATCGGGGCTACGATTCCGACAGTCCCCGCGCGGCTGGCGATGTCGGCATGGCGGGCGTCGCCATCGACTCCATCCTCGACATGCAGACGCTCTTCGACGGTATCCCTCTCGACGAGATGACCGTTTCGATGACCATGAACGGAGCCGTGCTACCGATCATGGCGCTCTACATCGTCGCGGCGGAAGAACAGGGTGTCAGCCAGGATAAGCTGGCCGGGACAATTCAGAACGACATCCTGAAGGAGTTCATGGTCCGCAACACTTACATTTATCCGCCCAAACCCTCCATGCGGATCGTCTCGGACATCTTTGCCTATACGGCGGAGAACATGCCGCGCTACAACTCAATCTCCATTTCCGGCTATCATATGCAGGAAGCCGGCGCGACGGCCGATCTGGAGCTGGCCTACACCATCGCCGACGGGATCGAATATGCTCGCGCGGGCGTCGCCGCCGGGCTCGACATTGACAAGTTCGCTCCGCGACTCTCCTTCTTCTGGGCGGTCGGCATGAACTTCTTCATGGAAGTCGCCAAGATGCGCGCCGCGCGTCTGCTGTGGGCGACGCTAATGAAGAAGAACTTCTCACCGAAGAGCGACAAATCGCTGAGCCTGCGCACCCACTGCCAGACCTCCGGCTGGTCGCTAACCGCCCAGGACCCCTACAACAACATCATGCGCACGATGATCGAGGCGATGGCGGCGACGCAGGGCCATACACAGAGTCTGCACACCAACAGCTTCGACGAGGCGCTCGCCCTGCCGACAGATCACTCCGCGCGGATTGCTCGAAATACCCAGCTTCTGCTCGCAGAGGAAAGTCGGACCACCGCCATGATCGATCCATGGGGCGGCTCGACCTATGTCGAGAACCTGACGCACGATCTGGCCGCCCGGGCGCTTGCCCATATCGAGGAAGTCGAGCAGTTGGGCGGCATGGCCGCCGCCAACGAAAAGGGCATTCCGAAGATGCGGATCGAAGAAGCTGCGGCCCGCACCCAGGCCCGGATCGATTCCGGACAGCAAGCGGTCGTCGGCGTCAATGTCCACGCGCCGGAAAACGACATCGAAGTGGATGTGCTGAAGGTCGACAATGCGGAAGTGCGCGCCCGCCAGCTTTCGAAGCTTCAGGAGTTGAAGGGCACGCGGAACGTCGCGGCGGTGGAGGGCGCCTTGGACGCGTTGACCAAAGCCGCCGAGGGCGACGCCAATCTGCTGGAATACGCCATCAAGGCTGCGCGGGCGCGGGCGACCGTTGGCGAAATTTCGATGGCGCTGGAAAAGGTCTTCGGTCGCCATATGGCCGACATCCAGACCATATCGGGCGTTTATCGCAAGGAAGCCGAGGCCGATCCGGCCTTTGATAAAGCTGCCGACCGCGTTCTTGCCTTCACGGAGCATAATGGAGGCAAGCCGCGCATCCTCGTCGCCAAGATGGGACAGGACGGTCATGACCGTGGTCAAAAGGTCGTGGCGACCGCCTTCGGCGATCTAGGCTTCGAAGTCGTGGTCGGCGCGATGTTCCAGACGCCGGAAGAAGTCGCCGAACTCGCTATCAGTCACGATGTGCACATCATCGGTGCTTCATCGCTTGCCGCCGGCCACCTGACCATGGTCCCGGAACTGCGAAAGGCATTGGACCGCGCCGGGCGCAGCGATATTCTGATCATTGCCGGTGGCGTCATTCCGCCCGGCGATTACGAAGCCGTGAGAAAGGCTGGTGCGTCCGCCATTTTTGGACCGGGTACGAAGATTTCAGCTGCTGCGACCGATTTGATCGATATGCTGGAAAAACGTGACGAGGCCGCCTGAACCCGCACCAACGTCGAACGGACGGACTAATGTTACCACGTCTGTTGTAACTTTCATTTCCTAATGTTATACCGGCCGTTATAACATCAGGAGCGCACCATGAACGTTACCATTCGCAAGATCGGCAATTCCGAAGGCATCATCATTCCGAAGGAGGTTCTTGCCGAACTTGGGCTCAATGCCGGAGACCAGCTTAGTCTGGTTCGCCAGGGCGAAGGTGTCAGACTTGAGCCGGTCAAGGCTGACCTCGACAAACAACTTGAGGCGGCTCGTGAAGCGATGGCGAAATACCGTGTCGCGCTACGCGAACTCGCGAAATGACCGATTGGCAATGGCTTTCAAGACAGGCCGTCGAAATCATCCACGATGAACAGCTTCGCGAGCACGGTGGGCTGCCCGGACTGAAAGACGAAAATGCGCTCGAAGCATCCTTGGCTAGGCCAATCCACAAGGCCGTCTATGGTGAACCGGATGCCTTTGAACTGGCTGCTTCCTATCTTTATGGCTTTGCGCGGAATCATCCGTTTTCGGACGGCAATAAGCGCATCGCATTTCTGGCAGCCTATGTTTTCTTACGATTGCATGGTTATCGGGTTGAAGCCAGCCAAGCGGTCATCATAGCCCTTGTGCTCGGTGTCGCCGCTGGTGAGATCGATGAAGATGGCGCAGCCCGCTTCCTCCGGGATCATTCGGTGCCGGTCGAAGCCTGATCCCTTCCGCGGTCGACCGGCATAATTCCTGCACCGCCATTCTTCGATTGCGATACTGCAACGGAGACTGTGCCAATGCTGGACAGACGGCGTTTCATTTCGGGCCTCGGCGGCGCGGCTTTTGGATTGACCGACCTATCCGCTGCAGCGGCGGCGCGCCCAGCCGAGCCGCTCCTCGCATCCGCACGGTTGCGCGGTGGTGTGGACGCCGCCGAATTCGGTGTGCGACCCAACGCCACCGACGATCAAAGCGCCGTCTTCCAGCGTATGATCGACGAGGCGAGCCGCCGCGACCTTCCGATTTCCCTGCCGCCTGGTCACTACCCGCTCTCCAATATACGCCTGCCAGAGCGTGTACGCTTATCCGGTGTGCCCGGCGCCACCCGGCTACGCTACACCGGACGCGGCTTTTTAATGCGGGCCGAAAAAACGCAGCGTGTCGAGCTGGACGGCATATCCATCGACGGTGAAAATCGCTGGCTTTCTGAAGATAGCGACGCGCTTATCGAGCTGCGTATACCGGGCAGCGTCTCTATCACGGATTGCGATATCGCCGGCGCCCGTAAAACCGCCCTTGAGATGGAGGGCGCAACGGGGCTGATACGAGACAACAAAATCTCCGGCGCCGGAGCCATCGGATTGTTTGCCCGCCAGTCAAACGGCCTTTCCATCCACGCCAACATTGTCGAGCGATGTGCAGATGGCGGTATTCTTGTGCATCGCTGGCAAGATGGAGAAGACGGTACCCAAATCCTTGGCAACAGAATTTCCCGGATCGGCGCAGCGTCCGGCGGGACAGGCCAAAACGGCAATGGCATCAATGTTTTCCGTGCGCAAAACGTGACAATCGCGGATAATTTCATCGCCGACTGCGCCTTTTCGGCAATCCGCGGCAATGGCGCTTCGGGCATGATTGCGCGCGGCAATCAGTGCCTGCGATCCGGAGAGACGGCGCTCTACGCCGAATTTGCCACGACGGGTTCGATTATTACCGGCAATCTGGTCGACGGCGCGGCCAACGGCATTTCGTCGGTCAATTTCGATTCCGGCGGACGGCTATCGACGATCTCCGCCAACATTGTGCGTAATCTTTCAGCCAATGGGCCTTATGAACATGATAGCGTGGGTTTCGGCCTCGGCATCAGCGTGGAAGCCGACACGGCCGTTACGGGCAATATCGTGGAAGGGGCAGCGCGCTTCGGTATTCTTGCGGGCTGGGGGCCCTACCTTCGGGCTGTCACGGTTAGTGACAATGTCATCCGTCAAGCTCCCGTGGGGTTGGCGGTCAGCGTGGCCGACGGCGCAAAGAATGCGCTTATCACCGGCAATATGTTCGATCAAATCTCAGAAGGCGCGATTGTGGGCTATCGCTGGCTGGAAAGGGCGACGGAGGATCTCGCACTGCTGGACGAGAACGAGATCCAGTCCCGCTATGCGCATCTTAACGTCGCCCGCAACCATGTCGGTTAGCTATTCCGGCGCTTTCAGCTAAGCGGGCCGGACGGCCGTATTTCGCCGACGACCGCGCCGATGCGGGTCTTTATCGGCGTGCGCGCCATAGCCGCCATCTCATCCGCCAGAGCATCGTCCGGCAGTAGCTTCGTGACCAAGGCTGCAACCATGGCTTCCGACGCTCTCGTTTTGCCGTCATCGCATTTCAGAGCGAAGCCGATGCCCAGTTCCGGTATGGCGCCGCAATAGACGCCCTCCGCGCCTGTCTTCGTATAAAGGCGGCCGCCACCGGCCTGCATCATCAAAGTACAGGCACGGCCGGTTCCAGCCACATGCCAGGGTTCATTCATCGCCGCCTTCATCAAACGGGAGGCGGCTTTCGCGCGGCGAGTGTCCAGCCCGCGACCGCTTGCCATTTTGGCCATGCCTGTCGCCATCGCTTTCAACGCGATCGCGTATGTCGGGATCGAGCAGCCATCGATCGCCATATTATCCGGATCATGCGCCACACCGGTCACATCGACCATCGCATCACGAATGGCGACCTGCATCGGGTGATCCGGCTGAACGTAATTTCTGGTCTCCCAACCTTCCTTGCGGCAGGTGCATACGAAACCGGCATGCTTGCCGGAACAATTGTTGTGCAGGCTATAAGGCTCGACACCCTGACAAAAAAGGCGACGCGCTGCGTCCTCGTTCATCGGCCAGTGGGAGCCGCATTCGAGCGCTCCGGGTTCGAGACCTGCCTTGGACAAGATCGCCGCCGCTCCCTCGACATGGCCGGGCTCGCCCGAATGAGATGCCCCCGCCAGCGCCAGCTCACTATCGGTCAGTCCACAATCGTCCGCTGCGCCACTCTCGATCAAGGGCAGCGCCTGGATCAGCTTGACCGCGGAACGTGGGAAAATCGGCACGTCGACGTCGCCTTCAGTCATCACGACCGCACCATCTGCATCGATCGCGACAAAAGCGCCCCGATGAAAACTCTCCACGCGTGAGCCGCGCGTCACCTCGACCAGAACCGGATTGTCCGCCATTTCATTTTCCATTGTCATTATCGCGTTCGGTGCAGCCCCCCATATCCGCAATTTTGCCGGAAAGACATGCGCTAAATGCTATTCTCTCACATCGTTCGGGCCATGCGTTTCATCCGATATTTTCTGATCTTTGTCATCGTCGTCTTCGCGCTGCCGGCTGGGGCATCCCTCCTCCACTGGCAGTTCAGCGAACGACCTCTCAGTTGGCGACAGGCCGACTGGGGCAGTTCCGGCCTCCTGCCAAGCGCAAGCGATGACGAAAATGCCGCAATCTATATTCTCGCCGCGCGCACGGGTGGCCTCAAAGGCGCATTGGCCGTGCATAGCTGGCTGGTCGTCAAGGCCGCCGAAGGCACGCGCTATGACCGGTACGACAAGGTTGGCTGGGGACAGCCGGTGCGGCGCAATAGCTACCCTGCCGATGGCCGCTGGTATTCCAACGATCCCTTCGTCGTTACCGCCATTCACGGCGAAGCCGCAACTCGCCTCCTGCCTGAGATCGACGCCGCAATCAGCTCCTACCCGTTTCGCAATAGCGGTGATTATCGCATCTGGCCCGGGCCGAACTCCAACTCTTTCATCGCCCACATTCTGGATGAAGTGCCGGAGCTTCAGACGGCCCTGCCCCCAACCGCCGTCGGGCGAGACTTCCGACCCGGAATTATTGCATTCGATATGGCGTCGGACCACCGCGATATACATATCACCCTGGGTGGCCTTATCGGATTTGCGGCAGGCGCTCGGTATGGTCTGGAAATACAATTTCTCGGCCTCGTGGCCGGCTTCGACTTTGCGCGCCCCGCCATCAAGGTTCCGGGCTGGGGACGATTTGCACTGCCTGGCGTCGGGTGAAGAGCCGGCGCCTGAAAGCTCTGATCGACCGTATAGAAAAGCCTCTCACGCCTCTTGCGGCCCTCTAGCCGCAGAGCTATACAGCCGCCCGAACTGGTCCACGGAGTGTAGCGCAGCCTGGTAGCGCACCTCGTTCGGGACGAGGGGGTCGCAGGTTCGAATCCTGCCACTCCGACCAGTCAGCCAGACAGTTTATTTGGTCTGTCCCCCCTACAATTGGTCTCTCATACGACTGATCCTCCACCGTTAGGCCCGCTGTTTTCCGTCCCGCCGACGCGTGGCGACACGCAACAGCTTCTGGAATGACGGGCATTCCATATGAGACGGCGCTGGGCAGTCCGCGACATGCCGGAGGGCATCGCGCAGGACGGTCAAATTGCCGATCTGTCGATCGATTGCATCGGCGCGTATCTTGAGATCGCCGCGTGGTAGATTCGGCTGTCCGTCCGCTCCGAACATGCCTGCGATCTCGTCGAGGGAGAAACCGGCCGATTTGCCGAGTACCACGAGCGAAAGCTGGGTCAACGCCAAGGGTTCGAACTGGCGGCGCAGACCATGGCGCGCGACTGATTTTATCAGGCCGATATCGTCGTAATACCGCAATGTGGAAGGCGGCACGCCGCTGCGGCGAGAGAGGTCGCCAATATCCAGCAGTTTCATGCTTGACCTCAAGTTGACTTGAATTCGTAGGCTGCCTGCGTTCGACAGTTTACGCAAGGCCCAACAAGATGAAGAGAATTGAGACGAAGCGTCCGCGATCAGTGATCGCCGACCCGCGCGCTGTTGCGCTTCTGCTGGCGGCAAGCCTGACAACCATGGCCAATGCAACGATCAGCCCCGCACTCCCCGGCCTCGCGGAAGAATTCTCAAGCAACCCTAACGCGCTTTATCTGACCCGACTCTTGGTGCCAGCACCGTCCATCAGTGTGGTTCTCGTCGCACCACTCGCGGGGTTGGTCGTCGACCGGATCGGGCGACGGCCGGTTCTGCTTTTTGGCGTCTTTCTTTTTGTCCTGGCGGGCGTTGCTGGCGGCATTCTGCCCAGTCTGAACGCCATCTTCGTCAGCCGGCTGGCGCTAGGCGTCGCAGTCGCACTCATCATGACCGCACAGACGGCGCTTATCGGCGACTATTTTGCGGGAAGAGAGCGCAGCGATCTTATGGGGCTGCAGATATCGGCACGTAATTTCGGCGGGTTTGCTTTCATCTCGCTCGCCGGCCTACTGGCAGGCTTTTCGTCCCGACTGCCATTTGCGATATATGGTCTGGCAGGCATCTTTCTTCCCGTCATCTGGTTATCGATCACCGAGCCGAAGCTGGCGCTGAGCGACACGTCTTCCAGACGCCTCGACACTGAGGACGGAATGGCCCACTGGAAACCGGTTTTGGCCGGCCTCGCTCTCCTCCAAATGGCAACGAGCGCAATCTTCTTCATCATGCCCACTCAACTACCCTTCTTTTTCGAAACGTCGGGATTCGATGGCGCAGGCATGACGGGCATTGGCCTCGGAGCGCTGACGCTCGCCGGTGGCTGCACCGCTCTGTTTTATCGCCGATTGCAGCAGGAGATCGGCCATGCCGGCGCATTCGCCAGCGGGTATGGAGCGATGGCGTTCGGCTTTGCATTCCTGACATTTGACGGCGCGCCGATTATCCCTTTCGCCGGCACCACCCTTATCGGCATCGGCTTTGCGATGGCGATGCCGAACTTCGTGGCGATAGCCCTCGGGATCGTTTCCCCGAACCGCCGGGGCCTAGCGGGCAGCATTCTGACCAGTTCCGTTTTTCTTGGGCAGATCGCCTCACCTTTTCTAAGTACGCCCGTCATTGAGACGTTCGGGTTCGACGCACTGTTTATCGGAACCGCTACGGTGCTGGCCTCTGCATCACTTGCTGCCATTTTGGTATTGGCCAGGTATGTCGGGCGGCTCGAATCCGACACGGGCTAGAGCGAAGAACGTATTGATCTCACTGCCCGAAAATGTCCGGGTGACAATATCCGTTTCTGCGCCATGCTTGCGCTCAACGCGGCGCACCATACATATCGCCCCTCAAAACAGGTACCGACCCTCAGAATAATCGTACCGACGGAGCGTGTTCTGTCCCCCATCATTTCCATCCAAGGCCTTCATAAGGTCTACGATTCCGGTTTCACTGCTCTGACCGACGTCAATCTGGAAATCGAACGTGGCGAAATTTTCGCGCTGCTCGGTCCGAATGGCGCCGGCAAAACCACATTGATTTCCGCTATTTGTGGTCTGGTCCGTCAGACCAGGGGCACTATCAGCATTGACGGTCACGATACCGTCGACGATTTCCGCAAGGCGAGAAGCATTGTCGGTCTCGTGCCGCAGGAAGTCTCGCTGGAGCCCTTCGAAAAGGTGCTGAACACCATTCGCTTCACACGAGGTCTCTTCGGCAAGCCGGGCAATGAAAAACATCTGGAAGAAATTCTTCGCGAGCTGTCGCTGTGGGACAAGCGCAAATCGCCGACCAGCCAGCTGTCCGGCGGCATGCAACGCCGCGTCCTGATCGCGAAAGCTCTCGCCCACGAGCCGGAAATCCTCTTCCTTGACGAGCCAACGGCCGGGGTCGATGTCGAGTTGCGCAAAGCGATGTGGGAGACCGTGAACCGCCTGCGCGAACGCGGCGTCACCATTATTCTGACGACCCACTATATCGAGGAAGCCGAAGCGATGGCCGACCGGATCGGCATCATTTCCAAAGGGCGCATTCTTCTGGTGGAGAACAAAAAAGAGTTGATGACGCGTCTTGGCGGCAAACAGATGACCATCGAACTCGTCGAGCCGATCGCAGCGATTCCCGATAGTCTGCAAAGATTCAGTCTCCGCAAGAGCGAGGACGGGCACGAACTGATTTACGATTACGACATATCCGCGGACCGCTCCGGGATCGCTTCACTGCTGAGCGCTGTTTCGTCGGAAGGGCTGATGGTCAAGGACGTTCGCACCCGCCAGTCGTCGCTTGAGGATATTTTCGTCGATCTCGTCAATGAGGATGGCGCCCAATGAATTTTCACGCCATTGCGTCGATCTACCGTTTCGAAATGAGCCGGTTCTTTCGGACTATCGGACAATCCATCGTCTCGCCGGTCTTATCGACATCGCTTTACTTCGTGGTTTTCGGCGCAGCGATAGGCAGCCGGATCGAAGAGGTCGACGGGCTGGATTACGGCGCGTTCATCGTTCCCGGCCTGATCATGCTGACCATTCTGACGCAGAGCGTCTCCAATGCGGCCTTCGGGATCTATTTTCCAAAGTTCATCGGGACGATCTATGAGGTGCTCTCAGCGCCCATCTCCTTCATCGAGATCGTCATCGGCTATGTCGGCGCTGCGGCGACAAAATCCTTCCTGATCGGCCTGATTATTTACATCACCGCCAATTTCTTCGTCGATCTGCCGGTCAACCATCCCGGCTGGATGCTGGCCTTCATGTTTCTGACCTGCATCAGTTTCGCCCTGTTCGGCTTCATTATCGGCATCTGGGCGGAGAGCTTCGAGCAGCTGCAACTCGTGCCGCTTCTGGTCATCACGCCGCTCGCCTTCCTGGGCGGAGCATTTTATTCATTGTCCATGTTGCCGCCGATCTGGCAGACGATCAGCCTCTTCAATCCCGTGGTTTACCTCATTTCCGGGTTTCGCTGGGCTTTCTTCGACCAAGCAGACGTTCCGGTCTTTGCGAGCCTGCTGGCCGTTGCGGCATTCATGCTGCTCTGTCTCGGCGCCATCGCCCTGATCTTCCGCACCGGCTGGAAAGTGCGCAATTAGGCTGACTTAGTTCTTGTGCCGCCGACTGACGCTCGATGGACGGCCCGGCAGGGAGAGCGCGCTTTCCGATTTTTGATGGCGGGCAACCACACGTCCATTTGAGATGACCAGGAGCCTGTCCGGGCGCAGACGGATTGCTTCCACCGAATCGCCGGCATCGAGCACGACAAGGCTGGCGCGCTTTCCTTTCTCAAGGCCGAGATCCGTGAGTTCCATGATCGCGGCGCTTTCGCTCGTCACCATGTCGAAGCAGCGGCGCATGTCCGCCGGACTCGTCATCTGCGCCACGTGCAAGCCCATGAATGCGACATCCAACATATCGCCCGTGCCGAGCGAATACCACGGATCGAGCACGCAGTCCTGACCCCAGGCGACCCGAATGCCCTGCGTCAGCATCTCCGGCACACGGGTCAGGCCGCGCCGTTTCGGATAGGTGTCGTGGCGGCCCTGCAGCGTAATGTTGATGAGCGGATTGGGGATGGCCGCAACCTGCGCCTCCGCCATCAATGGCAGCAGTTTGGAAACATAATAATTGTCCATCGAATGCATCGAGGTGAGATGCGACCCGACCACCCTGCCCCGCAATCCGAGCCGCTGCGTTTCATAGGCCAGTTGCTCGATATGGCGTGACATCGGATCGTCCGTTTCATCGCAATGCATATCGACCATTAGACCGCGATCGGCGGCTATTTCGCAGAGCTCTGTTACGCTGGCGCGGCCCTCCGCCATGGTCCGTTCGAAGTGCGGGATGCCGCCAACCACATCGACACCCATATCAAGCGCAGCCAGCGTATTCTCCCGAGCCTTTGGGGCGCGATAGAAACCGTCCTGCGGAAAGGCGACAAGTTGCAGGTCGAGATAGGGCTTCACAGTCTCGCGCACCGCCAGTAATGCGCGAACACCCTTCATCGCATCGTCGTCGCTGGTATCGACATGAGATCGGATCGCCAGGAGGCCCATCGAGACGGCCCAGTCACAATAGCGCAACGCCCTCTCGGCAATGTCGTCTTCTGTCTGCTCCTTCTTCAATTCGCCCCATAGCGCGATGCCCTCCAATAAGGTGCCGGACGCATTGATACGCGGGCGGCCGTAAGACAGCGTCGCATCCATATGAAAATGCGGATCGATAAAGGGCGGTGACACCAGATCGCCGGCAATGTCGAACACTTCGCCCGCCTCGGCATCGATGGAGGGCTCGATCGCGGCAATCCGGTCGTCACTGAGTGCGATATCGACGGTGCGGCCATCCGGCAGAACGCCGCCTTTCAAGAGAATATCGAAGTTCATCGGCTTACCGCCCGTCTATCGAAGATGGGCCAAGGTAAGCATCGGCCGATGGATTCGGCCACCAGTATTTCTTGCGCTGGACGCACCATTCCTCTAGACAGATGGCGTTCGGTTCTCTTTGCGCCTGGACGGGCCAGAGAGCGAAGAGGGAATGCAGCGAAGGCGAGACCTTCGAATGCAGCCGCCCCCGCGACTGTATGCGGTGAGCGAAAGCCCAGAATACCACTCGGTTTATTTCAATCGGGGAAGGTGGGCCGGAGCTTCGATCCGTAAGCCAGGAGACCTGCCGGACACGATTGCAACCAAGAACCCGTCGGGTGGACGGGAAAGGAGACGAGATGAATCAGAACCATACCCTCGCCGAACCGGCAATCACGAGCCAGACGAACGGCGTCGCAGCACTTTTGCTCTCGGTCGTTTTCGGCTTCGGCGTGATTTTCGCGGTGGGTCTGGCGCAAGCCGACGCACTGCACGATGCGGCGCACGACGTTCGCCACGCCAACGGCTTTCCCTGCCACTAAGAGATGATTTCACGTTTGATCACCAGCGCTCTGTTCGCTGGTGCTGCAGCCGGTCTGATCGCGGCCCTGTTGCAGCTCGTCTTCGTGCAACCCGTTCTTCTCCACGCGGAACTCTACGAATCGGGCCAACTCATCCATTTCGGCGCAGATAGCGTCAGTGCTCATCCGGAACTCGGCGGCCTGGATCTGATGCGTGACGGCCTCAGCGTGGTTTTCAGCATGCTGCTCTACACCGGATACGCGCTGATTCTGCTTCCGCTGATGAGTTTTGCCGAACAGCGCGGCCAGTCGCTCGACGGCAGAAATGGCCTCATTTGGGGCGCTATCGGCTTTCTCGTGATTCAGTTCGCGGCTGGCTTTTCGCTCGCCCCTGAAGTACCGGGAGTCGCTGCGGCCGATGTCGGTGCGCGGCAGCTCTGGTGGTTCGGCACGGTCGCCTCGGCCGGCATCGCCGCCGCCCTAATCGCGTTCACGCGAAGCTGGGCCACATGGGTCGGCGCGGCCGTATTGCTGCTTGCGCCGCATTTGATCGGTGCGCCCGAGCCGGATACCTTTGCCGGTACGGTCCCGCCGGAAATCGCGGCCCTCTTTGCAGCGCGAGCCTTCGGCGTCGCTCTTGTAGGCTGGTCGCTGCTTGGCGCCTTCGCGGCCTATTTCTGGCGAACGAGCGGCGTCACCGTTTCAGCGCCGCAACCTAGCAAGGCCTGAGACATTCAAGACATGGCCGGGTCGATCTCGGCCATGTTCGCCTTGCCGCGCAACTGCCCTTCCCTATCGAAGATCAGAAGCTGCAACCGCCCCTGCCGCAAAATCTGCGCAGCGGTTCGCCAAGCCTGGCCCGCTAGATAATCGCCGAGCGGCAACGCCGCGTCCGTGGCGTGAGCGAAGGCTTCGGCGACGGTGTTTGCCCGCACGATGCGCGCCTGTAGTCGATCATCGCCGCCGAGTTCTCGCACCGCGAGCGCCAATGCCTCCATATCGGCGCGGCCATGTTTGGAATGCAGGTCGCGGCGGCCTTGGGCCAGCTTCGTCATCTTCGCGATGCCTCCCGCCACCGTCACCATGGGCACGGGGTGAACGCGCAGATATTTCAGCATGCCGCCAACGAAATCGCCCATGTCGATGAGCTGCTGCTCTGCAAATCCGCAGTGGGACGCCATGGCCTTTTCGGACGCATCGCCCGTCGCCCCGCCCACATGGTCGAAGCCGGCGGCGCGCGCCACGTCGATACCGCGATGGATGGAATGTATCCACGCCGCGCAGCTATAGGGAACGACGATGCCGGTTGTGCCGAGTACCGAAAGCCCGCCGACGATGCCGAGGCGCGGGTTCATTGTCTTCGCCGCCAGCGCCTCACCGCCATCGATTCCGATGGTGACATCGAAATCTGCCGATACACTGTAGGCCGCTGCAACCTCTTCCAGCGTGCTGGCGATCATTTTGCGGGGTACGGGATTGATGGCCGGTTCGCCGGGCGGCACAGGCAGGCCGGCCAGAGTGACCGTGCCGACGCCCGGCCCGGCTTGAAAGCGAATACCTGCTCCCGCCACGCCACGGCGCACAGCCACGCGCACCAAAGCACCATGCGTCACATCGGGATCGTCACCGGCATCCTTGACGATAGCGACTTCCGCCGAACCATCGCCGCACCGCTCATCCGCCAATGCAAAGGAGGGTGTCTGCCCGCCCGGCAGAGTAATCGTTACTGGATCGGGAAAACCACCGCCGAGCAAAGCGGTCGCCGCTGCTTTTGCTGCAGCGGTGGCGCAAGCGCCGGTTGTCCAGCCGCGCCGCAGACCGGATGTCTTTTCCGGAATTTCGTCAGGCTGCGACCCGATGACAGGCCTCCCGAATTTCAGGTTACGATGCGAAGCGGCGACCCATCCAGAAAGGCTTCCACATTCTCGACGGTCTGCCGCCAGACTTCATTCTGCGCGTTTTCCGACGCCCATGCCACATGCGGGGTGATAATCACATTCGGCCGATCGGCGATGTCGAGAAGCGGATTACCATTCTTTGGCGGCTCTTCACTCAACACATCGAAACCGAGCCCTGCTATCCGCTCTTCCTTTATCGCCCGAACCGCGGCTTCTTCATCGACGACACCGCCACGCGCCGTGTTAATCAGGACGGGCTTGCGATCCATTGCAGCAAATTCGGCGTCGCGGATCAGGCCGTTCGTTTCGTCCGTCAGTGGACAATGCAGGCTGATAACGTCCGCCCGACGAAGCATTTCGTTAAACGGCACTCGTCCGTCACCCGGCGTGTCGTCACCCTTTCGACCCGCATAGATGACATCCATTCCGAAGGCTTCACCAAGCCGGCCGACTGACCGGCCGAGCGTGCCGGAACCTACGATACCGAGCGTCGAACCAGCCAGATCGTGGATCGGGTGATCGAAAAAGCAGAATTGCCCGGCATCCCGCCATCTGCCGTCGATCACGTCCTGGCGATAGGGAATGAGGTTGCGCCGCAGCGCCAGTATCAGCGCGAACACATGTTCCGGAAGGGTATCTTTCGCGTAGCCCTGGACGTTGGAAACCGTTATATTCGCCTCGCGGCAGGCTTTCAGATCGATGACATTATAGCCTGTCGCCGCAACAGCGATCATTTGAAGATCGGGCAGGTTCAGGATCGCATCGCGCCGGATGGGCACCTTGTTGGTGATCGCCACCGTAGCGCCTGCCAATCGCTCGACGAGTTCCGGCTCGTCGGTGGCGGCGTATTCTGCCCATTCGTGCGAAACGGCCGGTTTTGCGAACACGGTGGACGGCGCGAATGTGTCGCTGTCCAGGAAGACGATCTTCGCGCTTTTCCGGTCAGTCATTCGCATCGACCTCTTTCGTTCTCCACAAGCGGCGGTACGGCAATTTCTGCGCCACGACAAGCAATTGACTGTCTCGGCTGCAAACTTCACCTTCGAGATTATATATCGATCTATTGACGTTTACGTCAAAATTGATCAGGTCGTCTCAAGAGATTTTCGGGAAGAGGACGTTTCATGGCCCTGCCACCTGTTTTGCAGAATCTGCGCCTGCCGATTATCGGCTCACCGATGTTCATCGTTTCCGGCCCTGAGATGGTGATCGCGCAGTGCAAGGCCGGAATCGTCGGTTCGTTTCCGGCACTGAACGCCCGCCCCGCCGAAGTGCTCGATGAGTGGCTGGACCGGATCACGACAGAACTGGCCGAGCATGACCAGAAGAACCCGGATCGTCCTTCCGCTCCCTTTGCCGTCAACCAGATCGTGCACAAGAGTAATGACCGGTTGATGGCCGATGTCCAGATGTGCGTGAAGCACAAAGCGCCCATCGTCATTACCTCGCTCGGCGCCGTGCCGGAAGTGAACGACGCGGTTCATTCCTATGGCGGCATCGTTTTGCATGACGTCATTAACACCCGCTTTGCGCGGAAGGCGCTGGAAAAAGGCGCGGACGGGCTGGTCGCAGTCGCATCCGGCGCGGGCGGCCATGCCGGTACGCTTTCACCCCTCGCGCTCATTCAGGAAATCCGTGAATTTTTCGACGGGCCGCTGGCGCTTTCCGGCGCTATCGCGACCGGCGGCGCGGTGGCTGCAGCGCAGGCCATGGGCGCTGATTTCGGCTATATCGGCAGCGCCTTCATCGCCACCGACGAGGCCAATGCGGTGGACGATTACAAGGACATGATTGTCGGCAGCACCGGCGAACAGATCGTCTACACCAACCTTTTCACCGGCGTTCACGGCAACTATCTGCGCGGCTCCATCGAAAAGGCCGGCATGAACCCGGACGATTTGCCGCAGAGCGATCCGTCAACCATGAACTTCGCGGCTGGCGGCGGCAGCAAAGCCAAGGCCTGGAAGGACATATGGGGGTCCGGCCAGGGGATCGGCGCGGTCAAGTCGCGTGGCTCGGTCGCCGCCTATGTGGAGCAGTTGGAAGCCGAATATCATGCCACACTGGATAAGCTTGATGCAGGAAGGCCGAAGCGCTGGCGGTGAAGCGCTCCTCGATTGTGTCCCGCATACAAAGCTTCAAGGCAAATATTTTGAGCTCGATGAGCCTTACTTCTTTCGTGCCAGGAACAGATAGCCGGGTGCGGGATTGCCCTGTTCCATCCGCACCGTGATGACCGGATTGTAAAGCAGTTCGAAGCCGCTCGTTTCCAGCAATTCGGCGATGTAGTTCGGATCGTGCGCGTAGCGATGGGTCGGTAAAACGCGGTATCCCGACTCACCCTCGCTGGCGTCGAAACTCTCCGTCGAAAAGCCTATCACTGCGCCGGGCGAAGCCTTGCCGGCCATGGCGGCGAAAAGCCGTGACGGATCGCCGATATAAGGCAGGACGTCCGTTGCGACGATCAGATCGAAATCATCCTCGGCGTCGCCGATATTTTCCAGAAAGTCCTCGGCCTCGGCGACGTAGAGGCCGTCATAGACGTCCCGGTCGTCGGCTTCGGCAACCATCGCTTCGGAAATGTCGAGACCGATAAACGTCTCGACGAATTCGCCGAGTGCGCTGCCCGTCAGGCCCGTCCCGCAACCGAGATCGAGCGCCCGATTGTATGGGCCTGGCGCGGCTTTACGGAGCGCCTCGGCAAGCAGCACGGGCACGGTATAACCGAGTTGCTCGACAAGAATGTCGTCAAAGGCCGAAGCATGCTGGTCGAACAGCGTCTCGACATAAGCGTCCGGCATCCGGCGCGGCGCAGTCTCCGCCCCGAGCGCGGCAAGGCGGATCGCCGCGCCGCCATGATCGGCAGGGTCCAGAGCGAGGACCGCGCGCCACGCGGCGACCGCCTCGTCTCGCGCGCCCTGTTTCTCCAGCGCCAGGGCGCGATCGTAGGCGCTCGCCAGCGCTTCATTGTCGATTGTGCGTGCGGCTTCGATATCGTCCGGCGCACCATGCGAGTCATCGCTCACGCGGCAAGCGCTCCCTTGAGCGCCTCGGCGATCCGGTCCTGGTCGCCAGCTTCCAGATATGGGTGCATCGGCAGAGCAAGCACGCTCTCCGCCGCCTCGTCTGTCGCCACCATGCCAGACGGATCGTGCGGCCAATGGCGATATGCCGTCTGCCGGTGCAGCGGGATCGGGTAGTAAATCGCTGTCGGTACGCCAGCATCGCGCAGTTTGGCCTGAACCGCCGATCGGTCCGCGCCGACGGGCAAGCGCACGGTATATTGCGCCCAGGTCGAGGTCAGCCCTTCCGGTACGGTAGGCACGGCCACGACATCGGCCAAACGTTCTACATATCTGGCCGCGACATCCTGCCGCATCGTGATTTCCTCTTCGAATATCGACAGTTTGACGGAGAGGATCGCGGCCTGGATGGAGTCCAAACGACTGTTCATGCCGATGTGGATGTTGTCATATTTGTCCGCGCCTGCCCCATGATTGCGCAGGGATCGAAGGCTGTCGGCCAGCTTTTCGTCATTGGTCGTGATCGCTCCGCCATCGCCGTAGCAGCCTAGCGGCTTGGCAGGAAAGAACGAGGTCGTCGCCAGATCCCCCATCGCACCGGCTACGCGGCCTTTATACTTCCCGCCGAACCCCTGCGCGGTGTCGCAAACAATGGCCATTCCGCTTTCCCGTGCGATCGGCTCTATCGCATCGATATCCGCCGGCAGACCGAACAGATCGACAGGGATGACCGCCTTAAGCGGCATACCGTCGCGCGCTGCCTTCTCGATGCAGCGCTTCAGGCTTTCGGGGTCCATATTGTAGGTCTGCGGATCGATGTCGACGAAATAGGGAACCGCGCCCAGGCAGGGCACGATCTCCGCCGTAGCCGCAAAAGTGAATGACGGCACGAAGACCGCATCTCCCGCCGTGACCTCCAGCGCCATCAACGCCAGCAGCAGCGCATCCGTGCCGTTTGCACAGGAGATCGAATGCCGCGCTCCGCAAAAAGCGGAAAGCTCGTCCTCGAACCGACCGACGGCCGGGCCGAGAATGTAAGCGCCACCGTCGAGAACCTCGCCAATCGCCGCATCGATCCGGTCACGTAGGCGGGCCTGCTGGGCAGCGAGATCGATGAAAGGCAGCATGTGGGTCTATTTCCTCTTGAAAATCAGTGAATGCCGACCGATTCCGGTCTTCTTCCCGCCTCCATAAACGATCAGTCGCGTCAGGCGAAGCGTCCTCCTTTCACTTCACGTATCGAAATTGGGTGAAGCGTGAGTTGAATAAGGCATAGCGGCGGAGCCAGGGGCGGTTTTCTCAATTGCCCTTGCGGCAAGGGGTTTTGGCCATGGTCAAGCTTAATCCACTATGCAAAAGTGCCTCTATGACGGCCCGACCGGCTGCAATCAGAAGCGGTTTGGACCGGCCAATGGAAGGTGTGCCCTTCCCGTAATTAAAAGACGATCGATGCACAGGGAAACGTCCATGAAACGTACCATCCTCGCTCTCGCCACGCTGATGGCGACCACCGCATTTGCAGTCGCCGCCGAGTCCACCCCGGCGGTTGTCTACGATATGGGCGGCAAATTCGATAAATCCTTCAACGAAGCCGCCCATAATGGCGCGGAAAAATACAAGGAAGAAACCGGCTCGGATTATCGCGATTTCGAGGTGCAGAACGAGCAGCAGCGCGCCCAGGCGCTTCGCCGTTTCGCTGAAGACGGCAACAATCCGATCGCCGCTATCGGCTTCAGCCAGCAGGCCGCGGTCGAAGAAGTGGCCAAGGAATTCCCGGATACCAAATTCGTGATCATCGACTCTGTTGTCGATCTGCCGAACGTCCGCTCGGTTCTCTTCAAGGAACACGAGGGCTCGTATCTGGTCGGCATCATGGCGGCGATGGCTTCCGAGAGCGACAAGGTCGGTTTCGTCGGCGGCATGGATATTCCACTCATCCGCAAATTCGCCTGCGGCTATAAGGGCGGCGTCAAAAGCGTCAAGCCGGAAGCCGAGGTCATGGAAAACATGACAGGTTCAACGCCGACAGCCTGGAACGATCCGGTCAAGGGCGGCGAACTGGCCAAGAGCCAGATCGAAAGCGGCGCCGATGTGATTTTCCATGCGGCGGGCGGCACGGGCATCGGCGTGATGCAGACGGCAGCCGATGCCGGCAAGCTGGCCATCGGTGTCGACTCCAACCAGAACGGATTGCAGCCCGGAAGCGTTCTGACGTCCATGATCAAGCGGGTCGACAACGCGATCTACGATGCCTTCAAGGATGCCGAGAGCGGTGAGTTCGAGACGGGAACGGTTGCGCTTGGCGTCAAGGAAGACGGCGTCGGCGTCGCGATGGATGACAACAACAAGGATCTCGTCAGCGACGAGATGACAGCCGCCGTGGACGAGGCCAAGGCCAAGATTGCTTCCGGCGAACTGGAAGTCCACGATTACATGGCGGACAATAACTGCACATATTGATGCGGTTCCCAGGCCGGAACGGATTGCCGTCCGTTCCGGCTCCTTCCCAGCCGCACCGCGTTGTCTTCTGTCAGGGCTGATCCGACCATGGCCGATACCGCCGCAAAACCAAGCGCTCCTCCTGCCATTCGTCTGTCCGGCATCTCAAAAAGCTTCGGGTCTGTCCGCGCCAATCGCGATATCGACCTGACCGTCCGCAAAGCCTCGATTCATGGAATCGTCGGCGAGAACGGCGCCGGCAAATCGACGCTGATGAGTATCCTTTACGGCTTCTATCAGGCCGATAGCGGAACTATCGAAGTAGGCGGCGACAAGGTCTCCATCCCGCACAGCCAGGCGGCAATCGATCTTGGCATCGGCATGGTTCACCAGCATTTCATGCTGGTTCACAATTTCACCGTTCTGGAAAACATCATGCTAGGCGCGGAGGGTGCGGCCCTTCTCTCTGGCGGCATCGCGCGGGCTCGCGCCGAACTCAAGCAGATCGAGAAAGACTATCAACTCGAGGTCGATCCCGACGCATTGATCGAAGATCTGCCGGTGGGACTGCAGCAGCGTGTCGAAATTCTGAAAGCGCTCTATCGCGGCGCGGACATTCTGATCCTCGACGAGCCGACAGGCGTATTGACGCCGGCGGAGGCCGACCACCTCTTCCGCATTCTCCAGCGCCTCCGGGAGGAAGGCAAAACCGTCATTCTCATCACGCACAAGTTGCGTGAGATCATGGCGGTGACGGACATGGTTTCGGTCATGCGCCAGGGCCAGATCGTCGATACGGTGCCGACCGCCCAGACGTCGGTCGAGGCGATTGCAGAAAAGATGGTCGGCAGACGGGTGCTGCTCCGCGTCGACAAGAAGCCATCCAAGCCAGGACCGGTAAAGCTTTCGGTGCGTGATCTGACGGTCGTGGACAGCCGTAATGTACCGATGGTCAAGAATGTCGGCCTCGATATCCGGGCCGGAGAAATCGTCGGGATCGCCGGGGTCGCCGGGAACGGGCAGTCGCATCTGATCGAGACGATTGCCGGCATCCGCCAACCGACGCTCGGCAGCGTCGAACTGAATGGCGAAAAGCTAGATTACAAAACGCTCGATCCGGCGTCGCTACGCGACGAAGGGCTCGCCCACGTGCCGGAGGATCGTCATCATATGGGTCTGGTTCTGCCGTTCGAGGAAAACGAAAACGCCATTCTCGGCTATCATAACAATCCCGCTTTCGGAAATGGCCCGTTTCTCTCCATATCCGCTATTCGGGATCATGCACGCGAGAGGATCGAACAGTACGATATTCGCCCGCCGGACTGCCGTCTGAAAACCGCCAATTTTTCCGGCGGCAATCAGCAGAAGATTGTTCTTGCCCGTGAGATGGAACGCGATCCCGATGTGCTGCTGATCGGTCAACCGACCCGCGGCGTCGATGTCGGTGCAATCGAATTCATCCATCGCCGCATTGTCGAAATGCGGGACGCTGGCAAGGCTATCCTTCTGGTCTCGGTCGAACTGGACGAAATCCGGGCGCTGTCAGATCGTATTCTGGTGATGTTCGACGGTAAGATCGTCGGAGAAAGAGGCGCCGAAGCGACCGAAGGCGAACTTGGCCTCCTGATGGCCGGGATCGCGCAATCCGATAGTGAAGTTCACGCGGTGCCCGACCCCGCCATGGTCGATATCGCGCCGGGGCAGGCGCCCGCCGAGACCCAGATACCGGGAGAGCGGCCATGACCAACACGCTGCCGCCCTGGGTCAATTATGTGCTTCTGCCGGCAATCAATCTGCTCGTCGCATTTATCGTCTCCGGTCTCGTTGTCGTTGCCGTCGGAGAGAACCCGTTCAAAGCTGCCTGGCTGATGATCGATGGCGCCTTCGGGTCCGGACGCGGTATCGGATTCACGCTGTTTTACGCGACCAACTTCATTTTCACCGGCCTGTCGGTCGCAGTCGCCATTCATTGCGGACTCTTCAATATCGGCTCGGAGGGCCAGGCTTTGATTGGCGGGCTCGGCGTCGCACTCGCATGCCTGTGGCTGGGCGCTTATGTGCCATGGTGGCTGGTGCTGCCGGTCGCCATCGTCATGGGGGCAGGCTTCGGCGCGGCGTGGGGATTCCTGCCGGGCTATCTCCAGGCTGTCCGCGGCAGCCATGTCGTCATCACCACCATCATGTTCAACTTCATCGCAGCGTCGCTGATGAACTGGCTGCTGGTAGACTGGCTGCGTCCGGCCGGACAAATGGGACCGGAAACCGCCGTTTTTGCCGATGGCGG
Organism: Notoacmeibacter sp. MSK16QG-6; assembly: GCF_024158145.1. GTDB lineage: Bacteria > Pseudomonadota > Alphaproteobacteria > Rhizobiales > Rhizobiaceae > Notoacmeibacter. The sequence goes on from NZ_JAMYXM010000001.1 coordinate 420,291, forward strand.
CTGGCTGCCGAAGCTTACCGGCCTATTGAACCTCTTCGGCGCAGACATTCGAAACACGCCGCTGAATCTGTCTTTCTTCGTCGCGCTGATCTGTTGCCTGCTCGTTTGGGTCCTGATCTGGCGCACCCGGTTCGGTTACAGCATCCGCACGATGGGCTTGTCGCCATCCGCTGCGAAATATGCCGGCATCCGTCCAGCCCGCACGGTCATTATCGCCATGATGATATCGGGGGGACTTGCCGGTCTAATGTCCCTGAACCCGGTCATGGGCGATCTTCATAGACTGACTCTCGACATCGTTCAGGGCGCAGGTTTTGTCGGCATCGCAGTGGCCCTTATGGGTCGCAATCATCCGGTTGGCATTGTGCTGGCGGCCATCCTGTTCGGTATGCTCTATCAGGGTGGCGCGGAACTGGCCTTCGACATGCCGACGATCACGCGTGACATGATTGTCGTCATTCAAGGTCTCGTCATCCTGTTTGCCGGCGCGCTGGAGCATATGTTCCGACCGCAGCTGACGCGCTTCTTTCTGGCCATGCACAGGCGGGGCGTTTCCCCGGAAGCGGAAGGAGCGGCTTGATGGATTTCAACTCCACCCTGCTGATCCTGGATTCCACGCTGCGGCTTTCGACGCCGCTTTTGCTCGCGGCCCTCGCCGGCCTGTACTCCGAACGCGCCGGCATTTTCGACATCGGCCTTGAAGGGAAAATGCTTGCGGCAGCCTTTGCCGCAGGCGCAGGCGCGTCCGTCACCGGCTCAGCCTATGCCGGCCTTCTTCTCGGCGTCCTCGTATCCATCATTTTCGGGCTCGTTCACGGCTTCGCCTCGATCACGGCGCGCGGCAACCAGATCGTATCGGGCGTCGCGCTGAATTTTGTCGCCGCCGGCGCCACGGTTCTCCTCGGCCAGGCCTGGTTCGGACAAGGCGGGCGCACGCCACAACTTTCGACCGATCAGAGATTTCTCGGCAGCGAGCCCGGATTTGCCGCGGAACTGCGTGACATACCGATCCTCGGTCCGATCTTCTCAGAACTGGTTCTCGGCCATTCCCTGCTGGTCTACATTGCTTTCATCATGGTGCCGCTCACCTGGTGGATCCTGTTTCGGACCCGGTTCGGGCTGCGTCTGCGTGCAGTGGGCGAAAACCCGGCTGCGGTCGATACCGCCGGCATATCCGTCACGGCACTGCGCTATGAAGCCGTCATCATCTGCGGCGCGCTGTGTGGCGTGGCGGGCACCTATCTGGCGATCAGCCAATCCGGCGGGTTCAACAACAATATGACGGCCGGCAAGGGCTATATTGCGCTGGCCGCGCTCATTTTCGCAAAATGGAAGCCGGTCCCGGTGATGTTCGCATGTTTGCTGTTCGGTTTCCTCGACGCATCCGCCATACGCCTTCAAGGCGCAGAACTGCCATTGATCGGGCGCGTGCCGGTACAATTCATCCAGGCTTTACCGTACATTCTGACAGTCGTCCTTCTGGCAGGCTTTATCGGCCGCGCCGAACCGCCCCGTGCTGGCGGCGTTCCCTATACCAAGGAGCGTTGATATGGCCGAAGGCGACAAACTTTTTCATCTTGCGCGGAAGGCCCTCGAACGCGCCCACGCACCTTATTCCGGTTTTTCGGTCGGCGCGGCGCTTCGGACGAAAGACGGCGCAACCTTTTCCGGCGCCAATATGGAGAATGTCGCTTTTCCCGAAGGCTGGTGCGCTGAAACGTCGGCCCTCGCCCATATGGTGATGGCCGGTTATTCAGAGCCGGGATGCCTTGCGGAAGTGGCGGTCGTCGCGCCAAAAAAAGATCGCATCACGCCCTGCGGCGGTTGCCGCCAGCGGCTTGCTGAATTCGGCACGGCAAGGACCAAGATCCACCTGTGCGATCAGACCGGCATCGTCGAAACGGTACGTCTCGGCGACCTGCTGCCGATGGCGTTTTCCGACCTGCCGAGTATTTGAGTTCTTACTTCGAAAGTGAATTGGTTCATGACCGACCTAACCGACGCGACTTTTGCGGAACGCCTGATCGGCTGTCTCGATCTGACGGAGCTGTCTGATGACCGGCCTGCCGACAAGGTCGATCAACTTCTGGATAAAGCGCGCACGCCTTTCGGCCCCGTGGCGGCGGTCTGCGTGTGGCCCGATCACGTCAAGCGGGCGGCGATGGCTGTCAAAGGCACCCCGATTCAGATCGCGACCGTGGTCAATTTCCCGGGCGGGCAAGAGCCATGGGCTCGAACCCAGCACGATATCCGTCTGGCGCTGGCCAATGGCGCAACAGAGATCGACATGGTGGTCGATTATCGGCGCGGTGTTGAAGATCCTCATGCCGTGACCTTTGCTGTTCGTCAGGTAAAGGACGCCGCTGGTGGCCTACCGGTTAAGGCCATTCTCGAAACCGGGATGCTGGCCGATACCGATGAGATGCAGCTTCTGGCCGGTGCAGCGCTGACGGGCGGCGCGGATTTCGTCAAGACGTCGACCGGCAAGGTGGAGACCGGTGCGACGATGGAAGCCGCAGATGCGCTGCTCGATGCCATCGCAGCAGCGGGAAGAGGCGGGCTGAAGGTGTCTGGCGGCGTTCGCAGCTTTGCCGAGGCGAAAGCCTATGCAGACCTTGCGGCAAAGAAGATGGGTGATGAATGGGTCAGCCCGAGGACGTTCCGCATCGGCGCATCGAGCCTTTTGACCGACCTCATCGCTGTGGCCCGCGGCGAGCACGGTACCGCTGCAAGCGGATCGGGATACTGAATATGCTGCCGCAGGAGATCGTCCGCGCCAAGCGCGACCGCCAGCCACTCGAGGCGCGAGACATCGGCGACTTTATCGCAGGCGTTATGGACAAGAGCGTAACGAAGGAGCAGATCGCCGCGCTCGCCATGGCCGTCTACCTCAACGGAATGAGCCGCGACGAGGCCGTGGCGCTGACGACGGCCATGCGCGATTCCGGTACGGTTCTCGATTGGTCCGATCTCGGTCCAGCGGTCGTCGATAAGCACTCGACCGGCGGCGTCGGCGACAATGTCAGCCTCATTCTTGCGCCAATTGTTGCAGCATGTGGCGGGTACGTCCCTATGATCTCCGGGCGAGGCCTCGGTCATACGGGCGGGACTCTCGACAAATTCGAGTCGATACCCGGCTACAATGTGACACCGGATGACGAAGTCTTTCGGCGCGTCGTCAAGGAAGTGGGCTGCGCGATCATCGGCCAGACCGGCTCGCTCGCCCCGGCGGACAAGGTTATCTACGGCATTCGGGACGTGACAGCGACGGTGGAGAGCGTACCGCTCATCACCGCCTCGATCCTGTCGAAAAAACTTGCCGCGGGACTTAAGGGGCTGGTGCTGGACGTTAAGGTCGGTTCGGGCGCCTTCATGGCCGACGAAGCCGCCGCACGCGAACTGGCGACAAGCCTGGTGGAGGTCGCGAATGGCGCCGGCATGCCAACCGTCGCGCTGCTGACAGACATGGACCATCCCCTCGCGAATGCGGCGGGCAATGCCGTTGAAGTGCGAAGCGCGGTCAATGTGCTTCGTGGCAATGGAAGCGAGCCGCGCCTTCGGGAGATCACGCTGGCCCTCGCTGCGGAGATGCTCGCAATCGTTGGCATTGCCGACAGCGCGGAAGAGGGCCTGCGAAAATCGCAAGAGGCGCTGTCATCTGGCGCGGCAGCCGAGCGCTTCGGGCAGATGGTCAGTGCGCTGGGCGGGCCGAGCGATTTCATCGAGCAGATGGACGAGCACCTGCCGGTCGCCCCGATCGTTCGTGATCTGACGTTGGAGAATGGCGCCGAATATGCCGGCCGCCTTTCTTTCGATACCCGGCAGCTCGGCCTGGCCGTTATCGAACTGGGCGGCGGGCGAACACGATCTGAGGACAATATCGATCATGCGGTCGGTCTGAGCGATCTGGCCTCCCGGACTTGGGACGGGTCTTCGCCGCTTTGCCGCATCCATGCGCGTGACGAGGCGACGTTCCAGAAAGCGGCCGACCGTGTGCGTCGCGCGGTTCGACAAGGTGGCGGCCAGACGCCATCCTCGGTCTCGGAACGGATCACGGCTTAATAGGAAGAGCCCTTATTGTCTGGGCCGGGTTCTCAGCCTCACAAATTGATTCAAGGTGCTGAAGCGATGATTCAGCGCCTTGAGATTCCGATTCAGGATGATCGGAATTTGCGATTCATTTCGTAGGCTTAGCCGGGCTACTTCGTACCGTACATGCGGTCGCCGGCGTCGCCGAGGCCCGGCAAGATGTAGCCCTTGTCATTCAGCCGATCATCGATCGAAGCGGTGAATACCGGCACATCAGGATGCGCCTTGGTGAAGCGCTCGATACCCTCCGGCGCAGCAAGAAGGCAGAGGAAGCGAATGTTCGTCGCGCCTTCCTCTTTCAACTTGTCGATGGCGGCGACGGCCGAGTTTGCCGTCGCCAACATTGGGTCGACAACAATGACGAGCCGGTTGCCGAGGTCACTCGGCGCCTTGAAGAAATAATGGACGGGCTGGAGGGTTTCGTGGTCCCGGTAGAGACCGATATGCGCCACGCGCGCGGCCGGCACCAGATCGAGCATTCCCTCCAGAAGACCGTTGCCCGCGCGGAGCACAGAAGCGAAGACAAGCTTCTTGCCTTCCAGCATCGGCGCGTCCATCGGCTCCAACGGTGTTTCGATAGGTTCGTAGGTGATCTCCAGCCCGCGCGTCACCTCATAGCAGAGCAAAAGCGAGATTTCGCGGAGCAGGCGTCGAAACCCGGCCGTCGAGGTTTCCTTCTTCCGCATGATCGTCAGCTTGTGCTGAACCAGCGGATGGTCCACTACGGTGACCATCCCCGATCCTTTTTCCTGGCTCATAATTCTCTCCGCTTGGCTTTGGCGCAACGCTAGGCCGACTTGTCCAGCCGCTCAAGAAGCTGAGCGCGTGTATCCCCATCGACAAAGGCAGCTTCGAGGGCTGTGCGGGTAATTCGATGCAGATCGCCATCGGAAAGGCCGAAGACATCGCGCCCGATCCGATATTCATCGGCCAGGCTGGTTTGAAAATGGGGCGGGTCGTCCGAATTAAGCGTGACCCGGCAACCAGCTTCCATCAGGCGGCGAAACGGATGATCTTCGAACCGTTCATAGACTCCCAATGAGAGGTTCGAGCCGGGACAGACCTCCAGTACAATCCCTTCATCGGCAATCCGTCGTGTCAGCGTTTCGCTCTCAGCAGCACGGACGCCATGGCCGAGCCGTTCGACCTTCAGAACATCCATGGTCTCCTCAATACCCTCGGGACCGACCCATTCGCCAGCATGACAGGTCAGGCGAAGTCCGCCCTCGCGAGCGATGTCAAAGGCGGTGGCATAGTCTCGCGGGCGGCCAGTTCGTTCGTTGCCTGCCATTCCGAAACCGGTGACCGCTTCAAGGCCACAGCCAATCGCGATCTCCGCTGCCTTGCGGACCGCATCCGGCCCCAGGTGTCGTACACCCGTCACGATGATGCGCCCCTCGATCCCGCAGTCGCGTCGTGCGCGCGCTATGCCTTCATCAAGCCCCTCAAGATAGGATTGCGGCGCAAGACCGACAGCTTCGGCATGGGCGGGCGATGCGAAGATTTCGGCATAGAGACATCCGTCGCGGGCAAGCGCGCAATAATGATCGTAGGCGAGTTGGACAAAGTCATCGCGCTCGCGAAAGAGATTGGCGACGATGTCGTAGCTCGTGAGGAAGACCGAAAAATTCTGTCGCCGATACCGGTCGCCGTCCAGGACCGAGTCGAGATCGGCATTATGACGGCGGGCCATTTCACGCGCCAGGGCCGGGCTGACGGCGCCTTCGATATGACAGTGCAATTCCGCTTTGGGAATCATGCATTACTCCAAACCTGTGAAGGGTGAAATTCTATCGGCCAAAGCGTCTGGAGGATAGCTGCGGAGTGTCCCTGAAGACTTTACTCAGGGCGACGCTGCCAACGCGGCTATCATACCGTTCAGGCGACGTCGCGAGGGAGCGATCCTCCCTCACCCTTCATCTTTGCGGCCGATCCTATCAATTCGCGCAAGTCGCTGCTGGAGACGGGGCGGGAGAAAAGATAGCCCTGCCCGTAATTGCAACCGAGCTTGCGAAGTTCTTCGGCCTGCCAGTCTTCTTCAATGCCCTCCGCTGTCACGGGGACATCGAGCATTTGGGCAAGACCGATCATGGCCCGGATTAGCGTATCGGATGTGCTACCGCCGGCGATTGGAGCCTGCTGCAGGCTGGATACGAAGGATCGGTCGACCTTGATCTTGTCGAAGGAGAAGGATTGCAGGTAGCTGAGCGACGAATATCCCGTACCAAAATCGTCGAGAATAATGCGAATGCCGTGCTCCCGCAGGCTGTCTATAGTTTCGAGCGCCAGATGGCCTTCCTCGAGAAAAACCGTTTCGGTCAATTCGAGCTCCAGCCGCTCTGCCGGAAACCCTGTCTTTTTCAGAGCCGCAAGAACGGTCCGGTCGAAACCGGCACGAAGGATCTGCTTGGCCGATACGTTCACAGAAAGAGAAATCGTGTCTTTCCAGGAGACCGCCTCCTGGCAGGCCTGTAACAATACCCACTCGCCGATCTCGTAGATCAGTCCGCTTTCTTCAGCGATAGGAATAAATATTTGAGGCGAGATAAAGCCGTGCTGGGCGCTGTTCCATCGCAACAGGACTTCTACGCTGGATACCACGCCGCTTTGCAGTTCCACGATTGGTTGATAGACCAGCCGAAGCTCGTCATGGGCGATGGCGTTGCGAAGGCCGACCTCCAGCTTCTTGCGGTTCTGCGCTCGTCGATCCATGCCGGCAATATAGCGCCGGTACTGGTTGCGGCCCTCGTTCTTGGCGCGGTAGAGAGCCAGATCGGCGCGATTTGTCAGATCGGAGAGATTTGACGCATCATCGGGATACAACGCATAGCCGACAGACCCGCCGATGGTCACCGTACCAGCATCGAGTTCGAATGGCTGGGAGAGGCAATCGACGATCTCTCCGACGGCGCGGGCGACTGGTGTATCGTCAGCAGCCCAATCTTCGTCTTTTGGCGCGGGCAGAGCAGCCAGAAATTCGTCACCCCCGACTCTCGCGCAAATGGCTTCCGGTCCCACGTTTGCGGCACAGCCTCTCAAACGCTCCGCCACTGCAACCAGCAGATCGTCGCCGGCGGCGTGACCCAGCGAGTCGTTGACCAACTTGAAGCGGTCGAGATCGATATGCAGGCAGACGAAGGTACGCTCGCGTTCAATCCACGGGCCGACCGTATCTGCGTAAAGAGTACGGTTCGGCATTTCGGTCAGTGAATCGTGAGTGGCGAGAAATTTGACCTTCTCTTCCGCCAGTTTGGTCTCTGTCACATCGGTGATGAGGCCGCGATATCCAAGAAATTCGCCGTCCTGGCTGTAAACCGGCTTGCCGCTGACAGAGAACCACAAGCTCTCCTCGCCCTCACGCTTGAAGGGCACGAGATAATCGTGGAATTTTCGCGGCCGCGACAGCACGCCGATCAGTTCGTTGGCGGCCTTGTTCTGGTCTGCTTCTCCTCCGACCCGCGCCAGATCGCTAATGTTCCAGCATAGACCGCCTCGCGCACGCCCCAGCAAATTCTCGACCGCCTTTGGCATACGCGTGATGTGACCGAAGCTGTCGCATTCCCACGGCCATGTACGAACGCCATCTTCGTACTCCTTCAAAAGCAGGGCGATCATGTCCTGCTTTTCCTGAAGAGACTGCCGGATAACGAACTGCCGGGTCATATAATCGGACTGCTTGATGCAGTTCACGCCGGCGACGAGCGTGAAAGCGATATTCATTATTGCCGCTGCAACAAGATGAATATCGCCGAACATTACAAATGCGACCGTGTTGAGGGAGGTGGTCGTCACCAGCCAGGCCAGCGCCGCCTTGGGAACCGGATGCAGGACCGTGGGGCCGAGGATGACCCCGCCAACCGCCAAACCATTCAGGATCAGAAAATCGTGCCCAACGGAAACCGGAAGCAGGAAGAAGAAACTGATCGACCAGCAACAGGCTGTGAAGATCGTCTGGTGGACGATACGGGAGGTCGTTCGCTCGGACCCGGAATAGGGTCGCGCCCGGTCGCGCCGCAGTCGCGTGACCAGAGCGATGATCGAAAGAGATATGAGGACGCTTACCCAGGCCGTCAGCAGAGAGTCGACACCGTGATCGAAAAACCAGACGGCCAGGAACACGGCTGAAACCGCATTGAACAAGGTGAACGGCGTCAGATTGTTCATCAACGCCGTCACACGCTCGCTTCGAAGCTGGCGTGCGGTCAGTTCGTCGAACTGATCGGCGCGAAGGCGGCTGAAAATGCCGCGCAGCTGCGCTCTTTGTCGCGTTGAAATCCGACGGAAACGTCCGAGCATTATCGAGCCCTCTGCAATATTGGAAGGATCGCAGAGGCATGTTAAACGCGGCTTAATGTCCGCCAAACCCATGAATATTCGAATTTATTTCGTGAACAAATGATTATGCTTATGGCTTATCGCCTCATTTTCTTTCGAGACCTTTGATTTTCGGCATGTGTTGCGTGACTTTGCGATTTCACCCGCGTGGCGAGATCCTGGGTGCAAGTTGCAGAAAATATTAGGAAACACAGCTTGATGCAGGAAACAGGCTGGCTGGGGCGGCAGGATTCGAACCTGCGAATGGCGGCACCAAAAGCCGCTGCCTTACCACTTGGCGACGCCCCAATGACCGGGTGGACTTTCACCCTTGGCGCGCTGCATTAGCAAAGCCGATCCCATCGGGCAACGCCGATTTGCTATATTGGCGACGAAGCCACATTTGTTTTACGTCTGCGCGGGATCGATCGGCGCCGAAGAGGGACTTTAAGAAAGTTTATGGATTTCGACCGGGATTTCGAGCCGCGCCACGGTAGCAGCGTGCGTGTTGCGGACAACGTTTTGCGGGTTACGTGCGCCAATGCATCGCCCTTTACGTTTCAGGGCACCAATTCTTATGTAATCGGCGACAGATCACTGGTTGTGATCGATCCAGGCCCCATGGACGAAGATCATCTGGAAACGCTTGTTGCTGCTATTGACGGGCGGCCTGTCAGCCACATTCTCGTCAGTCATACCCACCGGGATCACTCCCCCCTTGCGCGGCCGTTGCAGGCCCGCGTCGGCGGCGAGATCGTGGCTGAAGGCCCCCACAGGGCAGCGCGCGCGCTTGCAGTGAACGAAGAGAACCGGCTGGATGCATCTGGCGATTATGACTTCGCTCCGGATCGCGAAATCGGCGATGGCGAGATGATCGAGACTGACGAGTTCAGCCTGACAGCTCTCCATACGCCGGGTCATACGGCGAACCATCTGTGTTTCTCCATGGATGATACTGGAATCGTCTTCTCGGCCGATCACGTGATGGCGTGGTCAACCACCATCGTCGCTCCGCCCGACGGCAACATGAACGACTATATGGCTTCACTCGACCGATTGATAGAACGGGCTGACGACCGAATCTACCTGCCGGGCCATGGAGGACCGGTCGTCAAACCGTCGCTGTTTTTGCGTGGGCTGAGGACACACCGACGCATGCGCGAGGGTGCGATCCTGAAGCGTCTGGTGGCAGGCGACAGGACCATTTCCGAGATGGTCGGCGTGATTTACCGCGATATCGATCCGCGCCTCCATGGCGCGGCTGCGCTCAACGTGTTCGCGCATCTGGAGGCTTTGAACGAGCGGGGCGCCGTCCGCTGCGATGAGGACGCGCCCCGTCTCGACAGCCATTACTTCACCGCCTAGCCACACAGGCCGTCAATTTTGAATGGTGATCTGCAGCTTTTCGGTGAGAGCATCGAACAGCTTGGTGATTACCGCTCCGTTGCCGCCCATATCGTGAGCACCAGCCAATGTGCGGCTGCGCATATCGACATAGCTCGTCTCGCCCTCTTCGGTGATACGTACCGCTATACGGGTCGGCAGCAGCAAAATCCCGGCCCGTCCCTCGACAAGCAGCGTCAACTCTCCATTCGTCGCGAGAGTGCCGAACTGGCCGCGAAACAGCCACCCACTATCGGCGATAACTTCTCGCAAGGCCGCCTCGACCTCCTCAGGCGACGAGGCGTACCGCCTGCCGGTCAGGTCCGGCCAAGCGGCAATCTGGGCCTGGAGAGCGGGCAGCGAAAGCGGTTCATCCTGTTGCGGCAGAAAGCGCGGCGGCTCCACCGGATCGGTGGATATTTCGGTCAAGGGTGGATTGGTGACGATATGCACAGCGCCTACGATCAGCACCATGATCACCGGCAACGCCCAGATCAGACCACGCGCCAGATGGCCAAGTCCGGTGCCGCCCTCCCGCCAGATGTCCCGAAGAGCGACCATGCCGGCCACGAACGCACCGATGAGCATCAGCACGATCGCGCCGATCACCCAAAATAGCGATAGTGGCGCCATCAGGCCGAAGAAATGAGACGCGCCCGCCACAATGGCGACGATCGCGGTCAGTCGCGCCAGAAAGTGGCTGAACGCCGCCGCAGGATGCGACGGCAACGTGATTGCCGGAGTTGAGCGACCGATTACCGTCATGCGCAATCCCTGGTGGCCGAATGAACGCGCCCGCGCATTCGGTCAGTCTTCTTCAGGGAAACTATAATCGGAAAATTGGTCACGGAGCGTCATCTTCTGAATTTTGCCTGTCGCCGTATGAGGAATTTCGTCGACGAACACAACGTCGTTCGGCATCCACCATTTGGCGATCTTGCCGTCCATGAAGCCCAGTATGTCTTCGCGCTCTACAGACTGGCCATTCTTCTTGACCACGACAAGAAGCGGTCTTTCGTCCCATTTGGGATGAGATATCCCGATAACGGCCGCCTCTGCGACCGCGGGATGGCCCACAGCAAGATTTTCAAGGTCGATTGTCGAAATCCATTCGCCACCAGACTTGATGACGTCCTTAGACCGGTCGGTGATCTGCATGTAACCGTCAGGGTCGATATGAGCGACATCGCCGGTATCGAACCAGCCATCCTCATCGAATTGTTCGGCGCCAGCGCCGCCGTAATAACCTCTTGCGACAGCAGGCCCCCTAACCTTCAGCCGGCCGAACGTCTGGCCGTCCCAAGGCTTTTCTTCATTGTCGTCGCCGGTGATCTTCATCTCCACGCCAAAGGGCGCAAACCCCTGTTTCTGCTTTACGGCAAGCTGGTCGTTAGGAGAAAGTCCTTTGAATTTCGGCTTGAGAGGACCAAGCGAGCCGAGCGGACTCATCTCCGTCATGCCCCAGGCATGGATAACGTCGACATCGTAAAGATCGCGGAATTTCTCGATCATGGAAGGCGGGCAGGCCGATCCGCCGATCACCACATTGGTAAGATGCGGCAGTTTCTTTCCGGTCTCGTCGAGATATTGGAGAAGCATCAGCCAGACCGTCGGCACAGCAGCGGAAAAGGTCACTTTCTCGCTGTCCAGCAATTCGTAGATGCTTTCGCCATCCATTTTCGCGCCGGGCATAACCAGTTTGCTGCCAGTCATGGGCGCAGCCTGTCCCAGGCCCCATGCATTAGCGTGAAACATTGGAACAACGGGAAGAATGACGGAACTGGAGCTTAGACCCATCGCATCGGGCATTGCCGCCATCATCGCATGCAGGACGTTCGAGCGATGGGAATAGACCACGCCTTTCGGATCGCCTGTCGTACCGGAGGTGTAACACATGCCGGCGGCAGCATCCTCATCGAGGCGAACCCATTCGAAATCGCCATCGGCCTCCTCCACCCAGTCTTCATAGCAAATCAGGTCGAGTGCGCTGTCCGGCATATGCCCGGCGTCCGTCAGCACGACGATTTTTTTCACCGTCTCAAGCTGGCCGGCGATCTTTTCCACGATCGGTACGAATGTCAGATCGACGAAAAGTATCTGATCCTCGGCGTGGTTGATGATCCAGGCGATCTGATCGGGAAAAAGGCGAGGATTGAGCGTGTGATAGACACCGCCCATACCCATGGCGCCATACCAGACCTCGAGATGTCGGGCCGTGTTCCAGGCAAGCGTGCCGATCCGATCCCCGCTTCCGAATCCGTCGGCCATGAGCCTCTGAGCCACCTGGCGCGCGCGTTTATGGATTGCGCGATAAGTCGTGCGTACGATCGGGCCTTCGACGGACCGAGAAACAATCTGCTGGTCACCGAATTGCCGCGCGGCGTGGTCGATTATCCTGTCGCATGTGAGCGGCCATTCCTGCATCAAACCAAGCATTGATCTCTCTCTCCCTGTCTCCACGACATTCAATCTGGCGCGGGCGGGAGGCGGCGTAAAGCATCGATTGCAAATGCACCGCTTACGAGATCGGCAATTAGACAGGGAGGATGCCGTGGGAACCGGGGCAGTCATTGCTGCGCCAGATCAAGAAGAGGTGGACGCTTCCTTTAGCCGCAGCGCGGCCTGAGCTGCCGCCAGACGAGCAATCGGCACCCGGAAGGGCGAGCAGGAAACGTAATCAAGCCCGGTTTCTTCGCAGAACTCTATAGATTTTGGATCGCCGGCATGTTCGCCGCAAATGCCTGTCAGCAGGGTCGGCCTGACCTCTCTGCCTTTGATGCAGGCCATCCGGATCAATTCGCCCACGCCTTCAACGTCCAGCGTGATGAACGGATTTGCTTCGACGATGCCAGCCTGCCGATATGTTTCCAAAAACTGCGCCGCATCGTCTCGGCTGATGCCGAAGACAGTCTGTGTCAGGTCGTTCGTGCCGAAGGAAAAAAAATCGCAGGACTGAGCAATCAGGCTGGCGCGAACCGCCGCGCGCGGCAACTCGATCAGAATGCCGACCGTATATTGCACGCTCTGCCCGGTTTCCTTCATGACATCGCGCGCCACCCGGTCGATGATTTCCCGCAGAAACTCGACCTCGCGTTGCAAGCCGACAAGCGGCAGCATGATCTCCGGCTTTACGGGACGGCCTGTCCGTTGGCCTGCTTCGACCGCCGCCTCGAATATCGCACGGACCTGCATTTCAGGGATCGCTGGATAGGAGATGGCAACCCGCACGCCCCTATGGCCCAGCATAGGGTTGGTCTCGCGCAGCGTTTCGGCGCGGAATTCTATTTTTTCCACCGACACTCCCAACGCCTCCGCCGTCTCGCGCAGTTCATCGTCGGTGTGCGGCAGAAATTCGTGAAAAGGCGGGTCAAGCAGACGGATTGTGACGGGAAAGCCCGCCATCTGTTCGAAAAGTTCGACGAAGTCCCGCCTCTGGCTCGGCAAAAGCGTCAGAAGAGCCGACTCGCGATCGTCGTCGGTTTCGGCGAGAATGAGATGCCGCATAGCCAGAATACGTTCATCGCCGAAGAACATATGCTCTGTCCGGCAAAGGCCGATTCCTTCGGCGCCGAAATCGCGAGCCAGTTCCGCATCGCTCGCCACATCGATATTTGTGCGCACCTTCATGCGCCGCGTCGTGTCCGCCCATTCCAGAATGGTGCGAAAATCATCCGAAAGCTGCGGCTTGCGCATGGCGATGCTGCCGGCAAACACCTCGCCATTGGTGCCGTCGATAGTGATGATATCCCCTTCGTTGAAGGTCCGGCCCATCGTCGACAGCGTCTTCGCGCCGTAATCGACGCGAAGCGTTCCAGCACCTGAAACGCAAGGTTTGCCCATACCACGCGCCACGACCGCCGCATGGCTCGTGGTTCCTCCGCGCGTGGTCAAAATGCCCTCGGCCGCGCTCATTCCGTGAATGTCTTCCGGACTGGTTTCGGTGCGTACGAGTATGATCTTCTTGCCGCGCTCGGCGAGTTCGGCCGCCTCGTCGGGCGAAAAGACAATCTGGCCGGAAGCGGCGCCGGGCGCAGCCGGTAGACCGCTGGCAATATGATCGCGCTGCGCATCCGGATCGATCGACGCATGAAGCAGGCTGACGAGCGATAGCGGATCAATCCGCACAAGCGCGTCGTTACGTGTAATGAGACCGGCTTCGGCCATCTCGACAGCAATGCGCAGCGCAGCGCCAGCCGAACGCTTGGCGGCGCGCGTCTGCAATATATAGAGCGTACCGCTTTCCACAGTGAACTCGATATCCTGCATGTCGCCATAGTGAGCTTCGAGCCGTTCGGCGACAGCCTTCAGTTCTTCATACGCTTTCGGGAACATCGTCTGCATCGAACGGTCGTCGCCTTGCTCGCAATGACCGGTCGCCTGCCCGCTGGATAGGGGCAGCGGTGTCCGCATGCCCGACACGACATCTTCGCCTTGAGAACGGGGCAGATACTCGCCGTAGAGCATCTTTACACCCGTGTTCGGCTCACGCGTGAAGCAGACGCCCGTCGCCGACCGATCATCGCGATTGCCAAAAACCATTGACTGGATCGTGACAGCCGTGCCGTCCCGATCGTGCAAGCCGTGCAAGGCGCGAAAAGCGATTGCCCGCGGGTTCATCCAGGAACCGAGAACGGCGCGGATCGCGCCGCGCAATTGCGTTTCGACATTCTGCGGAAAGGGCTCACCCAGCTCCTCATCGATGAAAGCCAGATAGCGAGCGACCACCGCCTTCCAGTCCTCAGCGGTCATTTCCGCGTCACTGTCCCGACCCAGCCGTTCGCGCTCCTCCTCGATAATCTCTTCGAAGAACTCAAGATCGAGACGCAGGACCGTGTCCGCATACATTTGAATAAAGCGGCGATAGCTGTCCCAGGCGAAACGGCCATCGCCTGTCTCTTCCGCCAGAGCTTCCACGGCGCTGTCATTGAGGCCGAGGTTGAGGATCGTATCCATCATCCCAGGCATCGATGCACGCGCGCCCGACCGAACCGCCAGCAAAAGACTGTTCCGCCCTGCCCCGAAACGTCGGCCGGTCGTCTTTTCCAGACGCTCCATGGCCTGACGCACTTGATCCTCTACCCCGTCAGGCACCACGCGATGCTGGCTGAAATAGCGGCAGACTTCGGTGGTCAGAGTGAACCCAGGCGGCACCGACAGGCCAAGCGACGACATCTCGGCGAGATTGGCGCCTTTCCCGCCAAGGAAATCCGCCATATCAGCCGATCCGTCCGCAGCGCCCGCTCCAAAGGAGAAAACGTAACGCTCAGGCGCTTGTCGTTTTTCGCCCGCCACCATCGATCCTGTGTTGGCCTCCCTTGCAGCAACCAACACGATTATTACAGTTTTCGCAAATGCGAAAAGCCGTTTCGCGATGCGAAACGGCTGGATATTCGTACAATTGGTTACTTGGCGGCAACCTGATCGATCAGTGCCGCCATCTGCCCGGCGGTCAGCGCACCGGCATATTTCTTACCGTCAATGAAAAAGGTCGGCGTCGCCTGAACCTCGAATTCCTCGCTGGCCTGTTTACGGACCGCGTTGATATTATCGAGCAGCGCCTGATCTTTCAGGCAGGCGTCGAAGGACTCCTCTGTGAAGCCCGCGATCTTAACGGTGTCAAAAAGAGATTTGGCCGCATTTTCCGGTTCGGCACGCGCCCAGACATCCTGACGGTCGAACAGAACATCCACGACAGGGAAGTATTTATCCTCTGAACAGCGAGCGAGCATAAAGGCGGCCGTGGCGCGAGGATCGAGCGGAAACTCCCGAAGGATAAACCGTACTTTTCCCGTCTGAATGAACGCCTCGTTTATCTTCGGAAATGTCTCCTCGTGAAAAGCCCGGCAATGACCGCAGGTCATCGACGCATATTCCACGATTGTCACCGGCGCATCCTCACTTCCGAGCACCATGTCCGGCAGGCTGGTATTCTGAAGCAGCTTTTCCATATCCACCGTGCCTTCCGGCTCCGGCAGTTCAGCGCGTTCGATTTCCTCGGCGGCAGGGGAGGCGTCAGACGCGTCGGCTTTGGCTGTGTCTTCGGCTGGCTCACTGGTGGATTCGGATTCCGATGCATCGGGGGTCGCAGAAGCGTCCGAACTCGGCTTTTCCTCGGCTGCGCTATCGGCCTGCGCCAATTCAACGCTCTCACTTTCTGGCGAGGCGGTCTCGGCAGGCTGCGCGGCCGTCGATGCCGTGATTTCGTTGTCGGTGGCGGTCGAAGCGGCAGTCTCGTCCGAACTGTCGGAGCACCCGGCAACACCCACGGCAAGAAAACCGGCGGCGGAAAGAGCAATCAAGCTTGAAGAGCGGAAGAAACGGAAATCCATTACAGGCCTTTCATAGGTCGCAGCGCGGACCGGCAGGCCGCGTCTTTCAATTGTCTCATGCCTTGCCGCAAAAGGCGGCGAGAGCATGACGTGGAAATATGTCCAGACTCTATCAAATCCAGCCAAGACAGACGTTCTCGACCGTTTCAAGGCTTGCTTTCGCTCTTGACCGCGCGGCCGAGCCTTTCAAGCGCCTGGCGAAGCTTGTCACTCTCGATCTCGGCAAGGCTTTCAGTCAGTTCTTCTTCTTCGTCACACCGTAACGAGCGTAGCGTGGGTCGTGCCTTTCTGCGCTCCGGCACCGTGACCGGGCGCTGGACAAGCTTGATCCGCTCAATTGCTCCATAACCGAGGAAAGTGTTGACCCGCGAGATCAGCTCGCCCGTCTCGTGCTGAATGGCGAGCGCCGCATAACCTTCGGCAGCGATGACAAGCGTTGCCGGCTTGAACGGATCGTCTTCGGAGGAGCGGCGCGGCCAAACGATCTTTTCGGGTCGTGATAGGCGCGCCAGCCGCCGGCCCGCGATTTCCTCCCAACCCTCTATCAATTCCAGCGAAACGCCTGTCTTCTTGCGCAGAACCGGATCTACCAGTCGCGAGACAAGGTCTGAGACGGCCTGCGCATTGCGTTTGCGATAGTGTTTGGCCATATCGTTTCTGCTGCACTCCCTGCGGCGTCCCGTCCGTTGCATTTCCTAGCACAAGGCCTGAACCTGCGATATGGCATCTACCTCAGAGAGAGGCCGCAAGGGTCCTGTCCAATCTGATGCTATATCCCCTCTTTTGCTGGGCTGGTACGACAGCCATGCTCGGGTGCTGCCCTGGCGGGTGTCGCCATCCGATATCGCTAAGGGAGTTCGGCCCGACCCCTATCGCGTCTGGCTGTCGGAGATCATGCTGCAGCAGACCACCGTTGCGGCGGTGAAGGCCTATTTCGAAAAGTTCGTCGCGACATGGCCGACGGTCGACGACCTCGCCGGTGCATCGGATGACAGCGTCATGGCGGCGTGGGCCGGGCTTGGCTATTATTCGCGGGCGCGCAATCTGCTGGCCGCGGCCCGGCAAGTCAGCAAAGCGGGCGGCGGCTTTCCGACCGATGCTGCCGGGCTAAAGACGCTACCGGGCGTCGGCGATTATACGTCAGCCGCCATCGCCGCCATCGCTTTCGACCAATCTATCGCCGTCATCGATGGCAATGTTGAGCGCGTTGCCAGCCGGCTCGTTGCTTTGGACGAGCCGGTAAAGACAGCGAAAAAGCTGGTCCATCGGTTCGTTTCGGACATCACCCCTTCGCAACGGCCCGGCGACTTCGCACAAGCCATGATGGATCTTGGAGCGACGATCTGCACGCCGAAGCGGCCGGCATGTGCGCTTTGCCCGATCAACGCGCATTGCATCGCGTTCAGGGAAGGGCCGGACCCTGCGAGCCTGCCTATCAAGCTTCCCAAAAAGGCGCGCCCTGCCCGGCTCGCCGGCGCCTATATCGCCGAACGATCGTCGGACGGCGCGATCATGCTGGTGCGGCGACCATCCTCAGGCCTTCTCGGTGGTATGGCGGGGCCGTATCTGACCGACTTCTCCTCCAAGCACGATGGTGAGACCGGAGAGATTGCCGCGCCATTCGAAGGGGACTGGATCGATTGCGGCTTGGCCGAACACGGGTTCACTCATTTTCAGTTGACGCTGGAAGTGATGTGGGCGCGCATAGATGGCAAATCCGCCCTGCCGGATGGTGCCTTCTGGTGCCCGCGGGACAAGCTTTCCGACGCCGCACTTCCGACAGTCATGAAGAAAGCAATCGTCGCCGCTATACCCGACGCATTCCGTTGAAAGGGAAGCCGAACCGATGAGCATTCATCACATTGTTTTCGATATTGGCCGGGTGCTGATCCACTGGGATCATCACGCCGCCTATCTTGAGGCCCTGCCCGACGAAGAGGCACGACTGCGCTTTTTTGAGGACGTGGATTTTCAGGGATGGAACCTTCAGCAGGATGCGGGTCGGAGCTGGGCGGAGGGGGAGAGAGACCTTGCTGCACAGTTTCCGCACTATGAAGAGCTTATCCGCCTGTTCCGCAAGAATTGGCACCTGACCGTGCCGCACGCCATCGACGAGAGCGTGGCGATCATGCGCGACCTCATCGATTGCGGCTATGACGTGACGCTTCTGACCAACTGGTCAGCCGATACATACCCCATCGCGACCGAGCGTTACGGCTTTCTCGCAGAGCCGCGCGGCGTGACCGTTTCCGGAGAAATCCGAATGGTGAAGCCCGATCCGGCCATCTACGATCACCATCAGCGGACTTTCGAACTCGATCCGGAGAGAACGCTTTTTATCGACGATTCCGAACGCAATGTGAAAGCCGCCCGCGCTTTTGGCTGGCAGGCCGTTCTGTTCGTTTCGCCCGGCCAGCTTCGCGCCGATCTTCGCGATCACGGCATTTCGACTTAAGGCAGACGTTCATCCGCCGTTTCGTGCTATCTGCCTGCGGATAATGGCGCGCAGCGCATCGATCGACTCACGGCCATCGCCATTGTCATAATGCCAAAACGTCCATCCGTTGCAGGCTTCAAACCCCTGCACACGCGCGCCGACACGGTGGATCGAGCCTTCATGCTCGCCAGCGACCAGCGTGCCGTCAGCCCGCACAGTCGCCGAATGACGGCTTTTGGCATCGGTCAGCACCGCGCCCGGCTGCAGCAAACCGGCTTCCAGCAATGAGAGAAAGGCGACGCGCGGTTCGGCCCGCTTCGGCATCAGTTGACGCAGATCGACCGAATGCAGCGGTTCGATGCAATCTATGCGGGCTTGGGCCGCGTCGATATATTCCTGCTCTCTTTCGATGCCGACGAAGTGGCGGCCGAGCTTTTTGGCGACTGCTCCGGTCGTTCCGGTACCGAAGAAGGGATCGAGAACCACATCGCCGGGCTTGCTGGACGCCATCATGATACGGGCCAGGAGCGCTTCGGGCTTTTGTGTCGGATGGACTTTCTGCCCGTCATCGTTTTTCAGCCGTTCGCCACCCTGGCAAATCGGGAAAAGCCAGTCGGACCGCATCTGCGTGTCGTCATTGGCGGCCTTCATCGCTTCGTAGTTGAAGGTGTAGCTCTTGGCCTTCTCGTTCTTCGAGGCCCAGATCATGGTTTCATGGGCATTCTGGAATCGGCGGCCGCGAAAGTTCGGCATCGGATTGGTCTTGCGCCAGACCACATCGTTGAGGATCCAGTAGCCGAGATCCTGCATCGTCGCGCCCACGCGGAAGATATTGTGATAGCTGCCGATCACCCAGATCGTGCCGGTCGGCTTCAGCACGCGCCTCGCGGCGAGCATCCAGGCGCGCGTGAAAGCGTCGTAGGCGGCGAAACTTTCGAACTGATCCCAATGGTCGTCGCAGGCATCGACACGGGACTGGTCCGGCCGATGCAGATCGCCGCCGAGCTGCAGATTGTAGGGCGGATCGGCGAAGATCAGATCAACAGAGGCATCGGGCAGCTTGTCCAGCGCCGCAACGCAGTCGCCTTTGATGATCGTGTCAAGGTGACGCGCGAGCTCCGGCTCATGCGCAGAAGGTGCGGCGGCGGACAGATTGGCCTTAGCGGCAGACAGTTTGGAAGCCATGAACTCAATACTCGGATACGCAACAGACGCGCCCATGGTTATCGAACAGGATGAAGATTGCGTGAATGGTGTGCCGAAACGGTTCATGCGGGTTGAAGCGACGAAGCCCTAGACGATATAGGCCGCTGCGTTCGACAGCCTCCAGCAGAAAGCTCCAAACCATGTCCTCTCCCGAATTCGTCATCTTCGACTGCGACGGCGTTCTCGTCGACTCCGAGGTGATCGCCTCGCGCGTCGATGCCAAGCTGCTTTCGTCCATCGGCTATGACATTACACCCGAAGAGATGTCGGAGCGGTTTGCCGGACTGACCTTCAAGGATATTCTGCTGGCGGTGGAAGCCGAAGCGAATATCCCCATCCCGGCTTCATTGCTCGGCGACGCCGACAAGGAGATCGACCGCCGCCTGCGCCGCGAGGTCAAAAGCATAGAAGGCGCGGCTTGGTTGCTGCAGTCGGTCGGACTACCCTTCGCGATATGCTCCAACTCCGGCTACGAGCGTCTCGACATCACTCTCACGGCGACCGGCCTGAAACCGCTGGTGCCAGCGCTCTACAGCGCCAAGGACGAAGATGGCGTGATGGAAAAGCCAGCGCCCGACATCTACCTGATGGCCGCAGAGAAAGCCGGCGCCAGTCCGGGCCGAACCTTTGTGCTCGAGGATTCCACGCATGGCGTTCACGGCGCCAGCCGCGCCGGGATGCGTGTGATCGGATTCACCGGCGGCAGCCACACCTATCTCGGTCATGCCGACAAGCTATTGGAAGCAGGCGCCGAAACGGTCATCGCCAAACTGCGCGATTTTCCTGCTACCGTGGAGGCGCTAGGCAGCTTCGGCCGACTTGGCTGACCGGCGATCTGGCCATTGCGGCACTGGCGAGCGATAATTGTTTGACGCGATCAGACAGTGCGAGGCCGGCATGAGCGATGACAGCCCATTCACGATACTATGCGACCTGCTGCGCCCCTATTCTTCAGACATGACGGTTCAGGCCGATACCGAAAACACCTTTCTTCTGGAAGAGGAGAGATCGGGCGAAAAGCCGCAAATGTTCGCGCGGGTGCATATCGGAAAGCGATATACCAGCTTTCATCTCATGCCGATCTACTGCCACCCCGGCCTGCTCGACGGAATGAGCGAACAGTTACGAAAACGAATGCAGGGCAAATCCTGCTTCAATTTCACAAGCGGGGAGCAAATTCCCCGCGATGAACTGCAAGATCTGATCCGCCGCAGCTACGAGAGCCTTTGAGGCCTCAGTTCGTTGCCGCGCGACCTTTCTTCGGACCTTCGTCAAAACCGGCATAGATGAGAATATTGCGCGCATCTGGCTGATCGATGCTGACGCCTGTATCGGTGTAGATGAATTGCGTCGCGCCACTGGTGTTCGCATCAACAGAGAACGGCTTGATTTCCGAATAGAGAACTTCATCACCCTTCAGCGCCGCTACACGGATCGGCAACTGCACGGTACCGCTGCTGCCTTTCGGACCGAGCAAGACCCGCCCGGCAACCGCCACCGTCATGGCAAGGCGACCGTTCTCATATTTGCATTGGCGCGAAACATCCGTGATCGACGCCTGATAGCGCACATTCTGCGAACTCTCCTCACCGTCATAGGTGTTGAAATAGGCGGTGCCGTCGCGCAGTTGCACTCTCGGGCAGTAGCCCCGCAGTTCCTCGAAAGAAACCCGCTCCAGATCGCTATTGTCCTTTTCAGACTGCGATACGTCGAGACCGTCCGTCGAACTCTGGCACGCCGCAAGAGTGGCGCCGATCAGTATTACAGCCGCTGCGCGCAGCATCGTCGCGCCATCGCTTTTGAAAATCATCACCCGCAACCCCATACGCCAATTCATTTGCCGGCCTGTCCTATCGTTTATGGCCCAGGATGAAAACCGTTTCGATTGGGCCAAAGCAAGGCAAGCGCAAGATGGCGGAAAAAGACAGCCGTTTGCATCGCCACCTGCATGGCCTATACCGGCGCGGAAAACTCACCAATGACCGACGGATCGCTCCGGCGGTTCTGCCCGGACATGACGATGGATTATGTTTCAACGCGGGGCGAGGCCCCGTCCCTTCCATTCCGAGACGCCCTTCTAACCGGACTGGCGCGTGATGGCGGCCTATATCTGCCGCGGCAATGGCCGCAATTCAGTGCTGACGAAATTCGCGCAATGGCGGAACTTCCCTATGCGGAACTCGCGGTGCGCGTGCTGTGGCCCTTTGTCGAAGGCGAGATCGAACGGGATGCGTTCGAGGAGATCGTTCGCGACGCCTACGCGACATTCTCCCATGAGGCCATCTGTCCGTTGACCCAGACGGGCCATAACCGCTTCGTTCTGGAACTCTTCCACGGGCCGACGCTCGCCTTCAAGGACGTCGCCATGCAGCTTCTGGCGCGTATGATGGATCACGTCCTCGCCGAGCGCGACGAGCGGGCGACCATCGTCGGCGCTACGTCGGGCGATACGGGAGGCGCGGCTATCGACGGCTTTGGCGGGCGAGACCGAACTGACATCTTCATCCTCTTTCCGCATGGTCGCGTATCGCCGGTTCAGCAACGCCAGATGACCACATCACCGCATGGCAATGTTCATGCGCTCGCCGTCGAGGGCAATTTCGACGATTGCCAGAACCTCGTCAAAGCGATGTTCAACCACCATGCTTTCCGCGATTCGGTGCGTTTATCCGGGGTCAACTCGATCAACTGGGCGCGCATCATGGCGCAGATCGTCTATTATTTCTCCAGCGCGATCAGCCTTGGCGCACCGGATCGCCCGGTCTCCTTCACCGTGCCGACGGGCAATTTCGGCGACGTCTTCGCAGGTTACTGCGCCAAGCGGATGGGCCTGCCGATCGACCGTCTGGTGGTCGCGACCAATGCCAATGACATTCTGGCGCGCACCCTGGAGAGCGGCGCCTATTCCATGGAGGGCGTTGTCGCAACCACCTCACCCTCAATGGACATTCAAATCTCTTCCAATTTCGAGCGCCTTCTCTTTGAAGCCGGAGAACGCGATGCGGCACAGGTACGCCGCTCCATGGATCTGCTTTTGCAGAGCCGGCGCTTCATGCTGGATGAGACAGTCTTGTCCGCGATTCGCAGCGAATTCGATGCCGACAGGGCAAGCGAGGAAGAAATCGCGGCGGAAATCTCTCAGACCTGGAAAGCGAACGGCTATCTGCTCGATCCTCATTCGGCGGCCGCCCATGCGGTGGCGCGACGGTTCGCAGAACCGGCAGTGCCCATGGTCGTCCTGGCGACGGCTCATCCCGCAAAATTTCCAGATGCAGTCAAAGCCGCCAGTGGGGTATCGCCAGACCTGCCCAATCACCTTTCGGATCTGATGGAGCGGCGCGAACGTTACGAAGTCCTTTCCCCAGAGCTTGAAATGGTGGAGGATCATATCAGGGAACGGAGCCGGGCCGGTTGAGGAAGCCGAAACCTCCGTTCGGAGTTCAGTAGAGAGTGAGTTGGGAGGAACGACATTGAGGGTTCAGACGACAACACTTGCGAACGGCCTAATCGTCGCGACGGAAACCCGGTCGCATGTTGAAAGCGTTGCCCTTGGGCTCTGGAACAATAGCGGCTCGCGTCATGAGCGTCCGGACGAGCACGGTATCGCCCATTTGCTGGAACATATGGCGTTTAAGGGCACCAGACGTCGCAGCGCAGAAGATATCGCTTTCGAAATCGAAAATGTCGGTGGCGAAATCAATGCCTCGACCTCGGTGGAAACCACCTCATTCTTCGCGCGCGTTCTGAAGGAGGATGTCGGCCTCGCGACAGATATCCTTTGTGACATTCTACGTGACTCCGTTTTTGACGAAGACGAACTGCAGCGCGAGAAGCACGTCATTGTGCAGGAAATCGGCGCAGCCATGGACACGCCGGACGACATCGTCTTCGACCGTTTTGCCGAGACTGCCTTTCAAGGCCAGCCGGTCGGCCGCTCCGTGCTAGGCACGCGCGAGACGATCGAGGAATTTTCATCTGAGCAGCTTCGATCCTATCTGGACCGGGAATATGGCGCCGATCGAATGATCGCGGTCGCCGTCGGCGCGGTCGAGCATGAGGATTTCCTGCGTGAGATCGAAAGCCGCCTTGGCGATCTCGGTTTTCACAGTGGTGACGACACGTCGCCCGAAGCTGTCTATACAGGCGGCGATTTCCGCGAGACACGCAGTCTGCTGGATGCGCAAATCCTGATCGGTTTCGAAGGCAAACCTTTCTTGGCCCGCGATTTCTATGCCAGCCAGCTTCTGGCTACCGTCCTTGGCGGCGGTATGAGTTCGCGGCTATTCCAGGAAGTGCGTGAGCGGCGCGGTCTTTGTTATTCCGTTTCCGCCTTTCATTGGAGTTTTTCAGATACGGGCCTGTTCGGCATTCACGCCGCGACAGGCGAAGAGGACATCGCCGATCTGGTGCCGGTTATCCTCGAAGAAATGATGGAGTTGCCCAACAGCGTCCGCAAGGATGAAGTGGACCGCGCCCGCGCCCAATTGCGCGCCAGCCTCTTTATGAGCGGCGAAAGTTCGATGAGCCGCGCCAGTCAGATCGCGCGCCAGTTGCTGATCCATGGGCGGGTTCTACCGCGTCAGGAGATTATGGACCGTCTCTCCGACATCTCCGTGGACCGGGTGGGCGATCTCGCCTATCGCACCTTTAGCGGCAGCGCACCCACGGTGGCGGCGATCGGTCCGCTCAACCCGCTGCTTTCATACGACGATTTCCACAGCAGTCTGCATATGCCGACAGAGATACGGCGCGCCGCCGCGTCATGATGGTGTCGGCCCGCCATGCTCGACCGCCTTCTGAAACCTCAAATCCGTCTCAAGGGACGTGAGGTCACCTTACGTCTGCCACAGCCCGCCGACTTCAGCGACTGGGCGAATTTGCGGATGAGAAGCCGGTCTTTCCTGGAGCCGTGGGAGCCCAAGTGGCCCGAGCCACCCTTCTCGCGGCGGGAGTTCATCCAAACGGTCCGCCGGCAGACCGGCGAAGCGCGCGCCAAGAAGGCCTACAGCTTTTTCATCGTTTCGGACGATGGCACTTTGATGGGCGGAATTACACTTTCCAACATCCGATACGGCGTCTGCCAGAATGGCGAAATCGGATATTGGATGGGCGAACCCTTTGCCGGCAACGGCTATATGCACGATGCAATCGACACGCTGTGCGAGTTTGGTTTCCGGCAACTGCGTTTGCATCGCATTCAGGCAGCCTGTATCCCCGGCAACGAACGTTCCGAACGTCTGCTCAAAAAAGCCGGATTTGAGCGCGAAGGGCTATTGCGATCCTATCTGCTGATCGGCGGCGCGTGGCGGGATCACCATCTTTACGCCCGGCTCAGCGGCGAGGATGGCAGGCTGGGGCCAATTTGAGGGAGCGGGAAGTGACGCGCAACGAAGCGCAGACTGACTATTGGCATTGGCTAGCGGCGTTTTTCGTGCTGCTTGCCGGGCTTCTCACGCCCGCATCCGGCCTTCTTCATGCGCAGGACAATACGATTCGCGTCGAAGCCGACGATCTCGCGCTCGACCTGTCCCGCGCGGTGGCGATCACGTCCAACGGCTCACGAACGTTTCAGGTTTCGGCAGCGCCGGGCGAAGACGGAATCGTTCGCAGGATCGAGGTCGAGGCACTTGGCAGCCCGCCTTCAGGCCACTGGGCCGTGTTATCGCTCGCTAATGCCAGCGAGCAACAGATCGACCGGCTGATCGTCGCGCCTCACTACCGGCTGGTTGGTTCCGGGCTCTGGAAACCCGATCTCGGTGCGCAGCGCATCGTCAATATCACCCCATCAGAGGGGTTCGCGCTGGACCGCCAACAGAGCGACGACGCTGATATCTTCAATCTGACGCTCAACCCCAACAGCGTCGTCACGCTTGTCCTCGAACTGTCGACGCCCGATCTGCCACAGCTCTATATCTGGGAGCCGGAAGCCTATAAGGACACGATCAACGCCTACACGCTGTTTCGCGGTATCGTCATCGGCATTTCGGGACTGCTGGCTCTTTTCCTGACCATTCTGTTCGTGGTGCGCGGAACGGTCATGTTTCCGGCTGCCGCGGCGCTGGCCTGGGCCGTTCTCTTCTACATATCGGTCGATTTCGGATTTCTGGACCGGCTTGTCGGCATAGCAGTGGGTAGCGAACCGGTTTGGCGAGCAACAGCGGAGATCGGGCTGGCGGGAACACTCGTCATCTTTCTGTTCGCCTATTTGAATCTTTCGCGCTGGCACAAACATTTCAGCCACGCAGCGCTCGTCTGGCTCACAGCTCTCGGCTGCCTTGTCGCGCTCGCGATTTTCTACCCCAATTTCTCCGCAGGTGTAGCGCGCATCTCGCTGGCGCTGACAGCGGCTGTCGGGCTCGGCGTGATCGTTTGGCAGGCCACTCACCGATACGACAGGGCGATCATGCTGGTGCCAAGCTGGGTGGCCGTCGTTGCATGGATCGTCGCCATGGGAATGACCGTGGCTGGCTCCATCGACAATGATGTCGTGCAACCGGCCCTTGGCGGCGGACTGGTGCTTATCGTTCTTCTGATCGGCTTCACCGTCATGCAGCATGCCTTCTCGGGCGGCGCGGTTCGCCAGGGACTGTTTTCCGATGTCGAGCGCCAGGCCCTGGCGATGACGGGATCGGGCGATGTCGTTTTCGACTGGGATGTGCTGAGCGACCGTATCGTGACGCGGCCCGACGTCGCGCCGATGATCGGATTGCATCGCAACGCCCTTCGCGGGCCGGCCCGCAACTGGGTCGAAGCCATGCATATCGACGATCGCGACCACTTCCGCACGACGCTGGATATGATTCTGGAGCATCGGCGGGGGCGCATTCGCCAGGATTTTCGTTTGCGGGGCGAAGACGGCCATTACCATTGGTATAGCCTCAAAGCGCGGCCTGTCGTCGGCGCCGATGGCGAGGTCGTCCGCTGCGTCGGCACGATGAGCGAGATTACCGAGCAGAAGAAGGCGGAAGAGCGGCTGCTCTACGACTCGGTCCACGATCACATGACCGGTCTGCCCAACCGCGAGCTTTTCATGGATCGGCTGACGTCGCTGATCGCGACGGCCAGAGAGGACGACCGTATCCGCCCGACAGTGCTGGCGATCGACATCGACCGCTTCAAAACGGTCAACGAATCGCTCGGCATCTCGGTGGGCGATACCATCCTTCTGACCGTGGCGCGGCGTCTCGCCCGCATTTGCCGCAGCGAAGACACGCTGTCGCGTTTCTCTGGCGATCACTTCATGATTTCGCTGGCAGGGCGGCCCGACCCATCCGAGGTGAAAGCCTTCACCGCCCAAGTGAAAAAGACGATTTCCGCACCCATCAATTTCGCCAATCAGGAAATCGTGCTGACACCATCCATTGGCGTGGCCGGCTGGACGCAGCAACATGGTAGCGCTCAGGACTTGGTGAAGGATGCGGAGCTTGCGCTGCATCAGGCCAAGCGTTTCGGCGGCGACCGGATTGAGCCTTTCCGACCGGCATTCCGAACGCTCGGCTCCGATCATCTGCACATTGAGGCCGATCTGCATCGTGCGCTCGACAATGGCGAATTACACGTTCTCTATCAGCCGATCATCAGCGTCCGAACGATGAGCGTGGCGGGTTTCGAGGCGCTCATACGCTGGAACCATCCCAAACGCGGGCCTATCGCGCCGTCCGATTTCGTACCTATTGCCGAGAATTCGGGGCTGATCGCCCGTCTCGGCCTGTTCGTCATGCAGCGAGCTGCCGACGATATCGCCACGATTTCACGCAATAGCGGGCGCGACGACATATATGTTGCCGTCAATTTGTCATCGAGCCAGTTCCTTCGTCAGGATCTCGTCTCCGACGTGAAATCCGTCCTGACGCGGACAGGGGTGAAGCCGGAGACCTTTCGTCTGGAACTGACCGAATCGATGGTGATGAGCAATCCGGAGCAGAATGCGCGTGTTCTTGAGCGGCTAGACGCCTTGGGAATCGGGCTTTCCATCGATGATTTCGGTACAGGTTATTCGGCGCTATCCTATCTGACGCGCTTTCCGTTCGACTGCATCAAAATCGACCGGTCATTCGTCATCGATCGGTCAGAGCGCTCGCAGGCTCTTCTACGGTCATTGATAAGCCTTGGACATGAGGTGGGGATGAGCATCGTAGTCGAGGGAGTCGACGACGACGAAACGCTCGCCCTACTGCAGGAAACAGGCTGCGACTACATTCAAAGTTTCATGTTCGGCAAGCCGGTCGACATTCACACCGCGCAGGAATACTGCGCCAGAGAGACCTCGGCCGCAGCGCAATAGCGTTACATCTCAGCCGCTCAAGCGTTTCCCGCCACCGTACTGAGATTGACCGGATTGATGCCTAGAAGGCCGAGAGCGCCGGGCCAGATCTCATCGAGCGGGCTATCGAAGATCAGATCGGACGGTGCGTCTGCGACAAGCCATCCGTTCTGTGCAATTTCCTCTTCAAGCTGGCCGGCATCCCAGCCGGCGTAGCCGAGCGCCATGATCGCTTTCTGAGGCCCGGAGCCATCGCTGATGGCGCGAAGAATATCGACGGTCGCGGTCAGACGGAGCCCATCGGACACATCCAGCGAGGAGGAAAGGGAATAATCGTCGCTGTGTAGTACAAAGCCGCGACTGCGATCGACGGGTCCGCCATCGCGCACGATCATTTCCCGCGCGCCACGGGGCAAATGGATTGGCTCATCCTCATCGATCAGGCCGATCTGCATCAGAAGATCAGCGAAACCCAGCTCCTGCCCACGGTTGATAACGATCCCCATTGCACCCTCGTCCGAATGGGCGCAGAGCACGATCACCGCGCGTGCAAAGCGTTCGTCCGGCATATCCGGCATGGCGATCAGAAATTTGCCTTCAAGAGAACCGCGCATCTTTTTGTCCTTTGAACAGCCCAGCCTAACGAGAGATTGACCGCTGTAAAGGGAAACATCTTCTTCGAACCATGCCCCGAAGCAGCCCATATTCGCGGTATGCTAACGACAGAAAGCGTTTATGAGCGGCAGCGGAGCGTTGAATGCGGGCAACTTTTTTCGGCTTGATCCTTACTCCGATCCTCACGCTTTTGATGACTGCGGCTACTATGGCCGGCGTTGGCTCGTGGACCGAATTTGAGGGTGGCCGAGCGCGTCTTCTGGCCGGTGGCGATCCATCTGCAAGGACTGGGCAAGCCTGGCTTGAGATAGAGTTGGAAGCCGGCTGGAAAACCTACTGGCTGGAGCCGGGCGATGGCGGCGTACCGCCATCCGTCACTCTCCGAAAAGGTGGGGAAACGATAAAGCCCGAGCTGGCCATGCCAGCGCCCTCCCGATTTCGCGAGCCCAACACGATTTGGGCCGGCTATAAGGACCGAACGTACATTTCGATGACCTATCCGCAGGCGGAGACGCTGCTTTCGACGCCTCTTCACGCTTCTGCCTTTCTTGGCATCTGTCGCGAAATTTGCATTCCGGTCGAGATCGATCTCACAGCGCCGCTCGAAGACGGCGAAAAGCTATCGGCGGCAACAGATGAGCTCTATCGGTCGGCCAAGCTCCCTGAACCGTTCGCGTCGGAGGGGCTGCTTCCACTTATCGAAAAGCAGGACGAAACCTTCACCGTCACATTCGAAGGAACGGCGCTGCGAGGTGCGAAGGACGCCGAACTCTTCGTCGCATCCGCACCTAAAGGACTGCGCCTCGCCACACCGTTAGCCGTTTCCGATAATGGCGATGGCGTGTTGCAGTTCGAAATTCCAATTCTTCGAGAGAAGGCGGCGATAGAAAGCGGCGAAGTCAGCCTGTTGCTCAGCCTGGGTGGCGACAGCTATCATGGTACCGCGCTGCTCCCGCAATCAAAATGAGAAGAGCCTTGCTTTCCCATTCAACGCTCTAATTCACGCCGGATGGCGGATCGACCGTCGACGAAGAGGGACAAGCAATGACAATCGCCAAGGGCCAGAGACTGCCATTCGGGTCATTTATGACGCCAGGTGCCGACGGGCCGGAAAAAATCGCCACTGATGCGCTCTTTCAGGGAAAAACTGCCGTCCTGATCGGCGTACCGGGCGCTTTCACGCCCACTTGCTCACTGAACCATCTGCCGACCTTCATCGACAAGAACGATGCGCTTCGATCAAAGGGCGTGGAAGAGATTGCGGTCATCTCGGTGAACGACCCTTTTGTGGTGAAGGCATGGCGTGATTCCACCGGGGGCGAAGGCAAAGTGACCTATCTGGCAGACCCTAAAGGCGAATATATCCAATCACTCGGCCTCGACATGGATATTCCCGGCCTGGGCGGTCTTCGTTCCAAGCGGTTCTGCATGCTGGTCAAAGACAATGTTGTCCAGGAACTGATGGTCGAGGACAGTCCCGGTGAGAGCGGGAAGACCGACGCCGACGCGCTGCTCGCCAAACTCTGAAGGCTTCGGTATCTAGTCTTTTCTGGGTTTGAAGGGTTCCATGCCATTGCGCGCCAGTTCATCGGCGCGCTCGTTCTCCGGATGACCGGCATGGCCCTTTACCCAGTGCCATGTCACGTCATGGCGCGAGCGGGCCTCATCCAACGCCTTCCAAAGCTCTTCGTTTTTGACAGGCTTCTTGGCGGCTGTCTTCCAGCCATTGCGTTTCCAGCCCTCGATCCAGCCGCGAATGCCATCACGCACATAAACGCTGTCGGTATGCAGATCGACACGGCACGACCCCTTCAAGGCGTTCAATGCTTCGATCGCAGCCGTCAGCTCCATGCGGTTATTGGTGGTCAATGCCTCGCCGCCGGAGAGTTCTTTTTCCTGCGCGCCATGGCGAAGCAATGCGCCCCAGCCGCCAGGCCCGGGATTGCCCGAACACGCGCCGTCGGTAAAAATTTCCACGTGCTTCATTCGGCAAGACCATATGCTTCAGGATCCTCAACCTGCGCATGATAGCGCATCCACGAAAGGGGTTGGCGCGGGTCCTTCTTCGTGACAGTCGCGCCTTCGGGCGTGTGTATCCAGTCATAGAGACGCGTAAGCATGAAGCGTGTGGCTGCGCCCCTGCAGAGCGTCGGCAGTGCAGCCTTCTCGGCATCCGACAGACGACGCACGCTCTGATAACCCCTTAACAGAGCCTCGCCCTTTTGCCGGTCGAAGCGGTGATCGGCATCGAAGCACCAAGCATTCAGTACGATGGCGACGTCGTAGGCGAAAAGGTCGCTACAGGCGAAGTAGAAATCGATAAGCCCGGAAAAGCGGTCGCCCAGAAAAAAGACGTTGTCGGGAAAGGCGTCAGCATGGATGACCCCCGCGGGCAAATCATGCGGCCATTCTGCCTCCAGGCGATCCAGCATCGCGCGGCTTTCCGCGGCCAGGCCCTCGATCACCGCGTAGGCCTTGTCACCAACCTGTTCGAAAAGCGGCCGCCAGTCGGACAGCGATAGCCCGTTCCGGCGCGTGCCTTCAAAATCGGCCACATCGACGTGCATCCGGGCGAGAGCTTCTCCGACGCCTTCACAGTGAATATTCAGCGGCTCGCGCGGCCACACGCCCTCCAGAAAAGTCACCATTGCAGCCGGACGGTCGGCCAGATGACCGATTACCCCGCCGTCGCTCCGCTGGACCGGTTGCGGACATGCAAAACCTTTGCCGGCAAGGTGATCCATCAGGCCTACAAAAAACGGCAATTCCTCTTCATTCACTCGCTTCTCGTAAAGCGTGAGAATGAATTCGCCGCCCTCAAGATGGACAATGAAATTGGAGTTCTCCACTCCCTCCGCAATGCCGCGATAGGACAGCAATTCGCCAAGGTCGTACTGTGCAAGGAAATCGCGCAGTTGGCCTTCGGTAATGTCCGTGTAAACCGCCATGAAACGCTCAGGCCGCTCCGTTGACGAAGGCCATGTCGGCGGGCGTCAATTCGACGTCGCGCAGCGCCCGCATGACAGGGAAGGTTTCGTTTTCCTCCATGGCGAGCGCGATATCCACCGTTACATCGAACCGCTCGCGGAACGATTCGATGATCGCATCGACGATAATTTCCGGTGCCGAAGCGCCCGCCGAAAGCCCGACGAGAGCGCCGTCGCCAAGCCGGTCCCACCATTCGATCTCATCGGCCTGCTGTACAAGCTTGGCCAGCTTTGCGCCGCTCCGCTCGGCAACCTCGACCAGTCGCCGCGAGTTGGAGGAATTGGGCGCGCCGACAATCAGGAAAAGATCGCAGCCCTCCGCCGCCTGCTTGACCGCATCCTGACGGTTGGTGGTGGCATAGCAGATGCTCTCCGCAGCCGGCGCTTCCATGTGCGGGAACCGCTGCTTCAGACGAGCAATGATGCCAGCCGTGTCGTCAACCGAAAGGGTGGTCTGCGTGACGAAGCCGAGTGACACATCGTCGGAGAAGGCGAGTTTGTCGGCGTCGTTTTCGGTTTCCACCAGCGTCACTTCGCCTTCGGGCAGTTGCCCCATGGTGCCGATGACTTCGGGGTGGCCTGCGTGGCCGATCAGCAGAACATGACGGCCAAGCCGGCGGTGGCGCATGGCTTGCTTATGAACCTTGGAGACGAGCGGACAGGTTGCGTCGAGATAGAAAAGACTACGTTCTTCCGCATCCTCCGGCACGCTCTTCGGCACGCCGTGAGCCGAAAAAACGACCGGGCGGTCGCGGTGTTCCGGCGGAATTTCGGACAATTCTTCGATGAAGATCGCCCCCTTGGCCCTTAGTCCCTCTACCACGTAGCGATTATGCACGATTTCGTGGCGAACATAGACGGGCGCGCCGTGTTTCTTAATGGCCAGCACGACGATCTGGATGGCGCGATCAACGCCGGCGCAAAAGCCGCGCGGCTCGCAAAGGCGGAGCGTCAGCTTCGGTCGTGCGGTCATGAACATCCTCGATTTCGCTGCAATGCGCTGGGCCTCAACTGGGGTCTGACGCCCTACCCTGTCAAGCGCTGCCCGGCCGACGCCGCGATTGCCAGATTGCGTATGCCACCACGCCCACAAGAACCAGAGCAAGGCCGTACCAGGTCAGAGCGTAGGATAGGTGATTGTTCGGCAGGTTGACCTGCGTCACACCTGGCCGGGGCGCAGTGCCAGGAGGAACGGCCTCGCCGGGCCGTCCGAGATCGACGAAGATCGGCACGATATGGTTGATGTCGATGTTTAGCGCGGCGGCCATGGTCGACCCGTCTTTCCAGAAAAAGGAAGAATTTTCGGGCTCATTGTCGGGCAGAAGAGAGGATGGCTTTTTCGTCGGCATTTCACGGGCAATGCCTTCGATATTCTGGATATCTGAAGCCACACCTTCACCCGCCTCGAAATTGCCCCGCTGGTCGTAGGGAACGAAGCCGCGATTGACGAGCAAGATGTCCCGTCCGGACTCAGGCCACTGGCCGGGCTGCAGCTTGAATGGCTGATATACGTACCAGCCGGACTGGCCATCGAAGGTGGCCAGAAAGAAGACCGCCTTGCCAGCGACGAAGCGTCCGGTCGCTTGTACGGGCGTGAACTCCACGCCGCCTGAATCCCCGGCACTTTTCGCGATCTCATTGAGATCAATAACCTTCTGGTGAATGCGCGCATCGATTGTCGCCAGCAGGTTCTCTTTCCATGCCAGGCGATTCACCTGCCACGTGCCAAGGCTCATCAGGACGACAAACGCCCCTACGATCAAGACGGTGGCGGCGACGAAGCGCAGATTCGATCTCATATCTTCCGCCGTTTCGAAAAGGAAAAGGCGGGACAAGCCCGCCTTTCAAAGATGAAGATAGGTTGCTTTCGCGCCAATCCTAGTGATGGGCGATGGGCGCGCCCCAGCTGGCCCAGACGTAGATACAGAAGAAGAGAAACAGCCAGACCACGTCCACGAAGTGCCAGTACCATGCGGCAGCTTCGAAACCGAAGTGCTTTTCTGGCGTGAAGTGTCCACGCATGGCGCGGAAAAGGCATATCAGAAGGAAGATCGTACCGACGAGCACATGAAAGCCGTGGAAGCCGGTCGCCATGAAGAACGTCGCGCCGTAAATGCTGTTCTTGAACGCGAAGGGCGCCACTGCGTACTCGTAGAACTGAACGCACGAGAAAAGAATGCCGAGCGCAACGGTCAGCGCCAATCCCCAGATAAGTCCCTTTCGATCGCCGTGAATCAGCGAATGGTGTGCCCAAGTGACGGTGGTGCCGGACAAAAGCAGGATCACCGTGTTGTAAAGAGGCAGATGCAGGGGGTCGACGACCTCAATGCCCTGGGGCGGCCATTGACCACCCGTATAATCGGAGCGTGTGACCTGAACCGCTTCACCGGCAAAGAGGCTAGCGTCGAAGAACGCCCAGAACCATGCCACGAAGAACATCACTTCGGAGGCGATGAACATAATCATGCCGTAGCGGAGATGAAGTGAGACCACGCGTGTGTGGAAGCCCTCATGGCTTTCCTTGATCGTGTCCGACCACCAGCCGAACATGCAGTAGAGCACCAGCACAAGGCCGATGAAGAACAGCCAGGGATTAGCCAGATCGAGGCCAAGGAACGGCAGCGGCGAACCCATCGCATAGCGCATCCATGCGATCGCGCCGAGCGCCATCACCAATGCGCCAATAGCCGAGAGCACCGGCCATGGGCTCGGATCGATGATGTGATAATCATGCTTCTTTGCGTGGGCGTCCGCCATATCAATCCCCGGTTGTCTTCCGCGCGATCGAGCGCGTGGTCACATTATCCGTCCTCCCAGCGGATGCCACTGCATCGCTGTCCCGGTCAAGTGGGAACATGGTGTAGGACAGGGTTATGGTCTTCAGATCGGCCAGTTCCGGCACATCCAGAATGTCGGGATCGACATAGAAGGTGATCCCCATATCGACCTTTTCGCCCGGCTGAAGCGTCTGTTCGGTAAAACAGAAACAGTCGATCTTGTTGAAATATGCGCCCGCCATTTCCGGCGTCACATTGAAGCTTGCCTGGCCCGAACTCGGCCTATCGATCAGGTTCTTCGCCGTGTAGTTGACCACGGCGGATTCACCCAGCCGCACCGTTACCGGCGCCGCGGGCCTGAAGTCCCACGGCACGTCAGGCGCATTGGCATCGAAGCGGATGGTTATCTTACGATCGACGATCTGGTCAGACCCAGCGTCCGCCCTCTGCGTGGTGCCGCCATAGCCCGTCACCTGGCAGAAAATCTTGTAGAGCGGCACCGCTGCGAAGGAGAGCGCACCCATACCGACGACCAAGCCAAGAGCCATGCCCGCCGTGGCGACGTTGCGGCGGCTCTTCCTTTTGTCAGCCGGGTCCGCGGTCATTGGCCGATATTCCCGAAATAACGGATCGTATAGGCGTAGAAGAGTATCACCAGCGCGCCCAGCACCAACGCGATCGCTATGGAACGCATTCGCCGCGCCTTCTGCTGCTGCGGCGTCAGTTGAACGCGCTCCTGCTGCTTGTCTGGCTCGACCATTCTCAGCCTCCGATTACCGGATAGAACGGCGAGACGATATGGTCGACCAGCAGACCGGCGAAGATCGCGAATAGATACAGGATCGAGAAACCGAACAGGCGTTTGGCCGGCGTCATCTTCTCATCACCGTCTGCCATGCGAAGCGTCTGCCAGGCGTGACGCAGAAAATTGAGGCCGAGAAGTGCGGCTACAATCCCAAAGATCGGGCTGGCAAAGCCGAGCAGAGCGGGCGCCACTCCAAGCGGCGCAAGGAGAAGCGAATAACCGAAGATTTGCCGTTTTGTAGACGCTTCGCCCGCGACATTCGGCATCATCGGAATACCGGCCGCGCCGTAATCCTTGCATGCGAACAGCGCGAGCGCCCAGAAATGCGGCGGCGTCCAGATGAAAATGATGAGGAAAAGGACAATCGGCTCGATGCTGATCGCGCCCGTAGCGCAGGCCCAACCCAGCAGCGGCGGAAAGGAGCCGGCAGCACCGCCAATTACAATGTTCTGCGGCGTCGTGCGCTTGAGATACATCGAGTAGATGACGGCATAGAAAAAGATCGTGAACGCCAGAATACCAGCCGACAGCCAGTTCACCATGATACCAAGCGTGGCGACCGAAAATCCCGAAAGGATGAGACCGAAAGCGAGCGCTTCGCCCGGCTGAATGCGTCCGGCGGGGATCGGTCGCTTGGCTGTCCGACGCATTATGGCGTCGATATCGGCGTCGAACCACATGTTCAGCGCGCCTGAAGCGCCTGCGCCTATTGCGATACAGAGAATGGAAATGAACCCAGTGAAGGGATCGACGGTCCCTGGCGCCACCACCAGCCCCACCAATGCGGTGAAGACCACAAGGCTCATTACGCGCGGCTTCAGCAGCGCAAGAAAATCGCCGGGCGTGGCTTCAGACAGATGCACGCTCTCGGTGATGTCCTGATCCTGCACGATGCTCATTTCGAGGCTTCGCTCCGTTCAATCCGGCCGTTGGGAAATCGTTACGACCGAGGCCAGCACCTTTTCTTCACGGTGCAAACCGCCGGCCACAGGCCGACGGCTTTTTCTGTCTTTCGGCTTCCGCGTGGTTAGCGGATGCGCGGCAGTTCTTCCCACTGGTGGAAAGGCGGCGGTGAAGAAAGCTGCCATTCCAGCGTGGTTGCGCCGACACCCCAGGGATTTGCCGCTGCCGGACGTTTCTTGATCAGAGCCTCGATCGCGCCGACCGCAAAGACGACCATTGCGACAACAGAGATGTAGGAGCCGATCGAAGAGACGAAGTTCCAGCCGGCAAATGCGTCCGGGTAGTCGATGTAACGGCGCGGCATTCCGGCGAGGCCGAG
This sequence comes from Notoacmeibacter sp. MSK16QG-6, assembly GCF_024158145.1. Lineage (GTDB taxonomy): Bacteria > Pseudomonadota > Alphaproteobacteria > Rhizobiales > Rhizobiaceae > Notoacmeibacter. The sequence continues at coordinate 456,778 of NZ_JAMYXM010000001.1, forward strand.
GAAATGCTGCGGGAAGAAGGTCACGTTCACGCCGATGAACATGATCCAGAAATGCAGCTTGCCGTAGAGTTCATTGTACATCGTGCCGGTGATCTTGGGCCACCAGTAGTACCAGCCGGCGAAAATACCGAAGACGGCTCCGAGGCTAAGCACATAATGGAAGTGCGCCACCACGTAGTAGGTGTCGTGATAGGCGCGGTCGAGGCCGGCATTGGCCAGTTGCACGCCGGTCACGCCACCCACGGTGAACAGGAAGACGAAGCCGATCGACCAAAGCATTGGCGTGGTGAACCGGATCGAGCCACCCCACATGGTCGCAATCCAGGAGAAGATCTTGATGCCGGTCGGCACCGCGATGACCATCGTTGCAAACACGAAGTAGCGCTGCGTGTTGAGCGAGATACCGGTCGTGTACATGTGGTGAGCCCACACGATGAAGCCGACCGCGCCGATGGCGACCATGGCATAGGCCATGCCGAGATAGCCGAAAATCGGCTTGCGGCTGAAGGTCGAGATCACATGGCTGACCACGCCGAAGGCCGGCAGGATCAGGATGTACACTTCCGGATGACCGAAGAACCAGAACAGATGCTGGAACAGGATGGGGTCGCCGCCATATTCCGGGGCGAAGAAAGCGGTTCCGAAATTGCGGTCGGTCAACAACATGGTGATAGCGCCCGCCAGAACAGGCAGCGATAGCAGCAGCAGGAACGCCGTTACCAGAAGGCTCCAGGCGAAAAGCGGCATCTTGTGCATGGTCATGCCGGGTGCACGCATGTTGAAGATGGTGGTTATGAAGTTGATCGAGCCGAGGATCGACGAGGCTCCTGAAAGGTGAAGCGACAGAATCACGAAATCCATCGCCGGCCCAGGGGCCGCGGATGTGGAAAGCGGCGGATAGACCGTCCACCCCTGCCCCGGACCGTAACCGCCCGCATTGCCGGGCATGAACATGCCGATCAGACCGAGAATAAGCGCCACCGGCAGCAGCCAGAACGAAATGTTGTTCATGCGCGGAAACGCCATGTCCGGCGCACCGATCATGATCGGCATCATGTAGTTGCCGAAGCCGCCGAAAAGCGCCGGGATGACCACGAGAAACATCATCAGCACGGCGTGCATGGTGACGAACACGTTGTACATCTGCTTGCCGCCGTCGATAGCCGCATCGCCGGTGAAGCCGTAAATGATCGACGCCAGGCCGTCGAAGATCTGAATCCCCGGCTCCTGCAACTCCATGCGCATAAAGATCGACAACGTCACCGCGATGAAGCCGGAGGTCAGCGCGAACATGAGATAGAGGATGCCGATATCCTTATGGTTGGTCGAGAAGAACCAACGCTTGAAAAAGGACGGCTTGTGGTCGTGATGCGCATCGTGCGCCGCTACGGTCGCCATCGTCGTTTACTCCGTCATCGTCTTGTTGGCGCCAGCGGTGGCGTCCGCGAGTTTTTTGTTCTTGTCGGCTTCGATGGAAGCCGCCAGAGCGCCGAACGCGCCCTGAAGGTCCGAACCCGCCGACTGAATGAACGTGTTGTACTGATCCCTGCTGACCACACGCACCGCAATCGGCATATAGGCGTGGTCCTTGCCGCAGATTTCAGAACACTGGCCGTAATAGATGCCTTCTTTCTCGGCGCGGAACCAAGCCTCGTTGATGCGGCCGGGAACGGCGTCGTGCTTCAAGCCGAACGCCGGCATGGCGAAGGCATGGATCACGTCGGCGCCGGTGACGAGAAGGCGAATGGTCGTGTCGACGGGGACGACCAGTTCGTTATCGACAGCCAGTAGGCGCGGATATTCTTCCAGATCCGTTTTACCGGAAGCTTCCCGGTTATCATTGGCCAGAAGGATCGAGTCGTAAGAAATCGCTTCTGCGCCCTCTTCAGCATCCGCAGGCGGCTGATATTCATATCCCCAATACCACTGGTAGCCCGTCGCCTTCACGGTCAGCTCGGGTTCTTCATCGGGCGTGTATTGTGCGGTCAGAAGATTGAAGGACGGGATCGCCAGAAGCAGAAGGATCAGAATCGGCGCCGCGGTCCAGATGACTTCGATCACCGTGTTATGACTCGTGCGCGACGGCACCGGGTTGGCGCTTTCGCGAAAACGGAATGCGACATAGAGAAGCAGCGCCAGAACAAACAGAACGATCGGGATGATGAACCAGAAGGTATAGGTCTCGAACCAGACGATCTGTTCCATGATAGGCGTCGCCGCCGGTTGCAGGGTAAACTGCCATGGCTCTGGTTTTGCAGCATGGGCTACACCGCCGCCAAGCATTACAGTCAAAAGGCTGGCAGAGATTCTCTTCATTGCCGTACCGTCTCCTCGATCGGAATGCCCCTCGGCAGCTCGCGCCTTGCGTCTGAGCCGCCCGTGATCCGCGCTCTCAAACCACACTCCAAGCAACTGTGCAACATGCAGTTGGGTCGTATGGCCCGCTCTCCAGGGCAGTATGAATAGGCTTCTTCTAATGTGTTATGCGCCGTTCGAAAAGAGCCGATGGCACAAAACCGTATCCTCCTTTTGGACGTATTGCAGTGTCAGGGAAATGCCGCCGTCGCTCTTCGACTGGCAAAATGGCAACGAACGCGCCATGTTGGCGCAATGACGAATCGCTTGGAGATCGATCAGTGAAGCTTTCCCGCTGCCGGTTGCAGACCATTTTGCTGACCCTTCTCGGCCTTTTTACTCTCGCGATTGCCTCACCTGCCCATGCGCAGGACGGTGTGGTCAAAGAAACATATGGCGAGTGGAAGCTGGTATGCGACACGCCGGCTGGCGCGTCGTCGGAGCAATGCGCGATCATTCAGCTGGTTCTGGACGAAGAGGCCGATATCGGACTTTCGGCCATCGTCCTGCGGACCGCCGACGGTAAGGCCGAACTGCTTCGCGTGGTGGTGCCCCTCGGTGTTGTGTTGCCGAACGGCCTCGGGCTTCTTGTCGACGAGCAGAATATCGGCAACGCACAGTTCACTTCTTGCCTTGCCGATGGCTGCTACGCGCAGGTCGTTCTCAACGAGCAGCTTCTCGAGACCATGAAAAACGGCAAGAGCGCTACCTTCGTCGTCTTCAAGACGCCGGAAGAGGGAATCGGCGTTCCGATTGAACTCGGCAATTTCGCCGAAGCCTATGAGGCTCTCGGTAAATCCAACTGATCGAGAGCGGCTCTCAAGCGGCGGTGACGGAATGCGCACGCATTCCTATATGCATCGGCACGCGCCCGATGAATTCATAAAGGACAAGCCGCATGACCGACAGCCTTGTCGAACAGTTCGATGTCTCGCCGGAAGAAGTCCGCTCCATTGTTGCCGATGCCGTTGGCCAGGGCGATGATGGCGAACTCTACGTCGAATATACCGAAAGCGAAGCCCTCGCCTTCGATGACGGCAAGCTGAAGACCGGCAGTTTTTCCACAGATCGCGGTTTCGGCCTGCGCGCGGTGGCTGGCGAAGCGACCGGATACGCCCATTCATCCGATCTTTCGGCCCGGAGCCTTCGGCAGGCTGCGTCCGCCGTGAAGGCCGTCACAGCCGGCCATTCCGGCACGGTGGCCGACGCACCGGCTGGAACCAACAAAAAGTTGTATGGCGACGTCAATCCAATCCTTTCGCCTGGCTTCGATGAAAAAGCGCAGCTTCTGCAGACCATCGACGCCTATTTGCGGGACCGCGATCCGCGCGTCCGACAGGTCAGCGCCTCGCTCGTCGGCTCCTGGCAGCAGGTCGAAATCTTGCGGGCCGATGGCCGGCTTGTGCGCGATATCCGCCCGTTGGTGCGTGTGAATATTTCCGTGATCGTCGGCGAAGGCGATAGACAGGAGACAGGTAGCGCCGGAATGGGCGGACGCTCCGGCTTTGGCGACTTCATCGCTGAACAAAGCTGGCAGGATGCGGCGGACGATGCATTGCGGCAGGCGCTCGTCAATCTGGACGCAAGACCCGCTCCGGCCGGAAGCTTCGATGTCGTTCTCGGCGCGGGGTGGCCTGGCGTCATGCTGCATGAGGCCGTCGGCCATGGCCTCGAAGGCGATTTCAACCGCAAGAAAACCAGCGCCTTTTCGGATTTGATGGGCAAGCGCGTCGCGGCGCCCGGCGTGACGGTGGTCGATGACGGCTCGATTTCGGAGCGGCGCGGTTCGCTTACCATCGATGATGAAGGCACGCCTACGCAGCGGACAGTGCTGATCGAAGACGGCATACTTGTCGGCTATATGCAGGACAGGTTGAATGGACGGCTCATGAGCGGCGCCTCCACGGGCAACGGCCGGCGCGAGAGCTACGCGCATTCCCCCATGCCGCGCATGACCAACACGATCATGGAAAGCGGAGAGCACGACCCAGCCGAAATTATCGCTTCGGTCAAAAACGGTATTTACGCCGTCTCCTTCGGCGGCGGGCAGGTGGATATCACATCGGGCAAATTCGTCTTCGGCTGTACGGAGGCCTATCGCATCGAAGACGGTAAGGTCACGCACCCTGTGCGAGGCGCCATGTTGATCGGCAACGGACCGGAAGCGATGCGTCGAATCGATATGATCGGCAACGATTCAAAACTCGACCGTGGCATCGGCATGTGCGGCAAAGCCGGTCAAGGCGTACCTGTCGGCGTCGGCCAACCGCATCTTCTGATGCGCGACATGACAATTGGCGGCACCGAAGCCAAGGCGGCTTGAACAATCCCTTTTCCATGGGGTTCAGCGCCAGGCTCTCCTTGCAATCACGCCGTGAAAGGATCGCAAAAGCAGCGTTGCAGAAGGACGTTTTATGGCTAGAAGCCCCAGCATCGTTATTCTGACCGGGGCGGGCATTTCGGCTGAAAGCGGCCTCCACACGTTTCGGGACAAAAACGGAATCTGGAATCGCGTCAGGTTGGAGGACGTCGCGACACCGGAGGCTTTTGCCGCTCACCCTGCCCGCGTTCAAAAGTTCTACAACAAGCGTCGGGCGATGCTGCCAAGCGTTCAGCCCAATGCCGCCCATCACGCTCTTGCCCGTCTCGAAAAAACCTATGACGGCCTGGTTACCATTATCACGCAGAACGTCGACGATCTGCACGAGCGGGCTGGCTCCGACTCGGTCATCCATATGCATGGTGAACTGAACAAATCGCTGTGCGCGGCCTGCGGCACTTCCATTCCGCACAAAGGCGATCTCTCCATCGATAGCGAATGCGGCCATTGCGGCGCAATCGGACGATTACGTCCCGACGTCGTCTGGTTCGGCGAAATGCCCTACCAGATGGACCGCATCTACGAACTTCTGCGCGACTGCGATCTCTTCATTTCCATCGGCACGAGCGGGAATGTCTATCCCGCCGCGCAGTTCGTGCAGGAAGCGAGCCATGGTGGCGCTCATACGCTCGAAATCAATCTGGAGCCATCGCTCGGCGTCTCCGATTTTGCGGAGACCCGACACGGGAAAGCAGGCGCGCTGCTGCCTCTCTTCGTGGACGAGGTCCTGACCGGCCAGTACCGGTTCTAGCGCAAAGACCGTCGGCGCGGTTTGCCCGGCTTCTCTAGCAGAGCAACAGCTTCAAGGTGATGCGACCAGAGAAACTGGTCGATTGGCGTCACCGACTTCAGGCGGTAGCCACCCTCGATCAGGAGGGAAAGATCGCGTGCCAGCGTGGTCGGATTACAGGATACCGCCGCAACTTTCTGAACATCGCTTTTCGCCAGTTGCCAGCACTGCGCTTCCGCACCGGCGCGCGGTGGATCGAAGACCAGCCCTTCAAAGGACTTCAGTTCCTTCCACGTGAGCGGCCGGTCGAAGAGATCGCGCTTTTCGGTCGTTACACGCCGTAGTTTCTCGCCGTGGCGGAAGCCACGATCCAGTGCGGCGATAGAGGCCGCATCGCCTTCGACGGCGTGGACCGTCGATGACCGGGCAAGACGGAGGGCGAATGTGCCACAGCCTGCAAACAGGTCGGCGACGTTTTTTGCGCTTCTCAGATGATCGGTGACGAGCTTCGCCATCGCCTCTTCCGCATCCTCTGTCGCCTGCAAAAATCCACCCGGCGGCGGGACGACATCGACCTGACCGAAGGCGACGACCGGCTTTTGAGCCTCGACCAGGATTTCACCGTTGAGCGACAGACGAGAAAAACGCGCCTTCAGAGCAAAATCCGTTACCGCGCGGCGGTCGATATCGCTCAAGGCGGACAATCCAGCGAGAGCAATATCGAGACCGGTGCGCGCCGCCGTGATCGTAATGGAAAACGGTTTGCTATCCTGCGCCGCCAGAACTGCCATCTGTCGAAGCCGCGGCAGCGCATCGACGATTTTTCGGTCGGCGACAATGCATGTTTCGATAGGAACGATCCGATTCGACAGGGCTGCATGATAGCCGAGCAGAAGACCACTCTCCGTTTGCCGGGCGCTCAGGCTCACGCGGCGACGTGCATGCTCCGCGCATGGCACGATCTCGGCGATGTCGCACCCAATACCGCGTGCTTGCAGCGCATCGACCAGTTTCTGCCGTTTCCAGGTTTCATAAGCGGCACGCTCCCAATGTTGCAGGGAGCAACCCCCGCAATCTGTAAAATGGGGACATGGCGGATCGACGCGCTCATGTGATGCTTCGAGGATGGCGATCGGCTCGCCGCGTCCCTTGGATACGGCGGCGCTTACCGTCTCGCCAGGAAGGGTGAAGGGGATGAAGGCGCTATCGCCCGACAAGTCGCTGGCGACGCCGTCGCCCTGGTCACCCATTTTATGAACCGACCAACGCGCTGCGGTTGTCGGTTTCACTCGGTATTCCTCACGCCCGCCAGAAGAAATTCGCGATTGCCTTCTCCGCCGAGTATCGGGCTCGGCACAACGCCAAGCGAACGCCAGCCGCGCTGGCGATCCAGCCACATGCGTATGTCATGGGCCACCGCCTCGGCGACCGCTACCGATTTGACGATGCCGCCTTTGCCGATCTGGGCTGGCGAGAGTTCGAATTGCGGCTTCACCAGCAGAACACAGCGCGCGCCGAACGGCGCGATCTCGAGAGCTGGCTGCAACGCCAGTCGCAAGGATATGAAAGAAACATCGGAAACAATAAGATCGGGACGGTATGGCAAGGCGTCCGAGGTGAGGTTCCGCGCATTGAACCCTTCCATGACCGTCACCCGGGGATCGGTGCGCAGGCTTTCATGCAACTGTTCATGGCCGACATCGAGCGCGACGACGTGTTCGGCGCCCTCATTGAGCAAGATTTGCGTAAAACCGCCCGTCGAGGCACCGACATCCAGCGCTTTAGCCCCCTTCACATTTAGGCCAAAGGATTCGATGGCGTGATCCAGCTTCAGCGCTGCCCGCGATACGAAGCGAAGTGCCGGATCGTCCACCATGATTTCGCAGGCAGTGGAAAATGTCTGCCCCGGCTTTTCCGTGTGACGTCCATCGACCCGGACCGTGCCGCGAAGGATCGCGTCTCGGGCGCGTGACCGAGTGTCGAACACCCCGCGCTCGACAAGCAGTTGATCCAGTCTCTTGCGTTGTTCCACCAATCCCATGATGGATGGGTGCACCGAACAGACGCGCCGATCAAGTAGCAGATCGCGCTTCAACGGATTTCGTGGGAAAATCCAGAACGGCAGACGACTATTCTATTCGGGGTCGAGGGGCTCGGCGCCTGTCGGCTGACCATCCCTGGAAAGGCGAATCTTCTCCACCTTGTCCTCAGCGCTTTTGAGAAGCTTGTCGCAACGCGCTTTCAAAGCTTCGCCGCGTTCATAAAGACTGATGGAGCGTTCCAGAGGAACATTGCCCTCTTCCAGAGCCGTGAAGATTTTTTCCAGCTCCGCCATCGCCGCCTCGAAGGAGAGGCTTTCAACAGGGCTACTTTCGGCCTCTGCCATAGTGCTAGCCCTCCATCATGCGGCGGATATGAGTGGCCGAACTGGCTGCCAACCCAATCAGGTCGTAACCGCCTTCAAGAAAGCTCACCACGCGGTGGTTGCAGAGTGCGCCGGAAACGTCGAGCAGTTTTCCCGTCGCCCAGTCAAAGTCGTCCTCCACCAGATTAATCGACGAAAGCGGGTCGCGATGGTGGGCGTCAAAACCGGCGGAGATAATCATCAGATCCGGCTTGAAATCGACCAGTGCCGGCAGAACCCGCTCGTTGAATGCAGCTCGAAACGCATCGCCATCATCGCCCGCGGAAAGCGGCGCATTGACGATATTGCCGTGTGCGCCCGTCTCATCCTTCGCGCCGGTGCCGGGATAAAGCGGCATCTGATGGGTGGAGCAGTAGAGAAAGTTCGGGTTGTCCCAAGCGATGTCCTGGGTGCCGTTGCCATGATGAACGTCGAAATCAATCACCGCGACGCGATCGGCGCTATGCTTTTCCAGTGCGTGAAGAGCAGCGATTGCCGCCGTATTGAAGAAGCAAAAGCCCATCGCTCTGGTCTTCTCGGCGTGATGACCCGGCGGCCGGGCGGCGATGAACGCATTGTCCATCTCGCCAGACATTACCGCATCCACAGCAGAAATACCCGCTCCGATAGCCCGCAAGGCGGCCTCCCAGCTTTTCGGGCTTGCGACCGTATCTTCATCGAACCGATAAAGCGTGTCGGTACCGTCTCGCGGTATTCCGGCGCGTACGGCCTCCAGGTGCCCTTCGGGATGGGCGAGGAGAATTGCATCTTCCGATCCGATAGGCGCTTCGACCCGAATAAGGTTCTGGAACGCTTCATGCGTAAGCGCCTGATCGACCGCTGCAAGACGGTCGGGCCGCTCCGGATGTCCCGGCCCGGTCAAATGCTCCAGAAAGATCGGATGGTGGTAGAGATGTGTCGTCATGATGGTGTTGTAACGCCTTCGGCAAAAACGGCAATGCGCGCGTCAGCGAAAGGCGGTGGCGTAGAGTTTACCAGCAGCCGAGCGCATCACGACCGCGTCGCCAATAATCGCCATGTCATCGGCAATGGTGAAATCTAGCGTCAGGCGATGGACCACTTCATCGCCCCTTCCGAAGATTAGTGCGCGTCTCTCGCGCTCCGGCACCGCCCAGTCTTCGTCCTGCCTCACCGCCGTCGACAGATCACGGCTGCCAATGGCGTGGTTGGAGAAAAGAGTTTCGCCGCCTAGCCTGGTTGATTTCGACAACGCGCCATCTTCGAACCGCCATTGAAGCAGCGGGCCGCCGAGGTGAGGTGTGATGACGGCCATGACCGGCGCTTTGTCGTACACCGGCAAGGGGTTGAGCCAACGGTTGGGCCGCCCGATGGGTTCGCTTGCGGCACGCTCCGTTAACACACCATCGACAAGCCCCCAGATCGATAGCCTGGACCCTGTGGCGGCGTCGCTCACGACGGCGATGACTTCCGTGAGCCCATCGCCATCCAAATCGGCCAATCTCGGCGTCAAATCCTCAAAGACTGAGTTAGTCGGCAGATCAGCGTTGAACGTTTCGCCATCGGCTGTTCGGACAACAAGGCTTCCGGCCTCGAACTCATCGCCCAAAACGCCGTGGGCGTAACGTCGTGTCGGACCCGCATACCAGGCCTCGCGAATATCGCCCTCCGCATGCTCGGCCACCGTCCCATCCGGCAGTCCACCGGCGGGTGTCGGACGAGCCTGCTCTGCGCGGCCGGCTTTTTGAGCGCATACGAGCGTCACGGCGCAAGGCTCAAGCTTGGCATAGCCCTCGTCTGAGCGAATAAACACGCCCGACTTCAGAAGAATGACGTCCTTGACCGGCTGCGGCGTCGAAATCTCGACAACTTTTCTATCGTCCGGTCCGCCACCGGGCTCTTGAGCAACCGCTTCGCCAAGGTAGATCGGCGCGGCAATCGCAGCGATCAGCGCCATACCGGCAACACCTGGTGGTCTCACCCTTTCGATCCGTCCAGGACGAGTTCGCCATTGTCTTCGCCATCCCAGTAGGCGATGCGCTCAGCGGTTACTTCCAAAAGCACGAGCCCTTCGGTATCCACACCGTCCTTGAACCATGCGTCGAGATCGCTGACCCAATGGTCGCGAAACGCTGCTTTGTCCTGAATGACCCGAGCCTTGCCTTCCAGCGCCAATGATAACCAGTTTTCACCTTGAAAGGTCAGGCAGACCTGCGGGTCCTTTTCGATGTCGGCAACCATTCGGGCATCGTCCAGCGTGAAGAAATAGGATGTGCCATCGTACTCGACGTCGGAATTGTTGCTCATCGGACGGGCGCCGATGCGATTGCCGGCGGTTTTGCTGCACAACATGCAGATATCGATCTTCGCCATCCGTTCGGCGAGGTCGCTTAAGGTCATTTCCGTCATAGTGAGCCGCTCCATTATCATTTCAGTCCATAACGTCTGGAACGGGCGGGAGTTCGCCTAAAAATCAGATCCGTCCGGTCTGCCCACGGTGCATCAGGTAGGCGTCAGCGATCGCGCAGGCCACCATGGCTTCACCGATGGGTACGGCGCGGATGCCAACGCAGGGGTCGTGCCGGCCTTTCGTCACCACGTCGACATCCTGCCCCTGCCGGTCGACGCTGCGGCGTGGCGTCAGAATGGACGATGTCGGCTTGACGGCAAAGCGTGCGACGACCGGTTCGCCCGTGGCGATTCCGCCGAGAATGCCGCCAGCCTTATTGGACAGAAATTCCGGTCTTCCGTTCCGATCCATCCGCATTTCGTCGGCGTTTTCAACGCCGGTCAGGCGGGCCGCGTTGAACCCCTCCCCTATTTCAACACCCTTAACGGCATTGATGCTCATAAGGCCCGCGGCGATTTCGGTATCGAGCTTGGCGTATATCGGAGCACCGAGACCGGCGGGCACGCCCTCGGCGACGATTTCTATGATCGCACCGACGCTGTCATGCGCCTTGCGCACTTCGTCCAGATAGGCTTCGAAGACCGGAATGGAGGCGGCGTCCGGCGTGAAAAACGGATTATCATCCCGCTCGACGACCGACCAATCCCAACTGGCCCGGTCAATGTCCTTTTCTCCCATCGCGACCAGCGCGCCACGCACTTTCAATCCGGGAACGATTCTGCGAGCGATCGCTCCGGCGGCGACACGGGCGGCGGTCTCACGGGCGGAAGAGCGGCCCCCGCCACGATGATCGCGCAGACCATATTTGACGTCGTAGGTGTAGTCGGCATGACCGGGCCGATACTGATCGGCGATCTTGCCGTAGTCTTTCGAACGCTGATCGGTATTCTCGATCATCATCGCGATAGGAGTACCGGTGGTTACCAGAACATCTTTACCGGCGCTCGGCTCATCCATGACGCCTGAGAGAATTTTCACCTCATCGGGCTCGCGCCGTTGCGTAACAAAACGGCTCTGCCCCGGTTTGCGGCGGTCGAGTTCGTGCTGAATATCGTCTCGCGTGAAACGGATGCCGGGCGGGCAGCCATCGATCACACAGCCAAGAGCCGGTCCGTGGCTTTCACCCCAGGTTGTAACCCGGAAAAGATGGCCGAAACTGTTGTAGCTCATGGCGAAACGCCCTCTCGCAGAACCGTGGCGGAAGGGCCTCTCCTAAACGCAAAGCGCGCAATGCGGCAAGACGGAGCAGGCTAAAGCCAGCGGACTTTACCATTCTCAAGAAGGGCGATGCGGTTTTGCGGGACGATCATCTCGGCAGCTTCGTCCTCTGAAAGATCACCGAAGAGCCGAAACGCGCATCGAAGGATGCCGCCATGGCTGACACAGATGGCGGGCTTTTCGGCTTGCAGAGTTTCGTCGAACCACGGCTTCAAGCGCTTGAGCAGAATTTCGTAGCTCTCAGCGCCTTCGCCGGGCGGCACGAAGTTCCATTTATCGGCTTCCCGGCGGGCCGAAATGCCGGGATCCCGCTGTTCAAGTTCGGCAAATGTATATGTCTCCCACTCGCCGAAGCTGAGTTCTCTTAACCGATCATCGGTCGCAAAATCGTCCTCAGGCACGTGAAGGCTGCGGCGCACGCGGCGCATGGTCTGCCTCGTCCGCAGCATGGGCGAGGAAACGAAGAGGAAGTCGGTAACCGGGCGCGACAGGTGCTCTCGAAGAAATTCGCCGTTCTCCAAGGCTTGCGTTTTGCCCTTTTGATTGAGCGGACGGTCTGTCTGACCCTGCAGGCGGTTTTCGGCGTTCCAGTCCGTCTGGCCATGGCGGATGAGGTAGATCGGCGGTGTGTGCGGCACGTTCTCGTCTTTTTCCGCTGGAGAGATTTCGCCCGTCAGCTATTGCCGGTGACGACTGCGATATCGGGAGCATCGACGGCTTTCATGCCCACGACATGATAGCCGCTATCGACATGCAGGATTTCTCCCGTCATCCCGCGACCGAGGTCGGACAGCAAATAGAGCGCCGAATCGCCAACCTCTTCAATCGTGGTGTTGCGTTTCATCGGCGAGTTCAACTCGTTCCACTTCAGAATATAGCGAAAGTCGCCAATGCCCGACGCGGCGAGCGTACGAATGGGACCGGCGGAGATGGCGTTGCAGCGAATGCCGCGATTGCCAAGATCGACCGCCAGATAGCGCACCGACGCTTCCAGCGCGGCCTTGGCGACGCCCATCACATTGTAGTGCGGCATCACCTTTTCCGCGCCGTAATAGGTGAGCGTGAGCATGGAGCCGCCATCATTCATGATGGCCTCGGCCCGGCGGGCCACCGCCGTGAATGAATAGACCGAGACATCCATGGTGCGCAGAAAATTGTCGCGGCTGGTCTGCAGGTATTTTCCGTCCAGTTCGCTCTTGTCGGAAAAGGCGATGGCGTGGACGACGAAGTCGATCTTGCCCCACTCCTTTTCCAGCTTGTCAAAGGCAGCATCGATGGAATCGGGGTCGGTGACGTCGCAATCGCTGACAAGAAGCGCGTCCAGTTCCTCACCGAGCGGTCCGACACGCTTTTTCAGCGCCTCGCCCTGCCATGTCAGCGCGATTTCCGCGCCGGCGTCACGCAGCGATTTGGCAATGCCCCAGGCAATGGATTTCTTGTTGGCGAGGCCCATGATCAGGCCCTTCTTGCCAGCCATCAGCCCGGATGTGTCGGCCATTTTTCAGAATCTCCAAATGCATGCGCAGCGCGGGACTAATCTTTAGTCGCTATTGCACATGCCTAGGAGGCGTTCAAGTTCAGCGCTCAGCCCTGATCGGCGGTTTCATGACGCAGAAACTGTTCCAGAGCCGCATCACCACCCTCTGGCAGCATGATGCGCAAATGAACCAGCAGATCGCCTGCGCCACCGCTCTTGCGGGGAAGGCCTTTACCGGGAATGCGAAGCACCTTGTCGGAGGACGACCATTTTGGAACGGTGACCGCCACACGTCCGCCCTTCGGCAAATCCACAGCTACTTTGCCGCCGAAGACGGCTCGCTGCAGATCGATCGGCAAATCGACATGCAGATTGGCGCCATCAACGCGGAACCTCGAGTGATGCGCAAAGCGAATCGTGATCAACGCATCACCGGGCTCACCGCCCATGGGGGATGCGCCGCCCTGCCCCCGCAACCGGATCGTCTGGCCATCCTCGACATTATCGGGCAGCTTGACGGCCAGTTTCCGGCCATCCGAGAAGACCGCTGTTACCTTATCGGCTCCCATAACCTGTTCGAGCGTGACATCGAGGGTCGCCTTTACGTCTGGACCCTTGCCGGAAAAACCAGATGCCGACTGGCGGCGCGCACCGGCGCGGCCGCCGGCTCCACTGCGAGCGGCACGGCCGAACAATTCGGAAAAAATATCGTCGGTAAAACCGCCGCCCATGCCCCCGGGACCGCCGCTGCGGAACTCGAAATGACTTGCACCCGGATCGCTTTGGCCCCTGCGAAACCCTCCAAAGGGATCGTCTCCGCCAGCAAAGCCAGCGAAGGCCGGCTTGCCCTCTGCATCGATCTCACCAGCGTCGTACTGCTTACGTTTGGCGGCATCGCCAACCACGTCATACGCCTGGCTGATCTCAGAAAAGCGGTCGCGCGCCTTCGGATCATCCTGATTGGCGTCGGGATGATATTTCTTGGCGAGTTTGCGAAAAGCACTTTTGATCTCTTTTTCGGACGCCGTCTTGCTGACGCCGAGAACGGTGTAAGGGTCGCGTGCCATCGTGTTCGACTGTGTCCATCGCTCAGAAAACGGTATCTGTCACCGGAAATATGGGGTGCAACACACTGGATTTCCAGACTTCGTTGCTGAACCGATCAAACCTTCTGGAAGCTCGTGACTTTCCAATCCTCGTCTATCCTGCGGCATATTTCCGCAGTCCAGAGTGCGGCACCCTGATAGGTCTGGCGGTGGATCGTGAACTGGCGGCAGGTTACGCCGATATCGGTCGTTTCGCGAACGCCCTGCACGGTTCCCGATGCGCCGGTGGTCGCGTTTCGCCAAGAAACCGCTTCGCCAGTATAAGCTTGGAGGTCGGTGGCTATCACCATGCCGATCACAGTATCGCGGTCACTCTTCAATTCATCTTCGACGGCGTTGCCGAACGCGCTTGGCGGCGATGACTTGGCGGGGCCCGCATCAATCGATCCGGTGATGAGGGACGGGTCGTCGTCAATAGCGGCCAGATTGACGCCGCCGCCGCACCCAGCCACCACAAAGGCCTGAAAAAGAAGCGCTGTCACCGGGACAAACGGCGACTGGCGCTTTCGTATGTGCTGCCTTAACTGATGGCTAGCGGCCAATTCCGCGTCTCCAAACGCAACCATAGGACGTGCCATTTTGAAACCGACAGAGTTAACGGCTGGTGACTTTACCGAGCATTCCGATCCATACGCACTGTTCGGCCTGTGGCTCGCCGATGCGGAAGCCAGCGAAATTAACGATCCGAACGCCATGTCGGTGGCCAGCGTCGACGCTAACGGAATGCCCGATGTGCGGGTTCTTCTCCTAAAGGGATTCGATAGCGACGGCTTCGTTTTTTACACCAATTTCGAAAGCCAGAAGGGCAGACAACTTCTCGGGCAACCACGAGTGGCGCTCTGTTTTCACTGGAAATCGCTCCGCCGTCAGGTCCGTATTCGCGGCACGGTCGAACTGGTCTCCGATAGCGAGGCAGACGACTATTACGCCACCCGACCGCGCGGCAGCAGGATCGGCGCCTGGGCCAGCCAGCAATCCCGGCCGCTGCCCGACCGTGCAACGCTGGAAAAGGCCGTCGCGGATTTTGAAGCGAAATTCGAGGGAGAGGAACCGCCGCGGCCGCCGCACTGGTCAGGATTTCGTGTCACGCCGGTGCAGATGGAGTTCTGGCACGACCGGCCCTTCCGCCTGCATGACCGGGTTCGTTTCGATCAAGAAAGCGATGGCTGGAAAAAGACGCGGCTTTACCCCTAAGCGCTTGCCTTTGATACTTTGCGGCTCATGAAGGATTGAAAAGCCTGACGCGCTTCGTCGCTTTTCAGGCGTTCACCGAATAGCTCGCCCTCTTTCTTGCAAAGAGCCAGCCGCGCGTCGCGATCCCCCATCAGAAGATCGCGGGCAATGGCAAGAGCCTCGGGCGGCTTCTGCGCCAAACGCTTCGCCGTAGACATCGCCTCGCTTTCCATGTTCTCAGGCTCGACAATCTTCCAGACAAGCCCGGCGTCACGGGCTTCTTCGCCATTCAAAGAATCACCGAGCGCCAAAAGAGCGAAAGCCCGCTGATGCCCCATCACTGTGGGCGCCATGCCAGAGGAAGCAAATTCCGGCGTCAGGCCGAGATCGAGAAACGGCGTACTGAAGCT
The DNA here is from genome assembly GCF_024158145.1 of Notoacmeibacter sp. MSK16QG-6. GTDB lineage: Bacteria > Pseudomonadota > Alphaproteobacteria > Rhizobiales > Rhizobiaceae > Notoacmeibacter. The sequence goes on from NZ_JAMYXM010000001.1 coordinate 472,420, forward strand.
CGAGCGCGCGGTCGCAATCGTGAGGTCGCAGTTGAAGTGAATCGTCGTGCCGATCCCCACTGCGATGCCGTCGACGCCCGAAACGACCGGCTTTCTGGCGCGGATCATCACATCCATGAATTCGAATACTTCGCCGCCGTGCTCACCGCCCATCGCGATGGTCATGAAGTCGCCGAGATCGTTGCCGGCAGAGAAAACGCCTTCGCTGCCCAGCAAAAGATGCACCCGGACCGCATCGTCGGCGTCGGCGGAGCGAATGGCCTCGGCCATGGCGGCATACATCGCACGCGTCAGAGCATTTTTCTTCTCCAGACGGTGCATGCGAACGACATTGACCGCACCGTCACGGCTAACTTTAACGTGCTCGCTCATCGCTGTTCCTCTCACGCGCTTGCCAGAGCGTGTTCCGCCGCCGCCTTCAAGCTGTCCGCTCCGGATAGAACCCGGTCCTTGAGCGCGGATGTCTCGCCCAGCAAATTCTCGGCAAAAAACCGCGCCAGCGCCGTACGTCCTTGGTTCTCGCCGGTTTCAGCGCTGCGCGCGAGGTAACAGCCGCCGGCGGTCAGGCCGAACTGGCGAAGGTAAGGCGTTGCCGCGGCGAGCGCGCTTTCCGTTTCACCCGCTTGCAAGCGTTCCTGCAGCCATTCGGTGGCTTCCGTCAGATCGTCGAGCGCCCGACCGAGCCGCTCGCCCGTCGTGCCGAAAGCCTCTGCGTTGGACTTTCCTGCCTCATCGGCCATTTGACGCAAATCGGCGATGTAGTCATGCACTGCCCGACCATTGGCAAGCGGCAGCTTGCGCATGACGAGGTCGATGGCCTGAATGCCGTTCGTCCCCTCATAGATCGGCGCTATCCGTGCATCGCGCAGAAGCCGGGCGGCGCCTGTCTCTTCCACGTAACCCATACCGCCGTGCACCTGAATGCCGGTATTGGCGACATCGACTCCGATATCGGTGGAGAAGGCTTTGGCGATAGGCGTCAGGAGGTTGGCTCGTGCGGCCCATTTGCTCGTCTCGTCAGCCTGTCCATCGGCGCCGGACGCCGCCCCGCGCGCAGATACACCATGCGCATCGTGGCTCATGTCGATAGCGAAGGCGCAGGCGTAGCAGATGGCGCGGGCAGCCGCTGTCATGGCCTTCATGGTGAGCAGGCTGCGCCGGACATCGGGATGGAAGACGATCGGTGCCATGCCCTCGCCCTGCCAGCCGGCTGCTTTCCCCTGCCGCCGCTCCTCAGCATATTCAAGCGCCTTCTGGTAAGCCGCTTCGGCAACGGCGACGCCTTCGAGACCGACCAGGAGCCGCGCATTGTTCATCATCGTGAACATGCAGTTGAGGCCACGATTTTCCTCGCCGATCAGCCAGCCGATAGCGCCCGGCTGGTCGCCGAATTTGCCGTCGCCATAGATCATCGTGCAGGTCGGCGAGCCGTGAATGCCGAGCTTATGCTCGACGCTGTGGCAGATCACGTCATTGCGCGCGCCGGGCGCGCCGTCTTCGTTCGGGATGAATTTCGGCACGAGGAAGAGGGAGATGCCGCGCGTGCCAGCCGGTGCGTCCGGCAGCCGCGCCAGAACGAGATGAACGATATTGTCCGTGAAATCGTGCTCGCCGAAAGTGATGAATATCTTCTGACCGAAGATACGATAAGTGCCGTCACCGACCGGCTCGGCCTTGGCCTTCAGCGCCGCGAGGTCGGAGCCGGCCTGCGGTTCGGTCAGATTCATCGTGCCGGTCCACTCGCCGGAAACGAGCTTTGCCAGATAGGTCGCCTTGAGTTCGTCTGAACCATGAATTTCAAGCGCTTCGACCGCGCCCATTGTCAGTGTCGGGCAAAGCGAGAAGCCGATGGAAGCGCTGTTCCACATCTCAGAGACGGCAAGGCCCAGCGAGAGAGGCAGGCCCTGGCCGCCAAATTCTTCCGGCCCGGTGATCGCATTCCAGCCGCCCTCGGTCCATCGGCGATAAAGATCGGCCCATCCTTCCGCCGTGGTGACTTCGCCATCCTTGACCGTGACGCCGTCGCGATCGCCATGCCAGCCGATCGGCACCATTTCCTCATTGGCAAAGCGGGCCGCCTCGTCGAGGATCGCATCGACCAGATCGTCGGAGATCTCGTCGCCGAACCGACCGTCTTCCAGAGCGGCGCCAAAGCCTACCGTGTACTTGAGCGTGTGAGCGATATCTGAAACCGGGGCGCGATACATGCCGAAGCCTCCCATTTTCTGTCTTGCAGGCCGTCTGCCTGTCCATATGGGCTGCGTAACTGCGTCAGCCATGGGCAGCCTGTCCAGTTCGCTGCGCCATCCACAACCGGACGTATGATTCTTGCGCGCGATCAAATGTGGCAGTTGTGGGCCAATTTCCGTCAAAACCCGGCCCCATTGGTCAGTCACAAGGCGTGACATGGGTGCTTCGTCGGCGGGATGGCGAACGTTAAAGACTCGAATTCACAAAGAGGGGATACTGCGTGCGGGACGGCATAAAGAGACTCACTGTGCGATTCACGGGCGCTGCGCTGGCTGCCCTTATTTCCATACCTGCGGCGGTAGCCGATACGGCGAACGAGCCATGGAAGCGAGATGAGCTCGCTCTGGTGATCGACGCTTACGAGTACAATCCTATCGATTGGGAGGGTCTGTCCTCCGATGAGCGGGTTGCCGGCTTCATCAACAAGGCTTCGGATGGCCTGCCGCCGAAATATCGCTGCAAGGGCGATGGCATCGAATACGATCATTGCCGGTTGGCCTGGAAGCGGTATTCCGTGACCAAGGAACTTTACCACACCCGCAAGATGATGGCGAAGGAGCTCGGCTTGGTGTGGGGCGCCTACCACCTCGGTCGTCCCGGCAATCCCGAAGAGCAGGCGGACCATTTTCTCCAGTTCGCCGATCCGCAGGATGACGAGCTGATCGCCATCGACATCGAGGATAACGATCCCGAAAAATTCATGAGCCTCGAAGACGCGGAGATTTTTGCACGTCGCATCAAATCGCGGACGGGCCGCTGGCCGGTGCTTTACACCAATGGCAGCACCTCGAAATTCATTGCGCAGCGGGCCAATCAGTATCCGATCCTTTCGCGTCTTCAGATCTGGTACGCCCGTTATCGGAACGAGATCGAAGGTGTCTTCCCCCTTGGCAATTGGGAAAATTATGCGCTCTGGCAGTTTGCCAGCCACATTAATTGTAAGGGCAAGTCAACCTGTCCTTATCGGCCGCTCGGCACCGCCGAAGACATCGACGTCAATGTTGCGCCGATGAGTAAAGTCGCTCTGAAGAAGGCCTGGCCCTTCGGCGAACTGACGCCGAAACTCGTTCCCGATGAAGTTCTGGTCGCGAAGACCGATGATGCGGAAGACGAGAAAACCGTGGCTGCCGAGACGAATTCCGACGATGCTGGCGAGATGATCGAAGTGGCATCGGTCGACGAAGACCTTGTCGCTATCCCGACGCCAATGCGTTCGCCCCGCGATCCGAAGCCGGCTGACGACGCCGTCGCCGTCGCTTCTACCGATGAGTCGGAAGCCGGTGAGACTGCCCCTATCGAGCTTGCCACGGTGACGACACCCGTCGAACAGGACGGTTCGCCGGCACTGGCCTTCGCCGCCCAACCGATAGCGAAGCGGACTGCGACTCAAGCTCTGGCAAACTTCGCTGCAGGCAAAGCGATTAGTCCTGCCTTCGCAAAGAAGGTCGAGGGAGCCGAATACAAAACATCAGCGGCCCGTCCCGAGAAAGAGGCGATTGCCGCCGTCAAGACGGATGAAGCGAAAAGCAGTTCGTCGCATAAAGCTTCTCTGAAGAAGGTCGGATCGAAAACGAGCAGCCCTACCGAGAAAGCGACAATCGTGAAGAGCACGAAGGTTGCGAAGGCCAAAAAGCCGGCTGCGCCGAAAACTCCGATTGTAAAGGCTGCTCTCAAAACAAAAGCCGTCAAGGACGAGACAAGGGGCCTAAGCTTCCTGGAGCGAATCCAGTCCATCGTGGAGAACACTCCCGATGAGCTACCGCTTTTGGGCCAGAGCACCGACGCGCAGTGAATCTGGCGTGAGCTAACGCTAGACGGACCAAAACGCGGGAATCATTCCCCGCGTTTTAACGCGCGCCAGGCAATGTCTTTGCGGAAGAAGCCGTCATCCCATTCGATCCGATCGATCGCGGAGTAAGCTTTTTCGCGCGCGGCGCCGACACTTTCCGCTATCGCAGTGACATTCAGAACCCGTCCGCCATTGGCGAGGATTCTGCCTCCCTTTTCAGTGGTCCCCGCGTGGAAAACCATAACGCTATCGTCAGAGAGGGTTTCGAGACCGGCGATCTCGCCGCCCTTTTTGGGCGCACCAGGATAGCCCTCTGCCGCCATGACGACCGTCAATGCCGGGTCGTCCGACCATTGCAGCGGCTCACACTCGGCCAGCTGGCCCTGCGCCGCTGCTAAAAGAACCGGCAACAGGTCGCTCTTAAGCCGCATCATCAGCACCTGGCATTCGGGATCGCCGAAGCGGACATTGTACTCGATCAGCTTCGGTCCTTCGTCGCCGATCATCAGACCGGCATAGAGAACGCCCATGAAGGGTGTGCCGCGCTCCGCCATGCCTTCGAGCGTCGGCTGCACTATCCGAGACATGACGACGTCAATGTGCTCATCGGTCAGAACAGGCGCTGGGGAATATGCTCCCATTCCGCCGGTGTTCGGCCCGGTATCGCCCTCTCCGACACGCTTGTGGTCCTGAGCGCCGGCCAGTGGCATGGCAGATTTGCCGTCGCAAATGCAGAAGAAGGACGCCTCCTCGCCTGTGAGAAATTCCTCGATGACGACTTCCGCGCCCGCTTCGCCGAATACGCCTTCGAAGCAATCGTCAATTGCTGCGGACGCCTGCTCGACCGTCTCTGCCACCGTGACGCCCTTGCCCGCCGCGAGACCATCCGCCTTGACGACGATTGGCGCACCGACCTGACGTATGTACGCTTTCGCCTTCGGCGCATTGTTGAAGCGCGCCCAACCCGCAGTCGGGATATCCTTCAGATCACAGATTTCTTTCGTGAAGGCCTTGGAGCCTTCCAGCTGCGCCGCTTCTCTCGAAGCACCGAAACAGGCGATATCCGCGTCTCGCAAATCGTCGGCAAGGCCGGCAACGAGCGGCGCTTCAGGCCCGACCACCACTAGATCGATGGCTTTATCGCGACAGAACTCGATGATCAAATTGTGATCCGAAAGGTCCAAAGCGACACATTCGGCACACGTCGCGATACCGGGATTGCCCGGCGCGGCGTAGAGATGTCCCAGCCGGTCCGATTGAGCGATCTTCCATGCCAACGCGTGCTCGCGCCCGCCCGACCCTATTAGAAGTGTGTTGATGGCATTCATTATCGTCTCTTCCGGCGCTCGTGCGGATCTTCGCCGACTGCCTATGGCGGCAGCGGGGACGAATCAAGTTCGATCGGACGCTTTCCCTAGCCGATGACTTGACCGTTCCGCTTCGCGCTGCAATCTGCCGCTCATGGACAAGGTTCAGGATTTCGGCCATCAGGGCCGCGTAGCCGATGCCCCCTCGGGTCACTGGGTCTATCGGCTTTTACCGCGCTCTGCCTGGCCTTACGCGCAACTGGCCCGTTGGGATCGGCCCATCGGATGGTGGCTGCTTTTGTGGCCTTGCTGGTGGAGTCTCGCCATGGCGGCGAGCCTGACGGCGCAGTCCATCGCCGGCAGCGGTACGGCGGGCGGACGCGAGGCCGGCCAATTGTCCGCCGCGGTCGATCCACTCTGGCTGTTCGTTCTTTTCGTCGCGGATATGACCCTCTTCATGATCGGCGCCATCGCCATGCGCGGGGCCGGATGCACATGGAACGATGTGGTCGACCGAAAGATCGACGCCCAGGTTGCCCGCACCCGTTCCAGGCCGCTACCCTCCGGACAGGTCAGTACGAAACAGGCGGCCGGTTTTCTGGCCGCGCAAGTGCTGATCGGTTTTGTGGTTCTCGTTACGCTTTCGGTCCTCCCCGTTATGATCGGAGTTCACCCGTTCGAAAGCGGGATCGGCACATTCGGCCTCGGCGTCGCATCGCTTGCCATCGTCGCGGTTTATCCTTTTGCAAAACGCTTTACCGACTGGCCGCAAAGCGTTCTCGGCCTTGCCTTTTCATGGGGCGCGCTGATGGGATGGCAGGTCTGGTTCGGCACGCTCGGCTGGCCCCCTCTTGCCCTCTATGCCGGCGCGATCCTCTGGACCATCGGCTATGACACGATCTACGCCCATCAGGACAAGGAGGACGATGCGCTTGTCGGCGTTCGCTCCACCGCGCGCCTTTTCGGTGAAAAAACCGGGCGGGCGCTGATCTGGATCTATGCCGCCGCGCTGGTCTTCATGGCGCTGGCTTTTGCGCTGGCCGAGGTTCCGCTGCCCGCCTTTGCCGGGCTGATTGCCGCCGGGCTTCATATGGCCGGCCAGATACGCTCGCTCGATATCGACGATGCCGACCAGTGCCTGGCGCTCTTCAAGAGCAATAAAAGACTAGGCTGGCTCATCTTCCTCGGCCTCGTCGGCGGCGCAGGATGGGCCGTGCTTTCGCCGCAGATCTAGTATGGCTGCGAAAGAAAAGGCGGCTCGTCGCCGAACCGCCTCTTCCTGCTTCTCAAGGTGGTAGCCTTACTGACGTGCGATGATTTCCTGGCCATCGACGATCAGCCGCATTCCCATCGATCCCGTCCGGCGACGAGCGAGGAAACGTGGCCGGCGGGCGCGGGTGGGACGTCCCGCGCGGCGCTCGCTCGGCTGCGATTTTTTCACCGCGCCAAGGCTTTCTTCCAGCGTGCGAGCCACGCCATCAGATTCGATCAGCAGCATTTGAAGGCCCAGCTTTTCCGACCAGAGGTGCCAGTCCGCCGCGATATCGTCGAGATTGTCGGCGACCAGCAAAGGCACTGTGAGGTTGGGGTCTTCGTGCAGAAGCGAAAGGGTCACGTCGATCCGACCGCCCTCAAGTTCCTTGGCTTCGGCTGCGACGCCGCGATAGGCGGTCAGGCCGAGCATCATGGAAAGCGGCAAGCCGCTCTTTTCCAGAACGCGGCGAGCGACGACGCCCTTTTCGTGAACGGTGAAGCTGACCGGCTCTCCGTTCTCATCATAGCCGCAGCTGACGGTCTGCGGCAGGTTGAAAGGGTCGAGCCGGAGGCTGGTGATCTCTTCCCTGTGTGCGATCATCCGATCGGCAATGTTCTTCATATCTGGCGTTCCCTGTAAGACTTCCGATCCAAATCGCTGGGCAATTGCCCGGAAGTTCGTCCGCGCCGTCTTTTGCGGCGTCGATGAAGCCACATTATGCGAGGGGAAGCCGAAAACGCCTTAAGAGGCAGGGTGAACGAAACCTAAGCGATTCCGAGGGTTACGGAAAAGCGAACGAAACAGGTTCTGGAAACACCGTCTTAACGATAGCAGGGGCGGTCAGATCACTTTGCCCGGGTTCATGATGCAGGCAGGATCGAGCGTCTGCTTGATACGCCGCATGAGATCGAGAGCCACGGCAGACTTCGTCGCGATCAATTCGTCGCGTTTCAGTGCGCCAACACCGTGTTCTGCGGCAAAAGAGCCGCCGAAGCGTCGAACGACCTCGTGCACGGCAGCGTTCAGCGGTTTCCATTTGGAAAGAAACTCGTCGCCAGCGCCAGACGGCCCCTGCACGTTAAAGTGAAGATTGCCGTCGCCCATATGACCGAAACAGACAAGCCGCCCTTCCGGCGTCGTCTTTTCCACGGCAGCACCAGCCTCGGCGATGAAGGCTGGAATAGAAGAAACCGGCACGGAAATGTCGTGTTTGATGGAAGCACCCTCGACCCTTTGAGCGTCCGGGATCGATTCGCGCACCTTCCAGAAATCGGCGCCTTGCGCGATGGAACTGGCAAGAACCGCGTCGATCACGGTTCCTTTATCCAGCGCAGCGCTCAATATTTCTTCGGCTAGTCCGCGCGCCTCTTCTTCACTGCGGCCAGACGAGATTTCGATCAGCACGTGCCATGCAGCCTCGTCCTGAATCGGCACGCGCACATCGGATATATGATCCTGTGCAAGACGGACGGCGCGGTCGGCCATCAGTTCGAACGCCGTCAAAGCGCCTCCGGCGGCGGAGGCAGCATGACGGAACAGCTTAAGCGCATCTGCCGGCTTGCCTACGGTCGCCCAAGCGATCTGCCGCCCTTTCGGCTGCGGCGCCAGCTTCAGAACCGCCGCTGTAATGACACCGAGCGTGCCCTCAGCGCCGACAAACAGGTTTTTCAGATCGTAGCCGGAATTGTCCTTCCGCAGCTTGCGAAGATCGTCCAGTACCTCACCGGAAGGTAAGACCACTTCCAGACCAAGGCAGAGATCGCGGGCATTGCCATTGGCAAGAACATTCACGCCACCCGCATTCGTTGCCAGAATACCGCCGATCTGCGCCGTGCCCTGGCTGGCGATGGATAGCGGAAACATTAGATCGCGGTCCGCTGCGGCCTGCCTGACAGTTTGAAGCGGAACGCCGGCTTCGACCGTCATCGTGCCGGCGTCGGTATCGATTTCGCGTATGGCGCACAGCCGAGACAATGAAAGAATAATCTGGCTGCCCGTGTCATCCGGCGTCTGGCCGCCGACGAGACCGGTGTTACCGCCCTGCGGAACGATAGCCGTGCCGGTCTCGCTCGCCAGGCGTAAAATTGCCGCCACTTCGTCAGTCGATGCCGGGCGCAGCACCAGAGGCGTCTCGCCGTGAAAGAGTTTGCGCAATTCGTGCCGATATGGCGCGGTATCAGCATCATCCCGAAGCGCGTATTTGTCGCCGACAATGGCGGTAAAGCGGTCGATCAGATCTGGCGCCATCGTCATCTTTTATCGCTCTCGCTTCTGGGAGCAGCGGCACGGATCAAGCGGTCGCGTATTGCCTCGCCCAGCCCTTCGGTCGGGATGGGTTCAACGGCAATGCCTGCCGCGCCGCAGCCATCCAGCGCTCTCATGGCGGCGAAGAGCCGCGCGGCCGCCTGTCGCAGATCGCCGGATTCGCTCAGATTTTCGACCGCGACGGCCCGTTCGAAACCGCCAACGCGATCCGGGCCGAACGCCAGAAGCGCTTCGCCTTCCCGAACCTTCTCGACATCGAGGCGCAGAGTCGTATTCGGCGCATAGTGCGAGGTCATCATGCCGGGTGCTTCAATGGCTGCTCCGTGCCCGGCGCGGCGAACTTCGCCGAAATTGGTCAGTTCCTCCGCCGTAACTCCTCCGGGTCGCAAGACGGTAATGATACCGTCTTCCACCTTCGCGATCGTAGACTCGACACCGACCGGCGGGGCGCCGCCATCGACGATCATCGCAACCGATCCGCCGAGATCGTTCGCCACGGCCTGTGCATCCGTTCCGCTGATCCGCCCGGACCGGTTCGCGCTCGGCGCGGCAAGCGGTCGGCCAAGTTCGGCGATAATGCGGGACGCAAAACCGAGAGGATGACGAATCGCCAGTGTGGGTTGGCCGGCAGTCACAAGATCGTGGACGGGCGCATCATCCCTTTTGGTCAATACGAGGGTGAGCGGGCCAGGCCAAAACGCGGCGGCCAGGTCACGCGACAGCGGATCGAAACGGCAGAGCCGTTCGGCCATGGCTATTCCATCCACATGGGCGATCAGCGGATTGAAACGTGGGCGTCCCTTCGCCGCAAAGATCGCGGCGACCGCCTCGCCATTGGCGGCATCGGCTGCAAGACCGTAAACCGTCTCTGTCGGCAGAACGACGAGTTCGCCGTTTTCGAGCGCCGCAACCGCCGATGCGACGCTGTCTGGCTCGTCCGCCAATCGGATGAGTGGCACATTGCTAGCGGATACGGTCTTCATGCTCATGGACTAGCGTCAAGACGAACCTTGCGCAATCCGCTCCCGGCGCTTGCCATTAACCCGGCATTAACCCGGTTTGCCAACCTCGCTGAAAGGTCATCATGCCAATTTGGCCAGCATGAGGAAGACTGTCATGACATATCGCCCTATCGCCGCTTTCACATGCGCCGCCGCTCTTGCGCTCGGTGCCGCCGCATCTCACGCGCAGACGGAGACCGGCCCGGGCGGCTATGTTTATGAGTACAAGTCGCCATCGATAATGCTGGTCAAGCCGGAGGGCTGGCAGCCGCCCGAGGCGGAAGTGCCCGAACCGGCGCTGTTGCGGCCGATCATGCCGACAGATCTATATGAAGACGAGGATCTGGCGCAGGTGGGTTCGCTCGACGATGTTATCGGACGGCCAAACGAAAACGCGCTTGGCCCGGTTCTGGCGGCGCAGCGCGCCGAGGAGCGCCAGCGCAGAATTGCTTCGCAGCAGCAATCGGGCGATGACGCCAATCGGCTAGCTGAAACGACGACGCCTTTGCCCGAAGAAGGCGTTGACCGACAGACGACCGCGGCCCTTCCAGATGAAGATGAAGCAGCGCAGGACGGCGTTGCTGTTGAGAACGGTGTCGACGTCATTCGCGGCGACAGCGCTGCATCGCCGATGGCTTCCGAAAAGCCATCAATGTCCGAGCTCATCGACAAGCAGGCTGAACCTGCAATCGTCGAGGTGGAGAAGACGGAGGAGCCGGACGAACAGGCCGCGCGTTCCGAGCCCGAATTCTCCGGGATGGAAATGCGCTTCTAGGCACTTTTCCTAGCCGCTGATCTTCGAAAAATCGGCCACCTGCCCAATCGCATTGCGAATGCGGTGGAGCAGCGCCAGGCGGTTGGCGCGCACAGACGCGATCTCCGCATTGACCATCACCGCATCGAAAAACGCATCGACAGGCCCGCGCAGCTTGGAGAGCGCGGCGAGCGCCTTCCCATAATCCTCCGCTTCGATAGCCTCCGCAGCCGCCTTCTCCTGCGCTTCCAGCGCCTCGAACAGCGCCCGCTCCTCGTCCTGCTCAAAGAGCGCCGGATCGACCGGCTGGTCGAACGATAAGCCCTGCTGTTCCTCTTTGGCGAGAATATTCGTTGCGCGCTTCGTACCGGCGAGAAGGTTCTGGCCTTCCTCGGTGTCGAGGAAATTGCCAAGCGCCTGCACCCGGCGAATGATCAGGAGGAGATCGTCGTTCTGCTGCTGGTTCTCTCCCCTTGCGGGAGAGATGTCGGCGGAGCCGACAGAGAGGGGTTCTCCGTTGCGGTCTTCTCCCCTCTCTGCCCTGCCGGGCATCTCCCCCGCGCGGGGGGAGAGCGAAGCTTCGCCGCCACTCGCCAGCACGGCGTCGATCAGATCATGCCGCGCACCCTGATCGCGGAGGTAAACCTTGAGGCGATCATGGAAGAAGGAGAGGAGGTCGGCCGATTTGCTTACCAACTCAAGAGGAAATCTTTCTTCCATCTCTTTCGCATGTGGTCCCAATACCCGGCGATAGGACTGAAGCCATTCTTCTTCAGGCATTTCATTAATATCAAACAGCTCGTGCCAATTGCGAAGTTTGTTTTCTATGTCTTTATCTCGCATGAGATGAAACGACATATAGAAGCGGATCTTGGGTAATAGCCCCAACCGAACACCATTCTCCGCTACAATCCGGATCACGCCCAGCGCGGCCCTTCGCAGAGCATAGGGGTCCTTGCTACCGGTCGGCTTTTCGTCGATGGCCCAGAAGCCGGTCAGCGTGTCGAGCTTGTCGGCCAGCGCCGCGGCAATCGCGACCGGATCGGTCGGCACCGCATCACTCGGCCCCTGCGGGCGGTAATGATCCTCGATGGCGGTCGCGACGCTCTCATCCTCGCCCTGCAGCAGCGCATAGGTCTTGCCCATCGCGCCCTGCACTTCCGGAAATTCCTGCACCACCTCGGTCTGCAGATCGGCCTTGGCGAGCAGCGCCGCGCGGCGGGCCTTTGCCGGGTCCGCACCGACAATCGGGGCCAATTCTTCCGCGAGCGCCGCGATGCGGCGGACGCGCTCGCCCTGCGTGCCCAATTTCGCATGGAAGGTCACAATCAAATGGTCGAGCCGCGCCATGCGCTGATCGAGCGGTTTGGACAGGTCCAGGCCAAGTTCGTCGGCGCTTGCTTTCAAATCGTCGAGGTCCGGCAGATCCTGCTGGTCGGTGCGCCAGAAATAGAGCGCATCGGCGAGGCGCGCGCGCACCACCTTGCCGTTGCCGCGCGCGATCTCCTTGCCGCCATCCTTCGCTTCGATGTTCGAAACGAGGATGAATTTGTTGGAAAGGCTTCCCCCCTCACCCGGCTCGCCATGCGAGCCACCCTCTCCGTCCAGGGGAGAGGAGATTCTCTGCCGCGTCACGAAGCATTTCTGGTTCGTCTTGATCGTCAGGCGGATCACCTCGTCCGGGATTTCGAGAAACTCTTCCTCGAATTCGCCCAGCAGCACAACCGGCCATTCCACCAGGCCGGACACCTCTTCCAGCAGCGCCTCGTCCTCGACCAGTTCGAGGCCGTTGGCGAAGGCCAGATCTTTCGCATCGTGCAGGATGATGTCTTTCCGCCGCTCGGCGGAGAGCACGACATTGGCCTTTTCCAGCTTGCCGACATAATCATCGAAACGACGCACGGTGATTTCACCGCCCGCATGGAAGCGATGGCCGACGGTCATGTTGCCAGAGCGGATGGCATCGACCTCGAAATCGACAACGACCGGATCTTCGGTTTCCGGGCCGAATGTGCAGAGAACCGATTGTAGCGGGCGCACCCAGCGCATCGTTTCGCCACCCTGCCCCTCGATTCCGTTGTAAGTCGAGCCCTTCGGGCCGGAGGCCGGCCCCCAGCGCATGGATTTCGGCCAGGGAAACGAACGGATGATACCGGGCATCGCCTCGGCGATGATCTCTTCTGCGGCGCGGCCCGGCTTCTCGATGACGGCGATGTAGAAATCGCCCTTCTTCGGATCGCTCTTCACTTCTGCCTGCTCGATGCTGTCGAGGCCCGCGCCGCGCAAAAAGCCGGCGATCGCCTTTTCCGGCGCATCGGTGCGTGGACCTTTCCGCTCTTCGCGCACATCGGCGGAGCGGGACGTCAGGCCGCGAATATCGAGCGTCAGGCGGCGTGGGGTCCAGTGCTCGGCAGCGCCTTCATAGGTGAGGCCGGCATCGACCAGCGCGTCGGTCACCATCTTCCTCAGATCGCCAGCGGCCTTCCGCTGCATGCGGGCGGGGATCTCTTCGGAGCGCAGTTCGAGAAGAAGGTCAGGCATTGTCTTTTACAATATGTTGTGTTGCGCGCCTTGCACCACGCTCGTGGATTAAATGCAAGGCGTCAGTGATCTCCGCGAGAGTGGCTGCATCCGGGATTAGCCAAGCTCACGCAGGCCGTGGGGCGTTTCGATTTCGGCTTTTATGCCGACGACTGAGCTGTTTCGAAAAACCACGCGTCTATCGGTGAAAAGTGGAAGCAGCGTCTTTTCGATCTCATGGGCCTGCGGGTGATTGACGGTCAACTTCGACAGGCGGCAGCCGCGCTCGGCCATGGTCGCGCCGGGTGTCTTTCCGTCCGGCCATTGCATGATCGTCGGGAACGCGCCTTCAAACGGCATCGAGCCATCGTCCGGCACGGTGATGCGCCATGTCAGATCGCCGCGGCTGACCGTGACAGGCTTGCCGAGCGAGGGCGGCAAGACAGTGCAGGCGGCATCGAGATCGTTGGTGCGAAGAATCCAGGTGGAGAGAAAGGGCGCCCGCTCGCCATGGCGGTCGAGCGCGTACCAGCGTGGCTGCGAAGGTGGCGGCGCGCTGGGATCGATGGCGATGACTTCGAGAAACTCGGTCTCGCCGAGCCGCATGAAATGGTTGTGCGTGCCCATCTTCGGGTGGCTGCCGCCGGCAGGAATTTCGACGCCGAGGCATTGCCGAACGAAATCAGCGCCCGATGTGAGATCGGGCGCGGCGATGGCGAGATGGTCGAGTTGGAAAGCCAGCGCCATGCGATCAGGCAGCCACTTTGCCGGCCCCACCCGCTTCCGTCTTCAGAAACGCTTCGCCGCATTGGCGGGCGAGGTTGCGGACGCGCAGAATGTAGCTCTGCCGGTCGGTGACGGATATGACGCCGCGCGCGTCCAGCAAGTTGAAAACGTGACTGGCTTTGATGCACTGGTCATAGGCCGGCAGGACGCAGGCGTGAAGACCGCCCTCGCCCTCTGGTTCGCCAGCCGTGAGGATTGCTGCGCATGCGGTCTCTGCATCCTCGAAATGACGGCGCAGCACGTCCGTATCGGCAATCTCGAAATTGTAGCGTGAGTATTCCTGCTCGGCCTGCAAAAAGACGTCGCCGTAGGTCACCTTGTCGTCGCCTTCGCCGCCGTTGAAGTTCAGATCGTAGACATTGTCGACGTTCTGAACATACATGGCGATGCGTTCCAGCCCGTAGGTCAGCTCGCCGGCGACCGGCGCGCATTCGATGCCACAGACCTGTTGGAAATAGGTGAACTGGCTGACCTCCATGCCGTCGCACCAGCATTCCCAGCCAAGTCCCCAGGCGCCGAGCGTCGGGCTTTCCCAGTCGTCTTCGACGAAACGGATATCGTGCAGCAGCGGATCGATACCGATGGCCTCCAGGCTACCGAGATAGAGTTCCTGCAGATTGGTCGGGTTCGGCTTCAGAATCACCTGATACTGGTAATAGTGCTGAAGTCGGTTAGGGTTCTCGCCGTAGCGGCCATCCTTAGGGCGACGTGACGGCTGCACGTAGGCCGCATTCCAACGCTTCGGGCCGAGCGCACGAAGCGTAGTCGCGGGATGAAACGTGCCCGCGCCGACTTCCATGTCATAGGGCTGCAAAATGGCGCAGCCCTGTCTCGCCCAATAGTCGTGCAGCGTCAGGATGAGCCCCTGAAAGGAGCGCGTTGGATCGAGGTGTAATGCGGTCACGGGATGGTCCGTCAAGATCGGAAAATCGCCGCGGACCCTAGTGGGGCCGCCTTTCGGAATCAAGCGTCCACTATGGAAGGACGATGGCGAACGCCAATGCCACCAAGGCAGAGGACAATTTAGGCGTCAGTTTGCCGCTGACGGCGCCGGGTCGACTGCAGAAGCCGCATCGGCATTGCGCGCCGGTTCGTCTTCCGGAATGCCGCGCGCCTGCTTGCTCATGATCGCCGCCATCAGCTTGGCATCGGGCTTCTTCATCGCCTTCACCGCAGCCAGTGCCGCATTCCACTGATATTCCGCTTCCAGCTTGCGCCCGACTTGCCAGTAAGCGTCACCCAAATGGTCATTAACCGTCGGATCTTCCGGCATCAGGGCGATGGCGCGCTCCAGTTCACGCACCGCCTCGTCATACCGGCCGAGACGATAGAACGCCCAACCCAGCGAATCGACGATGAAACCGGCATCGGGTCGCGCATCGACGGCTTTTCGAATCAGGTCCAGCCCTTCATCCAGCTTCTCGTTCCGGTCGACAAGGGAATAGCCAAGATAGTTGAGAACCTCTGGCCGGTTCGGCTCAAGGCTCAAGGCGCGGCGGAAATCGGGCTCCGCTTTCTCCCACTGCTTAAGCCGCTCATAGGCCATGCCGCGACGGTAATAAAAATTCCAGTCCGGCTTGCTGCCACCGGTCTCCAGCGCCTCGACCGCCTCTTCGTAGAGTTCCGCCGCCTCGGAGAATTGTTCGTTGCGGGCGAAGATATCGCCGAGCGCGAGATAGGCTCGTTCTTCAAGAGGATCACGCTTTATCGCATCCCTCAAGGATTTTTCGGCGGCGTCGTAGTCCTCGGCGTCGGCAAGCGCGAGACCGGATTGCAGGTCTGCAACGCGTCGCAGCGGCGATTTTTCGGGCACATCCTTGTAATATTCCAAAGCGCGCAGAGGAAAGCCGAGCCGCTCTTCCGCAAGACCGATTTGAACCAGAATCGTGCCGTTTTGCGGCGTCAGCGCCCGAGCCATCTGCAGGTAAATCCGCGTCAGCGCTTCACTACCGGGACGATTTAAAACTAGGCCGAGATCATAGAGATAGATAGCCGCGCCTTCACGGGCGGATTTTACAAAACGCTCCGGCCGCTTGCCGGATTTCAGTTTATCGCGCAGTTCGCCGAATTCGATGAATTGAGGCGCGACGGCTTCGCCGCTCGACAGAACCGATCGGGCGAAATCTGCGCGGCCATCGCGGATAAGCCAGCTTGCATAGGCGGCGACACCCTGGACCCAAAGATCAGGAGCTCCGGCCGACGCTTCTTCATCATCGAGAAGCGAGCGGTAGAGACCGTCTGCTTCGGGAAGATTGTAAAGATCGGCCATAAAAGCCGATTGCAGCGCCGTGAACGGTGCATACCAGGGCTGGCTGTCGAGCGCCTTGAGATCGGCCATCGCGCCCTTGACGTCGCCATTGCCAGCCTTCGCCCAGGCCGCCATTACACCATTGGTCAGTCTTTGCAGATCGTCCTGTCCGGGCCGGTCCTCCAGCATCGACGCCACGCGTTTGAAATTCTTGCCCCGCATCGCGTCGACGGAGAGGGTCAGCCGGGCAAAACGTTCCGCCTCAGGCACAGCCTTGAGACGCTCGGCCTCTTCCAACGCCTCGTTGAACTTGCCGCGCCCAAGAAGAGTCATCATGAGGTTGACGCGCAGCTTGGTTTCGGTCGGATCGAAGCTCAGCGCACGGCGAAGATATGTAATCGATCTGTCGAGATCGCCTTCCTCCGTCGCGAGTTGCGCCGCCAGAAAAGCGCCGGCGCGCGAGCGGATTTCAACGGGGCGTTCATCAACGCTTTCAGTGGCCGCATGGACGGGGGTTCGATCGATAACAGGCCACCCGATGCCGACCAGTGCCGCCAGAGCCAGAGGAACAGCCTTCCGGCCGAGCAATTTCCTTGGTGTCATCGAACGTCCCATCTTTCAAATCACCTGCGCTATCCTGCTGTTCAAGCATGGCCATTTTGCGGTGTGTCGGTTCGAAAATCGTACGACTAGCAACACAGCGCGTCAGACGACGCGGCTGATGCAAAAGCCGACCACCTGATCCAGCGCGTCACGCCACGGTCCTGACGGCAATTCCTCAAGAGCGGCCCTTGCCTGCTCTCCATAGCGCCGTGCTTCGCTGACCGTCTTCTCCACGGCCGCAGTCCGGTCGAGACGTTCGATGGCCGATGCAAGGGCGACATCATCGTTCTGTCCGTCCTCGATAGCCGATTTCCAGAAGGCCCGATCCTGCTCATCGCCGTCGCGATAAGCGAAAATTACCGGCAATGTTACCTTGCCCTCGCGGAAATCGTCACCGACATTCTTTCCCAGCGACGCCGCCGATCCGCCATAGTCCAAGGCATCGTCGACGAGCTGGAAAGCCATGCCGAGCGTATCGCCATATGTGCGAAGAGCCTGCCGTTCCCTGTCGGTCGCGCCGACGATGATCGGCCCCATTTCCGCAGCGGCGGAGAAGAGCGCGGCCGTCTTGGCCCGGATCACGGCCTCATAGTCCGCTTTCGTGGTCTCCATCGAACGCGATGCGGAAAGCTGCCAGACCTCACCTTCGGCGATAACGGATGCTGCGGTAGACAAAACGTCGAGCGCACCCAGCGAGCCGACATCGACCATCAGCCGGAACGCTTGTCCCAGAAGGAAATCGCCGACGAGTACAGACGCCTGATTGCCCCAGATACGGCGAGCGGTGGCGCGAGCGCGCCGCATGTCGCTCTCATCGACGACATCGTCATGCAGCAGGGTAGCGGTATGCATGAACTCGACCGCGGTCGCCAATCTGATGTGGGCATCGCCTCGATAGCCGAACATTTCGGCGCTGGCGATGGTGAGCATGGGACGGAGGCGCTTGCCGCCCGCATTGACGAGATAGTTCGAAATTTCGGGGATGAGTTCGACGTCTGAACCTGCCTTCGACAGGATCAGTTCGTTGACAGCGCCCATTGCGTCGGCAGTCAGCTTCAGCAGGGGTTCCACGGACGCGGCCACCACTGTCTCTCCGTCCTGCACCCTTTCAATCCTCAAACGTGACACTCCATTGAAATGAACCGCACTTGGCCTCGGCCCGTTCCATAGCCAGCGCCCCTTCGGAGCGCAAGGCAATCCACAGCCGCTTGCCGACGACCCTGCGGTCTGCGAAAGGTGCGTCCATGGATATTCTTTATCGATCCAACAATGCCGTTGAGCTGTCCTTCGTCGAGGCGCTGCTTCGCGATGCCGGAATACGTTACGTTGTTGCCGATCAAAACATGTCGATCATGGAAGGATCGCTGGGGATCCTGCCACGTCGTGTGCTTGTCGAAACGCAGGACATAGACAGGGCCGCGCGTCTTCTTGCCGACGCGGATATCGAACGCGGCGTTTATGACGACTGAGACCGAGAGCGATACCACGCTCGACGCCTTCCATCGTGGACGGTTCTATCTGGTACAGCCGAAGAAGCAGGGGCACCGCGCCGGGCTCGATGCGATGTTGCTGGCCAGCGCTCTGCCACGCACATTCACCGGTACGGTGGTCGATCTTGGCGCCGGCAGTGGCGCAGCCGGTCTCGGAGTTTTGTCCCGCTGCCCACAGGCTAAAGCAGTACTCGTCGAAAACGCGCCGGTCATGATCGATTGTGCGGCGAAAACGCTTATGCATCCGCAAAATGCCGGACTGGCGTCTCGCGCCAGCCTCGTTTCCGCCGATGCAGGCGCCGCCGCCCAAAGTCGGCGGGCGGCCGGACTTGCCGACCACTCCGCCCATGCAGTGATACTCAACCCACCCTTCAACGATCCACGTGACCGTTCCACGACCGATCCGTTGCGGCGCGAAGCCCATGTCATGACCCAGACGCTTTTGGAAGACTGGCTCAGAACAGCTGCCGCCATGTCGAAAGCCGGCGCGTGGTGCGCGATGATCTTCCGGCCACGCCATCTGACCGAAGCGCTCAGCGCAATGAGCGGCCGGTTTGGCGGCCTTGGACTGAGGTTCGTTCAGGCGCGACCGATGGCGCCTGCCATCCGTCTCATAATTCGGGGAAGGCGAAATGATCGCGCTCCGCTTACAGTCCACCCGCCTCTTGTCCTGCATGGTGAATCCGGCAGCGCGTTCGCCCCAGAAGCCGACGCGCTAATCAACGGCGAAGCGGATTTTTTCCCGGCTCAACCCGACAGAATGCTTTGAGAGGGCCGATCGTCTTCCTACATGGTCAACATCATCCGAATCCACGGAGTTCCCTTGGCCAATTTTCTTAAATCACTTGTTCCCGCTCGCTTTCGCTCGGAAAAGACCGTCATTCCCGTCGTTCGACTGCAGGGCGCGATTTCAGCAGCAGCCGGATCGCCGCTTCGTCAGGGACTTTCCTTCGCCACGGCCGCCCCACTTCTTCATAGAGCATTCTCGATCAAGAGCGCGCCGGCTGTCGCCATCGCCATCAACTCACCAGGGGGCTCCCCGGTCCAATCGCGGCAGATCTTTCAGCGGATCAGAGCGCTCGCCGAAGAGAAGGAAAAGGCGGTCTTCGTATTCTGCGAAGATGTGGCAGCGTCCGGTGGTTATATGATCGCCATTGCCGGCGACGAAATCTATGCCGACCCCAGTTCGATCGTCGGCTCCATCGGCGTTCTCTATGCCGGATTCGGCTTTACTGAAGCCATTGAAAAGCTTGGCATCGAAAGGCGGGTTTACACGGCGGGCGAAAACAAGGCGACACTCGATCCGTTCCAGCCGATCAAAGAGGACGACGTCGAGCGGCTGAAGTCGTTGCAACTCGAAATCCACGACGTTTTCAAGGATATGGTCAGAGAGCGGCGGGCGGGTAAGCTTTCCGACGATCCGGAGCTTTTTACCGGCGCTTTCTGGACCGGTCAGGGTGCTTTGTCGCGCGGCCTCATCGACGGTCTCGGCGATGTCCGCTCCGTCCTGCGTGAAAAATACGGTGACAAGGTTCGCCTCAAGCCGATTGCCCCCTCCGGTGGTTTGCTAGGCCGGCGAATTTCCCCCTTTCGGAACGATCTTGCCGAGGCCGGCGCGGGCGTTGCAGGCGGATTGGTCCAAACAATTGAAGAACGGCTGATATGGCAGCGATTCGGACTTTGATTTCGTCGCGATCCGACCGTAAGATAGGACCATGACCCAATTTGCGGGAGATGTGGGATGCCGCAACTCATTATAGCTGCCTTGGCAGGTGTTGCAGCCGCTGCCGCCTATCGCATGTATCAAACCGAGAGCGAGCGGGTGAACCGTACTGTCCGCGAAGCGGAAGACGAGACGGAAACGCCGCGCGGCACTTTGGTGCGTGATCCCGAAACAGGCGAGTATCGTCTGAAACAGTGATTTTGCGCGATACTGCGGAAACCGTAGCCAACACAGAAACCGTCAGCGTTTTCGCGCCGGCTAAAGTCAATCTGGCGTTACATGTGACAGGCCGACGAGAAGACGGCTATCACACACTTGAAACGCTGGCGGTGTTCGTATCCGCCGGCGATCGTCTCACAGCATCGCTCGCGACGGCCGATCGCTACGAGATCGTTGGCCCCAATAGCGGAAGCCTACCAACCCATAACGACAATCTGGAGCTGAAGGCGCGCGATCTGTTGCGCGCGGAATTTGGCACGCCGAATTGTCCGCCCGTCGCGATTCGCCTGGAAAAGCATTTGCCCGTGGCGGCCGGTGTTGGAGGCGGCTCGGCGGACGCGGCTGCGACGCTTCTGGCGCTTTGCCGTCTATGGGAACTTCCGTTGACCACCAATAGTCCGGAATTGATCCGGCTGGCACTTTCTCTAGGCGCAGACGTTCCGATGTGTCTTGCCTCGTCCACGCTTGTGGCCTCGGGCGTCGGTGAAGGCCTCAAGCTGATCGATAACTGGCCGACATTGGCGATGGTGCTGGTGAATACTGGAGAAAAGGTTGCGACGGCCGCGGTGTTCAGCGAGTTGGAGGATCATCATAACCCGTCTCTCGCCGCGCTGCCGACAACACCGGATTTGGAGACCCTCGTCTCCTTCCTTCGATCGACCCGGAACGATTTGCAGCCACCGGCCATGGCGATTGCCCCTTCCATATCCGATGCGCTGACGGCGTTGGACCAGGAGCGTCCGCTTTTCATGAGGATGACCGGTTCCGGCGCGACCTGCTTCGGGATTTTCAGGTCGCTGTCGGATGCCAACAACGCCGCGAAGAGCATTCGCGGTCGTCAGCCCGGCTGGTACGTCGAGGCGGTGCACACCGTTGAGAGCAGAGAAGAAGCGACATGAGCCATAACCGTATCGACGAAAACCGCGCCTTTATCGCCGTTGGTTTCGGTGTCATCACCGTCTCCGACACGCGGACATTGGAGGAGGATCGATCCGGCGACGTGCTTGCCAGCCGCATCGCCGGAGCCGGCCACGAATTGCGCGTCCGCGATATTGTCCGCGACGAGATTGGCGCCATTCAGACACTGGTGCGTGAATGGAGCCGCCGGGACGATATCGACGCCATCATACTCACAGGTGGGACAGGTTTTACCGGGCGCGACGTAACGCCGGATGCGATCGAACCGCTCTATGACAAAGCGATGGACGGATTCTCGGCCATCTTTCACCGCATCTCTTTTGAAAAAATCGGAACGTCGACCATTCAGTCGCGAGCCAGCGCCGGTCTCATCAACCAAACCTTCGTTTTTTCCATTCCCGGCTCAACGGGGGCATGCAAGGACGCCTGGGACGGCATCTTTCAGCCGCAGTTCGACTATCGGCATATGCCCTGCAATTTTGTGGAAATCATGCCGCGCCTTGACGAGCATTTAAAACGCGGCGGCGGCGCCAAAAGCCTCTGACGAAACTTCGGCGTCAGCGCATTCTTGCCGTTGCCGGGTGCAACTCAACGTCGAGAGGCCGTGTCGCAAGGCCGGTTCCTACGCTTTCGAGAGAACGATGCGGTTTGCAGAGCGCAAGCGCCTGTCGCTTTGTGATCAGGAGACCGTAATAAAGCGCCCCGTTGCGTCTTAGACGGCGCAGAAAAGGCGGGCGCGACGCCTTTGACAGACGGAAGCGCGCAGCCTTCGTGCTTGCGGCCATATGTTCGCCCAATCCCTCGCGCCAGAATCCGGTTGGACGACTGCCCGGTTCCAGAAGAAGGAGCCACTCGGCTTTCGCGCGGCGTATGGCGGCAAGCGTGTCGCCGCCGGCCAAAAAGATGCATCCCGTCATCTCAGCCACCTTGCGGGTGTGATCTGTCGAGCCGGTATCACAGACGATCACCTCTCTAACCGTGCCGTCGACAGCCGCGGACACGAGAGACGCGAGGGTGCGCGCCAGCGCTTCCTCGTCATTGTGCGTTTCCAAAATAACCGTGAGCATACCCATCCTCTACCAATGCCGAGGAGAAGCGCAAGAGCGCAAAGGCGTCTAAGCGCCAAGCAGAGTTTTGTTCTTGCTATGTTCTAAATATCTGCTAGGACTAATTTCGCAGAACAGTTAGCGAACGGAGATTCGCATGGAGCAGATTGAACGGGCAGACCGAGCCGCATTTGGTATCGGGCGAGCTGCGCTCGCTAATAGTATTGTCGATGGCGCGGGCCTTCGGATCGATCATTCGCGCAGACGCGGGCGGGGAACCGCGCTCAATACGACCGGCCGGTTTGAGCCCCTGACACGCGAAGGATTCGACGATGGCTGGCAGTCGATCGAGGAACTGCCTCCCTTCAGAACCGATGTGCAGGTGGAGAAGCCCAAGAAGATTATTGCACGCAATAGTTCGCCAGACATCGCCTTTGACAGGTCGGTCAATCCCTATCGGGGATGCGAGCATGGTTGCGTTTATTGCTTTGCGCGTCCGACACACGCCTATATGGGCCTGTCACCGGGCCTGGAGTTCGAAAGCCGACTCTTTGCCAAACCGGACGCAGCGCGTCTGCTGGCGGCCGAACTGGCGGCCAAGAACTATGAGCCCCGGACCATCGCTATCGGGACCAATACCGACCCCTATCAGCCCATCGAAAAGGATTGGCGCATCATGCGCCATGTCCTCGAAGTGCTGGAAGCCGCCAATCATCCGGTCGGCATCGTGACGAAAAACGCCATGGTCGTGCGAGACATCGATATCCTTTCGCGTATGGCTGAAAAAGGCTTGGCCAAAGTCGCCATTTCCGTCACGACGCTGGATCGAAAAGTCGCCCGTTCGATGGAGCCTCGCGCATCGACGCCGACAAAGCGGCTGGAAGCGATACGCGCCTTATCCGATGCGGGCATTCCAACCTCGGTCATCGCCGCCCCTGTGGTGCCTGGGCTGACCGATCACGAGATCGAACGGATTCTCGACGCCGGCGCGGCTGCGGGGGCGAAGGAGGCGAGTTACATCATTCTGCGGCTTCCGCTCGAAGTTGCGCCGATTTTCAAGGATTGGCTGCTGCGTGAATACCCTGATCGTTACCGGCATGTTCTTTCGCTTATTCGTTCCATGCGTGGCGGGCGCGATTACGACGCCGAGTGGGGCAAGCGAATGAAAGGTTCTGGCCCTTACGCCTGGCAGATCGGACGCCGCTTCGAGATGGCCGCCCGCCGGCTTGGGCTGAATACGGAAAAGAAAGTGCTGCGGACCGATCTGTTCCAAGCGCCGCCGCTGGAGAACGAGCAACTGATGCTGCTTTGAACGAAGTATTCAACAGGCGTTGCGATGGCCTCCCCTCGTCGTCGCCCGCCTCTCTGGCGGTTCCCCGAATCACCCGCCGGAGCGCCCGGTCCCGCCTTGCCGCCCTTTTCAGGCGGGACTTGCAGAGAATCGGGACCGGTGCGATGGTCGCCCGCCTAATGCCTCGTCCGCGTCCCGATTCTCAAACGGCGGTTCTGCCGCTTACGATGCCGCGATCCTCTCCGGATTTTGGCACGGAAAAAGCGTGTTATCGCAGTGGCGCGCGGCTCGTTTCAGGTGTCGACGAAGCTGGCAG
This sequence comes from Notoacmeibacter sp. MSK16QG-6, assembly GCF_024158145.1. GTDB lineage: Bacteria > Pseudomonadota > Alphaproteobacteria > Rhizobiales > Rhizobiaceae > Notoacmeibacter. The sequence continues at coordinate 496,201 of NZ_JAMYXM010000001.1, forward strand.
AGGGCCGCTGGCCGGCCCTGTTGTCGCCGCCTCCGTTATTCTCGACCCAAAGCATGTTCCCCCAGGGTTGAACGACTCCAAGAAGTTGACGGCTGTTCAACGCGAAGCGCTCTATACGCTGATCATGGACAGTGCCGTTTCCGTTTCCGTCTGCGCGATGGGGGCGGAGACGATCGACCGTATAAACATCCTGCAAGCAAGCCTGACGGCCATGCGCCGGGCGATTGCCGGCCATATCACGACGCCGTGCGTCGCCCTGATCGACGGTGACAAGCATCCGCCGAAAGCCCCTTGCGAAACGCGGATCATGATCAAGGGCGATCAGCGAAGCCTTTCCATTGCCGCCGCGTCGATTATCGCGAAGGTAACGCGGGACCGTATGCTGGCGCGATGCTGCGAGCGCTTTCCCGACTACGGCTTCTCGCAGCATGCGGGCTACGGTACAGCGGTTCATCGTGACGCCATCACGGTACACGGTCCCGTACGACGTCTACACCGGTTGAGTTTTGGAATGCTCCGCTCGACCCGGTCTGAGGCCATCTCCAGCGGCGAACTCTAGCCACCAGACAAAAAAGGCGCCCATATGGACGCCTTCTTTAAAATCTCATGTCCGGCAAACGTTTTAGTGAAGCTTGGTGCGGATCGTCGACAGGCTCTCATCGATAATCTGCTGCTGCTTCTCCGGTCCAACGGAATCCGAAATCACGCGCCGCGCTGCGGCAGTAGCGATTTCAATCGCCCGGTTGCGGACGGCGCTGATCGCGTCGGTTTCGGCCTGTGCGATCTTCTGCTCGGCACTTGCGGTGCGACGCTCCAGATATTCCTGCGACTTCTCCGCAGCTTCTTTGCGGATCGATTCGGCCTCACGCTTGGCGGAAGCGACGATCTGCTCGGCCTCTTCCTCGGCCTCACGGCGCTTGCGCTGCAATTCGGCCAGCACGCCCTGAGCCTCTTCACGCAATTCTCGCGCTTCGTCGAGTTCGTTGCGAATACGCTCGGCCCGACCGTCGAGAACTTTAGCCAGCGTCTTGTGCACGCCGAGATAACCAAGCAGCGCCAGAAACATGATCAGCGCGGCGAAAACCCACCATGTGGCTTGCGTGGTCGCATCCATCAGACGGTCTCCTCTTTGCGCACATTTTCAACAGCGTTGGCGACCTTGGCCTCATCGGCAGAACCAAGGATAGCGCCAACGATTGCAGTGGCCGTCTCTCTGGCGATCTCGCCAACATCCTGCATGGCTTCCGCGCGAATGGCCGCGATGCGGGTTTCCGCTTCCGCCAGCTTGGCATCGAGTTCCTGTTCGACACGCGCTCTTTCGGAATCGGCTTCCGCCTTGGCTTTCTCCTGCGCATCGTTGGAGAGTTTATTTGCCTTGGCGCGGGCCTCAGCCAGTTCCTGCTCGTAGGCAGCGGTGGCCTCATTGGCCTCTTCGCGCATACGAGCCGCCTGGTCGAGATCCTGAGCGATTCGGTCGCGCCGGGTTTCCAGGGTACCGGCAATGCGCGGCAGAATAACGCTTTTGAGGATCAGGTAGAAAAGCCCGAACGTAATTGCCAGCCAGAGAAGCTGCGACGGGTAATAAGTCGGATCGAAAGGCGGAAAGACATCGGAATGACCGCCATCATGGCCGACTTCCGAGTGTGTTTCGGCTTCCGTCACCGCATGGCTTTCGCCGTCTGACTGCGCAAAGGCCGGTGTTACGAACATTGCTCCATCCCGTCCTGTTGGGAGGTCTCAGATGATCCGCAGGGCTGCGGACCGGAGGGCGCCTGGCCGTATGGCCGCTTAGGCCATACGGCGCAAGGAGCCTGCGTTCAAGCTTAGCCGAAAAGGGCCAGAAGCGCGATCAGCAGCGAGAAGATGCCGAGCGCTTCGGTCACGGCGAAGCCGAAAATCAGACGACCGAACTGGCCGTCGGCTGCCGACGGATTGCGAAGAGCGCCTGCCAGGTACTGGCCGAAGATCGTGCCCAGACCAATGCCTGCGCCACCCATGCCGAGACATGCGATACCAGCGCCGATGTAACGTGCAGCTTCTGCTTCCATTTTCTTTAGCTCCTTAAATGGACGTATGCGTCTTACTGGAAGTTTGGAGACGCCGGATGGCGCCACCGGTTTGGTGTGGTCGCGCTAGCGGATCAATGGCTCGGATGCAGCGCGTCGTTGAGATACATGCAGGTCAAAACCGCGAAGACGTAGGCCTGAAGGAAGGCCACAAGAAATTCCAGGCCCGTCAGCGCCACCACCATGAGAAGCGGCAGGACAGCGCCAGCAATGCCGACTGCGCCAAGCGAGCCGAGCGAGATGATGAAGCCGGCGAAGACCTTCAGCGTGATGTGTCCGGCCAGCATGTTGGCAAAGAGACGAACAGAGAGGCTGACCGGGCGGGAGAGGAAGGAAATGATCTCGATAGCGACCACAAGAGGCACCAGGATCATTGGCACGCCTTCCGGCACGAACAGCTTAAGAAAGCCCGCGCCGTGCTTCATGAAGCCGTAGACCACGACCGTCAGGATCACCATCATCGACAGCGCGAAGGTCACGATGATCTGCGCGGTGACCGTGAAGAAGAAGGGGATCATGCCGAGCAGATTGGCGACGAGCACGAAAACGAAGAGAGAGAAAACGAACGGGAAGAACCGCATACCGCCCGTCCCCGCAGCGTCGCGAAGCATCGAAGCGACGAATTCGTAGGTCATCTCGGTCACGGACTGCATGCGGCTTGGCAAGAGACCGCGCGAAGCCGTCGTCAGATAAAGGAAGACGCTGGCAACCACGACAGTGGCCAGCATGAACAAAGAGGCATTGGTGAAAGAAAGATCGTAATCGCCGACACGAATCGGAATGATCGGCTGAATTGCGAATTGGTGGATCGGATCGACCGTCGTTGACTCGGTAGCCACGCTGCTCTCTTTCCCGTTTTCCGCCCTCAGGCGGACTTGCCTTCATCGTCGCTGCCGACGGTGAAATCCGACTTCACATGCTCGCCTTGCACAGGCGCGCCGAAATCACTCACCCGGCCGGTCGCACGCATAATGTTCAAAATGCCGGCTGCAAAGCCCAGCATCAGAAATCCGATCATCCCGAATGGACCGGTGCCGAACGCGTAATCGAACGCCCAGCCTAGTCCCGCGCCAACCAGAATGGCTGCCACGAACTCGCTCGACAGACGCAGCGCCTGGCCCATGCCAGATTTACCGCGAATGTTATCGCCGTCGGCGGTGTCGCGCACCGTTTTGGCGTCGAGCTTCTCATTCAGCCGGGCAAGGCGATCGTCAAGAGCACCCTCCCCGGTTTTCAGCTTTTGCCTGTCTGGTAAACCTGCCTTTCCAGCAGTTTCCTGCGGGTCGGACATGATGTCTCCATGACAAGGGATGACCGGAGACTGCCCGCCCCCGATTTCGCGCGCACCATAGTTTCGGCGCACTACCCCGTCAAGACAGAGAAACTGCGTGTGAACGACGTCGATTTTTTCTTATAAATCAGAAATTTAAGTGCATTTAAGTGGCGACTCTTATCAATTGGTCGAGTGCCTCTATCGGGCCAGAGTCGGCGCTTTCAGCCCCAACCACCGTCCTTCGTGCGGTAGAAGATGTGGCGGCCGATCTTCTGAAGCCGATCCATATGGCGCGCCCAGCGCGGTTTCACGTAGGTTGCGTGATAATGAGTGGATGAGCCAACCTGCGGCAGCCAGATTTCGCCATAGGTCACTTTCCGGGCGACGCTCTGAGCCATTGTCCAGGATTTGCTGCTTCGTACGCGGTCGCGCTTGCCATCGCAGGCAAAGGAGAATTGGCAGCGGTTACGCCAGTTCTTGTTCTGATAGACCACGCCGCAAATCGTGTCCGGGAAGGTCGGGTTCTTTACGCGGTTGAGAATGACCTGCGCGACGGCTGCCTGTCCCTCTTGCGGCTCGCCTCTTGCCTCGAAGTAGATACCTATGGCCAGGCAGCGCTGCTGTGTTGCCTCGTAAGATGAATCCGGAAGACGCCGCGCAGCCCATTTATGGTCTTTTTTGCCGAGATGAGGGATGAACCCCTTCCCCGCCTTGCCGAGGACGGCGTCGAAGGGCGAAGCCTTGGCCGCGTTCGGAGCGAAAGCCATCGCCGCGACCGGCTGCGCGCCTACGCCATTCTGAGTAGCGGAAGCGAGCATCGTTCGATCATTGCCGCCATCAGGCGCGACGGCGGTAGAGAAACGGAACGCTTCGGCCAATTCCATAGCTTCTTTGGCCGCCATTGGCGCACGAAGGGCGACATTCGTGCCGTCTATCGCCGGCCGGAGCATCATGGAACGTTCGCCGTAAAGCGACCCCGCCTTGAAACGGTCAGGCAGCGAACGCGGCGCGACGTGAACGAGCCGACCGCGTTTGTCGGCGCGGTTGATCCGGTCTTCATCCGGCGTGACCGCAGTGATCGTCTTTTTAACCGGCAATTCGATTCGCGTTGAACCCGTGCTCGAAGCGATCGAACCGGTGGTCAGGCTTTCATCACCCGAAAAGGCGTAGCTTGCCCGTGCGACAGAATCGGGCTGGCGATGTTCCAGCGCCGTCGACCAACGGTGCTCGGTCATCGAAGCCATGATGGCACGCGTATCCTGAATCGCGATCTCGTCTGCCAAAGAGAAAAAGATCACGCCTGCCGTAAGGCCAACCAGCGTTAATGAGATGGGGTTGAGGCGATGCCCGGTGTTTACATTCGACACAACTCATTCCCCGCAACGCTTTAGCAACTGAGGAAATGATGATCGATTAACCTAAATCGGGAGTTAACGCCGGCCCGGTTTCAACGTTTGCGTGCGCGATTGGCAAAGGGATTGTCGCTCGTCCGCAAATTGAGACGAATCGGAACCCCTTCGATACCGAATGTCTCGCGCAGGTTGTTGATCAGGTACCGCTGATAGCTTTCCGGCAACGCATCGGGGCGCGACACGGACAGCACGAAACCGGGCGGCCGGGTTTTGGCCTGAGTGATATAACGGATTTTCAAACGACGCCCGGAGACAGCGGGCGGTGGGTGGTGAGCGATGATGCCTTCCAGCCAGCGATTGAGCCTTCCGGTCGAGATGCGCATGTTCCAGATGCGGTGCGTGAGGAAGATCGCATCGAAGAGCTTATCAAGTCCTCGCTCGGTTTCCGCACTGACCGGAACGGCGCGGATGCCACGCAGTTGGGGCAGTAGTCGTTCGGTTTTCTCGCGCAGTTCGGCGAGCTTCTCCTGCTTGTTCTCGATCAGATCCCATTTGTTGAACGCAATGACAGGCGCGCGGCCCTCCCGCGCGATCAAATCGACGATATGCAGATCCTGCTTTTCCAGAGCGATGGTGGCGTCAAGAACGATCACCACCACCTCGGCGAACCGCATTGAACGTAGCCCATCGGAAACAGAGAGCTTTTCCAGTTTTTCCTGTACACGGGACCGACGCCGCATACCCGCCGTGTCGTAGACCCGTAAGGTCCGGCCATCGACTTCGAATTCCACCGATATCGAATCGCGGGTGATACCGGCCTCTGGCCCAGTCAAAAGCCGCTCCTCGCCGAGCCAGGCATTGATGAGTGTCGATTTGCCCGCATTGGGACGCCCGACAATCGCCATGCGGATCGGCTTCGTCGAATCGTAGGCCGGCTGCTCTTCGGCGTCGGGATCATCTATTGTCACCGAGAGATCGGGGACGTCACTGACGGTTTCGCGAGCGTCGCGCTCGGCAAAAGCCACATCTTCGCCAAGCGCCGCTATCATCGCCTCGCGCAGATCGGGAAGTCCAAGCCCATGCTCGGCCGAAATCGGCACCGGATCGCCTATTCCAAGTTCCCAGGCTTCCGCCATCCCTGCTTCGGCCAGGCGCGACTCCGCCTTGTTGGCCACGAGAACCACAGTCTTGCCGGTTCGCCGCGCCAGATTGGCGAAGCTGCGATCAGTTGGCGTCACCCCCGCCTTGGCATCGTAGAGGAAGAGGATGAGATCGGCCTCATCCATAGCAAGCTCGGTCTGGCCGCGCATTCGTCCTTCGAGCGAGGCTTCCGACGCTTCTTCCAGACCGGCTGTATCGATGACAGAAAAATAGAGATCGTAAAGCTTGGCGTCATGCATCCGTCGGTCGCGCGTCACGCCGGGCGTGTCGTCGACCAGCGCCAGCTTCTGCCCGACCAGCCTGTTGAACAGGGTGGATTTGCCGACATTAGGCCGACCGATAATAGCTGCCGTAAATCGCATCTTGCGAACCCGTCTCAGCCTGAACCGTCATCGGACGGCGCTTCGGTTTCTGCCGGCGGCTGATCGGCAGGCTCGTCGGCCGCAGTGATCGCATCCGGCGCCTCAGCGTCAGACTGACCATCGGCGCTTTCCTCAGCGGGCGTCGCTTGCGATTGCCCATCGGTCGGAACCGGATCATCCGAAGGCGGGTTCTGCTGCGCATCATTTTTCTGAGATGCGGGGCCACCCTCCGCCGTCGCCCCGGACGCCAGAAGATCATTCATAAGAGTTGCGCGCCGACGCAGATTGGCAGGCGTGCCGATATCGTTGACGATGGCATCGAACTGCTTCTTCGCTTCGTCGTCGCGCCCGGATTTCCAGGCCGCCAGACCGAGTGCTTCGCGCGCGGAAAACCGAAGCGCATTGGTTTCCGTTGCCAAAGGTTCGACCCGCTGCGCCACGGCGTCGTAGTCATCGCCATCCACCAGCAGATAGCCGGCCCGAAGAGCTGCAAAATCACGAAGCGTTTGCGGAGCTTCACCGTCAGCGGTGATCTCGTCGAACAGTTCCACCGCTTCGTTTATCGATCCTTCGCCTGCCAAAAGCGATGCCCGTTTGAAGCGGGCCAATTCGCCGTAGTCGCCGGAGCCATCTTTCTGGAGCGCCTCGAGTTCGACAAGAGCTGCATCGCGGTCGCCATCATCGGCTTTTTCGATAGCCGCGAGAAAACGATCACCGGATGCGGCCGCCTGCTTTTCCTGATAATCGCGCCAGAACACGACCGCCGCCGTCACGATGACGGCGAGGACGATAGCGCCGATCAGAATCTTCCCATAGCGATCCCAGAGCGCGCGGGCTTTGTCCTGGCGTAGTTCCTCGTCTACCTCGCGGATAAAGCTGTCGTCGCTCATATTCGTCCTGCCTCAATGACAATACGCCAGCATGCGGCGCGTCTCGCGGGCGCTTCTACCTCAAATCGCCTGCAATGTAAGGGGGCGCTCCAAACTACGCTCAAACAGCAATCGGCGCGACGCCGATCAGCCATTCATGCAACCATAGCGCCATCACGATATAAAGCGCGATTCCGACAAGGAGAGCAGCGATGTCCCAGGTCACCGGTCCCGATTGGGCGATGCCCGCTCCACCGCCAGTCCCGGCACGGCGCTTGACCGAGATGCGATCCGCCACCGCCCATATGAGAAAAGCACCGAACAGGACGATCGATCCCAACTCACCATTGGCGAGCAGATGCGCCAGCGCCCAGATCTTGATCGCAATCAGCATGGGATGTTTGAACATCGGTTTCAGCCGGCCTGCCGGCAGGGCATAGATGCCAAGCGCCAGAAACGAGAACAGCATCAGGCCTGTCGCGATGTGCCTGAACGCCAGTGGTGGCTCCCACACGGGCACAGGCGCATTTTGGGTCATCCCGTAACCCCAGACGATCAGAACGAAGCCGACGAGCGAGACGACAGAGTAGATGCCTTTATAAACCCCCTCGCCCATCTGGCTTTCGCGCTGGTCGACGGTCGCCGGCGCAAAAATGCGGACAGAGTGAATGCCTAGAAAAAGAATAAGCCCCAAGATCAGAACCAGCATTCCAATCGCCCCCCCCTTGCTCAAACGTTGCAGCCGGCCGGCATAGGCTTCATCGTTGCCTGGTCGTCCGAAATCGCTGCGGATCAGCGAGCGATCACGCCCCTGACCATCCCCTGACAATGCTCCGATCCTGAATAGAGTCAAACGAAGGCATCCGCGCTCCACCGATTCTTGCCGCTTTAGCGAGGGTTTATCGAGAGGTTGCGCGATAAACCAAATGCGCATTTGCCCTTATCTTGCTGAGAACCGCCATTTGCCTTCATCGAGGGTCGGCGCCGCACGGTCGCTCACGGTTTGGCTGCTCGAGAAGCGGATCGGCGAGCCGAGCCCGGCAATCCCTTCCGGATCGACCTTCAGGCCACGCGCTTCGATCTGCGGGTCGTCCAGCGCATCAGCCACCGTATTGATCGGCCCGGCCGGAACGCCAGCCGCCTTTAAAGCCTCGATCAGATCGTGACGTGACCGCGCGGCCGTCCGCTCTTCGATGATCGCGGTCAGCGCATCGCGATTCTCCACCCGAGCCGGGTTGGTCTCATAGGCTGGGTCAGTGCTCAGCCGATCCAGACCGAGAGCTCGGCACAGAGCGGCGAATTGCCTGTCATTGCCGCAGGCGACGATGATGTGGCCATCCGAGGCGGGAAAGACTTGATAGGGCACGATATTGGGATGCGCATTGCCGAGCCGGCGCGGAACAATGCCGCCAAGCAAATGGTTTGCCGCCTGATTGGCGAGGACAGCGACCCCGCAATCCAGAAGCGAAAGATCGATATGCTGGCCTTCGCCGGATCGGTCACGCTTAGCCAGCGCCGCCTGCACCGCGATCACACCATAGAGGCCGGTGAAAATATCGATCCAAGCGACGCCGACCTTCTGTGGCTCGCCATCCGGCTCCCCGGTCAGATCCATGATGCCGCACATGCCCTGAATCAAGAAATCGTAGCCGGGCTGGCTGGCGCGCGGACCGTTTTGGCCGAAGCCGGTAATGGAAAGATAGACAAGGCGTGGATTGACGGCGCGGACGCTATCATAGTCGAGCCCGTATTTGCGCAATCCGCCAACCTTGAAATTCTCGATCAGAACATCGGCCTCGGCAATCAGCGCCATAAGCCTTTCGAGATCGTCAGCATCGCTAAAATTGCAGATGACGGAAGACTTGCCGCGATTGGCGGACTGAAAATACGCCGCAACGCGCTCTGTCGTGCCGTCAGCCCGCTTTCGTTCGATAAAGGGCGGACCCCAGTTGCGCGTGTCGTCGCCGCCGGGCGCTTCGACCTTGATTACTTCCGCGCCGAGATCGGCGAGCGTCTGACCAACCCACGGACCAGCGAGGATACGCGCCAGTTCGACAACCTTCAGCCCTTTAAGCGGCGGCGCGCTGCTCATCGATCAGAAGAAGGCCTGAATGTCAGTCTGGGCGCGGCCCAAAATCAATGCATGAACGTCGTGCGTGCCCTCATAGGTGTTGACCGTCTCCAGGTTCTGCGCGTGGCGCATGACATGATACTCAGCCTGGATACCGTTGCCCCCGTGCATGTCGCGCGCCATGCGTGCGATATCGAGCGCCTTGCCGCAATTGTTGCGTTTGACGATGGAGATCATCTCCGGCGCAAACGCCCTCTCGTCCATCAGCCGGCCGACCCGGAGCGAGGCCTGAAGGCCGAGCGCGATCTCGGTCTGCATGTCGGCGAGCTTTTTCTGAAACAGCTGGGTGGCGGCGAGCGGCCGGCCGAACTGCTTCCTGTCGAGCCCATATTGGCGCGCCCGGAACCAGCAATCCTCCGCCGCGCCCATCGCGCCCCAAGAGATACCGTAGCGCGCCCGGTTTAGGCATCCGAACGGTCCGCTCATCCCTTGCGTGTTCGGAAGAAGCGCGTCTTCGCCAACCTCCACATCGGCCATCGCGATCTCGCCGGTCACGGATGCACGAAGGCTCAGCTTGCCCTCGATCTTCGGGGCGGTAAGCCCCTTCATGCCCTTCTCAAGAACAAAGCCGCGCACCTTGCCGCCATGCGCTTCGGACTTCGCCCAAACCACGAAGACATCGGCGATCGGCGCATTTGATATCCACATCTTCGACCCGTTCAGCACGTAACCGCCATCGGTCTTCTTCGCCGTGGTCTTCATGCCGCCGGGATCGGAGCCCGCATCCGGTTCGGTCAACCCGAAACAGCCGATCCATTCGCCGGAAGCCAGCTTCGGCAGATATTTCCTGCGCTGCTCTTCGGAGCCGTATGCGTGGATCGGATGCATGACAAGCGAGGACTGCACGCTCATCATGGAGCGGTAACCTGAATCGATGCGCTCCACTTCGCGAGCCACAAGGCCGTAGGAGACATAGCCGGCGCCGACTCCGCCATATTCTTCCGGCACGGTAACGCCCAACAAACCCGCTTCGCCCATCTCGGCGAAAATCGCAGGATCGGTGGTTTCCTGAAGGTAGGCGTCGTTCACGCGCGGCAGAAGCTTGTCCTCGGCGAAGGCGGCCGCCGTGTCGCGGATCATCCGCTCTTCTTCTGTGAGTTGGTCGTCGAGAAGAAACGGATCGTTCCAGACAAAGGAGCCGTCGTCCTTGACGTTCTTTTCCGCTCTGACCTGCTCCTGAGACATGACGCTCTCCTCTCCACCCGGCGTGTTATGCGATGTTTCACCATGCGAGCCGGAAGCGAGCAAGCGCCGCAACGGAAATAACGTCGCGATGCCCTTCAATGCCTCTCGCGCATGGTAGCGCTCATTTTCGCCCGGCGGCTTTCAGATGCTCGATGATGCCGGAGAAATCCTTTCCCTCTCCACCTTCCGCGAGGAAGGCCCGGTAAAGGTTCAGCGCATGCTGGCCCATCGGCGTCGCCTGACCGGCATTTTCCGCTGCCTGCTGGGAAAGGCCGAGGTCCTTGGCCATCAGTTCCGCCGCGAAACCGGGCTTGTAATCATTATCGGCCGGGCTCTGCGGGCCGATGCCCGGCACCGGGCAGTAATTGTTGACCGACCAACAGAAACCCGAAGACGTCGAAATCACATCGAAAGCGGATTGCGCCGAAAGACCCAGCTTCTCGGCCAGTGCAAAAGCTTCGCACGCGCCGATCATCGAAATGCCGAGCAGCATGTTGTTGCAGATCTTGGCCGCCTGACCGGCGCCGCCCTCTCCGCAATGCACAAGCTTGCCCCCCATGATGTCGAGAATGGGCGACGCCTTTTTGAACGCCTCCTTCGAACCGCCCACCATGAAGGTGAGCGTGCCCGCCGCCGCACCGCCCGTGCCGCCAGAGACCGGTGCGTCGAGCGGCAGGAGGCCGGCGTCGGACGCCATATCGTGCGCCTTGCGCGCGCTGGCGACATCGATGGTCGAACAGTCGATAACGACCGCCCCTTTCTTCGCCGCCGGCACGATTTCCTCGAAGACCTTCTGCACGATGTCGCCATTGGGCAGCATCGTCACGATGAACTCGGCATCGGCCACCGCTTCGGCACCGCTGGCGGCGCGCTTCATGCCCTCGTCCGCCGCCCTCTGCATGGCGGTCTCGACCCTGTCGAAGACGGTCAGCTCGTGGCCGGCCTTCACCAGATTGATGGCCATCGGCAAACCCATATTGCCCAGGCCGATAAAGGCGATCCTGCTCATCGGTCTTCTCCTCCCGTTTTCGTCCATTCATCGTCGCCGAGCGGCGACAGCATCTGCTCCACCTGCACCGGATCGATGTCTTCCAACCGTTCCGGCCGCCATCTGGGATTGCGGTCCTTTTCGATGATGAGCGCCCGTACACCCTCGATGAACTGGCCATCCGACTGCGACCGATATGTGAAGCGGTACTCCTGGGCGAGCGCTTCCTCGATGGTAGAAAAGTTACGCGCGGCCCGGATCATCGAAAAGGCACAGGCGACCGATAGCGGGCAGGCCTTCCTTGCCATCGCCGCCGCCTTCTGGGCGAAGTCGGACGAATCCGCTTCGAGCGAGCGAAGGCATTCCAGCGCCGTTTCATGACGGAAATGTCTGTCTATCGTGCTCAGTTGCGCCTTCAGCGGCGCGTCCGGTGGATCGATAGTCCGGTCGGCAAGAATGGAGATATCTGCACCGCTTTCCAGTTCGCCGATCAGGGCCGGGACGCCCGACGCCTCGCAATAGAGGTCGGCGAAACCGGCGAAAATCGCGTCCGCACCATTCATGCGCCATCCGGTCATGGCAAGAAATTCGCCGAGATGACCCGGCGCTCGTGCCAGCAGGAGGCTGCCGCCGACATCAGGAACGAGGCCGATGCCGCATTCCGGCATCGCGATCATCGAGCGCTCGGTGACGATGCGGTGCGAGCCATGGGCCGAAATGCCGACTCCGCCGCCCATTGTGATGCCGTCCATCACGGAGATATAGGGCACGGGCGCATTGGCGATCTTCGCGTTCAGCCGGTATTCGTCGGACCAGAACTGCCGGCCATAGGCGAAATCGCCACTCAGGCCGCGCCTGTAAAGTTCGGACAAGTCCCCGCCAGCGCAGAAGGCCTTCTCGCCCTCCGCATCGATCACAATACGGTCGACGCTACCTTCGGCCTCCCAGCGATCAAGGGCACCCTCTATCGCGATGGCCATCTCGTAGGTCAGCGCATTCAGCGCTTTCGGCCGCTGCAGCGTGATGCGTCCAGTCCGGCCGGCCTCGCGGATGAAAATCTTCTGCACGTCCGACAATTCAGTGCTCCGCCAACAGATGACGCGCGACGATCATCCGCATGATCTCGTTGGTGCCTTCGAGGATTTGATGCACCCGCAAGTCGCGAACGATCTTCTCCACCCCGTAATCGGCGAGGTAGCCATAGCCGCCATGAATCTGCAGCGCCTCATTGGCGACGCGGAAGGAGACATCGGTCACGAAGCGTTTGGCCATGGCGCAATATTTGCTGGCATCCGGCGCGCCGGCATCCAGCTTGGACGCCGCCTGATAGAGGAAGATGCGCGCAGCCTGCAATTCCGTTTCCATATCGGCCAGTTTGAACTGGAGTGACTGGAAGTTCGCAATCGGCTGGCCGAAAGCGCTGCGCTCCTTGGCGTATGCGACCGCCTTGTCGAGCGCGCACTGCGCGCCGCCCAGCGCGCCTGCCGCGATATTGATCCGGCCGCCGTCGAGGCCGGCCATCGCATAGCGGAAGCCGTTGCCCTCCTCGCCGAGCAGATGGTCGCCCGGAATGGCGCAATCGTCGAAGCGCACCTCGGAGGTGGGCTGCGCCCGCCAGCCCATCTTCTTTTCCTGCGCGCCAAAGGAAAGACCCTCCGCGCCCTTCTCGACCAGCACGGCGGAGATGCCCTTCGGCCCGTCTTCGCCGGTCCGGACCATGGCGATGTAGAGGTCTGAATAATCACCGCCGGAGATGAAGGATTTCGCGCCATTCAGCTTCCAGCCATTGCCACTCGTCTGCGCGCGCGTCTTGAGCGCGGCGGCGTCCGAACCGGAGCCCGGCTCCGTGAGGCAGTAAGAGGCAACCAGGTCCATTGAACAGAGCTTCGGCACCCATGTCTGGCGCTGCTCCTCGGTGCCGAACCGGTCGATCATCCAGGCGCACATATTGTGGATCGAGATAAACGAACCAATGGTCGGGCAACCGGTCGCCAGCGCCTCGAAGACCAGCGCAGCATCGAGCCGGCCAAGGCCGGACCCGCCTACATCCTCGCGAACATACATGCCGCCGAGCCCCAATTCACCGACGGATCTGACGACCTCATCGGGAAAGGTGCCCGTCTGGTCCCATTCCAGCGCGTTCGGCGCAAGCTGCTCCGCTGCGAAGGACAACGCCATCTCCTGAATGGCGCGCTGCTCGTCGTTCAGTTCGAAATCCATGGCCGCTCTCCTCCGCCGTATGACGTCAGTTCATCGTCGGAATGACAAACTCCGCACCGTCCTTGATACCCGAAGGCCAGCGCGAGGTGATCGTCTTGGTCTTGGTGTAGAAGCGGAAGGCATCCGGCCCATGCTGGTTGAGATCGCCGAAGCCGGAGCGCTTCCAGCCGCCAAAGGTGTAATAGGCGAGCGGCACAGGGATCGGCACATTGATGCCGACCATGCCGACATTGATGCGCGAAGCGAAATCGCGGGCGGCATCGCCATCGCGGGTGTAGATCGCGACGCCATTGCCATATTCATGGCTCATCGTCAGATCGAGCGCCTCGTCATAGGTCTTCGCGCGGACGACCGACAGCACCGGCCCGAATATCTCTTCCCTGTAGATTGTCATGTCCTTGGTGACATTGTCGAACAGGCAACCGCCGATGAAGTAGCCGTCGTCATAGCCCTGCATGGAGAAATTGCGGCCATCGACGACCAGCTTGGCGCCTTCCTCGACGCCCTTGTCTACATAGGCCTTGACGCGCGCATGGGCTTCTTTCGTCACGAGCGGGCCGAAATCGGCATCGTCACCGGCCGTGTAGGGCGCAATCTTCAGGTTTTCGACCCGCGGCGTCAGCTTCTCCATCAGCCGGTTCGCGGTGTCCTCACCGACCGGCACGGCGACGGAGACCGCCATGCAGCGCTCGCCGGCAGCCCCATAGCCCGCGCCGACCAGCGCATCGACCGCCTGGTCCATATCGGCGTCCGGCATGATGAGCATATGATTTTTCGCGCCGCCGAAGCACTGGACACGCTTTCCGTTGGCGCAGCCACGCGTATAAACATATTCAGCGATGGGTGTGGAACCGACGAAGCCGACCGCCTGAATGTCCGGGTGATCCAGGATACCGTCGACCGCGCCCTTGTCGCCATTGACGACGTTGAGGATACCGGCGGGAAGGCCCGCTTCCATCATAAGCTCGGCGAGCATCATCGGCACGGACGGGTCGCGCTCGGACGGCTTCAGGATGAAGGCGTTGCCTGCCGCGATGGCCGGGCAGAACTTCCACATCGGTATCATGGCCGGGAAGTTGAACGGGGTGATGCCTGCAACCACGCCGAGCGGCTGGCGCATCGAATGAATGTCGATGCCGGGGCCGGCTCCTTCGCTGAACTCGCCCTTGAGAAGATGCGGCGCGCCGATGCAGAATTCGGCGACTTCGAGACCACGGATAACATCGCCCTTGGCGTCCGGCAGGGTCTTGCCATGCTCGCGCGACAGCGCCTCGGCAAGCTTGTCCATGTCGCGATGCAGGAGTTGAACGAATGCCATCAGGACCCGCGCGCGCTTCTGCGGATTGGTCGCCGCCCACTGTGGCTGCGCGGCCTTGGCGTTCTCGACTGCGGCGTTCAACTCATCGGCGGAAGCCAGCGCCACCTTGCCTTGGACCTCCCCCGTCGCCGGGTTGAAGATGTCGGCCATCCGGCCGCTTTTTCCCGCGACGGCCTCGCCACCGATGAAATGACCGATCTCGTACATATAACCCTCCTCTCAAAGTCCTCGCGGCAAATTTATGCGATTGATCGCGCAATGCCATGGTCTTGAGCACCCTTCCATTGTGCAATAATGCTCATGCATGAAGGGCTTCGACTGGAACGATCTACGTTATTTTCTTGCAGTGGCGCGCACGGGGCGGCTAACGGTGGCCGCTCAAAGGATCGGTACCGACCACGCCACGGTCAGCCGACGTGTGCGGGCACTGGAAACAGCATTGGGCGCGGATCTCTTCAACCGATCCCCGCGCGGTTATTCGCTGACGGACGCAGGCGAGCGGCTCCTGACACAGACCGAGACGATGGAAAGCGCCGCCGCGGCGATCCACAATGATCTGTCAGGTGAAAAATACGCTCTCAGTGGCGCGGTGCGTATCGGCGCGCCAGACGGGTTCGGCGCGTTTTTTCTGGCGCCGCATCTTGGAGAACTCAGCCGCCGCCACCCGCAACTCGAATTGCAAATTGTCGCGATGCCGCGGATCTTCAGCCTCTCCAAGCGCGAGGCCGATATCGCCATCGGTCTGGAGCGACCGGATAAAGGCCGGCTCTTCTCACGAAAACTGACCGATTACAGGCTGCATATCTACGCAGCACGCTCCTATCTGGCCGAAAACCCGCCAATCCGGGACCGCGACGATCTCGGCGCCCATCCGCTCATCGGCTATATCCCCGAATTGCTGTTCACGCCTCATCTGGACTATCTTAAAGAGGTGGGCGAAAGCCTTACGCCGCGCCTATCCAGTTCGAACCTCTTTGCTCAATTGGCCGCCACGCGAAGCGGCGCCGGCCTCTGCATCCTGCCAGATTTCATGGCGCGTTCCTCGCCTGACCTCGCGCCCGTTCTTGCCGAGGACATTGAGATCGTTCGCACCTTCTGGATCGTCGCCCATCTGGATGCGCGCGAATCCGCTCGGATTCAGACAGTGATCGGTTTCATCTCCGATCTGGTGAAAGCGCAACGCGAACTGTTCAGGCCCGGTTCATAAGCAAACGCACCGCCTGACGAAAAATCCGGCGTGTCAGCGCTACGAGGCGCTCATTCCGATTTGACCGATAAGCGCTGACAATCCGTTCGGCCCGTCAATCTTAGCGACCGTTTCCCATAAATCCGAAGCGTCTCTGTCGCCAAGCAGCGCCGAGGATTTGTGCCTAAGTCGCCGCTCGATTGCGTCGGGTTCCGTCTTCGACAGAATATCGTGATGAGCTGTTTGTTGTTCTCCGGCTTTCATTGTTACCGTCAAATGCGCTTCGGTGTCGGACAGCGCGTCGTCAGGGATGACCGTCACGCGATCGCGTAACGCAACAAGATCGGCGCGTGCGCAGGTCTCGTCGTTATAGACGTCCAGCGCAGCGGTATCGATCCCGGCCAGCGCCATCGCCGCTGTGAGGCGATAGCTGAATTTCGCCTGCAGGCCTGTCTGGGGCTCGGGCTGGTTGCAGACCGCCAACCAACGCGGATGAGTTCGGATTGCCACCGCCTCGACATCGCTGGCGTTCAACCCTTCGATAGTGAGTGACCGTGCCGCTTCCAGCATGGCGTGCAGGCCGTGGCAGCATGCGTGAAACTTGTAGGAGATGCCGGGAAACAGCCATTCGCGCCCCAGCGTATCGAAAGCAGCATCGTCGGCCACGCCGGCATGGGTCGGGCCGAAACCCTGCGGTCCCTCAATGGCGTCAGGCGTCGATTGTGCGCCTGCTTCGGCCAGCAAAGCGCAGGTCACGCCCACTTCTGCGGCGAAGCCTGCATTGAGCGGTTTGCCCATCGTGCCGAACTGGCTTTTCAGACCGGCAGCGCGGGTCGCGGTCAGGCACAGCGCTTGCATCATCCGGTCTTCATCGAGTCTTAGGATGCGGCCCGCAGCGGCTGCCGCTCCGAATGCGCCGGATGTACCGGTCTGGTGAAATCCTACCTCATAGTGCGACCGGCCCAGCCATGCGCCGATCCGGCAGGCGGTTTCCAGACCGACGCTCAAGGCATCGAGAAAGATCTTGCCATCAGCCTTCCGCGTCTCGGCCATCGCCAGAGTAGCCGGAACGATGGCGACGCTCGGATGGCCGATATGGCCGAAGTGGGTGTCGTCATAATCGAGCGCATGGCTTGTCGCACCGTTGGCCAGAGCGGCGGCACTGGCTGTCACCTGCCCGCCACCCAATAGGGTCGCGCCGTCCGGAGATGCTGCCGCGCTCATTGCCATCTCGCGAGCGGCGCGGGAAACGGGTTCGTTCCGCCCTGCCAGCCCGACCGTCGCCCAGTCGAATAGCGAAAAGCGTACGAAACGTTCAATGCGTTCATCGGCATCGATTGGGCTGGCGGCAAATGCGCCCAAGTTTTGCGCAATGGTCATACTTTTCCTCACTCGGCAGCCATGGCGGCATGGTTCGCATCGCGGCCCGCGCGTATCAGAAGGCCAGTCAGCCAGTCCGGTTCCGCCTCCGCAAGCGCAAGCGGGTCACGTGCGCCAAGCCGTTCGGTCAGCACCATGCCGGCCAGCCGGGCGCGATCCTTTGCGATGTCCGGCACCGTACCGGCAAGTTGGGCGCTCTCCCAGGCAAGGAAAGCCGCTGAGGTCACATTGTAAAGGGCGGTCGCAGCGCGTCTTGTTTCCACTTCGCAGGCCGGACCATCCGTTCGCGCGACTGCCAAGATCAGTTCGCCGGCACGGTTCAGCGCCGCGCCAATGGGCTCCTCCAGTTCTGCATCGACCGACTGAAGGCATGAGCGAAGATAGTTCGTCAACGCTTCAAGTGCGCCTTCCCGCCGCGCCGCGCGGGCCACATCTAGCGCGACGATATTGCTGGTGCCCTCCCAGATCGAACCAAGGTGGGCGTCGCGCAGCACCCGCGCATCGGACCATTCTTCGATGTAGCCGCAGCCGCCGCGCACCTCCATCGCGTCGCCGGTCACCTTGCGGGCATCGCGGCAGGCGCGAAATTTGACGAGCGGCGTCAGTATGCGCAGCACCTTCGCCATGGCCTCGTCGCCCTGATCCGCTGCATGCAGAACGCGGGCCGTCTGGAACACCATGCTCCGCGCCTGCTCGGTCGGCAGCAGCATCTTGACCAGTTGCCGACGCATCAGCGGCATATCGATCAGCAATTTGCCGAAGGCGGAACGGTGGCGAGCGATAAACAGCGCCTCGGACACCGAACGGCGCATCAGCCCCGCGCTCCGCACACCGTTGGCGAGGCGCGACATGTTGATCATGTCGGTCATCTGCCTGAAGCCCTGGCCCTCGTCGCCCACCAGATAAGCTTCCGCGCCTTCCAGGACGATCTCGCCAGATGCCATGGAGCGCGTACCCATCTTGTCCTTCAGCCGAACGATTCTATAGGCGTTCAATGTTCCGTCGGGGCGGTGGCGGGGCAGAAGAAATAGCGACAGACCTTTCGTTCCGGGACCTGCCCCTTCCGGACGGGCCAGCACCATCGCCAGCGCCGCGTCGGGGTTGGAGCAGAACCATTTGTCGCCGTAAAGTTTCCAGACGCCATCTTCCTGACGGGAAATGGTTTCGACCGCGCCGACGTCGGAGCCGGCCGCCTGCTCCGTCATGAACATCGCGCCCTGATAAAGCTCGTCCATGTCCTGACTGGTCAAACGATCGACATAGCGGCCGATCAATTCTTCGGAGCCGAATTTGCGTAATGTGCGCGTCAGCGAATCCGTCATGCTGAGCGGGCAGCACAGACCGAACTCCGCCTGCACGAACAGATAGACCAACGCGTATTTCGCCATGGGATGCAGCGGGCCGTTCTGTTCGAACACGCCGCCGCGATGCGACATTGCCGCCAGACCGAATTCGGAAAAGGCGATACGCTCCATCTCCTCATAGGCAGGATGTTTCTCGACCCGCTGGCAGGGCTCGCCCGTGCGGTCGCGCAGGGTCAGGGTCGGCGGATTCTTGTCCGCCGTCAGCGCAAGGCGCTCCAGCCGGTCGCCAACGAGTTCGCCCAGGGAGTCGAGCTGCGGTTCGAGAACGGAGCGAAGCGCTTCCGGCAGATAGATCGACAACAACGCCGCGAAAGCCGGATCGGCGCGGTAGACATTGTTGCCACGGCTGTCCGGCACATGGCTTTGGACCGGCGGATTCGTCGCGCGCTGGCCGTTCTCGGGTGCTGTCTCAATCCGTCCCATCAGGTCAGAATTTTCGCCTCCGTGACAGCCTGAACTTCATCGAGACTGTTGCCGTCGGTCAGTTCAACGAGACGAAAGCCTTCGGGCGTCACGTCGAGCACGGTCAGGTCGGTATAGACTCGGCTGACGACACCGAGGCCGGTCAGCGGATAAGTGCATTGCTTCAGTAGTTTGGGGCCGCCATCGCGATTGACGTGCTTCATCATGACGAACACTGTCGGCACGCCGACGACGAGGTCCATCGCACCGCCAACAGCGGGCGGAAACTTCTCGTCCAATGTCGCCCAGTTGGCCAGATCGCCATTTTCCGCCACCTGATAGGCGCCGAGGACGGCGATATCGATATGGCCGCCGCGCATCATGGCGAAACTGTCTGAATGTTCGAAAAACGACGCACCGGCGGCAGTGGTGATGTAGCGTTTGCTGGCGTCGATCAGTTCGACGTCTTCCTCGCCCGCATTCGGTGTCGGACCGACGCCGAGAATGCCGTTTTCGGAATGATAGATGACCTCCCGTCCCTCCGGCACATGACCCGAAACATGGGTCGGCTTGCCGATGCCGAGATTGACATAAGCGCCATCGGGAATGTCCTGCGCCACACGGGCGGCGAGTTGGCTGTCGGTCAGGGACTTCATGGCCGCACCCCGTATTCCACCACGCTCTGAACGAAGATGCCCGGCGTCACGACTGCTTCAGGATCGAGCGGCTCGTCGGATAGATATCTTACTTCGGCGATGGTGCGCTTCGCGGCGGACGCCATGACCGGGTTGAAGTTACGGGCCGTGGCATGGAAGCTCAGATTTCCCCATTTGTCGCCGCGCTCAGCCCGCAGCAGGGCAAAATCGGCGTGGAGCGGTGCTTCCAGTACATAACCGCGCCCATCAATGATCCGGGTTTCCTTGCCTTCGGCGAGCAGCGTGCCATAGGCCGTCGGCGTTAGAAAGCCGCCGAGACCCGCGCCCGCCGCGCGGATGCGTTCGGCCAAAGTGCCTTGCGGGACCACTTCCAGCTCAATTTCACCCGCCTCGTAGCGCCGTTCGAACCAGACCGAACCGGGCGAGCGGGGATAGGAGCAGATCACCTTGGCGACCATACCGGCTTTGAGAAGCTTGGCGATACCGGTTTCGCCGGCGCCGGCATTGTTGGATATGACCGTCAGCCCGGCCACACCGGTTTCCAGTAACGCATCGATTAGTCCGAAGGGTATGCCAGACGATCCGAAGCCTCCGATCATCACGGACGCGCCATCGCCGATAGGCGCGACAGCGTTCGCCAAATCCGCAACGCTTTTATCCATACGCGTTTTCGTTTCCTATGTCTGCGTCGCGCTCTTGCGCGACCCGATCCCGTAATTGACGGCGATCACCGCAGCGAGCACGCCTCCGCCAACCAGGCTGGTCGTCAATTCGGGGAAAATGATGAGGATGCCGCCAATCCCGAATGCGAGCCGGCTTAGAACGCCAATCCGTCCCACCTTGTAGATCCATCCTTCGAAGGCGGACGTTATGGCCCAGATCGCGACCAGCGTGATCGCGACGCGTTCGATGATTTCGAGCCAGGTGCCATGCATGATCAGCGCCGGGTCGTAGACGAAGATGAATGGCAGAATGAACAGCGGCATGCCGAGACGCATGGCGTTGAAACCGGTCTGCATGGGTTTCGAGCCAGCGACATTCGCAGCCGTGATGGCGGCAAGCGCAACTGGCGGCGTGATGTAGGACAGCATGCCCCAATAGAGAATGAAGAGGTGGCTGGCGATCGGGTTCAGGCCAGCCTGCACGAGCGCCGGGGCCAGGAGGATCGACAGAAAGATGTAACAGGCTGTGACGGTCATACCCATGCCAAGCACAAAGCTCGTCACCGCTCCGGCAACCAGCATCAGAGCCGTGTTGCCGCCGGCGTAGAGCAAGAGTTCGCGCGAGAACGCTCCAGCAACGCCAGTATAGGACAGACCACCGATCACGAGTCCAATGCCGGCAAGGACAGCGACAAGGGCCGCGACATTGCCGGCAATATCGATCAGAAGCCCTTTTGCGCGGCTAAGGGTCATGCGGGTTTCCTTGCGGAAACTCGTCGCGACCAGCATCACCAGCGACGCATAATAGGGCGAGCGCGCTTCCATGCGCAGACCCATCAGGACGAAGATCAGGACGGCAAGGCTGAGAAGGTAGGGCCAGCCCATCTTGAGCACCGGCCAGATAGGGGGAATTTCGCTGCGCGGCAGCCCCTCCAGCCCACGGCGGGCGGCGTACATATCCACCTGGAAAAGCAGCGCAACGTAGAAAAGAAGCGCTGGGATGATCGCGGCGATCACGATGGTCGAATATTGAACGCCCAGGAACGACGCCATGACGAAGGCGACCGTTCCCATGACCGGCGGCATCAGGGTCGCGCCGGTGGACGCACAGGCTTCGATAGCGGCTGCGTAATTGGCCGAATACCCGACTCTGCGCATCGTCGGGATCGAAAATGGGCCGGATGTCAGAATGTTGGAAATCACGCTGCCCGAAAGCGATCCGAGAATTCCCGATCCCATCACGGCCACCTTGGCGGGACCGCCCCGGCTATGTCCGAGCAGGGCCGACGCCAGTTCCATGAAGAAGTCGCTGCCCTTGGTCGCGACCAACACCGAGCCGAATATGACGAAACCGATGACCAGTTCGGCCACGACCTGCATCGGAATGCCGATGATCGACTCGACACCGAGCACATGGGCGCGGATCGTGCCGATCAGCGAATATTGCGTGCCCCAGAGAAAACCCGGCATATAGTCCGCGTAGAGGGGATAGGTGCCGAACAGAACTGCCGTAAAAAGCAGGATCGGCCCGCCGGCACGGCGCACACCCTCCAGCACCAGAACAATAAGGATGGCCGCCATAATGTCGGCGGTTAGCGGCGCGTCGTATTCCCAACCCCGCTGAATGATGTCGAGGCCGTGAAAGCCGAGCCATCCGCCCGTGACCAGTGCGGCAATAGCAAGGCCGCCATCCAGCCACCAGAAACGGTCAGGGTGGGTCGGACTGAGTGGCAGGGTCAGAAAGGCCAGCGCCAGGAAGATGCCGATGAGATAATAGAGGTAAGCATTACCGAGCGGCTGAAATCCGAAAATGTTCAGGAGAAATTGCTGATTGATGGCCAGCGCCACGCCAATCGCGCCAAGCGCCATGATGACGATACGGACGGCGAGAGGCCGAGTCGGATCGACCGGTTTATCGAGAGGCGGCGCGACAGCCGCTGGTCCTTCTATCCTGTCTTCGGAAGCCATCGCCATGTCCTGATCTGCCAAGAATGGCTCCCCGGTGCGATCACGCCAACGGGGAGCCAAAGGAGCGTTCGGCTCAGTTCAGGCCAGCGGCAACCTCAGCACGCTTCGCCATCCAGGCTTCGGCGTATTCGTCTTCGCCCATGCTCTCGTTTTGCGATTTGAACTCGTCCCAGGCTTTCGCCATCGCGTCCATTCGTTCGATGCGCTTCTGGTTCCAGGACTCGTCCTCGTCGGTCCAGATGCCCTTTTCCTTGAGATAACGAACGGCTCCTTCGTGGA
Organism: Notoacmeibacter sp. MSK16QG-6; assembly: GCF_024158145.1. Lineage (GTDB taxonomy): Bacteria > Pseudomonadota > Alphaproteobacteria > Rhizobiales > Rhizobiaceae > Notoacmeibacter. Next base: position 519,023 of record NZ_JAMYXM010000001.1, read on the forward strand.
ATGGCACGTCGATAGCCGGTTTACCGGACATATCGAGCGACCACCGCTTCATCGCGGCTGTGCCGTCCTTGTAAAGGTCGTAAGTTTCGTCCAGCGCCTTGATGAAGGCATAAACTTCATCGGCCGATTTCTCGGCGGTCGTCGTAATGACCGGATAGCGATAGGCAGCCATTTTGGCGATCTCGCCTTCCGGAAGGCCCGCCGCAACGTCCTCATCGGAAGGCGCCATGATCGGCAGAACCTTCAGGAGCTTGTCCCAGCCCTCCTTGTTGTCCGCCTCCAGAGGGGCGTACTGGATTCCACGTGGACTTTCGGCCAGCTCATACAACTGGCTGGTGGTCGGCGTGGTGCAGGTAGCGTCGGATTCGTTGCGCGTCATCGAGGACATCGCAGCCGAATATGTGGGAAAGGTTATGACCTCGACATCGTCCAGCGTAAGACCGCCGAAAGCGAGAATGGCCTCGCACTTCACATTCACCGAGGGATTGCCGGCCACGAAGGCGATCCGCTTTCCGCGTGCATCCTCGACCGTGTTGATCCCGGCATCGCCTGCGGCAATCAGCGTAATGCCTGCCGGACGACCGGCGACGGCCCTCAGATTGCGCGGACCCCAATCCGGTTTGGCGAAATCGAACGCCCCTTCGGCGACGAAGAAGGCCTCAGTCGCGAGAAACGCGTAATCGGCCCGACCCTGCAAAAGAGGTTGCAGACGACCGATACCGCTGCCCGATGGCTGGATGCGGACGCGGGTTCCAAACTCCTTGCCGAACGCATCGGCAATGGCCGACGCTTCCGCATATCCCGCCGAGCCGACGTCATAAGACGTCCAGACCATAGTATTCGGCAGGTCCTGAGCGCTCGCCGAGACCATCGACAGCGCCATGAGGCCGGCAAGCGCCGTCCCGAAACGAATTCTGGTATCCATAGTGATCCTCCTCATTCGTGAAAGTCCGTCCAGCCAGGCCGATCCTCCTCCGGCCTCAGGCCCGCCCATGCGCCTGAACGGCGATTATAGAACAGAAAACGTCTTTCTCCATAGAGAATAGTGAGGCATTGGCAGACATAATTCAAATGCATTATAGACATAACAGCGATACAACCGAGGCATGAATGGAATTCCGGCAACTTCGCAATTTCATCTATATCGTCGAACTGAGCAGCATCACCGCAGCAGCGGAGCGCCTGAACATCGCTCAGCCGGCCCTAAGCCGACAGGTCAAGACGCTGGAGTCGGAGTTGAACGTCCCGCTATTGCGCCGGCATGGGCGCGGCGTGATGCCGACTGAAGAAGGTATTCGTCTGGCGAACCGGGCAAAGGCCATCCTGGACGATCTGGAAGATCTGGCCGCCGACATTTCAGGACATCAGGCGCCGCTCAATGGCACTGTTACCCTTGGGCTGCCGCCAACCGTATCGGAAATTCTGGCCACTCATCTGATCGAGCGGACGATGGAGACTTATCCGGAGGTCAAACTGCGCATCGTTTCCGGTTTCAGCGGTCATGTTCAGGACTGGCTCATGCGCGGCAAGATCGATCTGGGCGTTGCGTATGAGGGGCAGAAATCGCCTTCGATCAAAGCCCAGCCCATTATCGTCGAACAATTGTTTCTGATCCAGTCCGCCAAAACGGCCGGCGCAGGGGACGGCACGCCCATCTCGACACGCAAAGCGCTGCAAGAACCGCTTATTCTCCCAAACCCCGAACATGGGCTGCGTGGTCGCGTCGAGAGCATCGCTCATGACGCGCGGATCGATCTGAATGTCGTGCTCGAAATCGATATTTTACCGACGATGCTGGACTTCGTCGGGCGGGGCCTTGGCAGCACAATTCTGCCGCTCGTCAGCGTCGCCCCCGATATAAGCGCCGGTCGTCTCGTTGCCCGCCCGATGAAGCGGCCAACCATCAACCGCACCCTTGTTCTGATGACGCCGCTCAACCATCCAGGATCGCGCCTGACAAACAGCTTCGCCGAGTTTTTGACGGCGGAGGTTCAGAACATGGTGACGTCCGGCCAATGGCCCGGCACAACGCTCTAGCTCGACATCGTCGAGGCTTACGCGGTGAGTACGAAACGTTCAGGCTGAGCTTATCTTTTGGAAAAGCCCGTTCCCGATCACGATCTTGTCACGCTCGACAGCACGCGTGCGAAATGAGCCATCGTTCCACATTTCGGTACGCAGCGTCTCACCCGGAAAGACGTGTGACGTGAATCGGGCATCCATCGATCCGAAGAGCTCGGAGTTGTAGTCGCAAAATACAGCCAGCAGAGCATGAGCCGCGCAGCCGAAGCTGCAAAGGCCATGTAAAATGGGACGCTCGAAGCCAACCTTCATGGCGACGCGTGGATCGAGATGCAGCGGGTTTGGATCGGCGTTCCAGCGATAGTAGAGCGCCTGTTCCGGCCGCGTCTTCGTTTCAAATATTCGATCCGGCTCGGTATCGGGCAGTTGATGAGGCTGCCTGACCGTCCCGCTCGGGCCGCCAAAGCCGCCATCGCCGCGCAGAAAGGTCGTTCCACGGCACGTCGCGAGATGTGTTCCGCTATCGGCGTCGCGCACCTGCTTTTCATAATAGAGCAGCGCGCCCTTGCCCTCCCCCTTATCGATGAGGCCGGTCACGCGGGTCTTGGCGGTCACCGTTCCTTTAAGCGGGACCGGACGGTGGATCGTCATGCCCTGCTCGCCGTGCACGATCCTGACAGCATCGACGCCGGTTGCCGGATCGCTCAGCCAGAAGCCCGGATGGCCCAGCACGTTGACGATGGCTGGCATGACGCGGCGATCATCGGCCAGCGCGCCCACAAAAGCGAGTTGGCGCAAATCCATCGGGTCCTGTCCGAGACCGACCGAAAGGCCGTAACGCGCCACCTCTTCCGGACCGTAGGTCTGGCGGACTTCCGGAATGTCGAAATTCATCAGACGATTATAGTCAATCGGCACCGTCCTCGCCCTCCTGCTCGGCCAGTTCAATAACCGCATCGAGGGCATACGCGCCCTGCCCTTCCGGCATCGCCATGACAGGATTGAGGTCGATGGATTTAAGGCGATCTCCCGCAGACGCGGCGAAAACCGCAATCCGCGAAAGCATTTGCGCCAGAGCATCGATATCGGCTGGCGGTCGGCCCCGCGCGCCCTGCAATATGGCGGCGCCCCTGATCGACAGGATCATCTCACGCGCGGCTTCTGGACCGAACGGACAGGCTTTGACAGCCACATCGTTGAGCAGTTCAACGAAGATTCCGCCGAGACCAAAAACGGCTACGGGGCCAAAGGCGGGATCGCAATTGACGCCCATCAGGCACTCGACGCCGCCTGACAATTGCTTGGCGACAAGAACGCCGTTGATGGCAGCGTCCGGGGCGTCGCTTTTTACGGCGTCGAGGATCGCGTCATGCGCTGCCCGAACCCCTCCGGCATCGCCGAGATTGAGCCGTACCGCACCTATATCGGATTTGTGGAGAATGTCCGGTGACAGGATTTTCAGGACGACCGGATAGCCCAAATCCTCGGCGGCCCTCACGGCTTCTTCGGCGTCGTGGACAGCAAGTTCGGGCGCGCCGGCAATGCCGGCCTCGGCGAGAATGGCCTTGGCAGCGGCTTCGTCCGGGCTGGCAGGTGGGAGAGTTACGGAAATCGGCGCAGGCCGAACTGGCCTCGCCTCGGCGCCGATTGCACCCAGACGCAGAACCGCATCAAGCGCGCGTACCGCGCGACAGGGGTCGTTGAAAATCAGGATACCGGCGTCATCGTAGCGGCTCAGAATTTTTGAAGCACCGAGTGCGCAGAATGCGATAATCCGGTCTGGATAAGCCTCACGGAGCGGCGCTATCGCCTTCAATATCGCGTCCGACATCGCTTCGCTGCCGGCGACGTAGGTGAGAAAGCAAAGAACGGCGCCATATCCGCCATCCTCCAGCGCCGTATGGGTGAAGCTTTCCAGGAGGGATGGATCGTTCAGCGCCTGCGCAGTGCAGTCCAGCGGATTGACTGCCGATGAGTATGGCAGCAATTCCTTGAGCCTTGTCTGTGCCTCATCCGGCATTGGCGGCATCGGCAAACCGACGCGCTCGGCCTCATCGCTCGCAACAATGCCCGCGCCCCCGCTGACCGTGATGATGCCGAGCGAGTGGCGCGTGGGGAAAACCGTTTTGGAGGCTGCATAGGCGATATCCATCATGGTTTCGGGATCGCGCAGCATGATCGCGCCGTGGGCCGAAAGGACCGCATCGGCTACCACTGCATCGCCGGTGAGCGAGGCCGTATGCGACGCTGCGGCCTGCGCGCCGACCGCCGAGCGGCCAGACTTCAGCGCGAGGACCGGTTTGCCGGCGTCGCGCGCTATATCCAGCGCCTCCAATAGAGCCGGGGCATCGTTGATGGCCTCCATGTAGGTGCAGATCACATCGGTCGTTTCGCTTTCGGCCATCCAGCGGATGGCGTCGGCGACGGTGATGTCCGCTTCATTGCCAGTTGTGATGAGCACCGAGCAGCCCAGCCCCCTGTCGCGAGCGAGCGCGCCGAGATGGGCGCCGAATGCGCCGGACTGGCTTGCGATGCCTATATTGCCCGGTTTCGGGTAGCCGGTGTCGAGAGAAGAAGAGAAGGTGCCATAATAGCCGATGTCGACATTATAGACGCCGAGCGTATTAGGCCCGAGGAGTCGCATGCCGTGCCGACCGGCGATGGCCAATAGATCACGCTGCGCCGCTTCGCCTTCCGCACCGGTCTCGGCAAAACCTGCGGAAAACAGCGTCGCGGCCATGCAGCCCTTTTGCCCCAAGGCTTCGATGGTCTCTGGCACGAGCTTTGCCGGCACCGCTATCAGCGCCGCCTCCGGCGCTTCCGGCAAAGCATCGATACCGGCATAGCAAGGCAGGCCCTGAATGGCGTCCCGCTTTGGATTGACCGGAAAAATACGCCCTCCATAACCCGCATGGAGCATCGCCGCGATGGGCCGTCCGCCGATGCGGGTGACATCGTTCGTTGCGCCGACGACGGCGACCGAACGCGGCGCGACCAACCCATCGATATGCGGCAGGGTCGTCATAGCGTCGCTTCCGACCCCAAGATCGCCGTACACTGGCTGGACAGCGTGCCACCATTGCCGTGGCAGAGCGCCAGTTCGCAGTCTTCGATCTGCCGCTCGCCCGCCTCGCCCCGGATCTGAGCAACTGCTTCGGCGATGAGAAAAAGTCCGTACATGCCGGGATGCACGCAGGAAAGACCGCCGCCATTGGTGTTGACCGCCAATTCGCCACCCGGCGCGATCCGCCCGTCCTCGACAAAGCGGCCGCCCTCTCCCTTCGGGCAGAAACCGAGATCTTCCAGGAACAGGATCGTGTTGATGGTGAAAGCGTCGTAGAGCATGACGAGGTCGAGTTCGTCACGTCCAGCCTTCGCCATCTCAAGCGCACGCTGGCCGCTATCGGTCGCGGCAGTGACGGTGAGGTCGGGCATGGCAACGATGGAGCGATGATAATTCGCCGCGCCCGCACCGAGAAAATAGACTGGTTTTTCGCAGAGATCCTTCGCCCGGTCCGCCCTGACAAGAACACATGCTGCTGCGCCATCGGTCACGAGGCAGCAATCGGCTTTCGATAGAGGATCGGAGACCATCCGCGCGGAGAGGACCTCATCCTTCGTCAAAGGCCCACGCGCAAACGCTTCCGGGTTGAGATTGGCCCAGCCCCGCGCCGCCAGCGCCACATCGGCCAATTGCTCGCGTGTGGTGCCGAATTGCGCCATATGCCGGCTGGCCGCCAGTGCATAGGCTGTGATCGGATGACGCGGCCTATAAGGCATTTCGTGCCATTGCGGCTCGCTCATGGAAACCAGTTTGCCGCCGGCTGTCCGCTGGTTCGAACCGTAGCAGACCAGCGCCGCATCGCAGAGCCCCGCGTCGAGCGCAAGCGTCGCCTGCAGCAAATGCAATTCGAAGCTCGAGCCGCCCACATTTGTTCCATCGAAGAAGCGCGGTGTCAGACCGAGATATTCGACGACGCTCATGGTGGGAAAAGCGTGACTGCTGGTCGCGGCGAAAACGCCATCGATATCCTGCAGCTTCAGCCCTGCTTCCCCGACCGCCGCGATGGCCGCCTGTCCCAGCAATTCCATGGCGGAGAAGCCGGGCGCTTCGCCCACTCCCGCAGTCGCCATTCCGACAATCGCCGATTTGCCCCGCATTGACCGCTCGCTCATGCCGCATCCTCCGCCGCCAGATCGAAAACGACGCGCGGGCCGTCCTCCGCCTGCTCGATACGTGCCTTCACCCGCGCTCCGATTTCGGCGGTTTCGACTTCCGGCAGGGTGGACATCATGCGTACGCCCTCATCCAGATCGATCAGCGCAACGTTCCACGATCCTTTACGAGATCGATTGATCGTGATCGCGTAGATCGTGCCGCCACCTGACGCCTCGACCCATTCCAGATCGGTGGCGCCGGACGGTGTCGTGACGCGCGGCCAGAATACATATTCTCCGGTGCTTCCGGCCCGTTGGAGCATGAAGCGGCCCTCGGCCAGGAAGGCTTCGTAATTGGCCTGCGGTCCGGCTTCGTCTCTTTCGATCTCACTCACCTCACTCCTCCGATTTTCCGCTCAATCTTTCCAACCCAGGAACAGGTGGGTTTGCGAGGTCACGCCTACGGTCTTGCCGTCGTCGCGTGCTATCGTGACCTGAAGAACCAGCGTCGCACGACCGACATGAAGCGCCTCACAACGGGCGGTGAGCGTGTCGCCCACCCTCGCCGGCCGAATGAAGTTCGTCTTGGCTTCGACAGTGGTGTTGGAGATGTCGACCGGGCTGTTGATGAAGGCGCAGGTGCCCGCCGCGGTATCCGCCAGCGTCATCAACGCGCCGCCGTGCAGAACACCGTTGCGGTTCGCCATCTCTTCGGTGACGATCATCCGGCAGACCACTTCTTCGGGTACGCATTTGGTCACTTGAATGCCGAGATGTTCCGAAAAATTCGAAGGCGGCGGCATCTCGTCCAGGCTGCGTGTCGGCCGATCGCTCATCTGCAATCGGCCCGCTGCGCGAGCGTCCGGCGCGCGATGACGAGCTGCTGGATCTGGCTCGTGCCTTCGTAGATGCGCAGCAGGCGAATGTCGCGGTACAGCCGTTCGATGTCGTATTCGGCCATATAGCCTGCGCCGCCATGGATCTGCAGGGCGCGGTCGGCAATGCGCCCGGCGGCCTCCGTACAGAAATATTTGGTGCAGGACGCCTCGATGATGGCCTTTCCATCTCGGTCAAAGGTCTCGGCGCTCGCGCGGACGAGGGCGCGGGCGGCATGCAATTCCGCCTGGCAGTCGGCCAAAAGCCCTTGGACGAGTTGGTGCTCGCCGATCGGCTTGCCGAACTGCTTGCGCTCCAATGCGTAGTCGGTCGCGATATCCAGCATCCGCTGGCTCTGACCGACCGCCATCGCGCCGACATGGATGCGGCCGCGATCCAGAACCTTCATCGCCGTCCTGAATCCCTGATTGAGCCGGTCCAACCCGCCGAGGATTGCCTCCTCCGGCACTCGGACATCGTCAAAGATCACGTCCGATGTCTTGGTGCCCCGCTGGCCCATCTTGCGGTCCGGCGTTGCCACGGTGATGCCGGGCGTATCCGCCGGGACGATGAATGCCGAAACGCCATCGGCGCCCGGCTTGTCAGGGTCGGTACGCGCAAAAACAGTAAAGACGCCGGCACGAACCGCGTTTGTGATGTAGCGTTTGGTGCCGTTGATGACGAAATCGGAACCGTTCCGCCGCGCCAATGTCCTGATGCCGCCTGCGTCGGAACCGTTATCCGGCTCGGTCAGAGCGAATGAGGCGATGATATCGCCGCTTGCGATCCCCGGAAGCCATTCCTGCTTCTGGTCAGGCGTGCCGTCCATGACGATACCCTGCGCGCCGATCCCGACATTGGTGCCGATCAGCGAACGAAAAGTCAGAGAGGCGTAACAAAGCGTTTCGATGAGACGCGCCTCTTGCGGGACGTTGAGACCGATGCCGCCGAACTCTTCCGGTGTGGAGAGACCGAACAGACCCATCTCCTTCATTTCCGCAATGATTTCGTCGGGAACAGCGTCTTCCTCTTCTACGCGACGCTCGGCGGGAATGAGGCGTTCACGTGCGAAACGGCCGACCGTCTCGACCAGCTGTTCAAAGACATCGCTATCCACGCCGCGCGTCATCTTTTATTCCTCCCCGTGAACGTATTCACCGGCTCTTGCCCTAGCAAAGTCATTCTTTATAGTAAATGCAATTCTGTCAGAGAAATAATATGCCCGACGATCAAGGCCAGAAATTCGTACCCGCGGTGCAGAACGCGATCATGATCATGCGACTACTGGCCGCTAGCGGTCACCCGCTGGGCGCAACGCAGATCGCGAGGGAAACCGGACTGAACGTATCGTCCGCTTTCAACATCCTGCGCACACTGAGCCATGACGGCATTCTGAGCTTCGATCCCGAAGCCAAGACCTATCGTATCGGGATGGGACTGCTGGAGTTCGCCGCGCCGCTCCTCGGCGCGAACCCTGCCGATCTCCTGCGGCCGACATTGGCGGCGATCGCTCAGGAGCATCAGGTCATGATCGCGCTCTGGCACATTACGTCCAACGAGCGGATTGTCCTGATCGACCGCTTCACCGCGCCGAATATCGTTCAGGCGGTCGTTGCAAGAAACAGCAGGCTTCCCGTTTTCGCCGGGGCGATCGGGCGCTGCTACGCCGCGAGTCTCGGCCTTGGAAAAGCGGCAACCCGGAAGGGTTACAAGGCCGTGCGCTGGCAGAATGAGCCCGGCTTTGAAAATTACTGGCAGGACGTGATTGCCGCCCGGCAGACAGGCACGGCGCAGGATCGGGGGCAATTGTTCAAGGGTCTCGACATCGTAGCGACGCTGGCGCGGGACGCGGACGACATTCCGCGTATCGGCATGAGCAGCATCATCATTGCCGGCCAGCAGGACGAGGACAGCCTGAACGAAGTGGCAGGCGCCTTGATGCAAGCCGCCGACCAGGTCGAACGCTGCGTTTTTGGCCGAAAGACTGAATAGAAATTAGAAGAGGGAAGGGAGGCGTCATGCCCGCAACAAAACCGCTGGATGGAAAAGTCGTTCTTGTGACCGGAGCCGGAGGCGGCATCGGGCGTGCAATCGCCATGGAGGCGGCAAAAGCGGGCGCAGCGGTCGTGGTGAACGATATCGGAGCCTCCCTCGACGGGCAGAGCCAGTCGAGGGAGGCTGCGGACGAAGCCGTGACGGCGATCGAGAAGAATGGCGGGCGCGCTGTCGCCAATGGCGATGACGTCTCCAATCCGGATGGAGCCAAGGCCATGGTGCAGCAGGCGACCGACGCGTTCGGACGGCTCGATGCGGTCGTCAACAATGCGGGCATTCTGCGCGACAGCTTCTTCCACAAAATGACGTATGAAAATTTCGACGCGGTGGTGAAGGTCCATCTCTACGGCACCTTTAATGTCAGCCGCGCGGCCGCCGATGTGATGCGCGAACAGGGCGCCGGTAGCCTTATTCATATGACCTCGACGTCAGGCCTTGTCGGCAATCTGGCCCAGGCCAACTATTCTGCGGCGAAGCTCGGCATCGCCGCGCTTTCGAAATCGCTGGCGCTCGATCTGCAGCGCTGGAATATCCGTTCGAACTGCATTGCCCCCTTTGCATGGAGCCGAATGACGTCGTCCATCAAAGTCGACAGCCCAGAACAGGAAGAGCGGGTCAATCGCATGAAGGAAATGTCGCCGGAGAAGATTGCCCCTGTTGCGCTTTATCTGGCCTCCGACGCGGGCGCCGACACGACAGGCCAGATATTCGCAGTGCGAAATAATGAAATCTTTCTGATGTCGCAGCCGCGTCCGGTTCGTTCCGTCCATCGAGGCGAAGGATGGGACTTCGATAGCGTCCGGAGCCATGCCATGCCAGCACTACGGTCGAGCTTCATGCCGCTCGATGTATCGGCGGATGTGTTCTGTTGGGATCCGGTTTAACCCGCCCCGCAGATAAAAACAGACCTGCAAGCCCGACCAAAACTCATATCAAATCGGCATATCTGTAAGGCCATTCAGATATTTGATTTATGTGAGCGCCGGACCGATGATCGCGCGAATTTCTTATTTCGTTGTGAAACCGGCCGATTTGGGAGGGAAAGTTGCGTCAGCAGGATACGGACGACTATCAGGACATTCGCGATGCCGTGCGCGGACTTTGCGCTGAATTTCCCGATGAATATCACCGCAGGATCGATGAGGAACGCGCCTATCCGGAAGCGTTTGTCGATGCGTTGACGAAGGCCGGCTGGATGGCTGCGCTGATACCGGAAGAATATGGCGGTTCAGGTCTCGGACTGACCGAGGCTGCCGTCATTATGGAGGAGATCAACCGGGCGGGCGGCAATTCCGGAGCCTGCCATGGCCAGATGTACAATATGAACACGCTGGTCCGGCACGGTTCGGAAGAGCAGCGCCGCCAATATCTGCCGAAAATCGCCTCGGGCGAGTTGCGATTGCAGTCCATGGGCGTCACAGAGCCGACGACAGGCACCGACACGACCCAGCTCAAGACCACTGCGGTGAAGAAAGGCGACAAATATGTGGTCAACGGTCAGAAGGTCTGGATCAGCCGGGTTCAGCATTCCGATCTGATGATCCTGCTGGCGCGAACGACGCCGCTGTCGGACGTGAAGAAGAAATCCGAAGGACTTTCCATATTCCTAGTGGACATCAAAGAGGCCATGCAATCGGGCATGACGGTTCAACCGATCCCGAACATGGTCAATCACGAAACCAACGAGCTGTTCTTCGACAATCTGGAAATTCCGGAAGAAAATCTGATCGGCGAAGAGGGCAAGGGCTTCAAATACATCCTCACCGGGCTCAATGCGGAGCGGACGCTCATCGCAGCCGAATGTATCGGTGATGGCTACTGGTTCACCGAACGGATCGTGAAATATGCCAGCGAGCGCAATGTGTTCGGGCGCGCCATCGGGCAGAACCAAGGCGTTCAGTTCCCAATTGCCGAGGCCTATATCGAAATCGAAGCGGCCAATCTGATGTGCCGCAAGGCCTGCACCCTTTACGATGCCGGCGAACCCTGCGGGACCGAAGCCAATATGGCGAAGTATCTCGCAGCCAAGGCAAGCTGGGAAGCAGCCAATGCCTGCATCCAGTTTCACGGCGGCTTCGGCTTTGCCTGCGAATACGATGTGGAGCGAAAGTTTCGCGAAACCCGCCTGTACCAGGTCGCGCCAATCTCCACCAACCTCATTCTGTCATACGTCGCCGAACATGTGCTCGGCCTGCCGCGGTCGTTCTGATGCGACCGCTGGAAGGCATCAAGGTCGTCTCGATCGAACAGGCTGTCGCCGCGCCCTTCTGCACATCCCGTCTGGCCGATGCAGGGGCGGAGGTCATCAAAATCGAACGGCCCGACGGTGATTTCGCCCGTGGATACGATGATGCCGCCAATGGCCAGTCCAGCTATTTCGTCTGGCTCAATCGCGGTAAGACATCGGTTACGCTCGATCTGGCCTCGGATGATGGCAAGGCGGAACTGGCGCGGCTTATTGGCGAGGCCGACATCGTTGTGCAAAATCTGAAGCGTGGTGCTCTGGACCGGCTGGGTTTCGGCTTCGAACGATTGATCGAGAGCAATTCGCGACTGATCTGCTGTTCGATTTCCGGATATGGCGAGAACGGGCCGATGGCCGACCGTAAAGCCTACGATCTTCTTGTCCAAGCCGAATCCGGCCTTTGCTCGATCACGGGGGGCCCGTCGGAACCGGCGCGCGTCGGCATATCGCTTGTCGACATTGCCACCGGGGCGACGGCCCATGCCGCGATCCTGGAAGCGCTTATCCGGCGCGGCGCAACCGGCGAAGGCGCCAATATCTCGATCTCCATGTTCGACGTAATGGCGGACTGGCTGACAGTGCCTCTCCTCAATCATGAGGGTGGCCGGACACCCCAACGGATCGGGATGGCGCATCCCTCCATCGCGCCCTATGGCGTTTTCACCGCTCAGGACGGCTCGCAGATATTGCTTTCCGTGCAGAGCGACCGCGAGTGGCGAAAACTCTGCGCAGTATTTTTGGGGCAAGCCGAATTCGGCACAGATCCACGCTTTGCCACCAATGTCGCGAGAATGGAGCGGCGCGACGAAACCGATGCACTCGTCGCGGAAGGCTTTGCGAGACGAAGTGGCAAAGAGGCCATTGCGGCATTGCTCGAGGCCGATGTGGCGCTGGCAACCGTCAACGACATGGGTGGTCTTGCAGGCCATCCCCATTTGCGGCGCATTACGGTGGATACGCCCAACGGACCGGTATCCTATCCCGCACCAGCGCCGGTCTGGGCTGGCGAAACGGCCGAATACGGCCCCGTTCCCGCCCTCAACCCGCTGGAGACCTGACTATGGAACTCGATCTGGATCATCTGCGTCAATGGATCGGCAAGGAGGAGACGGCGACCGAACTGTTGACGCCCGCGCTGGTCGAACGGTTCAACGCGACGCTGGACCGCGAAGGCCCAACGGAGAGCGGTTCGGAAGCGCCTCTTCTTATTCATCATTGCCTTTGTCAGCCCGCCGCACCAACCTCCGCATTGGGTCCGGACGGCCATCCGAAACGCGGCGGTTTTCTTCCGCCTGTCGCCTTACCCCGCCGCATGTGGGCGGGCGGCGCTCTCACCTTTCACTCTCCGCTGCGCATCGGTGAAAAGGTAACGCGCAGGTCCGTCATCGACGATCTCGTAGTGAAGCAAGGTCGTACGGGAATACTATGCTTCGTCACGGTTAGCCATCATATCACGGCAGGAGGGCGCGATATTCTGACCGAACGGCAGGACATCGTCTATCGGGATGCCAACAAGGCGGGCAGCGCCAGCAGCAAACCGGTCGAAGCCGCGCCGCAAGGCGAGCGGCACCGACGCATCGATGCATCGCCGGTTTTGCTGTTTCGTTATTCCGCGCTGACCTTCAACAGTCATCGCATCCATTACGACGCACCATATGTCACCGAGATCGAACATTATCCTGGCCTCATCGTACATGGCCCGATGCAAGCCATGCTGCTTGTGCAGTATGCGCAGGAACTTAAAGGACGTGCTCCCGCGCGGTTCAGCTTCCGTAGTGTTGCGCCGATCTTCGCCGGCACGGATTTTACGCTCAATGCGACCGACGATGGCGAGGCGCTCAAGCTTTGGACAGCATCTATGGAGGGGCCGATTGCGATGGAGGCGAACGCTGAATGGTAGATCTTTCTGGGATTCGATGTCCGCTTTTTGTGCCGGCCAATCGGCCTGACCGTTTCGTCAAGGCAGCGCAGTCGGGAGCCGATGCCGTCATTCTCGATCTGGAGGATGCGGTTGCCCGCGAAGAAAAGGACGAGGCCCGAGCTTTACTTCGAACCGACTTCACGAAGAAGCCGGTGATTGTCCGGATAAACGCCACCGGCACCTCATGGCATGAGGACGATTTGGCGGCGGTCGGCGATTTACCGGATATCGCAGCGATCATGCTTCCGAAAGCCGAAGACATCTCCGCAATCAAAACCGTTAGCGCCACGCTGAACGATACGATTTCGATCTTCCCGCTGATCGAAACGGCCATCGGCTTAACCCAGGCAAGAGCTATAGCAGCGTTGCCGACCGTTGAACGGCTGGTTTTCGGATCGATCGATTTTTGCGCCGATATGGGCTGCGAGCACCAGCGCGACGTCTTGACGCCGGCACGATTCGAACTCGTATTGGCGTCGCGGCTAGCCGGTATTGCCGCGCCGATCGACGGTGTTACGGCGAATTTCAATAGCGATACGCAGACCCATGATGATGCCGTTCACGCATTGGCTGTCGGAATGACGGGCAAGCTCTGCATTCATCCGCGTCAGATTCCTGAAGTGCAGCGCGCCTTCATGCCGCCGGATGCCGAGATAGAATGGGCGAAACGCGTTGCGGCGTCCGGCAATGGAGCAGTGTCCATTGACGGAGCGATGATCGACGAACCGGTACGCCTACGCGCCCGATCCATTCTTGCACGCGTTGGATTGGGCCGTTCGGGCTAGCAAGCGAACGCAGTTTATTCTGGCTGTCCGATTGTCAGCTCGATTTCCGGCAACCCTTCGATCCCGCCATGAATAACGTCCCCCGGTTCGACCGGGCCGACGCCTGCCGGCGTGCCGGTATAGATGAGATCGCCCGGCGCCAGATGGTAGAAGCGTGACAGGTGCTCGATAATCGCAACCGGCGAATGAATGAGATCGCTGAGATGGGCGTCCTGTCTCGTTTCTCCGTTGACTGAAAGCCATATCCTCTGCGATCCGACCTCACCGAATTCGGATGCAGCGACGAGAGCCGTCATGACAGCCGAGTGCTCGGCGTTTTTGCCAAGGTCCCACGGCCTCTGCTTGGCGCTATTCGCCTTCTGCAAATCGCGTCGGGTCATATCCAACCCGCAGCCATATCCCCAGATCGCCTTTTCGGCTTCGGTGCTCGTCGCCTTAAAGGCCGGTGCGCCGATGGCGATCACAAGCTCCATCTCATAGTGATAATTCTCTGTGCCGGGCGGATAGGGAATCGTCGCACCAGACGATACCAGAGATTGTGCGTCTTTCATGAAATAGAAGGGCGCTTCGCGATCCGGCTCCGCGCCCATTTCCCTGGCGTGGTCCGCGTAATTGCGCCCGACACAGAATATTCGGTGAACCGGATAGAGAGCATCGCCGCCAGCGGAAATCGTGGGGTATTCCGGGGAGTCAAAAAGGCGTGCCGGCATCGTTAGTCCTCTCATCCTGCTTTGCTCGAAAAGCGCCTAATCTATGGAGATGTCCGCGCTTTGAAGCAAGCGGAGCGGACCGATTCCAACCAATCTGCAGTAAAGCCCGGCCCGCGTCTCACGCAAAAGGAGGACGTATTGCATCGTCCGCTAACGGCTGCTATCCGAATAACTAGACCTTTTTTATCATCAAATAGGAAGTTGCCGTGTTTCGATTGCCCGTTTCGATGACCGCCGCCTTCGCGGCAGCGATGGTGCTTGCCGGTACGCCCGGCATGGCGGCGGAAAACGATGGGAGCACATCGGACAAGGCGGATAGGCTGTCGCTGCAACTCGAACTGAACGAACTCGATACCCATGAAGGCGCATGTCGCATCACCTTTGTTGCCCGCAACGGACTGACGGCGGATCTCTCCGCTCTCGCATATGAGATGGTCCTGTTCGGCGTAGATGGCGGCATCGAGCGGATGACGAAGTTCGCCTTCGGCGCAATGAAGCAAGGCAAGACGATCGTGCGCCGTTTCAACATGCCTGGCCTCGGTTGCGAGGCCATATCGCGGATTCTGATCAACAACGTATCGGCGTGCGAGGGTGCCGGGCAGGATGTTTGCGAACAATCGCTGGAAACATCCAATCGCACCGACATCGAGTTCGGCCTCTAGGAACATTGACATGAATCTTTTCGACGCATTCGCATCGGCAACCCGTTCGCTGACCGATTTTCTCACACTTGGCGGTCCTGTGGTCGCGTTATTGCTCGCATTGTCGGTGATTGCTCTGGCCGTCGTCATTTTCAAGGCCATTCAGTTCGCCGGCATTCGGATCGGCCGCCCCGATCGAGCGCGAAAAGCGGTCTGCCTATGGACAAGTGGACGGAAGAGCGAAGCGCTCAACATTGCGGCAGAAGGCAAAAGCGCTTCTGCACAAGCGGTTGCGCGGGCCATGCTGCTGTCGCGGGTAAGCATAACGTCCAGAACCGACTATGAATCCGGGCCGCATCTTTCGATGGCCGAGATCGAAGAGTCCGTGGCGCAGCAGGCCAATCAGAGGCTGCACCAGTTGAAAGGCGGCTTTCGAGTCTTGGAATCCATTGCGCAGATCGCACCGCTTCTTGGGCTATTCGGCACCGTTCTCGGTATGATTCAGGCGTTCCAGAAACTTCAGGAGGCCGGGAATGCGGTTGACCCATCCATTCTTGCCGGCGGTATCTGGGTTGCGCTTCTCACCACAGCCGTTGGTCTTGCGGTCGCCATGCCGACCTCACTGGCGTTGACATGGCTGGAATCGCGCCTTGACGATGAGCGGGTCGCGATCGAAGGGCTCGTCACGCAGATTCTCACGGGCCGGGCAGCCATCTCCACTACCTCAACCGATCGCGCCATGTCCGAGCTTCCGGACGCGGAGAGTAGCCTTGCGACTTGACGTATCGTCCCGGTCTCGACGCACGCTATCGATGACGTCGCTGATCGACGTTATCTTTTTGCTTCTGCTGTTCTTCATGTTGTCATCGACATTTACCCGCTATGCCAGCGTGGATTTGGGCGGCTCTGGCGTGGGAAAGAACGGTGGTACGGCGCCCGATCTGCTCGTGTCGCTTCGGGCCGACGGTGTGCTTGTCAACGGCATCGATGTAGAAGGCGATCTTTTGCCGGCCCTGCGCCAGCATCGTGAAAAGGGTTTGAAGCGCGCCACGATTCTTGTGGGCATCGGCGCGACGTCGCAGCAACTGGTTACAGCTTTGGAAGTCGCCCGCTCAGTGGGACTCGATGTGGTGGTGGCGCGATGAGAACCAGCCGAAAGCGCTTTGCACTCACCGCACCGGGTCAAAGGCAGCACGCCGAACCGACCATTGCGCTGATTAATATCGTGTTCCTGATGCTGATCTTTTTCCTGATCGCGGGCACGCTTGCCGCTCCTCTGCCCAGCGATATGGAGACCGTGCGCACGGAAATTTCTCCTCCAGCCGCCCCGCCCGATGCGCTTGCCATCGCTGCAGACGGAACGCTCTATCAAAGAGCCGCTGCCACGACGATCGAACGCTTTATTGCCGATACCGATCTTTCCGAACCCGTGCGTATTGCGGTGGACCGGAACCTTCCAGCCCGTGATCTGATGTCGGTTGTCGCGGCTTTGCGAACAGCCGGCGCCGTCCGCGTCATCATGGTGACGGAAAGGGCCGCAGCCGAGGCGCCGGACGGCGCGGCGGGATAGTTATCGTCATGAGTATCTTCCCTTCAGGCCGTATCGGATTGGTCGGCGCGGTCGTTGCGTCGCTCGGTATTCACCTGGCGTTTTTTTTCGGCATGCCGGCCTCTCCGTCCCCTGACAGCGGCCCTTCCATAGCGACGGTTGAAAGCGCCGAAGCTATTTTTGCCGCAGCGCCCGCCGTCAGCACTGCAGACCAGATCGACGGCGCAACGGTCGATGAAGACGTTGCATCACCGGCAGAGCAGGTCGACGAGAAAGCACAGCAGAGCGAAAGTGATGATGCGGCAGACATCTATAACGCGGCGGCGGAAACTGCTTCCCCGCAGGAGCAGGCCAAACAGGCTGAAGTTACCGCATCGGAAAGCATCGAAGCCGCTGACGCCGAATTGCCTGAAGCGCCCGTTGATCCTTTTGTCTCGATAACGGACGAAGCCGAAGAAAATTCGGGTGAAGAGCCATCAGACACAAATCCAACCGACGTAGCTGTGGCCGAACCGGCCAGAGACCATAGCGCCGAGCCTGTGGAAGCTGTGTCCGTTGCCAGTGAAATCGAAACAACGCCAACTGTTGCCGCCAGCGAAGTCAGTGATGCTGTGGTTGCCGAAGACCTCGGAGAACTGGTGGCCATACCCTTGCCGATCGCACGGCCTAATGATGCTGCAGCACAGGAAGCGGCGCGTCAGGCCATCGCCCGAGCCGAGCAGCAGCGCGCCGCCGAGCGCCGTGCTGCCCAGCAGGCAAAGCAGCGTGCGGCGGAACAACGCAAAGCGCTGGCGGCTCGCAAGCGAAACACGCAAAAGGCAGCCACCCAAAAAGCAAAGTCTCGACCGACCAAGCGCGCGGCGAGGCAAAGCGCCAATGGCCGACAGGGCCAAAGCAGTAAAACCCAGAGAGCCCCGACCAAGACGGCATCGCGCAATTCGGCGGCGGTTCGCCGCTATCCCGGTCGCGTCCGGTCGCGTATCGCCAGCAGGGTGCGCGGCGGCGCGCGAGGAACGGTTTATGTGAGCTTCACCGTCAGTCGCGGCGGCGGATTGAGCGGTGCCCGCATATCGAAAAGCTCAGGATCTTCCGCTGCCGACCGTGCAGCATTAAACGCGGTGCGCCGCGCCGCGCCCTTCCCGCCGATACCGTCCGAAGCCGGGCGGTCGTCATGGTCATTCACGGTTCCGATCAAGGTCCGCTGAAAATAGCTGTTTGAATTGGCATTCACCGCCTAGAGCGCGCAGAGCGGCAAAATTACGTCAGGGCCGATGTCGTTTCCGTCGACCGGCTTGCGAGAAAACGAGCGACGATGAAAACGGCAATTCCCGACAGCGCGGTTGCGACGACGAACAGGGTTCCGTAACCGGCGTGGTCGGCAATCAGTCCTGAAAGGCTGGAGCCGATGAGATAAACAAGGATCTGCGCGCAGGCGAGGATGGTAAAGTCGGTGCCGGGCTGATCGGTCGAGGCCACACTCATATAGATCGAATAGAGAACGACGATTTCCATGTACCGAATAAAGGTCTGGAAGGCCGCCGCGCCGATCACGAGTTCGTTCTGCTCGACCATCCCGGATGCGTGAAAAGCGAAAAGCGCAAAACAGATGGTGCGAAGAGCGCCAAGGGAAATCAACGCTCTGGCGTTGCCCTGCGACTTTATCAGGCCAATTGCGATGACCGATCCAACCAATCCGGCCGTGGCCGCCGAGAAGCCGGATAGATAGCCGATCCATGAGAGTGGCAGACCGATATCGACGAGATACGGCCCTTCCATAGCCTTCACCAGACCTTCGCTGGCGCGAAACAGCAAAGCGATCACCAGCACATCCCTCGCTTCCGGCCGGCTGAAGAAAGCGCGGAGCGAAGGCTTTGGCCGAATAGCCCGTTCGCCGCTTTCTTCCTCGCGCATGAAAGGAATCACGAGGAGCGGCATCAGGCAGAGCGCCGCCACGATGAGCAGTGTCGGCTGCCACCCAAAATGCTCGAACAGGATCAGCGATAATGTGCCGCCGATCACGACGCCGAAGGCGACCGAGCCACCCTGGATGGCATTTCCAGCGGCCCTGTCACCAGGCGACAATCGCCGCGTGGCGTAGCCGTCCGTCGCGATATCCTGTGTCGACATCGCCAGGGCGATAAGCATGCAGATGGCAAAGAGCGCGGTGATGTCGGTTGGCTGGATAAAGGCCATGGTGGCGATTCCGGCAGCCGTCAGCAATTGGGTCGGCACGACCCATCCCCTTCGGTGGCCGAGGCGGGGGATCGGGCTCAGCCGGTCGACTAGCGGCGCCCATGCAAACTTCAGAACCAAGGGCAGCATGAGAAGCGAGAACAGGCCGATAGTGCTTCGAGACACACCGGCGGCCCGCAGGGTTGGTGGCAGCGCGGCGGCAATCAGATAGGTGGGAATGCCCTGGGCGATATAGAGACCCGCCAGGGTGGCAAAGAGCGGCCCCCGACGCCTGTCAGTCGGCTCATCGGCCTGGATCGTCAGCGCCATTTTGCCCACCTCATCCCGCTCGGGTCCGGAGGCGGGAAGAGCCAGATCGGCCCTTCCCGACATTCTCAGAAAACCGCTTTGTAGGAGAAGGCGACGGTCCGCCCAAGGCCTGGAACTTCGGTCCCGCGTGTCGCCGTCGCCGTTGGATTGGCGTAATCCGTATCGAAGACGTTGTAGACGCCGAGACTGAGTTTATGACCGTTTTCGAACGTCTTCTGTGCAGAGAGGTGCAGGAGCGCTGCTCCGTCAATCTCGTCGTCCTGTAATCGGTCGCGGCCTGAGAAGAATTCAAGATCGGCCCGCGTATCGATGCCGTTTGCGAAGGCGTAGCTGGCGAAAAGATTGCCTTTCCATGTCGTGGCAATGCGGTTGTTGGGCAGATCTTCGTCGATGTCGCCATCACCGTCGGAGTCATATTCCCCATCGACATAGCCAAGCGTTCCACCGACGGTGAATGCATCCGTCACATCGAAAGCGGTCGTCAGTTCCCCGCCCCAGATCCGCTCTTTCTGCTGCGTGACCGTGTTGGTGCTGGCGTCATAGGTCAGACCGTTTTCCGATAAGGAGATAAAGGCCGATGCGGACGCCCGAAACCGGCCCCAATCACCTCTCACGCCGCCTTCGAACGTATTTACGAGCTGCGGCTCGGGCGCGATATCGGCATAGCTTATGTACAAGTCGGAAGGAGGCGAACCGCAGAAGGCCGCGTAGGCATCGCAGAATTCGGCGCCGAAGAAACCGCCATTGACGCCGGCCCGGCGGGTAAACGCGCCGATGTCGGCCAGCGCGTAGCCTTGCGAGAAGTTTCCGTAAAGCTGCGCATCCTCGGTGACATCGAAGACCGCGCCCGCATTGAAGGTGAACTGCTGGTAGTCGAAATTGCCGCCACCGACATCGATGGCTGGCAGGGGAATCGCAAAACCGTCGACGGTGTACGCCGGTCGCGTGAAGTCCTCGACTTCCAGCCAAAAGGCGTCGAAACGAACGCCCCCGGAGAGGCGCAACCGATCATGAACCGGCACCTCTGCCTGGCTGAACAATCCCAGTTGATGCTGGCTGAGCGGCGCGGCCACATCGTCTTCAGATCCGACCTGCTGCTGCGTGATATAGTCGTAGGTGTAGTCGGTGCCCCATACCAACTCAGATCCCTCAAAAATCCGATCGGTGGGGGTCCTCACCGTCGCGCCGAGGCCGAAGCGCTGACCCTCCAAAACCGTCTGGTTCAACCCGGTCAGCAGGACAGACGAATTTACTGCGCTCAATTGGGTTTCCGGCGACTGCTTTTCGATATCGTTGTAAAACGCCGTCAGTTCGAGGCCACCCAAGGCAAAGGCATCATCGGTGTAACGGGCGGTGACATATTTGCTGTCTTCGACCAATGGCTCACCGTCATAAGGGTCGGAATAGTCCGGGCGCACGCGCGATCCGGAATAATCGGTGTAATAGCCGGGCCGTTGCTCGGCATAGGTCCAGTCGAAAGACAGATCGAAGCGTCGTGAATCCACCTCATAGCCGAACCGGCCGAAGAGGTTGCCAACCCCGGTACGGTCGCCGCCACCCTGACCGAGGAGGCCGTCCGACGCCATTTCATCGCCATTGCCGTCATAGAGCCGGCGCGACCAGTCCCCGGAAGCAGAGAGGAAGTAATCGAAATCGCCTTTGCGGCCTTCCACGCTTACCGTGGTGGATGGCGAAGCAGAGTCGGCCAGATCGGCAGTCTGCGCCTCGACTCGCGTCTCAACGGTCCAACGGGGCGTCTCGTCCTCGCCACGCTTGGTAATGAAGTTGATGACGCCGCCGGTTGCACCCGCTCCATAGAGGCTCGATGCGCCGCTCACGACCTCCACCCGCTCAATGGTGTCGAGATCGATCAGGGAGAGAATGCGGGTGTTGTTGCGCAGCGGTGTGGTGCGTGGCACCCCATCGACCAGAATAAGGATCGATCGGCCCCGATAGCTCTCCGACGCTCCACTGATCGTCTGGTTATCCGGTTGATAGCCCGGCACCAGCCGAGAAACGAGATTTGCGGCGTCTTCCGAGCCGACCGTCAGCCGCTCGATTTCGTCGCGCTCAATGACGTTAACATTCTGGGCCACATTGGCGACCTCGCTTTCGCGCCGCCCCGCCGTGGCGATAATTGTCTCGAGCAAAGTTGTCTCGCCGGACGAAGCCGCGACGGAACCGTCTCCAGCCGTTTCGTCATCCAACGCCTGCGCACAGGCCATTGTGCCATTCAGTCCGAGACAGAGCGCAAGAAAACTGATTTGAAAACGCATAGTTCCCCTCAACCGGCACACCCCAACAGCTTGCCGTTATAACTTGATTGATGTAGTCATCTTTCAAATAACTATGACTTCTTTAGTCAAGAATATAAATTCGCGAAATATGGGCTGAGAGCAGCGCTGTTGCATATTGGCAACGTCTGCCTCGGCGAAGCGCGAAAAAACATATTGGCGACCGGTCTGGCGGCACAGGTGGGTAGATGACGAAGAGAAATGGCGGCCCAGTCCAAACCGCAACGCGTATCGATTGGCCCCGAGAACAGGTTTTCGAGTTCTTTCGTTCCAAGGGAAATAGGCTGGGCCTACCCCTGACCGAAGATCACGGGTGCCTGACGCTCGAAACACCGAGCGGTACGATTGTCCTGTCCAGCGAAAAGAGCGGTGTTCGGATTGCTCTCAGTGCAGCAGACCCCGCGACGCTGCATACACTTCTGGAAACGGTCGACCGCCATCTCGACAGTCTTGGCAGCGCTCACCGGATGGTCTGGTCGCATGCCGATCCAGGCGCGCTGCCTGCAAATATGACATTTGCGACGATCCGCTCATGTTCGCGCATATCGCCGTCCTATTTCCGATTGCGAGTTGCCGACCCGTCACTGCAGCGTTTCGCCCGGGGCGGTCTTCATTTCCGGCTGCTTTTCGCACCGCCCGGCCATCAAGGCGAATGGCCGGAAATCGGCGAGGATGGCCGCACGCATTGGCCGGGTGACAGGAGCGCCTGGCACCGGCCCGTTTACACGGTTCGTGAAATCGACGTTAAGCGCGGCGAGCTCGATTTCGACGTATTCGTTCACGCAGGCGGACGCGTGAGCGAGTGGTGTGAAACAGCGCAGCCAGGCGAACAAATCGCACTTATGGGACCCGGTGGCGAGTGGTATCCCCGGGCAGCATGGCTCGGTCTTTTTGGAGACGAGACCGCCCTGCCCGCCATCGCCCGCATTCTTGCTGCATTGCCCTCTGAAACGCTCGGCATGGCGACAGTCATGGTCGGTAATGAAGATGATACTCAGACACTGACGAAACCAATCGGCGTCGAACTGCGCTGGCTCTTGCGGAGCGAAGGACACAGCATTCTCGAGGCTATCGAGAGAACGGATCTTCCGCTATCCGACCGTTTCGTTTGGTTTGCCGGCGAGCGATCCGAAGTGGCGCTCGCACGCCGGGCCTTGTCCCAGCGCGGGCTCGATAAATCCGAAATCCGCGCCGCGGCCTACTGGGCAGCCGACGAGGTCGCCTCGTAATCGGCCTTCGGTTCCGTTGACGCGGCCAGCGGATTGTCGAGATCCGTCCCGCGCGCCGGCAATGGCCGGACGGCGGAATCCTCGTAGCCGATCCGGAAGCGCACACGATTGATCGCAACGCGCGGCATTTTTGGCTGAAAAAGGTCGAAAAGCGCGAACCTGTCCGAGAGTTCAGGGTGTCTGGCGGCGTAAGAGCAAAGCGTTTCACGCAATAGGCCGTAGAACCGCTCCTCACCGAAGAGACCGCGCCCCGCCAGACTGGTCGACAGAAAGCGAAGAACCGTCACGAAATGCGCTGTCTGGATATTGTGCACGATATAGGCTGGCGGCTTTCTCGGCAGAACGGCGCGCGCCGCAGATGGCAGGCTTTCCGTCTCGGGAAAGTCCTGATCGACCAGATCGAGGTCGCCCTGAAAGTCCTTCACCGTGATGCCTACCGGTACGTTTTCGTCCAGGACAACATTTATGTTCTGACCATGCGCGATGAAGGCCAGACCATAGCGGCAGAGGATATGCCAGAGCGGCACGACGCTGACCTGGAACAAACGTCTCAGCCAGTCATCCAGCGGCAGACCCGCCTTGCGGGCGAAGGATGCTGCGAGCGGTTCGCCATCGACGCCCTCGTGAAACAGCGTCGCCATCATGACCACGCGCTTATTCGGCAAAGCAAATTCCCCGGTTTGGCGCCAGATCGCTCCAAGCGTCTCGTGCCAGCGATACGGCGCGTCAGGCGCTTGCGCCATTAGCGGATCGTCCCACCAAAGACCCAGAACCTCCTTTTGCACCGTGACCACGGATGCCGTGACCGGGTCGCTGGCGAGGATTTCGGCCACCCAGTCCGATATGACTGCGCCCTGCTCGATATATTTGCCAGGCATTCCGCGCCAGGCAGATGTGTTGAGGATGGCCAACGCCAGCTTGATCTCATACGGCCCGCCCTCTCTCGGTACGAGCGTGCGAAGACTGGGAGAAGCGACGAAGGCCGGACCGAAGGTGCCGAGATGTTCGACCCGATTATCCGCCATATCGGCGACGAGGCTTTGCGCCAGACAATTGTCCCACTGCCATGGGTGGACTGGCATAATCACGCGATCGGCATGGCCGGCGGCGGCCAAGAGTCGGTCCGCCTCCTCACTACCCATTACTGCGCGCAACAGGGTCTCTTCTTCAATACCGGCTCCCCTGCCCCGCCGCACGAAATGCGGATCAAGCGCCAGCCATTGCAGCCGGATCAGCTTCAAATTTTCCGGCGCGTATTGCGCATGGTCGTCAACGCCCCAACCGAGCCGCCCCTTGTTCGCCACGGCCTTGGGATGCCCCTGAAGCGCCGCGTGAATGCTGTCGGTCGGCAGTTCGGTGAGCTCGTCCGCCGTTAGAGCACCCCACCGTGCGTCAATGGCACAATCCTGGCGCAGCGTGTTCTTGAGTTCTTTAAGAAACATCGCCTCGGTTGCCGGGCTCATACCCAATTCGTCGCGCGCATCGATGACGAATTGCAGCGGACAGGGATAATCTCCATCGCGCCGGATGGTCTCGGCGTCGATATCAAGATTGCCCCAAATCCGGCGCACGGCGCGGTAGGTGTAGACCACACCGGAGGTAAGCTCGAGCCGGCTGTCGCTGCAGGCGAACACTTCTTCCCAGGCCAGCTCACTGATGGCCTTGGCGAGCCACCGCCGCCCGATTGCCCGGAAGCGATCGAGGGTGACGATCTGGTTCATCGTCAGAACCTCACCTTTTCGAAAAACTCATTGCGGTAGCAGTGCATCAGGGCAGCGCGCTTGTGCGGAAAATCGAATTCGCGAATTTTCCGATATGCAAGCGGGTCGGTGTAACGCAAAAGCTTGATATTATCGGCGCGCGGCTCACCGACGACCTTTTCGGTAAGCGGGCAGTCGAGGAAGAGGTAATGCGTCAATGAGCGCAGCCAGGCTGCAGTCTTCCGGCGACCGAGGTGACGCCTTTCGCCAATGAGACCGTGCCAGCCGCGATCCCACGGATGGGAATCGTAATAGGCGCCGAGACGATCCTCCCGCGCCCAGTAAAATTCCAGATAGCCGGCGGGGTCGCCATCGAAACAAACAATCGTCGGCAACACGCTGGGGTTATCGATCCGTTCCGAAAGATAGGCGGCCAGTTCCTCCTCCGATTTGTCCTCCTCCCAGAAATAGGCGACGCGTGGATCGTTCTGCCATTTGTGGAACAGCGCCAGATGGCTGCCGATTTCCAGAACGTCGAAGCTGACAGCACAGCCACCGTCCCGGTCGAACCGCTCGTAGAACCGCCCCGCCGGCTTGGCCGGACGTCGAGGATGATCGCGCCCGTCAGGCCCCGGCACCAAACCGGTCGCGACAGGTACGAGGGGCAGGCGGTTCGTCCACATACCGGCCGATTGGTAAAATTCGCCACGGTCCACCACCACCGCATCATCGCGCAATGACCCGCAGCGCAGATCGTGCAGGGCGATGTCGCCTCGCGTAAGCCAATCGGACGGCAGTTCGATCCGGTCTTCGCCGGTGGCGGCAAAAAGCGCATCGATCTGCTCCCAGAGATCGAGGATCGGAGGCGCGGCGATGGCAGGGAATGAAGGAAGAGCGGTCATGCGGCCTCACTTTGGGCAATGGGATTGTCGAGTTCGGTGAATTGAGCAAGCTGGCCTTCGGCGCCGCCATCGGCCTCATTGACGCCGGAAAGCGATGTCGCAAAATTGGCTTTCGTCATCAGGCCAGGGCGATTCATAAGCCGCAGATAGAGCGTCGCGTCGCCCGGCGTTTGCCTGGCCGCGCGCTCCAGGAAACGCTTCCAAATCGCAAAGAGCGCTTCCTCGCCGGCTAGTCCGTCGATGACGAGTGTCGCCAGCATATTCATCACTGAATTGACGACGACATAGTAGGTTAGGAGGCCATCGCCCTCTTCTTCGCCGACGATGTTTTCGGCGCCTTCGCCAATACCGGGACAAACCGCGGCCAGCCGGTCGTGAAAAGCCGCCAGATGGCCTGTGCCCTGGCAATCGCGAATGGCAACACCGCTTGGCCATCCATCACGGATTTTCAGCATCATATTCTGCTGATGCGATCCGAAGAGAAGGCCCCACCGTGCTCGCATTTCCAGAATGGGCAGGATCGCCGTTTCTAGAAACAGGTCGAACCAACGCATGGCAAGACCTGTCGTATCGCCTCCCTTGGCGAGCCGGCGGACAATCCGTCCAACGGGCGATAGTCCCCGGCGCGGTGTTTCGCACAATGCCGCAAGAACGATCGGTCCGTACTGGGTACCGTCCCGATAGGGATTGTCACGCAACACAACGAGAGTTTCCGGCATCATCGTGCCATCAGTTGTCTTCAGCGCCGCATAGGCTGGCTCGGTGAGAACCGTCAGATTGGGAAATGCGTCAGCAATCTCCACGCCGATGTCGCTGTTCAGAAGATCGGTCACATGAAGGCCACGCAGCACCTCCCGCTCCGACAAGAGGCGAAGGGAATTGGTCAGCCGCACGCTGAGCGAGAATTTCGCCATGAAGGGTGCGTGAAATGCATGAACCGCGCGCATGGAGGCTGTCGCGTTCCAGCCTGCTTTTCCAGGGCCAAGAGGCAGGATCGCCTCCGACCGGATCAACTCGGAAAAGGCCTCCGTTCCGCAAAGCCTTGCAAGCTGAAGCGGGTGGAAGGGAAAGGGAAAACGTCCCGCTAAGGTCTCGATTCCATCTGCTGCCGCGAGCGACTGAAAACCCTCCGCGGCAATACCGCCGTTTTGCAGCGCGGACGGTCTGCAGGCAAACCACGACAAAGCAAAGGTGGCAGTCGATTCCGGTGCATAGACCATAGCTTCTTCAGAGCTGAGGCCATCGCGACTGCGCGGGTTCGGATGCAGCACGTGGCCGAAGCGCAGCGCCGTCTCGCAATCCTGAAAATTCCAGCTTTCGGGATCGCCCGTTGCATCCAGTGTGTGACGGATCGTCAGGAGGCTATCCCCAACGCGGTTCGCAAAGGCAGGGTCGGCATTCCTGACAAGCCTTTGAAGAAGGTCTTCGATTGTGGTCGGCGCCCCATCGATGGTGATAGGTCCTGAGAACCTGCATCGAAACCGACTACGCCGTTCTACGCTAACGCTGACAGCCGATCCTTCCGTTGTGTGAAAGCGCAGCCGGTCTGCCGTAAAATGCGCGTCGGCCAGCGCGCCTTCCCGCAATGCC
Source organism: Notoacmeibacter sp. MSK16QG-6 (assembly GCF_024158145.1). Taxonomy (GTDB): domain Bacteria; phylum Pseudomonadota; class Alphaproteobacteria; order Rhizobiales; family Rhizobiaceae; genus Notoacmeibacter. The sequence continues at coordinate 546,202 of NZ_JAMYXM010000001.1, forward strand.
GCGTTCAGAAAGGCATTGAGCGATGGGATATCTGCGATCTCGTTCATGACAAGCGCCTCTCGCAAGGATCGAACGAGGCGCAAATTATAAATATGATAGTCATAGTCAAGATTTTTCTTGACGTCCGTCGACGGGTATGAATTTTTCCGCGTCATGAAAAATACGCTTGCCCCAGCGCTCATCGGTCACGGCTTTCAGCAGACCGCTCTCATGGCGATGCTCCCCATGATCGCCAGCCATTTCGATCTGTCCTATTCGGCGGTCGGAATGGCCGTCGCATTCGGCATGTTGGCGGCTACGCTGACCATTCCGCTTGTCGGACTGACCGATAGCGCGGCACTGTTGCGACCGTCCCTTGCCGTTATGATCATCTGCTCAGCCGGACTGGCCTTGCTTCTGGCCAGCCCCGTCGCACCGGCGGCGGCGCTTGCGGGGCTGCTTGCCTTGCGGCTTTGCCAAGGCGCGGCAGCGGCGACGTTATTGATCCATGCCCAGATCGTCAGCTTGTCCGAAAAGACCGGTTCGCGCGGACACCTCGCCCGCACGCAATCTTTCGCCGGCATCGGTCGCGCGATCAGCGCCGTCTGCGTCGGCCCTTTAGCGGCAATGAGCATAGTGCTGCCGGTCGTCCCCGCGATTGCCGGCGCGATCTGGAGCCTCCTGAAAACAAGGCCGGAGAGAGCCAACAGTTCGGTCCGATGCCGGGGCGTCTCCCTCATGCCGCCACATGGCAGAGGATTGGTCCTTCCTTTCACCGTTCAGGTCAGCCTCGGCGTTACGCATGTCTCGCTCGCACCGCTCCTGGCGGCGCAACCTCGGTTCGACGATCTGTCGGCAGCGGCGGTTGCCGGCCTTGCTTTGTCGGCGGCCAATATCGGGCTATTGCTTGCGCATCGTTTTCTGACCGCCAGACTGGACCTGATGGGGATGCGTGCCGCCGCCATGGCCGGTGCGGCAGCTATCATGTCCATCGCACTGATGCCGACACCACCTGTGGTGATCGGTCTTTCGGCCTGCGTCGGCGCGGCGAGCGCCATGCTGCTGACTTACAACCTTCACTGCGCGTTTCACCGTTCAGGGCAGCACGGGACCAGCCAGACGGCTTGGAACGCGACGGTCTCGACCGGCGGACTTGCTGTCGGGGCCTTTGCTGGATCGGCAAGTTTGGCAGCCGGCCCCGGCCTTTCTCTCACACTGGCAGCTATTGCGATGGCACTCGCGCTGCCCGCTTTATCCATGACAAGGACGAGCACATCATGAATGACGAAACCAAGACGGTCGATCTGGCAGGAATCGGACTCGGCCCTTTCAATCTGAGCCTCGCCGCGCTTGCCGATGGCATACCAGATCTGTCCGCTGCGTTTTTCGAGCGGAGCCCGACCGTATCCTGGCATGCAGGCCTGACGTTTTCCGACGCGGTCCTGCAAACCTCACCGCTGAAAGACTTGGTTACACCGGTCTGTCCGACAAACCGATGGAGCTTTCTGAATTATCTGGTCGAAAACGGTCGGTTCTACGATTTCATGGCGGCGCGCTTTGAAACGGTCTCCAGGCAGGAGTTCAGCGACTATCTCGCGTGGGCCGCCGACGGTTTGTCATCGACGCATCTCGATGCCGGTGTCGAAGACATCGATTTTACGGGCAATCAATTCCGGCTCCGTTTTAAGGACCGACCCGACTGTTATTCCCGCGCCCTTGCGATCGGAACCGGCAGGGAACCACTGATCCCGGCAAATGTCGTCACCGGACCGGATTGCTTCCACGCCAGTCAATATCTGCACATGCATCCCGATATTGCGGGACGGCGCGTCGCGGTCATTGGTGGCGGCCAGTCAGGCGCGGAAATCGTCCTTCATCTGCTTCAGCAGGACGATCGGATGTCGCCGGATTCTCTATCGTGGATCAGCCGGCGAGACGGATTTTGGACCTTGCAGGAAGGTGGCCTCGTCGATCAGTTCTTCACGCCCGATTATCTCGAATCCTACCGCTCCATGACGCCGGAATTACAAGCTCGCGCCCTGTCGTCGCAGAAGTTCGCCAGCGACGGCCTGACCCCTTCGACAGCCGATGCGATCTATCGGCTCCTCTATCAGCGACGCCATCTTCGCAACCGTGAGGACGTCTTCCTTTATCCGGGACGCGAAGTCGTTCAGGTTCAGGCGAATGGTCGGGGTCAGACCATCGTTTCCAGAGCCTCAAATGATCGTCGTGAAGCACTTGAAGCCGATATCGTGATCCTTGCGACGGGCTACCGCGCGGCCGTTCCGGGATGTCTTCGTCGCCTGGCCGGAAGACTGGCCCAGGAACCGGACGGCGCTTTGGCGCTTGGCGACAATTACCGTGCGCTATGGGACGGGCCTTCTGAAAACCCGATTTACGGCCTTAATCATGGCCGGCGATCCTATGGCGTTATCGATCCTCAACTCTCCATGGCGGCGTGGCGTAGCGCCGTTATTCTCAACGATGTTACGGGACGGCGGGCCTATGGCCTTGGCGAAACAGAACGACAGCCGATGGTCGCGTGGGAGCCCAGAGCCGAGACACTTGGTTGGGAACCCCGGATGACGGGGTCGTAGCGCTCGAAGAGATCTGGCGCGGTATTTCATAAAGCGACGTAGAGCTGGTTATCCTGCGCGTCGAGCCTTTTCTCTGCTCCTTCGGGCCAGTTCGGATGCATCCCGCATGGTGAGCGGGTGGCCGATTCATGAGCCATGCGTTGAGGCGCAGCGCGTGAACCTCCCTTGACACGCAAACCTGGCAAAAATATTTAGGTAGGTGTTCTGATAAGCAGAACCCTGATCTGTTCTTCGTAACATCATCGGAGTTTTGTCTTGAAACGCCGGAGGGAACGGATGACCGAAATCGAAGCAATAGAGCAGCAGGAAACGAGCCGGATCAGCGAAATCCTGCAAGGTGCGGTCGATCCTCATGTCCACACCGGTCCATCGATAGCCCCGCGCGCAATCGATCATCTCGAACTTGCGAAGGTCTATTCGGACGCCGGGTTTGCCGCCTTCGTCACCAAGGATCACGATTATTCCGGGGTAATGTGCGCCCAACTCATCCGCGATCACCACCCGGAGCTGAAGACACGGATTTTCTCAAGCATCGTGCTCAATAATGTTGTCGGCGGGCTTAATCCATACGCTGTAGAGCATACCGCCGCGATGGACGGCCGGATTGTCTGGTTGCCGACCCTTGCCGCAGAAAACCATCTGGAATGGGAAAAGACCTCCGGCTGGGCGCATCCGGCCTCCACTCAAAAAATTCGACGTGCCTCCGGTATTGCAATCTTCGAAGACGGTAAGTTGCGACCCGAAGTGTTGGACATCCTCGATGTGGTCGCCAAGACCGGAATGGCTTTGGCAAGCGGTCATATCCACGTATCGGAGACCAAGGTCGTTTTTGCCGAAGCCCGAAAGCGCGGGGTGGAGCGTCTGATCTTCACCCACCCCGAAGATATCGTCGGCGCTTCCTTCGAAGACACCAAGGAGATCGCCGCCATGGGCGCCTATGTCGAGCATTCGCTCGGCTTCTTCGTCGAAGGTTCGAAATTCCGGAACCGCACCGATGACGAGTTCCGCGAATTCATCGACTGTGTGGGGGCGGACCGGACAATTCTCTGTTCCGACCTTGGGCAGGTTGGAACCATAGGCCCGCTCGAGGGTATGAGGCGGGGCGTCGCAACCTGCATAAAGTTGGGCTATTCAGACGCCGATATCCACAAGATGGTCGCGACCAATGCCGCTACGGCCATCGGATTGGACGACTGAAGCCGAAGCCTGCCGGCGGAAGCTCAATGCCAGTTACCCGGCAACTCGCCCATATATCCCAAGGCTTTTGAAATATCGCCGGCTGCCGTTCCCACGGCCCTGATCTGATCGGGCGATGGCGGCGAGCCTATGAACTGGGTCAGGCTGACGATCGCCAGACTACCCATGAGCTCTCCGCCAGCGCCGAGCAGTGGAAAAGACAAAGCGTTCAACCCCATAGCCGCCTCATTCGGTGCGTCGGCCCAGCCTCGGCTGCGGATATCGTCCAGATGCTTTCTCAGCACCTTCAGATCGGTGATCGAATAGGATGTCTCGCCTATCAGGGGTTCGGCAAGAATGCGCTCCCTGTTGGCTTCGGGCATGAAGGCGAGAGCCATTTTTCCCTGCGCGGACGTATTGAAACGGAGCGTCGAGCCGGGTCTCACCCCGACTTCAACGGACATTTTGCCTGGCAGGGTCGTCAGAATACGAATGCCCTCATCCTCGATCTGACCCAGAATGACAGCCTGATCCGAAACATCGCGCAGCGCGCGCATGGGTTGCGCAGCGACACTGGCAACATCCGAAGCGTTCGCCGCTGCATTGCCTAGTTCAATGAGCCTGGATCCAAGCCGGTAGCGCTCCGTCAGCGGCGACTGAACGATGTAACCTTGCTGAACAAGCGTCTGAAGATGCCGGTGAATACGGCTCTTCGTGGTGCCGAGCGCATCGGCGAGCGCTGTCACTCCCAGATGGCTACCTGCACGGCCCAACGTCTCCAGAATTGTCAGTGCTAGAACAACACTTTGAATACCTTCGGTTTTTTCAGACGATATTTTTGGCATCTCGACAGTCCGTTGCGACAAGTCCCAATGGGTTGACTTTACGTACAACCTCACTCATTGTTCTGTTTATAAGGATAGTGTTCTGATAGGCAGAACGCAAGGGAGAAATTGATGTCAGGCAATGAACGCGGTTTCCGAGAGCGTTTCTTGGCGCAGGAGACACTTTACGGGACCTTTTTGAAACTGCCTGCCACGATGCCCGCCGAGATACTGGGCAGTCTCGGGTACGACTTTATTGTTGTCGATGAGGAGCACTCGCCCTTCAATCGCGAGACAACCGACCGCATCATTCTGGCCTGCAAGGCGTTCGGTCTGGCCGCAATCGTTCGCGTGCAAAGCGGCGATCCAGCAAATATTCTGTCGGTGCTCGACTGCGGCGCGGACGGCGTTCTTGTCCCGCATGTGAAAGATGCCGAGACCGCGCGGGCGATTGTCGCGGCCGGCCGTTACAGCGGCGGCAAGCGCGGCTTCGCCCCCACAACCCGAGCCGGCACCTTCGGGCGAGCCAGTCAGGCCGAGCACATGGCCGCCGAAGATCGGCGCGTGACGATCGTCGCCATGATCGAAGATCCCGAAGCCATCGACAATATCGACGAGATCATAGCGGTGGACGGTATCGATGGGGTGTTTATCGGCCGTGGCGATCTCGCGGCCGCCTATGCCGAAACCGACGACCCGGCAGCGATGGTCCGCCGTGCGACGGAAACGGTCCATGCGGCGGCGGCCAAGCTTGGCCGAACTGTCGCGATCCTTCCCGGCACGCCGGAGGATGCTGCAACACAGGCCCAGGCCGGCTCAACGGCCTTCTTGCTCTCTTCAGATCAAGGCTTTCTGCGGTCTGCCGCCATGCAGGCGCATGACAAGATGTCGAGTGCCGTGAGACAGGCGAGGAAAGACTGACAGATGTACGACAAATCCGATCCCCGCTCGGCTTTGACACCGAAGAGCGAAGCCGCCGCCCCGCAAACGGGCTTGGTTGCCGAACCGCAGGAGGCGTATTTCTACAAGGATGCGCCCCAGATCTCCGATGCGGACGCCAAGACCTGGCTGATGCGCGGACACAACTTCGTTCTCTCATGGTCAGAAGCCAATGCAGGCGCGCGGTTCTCAAGGTCCAGCCAGCCGGATGAGTATGCCGTACTGCTTCCCGATAACGGCGCTCTGATCGAATGGAATGGTGAAACGACCGATGTTCCGGGATGGTCTCTGGCATTCGTGCCCGCTGGCGACAGCACTGTCACCTTGCCCGACGGCGGGACGATGACACGACTCTTTACGACACGATCGACCGATCTGGCGGAGCAGTGCTCCAACGCACGCGGATATGACGCGCCGAGAACGCATATCCCAGAATTTGCGCCATGGCCGGAACCCAAAGACGGCTGGAAGGTACGGCACTACAGCCTCGATGTGCCGAAGGAAGAGGGTCGGTTCGGGCGCATTTTCCGCTGCACGACGATGATGGTCAATGTGCTGGACCCGTTCGATGGCCCTCGCGATTCCGCAAAGATGTCGCCCCATCACCACGATGATTTCGAACAATGCTCGCTGGCGATCGAGGGAGATTTCAATCACTACCTTCGCTGGCCATGGACAACGAATATGGCGGACTGGCGTGAAGACATGACCGTCTCGATGTCCTCGCCCTCGGCCCTGGTTATCCCGCCTCCGGTCATTCACACGACGCAGGCCGTCGGATCGAGATGCAATCAACTCATCGACATTTTCTGCCCGCCGCGTACGGACTTTTCGCAAAAGCCCGGCTGGGTGCTGAATGCCGACGATTACCCGATGCCGTCCTGAAACGACGCATCTTTTCAATTCAGGGTTGGCGCTGCCGGCCCGACAATGGGAGGAAACCGAAATGCTGACCAGAAGAACCCTTATTCAGACCGGCGCCATACTCGGCGCGACGCTCGCCATGCCGCACATCGCTCGAGCCGCCAGCAAAACTGTGCGGTTGGGGCATGCTTCGAACGAAATCCACCCCGGCCACAAACTCGCGATGAGCTTCAAGGAAGCGCTCGATGAAATCTTGCCGGGCGCGTTCGATGTAACGATCTTCCCCAACCGTCAGTTGGGGGACGACAAGCAGAACCTCGAATCCGCGGTCGCCGGTACGCTGGAAATGGCGATGGTATCGGGCGTGCTTATTCCGCTGGTCACTGGCCGCCCCGCATACGATGCGTGGCAGCTCCCCTTCCTCGTTCGCGACTATGACCACTTCGAAAAGCTCGCGCTGAGCCCAATCGGACAGAAAATGCAGGACGATCTCGAGCCTGCAGGCATCATCGGCCTTGCCACGGCCGATATCGGACAGCGAAATTTCCTATCGATCAATTCGAAGGTCCGTACGGTCGCCGACATGAAGGGCCTGAAGACCCGCATCGTACCTGTGCCATTGCACAAGGCCATCTGGGAAGCTCTCGGTACAGCGCCTGTCGGCCTGCCCTATGGCGAGGTCTATGGCGCGCTCGAAACCGGCGTAATCGACGCGGTGGAGATCAATGTTTCGTCCATGCTCGGCGAAAACCTTTGGGAAGTCGGCAAGAACTTTACCCTGACCGGCCACTATCCCTGGCATGCATCGAACGTCGTTTCGACGGGCTTCTGGAATACGCTGTCGGATGAGGAAAAAGAAGCGATGCGCGAGGCCGGCAGACGCTCCGTATCGGCCACTCTCGCCTATGCAAAAGAGCAGGATCTGTCCGGGCGCGATGAACTGCGCGAGAAGGGCGTCGAGATCATCGAACTCGAAAACCTCGCCGAAATGCAGGAAACGGTTGCTCCGCTGACGGCGGAATGGGCGAAGAAGGACCCACTCATCGCCGAATTCGTCGAAGCTGCACGCGCAAATAGCTGAGAGAACGGCGCCGCGCTTACGAAAAGCGTGGCGCCCTCTTCCGTTCGATGAGCACCATGCATCCCTCCTCGGCACTGTCGAAGGCCGTTTCCGCCTATCTTGCGGTGCTGCGGTTTCTCGCCGGCGCGTCGATGGCCGTGATCGTAGCGATCATGATCGCTCAGGTCTGGTCTCGGTACGTCATGGGCGGTTCACTGATCTGGGCCGAGGAATTGTGCCGTTATCTGCTGATCTGGCAAACCTTCCTGGTGCTGGGCCTGGCCTATTCCAAGGGTGAATTTGTGGCACTGGATTTCTTGCCCACTGCACTGTCCGGCAGGGGAAGGTGGATACTCAAGGCGATAACGGCCCTGCCGATCATCGCTTTTCTCGCACTGATTACTGTTTACGGCGCAGATTACGCGTCCCGCTTCGGCAACCAGACAATCCCTGCTCTCGATTTTATCTGGGGTGCGCTCTTCGGTCGGCCTCTCGGCCTGTCGATAGCCTATGTCTATATCTCGGTCTCGGTCGGCTCGGCCCTCATGATCCTGCATGTCGTCGCCGATCTCGTTTCAAGTTTCAGCGCCGACATGCGCGGCGCGTCCCAAGACGGTCTGGATGACGATGGAGACCTGTCCGGCACCGGGGGGCGTCAGGGCTGATGGGCGCATTCTTCCTCATATTCGCCGGGCTTCTGGCCAGCGGCATTCCCATCGCGCTGACGCTTGGGATTGCAGGCACCGCCTATCTCTACCTCTCCGGCAACGGAATGATGGTGCTGATGGTGCCGCAGCGCATGATGGCGGGTATCGATCAGTTCGTTCTGCTGACCATCCCGCTTTTCCTTTTGGCCGGCGCTTTGATGAATGTGGGCGGTGTGACCGACCGGATCGTGCATTTCGCCAGGGCAATGGTCGGACACCGCCGTGGCGGCATGTCCTCGGTATCTATTTTGTCTTCCGGCTTTTTCGCAGGGATTTCGGGCAGCGCAACGGCCGAAGCATCGGCACTTGGCTCCATCCTTATTCCGACGATGAGCCGGCAAGGAATGCCTCCGGCCTACGCCGGAGCGCTTATTGCTGTGGCATCGGTCATGGGACCGGTCATTCCGCCATCGATCACCATGATTATCTACGGTGTCCTGTCGGGCACGTCGATCGGCCAGCTTTTCCTCGCCGGCGTCGTTCCAGGGATCGGAATCGCGACCGGCCTTCTGATTTATGCATCCTGGCGGGCAAAGCGCGAGGGCTTCCCCATCACCGAACGGATGGGCGCGCGCGACCGGCTGAAAGCGACAGGGCGGACATTACCGGCCCTCATGCTACCGGCTATTATTCTCGTTGGCATCAAGGCGGGCATATTCACTCCAACGGAAGCCGCCGCCGTCGCCGTCGCCTACGCCCTTCTCGTCGGATTCGCCTATCGCGACCTCAGCTTGCGACGTCTGTGGGAATCGTTGATAGCGACGACCCTCGTCTCCGCATCGATCCTGTTCATCACTTCGATGGCGTCCATCGTGTCGTTCGTATTCACGCTGGAGCAGGTTCCGCAGCATATCGCCGATCTGGTGCTCGCGCTCACGGACGAGCCGTACATGATCCTCTTGTTGCTGAATATCTTTCTGCTGGTTCTCGGCATGTTTCTCGAGCCCATTTCAATCATGATCCTGACCATGCCGATCCTGCTGAAATTTCAGGCCCTGATCGGCATGGACCCGGTGCAGTTCGGCACTGTGGTCGTGCTCAACGTTGTCATCGGGATGGCCACGCCTCCCGTCGGCATACTGCTGTTTATCGCCGCGGCCATATCGGAAGAGCCGGTGACGAAGGTGATCCGGGAAGCGATGCCGCTCGTCGCGATCTGCATCGCTGTCCTCGCCTTGATTGCCCTCGTTCCGGCGCTGTCGCTCTTCCTGCCCGAAATGCTGTTCTAAGGACGCTCATGTCACGCAAGATCATCATCACCTGCGCCGTCACCGGAGCGATCCACACACCGTCGATGTCGCCATATCTTCCTGTCACGCCATCCGAAATTTCGGACGCCGCGCTCGAGGCGCGGAAGGCGGGCGCGGCGATCGTTCATCTGCATGCTCGCAATCCGCGGACCGGCCAGCCCGATCAAAGCCCGGAAGCCTACGAGCCGTTTCTCGGTGTCATCAAACAAAGCTCGGATGTCGTCATCAACATCACAACGGGCGGCGCGCCGACCATGGGAGTGGAGGAGCGGCTAAAGCCAGCGGTCGTTTTCAAGCCCGAGGTCGCATCCCTCAATATGGGATCGATGAATTTCGGCATCTATCCGATCCTGGAAAAGATGAAAGAGTTCAAACACGACTGGGAGGAGCCTTACATCGAAGGCTCCCGCGACCGGGTTTTTCGCAACACATTCGCCGACATCGAAGGCATTCTCACAACCTGCGCGGATAACAGCACACGCTTCGAGATCGAGTGCTACGATATCGGCCATCTCTACACGCTGGAGCACTTCGTGCGCCGCGGCTATGTGACCCCGCCATTCTTCGTGCAATCGGTCTTCGGAATACTGGGCGGGATCGGAACCCATTCAGAGGATGTGCTGCATATGCGCCGCACGGCAAACCGGCTGTTCGGAGGCGATTACCGCTGGTCCGTCCTCGGCGCCGGTCGCCACCAGATCCCCATCGCGATGCAATCCGTTCTGCTCGGCGGGCATTTGCGAGTCGGGCTGGAAGATTCGCTCTATTCCGGTCGCGGAAGACTGGCAAAAAGCAATGCCGAACAGGTGAGCCTGGCCAGGGAGATGGTGGAACATCTCGGTTTTGAAGTCGCAACTCCCGACGAGGCTCGAGAGATCCTCAACCTCAAGGGCGGCGACAAGGTGGAGTTCTGATCGTGACGGCGCAGCGAAACATCCTCATCGTCGTGGCTCATCCGGAAGCCAAATCCTTCAATCACGCCATGGCTCACGCCGCTGCTCGGACTCTGCAGGAGGCAGGGCACAAAGCCATCGTTTCCGATCTTTACGCCGAAGGCTTTCGGGCCGACATCGGCCGCCACGATATGAGCAGCATTGCGGATGCGGACCACTTTCATATACAGGCCGAACAGGCCGAGGCCACACGCCAGAACGCCTTTGCAGATGACATCGCTCGTGAGCAGTCGCGGGTCGCCGAGGCGGACAATATCATCCTGCAATTTCCCCTTTGGTGGGGCGCGCCGCCGGCCATCCTGAAAGGCTGGCTCGAACGGGTGCTCGCCTACGGCTTCGGATATGTCGACGGCAGGCGGTTCGACGCGGGTCTTTTTCTGGGTCGCCGCGCCATGTTGAGCGTAACGACTGGAGGCACGCCCGCGCGCTTCGCCGAAGACGGCGTTTACGGTCCGATCGGCCCCATACTGATGCCTATCCAACGGCTAGCTCTCGAATATATGGGCTTTGACGTTTCGCCTCCCTATGTGGCGCACGGCGTGCCGCGATCCGATGACGACGAACGCCAAGCCCATCTCGATGCGTTTGCCGCCGCCGCGCTCAAAATGGCCGAACTTCCGGTCAACCGAACCGACGACTACCGCACCGCGCTCGATATGGCGCCTGAAGCGGCATGGAGCCGGCCTGGCTAAAGCACGCTGCGCCAATATCTGGAGGACGCTATGGAAAAAGGATCGAAGCTTTCAGGAAAGGTGGCCCTCATAACCGGTGGCTCGCGAGGAATTGGAGCCGCTATCGCGAAACGGATCGCGTCTGACGGCGCCACGGTCGCCATCGCCTATCGCAGTGATAAAACGTCCGCCGAGAATGTCATCGCGACGTTGGCCGAACATGGATCCGAAGCGAAAGCATTTGCCGTCGATATCGCAAAACCGGAAAGCTGCGAACAGCTTGTCCGTGACTGCATCGAAACATACGGACAGCTCGACATTGTGGTGAACGCAGCGGGGGTGGCGGAGTATCGTCCTCTGGAAAAGACGGACGCCGATCATTACCGCGCACTTTTCGACACTCACGTTCTCGGCACGCTCAGCCTGACGCGCGCCGCTGCATCGGCCATGAACAATCCAGGCCGAATTGTTCACTTCTCATCGCGCCTGATGGATAGTCCAATGCCAGGCAGTTCGGTTTATGCTGCGTCGAAGGCGGCAGTGTCAGTCCTCACGCTCGCACTCAGTCAGGAATTGGGACCGCGCGGCATCACGATCAACGCCGTTGCTCCCGGACTCATCGAAACCGATATGACCGCCGCTGCCGTTAAGGAACGCGGCGATATGTTGCGCGCCAACACGCCGCTGCGCCGGATCGGCCAGGCGGAAGACATTAGTGGACTCGTCGCGTTTCTCGTCTCGGATGATGCGCGGTGGATCACCGGGCGAACGATACGGGCCGACGGCGGCCTGCTATGAGAATTTGCAGCGCCCTTTCAGCCTCGTATTTCTCCGACCGGATGGATCGGCACACCCCGGTTCTACCGCAACAGAGGTGTGCCGGCAGAATTAGGCGATGAGATGTTTCGCCTGCCTTAGATTGCGCTCAGCCCATTGAAAAACCTCATCTCTGCCAGAGATTTCCGCGTTCGGAACCTCGATACTGAGCGTAAGCGTTTCCGGAAGCGCGTTGACCAGACCCGTCAGGTCGATATCGCCATCGCCTGGGGGCAGTCGATGACCACGAGCGATTTCGATCATCGCTTCGGTTGACGGATCGAACGGCTTCCGCCCATCACAAAGCTGGGCATAGTTGAGAAGAGCCGGCGGCATGTCCGCCACCTCTGCAGTGGTGCCCCCGCTTCGATCCCAATGGAGAGCGTCGATCAGAACGCCGCCATTTGACCGATCAGCTCGCTCCACAACGGATCTCGCCTGAGAAAGCGTTTTTACGCCGGTCCAGGGCATGAATTCCAAATCAGCCGTCAGACCGTAAGGAGCAGCCAAATCACAGAACGCGCCGAAAAGTCTCGACAGGCTCTCGTGATCGTCGTCGTCGCCAGCCACCAGAATATTTTTCGCACCGAATTTCGCACCGAGATCGAGAAACGGTTCGAATTGGTGAATATCGGTTGCGTGCCCAAGTCGGGCGATCTCGATATCGGCCAGGCGGACATTATGGTGTCGAAGCGCTTCCGACACCCTCTCCTGCAAAGCCTTATCGGTCATGATAGCCGGTGCCTTTTCACCCGGAGCAGCAGGGAGAAGGCGCAGACCGACTGCATCGTATCCCGCCTCCGCCGCAATCTCGACCGCAACATCGGGCGCAACGCTCCAACACGTCAGAAACGCCAGCGAGTACTCTCTGGTCATCTTCTGATTACTTCAGCGGCGAGAAGGGCAATGGCTTGGCGATCGCACTCGTCATGGTCGGCGTCAGCCAGTCGGGTCCGCCTTTCGCAGGCCATTTGCCGTCTGCAACCGATTGCGCGCGCGCCTTTTCACGATCCGCCAGCGATTTGTAGGGCCAGATTTGGGTAACGCGGGGCGCGCCATCGAGACCCCACATGGCTACCGTCAAAGGTGAATACTCCGAACGATCAGGGATCGCGCCCCGCCATAGATCCTGGGTAGTTTTGATGCCGTTGAGTTTGGCATCGTAGGTCCGGAACTCGTAATACGGGCCAAATTCTCCGGCCTCGACAGCCGGAATAAAATCGAAGGGCTTGTAACTTTCAAAGCGAAGATCGACGAGATGCTCCATGCAACCCATCGGATCGTCAGCCATGATCGCACGTTCTCGCTCAGCCATCATTTCATCGAGAGAATCGAAGCTGCGCAGCAGCAGCACCTCGTTCAGCGGACCGATATCCGTTGCGAAGGCACCAAGAAGTGTTCCCGCTCCCTCGCCCAGCCATCTCTCTATTCCGGGCGCCGCCTTTCCTGCTCCGAAGATGACCGTCTTCAGCGTGGCGATCTCATAATAGGTCATTGGAATGCATCCTTTCTTTGGAAATGGATTCATGGTTGGAAATGCTGAGGACGGGCTCCCCGCTGAGGAGACGTCCGGTGACGTAGCCAAACGTCATGCCCGGTCCGAGCGTGATACCGCCGGAAGGATAATGCCCGGCCATCACTGAAACAGCGTCGTTGCCAACAGCGTAGAGGCCATCAATGGGCTGCTGCTCCTCGTCTAAAACGCGGCCTACCGCGTCGACGCTGAGTCCCGCGAACGTGCCAAGACTGCCGGGCACGAGTTTGACGGCGTAGAACGGCCCCTTATCAAGCGGGCGCAAGGACGGATTGGGATAGGGATTGTCGGGCCAACCCTGCACGCGGTTATAAGCCGACGAGCCCCTTTTAAATTCCGGATCGAGGCCGTCTTTGGCGAAGCGGTTGAAAGTCTCGACAGTTTGCTCAAGCGCACCGGCAGGCAGTTCGATCTGGTTTGCCAGGGCGCGCAGACTGCGGCCCCGTTTTAGATATCCGCTCTTCAGGTGCGCCTTAAGCGGAAACGGGAAAGGCTTGGCCGCGCCTATTCCAAACTGGCGCTGCGCGCGATGGTCGCAGATAAGCCAGCATGAGGGGTCTTCGCCTGACGGCGTATCTTCGAACAAGGCGACCATGAAATCGTAATAGCTGTCCGCCTCGTTGACGAACCGATGGCCCCGGCGATTGACTGCAATGAAACCCGGCTTGGCGCGGTCTACGAGATGCGGAAAATTAATCGCCTCGTCGCCTGCAGACGGCAATTGCGAAACCGGAGCCCAGGCCGCCATCTCCGCTACCGTTGTATCTGTTCGCGCGCCAACCGCCTCAGCAATCCGCAACGTCTCACCGGTATTGGCCCGCGGCGCGGCCGACTGATGACCGGTAGGACCATGGGCGGGAAACAGGTCCCCTTGCCTTTTGCCGTCATGAGGGAAACCGCCACCCGCCAGAATAACCCCCTGTCGTGTTCGCACATGAAGCGTTGTTCCGCCGCGACACAGCTTTGCGCCGATTACGCGATTTTCTTCGCATATGAGTTCGCACAGCGGAGAGTCTGACCAGAGGCGCACACCGAGCGAATTGGCTTTTTTAAGCAGTCGTGCGACCAGGGCATTACCGCCGACCAGTTGCATGGAACGGCCCTTGGTTGCCAGATCGAAGCCGTGTCTCGCCAGTCTGCCGGCCACATAAATCATCGAACGAAAAGAGCGCGTGGCCTTGAAGAAATGCGCCATGTCGGACCCGCTATTGATCGCCATGCCGGCGACGGTGAGCGGTTGGAGAGGTTTTCGGAGTTTGTCGATCAGAGTGCCAAGATCGCGACCGTCCATCGGTTCCGCCGTGACCGACCGCCCGCCCGCACGGGCACCTTCATGCTCATAGAAGTCGGGCACGCCATTGCCATCGAGCCAGCGCATCGCGCCGATGCGAGACAGGAAATCGACCATCTTCGGGCCGTTCTCGAGAAATACGTTCAGCCGGTCGTGATCGGCCCGATTGCCAAGAAGCGTATCGAGATATTGGCGTGCCTCGCCATTGTCCTCGATAATCTGCGCTTCCCTGGCCAAAGAGTTTCGCGGTATCCAGAGCCAGCCGCCGGACCAAGCGGATGTGCCCCCGAACACATTGGCTTTTTCCGCCACCACGACATCAAGACCGCCATGCGCAGCCGTGATGGCAGCGGTCAATCCTGACGCTCCCGAGCCGACCACAAGCACATCGCAATATTCCGCTTCCGACGGCCAGGACTTCACGATTCTAAGCTCCCCTTTCGCCAATGGTGCGCGTTGCCATGCCAATCGAAGTATTAACGGCCTGCTTCACTGGGCGACCGCCCTCGATGCGACTGCTTCCGCGCAGTGTGACGCGAAAAGACGCGACCCTTCAGCCGCGGCGCCAATCTCGTCGGCGGCGCGCTGCAAGGCTGGCAGTTTTGTCTCCATGGTCTCATCGTCGAGGCGGACGGCTGGGCCGGCAATTGAAAGACAGCCGATGACCTTGGCGTCCTTACTACGCCTTACAGGCACAGCCATTGCCGCCATCCCTTCGATGTAGCTGCTGACAGCCGTCGCGTAGCCGCGCCGCCTCGCCGTATCCAGCGCCTCCAACAATTCCGCGATTTTGATTTCACCACGTACGCCGACGACGACCTTGTTTGCGGCGTTCTGGGCAGACACCCGCATGAGCGCTTCTTCGTCGCTCATGGTGGAAAGCCAAGCCCTACCGCCGGACGTCGTCGCGAGATGGACACCTACACCCTGCTCGCGGCCGGGGTCGTAGCGCAGGCCAGCGAGCGCGCCCTGGGCCACCGCGACCCATACGAGATCGTCTCCATCGATGACGGAGAGCCGCACCAATTCTCTGGTTTCGCTAGCAAGCCAATCCAAAATCGGCTGGACAATCTCAGTGATCCCGTTCTTTCCGAGATATGTGAGGCCCAGGCTCGCCAGCTTGAGAGTCAGGCCGTAGTCACCCTGCGAACGAAGCTGCCGCACATAGCCATGTTCCGACAGCTCTCTCAGCATGCGATGCGCGGCAGAGGCCGGAATGCCGATATCGTTGGCAATGACGCTGACACTGGCGCCATCTGGACGCGTCGACAAATATTCCAGGATCGCAAGAGCCCTCTCCATCACGTTAGCCATGATCGTCTCCTCTCAAAAATGAAGGTTTCCAATCGATCATGTGGCTGAACCGCCACGCAATGTCACGGTACGCTGGGACTGCGCGCTCTGCTGAATGGCTTGGAGAACAAGAAGATTCATGACCCCGTCACGCGCAGTGGCGATGGGCGGCGTCTTATTGTCTATGACGTCGAGAAAATGTTCGATCTGGCGAATGTAGGGGTCGGCAGAAGCGTGAGGGAGCGCTCTGGCAGACATGGATGTCGTCCATTGCCTCGCGCCATCATGGGTCCATAACGAAAGATCGGGCAGAGAGAGCCCGCCTTCGGTTCCTGCAAAGATATGCGAGGCGGCGTTTATCGACGGAAAGCGTTCTGGATTTTCGCCAGCCGTCAGATCCCATGCCCAAGGCCCGACGCCCGCGTCCGTCACGATAATCGAGATCAGGCCACCACCGGCCATTCGCAACCCGATAATTGCGCCGTCCTCGACCAGATGCCCACGCCGTGACGGCGACACCTGCGCCACAACCGATTCGACCTCTCCAAAAAGAAAGCGAATGAGATCGATCTCGTGGATAAGGTTGATGAGGATCGGCCCGCCGGATTGGGGTTCGGTGCGCCATTTCAAGTCGAAGTAGCTGTCTGGCTTAAGCAGCGTGCAACTGATGGAGCCGGTTACGAGATCGCCGATCAGCATCTCGTCAATGGCGGTCCTTGCCGCCTCGATGATTGGGTTATGCCGGCGCTGATGGCCGACAAGCACCGGCACACCGGCTTTCTCCGATTGAGCGGCGATGATTTCAGCCTCTTCACAACTGTGCGCGAGAGGCTTTTCGATCAGGAGCGGAATGCCGCGTTCCAACATTCTCGCGCCGAGCGGGACATGAAGAGCGTTAGGCGCCGCGATGATCGCGCCATCGACGGCCGTGACATCCAGATCTTCGGTTCGGCAAACGTGACGGCATCCGTGCCGCTCAGCAAGCTGCCCAGCTGCCGGGTCGGGATCGACGATCGCATGCAAAACCGCATTCGCGGCACGTTCGATTGCCGCGGCATGAGTGCGACCGATCGCACCTCCACCGAACAGGGCAATCCGCTTTTGCATGACGAAAACCTCCCAACTCACCGTCGTGAGCATCAACATAGCCGATAAAAATTAAAATGGAATAGCATTCTATTATTGAATATTATTCTATTTTATGCGATATGACCCCGGTGCCCGATGGTTGACGGCATGATTTGGGAGGAACCGAGTGCCAGGATCGATAAGCATCCGACTGCCGAAGAAGGCCGAGTACGACCTCGTCGTCATCGGCTCGGGCGCAGCGGGCATGGCTGCCGCCACCTTCGGGGCGATGGCCGGATCTTCCGTCCTTCTTCTTGAAAGAACGAAATTTGTCGGCGGCACATCCGCCTATTCGGCCGCCACGACGTGGGTTCCCAACACGCGCTTCCGCGACATGCTCGGCGCGGAGGACAGCAAAGAGAATGTCCTGGCGTTTCTGGATCGCGCGGTCGGGAACCGGGCGCCACGGGCGCTACGAGAAGCGTTCGTTGAAAACGGCCCGTCCGCCATTCACGCCCTGCATGACGAGACGTCGGTCAAATTTCGAGGGCGGCCCTTCCATCCAGACTATCTTCATGAGCTTGAAGGATCGACATCGTTTGGACGGGCGCTGGAGCCTGAGCCATTCGATGGATTGGAGTTGGGCGACGATCTTGCTCTGATACGACCGCCTATTCCGGAATTCACCATCCTTAACGGCCTGCAGATCGACCGTGACGATATTCCGCATCTTCTGGCGATGAAGAAGAAATTCGGATCGTTCACCTATTCGATGCGCCTTGTCGCAAAATATTATCTGCAGAGGCTACGCCACGGACGCAGCACGCGCCTATTGATGGGCAATGCGCTGATCGGCCGCTTTCTGTGCGAGTTGAAAAAACGCGACGTTGCACTGGCAGTCGAAGCGAAGACTGAAGACCTTCAGCCAGTCGGCTCCGGTTCATGGCGGCTAAAGGTATCTCAGCGCGGATCGAGCAGCGAGATTATCGCTCGTCAGGGCGTCATCTTGGCGACGGGCGGATACGGGCGCAATCCGCAGAAGCGTGAGGCCATGCTGCCTCAGCCTACCGCGCCTTATTCGCCAGCAGCTCCAGGACATACCGGCGAACTGCATGACATCGCCCTTCGCCAAGGCGCTCATTACGGCGAGACCAACGCGCAGCCGGCCTTCTGGGCGCCGGTATCTGTCCGCCGCAGAGCGGATGGAAGCGAGGCCGTTTTTCCTCATTTCGTGCTCGACCGCTCCAAGCCGGGCATTATTGCTGTCGGGCGCGACGGAAAGCGCTTTACGAACGAAACGCGAAGCTATCACGAGTTCGTTTCGGCAATGTATGCGGCCAACAACGACGGATCGCATATGCCGGTCTTTCTCATCGCCGATGCCAGGGCCATTCAAAAATACGGTCTCGGCATGGTGCGCCCGGGCACGACCAATCTGAAACCCTTTTTGGCGGATGGCTATCTGAACAGAGGCGGCAGCCTCGCCGAGCTGGCGGCGGCGCTCGATATCGATGGAGATGCCCTCGAGGCGACTGTGGATCGCTACAACGGCTTCGTCGCAAAGGGCGTCGACAAGGATTTTCACCGAGGGGAGACGATCTACGAGCGGGCCAATGGAGATGCATCGCACGGCCCCAACCCAACGCTGGGGTCGCTCGACAGAGGTCCGTTCTACGCCGTCAGTCTGTGGCCCGGCGATATCGGCGCAGCGACCGGGCTTGTCGTCGACGAACACGCCCGACTTCTGCGGGAGGACGGAACCGCCATCGACGGGCTCTATGCCTGCGGCGCAGATATGAACTCCATCATGGGCGGCGTTTATCCCGGTCCGGGCATTACTATCGGTCCGGGTATCGTCTTTGGATATATTGCCGCCAATCACGCAGCGAAAAGCGCCATATCGGTGGCACGGCAGGTCGCGTAATGAGCGATCTTCGCGACAAAACGGTTCTGGTGACGGGCGCGACCGGATTTCTCGGTGCGTATATCGTGCGAGACCTCATGGCGAAGGGATCGAATGTGCGCGCATTCGACCTTCACCCCAATCGGGATCGGCTCGATTTCGTCCAGCCGGGACTGTCCAAGCGCTGCACCATAATCTCCGGTGACATTTGTGACGGCGACGCCCTTCAGCGAGCCATGGAAGGCGCCGACGCCATTGTTCATCTGGTCGGCCTTATGACGATCGACTGCGCCAATGATCCGCTCGCGGCGCTTCGCGTCAACCTGATCGGCGGCCAGACTCTACTGAACGCGGCTATCGCCGAGGGTGTGAAGCGTATCGCCTACGCTTCATCGTCGAGTGTCTATGGTGACGGCGATGGCATATCGCCGAAACCGGCAAGCCTTTACGGCGTCCATAAGCTCGCGCTGGAAGGCATGGCGCGTTGTGCGTGGCTCGATCACGGCCTGGCCTCCGTCGGCTTTCGGCCAGCTATTGTCTACGGCGCCGGCATAAGTTCCGGGATTGCTTCAGGACCTTCGCGCGCCATTCGAGCAGCGGTATCGGGCCAAAAGTCCGAAATCGGCTTCAGTGGCAGGGTGGGATTTGTCCATGTGGAAGATGTTTCGCGCGCATTCGTCCAAGCGCTTGAAGCATTGTCCAGCGGCAGCCCGGTCTACGATCTGAATGGGGTTGGCGCCAGTGTTCATGAGTTTGTTGAAGAGTTGCGCGGCCAAGCGCCTGACGCTGCGGTCGCTATAGCCGATAAGCCTCTGAAAATACCCCAGGAACTTTGTGGCGGAGACAATGCGCCCTGGTTGAATGCCCTGCCTGTAACGGGACTTAGAGAGGGGATATCCCGCACCCTTTCAGCATGGAAAAATAGCTTGTCGATAGAGCGACCAGACGTCGCCCAAGCACGGGAAAGCGTCGCATGAAACCGTTTGCCTTTGCACGAAATTGTCCAATCGAACCGTCCTGCAATCCATTCGCACAGATGAGCACAGCCCCCACTCTGACGACTGAATGTCAGCGCAGCCGCCATTCAACCGTAAGAGGAACAGCTACATGCTGAAAGCACAGCTGGATGGAGAGACGGTTCTCTTTCCGATAGCGGGCGACCCTATCGCACAGGTGAAATCGCCTCCTATCCTGACCAACATTCTGACAAGCCGTGGCCTCAACGCGATGGTGGTGCCAATGCATGTCGCACCGGCAGATTTCGCGGCGTTCGTTGCCCTGATGGCGAGGATCGGCAATGTCGGCGGTCTGATTGCCACCGTGCCTCACAAGCGGGCCGCGCTGGAGGCATGCGACGAGCCAAGCGAGCGCGCCAGTTTTGCCGGATCAGTCAATGTGATGCGTAAAACGGCCGATGGCCGCTGGATCGGCGACAATACCGACGGGCATGGTTACATGCAGGGGGTTGCCGAGCGTGGGTTCGATATACGGGACAAGCGCGCTCTGCTTGTCGGCGTCGGTGGAGCAGGGTCGGCAATCGCCTTTGAAATTTTGGACCGCGGTGCGGCGCACCTTGCCATTCACGATGTCGATGAGGTGCGCCGCGACGAAATGATAGCCCGTCTTGAACAACGCTTTCCAGGGCGTGTCGGAATCGGATCGCCCGACCCGACCGGCTTCGATTTCGTCGGCAATGCCACGCCAGTCGGCATGAAGAACGGCGATCCCATGCCAATCGATGCTGAAAAATACGTGGCCAGCCAATTCGTAGCAGACAGCATCACCAAACCGGAAGTCACACCGCATCTGCAAATCGCCAGGCAGAAAGGCTGCGCGGTCATGCCTGGCATAGGCATGCTGGATGCTCAGGCGGAGCTTCTGGTGGATGTCCTTACAGGACAGAACCTGAATTAGAGCACGCTCTATCGAATACAGCACAGGGAGGAACATCATGCTGAAAACGATAATGGCCGGTACGGCCCTCACAACGCTTCTCGCCATCTCACCGGCACTTGCCCAAGAGGTGAGGATTGCAAATATCGCCGAACTTTCAGGCGCAGGCGCGGCGGCCGGTTCCGTCTGGGCCGACGGCGTACATCTGGCGATTGACGAGATCAACGAGAATGGCGGTATTCTGGGCCAGAAAATCCAGTTCTCCGAGTATGACAGCCAGACAGATCCGCAGACATCGCGCGCCTTGGTGCAGAAAGCGATCGACGAGGGAGCCTACGCGTTGCTCGGCACCGTCTATTCGTCCTCGACAGTGGTCAATATGCTGGTCGCCCAGCAAAACGGCATCCCGCAGTTCACTGGCTCGGAAGCTCCGTCCATCACGTCCAAGGGCAATCCATACATTTTCCGCACAACCTACGGCGCCCAAAAAGGCATGCCGAAGATCGGCACGTTTCTGAAGGACGAACTCGGCGTCAGCAAAGTTGCTATTGCTTGGGCCAACACCGAATACGGCAAAGGCGGCCACGACGCATTTGTCGTGGTCATGGAAGAACAAGGTATCGAGGTCGTCGCAGACGTGCCTTCCGAGCAGGGACAGGCAGACTTCTCTGCCGATGTTCTACGCATCAAGAATGCCGGGGCGGAAGCCGTCTTTGTCTATCTGACGGAAGAGGAAAGCGCTCGTTTCCTGATCGAGGCGAAAAAGCAGAACCTGAATATTCCGACGGTCGGCGATACGGTGCTCGGATCGCAAAAAGTGATCGATCTGGCTGGCGGCGCGGCCGATGGCGCGATGAGCCATGTGGGCATCACGGCCGAAGCGCCGATCCCCGCCATGCAGGAAATGGCCAAGAAGTTCGAAGAACGCTTTGGCTACCTGCCGGACCACAACGCGATCAAGGGTTATATCGGCGCGTACTCGATCAAATACGGCACTGAAATGGTCGGCGAAGTCGACAGCCAGGCGCTGACCGACAAGATGCATGGCCTCTGCCTCGACCCCGCCGAATATCCGGGCGTTCTGATGAAGATCTGCTGGGACGAGAATGGCGAGGTGAGCCGCGAAAGCTTCATTGTTGAAGTAAAGGACGGCAAGCAGGTCGTGTCCAAAACTCTGCCAGCCAACTGATACTCCCCGGATGCGGCCGCCGCGAATTCAAATATCAGTGGCGGCCGCAAACGATTGACGCAAAATAGGCAGCGCTCCGCCGCTCTTCGAACCGGCATGCCTCGTTGTGGCTGCGCAGCGCGACTTACAGCTTGCGGCAGGTCGGGTCGATTTCGGGCCGGTGTATCCCAAAAGGGAAGACGTCATAATGGCTGAATTTCTTCAACTGGTAATTTCGGGCCTGTCGGCCGGGGCGATCTATGCGCTGGCGGCAGTCGGCTTCACCTTGCTTTGGCAGGCTTCGCAGACGATCAACTTCGCGCAGGGCGAATTCGTCATGCTTCCCGCCTTCTTCGTACTGGCTGGCATGACGGTGTTCGGCCTGCCGCTATGGCTTGCCATTATCGTCGCTTTTCTGCTTTCGATCCTTTTGCTTGGCGCGTTTTTCAAGAAGTTGATCGTCGAGCCGATGCTGCCGAACGGCGTACTACCCCTAGTGATTGCGACCATCGCGCTCGGCCTCCTGATGAAGGAGAGCGTGAAGGAATTCTATTCCTCGCAAGGCCAGCCATTCCCTTCGCTCTTTCCAAGCGACACATTTCAAATATTCGGAGCGGTGGTTTCGCTTCAGGATATCGGAAATCTGGTCGTCGCTTTTGCCACGATCATCGCGCTACAGCTCTTTCTGCAACGGACACGGACTGGCCGGTCGATGCAGGCCGCCGCGCAGGACCCCCGCGTGGCCGAGGTTCTCGGCGTCGATGTCAAGCGCATGGTTCTCTACACTTTTCTGATCAATGGCGCGCTGGCCGCCATTGCATCGATTCTCATTTCGCCGATCTATCTGGCCAAATTCTCCAACGGTGAAACGCTCGGCCTTGTCGCGTTCACCGCAGCGATCGTCGGCGGCTTCAACCAGATTCGCGGCGCTCTTGTCGGCGGCCTTCTCATAGGCGTGATCGACAATCTGTCGGCGGTGTATGTGTCGGCGCAATATCGCGCGGCAATTCCTCTCATCCTGCTGATCCTCATCATCATGCTGCGCCCGCAAGGACTGGTCGGCGATTCCGAAGGAAGAACGGTATGAAGGCGCTTCGCATAATCGCTATTCTGGCTGGCCTTGCGGCGCTTGTTGTCGCGCCGCTCAGCCAGGGCAATTACATGATCTATATCCTATGCTCCTGGCTGATTTTCACAATCTCGGCCATGGGCCTGAACCTGACGCTCGGCTACGCCGGGCAGGTCAGTCTGGCGCAGGCGGCCTTTATGGGCATCGGAGCCTATAGCACCGCCATCATCACCATGGCAGGCGGCCACTGGATTTTCGGCCTGTTGGCGGCAATGTCCCTGACATTCGTCATCGGTCTCGTTCTGGGCTACCCCGCGCTTCGCGTGCAGCACCACATGCTTGCTTTTGTCACACTGGCCTTCAACGCCATCGTGTTTCTTGTCTTGCGCAACGAGGACTGGCTGACAGGCGGTTCGCTTGGAATCGTCGGCATTCCGCGCCCATCCTTCGGACCGCTCGATCTTTCCAGGCAGTTGCCGTTTTACTACTTCGTGCTGGCGATCTTCGTTATTTCCGCCGGCGCGCTCGCTTGGATGCTTCATTCTCCTTGGGGGCGAGCCTTCAAGGCGCTTCGTGAAAATCCTATCAGAGCCGCCTCGCTGGGCCTCGATACCCGGCGCATGACGTTGCTGGCATTCGCGATCGGCTCGGCGTTCGGCGGTCTGGCTGGCGCTTTGCAGGCACCGCTCGTCCAATTTATCGAACCGGGTTCTTATACGCTCATCCTCTCGCTTCGGGTTCTGCTCATGGTGATCGTCGGTGGCGCCGGCTTCTTTTTCGGACCGATGCTCGGCGCCGGCATCGTGGTTCTGTTGCCAGAGTTTCTGCGCTTCACCGAGGGCTATTACCTCATCATCTACGCGCTACTCGTGCTCATTCTCATGATCTTCTCGCCGACCGGCCTTATCGGGCTCGGCAAGAGACTTATGGAATCGGTCAAGCCGCAAACAGCGCGCCGCGATATGACGCAGGGAGCGCAACTATGACGGGTCAGCCGGAGGTTCTCTCCGTCCGCAATCTCACCAAGGACTTTGGAGCGATACGCGCTGTCGACAATGTCAGCTTTGAGGTTCGCAAAGGAGAGGTTCTGGGCCTTATCGGCCCAAACGGATCGGGCAAATCCACCTTGTTCAATTGCATCCTCGGTCAGTACAAACCGACCGAGGGCCAGGTCTCCATCAACGGTGAAAGCGTATCTGGCCAGCCAGCGCACATTCTCAACAGGCTCGGCGTCGGCCGCACGTTTCAGCAATTGTCCGTCTTTCCCCAAATGACGGTGCTCGAAAACATCATCATGGCCGGCCAGGAACATCACGGCACGATGCTATCGCGACTTTTCGGTCCGTCCGATGCCGGTCTTACACGCGAGGCCGAGGAGCTAATCGCTTTCTTCCGGCTTGAGCATCTACGCGACGAGATGGCCGGCGCGCTGTCCTACGGACAACAAAAGCTTGTCGACGCCGCCATGGCGTTCATGGCCGGACCGAGCCTTGTCCTGCTCGACGAACCTGCTGGCGGGGTCAATCTGACCATGCTTTCCAGCCTCAAAGAGCGTCTGGTTGCGTTCAACCGCGAGCACAATGCGACCTTCGTCGTGATCGAACACAATATGGAATTTGTCATGTCGCTCTGCAGCCGGATTATCGTGCTCGCTCAGGGCGCGATCATCGCTGAGGGATCGCCTGACGAGATCCGCTCCAACCAGCAGGTCATCGACGCGTATCTGGGAGGCGACGCATGACAGCGATGCTCGAACTCAAAGATCTTTATGGTGGTTACGGCAAAATCACGATCCTCAACGGTACAAGTTTCGCGATCCCGCCTGCATCGATCACAACGGTTATCGGACCGAATGGCGCTGGCAAATCGACCGTATTCAAAGCGATATTCGGCCTGCTTGACATTCAATCCGGCCAAATTGTCCTGGACGGCGATGAAGTGACCGGCCTGACGCCGAAGGAAATGATCAGGCGCGGCGTCACCTATGTGCCGCAGGGCCGCAATGTCATCCCACATCTTTCGGTCTATCACAATCTCGAGCTGGGCGGCATCTCAGCGCCCGATCCCAAGGTCGTCGCCCGTCGCATCGAGACTGTCATGGACCAGTTCCCCATGCTGCGAGAGTTTCGGTCACGCAAGGCAATCGAACTTTCCGGCGGCCAGCAGAAACAACTGGAAGTGGCGCGCGCGCTTCTGTTGGAGCCAAAGCTGATACTCATCGACGAGCCATCGATTGGTCTGTCGCCAAACCTGGTTCAAGGCGTCTTCGACACGCTGCAAAAGCTGCGCGACAACGGCGTTACCATTCTTATGGTCGAACAGAACGCCAAGGCCGCGCTTGCCATGAGTGATTACGGCATTGTGCTGGAACTGGGACAAACGCGGATGCACGACAAGGCCGATATTCTTTTGAACGACCCGAAGGTCGGCCATCTCTTCCTTGGCGGCCATATGGAGGAGGAAGGCGTTTAATTGATCGTCCCTACATCGTCATCGCGAATATCCGGGGCGCGGAACAGAGCCCATAAGCGTCTGGCTCAACCCGCCGTCGATCACCAGCTCCTGACCATTGATATAGCTGGCTCTGTGGGACGCCAGAAAGACGACCGCATCTGCCATGTCCTGCGGCTGGCCGATACGCCCTGTGGGAACGAGCGCTTCGCGGGCGGATCGAACGGTCCCGTTTTCATAGAAGCTGGCCGACAGCGGCGTCTCGACCAGGCCCGGCGATACGACATTGCAGCGGATACCTTTCGGTCCCCACTCATAGGCAATCTGCCGCGACAGCATGACCAGCGCCGCCTTGCCGGGAGAATAGGCGCCCGAAAAGGGTTGCGGCTGGCTGGCGGAAATGGACGCCACATTGACGATGGACCCAGCGGTCTTCTTCATCATTTGCGCGCCAAAGATCTGCGCCAGCCGCAAACACCCGTCCAGATTGACCGCCATCATTGCCTGCCAATCCGCTATCGGCAGTTCGTCGAGCGGCGCAGGCTTCAATATGCCGGCATTGTTGACGAGAATATCCGCTCCGCCCTCTTGCGCAATTCTGTCTGCCACCGTTTCGATCGCTGCCGCATCGGTAACATCGCATTCAAGGCCGATCCCACCGATGGCCTCTGCCGGCTCGTCAAGGCCGGTTCCCCTGCGATCCAGAAGAAAGACCTTCGCTCCAAGATCCGCGAAGCTCTGCGCCACGGCACGACCGATCCCTCCCGAAGCTCCGGTTACGACAACGGTCTTTCCTTCGAAATCGATCCAGCGCATTCACTCTTGCTCCGCCAGAAAGCGACCGGTGATATAGCCGAAAGTCAGGGCCGGACCGAGCGTGATGCCGGCCCCGGGATAAGCTCCGCCCATAATCGACGCCCTATCGTTGCCAACTGCGAACAACCCCTCGATTGGAGCACCGTCAGACCCGATCACCTGCCCCTTCACAGTCGTCTGCAACCCATCGAATGTACCGAGATCGCCCATTATAATGCGCAGTGCGTAGAACGGGCCTTTCCGAATTGGCGCGACGCATGGGTTTGGACGATGATCGGGGTCGGCCAGATAGCGATTGAAGGCGGTGCTGCCACGGCCGAACTGTCGATCCTCCCCGCGCGCGGCATCGTCATTATAGCGCGCTGCGGTTTGTTCGAGCCCGGCGGGATCGATGCCTGCTTTTCGCGCCAGTTCCGCAAGCGTCTTGCCACGAACGAGATAGCCATTGCGCAGCCATGGCGACAAAGGCATTGGAGCCGGCTTGGCGTGGCCCAGTCCATATTTCCGAACGGTTCGATGATCGGCGATCAGCCAGCAGACCGTCTCCGCCTGCCCCTCGCAGGCAGCGAGCAATGCCTCGCCGAAGTCATGATAGCTGTTGCTTTCGTTCGTGAAACGCCGCCCGTTCTTCAGCACCGCAAAGATTCCGGGCTTATAGCGGTCCAGAAGATGCGGAAAAGCGGTGTATCCACCCTTACCGTCAGGCACTTTCGAGACCGGCATCCATGCCGACGTGTTGGGATAACGGGTTTCGAAAGGCACGCCGGCCCGTTCGGCCAACCGGATGCCATCGCCCGTGTTTTCCAAAGGAACAGGCGAAAAATGCTCTCCGCCCCGGCGCAGATGCTCGTAGGCCTTACCGATCCTGTCGTAATCATGGGCAAACCCGCCTGCCGCCAGAACGACCCCTCTCCTTGCCGTAACGGTTTTATTCTTGCCGCCAGCCTCAACCTCGAGCCCAGAAATCCGTCCATCTTTTGCCAGAAGGGCTTTCGCTGCCGTATCCGTATAGATCGGAATACCGAGGTCGAAGCACGTCTTCGCCAACCGCGCCGCCAAGGCATTGCCAGACGTGATCTGCGTTCCGCGTCCGTGACGCAGATATTCTGCCCCGTGGGCAAGCAGCCGCTTCGTAACATAGGCGAGCGAACGCGCGCTTTTGGTGACGTTAAAGAAATGCTTGATGTCGGCATTGGACGAATTGAACATCATGCCCATGAAGGTGATGGTCGAAAGGGGAGGCCGAAGCCTCTTCAGATTGTCGCCCAGTTGGCTGGCATCGAAAGGTTTGGCCAGCACAGAGCGTCCCGTTTCTGCTCCGCCGGGCGCATCTGGATGATAGTCGGGATAAAGTGTCGGCACGAAGGAGACCGCAGTCTCTTCCTCGAGGAAGCGCAGCATTTGCGGACCTGTTTCGAGATAGGCTTCTACGGCGTCGGCATCGAAAAAATTACCGGTTTCGTATGCCAGATATTCTCGCGCACGGTCGATATCATCTTCTGGATCATCGGGGTTTCCGGGTATCCAGAGTACGCCGCCGGAAAAGGCGGTCGTGCCGCCGAACACACTGGCCTTTTCGACAATGACGACATCCAGTCCGTTTTTCGCCGCGACGATGGCGGTCGACATTCCCCCTGCCCCCGATCCGACGACCGCGACATCGCAGGCTATATCCTGCTGCAGCGAATGGTCCATCGTCGCTCCTCCGTCGTGGCTAATGGCCTCGACAAAGAAACAGGAGCTCGATTGGCAGGCGAATGGACGCAGATAAGAGATGCTTGGACTTTTTATTCGTCCAGACCAACCAGTGAAGGAGGAGCGCGATGAGGCAAGAGGCTCAACGGAAGGCGGCTCTAAACGCCATACCTCAGTATTTCCTCTACGGTGAGCAAACCACGGAGAGCGATGACGACCTGCCCCATATCGAACCGATCCGCTATCGATCCGGCTCCCACGACTGGATAATTCGCGCCCACTCCCATCCCGATCACGTCCAGATTCTCTTTGTGGAGAATGGTGGCGGCCAGATCACGATTGAAAACCAGCGGATCGCATTCGAAGCGCCTTCCTTCATCATCGTGCCG
Source organism: Notoacmeibacter sp. MSK16QG-6 (assembly GCF_024158145.1). Lineage (GTDB taxonomy): Bacteria > Pseudomonadota > Alphaproteobacteria > Rhizobiales > Rhizobiaceae > Notoacmeibacter. The sequence goes on from NZ_JAMYXM010000001.1 coordinate 574,608, forward strand.
GCAGCGATGATTCATGAAATCCGCTTTCGGGAGGGGACCGATGGTCACGTCATCACCGCTTCGACGCACTATGTTGCAGCGGCGGCGCAGGGCGATGTCCGACTTATAGAGACATTTGACGAGCCCGGTTGCTTCATGTTGTCGATGGACGACCCCAACACCAAAACGCTCCAAGACGGCCTCAAACGCATGGCCGACGAAACAGCGTGGGCCGCTCCGGGCCGGCGTATGGCGACCCGCTCGCTTTTTCAGATCGTGCTGGTGGCGTTGATGCGCTACCGCAGCCGCCGCGGCAGCGAAGCCATGATTGCGGCTGACCGCGACTACCGGATATTACTTCGCTATCGCGCTCTACTGGAGCAGCACTTTCGAACCGAGAAGCGGCTGGAGTTTTATGCCGACGCCCTTGGTATCACAGCTCCACGGCTGAATAATGCGTGCAAGGCGCGCGCAAGCCGGACCGCCTCAGAGCTTCTGCATGCTCGCATTCTGATCGAAGCCAAGAGGCGGCTGACCTATCTTGGCGTGACGGTGGCCGAAATCGCCTATGATCTTGGCTTCGAAGACCCGGCCTACTTCTCCCGCTTCTTCTCCCATCGCGTCGGCATGGCCCCGGGGGCGTACCGCCAGCTTCAGGATGCGGAACGACGGCAGCAATCGGCTTTTCCGCACTAGAGATGCCTCTTCGACGAGGGCAATCATCCAACAGGACGAGCGGTTTTTCCATCGCCGGCAAACGCCGAATTTCGCACCGTGCGAAAAACCCGGGGAGTTGTCGAAATGCTTTACGAATTGCGCATCTATGATCTGAAAGCCGGATCAGCGCCGGCCTATCTCGATCTCTTCGTCAGGCGTGGGATCGGCGCTGTCACAAGGCACCTTCCGCTCGGCGGCTACTGGCTCGCCGAAAGCGGGCCGCTCAACCGTCTCTACCACCTCTGGATTTACGAGAGCCTGTCGGAACGCGACCAATGCCGGCGACAATTGGCTGCAGACGACGAATGGGTAGAGGGTTTCGTGCCGGAGGGGTTTGCGATGATCGTCTCTCAGACCAATCTTTTGATGAGCCGGACCGGGAAATCGGCTGCTCTGGATGCGGTCGAGGCCTCACGGAGACAAACCCATCGAAATCTGGGCGTTGGCGAGCCGACAATGGCCACGTCGTTTCAATACTTAACGCGTGAGGCGGTGCAGATCGAAGATCAGCATATCGCCCAATGGCGTATCGTTTCCGGTCATTGGCCAGGCCAGTTTATGACATTGCATGGCGGGAGCGCGTTCGCCTCAGTCGGCCAGCCGCTTTCGCATATCCTTCTGCGGCCTATCAGTTGTTCGCCGCTTCGGTAGAAAAGGCGTCGCCTGCCGCGCCATAAGCGGTCCAACCGCAATCGACCGGCAGTGTGACACCGGTTATGGCGGAAGCAGCGTCCGAAGCAAGGAAGACAATCGCATCGGCTATTTCTTCTGGCGTTACGAAGCGGCCAGCAGGCGTTCGACGGACAATCTGATCCCCATCGATCAAGCCATCCCGGATAAGCCCCTCAACCAGTTCGGTACGCACATAGCCGGGCGCGACGGCGTTGACACAAATTCCAGCACTCGCCCATTCGCAGGCCAGAGAGCGGGTCATGGCGACGATCCCAGCCTTGGCCGCACCGTATGCGTTGCGGCGAGGCAGGCCGCCGAGAGCGGCAATCGAAGTCAGGTTAACAATCTTGCCTCCCCGCTTGTGCATCATCATGGAGCGCGCCGCATGTTGCGCGAGCAGGAAGGCTCCGCTCAGATGAATGTCGAGGACACGGCGGAACCGATCGATCGATTGGTCGACGGAGGCGATATTCACATCGCCGATGCCGGCGCTATTGACCAGCACATCTATTTCTCCAACGCTGTCGAAAATAACTTCAACAGCCGCGGCATCTGTGACGTCGCAACAATAGCCGGCATGGTTCCCGGTTCCGCCGAGCGCCTGCGCCGCCGATTGCGCCCGGCTTTCATCGAGATCGATCACGACAACACGCTCGCCCTGTCCGGCAAATCGGCGAGCCGTCGCCAGGCCGATGCCGGAGGCGCCGCCAGTCACGATAATTGTTCTTCTTGACTGTCCCACGGCTCGAAATCTCCATTTGAAACGGGCACCGTGAAGTCAGCCCGCCCCGTTCGCCATGTACGAAAGCGAACAAAGCTTGGATTTACCGGTCGAACCGCATCAGAAGTGCAATCGCATTGTCTCTTCGTCCATTTCCCATCAAATCCACATGCCGCAGCATGGTCCAAAGACTTTGGGAGACCGGACCAAAATGCATATCGTTCTGACAGGTGCCAGCGAAGGAATTGGCGGAGCTGCTCTAAAATTGCTCGCGCAAAACGCGAAGCCCTACAATAAGCCGCTTAGAATCGTTATGACCGCGTCAGGACGGAAGCCCGCACCGGACGCCTTGATTTCCGAACTGCAGAATATGGGCGCTGAGACGCTTTATCTGACAGGCGATCTCGGAGAGGAAAGCACCGCAATCGCGCTTGCCGAAAAAGCCCTCGAATTTCTCGACAATGACATCGATTTATTTGTCTCAAATGCGGGTGCCGGCGCACCTGCAAAACTGTTCGAACAGTCCCTTGCCGAATGGGACAGGATGTTCGACCTCAATGTCCGCTCGACGTTTATCCTCGCGCAAAAATTCTACCATGCGCTGAAGACAGCCGGCGGATCGGTGGTTGCGGTGGCGTCGATGTCGGGCATGCAAGCGCATCCCGGTCAGGCCGCCTACGCACCGGCAAAAGCCGCGCTGATTTCGCTTGTCGAAAATCTGGCCATCGAATGGGCGCCCGACGGCATAAGGGTGAACGCTGTCGCTCCGGGCATGATCCGCACGCCATTGACCGAAAAGCTCTATCAGAAAGAGGGCGTCCTCGAAGCACGCGAAGAACGTGTTCCGCTTGGCCGTGTTGGGAAGCCCGACGACATTGCCAACATCATCCGTTTTCTCGGTAGCGCAGAGGCGGCCTATATCACCGGTCAGACAATTCTGGCCGACGGTGGCATCAGCGCGACGGGACTGCTCGACATTCCTGCCTGAAATTCACCACGCCATTGTCTGTGACAAACGTTCGGATGCGATTTTCAACTCCGGCAGGAATTGCTCACGCAGATCGTCGACTGAATGACGCGCCGAGACCGTTGACGCGTTCAACGCGGCGACAACACGGCTGTTTCGGCTAAATACCGGAACCGCTATTGAACGAATACCCATCTCAAGCTCTTCGTCGATAATGGCGTAACCATTCTGGCGGACCTGGGCGATTTCTTCCAGAAACGACTTCGGATCGGTCAGGGTTTTCGCCGTGTACTGGCTGATCGGATAGGCCTCTAGCCAGCTTGAGAGCTCATTCTCGGACAGCGCGGCAAGGAGAACCCGGCCGATGGAGCTGGACGAGGCCGGCAGCCGCGTACCACTGACGATCCGGGACGAATAGATGCGCCGCACCTCGACCCGTTCGATATAAACGATATCGGCGCCATCCAGCACACCGACGGAGGCGCTCTCGTCCAGCTTCTGCGTCAGGCTGTAGAGAACGGCGCGCGAACCCTCCCCCAATCCGAGCGGCATGAGAAAACCTCGGGAGAGATTGACCAGCTTTGGCGTCAGCCAGAAATATTTGCCATCAGTGTCGACATAGTGAAGCTCCGCCAGGGTCAGCAGAAGACGGCGCGCCGTTCCCCGGCTGAGATCGGTCAGGCGCGCCGCATCCGTCAGGGTCATCCGTCCCTGCAGTCGGAGCGCTTCATCGGTGGTGAAACATTCGAGAATCGCAAAAGCGCGCGCAACGGATCCCACAAAATCTGTCGCGCGCTTCTCATTGTCCGACACAGTCAATAACCCCTCATGCGGATGCCTATTCGCGCAGGTTTTGCATCCAGTGTTTCATGTCGCCAGTCTGCGGCCAATCGACCGCAATTTTCGGGCGAAAGCAACAGGGCGATGCCGGGGTCGACAATCCACCTTCGCCACTATCCCGACCTTTGTCAGTCGGCTGGTTTGGCGGGAATGTCTGTCGGTAGAGCCTCATTCGAAAATTCTGTCGCCTTGACCGATTCCCGTTTGCAGAATTCGGCGTGCCAAGCCGCAAGACGGTCCCGACCGCGACGCCACTGACGATCCGCAAAGCGAAAATCGTAATAGCAGAGCGCGACACCGACGGAGATATGACCTGCGTCGAAGGGGCGATGAGACATTTCGTCTGCCTCGCTTTCCAGCCTGTCCAAAACAGCCTCGAATTTCTTCACACTGGCCTGGATTACGCGTTCATCCTGCTGTGTCTGGTCGCGCATCCGCGTTTCGATGAGGAGGGTAACGCCTACCTCCATCATCCCGGTGCCGATCGCCTCGTAACGCAGGGCTGCGAGCCGCTCGCGCGGATTGGAAGGGAACAGAACGGGTTCCGCAGTTCCTTCCATATCCGCCCATTCCATGATGACACGGCTGTCGAAGAGCGGCGGTTCGCCGGCTCGCTCCAAGGTTGGAATTTTCGCCAAAGGATTGGTGGTGAAGAATTCGACTGGCGGCAGAAACGGGTCGGCAACTGTCCGAACGGTCTCGACATCGCCGGCAAGCCCTTTCTCGTGGAGCGCCACCATGACTTTACGGACATAGGGCGAGCGCGGCGACCAGTGCAATTTCGTCATTCCATTTCTCCCACCTTCTTTACGAATGCCCTGACGGATCACATCAACGCCACGCGGCCTGACCGGTTAAGTCACGGCCATGGATAAGGGCCAGAATCCCCTGTGTGCCGTCCGGCACCTGAAAAACACGAGCATCGGCCCACAATTGAGCGAGGCCCAGCTCTTCGGAGATACCCATCCCGCCGCAAATATGCATGGCGCTGTTGATGATCTCCACGGCGGCCTCGGTCGCCAGGCGCTTGGCCATAGCCGACAATCCGTTCGAGCGTGCGCCCTTGTCGAGCGACGCCAGAGCCATCAGACAGGTCAGGCGCGAGGAGATCAACTTGGCCTGCATATCGGAAAGATCCTGCTGGATCAGTTGCCGGCTGGCCAGGCTTGAGCCGAATTGGTGGCGGTCGTTGGCGTGCTCTAAGGCCATATCGTATGCACGCTGAGCAATAGAGAGCGCCATCAAACCAATGAGTGGCCGGTTGGCGTTCCAGACAATCGTCATGTATTTGCCGGCGTCTCCCGGCTCACCGATAATATTTTTCAGCGGCACTTCGGTGCGGTCGAACGTAACTTCGCAGAGATGACCCTGCTTCAATCCGTTAAGCGCCGTTTCGGACAGGCCGACATCGGATTTCGAAAGATCGACCATGACACGCTGTGGAATAGGACGGCCCCGATCGTCCTTGCCGGTCGAGCAACTGACGATCATGCAGTCGCAGATCGAGGCGTTGGTGATCCACATTTTCTTGCCGGTGATGAAGGCCTTTTCGCCGTCGACCTCCAACCGGGTGGACACGGCATTGCTGTCCGATCCCGCATTCGGTTCCGAGTTGGCTGTGCAGACGATCTTTCGTCCTGCGATGAACTCATCGAGATATTCGGATCGAAGCGCTTCGTCTGCACCGGCGTTGAAACGTACGGTCGAGCCGTCATGACTAAGTAGCGACAGAGCGACTACGGGCGGCAGTTGCTCCATGATCAAACCATAGTCCAGCAGCGAAAGGCCCGATCCGCCATCGCTCTCGGCCAAACGCGCGGAGGTGACGCCGAACTCCGCAAGGTGCGTGTATATCTCCAGCATCGCCGCGCGATTGAGCGGTTTGTCGGTCGGCTCGCGATCCAAAATCGGTTGAATGCTGTCGTTCGACATGCGCTTTGCCATGTCCACCAGCATTGTCTGGTCGTCGGTCAGTTCGAAATCCATGATCGTTCCTCGGCGGCTGTTCTTTGGTGCGGTCAGTTGCCGCGGAAAATGGGCTTGCGCTTTTCGGCAAAGGCTTGCCGTCCTTCGATGCGATCAGCGCTGTCCCGCAGAAGACCCCAGGCCAGATTGGCCTGCGCGACAAATTGCGCGGGCGCCTCATGCGCTGTCTCAACGGCGAGTTTCTTGACCATCTGGACGGCCAGAGGTCCGTTCTGTGCGATGCGTTGGCCTATAGCCAATGCACTTTCCATAAGCTCGGCAGGGGAACAGATATCGCTGACAAGCCCCATCGAAAGCGCGTCCGCTGCATCGATGCGGTCACCGGTCAGCGCAAGCTTCATTGCGTGGGCGGCAGGAATGGCGCGGAGCAGATACTGCACGCCGCCGACCGCCGGCACGCTGGCGACTTTCACCTCCGGAAGCGCAAAAGAGGCGCTGTCGCTGGCGATCCGCAGATCGCACTGAAGCGCCAGTTCCAAACCGCCGCCCAGACAGTAGCCATTGATGGCGGCGATCATCGGCTTCCAGATCTGCAGATCGGTCAGGTCGAGAAGCCTCGTATAACCACCGTCCTTTGCCTCTACCTGCCGGCTCAACAGAACATTGCGGCCGAAGCTGTTTTCCGGCGGGAAGGTCTTTTTGAGGTTGGCGCCAGCGCAAAAGGCGCGATCGCCCGCACCGGTCAGGACGATCGCCCGGATACTGTCGTCGTTCTGGCAGGCCGAGAGCACTTCGCGAAGTTCTGTCAGACCGTCAGGGGTAAGCGCGTTCATGGCGGCCGGGTCGTCCAATTCAACGATTGCCACCGCACCTTCCGATTTTCGATTGACGCTCATATTCGGTCCTCCCTCTCGCTTTCGTCGATGCCGGGCGCCGCCCAGACGTCGAATTCACCCAGACCTTCTCTCAGGGGTTTGATGCGCTTCTGGTATTCGTCGGAATGCCAGAAGGCGTGCAGAGCCTGCATGTCGTCAAAAGCGAAGCAGGTGAGGCGCTGATATTGGAAATCGCCCTCAAGGGCCTCGGCAGACGATCGCTTGACGAGATAGCGCCCGCCATGCGCAGCGACGCAATCGGCTACCTCGGTGCGATAACGATCCCAGCCGTCGGGGGATGCGGCGCGGGCCAGAACGAAAAGATAGGCTGTCATTCGACTCTCCTTCAAACGCTTGGGCTGGAAAGAGAGCGGCCGCCGCAGACGTAGAGGAGTTGGCCGGTCACGTAGTCATTGTCTTTCGACGCGAAAAAACCGACCGCCCGTGCGATGTCGTCAGGCTGGCCGATCCGCTGCATCGGCACCGTCTTCGCCAGCCTGTCCCGCTGTTCGTCCGTGTAGGACATCAGAAGCGGCGTCTCGACAATGCCGGGTGCGATTGCGTTTACGGTCACGCCCTTTTTCGCAAGCTCGATAGCGAGGGTGCGCGTGAGGCTGACAACACCGCCTTTGGAGGCGGAATAGTTGGCCTGGCCGAAACCGCCGAGCCAGGCGCGAGAAGCGATATTGACGATACGGCCATGACCCGTTTCGACCATAGCTGGAATGACGGCTTTAGCGCAGAGAAACTGGGACTTCAGGTTCACGTCCAGAACGATATCCCAATCGTCTTCCGTCATGTTGACGATGCGCTTGTCACGGGAAATTCCAGCGTTGTTCACCAACACATCGGCCGTCTTCCAATGAGACGCCAGCACCGAAGCCGCATCGTCAACCGCGCTCTTGTCGGTCACGTCGACCTGCTGACCGAAAAGGACCTCTTCGGCTACGCCAATCTGTTCTGGAAGGGCGGCCAATGCATCGGGATCACGATCCCAGACGGCCACCCGATAACCTTCGGAAAGCAATTGGCGGGTGATACCCAGTCCGATACCCTGCGCACCGCCGGTGACGATTGCGACTCTGCTCATCTTGCGCTCCCTCAGATCGTCAGAATCGTAACGGCCGCGATGGCGCTGTCGCCGTCGAGCTGGCCGCCATTGTTCTCCGCTAGCGCGACCTTTGCGCCGTTACGCTGACGCTTGCCCGTCGTTCCGCGCAGCTGCTGGGTCAGCTCGATGATCTGGGCTGCGCCCGTTGCGCCGAGCGGATGACCGCGTGACAGCAGCCCGCCTGATGGATTGACCGGAATCCGTCCGCCAATTCCAGTTTCGCCAGACCGGATCAGTTCGATAGCGCCGCCATCGGGGTCACAAAGCCCGAGATTTTCATAGTGGATCAGTTCGGCCGGGGCCGATGCATCGTGCAGTTCGACCACGTGCAGATCTTCCGGCCCGATACCTGCAATCTCGTAAGCTTTGCGCGAGGCCGTGACCGCAACCGGCTCTCTTTCGCCATGTGCTTTTGCGCTGACGACAGCTGAGGCTCGGATTTTGACAAGCGGCACATCGCGTTTGCGGGCGAAGTCTTCCGAGGTGAGCAGGATAGCCGCGCCGCCATCACCGATGGACGAGCACATGAAGAGAGTGAGCGGATCGGAAATCATCCGGCTCGCCATCACCTCATCGACACTCGTTTTGTTTCGAAACTGCGCGATAGGATTGAGACTTGCGGCGTGGCGGCTCTTGACGACGACCCGCGCAAAATCTTCAGGCGTGCCGCCGGTCCGGGTGGCCCATTTGCGGGCCTTGTTAGCGTAGAGATCCATGAAAATGGAGCCGGACCCGGCCTTATACCCTTCCGGGAGTGGTTCTTCGATATCGACTGCGCCGGAGAAAGCGCCGAAGGAGACGCGTTTGTCCTCGTGGGTCATCTTTTCAGCGCCCACCACGAGGACGGATTCCGCCTGACCGCTCGCGACCATCAACCAGGCCAGATGAAATCCGGTAGAGGAAGAAGCACAGGCATTCTCGACATTGAACATGGGCTTGCCATCGAGGCCTGTGTCGCGGAGCGAGGCCTCGCCCCGGATCATCTCCTGACCCGTGATCATGCCTGCCGCCGCATTGGCGAAGATCACCTGCTCCACATCCTTCGCTTCGCTGTTGGCGTCCTTCAGCGCAGCGGCGACCGCCTCCTCGGACAGGGACTTGAGATTGCGGTCCATGAATTTGCCGAAAGCGGTCATGCCGATACCGGCGACGACGACATCTCTCATCTTTCTGCTCCTGAATGTTCTGAATCTCTTTTTGGAAAGACGCGCTTGAACGTGCCGCTCGCCGAAGCGATCAGCGCGCCGCCGCTGTCATGCAATTTGGCTCTGGTGAATGCGATGGACTGTCCGCCACCGACAACGACACCAGTGGCGACGAGCCGTTTGGTTTCCGGAACGCCCATAAACTCGGTGGTAAGAGACAGAGTGAGCGTTCCGCTAAGTGGCGTATCAGCGCCGCGAAAGCGCGTGGCAAAACCCGATGCGGCGTCGAGAATGGTCGTGTAAACGCCCCCATGGGGACGCCCCTCCGCGTTCAGGTGGCGATTGTCGAGATCGAGTTCGAAAACCGCGCCATCGCCATCGAGCCGGCGGAACACCACGCCGAGCTCCCTGAGAAATGCGTTTGCCTCGACGATCTTCTTCAGATCGTGAGGGGGTCTATATGCGTCGGGCGTCTTCATGAGCGTTCGAAGAGTGCCGCCATGCCCATGCCGCCGCCGATGCACATGGTTTCCAACCCGTAGCGCGCGCCGCGCCGCTTCATCTCGTACATCAGCGTTGTCAGAATGCGCACGCCGGTGGCGCCGATGGGATGACCGAGAGAAATTCCGGAGCCGTTGACGTTGACCCGGTCGTGGTCTGTCACGTCGAGCGCCTTGAGTACCGAGAGGGCCTGCGAGGCAAAGGCCTCGTTCAACTCGATGAGATCGATATCGTCGAGAGAAAGACCGGTTCTGCCGAGCACCCTGTTGGTCGCGGGGACAGGACCGATACCCATCCGAGCCGGGTCCACACCGGCAGCTGCCCAGCCGACCAGGCGCGCCATCGGCTCCAGATTATGTTTCTCGGCATATTCGCCGGAAACGACGAGACAGGCGGCGGCGGCATCGTTCTGCTGACTGGCGTTGCCCGCTGTCGTCACTCCGCCGTCATGGATCGTTCGAAGCGCCGCCAGGCGTTCGACCGTTGTTTCGGGTCGGATGCCTTCATCGCGCGTGATTGTCGTTGTTCGCCCCTTGCGGTCGGAGACATCTACAGGGACCACCTCTTCATCGAACAGGCCATCGTTCCACGCATTGTCCGCTCGTTCATGGCTACGCGCCGCGAAAGCGTCGGCCTCTTCGCGCGTAATACCGTACTCGCGCGCCAGAGTATCGGCTGTTTCAGGCATACCGGAGATATAACCGAAGCGTTCTTCAGGCTGTGACCGCACGCGGCCACGATCCAGCCTGTCATGCAATTGGACACTGCCCATACGACTGCCCCACCGCATGTCATTGGTGTAGAACTCGACATTGGACATGCTTTCGACGCCAGCGACGAGGACGGCATCGGACTGTCCCGTCTGCACATGCATGGCCGCGTTCACCACAGCCTGCAGGCCAGAGCCGCAGCGCCTGTCGAGAGTGTAGCCGGGTGTCTCGATAGGCAAACCTGCCGCCAATCCACCATATCGGCCGAGGCATGGCGCCTCGCTGGAAGCATAGGACTGCGCCACGATGACATCGTCGATCGTGTCTGGCGGTACGGATGTGCGCTCCAGCAATGCTTCTACGATGTGCATCATAAGATCGACTGCAGTCAGCGACTTCATTCCGCCGCCAAACTTGCCGATGGGCGTCCGTACCGGCGCTACAATGAAGGCATCGCTCATGACCGGCACTCCCCACCGGCCACAACCACGGGTCCGCAAAGTGGACAAATGTTCAATTTTGATTTGGACATGGTTTTTCCCTGTTGGCGTCGGTTGTTACGGCTAGAGAAGGTTCGGTAGCCAGACCACGAGCTGTGGTGCGAAAGTAAAGAGCACCATGGCGATGACGAAGATCGCCACGACCGGAAGACTGGCACTGAAGACATTTTTTGTCGTGATATTGGGCGCCGACCCGGCCAAGGTGAAAAGCGTATAACCGAATGGCGGCGTGACACCCCCAACGGTAAGGTTGATAAGGAAGATCGCCCAGAACCAGATGGGGTCAAAGCCAAGCGCGGACACAAGCGGCTCGTAGAGAGGCACGGCCATAAGTAGAAACGCGACCTGATCGATGAACATGCAGAGGACGAGCGGAAGCAACATCATCAGGGCGAACATCGCAATTGGCGCCAGGCCCAGTTCCGTCGCCCAGGAGACGAGAGAGCGTGACGCGCCCGTGAAAGCAACGAGCTGACTGAAAAGCGTCGACGAAGCCACGATTATCATGATCATGACACTGAGACGCGTCGCGGACGTCAGGGCGTCCCTGAGCATCGACAGGGAAACCTTGCGATAGATCGCCGCCACGCCGATCGCTCCAAAAACGCCTGTGGCAGCGGATTCGCCGGGCGTCGCGATGCCCAACATGATCAGCCCCATCACCATGAAGATGATCAGCATGAAGGGCACCATCTTTAGGCCGGCCATCCAGGCACTGCCCCGATTTTCAGAAACCGCATCGACATTGGGCGGCGCGAGTTCCGGATGCCTTATCACCGAGAAGGCGACATAGCCGGCGGTCATCAGTGAAATGATAATGCCGGGCACAATGCCTGCGACCAGCAGGCCGGCAATGGAGACATCGGCCAACGATCCGACGATAATGGCCAGAAGAGAGGGTGGAATGATGGGGGCGAGCGAAGCGCCGGCAAGAACCACCGTCGCGGACAAGCGTGGCGAATAGCCGCGCTGCTCCATATTCGGCAGCGCCGAGCGTCCCAACATGGCGGTGACCGCGATAACCGAGCCCGACAGAGCCCCGAATATCGTCGCGATCAGAATGACCACCGCATAGAGTCGTCCCCGGATCTGACCGACCAGCCTGTCGACGGAGTCGAAAAGCACATCGACACTTCCCGAGCGGAAGAGGATTTCTCCCATCAGAATAAACAGCGGGATGGTCGCATAGCTCTCGGTCATCAGGCTTTCCGACAAGCTATTTGCGAACAAGCCGAAACCGCGAGGGCCGATAAGAATAACCGTGGAGGCCAGATTGACGATCAGGAACGCTATGAAAACGTTCAGACCGGTCATCATCAGGCCGAGCAGCGAGCCGACAAATATCAAAAGGACCGTGACCCATTCCATCGCGGTTCACTCGTCTTCTGTCGTGGACTGAAAAGTCAGGACGATGAACGCCAGTCCGGTCAGCGCGAAACCGGTCAGGATTATCCCCGTGATCCAGAAACGCGGGATAGGCCACAAACCCTGCGTCATGATGCCGCTATGGAGCTGCGAGAAGAAGACAGCCTGTACAACCCAGGAAACGAACAGGCATGTCGCGGCACCGATGGCGAAGAGAATACGCCGATATAGAGACCACCGGACAAGCAATTCGGAAATGAGGTCAATGGAAACGTGACCATGCCGTACCGTGAGTTCTGGGAGGCCGAGCATGATAACCGCTGCGAGCAGATACCGGACGGCATCCGATACCCAGATCGAGGGTCGGTTCAGAAAATACCGCATCATGATTTCGTAGACCGTGATGCACGTGATTACAGCCAAAGCGGCACAAGCAAGCACAAAGCATATCTGGACCATCAGGCCGACCAAACGGCCGGCCTGCGTCGTCACCCTGATGGCTGGGTTAGGTTTCATTCAGCGAGACCGGCCTCGCGAGCCTGCTCGTGCATCTTCTCGGCCAGAGGACCTGCCGCTGAAGCCGTCTTCCAGGCACCATCGAAGATCATCTTATTGACCTGCTCGGCGTCTTCCTGAGGCATCTCTGAAATCTGCATGCCGTTCTCCAGAAGGAATGCTTCTTCTTCGGCTGCAAGTGCATCGAATTTGTCGGACGTTTCAGATTCCAGTGCAACGGCCGCCTTTTCCATGATCTCCTTCTGCTCATCGCTTAGCGCGTTCCATTTTTCGAGATTCATGAAGATGAACAGGCTGACCACACCGAACTTCGGCCTGGAAAGATAGCCGGCAACCTCATACCATTTTTTCTCTTTCAGGCCGGTAAGAGTGGTGCCGGCGCCATCGATCACGCCAGTCTGGAGAGCCGAGTAAATATCCGGCATCGGCAGGACCACCGGTGAGGCGCCAAGGCCTTCGATAACGGGATTATAGGTCTGCGTACCGCGAATTTTTCGGCCCGTGAGGGAAGGGCTGTCGCCGACCGGATCCTTTAGAATGAAATTGAATGCAACCGATCCAACGGGCGCAACCGCAATCGCCTTCAGGCCAAGTCCCTGATAATATTCATCCATCGTGTCGAAAACGCCGGAGCTGCGGCGCAGTTCGGGGTCTGACTTCGTTCCTTCAATGCCAAGGCCAATAGCCGCCGTGCCGATATGATAGGCCGGATGGGTGAACAGGAGATCGAAGACACCCATCTGGACGGGCTCGATCTGTTCGAAAGGCGCGACAACTTCAGGACCGTCAAGCTGAATGGTGATCTCACCATTGGACAGTTCCTTGACCTTTTCGATGAAGGGAATGGCTGCATTGACCGTGTAGGACTGGTTTTCCGGCCAGCCCGAAAGCATCCGGAATTCCTCGGCCTGCGTGATCGATACTGACGTGAGCAAAGCGACCATACCAGCCGCAAGTGTAGCAAATTTCATCTGTGTCCTCCCGATGAGCTAACTGGCTTCCTCAAACCAAATGTCCGTATAACGAACATATGTCCATATTTATCATTGAGTTTGCTGCATCTGTCAACACCTGTCCGATCAGATGAGGTGACTAACTTTCTTACAATATTGAAATTTATGCCTTTTCGGCCTGCTCTGCAGTGGGCAAACACTGCGCGATGAGGTTTGCGACATCGACCGACGCATGGTCTGCAAGGTGATGGCCGGCATCGAGTTCGGCATACTCGGCACCTGGTGTGATGGCGGCGAGATCCGCGACGTAAGCCGGTGGACGAAAGACGTCGTCAGTGCCGGAAGCGAAGATGATCCGACCCTGTAGATGGGGCAGTTCAGAACGCATTTCAGTGTCTGCCAGAGCCCGAAAATAAGCTGCGAATGAAGCCGGCTTATTGGCCAGCCATCGACCCCGAACTTTAGCAAAATGCTCCGGATTCCGTTCTCTATAACGGGATGGATAGGTCCGATCGAGCAGTATTGCTTCGGCGGCGCGCATGCCGTCTGCTTCAAGACTGTCCGCGATTTGCCTGACCGGCTTGCGTTTCTCCTCCGGAGTCCCCGCCGCCGGCCCAAGCGCAATCGTCGTGCGATAGCGTTCGGGTCGGTCCAAAGCCAGGCGTAGAGCGACTGCGCCGCCAACCGCGACGCCAGCCGAAACGACCGGGCCGTCAATACCGAGAAACGCGATCAACTGTTCGACGTCGGAGGCAAGGTCTCTGAAGTTGAATGGCGCCCTCACCTCCTCCGACATTCCCATGCCACGCATTTCGGGGATGACGACGGTACAGCTTTCGGGCAGGTGAGGCAGCACCAAGTCCCAACTTTCAACGGACCCACCCATCTCATGCAGCAACACGATGCAGGGACCGACCCCTTTTCGATAGCAATATCTGAGACAATGGGCTCCCGTGTCGATCCAATCGGTAATCACGCCTGATCCTCCTCTACATGACTGTCGCGACCTGTATTTTTGCCTGTGGCGACAATTGAAAGACGACGATCATGACCGTCCTTCTTCTCCAATCTTGCGATGTTGACACCTCACCACATTGCAAGATAATGGACAAGTGTTCGTTATACGGACTTTTTGATCGTCTGGTGGGAGCGTTGCCGGCATATGGCTGTCGGATGAGCATTCTTTGCCGGACCAGGGAGGATCAATGATCGATAAATTTTCCTCGTCGATCGTCGAGGCACTCGACGGGCTGACGGATGGAGCGACCTTTCTGCTTGGCGGATTTGGTGCTGTAGGCCAGGCAAACGAGCTGATCGAGGGCGTACTGGAAACCGGCATTCGGGACTTGACGGTCGTCGCCAACAATGCCGGCTACGGCAAAGTCGGGCTGGCGCGTCTCCTCAAGGAGGGCCGCGTGCGCAAGCTGATCTGCAGCTATCCAAGGATCGCCGGATCGACTGTGTTTGAAGAGCTATACAGCGCCGGGCGCCTGGAACTCGAACTGGTTCCGCAAGGTACACTGGCAGAGCGGATGCGCGCGGCGGGGGCAGGCATTCCCGCCTTCTACACACCGTCCGGCGCAGGAACGCTGCTTATGGAAGGCAAGGAGACACGGACCTTCGATGCCCAGGAGCATGTTCTGGAAGAAGCGCTTCACGGCGATGTCGCGCTTGTCGAAGCGTGGCAGGCGGACCGCTGGGGCAACCTGACCTACAGAGCGGCCGGGCGAAACTTCAATCCAGTGTGCGCGATGGCTGCGAAGCTGACCATTGTTCAGACGCAGCATGTCTGTGAACTGGGAGAACTCGACCCGGAAGCGATCGTCACGCCAGGTCTCTTTGTCGACCGCATCGTCCATATCGAATCTGGCGATCCCCAAGGCTAAAATTTCAGAGAAAGCGATCATGACCGAGATCACCGCGAACTGGAAACCCCGGAGCCGAGCGCAGATTGCCGCGCGCCTCGCCATGGATATTCCCGAAGGATGGACAGTTAATCTGGGCATCGGTGTGCCGACCCTTGTTGCCGATCATGTGCCGGAAGGCCGGGAGGTCATTTTTCATGCCGAAAACGGTATTTTAGGTGTCGGGCCGGCTCCAGCAGAGGGTGATGTAAACCGCTGGCTCATCAATGCCGGGAAACAGCATGTGACCCTGCTCAAAGGCGGCAGCTACTTCCATCATGCCGATAGCTTCGCGATGATACGCGGACGGCATCTCGATCTATGCGTCCTTGGCGCATACGAGGTCTCGGAAAAAGGCGACCTGGCGAACTGGGCGCGTTCCTCCGACGATTCCGCACCGGCGGTTGGTGGTGCTATGGATCTGGCCAAAGGCGCGCGCCGTTTATGGGTCGCCATGCAGCACGTCACGCGGGAAGGCGCGCCGCGCATTACGAAGTCGTGCAGCTATCCGCTAACCGCCGCGGGCTGCGTCAAGCGCATCTATACCGATCTCGCCGTCATCGAAGTGGAGGCGGACGGTTTGCGAGTGATAGAAATGATCGACGGGCTCAGTTTCAATGATTTGCAGGCTCAGACCGGAGCGGAATTGAAGCGACCGGCCTGATTCCGCAAAGATCGACGGGAGTGCAACACATGGGGAGAATTGAGGAGCGGCTGGACGCCATTGAATCGTGGCTTGCCATTGGCGAATTGCGGGCACGCTATTGCCACCTGCTCGACGACCGGAACTGGGATGCATTCGCAGACCTCTTTACCGAAGACGGCGAGTTCGACGGCCTGGCGCGTGTTCAGGGACGGGCGGAAATTCATCGCTTCTTCAGCACCACGGTCGAACGCCTCGCCGAAGGTTTCTGGCACTTCTGCACGAATGCATCGATCGATTTGAATGGAGACGAGGCGTCCGGCCGGATCTCGATGCAGTATTTATCGGTCAAAAACGGAACGAGTTTTGTTTCGGCGGGTCATTACGACGACGAACTGGTTCGCAGTGCTGGACAGTGGCGCTTCAGGCGCCGTCGCATCACGTTTTACTATCACGCGCCGCTGAGCGAAGGATTTACCGGACAGCCGACCTTCATTCTGCCGGACGGCACACCGCTCGACGGCCTGCCGCCCCATCGCGCGGCATAATCTCAATATTTGCGGAGACCAACCATGATCCAGACCCGGAAAATCGGAAATGCGCACGTCACGCGCGTCCTGGAATATGCAGCGCCGACGCACGACCCTGCATTCCTGTTCCCCGATCTATCCCATGAGGAGCTGCGGGCATTGGCGCCCAAGGTCGCCCCTCACCACTATATTCCGGCGATGAACCGACTCATCGTGACGATCCAGATCTGGGTTGTCCGGCTCGATGAAAAGGTCATCGTGATCGATACCGGCGTCGGCAATCGCAAGACGCGAAAAGCGCCGCGAATGCACAGCCTGAATTCGCTCGTTCCCGAATGGCTCAGCGCTGCCGGAGCGAGCTTCGATCAGGTCACGCATGTCGTTCAGACGCACATGCATGCCGATCACACAGGATGGAATACGGTTCCCGATGGTGAAGGCGGTTGGAAACCGGCCTTTCCGAATGCTCGCTATCTCATGCCCCGCACTGATTTCGACTACTGGTCCAAGAAGGTCGAGGAAGGCCCCGACATGACCATGGACGAGAGCTGGACCGATAGCGTCATGCCGGTTGTCGAAGCCGGCCTGGTCGATTTCGTCGATGACGATGCCGGCGAAATACTACCGGGCATAACGGCAGAACCCGTGCCCGGCCACTCGCCCGGCATGATGAGCTACCGGCTCAGTTCCGATGGCGAGGAGGGCCTGTTTTGCGGAGACGTCTTTCACTCGCCCCTTCAGATTCTGAAGCCCGACCTCAACACGGCGTATTGCTCCCTCCCCGATCTTGCACGCCAGACACGGGCTCGTGTGCTGGCTGAATGCGTTGATCGCGGCACGTTACTCATGCCGATGCATTTCGGCGGTCCGCATTGCGGCCATGTGCGGCAGGACGCGGATGGGTACTATTTCGAAGGCGCAAGCTGGCCCGAGCTTCGACTGCCATGACCGCGCCAATGACGTGCTCTCAACAGATGCGCGGCAACTGATCGCCGACCAGCATGTCGACGATCCTGGCTCCACCGAAGAGGGTGCGCATGGTCACGCGACCCGCCTGACCTTCCTTCGCCCGGCCGATAATCACCGCTCCCCTGCCGGCGTCGTCGGCTCGCATGGCGGCAAGGGCCGTCTCTGCTTCATCCTCCGGCACGAAAAGCACAAGCGTGCCTTCATTGGCGAGATAGAGCGGATCGAGGCCCAGAATTTCGCAGACGCCCTTCACCTCCGTGCGAAGCGGTAAGGATTCTTCGTCGATCTCTATGGAGAGGCCGGCATCGATCGCCATCTCGTTCAGGCAGGACGCCACGCCACCCCGGGTCGCGTCACGGGCGGCGCGAAGGTTTGGAGCGGCTGCCATAACGGCTGACATGAGGTGCCCCAGCCCCTGGCAGTCCGACTGAATTTCGGCCGAAAGCGCCATATCTCCGCGTGCTGCCAGAATCGCGGCGCCATGATCGCCGAGCACGCCGTTGACGATCGCGACATCCCCCGGCCTGATCCTCGCTGCGCTCAAATCGCATCCCGGTGCGATGACGCCGACACCGGCGGTGGTGATGAAGAGCTGATCGGCCACGCCACGTCCCACCACCTTAGTGTCGCCTGTCACGATGCGCACACCGGCACGATCCGCTTCGGTCTTCATCGACGCTACGATCCGTCTCAGCAGATCGATGCTCGTGCCCTCTTCGATGATGAATGCTGCCGATAGCCACAGCGGCGTCGCGCCGCCGACCGCGAGATCGTTCACGGTGCCGCAAACGGCGATCTTACCGATATCCCCGCCGGCGAACTCGACCGGGTCGACAACGAAGCTGTCGGTGGTGAAGGCCAGTCGCGCTCCCGGCTCCTTGAGTGCTTCGGACGTCAGTCTTGCCTGGTCTTCCATCGCTTCAGGACAAAAAACACTGGTGAACACGCTTTCGATCAGATCGCGCATCGCCTTTCCGCCGCCGCCATGGGCGAGCGTCACCGTGTCGACGGCCTGCTTCATTCCGCTGGCTCCAATGCCCGCGCACCGCCATATTGATAGTAGGCCGCGCACGCCCCTTCCGAACTCACCATCAGGGCGCCCAGCGGCATTTCCGGGGTGCAGCCTTTTCCGAATTGCGGGCAGGCGACCGGCTTGATGCGTCCAGTCATGACCTCACCGCAGGCACATCCTTCCGGCTCGGCCACCACACGCGCGCCCGCGCCGTAACCGATGCCGAACTTCACTTCGGCGTCGAAGGCCGCATAGCGGTCGCGAATGCGCAGGCCGGACTTGTCGATCTCGCCAAGACCACGCCATTCGAAGCTCGGGCGCTCCTCGTAGACATCGACGACAGCGGCAATAGAGGCGGGATTGCCCGCATCCGGCACGATACGGGCATACTGGTTTTCGACCTCTGCGCGGCCATCCCTGATCTGCTCTAGGACCATCAACACCGATTGTAGAAGGTCGAGCGGCTCGAATCCGGATACGACGATTGGCTTGCCATAGTCCTGCGCGATGAATCGATAAGGCTCGATGCCGATCACCATCGATACGTGGCCAGGCCCGACGAAACCATCCAGCACCATATAGGGATCGTCCAGCAAAGCCTTGATGGGCGGGGGAACCGTAATGTGATTGCAGAACACGCTGAAGTTCTGAATTCCCTCGCGCATCGCCTGCTGAATGGAAAAGGCGGTCGATGGAGTCGTCGTCTCGAAGCCCAGGCCGAAGAACACGACCTCACGCTCAGGGTTACGGCGGGCAAGTTCGAGGGCGTCCAGCGGCGAATAAACCATGCGAACATCGGCGCCGTCGGCCTTCGCTTGCAGCAGCGATTTGCGCGTACCCGGCACACGCATGGCATCGCCGAATGTCGTAAAGATCACTTCGGGCCGCTCGGCCAGTTGGACGCATTCGTCGACCCGGCTCATCGGCAGCACGCAGACGGGGCAGCCCGGACCGTGAATGAATTCGATTCCCGGCGGCGTGAGCTTGTCGAGCCCGTAGCGGAAGATCGCATGCGTATGGCCGCCGCAAATCTCCATGATGTGAACCGGCTTTTCCTTGGTTGCGCCGATTTCATCGCAGACTGCCGCTATGCGCGACAGGATTATTTTGGCGGCTTTGGGATCACGAAACTCGTCGACATATTTCATGCTGCACCTCCCAATGCTTGTGCGGTGGCCTGCATCGCGTGGAGCTCCTCTTGCGCTTCGCCAAGCGAATGCAGCGCTTCCAACGTCTTTGCCGCTTCAACCTCGTCGATCTCACTCATCGCGAAGCCGACATGAATCAGCGCCCATTTGCCGACGACATCGTCAAGGTTGCCCTGGGCAATAGGGGCGATGCTGACCTCGCGGCGCACGCCGGAAATTTCGGCCATTGCCATCATTCGGTCGGCATCGGTTATCGCGACGATCTGTCCGGGAATTCCAAGACACATGATTCAGTCCTCCTCTGACCGGGATGTGGTATCGGGTTCCGCCAAGCCATATCGGTCGATCTTGGCGCGTAGTCCGACGCGGCTGAGACCAAGCTCACAGGCCGCGCGGCTCTTGTTCCATTTCAGGCGCGTCAGGGTCTCGCGCAGAATCCGCGTTTCGACAGCCTCGATACGCTCCTTGAGCGCGCCTTCGGCCATCAGAAGCCGGTCGAGATTGCCGTCTGTTTTGCGGGCCGCTGGTTCGGCTTGTAGAATATGTCGTGAAATCAGTTCGGGGCCGAGGATCGGGCCTTGCGCCAGAACCAGCATACGCACCAGCTCGTTTTCCAATTCCTTGAGGTTTCCCGGCCAGTCGTAACGGGCAAAGAAACTCAGCACCTCGTCCGATAGTCCACGGACGATCTTGCCGTGTGTGTTGGCAGCTTCGGCGAGGATCGCATCGGCAAGAATAGGAATATCCTCGATACGGTCACGCAGGGGAAGAACCGTCAGTTCCGCAGCCGACACGGCGTAAAAAAGATCGTTGCGGAAGCTCCCGTCAGTCACGCATTGGCGGAGATCTTTTTCCGTGCCGGCGATGATGCGTACATCGATGTGCTGAGGGCTGTGATTTCCGACCCTGCGATATTTTCCCTCCTGCAACGCACGGGACAGCATGAGTTGCAGACGCGGCGAGAGCTCCGACAGATTGTCGATGAAAAGAGTGCCGCGGCTGGCCTTCTGAAGAAGGCCGGTCCGCGCGATCTGACCGCCCGCCGAGCCGCGAACGCCGAACAGTTCTTCCTCGATGATCGTATCGTCAATGCCGATGCAGTCGAGGACGTAGAAGGGTCTGTCGGCGCGCAAGGAGCGATAGTGCATCGCGCGCGCGATATCGGCCTTGCCGGTGGCGTTCTCACCGGTGATGAGCACAGGAATATCGAAGCCAGCGAACTGACGCGCCTGTGAAATCACAGGATTGAGGGGCGAATTCGTCGAACGCAGCACGTTTTCAAAACCGAGCCCTTCACGCAGTATTTTGCGCTGCTCGGAAAGCTTGTTCTCCACGCTGCGCGAAAGATAGCGCATCTCGAGCGACAATTGCTCGTTTTCGCGATTCAGCCGAAACAGGTCCGTGGCGTTTTTCGCGGCCATGACCAAATGGTCCGGGTGCCACGGCTTGGTGATGAGCTGATAAATCCCGGCATCGTTAATGGCGTCGATCATATCGCTGGTTTCGGTATAGCCGGTGATGATGATGCGCACCGTATCCGGCCACTGCTCGCGCACTTCGGTCAGAAAGCTGACGCCGTTCTTTCCCGGCATTCTGTGATCGCAGAAAATAACCTGCACCGGATTGTCCCGCATGAGGGACATGGCGCCCTCGGCATTGGGCGCGGCAAGGCAGTCAAAATCGTCTTCCAGAGCCATGCGCATCGATTCAAGCGCATGTTTCTCGTCATCGACCAGAAGGACCAAAGGAAGCGGTTCGCCCATGTCAGCCTATCCCGCCAGCTTCGTCACGGCCTTTTTCTTCAAGGCCGTTTCGAGCCAGGCAATCCAGCGATCCATACCCTCGCCCGTCAAAGCCGACACACGCATGATTTCGATATGTGGATTGATCCGACGCAGATTGGCTTCGTAGAGATCGAGATCGACGGCGCAGTGCGGGGCCAGATCGGTCTTGCTGAGGATGGCCAGCTTCGCTGCAGCGAACATGTCCGGATATTTCAGAGGCTTGTCCTCTCCTTCGGTCACCGAAAGGATCGCAACCTTGCAGTCCTCGCCGAGATCGAAGCCGGCAGGGCACACCAGATTGCCCACATTTTCAATGAAAAGCATCGCGCCGCGCGGCAGGTCGAGATGCTCCATGGCATGGCCGACCATATGGCCGTCGAGGTGGCAGCCCTTGCCGGTATTGACCTGTATCGCGCTGACCCCGGTAGCGCGAATGCGTTCCGCATCGTTGCTGGTCTGCTGGTCGCCCTCGATCACGGCAAGCGGCCGATCGCCGAGCGCTTCGATCGTTTTGCACAATAATGTCGTTTTGCCCGAACCCGGCGACGAAACCAAATTGACGGCGAATGCCTCTAAGGCCGTCAACGCCGCGCGGTTCGCCTCGGCATAACGGTCGTTCTTGGCCATGATATCGGTTTCGATCTCGATCAGCCGCTGCTGAGTCATGCCCGGCACTTCCGCGCCGGCCAGCCCGTGGCCAAAATGAATATCACCGCCATGCCCGTGATGGTGGGAATGATGATGATCGCTATCTCCGTGGTGATGGTCGTGACGATGCCCTTCGACCGTCGCGCCATCTCCGCTACAACCGCAAACTGTACACATCAGGCAACCTCCAAATCCTTGATCCGCATTTCGTCGCCGCCGGACGGCATGAGCTTGCCCCCGCCGCAATCCGGGCAAGGCGACAGCCGGTCCTCGATCTCCACTTCCCGCATACAGTCGTAGCACATCGCCCGCCCGGGAAGGTCGATCATGACAAGCTCGGCGCCCTCCGCGACCGAGCCTTTCATCACGACATCGAAAGCAAAATTCAGCGCGCTTTTCTCAACGCCTGCGAACTTGCCGATCTCGACACGGACGGCGCGAATGGCCCTGACCTCGTGCGCGCGGGCCTGATCCTCGATAATGCTACGCATGCCTTCGCAGAGGGACATTTCATGCATGACCAAGCTCCCGCAATGAGACCGGCATGCATGGGTCGAGTATGTCCAGCAGCAGGCCGGCGAGATGCGATTTTGACTTTGGGAGGCTGGCAAGCGAATGGGCGAGTATACCATCCGGAGCAAGCAGGGCATCTGTCGGCGTCCGCCGCTCGAACGTCATAACCTTACCGTCGAGCACGCGAGCGCGAACCGCATATGCGCCGCGAGCGGCCGGCACATTGGCCCAGCCTTCCTGCATTCGCGCCTCTGGAATTTGGGGCGCGGACAGTTCGACATAACGTCCTAGAAGCCGCCATAGCGGTCCGCGACCATATCGGCTCTCGACCTCTGCCAGCAGCGGCGCGGTGGCGTTGCGTCCGGCAACGGAGTTCTCTAACCCATCGGAAAGAACAGGCGTCACCGCTTCGTGCGGCGCAAAGTCCGAACGCACCGTCGAGATTGGGGCGGAATGGTCGAGCGCGCAGACCTGATCGAGGCTCATTTCAGGCCTCACCCTGGCGATCCCGCCGACCGTGACCCCCATCTTGCCGGGCAGGATGACGCCAAGACGCAGGCGGTGCTCCTTCAAAATTTCTTCCTTGAGATCGGCCTGCGCACCATCATCCAATGGAAGGCCGAAAGCCAGCCGAGCCGCGACGGATTGCGCTGTGCGGCAGAGATTGAAAATTCGCGGAAGAAGAGCGGCTGCTTCCGCGATCGGCTTTCCCAAAATCAGACGTTCCAATGGCAATTGAGGTGGCAAAACCACTTCAAACGTCGCGCATTGGTCGGCCTGACCTTTCATCCTAAGCTTCCTCGCGCCCCACGGCAGTCTGGCTGAGACCGCCGGTAATCACCTGCCGCCGCGATGGTTTTGCCTGAACCACCTGCGGTGCTTGAGCATCGGCCTCGGTATCGTCGTTTTCAAGCGCGGCGAGTTCCTGCTCGCGTGCCTCGCGAATATCGGCGGCATGGTCGGTCACACCGCGATGTTCGTCCTGAAAGAGTGCGATCATCGCAGCCTCGGCCACCGCTGTCGCCTGAGCCTGCGTGTTAAAATCGCCCATCGGAGAAAACAGCGAGCAAGCCTTGTATCCGCCCACCATTGGCCGGACATTGTGAATGAACTCATATTCCCCGGAGGCAAAGGACAGATACTCCTTTGCGCGGGGATTGAGGTCGGACCAATCCTCGCCATCGGCGGGCAATTGAACCAGATTCATGAACCATGGCGTGATGAGGATGCCCAATGGCCGACCCTCGTGCATTCGGAAAGCGACGGCCTCAACGCGAAGCGCCTTGTTGACCAGCGGCACGTCGCGCATCTGCCCATGCCAGACTTCCATGAAATCGGCCTCTAGCTGACGCGTTTTGGTGGCGATCATTTCCTCTTCGCGGGCGTGGTCGGAGCCAGGGTCTTCGCTGACCAGAAACTGCTCCTTCGGCGCATCACAATTCGGGCATTTCCAGTCTGCCGGAAGCGCGATGAAGGGCGTGCCCGGCATCACCTGACGCGTTTCATCGCCTTCCTTCGGATCGTATGGCGTCCAGCAAATCTTGCATTCCATGATGGCCTGCACGGAGATCTTGTCGTTCGCGCCGAGATAGGAGCCCTCGAAACTCATCGGACCGCCTCCATGACCTGGACAATGCGCTCGCTGCTATCGGCAAGATCCTCGGCTGCGGCGATGACGACTTCAGGCACATCGGTCACTTCGAATGTATCAAGGATCAAAGTGTCGACCGAATTGAAGAACTGGACGCGCCAGACATGCGCCTGTCCAGTCGCCTGAACCCGGCAATTGCCATAACCGCGCGACAGGAAATCAACGGATCCTTTTCCCAGAGCCTTGTCCAACCAGAGGAGATCTTCCTCGGTGTGCGGCAACAGGGTCAGATTAACGACGTGCGGTTCGAGACCGGGCTGCCAATCCGCCGATTTGTCAACCAGTTCGACAACCAATGGCGGGGCATTCACCACATCGGGCGTGGTCTCCGCACGCACGCCGAGCGCCGGCACCCGCTGATTAAAGGCACGCTGTCTGACCATATCGGGAATGGGACCGACCTCGATCTGGTCGACACCTGCGCCCGAAAGGCACCAGACGCCGGCGAAGACGCTTTCCTGCGCGGCAATGGCCGGAATGCCCATCATCTTGATGGCGACTTCGCCTTCGCCCATTGTCTCCGCTATGAGCTTGCGGTTGCGCGCATCAAGACCCGACAGATCGAAATTTGCATTTGCGCCGCCCTGCCCGGCAATCGCCGCCGCGGCGGCAATTTCCGCCAACAGTTCCAAGGCCGGCACGATATCGGCCGATGATTCTACATCCGGAATCCGCGGCGAATAGGACCGCATATCCTGTGGCATCGGCATATATTGAAGTTCCAGGCCATCATCCGACGTCGGCTGAGAGCCAGGACCGAACCCGACTGGCGGCAATTGGAAGTTGTTGACCATGCCTATTCTCCTTATGCCGTGGTGGCCGGTTGCGCGACGATCTGTTTGATCCTGGCGATATATTCGTCCCAATCGCGAACTTTCGGGATGCCGCCGATCGGTCTACCATCGCGATAGAAAATGAGGCTCGGCGTCTTGAGTACCGCGGCTTCGGTTCGCACCGCTTCTTCAATCTCGTCACCGACAACAGCGCAGTCGAACCGGCTCTGAAACGCCATTTTCAGTTCAGGCAAAATCACCGCGACATCGGCGGACTCCAGATTCCGCTTGAAGTCTCCGGGCACGAAAACAACGTGAATTCCCGGAGCCGACGTAAATGCTGCAAGTTCTTCCTGCGTATTCAGTTCAGGCCAGCCCAGTTCCTGGGTCAGACGAACGATCAGCGGATGGGTCATTCGATCCTCATGCGGTTGTCTTGCCTTGAGAGACGGCGGCTTCAAGATGCGGCGGCAGTTGCGGCGCTGCATTGTCGAGATCGGCAAACGCATTGCCGGCATCGCCGCCGGCCATAATGGCGCGCAACCCCTCCAAAGCAGCGGTGATCTTTTCGGCGCTATCGGCGGAGATGATCTCCCGCGCCGCGCCGAGAAAGGTGAGAACCCATGTGCCCGGTTCAACGGCGCCGACCAGCGACATATCGATCAGGCGTAACTCACCTCGCTCCAGCGCCTTCGCGGCTACGCCTTCCACCGAGATGACCTGCATGGGAACGCCTATGCACATGACGTCAGGCCTCCGCCGGGAAAAAACGGGCATCGCCCGTACGGCAAGCACTATCTTCCGAAGGGCGGCCCGCCTCATAGGCTTCGCGCGAGATGGCCCGGTCGGGAACGAGACCGTCATCACTTCGACCGGGGCTGGCAATGATGCCCCACTCGCTCAACTTGCCGAGCGCGATGTC
This sequence comes from Notoacmeibacter sp. MSK16QG-6, assembly GCF_024158145.1. Classification (GTDB taxonomy): domain Bacteria; phylum Pseudomonadota; class Alphaproteobacteria; order Rhizobiales; family Rhizobiaceae; genus Notoacmeibacter. Next base: position 600,603 of record NZ_JAMYXM010000001.1, read on the forward strand.
GATTGCGGGATCGATCTGGGCGGCGACAACGTCACGCAGGCCGCCGCCATAATCCTCAAGCTCAGCCGGCTGGCAGCCAATAAGCACGAGGCGAGCCGGGCAGTAACCCATAAGATTGGCGGTCGCGATAACCTCCTGAAATCCTGTCTGGTGCAGGCTCATTTTTTTTGCGCCGAGGAAGGCGGGCACCTCGTCGCCTTCGACAATCTTCATCGTGCCGGCGTGCAAATCGTAGTCGACCGCGTCAAAGACAATGAGGTTGTCCGCCTCTTCAAGAAAGGGCAGCAGGTAGAGCCCCTGCGTTCCACCGTCCAAAAGCGTGATCGTATCGGGAAGCGACCATGCGCTCGCCATCCGCTCCACGCATCTTACGCCGAAGCCTTCATCGGCCCACAAAACGTTTCCGATACCGAGAATGAGAGTCCGTTCGGTCATCAATCGCCGCCCCTCCCAAAGCTGCACGAGTGGTGAGTTACTATACGCTCAATGGCGATTTTTAGGGATGCTAGCAGTGTAAAATCGAACTGTCAGGAAAATTCTGGAATATTTCTAATCAGCTAAACGTATGAATTTTAATCTGAATTTTGATTTCAAACTTTCGTAAATGGAAGGTTAGTTTTCACATCATGGTCTATGTGTAATATCTTCTTCCATATGAGAAAGGGCGGAGTGACCTCCGCCCTTTCTCTGTCTTGGGTTTGAAGGGTAAGACCCTACGGTCGGTCGTCTTTGAAAGACCGCGTGCCGGAGATCATCGTCGAAACGATGGATTGTCGGCTCATGATGTCTTCGCGGATCGCCACATAGATATGGATCATGACAAAAACGATGATCCACCACATGCCGAGATGATGAAGCGTATGCAGCACATGGCTGTTGCCTCCCAATAGCGGCGTGACCCATCCGAACAGGATGTCGTAGAAGCTGCCGCGACCGGCGCCTTCCGCGTAGAGAGCAAGACCCGTCACGATCATGAAGGTGATACCGAGCGTGAAGAACAAGAACATGGCCAGCTGCGCAAGCGGGTTATGGCCGACATATTTCTTGGGCTCGCTTTCCATAAAGCCGTACCAGCGAACCTCGTGCCAGACCTCACGCCAGAACTCTCCCTTCCAGAAAGGAATATAGAAGAGTTGCCTGGAGTGATGATTGCCGACGAACGCCCAATAAATGCGACCGAGGAAAAACACCGTCAGCATGAGAGCGGCAGCAAAATGCGCAAACCGGATGTAGCCGAAGACGAACTGATAGGCCGCCTCGGAAATTATCATGGTCGGCGGCGGAGAGCCTATGAGATAGCCGGTTATGCACAAGACAAGGATCGCAAGGGCATTGAGCCAATGCCAAAGCCGGACCGGCGCCTCATAGACATAGATACTGGTTTGGCGTGAGGCAGTCGCGATATCGTCATCGTCAGCGTCTACCAAGGGGGAATATTCGGTGGAATTAGACATGGCGCGCCCCTATGCCACTGCCAGAGACAGACTTGAAAGTATGATTGCTCCACCGATGGCGCGCTGAGCCAGTGGCTGTCCGGCAACAAGCCGGGCGAAAGCGATTCCAAGGGCGTGCAGACCTGCCGTAGAGATCAGGAAGCCAGCGAAATACTGGTCAATCGCGCCGCTCGCTTCGCTGGCATGGGCGTAGCCGTGAGCGGAAGCGAAAAAGCCGATCGCTCCCAGAGAGAGCATCGTCAAGCTGCGGGCCTGTCCCCTCTTCGACACCAGGACAAGCATGCCGAACAGCAGAACCGAAAACAGGATCGCGTATTCGACACCGGGTATTGCAATGCCGGTCAGGGAAAGGACACCGCCCACGACCATCGCGGCAATGAACATAGCTGCGCCTGACCAAACCCGCGTTGGGAGCACAAAGCCCGACCACAATCCCACTGCCAGCATTGCCAGCAGGTGATCGACCCCGAGTATCGGATGTTGAAGACCGTGAAGCAGTCCATCCGTCGCGCCATGCCCGGTGTGAGCCATGGCCGGCGCGGCAACGAAAGCCAGCGCCACACCAAGAAGTATCTTATTCATTCTCATCTCCTCCCTTATCGCACCTGAACCTTGGTCAATTCCTCGCCTTCAGGCGACATGACATGGGTCGAGCAGGCGAGGCACGGATCGAAGGAGTGGAGTGTTCTGAGAATCTCCACCGGCTCTTCGGGCCGTTCCATGGGTGTATTCAGAAGGCTCGCTTCGAACGCACCGATATTGCCAGCGGCATCTCTCGGGCTGCCGTTCCAGGTGGTCGGGACCACACATTGGTAGTTTTCGATCCGGCCATCCTTGATACGGATCCAGTGTCCCAGCCCGCCGCGCGGCGCGGCAACGGTGCCCACGCCCTTGGCTTCCTTGGGCCAGGTTTTCGGATCCCAGCTGGCCATGTTAGCCGTGGAATTGTCACCGTTCTTCAAGTTGACGATCAACGCATTCCAGTCGTCCGCCATCATCTGCGCGCAGTATTGCGCCTCCATCGCACGCGCCAATGTACGGCCAATGGTAGTCGGAAGCGCCTGCTTCGGCGTAAGACGGAGATTGGTCATCTTGTTGAAGATGGACAGTGAGCGATCGACCTGATCGACCACATATTCCTGCTTCTGCGCGTAACCCAAAATATAGCGCGACAGGGGACCGACCTCGACGGCGTGACCGCGCCAGCGCGGCGATTTGATCCAGGAATATTTCGCCGCCTCATCGAGCTCTCGAATATTGGTCTTTGTGCCCTTGGCGTTCGGACCGAGTTCGTATTTCGGCTCCGTGATGCCGTCCCACGGATGAAGACCCTTGCCAGGTTCGCCATAGGTGTACCACGAATGGTCGACGAACTCCTGAACCTGTTCCGGATCGCGCGGATCGACCGGATGAACCTCGTTCCAGTTCCCGTTCAGGATCACGCCACCGGGTAGCTGATGGGTCTTCAGATCGTATGGCGTTTTGGCATAATCGCCGTAATCCATCACATTGGTGGCGGACAGTCCTCCGCCATACAGCCAGTCCTTATAAAGCGCGCCGATTGCCAGCACATCCGGCAGATAGACGTTGTTGGCGAATTCGAGCGCCCGGTCGATCTGGCGTTTGATGAAGTTCAGGCGTTCCATATTGATCGGCGCGCCCGATGCGCCGACCCCATCGATATTGATCGCACAGGGCACGCCGCCCACCAGATAGTTCGGGTGGGGGTTCTTGCCGCCGAAGATCGTGTGAATCGTGACGATATCCTTCTGGATATCGAGCGCTTCCAGATAGTGGGTGACGGCCATAAGATCGGCCTCGGGCGGCAGCTTGTAGGCCGGATTGTCCCAATATCCGTTCTTGAAAATGCCGAGCTGTCCGGACTCGACAAATTGCTTGAGCCGGTTCTGGACATCCCGGAAATAGCCGGGGCTGGACATCGGGTGGCTTGGCGACAGCGTCTGCTGCAGTTCTGAAGTCGCCTTCGGGTCGGCCTTCAGCGCGTTGATCGGATTGACCCAGTCAAGAGCGTGAAGGTGGTAGAAGTGGACGACGTGATCGTGCCACTGCAGCACCTTTGCCGTGATCTCGCGGATCAGATGCGCGTTCAGTGGCACCTCGATATCGAGAGCATCTTCCACAGCGCGCACCGATGCCAGAGCATGGCAACCGGTGCAGACGCCGCAGATGCGCTCGACGAATGCCCAGGCATCACGCGGATCGCGCCCTTTCAGAATGACCTCAAGTCCCCGCCACATCGTACCGGTCGAGACGGCGTTACGGATCACGCCCTCTTCGTCGACATTCACTTCACAGCGCATGTGGCCTTCGATGCGCGTGACCGGATCGACGACGATCCGCTGGCCTGAATTATCCAGCTCAAAACCGTTCGGCGTTTGAATAGTCATGCTCAGGCCTCCTCTCTCGTCTTGGATTTCTGGGATTTGCGCTGGGCATTCTTGAGGGCCGATACGGCGGCGTGGGCCGCCACCGCCCCGCCGACAACACCGGCTGCGGCAAGGCCGACCTCATCGGCGTTGGCTTCGACGCCGAACTGCGTGAGATCGGTGACGCGGTCGTAGAAACTGCCCTGATCCCAGAAACCGTCTTCGGAACAGCCGATACAGCCGTGGCCGGATTGGATCGGGAAGCTGACGCCGCCATTCCAGCGCGTGGTCGCGCAGGCATTGTAGGTCGTCGGCCCCTTACAGCCCATTTTGTAAAGGCAGTAGCCTTTGCGCGCGTTGTCGTCGTCCCACTGTTCAACGAACTGACCGGCATCGAAATGCGGACGCCGATAGCACTTGTCGTGGATGCGCTGCGAATAGAACATCGCCGGACGGCCCTGGCGATCGAGTTCGGGCAAGCGGTCGAATGTCAGCATGTAGGTGATGACACCGGTCATCACCTCGGCGATTGGCGGACAGCCGGGCACCTTGATGATCGGCTTGTCGGTAATCACCTTATGGACGGGAGTTGCGCGTGTGGGATTTGGCTTGGCAGCCTGCACACAGCCGTAGGACGCGCACGCGCCCCAGCTGATTACGGCCTTGGCGTGCTCGGCGGCGTGGCGCAGCTGATCCACGAACGGCTTACCGCCGATGATGCAGAACATACCGTCCTCGTTGAGCGGCGGGTTGCCCTCGACCGCGAGGATATAGTTGCCCTTGTATTTCTCGATCGTGTCCTGAAGCGCCGCTTCAGCCTGGTGGCCAGCAGCCGCCATCAGCGTATCGTCATAGTCGAGGCTGATCATCGACAGGACGACGTCCTTGGCGAGCGGATGAGCGGATCGGATGAAACTCTCCGAACAGCAGGTGCATTCGAGCCCGTGAACCCAAATGACCGGCGTCCGCGGCTTGTTTTCCATCGCATGGGCGATCTTCGGAACGAAAGACGGCGAAAGCCCCAGGGCGGCGGCCGTCAGGGAGCAATATTTCATAAAGCTCCTGCGCGTGATGCCCTGCCTGCGCATGACATCGTAAAAGGTTTCCATCTCGGCCAAATCCATTCCTCCCTCAGTCAACACTTCGCATGGCGAAGCTCCTCAGGATCAGTGGAACAGACGCGAATGGGAGATGGCAAACGAAAGACGTTTTTAGTCAAATCCTGAATAATTCAGCGATTTCAGAAAGTTATATTTCCAACTAAAGTACATGTCTGGTCAGTGCGATTCCGGACGTGACAGCAGATGGTCACTGTCTATCCATATGGCGGGCGATGGCGACAAGCGCCTGACCGAATGCCAGTCCGCCATCATTGGCCGGCACCTTACGATGCACCAGAACGTCATAACCCGACAGCTCTTCGACAACCATTTCCGTCAGGACTCGGTTTTGAAAACAGCCGCCGGACAGTGCGATGGTCCGCGTTTCGGCTTCATCGGCCGCACAGCGAGCGGCGCCGGCAAATGCCTGTGCGAGCCCCCGATGGAATCGGGCGGCGATCATCGCGTCCGATACGCCCGACTCGATGTCGAAGACAAGTTCGTCGAACATCGGCCCAGGATCGATCTGGCGCCCTTCGATTGCGAAGCGATAGCTGTCGCCGGCGTTCTGTCCCTGCGCCTGCGCCTCCAGCCGCATCGCCACTTCTCCTTCGAAGCTTTGCCTGCCAGGACAATATCCCAAACAGGCGGCGACAGCGTCGAAGAGGCGGCCGGCCGAGCTTGAAGGTGGCGCATTGAAGCCGGCTGCCGCCGCGCGGCGCAAGGTTTCGACAGGCCGGTCGGCAAAGAGTGAATCGGCGAAAGCGGCGTGGCCGGACTGGTCGAGCCGCATCACGGCATTCCGCCACGGCTCCGATTGCGCCTGATCGCCGCCGGGCAGAGGAGCAGGTCTTAAATAGTAGGCCCGTTCAACGGATCCGTAGTCACCGACCAGAATTTCGCCGCCCCAAACAGTGTTATCCGGCCCGAGGCCAAGACCGTCGAGTACGATCCCGACCGCGGCATCTCCGCTCCAGAGATTTTCGCCAAGACAAGATGCCATATGGGCGTGATGATGCTGAACGTATTCCACAGGCAAACCACTCGCCTCGGCATGGCGTGTCGCGGCGAATTCTGGGTGGAGATCGCAGGCCGCGAGAACGGGATCGTGCGCGAACAATTCGGCATAGTCGCGGTCCGCCTGCAAAAATGCCTCGTATGTTAGCGCATCGTCAAGATTGCCTAGATGATGGCCGAGGAGCGCCAGACCGTCTTTCACCAAGCAGATAGCACCCTTCATCTGTCCGCCATAGGCAATGGTTTGCGGCGCGTCCGCAAAAGTTTGCGGCAGAGGAAGCGTTTCGGGCACCTGCCCTCTGGCGCGCCGCAACACCATCGGGCCAGCCGCCGTGATCCGCTCAACACTGTCATCCAGCCGCCGCGCGATCTGCCGATCATGCATCAGAAACGCATCGGCGAAGCGGCCGAGCTTTTCGCTCGCCTCCTCATTGCCGATCACCTGCGGTTCGCCGGAAAGATTGCCGCTTGTCATCACCAACGGCCCGCCGAACGTATCAATAAGCAGGTGGTGTAGCGGCGTGTAAGGGAGCATCCAGCCCAGAACCGTCTGTCCGGGCGCGACCGCCTCCGGCAGGTCGTCCGATATTTTTTCCAGAAGAAGGATCGGCGCTGCGGGATCTTGCAGCCGCGCCTCCTCGTCGGGTGAAAGGCGGCAATGGCGCCGAATCGTATCGAGGGGTCCCATCAGCGCCAATGGCTTTGCCGGCCGATGCTTGCGTTCGCGCAGCCTGGCCACGGCGTCGGGATTTCGTGCGTCGCATGCCAGATGGAAGCCGCCAAGCCCCTTGATCGCGACGATTTCGCCCCGGCGCAGCCCTTCCGCTGTTGCGGCAATGGCGTCACCCTGCTCCTCCACGCCATTGACCTCGCGCCAGCATCGCGGTCCGCAATTGGCGCACGCCACGGGTTGTGCGTGAAAACGGCGGTCTGCCGGGTCCGCGTATTCTTCCGCGCATTCGGCACACATGGGAAAGTCCGCCATGGTGGTTTTTTCGCGGTCGTAAGGCACGCCGTTGATGATCGAAAAGCGCGGCCCGCAATGCGTACAATTGGCAAAGGCATAGCCGAACCTGCGGTCGTTCGGATCGAGGATTTCCGCAAAGCATTGGTCGCATGTCGCCGCGTCTGGCGTTATACGGGTCTTCGCGCCCTCGCCGGTAGATGGTGCGATCACAAAATCCGAAGGCGTCTCGGCGAACAGGTGATCAGAAAGCTCGACCGCGTCGACTCTCGCCAGCGGCGGCGCCTGTTCGGAAAGGACCGCTGTGAACGCGTCTAATGCCGAGCCGTAGGCAAGGATAAGCACCCCTTCGGGATCGTTAAGCACCGACCCCGTAATCCCCAATTTGTGAGCAAGCGCCCAGACAAAGGGCCGGTAGCCGACCCCCTGCACCTGCCCTCGCACCCGAATATGCGACCCTTTCTTCAATGCACCGTGCACACCATGCAGGGATCGAAACTGCGCACGATATGCTGGACGCTGACCGGGGTCTCCTCATCCGGATCGACCGGCGCGCCGACCAGCGCCGCTTCCACCGGGCCTGCCACACCGGATGCGTCGCGAGGACTGAAGTTCCAAGTGGTCGGCGCGATGATCTGATAGCTGACGATCTCGCCGTCTTCGAACTTCATCCAGTGCCCCAGCGATCCGCGCGCGGCTTCGACCAGCCCGACGCCTTCGCCGTTTTCCGGCACGACAACCCGGTCCATGAAACGCTGGCCGACATCGATGCTGGCCAGCAGTTCCTCCATCACAATCTGCGTACGGGCGATCTCTATCAGGCGGCCGGTGATCCGCCCGAGAACGCCTTTGCCGGTCGCCATGGAGACAGCCAGCGGATGACCATCGACGATCTGCCGCGCCATGGCGCCGACCTCCACGGTCTGGCCGCCTAATCTCGGCGCCTTGCACCAGCTATAGCCAGGCTCCCGCATTTCAGCGTCCGGCAGGGTCTGCCCCTCGGTTGGATGAAGCGCGTCGCCCAGCATCCAGGCGTACGAAACGTCCTCGCGTATGGCCTCCGTTTCGACCGGAGAGACAACACCGTCCGCCCATCGGCCCGCTGCGAAGAGCGGGCCGGTCGACATTGGGTAGGCGCCATAGGACATGTAACGACCGGGGCCCTCTCCCATTTCGCTCAAGCCGAGCTCGTTCGCGATCCTGACGAACAGACCCGCATCGCCGCTTGTCCAGCTCTCCAGCTCGCCGCTGTTGGACAGGCTAAGAAACGTCTCCAACGGTGCAGCAAACAGCCGCTCTTCGAGATATTTGCGGAACGCCTTGAGGCTCGCGCCCATGCGAATGATATCACGGGCCGTTGGTGCGCGGGTCACGCCTCCCGGCTGGATTGCGAGCGTGTGCGGCCATTTGCCGCCCAGCAGCCCGACGATGTGCAGAAGCTCCGCGCGGGCCGCCACCGTTTGATGAAGCGACGATCCCTTTTCGGCCGTGAACCGGGCGACCGCCTCCGCGTGCCAGCTTCGACCCTCGTATTTCGCGCGGGCGAAGTCCGGCATGAAGAAAAGATTGAAATGGGTGATGTGGTCGGCAACGTTTTCGACTGCATGCAGGAGCGTCGCGACCTTTTCACCTTCACGGGCGAGACCGGCACCGGCGGCGTCCGCCAGACCGAACGCGGCGGCAGCTGACTGACTGATCGAACAGATGCCGCAAATTCGGGGGGTTATCGTCAGGGCATCGGACGGCTTCATTCCCAGCAACATACGCTCAAAACCGCGAAATAGAGGCGAATTGGCGTAGGCAGCGCTAACTTTCCCATTGGAGATGTCGAGCTTGAGTTCCAGATCTCCCTCAACCCGATTGAACGGCCCGACCAGCAATTGACGATCCGTCATGATTTCGGCTTCTGGAGACTGGGCGGAACCACCGTGCGATCTGCGGTTGCGTTAACGCCGATACGGCGCGGCGTGGCTGCTTTCGACAGGCTGGCGAGCGCCATGAACCATGCCTTGGGCATATCGGTTGGCAGGCCGACGGGAATACCGGCAAATTTCGGTGTTTCGGTAAAGCCATGGCCTGGCTCTTCAAACTCTGGCGCCGTGCAGTTAATGCAGGGATAGCCGGCGCGTGTGCAACTGCCTTCGCCATTCCAGCTGCGAATGTTGCAGTCCCCCACTGCCTGCGTGCCGACGCAGCCAAGATTTTCCATCATGCAGCCCATTTCCGACAGCTGGGTGGCGCTGGCCTTGTATTCGTAGAATTCGTTCTTCGGGCAGGCATGGTGCACCAGATGATCGGCATAAAAGCGCGGTCGGCCAAACCCGTCCATGTTATCGAGACCGAACGTTCCGGACGCCAGCAGCATCAACGTTTCGGTCACCCAGTCCGGATGGGTGGGACAGCCGGCGATATTGATGACCGGCAGTCCCGAGCGCGAGCGGAAGGTCTTGTCGAGGGCGCCGCCCATCTCTGCGCCTTCGTATTGCACGCCGACGGCATCGGCGGGGTTTTCACCGGCAGAGGTGACGCCGCCGTAAGTTGCGCAGGTGCCTACAGCCACCACGTGCTGCGCTCGGGGCGCGAGGCTCTGCACCCAGTCCAACATGGAGCGTCCTGTGCCCGAGAGAATGTGGAAACGCCCGGTGCCGGCGGGTCCACGGACGATCGACCCTTCGACGCAGAGAATATCGAGCGGCAATGTCCCGTCTTCGATGTCCCGAAGCATGCCAAAGACTTCGGCGCCCGTCGCTTCGCTCAAGGTTGGATGCCAAAGAAACGACAGTCCCGCTCCTTCGAGCAGGTCGAACAGGCCCGGCGTCTCGGCGCAAAGGAGCGACATTGTGCAGCCGCCGCAGCCGGCGGATTGAAGCCACAAAATATTCATTCGCCGTTGCCTGCCGGTAGTGAAAGCTTGAACGTCGCGCCAGCCTTCTGGTCGCGGACATAAACCAGTTCTCCGCTATGCTCGGAGACGATCTTATATGAAATCGAAAGGCCCAGCCCGGTGCCGCGACCGACTTCCTTGGTGGTGTAGAATGGATCGAAGATGTGAGTGACCGCCTCGTCGCTCACGCCCGGACCGGTGTCGCTTATCATCATAACCGCCCGATCGCCCTCATAGGAAAATTCCAGCGTTATCCTTGCTTCGTCGAGTCCTTCCACTGCGTCGGCGGCGTTCTGGACGAGATTGAGCAAAACCTGCTGAATGTGCCCGAGCCGTCCCTTCACAGAGCAGCTTTTCAGCCCCTCATAGCCGATATCGAGCTTGCGCTTGGTGCCCCGCTCGATCCATCGGGCCGCGGTCCTCGCTGCCTCGACCAGATCGAACTGCTCGAACTCACCCGTCCCATCGGCGGACAGTCTCCGCAGATCATCGACCAGATCGCGAACGCGTTGCGCCCCGTCCCGCGCGCCCTCAACTGCCGAGCGCAGATTCTTCATTTCCCGGTCCAGCCGAAGCTTGGCGCGCAATTCGATAAGTTCCTCGCGCGATGCGCCGCTATGAACGGCATCGAAATAGGTGCCGAAACGATCGGCGTATTTCTCCATCGCGTGCGTATTGGCGTAAACGAACGCGATCGGGTTGTTCAATTCATGCGCCACACCGGCCAGCAAGCGACCGAGAGAGGCTAGTTTCTCGTTTCTGACCAACTGCATCTGAGCCTGTTTCAGTCGATCATGGCTCAATTCAAGCTCTGAGTAAGCGCGTTTCAATTCGCCAAGCGGACGCGCTGTCAGCACCGCACCGATGGCCTTGCGTCGGCGATCCAGTTGCGGTGAGAGGCGAAGCTCGACCGGCTCGGTCATCTCTTCGCCGATCAATTCGGCATCCATGATCAGTTCCTTGCGCGTATTGATGACCTGTGCCAACGCCGCACCGATATCCTGATCCCCGCTGGCGCGGAAAAACTCGGTGATGTTGCGCGATTTCAGCGTCGACACATCCTCGCCCAGAACCTTGCAGGTGGCCTGCCCGCTTTCCGTAATCGCCCCGCTTCTATCGGTGACGAGAAGATAATCGGTAATCGAAGCGAGAACCGACGACATGAACCGGCGCAGCGCATTCAACTCGTTATTCTGCGCTTCGAGTCGTTCCTGATATTCGATCAACTCGGCATAGGTCCGGTCGACCGCGACCAAAACCTCCTGCCAAGTATCGCTTTGAATATTTTGAGGAACTTCTGTCAAATTTCCACGCTCACACCAAATATCCGACTGCTATCCTAGCGCGGCGAATGGCGGCAATACAATTGTCTTTCAATAAGGGCGCGCTTCGGATCGGCGGCGAAGCACCCGAAAAGAGCCTTCGGATTTCAGCTCTCTTCCACCGGCAGCGACGATGTTGCCGGCGGGTTTTCGATGTCGAGTTGCGCAAGAAACGCCTCGGCCGCGCGTGAGCAACGTTTGCCTTTAGGCCAGGCGACGTACCAGTGGCGGATAAGCGGAAATCCGACGACATCCAACTCGGTCAGATAACCGTGGCGCAATTCGAGCGACACGGTGCCCCGGCTCAGGACGGACAAGCCAAGCCCCGCCATCACGCCCTGCTTCACCGCTTCGTTTGCACCAAGCTCCATACGCGTTTGCGGCACCGCTCCCGCTTGTTCAAAGCAGAGTTCCGCAGCGCGGCGTGTCCCTGATCCCTGTTCGCGTGTCAAAAAGGGAAAAGCACTCAACTCAGCGATGGATATGTCAGACCGCCCGGCCAACGGATGATCCGGCGGGGCGACGACAACGAGCGGATTTTCCGCATAGCGTGCGACGGTCGCCGCCAATTCTTTCGGCGGTGTGCCCAGAACGTAGAGATCGTCGGTATTGTTCGAAAAGCGCTCCAGCATTTCCTTACGGTTGCAGACAGACATCGACACTTCGATGCCGGGGTATTTGCCATGGAACGCGCCGATAATGGGCGGAATGTCGTATTTTGCGGTCGACACCACCGCCAGCCGCAACATGCCGCGCACGAGCCCGTCCAGTTCTGCAAGGCGCATATCGAGATTTTCGACTTCCGCCAGCATGTCGCGCGCCGTTTCCAGCACCGCGTTCCCAGCGTCGGTCAGAAACAGTCTTTTGCCAACGCGCTCGATGAGAGCCTGGCCGGTTCGTTCTTCGAGCTGACGGACCTGAGTGAAGACCGCGGGCTGGGTCAGGTGCAGAATTTCGGCAGCCCGGGTGTAGGAAAGCTGCTGCGCGACTGCCCGAAAAATCTGCATCTGACGTAGCGAATATCTCATAAATATCGTTTTACTTATTCTCAGAATAAAATCTATTCAATTTTCTTATTCACCACATTGCGGATAGATACCCGAACGGAAAGCCGCTGGCTCATCGGTGGCGAGTGGACGGGAGGAGCAACATGAACAAGCACGTCACCAAAACCTATAATGCGGGGGTGAAAGACTACCGCTCGACCTATTGGGAGCCGGAGTACTCCGTTCGCGAAACCGATATTCTCGCCTGCTTCAAGGTCATTCCGCAGGATGGCGTGCCTCGTGAGGAAGCCGCCGCCGCCGTGGCCGCCGAAAGCTCCACCGGCACCTGGACCACCGTCTGGACCGACCTTCTGACCGATCTCGATCGCTACAAGGGACGTGCCTACCGGATCGAGGACGTGCCGGGCCACGACGACGCTTTCTATGCCTTCGTCGCCTACCCGATGGAGCTTTTCGAAGAAGGCTCGGTCGTCAACGTCTTCACCTCGATCGTCGGCAATGTGTTCGGCTTCAAGGCCGTCCGTTCGCTGCGTCTGGAAGATGTCCGCTTCCCGATCTGGTTCGTGACCACCTGCTTCGGCCCGCCCCACGGCATTCATGTCGAGCGCGACAAGATGGACAAATATGGTCGTCCGCTTCTGGGCTGCACCATCAAGCCGAAGCTCGGTCTTTCGGCGAAAAACTACGGTCGCGCGGTTTATGAAGTGCTGCGTGGCGGCCTCGACTTCTCCAAAGACGACGAGAACGTCAACTCGCAGCCCTTCATGCGCTGGCGCGATCGCTTCCTGTTCTGTCAGGAAGCCATCGACAAAGCCGAGGCCGAAACCGGCGAACGCAAGGGTCACTATATGAACGTGACCGCTCCGACCGTCGAAGAAATGTTCCAGCGCGCCGAATTCGCCAAGGAACTCGGCACACCGATCGTCATGTCGGATTATCTCACTCTTGGCTGGGCAGCTCACAATTCGCTGTCGAAATGGTGCCGCGACAACGGTCTGCTGCTGCACGTTCACCGCGCCATGCACGCCGTTCTGGACCGCAACCCCAATCACGGCATCAATTTCCGGGTTCTGGCGAAACTGCTGCGCCTGCTGGGCGGCGACCATCTGCATTCGGGCACCGTTGTCGGCAAGCTCGAAGGCGACCGCGAAGCGACGCTGGGCTGGATCGACCTTCTGCGCGAACGTCACGTCAAGGAAGACCGCGACCGCGGCATCTTCTTCGATCAGGACTGGGGTTCGATGCCGGGCGTCTTTCCAGTGGCATCAGGCGGCATCCACGTCTGGCACATGCCGGCGCTCGTGGCGATCTTCGGCAACGACTCCGTCCTGCAGTTCGGTGGCGGCACGCTTGGCCATCCATGGGGCAACGCCGCCGGCGCAGCCGCCAACCGCGTGGCCCTCGAAGCCTGCGTTCAGGCACGCAATGAGGGCCGCGAGATCGAGAAGGAAGGCAAGGACATTCTGACCAAGGCCGCCAATCACAGCCCTGAGCTCAAGGTCGCGATGGAGACCTGGAAGGAAATCAAGTTCGAGTTCGACACCGTCGACAAGCTCGACATCCAGCATCGCTGACCCCGCACAATCAAAGGACTGAAACAATGAGCAATGTTCAAGATTATCCGTCGCGACTCTCGGACCCGGCAAGCCGCAAGATGGGCACCTTTGCCTACCTTCCGCAGATGTCCAAGGACGAAATCCGCAAGCAGGTCGAGTGGATCGTGCAAAACGGCTGGAACCCGGCGATCGAGCATACCGAGCCCGCCCACGCGACGTCCAACTACTGGTATATGTGGAAGCTGCCGATGTTCGGCGAAACCGACGTCGATGCGATCCTCTCCGAACTGGAGAGCTGCCACAAAGCCAATCCCGACAATCATGTCCGGCTGCTGGGCTACGACAATTTCACGCAAAGCCAGGGCGCCAACATGATCGTCTATCGCGGCACGCCAGTCTAACCGTTCCACCCTCCCCAACTGCGTCCGGGCCGACCTCTCCCGGGCGCTTTTTTTATCAGCCGCAAAGGATGTGAGCATGGCCGAAGCGCTGGAAGATTTTCGCATCGTCGACGAGCCCTACTGGAAAGAGACCGGCGATGAGGTCGGCCTCTTCACTGCGGCATGGGACGCACGCATGCCCGTCATGCTGAAAGGCCCGACCGGCTGCGGCAAAACCCGCTTTGTCGAGCATATGGCGCACCGGCTGGGCCGACCGCTGGTCACCGTCGCGTGCAACGAGGACATGACTGCGTCCGACCTCGTAGGGCGGTTTCTGCTCGATAGCGACGGGACCAGGTGGCAGGACGGCCCCCTCACCTTTGCTGCGCGACACGGCGCGATCTGCTATCTCGACGAAATCGTGGAAGCACGTCAGGACACCACTGTCGTGATCCATCCGCTGACCGACGACCGCCGTGTTCTGCCCCTTGAAAAGAAGGGTGAACTGCTGCGCGCCCATGAGGATTTCCTGATCGTCGTTAGCTACAACCCCGGCTACCAATCCTTGATGAAAGACCTCAAACAGTCGACGAAACAGCGCTTCGGGGCGATGGACTTCACATGGCCCGAGGCGGAGACCGAAGCCGAGATCGTGGCGCATGAGGCCGGAGTCGATGAGGAGACCGCCAAGAAGCTGGTCGAAATCGGCACCCGGTCCCGCAACCTCAAGGGTCACGGACTGGACGAAGGCGTCTCCACCCGCATGCTCATTCATGCCGGACGCCTCATCGAACGCGGCGTCAAACCGAAAGACGCCTGCAAAATGGCGCTGATCCATCCGATTACCGACGATCCCGATATGAGGGACGCGCTTGATGCCGCTGTCGCAACCTGGTTCTGAAGCGCTCCCAGCCGATCACGCCGAACTGGCCGAGGCCCTTTCGTCTAAGGCCGCTTCGGTTCTGGACGCCGCGCTGCCGGATGCACGGCGCAAACTGTCGCCGAAAGCGCTCGACATCTGGCTGCAGGGCGTCGGAGCCTTGATACGCATGGGCCGTGGCGATGAACCGGTCATCGCCTGGATTGAGGCCGCGCCGCTTTTGGCGACGGAACTCGGCGAAGACGTTCTGGGCGAATTGCTCTCGGTCATTCTGGGCTTTGCCTCCCGGACATCTGGCGCGGTCATTACAAGGGTGCTGGCAACAGCGCCCACCGCGGCGCGCCGCTTGGGCGATGCAACACTCTTCCGCGCATATCTGCGTTTTCTGGAGCATCTCCTTGGACGGGCGCCACGCGCGCTGCGTCCGCTTCTGGATCATCTCACAGCCCTCTTCGACGTCCTGACCCTCGGCGGATTGCGACGCTGGGCGGATTGGGGAATCGACGCGCACCGCACCGACTACCCCGAACTGCAAGCCTATTTTGCGCTCGAAACCGAAGAGTCCCGCGCGGTCGTTCAGCGTGAGCGAAAAGGAACCCTGCTGGTAGACGTTCAGCGCCGGCTAATGATGTATCTGCGCGCGCTTTGGGGACGCGATTTCATGCTGGTGCCAACGGCAGGCGATTTCGAAACCCGCACCGGCCTGCGGCCCTATTTCGAAGCACACAGCATGCATCTGCCCGATGCTCTGGACGACTGGAATAACATCCCCGCACCCGACCTCTATCGCGCCCAGTGCGCACACCTTGCTGCCCACCTGGCATGCCTGCGTTCGCCGATCCGCGGCGAAGGTCTGAACGCGCTGCAAACCGCCTGTATCGGGCTGATCGACGACGCCCGCGCGGAGGCGCTGGCCATAAAGCGCCTGCCGCGTCTCTACGATCTTTGGGTGCAGTTTCACAGCCACACCGCGTCAGGGATGAGCGGCGATTTCGACCGCATCGCCCGCGCGCTCATTTCGCCCGGCCAAACGGCGGAAAGCGAGATCGCGGCGTGGACGCAAGCACGGTTCGGAGAAATCGATCTCGATCTTCCGGATGCTTCGCGTGATCTGGGGCTGGAACTGGCCGCACGCTTTCAGGGCACACCCTATTCCGCGCATTCGGACCTGCCGTCCTGTCCCTATCGCTGCGACAACCGCCTGCTGTGGGAGTTCGAGGAGCTGGAATTCGATACGGCGCCCGCGCAAGCCCCACAGGTTCGCAAATACGTTTCCGTCACCGAAATGGTCAACGAGGTCGAGGTCGAAACCGCAGGCGACGATGCCCAGGAAATCTGGGTGCAATCGCACGAGTTCTTCGACGATGACGGCACCAGCTTCAATGACCGAGAAGGCAAGGAACCTGTCGCCCCGCCGGTCCTTTATGACGAATTCGACCATACCATTCAGATGATGCGCCCGTCCTGGGCGACTGTTCTCGAAAGACGACCCAAACTCGGCGATCCGGCTACAGCCGATGCGATCCTGCATGAGCATCGCCCCGTCATGGAGCGGCTGCGCCACCGGCTGGACGCGATGCGGCCACAAGGCACCCAACGTATCCGCAAGCTCGAAGAAGGCGACGATCTGGATTTGAATGCCGCGGTCACCGCTGCGATAGATATTCGCACGCGCCAACAGCCCGATATGCGGGTGATGATGCGCCAGATTCGGAAGACACGCGATACTGCGGTGATGGTTCTGCTCGACCTGTCGGAATCCACGAACGATCCCGCGGATGGAGAGAGCACCGTTCTGGACCTCACGCAATCCGCCTGCATCCTGTTGGCGGAAGCGATCAATCGGGTTGGCGACGCCTTCGCCATTCACGGTTTCTGTTCGGACGGCCGCTCGCAGGTTTTCTACGAGCGGTTCAAGGATTTCGATCAACCATGGGGCGATCTGGCTGCGGCCCGGCTCATGGGCGCGCAGGGCCGGCTATCGACACGCATGGGCGCCGCAATGCGTCACGCTACGCACCATCTGAGCCAGGTGAAAGCCACCCGAAAGCTTATGCTGGTGCTGACCGACGGAGCGCCCGCCGACATCGACGTGCGCGATCCGCAATATCTGCGCGCGGACGCCCGACAGGCCGTTCAGGAAGCGTCCAGAGCCGGTATCACGCCATTCTGTCTGACGCTCGATCCTGGGGCGGATGCCTACGTGCAGCGCATTTTCGGGGCGCACAACGCCATTATCGTCGAACGTGTCGAGCGCCTTCCCGAGCGATTGCCCCAGCTCTACGCCGCACTTACACGTTGAATTTCGGCAGATAGCGACCGGCCAGAGCCTCGATCTCCTTGGCAATACGCAGGGCCGCCTCCGACGGTGCATTGGCCGGATCCTCCGGCACGATCAGATACCAATGACGCATGACCGGCAGGTCGCGACCACGAACAAGCGCCAGACGGCCCGAGGTGACTTCATCATGGACCGTATGGAGCGACAGGAAGCCGATACCCAGGCCTGCAAGAACGGCCTGCTTGATCGTCTCGTTGGACTGCATCTCGACCATTGGCGGCACGGCTCCGATGGACAGATTGCTGACATAGCGCTCCATCAGAGCGCGTGTTCCGGAGCCCTCTTCGCGACACAGAAAGGTCTCTTCCAGCAAGTCGGCGGGATCGTAATTGTCCTTGTTGGCCAATGGGTGATCGGCAGGCACCACGATGCCATGAGGATGCGGCCCCAGCGGAATGGCTTTGCCCAGCGTCTTGCGTGAGGGACGGCCCATTATCGTGATGTCGTATTCGCCGCGCTCCATCGCCCTGATGGTCTCGCTGCGGTTGGCGATTTTCAGCGAAACCTCGATATCGGGAGCCCGGTCGCGCAAAAGGCGAACCAGACCGGGCGCGAAATATTTGGCGGTGGACACCGTTCCGAGTGTGACGTGACCCGTCTTGCCCTCTGTCAACGCCGTCACCTGGGTCTTCGCCTGCGCCAGATTGACTTCGATCCGCCGTGCGGCGTGGAGAAAGGCTTCCCCTGCCGGCGTAGCGACGAAGGCGCCGCCATCTCCGGCTCTGTTCAGCAGCTTCTGGCCGACGCACGCTTCGAGATTTCTGATCTGGCTGTGAATCGTCGGTGTCGTCTGATGCAGCGCCTTCGCCGCTGCGGTCAGCGAACCATGTTCCACCACCGCCAGCAGCGCACGCAACTGTTTGAAGGTGATGGCGTCGATCCGCATTTTCGATTTTTCCTAATTTTCCTTCTTAATAATTAAATTGCATAAAACCATGTTCGCAGACAAGTTCCGGATCGAGGGAGGAGGGCACATGACACACGTGCTTAACAACGTGCCGGAAGGCGCTGACGACAGGCTTGTCTCTGTGATTTCGCAGATCGCGACAGTGGCGGCAGACATCGCCCGCCGCATCGCACGCGGCGGCATTGACGAAGATCTCGCAGGAGCGACCGGCACCAATTTCGGTGGCGATGCACAGAAAGCTCTCGACGTCATTGCCGACGAGGCCTTCATGGCGGCGCTGTCCAATGGACATGTCCGTCACTATGCTTCGGAAGAGCAGGACGAGGTCGTCACGTTTAACCCCGACGCGCCTTTCGCCGTCGCGATCGATCCGCTCGATGGCTCCTCCAATATCGACACGAATGTTTCGATCGGCACAATTTTCGGGATTTACCCGGCGGCCGATCATCCGGACGCCAGTTTCCTGCGTCCGGGGCGTGAAATGGTCGCCTCCGGCTACGTGATCTTCGGGCCGCAATGCGTCTTGATGGTCACCCTTGGAAGTGGCGTTCTGAAATATGTGCTCGATCCGCAGACGGGAGGCTATTCACGCATCGACAGCCCCGTCGAAATTCCGCGGGACTCGACCGAATACGCCATCAACGCGTCGAATTACCGTCACTGGAGCGCGCCGATCCGCGCCTATGTCGACGACCGCGTCGCGGGCAGCGCCGGTCCTGCCGGGCAAGACTTCAACATGCGCTGGATCGCTTCGCTCGTGGCGGAAACGCATCGCATCCTGACGCGTGGCGGCATCTTTCTCTACCCCAGCGATGCACGGCCCGGTTATGAGCGCGGGCGGCTCCGTTATGTCTATGAATGTGCGCCGATCGCGATGCTGATCGAGCAGGCCAAAGGCACTGCGACCAACGGAATCGAGACCATTCTCGACCAGGTTCCCGACACCCTGCACGCGCGCTCTCCGCTGGTTTTTGGATCGGCAAACAAGGTCGCCCGCGTCACCACCTATCACGAGCTGCCGGGGGAGGAGACCTCCGCCCTGTTCGGCACCCGCGGACTATTCAGGAGTTAGGGCTTTGAGCGCGAGACATCCCATCATCAGCGTCACTGGTTCGTCCGGCGCCGGCACGTCCACCGTCAAAAAGACATTCGAGCAGATTTTCCGTCGTGAGGGCATCGACGCCGTTTCGATCGAAGGCGATGCGTTTCACCGTTACAATCGCGCGGAAATGCGTGCCGAACTGGAACGTCGCTACGCGGAAAACGATTACACCTTCTCGCACTTTTCTTACGAGGCCAACGAACTTAAGGAGTTGGAGCGGGTCTTTCGTGAATACGGAGAATCCGGCACGGGCCTGACGCGCACCTATGTGCACGACGCCGAAGAGTCTGAGGCGACTGGCGTGCCGCCAGGCGAATTCACAGCATGGACCCCCTTCCCGGAAGGTTCCGACCTTCTCTTCTACGAAGGGCTTCACGGTTCGGTCGTCAATGACGACGTCGATCTGCCAGCGCTCGCCGACCTCAAGATCGGTGTCGTGCCGGTCATCAATCTGGAGTGGATCCAGAAGATCCATCGCGACCGGGAGTCGCGGGGCTACACGACCGAGGCCGTGACCGATGTCATCCTGCGGCGCATGCACGCCTATGTGCACTGCATCTGCCCGCAATTTACGGAAACCGACATCAACTTTCAGCGCGTGCCGATGGTGGACACGTCCAACCCGTTCGTCGCCCGGTGGATTCCGACACCAGATGAGAGCCTGATCGTTATCCGGTTCAAAAATCCGCGCGGGATCGACTTCCCCTATCTGACCTCAATGGTCGCCGGTTCCTGGATGAGCCGCGCCAATTCCATTGTCGTGCCGGGCAACAAGCTCGATCTGGCGATGCAGCTCATCCTCACGCCACTCATCGAACGCCTTGTCACGATCGGCCGCAAACAGCGCGCGTAAAGGAAGGATTCCTCTGATGAATGCTCCCATGAAATCCGCAGACGAACGCAGCATGGCGAACGCCATTCGCGCATTGGCGATGGATGCGGTACAGGCTGCCAATTCCGGTCATCCCGGCATGCCGATGGGCATGGCCGACGTCGCGACGGTCCTGTTCAACCGCTTCATCAAAATCGATCCAGCCGCGCCGGGCTGGGCCAACCGGGATCGCTTCGTGCTGTCGGCCGGACATGGGTCGATGCTGCTCTACGCAATCAATCACCTGCTCGGCTATGACGATATGGATATCGATCAGCTGCGCAGTTTCCGGCAATTTCACAGCCGTACGGCGGGCCACCCTGAATATGGTCACGCGAAGGGCGTCGAGGTTACGACCGGACCTCTCGGTCAGGGGCTCGCGACCGCTGTCGGCATGGCGTTGTCGGAGAGGCTGGGAAATGCCAGGTTCGGCGATCTCATCGACTATTTCACATACACGATCGCTGGCGATGGCTGCCTCATGGAAGGCATCAGCCATGAAGCCATCGATCTGGCCGGCCATCTCAAACTCGGTCATCTGATCGTCTGCTGGGACGACAACCGCATCACCATCGATGGCGACACGGATCTGTCGACTTCGATGGATCAGAAACAGCGTTTCGCCGCTGCGGGCTGGCACGTTCTGTCGGTCGATGGTCACGACCGGGGACAGATCGCCGCGGCCATCGAGGAAGCGCGCAACGATCCGCGGCCTTCGCTTATCGCCTGCCGCACGATCATCGGGTTCGGCGCGCCGGGTAAACAGGGCAGCCACGACGTTCACGGCGCACCCTTGGGCGACGACGAGATCGCCGCCACCCGCAAACATATCGAGTGGAGTCACGAGCCCTTCGACATTCCCGACGCGGTTTACGCCGACTGGCGGGAGATTGCTCTCCGAGGAGCGGACGCCCATGGGCAATGGCGCGAGCGCTGCGCTGCGTCCGATCAGAATGGCTCGCTTCAGGCCCATCTGGAGCGTGACACAGCGCCTCTCGCCGAAGCCATGGCTGCCTACAAGGCAAAATTGGCTGAAGACATGCCGAAGGTCGCCACGCGGAAGGCCAGTCAAATGGCGCTTGAAGTGGTCAACGTCGCGCTGGATTTCACCATTGGCGGCTCTGCCGACCTGACCGGTTCGAATCTCACCCATACCAAAGGCCTTCAGCCTGTCAGTGCGGGCGATTTCTCCGGCCGCTACATCCATTACGGTATCCGCGAGTTCGGCATGTGCGCCGCGATGAACGGCATCGCATTGTCAGGCCTTTTCCACCCTTATGGCGGAACGTTTCTGGTCTTCGCCGACTATGCCCGGCCCGCGATCCGGCTTGCGGCGCTGATGGGTGTGCCGACGACATTCGTGATGACCCACGACTCCATCGGTCTCGGCGAGGACGGGCCGACCCATCAGCCGGTCGAAACGCTAGCCTCGCTGCGCGCCATTCCGAACCTGACGGTCCTTCGGCCCTGTGACGCGATGGAGACGGCGGAGGCATGGGAACTGGCGGTCAATTCGTCGAAGACCCCGGTCCTGCTCGCCCTCTCTCGTCAGGGTCTGCCGGCGGTGCGGGCGGAAGCGAGCAAGGATAATCTGACTGCAAAAGGCGCGTACGTGCTGAGACCCGCCGAAGGCGATAATCAGTTGACGTTGATCGCCACCGGTTCGGAAGTGGAAATCGCGCTCAACGCCGCAGACATGCTGGCAGATAAAGGAATAGCGGCCACCGTCGTCTCGGCTCCCTCATTCGAGCTTTTTGCGGAACAGCCGGAAGGCTATCGCCGCGCGGTTCTGGGCGATGCTCCCAGAATTGGAATCGAAGCAGCGCTTCGCGCCGGTTGGGACGAGATTTTACGGCCTGAAGACGGGTTTATCGGCATGACCGGCTTTGGCGCTTCGGCTCCCGCTCCCGACCTCTACCAGCATTTCGGAATCACGGCGGAAGCGGTGGTGAAAACCGCTCTCGATCTGATCTGAAACGTAAAACTACTCAATAGAAAGCGGATCCTATGACTGTTCGTGTTGCTATAAACGGCTTCGGCCGTATCGGGCGAAATGTGCTTCGCGCTATCGTGGAATCGGGTCGCACCGACATTGAAGTCGCCGCGATCAACGATCTCGGCCCGGTCGATACCAATGCCCATCTAATCCGGTTCGACTCCATTCACGGCCGTTTTCCCGGAACCGTCGAGACCGGCAAAGACAGCATCGATATCGGACGCGGACCGATCAAGGTCACTGCGCTTCGCAATCCAAGCGAACTCCCCTGGGGCGAACTGGACGTCGATGTGGTGATGGAGTGCACGGGCATCTTCACCGCCAAGGAGAAGGCGTCGATGCATCTGGATGCCGGCGCCAAGCGCGTGCTGGTCTCCGCACCGGCCTCGGGCGCCGACAAGACCATCGTCTACGGCGTCAATCACGACACGCTGACCAAGGACGATCTGGTCGTCTCCAACGCGTCCTGCACGACCAACTGCCTGTCGCCGGTCGCCAAGGTGCTGAACGATGTCATCGGCATCGAAAAGGGCATGATGACGACGATCCACTCCTATACGGGCGACCAGCCGACGCTGGACACGATGCACAAGGATCTCTACCGCGCCCGCGCCGCGGCGATGAGCATGATCCCGACCTCGACCGGCGCGGCCAAGGCGGTCGGCCTGGTTCTGCCGGAACTGAACGGCAAGCTCGACGGCTTCGCCATGCGGGTGCCGACGCCGAATGTCTCGGTGGTGGATCTGAAGTTCATCGCTGGCAAATCGACCAGCGTCGATGAGATCAACGATGCGATCCGCAATGCGGCCAATGGCGATCTGAAGGGCGTTCTGTCGTTTACCGATGCGCCGAATGTCTCCATCGACTTCAACCACAATCCGCATTCGTCGATCTTCCATATGGACCAGACCAAGGTGATGGACGGTACGTTCTGTTCGATCCTTTCCTGGTACGACAATGAATGGGGCTTCTCCAACCGCATGGCCGATACAGCCGTCGCAATGGGAGAATTGCTGTGATCTCGGCGATCACCGACCAGCCAGTCAGTGGCAAACGCCTTCTGGTGCGCGCCGATCTGAACGTGCCCATGGACAATGGGCGCATCACCGACGGGACCCGTATCGAGCGTTTCGCTCAGGGGATGAAACCTTTATTGGCTGAGGGCGCGCAACTGGTCGTGCTCACCCATTTCGGCCGACCGAGGCCGGGTGGCCAAAACGCTGAGTTTTCGGTCGAAAAACTTCTGCCTGCGCTTCGCGAAGCGTTGGGCACCGAGGTCGACTTCATTTCGTCGGCCTTTGGGCCTGAAGCACAGGAGGCGGCCGACTGTCTGCGCAACGGCAAGGTTCTGCTTGTCGAAAATCTCCGCTTCGAGGCGGGTGAAACCGTCAACGATACCGACTTCGCTTCCGCACTCGCACAACTGGGCGACTGCTATGTAAACGACGCCTTCTCGGTGTCACATCGCGCTCATGCCTCGACCGAGGCGCTGGCCCACATGATGCCTGCATTCGCCGGGCCGTTGCTGCTGGAAGAGCTGAATGCCCTGCAATCCGCTCTCGAAGCGCCCGAACGACCTTCTGTCGCCATTGTCAGCGGCGCAAAGGTTTCGACCAAGATCGCTGTCCTGAAAAACCTCGTCCAGAAGGTCGATCACGTGATCGTCGGCGGCGGCATGGCGAATACGTTTCTGTTCGCCGACGGCGCTCCCATGGGCAAGTCGCTGCATGAAGCCGATCAGATCGACACGGTTGCGGAGATTCGCGCTGCAGCCGAAAAATCTGGATGCACCATCCATGTGCAGTCCGACTGCGCGGTCGCCCGGGAATTCCGCGCCGGCGCCGACCGGCAAATTGTACCGGCTGACGCCTGCCCAGACGATGCAATGATCCTCGATGCCGGCCCGGACGCCGTGGAGGCGTTCTCCGAGGTTCTCAGCCAGGCGAAGACGATTCTTTGGAACGGCCCGCTTGGCGCGTTTGAGATGCCGCCTTTCGATACCGCGACCAACGCGCTGGCGAGGAAAGCTGCAGAACTTACCCAAAGCGGCAACACCGTCAGCGTGGCTGGCGGGGGCGACACGGTCGCCGCGCTTAACAGCGCCGGCGTCGCCAACGACTTCACCTATGTGTCCTCAGCCGGGGGCGCGTTTCTTGAATGGCTGGAGGGACGCACGCTTCCAGGCATCGCGGCGCTGACGCGCCAGAGCGAAAAGGCATAACACATGGCATTCGTTACTCTGAGACAGTTGCTCGATCACGCTGCAGAAAACAGCTATGGCGTGCCGGCCTTCAACATCAACAATATGGAACAGGGCGTCGCAATCATGCAGGCGGCCGATGCCAGCGACGCTCCGGTCATCCTGCAGGCCAGCCGGGGGGCGCGCTCCTATGCCGGCGACGTGATGCTGCGTCATATCGTCACCGCGCTCGTCGAAATGTTTCCGAACATCCCGGTCGTGCTTCATCAGGACCATGGCAACAATGAAGCGACCTGCCTAACCGCCCTGCAGCAGGGCTTCACCTCGGTCATGATGGATGGATCGCTGCTGGCGGATATGAAAACGCCGGCATCGTATGAGTATAATGTCGATATCAGCCGGCGTGTCGCGGAGATGGCCCATTGGGTGGGCGCATCGGTCGAAGGCGAACTCGGCGTGCTGGGAAGCCTGGAGACCGGCGAAGCTTCGGAGGAAGATGGATCGGGCGCGGAAGGCAAACTGTCCATGGACATGTTGCTGACCGATCCCGATCAGGCCAAGGATTTTGTCTCCAAGACCAAGGTCGACGCGCTCGCTATTGCCTGCGGCACGTCGCATGGCGCCTACAAGTTCAGCCGCAAGCCGACCGGCGATATTCTTGCCATGGATCAGATCGCCGCCATCCACGAAAAAATCCCTCATGTGCATCTGGTGATGCACGGATCGTCTTCCGTGCCGCAGCAGCTGCAGGATCTTATCAACGAGAATGGCGGCGAAATGCCGCAAACCTACGGCGTGCCTGTCGAGGAGATCGTGCGCGGCATCAAGCATGGCGTGCGGAAGGTCAATATCGACACGGATCTTCGCATGGCGATTACGGGACAGATGCGAAAGGTGGCCAAGAGCAATGCGCGCGAATTCGATCCGCGCAAGTTCATGCTTCCTGCGATGGACGAATTGAAGTCGCTCTGTAAGGGCCGTTACGAAGCGTTCGGCGCGGCGGGTATGGCCAGCAAGATCGACCCTATTCCGCTCGACGATATGGCGCGTCGTTACAGCGACGGTTCGCTGTAACGCCAGACACTCGCCACTGACCGGCCCTGGAGGACCAGCACATGGAATTCAATCGTGACGTCAAGATCGCCCCTTCGATCCTATCGGCGGATTTCGCCGATTTCGGCAGGGAGATCGAGGCCGTGGAATCCCAGGGCGCGGACTGGGTTCATGTCGACGTGATGGACGGGCACTTCGTGCCGAACCTGACCTTCGGGCCGCCCGCCGTCAAAGCATTCCGCCGCCACGTTAAGACCGTGATGGACGTCCACCTCATGATCGCGCCGGTCGACCCTTATATCGACGCTTACGCCGATGCCGGTGCGGATATCCTCACGGCGCATGTCGAGGCCGGTCCTCATATTCACCGGACGCTTCAGGCTATTCGCGGCGCCGGTATGAAGGCCGGGGTCGCGCTCAATCCTGGCACGCCGGCGGAAGCCGTGGCCCATCTACTGGACCTCGTCGATCTGGTCTGCGTGATGACCGTGAACCCCGGTTTCGGCGGCCAGAGTTTTCTCGACATGACCGACAAGATACGCCGGCTGCGCGAGATGATCGGCGATCGCGAGACACATATCGAAATCGACGGTGGAGTCGATCCGAAAACCGCGCCTGTCGTCCGGGAAGCCGGCGCCGACGTGCTCGTTGCCGGCTCCGGCGTGTTCCGAGGCGGATCGGTGCAAAATCCATCGGTTTACGGAGACAATATTCGTGCTATCCGCGAGGCAGCCGAGGCATCGAACCCCTATCCGTTCAATCGCTGAGCCGCTACTCCGCGCCAGCCCATCCCTCCAAATGAAAGACGCCTGACGAATGGCCCGTATCGTTTTCGACCTCGATGGCACGCTGATCGATAGCGCCCCGGATATTCGTCAGATGGCGAATACCATCCTTGGGGGCGAAGGTCGCGCTCCGATCACTCTGGAGCAAACCAGAGAATTCATCGGCGACGGGATCGGTGTCTTCATCGAGAAGATGCGCAAGGCGCGCAACATTCCGGACACCGAACAGGACCGGCTGAAACAGGCCTTCATAAACAGCTACGGCGATGCCGTGCACCTGACGATTCCATATCCTGGAGTTGCGGACGCGCTGGAACGGCTGATCGCGGCGGGCCATTCTCTGGGCGTTTGCACCAACAAGCCGATCGCGCCCTGCCGCGCGGTGTTGAGGCATCTCGACCTGCTGGACTATTTCGCAACGGTGTGGGGCGGCGACAGCCTTCCGACGCACAAGCCCGACCCCGCACCGCTCCATGCCGCTTTCGATGCCCTGCCGGATGGGCCGCGCATCTATGTAGGCGACAGCGAAGTGGATGCTGAAACGGCAGCACGCGCCGAGGTGCCGTTCGTGCTGTTCACTGAAGGATATCGCAAGACCACCGTCGAACAGATGCCCTATAACGTCACAATCTCGGATTACGCCGGGTTGGACGAAGCGGTCGCGACGATTCTGACGCAATCGAAATGAGCGTTGAAGCCCTCATTTTCGATGTCGATGGTACGCTTGCCGAGACCGAAGAAGCCCATCGCCAGGCCTTCAATGCCATTTTCGAGCAGTACGGTCTGGATTGGCACTGGAGCATCCATGACTATACACGGTTGCTGGAAGTGACGGGCGGCAAGGAGCGGATGCGGCACTTCCGTGATATCAACGGCAGGAGCGAGCCGGACGATGCCGAAATCCGGCTCATGCATAGTCAGAAGACGGATCGCTACGCAGCAATCCTGTCGAAGGGCGCTCTGCCGTTACGGGCAGGCGTAAAGACGCTCATCGAGAAAGCTCGCAATGCGGGGCTGAAGACTGCCATCGCGACCACGACAAGCGGCGCCAATGTCGAGGCGCTGTGTCAGTGCTGCTGGGGTTTGCCGGCCGGGGAAATTTTCGATGCGGTCGCGGCTGGCGATGAGGTCGAGGCCAAAAAACCTGCGCCGGATGTCTATCTTCTGGTTCTTTCGCGGCTCGGCCTTTCCGCCGACAAGGCCATCGCTTTCGAGGACAGCGAAAACGGCCTGAGATCGGCGAAAGCCGCCGGCCTTCGGACTGTGGTGACGCCTTCCGCCTTCACATCGCATCAGGACTTCAGCTCGGCAGACTGGGTTGTATCTTCGCTTGGAGCCCAAAACCTACCGCCACTGCTATCGCTATAGTGGCCAAAGCGCGATTTGCAGAATAAACCGGCGTAAATTGAAAATCGATCAGAGCTATTTCGCCCCGAACCCCGTCAGCATCGTTCGAATTGTTCTCACAATGATGACGAGATCAAGCCAGAGCGATATATTTTTGATGTAGTAAAAGTCGTAGTGCAATTTCTCCAGCACCTGGTCCGCATCCGCGACATGCCCCTGAGAAACCTGAGCCCAACCAGTTAGACCGGGCTTAACAATATGACGGTAGCGGTAGAACGGTAGCTCTGCCGTGTACCAATCCGATAAGATTTGGGCTTCCGGTCGCGGCCCTATAATACTCATCTCGCCCTTCAAAACGTTGAAAAGCTGCGGCAACTCGTCGATACGCGTACGCCGCAGAAACTGACCGACTCGTGTGATCCGCGGATCACGATCTGCTGTCATTGCAGCCTCTCGCAAATCCGATGACGGCGGATGAGCAAGCATCGTCCGAAATTTGTACATGACAAACGGCTTGCCTCGAAAACCTGCCCGTTCCTGACGAAATATGGCAGCGCCCTTTGAATCCAGCCTAATAACTATCCCGATGACAATCAGAATTGGCGCCAAAACGGCGATCAGCAAAAGGGCAAAAAATCGCTCCCCTAAGCTTTTCAATCTCAGGTAAAGTCCATCCGGGGATAGCGATCCAAATGTATTTTCGGATAGATGCTCTATTTCGACACGGCCAGTCAGCGCTTCCCGAACCTGCTTGATATGAAAAACAGGCTTTCCAGAAAGCGTGCAATCGGTGATGAAATTCAGCCAGTCGTCCGAAAGGTCCGCCCTGAGGTCAGCAACTATACCGCTTACATTCGGTAGATTTTGATTGGGATTTTTTAGCCGGATCCACTCAATTCGATCGCGGCGTCGCATATGCATCGTCAAATCGACATCGGGCAACACAGCTAATCGTGTAAACGCACTGCGAGACGCCGCTAGCTGCAAAAAGATAAACCACGAAATTGAGAGTCCATAACTGCCGATAAACGCAAAACGACCGTAATCTAAACGCAACAACAAAAGACCAACCGCCGCAATCGCGTAAACGGCTGAAAAAATCGGCAATACATAATAGATGGGCTCAGCGCCCGGCAAGCGTCCCAATCGCCGGAGCGCCCACACACCAACGCCAACGCAGATAGATGTAATGAGAAGTGTGTTTAAACCATTTTCAGTTTGGATATATCGATCTAGCGCCCCACCACTGCGAATAATTGCCGGCAAGAGGCTGCAAACGAATAGCCCGCTGGCAAGTTGAAACCGTAGACGCGAGAAAAATGGATAAAAAAGCCGCTTCTGCGTTTTAGATCCTTCCTTGAGATCAAAGGTCGCGTGGGTAAATGCTGACACTGGTGTCATAGTCAACCTTTTGGCAGCCCGTGTCGCGAAGCTAGGGCCACATAGTTAATTTTTCGTTGCTAAAGGATAAATATTAATTGTGGCTAAAGTCGGTGACTTAAGCACAAAGCTTCATACGCTGACGTTTGTTAGGCACGCAAGTACACCAATTTGCCCTGGCGTCTGCATTATAACCTTTGAAAGCTAGCCCTGCTTGGGTCTGGTCCGTTTAGCACCGGGATGTAAATTTCTTTGGCGTGAATGGGTCGAAGATCGCGCGCTCCCTGTCGGGGTTGTGGTTGATGCGCTCTCCGCCGAAAGAACGAGAAGGAATGTCGCTAAGATCGATATCGCATATGTGCGGAGCGGGTAGTCAACCAGAGAATGGGCCAAAATCGCGATAAGACCGATTATTGCCGGAAGGCTCTCTGTTCGACTTCGCATAAGCAGCCGAACGACGTAAGCAAAAAATGCGGCTAGCAAGACAGCTGCCGCTCCTCCCCCCTCTAAGAGCAGTTCCAGATAATCATTATGCGCGTGATTGATCTGTACGTGGAAAATAGTCAATTCGTAGCTTTTATAGGCTCTCAAAAAAGAACCGAAACCAGTGCCGAACGGAAGATTGTCGAGCGCGGCTCGCCAAGTTGTCGCGAATGCTTCAATGCGAACCATGTCTAGACCGGTTTCGTCGGTCTCTACCTGCCATGCAAGGCCGAAATAAGCGAGGCAAGTGAGTCCGATGAGCATTCCCAAGCCAATCCGCATAGATCGGTGGCCAGAAAAGATCATTGCGACTCCCAGAGCCGCGACGCCAGTTCCAGCGAACGCTGCCGCTTGCGAACTGGTCGCGAACAGCGTCACGAGCGCCAATATGCAGTAAGCGATCGCACCCACCAGCATACTGCGGCGAAGAAGATAGAATATCATTAAAACCATCGTCGCAAACACCAGTGTTCCGAAATGGTTTCGGTTGGCGAAGATACCGGCAGAAGCCTCATAACCGACGAATTCGATCTTGCCGGTCGATATCGCGGCATAACTCATTAACGCAAAGACCACGTTGAGAAGCGTGCCTACAAGAACATAGGATACCAGGCTATTACGCTCTGCCGGCTCGAAGCTGGTAACGGCCATTGCATAAATCGTAAGGCTTGCGATCCAGAAAAGACTATCGAGAGTTCGACCGGGGGCCAATGAGATCGAATGCCAAGATATCTGCTCGAGACCGAAACGGGCGTTTTCGAAAATATCGGTACGACCCAATCGCGCCAAATCTATCGGCAATGGCAAAAGTTGGATGAGACAAAGTACTGTTGCCGCCACACCCAACCCGATAGCCACCGATAGAGAGCGCGTACGCCGCGTATCAGTTAGTACAAATAGGCTGGATGCGACAATGATAAGCTGTAGCAGGGAATCCACCACGAGATGGGCGGCCGTGCCCCCACCGAAAAGAAGAGCGCAAAGTGTGGCTACGCCCAATACGTTTTTTCTCTGATCGGACATGGTCATTGGTCTATCTTGACCAGTTTCACGCTTCGTACAGCAAGCCTACCGCTATACCGCGTCTTAAAGCTTCCTTTCACGCTCTGGCCGGCAAGGTAGACGCGCCCAAAGCGACATTGGGCCATGCCATTGCCAAACTCGCTCTCAAATTCAGTCCAATCGAAACTGCCCGTAGGAAGTTCGACAGAGACCAGGGAGAATCGTCGCGGCTCCAGACAATCAATTTTAAAAATTAATGGCTTGCCGGCATATAAGCCATTCGCCTGCGCTTCAATCCGCAAGCTTAACTGTCCGGGAGGTAGGGAAATATATTGAGAGAATCCTACTTCCCGAACGGGCTTGTCGCGGAAATTAACATCAATGCGAGGTTCACTTTCGCCGGTCCGTTCAACGGTTGCGTTGGTGCTACTCCGAAGTGACCAATCCCACGGTAAACCGCTCGGCTGCTTTGCAAAGTCTGAGTTGAAAATGTAACCAATACTCTCGTTGGGTGGCAGAAGCTGACGAAAGTGGCGATGTCCAAGCCCATACTGCCGGTGGGCGATAAATTTCTTTGCTACGATTCGATCGATATCACTAAGCTCGTCGCTGTGTCGCCGCTCGAGACCGCTCGTCAGAAGATAGACAATTTGATAGCCGTTATCTTGATTTGCCAGAACATTGATGGCTGGTCGAGCCCATGGCGGTTCGAGTTTAAGTTCCGCGCGTAATGCATCGCGCCCTTCGGGCGTCGCGGTCAAAGCAGCAAAAAGTTCGGCCATCGAGCTTCCGGCATTAGGATTTCGCCGCAGAGCTTGTGAGACGACTGAAATCGCAGACTTATAGTCCGACATTTGAACATAATGAGCTGCAATAATACTGGCGGCTAACCGGTCGGTTTGATCTAGGCTGAGCGCAGCTTTCGCAAGTTCTATAGCCGCTTCAGTTCGCCGCTCGTAAGCCCTAACTATCGCCAAGCTGGATAGAAAGCGGCTTTCTAATGGATTGACTTTCGCCGATCGCTCAGCAACCGCCGTAATTTGGGCACGGGCTTCTTCAGACTCAGCGATCCGATCAATGTTCGTCCTGACAAGGCTGAGAGCCGCCTCATCATTATAAGGATCAATCGCAAGAGATTGGCCAGGTGAGGAACCGGCTAATCCGTCACTCAGCGCGTTCCAGCCGATCGCGAATAGCAACACCAGCCCTACGGAAACGATCGTATATCGAGTCATTGACCTCACGTCTCGACTGTGCCGTTTCCTGAGCGTCAGAGTGCGATACTGCCTCTGGTTTGCTCAGCGATGGCGTCTCAGCAGAGCCTGCATATTGATAGTATTCGTAGGACATATATCGATAGCCAGAATAGCCATCGGTCAAGCCGGCATCGAATTTGTTAAAGACTGCGCCAACCAGCTGCCCGCCAGCGCGACGTATCCGCTCAGCTGCGTGAGCGGCTGACTTTCGCAAAACCTGCTTTTGCGAAACGACAAGTATTGTGCCCTCAGCGAGTCGCGAAATCACGGGGGCATCGGACAGCCCCATGACCGGAGGGCAGTCGAAGATTATCAGATCGAAACGTTCATCCAAAGCAGTAATCAACTTCGTCATACGGCTTGAAACAAGAAGGTCGACAGGATTTGGCGGTATTGTGCCGGCCGTCATTAGACGAAGATTTGGGTTTTCCGTCTGCCGGAAAACTTTGGTGGCGCCACGTTGGTCAAGTGTCCCGGTCAGGAGATTGGAGAGGCCAATAACATTGTCAGTCCCGAACATTCGATGCTGGTTCGGTCGACGCATATCGGTATCGATCAGAAGTGTCCGCACACCGAGTGCGGCAAAATCTTGAGCGAGCTTGTGTGCGATTGTCGACTTCCCCTCGGATGGCTCTGTCGAGGTAACGGCAAGAGTGCGCGGGGTGCCATTTGCGCCAGAAAAGGAGAGCGCGGTGCGTAACGAACGAAACGCCTCCGAAATCGCGGACGTTGGCGAATTGAAATCAGCCAGCTTCGGATCGCCCGTTTTGATCAAAGGGATCAGGCCAAGCATGGGCAGATTAAGCTCTTTCTCAACCTGGTCCGGCGTCATGAATTTATTATTCAATAGTTCAATGAGAAAGATCGTTGCCGCCGCTAAAGTGCCAGCCAGAATGATGCCGAATAGCATACTCCAAGACCGTCTTGGAGCGTAAGGCGCAATGGGAACAGCAGCTGCTTCGATGATCTCGGCCTTGCGGCTCTGAAGATTGGAACCAACCCCAACTTCATTTAATTTACCTATCAGGCTCTCATATTGGGACCGATTTGAATCCACTTCACGTTTTAAGATGGTATACTGGATTTTTTTGTCCTGAAAGGTCCGCTGCTCGTTCTCCAATTCGCTCAGCTTGGCTTTGAGATCCGCTTCGCGCGCCTGAGCCGCATCGTATTGTGCTCGGATCGATTCCCCCAATCCGTCGACGGCAAACTGAAGCTGTCGTTCCATCTCGCTAATTTGGCCTGCAAGATTCTGCATCACCGGGAAAGCTGGTTTAAACGTTGCAAGCTTCTCGCGATATTCTCCCTTCAAAGTGGAAATCTTGTTTCGTAATTCATTAAGTGCGTCGCTTTCTACCATTTCAGGTAGAAAAGCGCCGCGGTCCGCATCGAGTTGCTCAACCTTCCGGCCCAGAGTCAAACGCTCTTGAATCACTTCAGACAGCGATTCGTTTAGCGCGCCGATATTCTTGGCAACGAGTGAATCGTCATCGCCTGTTACCGTGATGTTTTGTGCTTTGGCGTAGTCCAGAAGTGCTTTTTCTGAGGTCTCTAGCTTCCCCTTGACCTCTCGAACCTGCTCGGTGATGAAATTTCGGGCAAGGTCGGAAGTCTCTGAACCGATGTCCACGCCTTGGTCTATATAGGCACGAGCTGTCGCATTGGCGATTGCAGCAGCTAGCGCTGGGTCCGGGAATTTGGCATCGACATCAATAATGCTTGTATTGCGTTGTTCCGTCGGCGTGACAATACTTTGCACCTTTGCAACGGCTAAACGATCACGCTCGTCAGCAGTCAATGACCCAGTATCAAGACCGCCAACCCCAAAAGCGCGCTCGAGAATATTCGAAAGGCTGAGACCGCCATTCAAGGCAAGAAATCGATTGTTCTGCGCCAGGTCGAGATCGGCTACAATGCGCTGCGCGATGCTTCGGCTTTTGATCCGCTCAATCGCGGTCATAATCGCACGTTCGTCACTGGTAGTCGCAGTCAGCTCAATGTCCTGAAGGACTTTGGCCGTCGGCATTGTCAATTCGAGCCGCGCGGTTGCCAGATACATTTTTGGTGCGACGATTGAATAGATCAGGCCCAACAAGAGACCGACCAAAAGAAATATCCCAATCAGCCAGCGCCAACGGATTGCATGTCCGAGGATGGCTAAGAGGTCTATTTCCTTCTCATCTTCAACTTCGATCGACCCATATGATCGGCTGTAAGCAGCATCTACCGGCAATCCGACGGAAGAGCCTTCTGACCGCATCACATGTCGTTGAAGCATTTCAGTCTCCACGGAATCTGTGGCTTGTCGTCTAGCGAGCTAGATTCAGCTTTATAGCAGAATCCGACCATGAAAAATTCAGAGACGCAGCCATTAGGGGCTTATTGTCATTATCACTAAAATTCGCGCGCTCACAGTGTGCTTACTCACCACCCTATTAACACATCATATATTGCAGCATTTGAGCCGCGCGACGCCATGGACCGGCACCCGGCTTGACCTGAGCTACTAATGGCTTGGCATAAGCATTTCTACGGCCAAGATGTGGCAGTGCGGATAGGTATTTCACCTGGGGACCAACATCCACTCGTAACAGTAGGCAGCGGAACTAAAAAGAAGGTTTCACGCGTCTCGAAATGAATTTTCAGCGATATTGTTCAAGAGGTTTTTTCGGCGATATGATTTCACACCAGAAGCCGTCCTAAATTTGTATTCTCTTAGACTCAGTACGTGCATCGATGCATTTTCAGACCTTCTCAGCGCGCTCTAAGTTACTCCCACTCGATTGTGCCGGGGGGTTTGGAAGTGACGTCGTAAACCACACGGTTGATGCCGCGCACCTCATTAATGATTCGTGTCGCGGCATTACCCAGAAACTCCATGTCAAAGGGATAGAAGTCGGCTGTCATGCCGTCGACAGAGGTCACAGCGCGAAGTGCGCAAACGAATTCATAAGTTCGGCCATCGCCCATCACGCCGACCGTCTGCACCGGCAGCAGCACGGCAAATGCTTGCCAGATCGCATCGTAAAGGCCGGCCTTTCGAATTTCGTCGAGATAGATGGCGTCGGCTTCCTGCAGGATGCGGATCTTTTCGCGCGTCACGCCGCCCGGCAGGCGAATGGCAAGGCCCGGCCCCGGGAAAGGATGGCGGCCGATGAAGCTCTCCGGAAGGCCCTGTTCCCTTCCGAGTTCGCGAACCTCGTCCTTGAACAGTTCGCGTAGCGGCTCCACGAGCTGCATATTCATGCGCTCAGGCAGACCGCCAACATTGTGATGGCTTTTGATCGTGACGGACGGTCCGCCGGTAAAGGACACGCTTTCGATCACATCGGGGTAAAGAGTGCCCTGGGCCAGGAAGTCCGCTCCCCCTACCTTTTTCGCCTCTTCCTGGAAGACATCGATAAAGAGCCTGCCGATCGTCTTGCGCTTCTTCTCCGGGTCGGCCTCGCCTTCCAGCGCGCCGATAAAAGTGTCCGACGCATCCACATGAACCAGCGGAATATTGTAATGCTCGCGAAACATGGCGACGACTTCCGCCGCTTCATCCTTTCGCATCACGCCATGATCGACGAGAATGCAGGTGAGCTGATCGCCCACCGCCTCGTGGATGAGGAGCGCGGCAACGGACGAATCGACGCCGCCGGACAGCCCGCAGATCACCTTGCCGTCACCAACCTGCTCGCGGATCGCGGCGATAGCCTGATCCTTGTAGGCCGCCATCGTCCAGTCGCCCTTCAGCCCGGCGATTTTGTGGACAAAGTTGGACAGCAGCCTGGCGCCGTCTGGCGTATGGACCACCTCAGGATGGAACTGAACGGCGTAATATTGACGCGCTTCGTCGGCAGTCGCGGCAAGCGGAGCGTTTGGCGACGCGGCAATGACCTCGAAGCCATCCGGCAATTTGGTTACGCGGTCACCGTGGCTCATCCAGACCTGATGTTTCTGGCCGGTGTCCCAGACGCCATCGAAAAGCGGCGATGGCTTCAGTATCTCAACGAAAGCGCGGCCGAATTCGCGGTGGTGACCGCCCTCCACCGCGCCGCCCAGCTGCGCGCACATGGTCTGCTGGCCATAGCAGATGCCAAGGACCGGCAGGCCGCTGTCAAAAACGATTTGCGGGGCGCGCGGACTGTCAATCTCGACAGTCGAGGCCGGACCGCCGGAAAGGATGACGGCTTTTGGATTTAGCCGGTGAAAGCCCTCTTCTGCGCTCTGGAACGGCACAATCTCCGAGTAGACCCCAGCTTCGCGGACACGCCGCGCGATGAGCTGCGTCACCTGGCTGCCAAAATCGATAATGAGGACGGTATCGGGATGGGCTGTCTCTGTCATGGCAAGGCCGTATCCGATCGGGCGGCAAGGTGCAATGCGCTAAGATAACGGGCTTTGCCGATCTCCCCGCATTATCTTGGACTGACAAATATCAATCGCTTGAAACGGAAACGTTTATCGGTCTGACCGTTGATGGCATGGCAGGCGGATTGAGGCTTGCCGCAGATTGATCGAAAGGAATGCCCCATGTCGATTTCCAATCTCGAAGACCTCTTCGAGCACACGCTGAAAGACATTTATTTCGCAGAAAACCACATTCACAAAAACCTTCCCGACATGATCGAGAAGGCCAGCAGCACCAAGCTCAAGACCGCTTTGAAAGATCATCGCAAGGAAACGGAAGAGCAGATCGAACGGCTGAAGTCTGTTTTCAAAATTCTGGGCAAGAAGGCGGAAGGCGAAGAGTGCCCAGCCATCGAAGGCATCGTGAAAGAAGCCGGCGAGCTGCTCTCCGAGATTGACGACAAGGCAACGCGCGATGCGGCTATCGTCTCCAGCGCCCAGGCTGTCGAGCACTACGAGATCACTCGCTATGGCACGCTCATCACCTGGGCTGCCGAACTAGGCCTCGACAAGGAAGTCACCAATCTTCTGAGAGATACGCTCAGCGAAGAAGACAGCGCCGACGAAAAGCTGACGGCTCTTGCCGAAGAACGCCTGAACGAAAAAGCCAATAGCTAATTCGCGTTAGCCGACAGAGCGGCGGGACGGCGTGTTTCCGCCCCGCCGCTCATGAAAGCAGGCCGTCCTCGATTGCCTCTTCAAGGACATCCACAGCATCTGCGAGCTTTTCGTCGAGGACAGGCAGCAGTCGGGTCCAGTCATCGAAATGTCGAAGGTCCTCGGCGCCGTCCGATACGCCGCGAACACCGATAAGCGGCACACCGAAACGCATGGCGGCGCGCAGATGTGCAAATGTCTCCATATCGACCAGTTCGGCTTCAATATCGTCATAAGCAGATCCGGAAACGATATTGCCGCCAGTAGAGAGCGAGGCGGTCGGTATGTCCGGAATGCGAAGCGGCATGAGCAGCGTCGCCGGTAAATCGAGAAAGGGCGTCTCACCCTTTGGAAACCCCAACGCGCTGGCATCCATATCGCGATAGGCGACAGACTCGATCTGATAGGCCTCACCCTGCTCAAGCGTTCGACTACCGGCAGAGCCAAGAGATACGATCAGCGACGGCAGCCGGCCGGCCCCTTGTAGGGTGGCCAAGGCGATGCCGAGCTCCACGGCTGCTTCGACGGGCCCGACGCCGGTACGACAGGGTGTGAAACGGGTTTTTAGAGCCGCTCCATACTCCTGATCGGTCGCCATGACATAAAGGACATCATGGCCGGATACCGTCTTGAGGCAGGTCATCGGATCGATCATCGCCATGTCAATTGTTACTAGCAATGGTTGCGTTGAGCGCCGTCGCGTAGCCGACCCATATCGCATAAGGGGCGAAAAGTAGCGCGGCGACCCGATCGGGAACCCAACTGACCACGATAAATGCAATAATGGCGACCAACAGTAAGCCTATGACAATCAGCGCCAGGCTGGGCCGATGCGCCATGAAGAAGACAGGCGTCCAAGCAAAGTTCAGAATGAGCGCCACGACCCATATCGTCATCGCTGCACCTGTCGGCGCACGCAT
The DNA here is from genome assembly GCF_024158145.1 of Notoacmeibacter sp. MSK16QG-6. Lineage (GTDB taxonomy): Bacteria > Pseudomonadota > Alphaproteobacteria > Rhizobiales > Rhizobiaceae > Notoacmeibacter. The sequence continues at coordinate 638,249 of NZ_JAMYXM010000001.1, forward strand.
GAAGGTTCGCGCGCCGGCGATTGCGATCAGGACATAAAGGATCGTCCAGGCGAGCGGAAAGAGCCAGTTCGGGGGCGTAAAGGACGGCTTGTTCAGCGACTGATACCAGCTTCCCGTATCGGTCTGCGAACCGATTAGCAGCCCCCCGCCCAAGGTGACGAGCAAGAACACTGCGTAGGTAATGATAGATGACATAATTGCGTCCTTGTCCTTTTCCGCCGACTTAGCGCGTCTCAGGCCATTTTCTGCATGACGGCGAAGAAGAAGCCGTCCGTATCGGTCGCGGCGGGCGTCAGCGTGATGCAGTTCAAATCCTCGCTCCAGGGCGAAGGCTTGTCGAAGCCGAAAAGATCCTGCCAGACTTCACCAGCAGATAGGAGGTCCCAGCCTTCATGGCGCTCGCCAAAGGCATAGATCTGCTCCTCATTTTCAGCCCGGAACATCGAACAGGTGATGTAGACGAGATAGCCGCCCGGCCGCACATATGAACTCGCTTCGTCCAGAATTGCAGCCTGTTCGGATTGACGCGCACGCAATTGCGCCTCGGTCAGCCGCCATTTTGCGTCCGGTTTGCGCCGCCACGTACCGGAGCCGGTGCAAGGGGCATCGATCACGACGCGATCGATCTTCCCCTTTAGAGGCTCCAGTGTCGAGCGATCGGAGTGCACCTGCACGTTCCGCACTCCGGCCCGTTTGAGACGCTCGACAATAGGGGCGAGACGGCCGCGGTCGGCGTCATAAGCGTGAATCTGGCCGCGATTTTCCATCGCCGCCGCCAGCGCCAGCGTCTTGCCACCGCCGCCGGCACAGAAATCCAGAACCTGCTCCTTCGGCTGGGCGAAGATCAGATCGGCGACGATTTGGCTGCCCTCGTCCTGAATCTCGAACCAGCCTTTTTCAAATTCCGGTGTGGCCTGAATGTTCGGGTGGCGACCGAATCCTTTTACGGGCGGGATACGCAGGCCGTTTCGAGCAATTTCCGTTGGATGCACACCATCCTTTTGCAGGGCGCGAGTAACCTTCGCCACATCGGCCTTCAGCGTATTGACCCTCAGATCGACCGGCGGGCGTGCGGCCAGACCTGCCGCCTCCGATACCCAATCCTCGCCAAATCCTTCCAGAAAAAAGAACTCGCTCCATTCAGGCGCATTCGCTCTGATGGTGCCGGGCGCTACGGAAAGATCGCTTTGCCGCCAGCTTTCGGTTTCCTCTTTCGTCAGGGGAGTTGGTGCGAACCGGTCTCCGTCCAATTGGCTCGCGATCTCATCAAGAGCCAGGCCGAAACCCGATAGCAATGCGCCGTATGCGTCCGCTCGCGCCGTATCGGCGCCAAATCGCCAGCGGCTCGTGGCGCGGTGCCGCAATCCGTCATAGACAATGTTCCCGATTGCGGCTCGGTCTCCCGCACCGGCAAAACGGTGCGATGCGCCCCAATCGCGCAAAGCCTCCGCCGCCGGTCGATGCCGGGTCTGCATGTCTTCCAGAATTTCGATTGCTGCCGCCAGCCGTCCGCCGATACGCATGGATACCCCGATTTGGTGATCGGCGTGGCTTATCGCATGGACGCCCGCGTGACGCTATGGCTTCCGATCCGTGTTCTCATCGATCCCACTAGTTAGACAGAAGCCCTGCTTCGCGGTAGTAGCGCTCTGCGCCCGGATGAAGGGGGATTGCAATGTTGGCGAGCGCCGTGTCAGCGGCAATCAGGCGCCCCTTGGCATGGCCTTCATCCAGAAGTTTTCGGCTGGCCTCGTTCCATAGCGCTTTCGTAACGCCATAGATCAGGTCGTCCGACTGCTCCGTCGAAGTGAGCCAGAGCGCACCGACAGAGAGAGTTTCGACGTCCGCTTCCTGGCCTTCATAAGACCCTGCCGGGATCACATGCTCGCTGAAAAACCGGTTTTGGCGGATAACCTCCTGAGCCGGTTCGCCGCCTATCGGCACCAGCCGGATCGGAAAGCGCGCGGCCAGTTTTTCGATCCCTTCCGCCGGAAAGCCGCTGACGAAGAAAAAAGCGTCGAGTTCTCCGTTGGCCAGCTTTTCCGCAGCCTTGTCCGGGGCGAGATACTCTGTGTCCAGATCGCGCTCGTCCAGTTCATAAGCGCTGAGAACAATCCGCGCCTCGACGAGCGTGCCGGACCCTGGCTCGTCCAGCGAAACGCGCTTGCCGGCAAGGTCGGTGACACTTTTGATTTCCGCATTGCGAGCCGTCACCAGATGCAGGCTTTCAGGGTAGAGATTGGCGATGGCGCGCAGATTTTCGATAGGTTTCTTGCCAAGGAAAACGCCGGTCCCCGTTTGCGCCCAATAGGCAACGTCCGACTGACTGAACCCGCTTTCGACGAGACCGAAGCCGATAGCGTTTACATTGGCAACCGATCCGTTGGATGTCAGAGCCGTCGCAACGAGGCCAGGAACGCCGCAAGCCCCGCCCTGATCGCATGCGCGGGAGCCCGGAGGGTTTGAGATAGCCGTCGACAGAAGGCCGCCTATCGGAAAATAGGTTCCGACACGACCAGCGGTAGCGATCCGAAAAAACTGCATATCGTCTTGTGCGACGACGGGGCGGGGTTGAATGCCCACCACATGGAGAGCAACCACGGCGACAAACAGGATTATTCTGTGAAACCTGCTTCGCATTCTGTTCGCCCCCAAACGGAATTTCTCCATCCACTAAAAAGAATGATAGCGGACGCATGGGCTTTCGCTCAAGACGCCGCTCTCTATTCGCTGCAAAAGAAAAGGGCCGGCGCATGGCCAGCCCTCTCCGAAGTATTCTGTCGAACCCGTTATTCGGCAGCGATAGTCGGCTGCTGCGGGCTCTGGTCAGGCGCCTCGTGCGGCGTGTCCCCTGTAATCGGCAGGCCGTTCGGGTCGTAGCCCGCATCGCGGCTGGCCGCTTCCCATTCCTTGCGGACACCGGCCTCATAGTCCGGGTGCACCTGCTTGAGATGACCGAACCAACGCTCGACGATCACGGTCGGCACGCCGACCATGGCGCCGCCCATGTTCTTATGCAGACGGTCACGCTCCTCATCGTTCAGGACTTCAGCGTAAAGCGCGCGCGGCTGTTTGTAATCATCGTATTTGCGATGATCGTAGCGGGCAGCGTCACCGGAAATACGAAGCGGCGGCTCCTGCGCCTCCGGCACTTCGACCGGACCGTTGAAGCTGTTCGGCTCGTAATATGCATTGGGATTGCCGGTCGCGATGCCGCCATAGACGTTCATCTCGCCATCCTTGTGATAGTGATGGACGGGACATTTCGGCCGGTTGATCGGGATCTGCTCGTAATGGGTGCCAAGGCGATGACGGTGCGCATCGGCGTAGGAGAAGATGCGCGCCTGAAGCATCTTGTCCGGCGACCACGAAATGCCCGGAACGATATTGCTCGGCGAGAACGCGGCGTTCTCGATTTCGGCAAAATAGTTTTCCGGGTTCCGGTTCAGTTCGAAATAGCCGACATCGATCGGCGGATACTCGTCGTGCGGCCAGACTTTGGTCAGGTCGAACGGATTGTACTCCGTTTTCTCCGCGTCCATCTCCGGCATGATCTGGACCTGGAATTTCCAACGCGGATATTTGCCGTCCTCGATCGCGTTGAAGAGGCGCTCCTGATAACCTTCGCGGGTCTTGCCAACGACCTTTTCGGCTTCTCCGTTTGTGTAGAAGTCGTGGCCCTGTTCAGTCTTGAAGTGAAACTTGACCCAGAAGCGCTCACCCTTCTCATTCCAGAAAGAGAAGGTGTGGCTACCGTATCCGTTCATATGCATCGGGCTCTGCGGCAGACCACGATCGCTCATCAGGATCGAGACCTGATGAATGGCTTCCGGCGACAGGCTCCAGAAATCCCACATAGCCGTCGGCGAACGCATATTCGTCTTCGGATGGCGCTTCTGCGTGTGGATGAAATCGGGGAACTTGTACGGATCGCGCACAAAGAAGACCGGCGTGTTGTTGCCGACGAGATCCCAGTTGCCTTCACCGGTGTAGAACTTCAGCGCAAAACCGCGAACGTCTCGCTCGTGGTCGGCAGCTCCCGCTTCGCCCGCAACAGTCGAGAAGCGCGCAATCATCGGGGTTTCGGTACCCTTCTGCAGGCATTTCGCCAGCGTATACTGGCTGATATCCTCGGTAATGACGAGCTTGCCGTGCGCGCCCCATCCCTTGGCATGGACGGTGCGCTCGGGAATACGCTCGCGGTTCTGATGGGCAAGCTTTTCGATGAGCTGGTAGTCCTGGAGAAGGACCGGACCACGCTCACCGGCCGACAGGCTGTCCTGATTGTTCGGCCAGGGCGCACCGGCGGTCGTTGTGAGTTTTGGCTTATCGTTCATGAACCTCACTCCCTCGTTTTGATAGGATCGAAAATGGCCGCGACCTGCCCCAGGGCGGAGCAGATCGCGAATGATTGGGCTTTGGCCTTCGAAGATGGCGACGATTTCGTCCCCAGCAAGACCCTAGAAGCATTCTAAAAAACTATATCGCCTCCGTGACGATTATTGGAAATTGCAATTTCTGCTGACAACGATAACTTGTTCTTATGAACATCACGCTCCGACAGTGCAGCTATCTTGTGGCGCTCGCAGGAACAGGTCATTTCGGGCGAGCTGCGGAGCAGGTTCATGTGACGCAGCCGGCCCTTTCATCGCAAGTCGCGCAGATGGAAGCGAATCTTGGCGGACAGCTTTTCGAGCGGAGGCGCGGGGAAGCCTGTCTCACGCCGCTTGGCCAGACAATCCTGCCGCTGGCGCAGTCCATGCTGGAGACCGCACAGAAGATCGAGGATATCGCTCAACGAGGCCACACCCCACTGAGCGGACCGCTGAAGCTGGGCGTCATTCCGACCGTCGCCCCCTATATCCTGCCGGCTCTTTTGCCGCTTCTTGCCGAAGCACATCCCGGTCTCGAACTACGCCTTAAAGAAGCAACCACATCCGCTCTGCGTGACGATCTGGAAAGCGGCGCAGTCGATATGGTGATCGCCGCCCTGCCCTTTCCGGACGGACCGTTCCGCAGCAAGGCGGTGCGCAAGGACCGATTTCTGATGGCGGTCAGCGCGAAGGACGCACAACGGGCCGACCTGCCAAAACGACCGGAAGCGCTGGAGCCGGAACGATTGCTTCTGCTTGCTGAAGGCCATTGTCTGCGGGATCAGGCGCTTGACGTTTGCGGCGCTCATCAAGGTCACCGCGCCGCCGACCTTGAAGCGACATCCATGGCGACACTCCTGCAGATGGTTGCGTGCGGTCTCGGCGTCACGCTGCTGCCGGAGATGGCGGTGCCCAGCGAGATCGGCAATTCCGCTTTGCGGATCGTTCCCTTCTCCGATCCCCAGCCGGAACGAACGATCGGCCTGATTTGGCGGACCGGCAGCGCGCGGCAGCAAGACGCCGATAGGCTTGCGGAGCATATTGCCGCTCTATGAATCCGCGTTGCGCGGGAAAACTCCTGGCGATTGCAACTTACGAGACGGGCCAGCCGTTCGGAAAGCAAGACCATTCTGAGCGGTCGTCGCCGCTCGCCATCCAAGACGAGGACCACGACATGAAGACCCAAAGCTTTCTGACAACCCTCGCCATCACCACTCTCGTTACCTTGCCGGCGGCTGCCCAGGGCGAGAGCTTCTCGATCACCGGCACGGACGGAACGGCTTTGTCCGCGCAGGCGGTTGCGGATTTCGAAGAACCTTGGGCAATGACGTTTCTGCCGGACGGCACCGCATTGGTGACGACCAAGCCGGGCACACTTTTCCATGTCACCCAAGGTGGGGAAAAGTCCGAAGTGGAGGGTATGTGGGAGGTCGCCTACGGCGGACAAGGCGGTCTTGGCGACGTCGTCCTCCACCCCGATTTCGAGCAGAACAGTCTGGTCTACATTTCGTATGTCGAAAGTCTCGACAAGGGCGCGACCAAAGGTGCGGCAGTTTCTCGCGCGAAACTCGATCTTTCAGGCGATAAACCGAAACTGACCGACATCGAAAAGATCTGGACTCAAGAACCGCATGTGCCGGGCAGCGGCCATTTTTCGCACCGCATTGCCTTCGGTCCGGCCGGAAGCGAGCAGGAGGGCTATCTCTTCATCACCTCCGGCGAGCGGCAGAAGCAGACTCCCGCGCAGGATAAAGACGTCAATCTCGGCAAGATCCTGCGCCTGAACGACGATGGGTCGGTGCCGAGCGACAATCCCTTCGCCGAAGAGGGCGAGGAAGATGTGACCGACCAGTTCTGGACCATGGGCCACCGCAATATGCTCGGCATCGCGTTCGATAGCGAAGCCCGGCTTTGGGCGCATGAGATGGGACCGCGTGGCGGGGACGAATTGAACCTGATCGAGGCCGGTAACAATTACGGTTGGCCCGAACGATCCTATGGCGACAATTATTCCGGTGTACCGATTACGGACCACTCGGCGGATGACGGTTTCACCAAACCGAAGGCCTACTGGAACCCCGTCATCTCTCCGGCCGGTCTCGTCATCTATTCCGGCGACGCCTTTGCGGATTGGCAGGGCGATGCGATAATCGGGGGCCTTTCCTCCAAAGCCGTCATCCGCGTCGATATCGAAGGCGATACCGCCAAGGAAGCCGAGCGGTTCGAATGGGGTAAGCGCATCCGCGAAGTGGAGCAAGGTCCGGACGGCGCAATTTGGGTTCTCGAGGATCAGGCCGGCGGTCGGCTAATCAAGCTGACGCCCGCGTGATTGGTCCAATTCAATATCTTTAGGGTTGGATGCCTTGAGTCAGTAAGTTTCCAACCCCATCAGCCGTAGCGCCAGAAGTAGCCACAACAGGCCGGTTGCGATGAAGCTGCCAATAAAGGCGCGTCGTCGCATAACCACCCGGTTGACCGTGAGGTGAACGGCGGCATGGGCCACGCGCGCAAGCACAAACAGGCAGGCTACCGTCACGGCGAGCAGCCCCGCCGCGCCGGTCACGTAAAGCCCAAGACATACGATGTGAAACAGAACCGGCAATTCGAACTGATTGGCAATATTGGCCCGCGTGATGAAGGCCTCTTCCGGCTCGTCCCCATAGCGGTTCATCTTGTAGTTCTTGACATCGACACGGCCGTCCTGAACCGCTCGAATGCGCCGAGCGCTCATCAAGAAATAGACGACATAGACGATGATGACATGCGCGATCATCGGCCAGAAGATCGCCATGCCTGTAGGATTTTCAATCATTTCCCGCCCCTCACTTTCGATCCGAAAATCGGATTGTCAGCGGCAAGTTTAACGCGTCGTTTGCTTGTCGTCAGCCAGCGGTGGAAGGATAATTCGGGCTTTCGCGGGTGATGGTCACATCATGAGCGTGGCTTTCACGCAGACCGGAGCCGGTAATCCGCACGAATTGCGCATTCTGACGGAAAGACGAAAGGTTTTCGGCACCGACATAGCCCATGGCGGCACGCAAACCGCCCGCCAGTTGATGAAGAACAGCGCCGACCGGCCCTTTGTAGGCAACCTGCCCCTCAATGCCTTCCGGCACGAGCTTCAACGTGTCCCGGACTTCGGCTTGGAAATAACGGTCCGCCGAGCCCCGTGCCATGGCGCCAACGGATCCCATGCCGCGATAGGCTTTGAAGGACCGCCCCTGATAGAGATAAACTTCGCCCGGACTTTCTTCCGTACCGGCGAGAAGCGAGCCGACCATGGCGGCCGTCGCGCCTGCCGCCAGCGCCTTGGCCAGATCGCCGGAAAATTTGATGCCGCCATCGGCGATGACACTGATGCCTTGACCATCCGCCTTTTCCACCGCGCCCATAATGGCGGCGAGCTGCGGCACGCCAACGCCCGCCACGATCCGTGTGGTGCAGATGGAACCCGGCCCGATTCCCACTTTGACGCAGTCGGCGCCAGCATCGATCAGCGCCTGCGTCCCGTCCGGGGTCGCGACATTGCCGGCGCAAATGCGGACCGCATTGGATATTTTTTTCACCTGGGAGACCATGTCGAGAACGCGCTGGCTGTGACCGTGCGCGGTGTCGATGACCAGGAGATCGACGCCTGCATCGATAAGCCGCTCAGCCCGCTCGAACCCGTCTTCGCCGACGCTGGTTGCCGCCGCGACGCGGAGCCGGCCCTTGCTGTCTTTTGCCGCGTTCGGATTAAGCTGGCTCTTCTCCATATCCTTGACGGTGATAAGCCCCACGCAGCGCTGGTCCTGATCGACGACCAGCAGTTTTTCGATCCGGTACTGGTGCAGCAGGCGTCGCGCCTCTTCCTGCTCCACACCATCGTGCACGGTGACGAGGTTCTCCTTCGTCATCAATTCACGCACGGGCTGATCGGGATTGTCGGCAAATCGGACGTCGCGATTGGTCAAAATGCCCGCAAGTCTGCCGGTTGTCTGGCCTCCGGTCCCGCCATTCTCTACGACCGGAATGCCGGAAATACGATGTTCCTGCATAAGCGAAAGCGCATCGGAAAGCTTTGCATCGGGGCCGATGGTCACCGGATTGACCACCATGCCGCTCTCGAACTTCTTGACCTGTCGAACTTCCTCGGCCTGCAGCGCCGGCTCGAAATTGCGGTGGATCACGCCAATACCGCCCGACTGCGCCATAGCGATGGCCAGACGACTTTCCGTGACTGTGTCCATGGCGGCCGACAAAAGGGGAATGTTCAGCTCGATATCGCGCGCAATGGTCGTCTTAACGTCGACCTGTCCGGGCAGTACCTCCGAATGTCCCGGAATGAGGAGAACGTCGTCGAAGGTGAGTGCGTGCCCACCTGTCGCCGTGTCGATAATGCGTGCCATGGAGGTGCCAGTCCTATCTTTCGGCGGAAATTGCATCCCGCGATCTTTGGATTGGCAGTGGCTGCTACCATCATTGCGTGACGGAAGGAAGACTTGGGGGCAGCCTATTCACCGATGATCGGCCAAAGAAATGTCAGACGACAGATATCGGCTTCGTCTGTGATTGCGCCGTACTAGCCCGGCCATTGGAAAAGTCGGGACTGTTGTTTCCAAAACGAAACGCGTCGTCCTCGGCCTCCGGCTGAAAATCCGTATTGACACATAGGCCAGCGGAGCCATTTCCCGCTCGTGAAACGCCCAGCCCTTCCCCTCATTCTCGCCGTCGCGCTCTTTATGGAGCAAATCGACTCCACGGTGATCGCAACGGCCCTGCCAGCCATCGCGGCAGATATCGGCACACGTCCCGTTGCTCTGAAACTCGCACTCACGGCCTATCTGGTTTCGCTGGCGATTTTCATACCGATTTCAGGTTGGATGGCCGACCGGATCGGCTCGCGAAACGTCTTTCGAATCGCCATCGGCGTCTTTGTCCTCGGGTCGCTATGCTGCGCGGTGTCATCGTCTCTAGCGCAATTCGTTGGCGCACGGTTTCTGCAAGGCATGGGCGGCGCGATGATGACACCAGTGGCGCGGCTCATACTCGTTCGCACGACCCCCAAAGAAAGGTTGGTGGACGCGATGGCGCTGCTAACCATCCCGGCCTTGATCGGGCCGTTTCTCGGCCCGCCACTCGGCGGCTTCATAACAACCTATGTGTCCTGGCACTGGATTTTCCTCATCAATCTGCCGATCGGGCTGGCAGGCATCGTTCTATCGGGGATTTTCGTGCCGGACATGCGCGATGATGACCGTCAGCCCATCGATCGGATCGGTTTCGCGCTTTCGGCGGTCGCGGCGGCTGGCGTCATTTTCGGCCTTTCGGTCATCTCTCTACCCGCCCTGCCGCCGGCTTTCGGTGTCGCTGCCGTCCTTCTGGGCCTGATCGCGGGATGGCTATATATTCTGCATGCCCGCAAAGCGCCGGCTCCCCTGCTCGATCTGTCGCTTTTTGCGATCCGCTCCTATCGCTCATCCGTCCTCGGCATGAGCCTGTTCCGCATCGGATCTGGCGCGGTTCCTTTTCTGATGCCCCTGCTGCTGCAACTGGTTTTCGGCTATTCGCCGTTTCAGTCCGGCCTCATTACCTTCATGGGAGCGGTCGGCGCGTTGATGGTGAAGTTCGTCGCACCCGCGATCCTGCGACGCACCGGATTTCGTCTGGCCCTATCAGTTGCTGCGCTTATGGGCGGTTATCTGATCGGCGTGGCCGGCTTTTTCACCGATACCACGCCGGTCACCGTCATCCTGCTGACCCTTTTGATCGGCGGGCTGTTCCGCTCGCTCTTTTTCACCGCCGGCAATGCGCTGATTTTCGCCGATATCGATTCGGCGCGGGCTGCACCGGCGACGGCCACCACATCCGTTCTGCAGCAGGTCTCAATCGCGCTGGGCGTCGCACTCGGGGGCGCAATTCTGGAGCTATCATCGAATGCCGACGGCACCGTCACGCAGACGAGCTTCCTGATCGCTTTCCTGACTATTGGTGGGATTTCCCTGATCGCCGCCATTCCGTTTCTACTGCTGCCGAAGTCCACCGGCGCGGCGGTTTCCGGCCACCGAAAATATCTCCATGTCGGGCGAGACGATGGCAACACGCGGCCCGGCCCCGCGCCGACCACAAGCGGCCGCGATGTGGTGGAAGAGCGTCAGTCCGACTCGTCGCCCTGATCGGTTTGCGCTGCTCTGCCCTTGAAGCCTTTCGCCAGCAGATAGAGTTCGACACTTTCGTCGCGGCTCGCGGGCGGCTTGACGTGATGGACGCTTTGAAAATTCTGTTTCAAGAGCTTCAGGAGATCGGCCTCGGTCCCACCCTGAAAGGTCTTGGACAGGAAATGGCCGCCCGGCTTCAGCACCTTCATGGCGAAATCCGCCGCCACCTCACACAGATGCATGGTGCGGATATGATCGGTGTTGCGGTGGCCTGTGGTCGGTGCCGCCATATCTGACAGCACAAGGTCCGGCTCCGCTCCCAACGCCTCGATCAACCGGTCCGGCGCGTCGTCATCGAGAAAATCCATCTCCAAAATCGTTGTACCGGGGATAGCGTCCATGGGCAGGTAATCAATGCCGACCACGGCGGGCTGATCGTCCGTTGAACCGACCGTCTGTACGGCCACCTGACACCAACCGCCTGGGGCCGCCCCCAGATCGATGATCTTCTGGCCACGCTTCAGCAGTTTGAACCGTTCGTCGATCTCGAGCAGCTTGTAGGCCGCCCGCGAGCGATAACCTTCGGCCTTCGCCTTGTGCACGTATGGGTCCGATAGTTGGCGCTCGATCCAGCGGCGCGACGAGTTCTTGACCCGCTTTTTCTTAACCCTGACCTTCAGGGCGCGGGGTGCTGGCCCTTTCGACTTGCCGCGTTGGGTCATTGCTGGCCTCCCTTGCGCCGCCCACGGCGCCACGCATTGTCGCGCGTCATCAATTCCATAAGAATACCTTCACGCAGACCGCGATCGGCCACACGCAGCCGTTCAGACGGCCAGGTCCGGCGGATCGCTTCGAGAATGGCGCAACCGGCGAGTACGAGGTCTGCCCTGTCCGCTCCGATGCAGGGGTTTTCGACACGCTCTTCGAACGTCCAGCCCAGAAGGCGGGCCGTCATCGCCGAGACCTGTTCGCTGCTCATCCATATGCCATCGACGCGGCGTCGGTCATAACGCTCGAGGTCCAGGAAAATACCGGCGAGCGTCGTCACCGTGCCAGACGTTCCAAGAAGGTGGAAGTTTGGATCATCCAATATGTGAGCCAGGCCTTCTCGCCCTTCGAACCGCGAGATCATGTCGTGAACATGAGAAACCATTGCATCAAACACCTCCGGCGTGACATCCCGCCCGCCGAAATGCTCTGCAAGCGTCACCACGCCCATCGGCAAAGAGGTCCAGGACACGATCTTCTCAGACAAGCGCCGCGGGTTGCCATCGGGAATGTCGATCAACGCGATTTCGGATGAGCCGCCGCCTATGTCGAACAGCACGACGCCTTTCGTCTGCGGCTCCACCAGCGATGAGCAGCCGGCAACGGCAAGCCTGGCCTCAGTTTCGCGATCGACAATCTCCAGCGAAAGACCGGTCTCGCGCCGCACCCGCTCGATGAAGGCCGCGCCGTTCTCAGCAGCGCGGCATGCCTCCGTTGCGATCAGGCGATAGCCGCGCGTTTTGCGCGCCATCAGCTTGCCGGCGCAGACATGCAGAGCTTCCACTGCCCGATCCATCGCATCCTGCGAAAGTCGGCCGCTATGCGTCAGCCCTTCGCCGAGCCTGACAATGCGGGAGAAGGCGTCGACCACACGAAACTGGCCCGGCCGGGTCGGCGCGGCCATCAGGAGGCGGCAATTGTTCGTGCCGAGATCCAGCGCCGCATAAAGAGGAGCATGCCCCTCCCGCCGGACCTGCCGCGAACGCCACCGCTGCGGCTCCCGCCGGTTGCCCGTTTGAGCGTCGGCGGTCAGGCTGTCATCGGTTCTTGCAGAACGGTCGCGAGCGTGATCGACAGGCTGCCCCTGACGAGACGGATCGATGGAACGGGTTTTTCCGGCACCGGCCTCTTTGCGCGAGTCGGCGTCCGAACCGCGACCTTCGTCAACGCCCGGATTCATGTTCGCATGATCCTTGGCATAGACATTCTTACGACGTCGGCGTCGGCGCGAGCGCCTACGACGCGGCTTTTCGGCCGCATTCGGCTTGCCGCCCTCGGCAGAAGGCGCGCCATTATCGCTTCGAGCGGGTTGCGGGGCGGGTGACGATGCTTCCACCGCCTGTCCCTGCTGGTTTTTGCCACCCTTGCCCCGTGATCGGTGGCGGCGGCGTCCCCTGCGCGATGTCGGACGCTGCGACCCGCTGTCGGGACCGCCTGAATCGTCATCGCCCCCCCGCTGTGACGGAGTTTTTCCGCCGTCGGGGTTCTTCACCGTACTGTTCCTTCCGCGCAGCAGCCGCCAGACTGATCGGGGCGCGCGCGCCATTTGCGTTGCTGGAAGTCTATCAGAGGTGTTGCCCAATGCAAAGAAGGACGCCCTCAGCACGGGCATCGGCAGGGTTGACAAGGAACCGCCGATCATTAGATAGCCAGCATCGCTCCGACGAAATTCGCGATAGCCAAGCTGAGTGTCGCGGAGCCGGTTTTGGGGAATAGGTTAACGGTAGACCCGCGGACTCTGACTCCGTTAGTCCTGGTTCGAATCCAGGTTCCCCAGCCAATCTTTTTGAACGAACTTCATAGCTCCCGATCGGCTGCTCTGGCTGCGACCAGCCATTCCAAGGCGTCCCACAAGACCTGTAAACTTCATGGTTAACGCAACGTTAACCGCAATCGCTGAGGTTGAAGCCCAAGGATCTGATGATTCTGACATCCTCAGCGAGGATATCTTCTCACACGCCGTATACCTCAAAGCCGCTATGAGGTTCTAGAAGACGATCAGGCCGGCACTCGTTCGAGCGGCGCGAACGCGTCAGCCTCTGGACATGTTCCGGAGTAATTCCGGCGCGCTGGCGCAGACGAACCAGCCATTCGCGAAGTCGCAATCCTCAGCCTGACCGATCTTGCCATAGAGGAACGGTTCCCCATCGGGCGTTCGAATGACGCCGCCCGCGGCGCGCAGCACAGCATCGCCTGCAGCGGTGTCCCATTCCATCGTCCGCCCGAAGCGCGGATAGAGGTCCGCCTCTCCCTCGGCCAAGAGGCAGAATTTAAGCGAGGAGCCGACCGCGACGGTCTGCGCGCCCGGATAGCCAGCGATAAAGCGGTCCGTTTCTGTCGTTCGGTGAGAAGAACTGGCGACAACGCGTAGCGGCGACGAAGGCGGCTGGCAGGAGATTGAGCGCCGCTCCTGCACTTCGCCCTTTGCCATGTCGACAGTGGCAAGGGCCGCTCCCTCCGGCGCACCCATCCACAGCAGGCTGCGGGCCGGCGCCAGCACCACGCCAACGGTCGGCACGCCCTGCTCTACCAGAGCGATATTGACGGTGAAGTCACCGCTGCCCTTGATGAACTCTTTGGTGCCGTCCAGAGGATCGACGAGGATGAAGTGTCCGCCAGAGATATCGGGCTGGCGGCCATCGGCCATCGACTCTTCCGCGACGACAGGGACGTCCGGCATCTCCGCGTCGAGGCCCTTGAGGATAATGGCCTCACCCGCTCGATCCGCTTCCGTGACCGGCGATTCGTCGCCTTTTCGCTCGACATCGATGCCTCGAGCGCGCACGGAGAGAATCGCCTGTCCGGCCTCAACGGCAAGCCGTTCGAAAAGGCGCAGAACGGCTTCGCTTTGCATCAGATATAGCCCCGCTCGGCCATCCATGCCTCAATTTCGTCCGCCATCTCTTCCGGCGTCCGATCTCCTGCCTTGAGATGGATTTCGGCGCGCTCCGGCAATTCGAACGGACTATCAACACCGGTGAAGTTCTTGATCTCTCCGGAATAGGCTTTTTTGTAGAGACCTTTCGGATCACGCCGTGCGCATTCCTCGATTGGCGTGTCGACCCAGATCGTGATCATCTCTCCCGCGTCCAGCATATCGCGCACCATACGGCGTTCGGCGCGGAAGGGGGAGATGAACGAGCAAAGAACGATCAAACCCGCATCGGACATGAGTTTGGCCACTTCGCCGACACGGCGGATGTTTTCGACACGGTCTTCGGCGGTGAAGCCGAGATCGCGGTTGAGGCCGTGACGTACATTGTCGCCGTCCAGCGTATAAGTATGCTTGCCCTTGGCATGCAACCGCTTCTCAAGAATATTAGCCACGGTCGACTTGCCCGACCCCGAAAGGCCTGTAAACCATAGTACCGCAGGCTTCTGGCCCTTCGCTTCGGCCCTGGAGGCCTTATTCACATCGAGTGCCTGCCAATGGATATTGTCGGCACGGCGCAGCGCAAAATTGATCATGCCCGCGCCAACCGTCGCATTCGTCACGCGGTCGATCAGAACAAACGCGCCCGTGGACCGATTCGCTGCGTACGGATCGAAAGCCAGATCGCTCTGCGTGGCGATGTTGATGACGCCGACCTCGTTCAGATCGAGATGCCGGGCTGCTTCTTCGGCGAAAGTATTGACGTCGACCTTGTGTTTAAGCGCTGTCACATTGGCCGAAATCTGGTCTGTTTCGGTCCGAAGAATATACGACCGGCCCGGCATGAGCGGCTGTTCGTCGAACCAGACGATATCGGCCTCGAACTGATCGGCCACATGTGGCCGCGCCTCCGGCGCAACGAGCATGTTGCCCCGAGAGACTTCGATCTCGTCTTCCAGAACCAGTGTGACGGCCTGACCGGCTTGCGCAGCCTCCAGGTCGCCATCCATGGTCACGATGCGCGAAACACGCGAAGATTTGCCGCTTTTCGCAACGACGACCTCGTCGTCAAGCGCTACCGAGCCAGACGCAACCGTACCGGCAAAGCCGCGAAAATCGAGATGCGGTCGGTTGACGTACTGCACCGGAAAACGCAGCGGCAGGTCGCTGACACGGTCATCGACCGTAATGTCTTCCAAGTGGTCGAGAAGCGTCGGTCCCTTATACCAGTCCATATTCTGGCTGCGCGTGGTGACATTGTCGCCGTAGCGCGCGCTCATCGGAATGGGAGTAACGGTTTCAAAGCCGAAATCCGCCGCGAACGACCGGTACTCGCCGACAATACGCTCGAACACCGCCTGATCGTAATCCGCAAGATCGATCTTGTTGACCGCGACGACGATATGGCGGATGCCGAGCAGCGAAGCGATGAAGGAATGCCGGCGGGTCTGCGGTAGAACGCCCTTTCTCGCATCGATCAGAACGATTGCCAGATCGGCGGTCGAAGCGCCGGTCGCCATGTTGCGCGTATATTGCTCATGGCCAGGCGTATCGGCGACGATGAATTTCCGCTTCGACGTGGCGAAGAAGCGGTATGCCACATCGATGGTGATACCCTGCTCGCGCTCACTCTCGAGTCCATCGACAAGAAGCGCGAAATCGATGTCTTCGCCGGTAGTGCCGAATTTCTTCGACTCATTTTCCAATGAAGCGAGTTGATCCTCGAAGATCAGCTTGGTGTCGTAGAGGAGCCGTCCGATCAGGGTGGACTTTCCATCGTCCACCGAGCCGCAGGTAAGGAATCGCAGGAAGCTCTTGGATTCCTGCTCTGCGAGAAAGGCCGCAACGGCATCGGCAGCCGCTGCGTTTCGCTCTTCGTCCTTTAACGGGGCGCTTGCAAGTACGCTCATCAGAAATACCCCTCGCGCTTTTTCTTTTCCATGGAGCCGGCCTCGTCCTTATCGATCATTCGGCCCTGGCGTTCCGAGGTGCGGGCGATCAGCATTTCGGCGACGATGCCTTCCAACGTGTCCGCCTCGCTTTCGATTGCGCCGGTCAGCGGATAGCAACCCAGCGTGCGGAAACGAACCATGCGATCCTCGATCTTCTCACCGGCAGCGATCTCCATCCGCTCATCGTCACGCATGATGAGAGTGCCGTCGCGCTCAACCACCGGACGGGCCTTGGCGAAATAGAGCGGGACGATCGGGATCTCCTCCTGCAGGATGTACTGCCAGATATCCAGTTCCGTCCAGTTGGAGAGCGGGAAGACACGGATCGATTCACCCTTGGCGACACGCGTATTGTAGATATTCCACATTTCCGGCCGCTGGTTCTTCGGATCCCAGCCGTGACTGGCATTACGAAACGAAAAAATGCGTTCCTTGGCGCGGCTTTTCTCTTCATCGCGCCGGGCGCCGCCAAATGCCGCGTCGAAACCATATTTGTCGAGCGCCTGGCGCAGCCCGACCGTTTTGTAGAGATGGGTATGAACCGACGAGCCGTGTGTGAAAGGACCGACGCCGTCGGCGCGTGCTTCCTCATTGGTATGAACCAGAAGATCGAAACCCTTTTCGCGCGCCATGCGATCGCGAAATTCGATCATCTCGCGAAATTTCCAAGTGGTGTCGACATGCAGGAAGGGAAAGGGCGGCGGCGCAGGATAAAACGCCTTCAGCGCCAGATGAAGCATCACAGACGAATCCTTGCCCACTGAATAGAGCATGACGGGATTGTCGAAACTGGCCGCCACTTCGCGGAAGATATGGATCGATTCCGCTTCGAGGCGCTGAAGATGGGAAAGGGGGGCGTTCATGCAGTTTTCCTGTTCGCTTTCTGCAAACCGACGATCGCAGATGGCCTAACTATGACCCGCGAGACGTCTGGCAAAGGAATAGTCGATTAAATTTTTGGCAGAGATTAGGAGGCTTTGCTTGAGGTTTTCAAGTTTCCGTCAAAACGTTTGATTGTACGCGCCCACCGCATCGTGCCTTCGCAAAAGGCCATCAATCGCTTCGAACATCGCCTTCTTGCGATTTTCAGAGACGGGGCTTTCGACGACGACGACGATTTCCGGTTTGTTGGACGAGGCGCGAACCAGGCCCCAGTTGCCCTCGTCATCGGTCACGCGAATGCCATTGACTGTGTTGGTCGCAGAGATGGGGCGGCCCGCAAGCGCGGCCCCCTCTTCTTCCATCGCCAGGATGTCTTTCACGACATCTTCGACCACCCCATATTTCAGTTCGTCGGCGCAATGCGCGCTCATGGTCGGTGAACCATAGGTGACAGGCAGCTCGTCGTAGAGCGCGCCGAGCGAATAATCCGGATTGCGATCCACCATTCGTAAAACTGCGATCGCTGTCAGAAGGCCGTCATCGTAGCCGCGGCCGTAGGGCGGGCCGAAGAAAAAATGTCCGGACTTTTCGAAGCCTGCAGTAGCGCCGAGATCTCGCACCCGCCGCTTGATATAGGAATGCCCCGTCTTGAAATAATCGGTCTGCGCGCCGAGCTCCTTCAGAATGGGGTCGGTGTGGTAAAGTCCGGTCGACTTGACGTCGACGACGAACTGACCGCCGCCCTGCTCCTTCGCCATATCCCGCGCCAGCATGACGCCGATCTTGTCGGCGAAGATTTCCCGACCGGTATCGTCCACCACGCCGCAACGGTCGCCATCGCCATCGAAACCGAATGCCAGATCGGCCCCGTGTTCGGTCACCGCCGCCGCCATGGTGTGCAGCATTTCCATGTCTTCGGGATTGGGATTGTATCGCGGAAAGCTATGATCCAAATCGCAGTCGAGCGGGATTACCTCGCACCCGAGCCGTTCCAGCATATCCGGCGCGAAAGCGCCTGCCGTGCCATTGCCACACGCACAAACGACCTTGAGTCGACGGCCGATTGCTATTCCACTGACGACTTCGTCCAGATAGCGTGTGCGGAAGCCATCGATCTGCTCATAAAAGCCGCCATCAGCCGTTTCATACGCGCCGGACAGCACAATATCCCGAAGGGCGGCCATATCATCCGGCCCGAAGGTGACAGGCCGGTCGCAGCCCATCTTTACGCCAGTCCAGCCATTTTCATTATGGCTTGCCGTCACCATAGCGACAGACGGAGCGTCCAAGGCGAATTGCGCGAAGTAGGCCATTGGAGATAGCGCCAGACCGATATCCAGAACCTCCGCACCGCCGGCCATAAGCCCCTGCGCAAGCGCCAGCTTGATCGACAGCGAGTAGGATCGGAAATCATGTCCAACGACAATCCGCTGACCAATGCCTTTTTGCCGGATCAGCGTCGCCAGTCCCATCCCGAGCGCCTGGACACCGAGCAGATTGAGTTCCGGCGGCTTGTCGCTGGACGGGTGGCCGAACCACCAGCGCGCATCGTACTCACGAAAACCGGTCGGTTTGACGAGTGGCTGTGTCTCGAAAGCGTAGCTGTTGGGAGAAAGATCGGCGGAAGGTTTCATTGCTTCACCTTGTCGAGAAGAGACATGTCAGCCCTTGGCAACGGCATCGAGAGCCATCAGTCGCTCCAGCATCTCCTCCATCCGGTCGAGCGGCACCATATTCGGGCCATCCGACGGCGCATTGTCCGGGTCTTGATGGGTTTCGACAAACAGACCCGCAACCCCCACGGCAATGGCGGCGCGAGACAGCGTCTCGACGAAGCGACGTTCACCGCCCGAGGAACCGCCCTGCCCGCCCGGCTGCTGAACCGAATGTGTCGCATCGAAAATGATGGGCGCGCCAGTCTCGGCCATGATCGGCAGCGAACGCATGTCGGAGACCAGCGTGTTATAGCCGAAGGATGCGCCGCGCTCGGTAAGAAGAACGTTTGAGTTGCCGCTCTCGACAATCTTGTCGAGAACGTTCTTCATATCCCACGGAGCAAGAAACTGGCCCTTTTTGACGTTGACGGTCTTGCCGGTCTTCGCAGCCGCAATCAGCAGATCGGTCTGCCGGCAGAGGAAGGCCGGTATCTGCAGAATATCGACGGATTCGGCCACCGCCACGCATTGCTCTTCGGTATGAACATCGGTCAGAACCGGTACATCGAGATCGGTCTTCAGGTCGGCGAAAACCGGCAGCGCCTCGTCCAGGCCGATTCCACGCTTGCCTGAAAGGGAGGTGCGATTGGCCTTGTCAAACGAGGATTTATAGACGAGCCCCAGGCCAAGACGCCCGCAAATTTCCTTCAACGCCCCAGCCATATCGAATGCATGGCCACGGCTCTCCATCTGGCACGGCCCTGCGATGAGGGTGAAGGGCGCATCATTTGCAAATGATACCGGTCCGACCCGGACCGTACGGTTGGCCTCGGCCATAAGCGATTTGTCTCCAATTGAAACGTCGCGCCCTTCTAGCGACAAATGGAGCGTTTTGCCAACGCGCGGGCGCATTCAACGATGCGCCGTTAAACGGTCACGCAAGCCTCTTATTATCGACACTGCTGACAGTAGGGTGGCGGGAGCGAACATGGATCAATCTTTACGCCGCAAGGCCGTGCATTAGCTTTTTCGGAAGAATGCTGAACGCTCAGAGGGAGGCCAAATCGATGACGGCACTTTTCGCGAAAGTTCTGGACGACGCACCGTTGCTCGCGCTTTTCCGGCAGACCCGCCAGCGCAGCCTCTCCATGATCGAGGGGCTGGAGCCGGAAGATATGGCGGTGCAGTCCATGGAGGATGCCAGCCCGACCAAATGGCATCTGGCGCATACGAGCTGGTTCTTCGAAGAATTCGTGCTGCGGCCACACGATCCCTCTTACGTATCTCCCGACGAGCGTTTCGCCTTCCTATTCAACTCCTATTATGTGCAGGCCGGCCCGCGCTATACGCGAGCCCAACGCGGCCTCGTCACACGACCCACAATCGGCGATGTTCTCGCATATCGCGCTAGGGTCGATGCTGCTGTGGAGCAACTCGTCGAGAGTGGCAGAGCGCCCGCCGATATCGTCGAACTCGGCTGCCATCACGAGATGCAGCATCAAGAACTGATGCTGACCGATCTGCTCCATGTGCTGAGCCACAATCCGCTCCGCCCCGCATATCGCAAGCCCGCCCCGCTTGAAGTGCGGGAGAACGCCGATCTTTCATGGCTCGCTTTCGAGGGAGGCATTCTGCCAATCGGCCATGGCGACGAGACCTTTGCCTACGATTGCGAGACGCCACGGCACGAACAGCTGATCCGACCGTTCGAGATCGCCAATCGCTGCGTCACAAACCGCGAGTGGATCGCCTTCATTGAGGATGGCGGCTATTCGCGCGCACCGCTTTGGCTGATGGACGGATTCGCCACCGTTCAACGGGAAGGGTGGCAGGCGCCTGCCTATTGGTGGCAGGAAGACGGGCAATGGATGCAATTCAGCCTGCGAGGCGCCCAGCCAGTCGATCCCAATGCGCCTGTCAGCCATATCAGCTATTACGAAGCCGATGCCTATGCACGTTGGGTCGGTGCGCGCCTGCCGTCGGAATTTGAATGGGAAATTGCCTCGGGACCGGTGGCGAGCGGGAATTTTCATGAAAGTGGACGCTTGCGCCCGGCTTCTGCGCAACCTGGCGAAGGTGCTTTGCAGATGTGGGGCGATGTCTGGGAATGGACCGCCTCTGCCTTCCTGCCTTACCCGGGTTTTCAGACTGCGGAAGGCGCAGTTGGCGAATATAACGGGAAGTTCATGGTCAATCAGTTCGTTCTGCGGGGCGGATCGTGTTTTACGCCCTCTGCCCAGATGCGCCGCAGCTATCGCAATTTCTTCTACCCGCATCACCGCTGGCAGATGACCGGTTTGAGGCTGGCGCGCGATGCTTGAGCGGCTGAACACCACCTTTCGCGACTCGGTCCTTGGCGGTTTATCGCAGCATCCCAAGACACTTGAACCGAAATGGTTTTACGACGCCGTCGGCTCCGCCCTGTTCGACCAGATCTGCCTTTTACCCGAATATTACCCGACCCGGACGGAGACCGCGATCCTTCGTGAGCGAGCTGACGATATAGCGGAGGCGCTAGGCGCTGGCGTCGTACTTTACGAGCCTGGCGCTGGATCGCTCAGCAAGGCCCGTATCGTACTCGAGGCCCTCGAAGCCCCTTCCCGTTTCGTGCCCACCGACATTTCGTCCACACATCTTCACGAAGCAGCCGAAGATGTGCGCGAAGCCTTTCCCGATCTGGCAATCGAGCCCATCGCGTGCGACTTCACAAAACATCTGGCTATACCGCCGAGCGTTGAAGACGATATGCCGGTCACATTGTTCTTTCCCGGCTCCACAATCGGCAATTTCGAGCCGGGCGAAGCGGAAGCCCTTCTTCGCCGGTTCCGTGAGGAGAGCGGTGCGCAGCATCTTCTGATCGGGGTCGATCTGGTCAAGGATCGCAATACGCTCGTGGCTGCGTATGACGACGCTGCGGGTGTGACGGCTGCCTTCAATCTCAACCTGCTCGAACGGATCAATCGCGAACTTGGCGGCGATTTCGTTATCGAGAAATTCCAGCACGTCGCTCTCTTCAATGAAGAGAAAAGCCGAATCGAAATGCATCTGGAGAGCTTGGAGGATCAGGAAGCGAGCATCGCTGGCAGCAGCATTCAATTTACCGCTGGCGAACGT
Source organism: Notoacmeibacter sp. MSK16QG-6 (assembly GCF_024158145.1). Taxonomy (GTDB): domain Bacteria; phylum Pseudomonadota; class Alphaproteobacteria; order Rhizobiales; family Rhizobiaceae; genus Notoacmeibacter. The sequence continues at coordinate 660,002 of NZ_JAMYXM010000001.1, forward strand.
CTCCATACCGAGAATTCTTACAAATACTCACCGGATCGTTTCAGCACCATGGCCGCACGAGCCGGCTGGAACGAGTCACTCGTCTGGACGGACGATAAGAATTGGTTTGGCGTGTTTCTTTTCACCGCCGCTGCGTGACGTCAGCGGCGACGGACAATCGTTTCAGCCATTCGAAGAAAAGGAATGGCGCGAGTGACGGGGCTCGAACCCGCGACCTCCGGCGTGACAGGCCGGCACTCTAACCAACTGAGCTACACCCGCGCATCGAAACGGCCAGCGCGTTTTGCGCCGCCGCGTTCCGTGGAGCGCTGATTACGGTTTCGGCCTCGCACTGTCAACATGATTGCGGCCACGCGAGCATGTTTTTCCGGCCTGACAGCAAACAGCCATTTCCAAGACCACGGAATGTCATTCCGGCTTCTTTTCGGTCTTGCGTCGCAATGGCAGACATCGTAGGCGTCTTGCGTCAGCCCAGACCCCTGTCGGGCGGTTAGCTCAGCTGGTAGAGCGCCTCGTTTACACCGAGGATGTCGGGAGTTCGAGTCTCTCACCGCCCACCATTTTCCTTCACCGTAGCGGTCCGAATTCGGTCTTCGCCGAACGGCCGGCGTTTATCTCAACCAACTCAATTACTCGGTTGAAGGCTCGTCCGGCAATGACGGCCGACTTGCATGACCGAAAAATTAAAAGGGCCGATGCACTGCACATCGGCCCTTGCTTATCGATCAATTGTCCGGGCCGGAGGCATAGCGACCCGGCCAGTGCAAATCATTTCTTGTTTACGGAATCCTTCAGGCCCTTGCCGGCCGTGAACTTCGGCACGTTGCGGGCCGGAATGTCGACCTCTGCGCCGGTCTGCGGGTTACGGCCCTTGGAGGCGCCACGATGGCTCACCGAAAAATTGCCGAAACCAACAAGACGGACATCGCCGCCCTTGCTGAGTTCGCCCTGAATGGCGTCAAACACTGCGTCGACAGCATCGCCGGCTTCCGACTTGGACATGCTGGTTTTCTCGGCAACTGCTGCGACGAGTTCGTTCTTATTCATGGGGATTCTCCTCTTCGAATCTTTTCCACCAAAATAGCCTGCGGCTCTTGTTCGGCACGTATTGTCCAGCCATTCACGCTAGTAGAATAACAGGGGCCAGCCACAGATACAGAAAATTCAGGCCCTGAAAAGGCAGAAAAGGCCGGAAAACCCGGCCTTTTCCCCTAATTTCTGTGGAACAGAGGCCTTAATGCGCCACTGTGGACTCGGCACCGTCGGAAACGGCCGGAACCGCTACAACCTCCGGTTCTGTCCACTCGATCGGTTCGGGCATACGGGTCAGCGCGTGGCTGAGCACTTCGCCCACCCGGCTGACGGGTACGATTTCGAGGCCATCCTTCACATTCTCCGGAATGTCGGCGAGGTCCTTGGCGTTGTCTGACGGTATCAAAACCTTCTTGATGCCGCCGCGATGTGCCGCAAGCAACTTCTCCTTCAGGCCGCCAATGGGTAGAACCCTCCCGCGTAGCGTCACCTCGCCGGTCATGGCGATGTCCTTGCGCACCGGGATGCCAGTCATGACAGAAACGATGGACGTTGCCATAGCGATACCGGCAGACGGACCATCCTTTGGCGTAGCGCCTTCCGGAACGTGGACGTGGATATCCCGCCGGTCGAAGATGGGAGGTTCGATACCAAAATCGACGGCACGGCTCCTCACATAGGAAGCGGCCGCAGAAATCGACTCCTTCATCACATCCTTCAGGTTGCCGGTAACAGTCATCTTTCCTTTGCCCGGCATCATCACGCCTTCGATCGTCAGCAATTCGCCGCCGACCTCCGTCCATGCCAAACCCGTCACGACACCGATCTGGTCTTCGCCCTCTGCTTCGCCGTAGCGGAAGCGCGGCACGCCAAGAAACTCTTCCAGATTATCCTTGGTGACGGATACGGTTTCGACGTCGGCCTCCTTGAGAATTTTTGTGACAGCCTTGCGCGCCAGCGTCATCAGCTCACGCTCCAGATTGCGGACACCGGCTTCGCGCGTATAGGTCCGCACGATCTGGCGGATCGCTTCTTCGCCTACCGAGAACTCGTCTTTCTTCAGGGCGTGGTCCTTAATGGCTTTCGGCAGCAGGTGCCGCTTGGCGATCTCGACCTTCTCGTCCTCGGTATAACCGGCGATCCGTATGATCTCCATGCGGTCCATCAGCGGAGCCGGAATGTTCAGCGAGTTCGCCGTGGTGATGAACATCACATTGGACAGATCGTAATCGACCTCGAGATAGTGATCGGCAAAGGTGTTGTTCTGAGCCGGATCGAGCACTTCGAGCAGCGCCGAAGACGGATCGCCCCGGAAGTCCTGACCAAGCTTGTCGATTTCGTCGAGCAGGAAGAGCGGATTGTTCTTCTTGGCCTTCTTCATCGACTGAATGATCTTGCCCGGCATCGAGCCGATATAGGTGCGCCGATGGCCGCGAATTTCCGCCTCATCGCGGACGCCGCCTAGCGCCATGCGCACATATTCGCGGCCTGTCGCCTTGGCGATGGACTGCGCGAGCGACGTCTTGCCGACGCCGGGAGGGCCGACGAGGCACAGGATCGGACCTTTCAGCTTGCTCTGCCGGCTCTGCACCGCGAGATATTCGACGATCCGCTCCTTGACCTTTTCCAGGCCGTAGTGATCGTCGTCCAGCACCTTCTGCGCCGCATTCAGGTCGTTCTTGACCCGTGACTTGCGGCCCCACGGAATGGAAAGTAGCCAGTCGAGATAATTGCGAACAACCGTGGCTTCCGCGCTCATCGGGCTCATGGCGCGAAGCTTCTTCATCTCCGCTTCGGCCTTTTCACGGGCCTCCTTGGAGAGCTTTGTGCTCTTTATACGCTCTTCAAGTTCGCCAAGCTCGTCGCGACCGTCCTCGCCTTCGCCAAGCTCTTTCTGAATGGCCTTCATCTGCTCATTCAGATAATATTCGCGCTGGGTCTTCTCCATCTGGCGCTTGACGCGCGAGCGGATGCGCTTTTCGACCTGCAGAACGGAGATTTCGGCTTCCATGAAGCCCATGGCCTTTTCCAGCCGATCCTTGACCGGGATCGTCGCCAGCATCTCTTGCTTTTCTGGAATCTTGATCGCCAGATGGCTGGCAATGGTATCGGCGAGCTTTGAGAACTCTTCAATCTGCCCGGCGGCGCCCACAACCTCTGGGCTGATCTTCTTGTTCAGCTTGACGTAGTTTTCGAAGTCGGAAACCACCGAGCGGGCCAGCGCCTCGATCTCGACAGCATCCTCATCGGGTTCGCCAAGGATCTCGGCATCGGCCTCATGAAACTCCTCGCGATCGGTGAACGCGGTCAGGCGGGCGCGGGACTGACCTTCCACCAGCACCTTCACCGTTCCGTCGGGCAGCTTCAAAAGCTGCATCACCGTCGCAAGCGTACCGATCTCGTAAATATCCTCCGACGCCGGATCGTCGTCGGTCGAATTCTTCTGCGTGGCAAGAAGGATCTGCTTGTCGGCGCTCATCACATCCTCAAGAGCGGCAATCGACTTGCTGCGTCCGACGAAGAGCGGAACGATCATGTGCGGAAAAACCACGATATCGCGCAAGGGAAGCACGGCATAACGGCCTTCGGCAATAATGTCGGCCTGCTGTTGCTTACTAGGCATCTTATTCCTTTCCTGGCCCGGCGGGCCATACGGCAGCGTCTCCAGCATCCCGGAAGCCGGCAATGATCGAGGAGGCGCCCACTTTGGATTCCCCGCGAATCCGTTCGAACCAATGTGGCGTCGAACTCTGTCTGTTTCAAGGATTTCAGGCTTTTCCACGCATTCTTGTGAAAGCTGCCCTCCCGGAACCGTCTGGCGGCGGCAGGGGTGTTTGGAACCGAAGCGGACAAATGGTATTTCATTGATGAGACAGAGCCTGCCCCGCTTTACCGAGGAATCAGATCATCACTTCCTATCGTGCCCCTCTACCCTCGGTGAAGACATTCTATACTCTCGTTCTCGCCGGCCTGACCTGTCTGATTTTAAGTGTTTTATCAGCCTTCGCGCAGTCAGGTGGTGACGGTCCGCCCAGCCGTTGGTTCGAAGTCGATCAATTGAACCCAGGCCTACCGCCAGCCGAAACCGATCTACTTCGTGAAACCCCGCAATCGTCCCTCGAAACCTTTCTGACGCTGGCGCGCGAAAAGCGCTATGCCGACGCCGCGCATCTGCTCGATCTTACCGATATCGAGATAGACGATCAGGAACGGATTGGTTTCGAACGCGCCGCGCAACTTTTCGCGGTTCTTGACCGGAAAATCTGGATCGACTGGGATTCGCTGCCCGATCGACCGGATGCGCTCGATCCAAGGGGATCGAGCCGTGATGCCAGCGCCGGCGAAGCGCAGCGCGACATCAGTCTCGGACAGCTTTCACTGGAATACCGACCGGTTTCGATAAGGCTGCGGCGGATCAAAGAGGGCGCAGGCGATCCCGTATGGATTTTCTCGCGCCAGACGGTCGGCAATATCGAAGGTCTCTACGACGCTTATGGCCCAAGCCGTTTCGAAAAATGGCTGCCTCAGCCTCTCGCGCAGAACACGCCACTCGGTGTCGCGGTCTGGGAATTGATTGCCCTGCCCATCGCGATCATCGTTCTCGTAGCCGTCTTTCTAATCGTCTATCGAGGGCTGCGCAGCTTTCAGTCGCGAACCGATCACAGCGTGGCTGCGGAACTGCTCGAAGCCATCGCCCTACCCGCGGCGTCCATGCTCACCGGCATCGTCGGTTGGCTTTTAACGCGATATTTGTTCGTTTTCTCCGCACCGGTCGATGTGTTCATGACACCGCTATGGACGGCATTTCTGGTCCTGGCGCTGATCTTTCTGTTCGTACGTGTCTTCGACACGGTGCTCGACCGCGTCTTCGCCCGCAACATCGACGACATCTCGAAGCCCGAGAACGAAGGCGACCGCGAATTACAGACCAATTTGTCAGCAGCGCGCCGGATCGCGCTTCTGGTCGTGGCTGTGGCGGGCTTCGGAATCGTGCTCCTTCAAACCAATGTCTTCGATGGAATGGCGGTGGCGCTCCTCGGTTCGGCGGGTCTGCTGACGCTTGTCGTCGGGTTCGCCGCGCGTTCGGCCCTCTCGTCCATCATGTCGTCGCTGCAGATCGCCTTATCCAAATCAGCCAAGATCGGTGACGATGTGCTGTTCGAAGGCTACTGGTGCACGGTCGAGCGGATCAATTTCACCTTCATTCAGCTTAGGAGCTGGGACAGGCGGCGCATCATCGTGCCAGTCGACTATTTTGTCAGCCATCCCTTCGAAAACTGGACCAAACAGGATGCGACGATTACGAAATATGTCGAGTTGCGGTTGAACCATCTGGCCGACCTGAAACCGATGAGGGAACGGTTTCAGCAGTTCGTCGAGGATGACGAGGATATTCTGACGAAGAACGAATCCAAGGTTCAGGTGGTCGATCACGATGCGACCGGAATGCTCGTACGCTTTTATGCCGATGCCCGCGATCCGACAACCGGCTGGAACATGCAGTGCCGGCTGCGTGAGGCCATGCTCATGGCTGCTGCCGAACTTGAGCCGAAACGCGGTGACGAGGCGCTTTATCTGCCCGCCGAACGTGAGGCGAAAATCGTCGATCTAACCAAGGATATGTCCGAACAGCGGACATCATCTGAGAGCGACTGAAATCAGACCTCAGCCGCGCCAGTGCGTATCGCACCGATGCGGACCGGAATGGCCCCAGTCGCGGGTGCAGGTGTTGGTACATTCGTCGCACATGCGGTCGCACTGACCGGCGCCTGCTGTCGGCCCGTCCACGATTTCGGCGGATACAAGGTTGCCGCAGCTATCGCAGGTCGCCAGATCAACATTTGTGAACGTTCTGGGATCGGAATACTTCATCATCGCCTCCATGACCTTACGTCAAATATGCCTTGCAATGAGTGACGCGGCAAGCCGGCGTAAGACCGTGAAACCGGCGGACAAAAATTAGAGAGGGCGAATAAAAAAGCGCCCTTTCGGGCGCTTTTGGTTTTCCTCTTGAGAAGCATTCGATGACGCTTTGTCAGGCGGACGTCTTGTCCTTTTCCTTGCGCGCCTCGGAATAGATGTAGAGAGGCTGCGCATTGCCGCCGACCACTTCTTCCGAGATCACAACCTCCTGCACGCCTTCCATGCCCGGCAGATCGAACATGGTATCCAGCAGAATGCCTTCCATGATCGAACGCAGGCCACGCGCACCGGTCTTGCGTTCGATGGCGCGACGGGCGATGGCGCGCAGGGCGTCTTCGTGGAAGGTCAGCTGAACATCTTCCATCTCGAAGAGACGCTGATACTGCTTGACGAGCGCGTTTTTCGGCTCGCTGAGGATCTGGATGAGCGCATCCTCGTCGAGATCTTCGAGCGTGGCGAGCACGGGAAGACGGCCGACAAATTCCGGGATCAAGCCGAACTTCAGAAGATCCTCCGGCTCGACCTTGCGAAACAGTTCGCCGGTCTTGCGCTCTTCCGGGTTCTCGACGCTAGCACCGAAGCCGATCGATGTTTTGCGGCCGCGATCGGAAATGATCTTGTCCAGACCGGCGAAAGCCCCGCCAGAAATGAACAGGATATTGGCCGTGTCGACCTGCAGGAACTCCTGCTGAGGATGTTTGCGGCCGCCCTGCGGTGGAACCGAAGCGACCGTGCCTTCCATGATCTTCAGCAAAGCCTGCTGAACGCCCTCGCCCGACACGTCGCGCGTGATGGACGGGTTGTCCGACTTGCGGCTGATCTTGTCGATCTCGTCGATATAGACGATACCGCGCTGGGCGCGCTCGACATTATAATCCGCAGACTGGAGCAGTTTGAGGATGATGTTTTCGACGTCCTCGCCCACATAGCCAGCCTCTGTCAGCGTGGTCGCGTCCGCCATGGTGAAGGGCACATCGATGATACGCGCCAGGGTCTGCGCCAAAAGCGTCTTGCCGCAGCCCGTCGGGCCGATGAGCAGGATGTTGGATTTGGCAAGCTCCACATCCTGGTTCTTCGAGGCGTGCGCCAGACGCTTGTAGTGGTTATGAACCGCCACCGACAAAACCCGTTTTGCGTAGGGCTGTCCGATCACATAATCGTCGAGAACGTCGAGAATTTCCTGCGGTGTCGGAACGCCGTCGGAGGATTTGACGATGGAGCTTTTGTTCTCTTCGCGAATGATGTCCATGCACAGTTCGACGCATTCATCGCAGATGAAGACGGTCGGGCCCGCGATGAGCTTGCGAACCTCGTGCTGACTCTTGCCACAAAAAGAGCAGTACAGCGTGTTCTTCGAATCGCCGCCCCCGTTGCCGCTCACTTTGCTCATATGTTCGTCCTTTCGCTGCCCCGCATAACCGCTCCGTCGACGGTCGCATAAAGGGACTGATTCATCCAACCCAAACACAATTCGCCAATGCAGGCAATTCAGTGGATTGGAAAGTAAGACGGGCCGTTTTCTCCGTAACCGGCCCGCCGACTCCTTATTCGGCCTCTCCCTCGACGGCATCGCGCGTCGTGATGACCTTGTCGATCAGACCCCAATCCTTCGCTTCATCAGCCGTCATAAAGTGATCGCGGTCCAGTGTGCGTTCGACCGTATCGTAATCCTGATTGGTGTGTTTGACGTAAACCTCGTTCAAGCGCCGCTTCAGCTTGATGATATCCTGCGCATGACGTTCAATATCGGAAGCCTGCCCCTGAAAACCGCCCGATGGCTGGTGGACCATGACGCGGGCGTTGGGCGTGGCGAAACGCATGTCCGGCGCCCCGGCGCATAGCAGAAGCGAACCCATCGATGCGGCCTGGCCGACGCAAAGGGTCGTCACTGGCGGCTTGATGAACTGCATGGTGTCGTAAATCGCCATGCCGCTCGTCACCACGCCGCCCGGCGAATTGATATAAAGGCTGATTTCCTTTGAAGGGTTTTCCGCCTCAAGAAACAGCAGCTGCGCGCAGACCAGAGACGCCATGCCGTCTTCGACAGGGCCGGTGATGAATATGATGCGTTCTTTCAGAAGCCGCGAAAAAATGTCGTAAGCCCGCTCCCCGCGATTGGTCTGCTCCACGACCATCGGCACGAGGCTCATTGCGGTTTCAACTGGGTCTCTCATTGAAAATCCTTAAGCTTTGCACAAAGAGCGACAGATCATCTGTCACGCCTGGAGCGGCCAGCAGGCAGATCGCCTTTTGAGAAGGGGTAGCCGCAGACTCCCTAAATAAGGGTTGAGCGATCACGATAACAAGACCATCGCGACACCGTACAAAAGATACAATCCTAACCAGTAACCTTTTGTGCAAATCGTGTTGCCCGAAATCGCAGCAAAACACGCATTTCCTGCGTTAGCCTGACCATAATGGCGGCCATGCCGTCTACGGTGGAAAGGACATGACAGCATGAATTACAGTTCGACCGTCTCCATTCGCCTGCTCCTGGCCGGGGCGGCAAGCCTGTCGCTCGGTCTCGCCAGCATCGCGCCAGCCTATGCAGGCAATCGCGCCGTGTCCTGTTATCAGCCTGTTCATCATCCAGCCCAATACAAGGCCGTGACCAAGCGCGTGCAGGTTGCCCCAGCCCGCCGCAGCATCGAGCACATTCCGGCGGTGACCAAAACAGTGTGGCAGACCATCGTCACTCAACCGGCCCGCAAGGAATGGCGCTATGTCCCCGCCGTTACACGGGGCGTCAAAAAGCGAGTTCTGCTTAGACCTGCAGAGCGGGTGCCGCAACACACCCCGGCTGTGACGAAGATCGTGCATGAAACCATAACGGTCCCCGGCGGATATGGCTGGGAGTGGCGTTGGGTGAATGGCAAAAAAACCCTCTGCAAGGTGAAATTGCCCGCCCGCCATCAAACGGTCGCGCGTCAGGTCACGGTTCGCCCGGCCATCGTCAGCTATAAGGTCATTCCACCGCGCTACGGCACCGAATGGACCGAAGAGATCGTCCAGCCAGCACGGACCGAAGAGGTATACGTTCCGGCTGTTCGAGAGCGAGTCGCGCGAACCGTTGTGGTGCGCCCGGCGAGCGAACGCGTCCATACCATTCCGGCGGAATATGCGACCGTAACCGAACAGGTGCAGGTGCGCTCAGCCTCGACAGCGTGGCGAAACGTCAGCGTGCCTCGTCATTGCCGGAACTGAGTGTCTCCCCACTCATGGGAAGAACCTAGACCGACGCATCGACAGCACCGAGGTCGAGCACATCGGTCGTGCCGTCTTCCTCGGTTTCCCACCATGCAAGCCAGCGCCCTTCTTTCCTCAAGAGGCGAAGATAGTTGCGCTGATCGCAGTAGGTTCGCGGGTGCCCCGGCAGGGAGCGCATGCGGATCGGGTGATTCGGCAGCGGGGAATCACCTAGCCAGGCGAGCGTGCCGAGTGTCCGCGCCCAGCCGCGCGGCGGCGGATCGTGCGTAATTCCCGACGCGACAAGTTGATGCACGGTGCCTGTCTTGCAGGCCAGCGTTCCGCGTGTCGCCAGATGGATTTCGCCTGAGAGGATGGTGACATCCGTGCCTGCTTCGTCCTTTGCCTTTACGAGGCGGGCAAGCATTCGCGTCCATTCCTTGCGATGATGGCGGCTCTGCCATTGGTCGCGCAAGTCGTCCTCATATTTCTGCGCGCCCGGAATGATGTTCATCGCCGATTCGACCAACGACAGGCGCGGCCCGAGGACCGGAACGGTAGAAACGAAAAGAACCCGGCTGCCTGCAGCCTTCTTCAACGCTTCGTCAAACGTCCGCCAGCTTTCCTCGCTCATCACGCGGTTCGGCCTTCGGCCACTGCGCAGATCCGGCGCAAGGATGTGAAGCCCCGGCAATTCGATGTGAATGCCGAACCCACCCGCCGTGCGATCCATCATGACGTCTGGCAGATCGTCCAGGGTCGCGGCCTGCTGAAACAGGAGAAAGTGTTCGCGCGCTACCTCATACACCGTCTGCCCGATGGGTGAGTCGAGCTTGCCTTCCGCCAGTGATCCCCAGCCGTCGCAAATGTCATGATCGTCCCACATGGAAATTGTGGGTACCGAGCATAGGAGCGATTTCGCCTCTTCATGACCGAGCAGAACGAGGTAGCGGCCAAAAAGTGACCGTGAAAGCGCCACCCGGATGTTCTCGACATCCTCTGCGGTCACGTCGTCACCGAAATAATCCTCCTCATCCTCCCATTTTCGGGTCATCGGATGCGCATCGAGAATTTCGTCGGCGTAAATCTGATCGCCGCCCTGCAACAACAAATGGAGCGGCGCGTTCGCGTGCTCCGCCTTCAGGCGCGACCAAAGGGTATTGCGCTGTTCTTTCTCACGATCCAGATCGCCCTGCTCCTGCCCGTTGCAGGAAACAAAAGCGATGCGCATCTCGTCGCCGCCATAGTCGGTCGCCAGTCGAACACGCTGATCGTCCAGTTCGTACCATCCGTCCGACAGCCCCAGGGGCAGCTCGAAAAGATAGCGGTCAGCGACGACGCCGTAGCGGTTGAACACCGCCTCGGCCGGCCATTCACGCTCTTGCGTGCGTAAGATCGCACTGGGCTTTTCGCTCGGACGCAAGGCCAGCAAAGCGAAGCGAACCCGCCCCTCCTCTTCTCCACGCATGTAGAGTAGCGGACCGAGGGTCTCGGCAGCCTCCTGAATCGCGTCGTCCGATGGCAATTTCGGGGTGGTTTTGCTCTCGCCGCTCAGCTTGCCGCTCCAGCACTTGTATTCGAAATCATTGTCATATCCGAACAGATAGGGGCTTGGGAGGAGAGTGAAACCGCCCTTGCCATTTCTTAATCAGAACACAGCCGACACATAGGGGTGACGATGCATGCCAAGCCACGGCCAGGTCGGGGCTGAAGCCCGGCGACCGCGGATCAGGCCTTTGCCAGCGCCTGGTCGAGATCGGCGATGAGATCGTTGATCGCCTCGATACCGATCGATAGACGCACCACCTCATTTCCTGCGCCAGCAGCACTGCGCTGATCATCGGAAAGTTGACGGTGGGTCGTGGACGCCGGATGAATCACGAGGCTGCGCGTATCGCCAATATTGGCCAGATGGCTGAAGAGTTCGAGGCCCTCGACGAATTTGACGCCGGCCTCGTATCCACCCTTCAAGCCGAAAGTGAACACGGCTCCCGCGCCTTCCGGTGCGTATTGTTTTTGAAGCGCATGATTGGGAGAGTCTTCAAGGCCCGAATAGTTCACCCATTCCACCTTGTCGTGGCTCTTCAAATGCTTGGCGACGGCGAGCGCATTTTCGCAGTGGCGCTGCATGCGAAGCGGAAGTGTTTCGATGCCGGTGAGTATCTGAAACGCATTGAACGGGCTGATCGCCGGGCCGAGATCGCGGAGCCCCAGCACCCGGCAGGCGATGGCAAACGCGAAGTTACCGAACGTCTCGTGCAGCTTCACACCGCCATATTCCGGCCGAGGCTCTTTAAGCATCGGGTAGCGATCCGATGCGCTCCAGTCGAAGGTGCCGCCATCGACGATGACGCCGCCCATCGAATTACCATGCCCGCCGAGAAACTTGGTCAGCGAGTGCAGCACGATGTCGGCGCCGTGTTCGAGCGGGCGGCAGAGATAGGGGGTCGCCATGGTGTTGTCGACGATCAGCGGAATACCGGCCTTCTGGGCGACTTCGGCAATGGCCGCGATATCCGACACCGCACCGGCGGGGTTGGCGAAACTTTCGATGAAGATCGCCTTCGTCCTGTCGTCGATCAGTTCGGCCATACTGTCAGCCGCGTCGACATCGGCCCAGCGCACTTCCCAGCCGAAATTCTTGAAGGAGTGGCCAAACTGGTTGATCGAGCCGCCATAAAGCTTCTTGGCAGCAATGAAGTTGTCGCCTGGCTCCATGATCGTGTGAAAGACCAGAAGCTGGGCGGCATGGCCGGACGCAACCGCCAGCGCGGCGGTGCCGCCTTCCAGCGCGGCAAGCCGTTCTTCGAGCACGCCCTGCGTTGGATTCATGATGCGGGTATAGATATTGCCGAATGCCTGCAGACCGAACAGCGAAGCGGCATGGTCTGCGCTTTCGAAGACGTAAGACGTGGTCTGGTATATCGGTGTCGTCCGCGCGCCGGTGGTCGCATCGGGCTGCGCGCCGGCATGAATGGCCAATGTCGAAAATCCGGGCTGCTGGTCGCTCATTATAGTCCTCCAAACTGAAATCGCTGGGGACATTGGCGACAGCTAGTAGCATTGTCCAGAGAAAGGAAGATCACTGGCCTGTTGTCATGCGGCCGTCACATCACCACCTTATAAACCAGCGTGAAGGCGCGATACGGACCACGGAAGAACTGGCCGGCGTGTCTTGACCATATTTCCGAAGGTCGCAACTACGACCACAACGCAGCCCTGTTTGCCGTTAACTATTTGTTAACCATTTGAGCGCAGCATGATGTTTCGGAAATTGGACCGAGCCACGGATGTAATGGCAGGTCTACTCCTGAAAGCGGGTTCAACAGAGCCCGCTTTTTGTTTGCGCGAGGACGACCGGTTTTCCTTCATCGTCCAAGCTGTCTAATCTCGTCGACATTCATGACAGGGTTGGCCAGAGCAATGCGTAGCGTTTCAGAAGTTGTCATGGGAATGGACGATGAGATCTGGCGGCGCCACGCCAGTCCGTGGAGCGTCTATACGCGCGTTCCGACCATCCTGCTGTTTACGCTGGCCATCTGGTCCCGCTTCTGGATCGGATGGTGGGCTATCGTTCCAATATCGATCGTCGCCATCTGGACGTTCCTCAATCCACGCCTTTTCGCGCCACCCACCCACTTCGATGGATGGGCGCAGCGCGTGGTCCTCGGCGAACAAATATGGATTGAGAGAAAGAAACGCTCGATACCGTTCCATCATCGGCGAGCGGCGACGCTTCTCCTCATTGCGACGGCGCTCTGCTGCCTTCCGCTTATCTACGGGCTCGTCTGGCGCAATCCCTGGGCAGCCTTTGGCGGCGCAACGCTCTTATCCACGTTCAAACTCTGGTTCTGCGACCGAATGGCCTGGCTACAACGCGATATGGCGCAGCGAGGCGAGGCCAACGCAAGCGATGTTTAAGGAAAAATCTCTATCGATCCCGGCGAATACCAAGGCTCTGCACCTTGTGACCCGCGACCGGCTTTCTGGCCGAAAGCACGCGGCTATTGACGCCATTCCAGCCAATTTCGCCGGACAGGCGCGCATATTCGATTTTCGGGCAACGATTCATGATGACGGTAACGCCAGCCGCTTCCAGCTTCGCTGCGCTCTCATCATGGCGGACGCCAAGCTGCATCCAGACGAATCTCGGCAAGGCGTCCATTGCGAGGATGTTGTCAACGATGCCCGGCACAGCGTCAGGCGCGCGAAAGATGTCGATCATGTCAGGCGTCGCCGGAAGATCGGCCAGATTGGCATAAGTCATTGCACCACAGATCGGCTTGCCAGCCTGTCCGGGATTGACGGGCCAGACCTCGTAGCCCTTGTCGAGCAGATATTTCACCACGAAATAGCTTGGTCGCACCGGATTTGCTGACGCGCCAAGAACCGCGATGGTCTTTGTTTCGGATAGTACGCGGACAATCAGGCTTTTATCGTAATGATCGTGATTCGACGGCTGCCCATCTACACTCATTCCGGCAGCCTCATATTTCCATTGTCATCGAGCGGCGCCATCGGATTGTGAGCCAGTTCCCACAGATGGCCGTCAGGATCGGCAAAATAACCGGAATAACCGCCCCAGAAGACCTTTTCCGGTCGCTTGGCCGGCGTAGCGCCGACAGAGACCGCATGATCGAAAGCGGCATCGACTTCCCGTTCGGAGTCAAAATTGATCGCAAGCGCCACACCCGAGAAACCCGTCTCCGTATTCGCCACATGCGCGTCTTCAGCAAGATCGGTACGGCCGAAGAGACCGAGTTTGGTGCCCGCCATGTGAAAGAAACTCACGCTCTCATTGGAGGCCGACGACTTTTTCCAGCCGAGTTTTTCGTAGAATGCCGTCGAACGTGCGATGTCGGTGACGCCGAGCGTTACCATTGTCAGGCGCGAAGGAAGACCCTCGGTCATCGTCATTCGTCCTTCCATTCCGGCGTGCGCTTTCCAATAAAGGCGCCGATGCCTTCCTCGGCATCCTTGGCCATCATGTTCTCCACCATCACGCGCGCAGTTTCTTCATAGGCCTGATCCAGCGGCATCTCCGCCTGCCGATAGAAGGCCTCCTTGCCGATCTTCAGCGTGAAGGCCGATTTCGACGCTATCGTCTCGGCATATTTCTGCACGACCTGACCGAGATACTGTTTGGGCACAACCCGATTGACGAGGCCGATCTCGCGGGCATGGGTCGGCTCTGTCATCTCGCCCGTCAGCAACATTTCCATGGCATGCTTGCGGTGCACATTACGGCTGAGTGCCACCATGGGTGTCGAGCAGAACAGGCCGATATTGACACCGGGCGTAGCGAAGCGCGCCTCTTCCGACGCGATGGCCAGATCGCAGGAGGCGACGAGCTGACACCCTGCCGCCGTCGCCACGCCATTGACTTCGGCGATCACCGGCACACGCAACCGGACGATGGTCTGCATCAGATCTGCGCAGCGCCGAAACGTCTTTTCGAAGAAGGCTCGGCCGTTATCGTCACTCTCTCGCGCGCCTTGCATCTCCTTCAGATCGTGGCCAGCGCAGAAGACCTTGGCATCGGATGCCAGCACAACGACACGGACGGCGCGATCTTCGGCGGCAGCGTTCAGCGTGTCGGTCAATTCCTCCATGAAGCCGAGGCTGAGTGCATTGGCCGGCGGACGCGCCATCGCCAGACGGCGGACGCCGCCTTCCTGCGTGATCCGCAAACTCTCCGCGCCATGATCTATGGTCAAAACCTCGCCCATTGCCTGCTCCCGATACCTCACCCTCTGGATAAAGACGGTCCGATTGCACCGCCTTTGACAGCCAAGATAGTGTCTTGGCCGCGAGGAGACAGTGATGGCAACGACCGATGGCAATTTATCACCCATCCTGGGAAAGGATGAGGTCCAACGCATCATGGCCGATGGCTTCGGCGAATACCACGACGACTTTCCCTATGAGGTCCTTGCGGTTGAGCCGGGCGAAGTGCGCATCCGATTCAACGCGGAGAAACGCCATTTGCGGCCCGGCGGTACAATATCGGGCCCTGCCCTCTTCACCCTGGCAGACATCGGGGGATGGGCCTGCGCGCTCTCCCATGTGCGCGGCGACCCGCTGATCGTGACGACCAACGTCAACATCAATTTCATGAGGAAGGCTGAGGCAGGACCGGTCGATGCGATCTGCCGTATCCTCAAAATGGGGCGGACGCTGCTGGTATTCGAGGTGGAGATGATCTCGCAAGGCCGCTGCGCCGCCCACGCAACCGGGACGTATGCGATTCCAGCGGTCGAACAGGATTGACGACCACGATAGACGTCACCACATTTTTCGTATACGAAAATTGTCGTGAAGATTGTATGGGATGAACCGAAGCGGCTTACCAATCTCGATAAACACGGGATGAATTTCGCTGATCTAACCGTCGAGTTCTTCGAGGCCGCGACGATCTATCCGGGAAATGGCAACCGCATCGTCTCGATTGGCCACTGGAACGGGCAGATCATCATCACCGTTGTATTCAGACCGCTGGGTTCGGAAGCCATTTCGATCATTTCAATGCGGCCGGCCAGCCGCAAGGAAAGGAGGCACTTATGACACGTAAATATTCATCCGGCCGTCCGCTTACCGACGAGGAAGAGGCGGAAATTCAACGAATGATCCAGTCCGATCCGGAAAATCCAGAACTGACCGACGAGCAGTTGCGGCAAGGCAAACCCTTCGCCGAGGCGTTTCCTGGGCTTGCAGAAAGCATCAAGCGATCGCGCGGCAGGCCCAAAAAAGAGAATGCGAAAACTGCCGTCACGGTACGCCTCGATCCACGCATCCTGGAACGTTGGCAGGCAAGGGAGGACTGGCGAAGCGAAATGGCAAAGCTTCTGGAAGAACAGGCCCCCGATTAGACAATTTTACGGCCGTTTTTGCGGTATATAGATACCTTATCTCTTATCTATTTGAAATTTATAATTTTTACAGAATTTTTGGCATTAAAATAGACTTGACCGCGCTCGCTTTCTCCCCTATTGAGCGCGGTATCGATGGTCCGGCCTCCCATGTCCGGGCCATTGTTTCGTTCGGACGGCCCAGCGCCGATCCGAACCCAAGCAACAAGAAACGCCGGCCGAACCGCCGGTTCCAAAGGACGAAACCATGAAGACCTTTTCGCAGAAGCCTGCGGAAGTGACGAAGGACTGGATCCTGATCGACGCCGAAGGGCTTGTCGTCGGCCGTCTCGCTTCCCTGGTCGCCAACCGCCTGCGCGGCAAGCATAAGCCGAGCTACACGCCACATGTCGACGATGGCGACAACGTCATAATCATCAACGCCGACAAGGCCGTGTTCACCGGCAAGAAATACGAAGAGAAGAAGTATTACTGGCACACCGGCTATCCGGGCGGCATCAAGGAGCGTACGGCCAAGCAGATGTTCGAGGGCCGCTTTCCCGAGCGCGTCCTGGAAAAGGCCGTGCAGCGCATGATCCCCCGTGGCCCGCTCGGTCGCCGCCAGATGAAGAACCTGAAGGTTTATGCCGGCGCCGAACACCCGCATGAGGCGCAGCAGCCGAAGGTGCTGGATGTCGCCGCCCTGTCCTCCAAGAACACACGAGCTTGATCGAAATGGCCGAACTGAATTCTCTCGAAGAACTGGGCGAAGCCGCCGGCGTCGAGGCGACTGCCGAAACCAGCGCCCCCGTTCATGTCCAGAAGCTTGATGCCCATGGCCGCGCCTATGCCACCGGCAAGCGCAAGGATGCCGTCGCCCGCGTTTGGGTAAAACCCGGCTCCGGCCGCATCAGCGTCAACGGCAAGGAATTTGCCGAATATTTCGCGCGTCCCGTCCTCCAGATGGTTCTGCAGCAGCCGATCGTTGCTGCCGACCGCGCCGGTCAGTACGACATCGTCGCAACGGTGGCCGGTGGTGGTCTATCCGGCCAGGCTGGTGCTGTTCGCCATGGCATCTCCAAGGCGCTGACCCACTACGAGCCAGCGCTGCGTGGCGTCCTCAAGAAGGGCGGCTTCCTGACTCGCGACAGCCGCGTCGTGGAACGCAAGAAGTACGGCCGCGCAAAGGCCCGCCGGTCTTTCCAGTTCTCCAAGCGCTAAGCGTTTCGGATCGACTGTCTTCGAAAGGGCCGGCTTCCAAGCCGGCCTTTTCTTTTGTGCTCGCATGGGAAAAGCGGACGCTTGTCTTCCTCCGCGCTCCGAAATATCTGGCAAGCCAGCGAATAAAGAATGGATAGGGAAATGGCAGCGAAGATCTTCATCGACGGCGAACATGGCACAACGGGCCTGCAGATCCGTGAACGCCTCGCCGAGCGCGGCGACCTGACGCTGCTTTCACTGCCGGTGGAAGATCGGCGCGATGCCGCCAAACGCGCCGCCCTGCTGCAGGAAGCCGACATCGCCATTCTCTGCCTGCCGGACGACGCAGCGCGAGAGGCCGTTTCCCTGGCAAAGGGCGAAGGCACTCGTTTCATCGACGCCTCAACCGCCCACCGGACCGCCGAAGACTGGGTCTATGGATTTGCTGAGATGACGGAAGGACAGGCCCAGCGCATCGCCGCAGCGGAGAAAGTCGCCAATGTCGGCTGCTACGCCATCGGTTCGGTCGCGATGCTTCGCCCGCTGACAGAAGCGGAAATCCTGCCGCGCGACTATCCGGTCACGATCAATGCGGTGTCGGGTTATTCCGGCGGCGGCAAACAGATGATCGCGCAGATGGAAGACCCATCGCGCGATGACGCCATAACCGCCAATCACTTCGCCTATGCTTTGACGCTGGCGCACAAGCATCTTCCTGAAATCATGATGCATGGCGGCGTCGAACGGAAGCCGATCTTCACACCTGCGGTCGGACGCTTCGCACAGGGAATGCTGGTCAATCTGCCTCTTCATCTCGACCTTCTCTCCGGTAAACCGGATCTCGCGACAATTCATGCTGCCCTCTCGGACCATTATGCCGGACAAGAGCATGTGACTGTCGCGCCGCTTGGCGAAGCAAGCGCCCTTCCCCGCCTCGATGCTGAGGCAATGACCGGCACCGACGAGTTACGCATTCACGTTTTCGGAACGGATGGCGAGGGACAGGTCAACCTTGTTGCCGCGCTCGACAATCTCGGCAAAGGCGCATCGGGTTCAGCCGTGCAAAATCTGGATCTTATGCTGCGCGGCTAAGGAGTTCTCACGCCTCGCAGCAATCAGACACCTTGCGCGGTGGCCCAACCATTGCCGTAAGACTGAACCTCCACCCGAGTCTGCGGAGGATATGCGCCCTTGGTTCCGCGCCAATGGGCCGTCGCCCATCCCAGAACGACGATTGCCAACCCCTGATGCGTGAGCGCCGCATGGAGCGGAACGGCCCAAAGCAGCGTCAGAATGCCGATGACCATCTGGGCAGCGACCAACAGTACGAGAATGGCTGCCCGACGTGCGTGGGTCGTATTGCCGCCGGCGAAACCGGCAATGGCGTGCCAGATCACTGCGCCGGCTACGACATAGGCGCCGATCCGGTGGACGAATTGCACGGCCTTCGGATTTTCAAAGAGATTGCGCCAGGCCGGCTCAAGCGTATCGAGCCCGGACGGTATCCATGCACCGTCCATCCTGGGCCAGGTATTGTAGGCAAGCCCCGCATCTAGCCCGGCGACTAGACCGCCGATAAATATCTGGATCAGTAAAAGAAGGACGATCAGCCCAGCGCCGATCTGAAAACCGCGTGTGGACGGCCCGCCGCTATGGGGGGCAAGTCCCCGCGCCACGGCCATCGTTGCGGTAAAGATGAGACAAGCTGTCGTCAGATGGATGGCGAGACGGTACTGCGAGACGTCGGTCCGTTCGGTCAGACCTGACGCAACCATCCACCAGCCAATTGCGCCCTGCAGGCCACCAAGCAGCAAAATGCCGATCAGCCGGGGCAGCACGCGCCGCTCGATCTTGCCGAGCGCCCAAAAGCCGATCAATCCGACTGCGAAGACGAAGCCCACGCCTCGCGCAAGCAAACGATGCGCCCATTCCCACCAGAAAATCGTCTTGAACTCGCTCAACGTCATTCCGGCATTGATCTGGGTATATTCCGGTATCTGCTTGTATTTCTCGAATTCTTCCCGCCATTCGGCCGAGTTCATGGGCGGAACAACCCCGTGGATCGGCTTCCATTCGGTGATCGAAAGGCCGCTATCGGTCAGCCTCGTCGCGCCACCGACGAGAACCAACGCAAAGATGAGAAGCAACACCAGATAAAGCCAGACCCGAATCTGCCTGCGGTTCCTGTCTTCCCGGCGCGTCGCCGCTACGGGGTCGAAATCGGAGAAGGAGGCGGGAATGGCGGCCATGGCCGGGCTATCCTTTCGGCAGAGCACAATGGCCGGGTTGTGCCGTAGCACGAAATGGTTTTCAAGCGGCTGATCGTGCTGCTTTCGTGATACAGGCCCTTACCATGCGTCCCAATCTGCGCACATTGATCGGATCGATCCTCCTTATTGTGCTCACGCTTTTCTATGCGTGGCTGACCGTCGCCGTCGCTACGGCCCGGCTGGCGGAATCGAGCGGCCTGACCCATCTGATCTTTTTCGCCACCACTGGTTTGTTCTGGCTGGCGCCGGCCATGCTGCTGGTGCGTTGGATGTACCGTCCTCGCAAGGACAACGGCTAACCTCCGGTTTACCAAGCTGTCGTCAATGCGGCGGCGCTCACACTTGTTTCAGGAACGTCTGTTCTAATCCGCTGGAATTGCGAGGCCACGCCTCTAACAAATCACTCCGGATGCTGCGGATGAACCAGACGATCACTCGTCAGAAGATAACTCGCCGGAAAGTCCCGGCGCCTCAGATCATGCCCTTCTTTACCGGCAATGGCTGGCGCTTGGTCGAAGGTCCGGAAGGCCATGCGCTGCATCAGACCCTGGCGAAGGATGCCGCCGCGTTTGGCGCGCCGCAGGGCCCGCATTGGGCCGAAGCGTGGGAAAAGGCGACCGCCGCGCAAATTATCTACGCAGTCCATGTCGATGACGGTCTGCCTGTGGTTTCCCTGCCGCTGGATATTCGTTCTTCATCCGGCATAACCGTCGCCGCCCTGCCCGGGGGTTCGCACGCCAATGGCTGCTTTCCTGTCATGGCAAAATTCGCGAATAGCGACATCGATCCCAATGGCCTTGGCGAAATACTGCGGGAATTCCATCCAGAGATCGATGCCGTGATCCTGGAGAGGATGCATACCGAAATGAACGGGTTCGCCAATCCGTTTCTGCCGCTCCGCACCAATATCAGCGTCGATCCCGATCTTGCCGCCGATCTCAAAGGGGGCTGGGACGCCTGGCTCAAACGCAATTCCGGCAAGAAAAAACGCAAGAAACACCGTCAGGATTACAGCGCGCTCGAAGCGCTCGGCGCGGTCTCCTTCGAGGTTTTGAGCGAGTCCTCAGAAATATGTGCTGCACTCGACACGTTCTTTGCCATGAAGGCTGAACGATTTCGTGAGATTGGCGTCCGGGATGTGTTTGCCGACGAAACCATTCAAGCCTTTTTCCATCGTCTGGCGGCAGGTTATGCAGGCAGCGGCGGTCGGCAGTTCGACCTCTCCGTTCTGCGCATCGACGACCGTCCCATCGCGATCGGCGGCCACAGCCTTCTGCCGGATCGCATGATCTGCGAATTCTCGGCATTCGAACCGGTCGAGACAGGCATCCGATCAGTGAGTCCATCGCTTTACATGCATTTCGAATCCATCAAACGCGCTGCGAATGACGGGTATCGCTTTTATGATTTTTCGGTAGGCGACGAACCATACAAGCAGCGCTGGTGCGACACACGAACCGAGCTGTTCGATGTGGCCGTCGGTCTCACGCTGAAAGGCCGCGCCTTTGCGTCGGCCCATAATCTGGTGGCGCGAAGCAAACGACGTATCAAATCGAACGGCGCCGCCACGCAAATTTTACAAAAGCTGAGGCGCGCCAGCTTCTTGATCAAGCTTCTTCCGGGGTCTTTTCGATGGCCTTCGCCAGTTCCGAGCAGGTCGCGATGGTCAGATTGCGGAAACCGGCATCGTGAAGCGCTCTGACATGGCCATCGATCTCGGCTTCGTCAGCGTCCATCACAGAAATCACAATCTCGGCGTTTTCGCTGCGCAGTCGCGCAAGCCCAGTCGCGTCGGTCGAGCCGGCCTCGACCAGCACGACATCGAAAACGTCTTCCAGCGCTTCCAATATATCGGGCAATCGGTCGATCTGGCCGACTGCTTCATCAGGCTCGGTCAGGCCGAAGGGTACAACAGACAAATCCGAATATCCGTCGCCGCGTACGACTTGCGAGAGCGTCGCCTTATCGGCCAGCACGTCCATGATGCCTATTGCCGTCTCGCCATCAAGCGGCGGTCTCGATGCCGCTGCGCTTTCCGTCAGGTCGAAGAGGATTGCCCGCAACCCGGCATCGGCCAAAGCACGGGCAATGGCGATTCCGACGATAGCCGCGCCGTCGCCTTCCGGGCTAACGAAAACGACACGAGATGCCCCTGTGTTCGCAAGTACCGAGACCATCTCTCCCGCCGTTGTGGCGACGGCGACTTCGGGCTCGGAGGAAATAGGCGCGATATCCGCCTCCGATGGAACCAGTTCAGGCGCCTCGTGATCGTGTCGCCGTGGTAGGGGAGGCGCGACGGCGGAAGGAACGGCGCTCGAGCTCACCTTTTCCGAAACGACCACGGTCTGGCGAAGCGCACGGCCGCTCATCAGTTCTGCAATCAGAACCGCAACCACGGCGAGAAGCATGCTGCCGACCAAAGCGGCCGCAACAATCGGAACGGGTTTTGGAAAAACCGGCGAGGTGGGCACGGTAGCGCGAGAGAAGATGCGCGCATCCACCGGCTGATAGTCAGCCGCATCGCGCGACTGCGCCGCCCGGTAACGGGCCAGATAGCTTTCCAGAAGATCACGCTGCGCCGATGCCTCACGTTCGAGCGCACGGAGACCAACCTCTTCTTCATCGACACGCGCCGATTCCGCCTTCAGCGAAGAGATCCGGTCGGATAATTCCTGTTCGCGCAGACGGGCGGTCTCGGCCTCGGCCGCCAACGCATTCGCTGCCTTGCGAGCCTCTGTGCGGATCTGTTGATCCAACTGCGAGAGCTGGCTGCGAAGACCGCGCATGCGCGGGTGGTTGTCCAAAAGACGGGCGGACAATTCGGCGATGTCGCTCGCCAGTTCCGCACGCCTCTCCTGCAGGTTTTGCACCACGGGCGATTGAAGAACAGCGGGCAGGCCATTCAATCCCTCGCCCCGGTTCAACGCCTCGCGAACGCTTCTGGCCTGCGCCGCCGCGTCCGATGCCTCGGCCCGCACGCGTGACAGTTCGGCGGAGAGGTCACCAAGTTGCTGGCTGGCCAGCGTCCCGTCGCTGCGGAAGGAGGGAATATCCTTCTCAGCGCGGTAGGCTGCAACTGAGGCTTCGGCTTCACGCACCCGCTTTTGAAGCTCTTCTATCTCGGGTGAAAGCCAGGCCGTCGCCGATGCATTGCTATCGGCCTTCGCACGCGCCTGCACGGCTATGTATTCGTCGGCGACCGCATTGGCTCCTGCCGCGGCAAGCTCCGGGTCTTCCGACGTGAACTCTATGACGATGACACGGGAATTGGGGACGCGATATACGGCGATATGTTCGCCCACGCGCGTCAGAATATCATCGTCGGGCTCGGAGAATGGCAGTAGCGATGAGGCTTGGAACTCCGGTCTGCTTGCTAGATCGAGCCGTTCGATCACATTGGTGAGCACTTCCGTCGAAGTGACCAGAGCCACCTGGCTCTCCACCGCCTCCGCATCGAGCGCAGAGCGATCCGGTTCGTTCGGACGCGTAAAGACGCTTTCGCCGGTTTCCACGATGACACGCGCTTCGCCCATATAGGTCTTGGGCAGAAGGATCACGGCAAAAACCGCCAATGCAGTGCAGGCGAGCACGGCGATCAAAATTCTCGCCCAGTTGCGCCAGATTGCGCCCATCAATGTGCCCATGTCGACATCGACGTCCTGGTCGTGGTGGGAAACCTGATGCATGCGAAAACTCCGATACTCTCGGCCTGAAGGTAAAGAAGGATGGTTTCACATGCGTTAAGCCTCGCGACGCCGTGAAGCGCGCTTTACCGCGTCTTAACCCTAATAGATCGATAACGGCTTATGGCCGCCGAGTTCGAAACGGTGCGGCGCGTGTGTAGGACCGCAAACCATGTTGCCGAACCGACTGCTTCTCATGCTGTTTTCCGCTTTTCTTCTGACAGCGGCAGGATGCTCTCACTATCGGCCAGCGCCCGCCGCTTTCCACGCCGCGCTTCAGGAACCGTATCGGCTGGATGCCGGCGACAACATCCGACTGCTGGTCTATGAGGAGGACGATCTGTCTCAGACCTATGCGGTCGACCAGGCTGGCTACGTTTCGATCCCGCTGGTCGGCCTGGTCCCGGCACGCGGCCGCACGGCCCAGGAGCTGGAACTGGATATTGCCGCCAAGCTGGCCAACGGCTTTCTACGCGATCCCGATGTGGCCGTCGAAGTGGACCGCTACCGTCCCGTCTTCATCATGGGTGAAGTGGGCGCTGCCGGCCAGTACCTCTATGTCCCTGGAATGACAGTGCAAAAAGCCATCGCCGCCGCAGGAGGCTTCAGCACGCGGGCCTATCAGGGTTCGGTGGACATCACCAGAACCGTCAACGGCGAAGTCATGACAGGCCGGGTACCCATCTCCGATCCTCTGCTGCCCGGTGATACGGTTTACGTTCGTGAAAGGCTTTTCTAGGAGCGTTGCAACAGCGAAACCGAGGGCTGACAGTCATGCGTATCGTCCATTGTTTTCGCTCTCCCGTCGGAGGCATCTTCCGCCACGTACGCGATCTGTCGCTTCGTCAGGAAGCCATGGGACACCAGGTCGGCATCGTCTGCGATTCCACTACGGGAACGGATTTCGAGAACGAAGCGCTGGAGCGTTTCGGCAGCCAGATCACCCTTGGCCTCGACCGCATTCCCATGCAGCGGCATATCAGCCCGCGCGATCTTTTCAGCGCCGTGGCAACCCACAAGCGCTTTATGGCGATGAAACCGGACGTTATTCACGGCCATGGCGCGAAAGGCGGCGTCTTTGCGCGCGTTTTCGGCACATTGCCGAGCCGTGGACGCCGCCCCTTGCGCTTTTATTCGCCCCATGGCGGTAGCCTGCACTATGACGAGACGACGCGGACCGGAAAGTTGTTTGCGGGACTTGAACGACAGTTTTCCCGCATCTGTGACGGCATCTGCTTCGTTTCGGACTATGAGCGCCAGACTTTTCTGCGCAAGGCTGGCGACCCGCACTGCGCAACCCGCCTCATCTATAACGGCCTTTCGGAAGAGGAGTTTGAGCCTGTCCCTCTTCAGGGGGATGCGGCCGATTTTCTCTTCATCGGCATGATGCGTGACCTCAAGGGCCCGGATCTTTTCATCGATGCATTTGCAAGCCTGCCGACAAGCGATGACGGGAGGCGGCCGAGTGCCGTCATGGTCGGTGACGGTCCGGATAGAGAAGCTCTGGAATTTCAGGTTCGCGAACTCGGGCTGGCCGATGTCATCCGATTTCACGATCCGATGCCGATCCGACGGGCCATGGAAATGGCGTGTCACGTTGTGCAACCCTCTCGCGCCGAAGCGATGCCCTATACGGTTCTCGAAGCACTCGCAGCGGGCCGAACCATGATCGCCACCCGTGTCGGCGGCATTCCGGAAATCCTCGGGTCCAACTCCATCGCGCTTATGACGCCGCACGCGCCTTCCATCGCCGACCGCATGGCCGCGCTTCTTGCCGAGCCGCAGCGTTTTGCCGCCGCCATGCCGGACCGCGAAACGATGCGAGAGAAATTTTCAATCGAGACCATGGCCAATGCCATCACGCAGTTTTACCTCGACCAGCAACATGCGCGTTTCGGCCATTCCTGAGTTCATTTGAGGATGTTCAAGCCTTTCTAACCATTGCCGTGGCAAGAAAGGGCGAAGCAATCATATTCGCCCGACAGAAGAGCATGAACCAGACCGATCCAACCGAACGCTACAGCCGGGAAGCCGTGCACCGCACGGTCATGGATCCGCCATCGCTGGACCCGGACCATCGGCGTGCATTGAAAGCCATCGCCCGGACCGTGGCCGCCCAGTATCGCGACGACAGTCTGTCACCCGGCATGATTGCCGGCATAATGCGTCTGGTGGAATTCTCGATCATTTTCACCGCTGGGATGCTTCTTTACAGCGTGCTGGTCGGCCCGGCGATCGCATCGGCCCTGCCCTACATTTTCCTGATTGCCGGCGGCGCCGCTGCAACAGTTGGAATGCTCTGTCTCGCAGACGGTTACGATGTCGGATGGCTGCGGCGTCCGATGGCATTTTTCGGGCGCGTTCTTCTGGGTGTTGCCGCCGCCTTTGCCTTTGTGGCTCTGGCGACCTTCTTCCTCAAGATCAGCGCCTTCTACTCCCGGTTCTGGTTCGGCTCCTGGGCGGTGACGACTCTCGGATCGCTATTTTTCCTGCGCATTATGGTCGCACGCCTGATTATGCGGTGGTCACGCAACGGTCTGATCGAACGGCGAGCCGTCATTGTCGGCGGCGGCGAACTGGCTGAAGGGCTCATCCGCCAGTTGGAGAACTCGCCCTATAATGACATCCGCATTTGCGGCATCTTCGACGATCGCGACGATCAGCGCAGCCCACCGGTCGTTGCCGGGTATCCCAAGCTCGGAGATATCGATGACCTTGTCGAATTCGCGCGCATCGCGCAGATCGACATGCTCATCGTCACCTTGCCGCTAACGGCGGAAAGCCGCGTTCTGATGATGCTGAAGAAGCTGTGGGTCCTGCCGGTCGACATCCGGTTGGCGGCGCATTCTAATGCATTGCAATTCCGCCCGCGCTCTTATGCCTATCTCGGCGATGTGCCGACACTTGCGATCTTCGACCGGCCGATCACCGACTGGAGTTCGGTCGCGAAACGCGCTTTCGACATTGTTTTCTCGCTTGCCGGTCTGATACTCTTCGCGCCGATCATGGTTGCCACTGCGATCGCCATCAAGCTCGACAGTCCGGGACCGGTCTTCTTCAAGCAGAAGCGGCATGGCTTCAACAATGAAGAAATCGATGTCTATAAATTCAGGTCCATGTACACGGACAAGTGCGATCCGACCGCCCGAAACGCGGTAACAAAGGGCGATCCGCGGGTCACACCGGTCGGCCGTTTCATCCGAAAGACATCGATTGACGAGTTGCCGCAATTCTTCAATTCGCTGTTCGGCTCGCTCAGCCTGGTCGGTCCGCGCCCACATGCCGTGACCGCGCAGGCTCATGACAAGCTCTATGGCGAAGTCGTGGACGGCTATTTCGCGCGGCACCGGGTTAAACCGGGCGTGACCGGGTGGGCGCAGATCAATGGCTGGCGCGGCGAGATCGACAGCGAGGAGAAAATCGAGAAGCGAACGGAATTCGATCTCTATTACATCGAAAACTGGTCGCTAATCTTCGATCTGAAGATCCTGCTCCTAACGCCGATCAGCCTTTTCAATACCGAAAACGCCTATTGAGCCATGAGCGCGGCCACCGGCTCAACCATCGACGGACCCTCTGCCGAACGTGAAGCGCTTCCCATTTCGCGCCTGGCCGTTCAGCGCCATTTGCTTGGCCTTGTAGCGAAGGCAGCCATCGGACTGGCGGTCCTTCTTGCAGGCTTCGTCAAATTCGAACCCGCGCCGTACGAAATCTACATGGCAGCGCTTATTCCGATCTGGGCGCTGTTCGGACTGAGGCTCGCGACATCGATCACGCCGCTGATCGTGCTTCTCGTGACGTTCAATATTGGCGGTCTGCTCTCCATGCTCGTCATGGACAAGCTTTACGACACGCCGCTCTATCTGGCGGTCTCGCTGTTTCTCGCGCTCAGCGCCATCTTTTATGCTGCCGTTATCCGCCAACGGCCCGATGTGCTGCAAACGATCATGGTAGCGTGGGCCGCCGCTGGAGTTGTCACTTCCCTACTCGGTATTGCCGGTTTTTTCGGTGTACCCGGCCTGGATCTCTTTACCCGCTACGGTCGGGCTACCGGCGTGTTCGAAGACCCAAACGTCTTCGGCCCGTTCCTCGTGCCGCCTAGCCTCTATCTTCTGCATCGCGTTGTGACAGGCCCCGTCGGGGCGATGGCTTTCCGCGCCCTGCCGCTCGTCATCATCGTGCTCGGCATTTTCTTTTCGTTCTCGCGTGGCGCGTGGGGACTGCTCCTCTTCAGCGCGATTGTCCAACTCGGTCTGCTTTTACTGCATCACCGATCAGCGCGGTTTCGCATCCGCATTCTCATCCTGGGTCTGGCTGGCCTCGCCTTGCTCGGCGTGAGCATCGCAGTCGCACTTCAAATTCCGGCTGTCGCCGAACTGTTTTCCAGTCGCGCTCAACTGGTGCAAGACTACGATGGCGGCCATATGGGCCGCTTCGACCGGCACATATACGGTTTCAAACTCGCGATGGAGTACCCGCTCGGCATCGGTCCTTTGAACTTCGGACGGATGCTCGGCGAGGACACACACAACATCTGGCTCAAAGCCCTTATGGATTATGGCTGGCTGGGCTTCGCCAGCTGGTTGCTCATGATCGTCTGGTCGCTGGTCGGCGGTTTTCGAATTATGTTTCGCCAGCGTATCTGGCAGCCATTTCTTCTGGTCTCCTGGGTTGCACTGTTCGGCCACACCCTTCTCGGCTTTATCATCGACACCGACCATTGGCGTCACTTCTATCTTCTGCTCGGCATGGTTTGGGGCTGCATTGCGCTCGAATCGCGCTTTCATGCCGGCACACTGGATGCGGAAGGCCGACGGATCGGACGGCCTCCCCCGCCAGCATGGAGCCGGGCCGTCACCGATACGCAAGCAGCCGGTCGACCGGTCTGATTTGCTCTTGCGTGCTCATGCCAAGCCACGTAGAAGGCAACCGGCTCGGAGCGTAGCGCAGCCCGGTAGCGCACTTCACTGGGGGTGAAGGGGTCGTCGGTTCGAATCCGGCCGCTCCGACCATTTTAAACGATCAGCTTTTACAAATACAGCCTCGTCAGCGAGCCTGATCCAGAAGGCGCTTGCACTCGAGAAGGTCGAAAAGCGCTTCCTGAAGGAGATTGCGGTGATTGCCAGACAGCGCCATCACGCCCTCTCCTGCCCCGTCTTCCTTATCGCCCGAGCGACGCGCACCGCCTCTCGCCTCTCCTAGTAGCGGATCGGCCGCCTTGGCCGCAGGACTGCGCCCACGATCATTTGCAACCTGCGCCTTACGCGCTGCCACGGCTTGCAATGCATCGCTGTCGCCCGCACCGATGGCGGCGACCTGGCCGACACCGCTCTCCTTCAGGATCTTCTGAACGCCCTTGATGGTATAACCTTCATCATAGAGCAGGTGGCGAATGCCGCGGATGAGATCGACATCCTGCGGACGGTAATAACGCCGACCGCCACCGCGTTTCATCGGTCTTATCTGGTTGAAACGCGTTTCCCAGAACCGCAGCACATGCTGTGGCAGATCGAGATCGTCAGCGACTTCGGAAATGGTTCGAAAGGCATCGGCGGCTTTGTCAGCCATAAGCGTCTATCCTCGGCCCGTTCAGTCGAATCGGTCCGTATCAAAGATCACGCCGCCACACTGCGCAAGCCGATGACAGACGACGAATAGTGGATGACGCCCCTGCGCGCTTTGGAAGATTTGCTTTCTAGCTCTTCTTGTCGCCTGCGCCATGACCGTCGAGAATACGCTGCTTGAGCACATTGGATGCCTTGAAGGTCATCACCCGGCGCGGCAGGATCGGCACTTCTTCACCGGTTTTCGGATTGCGCCCGATACGCTCATTCTTGTCGCGCACCTGGAAGGTCGCGAATGAGGAAAGTTTCACCGTTTCGCCACGAACAATGGCGTCGCATATTTCGCCGATCACTTGCTCGACCAGTTCGCCCGATTCAGATCGGGACAGTCCAACCTGCCGATAGACAGCTTCAGAAAGATCAGCGCGGGTCAAAGTACGCGAAGCCATGGATGCTTCCTCCAGTTTGGAGAAAGGGTAGGTCGAACAATGGCATTCGACAAGGCGGCAATTTACACGCGCAGCAAAATCGCGCCCCAGGTGAAGCCGCCGCCCATCGCCTCAAGCAGGAGCGTGTCACCCGGCTGAACGCGACCGTCCCTCACCGCTTCACGCAAAGCCAGGGGAACAGAAGCCGCCGAGGTATTGCCATGCTTATCCACGGTGACGACAACATTTTTGATGTCGATTCCAAGCTTTTTGGCGGATGCATCGATGATGCGCCGGTTCGCCTGATGCGGCACGAGCCAGTCAATCTCGCTGGCCGCGATCCCTGTTTTTTGACAGACATCCTCGATCACGTCGGTGATCATGCCGACCGCGTGGCGAAAGACCTCACGGCCTTCCATTCGCAGTTTGCCAACGGTCTGGGTGGATGACGGACCGCCATCCACATAGAGTTTTTCCTTGTGGGAGCCGTCCGAACGCAGGGAGACGGCTAGAACACCCGGCCCTTCTCCGTCAGCCATCTGCTCCAAATCCTGCGCCTCGACCACCATTGCCCCAGCGCCATCGCCAAACAGGACACAGGTCGTCCGATCTTCCCAGTCGAGAATGCGCGAAAAGGTCTCCGCGCCAATCACCAGGGCCCGCTTGGCCAGGCCAGCTTTCAGATGCGCATCGACGGTCGCCAGTGCGTAGATAAAGCCGGTACAGACCGCAGCGACATCGAACGCGTAACCGTGATGAATGCCAAGCCGCTTTTGGATTTCGACCGCTGTCGCCGGAAAGGTGTTGTCCGGTGTCGCTGTCGCTACGACGATCAGATCGATGGACTGAGCATCGACGCCGGCATTGTCCAATGCAGACCGCGCAGCGTCCGCGCCGAGCGACGCGGTGGTCTCAGTCTCATCGGCGATATAGCGCTGCCGAATTCCGGTACGCTGAACGATCCATTCGTCGGTCGTGTCGACCGTTTTTTCCAGATCGGCGTTTGTCACCACCCGTTTCGGTAGCGCCGTTCCAACGCCGAGCATTACCGTCCGCTTCATTCTTTTTGTCCTGACTGCCCCGTTTTCGCGCTATCGCCGCGCACGAAACCATCTGCTGCGTCCGAATCCGTATCCTCGTCCGAAACGGGAGCTGGAATACGGTCGGCGTGGAATTTATCCAGATCGTCACGGATTCGGTGCTGCAGATCGCCCTTCGCCAAGTCGACCGCCAGCGAGACGGCAGCGGAAAAAGCCTGCGCATCCGCACCGCCGTGGCTTTTGACGACGAGCCCATTCAAGCCCAGGAAAACGCCGCCATTGGCCCGCGCCGGGTCCATGCGTTCGCGCAATTGGCGAAACGCGTCGCGCGCGAAAAGATAACCAACGCGGCTCATGAGACTGCTCTGCATCGCTTCGCGTAAATACCCGCCGAGCTGCTTGGCGGTGCCTTCCGCCGTCTTCAGAGCGATATTGCCTGCAAACCCTTCCGAAACCACCACATCGGTCACGCCCTGACCGATATCCGTCCCTTCCACGAAGCCGCGATAATTCAGGGTCGGCATACGCCGTTCGCGCAGGATGCGGCCCGCCTCCTTGACCTCCTCCTGGCCCTTGATGTCTTCGGTGCCGACGTTGAGGAGACCGACGGTCGGACACTCCTTGCCGAACAAGGCGCGCGCCATGGCCGCGCCGAGAATCGCGAAATCGACCAGTTGAACGGCGTCCGCCCCGATGGTCGCACCGACATCGAGGACAATGGCCTCGCCCTTGACGGTCGGCCAGATGGCGCCAATTGCTGGCCTATCGATATTGGCCATGGTTCGTAGGCAAAAGGTCGCCATCGCCATCAACGCACCGGTATTGCCAGCAGAGACCGCGACGTCGGATTCACGCGTTTTGGTTGATTCGATTGCCTGCCACATGGATGATTTGTAGCGGCCCGACCGAAGCGCCTGGCTCGGCTTTTCGTCCATCGCCACGGCTACTTCTGTATGGTGGATGGTCGAAGCGGCCTTCAGGCGCGGGAGGTCCGCGATCGCGGCCTCCACAGTCTCACGATCGCCGTAAAGAAGGAATTTGAGGTCCGACCGCTCGCCAAGCAGCATTTCCAGACCGGGCAGGATGGCGCGTGGCCCGTGATCGCCGCCCATCGCGTCAATGGCAATTGTTGTCAAACCGATCCAATTCCTCTGTGGTCAGCGGAGAGCGGGGACCATAGTGTTTTCCCGCCCCGATACAACGCTTTTCTGTCTCTCGCCGGTCAATGCGGTTTAAGGGTTGAAAGAACAGCGAAAGGGTTTTGCGCTTCGTTTGCCGGGCTCGCCTTGCCATCTGTCCCGTCCAGCAGTTCCGCGCCTTCCTGCCGGGGATAAAGCGGTATCGCCAGTTCGAAGAATTCCTCGGCCAGCGCCCCTACATCGATCCGGCCATGCGCGAAGGTTTCCGGAACATCGTCGCCCTCCGGCGAGACAATCAGTTCGCCTTCGACGATCTGCGGCCGCGCAAGCCGGCTATCCTCTGGTACGAAAACCGTCTCGACCGCCTCGTCAATGGATGTTCGAACCGGCTCCAACGTCACCGCGCAGGGCTGGACGATAAGGGCGCTGACATCGCCCCGTATGCGTACGCCCCTGCCCTTCCACGGCGCCAGATGAAGGTTGTAGACGAAATGTTCGACGTCCTGCAGATCGTGAGCGCGGGCCAAAGCAGCTCGCTGCTCCGCATCTGCCTCGGCTTTCACGACCATCCCCTTGTTCGGAAGTTTCGATACGGTGACAAAATGCGTCACCGGGCTGGTGCTGCTCATCCTCTTACTCCTCTACACGCGGCGTTGTATCGGATATTGCGGCAAGCACTGTCGCCGCGCTTGGAAAACGGAAAGAACCATCGAGAAGCGTTGCGGCCTCCGACTGGTCAAGCGTCTTTGCCATTGTCGCGGCGTAGATCGCCAAGGGCTGTGCATCCGCATCCATGGCGCCGGCGAGCGCATTGCGGCGAAGAGCAGAAGCGAGGCCTGACCCGTCGCCTTTATCCAACGCCGCGCCATAAGCATCCAGCCGGCCGTAATACATCTTGCCCATAGCCTTCATGCGATGGCGCATTCCCAGGTCGCCAATGCCGAGTTCGCGCTGGGCATGGTCGATATCGGTAAACAAACGGTCCGTCAGCTCCTGCGCCAGCTCCTGGCAGGCGTTATCGTCTTCGATGCGTAGCCGGCGCACCACGAGTGCGACATGCAGCGCCAGCATTTCGAAACGGCCAAGCGGCGTATCGGGGACATGAGCGCTCTGGTAAAGACCGGCATCTCGTCCGGCGGCCACGATAGCGCCATACAAGCCTTGCATCAGCTCTTCGGAAGTGGGAGGCCGTCGTGAGAAGAAGCGTTTGAACATGAACGTGGACCGGACGGGTGTTTGGCAAGGCTGGTTGCGTGGCGGGAAAAGCTGGTTTACCGAATTGCGGCACTGGCTGGAACCCGCAGCGGGACAGAATGCCGCTGTTGGATGTGTTGAGGGAAAAATGGTCGTGAACAGTTTCGGATTCAAGCTGACCTTGCTTATCGTAGCGACATTGTCGCTGCCGCTTGCCGGATGCAATTCGACCGATGCGCTGTCTCTGAAGCAGGAATTCAAGCAGGGCTATGTCATTGACGAGGACGCCGTTGCGGCCACGCCGGTCGGTTCGTCGCGCGAGCAGGTGCTTCTATCCCTCGGCTCGCCGTCCATCACGCGTGATTTCGGCGAAGGCGAGCGCTTCTATTATATTTCGCAGATCCGCCAGCGATCGGTCGGTTTTGGCAAGCGGCGCATTGTCGACCAACGTATTCTCGCCGTTTCCTTCAATGAGGAAGGCCGTGTCGACAACATCGCCAATTACGGCCTGAAGGACGGTCGCGTGTTCGACTTCATCAGCCGCGCGACGCCGACCGGCGGTCGCGAGACCACGTTTATTGGCGGCGTTCTGTCAGGTCTCGGCAAAGGCAAACCGAGCGCGACCGGTCTCTGACCGCTTCGGGAACCGCAATTCCGCGCCAGCCTTTCAGACGAAGGCGAATAACTGTCGCTGACGTGTAGCGCTCAGGGTATTTCGCCATTTTTTACTGTGGTGAACTGCCATGACCACCAATGACCGGCCTATGCTCGGCATTATGCTGATGGTCGCGTTCTGCGCGATCATTCCCCTCGGCGACTCCATGGCGAAAATCCTCGGCGGGACGATCCCGCTCATTCAGCTTCTGGTCGTGCGCCTGAGTTTTCAGGCAGTGATCCTGCTGCCGATTGTTGTCATTGCCGGCATTCCCTTTCGGCTCAGCCGGCATCATATGATCATCGTCGTGTTGCGAACGGCGATTTTCATTGCGGCGATGGCCGCAATGTTCACGGCCTTGAGGTTCCTGCCTCTGGCCGACGCTGTTGCCATCGCCTTCGTCATGCCGTTCATCATGCTTCTTCTCGGCGCTGTCGTGCTGGGTGAAGAAGTCGGTCCGCGTCGGATCGCGGCTTGCACAGTCGGGTTTGCCGGTACGCTTCTCGTCATTCAGCCCAGTTTTGCCGAGGTGGGACTGCCTGCTCTGCTACCGCTGCTGGTCGCCGTTCTATTTGCCTTCTACATGCTTGTCTCACGACAGATCGCGCAGGATTGCGATCCGATCACGCTACAGGCATGGAGCGGATTGCTCGGTACTCCGCCTCTGATCTTACTGTTTATGCTGACAGCATCCGAGAGCGGTCCGGTGCTTGGAGCGGTCATGCCCAATTCTGCAGAAGCGTGGCTATTGGCGGGGATTGGCGTTTTCGGAACCGGCGCGCATCTTCTGATGACATGGTCGCTGCGCTTCGCGCCGTCGGCGACATTGGCCCCGGTGCAATATCTCGAAATTCCGTTCGCAACCTTCTATGGCTGGCTGATCTTTAGCCATCTGCCTGACGGGCTTGCCGCGCTCGGCATAGCGATCATTATTGCCGCCGGTCTCTACGTTCTGTTCCGCGAACAGCGGCTCGCGCGGCCTCGTCCGCCAGAAGGCTAGCAAAATCGAAACGGGCCGGAAGATCGCTCCCCGGCCCGCTCGTTCTTAACATATTCGATTGTTCGGTCGAGAACCTCAGCCGATGTGAGCAAGGACCGCCAGCAACAGCAGCGCCATGATGTTGGTGATCTTGATAGCAGGGTTCACGGCCGGCCCAGCCGTATCCTTGTAAGGATCACCGACCGTATCGCCCGTCACCGAAGCTTTATGCGCCTCGGAACCCTTTTCGTGACGGATACCGTCCTTATCGACGAAACCGTCCTCGAAACTCTTCTTGGCGTTATCCCAGGCTCCGCCGCCGCTCGTCATTGAGATTGCAACGAACAAGCCATTGACGATCACGCCGAGAAGCGAGGCCCCCAGTGCCGCGAAGGCCGAAGCCTTGTCGCCGCCAGACACCAACAAGACGCCGAAATAGACGATGAGTGGAGCCAGAACCGGCAGAAGCGACGGGATAATCATCTCGCGGATGGCCGAACGCGTCAGCATATCGACCGCTCGCCCGTAGTCCGGCTTCTCCGTGCCCTGCATGATGCCAGGCTTTTCGGCGAACTGCTTGCGCACCTCCTCGACAACGGCACCGCCGGCGCGGCCGACTGCCGTCATAGCGATGCCACCGAAGAGATACGGGATCAGACCGCCGAAGATAAGCCCTGCCACGACGTAAGGATTGGAGAGATCGAACGAGACTTCGCCGAGGCCTTCGAAATAGGGATACTCGCCACTATTGCGTGCGAAGTAGCGCAGATCGTTGGCATAGGCCGCGAACAGCACCAGGGCGCCGAGGCCCGCAGAGCCGATCGCGTAACCCTTGGTAACCGCTTTGGTCGTGTTACCCACCGCATCGAGCGCGTCGGTGGTCTGCCGCACTTCACCTGGCAGATCGCTCATCTCGGCGATGCCGCCCGCATTGTCGGTAACCGGCCCGAATGCGTCGAGCGCGACGATCATGCCGGCAAGGCCGAGCATGGTCGTCACCGCGATACCCGTGCCATATAGGCCGGCGAGCTGATAGGTCCCGATAATACCGGCAACGATGACGAGCGCCGGCAGCGCGGTCGATTCAAGGCTGATCGCCAGACCTTGAATGACGTTGGTGCCGTGCCCGGTCACCGAGGCCTGGCTGATCGAATTGACCGGCCGCTTGTCGGTACCCGTATAGTATTCCGTTATGACCACGATCAGGCCCGTGACGATCAGACCAATCACGCCGCAGAGAAACAGGTTGAGACCATTCAGCGTCAGGTTTTCGCCGGCCAGCGTCTCCACCGTTCCGACATCGCCAAAGCCGATGGTCAACCAGTTTGCTACGGCAAGGCCGACAATCGACAGAAGACCCGTGACGATCAGCCCCTTATAGAGAGCGCCCATGATCGAACCGGTCGAGCCGAGTTTGACGAAGAAAGTGCCCGCGATCGAGGTGATGAGGCAGACAGCGCAGATCACCAGCGGATACATCATCATGCTGCCGACGATTTCGGTGCCGCCGAAAAAGATGGCGCCCAGCACCATCGTCGCGACCACGGTGACGGCGTAGGTTTCGAAAAGGTCCGCCGCCATGCCCGCACAGTCGCCGACATTGTCGCCGACATTGTCTGCGATGGTAGCCGGGTTGCGCGGATCGTCTTCCGGGATACCGGCCTCGACCTTGCCGACGAGATCGCCGCCGACATCGGCTCCCTTCGTGAAAATGCCGCCGCCCAGGCGAGCGAAGATGGAGATGAGCGAAGCGCCGAAGCCGAGCGCAACAAGAGCGTCGATAACCGTCCGGTCATCCGTCGCGTATCCGAGAACACCCGTTAGGATCCAGTAGTAAACCGAAACACCGAGAAGAGCGAGGCCAGCCACCAGCATGCCGGTAATGGCGCCGGACTTGAAGGCGATGTCCAGACCGCCAGCAAGGCTGTGGGCGGATGCCTGCGCGGTGCGCACATTGGCGCGGACGGAGACATGCATTCCGACGAAACCGGCAACGCCTGAGAGAACCGCGCCAATCAGAAAACCGATTGCCGCAGACAGGGAGAGCAAAAGCCAGACCAGAACAAAAACGACGGCGCCGACAATGGCAATCGTCGTGTACTGGCGATTGAGATAAGCGGTTGCACCTTCGCGGATATAGCCCGCGATCTCCCGCATCCGTTCGTTTCCTTCATCCGCCGCCATGACGGATTGCGTCGCCCATATTGCATAGGCCACAGACAGGAGCCCGCACAACATGACCAGATAGAGCACAATCATTTTTGACTTTCCCTCCTTAACCCCGAAATCGGGGCCCTCACGGGCGGTGTATCACATGAGCCGATCTGGCCCTGCCCCGCCCGGAAAGGAGTTGAACGGCTTCACGAGCCGGCGTCAATACGACGAACGCCGCTTCTCCAGTCTTGTCACAGCAATCAGACCAAGAGCGCAGATGATGACGACCGGAAAGACGATGCTTACGACAGTATTCCAGCCCAGTTCGTTCAATACTTGTCCGCTCATCAAAGATGCGAAGGCGACGACGCCGAAGAGGAGAAAGTCGTGGATGCCTTGAACCCGGCTCTTCTCCTCATCGGTGTAAGTTTCCGACACGATGGCTGTCGAACCGATAAAGCCAAAGTTCCAGCCAATCCCGAGCAGGATCAACGCAATCCAGAAATTGGCAAGGTTGATGCCGGCCAGAGCCACTATCGAACAGGCCGCAAGAAGAAAAAGGCCGAACAGAACGACCGGTACTTTCCCGAATCTGTCGATCAACCGCCCCGTGAAAAAGGACGGTCCGAACATTGCCAAGACATGCCAGGATATGCCGAGCGTCGCCTCATCTGTCGAAAAGCCGCAATCCACCATGGCCAGCGGCGCGCCCGTCATGACAAAGCTCATCATGGAGTAGGAGCCGATCGCGCAGAGAAGGCCGGCGATAAACTTCGGCTGAGAGAGAATGGTTACGATGGGACGCGACACGGACGCATGTTCGATGCCCGCTGAAGCCTTTGCCGGGGGCAGACGAAGAAAATTGAGCAGAAACGCACCGATCAGCGACAGACCGACCAGGCCGACAAAAGCGCCGGCGAAGGGTACTGCCGGGGCGAAAGCGTCTTTCGTCCAGATGACGAGTTGCGGGCCGATAATGGCCGCGAAGACACCGCCCGCCAGTACCCAGGAAATTGCTTTCGGCTTGAAGAGAGACGGCGCGGCATCGGCGGCCGCGAAGCGGTATTGCTGGACGAAACTTCCGCCAATTCCGACCGTCAGCAATCCTAGAGCGAATAGCCAGAAGCTGACTGAGGACAGCGCTGTAGCCGCCAAGATGCCACCGAGCGCGGTGATGAATGCGCCGGCGACGAAACCGCGGCGCCGGCCCACCGCGCGCATAAGGGCCGCAGCCGGAAGCGCGCCGAGTGCGACGCCGATATTATATCCGGCAACCGGAGCGGTCGCCAGCGACTTGTCATTGCCGAGAAGATAGCTGCCGGCTATCGCGCCAAGCGCGATACAGATGGGCGCGGCAGCGCCGACAATGGCCTGACCGGCCGAGAGAATGAGCGCGGTATGACGCGCATTTTCCATCGCGGCATCGTGTTTCTGTACCGCGGATGTCGTCATGTTCCTGGCCGATCCGGCGTTTGGCGCAAATGCCGCGCGACACGATCCAGAGCGCCGTTGACGAGCCCCGGCTCCTGTTCGTCGTAAAAAGCGCTAGCGACATCGACATATTCGCTGACGATCACCGCTGTCGGCACGTCGGGCCGGTGCGCCAGTTCGAACGTGCCGGCGCGCAATATCGCGCGGAGCGTGGAGTCGACACGGGAAAGCGGCCAGTCTTCCGGCAACGCCCTATTGATGATCGGATCGATGGTCTTCTGGTTGGAAACGACGCCCGAGAGTATGGCGCGAAACCATGCCGCATCCACCTCTCTATATTGTGCACCGTCTATTTCGTGGCCAAGACGGAAATGCTCGTATTCAGTGGTCGTTTCCAGAAGGCCGGTGCCGCCGATATCCATCTGATAAAGCGCCTGCACCGCGGCAAGGCGGGCAACGCCCCGCTTGTTGGCCGGTCGCGCCTGCCTGGTCTGGTTTGCCTCTTCGGCCATATTCGCTCCGGTCGTCTCGCCTCGTGGCGGCGTGTTACGCTTCGTCCGCCACTTCCGCAAGACGCGCCGCGTAACGCGCGATCGTATCCACTTCCAGATTGACGGTATCGCCTTGCCGGCGTTCGCCCCAAGTGGTTGCGCGCAGGCTGTGATCGATCAGAAGAACATCGAACTGCGCACCCGAAACCGCATTGACCGTAAGCGACGCGCCATCCAAGGCGACAGACCCTTTCGGCGCGATGAAACGCGCCAGATGAGGCGGCGCTTTCAACGTAAACCGTATCGCA
This sequence comes from Notoacmeibacter sp. MSK16QG-6, assembly GCF_024158145.1. Taxonomy (GTDB): domain Bacteria; phylum Pseudomonadota; class Alphaproteobacteria; order Rhizobiales; family Rhizobiaceae; genus Notoacmeibacter. The sequence continues at coordinate 698,527 of NZ_JAMYXM010000001.1, forward strand.
TCGCCTTCTGCTTTTCGCGAAAGGATCGTCGCCCTGGCATCCACATGACCGGATACGATGTGGCCGCCCAATTCATCGCCCACACGCAACGCCCTCTCAAGATTAATGCGGGTTCCCTGTCGCCAATCTCCCGCGGTGGTCAACCGAAGCGCTTCTTCCCAAGCCTCCACCTCGAACCAATGCTCGTTCGAGCCGCCTTCCGGCAAGGCCACGACGGTGAGGCAGACACCGGCATGCGCTATGGAAGCGCCGATATCAATCGTGCTGGGATCGTATGCGGTCTCGACGCGGTAGCGGCGGCCACCTTCGCGCTCGCTTACCGCGGCGATACGCCCGATATCGGTGACAATCCCTGTAAACATCAGCTTTCGCGCACCCATTCTTCGAATTTGTCCTGCCCTAGCATGCGGGTATCCGTCAGACGATAATCCTGCGGGATAGTCTCCGCGGTCAACGGGGAGGAAATACCGCCCGCTCCGATCTCCGCCGTTCCGGTGTAAAGCCAGATACGGTCGACAAGCCCGTCCGACAAAAGCGATTGCGCAAGCGCGGCACCGCCTTCCACCATGAGCGACCCAAGACCCCGTGCCGCCAGGTCCTCCATGATCTCCGGCAAGGCAAGTCGTCCGTCCACACGCTCCGCGCCCAAGATCAACGCTCCGTTTGCGCGCAACGCCGCCGCTCTCGCGCCGGCCTCTTCCAAGACGGTGGCTACAATCAATGGAATGGCCGGTGCGGTTTTCACCAATCTGGATGTGAGCGGCAGCCGTCCCTCTCCATCCAGCACAACCCGCACCGGCGAGTGTTCCTCCAGCCCCGGCAGGCGACAGGTTAATTCAGGATTGTCTGCAAGCGCCGTTCCAACGCCGATAGCGATCCCGTCCATCTGGGCGCGTTGCATATGAAGGTGAGCGCGCGAAACATCGCCCGTGATCGAAACCTGCCCCTCGCCACGGCGGCCGATCATACCGTCGACGCTGACCGCCAGCTTCAGCGTGACATGAGAACGATGACGAAATGTCCTCGACAGATAGCCGGCCATGACATCGATTGCTTGATCGGCCAAAACATTTTTCGTAAGCGCGATGCCAGCGTTCTCTAACAGCGCATAACCACGGCCAGCAACGCGGTTGTCCGGATCGGACGTCGCGCAGACGACCCTTGCGATACCTGCCGCTATCAGAGCCTCGGCGCAAGGCGGCGTGCGTCCGTGATGGGAACAAGGCTCCAGAGTGACGTATGCGGTTGCGCCCCGCGCCTGCTCGCCCGCCTCGGCCAGCGCCTGGGGCTCGGCGTGGGGCCGTCCACCCGGAGCGGTTACGCCACGGCCGACAATTCGCCCATCCGGCGTGACAATCAGAGTGCCCACAGCCGGATTGGTGCCGGTTCGGCCAAGGTGTCGCCGTGACAGACGGATCGCCGCCGCCATGAAACGCCGGTCGGCATCGGATGCCTCGCTTGACGCCTCACCCCTGTCGCTATGACTTAACATAGGAACCGTTAGCCCGCCGGGCGGTCGTTGATATCAGCGCGTGGGACGCCATCCTCGCCAACCTCATCCAGATTTTCGCCGGCCTGCCCGGCCGGACCGCCAAGTTCGCCGAGCAGATCCTGAAAATCCTTGGCTTCACGGAAATTGCGGTAGACCGAGGCGTAACGAACATAGGCGACGTCATCCATCGTCTTCAGCACGTCCATGACGAGATTGCCGATGGTTTCGGCATCGATCTCCGACTCACCGGAATTTTCGAGCTGGCGGACAATACCTGACACCGAGCGTTCCACGCGCTCCGGCTCGACATTGCGCTTGCGCAGCGCTGTCTCGAAGGACCGGGCCAGTTTGTCGCGATCGAATGGCACCTTGCGGCCAGACCGCTTAACCACCACCAGGTCGCGAAGCTGAATACGCTCAAATGTGGTGAAGCGCCCGCTGCAATCCGGGCAGACCCGCCGGCGGCGAATGGCGGCGCCATCCTCGGCCGGGCGGCTATCCTTCACCTGAGTGTCGAGGGACTGGCAGAACGGGCAGCGCATGGAAAAAGCCTTCGCGATTAAATCGTCGCGAAGGCCATAAACCGTTCAGATGGCGGAGAAAAGGCCGCGTTTATCCCAGATGCGGGTAGATCGGGAAACGAGCGGTCAGGGCTTCCACCTTTTCCTTGACAGCCGCTTCGACGCGCGCATTGCCGTCCGGATCGTTGGCCTTCGACAAGCCATCCAACACTTCAGCGATCAGATTGCCGACCTCGCGGAACTCTTCGGTTCCGAAACCCCGCGTCGTCGCGGCCGGTGTTCCAAGACGAACACCCGAGGTAATCATCGGCTTCTGCGGATCGTTCGGCACGCCGTTCTTGTTGCAGGTGATACCCGCACGGCCGAGCGACTTTTCACTGTCTTTGCCGGTCAGGTTCTTCGGCCGCAAGTCAACGAGCATCAAGTGCGTGTCGGTGCCGCCAGATACGATGGCAAAGCCATGGCCAACCAGCGTTTCCGCAAGAACATTGGCGTTTTCGACGACCTGGCGCATGTACTGCTTATAGGCTGGCTTCAAAGCCTCGCCGAAAGCCACGGCCTTGCCGGCAACGGCATGCATCAGCGGGCCGCCCTGAAGGCCTGGGAAAACCGCCGAATTGATCTTCTTGGCGATATCCTCATCGTTCGTCAGCACCATGCCGGCGCGCGGGCCGCGCAGCGTCTTGTGCGTCGTGGTGGTGACAACGTCAGCGTGCGGGAACGGGCTCGGGTGCTCGCCGCCGGCTACGAGACCGGCGAAATGCGCCATATCGCACCAGAGTTTCGCGCCGGCGTTGTCGGCGATTTGACGGAACCGTTCGAAATCGATCTGCCGCGAATAGGCCGAACCGCCGCACACGATAATCGTGGGCTTGTGCTCAACCGCCAGTTCCTCAACCTGATCGTAATCGATCAGACCGGTATCGAGGTCGAGGCCATACTGCACGGCGTTGAACCATTTGCCGCTCATATTTGGCTTGGCGCCATGAGTGAGATGGCCACCGGCATCGAGGCTCATGCCAAGCAGCGTGTCGCCGGGCTTGGCCAGCGCCATCATGACGGCCTGGTTGGCCTGCGAACCGGACGAGGGCTGCACATTGGCGAACTCGCAACCGAACAATTCCTTGGCGCGGTCGATGGCGAGGTTCTCGGCAATATCGACAAACTCGCAGCCGCCATAGTAACGCCGGCCGGGATAGCCCTCGGCATACTTGTTGGTGAGGACGGAGCCCTGCGCTTCGAGAACGGCGCGCGAGACGATATTCTCTGAGGCGATCAGTTCGATTTCGTTCTGCTGACGACCCAGTTCCTTGCGGACCGCGTCGAAGACATCGGGATCGCTCTGTTCGAGCGTGTCGGAGAAAAAGCCGTCGTGACGCGCCTGGATGTTCATGCGCCTGCTCCTGTGCTGTCGTCTGCCTGACTGGGACCCTATTCACTCGCCCGGATGCGAAAGACAATCATTCGACTCGGCCTCTGCGGCTTCCGCTCGGTGAAAGCGCGCCTTAGCAGTTTGCCGTGGCGTCATCAATGCGTTCAGGCCTATCAGGCCATCGGATTTGTTTGTTGTCGCGGCGGCGGCTCAAAAAAGAAAGGGCCGCCCGAAGACGGCCCCGTGTCATATCCGAAAGCTCTGACGATCAATAAGCGCTGGAAAGCTGAAGATCGTTGGAGCCATCGCGACCGTAGATGTCATCGCGGAAGTGCACCACGCCGTTGCCTGTCGACCACGCGGAAATGTAGGTGAAGTAGTTCGGCACAGGCTGCGTCAACTGGATGGGAACGGATTCGCCGGTTTTGATCTGCGCTTCGATAGAGCGGCGATCCCAGCCAGGCGTATCGCGGAGCAGCCAGACGACCAGGTCGCGTACGTTCTGCACACGAACGCAGCCAGACGATTCAAAGCGCATGAGCTGATTGAAGAGCCCCTGCTGCGGCGTATCGTGCATATAGACGGCATGGGCATTCGGGAAGTTGATCTTCACGCTGGCCATCGCGTTGATCTTACCCGGATCCTGACGGAAGCGCAGCTTGCCGACATAATCGGGCGTACCCGGATCATTCCAATCGATCGTCTGTGGATCGATCTCGTTTTCCAGATCGCCGGGATTGTAGATGCGGATCGCATTCTCAGCGAGATAATTCGGGTTCTTCTGCATGAGCGGAACGATATCCTTGCGGATGATCGATTCAGGCGCATTCCAGTAGGGATTGATGATGATCTCGTTGATCTTGGAATTCAGGATCGGCGTCTGACGGCTGACCTTGCCGACAATCGCCGTATGGCGCTGAACAACACGGCCGTTCTCGACCGCTTCGATCTCGGCCGCCGGAATATTCACGATCACATGCCGTTCGCCGAGGAAGCTGTTGGCCATTGTCTCAAGGCGAACCATATTTGTGCGCAGCTGCATCAATCGCGTGGAGACCGGCACATTCATCATTTTGAAGGTGTATTCGCCGACCACGCCATCGGATGGCAGGCCATGGCGGGTCTGGAAGCGCTTCACCGCCGTATCGACGTAGGAATCGAACGCATTGCTCATACCGGCATTACGGTCCAGATCACCGGAAATCATCAAGCGTTTGCGCAACGGCCCCACGGCGGGATCGACGACTCCGAGCTCAAGCTTGTTCGTTGCCGGGACAACCGGCCAGCCGCCGGACGCTTCGATCATCTGATAATCGGAGATGGCCTGCTGGACGTAATTCAACGTCGACGGGCTAAAGATAGGCTGATTGGTCTGGACTGCCTGACCGGCAGAGTAGCGACTATCGAACCGGTCGTTCCAGGCGCTGCGATTGCGCGTATTAAAAATTCGCTGGAGGACATCGTCAGCTTTCGCACCCGTGGCGGCGGATAAAGCCATAGCGCCGGCTCCGGCGAGAAGGTGACGGCGTTTGATCGGCATGAGGGTCTTGTCCCGCTTTCGTTTCGCGCATAGCCGGCCAGAGCGCCGGACGTGATATGTTAGAGCGGGTTCTATTAAGGCTTCGCTAACCAAGACGACGTGATCGCCATCACAAAATGATGTCCGATTGGCGCTTTTCCCCGCACACAATCCATCTGTGCGCGCTGAATATGGCGTCAGGATGGCCCTAGAGGCGGCTTCGCCGAAAGAGTAAAACCTTAAACGCCAGTGGCCCGACAAGCGCTGAAGCGCTCATCGGGCCAATCTGGGAACGGTTTGGACGGTCAGACCGGAAATCGGTCTACATGCGATAGGCGATTGTGTCGTTCCAAAAGCGATCCAGGCGCTGGAGAGCGCGGTTCATGCGGGTAAACTCGTCTTCGTCGATGCCGGCCACCGCCTCGATGGAGCCGATATGACGATCATAGAGACCGGCCACCACGTCGGCGATCTCGTGACCTTCCTCGGTCAGCGAAATACGCACGGAACGGCGGTCCACCCGGCTTTTCTGGTGGTTGATGAAGCCGAGATCTACAAGCTTCTTGAGATTGTAGGAGACGTTTGAGCCGAGATAATATCCGCGTGAGCGCAATTCTCCGGCGGTCAATTCGGAGTCGCCGATATTGAAGAGCAGCAGCGCCTGGATAGCGTTGATATCGGAACGGCCCTGCCGCTCGAATTCGTCCTTGATGACATCCAGCAGCCGGCGGTGAAGCCGCTCGACCAGATGAACCGATTCCATATAAAGATCACGAATTTCGCCACTCTTGGCGGGCTGTTGCGGCTCGGCGGCACGCAGATTTGTCCTGGTCATTTTCTGTTCCTTCCAGTCTGACGCTCCGGCGGGAACGGTTATCCGTTCTTCTCACCATGCCAGCAGACTGAACCCAGGCGCATAAAATTCGACTTAAAGGTCTCGCTTAACGAAGGCTTTCAAAAGTTCAAGTGAATCAAAGGGTAAATAGAGCATGAGTCGTTCACGATTGCTCAACCTCGACAATCCGGCGAGAGCGGGCCTCATGCGCCATATAGAGACGCCAGGCTGCGTAGAGCACCGCGATCAAGATATGCAGGGCGATGTTGAGAGGCCGCGATCCGAAGACATCGGGAAAGACAACATACATCGTCAACTCCATTGCCGCGGCGCTGAACCAGAGCACCACGCCCCAGCTCGCCAGCATCCAGAGGCCCGACGCGGCAAAGGGATAAAGAACGGCCAGCGTGGACGCGGCAACGCGCCACGAGACGCTCATCCTATCGAAGCGCCACTCCGTCGCTTCATGCCAACCGATCAGGCGAAGCCAGTAGCCGATCCCCCAGACCATACCGATGACGGCGAGAAGCCGTAAGAAAACGACATAGCCGTTCTGGGACAGACTCGGCTTGGCGAGGGAATAGGCTCCCGCGTCATCAAGCCTTCCATCGTCTACCTCATCGATGCCTGTCTCTTGCTGCCGGCGAAGCCACGCCATTCGAACTTGTCCTCCTGACAAATTTTCTGCCGTCCCTGTTTTCCGGCTGATCCGCCGATCCCGGCGAATCGATCATGTCGAGATTGCCCGAGCAGCATTCGACTGCCAAGCCGATGGCTGTTGCAGGCTCATGGAAAGACTGGCAGGAGTGACGCCGATTACGGTTTCGCCAAGGAAGTAGAGAGGTTGACAGCCATGCTCGACAAAAGCTCTTTTTCGATGCGCCGGTCTGTCGATGAGATCACCGGATCGCGCCGCCTGCGGCGTATGCGAAAGGCCGATTGGTCGCGTCGGCTGGTAGCCGAAACCCGGCTGACGGTCGACGATCTGATCTGGACCTGCTTCGTGACTGAGGGCGAAGACTACGCCGAGCCTATCACCGCCATGCCCGGTATAGAGCGCCTCTCGATCGACCGGCTGGTGGAGGAGGTCAAACGCCTCGCAGCTCTCGGCGTACCGGCCATTGCACCCTTCCCCCACATCGAAGAAGAGCGGAAGGACGAGCGCGGCAGCCATATTCTCGATGCCGACAATTTGATGAACAGGTTGATCCGCGCGATAAAGGCAGAGGTGCCGGAAATCGGCATCATTTCCGACGTCGCGCTCGATCCTTTTACGAGCCACGGCCATGACGGCGTGCTGCGGGACGGTATCATCGTCAATGACGAAACCGTGGAAATTCTGGCGCAGGCGGCCGTCGGGCAAGCGCGCGCCGGGGCCGATATCATCGCGCCATCGGATATGATGGACGGCCGCATCGGCGCTATTCGCGACGCACTGGACGAAGCAGGCTTTCAGGATGTCGCCATAATGAGCTATGCGGCAAAATACGCATCGGGCTTTTATGGCCCCTATCGCGAAGCCATCGGCACGATGGGTCTGCTGAAGGGCGACAAGAAAACCTACTACGTCTCGCCGACCAATAGCGAAGAAGCGCTGCGCGAGGTCGAACAGGATCTGGCGGAAGGCGCCGATATGGTGATGGTGAAGCCCGGTCTTCCCTATCTCGACATCTGTCAGCGAGTCAAAGAAACCTTCAAAGTGCCGACCTTCGCCTATCAGGTCTCAGGCGAGTATTCGATGATCGAGGCCGCCGCCGCCGCCGGCATGCTCGACCGGGACCGCGCCATGCTGGAAAGTCTGATGGCCTTCCGTCGCGCCGGGGTCGACGGTATTCTGTCCTACTTCACCCCGACGGTTGCCGAGATGCTGGCCGAGGCCTGAACGGCGCTTAGCTCCCGTCCCGATTTGCACCTGCCTGACCGCATTCCTACATATCGTCTGCCTGCCAAAGATGCAGAGTGCAAAATATTTGCAAGGTGGACAGAATCGTGAGTGATACAGCCTCGGCCTCGATGTCGGAGAAGTATGAGACGGCGCAACGGCCGCTCGTCGCGCATTTCGACAATCCCGCACTCTACGATGAGGTGCTGACGCGCCGCGTCTTCGCATTCCTCTTCGACTGGACGGCGGTCGTGGTGCTCAGTCTCGTTGCTGGCATCCTGGTTTTCTTTCTCGGTATCGTGACCCTTGGTCTCGCCTGGCTTCTTTACGGCGCGATTTTCCCGCTGGTCGGTCTGATATATACAGCCTTTACGCTTGGCGGACCGGCGCAGGGAACACCCGGCATGCGGCTCTTCGGGCTGAAGATCGAGCGGTTGGATGGCCGCGCGCTCGACCCGCTATGGGGCGCGATGCACTCCGTCCTGTTCTGGGTCGGCAATGTGATCCTGACACCTTTCATCCTGCTTGTCGCGCTGTTCACAGGACGCAGACAGACGGTGCACGATCTCTTGCTCGGCACAGTGGTCGTTCGAAAACTGTCTTAAGGCGTTATCCGGCAAAACAGTTGGCGACGAAGCGCGAAGAGCGCAATAAGTTTCTACACCGTGACAATCGTCAACGGACAATGCCCTTCCTACCCCACCTGACCTGACGTATTGTCTGTCCACTGACGATGCGGGGGCCGGTCGGCTAAATGGGTGACTTTCATATCTGGGCGACGATATTCATTATCGCGCTAACCATTGCCGCCTATACGTCGAACCGCTTCAGCCTCGAAGCGGTCAGCATCTTTTCCCTTGCTGCACTGCTCGCCCTCTTCACACTGTTCCCGCTTGACCGGGCCGATGCCAGTCTTCCGCCGGAGCAATTGCTCACCGGCTTTGCCAATCCAGCGCTTATCAGCGTTCTCGCGCTGATCATTATCGGCCAGGGGCTTTTCGCAACCGATGCGATGGACCGGCCAGCGCGGATGATCGGCAAACTGGGCGGACGGTCTGGCGCTTTGTCGCTCATCATCACGCTCGTCGCCGCTGCGGTGTTATCGGCTTTCCTAAACAATACGCCGGTGGTCGTCATCTTTATCCCGGTGCTGACGGTGCTGGCGGCGCAGCGCAATCTGGACGTCGCAGGAGCGCTGCTGCCGCTTTCCTACCTGTCCATACTGGGCGGCATGACAACGCTGATCGGGTCGTCAACCAACCTGCTGGTCGCCGGAATCGCCGCCAAGCAGGGCCTTTCAATCGACATGTTCGACATTACCATCCCGGGCCTCGTCCTTTTGGCGGTCGGTGGAGCCTACGTGTTGCTCTTCGTGCCCCGAATGATTGGGCGAAAGGACACGACCGAATTTCGTGAACGGCCGGGCGCCGGCGCCCAGTTCATCGGAGAAATCCGGGTCGGCCCGGATCATCCATTCGTCGGCATGGAAAGCCGCGCGGGCCTGTTCCCGGAACTCCGTAATCTCATGCCGCGCATCATCGAACGCCGAGGCGTCAGGATCCTGCCGCCTTTCGAGGATGTCGTCATCAGTCAGGGCGATTTGATGGTTCTCGCCGGCACACGTAAGGCTTTCATGAAAGCCTTGGCGGGCGGCACCCGAGGCTCGCTGACGAATGGCGGCGAGAACGAGGGCGAAACGGCGGAACGGAGCGGCGGACCGGGTCCGGATTATCAGGTGGTGGAGGCGATTGTCGCTCCGGGCTCCCGCCATAGCGGTCGTACCGTCCGCAATTCCGGCATTCAGACCGAACACAATGTCGATGTGCTTGCCGTTCAACGAAGAAGCCGCATGGGACGGGTCTCCATGGGCGACATTCGTCTGGAGCCGGGCGACAACGTTCTGATCGGCGGCCGCACAGAGCGCCTCGTCGCCATTCGGGACAATCACGACCTGCTTGTCATGGAATGGAGCGCCGAAGCTGTACCTCAGACCCAGAAGGCATGGTTAGCGCTCTGCATCTTTGCCGGGGTGGTGTTGGCTGCGCTGAGCGGTCTTGCACCGATTTCCGTATCGGCATCCATCGGCGCGGTTCTAATGGTGGCCACCAACTGCTTAACACTCACCCAGGCCAAGCGCGCCTTCAACGAACAGATTTTTCTGCTGGTCGGCGCGTCCATTGCCGCCGCAACAGCGCTGGAGCAGACCGGCGGCGCGCAATTCTTGGCCGAAGCCGTCATTGCCGGTATGGCTGGCTGGGCAAAGCCGTTTATTCTGTCCGGTTTCTTCCTTTTCGTTGCGGTTCTGACCAATTTTCTGTCCAACAACGCCACGGCTGTTCTGGCGACGCCCGTCGCCCTTTCGGCGGCGCAACTTTCCGGCATCCCGCTGGAGGCAATGGTGGCGACGGTCATCTTCGCATCGAACGTGTCTTTCGCAACGCCAATGGGCTATCAGACCAATCTACTGGTCATGGGTCCGGGCGGATACAGCTTCGGCGATTTCCTGCGAACCGGCATTCCGCTGGTAATCCTTGTATGGATAGCTTTCAGTCTGTTCGCTCCGTGGTATTATGGGCTCTGGAACTAGGCCGTAGGAAGGACCAGATTCCGGGACGATGACGCAGCATCCGACCAAAACACCGCAGTTTTTCCTGACCTCACCGTCGACCTGTCCCTATTTGCCGGATCAGCAGGAGCGCAAGGTCTTCACCCATCTGGTGGGAGAACGCGCGCCCGATCTCAACGATCTGCTCACCCAGGGCGGGTTTCGCCGCAGCGCCAATATCGCCTATCGCCCGGCCTGCGAGACATGCCGCGCCTGCGTTTCCGTGCGGATACTGGCGGAAGAATTCGTGCCGTCGAAAAACCAGAAACGGGTTCTGAAGCGTAATGCCGACCTGGTCGGGACGACCTACGCCGCCGAGCCGAGTTCCGAGCAGTACGATCTCTTCCGTGACTATCTTCTGCATCGCCACGCGGAAGGCGGAATGGCCGAAATGAGCGTTCTGGACTATGCGATGATGGTCGAGGACAGCTTCGTCAACACCCGAATCATCGAGTACCGACGTCGTGGTCCGGACAGCTTTCTGACTGGTGAAGGCCAAGGCAAACTGGTTGCCGTCGCCCTGACCGACGAAATGGCGGATGGGCTTTCTATGGTCTATTCCTTCTACGACCCGGAAGAGGAAAGCCGCTCACTCGGCACCTATCTCATTCTCGACCATGTCAAGCGGGCGCGCGATGCGGGCAAGCCGCATGTCTATCTCGGCTATTGGGTCGAGGGCTCGCGGAAGATGGCCTATAAGGTGCGCTTTCAGCCACAGGAACATCTGATGCCTGAAGGGTGGCGACGCTTCTCGTCTGGCGACTGAAGCGCGCTGCCTTCTCGACAGGCTTTGGCTGGCCGGTTATGGCCGGGCGATCTTCAACCAATTGCGGATATGGCAGATGTATCAGACCGGATCGCGGTCCGCCTTGACGGGTTACGGTCTCGCTCTTGTCGGCGGGCTTTCCCTGACCGTGGATATCCCGACCCTGCGTCTCGCGGACGCAGATCTCGCCTCGGCGCTTCTCTTCCGCTCGATGCTGGAAGTGGGCGCGGCGCTGCTGATATGGCTCGTTTGGCGAACGTTGAGCGACAAGGCGCCGGCGTTGATTCCCGGCTGGCCCGGAGTGCTGGTGAGCCTATTTTACGGAACGGGGTCGATTGTCTTCATTGTCGGCGTGCTGGCTTCGGCGGAAGACGGCGCGACAGGTGCCTTGCTCTTCCTGCTCGCGACGAGCCCTTTGCTGGCGGCCCTTCTGGTGTTCTTCTTTCTCGGCGAACGTCCTTCCATAGCGACTTGGGTCGCGCTTCTCACCGTTCTTCTCGGGGTCGGTCTTATCGCCGGCAATCCGACGGCCGGGAGCCATCTTGTCAAAATCTGCGGTTTCGGTTCGGCGCTCCTCATTGCCGGAGCCATCACAGTATCGCGATGGAGCGGCAGGGCGATGGGCTTCACACCATTGATCGCCTGCGTCCTGCCCGCCATGCTCGGCGCCGCACTTCTTCTGGGCAAGGAAGATGCATCCGCTCAAGTCGGATCGTGGTTCTGGCTGACGGTCAATGGCGGTCTGGTCTTACCCGTTGCCTTTTTTCTGCTTGCCCAGGCGCCGCGATATATCCCTGCCCCTCAGGCGGCACTCTTCTATTTGCTTGAAACGACCATCGCTCCCGTCTGGCTCTACCTGATATTCGGCGAAACACTCTCTACCGCCGCATTGGTCGGCGGTGGGCTGATCGTTGGCGCAGTGGCTTTCGACACGGCTATGCAGGTCAGAAAGAGCAGAAGGCCGCCCGGCATTCGTCCTCGCCGGAGCGCTTGAAGGGCGGCTCACGTGTCAGGGTTTATTCCGCCGCGTGGCCGAACCGATCCATCACTTCGCCAGCATCTTCTTTGTGCTGTTGGACATTGGCGGCGTGAATTTCGTCATCGCTGATCTCTTCCTTCTTGTTGGGCTTCAGCGCCCAACGGAAGAGAGCGCCGATGCGGCGACTGACGGAATCCATGATATCGAACAAGCTGGGCACAAAGACCAATGTCAGTAGCGTACCGATCAGCAGGCCGCCGATCACGGCGATCGCCATCGGAGCACGGAATTCGCCGCCATCTCCGATCGCCAGTGCAGCGGGCACCATGCCTGCACTCATGGCGATGGTCGTCATGATGATGGGCCGCGCACGTTTGCGGCAGGCATCGATCATCGCCTCGCGTCTCGGCACGCCCAGCTTGATTTCCTCGATGGCGAAGTCGACCAGCATGATGGCGTTCTTCGTCACGATGCCCATGAGCATGAGGATGCCGATGACCACAGGCATGGAAATCGCCGTATTGGTGACAACCAGCGCGGCGACCACACCGCCGATAGAAAATGGCAGCGATAGAAGAATGGTCATGGAATGGAACACGGAACCGAACAGGAGGATCAGCACAACGAGCACCAGCATCAGACCGGTGATCATGGCATCGCGGAACCCGGCGAAGACATCACCCATGATTTCGGCATTGCCCGATTCCTGCACGCGCAACCCGTCCGGAAGGTTTTGCACTTCCGGCAGATTATTGACGATTTCCGTACCGACACCGATCTCCACACCCTCAATCATGGAAGCGCCGATCAGAATGCGGCGTTCGCGATCGAAACGCTGGATCGAGGTCGGTCCCTGACCGAATCGGATATTGGCCACGGAAGCCAGCGGAACAGTCTTGCCGGACGGCGTCGGGATTGAGAGCTGGCGGATGACATCGATGTCTTCGCGCGCCGTCTCGGTCAACTGAACCCGGATTGGAATCTGACGGTCGTCAACCTTGAACTTTGCGAGGTTCTGATCGAAATCGCCGATTGTCGCCACGCGCAGCACGTTAGAAAGTGTTGCCGTCGAGATATTGAGTTCCGCCAGCCGGTCCTGCCGCGGTTCGACGATTATTTCCGGTCGGTCCAGCGCCGCATTGGAGGTCACGGAGCGGAACTTGCCCGTCTTGACCATAGCCTGCTGAATATCACGCGCCGCCTGATCGAGCGGCAGATCGTCCCGCTCGGCGAGGAGGGCGATCTGCAATTCGCGCTCGCCGCGGTCGTCCACGAAATAGGCGCGGATATCCGGGACCTCTTCGACGAGATTGAGAATTTCCGTTTCGATTTGCGCCTGGGATCGTTCACGTTCCGACTTGTGAATGAGGTCGACCGTGATGGAGCCGCGCCGCAATTCGAGATCGCCGGTCGGGCTGGCGCCGCCAACGATATAGACATTGTCGACTTCGGGAATTTCCCGGAGCCGGTCGACAAGCTCATCGGCAGACGTCCGTGTATCGGAAAGTTTGCTGCCTGGCGGCAGTTCGAGCGACAACACGACGCGCGAAGCATCTTCCTTCGGAACGAAGCCCGTCGGCAGCAGCGAGGTGCTCCAGATCGCCGCGGAAAAGAATGCCACGCCGACAATCAATGTCAGCCAGCGAAAGCGCAGCGTACCGTAGAGGAAATTGGTGTAGAGGTTCATCAGGCGTCCGGGCGCCTGGTCCTCCGGATGACCCGATCCGCGCATCAGATAAGCGGCCATCAATGGCGTTATGAGACGCGCAACGAGTAGCGAGAAGAACACCGCCACTGCGACGGTCAGACCGAACTGTTTGAAATATTGGCCGGCGATGCCGTCCATGAACGAAACCGGCGCAAAAACGGCAATGATGGTCGCCGAGATCGCGATCACGGCCAGACCGATTTCGTCGGCGGCTTCAAGAGAGGCGCGATAGGGCGATTTGCCCATGGAGATGTGCCGAACGATGTTCTCGATCTCCACGATCGCGTCGTCGACCAGGATGCCGACGACGAGCGTCACGCCCAACAGCGACACCAGATTGAGCGAAAATCCCAGCAGGTCCAGCACCCAGAAGGTGGGGATGATGGAAAGCGGCAGCGCGAATGCGGAAATCAGTGTGGCACGCCAGTTCCGCAGAAAAAGGAAGACGACCGCCACCGACAGAAGCGCGCCCTCGTAAAGCGTGTGCATCGCGCTTTCATAGTTGCCTTCCGTATATTCCACCGAGATGTCGACCAGCCTCATCTGGAAATCCGGATTCTGCTCGCTGATCTCCGCCACTGCCTCGGATACCCGCTCAGCGACGGAAACGTCGGAGGCGCCTTTGCCGCGGAAGATGGCGAAACTGACCACGGGTTCGCCATTGAACCGGGAGAAGGATCGTTGCTCGGACCAGCCATCGGTAACCGTCGCCACCTGTTCGACGCGAACGCGGCGATTGCCGGCGAGAGGTATTTCCAGCTTGCGAAGATCCTCGATACTCTGCGTCGCGCCTAGCGCCCGGATCGTCTGTTCACGCCCGGCAATTTCCGCGCGGCCGCCCGTCAGATCGGCATTGGCCGCGCGCAGCGCATCGCTGATCTGGCCGACCGAGACGCCGAGCGCCGCCAGGCGATCCGGATCCACTTCGACCTCAATTTCACGCGTGACGCCGCCGTAGCGGTCGACGCGCGAGACGCCTTTCAGGCCCTGAAGCTCCGAGATGACGGTGTCGTCGACAAACCAGGATAGCTCTTCCAAAGTGCGTCCGGGATTGGAAACGGCATAGGTGACGATCGCCTGTCCCTCGATATCGACCCGGTTGACGATCGGGTCGTTTGCCGAGCCGGGCAGATCGGCCTGGATGCCTTCGATTGCATCCTTGGTATCGGTAACCGCTTCCTGTGTTGGCGTATCGAGTTTGAACTGGACGACCGTAATCGAGCGGCCCTCCGTTACATTCGAAATGACCTGATCGACACCGGAAATGTTGGCGACCGCATCCTCAACGATCTTTGTGGTCTGCGTCACCATTTCGGATGCCGCGACGCCCGAATCCGTCACGACGACCGAAACGAGCGGAAAATCGATATTCGGAAAGCGCGTGACCGGCAGCTTGAAGAAGCTCATCATGCCGAGCGCGATCAGCACGATGAACAGCAATATTGGCGGCATCGGGTTCCGAATGGACCAGGCGGAGAAATTCATCAGTCGATGGACCCCGTCTTCTGGGCAGCGTCCGCCACGGATGCTGTCTCGCGAATGGGCCGGATACGGTCGCCATCGGCGACGAATGTGCCCGCCCTGCTGACAATAAGATCACCGGCATCGACGCCATTGCGGACCTCGATGAATCCGTCCGTTCTAACGCCGATTTCGACCGGCGTTGTTTCGATCACGCTGTCGACAACCTTCTGCAATTGGGGCCGTCTTCCGTCGAAAAGAATAGCAGTCGAGGGCACCGCAACCGCCTGCCTGTCCACAGTCTGAATCTCGGCGCGAGCAAACGCGCCGGTCCGCAGGCCCGAGGTTTTTGGCAACACGATCCGCACTGTGCCCAGCCGGGTAACGGAATCGATTTCCGGGTCGACGATGCGGACGGTTCCCTCAATCGGTTCTTCGCGGCCCGGCAGAAACACATTGGCCTTCATGCCTGGTTCAAGGGATACCAACTCGGTTTCAGACACTTCCGCGGCCAGCTCCAACTGCCCGTCGACGGCAATGCGGAAAAGCGGCGAGGAGCCTGCGGCCACAACCGCACCAAGCGTTGCGTTCCGTTCGAGAACGAGCCCCGATGACAGCGCCGTTACTTCGGCATCCGCAATCCGGCGGTCGATATCGCGAATTTGCGCATCGGAGACGGCGATTTGCGATTGCGCGGCCGTCACTGCGCGCTCCGCCGTGGACAATTTAGCGCGGGCGCTATCGAGCGAATAGCGCGAATCGTCCAACGCCGCCTTGGCGACGGTGCCGCTTTTGCGCAACTGTTCCTGGCGGCCGAGCGCGTCCTCGGCCTGGCTCACGGCCACCCGCGCATCGGCGACCTGAGACTGCGCTTGGGCGACCTGCGCCTCTGCCGCATCGCGCTGGGCAACGGCCTGAATTCGCTGAATGTCGAGCGAGTTGGTATCGAGCCGTGCAAGGACCTCGCCCTTCTCGACAAAATCGCCCTCATCGGCCAGCAGTTCCAGGATTGCCAATCCGGAAAGATTTGTCCCGACAACGGCCTCCTGACGCGGAGCGATGGTTCCATTGGCCGGCAAGGAAGCGGTCATATGGCGCTCATCCGCTTCCGTCACGCGGATCGCGGGCGGCTTGGTCTGGACTTCCGTCGGTCTCGCCGCATCGGCGTCATTGGCGAAACCGGACGAAGCAGGTCCGACGGTCAGAGCGGCGGCCATTATCGATAAAAGTAAAAAGCGACCCATGTTAAACAATTCCGTCAAGGCGAAGTTCTGATTGATCGTGCGCTACGCCAATCGGCCGCACGACCGCTGAAATAGTAGCTCGCAAAGCTTGCTGGATATCCGTGGACGACAATTGATTATCGGAGAGATCGGCCATGATAAGACCTTCGCCGACCGACATGAGTATTGTCATCACCGCGTCCAATGGAACGATTGGACGAATACGTCCATCTTGCAAAGCCGTTTCGAGATATTGCCGAAAACTCTGCCGCACGTGATCTTCGTTTTCCTGGCAGGTCATCCGCACGGCGACATTGCGCATGGCTTCCGCGCGAATTTCAACGAAGAGCGGTCGCAGACCTGCGTCCTCTAAAACCCGCAAATGGTTGTAAAAGGCTTCGACCATTCCCTCGACGACGTCGTCGCGGCTCGCCATCTTCGTCAGAATTTCGGCATCGTTCTTGCGCGCATCCGCGACGATCGCATCGATAATCGCTTCCTTGGACGGAAAATAGCGATAGAGAGCGCCCGGGCTCATATCCGCTTCCTTGCAGATTTCCTGCATGGACGCACCCTGAAAACCGGACCGAACGAAGCAATGGGTTGCCGCACGCAGAATGCGCCGAGCCTGAAGCTCACGCTTCTCGGCTCGGGTCGACTGTCCGTTAGCCGCTTTCCTGGCATGGCAGGACTTGAAGAAGTTCATCGGCACAAAACCAAACGCGAATGATCGTTCGCATTTATTGCGTTGCACACGGCAGGTCAAGTAAAAGCGAACGATCATTCGCTTTGAAAATGGACTTGGTTAAACGGCTCCTGCGTTCTGTGTTAAACAGAGCCGACAGCAGTTGCATTCTGAAACGATATTAAGGGTCGCGATCCGGCTTTCAGCCGGCGAATTTGCCGCTCTTCGGAAAGCCTTTCGGCACCATGCGGCCCGCCATGGCACGATCGCCCTTCCATTCCAGAAGATCGTCATTGGAGCGACTGAAGCTGCGACCTGCACTATCCTGCCAAGTCAGGCCATCGGGAAGGTTGAACACCTGGATATCGGAAACGCCGCCATCCTTATAGCGTTGCAGGCGTACACCCTTGCCGCGCGTCAATTCGGCGACCTGCTCGACAGGGAAAACCAGCATTTTCCGGTTCTCGCCCACAATCGCCACGGTCTCACCCTCGACGGGAACAGCGAAAGCAGCTTCGTCCGGCGCTTTAACGTTAAGCGCCTGCTTGCCCTTGCGTGTATTGGCGACGAGATCGTCCTCGCCAGCCACGAAACCGTAACCTGCCTTGCTGGCCACCAGTCGCTTCTTACCTGGCTGGTGAACGAAAGCGGTCACGATATCGTCGTCATTTTCCATATCGACCATAATGCGGATCGGTTCGCCCGCACCTCGGCCGCCCGGTAGCCGGTCAGCGCCAATCGTATACACACGACCGAAACGGGACATGACCAGAATTTTGTCGGTCGTTTGCGCATGAAATGCGATCTTGAGGCCATCTCCGTCCTTGAAGGACAGGTTCGACATGTCGGCGAGATGGCCCTTGAGTGCCCGCACCCACCCCTTGTTCGAAAGAACGACCGTGACCGGTTCCTTCTCGATCATGGCCTCTTGAATGGCCGCCAAATCCTTAGCCGGCGCATCGGCAAAATCGGTTCGCCTGCGTCCGATATCGGTCTTCGGGCCGAATATCTTTCTGACTTCGCGTATCTGACCGGCAATGGTTTTCCACTGCTCTTCGTCGGAAGCGAGAAGCGCCTCGAGGCCGGCTTTTTCTTCGGTCAGATTTTCGTGCTCGCGGCGGATTTCCATTTCTTCGAGCTTGCGCAAATTGCGTAGCCGCATGTCCAGAATGGCGTTGGCCTGCACTTCGGTCAGATCGAAGGCGGCAATCAATTCGGCCTTGGCGTCATCCTCCTCGCGGATGATGCGGATCACCTCATCCAAATTGAGGTAGGCGATCAGCAGGCCACCCAGAACCTCCAGCCGCTGTTCGATCTTTCCGAGACGGTGCCGCGACCGGCGGATCAAGACATCCTTGCGGTGCTCCAGCCATTGCAGCAGGCAATCCGCGAGCGACAGCACGCCCGGCACTTTGCCGCCGGACAGCACATTCATGTTCAGCGAAACGCGGCTTTCCAGATCCGTCAGGCGGAACAGGCTTTCCATCAGGAGTTCGGGGTCGACGGCGCGGCTCTTGGGCGTTAGAACGATGCGGATGTCATCCGCGCTCTCATCGGCGATGTCCTCGAGAAGCGGCAGCTTTCTGGCGAGCAACAGTTCGGCGGTCTTCTCGATCAGGCGGCTCTTCTGCACCTGATAGGGAATCTCGGTTACGACCGCGACCCAGTTGCCCCGGCCCAAATCCTCCTTGTGCCAGCGGGCGCGGACACGAAACCCTCCGCGGCCGGTCTCATAGGCCTCGGCCATGCTGTCAGCGCTTTCGACAATGATGCCGCCGGTCGGGAAGTCCGGCCCCGGCACGAAGCGCATCAGATCGCCGCTTTTGGTGTTCGGATGCTTGATGAGATGAAGCGCTGCGTCACAAAGTTCGGCGGCATTATGCGGCGGAATGTTCGTCGCCATGCCGACCGCGATGCCCGACGAGCCATTGGCCAGCAGGTTCGGAAATGCGCCGGGAAGAACGACCGGCTCTCGATCCTCTTCATTGTACGTATCGCGGAAATCGACGGCGTCTTCGGCGATCCCCTCCAGAAGAAGCGAAGCCACTTCCGTCATCTTGGCTTCGGTATAGCGCATCGCCGCGGCGTTATCGCCATCGACATTGCCGAAATTGCCCTGCCCGTCGACCAATGGATAGCGCACCGAGAAAGACTGGGCGAGACGCACCAGCGCGTCATAGATCGCGCTATCGCCGTGCGGATGGAATTTACCCATCACGTCGCCGACGATCCGGGCGCATTTCACATAGCCTCGATCCGGATCGAGGCGCAGCAAGCGCATGGCATGCATGATGCGGCGATGCACCGGCTTCAGGCCATCGCGCACATCCGGCAATGCGCGGTGCATGATTGTCGAGAGCGCATAGGCAAGGTAGCGCTCTTCGAGCGCGTTCTTCAAATCAATCGGAGTGATGTCGTCTTTTGGCGACTCGCCTTCCTGGCCCATAGGCTCGTCATAGCGAAATCCGCTCGTTTCACCAATCCGAAACGCCGCTTTCTTGCGGTTTTCACCGGTTTTCGACACGTTTGAGCGGGCAAGCCCCGCCGGACCGAGGGACGATCCGGCAAGGCTCGAAGATATTCAGCGCAGAACCTATCGCGAGAAACACTGCTGGTTCGGCAAAGCGCGGTTGGCGGCACGACGATACCAGCGCTCTCCGATACCGAGTGTGCGGCTGAGCGAGACATCCTCTACGCCGACACCGCCTAGGCAGACGCGGTCGGGCGTAAAGCTCTGGACGGTCGCACCAAGACGGACCGAACCGGTGGCATCGCGCCGGATTTTCCGCTTGAGCGTCACAGAGAGATTTGCATGCATGCGGCAGCCATCGAAACGAACGCGGTCGACGCTGTGGATAACAAGCGTTTTGCGGCGGCTGATTTCATAGCGCGTGCCGCGGACACGGGCATTCATCTGATTGCGGATATCGCCGGCAAGGGCATTGCCGATTGTTTCGACGACACGGCAGTCGACCTGGGCCATGGCGGGAGCCGGCTCTGCGAATGCAGCTAGCGTGACGGCTCCTATAGCGGCCGTGGCGCCAAGGGTCAGGGTTCTGAACAATGTGGGCATGATTGTTTCCTTTCCTTTTTGTCTCTTCCGTGGCGGAAGCAAGGCAATCATGGCAGGGCCACCCTATCGCGGCCATGAAGCCGCCGTTCAGTTCGGGTTCACCTCACGGACCGGGAGATCGCAATGTGCTGGATGGTTATCCAACCCTGAACGTCCTAACCGGCGGTGCCGGCAGACGATTTGGCGTTTCAATTGACGCTGAAAGCTTGATGACGCGCCTATAGCTAGCCATCTCGTTCAACTCGATGTGAGCGATTGTGTCTTTTCGTGCCCATTTTGAGCGATAGGTTGCCTTCAAACGCCCGCTCACGGCGGCCTATTACAAATGACCCAAAGGATTTTTGAAATGCGCCAGTTCTTGCTCACTGCAGGCCTCGGCCTTGCTCTCATGCCGGCCATCGCAATGCCGGCATGGGCTGTCGACGCGCAATCCGTCTCCGACCGCCTGGTCAAACTGCTCGGCGATGAAGGTGTGGAAATCGAAGTCGGGTCGGCAAAAGAAGATGGCGATGACGTCGTTCTGGCCGATGTGCAAGTCGGCGACGGCGACAAACAATTCTCCTACGACGAGATCCGCCTTGAGGATGTCACGGAGGACGGAGACTATTTCCGCATCCAGCGCGCCGAGCTACCCGCCAGAGCCGTCGACTTGGACGAAGAGACGAAGCTCGACCTTTCGGCCATTTCTTTCGAGCAGCTCCAGCTTCTTCGTCAGGACGATCCCGACAATATCGCCCCGATCCAGGTCGAAGCGTTCCAGATGGACAGATTGGCTGTCTCGGTGCCGGCTGGTGAATTCGTCAGGATGGAAAATCTGTCCGCCACCGGCATGAGCTACGATCCGGAAAAGCCGATGTCCTCGACCGGGTCGATCGGACGTTTTGTTTTCAATACGCAGCTCCCATACGGAGATGAGAGCAATGCGGAGAGTAGCCGCGCGATGCGCCAGCAATTGGCCGATCTTGGCTATTCCACCATTGAAGGCCGCGGCGAAGGCTCCGGCCGCTATGACCCGCAAAACGGCACTCTCACCTTCGTCCAGCGTATGGAATTCGACGATGCCGCCACCTTGCAATTCGAAGGGAAAGCTTCGGCGGTAACGCCCGAACTGATGCTGGAATTCCAGAAGCTCGACCGGAAAATCAGCCAGGTCGACGATGAAGAGCGTCAGTTCGAGATGATGACGCAAGAAATGGCGCCGCTCTACCGCCAGGTTGTGCTGAACAAATTTTCCCTTCGGATCGATGACGCCTCGCTGACCGACAAGATCATCGGCGTCGCTGCCAAGCGGCAGAATGCGCAGCCGGAGCAGTTAAAGCTCCAAATGGCTATGATTGCTCCCGCCGTTCTCGCATCTTACGTGCCGGCGGATCTGGCGCAGAAGGTGGGCGCGGCGCTTCAGACCTATCTGAACGATCCGCAGTCGCTCTCGATCATGATCGAGCCGAAGGACGGCACCACAGTGGGACAAATCGCCGATACTGCCAAATCCAACCCGCAGGAACTGCCGGCGCTTCTCAACCCGGACATTATGGCCAATCAGGCCGAGTGACGGCGACAGGCTCTCGCTATAAGATGAGAGCCCGCCGAGAGACTGCTCTACGCCTCGGCGGGCTTTTCAATTCTGTAGGCTGCCAGCGCCGTACCGACGATGATCTGTACGCCGAGAAGAAGCTCGCTTTCGGTAAGAGCGAACAGTTCGTTCTGGCCGTCGCCGCGCATACGATCCAGCAGCGGAACATGAACGAAGCCGGCCATTGCCGGCGCGTAGTCCGGCATGATTCGCTCCGACAGAGCGTGAAACATCACAAGATTGCAGAGATAACCGCCCGCGTCGTCACTCCATTCGACCGGCAGGTCGGCCGAAGCGAGGCGTTCGGCGATGCTCTCATTTGGCAGTGTAGAAATGCAATCGGATGCACCCTCTATGATCGGCTGGCGGGCGCGGCTAACGCCAGCATTGTCCGGCAGGTCTGAAGAGCAGAGATTACGCGCCAACCGTTCGAGACGAAAGCCGGTCGCGGCAAGCGCCAGACCGAAGTGAATGGCAATATCCGGGCGAAAATCCGCGCCGATGGCTTCCAATACACGCGGAGCCGCGGCGTAATCGACAGGCAGGATCGCGGTCGCGATATCGGCGCCGGCGGGACGCCAGCCGGCCAGCGCCTCCATCAGCCATTCGGTCGGATTGTCTGGCGCGCCGGGAAAAGCGGTAAACCCCGTTACCAGGATCTTGACCGCTCCTTCCCGACCGCTCATCGCGTCAGTCTTTTTCACGCGGGATGACCCGCATGTTCAGTTCGCGAAGCTGTGTGTTGGTCGCCGGGGCAGGAGCGCCCATCAGAAGGTCGCGCGCCTGCTGGTTCATCGGGAACAGCGCCACGTCTCGCAGGTTCTTCGCACCCGCCAGCAGCATGATGACGCGGTCGACGCCGGCCGCCATGCCGCCATGGGGCGGCGCGCCATACTGGAAAGCGCGATAGAGGCCGCCAAAGCGCTCCTCGACCACTTCTTTCGACAGGCCCGCAAGTTCAAATGCCTTGACCATGGTCTCCGGCAGATGGTTGCGGATGCCGCCCGATGCGATCTCGAATCCATTACAGACCATATCGTATTGAAACGCCTTCAGGCCAAGCAGCGCTTCGTCGCCACCCTTCTCCGCCTCGATCAGCGCGTCCATGCCGCCCTGCGGCATCGAGAATGGGTTGTGAGCGAATTCGATCCGCTTTTCTTCCTCGTTCCATTCGAAGAACGGAAAATCGACGATCCAGCAGAGTTCGAACCGGTCTTCATCGACCAGTCCGAGTTCCTGACCCGCACGATCGCGCGCAGCGCCGGCGAAAGTTGCAAAGCTTTTCGGATCGCCCGCCACGAAGAAGCAGGCATCGCCGGCTTGCAGACCAAGCTGGTTGCGGACGGCCTCGGTCCGCTCCGGACCGATATTCTTGGCAAGCGGGCCGGCGCCCGCGATTGCGCCTTCTTCCTCGCGCCAGAAGATATAGCCGAGGCCCGGCTGCCCCTGGCCCTGCGCCCAGGAGTTCATGCGGTCGCAGAAGGCGCGGCTGCCACCGCTCTTCGCAGGAATCGCCCAGACCTGATTCTTCGGAGACGACGCAAGAATGTTCGCGAAGACCTTGAAACCGGAATCGCGAAAATGGTCGGAAACCTCTTCCATCTCGATCGGGTTGCGCAAATCCGGCTTGTCGGAGCCATATTTGCGGATCGCCTCGTCGTAAGGAATGCGGCGGAAGGTTTCCGTCACCGGCTTGCCGTCCGCGAATGTCTGGATGACATCCCGCATGACCGGCTCCATAGTGCCGAGCACATCGTCCTGCGTGACAAAGCTCATTTCCAGGTCGAGCTGGTAAAACTCGCCCGGCAGGCGGTCGGCGCGCGGGTCTTCATCACGGAAGCACGGCGCGATCTGGAAATAGCGGTCGAAGCCAGAGACCATAAGCAGCTGCTTGTAGATCTGCGGCGCCTGCGGCAGGGCATAGAATTCGCCGGCGTGGATGCGGCTCGGCACCAGAAAGTCGCGCGCGCCTTCGGGCGACGATGCCGTCAGGATGGGCGTCGAATATTCGGTGAAGTTTGCCAGCGTCATCTGCCGGCGCATCTCAGCGACCACCTTGGTGCGCAGGACGATATTGTTGTGCAGCTTCTCGCGTCGCAGATCGAGAAAGCGGTACTTCAGGCGGACCTCTTCCGGATAATCCAGATCGCCGAAGACCGGCAGAGGCAGTTCCTTGGCCTCGCTCAGAACCTCGATATGACGAGCAAACACTTCGATATTGCCGGTCGACAGGTTAGGATTGACCGCCTCGGCATCGCGTTGCTTCACCGTGCCATCAATGCGAATGACCCATTCGCTGCGCAATTTCTCTGCGGTGGTAAAGGCTGGAGAATCCGGGTCTGCCACGATCTGGGTGATGCCGTAATGGTCGCGCAGATCGATGAAGAGTAGGCCGCCATGGTCGCGTACGCGATGAACCCAGCCCGAAAGGCGCACCGTCTGACCGGTTTCGGAAAGCGAAAGCGCACCGCAATTATGCGTGCGATAGCGATGGATGGAATCGTCCATTTCTCTAAAAACCCTTGAGGTCTAAGCGGGCGCCGGCCCGTCAATATCCGATGCTGGAATGCGCCTTCGAAGAGGCGACGTGGACCAGCGAAAACCGGCGCGGACAAGCGCATGGGAAATGGCCTGTGTCAAGGCGAACACGGGATGCGCCTTGACGACGACCGGTAGCGGCCCTTAACGGATGGGCCGGATGAAGGCAACCAAAAGACGATTTGCCAGGAAAGAGGCGCAATGCAGATCATTACCCGGACGGATGAACTCGACGCAGTCGTCGATGAGCTCTCCAAAGCGGAATTCGTCACGGTGGATACCGAATTCATTCGCGAAACGACCTTCTGGCCCGAACTCTGCCTGATCCAGATCGCCGACGATGAAAATGTCTATCTCATCGATCCGCTGGCCGAAGAGATCGATCTGTCTTCGTTCTTCGCGCTGATGGGCAATGAAGCGGTGGTCAAGGTCTTTCACGCCGCGCGGCAGGATCTCGAAATCATCTACAAGATGGGCGATCTCATCCCGCATCCCATCTTCGACACGCAGATCGCCGCTATGGTCTGCGGTTATGGCGATTCGGTTTCCTATGATGCGCTGGTTCAGAAAGTGACCGGCAAGCAGTTGGACAAATCCAGCCGCTTCACCGATTGGCGACGCCGCCCACTTTCGGAGAAGCAACTGAACTACGCTGCCGCGGACGTGACGCATCTTCGCGATGTATACCGCGAACTGAAGCAGAAGCTCGAGAGCACGGGCCGGACCCATTGGGTGGCGGAGGAGATGGATGTTCTGACATCGCCGACCACTTACGACCTGAAACCTGAAGATGCCTGGCGACGCCTGAAGATGCGGGTGCGCAAGCCACGCGAACTGGCCGTCATGCAATCCGTCGCGAAATGGCGGGAAGAACAGGCTCGTGCACGCAACGTGCCGCGCGGACGCGTTATAAAGGACGATGCCATCTACGAAATCGCGCAGCAGCAGCCGAAAACACAAGAGGCGCTCAGCCGCCTTCGGGCCGTGCCGAAAGGCTGGGAGCGATCCCAATATGCGCAGGGCCTGACCGAGGCCGTTAACGAGGCCCTGGCCCTTACAGACGATGAGCTACCCAAACTGGAACGCCAGCGCCGTTCACCTGAAGGCGCGGGCGCGGCCAGCGAACTTCTCAAGGTTCTGCTGCGGCTGATTGCAGAGCGCGAAGGCGTCGCCACCAAGGTGCTTGCAACCACCGACCAGATCGACAAGATCGCGGCCTTGGGGGAGCGGGCCGACGTGCAGGCACTGTCGGGTTGGCGTCGTGATGTGTTCGGAGACGAAGCGCTCAAGCTGCTGAGCGGGAAAGTTGGCCTGGCCTTCCGCGACAGGAAGATTGCCGCCATCGAACTCTAGATCGATTTGCAGCCGGTGCTTTCCGTGCCGTGCGGGCGGCCTAGATGGGTAACGAGCCAAAAAGGCCAATGCCCACCCGGATTAGACCCTTGCTGACCAATATTCTTATCATTCTCGCTCTTTTCGTTGTCAACGGCATTCTGGCCATGAGCGAACTGGCCGTGGTATCCGCCCGTCCGGCGCGGCTGAGAACCAAAGCGGACGAGGGGTCGATTGGGGCGGCCATGGCGCTTCAACTGGCGGAGGATTCAGGCCGGTTTCTGTCCACGGTTCAGATTGGCATCACGCTGGTCGGCATCGTTTCGGGCGCTTTTTCGGGAGCGACGCTCGGCCTGCAACTCGCCGACATTCTGAAAGACATGGGATGGAATGCCGATACCGCCGATACGCTTGGCGTTGGCATCACCGTCGCCGCTGTAACCTATCTGTCGCTGGTGATCGGCGAACTGGTGCCCAAGCAGATCGCCCTTCGCCATCCGGAAGCGATTGCGACAAAGGTCGCCGGACCGATGCGCTTTCTGTCGAAGATCGCCGCGCCGCTTGTCTGGATTCTCGATATGAGCGGCAAAGCGGTGCTGTTTCTGCTCGGCCAAAGCCGTGAACTGAAGCAGACCGTCACGGACGAAGAGGTGAAAAGCGTCCTCAACGAGGCGGAGGAAGCCGGCACGATCGAGGCGGAAGAAAAGGAGATGATCAGTGGCGTGATGCGGTTTGCCGATCGCCAGGCCAAGGCGCTGATGACGCCCGCTATCGAAGTGGAGATGCTAGACGTCGGCCAGAACGACCAGTCCATCCGAGAGCAAATCGAGGCGACGCGCCGATCTCGCCTGCCGGTCAGGGATGGATCGGATGACAACATTCTCGGCGTTGTGCGAACGCAGGATCTGCTGATTGCCTATGGTAGGGGCGAACAGGTGGACCTTCGCAAACTGATGCAGAAAGCGCCCGTCATCTACGAGAACGCCCGCTCCATACAGGTGCTCGACAAGCTGAGGGAATCCGCCGTCAATATGGGACTTGTCTTCGACGAGTATGGCCATTTCGAAGGCGTCATCACGACCGAGGATATTTTGGCGGCCATCGCAGGCGTCTTCGAAGAAGACGACGATGGCGAACCGGCTTTCGTCCAGCGCGAAGACGGCAGCTATCTCGTTTCAGGCTGGATGCCTGTCGATGAGTTCCGCGATGCGTTCAAGGTGGCCATCCCGCCAGGCGATTATGAAACCGTCGGCGGGTTAACGCTGGAATCGGTCGGACATCTGCCTGCCGTGGGAGAAGTGTTCGAGGTGTCCGATTGGACATTCGAAGTCGTCGATCTGGATGGACGGCGGGTCGACAAGCTCTTGATTACGCCACCCAGCCAGCCCGATAGTGCCGAGAATGACGCGACCGACACGAGTGAGCAGAGCTGAGAGCCCGAAAGCGCGCCACAGTCCGCTCAGTTCACGACCAGCCGCATCGGTCTATCGAGGTATTTCGAAAGCTTGGCGAGCCGATTGCTGGGCCGGACGCCGTGTAGCGCGCTCAAGGCTGCCGGAATAGCGATTTCTATGGTTCCGTCATCGTCAGTGCGGATCGTCAAACGCGGAAGCACGCCCGGCATCGAGGCCGAAAGCACATAGAGCACCCGCATGAGGAGACCCATCGTCCGGGCGCGGTGGATCATTCTTTCATCCATCAGCTTCAGAAGCTCGGTCGACCAGCCCTCATCCTTCACGCCATTATAGCGGTAGAAATTGGCAAGCGACAGAAAAGCGCGCCCGCCGTGACCGATCGCTGTGAGCGCTGAATAGGCGATCACGTTCATCGACTGCATTCCGCGATAGTCGGGATGCGCGCGCCAACCGAGATCGGCGATCAGACAGGTTGCACGTCGCAGGCGTTGTTCGTCTTCGGTTTCATCCAGGCCGAATTCCGCAAATGCCATATCGGTCCAGTCCGCCAGTTCTTCGGCATGTTTGACTGAACGCGCGCGCAGGATCGCCATCTCCCGCGCACCGACGAGCAACGGATCTTCCTGCCGATCCTCCTCGTCCAAAAGCGAAAAAAGATAGCCTTCTCGGACACCCACACCTGACGTGACAATCCGGGCCGGTTTCATCGCATCGATAATCGCAAGAAGGACAGCCGCGCCGTATGGCAGCAGGGATCGGCGGTTCTTCGAAACATCGCCGATACCATCGAAACGGTCGAGATCGCCAGCGGCGACAGTCTCCAGAAATTTGATCGTCGCAGGGGCGCGCGCATCGATGGCGTATTCGTGCAGGACCGAGAGTGGATAGTCGATGGTCGACATATGAAGGCGGGCGAGGTTACGCCATGTGCCGCCCACGGCGAAGAAATCGGCGCCTTCCGCTTCGCGCAGAAACGACGCGCGCTTCAACTCTTCGGCGGCAACCGCCCCCGCCTTCTGCGGATCGCCATCGGTAACGTCGGACAGGCGAAGGCCGCCCAGCGGCAAGGTAATGCCTTGTTCTGGGTGATCGCCGTTGACGCGGATCAGTTCCAGCGATCCACCGCCGAGGTCACCGGCTATTCCCGCCGGCTTATAGAAATGGGCCTTGACGGCCAGAGCCGCATAATAGGCTTCTTCCCGACCGGACAGCACGCGGATTTCCGTTCCGAGGCGCTTTTGAGCTTCCGCGATGAATTCCTCGCCATTCTCGGCTTCGCGTGCGGCTGCTGTCGCTATGACGTGAATTTCAGTCGCGCCGGCCTGTTCCGCCAATGCGCGAAAACGGCTGAAGGACTGGAGCGCCGCCTCGACCCCCTCGGTGTTCAAGCGCCCCGTATCAACGAGCGAACGGCCCAGGCCCGCCAGCATTTTCTCATTGAAGAAAAGCGTCGGCGCACGCGTGACGCCTTCGAAGATTACAAGACGGACCGAGTTCGAACCGATATCGACAATCGCGACGGGATCGCGGCCCGGCAGGCGGCCCTGAGACTGCAGCCTCATCCCTTGCCGGTTCCCGGTTCAGTTGCCGAGACCGACTGCTTGCGGCGGCGGCGGTAATTGGCAAAGCGCTTGGGCGCGTGACTCTTTATCGAAGCGCCGCGACCGGAAAGCGATGGATAGTTCATAAAATATTCCTGAACGCTGAAGGCTTCCTCGCCCTCCTCTCGCACGATTCGCTGCGAGCTGCCATCGGGCAGAATTTCCCAACTCTGCTGGTTGTCGATAATGTTGGCGACCATGATCTGATCGAGAATCTGCTCATGGACGGTCGAATTCTTGATCGGGACATGGACCTCGACGCGCCGGTCCAGATTGCGCGGCATCATATCGGCGCTGCCGATATAAACGATTGCCTGATCGCTCGGCAGACCCCGACCATTGCCAAAGCATATGATACGGCTGTGCTCCAGAAAACGGCCAACGATCGATTTGACGGATATGTTCTCCGACAGGCCCGGTACGCCCGGTCGCAAAGAGCATATACCCCGGATGACGAGGTCGATATCCACGCCGGCCTCGCTGGCGCGGTAAAGCGCGTCGATGATCGCCGGATCGAGCAGGCTGTTCAGCTTCATCCAAATCTGCGCAGGCCGGCCCGCTTTGGCATGAGCGATCTCGTCTTCGATATGGCCGATCATGCGGTCGCGCATGATAAAGGGCGAATAGGCCAGCCCGATCTCATCGGCCGGTTCGGCGTAGCCGGTGACGAAATTGAAGATTTGCGCCACGTCATGGGCAATCGTCTCATCGACCGTGAAGTAGGATAGGTCTGTATAAACCTTGGCGGTGATCGGGTGGTAGTTGCCAGTGCCGACATGGCAGTATGTCACCAACCCCTTCTCTTCCTTGCGGACAACGGTGGTCAGCTTGGCGTGGGTCTTCATTTCCAGAAATCCGAAAACGACCTGAACGCCTGCCCGTTCCAGATCGCGCGCCCAGCGGATATTGGCCTCTTCGTCAAACCGCGCCTTCAGCTCGACAAGGGCGGTCACGCTTTTGCCCGCCTCGGCCGCATCGATCAACGCACGGATGATGGGGCTATCGTTCGATGTGCGATAGAGCGTTCCCTTGATCGCTACGACATTGGGATCCTGCGCTGCCTGACGCAGAAACTGGACGACGACATCGAAGCTTTCATAGGGGTGATGGACAACAATATCCTTCTCATGAATGGCGGCAAAACAATCACCGTCATGTTCTCGGATGCGCTCCGGGAACCGCGCCGAATAGGACTCGAACTTCAAGTCCTCACGTGGCAGCGAAACGATCTCCGAAATCTGATTGAGCGCCAGAGGGCCTTCGACAACCGAAATACGGTTGCCGGCCACCTCAAGGTGTTCGGCGACGAAATCACGCAGAGCCTCCGGCATGTCCGACGAAAATTCCACCCTGACCACGGTGCCCTTGCGGCGACGTTTCAGAGCGCTCTCGAAATAACGGACGAGATCCTCGGATTCCTCCTCGACCTCGATATCGCTGTCGCGGATGACGCGAAAAGTGCCGGAGCCGATCACCTCGAAGCCCGGAAAGAGCTTCGGTACGAAAAGCTCGATCACCGCTTCCAGTGTGATGAAGCGGGTCGGCTGACCGGCCCTGTCGGGCAATTGGATGAAACGGGTCAGAGCAGGCGGCAAACGTAGAAGCGCGCTCATCTGCTCACGCGTTGTTTTGCGTTTCAGCTGCAATGCAATCGAGAAGCCGAGATTGGGTATGAACGGAAAGGGGTGGGCCGGATCGATGGACAGCGGGGTAAGTACCGGAAACACCGAATCATCGAAATGTTCGGTGATCCATTTGCGGTCCGCCTGGCTGAGTTTTCCGGCCTGGACCAGTTCGATATTATGCTCTTTCAGATCGTCTAGAAGTTGAACGAGCACCTTCTGCTGTTCGTCCTGCAGGCGACCGGCTTCCTTCAGGATGACGTCGAGTTGCTGGGCAGGAGTGCGGCCATCGGCAGATCGCACGGTAACGCCGGCCTTGATCTGACCGGCAAGCCCGGCCACTCGGACCATGAAAAACTCGTCCAGATTATCAGCTGAGATCGAAAGAAACCGGAGGCGCTCCAAAAGCGGGTGGTTCTCGTTGGTCGCCTCTTCAAGAACTCGCCGGTTGAACTGGAGCCAGGACAGTTCGCGATTGACGAAGCGCTCGGGCCGTTCGCTCAGGGGTACATCGCCGGAATCGGGCACAGGATCGACCATCGATCCGTTGGCGGCAATTTCAATCCGCCCTTCTTCGCTCGTTAAATCCATCGCTAAGCCTATGATACCCTTCGTCTTCCCCATTGTCGCGATGCGGAATTATCGCGATCGCGTAACAGTTCTGCGACAATCCGGAGCCGTGATCCAGAGCTTGCAATGAACGGCTCTATGATACAAACCCCCAATCAGGCCGGGTTTCTGAGATACCGGCGCAAAGTCGGCTTACGGAGAGATATGATGGCCAGTCGCATCGCCCACTTTCAGAACAGTTCCGGGCACGACCGCATCGAAATCGGCGTACGGGAATTCATGTGCGTCGGCGCCAATCCACCTTTCGATCATCCGCATGTCTTTCTGGATATGGGGCGGGACGATGAAAAAGTCTGCCCCTATTGTTCGACGCTATATGTTTTCAACGGAGCGCTGGCATCCGACGAAACGGAGCCGAAGGACTGTCTCTACCGGGTGGCCGCTGCCTGAGAGGCGATAGCGGTTGGAACCCCCTCGATCAATCATCGTCGCAGGCGCCGGTATTGGCGGTCTCACCGCGGCGCTGGTTTTGGCGCGGCAGGGGCGGCCCGTCACGATCATCGAGCGGTTCGAAAAGCCGACCGAAGTGGGTGCCGGCTTACAGCTTTCGCCCAATGCAAGCCGCATCCTTTTCCGTCTTGGCCTCGAAGGCCCGTTGCGCGATCAATCTCAACGACCGGAGGTCATCCGTCTTATAGCGGGCGGACGTGGAGACGCCATCACCGAATTGCCGTTAGGCGAACGGGCGGAGAAGCGCTGGGGTGCTCCCTACCTGACAATTCACCGCGCCCGGCTGCACGCCATTCTCTGGGATGCGGTCGAAGCCGAACCACAGATCACAATCGAGACCGGGCGTGAAGTGACCGGAACCGCGACCGATGCGGTCGGTCCGCGCGCGATCATCAGGGGACCGAATGGGGCCGAGGAAGAGCGGTGGGGACATCTTGTCGTCGGGGCCGACGGGGTCCATTCGAGGGTCCGGACAGCGATGCCGAAAGGGCTGCCGCCCCGCTATAGCGGAGAAATCGCTTTTCGTGCGGTTTTGACAGGACCTGACGCGCTGAAGAAGGCTGCTGCGGCCGGCATCGATACGGAGTGCGTCTCCGCATTCCTGGCGCCTTCAGTGCATCTGGTCGCTTATCCGCTCGGCGGAGACAGAGGCATCAATCTCGTCGCCAATACGGCGGGTAGAGATCCTGGCCCAAGTTGGAGCGAAGTTTTCTCCACGGTGACTGCGCAGTGGGCCATCAGCCATATCTCACCGGCGCTCGGCGAACTTGCGGGAGAGTTGGACTGGCTGGCGTGGGGTCTCCATGCCGTTGCGCCTCGCACGCCTTACGTCGACACTGGCGGCATCGCCCTTATCGGCGATGCTGCGCACGCCATGACGCCATTTGCAGCGCAGGGCGCCGCCATGGCCGTCGAAGATGCCGCCGTTCTCGCTCACTGCGTCAAAGGCTGGAGGGAGGACCGGCGCGCCGCATTGCTGCAGTATGAGGCGGAACGCCGCCCCCGAATTGCCCGTACAAGGCGACGTGGGGCTTTCAATCATTTCGTCTGGCACGCCCCTTTTCCCATCTCCCTCGGACGAGACATCGTTCTTCGCGCAAGAGACGGCGAAAGCCTTCTTTCCGATCTGGACTGGCTCTACGGCTACGATGCCGGGCGCTGAGGCGACGCTGTCTTTCTCGCTGCCACGACCATTCGACGCGACCAGCCCATCCTCAAACAAAGCATAGCTTGGAGCAACGACCGATGACAAAGCTACCGGACGATATCGGGATCAATACATTGCTGGCCCATGCCGGGCACAACCCCCGGGATTTTCACGGTTTCGTTCAGCCCCCGGTCGTCCATGCCTCGACTGTTCTTTTTCCCGACGCAGAAACCATGCTGGGCCGCAAGCAGCGCTATACTTACGGCACACGCGGCACGCCCACCACGGATGCGCTGGCGAGCGCCGTGGACGCGCTGGAAGGATCGGCCGGAACAGTTTGCGTACCGAGTGGCCTTGCCGCCGTGACGATCCCACTGCTTACATTTCTTTCTGCAGGCGATCACCTTCTCTGTGTCGACAGCGTTTATAATCCCACAAGGCGCTTTGCCGATGGCCTTCTGACGCGAATGGGGATCGAGACGACCTACTATCCGCCGGAAGTTGGGAAGGCCATAGCGGACTATATGAAGTCGAATACCAAGGTTGTCTGGACCGAAAGTCCCGGCTCCAACACGTTCGAGATGCAGGACATCCCAGCCATTTGCGAGATCGCGCACGAGCGGAACGCCCTCGTCATGATGGACAACACCTGGGCGACGCCGCTCTATTTCAAGCCGCTCGATTTCGGCGTCGATATCTCGGTTCATGCAGCCACCAAATATCCGGGCGGCCATTCGGACGTGCTGCTCGGCCTCGTCTCGGCTAATGAACAGTGCTGGGAGCAGCTTTACGACACTTTTCTCTGGATGGGCTGCATTGCCGGCCCGGACGATGTCTATCAGGTACAACGTGGGTTGAAGACCATGGGTATTCGCCTCGCTCGCCATCAGGAAAGCGCTCTGGAGATCGCCCGCTGGTGTGAAGAGCAGCGGGGTATAGAAGCCGTGCTGCATCCAGCATTGCAAAGCCATCCGGGGCACGATTTATGGAAGCGGGATTTTTCAGGCTCTTCCGGCCTGTTTTCCATCGTGCTCCAGGGTGAAGGCCCAAGCGCCGGCGCGGCCTTTCTCGACGCTTTGAAAATCTTCGGTCTCGGCTATAGCTGGGGCGGCCATGAAAGCCTCGCCGTGCTGGTAAATCTGTCCGATCGAACGGTGACCAAAACCGATTATCGCGGGCCGGTTATCCGGCTCCAGATTGGTCTGGAAGACCCCAAGGATTTGATTGCCGACCTCCAGCGTGGGCTGGACGCTGTCAGAGCGCTCGGCTGAGGCTAAAGGCCTCCTCTTGCACGCACCGACATACCGGGTAGTATGTCAGGAGGAGATATCGTAACTTCGTCTGGCGCTACTCAGTAGGAGAGTTGGAAAGATCGCGATATGCTCCGAGGAGGAGGATTTGATGAGCGATCTCGTGGCCACGCGGATGGAGGGCGATATTGCCGTCGTCACCATCGACAATCCGCCGGTAAATGCGCTCAGCCACGCGCTGAGGACAGCAATTCACACGGCATTGGAGCGCGCCAAGGGTGATAGCGCCGCTCGTGCAATCGTCCTGACCGGCGCTGGCCCTACATTTGTGGCGGGCGCGGAGATCAAGGAGTTCGGCAGCGATAAAGCCAAGGCCGATCCTAGCCTGCCTGATTTGATTGCACTGCTGGAAAGCATCGACAAGCCGACTGTCGCCGCCATTCACGGAACCGCGCTCGGTGGCGGGCTGGAACTCTCCTTCGGCTGTCATTACCGCGTGGCGCTGGCCGGCTCGAAGGTCGGTTTGCCGGAAATCAACCTCGGCCTCATTCCCGGCGCCGGAGGCACCCAGCGCATGCCGCGGCTGGTCGGGCCGGAGCGCGCGCTCGACATCATCGTTTCCGGCAAGCCGATTGCGGTTGAGACGGCTCTGAAAGA
The DNA here is from genome assembly GCF_024158145.1 of Notoacmeibacter sp. MSK16QG-6. Classification (GTDB taxonomy): domain Bacteria; phylum Pseudomonadota; class Alphaproteobacteria; order Rhizobiales; family Rhizobiaceae; genus Notoacmeibacter. The sequence continues at coordinate 732,863 of NZ_JAMYXM010000001.1, forward strand.
TGGAATCGTCGATGCCGTGTTCGAAAGCGAACTTGTCGAAAATGCCGTCGCCTTCGCACGGGCCAAGGCGGATAGCGGCGAGACCACCGTCCATATTCGCGACCGTGACGACAAGATCGTCGAGTGGAAAGACGACCCGGACCGGTTCGACACGGTCATCGCCGAGAAAACAAAGAAGAGCCGTGGCCTCGACGCCCCTGTAGCGGCCGGAAAGGCGGTCAAGGCCGCGCTGACAATGGGTATCGACGACGGTCTGAAATTCGAGCGCAATCAATTTCTTCGATTGGTCACAGGAGAACAGTCCGAGGCGCAACGCCATATCTTCTTCGCCCAGCGCGAAGCGACGAAGGTGCCCGGCGTCGGAAAGGACGTGAAACCGCGAACCGTCAAGACAATCGGCGTGATCGGCGCCGGCACGATGGGCGGCGGCATCGCCATGTCGATGGCCAATGGCGGCTACGATGTCACGATTCTTGAGATGAACCGCGAGGCGCTCGACAAGGGTCTGGACCGCATCTCGAAGACCTACGACATCTCCGTCAAACGCGGGTCGATGACCCAGGACGCCAAGGCTAAGCGTATGGCGCGGCTTTCCGGCACGACATCCTATGACGATCTGAGCGATTGCGACCTCATCATCGAAGCCGTTTTCGAAGATATCGGCGTCAAGGAAGATGTCTTCGGCAAGCTCGACGGCATCGCCAAAGACGGCGCAATCCTTGCTTCCAACACTTCTTATCTCGATGTCGACAGGATCGCGGGATTTACAAAGCGGCCGGACGATGTGCTCGGCACCCACTTCTTCTCGCCAGCCAACGTGATGAAGCTGCTTGAGATCGTCCGCGGTGAGAAGACCGCGCCAGATGTGGTCGCTACAGCCCTCGAAGTCGGCAAACGCGCAGGCAAGGTTCCGGTGGTCGTCGGCGTCTGTCACGGCTTCGTCGGCAACCGGATGCTGGAAGCCCGCTCAGCCGAAGCGGAAGACCTGCTGCTGGAAGGCGCGACGCCCGCCCAGGTCGACAAGGCTTTTCGCGATTTCGGCTGGCCGATGGGTCCCTACCAGATGAGCGACCTCGCCGGCATCGATATCGGATGGCGCAAGCGCCAGGCGCGCGGCGAACGCGCCGAGATCGCCGATACGCTCGCCGAACAGGGCGATTTCGGCCAGAAGACCGGCAAGGGCTATTACAGCTATGAGGACGGCCGGACGCCGGTTCCGCGTGGCGAGACACAGGACATTATCGAGCGCGTCGCCAAAGAGAAGGGCGTCGAGCGTCGCGATATTTCAGACGAGGAAATCCTGGAACGGACGCTCTATCCGATGATCAATGAGGGCGCGAAGATCCTGGAAGAAGGTATCGCGACCCGCCCATCAGATATCGATGTCGTTTGGGTCTATGGCTACGGCTTCCCGGTCGGTAAGGGCGGGCCGATGCACTGGGCCGACCGACATGGTCTGGCGAAGATCGTTGAGCGACTTGAGCATTGGGGCAGAGAGACCGGCAAGGATGTCTATACGGTCTCCCCGTTGCTGAAGACGCTTGCCGGAGAAGGCGGCAGTTTCGCGGAATACCAGAAACAGGGTGCCTGAGCGCACTTGAATTGAGGAGTGCGCCCCGGCGCAGGGAGGTAGACAATGGTCGAAGCCGTCATAACCATGTGCGTCGGCGGCGGCATGGGCGCAGCCGGGCTGATCGAAATCGTCTGACGGAGGAAAGGTTCAATGGATTTGAAATTGAGCGACGAGCAGCGCGCTTTTCGCGACGAGGTCCGCACCTTTTTCAAGGAAAACGTACCGGACGATATTCGTGAAACGATGGTCGAGAGCGGCCATCCGTCCAAGGAGCAGTTCCAGCGCTGGACGAAGATCCTGGCCGACAAGGGCTGGGGCGCGCCGCATTGGCCCGAGGAACATGGCGGCACGGGCTGGGGCCCGGTCGAACAATACATCTTCCTGGAAGAGTTGCAGGCCTATCCCGCGCCAGCTCCCCTGCCCTTCGGCGTCAACATGGTCGGCCCTGTCATATATACGTTCGGAAACGAGGAGCAGAAGCAGACCTATCTGCCGCGCATTCTCGATCTGACCGACTGGTGGTGCCAGGGCTTCTCCGAGCCGGGCGCGGGCTCCGACCTCGCTTCGCTAAAGACGCGCGCGGTGAAGGAAGGCGATTACTACATCGTCAACGGCCAGAAGACCTGGACAACGTTGGCACAGCATGCGGACTGGATTTTCTGTCTGGTGCGCACCGACCCCGACGCCGACAAGCCGCAAAAGGGTATTTCCTTCCTGCTCATCGACATGAAGAGCGAGGGCATCACCGTGCGTCCGATCCAGACCGCCGATGGCGGAGTCGAGGTCAATGAAGTGTTCTTCGACGATGTGAAAGTGCCGGTCGAGAACCTCGTCGGCGAGGAAAACAAGGGTTGGGATTACGCCAAGTTCCTGCTCGGCAATGAGCGGACGAACATTGCCCGGATCGGCATGAGCAAGCATGCCGCCAAACGCATCCGCGAGCTCGCTGGCATTGAACTCGCCGGCGGCAAGCCGCTGATCGAGGATCGCCGTTTCGCCGAAAAGCTGGCATTACTGGAGATCGACCTGAAATCGCTGGAGATCACCCAGATGCGGGTCGTCGCCGATGACGCCAAGAACCCGAATGCGAAAACGCCGAACCCGGCCTCGTCCATCCTCAAGATCAAGGGCAGCGAAATCCAGCAGCGTTGCACCGAGTTGCTGATGGAGGTGATGGGGCCTTATGCCGCGCCGCGCCAGCATGACGACTATCTCGGCCATAACGAGCCGCCAATCGGCCCGGACTATGCGGCCCATGCGGCACCGAACTATTTCAACTACCGCAAGGTCTCGATCTATGGCGGGTCAAACGAAATCCAGAAGAACATTATCGCCAAGGCGGTGCTCGGTTTCTGAGTCCGTCTGACGCGACTGCGAATGGAGGAATGATCGAATGGATTTCGATCTCACCGAAGAACAATCGATGCTCAAGGACAGTCTCGACCGACTGCTGTCCGACAAATACGGTTTCGAGGATCGCGAAAAGATCCGCAAAGGCGAGCCGGGCTGGTCGAAGGATGTCTGGAGCCAGCTCGCCGAGCTCGGCCTTCTGATGCTGCCCTTCGCCGAGGAGGACGGCGGTTTCGGCGGCGGGCCGGAAGACGTCATGATCGCCATGGAAAGTCTTGGCGGCGTTCTCTCACTGGAGCCGTTCCTTGCGACAGTTGTCCTGGCGGGCGGCATGCTGCGCGAAGCAGGCACAGGCGAGCAGCGCGGCGAACTGGTGCCGCGGATCGTCGGCGGTGAACTCATCATGGCGCTGGCGCATTGCGAGCGCGGGGCGCGCTACACGCTGAGCCATGTCGAAACGACAGCAAAGAAGGACGGTGACAGCTATGTGCTGAACGGCGAGAAGAGTCTTGTCTTGCATGGCGCCGATGCCGGTAAGTTCATTGTCTCGGCTCGGACCTCCGGCGAGACAGGCGATGAAGACGGTATCAGTCTTTTTCTCGTCGATGCGGACGCAGACGGCATCTCTCGCCGTGGTTACAGGCTGCAGGACGACCGACCCGCCGCCGAGATCACGCTATCGGACGTTAAAGTGCCGGCTTCGGCGCTTCTGGGCGAAGAGGGCCAGGGCTACGGCGCTCTTGCAAAGGTGCACGATCAGGCGATTGCTGCTTTGGCCGGCGAGGCGGTTGGCCTTCTGACACGCATTCTGGCGACGACCACGCAATATCTGAAGGATCGCAAGCAGTTCGGTGTACCGATCGCGAAGTTCCAAGTCTTGCAGCATGATAGCGTCGACATCTTTATCGCGCTGGAGCAGATGCGCTCGATTGCGATGTACGCGACGGCGGAAGCCGGCAGTGACGAAGTGGCTGAACGGGCGCGGGCTGCGGCGGCAGCAAAGGTCATGATGGGCCAGGAGGGACGGAAGGCCGCTGAGACGGCCATCCAGCTCCATGGCGGTGTCGGCGTCACCATGGAATATGCGATCAGCCATTATTTCAAACGCGTGACCGTCAACGACATGCTGTTCGGCAATGCAGACCACCATATAAGCCGGCTGGCGGAGATGGGATCGCTTCTTGATCCTTAGACGATCGGACCAGACTGGCGGTTCTGGATTAGCAGGCGCGGCTTTTCTGCCGCGCTTTTCTTTTGCGTCAAAACCCGACTGTCGTGGTCTTGAAAGAGTTCTCCATATAACATATAGAAAATTTCATATGTTAAAAATTCCAGCAGGGGCAGTCTATGGAATTTATGCCAACGGATTTTACGCCGTGGTTGTCTCTTGGCGGCGGCGTTCTCATCGGTCTATCCGCCGTCTTTCTCATGGCGTTCAACGGCCGCATTGCCGGGATGACAAGCATCCTCTCCATTCTGGTCAAGCCGCGTGACTGGGCAGACCAGCCATGGAAATTCGCCTTTCTCGCAGCGGCTATCGCCGCGCCGCTCGTCCTTTTCATGTCCGGCTACGACATTGCGGTTCAAGTGCCGGCGTCGGCGCCTTTGCTCGTAATCGGTGGCTTGCTCGTCGGGATCGGCACGATGCTGGGTAGCGGCTGCACGTCGGGTCATGGCGTCTGCGGCAATGCCCGCCTCTCGCCCCGTTCCATGGCCGCGACGGCGACGTTTCTCGGCTTCGCGGTCGTAACGGTGTTCATGATACGCCTGATCACGGGAGCTTAAAGATAATGATCCGTCAGATCTTTGCCGGCATCATAGCCGGTGTTCTCTTCGGCCTCGGCATCGCACTTTCCGGCATGATCAATCCTGCCAAAGTCATCAGCTTCTTCGACATCGCTGGTGACTGGGATCCGTCTCTCATCTTTGTCATGGGCGGAGCGTTGGCGACGGCTTTCGTCGGCTACCGTGTGATATTCGGCAATTGGTCGCATCCGGTGTTCGACACAGAATTTCACCTGCCCGACGCAAAAGCGATCGATACCCGCCTCATAAGCGGCGCAGCCATTTTCGGCGTAGGCTGGGGAATTGCCGGTTTCTGCCCGGGCGGCTCCCCGCCGGCGGTGCTTCTCAATCCTGCGCCCACCCTTCTTTTTATCGGCTCGCTGCTGGCCGGCAACGTCATTGCGCGCCTGTTCATCGCACCGCGTTTTCAGGATACGAAGGCTTGAGAAGGTTCTGCTGACAGGCGATAAGGTACGGGATCAAACGCGTCTTATCTCCAAGGATCAAGGACAGATGGATCTCCGCTACCTCACTGAAGATCTGGCCGTTGCGGGCCAGATTTCGCCAAACGATATTCCCGTCATTGCCGGTCAGGGCTTTCGCTCAGTCGTCTGCAACAGGCCGGACAGCGAGGATGGCGCCGTAGCGCATCAAGAGGTGGAGAGCGCGGCATCGCAAGCCGGCCTGCAGTTTCGTTATATTCCGGTCGTCTCGGGCGGTATCGTCGCCGATAATGTCACGGATATGGGCGAAGCGCTGAAAGATCTACCGAAGCCGGTTCTCGCCTACTGCCGATCCGGCGCGCGCTGCACCAATCTCTTCGCACTGACCAAGCAGGCCGGCTACTAACCGGCAGGATTCAGGATACATCGCGTTCGCCGAAAAATCTTACGGCCGTCTTTAGCGTCCGCCTGCTTGCTCACTCAGAAGACCCGAAGAAGCCCCAGCGTCAGAATGGGGAAAGCGACGAGTATGACGACCCGGATAAGGTCGGATGCGACGAAGGGCAGCACACCCACGAAAGTCTGACGGATCGGGATTTCTCTCTTCGCCATCGAATTGATGATGAAGAGGTTCATGCCGACTGGTGGCGTGATCAGCCCCACCTCCACGACAATCAGCGCCAGAATGCCGAACCAGATGGAGAAATCCTCCACACTCATCCCGAAATCGAGTTGCGTCACGATGGGGTAGAAGATCGGGATGGTCAGCAGGATCATGGAAAGCGAGTCCATGACGCAGCCCATCAGCAGATAGAAGACCAGGATGATGATGAGCACCACCATTGGTGCGAAGCCCTGATCCGTCACCCAGGCAGCCGCCTCCTGAGGCACCTGCGTAAGCGCCAGGAAGCCGTTGTAGATACCCGCACCGAGCACGATGAGGAAGATCATCGCCGTCGCCGATGCTGTGGCCAGAATGCTTTCGGAGAAGGTCCGCCAGTTCATTCCGCCATTGAAGAGTGCGATCAGCCCAGTGCCGGCGGCGCCGACGGCCGCGCCTTCCGTCGGCGTAAACCAGCCGCCATAAATGCCGCCGACCACCAGAAGGAAAATCACGAGTACGGGCCAGACTTCACCAAGTGCAATGAAGCGCTCACGGTACGAGACTCGGTCGCGCAGGCCCGCGCTATCTGGCTTCAGCCGCACATAGATGGAGATCGTAATCATGTAGCCGATGGCCGCCAGAATGCCCGGAATAAAGGCTGCCACGAACAGTTTGGCGATGTTCTGCTCTGTCAGAATGGCGTAGATGACGAGGATAACGGAGGGCGGGATAAGAATGCCGAGCGTACCGCCTGCCGCGAGTGTGCCGGACGCCAGTGCGCCGCTATAGCCATAGCGGCGCAGTTCCGGCAGTGCGACCTGTCCCATGGTCGCGGCAGTGGCCAGAGATGATCCGCAGATCGCTCCGAAGCCGGCGCAGGCGCCGACAGCAGCCATTGCGACGCCGCCCTTGCGATGACCGAGCCAGACCTCGGCGGATTTGAACAGGCTCTGGCTCATGCCGCCCAGCGTGGCGAATTGGCCCATGAGCAGAAAAAGCGGGACAATGGACAGCGAGTAGGAGGAGAAGGTGGTGTAGGTCTCGCTCTTCAGCTTGGCGAGGATCATGAGGGTCGATCCGCCGACCATCCACGAGCCGCAGAAACCGACGACCAGCATGGCCAGGCCGATCGGCATACGCAGGAAAATCAGAAGCAGAAGAACCGGAAACGACCAAAGGCCGAGTTCGAGATTTGTCAATGAATTGTCCCCCCGGCCTCGACCGGCCGCTTGTCGGACAGTTCACCAATGCGGACATACACCATGTAAATGGATACGATGCAGGCGATGACGGCGGGTACGAACGCTGCCGCGTAGCCCCACCAGACCGGAAACTGCAGAATGAAGGTCGTCTCGCCATAGCGGAATTTGTCGGTAAGGCCGTGATAGAGGCGCCAGGTGATAACGATCAACGCCGCTGTCATCACGATCTCGCTGACAACGTCGATCCATCGGTTGACGCGAGCTGGCAGTCTGGACGTAAAGAGATCCACCATCGCATGGGCGCGTCGCAACTGACACCAGGGCAGGAATGCGAAGATAGCAAAAGCGACGCCTGCTTCGATCAGTTCGAAATCGCCCTTCACCGGCTTCAGACCAATCGAAAGGCCCGCCCGGCCGATAATGCTGATACAGGTCATGATCGTCAGCAGCACGAGCACGATACCGCCCGACATCGCGCTGGCCCGAGCCAGGCGCTCGATCCATCTGCCCATGGAAAGCCCCTTCCGAGAAATCGGCCACACCTACATCGAGAAGCCAATCACATCATCATCCTCACGCGGCTAGCACGGCGGACCGGCATCTCTCAAGCGCACCGGTCCGCTGCGAGCGCCAGGATCAGTTGGCCGTTTCTTCCTTGGCCTCGGCGCCAGCGTCGCTAGCGCCATCATCGAGCGGTCCGACTGAACTGTTGCCTTCCTTCAGCCAGTCGTTCTCTTCCTTGATGAGCATCTTTGCTTCTTCGAGAAGGGCCTTGCCATCGATTCCCTCGGAGCTGACATCTTCGGTCCAGGCTTCGACGACCGGCTCGGCCGCGTCCTTGAAGCCCTGGAGCGCGTCTCCTTCCAGAACGATAATGTTGTTGCCCATCTCGACAGCCTGCTCGCGCGAGGGTCCGTCAGCGCCGGCCTGCGTTCGACCGGCAAAGCCGGAAAACTCAATGCCGGAATTATCATCGATAACTTTTTTCAGATCGTCGGGCAGGCTCTCATACTTGTCCTTGTTCATGGCCAGAACGAAGGTGAGTGTATAGAGCGCAGGCGTACCGAACTCGGTATGGTTCTTGACGAGCTCGGATACCTTGATGGCCGGCACGACTTCCCAAGGGATCGTCGTTCCGTTGATGACGCCCTTCGACAAAGCTTCCGACACCGCGGGAACGGGAAGACCCACAGGCTCAGCGCCAAGCTCGGTCAGAAGATTGTTGATGGTCCGCGAGCCGCCGCGAATTTTCATTCCGGCAAGATCGTCGACGCTTTCGATCGGCTCGTCGGAATGGAAGATGCCAGGGCCGTGCACCCAGGTGCCGAGAATTTTGAAGTCCTTAAACTCGGTATCCTTCATATCCTTTTCGAAGAGACGCCAGAACGCGCGGGAGGTCGCCTCGGCGTTTTCCATGATGAAGGGCTGCTCGAACACTTCGCTGCTGGGAAAGAGGCCGGGCTTGTATCCGATGACATACCAGGTGACGTCGATCACTCCGTCACGCACCTGATTGATCAATTCGGGCGGTGTGCCGCCGAGCTGCATGGCGGGATAGATTTCGACCTTGATTCGCTCGTCTGAATCCTGCTCGACCGCTTTGGCCCAAGGCTCCAGGATCAGCTTGGGCACATTGGCCTGTGCCGGTAGAAAATGCTCCATGCGCAGGAGAACTTCCTCGGCCATCGAGCCTGCCGAAGAGGCGAAGATCGTGGCAGCTCCGATAAATGTCCCAAGTGCCATACGGCGCAGTGAGATTGTCGACATATATTCCTCCCGTTATGATTTCTGCATCGGACGAGCGCCACATTTCCTCAACGCCACCCGACCGGCCAAGGCATTGTACCGGTGATGCGCCCATTCCCATAGGGGGTATATGCGGGCAGAATCTATTAAAGACCGACCAGCCGGTCATGTAAATGCAATTCATCTTGCCGTGCCCAATTTCACTGACTTGATGAGGCGCTCGCCGACCTTTACAGCCTCTTTGGAGAGCGCGAAGGAGACCATGGTGACGGATACATCCGATCTGAAGATGCTCGGCAGCCACACCGAGCAGCCGACCGATCCCGACGAGGCCGTGCTTGAAACCGTGCCCTATTCGGGTGCTTCGGAAGCGCCGTGCGTCGTCCGCTTCACCTGTCCGGAGTTTACCTCGCTTTGCCCGATGACGGGCCAGCCCGACTTTGCTCATCTGGTCATCGACTATGTGCCGGGACCGAAGCTCGTCGAGAGCAAGAGCCTCAAACTGTTCCTGACATCGTTCCGCAATCATGGCGCTTTTCACGAGGATTGCACGCGGATGGTGGGACGCCGGATCGCCGAAGCGACCGAATGCCGGTGGCTGCGCATTGGCGGTTACTGGTATCCGCGCGGCGGCATTCCCATCGACGTGTTCTGGCAGACAGGCCCGATGCCGGACGATGTCTGGATTCCCGATCAGGGCGTGCCGCCCTATCGCGGCCGCGGGTAGGTTCGCCGGCGACGAGAAGCCGGTGGAAACCGCGATGGTGGTTTCGATTTCAGCTCGAATTTGGCGTATGATCGACGGATGACCATCCGCCAGCTTCCCGAAACGATCGTCAACCGCATCGCCGCTGGCGAGGTCGTCGAGCGTCCCGCTTCCGTGGTGAAGGAACTAGTCGAAAATGCCATCGATGCCGGCGCGCATCGCGTCGAGATCGCAACCGCCGGCGGGGGTCTTTCTCTGCTGCGAGTCAGCGACGATGGCTCGGGTATGACGCAGGACGAACTGCCTCTTTCCATTGCGCGACACTGCACCAGCAAGCTGACGGACGATATTTTCGACATCCGGTCACTCGGATTTCGTGGCGAGGCCCTTCCTTCTATAGGCTCGGTCTCCCGGCTCTCGATCCGCTCGGCGACAGCGAGTGGCGAAGGCGCGGAAATCACGGTGGAAGGCGGTAAGGTCTCGCCGATCCGCCCTGCGGCTTGCAATCGCGGAACGATCGTCGAGGTGCGCGACCTTTTCTTCGCGACGCCGGCACGGTTGAAATTCATGAAAAGCGAGCGGGCGGAGAGTGCCGCCATCAGTGAGCAGGTCCGTCGAATTGCGCTCGCGTTTCCCGATGTCCGCTTCGCGCTTACGGGACCGGACCGGACTTCGCTGGAGCTGCCGCCCTGCGATGGCGACGCTGAAATAGCTGCAAAGACGCGGATGGCCGACATACTCGGCAAAACCTTTACCGACAATTCGCTGCCTATCGACGCCATGCGTGACGGTGTCCGGCTTACGGGACGGGTTTCCGTTCCATCTTACAGCCGAGGCAACGCTCAGCACCAATACGTGATGGTCAACGGTCGGCCCGTCCGCGACAAACGACTGTCGGGCGCGATTAGAGGCGCTTACGCCGACGCCCTGCCGCGCAATCGCCACGCTGCCGTTGTGTTATTCATCGATCTCGACCCGGCATTGGTGGACGTCAATGTTCATCCGCAGAAGGCGGATGTCCGCTTTCGTGATAGCGGCCTGATCTCCGGGCTGATCGTCGGCGCTATCCGTCAGGCGCTATCGACGGCGGGCATCCGTCCCTCGACCACCGCCACGGACGCCATGGCAGCCGCATTCAAACCTGCAACTGCAAGTTCGACGGCCGCCTCAAGCGGCCTACGTCACCATTCGAACGACTTCGCGTTTCCCCCTTCGGCCCGGAGCGATGCGCCCTTCGCCCACCTAAACGACCCCTCCCCTTATGCGCCGATTGAATCTGGAGGCTTTGCGGAGACGGCGCAGGCTGACTTCAAAAGGCAAGACCGGTCGAGCGATGAGGTTCTTCAAAAAGAGCCGGCCGAGTTTCCTTTGGGCGCGCCAAGGGCGCAAATCCACGAAAATTATATCGTCGCGCAAACAGCGGATTCGCTGGTGCTCGTCGATCAACACGCTGCGCATGAGCGTCTTGTTTATGAAAAACTTAAAGCCGCGATGGGAGGACGATCCCTCCCCGGCCAGCATCTACTGATACCGGAAATCGTCGACCTTCCCGCCGATGATGTGAACCGATTGGAGGATGTTGCTGATGAACTGGCCCAATTCGGCCTCATCGTCGAACGGTTCGGACCGGGGGCCGTGGCCGTGCAGGCCACCCCGTCAATGCTGGGCGAGATCGATGCGGGCGCGCTCGTTCGCGACCTCTGCGACGAACTGGCGGATGAGCATGGCAGTGACGGGCTCCGCCTGCGGCTCAACCATGTTGCCGCGACCATGGCCTGCCACGGCTCTGTGCGGTCCGGCAGGAGGCTACGAATGGAAGAGATGAACGCTTTGCTGCGGCAGATGGAAGCCACTCCCGGCTCTGGCACGTGTAATCACGGTCGGCCGACCTATATCGAACTCAAACTGGCGGATATTGAAAGACTGTTCGGTCGCCGCTAGAGAACATCCTAACCTCTGCACTTGCCGGAACCGCTCAGGACCATTCCATTATGAATCATCTGGATTTTCTGTCGTCCCGCGAGGCCGAAGTTCAATATCTGGACGGCGATTACCGTATCAAGCGCAATGGCAGCTTCGTCCGGTGCGCGGTGACGGGCGAGCCTATACCTTTGGAAGAGTTGAAATATTGGAGCGTTGACCGGCAGGAAGCCTATCGCGACTGCAATATCTCATTGCAGCGCGAGCTCGAGCTCAATCCGGACCTGCGCAAGCGCAGGAAGGATTAGGTTCTGTTGCCGTCGGCCAATCGCCGACGCTTATAGGCGTCGATTGTCGCTTCGATGATCCGCGCGGCGGCCGTCGGATTGTCGAATTTCGCATCCACAGGAAGAACGATGCTTTCATCGTAAAGCGTCTGCAGCGCGCCCTTCCCACCCCGCAATCGAATGGCGTCTTTTTCCGTGGTGACGAGAGGCAAGCCATTCCGATGCGCGTCGGCGAGCAGTTCGGCCGCGTCATCTTCGGTGAAGGCATGGTGATCTGGGAATGAGCGGGTCATCGCGAGCTGCGCGCCCATTTCTTCGAGTGTGATGTAAAACTTTTCCGGCACCCCGATACCGGCGAAGGCGAAGCATGGCTTGCCTGACAGATCCGGCGAGCTTTTCGGGATGATCCGGGCGCGATGGATGGGAAGAGCCGCCCGCGCGGCGACACGCACCACATGGTCGGCCGCGTCTCCTTCACCCATCACAAGCAAACTGTCGGCATGGCGGAGTTGAGTGCGAAGCGGCGCTCGCAACGGACCCGCTGGTATGATGTGGCCGTTGCCGAACCCATGGTGCGCATCCACAACAAGCATGGCGTGATCGATGGCAATACGCGCGCTTTGAAAACCGTCGTCCATGATCAGCAGGTCACATTGCCGCTCTTCCATCAAAAGACGCGCGCCGGCCAGACGATTTGGCGTGACAGCGACGGGCGCCGCCCGCGCCAGCAAAAGCGGTTCATCGCCAACATGGCGGGCGAGATCGTGATCCGGGTCGACCAAACGCGGCCGATCGAGGTTGCCGCCATAGCCGCGTGAAAGTATGCCGGGCTTCCGACCCAGTCGTCCTGCGGCGCGCGCCAGTTCAATGGCGACTGGCGTTTTGCCGGCTCCTCCAACGGTGAAGTTGCCGACGCAGAGAACCGGAACCTCGACAGGTCGGCGCGGCGCTCGATCCTGGCGATAGCCAGCGACGGCGCCGTAAACCCATCCTGCCGGAGCCATGGCATAACCGCGCCAATCGCCCTTTATCCACCAGAAAGGAGGAGCTTCGCTCGCCATAGACCCGCTTTCGCCTAGTGAAATTCGTCGGTTTCGTTGCGGAACGTCGCGTCCATGATAAGCGGATGGATAAAGCGGTCCAGTTCGCGAAGAGTCGCATCCAGCGCGCCTCGCATCTTGCCTGCCGCATCGGCGGCTGCGGCGGCCATGCGATTACGCATCGACGGTCGCGTCAGAAGGAAGTTGACCGCCCCGGCAAGCGTCTCCTTATCCTTTACCATCTTGGCGCCACCCGCCTTGCGCAGCCGCTCGAAGGCATCACGAAAATTGGTGTATTCCGGACCGGTCAGTATCGCGGTGTCCAGCATCGCAGCCTCAAGGGGGTTCTGTCCGCCGGTGGCTTCTTCCGCGAGCGAGCGGCCCATGAAAGCGATCCCCGTTAAACGAAGATAAAGGCCCAGTTCGTTCATTGTATCGCCCAGCCAGACGTCAGTCTGGCGATCCGGAACCTCGCCCTTGCTACGCTGTGCGACCCGCAGGCCTGCTTCACTCAATTGCTGGGCAATAGCATCGCCTCTCTCGGCGTGACGCGGCACAATCAATGTCAGAATATCGGGATGACGCTTTTCCAGCATCTGGTGGACAGCGCCAGCCATTTTCTCCTCGCCGGGATGGGTCGAGATAGCCGCCCACACATCCCGCTGGCCGATGGATGCGCCGAGCCTGCGCACCTCTTCCATCTCGGCTGCCGGAATTTGCGCATCGGCCTTCAGATTGCCGGTCGAAACGACCCGCCGCTCCGAAAGAAGGCTGAACCGTTCCGCCTGTTCATCCGATTGCGCCAGAATGAGCGCGTAGCGGTTGAGAAGTGTAGCGGCGAGCGAAGGGTTCCTGCGCCACCTGCCAAATGTCCTGTCGGACAAGCGGCCATTGACCAGCGCATGGGGAATATGGCGCTCGGACAAGAGATGAATGGTTGTGGGCCAGATTTCCGATTCACAGCTTACAACGAGATCTGGCCGCCAGAAGTCCAGAAAGCGGCGCATGATCGCCGGAATGTCGAGCGGCCGGTATTGATGCGTCACACGATCATCGAAACGTTTGGCCGCGATCGCCGCAGCCGTCACCGTCGACGTCGTGAGAAGGACATGCACATTGTGGCGCGCCAGATAGTCGATAAGGCCGGCGATGGCGTTGAGTTCGCCGACGCTCGCGGCATGGACCCAAACCAGCGGCCGTTCCGGCCTTTCCGCGGATGCATGGCCGTACCGCTCGCGCCGGCGGCTTCGCTCTTCCTTGCCGGCAAAGGTGCGTCCTGCGAGATAAAGGCCGGTCAGAGGTCTGACGATCTGGCCTGCCGCCCTATAGGCACCGAAAGCAAAACGCGGGAAAAGCGGTTTCATGAAAAAAATGACGTCGTTGAAAAAGTGATCTGCCGTGCCGGCAGGAGCGAGGCTAAAAAGCGCGCAGGATCAATAAAACTGGGTAATCTGGTCTGGCGCGCTGCCCTAAGCATTGTCAGCCCTGCTCGGGCGAAAGGAAACGGTGCATATGAACGATGAAGTAGCGCATATGCGCGTTGTCGACCGTCTGTTGGGCCTTTTTGCGCCAGGCTTTCTCCGCCGTCGCGAAATTCGGGAAGATGCCGACAATGTCCAGGTTGTCGATATCGCGGAAGGTCAGGCCATTGAGGCTTTCAAGCTCTCCGCCGAAGACGAGATGGAGAAGCTGTTTCGACTCCTGGCTTTGTGGGTTCGTGGCCAAGCATGCCTCCTGAAAGGTCGAATTGATATTGGATCGTAAGCCCGCCGGTTAGACAATCAATAACTGCCCTATGCAAGGCCCGCATCCTCTAAACAAAGGACTATTACGCAATCATGATCGCTTGTGGGCGACCGCCTGAAGAACCGGTAAAAGATCGCCGATCAGATGCGCCTGGCTGGCAAGCAGGGGTCCATGCTTCGGTGCCGGCTGCCCCACTCTCACGTCATCCCCGTCAGGCTGTAGAAGCCGACCATCCGTTTCTGTCAGGAGAAGCATGGCTGCGGCAATATCCCAATCGTGCGCATTGGGCTTGATAAAGGTGGCGTCGAGCCGGCCATCGGCCACCATAGCGATCCGATAGGCAAGCGACGGGATATGGCCCTGGAAGCCGTTGGCCTCGGCGAGGTGCGGGGGCAAACCCCGCACCAGATTTGCTGGCCCCGCAATGGACAATTTGTCGGTGTCCCGCCTGTCCCTCAACCGGGTCCCGTTTCGGAACGCACCCTGCCCGGCTGTGGCTTCGAACATTTCATCCAACGCCGGACAGTCGAGCACGCCTGTCAAAGGAACGCCGCCCTCGACTATCGCTATGGAAACGCACCATGTCGTCTTGCCGGCCAGAAACGCCCGAGTTCCATCGATTGGATCGACAACAAAGCATCGGCGTTTCGAAAGGCGCGCCGGATCGTCCTCCGTTTCCTCCGACAACCAGCCGTAATCCGGCCGCGCGGCAAGAAGCGTGGTTCGCAGGAAATGGTCCACTTCCAAATCGGCTTCGGAGACCGGACTGTCGTTCTCCTTGCTCCAGACATCCGGGTCGCTGCCGAAATGAGCCAGCGCAATGCGACCGCCCTCTGCCGCAGCCTCTCTGATCAGCGCGAGATCATCTGCAAGGGCAGGCAGCGCGTCACTCACCGGCAAGGGTCATCCCCTCGACAAGCAGAGTTGGTGCGGCGGTGGCGAATGAGCGATCCAGATCGTTTGCAGCGAGCATCCGCCGGAACATATCCTTGAGATTGGCAGCGATGGTCACCTCCGTCACCGGATGCGTCAACTCTCCATTCTCGATGCGAAAGCCAGACGCACCGCGCGAGTAGTCGCCAGTCACCAGATTGACGCCCTGTCCGATCACCTCGGTCACATACAGGCCGTGGTCGAG
The DNA here is from genome assembly GCF_024158145.1 of Notoacmeibacter sp. MSK16QG-6. Lineage (GTDB taxonomy): Bacteria > Pseudomonadota > Alphaproteobacteria > Rhizobiales > Rhizobiaceae > Notoacmeibacter. The sequence goes on from NZ_JAMYXM010000001.1 coordinate 748,403, forward strand.
GCCGCTTATCATATCTTCCGGCGAAATATCGCCCGCCTCGATTGCAAGATTCGTGCTGGAAGGCAGGACCTGAGCGCCACTCCGCGCACCTCGGCCGTTCGTCTGCAGTCCCAGTTCGCGGGCCGTCGATGTCGACAGAAACCAGTTCCGCAGAATGCCGTTCTCGATCATCGTCATCGGCTCGCCACGCACGCCCTCACCGTCGAAAGGTCGCGAGCCGGGGCCACGCACGCGCTGCGGATCGTCCGTGAGAGTAATGCCGTTCGCGGCCACCGCCTGGCCCATCAGATCACGCCAGAAGCTCGTCTTTCTCACCACGGCGCTGCCATTGATCAATTGACCCATCGTGCCGGCAAGGCCTCGCGCCACACGCGGATCGAAAATGACGGTGACGGGTCCGGTCGGCATTTTGCGGCCGCCCAAGCGACGTACGGCCCGCTCTCCGGCATGTCTGCCAATCTCTTCGGGCTGGCGCAAGTCGTTCAGGTGGCGCGAAGATGAGAAGTCGTAATCGCGCTCCATGCTCTGGCCTGTGCCGGCAAGCGCCGCAATCGAGCGCGAAAAATGACTACCCCGGTACGAGCCCGAAAATCCGCCCGACGTCACCAGCGTCAGTCCACTTCGAGAGCATGAAACTCCGGCGCCCATGATCTGCGAAACGCCATCGACCGCGCCCGCCGCCGTCTCCATTTCAAGAGCCGTGGCGACCATTGAATCGGCGTCGGGCCAGCTCTCGTCGAACAGATCGAGATCGACCGTCGTTCCGGTAAGGCGTTTGGGATCGGCGAGAGACCGGCTTTCATCGATTGGTGCAACACGGGCCATTGCCACGGCCCGCTCGGCGAGGCGGAGCGGATCGTAGCCGCGTGTCGCGCCGACCGACGCGATGCGCCCTTCGACGAAAACGCGCAAGGAAACATCGTCGCTTTCGGCGGCCTCGCTGTTCTCGACCTTGCCTTCGCGGACGGACACCGACTGGGAGCGGCCAGTGACGCAAATGGCGTCGGCTGCATCGGCTCCCGCGCTGCGCGCCGCCTCGACCAGTTCGGAGACGCGGTCAAGACGCGCCTGTTCGTCCTTGGAATTCATTTCAGGACGATCCTTTATCGCAACGGCCAATGGATTCTCTTCTCTCGATATTGCTATGCACCATCTATGAGGGACAAACGGTCGTGACAAGCAGCCGCCTGCTGCGGCAATATCTCCCAGGATGAGGAACAGACGGTTTTGGCGACGCCAGAAGTATCTCTATACGGTGAAGCGGTCCTCCTTTTAGCGGGCGCTGTAATCGCTGCGCCGCTATTCAAGCGGATCGGCCTCGGTACGGTACTTGGCTACATCGCTGCGGGTATTTTGATCGGTCCGGTGGCGAGACTGATCGCCGACGGCGAGGAAATCCTTCATATCGCCGAACTTGGCGTGGTGTTCCTACTGTTCCTGATCGGCCTGGAACTGAAACCATCGCGGCTATGGGCGTTGCGCCGCGATATTTTCGGACTGGGTCTGTCCCAGGTTTTGCTGACCGGCTTCATCCTTTCGTTCCTGCTGCTGACTTTCCTGCCGCCTGCGGCAGCGATCATCGCCGGATTCGGGCTCGCCCTTTCCTCGACGGCCTTCGGGATGCAGATCCTTGAAGATACGGGCGACACCAACCGCCGCTATGGACAGCGCGCGTTCTCGATCCTGCTTTTTCAGGACATCGCCATCGCGCCGCTTCTTGTGCTCGCCACTTTTCTCGCGCCATTCGCTCCGGAAGATGTACGCTCCCCACTCCTTTCCATCATTATCGCCATAGGAACGGTCGCAGGGCTTGTGCTTGCCGGTCGGTATCTTCTCAACCCGCTATTCCGCTTCATCGGCAATACCGGCGCGCGGGAAGTGATGATCGCAGCGGCGCTGCTGCTCGTGATCGGTGCGGGACTGGCGATGCAGTGGGCCGGACTTTCCATGGCCATGGGCGCATTTATCGCCGGCGTTCTTTTGGCGGAATCGCGCTATCGCCACGAGTTGGAGGCGGATATCGAACCATTCCGCGGCATTCTGCTCGGCCTGTTTTTTATGGCTGTGGGCCTGTCGCTCGATCTGACCGTTATTCAGAACAATCTGCTGCTGATCGTGGCGGCCGTACCCGCCCTTCTACTGATCAAGGGCCTCGTCATCTTTGTGCTTGCCAAAGTGTTCGGCTCGACCAATGACGACGCCATGCGGGTGGCCACTTTACTGCCCCAGGGCGGTGAATTCGGCTTCGTCCTTTTTTCCGCGGCAGCCAGCAGCGGCATCTTTTCGGCGCGCATTGCTTCTATCCTCGTCGCTATCGTCACCATCTCAATGGCTTTGACGCCGCTCAGCCGCAGGATCGGCGACTGGATCACCAACACGACGCTCCAGGACGACGACGTGATGGAGGAGGATTTCGCCAATGCCGGAAGCGATGTGCTGATGATAGGTTTCTCACGCTTCGGCCAGATCACAGCGCAAATGCTGCTGGCAGGCGGCGTCGACGTGACTGTGATCGACCTTTCGGCCGAGCGCGTGACACAGGCAGGCAAGTTCGGTTTCCGTATCTATTATGGCGATGGCTGCCGCAAGGATGTTCTTGAGGCTGCGGGAATACGCCGCGCCAAGATCGTCCTTGTCTGCACCCATCTGCCATCGATCACCAACCGGATCGTCGATCTGGTGTCATCGGAATATCCGAACGCCAAGATTTACGCCCGCTCGTGGGACAGAGCCCACGCCATCGCCCTGCGAAAGCGCAATGTGGACTATGAATTGCGCGAGACTGTCGAAAGCGCGCTCGTTTTCGGACGCCACACGCTGCACGCCCTTGGGATCGAAGACCATCTCGCGCACGAGATCGAAAAGGATGTGCGCCAGCGTGATGAGGAGCGTCTGGCGATTCAGCAGGTCGAAGGTCTGTTCGCCGGACAGGAGAAAGTATTCACAAGCCCTGTTCCCGAACCCTTGATCGAGCCGAAGAAGAGGCGTGAGGCAGCCAGCGCGAAGAACAAGGACGATGGCGCATGGTCCGCCGGCTGATCGCTGTTTTCCACCGCACGAAGCCTGTCAGCTTTGGGCCGAAAACCTCTCCACGATTCTGTCCGCAACAAGCTCGGGCCGCAACCGAAGCAGTGCTTCCCGCAGGTCGAGGCGCACATTGCGGCTCTCGTCCAGCACCTGATCGATGCGCGCGAAATCGAGCACACGAAAACGGTCGATCGCCGGGCGAAGCATGATGTCCGGCTGTTTTCGCGCCAATTTGCTGGCGGTGATCGACTGCATCATGAGTTGGGTGGCGCCGAACAGAAGATCGATTGACGATGGGCTTTTAGGACCGCGACGGGGTATGCCCACGACATCGACCGCGATGACAATATCCACGCGATCGCCGAACAGATCGAACGGGACGGGTGAACAGATGCCGCCATCGATATAGAGCGTGCCCTCGCGCCGAACTGGCGCGAACAGAGCAGGCACCGCAGCCGATGCCGCCAGCGCGCTCAACAGATCGCCCTTTTCCAGAACACAGCCCCTATGGCCGTAATAATCCGTTGCCGTGACCAGCAGCGGAATCTCGAGATCTTCAAAACGAGAATGGAGCTGCTCAGGCAGAAAGGCCGCCAGGATATTCTCGATGTTGAATTGACCGAGATGGAAATTGCCGGGAACGGCATCGCCGAGACGGGTGGGACGAACCTGGAAAACACGTCGCAACGTGTCGACCTTGCGACCGAATGCGCCGACCGCATAGTCGCGGACTTCCGCTCCGCTCATCCCTGCGGCGTAACCCGCGCCTATCAGTGCCCCGATAGACGATCCGGCAATCATCGTCGGCCGGATGCCAAGCGCATCGAGCTCTTCGAGAATATGGATATGTGCAAGGCCTCGGGCGCCGCCGCCACCGAGCGCCAAGCCAATGCGCGGCATTTCTCCCAAGACAGCGCTGCGCCCTGACGGAGGTGTCTTCGTTTTTGGCGCGACCCTTTCTTTGGCGGTCATCGAACTATCCGTCAGTCTTTGCCTGTCGCTTCGACAGGCATATCGGATGGCGGCGTTTGCGCTGCGCCCTCTATATCGAGACCTCCAGCCTCGGCCGGAGAACTTTCGGGTATTGGCCGAGCGGCGCCACTCTCTTCCCTGGCAGCATCGTCACCTTGGGCGTTATCATTGGCGGATGCGGCCAGGGCAGGCCCCACGACAAGCAGCGACGGCTCGACGGACAATAGGCGTCTGGCCTCTTCATTAACCTCATCAAGTGTCACCGACCGAATCGTTTCTTCGCGAGTATCGATATAATCTATCGGCAAGCCGGCCAGTTGGAGGCCCAGCACCGTGCCCGCGATGGAGGCCGAGGAATCGAAGTTGGCTATGGCGTAAGCGCCCACCACAAAATTTTTCGCCGCGTCGAGTTCTTGCTGCGTGACCCCCGTTTCGGCGACCTTCTTCACCTCTCCGCGAATGATATCCAACGTTTCTGCTGCGCGGTCGGCACTGGTCGCCGTTCCGATACCCCAGGTGCTGGTATGATCGAAATTGGAAAGGTTCGAACCGACGCCATAGGCGAGGCCACGCTTTTCGCGCACCTCATCGTAGAGGCGCGAAGAAAAGGTTCCACCGCCCAGAATGTGGTTGGCGAGATAGGCCGCGAAGAAGCGCGGATCTTCCCGTTCTACACCGGGATACAGCAGCGATAGACGTGTTTGCGGCAGCGGATATTCATAGTGGACGACATGCCCGAATTTCGGCTCGAGGTCCGGCACGTCCTGAAGCTTGGCCTTTGCGGGGAGATCGCCGAATATCTGGTCGAGCCGTTCGCCAAGCTTCTCCGCCGAGATTGCGCCAACAGCGGCAACCATCAGATTGTCGCGCGCGAACTGACTTTTATGGAAAGCGCGAAGATCGTCGGCGGTCAGGCCAGCCATCGTTTCCTTTGTGCCGTCGCTATCGCGGGCATAGGCGTGATCGCCATATATTTCCTTTCGCCATTTGCGCCCGGCGATCGTGTTGGGATCACGCTCCTCGGCGATCAGGCTCGTCAGGAACTGGCTCTTCATGCGCTTGACGGGTTCGTCGTCAAATCGAGGATCGTTCACCGCGAGCGTCAGAAGGCGGACCGCCTCATCCTCACGTTCGGCGAGCCAGGTCATGGAACCGGTTATTTCGTCGATACCGGCGGTGAAACCCATTTCCGCGCCAGATACGTCAAGCGCGTCCTGGAAGGCCGCGCGATCCAGATCGCCGGCGCCTTCATCGAACAGGCCGGTCATCAGCTTGGCCAGACCGCCTTTGCCGTCCGGGTCTTGCGACGAGCCGCCTTTGAAGGCGAACTTCATCGAAACCAGCGGGACCGTGTAATCTTCCACCAGCCATGCCTTGATGCCGCCAGGCGACACGACTTCCTGAATTTTCACGGCTGCGCTGGCGGGACTGCCAAGAAGAAGCGCTGCGGCTGCAACAGCCACGACCGCAGTCTTTTGAATACTGATATTGAGCATCGCGATCATGGTTTTCTTCATTTGACCTGCTCCACGGCCGTCAGGCCCTGTTCGCTATCCATGGACGGCTCGACATTGTCGTTTGCCGCGCCGGCTGCCTGGGGATCAGCGTCGGTCGCCTGCTCCTTCGGCGGCAGCAGATAGGCTGTCGTCGCACGATCTTCGTCGAGCCAACGCGTCGCAGCCGCTTTCACCTGATCGCTGGTGACGGCGCGAATGTGCCCTGCCCACTCATTGACGTCCTCCACCTTTCCGCCGGTTGCGAGCAACGAGCCGTAAATCCTGGCCATGGTGGCCTGGCTATCCCGAGCAAAAATCAGCGATTTAATCGAGCGGTTCTTCGCCTTGGTCAGTTCGTCATCCGATACGCCGTCTTTCGCGATGCGATCGATCTCTTCGCGAATTGCCCGCTGCATGATGTCGATATCGCCAGAGCCTCGCGGAGAGCCCCAAACGGTGAACGAGCCATCATCCCAGGCTGAAGCGTCGTAGGATGCGCCGACGCTCTGAGCGATGGAATCATCCACGACAAGCCGCTCATAGAGCCGGGACCGAACGCCGCCGCCCAAAACTTCTGCCAGCATTTCGAGAGCCGCCGTCTCTGCCTGATCTCTTGCCGTGTGGTAGCTTGGCGTGATCCATTCCGAATAAAAGGACGGAACGCTCACCCTTTCATCACGAAGTGTGACCGAACGCGCCGTGTTCTGCTCCGGCTCCTGAGGGCGGGCGCGCGGCGGCAGTTTCGGGCCGCGTGGCACCTTGCCGTACGTGTCTTCGGCCATTGCCCGCACGTTTTCAGCGGTAACGTCGCCCGTCACCACGAGAACCGCATTGTTCGGCGCATAGTACCGCGTGTAGAAATCGATGGCGTCTTCGCGATTGAGCTGCTCCATTTCGTGCTTCCAGCCGATCACCGGAATGCCATAGGGGCTATTCTGCCAGAGCGTAGCCGAATGCTCTTCGCGAAGAAGGGCGGAAGGGCTGTTCTCCACCCGGCTGTTGCGTTCCTCGAGGATCACGGCGCGCTCGGGGCCGATCACAGCGTCAGTCAGGACCAGATTGACCATCCGGTCGGCCTCAAACGCCATCATCTCTTTCAGCGCCGAGGGTGGAATCTGCTGATAATAGGCGGTGTAATCGTAGGAGGTGAAAGCGTTCTCCTCGCCTCCGATTTCTGCGACGGCTTGCGAGAAAGCGCCAGCGGGGTGCTTTTTCGTACCCTTGAACATCAGATGCTCGAAGAAATGCGCTATGCCGCTCTTGCCGGGCGCCTCATCGGCGCTGCCGATCTTGTACCAGAGCATATGGGTGACGACCGGAGCACGGCGGTCGGGGACGACAACGATCTCCAGCCCGTTATCCAGCGTGAAATGGCTGACGTTCGGCACCTCATCATAGGCTGTGTTGGCTTCGACCGTTCCGCCCGTCGAGGCCTCGGTCGCCAGCGCCGCGCCACCGGCAGGAAACAACAGCGAAAATGCCAGAAGGCTGATTGCCAGAGATTTGGCCATACGATCACCCGAATTACCTATCGTTGGACAGCCAGATAGGCCGTTCGATTGAGGCGGAAACGCGCCGAGCGGATGAAAAGATCGTAAGGACAGTTAAGAATGCGGTCTCAAAAAACGCAGAATACTGTCCCCCATGCGGCGTTCGTCTTCCAGGAGGAACCCCGACGGCAGCGAAAAAGTCGCATCGGCCGCCTCCTCGAGAACACAGAAGGCGCCCGGCGCGAGCCAGCCGCCGGACAGCGCGGCTGCAAGCGCCTTTTCTCCAAAATCCTTTCGATAAGGCGGATCGGCAAAAACAATCTGGAACGGTTTCATGGTGCCGACGTCACCGATCCGCGTCGCATCGCGGCGGAAGATTTTCGTGCGCCCGGTTAGACCCAGCAGCTCGACATTCGAGCGGATCGTCGCACGAGCAGCGCCAGAATCCTCGACAAAAAGAGCGAATTCCGCGCCGCGCGACATTGCTTCCAGACCGAGAGCGCCGGTTCCTGCAAAGAGATCGAGTACGCGCGCTCCATTCAAATCCACATCATCGCGATGGGCGAGAATATTGAAAAGCGATTCGCGCATACGGTCTGTCGTCGGCCGCGTCGCGTCGGATGGCGGGTTTTTCAGAGACCGTCCGCGATATGAGCCACCGACAATTCGCATCAGGGCTTGCGACCGCCACCTCGTGGCTTACCGCCGCGCGGGCCACCACCTCTCGGTCCGCCACCTGGTCTGTCACTGCGTGGTTTGCCGCCCTGGGGCTTGCGGCCACCCGGCTTGCGCGTATCAGGCCCGCGCCCCTCGGATTTGCGACCATCGGGTCGTCCGTCATGGTTCTGCTGTGCAGATCGTTGCGGCTGTCCGCTATCGCGCGGAGGACGGCCCTGACCTGAGGGTCCGTCCGAGCGGCGGTCGCCCTTGTCACGTTCGCCCGTGCGTGCGCTTCGGTCCCGCGCTGCAGCCCCCCCGGCGCGCTTGTCGTCACGGGCAGGACGCGCAGGACGGCCCGGTGCCCGACGACGTGCACCCTTTTCATCGTCTTCGTCGCGCTGGAACGTGGCAGCCTTGTTAGCGTCGCGAATTCTGGCCCGCTCCTTTTCTTTTTTGGTCAGAGGGCGCGCGCCTTCCGCCAACCAGACATGGGTGTTGCGCTGTCTCGAACGCAGCGGTTCATAGTCGTTCGTCCCCGTTTTTTGGTCGTCCTTCGTATCCTTTCGGTCGCGCCCCGTGCTTCTCACCCAGCCATCGTCTCGCGAAGTGGACAACCGGTCGAGCGCATCGTTGCGAACGTCCTCCCTGTCGCGACGCCCTCGTGGCTTGCCGTCCCCCTCGTCGGTTTTGCGTTCGGCGCGCACCGCCTTGTTGCTGAAGGCGTTCAGAATCGGCGCTTCGAAATCAGCGCCCGATTCCTCGATCAGCTTGACCCCCAACTGGTCGCGGAGCGTCCGCCCCTTCAGTTCACGAACGGCCCGTTCGGGCAGGTCGACGAGTTGGAACGGGCCATAGGAAATGCGGATGAGGCGCGTCACTTCCAAGCCAAGCGCACCCATGATGTTTTTCACTTCGCGGTTCTTGCCTTCTCGGAGACCCACCTCCAGCCAGGCATTCGACCCTTGCGTCCGCTCCAGCGAGGCCTCGACGCCACCATAGAAGACGCCATCGACCGCGATGCCGTCCTTCAACTCGGCCAGGCGCTTTTCATCGACCTTGCCATGAACGCGGACGCGATAACGGCGCAGCCAGCCCGTCGACGGCAATTCCAGCGTACGCGCCAGGCCGCCATCATTTGTCAGCAGCAACAGCCCTTCAGTGTTGATATCGAGCCGACCCACCGAGACCACGCGAGGCATGTCCTCTGGCAGGGCGTCGAAAACCGTTGGCCGGCCTTCTGGATCGCGATTGGTGGTGACCAGACCGGCAGGCTTATGAAAGAGCCAGAGTCGGGTGCGCTCTTTCTGCGGGATCGGTTCGCCGTCGAGCGTGATATTGTCGCCGGGCATCACGTTGAAGGCAGGGCTGTCCAACACCTTGCCGTTGACCGCAACACGTCCAGCCTCGACAAGCGTTTCCGCCTCCCGGCGCGAGGCAAGCCCGGCACGCGCCAAACGCTTGGCGATACGCTCGCCCTCCGCCATGCGCTGCTGCACACGATCGGTTCTGTCGCGCGGGCTTTTTGAGCGCGATCGGTCGGCAAGGCCAGCATCGCCCTCACGTGGGCCGCGAGAGACCTTTGCGCCATCACGGTCGCCTCGTCGATCACTCGGCGGACTGCCACGTCGTTCACCCTTTCGGTCTGGGCGTTTATTATCGTTTTTATCGCTCATCCGCGGGCGGACCTTTTGTAAATGCAGTTTTCAATCGATGGTCATGTTTGATCGGACACCCCGATCAGCGGCTTCTCGGCAAAACGCAAACGCTCTAGCAGGAAGGCGTGCCATCCACTAGAGGCGGTGTATGGACAGGACAATCAAAAACGAAAGCCCAATGGGGCGCGCACTGGACGAAGCGCGCCGTGCAGGTTTGCGCGGCGAAGTGCCGATTGGAGCCTGCCTCGTCTTGAACGGGACCATCGTCGCATCCGCTGGCAACGAAACGCGGGCGACCAACGATCCGACCGCTCATGCAGAGGTCGTCGTGATCCGGCGCGCATGCGCGCAACTCGGACAGGAGCGGCTTTCCGGCGCCGATCTGTATGTTACGCTGGAACCCTGCCCGATGTGCGCGGCCGCGATTTCGTTCGCGCGCATATCGCGGCTTTATTACGGCGCACAGGATCCAAAGGGTGGTGCGGTGGAAAGCGGTCCGGCCTACTTCCAGTCCGCCATCTGCCACCACGCGCCGGAGGTCTATTCCGGCCTTTCAGAAGCCGAAAGCGCCGAGATGCTGCGCAGGTTCTTTGCGGAACGTCGCGACGGGTCTTGAAGGTTTAGCCGATCAGAAGAAGATGAACCGCTTCTTCTTTTTGACGCCGGCTTCCTTGGCCAGGCGAGCGGCTTTTGCCTTCTCGTCTTCACCCAATTCACCTGTCGGGGCGCTGTCGGCCGGTACGCGGTAATCCGTCGGCGGCTCCGACAGGAAGCGGCGCTGATCGGCATCGCCGACCGACGCAATACGTTTGCGACGCTGATATTCAGCGCGCTGCGCCTTCATTCGCTCCAGCCGCTCAGGATTGGAACTGGCGTCGATCTTCGCATCAGTGGAGGCGTAACGCGGCCCGGCCACAACGGGACGGAAATTGACGTCATCGCGATTTTCGGTGGCGTAATCGCGGTAACGCTTGCGGCGTTCTTCGGGCGACTCCACCCAGTCCGCGGACTGGGTCGCGTCCTGCTGCGGCGCGGGCAGCGCGCCGTTTGCAGCGAGCGCGGGCGGCGTCACGAGTTCCGGGCGCGGCTGATAGGCAATCGGCTCACCCTTCTTCGGCGTCAGATCGACCATCGAGGTGACGTCTTCAAGCAATTGCACATTGGCGCCCTTGCCGGTGCCGTAGGTCGGGCCCTGAAGGCCGCAGCCGGCGAGCGCCGCCAGCGCGGCCAGCGCCGCTATCGCTCTCACGGATGAGAAATGGTTCATCGATTGTCCCTCGGTTCCCCAAGCGTCTGCCGCAAAAGACGCCATATACTGCATGTTCCCCTGACGGAACAATCCGGCAAGATCATGTCGAAGGAAAGAGCGGCGCCTATTGCGCCACACTTCCAGCTTGCAGCTGTGGCACGGATGCAACGGCCTGCATCAGGCCGTCAGCCGTCCGGCTGCCTTCAGTTCGCGTAGCGCATCGGCATCGCGCGGCGTGACGTCCGGATAGTCGGCATCCGATCCGACCTCGGGCGATACCTTCCACGACCGCGCGCATTTGCGGCCTTCAGCAAGCGCCGGGACCACGCCGACACCCGTTACTTCCACCATACGAAATGCCGCTTCTGGCACTTCGTCGGTCGAAATCACGATATCGCTGGTGATGCAGATTTCCGCCATGTCGAGATAGGCAATGGCTTTGGACAGTTCCGTGTCCGTCACATACACGACAGGCGCTGCCTCAAGCGATGAGCCGATGCGCTTGTCTTTCCGTTCGATCTCCAGCGCGCCCGTCACCACACGGCGGACCTGCCGAACCTTCTTCCATTTGGCGGCCAGTTCGTCGTCACGCCATTCGGCAGGGATGGTTGGAAACTGCTCCAGATGGACCGACACGCTATCGGGGTGCCGCGCTGCCCACGCCTCTTCGCAAGTGAAGCATAGCATGGGCGCAAGCCATTTCACGCAGGCATCGAACAGGGTACGCACGACCTGCAATGCGGCCAGCCGCCGGGTCGAAGAAGGCGCGTCGCAATAAAGCGCATCCTTGCGGATATCGAAGTAGAAAGCCGAAAGGTCCAGCACCATGAAGTCGGTCAGGGCACGGCTGATCCGTTTGAAGTCAAAATTGTCGTAGCCTTCGCGCACCAGCCGATCCAGTTCCGCCAGCCGATGCAGCATCAGCCGTTCGAGTTCCGGCATTTCCTCAACCGGCATCTCGTGGCCCTCGTCATGGGCGAGTGTGCCGAGCATCCAGCGCGTGGTGTTGCGCACCTTGCGGTAGGTATCGATATTGGTCTGGATAATCGCCTTGCCGAGCCTCTGATCCTCCCAATAATCCGTCGTCATGACCCAGAGGCGCAGAATATCTGCGCCGGACTGCTGCATCACCTCCTGCGGCGTGACCGTATTGCCGAGGCTCTTGGACATCTTGCGCCCATCCTCGGCCATGGTGAAGCCATGGGTGATCACCGCATCGTAAGGAGCGCGGCCGCGCGTGCCACAGCTTTCGAGCAGCGAGGAGTGGAACCAGCCGCGATGCTGGTCGGAGCCTTCCAGATAGATGTCGGCCGGCCATTTCATGTCGTCGCGATCTTCCAGCGTGAAGGTATGGGTCGAGCCAGAATCGAACCACACGTCCAGAATGTCGCGCACCATCTTCCAGTCTTCACCCGCGCGGTCACCCAGGAAACGCTCACGCGCGCCGTCAGCGAACCAAGCGTCGGCGCCCTCTGCCTCGAACGCTTCGAGAATGCGGGCGTTGACGTCCTCGTCCTTCAGTACTTCACCATCATCATTGGCAAAGACGCAGATCGGCACGCCCCAGGCACGCTGACGCGAGAGCACCCAATCGGGCCGGTCGGCGATCATGGCGCGAAGACGGTTCTGCCCTGCCGTCGGCACGAAACGCGTGGCATCGATGGCAGCCAGTGCGCGAGTACGCAGGGTGTCTTCGCCATCGGGTTTCGCGCCCGAAAGACCGTAGCCGTCCAAATCCTTATCCATCGCCACGAACCATTGCGGCGTGTTGCGGAAGATGACCGGCTTCTTGGACCGCCAGCTATGCGGATAGGTGTGCTTCAGGCGGCCGCGTGCAAACAGCGCATTGGCCTCGATCAGCGCCGCGATAACCGATTTGTTGGCGTCGCCCTTCTTGCCCTTGTCATCGATGACGCGCGCCGGGCCGCCCTCGCGATCCGGGCCGAAGCCCGGCGCGTCCTTGGTGTAGTAGCCAGCATCGTCGACGGGGAACGGGATCTCGGTCGGCACGCCGCGCGCTTCCAGTTCGGCCCTACCGTCCATCCAGGCGTCGAAGTCTTCGCGGCCATGGGATGGCGCGGTGTGGACGAAGCCCGTACCCGCATCGTCGGTGACATGATCGCCGGCGAGAAGCGGAACGGGGAAATCATAGCCGAGGTCGGCGAGTGGATGCGCGCAGGTCATGCCCAGCAGAGCTTGAGGCTTTACGTCGCGCAGGCGTTCGAAGCCAAGCTTGGCCTTGGAGAAGCTTTCCTCCGCCAGCGCATCGGCGAAGATCAGCTTCTCGCCCTGCTGCGGACCGAAATCATTCTCGGCGCTCGTGACTTCGTAAAGGCCATAAGAAATCCGGTCTGAATATGCGATGGCGCGGTTACCGGGGATTGTCCAAGGTGTGGTCGTCCAGATAACCACAGCGGCTCCACGGAAATCGTCCGGATTATCGCCGCCTTCCCCAACGGTTCCACCGGCAGATGAAACCGGAAACTTCACCCAGATCGTATCGGATTCGTAGTCCTGATATTCGACCTCGGCTTCGGCCAGGGCGGTGCGCTCGACAACGGACCACATGATCGGCTTGGAGCCGCGATATAGCTGGCCGCTCATTGCGAATTTCAGCAATTCGCCAGCGATGCGCGCCTCGGCGTGATAGTTCATCGTGGTGTAGGGCTTGTCGAAATCGCCGACGACGCCGAGCCGCTTGAACTCCTCAGTCTGCACCTCGATCCAGTGCGCGGCGAAATCACGGCATTCCTTACGGAATTCGTTGATAGGCACTTCGTCCTTGTTCTTGCCCTTGGCGCGGTACTGCTCCTCGATCTTCCATTCGATCGGCAGGCCGTGGCAGTCCCATCCCGGCACATAGTTGGAATTGTATCCGCGCATCTGGAAGGAGCGCGTGATGACGTCCTTCAAAATCTTGTTCAGTGCGTGGCCGATATGGATGTTGCCATTGGCGTAGGGCGGCCCGTCATGCAGCACGTGCAACGGACGTTCTTTGCCGTCCTCGCGCAGCTTTTTATAAAGATCGATCTCGTTCCAGCGCGCAACGATCTCCGGCTCCTTTTTCGGCAGCCCGCCCCGCATGGGAAAATCGGTCTGCGGCAGGAACAGGGTTTTGGAATAATCGATACCGGTTTCAGTCTTGGTGTCTTCGGTCATAAGGTCGGATCAGCCTGAGCGCGGCGAAAAAGATGAAGCGCACGCGCCATTGGTAGGAAACTCACGCGGCGCCAGAACAGGTTTGCCGCAAGCGAAACATCCCGGACCTTCGTGCGCGTATTCACGCGCAGGCGAAGGCCGGGCGGCTAATTCGTATGCCGGCGAAAGCCGGAGGGAGGAGCCGTTCCGTCATGGCCGCGCTTCTAGCGGAAGGCGCGCGAGGTGGGAAGGGGGTTGCATTTTTCCCTCCCGATGGTTCATACCAAGTAGAACAGACCTGTTACTGGACATAAATCTTTCGAATGACAAGAAAAATAAAATTTCTATCAAAAACTGCAATAATAATATTTCCACTAATTGCCATTATTTTCGTATTTTTTGTAGAACCGATGAGGCTTGCACTTCCCTATCGATATTGGCTGATGCCGTATAACGAGAATTTTTGGCTTGAGAGACAAGGTTTTATAGAAGGGTCAGTCTGCCTTAAGGTAGACCTATCTCCATCGGAGGCAGAGAGCTTTGTTTCGGCTAAGTTTGCCTCTCGCCCTAAATATCAGTCGAAAGAATATCACAATCTTTTCTGTCGCAGGAAGGGCTGGCCTCGAAAATTTTCGACAGAGCCATTGGCCGTGGAGACTGGCGAGCATGGTTGGGTCGAGAGTCACAGTGCCGCATTTTATGAAGATGGCCATTTGTATTTTTGGTCGGCATTTTAATAGTCTAAATAATAAGACTGAGGACAAGTTTGGCCAGCTGTCATATGTCTGCCTTTAGCTCTCCTCACCAACCAGCCCCTCGAAGCTGACTGGAAGGTCGAGCGGGCCGAGCGGCTGGACGCCGCCAAGAATGGCGCGGGCTTCTTCTTCGTCACGCTTCATCTGAGCGATGAGAGGATCGAGACCGTCGAACTTCTCTTCCCCCCGCAGATAGGAGAACAGGCTGACCGCGCAGGTCTCGCCGTAGAGGTCGCCGGAGAAGTCGAAAAGGAAGGTTTCCAGAAGCGGCGCGCCCTCATCCGTGACCGTTGGCCGACGCCCGAAGCTCGCCACGCCATTATAGAGTACGCCATCGGCGCGCCGGAAACGAACAGCATAGATACCTAGCGCAAGCTGGGTTTGCGGAGGCAGTGACATATTCGCGGTGGGATAGCCGAGCGTCCTTCCAAGCTGCTGGCCCTGCTCCACCGTCGCGATCACCGTATGTCGATAGCCAAGCAGTCCATTGGCCAGTGACAGATCTTGATCGGCAAGCGCCTGCCGGATGGTGCTGGACGAAATCAGCAAGCCGTCTTCGGCGGTTTCGGGCTCGACAATATCGACGGCAAAGCCTTTTTCCCGACCCGCTGCGGCAAGGCTGTCCGGTGTGCCGGCGCGTTTGTGGCCAAAGTGAAAATCATGGCCGACGATGACGGCGCTGGCGCCCAGCCCGTCGCTGAGCATTTCGTCGATGAACGCATCGGGCGAGAGCGCGGCGAAACCTTTGTCGAAACGCTGTTCGACCACGGCGGCGACACCTAGTTCACCGAGCAGATTTGCCCGCAAGACAGCCGGCGTCAGGCGATAGATCGCTTCGCCTGAGAAGAAGGCCCGCGGGTGCGGCTCGAATGTCAGCACGATCAAAGGAAGGCCAGCCCGATCAGCTTGTTGGCGGGCCATGGTCAGTACCGCCTGGTGCCCTCGGTGAACGCCATCGAAATTGCCGATGGCAATCACACCGCCGCGAAGATCGGCGGGCAGGTCCTTGCACTGATCGATTCTCAGTATCGTCATCGTTCAGGCCAGATGGGTCATGGAGGCGACAGGCTGGAAGTTGCTTGCCTGCAAGAGGCCGAAAAGGTCGGTGTCTCCCTCTATGCCCGCGCTGCCGCCAGTCACGAACAGGCAATCGATATCCTGATCGATCGCGCCCTTAATGTCGGTCGGGATGCCGTCTCCAATAGCCAATGCCTCTTCTCTGGCAAAGGTGCGACCGGCAATTTTGGCCGCTGCATCGAACGCGGCCTCGTATATCGGCTTGTGGGGCTTACCGGCGACATGAACCAATCCGCCACGCTCTTCGTAAGCTTTTGCCACCGCTCCGGCGCACGGCACGATCCGGTCGCCGCGGCGCACTTTCAGATCGGGATTGGCGCAGACCATGGGGAGGTTCCGTTCCAGCAGTTCAGTCAACAGGCCGTCATACTCACCGAGATTTTCGGTTTCGTCGTTGAAGAGTCCCGTGCACACCGCCGCCTCGGCCTGCTCTTTCGAGACAAGCTCGACATCGAGCCCATTATAAAGATGCAGTTCGGCTTCGGTCCCGATGTGGAAAATACGGCTCGGCCCTTCGGCGATCAGCCGCCGCGTCACGTCGCCCGATGTGACGATGGCGTCCCACGCGTCACCTGATACGCCGATTTGCGTCATCTGCTCGCCAACAGCCTCAGCCCTGCGGGGAGAGTTCGTGATGAGGATAACCGTCTTTCCCAATTCGCGCGCATGTGCGAGCGCCTCACAGGCCCGGTCATATGGCTGCACACCATTGTGCACGACGCCCCAGACATCGCACAGAAGAAGGGAGTATTCGCCAGAAACATCGTCCAGCGCGTCGATGGAAGGCGGGGTGTGCCAGGCCATATCGTCTCTTGGAAAGCTCATTTCGCGCTGCATCTAGACTATGGCGGCGGACAAGTCACCATGGCAGTGGCATTGTCAAACGCACCGCTTTAGAAATAGCCGCGACCGCCCAGACCGGAGAGCCCCATGCGGAAAGTCCTGCTCGTCCTTTTCGTCATCATGCTCTTTCTGGCGATCTATCAAGTGCTGACGCCCATCCTCTCCGCCAACCCCGATTTCTCAAGTCTCGTGGTCCGCGATGTGCTGGTCGTAAGCCTCCTGATCGCAGCGCTCGCGCTCATCATAGCGCTTGTCGCGCTGATGCGAGCCAGCCGTATACAGAGGCAGACTGAAGATCGGCTCATCGCCATCGACATGGCTCTTTCGGATTTCGCCAATCGGGCCGATGTCGCCGCGCTTTCCATGGCCGATCTCGCGCGCGCTACACATCGCGACATCGTCACTATGCGTCAGCAGATGGATGAGGGCGCAAGGCCCGGTCCCGCCACCGCCGACATGAAAACCCGATCGGGTAAGGTCGTGCCGATCAAGATCGAGCAAGCGGAAAAGTCAGCAGACCAAGATAATAGCGGTGATCCCGCGTCGCTGCTGCAAATGATCGAAGCCGGCGAGCCCCGTCTTAGCCTTCAGCCAATTGTCGATGTCATCGAATCGCGGCCGGTGGCATTCGAGGCCTACGCTTCATATGGCAGCGATGGCCAGACACTCGACATTCAACGGGCAAACGATCTGCCGGACGAAGCCCAGGCGAAGCTGGCCCGCATATTGCTCGCAAAATCGGCACAGGCAGCGCGGCGAATTTCCGCCGAAAAGCCATCTGAGCCACATTCTATGCATGTGCCGCTGAGCACCGCCTTCATCGCCGATCTGGACGAACAGACGATCAATATGTCCGAGCCGCCGAATTCTGGCGACATTGTTTTATCGCTGCCGCTTTCGGCTCTTCTCGACAATGCCGTCCCGAAAACTTCCCACGAATGGCGGCCCGTACTGGCTTGCGAAAGCGACAGTTTTCCAAGCGAACACATGCCGCTCCTGGCCGAAGCTGATGTCCGGTGGCTGAAACTGCCGGCCAAAGCGGTTCTCAGCGAAGCCGACAGCGAGCGGTACAGTTTTGTCTGCGGACCGCTTGGAATCGACCTTCTCATCACCCATGTGCACGACAAGGAAGAAGCCGTGAGCCTTCTCGATCGCGGCTTTCGCTATATGAGCGGCCCTCATTTCGGCATTCCTCGCCCGATGCGGGACGAAACATAATCGCGATAATGCGAATGTTCCGCTCCATGGATTTTTCGGAAATAGGCCAGAAGAAAATTTCTCCGGCCCATTCTTGACAGCATTCGCTGTTCCTCTTACCTCCGCCGCGTTAGCACTCACCAAATGAGAGTGCCAATATTGCCCAGTCATTCTGGAGCGATTCATCGTTTCAAATAGACGTCATAAGCCAAGGGTTTGAAAAACATGGCCGATACCAATTTCCGTCCGCTGCACGACCGTGTCGTGGTCAAGCGCGTCGAGTCCGAGGAAAAGACTGCCGGTGGCATCATCATTCCGGACACCGCCAAGGAAAAGCCGCAGGAAGGCGAAGTCGTAGCCGTCGGGCCGGGCGCGCGCGACGATAGCGGCAAAGTCAACGCTCTCGATGTCAAGGCCGGGGACCGGGTCCTTTTCGGCAAGTGGAGCGGCACCGAAGTCAAGCTGAACGGTGAAGATCTCCTCATCATGAAGGAGAGCGACATCATGGGCATAATCGCCTGAGCGCAGCGCCCAAATCCGTTTCAATATCCACGATCTTAAGGGCTTAGAGCCCGGGAGACACGATAATGTCAGCCAAAGAAGTCAAATTTAACCGCGATGCCCGCGAGCGCATGCTCAAGGGTGTCAACGTGCTCGCCGACGCCGTGAAGGTCACGCTTGGCCCGAAAGGCCGCAATGTCGTTATCGACAAGTCCTTCGGCGCGCCGCGCATCACCAAGGATGGCGTGTCCGTCGCCAAGGAAATCGAGCTTGAGGACAAGTTCGAGAACATGGGCGCGCAGATGCTGCGCGAAGTGGCGTCCAAGACCAACGATCTGGCCGGCGACGGCACCACGACCGCGACCGTTCTGGCGCAGTCGATCGTGCAGGAAGGCGCCAAAGCCGTTGCCGCCGGGATGAACCCGATGGATCTGAAGCGCGGCATCGATCTGGCCGTCACCAAGGTCATCGAACACCTGCGCGGCAGCGCTGCCTCCATTTCTACCTCCGACGAAGTGGCTCAGGTCGGCACCATCTCCGCCAATGGCGAGAAGGAAATCGGCCAGATGATCGCCCAGGCGATGCAGAAGGTCGGCAATGAAGGCGTCATCACGGTCGAAGAGTCCAAGACGGCCGAAACCGAGCTGGAAACCGTCGAAGGCATGCAGTTCGACCGCGGCTACCTGTCGCCTTACTTCGTGACCAACACCGAGAAGATGGTGGCTGACCTCGAAGATCCTTACATCCTTCTTCACGAGAAGAAGCTTTCCAACCTGCAGGCCATGCTGCCGGTTCTGGAAGCTGTTGTTCAGTCTTCCCGTCCGCTGCTGATTATCGCTGAAGACGTCGAAGGCGAGGCTCTGGCCACGCTGGTCGTCAACAAGCTGCGCGGCGGCCTGAAGATCGCTGCCGTCAAGGCCCCTGGCTTCGGCGACCGCCGCAAGGCCATGCTCGAGGACATCGCGATCCTGACGGGCGGCACGGTGATCTCCGAAGACGTCGGCATCAAGCTGGAAAACGTCACGCTCGAAATGCTCGGCACCGCGAAAAAGGTCTCCATCACCAAGGAGAACACCACCATCGTCGATGGCGCAGGTTCGCAGGACGACATTCAGGGCCGCGTCGGCCAGATCAAGGCGCAGATCGAAGAGACCTCTTCGGACTACGACCGTGAGAAGCTCCAGGAGCGTCTCGCCAAGCTGGCTGGCGGCGTTGCCGTTATCCGTGTCGGCGGCTCCACGGAAGTGGAAGTCAAGGAGAAGAAAGACCGCGTCGACGATGCGCTGAACGCAACGCGCGCCGCTGTCGAAGAAGGCATTGTCGCCGGTGGCGGCACGGCGCTTCTGCGCGCGACGTCCGCTCTGGAAGGCCTGACCGGCGAGAACGAAGACCAGAACGCCGGCGTTCAGATCGTCCGCCGCGCGCTTCAGTCTCCGATCCGTCAGATCGCCACCAATGCGGGTGACGAAGCTTCCATCGTTGCTGGCAAGGTGCTGGAAAACGCATCCGTGACCTATGGTTACGATGCGCAGACCGGTGAATATGGCGACATGGTCGAAATGGGCATCGTCGATCCGGTCAAGGTGGTTCGCACCGCTCTGCAGGACGCCGCTTCCGTTGCCGGCCTGCTGGTCACGACCGAAGCCATGATCGCCGAGCTTCCGAAGAAGGATGCTCCGGCCATGCCGGGTGGCGGCGATATGGGCGGCATGGGCGGCATGGGCTTCTAAGGAAGCTCACCCTCCATCCGATATTTTCAGAGAGGGCGGCTTTCGAGCCGCCCTTTTTCTATCTGCCCGGTGTTTGTTGGGGCGCTGGGCCCCAGCGGTCAGTCGCCGATAACCCGGCTTTCACGCTCGATCGACCATTCGACGATTTCGTGCCAGATCGTCTCGGCCAACTGCGGATCGAAGCCGCGATCGTTTGCCGCCTGACGCGCATTCGAGAGCACTTCGGCGACGCGATCCGGCACACGCGCTGGCATCTTCTCGATCTGCTTCAATTCGATGGCGCGGTCGATATAGGTGCAGCGCAGCGCAAGCAAATCCATTAGTTCAGCGTCGAGAGCATCGATGGCCTGTCGCAACTCACCCATCGTCTGACATTGCTGTGCCGGGCGTCGATCCGTCATTGCCATCTCCCGTTGAGCATCCTGTCTTACGCCTTCGGCGGCAGGCCAATCGGCGACGCCTTAGCAGATAAATCGGCGGCTGTTCACCGGATAAATTGAACGATCATCCGCGTATGGCTTCGTTTCTTCCGCTGCCACAGTTGAGCCAGGTCGGTTTTCCACCGAACAAGGCGTCGGCGGCGAGCGAAAGGCTCGACAAACCGGTCCGTGATGCAAAATGTGCGGGCAGACAATTTCGCAGAGGAACACCCATGGCCGATACACTTGCGACAAAGCGCGCCAATAACGACATTTTCCTGCTGATCGGGCGTGTCCTCGCCGCCAGTCTCTTCATCGCATCCGGCGTTCAGAAGCTGATGGGGATTGAAGGCACGGTCGGCTATATCGAGGCGGTCGGTCTGCCCTACCCGATCGTTCTAGCCTGGATCGCGGCCATATTCGAAACAGCGGCCGGCCTTCTTCTTCTCGTCGGATTCCTGACACGCTCGGCAGCGCTGGCACTTGCTGGCTTCTGCTTCTTCACGGCCTTCGTCTTCCATTTCCAGCCCGACGATCCGCAGCAGATGACGCAATTGATGAAGAACATCGCACTGGCCGGCGGCTGTCTGGCCTTCGCCGCCGTTGGCGCGGGCCGTTTCTCGGTCGACAGGGGCTAGGAGACCGATGCCCGCAACCGTTAAGCCGCTGCCTGAACGGCGGCAGCGATCTGACGCATCCGTTCGCCCTTTTCACCTGCGAGCGACATGCGGTTGGCGACGAGACATGCTTCGCTCTGCAGGATCACGCCGTCGTCGAGGATGCGCAGATCATTGGCGCGCAACGTCGAGCCGCTGGACGTGATGTCGACGATCACGTCCGCGCTGCCGGCGGCGGGCGCGCCTTCCGTTGCGCCGAGGCTTTCGACGATCCGGTAAACCTGAATGCCGTGACGCCGGGAGAAGAACTCCTGCGTCAGACGCCAGTATTTCGTGGCAATGCGCAGCCGCCTGCCATGGCCAGCGCGGAAATGGGCGGCCACATCGTCGAGATCGGCCATGGTGCGCACATCGAACCAGCAATCGGGCACGGCGACGATCACATCCGCACGCCCGAAGCCAAGCCGCGCCTCGATGGAGACTTTGTCTTCCCATGCGGGCAGGCTTTCGCGCACCAGATCCTCGCCCGTCACGCCGAGATCGACCGTGCCCGCGCCCAGTTCGCGGGCGATTTCGGAAGCCGAGAGGAAAGCGATCTCCAGCCCGTCCCCACCCTCTACGCGCGCACGGTATTGGCGCGAATCCTCCGGTTCCCGGACATCGTAACCGGCGGTGCGGAGCACAGCGATGGATTGCTCCTTCAAGCGGCCTTTGGAGGGAAGTGCGAGCGTCACCGTTCCGGTCATTCGGATGCTGCCTCCAACGCTTCGATCCGGTCGAGCCAGGCGACGAAGCCAACACCGGGAATGGTGCGGTCAGCGCCAAGCAGGGTCAGCAGCCGGTCATAACGCCCGCCGCTGGCAAGCGGTTTGGCAAGCCCTTCGATTCCAATCTCGAAAACGAGACCTGTATAATAGTCGAGCGGACGGCCGAAAGCGGCATCGTAGGTGATCGCGCCGAGGTCGATTCCGGCCAGCCGGATCGCTTCGATCCGCGCCGCGAAAAGCTCGATCCGCTCTGTCACGTTGATGCCAGCCTCTGCCTCGAAGGCTGTCAGCGCGCGACCCGCTTCGGCAAGTGGCACGCGCAAAGCGATAAAGGTTTCGAGCGCGGCGAGCGCGTCATCCGGCAAGCGCGTCGCGGCCAGAGCGGCGCGCTCCTTCAGCCGCGCGACAATCTCTTCGGGTCGCCGCCCCGCGCCAGGCGAGATACCGGAATGCGCCATGGACGCTTCAATGTGGACCAGCAGCGCATCGTCGTCGCCTGCAGCGAGCAGGCCGGCAACGCGCTCATCCTGCGTGACAGCCGGAGCCTCGCGCCCGGAAAGCACGTTCAACGCATTGGCCAGTGCTTCGGGCTGGCCGAAGGCGCGGAGCAGGCGCATCTGCCAGCCGTCCGGTAGACCAAGCGCATCCAGAATGGCGGCGAAAACCGCCTGATCGCCGAGCGTCGCGCGGAGCCCGGCATCGGTACCGCGCAGCCGGGCGACGAGCCCCATCGCATCGGCCAGCGCGCGGGCGTCGGCAGCAATCCAGTCCTCAGTGCCGAGGTCTTCGATCCCCGCCTGGAAGAATTCGCTGTCGCCATCGCGATGCTGGCGGAAAACCTGCGCACAGAGGCCATAACGGATCGGTTCGGGCGGCCCGTCGTTTCTCTCCGCAATTTCCGGGCGTAAAACCGGGTCCCGCTTTTCCTTAAATTGCGCGAGATGTTGAAGGCAGACGGGGATCGTGAATTCCGGCCGCAGACAGAGCGCCTGCCCCGTCTCGCTTTCGGTCAGGAAAATACGGCGGCGCAGATCTTCGCCCGCCATGTCCAGAAACGGATCGGCAGGCTGGATGACCGGCAGCACGGTGCGCTGCGCACCCGCCTCTTCCAGATACGCCTCGGCGGCGCTCAGCATCTGCCGTAAAGCCATGGCCGCTCAGCCCGCTGCCCGTTCGGCGGCCTGTTCGGAAAGGCGCTCGCGGATGGCCTCGATCAGTTTGTCGTAGCCGTCTGACACGTCCACTTCAAACTGTCCGGGCCGGGTTTCGCGCCATTCCTCATTGCTCTCGATGGCGGCGGCCTGTTTGCGGCCCTCAATCAGGTCCTTCACCTGCACGATGCCGCGCTCCATCTCGTCGCTGCCCTGAATGATGGCGAGCGGGCAGCCGCGCCGGTCGGCATATTGCAGTTGCTTGCCGAACTTGTTGGGATTGCCCTGATACATCTCGACCGCGACAACGTTTTGGCCGCGCCGACCGGCATTCAGCCCGTCGCGCAGCGCCTTGGTTATGGCGGCGTAATCGCCAATGCGGCCCTTATCCATCACCGTCACGAGAACCGGCGAATCGCTGCCCATATCCGGCAGCTTGTCGAGGTTCTTCAGCGCGGTCATCAGGCGCGAGACGCCGATGGAAAAACCGGTCGCCGGCACGTCCTGCCCGGTGAAACGCTTGACGAGCCCGTCATAGCGCCCGCCGCCGCCGACCGAGCCGAACTGCACCTTCTCGCCCTTGTCGTTGACGACATCGAAGAGCAGCTCGGCCTCGTAAACTGGCCCGGTGTAGTATTCGAGGCCACGGACAACGGAGGGGTCTACGAGAATACGGCCGGCATCGTAGCCAGATGATAAAACCAGATCTTCCAATGCCGAAAGCTCGTCCTGACCTTCCAAGTAGGTGGGACTTTGCATGCTGCCTCCGAGCAATCCCTGGCGCGGCAAATTCAATTTTTGCCTTACTTTTTCTGAAGCTATTCGCTGCTTGGTATCAACTGCATCCGCAGAATTCAGAAATGTGTCAACTACGAGACCTATATAGCTACTCTTCAGCCCAGCACCCGGCGTGAAATCGCCCTCGCCTTCCTTGCCGCCATCCCAGCGGCCTTCGCCGAGAAGCTGGCGCACCCCCTCGATGCCAAGGCGATCCAGCTTGTCGATGGCGCGCAGAACGGTCAGGCGCCGTCCGGCGTTTTCAGCGCCGCCAAGGCCGATGGCCTCCATCACGCCGTCCAGCACCTTCCGGTTGTTGACGCGGATCACGTACTGGCCGGGCTTCAAACCCAACTCTTCCATCGTGTCGGCCATCATCATGCACATTTCGGCGTCGGTCTGGACGCTCGGCGCGCCGACCACATCGGCATCGAACTGCATGAACTGGCGGAAGCGTCCGGGGCCGGGCTTCTCGTTCCGAAACACCCAGCCGGCGCGATAGGTGCGGTAAGGCAGATTGAGCGTCTGGAAATTCTCGGCCACATGGCGGGCGAGCGGCGCGGTGAGATCGTAGCGCAGGCTCATCCATTGCTCGTCATCGTCCTGCAGCGAGAAGACGCCCTCATTCGGCCGGTCCTGATCCGGCAGGAACTTGCCGAGCGCGTCGGTATATTCGAACATCGGCGTTTCGACCGGCTGGAAGCCGTAGCTCTCATACACGCGCTTGATGGCCGCCATCATCCGGTCCGTGGCGCGGATATCCTCCGGCGAGCGGTCGGCAAAACCGCGCGGCAGGCGCGCCTTCAGCTTCTGAGGCTTCTTCTTTTTCTTCTCGGCCATGGGGTCACTTGCAATACGGATCGGAGGCGGCGGAAACGCGCATATGGCGGCGCGCCCTCCCCCTAGCGAAAAGCCCCGTTTCCGGCAAGGCGGCGCATTGTCCCCATCCTGCCCCGAACATGAAAAAGCCCCGCCGGATGGCAGGGCTTCGTTCAATCGAGTTTCAGCCGATCAGCTATAGGGCGAATAGCACTGGCGACGTCCGCCATGATAAGGCTGGAACGTGTTGTCGTAGGACCGGTACGAACGGTAACGGTTGTGGCACCAGCGATAGTGCGCGCGCGGGTAGCCGTCGCGATAATGACGACGCGGAGCAGCGCGATAACGTCGCTGATAGAACGCTGCCGGCGGGTAATACCATCCGCGATGGCGACGCCAGCCACGACGCCAGCGGCGGCTGCCGCGATGGCCATTGTAGAAATAAACTCCGCCGCGAACCCGCAGGTCCACATTCTGTATGTCGGATGCCGGCGCTACGACCGGTGCGCTCGGGATGGACAGGGGTGCCGCTGCGGCAGGCGCGATGCCCGTTAATCCGACAGCTACGGCAAGCGCCGCGGTTGTGATCATCTTTTTCATGGATATCCTCCATAGGGGCCCTTCGACAGGGTTAACTAAACTTGGAGGGCAGAGGTTCCATAGCGTTTCACCTTGTCGTGACACGCTGTGTAGATTCGTGACAATCACGCCGGCGGGACGAACCGCTTTCTCGCCTCTTCGCAGCGCGCCCGAGCGCCGCAGCCTTCGACGTGGTCGTTGACCAGCCCCATTGCCTGCATGAAAGCATAAGCCGTTGTCGGTCCAACGAAACTCCAGCCGCGCTTCTTCAGCTCCTTCGCAAGCCGTCTGGATGTCGGCGTGGCGGGGTTGGCAATGAGCGCGTCCCATGTCACCGGGTCGGGACGCTCGTTTGCCGGCGGTTCGAATGACCAGAAAAAAGCGGCGAGGCTGCCGGCTTCGTCCTGCAATTCCAGCGCGCGCGCCGCATTGTTGATGGCAGAACGGATCTTGCCCTGGTGACGGACAATGCCAGCGTCCTGCAAAAGGCGCTGAACGTCCTCTTCTTCAAATGCGGCGACCTTTTGCAGGTCGAAACCAGCGAAGGCCGCACGAAAATTTTCACGCTTTTTCAGGATCGTCAGCCAGGATAGACCGGACTGAAAGCCTTCCAATACGATCTTTTCGAACAGGCGTGTGTCGTCCGCTACCGGCTGTCCCCACTCTTCGTCGTGATAGTGTCGGTAAAGCGGATCGGGACCGGCCCAGCCGCAACGGCAGACCCCATCTTCTCCCGTCAAAAGCCCATTCTGCGTCATGGTCGCCCTAATTCCAGCGTTGCGTGACTCGCTGTGGGATAGCGGTCCTTGTGTTCACGCTTTCTTTACCGCGCCCGGAAACCCGGCCCTAACCCTGAAGAACGGTTTCCACGACAAATCGCATTTTAAACAAGGGTTTTAACCCCTTCGACTCCCCCGCACCCGCACCCTTCATGCAACGAAATTCCGTCCCGTGTGTTCGGAAAACGTGCGTCCGGCCGCCGTGGCCTGTTGAGTTCGAAGAGTTTTGCGTATGTCGAAATCATTCACCCTGCCCGCCTTTGTGGCGTCACTTATCTTTCTGACCGGGCTGCCGATCACCAGCGCGCAGGCCCAGCAGGCCGTCAGGGTCAGCCGCGATGTGGCCGAGCCCTGGATCATGCAGTTGCAGCCGCGCGCCCTGCCGGGCCGGGTTGGCCGCTCCGCCACCCGCGCCCGCGGCTACGTTGTCAGGCCGTCCGCGCCGCAGCGCCGCGCGGTGCTTCCGAGAGCACGCGCGCAAATCGTTCAGCCCGACCGGGTCTATCAGCGGCGCACAGCCTTGGCTGTGCCGGCACAACGTTCCGCCATTCAGTCAGCGTCTGTCGCGCCGACGCAGCGCGCGGTCGATCCGCGTTACATGCCGCAGATCGTCAGCTATCCCGGCAGCCAGGCGCCCGGCACCATCGATATCGATACATCCAATCGCTTTTTGTACCATGTTCTTCCGGGCGGTAAGGCGAAACGCTACGGCGTCGGCGTCGGCAAGCCGGGCTTCGAATGGAGCGGCACTCACAAGATCAGCCGGAAAAAGGAGTGGCCGGAATGGCGGCCGCCCGCAGAGATGATCGTTCGCGAGCGCAAAAAGGGCCGCGAACTGCCAACCTGGATGGCTGGCGGGCCTGCAAACCCTCTCGGTGCGCGCGCGCTCTATCTCGGCTCCAGCCTCTATCGCATTCACGGCACCAACGCGCCATGGACCATCGGTCAGAACGTCTCATCCGGCTGCATCCGTATGCGTAACGAAGACGTGAAAGACCTTTACGCCCAGGTTGGCGTAGGCACGAAAGTGGTTGTGCGCTGAATCATGACGACCTGAAGAGAAAAAGCCCGCCGTCTAATAGACCGGCGGGCTTTCTATTAGTGCTGTCAGCGAAGGTCTCAGGCCGCTTGTGACTGCCTCGTCTCGCGGATTCGTTCGAACAGTTCCAACTCCTTGTCCGTCCACTGCGCGTTGGTGAAGCGGGCGGCGCATTCCTTCAACTGCTTCATCCGTTCGGCTCTTTCGGTCGGCCCCATCGAGAGCGCCTGTTCCAGGGCCCGATCCATCGAACGGTGGGAGAATGGATTAACCGGTATGGCGCCGTTCAGAAGAACGGCCGCGCCGGCGAATTCCGACAGGATGAGTACGCCGGGCCGTTCTTCATCCTGCGCAACGCAATATTCCGAACAGACCAGATTTAGTCCGTCGGCCAATGGCGTGATGGATGCAACGTCGGCGGCGCGGTAATAGGCCACGAGGTCTTCCAGCGGAATGGCCGTCGACATCAGGGAAACCGGCTGCCATTCGAAATTGCCGTAGGTGCCGTTGATGCGCCCGGTCAGTTCTTCGATCTTGTTCTGGATCTCTTCATAGGCCGCCATATTGCGGTTTGAAGCGACCGAGACGAGCATCAGTCGAACCTTGCCGCGCCATTCCGGATGGTCGCGAAGAAGGCGTTCGAAGGTTTCCAACTGCTCGATATTGCCTTTGGTGTAATCCGTCCGCGAGATCGAGACGACAAGTTTGCAGTCACCGAGGCTGGCGCGGATTTCCTTTACTTTTTCCTGCACTTCGTCGCGCTGAGACAGTTCCGCGATATATTCGTAGTTCACGCCAACCGGGTTGACGTCGACCAGAACCTTGCGGCCCTTGAACTCTATCGAAACAGGCGTGACCCGTTCCGAAAGCGCCGTCGAATCCCGTTTGACCAAGGCCGGCTCTGTGGCGCGCTCCTCAGCGGTGCGGGCGCTGGTCTGCGAGCGGCAACAGGCGAGGAAATTGCGGGCGTAGCGCGGAATGTGGAAGCCAACCGCATCGCACTCGAGCAGGCTGCGAATGATCTCTTCGCGCCATGGAAGCACGTTGAACATGTCCGGGGCCGGAAATGGCGTGTGGTGAAAAAACGCAATCCGCGCCTTCGGCTTCAACTGGCGGATATAGGCCGGGACAAGCCACAAATTGTAGTCGTGAACCCAGATGACAGCATCGTCGGATGCTTCCTCGGCGGCGGCTTCCGCGAAGGCCCAATTCACCTCGCGAAAGGTCGGCCAATCGACAGGGTCGTAATTGTAGCGTTCCTTGAAGCCGTGCAGGATCGGCCAGAAAGCCTCCTTGGACGACACATGGTAAAAGCTTGAGACCTGATCGCGGGTCAGTGGCAGACGCGTCACGCTGTAGTCGCCGTAGCTGTCACTGATCTCCACTGTCCGCTCGAACTCCGGATTGACCGGATCGTCGGCATATTTCCAGGCCACCCAGGAAGCGTGCTGCGCGCGGCCCAGGAACCCCTTGAGAGTCGGCACGATGCCATTGGGGCTTTTGTTTTCGACGAGTTCTACCGTGCCGTCCTCGTTCTCCACCTCCTCGTAAGGCTGACGGTGGTAGACGATGACGAGGTCGGATTTCATTCGGATTGCTCCTGTGTCTGTCTGGTTTCAATGGGGTCGGGATGCAGCGAGAAGGCGTCAATCGCCTCCGCGATCCCACCAGCCCCGATGCGTTCGCACTGTCGAACGTTCTCAATTCCCGCAGTTGCGTTCAGCAAAGGCTTCTCCGCGCCGCCCACCACCGCGCCATGCAGGCCGGTGTGAAACATCGACAGATCGTTCATTGTGTCGCCTGCCACCAAAACGCGTTCGCGCTGAATGCCGAGATGATCGATAAGTCGTAGCAGGCTCGGCCCCTTGGAGACGCCCTTCGGCAAGACATCGAAGAAACGCTCGTCGGAGATGATAACGTCAAAACCCATCGCCTCAATCTTTTCGCGCGCCGAGGGATGATAGCTCTCCGGATCGTAGTCGAAGGAAAGGCGATGCCGGAAATCGGTCTCCTGCTCGGTCAGTCCTGGCGCGCCGGACAGTGCCTGCCGCACCGTCGTTCCCGCGTCGCCCCAAAGCTGCGCGATATGTTTTTCGAGATCGAGCATGAAAGCGATGCGTTCTTCGCCCTCCCCGTCGCGCACCTCGGCGATGGTGGTGCCGACATCGCCGACCACGAAGTCCGGCCAGGGAACCGGCGTTTCGTCGCAAAGATCGGCGATAAAGCGAGGATCACGACCCGTCACGAAGATAAGGCCGACATCGTCCCGGCGCGCTTCTATCCACTCGTAAAGGGCGAGACGATCCTCCTCCGAGCCGCCTAGAAAAGTACCGTCGAGATCGGTGGCCAGGACAAATCGCCAATTTTTATAAGGGTTCACTATGTCTCTATCGTCTTTCTATGAACGTCTGCCGCCCCGCTTGCGCCGGGCGGTAATGAATATCGTCGTGCGGGAATTTTGTTGGCGCATGCTTACAATGCATCCACCGCCCACTTCAAGGGGGCGGACGGCCAACCCGCTTATGCCCTTGAGAAATTGCGTATGGCCTAGCGAGGTACGAGTCGTTCGCGCCGGTCAGGATAAGGCTGCCAGCAGCTTCTTGGTTCTGTTGGCCGGCTTCGGTTGACGGCCTTCCGGCACCGCCTCGGGTTTGGGGCCGCCATAGGCCCAATCGAGCAGTTTCACGGTGTGAATGACCGGGACGCCAGCGCCATCGGCCAATTGCATGATGCACCCGATATTGCCGGCGGCGATGACCTCCGGCTTGGTGGCCTTCAAATTCTTCAGCTTGCGTCTCTTGAGCTGTCCGGAAATCTCCGGCTGGGTGATATTGTAAGTGCCCGCCGAGCCGCAACAAAGATGCTTTTCTGCCGGTTCGGAGACGTTGAAGCCTGCGCCGCGCAACAGATCGACCGGCGTCTGCGTGATTTTCTGGCCGTGTTGCATCGAACAGGCCGAGTGGTAAGTCACGTCGAGACCTGTTTCGTTGACCGGCTCCGGCAACTCCAGCATGTATAGATATTCGGTAATATCCTTGGCCAGTGCCGACACCTTTCCCGCCCGCTCGGCATAGGCCTCGTCATGCCGAAGCATGAAGCCGTAGTCCTTGATCGTGGTGCCGCAGCCGCTTGCCGTGATGACGATTGCGTCGAGCCCCTCACCTTCTATCTGGCGAGTCCACGCATCGACATTCTTCCGCGCGAAATCGAGCGAAGCTTCCTCTCGGCCCATATGATGGACCAGAGCGCCGCAGCATGTTTCACCGCGCGGCACCACGACCTCGACACCGAGCCGGTTCAGCAGCCGGATCGCGGTTTCGTTCGTATCGGCATCGAGTACGCTCTGCGCGCAGCCGGTGAGGATCGCGACACGTCCACTTTTGGCCACAGTCGGATCGGCTCTGCGAACGCCTGGCTTTGCGCTATCGCTTTTCCGCGGCATTTTCGCCGGGGCGAGCGCGAGCATGGCTGTGAACGGCTTCGTCAGTTCCCAACGACCGAAGAGTCCGGCGAAGGGGCGGCCCAGTTGCGCGCCCCGCAAGGCCAGCCGAAATCGCGCCGGATAGGGCAAGACCGCCGCCAACACGTTGCGCAACACGCGCTGATGCCAGGGGCGCTTATAGGTGTTTTCGATATGGGCGCGGGCGTGGTCAACCAGATGCATATAGTTCACGCCCGACGGGCAGGTTGTCACGCAGGCCAGGCAGGAAAGGCAGCGGTCGATATGGGTGACGGTCTTCTCGTCGGCTGGCCGGCCATTCTCCAGCATGTCCTTGATGAGATAGATACGGCCCCGAGGGCTATCGAGTTCGTTGCCAAGCGTCACATATGTCGGGCAGGTCGCCGTGCAGAAGCCGCAATGGACGCATTTGCGCAGGATTGCTTCTGAATGGGCGGTAGCCGGATCGTTCAGCTGCTCGGCGGTGAAATTGGTCTGCATCGTCTTTTTCTAAGCCACCATCCGGCCGGGGTTGAGGATGCCTTGCGGGTCGAAGGCCTTGCGGATGCGGTATTCGAGAATGGCGAGCGGCTTCTCCTGGGGCTGGAACGGCACGGCAAACCGACGTTCGCTCTCGGTCGCACGGATCAATGTGGCATGACCGCCGCCATTGGCCTCGACGGTTTTGCGTACCAGCCCCGACATGGTGTTACCGCCTTCCATTCGCACCCAGGCCAGTCCGCCCTGCCAATCGTAGAAGGCAGAAGCGCCGGCCTTCATGCGGAGCGCCATCACGGCCTCATGCGCATCGGACGGCCTCATCGAAAGCCGCCATACCGGTCGGTCAGGATGATCGGCGAAGGGCGCGACGTCACGTATCTGTGCCCAGAGCCGCCGGCTCTGCGGCGCATCGATCTGATCGATCTCTCCGAGCTTGCCGAACAGCGCCTTCAGCTTTTCGGCTCGTTCATTGACGGAGCTTTCGAACCCCTCCAGACGCATCAGCGTAGCCTGCTCCGAACCAAGCGCACCATCCAGAACCTTGCCAGCGACGAGTTCCGGCAGATGCGCTGCGCCGGTTACGTCGTTCGGCGTCGCCATGGCGTGGGCTAGCACGGCAACCGCGTCGGCATCGAGCAGGCCCCGAACAATCAGCGTCGCTTCGGTTTCCGGCTTCGGCTGCACTTTCAGCGTCACCTCGGTCAGGACGCCGAGCGTGCCGAAGCTGCCGGCCATCGGCTTGACCAGGTCGAGCCCGGTCACGTTCTTCATTACCCTCCCGCCATTCTTGACGATCTCGCCCTTGCCATTGACGAAACGGACGCCGAGCAGGCTGTCGCGGCAAGCGCCGGCAACGAAGCGGCGCGGACCGGACGCATTGACTGCCACCATCCCGCCAACGGTCGGCTCACCCTCGGTCCCCAGCAGCGAGCGGTGGTCGATCGGCTCAAAGACGAAGCGCTGATTGGCATCGTCCAGCGCGGCCTGCAATTCGGAGACTGGCGTCCCGGCCCGCACCGCTGCGACCATCTCATTGGGCGAATAGGCGACGATGCCCGAAATGCCAGACGTCGAAACCGTCGCCAGCGCATCGACCGGGCGGCCAAATGAGCGGGTGCCGCCGCCGGCAATCTCCAAAGGCCGGCCATTATCAGCCGCATCCCGGACGATCTCGGCAAGCTCCGCCTCGTCGAAAGGCTCGATCAGTTGGTCGGTTCCGTCAGAGGGGATCACTGCGCTGCTTCCATGGTGGCATCGGAGGTACCGGCTACTGCTCTGCCGCCATCGCTCTCGCCTCGGCCCTCGAGCGGGAAAACCTTGGACGGGTTGAGGATCCAAACGGGGTCGAACGCGGCGCGCACGTCGATCATCTGATCGAGGTCGGTCTCGTTATACTGGTGCGTCATCAGATCACGCTTTTCGATCCCGACGCCGTGCTCGCCAGTCAGGCACCCACCGGCATCGACGCATAGTCGCAGAATGTCATTGCCTGCCTGTTCGGCTTTCTCACGTTCCGCCGGATCGTTCA
Organism: Notoacmeibacter sp. MSK16QG-6; assembly: GCF_024158145.1. Lineage (GTDB taxonomy): Bacteria > Pseudomonadota > Alphaproteobacteria > Rhizobiales > Rhizobiaceae > Notoacmeibacter. The sequence continues at coordinate 780,608 of NZ_JAMYXM010000001.1, forward strand.
CATCATAAAGGATCAGCGGATGCATGTTGCCGTCTCCGGCATGGAAGACGTTAGCGGCGCGCAAGCCGTACCGCTTCACGATAGCACCGGTCTCTTTAAGCACGAAAGCAAGCTGGCTGAGCGGCACCGTGCCGTCCATGCAGATGTAATCGGCCACACGACCCGTCGCGCCAAAGGCGCTCTTGCGTCCCTTCCAGATCAGCGCGGCCTCGGTCGCGCTCTGGCTCTCCTTAATGGTTTGGACATCGTGCCGCCGAGCGATCTCGACGATGCGGCCAAGCTGGTCGGCCATCTCCTTGTCCGATCCCTCGACTTCGACAATCAGCAGCGCTTCGGCGTCGAGCGGATAGCCGGCTTTGGCGAACGCCTCGCAGATGGCGATGGCTTCGCGATCCATGAACTCGATGGCGACGGGAATGATGCCCGCCCCGATGATGTCGGCGACGCAATCACCCGCCTTTTCCGAGCTTGAAAATCCGAACAAGACCGGCTGCGCCCCGGCGGGCTTGGCGATCAGGCGGACAATGGCTTCCGTCACGAGGCCGAGCTGGCCTTCCGACCCGCAAATCAAGCCGAGCAGATCGAGGCCGGCCGCATCGAGTTCGCCTTCGCCAAGGCGAATGATCGTCCCATCGTAAAGCACCATGGTGACGCCAAGCAGATTGTTGGTCGTGACACCATATTTCAGGCAATGCGCGCCACCGGAGTTCATGGCGATATTGCCGCCGATCGTACAGGCGAGCTGACTGGAGGGGTCGGGCGCATAAAAGAAGCCATCGGCCGAAACGGCTTCGGAGATGGACAGATTGGTGACGCCAGCCTCCACCCGCGCCAGGCGGTTGGGATAATCGAGTTCCAGAATGCGGCTCATTCTGGTCAGCGAGACGATGACCGCATCTTCCTGCGGTATCGCTCCGCCACAAAGGGAAGTGCCGGCTCCGCGCGGCACGACCGGAACTTTTTGCCGCGACAGGGCTTCCATCACTGCTGCGACCTCTTGCGTCGTCGACGGTAAGACGACCGCCAGAGGCAGTCGCCGATAGGCCGTAAATCCGTCGGTCTCGAAGGCGCGCAGTTCCACCGGGTCGGAGACGACCGCCTCGTCCGGCAAGACCGCCCGCAGGCTGGAGAGGATGTCGTCGCGGCGATTGAGAATGGAGGGATCGGGCTTGAGAAACTGGATGGCCGTCACAATCATTCCTCCCCTCGATGCACACGTCATCACACCTGAACCATATCTATACGTTCGAGACCATCCCGCAAGAGAACGGCGGACGGCGCATCGTGCGGGTATGCCATGACGCCGACAGCCGAGCTTGAAATCTTCGCAAGGGTTGTATCCGCCGGATCGCTTTCAGCAGCGGGCCGCGAGATGGGCCTGTCGCCAGCGGTTGTTTCCAAGCGTCTGCGCAAGCTGGAGGACAGGCTGGGCACCCGCCTGCTGCAAAGAACGACACGCCAGATCGCGCTAACAGAAGCCGGTCAGGGATATTATGAGCGGATCGTCGCCATTCTCGCCGCTGTGGAGGAGGCGGAGGCTTTCGTCTCGAGGCGCTCTGCACAGGCCAGGGGCACATTGAAAATATCGGCGCCGACTTCGTTCGGCCGCATGCATATCGCGCCCCACCTGACAGCTTTCATGGAGACCAATCCCGATCTTTCGATCAATCTGGTTCTCTCCGACAAGTTCGTCGACATTGTCGCTGAAGGTTTCGATCTGGCAATCCGCATCGCCGAGCTCCCTGACAGTTCGCTCGTCGCGCGACGACTGGCGCCTGTCCAGCGCGTGCTCGTCGCTTCGCCTGCTTACCTCGCCAAGCATGGTGAGCCCATGACGGTCGACGATCTCGACGAACATCTGTGCCTTCCACCGCATAATGGCGAGGTCTGGCGACTGGAGGGCCCGGAAGGCGCGACCGTCTCGCTTCGGCCGGACGGCCCACTCTCCACAAACTCGTCGGAAGTTCTGCGGGAGGCCGTCATAGCCGGCACCGGCATAGCCCTCCGATCGACATGGGATATCGGCCCGGAACTGTCCCGCGGGGAATTGATCCACATTCTTCCCGACTGGCGAGCATCACGCCATATCGGACTTCACGCCGTCTATCCGTCGCGACGGTTTCTGCCGATCAAGGTCCGCCTTTTCATCGACTATCTGGCCGATCTTTACGGTCCGGAGCCTTATTGGGACAGCCCCCAGGCCTCGAAATATCCGGACGCGGCCGAATGATCAGTGGTCGCTATCGCCATGGCTTCTGCGAATGCGCCAAACGATAGCGGCGACGACCAGAACGACGACCGGCACGGAGAACGCTGTCACATAGGCGGGATCGACGGATGCTCCAAGCGGGTCCAGTCCCTTGGCCAGATAGCCGATCAAGCCAACGACATAATATGAGATGGCGGCGATGGAGAGCCCTTCGACAGTCTGCTGCAGGCGAAGCTGCGCTGCCGTCCGCCTGTTCATCGATGTCAGAAGACCGGCATTCTGTCGTTGAAGATCGATATCCACCCACGAGCGTATCAAGGCCGAGGCGCGATTGAGTTTGCGGCTCATATTGCTCTGCCGCTCCTCCACCGAACGGACGGTACGCATGGCCGGAGCCAGCCGACGCTCAAGAAAGGCCGTCCAGCTTTCCGAACCGGAAACGGGTACCTCGCCTAGAGACTTCAATCGTTCCTCGACAATACCGTTATAGGCCCGCGCGGCGCCGAACCGGTAAACGCTGGAGGTTGCATCAGCCTCCAGATCGGCGGCCAAATCCGTCACAGTCGCCAGGAGCTGCTCCGCATCGCGCGGCCCGCCAGCGCGCATATGATCGGCTATGTCGGCCAGGTCGCTTTCTACTTCCGCAATACGTGGCGACAATTGCTGTGCGAGCGGCAATGCCAGCATGGCGAGCGTTCGATAGAACTCGATCTCGATCAGGCGCTGGGCCAGGACGCCCGCGCGCGATGGCGACAGACCATCGTGTAAAACGAGAATATGGGTGTAACCCTCGGCATCCTGACGAAAATCGGTGATGGCGCTGGCCTTCCCTTTCTCCACCAGCGAATGGCAAAGCGTGTTGGGATCGAATGGCTCGATCAGCTTTTCGTTCTTCGCGTTGCGCAAATGGATTTCGAGGTGAACGGCGGAGATCACGGTGCCTGGCGCGGAAAACGATCGGCCGAACGGACTCTCGCCCAGCGGCGTACCGGTATTCGGACGAAGAGGCGCGTGCCAAAGATAGGTGGCAAATTCGGCATGGCGTTCCCAACGCAATTCACCGTGCGGCAAATCGATTGCATAGTGTCGGACGCTTCGGTCCGGCACTGAAGCGCCAAGCGCGCGGCATTGAGACGCGAGCGCAGACCAGGCAATGCCTTTGCCGCCATCGGCCATGAATGCGATCGCCTTGATGATGGATGGCGTTTCGACAACCGGATTGGGACGCGAATGGACCTCGCCGATTGCCTCATGGCGCAGATGATAGGCCGGGAAACCTGCAACCGTGGCGCCGCTTTCCATAGCCTGCTGCGCCTGATCGCTATCGGCAGAAGACGCTTCCCTGCTTTCTTTGTCGTTCATCCCGACGCGCTGGCCTTCCATGGCGGCTTTCTCATTTCGTGATCAGGTGGCGCCTGTTATACCAAAATACCGAAAAGATACATAAAGCGAGGCGTCCGAGTGGAGGATTCAACATCAAAAGACGGCGGCAGACCGGCACGCCCTACAGTCGGGTTGTTCGTTACCTGCCTCGTCGATCTGTTTCGTCCGTCGGTAGGCTTCGCTACCATCGAACTGCTCGAAAAAGCTGGCTGCGATGTCGCGGTGCCAGTGACGCAGACCTGTTGCGGACAGCCGGCTTATAATTCCGGGCATCGAAAAGAGACGGCAGCCATTGCAAGGCAGGTGATTGCAGCCTTCGAGGGATTCGATCATGTCGTCGCACCCTCCGGTTCCTGCGCAGCGATGATCAGCCATCACTATCCGGCTCTACTGGCCGACGATCCTAGCTGGGTGCAGAGAGCCCAAAAGCTGGCTGCGAAAACGCATGAGCTGACAAGCTTTCTGACCGATATCGTCTCGCTGAAAACGGTCGATGCGGCGATGCCATCCAATACCACTGTCACGTACCACGACAGCTGTTCGGGCCTTCGTGAACTCGGCATCAAGGCCCAGCCGCGCGCCTTGCTGTCGCAGGTCGAAAATCTGGAGTTGAGGGAGATGGAGGATTCAGAAGTCTGCTGCGGCTTCGGCGGCACCTTCTGCGCAAAATATCCGGCAATTTCAGAAGTGATCGTCTCGGCCAAGACAAAGACCATCGCCGCTACAGATGCCGATCTACTCCTTGCTGGCGATATGGGCTGCCTCATGAACATGGCAGGCCGTCTGCGGCGCGAGGGCCGCTCGACCGAAGTGCGCCATGTCGCCGAAATCCTCGCCGGGATGACCGATGCGCCGCCCATTGCCGGCACAGAGGAGGAGCGGTCGTGAAGGTTCATTCAGCCGACTTTATCGAACGCAGCGCCGAAGCCATCGGCGATGCACAATTGCAGCGGGCGCTCGGAAATGTGCGCGCCGGTTTTATCGGCAAGCGCGCCAAGGCGGCCGCCGCGCTGCCTGAGTTCGAGGCCATTCGGGACGCAGCCGTGGACATCAAGAACCATGTTCTCGGCCATCTCGATGTCTATCTGGAGCGTTTTGAGACAAATGTGAAAGCCGCTGGCGGTCATGTTCACTGGGCACGCGACGACGATGAGGCGCGGTCGATCATTCTGGACATTTGCCGAAAGGCCGATGCGAAAACGGTCACCAAGGGAAAGTCAATGCTGACCGAGGAGATCGAGCTCAACGCCCATCTCCAGGAGCATGGTATCGAGGCGGTCGAAACCGACCTCGGCGAATACATCATCCAATTGAGGGGTGAGACGCCCAGCCACATCATCGCGCCGGCCGTCCACCTTAACCGGGACCAGGTGGAGGCCGATTTCCGCCGTGTCCACTCCCATCTGGACCGGACACGCGTCCTCGACAGCCCGGAAAGTCTGCTTGGAGAAGCACGTGAAGTTCTGCGCCAGCGCTATTTCGAGGCCGATGTCGGCATAACGGGCGCCAACTTCCTGGTCGCCGAAACAGGCAGTTCGGTGATCGTCACCAATGAGGGAAATGGCGACCTGACGCAGACGCTTCCTCGCGTTCACATCGCGCTGGCCTCCATCGAAAAGATCGTGCCGACAATGGAAGACCTTTCCACGATCCTACGCCTTCTGGCCCGCTCGGCCACCGGTCAGGAAATGAGTGTCTATACCACTATTTCGACGGGACCGCGCCGCGATGGCGATCAGGATGGGCCGGAAGAATATCATGTCGTGCTGCTCGACAATGGCCGCTCGGCGTTGCTCGGCACGGAGTTTCAAGAGGTTCTGCGCTGCATTCGATGCGGCGCCTGCATGAACCATTGCCCCGTCTTTCACGCTGTCGGCGGCCATGCTTATGGCGCTGTTTATCCTGGTCCCATCGGTGCGGTCATCACTCCCGCTCTGGCGGGGATCGATAAGGCGGGGCATTTGCCGAATGCCTCGACCTTCTGTGGCCGGTGCGAATCTGTCTGCCCGATGCGCATTCCCTTGCCAAAGCTGATGCGCCAATGGCGCGAGAAGGAATACGAGCAGGGTTATCAGCCCGGCGGAATGCGGCGCGGAATGAGCCTTTGGGCCTTCGCCGCGCGTCATCCCCGCCTCTACCGGATCGGCGCCTCCATCGCCGCACCGCTATTGTCGCGCCTGGGAGGAACGCGGCACCGTATTTCGCGCCTGCCTTTCGCATCGGGCTGGACCGACGCGCGAGATCTGCCTGCCCCCGAGGGAGAGACCTTCATGCAGGCCTATGCCAAATCGAAAACGAGGAACGCGGCATGAGCAGCGCGCGCAAAACGATTCTCGAACGGATCGGAAAAGCAATGGACGAAGGTCTCGTCCCAACCCTCTCAGAGCGACAACAGGGAGCAAACGCCCGCCTTTCGGAAAAAAAGCCAGCGCTCGTGCCGGCCAGCGCAAATGTATTTGGCGAAGAGGCCATCGCACTCTTTTCGGCCAAGGCAGAGGCGGTGAACGCTACGGTGGTGCGGATCAGCTCTTCAGCCGAAATTGCCAGCGCCGTGACCGACTATCTGGCGACAAAAAACCTGCCGGCGAAAATTCGACGTGGCGCCGATCCTCTTCTTGACCAGGCAGGATGGGAAAGTGAACCCCTGCTGGACGTTTCAATCGGTCCATCGGACGGGTCCGACATTGCGGGACTATCGGTGGCGGCAAGCGCCGTCGCGGAAACCGGAACGCTGACGCTCTGCTCCGGACCCGAAAATCCCACGACGCTGAATTTCCTGCCGGATTACCACCTGATCGTTCTACCAGTCGACCGATTACACGGATCGCTTGAGAAATCGCTCCGGCGGTTGGTGGATGAAGCGACAGTGGAAGACAGAGCCCTGCCCCGCGTCGTCAATCTTGTAACCGGGCCATCGCGGTCAGGCGATGTGGAGCAGCAGATCGTGCTCGGCGCGCATGGACCGCGCGCCCTTCACATCATTCTGCTTGGGTAGGATCGGTTCGGTTCGTGGCCCCAAAAAGAAACACCCCCGCATGATGCGGGGTGTCTCAAAAATCGCTTTGATTAAATTCGACTGCTCAGTCGATAGCTGCTACCACGCCATAGCCAATGGTATGGCTGTTGCTGGCTTCAGCTTCGGTGGCGTTCATGCCAACATACCAGATACCGGCGGCAGTCAGCGTAAAAACGGAAAAGAGGGCTGCTTTCACGGCGTTCATCTCGAATGGTCTCGCAATCTCAAGTTATAGATCAATTTGCTTTCCGAAACGTTCCCGCCGGCTGGGCCGCTTCATTCGAGGGGCTAACGGAGTGTGACGAATGTGGTTCCCTAAAAGAACACAATTCTGCTCACTTTACCGTTACCCGGAGGAGGCGCGCTCGATCAGTAACGCGCGGCTTATGATCTGAAACCGCAGCTGGCGAAAGACAGAAAATCGCTGCTGTGAGAGCAAGTTGGGGAAACGTGTCGCCGCAGCAACAGCGCCGGCATTTTAACCATCCGTAAACCATAGAGAGACAATGCGCGCCGATTACCGCCTGCCCCGCCTTTTCGTTTCCGAGGATCTTCGGTCCGCGGCACCCATCGCACTGACGAAAGAGCAGAGCAACTATCTCCTCAACGTCCTGCGTATGGCCGAGGGCGGGATGCTTCTTCTTTTCAATGGAAGAGACGGGGAGTGGCGGGCCCGTTTAGAGCGTCAGGGCAAGAAGAGCGCCATCCTGGTGCCAGAGCAGCAAACCCGCGCACAGCCCGCAGCCCACGACCTCCATTATCTTTTTGCGCCCCTCAAAGTAGGGCGCATGGACTATATGGTGCAAAAAGCGATCGAGATGGGCGCCGGTGTGTTACAGCCGGTTCAGACCCAGCATACCCAAATGCCCAAGATCAATGCCGGGCGGTTAGAAGCGAATATGCGCGAAGCTGCCGAGCAGTGCGGCATTCTCACGCTCGCCGAACTTCAACCCATGCAAAGGATCGGGTCACTGTTGGAGAATTGGGACGAGTCACGGCAGATAATCTACTGCGATGAGGATGCCGAGGGCGACGATCCGCTGCCGATCCTGTCCGCCCTGCCGAGAGGGCCGCTCGCGGTTCTTGTCGGACCGGAAGGCGGCTTTTCAGAAGATGAACGTCGAATGTTGCGCGCCCTTCCCTTTGTGACCGCCATTCCGCTCGGCCCTCGTATCCTTCGCGCCGACACGGCAGCGGTCGCCGCGCTGACGCTCGTTCAGGCCGTATGTGGCGACTGGCGATGCGATGTCCACGAAGATGATCGGGCAGGCGATTGATCTTCCATGCCGTGTCCGCCATCTATGCGAAGATCGATGGCGTGCCTACGCGCCGAATAAGACGGATTGGCCATGGCACGCGATACCAGTAACAAGACGCCCATCGAAGGTTTCGACGACCTGGTCGCCTATCTGGCTGCCGGATGCCGCCCGCGCGAAGACTGGAAGATCGGCACGGAGCACGAGAAATTCGTCTTCTACACGGATGGCAACGGTCCGGTTCCGTACGAAGGACCGTCAGGCATTCGGGTTCTTCTGGAAGGCATGCAGGAAAAGCTCGGCTGGGAGCCGATTGTCGACGGCAACAAGCTGATCGGGCTCGCCTCCCCCATCGGCCAGGGAGCGATCAGCCTGGAACCGGGCGGACAGTTCGAACTGTCGGGCGCGCCGCTTGAGACGATCCACCAGACCTGCCGGGAATCGAACGTCCATCTGTCGCAGCTACGGCAGATTGCGGAGCCGCTCGGCATACGGTTTCTAGGGATGGGGGCCAGCCCAAAATGGTCGCTCGAACAGACGCCCCTCATGCCGAAATCGCGCTACGAGATCATGTCGGCCTACATGCCCGACGTGGGGTCTCAGGGCCGAGACATGATGCGGCGGACCTGCACGATCCAGACAAATCTCGATTTCTCGTCCGAGTCGGATATGCGCCGTAAAATGCAGGTCGGCATGAAGCTGCAGCCACTGGCGACAGCGCTTTTCGCTTCTTCGCCTTTCACGGACGGCGCGCCGAACGGCCTATTGTCCTGGCGAGGCGACATTTGGCGCGATGTCGACAATAATCGTGCGGGCATCCTGCCCTTCACCTTCGCCGATGACTTCGGCTTTGCCGACTATGCCGAGTGGGCGCTCGATGTACCGATGTACTTCGTCTTGCGCGATGGACGCTATCACCGCGCAACCCACGTCACATTCCGCCAGTTCATGAATGGGGCGCTGAAGCAGGACATTCCCGATCCAGAACCGACGCTGGGCGACTGGATCAACCATCTTTCGACGCTTTTCCCCGATGTGAGGCTGAAACAGTTTCTCGAAATGCGCGGCGCAGATGGCGGTCCATGGCGGCGAATCTGCGCACTGCCGGCCTTCTGGGTGGGTCTTCTCTATGACGAAGAAGCGCTGGACGAAACCGCCGAATGGACAGCCGACTGGTCTGTCGATGAGGTACAGTCCATGCGCGATACGGTCCCGGAAAAGGCCATGGCCACACCGTTTCGCGACAAGACGGTCCGCGATCTCGGCTACCGCGCGCTGGCGATAGCACGGGCCGGATTGCAGCGCCGCGGCAAGTGCAACCCGGATGGATTCGACGAAGCCCACTTCCTCGCCCCGCTAGAGGAGATCGTTGCCCGAGGCACGACGGAAGCGGAAGAAATGCTTCGCGCCTATCATCTGCGCTGGGGTCGATCCATCGAGCCTCTTTTCGAAGCATACGCCTATTAGCGCATGGGCTTTTGGTCGCAATCCGCCGGAAAAGCGCTATGGTGACAGCAACAGACCAATGAGGCGACCGATGATCCCGATCTTTCCGATGCTGTCTTCCATGAACGATGGCGCGCTTCAGAAACAGCTTTCGGAGCAATTCGCCCTCAACCAGCAGCAGGCGGTGAACGTGCTGGCCGCGATGGCGCCCGCTTTCAGCGAAGCCTTGAGACGGCAGACGGCAACGCCCGCCGACACCACCGATTTCATGGCGGCCCTTAGCTCGGGCCGTCATGCGCCCTATGGCTTCGATGTGACAAAAGCGTTCGAGCCGAATGCGATCAATCAGGCGCAGAACATTCTCAATCAACTGTTCCGCTCCGCTGGTCTGATGCGCGCCATCACCGATCAGGTGGCCAATGAAACGGGCGTGCCGCGCGAAGATGTCCAGCGTATGCTGCCGGTCATCGCAAGCGCCGTGATGGGCGGGATCACGCGGCAGATGACGGAATTCTTTGTCACCGCGAGCGAGGCCGCACCCCGTTACCCTGAGGCACAGCCGGCGCCAGCATCGAAACCGGCGAAACCCAAACAGCAGCAGCAGGACGTCGGGATGCTGGAGTCGATCTACGGCCCGGCGGGACGTGTCTGGGACGAAATGTGGGCGCCGTTCATCGCAAACGCACAGACAGCGAGCGGGTCGACACGCGGCATGGGCGGTTTCGGCGACATGATGGAGATGTTCTTCAGTCAGCCGCGATCGAACCCCGAAAAGAACCATACGGCCGATGGCATCGGTATGGTCCCGCCTGGCATGCCCCTTGAGCCTGAACCCTCTCTGGTGGACGAAGCGGCCGATCCGGATTCGCCGGAGAGCGATGAAGCCGAGAATACGTCCGACACCCTGTTCGGCCCGATGTTCGCTGCTGGCGAAGCGGTCAGCCGCCATCAGATCGAGGCGATGGAAAAACTGTTCGATCAGTTTGGCGTCGGATCAAACAAAGACTAGGGCTATTCGCGGGAGGCGATCTTGGCCGCCGCCAAATCCAATGCTGAAGAGTTCACCGTCAGCGATCTGTCTTCGGCGCTCAAACGCGTCGTGGAAGACCGGTTCGGCCATGTTCGTGTGCGTGGGGAGATCACCGGCTATCGAGGTCCCCACTCGTCGGGCCATGCCTATTTCGGCCTGAAGGACGAGCGCGCGCGGCTGGATGCGGTCGTCTGGCGGACAACCTTTCAGCAACTCGCATTCAAGCCCGAGGAAGGGCTTGAGGTTATCGCCACCGGCAAGCTCACGACTTATCCGGGTTCGTCGAAATACCAGATCGTGATCGACCGGATCGAGCCGGCTGGCGAAGGGGCGTTGATGGCGCTTCTGGAAGCGCGGCGAAAGGCGCTCGCGGCCGAGGGCCTTTTCGAAGAAGGCCGAAAGAAAGCGCTGCCGTTCCTGCCCATGACGGTGGGCGTGGTGACATCACCGACTGGGGCTGTGATCCGCGACATCTGCCATCGCATCGCAGACCGCTTTCCCCTTCACGTGATCGTCTGGCCGGTTCGCGTTCAGGGCGAAACCAGTGGCGAGGAAGTCGCTCGCGCCATATCGGGGTTCGACGCCCTGCCGGCCGATGGGAACCTGCCCCGGCCCGACGTTCTGATCGTCGCGCGCGGCGGCGGATCGCTGGAAGACCTTTGGGGGTTCAACGACGAAGCGGTGGTGCGCGCCGTTTCAGCCTGCTCGATTCCTGTCATATCGGCCGTAGGTCATGAAACGGACTGGACGCTGATCGATCATGTGGCAGACCGACGCGCGCCGACACCGACCGGGGCGGCGGAAATGGCTGTACCGGTGCGCGCAGAACTGGACGCGGCGATAGCCACGTTCAGTGCGCGGCTCGGAGCGGCCCATCGGCGACTGTTGGACCGGCGATTTCAGGAACTGCGAAGTCTGGCGCGCGCCTTGCCCTCGGTCGACGCGCTTCTTGCCATTCCGCGCAGACGTCATGACGAAGCCGCCGGGCGACTGTCGCGAGCGCTGTCATCCGGCGTTGAGCTTCGCCGTAATCGCCTGATCCACCTCACCGACCGCCTCTCGCCACTGGTTTTGGATCGGCAGGTAAGAACCGAGCGGCAAAAGCTGACGACTGCCGGAGATCGTTTACGCCCCGCTATCGTGCGCATTCTGGAGCGCCGGCGTGAACGACTTTCGTCGACGGCTCGACTGATCGAGGTCTTATCTCATCACAAGGTTCTCGCACGCGGATACGCGGTGGTACGCGACAGTGATCAAAACATCCTGACGCGCGCTGGCGATATCTTCCCCGGCATGGCCATTCATCTCGAAATGGATGGCGGCACAGTCGATGCGACGGCAGTGGGCCAGAGCGAAGGCGATATAGCCAGTTCGGAGAGAACATCGAGCGCTCTTCCCGGTGCTCCGACCAGCGAAAAGAAGAAGCCGAAATCCCCGAAAAGTAGAAAGCCGTCGGCGAGCAAGCCGGTGAAGCAAATCGACTTATTCGATTGACAGCTTATAACTCGATCAGGTCCAGCCCGTCTCCAAGGGTTTCCTTCGCTGCTTCGACCACCGCCTTGTGGTGGGTGAACAGGATCGGCTGAATGGCGGAAGACACATCCGCCATCGCCTTTAGTCCCGCCTGTGTCCTCGCATCGTCAAAGCTGGCAAAGAGATCATCGCCGATAAAAGGCGGTAGATCGGCGCGTTCGGAGCGCTCTTTCAGCCACGCCAGCCGCAGCGCCAGATAGAGCTGGTCCCGCGTCCCCTCCGATAATGTATCTCCCACCGGCATTTTCGTGCCGTCGGCGCGCTGGACCAGCAGAATTGGCTTGCCGTCACCGTCCAGATCCTCGGCCAGACCAGAAAAGGCGCCCGCCGTCAGCGTCTGAAACAGCCGACCAGCCTGATCCAGCGTCGTGTTAGGAACGGATTTGGCGTAACGCTCCATCGCAGCATCCAGAAGAATCGATGCGGCACGCAGCCGACCCCATTCACGCGCCGCGCTTTCCATACGCTCCTCGGCGGCCTGTCGGTGGAAGGCGGCAAGTTCCGAGCCCCTACGTTTGCTTAGCGCATCCCTTCGTTCGGCGAGCCGCCCTGCCTCCAGCCGATGACGCTCCCGCTCGCCCTCGGCGATGCTTTTCTCGTCTTCGATCCGCATCAACTCGTCGCGCGTGCTTATTTCATCTGTTTCATGGACGGATTGGCGTACTTCATTTTCAGAGAGGCCATCCGCCAGGTCGGCAAAGCGCTGCTGTTCTTCGACGAGCGTTTCGGCCGCGCGTTCCCGTTGCCTCAGCCGGTTCGCGACCAATGTCAGATCGGAATCGTCAGGCAAGAGCGCTGCACATTCACCAAGCACCTTATCCACGAGCCTGACACGCGCCTGCGCTTCAGTCAGCGTTTCGGACGCCTCGCCGCGTTCGGAACGCAGCTCCGCTGCTCGTTTGGCAAGGCTCGTCGCCTCTTCGCAGCGGTCCCGTAACCGGCCTACAGCTGTGCCGAGCGGATCGTCAATTGCGGATGGCATGAGCCGGCCGATCAATTCGCGAGCCTCGCGCCGAAACGTATCGCTCTTCGTTTCGATCCCGATCAGGCGACGCTCCGTTTCGGCAGCCTTGGCGCGAATTTCCGAGAGGTTGTTCAACCCCTGGAGAATGGCGAATACCGTTTCGGGCGACATATCGTCCGGCAGCGAAAACCCTTTCAGCGCGGTTTTCAGCTTGCTGCTCAGCGTTTCAATCTCGCCAGAGAGACGTTGATATTCACTCTCGGCGTGCCGATAGGACTTGCGGTGCTCGGCGAGAACGGCACGCGCCGTCTGCCGCGCCTGATCCACCTGTTTCAATTCGTCGATTTGGACAGTTACGGCTCGCCATAAAACATCTGAGGACAAGGCCGACGCGTTTGCGACCTCCAGCGCCGCAGCCAGTTCGAGCAGGGCTCCCCGGTGCTCTTCGGCGCGTGTGATCGTGGCACCGGCATCGTCCTGCCGAACCAATGCAGCGGCAGATACGTCACGCAACGAGCGGAGCCGTCCCAGCCAGTTGGCGGCGCGACCGGGTAGGGGCGGCTTGTCGGAAAGAAGAGAAAAGAGCGCTGACCACTCATTTCGCCAAGTCGCCATCGTTTCGTGAGATGCATCCATTTTCCGAGCAGTCTCGGCATACTGCCGGTCGAGCTTCGCCCGCTCGACCCTATCTCTCTGACGGCTGGCGATCCGCTCGGCATCATCGATCAAACGGTCGGCGATACGGTCGGCCACGCCGACCTTATCTAGCGTCTCCGGCCAGTTTCCCTTGCCTTCACGAAATTCCGAAAGACCCGCATCACGACTTTGCCTTGCCCTCTGCAAATCCGCACGATCCGGCAATTCACCGGCTGAGCCGTCATTCTCCGTGGCTTGATCGTGGTGTTTCATTGCCTCCGACATTTCCGCCAGTAGGCTCTCCAGCCGGCTTCGCTCCGTCGCCAGAGCCGTGTGACGTGCGATCGCTTTCTCGACTTCATCGTCGGACGGCCAGGCGAGCTCGATCTTGGCCGATAATTCCGCGACGGGCGGGTCGAGCCGAAGAGCCTCAGCGTCTGCCTCCATCGCCGAACGCCGCCCTTCCTCTCTCTGTTGGAAAGCTGCGGCGAGAGGATCGAGAACGGACGCCAGGCTGGAGGTCAGTTGAAGGCAGCGGTGCAGATCGGGCCTGTCCTTATCGCCGTCACCTTCGCCCTCGCCATTCATGCGCTCTGCAAGATCAACCATTTCTTCGGAGCGGTTTTGACGGGTCGCCAGAAGATTTTGCAATCGCAAGGCCTGCTGGTTCAGATGGGTGCGCTCGGCAATGGACGGTAGTGCTCCGCTCTGGGCTTCTCCTCCAGGATCGAGTTCACTCCACCATCGCATCTCCTCAGCCTTCTGCGCGGTCAGCCGCTCCTTCAATTTTGGGATATCGGTCTGCCACTCCCGAAAGGCTCCAAGACTTTCGGCCAGTTCCTTGACCGCCGGCATAGCGGCGACAAGCGCCTCGTCCGGCGTGTACCGGTCCAGTTGCTCGCCAAGCCGCTTATGGTGGGCCTCAACCCCGACCAGCGTTCGGGCAGCCTCTTCCTTTTCGGACAATGCATTTTCGATACGCTCGGCGAAGCTTTGGGAGAGATCGGAAAGATCATCGAATTCGGTAAGGTTTTGCCGCGCTTCGTCCAGATGCCACAGAGCTGGGCGGAGCTGGATCTGCCGGCTCAAGGCGCGATGGCGCTGATCCAGCAATGCCAGCTTCTGGCGTATTTCATCTTGCGCCGCGGCGTTATCCCGAATTGCCGTTTCGTTATCCCGCCATTCCTTCGCACTGAGCACGCTTTCCGTGTCACGCTCCTGTTCACGGGCGGCGTCTCTTTCGGATCGCGCGGTCGCGAAGCGGCTCTTTCTCGATCGCGGCGTGAAAATGTCGTCGGCTTCGGAATCGAGCTTCGTCTGGAGGCGGCGCAACCCAACCAGGCCGGACGCCGCCGCCAGAAGACTCCCACCGAGATCGGCATCCGTTTCGCCGGACAGCACGGCACCGCCCTGCCGGAGGGTTTCGGCGTCGAGGCCGTGTTCGCGAATGAACCGTTCGCGGTTGAGCCCGCCGAGAAATGCATCCAGCGCGTCCTCCGGCAGCACGTCACCAGTTTCCGGATCGCTCAATGCCGCCTTGTTCGCCTTGCGGCGGACGAACGCGATGGACTGGCCGTCCTTGCGCTGCAATTGTCCGCCAAGGCGTAGTTCCGGCAAACGAAAGCGGAAATCGACAGGGCGAAGGCGCGCCTTTCCGGTGTAGCGTTGCGGAAAATCATAGAGAAGGTCGCCGATCGCCTGCAGGGCCGTCGATTTGCCGGCTTCGTTCGGGCCGTAGATCAAATGAATCGCGGCGCCCGGCCGAAATCCAATTCGCCGGTCCTCGAAATTTCCGTAGGCGATCAGGTCCAGATAACGGATATGCATACCGGCCCTATTCTTCCTCAGCCCGTGCGAGCAATGTTGCACGGGCTTCAGCGAGAATGGCGCCGGTCTCGGTTTGAAAGTGGTCGGCGCCACCCGTCATGTGACGGCCAATCTGCGCCATGGCTTCAGCGATCTTGTCTTGTACATCCGGGTCGGCGGCAGCAGAGGACAGTAGCGTTTCAAGGTCGAACCCGTCTTCCGCCAAACGGTCGGTATGTCTGCCGGTGGCCGGTGCGCTGCGCAATACGACCTTCTCGATACGAATATCGTCTCGCTGCCGATCCGCGGCCGCCTGCGCTTCTGCTGTCCGATTATCATTGCCCATAGCGACGAGCGCGTCGTGGATCGACCCTTTACCGGAAATCACGATCCGTGCCGCATGCACTGCTTCTGACTTCTGCTCGACAGCGTCGGCAAAGCGTTCGCTCAGTCTGCTCCACAGATCGGGAACGTCTTCCATCCCATCGATATCGATTGCAATCTGAAAAAACCGCCCGCCATCGACGATAAGGCGTTCCGCCGCGCCGATGATGCGCCCATCCTCGACCGTGACCGATACTGCGCCCTTGCCGCCCTGCTCGCGGATCGAGCGGCCCTGAAGATTGCCCGGATAAACGATCATCGGGTCGCTTTCGCTCACCATTTCGAAGGCATGGCTATGGCCAAGCGCCCAATAATCGTAGCCGCGTGCGACGAGATCGGCCGGTGTACACGGCGCATAGCTGCCATGGCCCGGTCGTCCGTCGAGAGATGTGTGGAGAAGGCCGATATTGAACCATCCCGCACGTGGCGGCGGATAGCGACTTGCCAGATTTTCCGGGCAGGATCGCTCCGCAAAACCCTGCCCGTGGATGGCGACCCTCAGTTCGTCAAGTTCGACCGTCTCCGGTGCCTCGGTCGAAAACTCCTTCACATTGTCTGGAAGGGTGATTTCGCGTCGCACGATACTCAGCGCATCGTGATTGCCACGAAGTGTGAAAACGGGAATATCTTCACGCGCCAGACGCGCCATTTGCGAAGCGAAATCCAGCCCCGTCGACAAATCCTGCCATTCGCCGTCGTAAATATCGCCTGCCAGAAGTAGAAACGCGGCTTTCGCCTCTATGGTTCTGTCGACCAAGCGGCCCAGCGCCGTACGAGTCGCCTCTGCAAAATGCCGCGCGGTCGCCTCATCACGGGTGGCGAGACCGTGAAATCGGGTGCCGAGATGAAGATCGGCTGCGTGGATGAATGTGAAGCGCGACAAAACTGAACCTAACGGACGAATCGGCAGGACAGAGTGCCACGTCAGGCAAGGCGCTTAAAAGGCGATGACCGATCCATGCACATGAGATTGGCATGATAGAGAGCGGGCGGTCCGATAACCAATAGAACGAATTGTAAATGAAGATGGTACGGTCGGGTGGAGTTGAACCACCGACCTCAGGAGCCACAATCCTGCGCTCTAACCAACTGAGCTACGACCGCACATAGCCGGGCGCAAACGCTTCCGGCGAAGGCTCCATACAGCCGCGCGCCCTGCCTTTCAAGGGCGAAGATCGTATCGCAGCAATCATTTGTGGCCGCAAAGAAAAACCGCCATCTCGGAGGAGACGGCGGTTTTCGATCATTTGTAGCAGTACAATCCTGAGCGTTTAGCTCGTCATGCCGTCCACGGCCTTGCTGAACGCCTGACGGGCCGGCTTGGAGACTTCTTCCACTGCGCCGCTCGTTACACTCTGCATTTCCTTGGCCTGGGCGATATTCATCTCGGCCTGCTGACGCAGGAAGGCAGTTTGAATTTCCAGGAATTCGCTGATCGAGTTGACGCCCATCAGACGCTCGACGTGGTCGAAAGCGGCCTGGGACTGCTGACGGGCATTTTCGATGCTCTTCTTGGAAACAGTCTGGACCGCCGAACGGACAGTTTCGACAGACTCTTCCATAGCCTTTTGATTTTCTTCGGCCTGCGACTTCATTTTCGCGTACGCCTCCTGCGTCTGGGCCATGCCCTTCTCGGCGAAGCTGCGGAACTGTTCGGAAACAGCCTCCGGATTAAAGCTCGCCATTGCCGCCGTCGCAGCATCGTTCATCTGCGTCGTTGCGGCTTCAACGGTCTTTTTGGCGGCTTCGGGAGCCTCATCCGCTGCATTGGTATTTGTCGAACCGGTTTTCGTGGTTGAACGGGCCATGAGATAAATCTCCTTCCTCTTCAATTGCCTACGCACCGCCCTTGTTCAACGGCGGGTGCGCTACGTTGTTCCTGTTGGACCAGTATATAGCCCATCGCTTATTGCATTGCAACATTTATTTTGCACTGCACAATTTGGATTGTTAACCGTGGCTTCCGACAGTCGATGGTAGCCAGTTTACGTGACGGTCGTGCTTTGATTAATTAATGAAGTGTAAACTGGGCCACGCGCGCCGCCCAAGCAGGACAATTCATGCGCCTATACCCCTTCATCGATATCGCGACGCTGCCGGAAGTGCGTGAAAGCTTCTCTAAGGGGGATGCTTTGGCGGTCTTGAGCGAGGATGCAACCGGTATCCTGTGGGTCAATGGGCCAGGCGCCTCGTTTTTCGGCTCTAAGGCGATTGAGGACTGGATCGGTGAGGCTGCGCCTCTGCTGCCGCAGGCCCGGCGGCAATTACTGGCTGGTGCCGGCAAGTCGGCGCCCCGCCCGCTTCTGTTGCGGACGGATCGTGGTGTGGCGCAGCGTCAGATCGCGGTCAAAGCCCGCCAGATCGCCTTACCCGATGGCAGCCAGGGCGTTCTTATCATCGCTCCGGGCGACGGCGAGCAGGGAGCCCTATCCGGTTTTTCGGACGACAAGGCAGTCGCGGCGCTTCTGGACGAGACCGGTGCACGCATTGTCGGCGATAAAAGACTCGACGAAATCGATCCCTCGCCAGAGGATCTTCTGGTTATGCGGAGCCGGCTCGACCGCGAAGGCGCAGCCTCCGTCAAACAGCGCATCCAGACCGCGGAGGGGCTCGTACCGGCTGCGCTCGGCGATCTGGGGGGCGAGCCGAAGCGATTCATCCTTTTCATGTTTCTCGAGCCGGTCGCCGACACTCAAATGGCCGAAGCAGAGCCGGTGGATTCTGAACAATCGGCATTGCGGTTCATCTGGGAAACCGACGCTGAAGGCCGCTTCACGATCATTTCGGAGCCCTTCAAACAAATAGCAGGAATGACCGCAGCTGTTGAGCAACGCGCCTTCGCTGAAGTCATGGCGCGCCTCGGTCTCGACCCGGACAAGCGCCTTTCATCTCTGATGGACCGGCAGGAGACCTGGTCTGGCCGGACTGTTTCCTGGCCAATTGCGGGAACCGCAGAGGCTATACCGACCGATTTGGCGGCACTGCCGCTCTACGACAGGGAACGCCGCTTTCTCGGCTATCGGGGGTATGGTGTGGCGCACCTGAATGAGATTGCGCCCGACGCCACAGGACGGGGATTGATGTTCGCCGAAGGGTGGCCAGACCAGAGCGAGCAGATAGCGGATAGCGAACCCCCTATTTCCACTGGGAAACACACCGAGGAAATATCGGCTTCGGACGTTCTGTTCGAGCCACCCGCCCTGACTCCATCGCCATTGAGACGACGCACGGATCGCCCGGATACCCGCCGGACGCGCAAGGCGCTAACCGATGCGGAAACGCTGGCGTTCCAAAGCATTGGTGAGCGTTTACGTGAAGATAGTGAGAGTGGCGCGGGCTCAACCGACATAGAAGAAGTGAACCCTACCGACACTGTTGCGGGGGACATACCCTCCTCCCCCGCAACTTCAGAGGAAGGGGATGTTTCTGCTCTTCCGGACAATGCGCGAACCGCCGAATTCGTCGACGCCGTATCGGAGCCGTCGTCAAAGGCTGTGAGGGACGATCAGCCAGAAGGGTTGGATGACGAGAATGCGCGGCTCGCAATAGAGTCGATGGGATGGCGGCGAAGCAATAAGCCTGCCCCAGCGCTTGCGGCTCGGCTGGCCGCCTTACCGAACCGTCGTAGCCAAGAGAACGAAGCCGAAGAAATCGACCACGGCATTTCGCTTCAGGCGCCTCAAGAGCCACTTCAGGAAGGCGTTACAGGCGAACCGGATAAACCCGACCCGTCCGACACCGAGTTGGAGCCCCAACGTATCCCGGATCAAGTCGAAAGCGTATCCGACGAACTAGCGGAATCCGATTCATCCGGATGGAGCACTGGCGGTGTCCTCGGCGAGCCAGAACAGGCCGATGATGAGGCTGTCGACGCCCTGGACGGCGGAATCACCGAATACGCAGACCCTGAGCGGTCGCGCGACGATGCGAATGAAGATGAGCCTAATGAGGTCGCCGAAGACCGCGAAACGGCTATTGAAGCTCCTTCCGTACCGCGAAGCACGCATCTAACGCCGTCGGCTCTTGCCTTTCTGCCACTGCCGTCGCTCGTGCTGGACCGGGGCCGGATCGCCTATGCGTCCCGCGCCCTCCTCGACCTGACCGGTTATCACGATGTGGCTGCCATGGAGAGCGCGGGCGGTTTTGCCTCCTTATTCGGCGAGCACGAATCGTCAGTCGATGAACGCCTGGAAGGTCCACCGCTTCGGATCGTCAAAGCCGATGGCTCGATAGCGCCCGTCAACGCACAGATGCAGGCGATCGGATGGAATGGCGCGAGCGCGCTTCTCTTCGCCTTCTCTTCTGCCGAAATCGAAGATGCGGCGGCCCAGCCGCAACCGATAGCGGTCTCCGAAGATGGGGACACCAACGCCGGCCTGCTGTCTGAAGCAGATGCGGCCAACCGCGCCGAAGAACTGGCGGAGCCGCTGCGTCAGCATGTCAATGAGCTTACGGCAATTCTGGATACGGCAACCGACGGCGTTGTGATCCTTACGCCCGAAGGCGATGTCCGGTCGGTGAACCGATCCGGCGAAGCCCTGTTCGGCGAAGACTCGGAAGCTTTGCAGAACCGCCCATTCCGTCAACTTTTCGCCTATGAAAGCCGCCTGACGATCGACAGCTATCTGGCTTCATTGCGCGAGAGCGAGATGGCTAGCGTCCTCAATGACGGGCGCGAAGTGATCGGCAAGGAAAAGGGCGGCGGCTTCATTCCGCTTTTCATTACCTTGGGAAAACTGCCGGCCGATAGCGGTTATTGCGTGGTTTTACGCGACATAACGCCTTGGAAACGCGTCGAGAACGAGCTGCGCCAGGCTCGCCGCGCAGCCGAGGACGCCTCGGCCCAAAAAACTGAATTTCTCGCGCGTGTCAGTCATGAAGTCCGCACCCCGCTGAACGCGATCATCGGCTTTTCGGAACTTATGATCTCCGAGCGGTTCGGTCCGGTCGGCAATCCCCGTTATCGCGATTATCTGCGTGACATTCAAAAATCAGGCAATCACGTCCTCGATCTGGTGAACGACCTGTTGGACATCTCCAAGATAGAGGGTGGCCATCAGGAGATGGAGTATGAGGCGCTCGGCCTCAATGAAGTTGTCGCGGAGGCGGTCGCCATGCTGCAGCCGCAAGCCAATGCCGAGCGGGTTATTATCCGCACCTCGTTCTATTCCGGCTTGCCCGACGTGGTGGCCGATCCCCGCTCGATCAAGCAGGTCGCGATCAACCTATTGACCAACGCCGTCAAGTTTACGGCAGCCGGCGGGCAGGTGATCGCATCGACAAGCAAGAACAGGGATGGCACGGTCGCGCTGCGTTTCCGCGATAGTGGTATCGGGATGAGCGAAGAAGACATCTCGCAGGCGCTGAAGCCGTTTAAGCAGATTAGCACGCTGCGGCGGAGCCGCCGGGACGGCACCGGCCTCGGATTGCCACTCACAAAAGCGCTGGTCGAGGCAAACAAAGCGCGCTTCTCGATTGAAAGCCAGCCGAATATAGGCACGCTCGTCGAAGTCACCTTTCCACCAGGCCGTGTGTTGAACTGAATATTTCCCCAAAAATGGAATCGTTCCAGTCAAGCGCCGTTATCCTTGACCCTGAGCATCGACTTTAAGAGAAGGCGTCATGGCTTCCCGCCGTGCCAAATTCGATGTCGTTTGCGTCGTCAGGAGTTTACAATGATTTCATCTGCCGCGCGGCTGGCTGCCGCTGCCACGCTCATGCTCTCGTCCGCTGCAATGGGCGCTGCTCATGCCGCAGACGGCGAGACGGTCAATATCTACAGCTACCGCCAGCCGGACCTGATCAAGCCGGTTCTCGACGCCTTCACGGAAGAGACCGGCATCGACACGCAGGTTCTCTTCATCAATAAGGGACTGGAAGAGCGTGTGCAGGCCGAGGGCGAAAATTCGCCGGTCGATCTCATTCTGTCGACCGATATTTCGCGATTGGTCAACGCCAAGGATATGGGCATCACCCAGCCTGTCGACAGCGAAGATCTGGCCAATTCCATTCCCGACGAATATCGCGATGAAGACGGCAACTGGTTCGGCCTGACCCGTCGCGGCCGCGTAATCTATGCCAGCCGCGACCGCGTCGAAGCCGACGAGATGGATTACGCCGATCTGGCCGACGAGGCCAATCGTGGCCGGGTATGTATTCGCGACGGTCAGCACTCCTATAATCTTGGTTTGTTCGGCAGCCTGATCGCTCGCTGGGGCGAAGAAAAAACCGAGCAGTGGATGGAGGGACTGCGTGACAATCTGGCGCGGCGGCCCGATGGGAACGACCGTGCCCAGGCCCAAGGCATCTATTCGGGCGAATGCGATCTGGCGCTCGGCAATACCTATTATGTCGGCCTGATGCAGACGAATGAGAAAGAACCTGAGCAGCAGGAATGGGCCAAGGCCATCAAGGTCATCTTCCCGACCATCGGCGAACACGGCACCCATGTGAACATTTCCGGCATGGCGCTGGCCCGTCATGCCCCTCATCCTGATGCCGCCAAAAAGCTGATGGCGTTTCTGGCCTCGGATGAGGCGCAGAAAATCTATGCCGGGCAGGTCTTCGAGTATCCCGTCAAGGCGGATGTGCCGGCTTCCGACATCGTCAAGGCTTTCGGCGAACTCGATGCTGACGATCTGCCGCTTTCGGAAGTCGCCTCTCACCGCAAGGCTGCATCGGAAATGGTGGACCGGGTCGGCCTCAATCAAGGACCGACCAACTGATCGGCTATACTGATAGCCGCAATAGCGAACGCATCGGTTATGCCCCTTTACCGATGCGTTCGCGCCTTCTTTTCGGGGAAGGCTGATGGAAGCGCTTCTGTCTGAATGGCGTCTCCGCATCCAGCCGCGGCGCTCTCAAACTATAAGAATTACAAGCAAGCGTCCGCTTTTCGCGGTGGGCATCATCGCAGCCCTTGCACTGCTTCCGATCGTGACCGTCATCGGCATCGCCTTACTCGGCGAAACGGATCCGGCGCAATGGCGGCATCTGACGCAAGCCGTGCTGCCAAATGCACTCGGCACGACATTATGGCTCCTCCTGCTCGTCGGTTTCGGCACAACGGTTATCGGTGTCGGCACGGCCTGGCTTATCGCGACATACGAGTTCCCCGGACGTCGTTTTTTCGCATGGATGCTGGTACTGCCTATTGCCGTGCCGCCTTATCTGGCCGCCTACGCCTTTGCGGAGTTTCTCACCTATACTGGCCCGGTGCAGGGCGCTCTGCGTGCGGTGTTCGGCTGGCAGAGCGCGCGCGATTACTGGTTCCCCGATATACGTTCGACGCCCGGGGCGGCCCTGGTCATGGGCGTTGTTCTGTATCCCTATCTCTACCTCGCGGCGCGGGTCATCTTTCTGATGCAAGGGCGCAATATCGCCGACGTTGCCAGAACCCTCGGCGCTGGAACGGGTAAGGTGTTCGGCCGCGTTATGCTGCCCACCGCGCGGCCAGCCATCGTTGCCGGCCTCGCCCTTGTCATGATGGAAACACTCAACGACATCGGCGCTGTCGAACATCTGGGCGTGCGCACTCTCACCTTCGCCATTTACGATACCTGGTTATCGCGGGGCAGCCTAGCAGGCGCCGCGCAACTGGCCGCCGTGATGATGACGATTATCTTTTCACTTGTCCTCGCTGAGAACTGGGCACGACGACGCCAGATCTTCCATGGCAGCCGCGCGACCCAAATGATGAGCCGGCCCGTACGGCAGCTTCCCTCATTTGGCCCAAAGCTGGCTATGAGCGCCGCCTGCGCCCTGCCTATTCTCTTCGGCTTCGGCATTCCGGTCGCGGTCCTCGGCCGCTATGCTTTCAATCGCTCGGAGCAGTTCACCAGCCCGGCGCTCATGGACGCTCTTGGCAATTCGATTCTTCTTGGCGCAGTTGTCGCAGCGGTCACGGTCATGCTTGCTTTCACCATGCTGGCCGCCGGTCGTCTCGAAAGGTCGCGGCTGCTCGGCTCGCTTTCGAGGCTGTCGACGCTCGGATACGCGATGCCCGGAACTATACTGGGCCTCGGACTTCTTTTTGCCCTGACCACGTTCGACAATTCTCTGGACCGCTTTCTCCGCGCCAATTTCAACATATCCACAGGACTGCTTCTCTCAGGCTCCGCCATCGCGGTCGGCTATGCCTGTACGGCCCGGTTTCTTGCACTCGCCGACGCAAATCTGCGCGCCGGAATGCAAAAACTTCCGCCCCATATCGACCACGCCGCCCGCTCGCTCGGCGCCGGTTCCGGCCGGTCTCTCTTCAAAATCCTGCTGCCGCTACTGAAGCCCGCTCTTGGAACGGCTTATATTCTGGTCTTCGTCGATACGGTAAAGGAGTTGTCGGCGACCATTCTGCTGCGGCCGTTCGGCTTCAACACGCTGGCGACGCATGTATACGAAAACGCCTCCCGCGGAGCGGTGGAGGATGGCGCTGCCGCAGCAATCCTTATCCTTTTCCTTGCCATGATACCGGTGCTGTTGCTGTCCTACTCGCTTCGACGGGACAAGCCTGTCTGAATGATCTTCGGAACTCGCCTGACAAAAAAAGCCCCAACCTTGAAGGCTGGGGCCAATGTGTGCGAACCAAAACGTCAGAGAGCCTGAAAACTGTTTTCAGGGGGCGGAGATATGCCTCTGAACGATAGGCATCTTCGTCCTACACATACTAATGAAAGCTTGCCCACGCATCTAAAAATTTACCATTGGCTAGGAACCGTAATCCTAAGGTAAATTTCGTTACAAGGTTTTCTTAACCATGATGACCGGGCGATTGTCCGGCACGGCGCAAAACGACACTCGATTGGCTAAAGCAACACTATGCATCGCCGTATCCGCACCGCCGGCATCATTGTAGCTTCGATCATTCTGGCGATCGTCGTTCTGCTTCCGGCGCTTTCCTATATCGGCTCTCAACTGGTGCTGCGCGAACGGATCGTTTCGTCTCTCTCGCGATGGACCGGGCAGCCGATTCAAATCGGGCGCAATCTTTCCGTGGGCTATTTCCCAAGGCTCTCGGCCGAGATTAACGATCTGCGCATAGGCGCATCTTCGTCCGCCGGCGAGGCGCCGCTCAGGGTTCGACAGGCGACCTTGCAATTGTCGCTTATCGATGCCCTTTTCGGCGAGGCCAACCTTTCTTCGGTGGTGCTGATCGGTCCGGAGCTGCGTATCCCGTCCGCCGACACGGCGGATCAAGGACCGGCGATCCTGGACAATATCGTCAGGCGCTGGATCGGCACGCAGTCCGCACCCGCGCCCCGTGGTCCGGCCTATCTTGAAATCCGCGATGGTCGCGTGGTCTCGCAGTCGAGCGACGGCCCGCCTCTTGCCGCCAACATCCAGGGGCGTCTGACAGGGTTGGACGCGGACAAGGCGCTTCGTTTCGAAGGCGGCGCAAACTGGCGTTCGCTGCCGATCAGCGGATCGCTGGAGATCGAGCGACTTCGCGATCTTGCCAAGATCCAACCAACGGCCGTCTCGGCAAGCATTCGCTCAAGGCTTGGTTCCTTCACTTTCGATGGGCAGTTCGATCCACGCCACCGCAACTGGCTCCGGGCGCTGACTGGCGATTTCACCTTTTCCTCCGAGCGCCTGGCGCAATTCGACCAATTGGTTGGGGTTGGCATGCCGGTCGTGCTGCCGGGAACGCTTTCGATGAAAGGAACGATCGGCCAGGACGATAGCCGCGCCAATCTGACGCTGGAAAATCTTTCTCTCGATGAACATACCGGCACCGGAACAATCGGATTTTCGCCAAGGAGCCAAAACTCTCCCGCGGCGCTTTCGGCAACGCTCGGTTTCCAGACCCTCGACCTTATGTCGCTTGTCCAGCGTATCGACTCCGGAGATAGCAGCGAGCGGCGGAGCCGCCTTCGCCCCTCGGCGCAAAACTCAGATCGGAGCCGTGCTCACAACCGCATCTCCATTGATCTGCGCCTCTCCGCTGACGAAGCCAGCTATGGTGAGGTCAGACTGACCGATCTGGCGGTCAGCGGGCGGTTCGGCGCAGATGAAAGCGTCCTCGACATCAACAATGCGCAGTTGCTCGGCGGAACACTGCAAGGGAATTGGCGCAAAGATCGGCTGGCAAGCGAAAAACAAAGTCGTCTCGAACTCCATTTTTCCGAGATTTCAGGATCGCAATTATCTGATGGACTTGGCCTTCCAGGCGTTCTTCCCAGCGGCGTGGCCACCATCGACCTGACACTGGCCGGAGCATCGTCCCTCAACCGCCTGCTCCTTCGCGGCCAGGGACAATTCAAGGCGCAATTCGATAGCGGCGAGATTGCGGGGCTCGATCTTGCACCGATTATCGATGAAGAACTGGGAGGCGGCTTTTTCAGCCTTTCGCGTCTTGCCGGAAGCGGTCTCGATTATGATGAAGCCAGTTTTGAAGGCGCCGTTCAGCGTGGCATTGCTCGCCTCGATACAGGCCTGATCCGAACCGGACGATACCGGATCGAGTTGAATGGGCGCGTGCCCTATGCCAGCAACAGTCTGGCGCTTTCGGGCCGACTGCTCGCCGCACCCTCACCCGGCCTGACCGGAACGGTGCCCAAGGATGCGCAACCGCGTGTTCTAAGCCGCTTCTTCGTCGGCGGATCGTTCTCCGACCCGTTTCTCACCACCACGCGGGACCGGTAATTGCCTGTCACCGAAAGTCGAACGCGGAAAGCCCGGTGACCATTTCGTCCAAACCCAGCGGCCTCGTTATCGGCGGCTCGGCACGAGCAAGGCATGCCTGGCGTTCGCACAGTCTGCAGGCTGGGCCAATAGGCGTTGCCGGAACAAATGCCTCCTTCGTGCCGCCCGCCTCCACGCCAGGAAGCCCATCACCGTAAACGATCTCATCCTTCTGACTCAAGTCGCAGCCAAGCAGAATCGCTGTGCGGCGGGGCCGTTCGGAAAACGAGCCCTGCGGCCCCTCCAGCGTTCGGCTGACCGTCAGAAAGGCGGCGCTATCCGGCATCTCCACCGCCTCGACAAACAGTTGGCCAGGCTGAGTGAACGCCGCGTGGATCGCCAGTTTCGGACAGTGCCCCCCGAAACGCTGTTGCGGGAACCCTGTCGCACCGGCACGGCGGAATCTGTTTCCGGCATTGTCGATTTCCAGCATGAAAAATGGTACGCCCTCAGACCCTTCCCGCCGCAAGCTTGTCAGCCGATTGGCTACCTGTTCGAAACTGACGGAAAAGCGGCTCCGCAAAACATCTATGTCGTAGCGGACGCGACGCGCGGCCGTGAAAAATCTTTCATAGGGCATCATCAAAGCGTGGGCGGCGTAGCGCGCGAGTTCAAAGCGGGCAATGCGGCGCGCTTCTTCGGTCGCAAGCGGCAATGAGCCGATCTGGTCGGCGATCGGTTGCGCCAAAGCGATCATGGCGGCTTCCATTGCCACTTCGCGAAGTTGGTCGAAAGGCGAAAGCCGCTCGGAAATAAAGAGACGCTGGCTGTGGCGGTCGAAGCGACGGCGCCAGAGCGGCATTGTCGAAACGGGAAGTACCCTTACGGAAAGCCCCTGCTCGGCGCGGAACCATTCCTTCAAAGCAGGCAGCAAGGCATCGCCTGGCGACAATGTCTCATAAAACGCTTCGGCGGCCTCTTCGATAGCCGGAAAATAATTCGGACGCGCCTCCAGTAGTTCCCGCACTTCATCGATGGGCATACGCTTGCCGGCCACTGCCGTCACGCGCCCTTCCTTGGCGAGGATGGACGACAGGTCGGAAAGCCTTTCGCCCTGCTCCACGTAAGCGCGGTGTAGCTTGACGATAGAGGCAGCGACATTCGGCGCGGCTTCCGCCACCTCCAGCAGTTCAGTTTCGCTTGGCACATCGTCTGAAAGGAGAGGATCTGAGAAGACCTGTCTGATCTCGCCCACTGTGGCGTCGGATTCACCCTGTAGCTGCTCGGGGTCGACGCGGAAGACCGATGTCAGCTTCAAAAGGATCTGCACGGTCAGCGGACGCTGATTGCGCTCGATCAGATTGAGATAGGACGGGGAAATTCCCAAACGCTCCGCCATGGCGGTCTGGGTTAGTTTTTCCGCATGGCGAATACGGCGGATACGGGGGCCGGCGAAAATCTTGCGGTCAGCCATGAGCTTCAAAAACCGTACGAAGGAGAGAACAGCAGAGTAAAACTTTTTACAAAATTACAGATGCAGCGTGCGCCAAGCAAGACAGCTTGACCCTTTCTTACAAAAGCTCTTCTTCATATCCGCCAAAAAGCGGATAAGAATTTTTTTCTTGGCCGCCACGCTCTTTACAATCGATGACAGGGCGCCATTGTCGAAAATGGTTCGCTTGCAAAGCCAGATATGCGGGGCTATCGAGCCGGAACACAAACAGATCGCATGGAGACGCGACGATGAAACCACCCGTCAAGGAACGCGCCGAGGAACAGTCCTCTGCCATGGATGGCGACCAGCAGGCAGCGATCCGTATGGTCGCCAACGACCTTCACCGCCTTAACCAGAGCGTGATGAAGGCGGTGGACGCCGGCGTATCGGTGGAACTTGTCCGCTCCGCCCGCCATCATGGCGGCGAGGGCAACTGGGGCGATCTTCTCGTCCCGGTCATCATCGCGCAGAAGGCCGGCTAACTGAAAGCCGAATGAACTTAGCAGCTCATCGAAAGGCGTGGCTTCGACAGCCACGCCTTTTTCGTTTCGGCGATATTTTGCTCAGCCCGGCGCGTCGGCGTCCTCTACATTGATCCTCCGCCAGATGGCTTCGGCAAAAGAGTAGGCGGCGAAACAAATCAGGCCGATCCCGACGGCGCCCATGAGCCAGGAACCTGCTGGCAGGTCGGCAATGAAGCGAAGAGCATCGGCGAGGCCGACATGCTCTTCGCCGCCGCCGCTGATCGCACGCCAGCCGAAAAGATAAGCGATAACGAGAAAGATAATGCCCCTCGCCGTCAAACCGGTTCGCGACACCGGATCGACGATCCACTGCGCCTCGGGGCTCGGGTTCATATATTTCAGATAGCGGCGCTTATATGCCTTTACGAGATGGGCGACCGCGACACCCAAAAACACGGCAGCCAGTATAGAGGCAGCAAGGGTCGATCCGACAAAATTCGCCATGGTCTGGGCGACACCGCCGCCGCTATCGTCGCTATTTGCACCGCCGCGCCATAGCGAAAATGTATAAAGCGCCAGAGCCGCATAAGTGAAACAGGAAGCGAGAAGACCGCCCCTGATTGCCAAACCTTTAGGCTTCAGACCGTGATCGTCCGTATCGAAGATCGACTGAATAAACCGCCAGACCGAATAAGCCACCAGACCGATCATCAGTCCGATCGCAACCACCGTTCCGAAGCCGCTACCGCCCAACAATTTTTGCAGAGCGTCCTTCGAACCGAGAATTTCACCGTCGCCGATGGCAAAATAGGCCGCAAATATCCCTATCACCAGAAAGACAAGACCGCGTGCAGCGTAGCCCGTACGCGCGAAAGGTCGAAAAACACGTTCCATGGCCTTGCGATCCATCGGTTCGCTTCTCCTCCGGCTGATCAACTGGTCTGGCATTAAGCTGTAATAATAGGGAAAGTTCCTTCGATAAGAAGTCGTGCATATTGAACGGAGGATGCCACGTTATGAAGCTTCTCATCGGTCTATTCGCAGGCTTGTGCCTCTCCACCTCCGCTCTGGCGCAATCGCACCCACTCACGGTTGTTGAACTCTTTACCAGCCAGGGCTGCAATTCCTGCCCGCCCGCCGATGCCTATCTGGAGGATCTGGCCGAGCGTGAAGACGTGCTGGCCCTCGGATATCATGTCGATTACTGGGACCGGCTCGGCTGGAAGGACACCCTTGGCGATCCCGCTTTCACTGCCCGGCAGTATGGATATGCCCAAACCCTGCAACGGAAGGGAGTTTACACGCCCCAGGCCGTTATAAACGGCAGCCTTCATCTCGTTGGCTCCAACCGACCTGCGATCGATGCATTGATCGCTGAAGACAAGGATGCCGATGAAGCGACATTATCCCTGAACGTTTCAAAAGATGCGGAGATTTCGGTTTCAATATCCGGGGCACAGAAAGACGATCCATCCCTTCGGCTCACTATCGTCCACTATCGGAATGAGGCGCTGGTTCCGATCGAACGCGGAGAAAATGCCGGGAAGACGATTGCATATGTCAATGCTGTGCGGTCAGTAGAGACTTTGGCGCTGCCAGCTGACGGCGAGGCATTATCCGTGTCCCGGTCGGAGGAAGGCGAAGGGCTCGCCATTCTCCTTCAAGTCTACAGTCCGAAGGGCGCGCCGGGCGCCATTCTTGCCGCGGCGCGTTATTGATTGCAGGCGTTACGGTCGCTCAAACCGCAGACGCCCATCGCGCCAGCGCTGAAGGAGCGTCATCGCGACCCAGCAAAGACACGCCCAGAAGGTCCCGATTGCCCAGCCGGCGAGAACATCCGACGGCCAGTGAACACCCAAATAGACCCGTGTGACGCCGATCAGCAGGGCATAGATTACCGCCATGACGAAGATATATATCCGCCCCCGCGGATTGTCGGTCAGACGGATCAGCATAACGGCAAGCGTCAGCACGACGCAGGTGGTGATCGTGGCGTGCCCTGACGGGAAGCTCTTGGTGTGGATCACATCGAGCTGCGTCACCAGGTCGGGTCGCGGGCGGCTATAGAAGAGCTTCAGGCTGGTCGATAGAAGCATGCCGCCCAGAATACCGATAGAGACGAAAAGAGCCGCGCCCCACCGCCGCTCGACCGCCAGGAAGCCGAGCACGGTGATGATGAGCAGCGTCACCACGGGAATACCCCCCAGCGCTGTAAACTCGATGGCGGATTCACGAACCCATTGCGGGCCAATTGTCTGCTCCGGATTGCCCGGCTTACGGAAGAAAAGCAGGATGGCCTGGTCCAACCGTTCGGTTTCGCCCTCATCGACTTCATCGGCGATACTGAGAAACGTGAAAAGTGCCGCCGAGGCGATGGCGGCAACAATTATTGAGGCCAGTGAAAACGGGCTTTCACGCAATTCGGTCAAAAGTGTCCGGGCTGTTTGTCTGATCGTTCCCTGCATTCAAACTTCTCCCGTTCTCCCCGGCCACTTCTCTCAATCGGCAATCGAATCTATATCGAGCGCAACATAAGTAGTGACGGAATAGAAATGACAACGCAAAACGAACCGCGCGAGACCGGCAATACAGCCTCATCCGGGGATAACGATCTCCAGAGTGCGGTTCAATCTCTGCGCGGCGTTTCCGGCTGGTCGGAGGCAACGGCCTGGCTTCAGGCTCGCGGCATCGAGGATATCGAATGCATCACACCGGATCTTGCGGGCGTCACGCGCGGCAAGATGATGCCGAGCTCCAAATTTACCTCGAATACCGCACTGTCACTGCCGTCATCGCTCTTTCGCCAGACTATTTCCGGCGAATATCCAGAAGAGACGGGCGGCTTCCGTTACGATCCGAACGATGGCGATCTAAAGCTTCGGCCCGATCTATCGACCCTTTGCGTCGTGCCGTGGGAGAGCGATCCGACCGCCCAGGTTATTTGCGATATTGTCGACACGAGCGGAGAGCCTGTCCGCTATACGCCACGAAACGTTCTGAAACGGGTCGTCGAAGCATACGCCGCTGACGGGTTTCGCCCGGTCGTTGCGCCCGAGATCGAGTTCTACCTCGTCGCCCAGAACATCGATCCCGATGATCCGCTCAAACCACCGAAGGGCCGGTCGGGACGGCCCATCCAGGGTGGCCAGTCCTATTCCATCGCAGGTATCAACGAGTTCGACGATCTGGTCGACGACATCTACCACTTCTCCGAAGCGCAAGGGCTCGAGATCGATACGCTGATCCATGAAGAAGGGCCGGCGCAGATGGAGATCAATCTGCGTCACGGCGATCCCCTCGAACTGGCGGATCAAGTTTTCCTTTTCAAGCGGACCATTCGTGAAGCGGCGATGAAGCACGATATCTACGCCACATTCATGGCCAAGCCGATGGAGGGCCTGCCTGGCAGTGCCATGCATATTCACCAAAGCGTGATCGATAACGAAAATGGCGGCAACGTCTTCACGCTCGACAATGGCGAGCCGTCTCCCCTGTTCTTTCATTATGTCGGTGGGATGCAGCGCTACGTGCCGCGCGCACTCGTCACCATGGCGCCCTACGTCAATTCATACCGCCGTCTCGCGCCGGACATGGCCTGCCCACTCAACAATAAATGGGGCTACGACAACCGCACCACCGCCTTTCGGGTGCCCGCCTCGGAGCCGCAGGCGCGTCGCGTGGAAAATCGCCTGCCGTCTTCGGACGCAAACCCCTATCTCGCTCTCGCTTCGTCTTTGGCGGCGGGTCTTCTGGGCATCCGGAACAAGGTCGAGCCAGAAGAGCCGACGCAGGAGTCCGTCAATGAAGGGGCCATCGAGTTGCCGCGAAGCCTGCTTGACGCTGTGGCGCTGTTCGAGGCGGAAGACGATTTCAGGGAAGTTCTCGGCCGCGAGTTCATCACGAATTATTGCGGCGTCAAACGCGGTGAATTCGAAACCTTCATGCAGGTCATCAGCCCCTGGGAGCGCGAGTTCCTTCTGCTGAACGTCTGAGAAAGCCGCCAGAATGACGATGGAGACCAGAGGCGATTCCGAAACCGTTCTACGGCGCGACCATATAGCGGCGCTCTTCGATGCCTATCGCGATGGATTTGATGATTTCGATGCGGAAACGATCGTCGACTGTTTCGCTTTTCCGGTCACGATCTGGCAGTTCGGCAAAGGCAACGTCTTCAACGAACCGGACGATCTTCTGGAGAATATCGACGCTCTCCTCGACGTGCTGGGCAGGGAAGAAATCGCGTCGTCGGATTACGAAATAAAAAATTGCGAGATCGCCGGATCAACCGCGTTCGCGACTATCGACTGGACCCAGAGCCGCGCCGATGGCGAAGAAGCATGGCGGTTTACCTGCCACTACACGCTTCTATCCGACGCGCAGCAACTTCCCGCTATCGCAATGATCTTCAACGTGTAGGAAATCCAGCGAAACTCGGCCTTGTGAACCGCTTTCGCTCCGGCTAATTGCGCGCGATGAATTATCGTAGCCCCATTTCTCCCGGCGTCTCCTGGTACGAAGCCAGCGTCGCGGAACGTCCTTCCTACCCGCCACTGGAAGGCGACATCCGCGCCGATGTCGCGATCGTCGGGGGCGGATATACCGGACTTTCAGCCGCACTAAGGCTGGCCGATCAAGGCACCAAGGCGGTTCTCATCGACGCGCACCGTTTCGGAGACGGGGCATCGGGTCGAAATGGCGGCCAGCTTGGCACCGGTCAGCGCGCATGGCCGACCGAATTGGAAGGCGATCTTGGACTGGAGCGGTCCCGCGCTCTGTTTCAGATTGCCGAAGATGCCAAGTCCGAACTGCTGGCCATGGCGGACGATCACGGCTTCGACATCGACTACCGTCCCGGCCAGATCAGCGCGGTTCACAAAAAGCGCTGGATAAAAGGTTATCGCAACCACACCGAAGCCATGGCCGAGCGCTACGATTACCCTCATCTCGCTTTTCTCGACCGCGAGCAGACGGCTGCGGCCATCGGCTCCGAGCGGTATCACGCCTCCATCCGCGATGTGGGAACGGGCCATATCCATCCGCTCAAGCTTGTTGTCGGACTAGCCGCGGCTGCAAAAAGGTCCGGTGCGAAGCTCTACGAGAATACGCCGGCGCTGGATATCGCTGCCGAGAACGGTGGGATCGCAATCCGGACCGAGCGGGGCGTCGTTCATGCATCACGCTGTCTCGTCGCGACCAATGCCCACGGCGACGCGTTCGACGCCGAGCCAGTCTCGCCGCGCCATATCATGCCCATCCGGTCCTTTGTCGGCACGACATCTGCATTGCCGGATGACAACGCCATACTACCGGCGGGCGAAGCGGTCGACGACAGCCGGTTCATGGTACGCTATTTTCGCAAGACGCCAGACAATCGACTGATGTTCGGCGGTCGGGAGGCCTATAGCGCCAAGACACCGAATGATATTGCAGGCCATATCCGACGTCAGATCGGCGAAATTTTTCCGGCCCTCTCGAAGACCGATATCGATCATGTCTGGGGTGGCTCGGTCGGTATCACTCTGCCGCGTCTGCCCTTCGTTCGGACGATCATGCCGGGCGTTACTTCTATCGGCGGCTTTTCCGGCCACGGCGTCATGATGGCGACGCATACGGGCAGGCTATGGGCCGATGCCGTGACCGGCCATCGCGACGATCTGGATTTGCTCAAGGATCTGGATATTCCGCCCTTTCCCGGCGGTACGGCGCTACGCAAGCCGCTACTGTTTCTTGCCATGACATGGTACGCGATGCTGGACCGGCTTTGACACGGGTCAAGGGTTATCGGCTGCCCTATATCTTCGCGTGAACATCCACAGGACGCTTTTGCATAGCAGCCTTCACGAAGGTTCATTGCCCTTCTAAATCGATTTATATAAAGAATCGGTATCGTTATTGGAGAACCGCCCGCTTTATGAGCAGCACCATTATTCCGGTCGCATCGTGCGATTTCATCATTTTCGGCGCGACAGGCGATCTGGCCGAGCGCAAGCTTTTGCCGGCCCTTTATCACCGCCAATGCGCGGGCCAATTTACGGAACCGACCCGTATCATAGGCGCCTCGCGGTCCGAACTTACCGACGATGCCTTCCGTGACTATGCACGAGACGCGCTGCACGAATTCGTCGGCGAGGAAGAGCGGGATCATGGCGAGATCGAAAAATTTCTGGACCGCCTTTCCTATGTCGCCATCGACGCCAAGAGCGACGAAGGGTGGGGCGAGTTGCGCGAAAAGGTCGGCGAGAGCAAAGCGGTGCGCGCGTTTTATCTGGCGGTTGGACCATCGCTCTTCGGCCCAATCGCGGAACGGATTCGAGAACACGGCCTTCTGAGCGACGACGCAAGGATCGTAGTGGAAAAACCACTCGGACGCGATCTCGACTCGGCCGTCGAACTGAACAAGACGCTCTCCTCGGTTTTCCGCGAAGACCAGATCTTCCGCATCGACCATTATCTCGGCAAGGAGACTGTGCAGAATCTGATGGTGCTGCGCTTCGGGAACGCGCTTTACGAGCCGCTCTGGAACAGCGCCCATATCGACCACGTACAGATCACCGTGGCGGAGAATGTCGGGCTGGAGAGCCGGGCAGACTATTACGACAAGTCCGGCGCGATGCGCGATATGGTCCAGAACCATATCCTTCAGCTTCTGTGTCTCGTCGCGATGGAGCCTCCCTCCTCGCTGGATGCGGACGCCGTTCGCGACGAAAAGCTCAAGGTTCTGCGCGCACTCGATCCGCTAACGGGGGAAGCCGTCCACCGGCGCACCGTGCGGGGACAGTATCGTGAGGGAGCTTCACGTGGCGGCGCCGTCAAAGGCTATCTGGAAGAATTGGAAAGCGGGCACAGCGACACCGAAACCTTCGTCGCCCTGAAGGCGGAGATCGGAAACTGGCGCTGGGCAGGCGTGCCCTTTTATCTGCGGACCGGCAAGCGTCTGGCAGCACGCGCGTCCGAGATCGTCGTTCAGTTCAAACCCATTCCGCATTCCATATTTGAGGAGGCCGCTGGCGAAGTCATCGCCAACCAGCTCGTCATCCGGCTGCAGCCAGATGAAGGCGTGAAGCAGTGGATGATGGTCAAGGACCCTGGCCCTGGCGGAATGCGCCTGCGCCATGTACCCCTCGACATGTATTTCTCCGATGCATTCAACGTTCGCAATCCCGATGCATATGAGCGCTTGCTGACCGATGTCGTGCGCGGAAATCAGACCCTTTTCATGCGTGGGGACGAGGTGGAAGCGGCATGGCGGTGGATCGATCCGATCCTGGAAGAATGGCAGAACCGTCCGAAGGATGTCGCCGGATATACATCTGGGTCATGGGGGCCATCGGCCTCCATCGGCCTGATCGAACGCGACGGTCGGAGCTGGCATGAATCCGTCTGATCCCCCCGCCCATCGCGATCCCGCCGATCTTCTTGCCGACGCGCCTGGCGAGCCGGCGTGGCGGGAACATTCTAGCGGGGGACGGCTGGCCGAACGCTTGGCGGACAAAGTCGCCGAACAGCTCTCCGAGGCCATCGAAGCGCGCGGCATCGCCACATTGATCCTGTCGGGCGGTCGGACGCCTGAAAAGTTCTTCGTCGCGCTGTCAGAACGCGAGATCGCGTGGGACAAGGTGATCGTGACGCTTGTCGATGAGCGTTTCGTCGACATGTCATCGCCCCGCTCCAACGCAGCCATGGTCATTCAGCGGCTTTTGCAGCGAAACGCAGCCGATGCCGCGTTCGAGCCGCTTTACGAGCCGGTTGCAAGCGCCGAATTGGCTGCGGATAACGCCAGCCGCCGTCTGGCCGGTCTGCCGCAGCCCTTCGATGTCGTGATTCTCGGCATGGGAACGGACGGTCACACCGCCTCGTTTTTTCCGAAAGGCGACCGCTTGGACGAGGCGCTCGACTCAAAAGGCGAACCGCGCATCATCTCGATGAATGCGCCGGATGCCGGAGAGCCCCGCCTGACCTGGACACTGCCCGCTCTCGCCAGTGCGCGGAGCCTCCATCTTCATATCGAGGGCGTGGAGAAGAAGAACGTGCTGTTCGATGCACTTTCCGACGAAGAATCGCCCTACCCGATCCGCGCAGTCTTCAACCGCGCCAAATCGACGATCACCATCTGGTACGCGCCAGCCGAAGGATAGAATCATGGCAACCGCAGAGATCCAACGCATCACGCAACGCATTGTGGAGCGCAGCAAACCCACACGCGAAGCCTATCTCGAACGGCTCGATGCGGCAGTTACGGCGGGCGTGAACCGTACTTCGCTGTCCTGCTCCAACCTCGCTCACGGTTTCGCTGTGTGTTCGCCGGCGGAAAAGAGAGACCTGTCCGGTGACACCGTGCCCAATCTGGGCATTATCACGGCCTATAACGACATGCTGTCGGCCCACCAGCCCTTCGAACGTTTCCCTGAGATCATTCGGGCGGCAGCCCGTGAAGCCGGCGGCGTGGCGCAGGTCGCTTCGGGCGTGCCCGCCATGTGCGACGGCGTAACGCAGGGCCAGCCCGGCATGGAGCTTTCGCTCTTCTCACGCGACATTATCGCCATGGCGGCAGGTGTCGGCCTATCGCATAATATGTTCGATGCGGCGGTTTATCTCGGCGTCTGCGACAAGATCGTGCCGGGCCTTTTTATCGCAGCGCTCACCTTCGGCCATCTGCCGAGCATATTCGTGCCTGCCGGACCGATGCCGTCCGGCTTGCCAAACGATGAGAAAGCGCGCATCCGCCAACTCTATGCTGAAGGCAAGGTGGGCCGGAACGAGTTGCTGGAAGCCGAGAGCAAAAGCTATCACGGTCCCGGCACCTGCACTTTTTACGGCACGGCCAACTCCAACCAGATGATGATGGAAATGATGGGCCTGCACATGCCCGGCGCGTCATTCATCAATCCGAACACGCCGCTCCGCGATGCGCTGACCAAGGAGGCCATCAGCCGGGCCTTCCAGATCACGCAAGCGGGCAATGAATTCACCCCTGTCGGGCGAATGATAGACGAGCGTTCGATCGTCAATGCTGCGGTCGGCCTGAATGCGACGGGCGGCTCGACCAATCATACGATTCATCTCGTGGCCATGGCCGGTGCAGCGGGCATCAAGCTCAACTGGCAGGATATCTCCGATATTTCCGATACTGTGCCACTGCTGGCGCGGGTTTATCCGAACGGCCTTTCGGATGTGAACCATTTCCAGGCGGCAGGCGGCATGGGCTTTCTGATCAAGGAACTCTGCAAGGCCGGGCTGATGCATGACGACATCCGCACCGTCTATGGCGAGGGAATGGAAGCATACGGCATAGAGGTCACGCTAAATGAGGATGGATCGGTCCGCCGCGAGCCGGCGCCGGATGTCAGCCATGAGCCGAAAATCCTGACAACGGCGGATCAGCCATTCCAGCCGACTGGCGGGATTGAAGTGCTCAAAGGCAATATCGGCGACGCCATCATCAAAATCTCCGCCGTCAAACCGGAAAACCGCGTCGTCGAAGCTCCGGCTGTCGTTTTCGAGGATCAGTCCGAACTGCAGGAAGCCTTCAAGGCCGGAGAGTTGGAGAAGGATTTCGTCGCAGTCGTCCGTTTTCAGGGGCCGCAGGCCAACGGCATGCCCGAATTGCATAAGCTGACACCGCCGCTTGGCGTATTGCAGGATCGCGGCTTCAAGGTCGCGCTTGTGACGGACGGGCGCATGAGTGGCGCTTCTGGCAAGGTTCCGGCTGCCATTCACGTCACGCCCGAAGCGCTCAGCGGTGGGCCAATCGCCAAGGTCCGCACCGGCGACCTGGTGCGCGTGGACGGCGAGAAAGGCACGCTCGAGGTGCTGGTCGATGACGCCGAGTTTCTCGCCCGCGAAAATGCCCAGGGCGATATGGCAAAGAACCAGTACGGCATGGGTCGTGAACTGTTCTCGGCTTTCCGCTCGGTCGTCGGACGGGCCGATCAGGGCGCGACGGTTTTCGCTATCTGAAACTTAGACGGGCGGCTCTCGTGAAAAAAGCCGTCCGCAATAACACAGCGAAAACGAAACGCTAGCGGCTCATCCGTTCAGCCAATCCATCCAGTATCTCGCGCATGGAGCGGACGGTTTCACGCATTTCCGCCAGTTCCCGGCGATCGGCATCCTGCTGGGCCTGCTGCATAGCCACTTCTGGTCCACGGGCATGGTATGGATGGGGGGAATGGCCCTGCCATTCCGGCTCTTGCCACGCTGTCTCCCGATAGGGAGCGGGCATACCGGCAGGGCGGTATGGAGCGACCGGCTGACTCTGACCCACAGACTGCGAATGGTAGCCCGGCCAGGATGGGCGATGCGGTGCGTAGCCGGGATGGTAGTCGGACGGATATCCCCACCCTTGCTGCGGCTGAGAATAGGGGGCGTTGGCAGGTGGGTATTGCGAAGACGCCAGATGATCCAGTCGGGGATCATACGCAGATGGATAGGCCGGCGGCGCATTCGGCACCACATCGCCCCGTCCACCATAAGGTTCGAGTGGGCGATGGCCGGTCATCTCTGCGTCCTGTTGCGGTGAATAAGGGTTTGGATTGGTCTGGCGATACATCGTGTCCTCGCTAAGCGTCTCGATAGGCTCGTCTTCTGTCACGGCCGTGTCCCGGCTTTCGGCTTCCGTGGTTTCCCTTTCCCGGATGACGGTGCTGCCCTGGGCCAAGGATCGCTGCGCCTTCATGTCTTCCCAGACACCGAGGATCGCCCCGATTACCAGGCCAAGCACGAATCCGAGTATCGTGAAAAGAATGACGGTCGAAGCGCGTGAGGGGCCTTCCGGCTTCAGCGGCGGTTGCGCCTTGCCGATAATAGAGATGTTGGTGGTATCAATATCCTTCTGCTCGCCGGCATCGCGGGCCCGCAGCAGATAGGACTCGTAGATATTCCGTTTGGCGGCCGCTTCTCGTTCCAATTGTCGTAAAGTCACGAGTTCGTCGGAAATGTCGCCCTGGCGAACCTTCATCTGGGCAAGGCGGTCGGCCAGGTCCTGCTGCTGCTGACGGGCACGGCGCAACTCCGCTTCGGCCGAGGCCGCTATTCGGCGCAGTTCGGCAGCCATCTGTTCGCGGGAGCCGCGCAATTGCGATTCAATAGCGATACGCTGCGGATGGCGTGGTCCCAGTCGGGCCGAAAGACTTTCCGCCTGCTGGCGGAGCTGCGCATATTGCGCGCGCAATTCGCTGATGACCGGCGAATTGATGGCCTCGGGCACCCCTCCGCCGAGAATGGCGTCCGTGCTGGTTTCGCGGATCGAACGAGCCTTGGCCTGCAATTCGATGAGTTGAGCTTCCGCACTCGCAAGCTGATCGTTGAGGCGAAGAATTTCTTCGTCCGTAATCAGCCGCCCCTGCGATTCCACCAGATCGTTTTCGGTACGGAAGGCTTCGACGGCCCGCTCTGCCGCCTCGACTTCCGTTCGCAGATCATCGAGCCGAGCCGTGATCTCACTCTCTGCGCGTCCTGCCGTGGCAGAGGACAAATTGCGCGAAACCTCAACGTAAGCAGCCACGACAGCGTTGGCGATATCCGCCGATAATTGCGGATCGCGCGTTTCCGCCTGCACAGAGACGACGAATGTGCGATCCGCACGC
The DNA here is from genome assembly GCF_024158145.1 of Notoacmeibacter sp. MSK16QG-6. Taxonomy (GTDB): domain Bacteria; phylum Pseudomonadota; class Alphaproteobacteria; order Rhizobiales; family Rhizobiaceae; genus Notoacmeibacter. Next base: position 820,435 of record NZ_JAMYXM010000001.1, read on the forward strand.
GCAATGTCGAGAGATTCAGCCAGATCGCTAGCAGCGTTGGCAATCTCGCTGTCTTCGTCGCTCTTTGCGGCGAATGGATTGATGGACCGAAGACTGGCCACCAACGCAAAAAGGCCACGAGGCGGCGCGGTGAAGCGCGGATCGTTGGCGAGGTCGAGATCCTTCGCGACCTTCTGCATCACCTGCGGCGCATACATCAGCCGCACCTGATTTTCGACCAGAGCCAGCGTCGCATCGGACGGCAGACCCTGAGAGGTCATGTCGCGCTCTGAAATCTTGATGTTGCGAGGATCGATCAGAACATCGGCGGAAGCCACATAGGTTTTCGGCGTCGAAAGCGCGATTACAACACCGAGTATCGCGCCGATGAGCGTCGTGGCGACAATGATGAGCTTGGCGTTCCATACGCCAGTCAGAACCGCCACCGGATCGACTGCCGGCCGCCAGACCTCGCTGACCACACGCCGCCGTTCGTATGATGAGGCAGCACGGGGCTGGTAATCACTCGGCATGACCGGTGGCGGGCTGGCTTGTACATCGCGCACCGGCTCTGTCTTCACGACCTTGGGGCGGTCGTCGCTCGACTTGTCCGGCTCCGCGGGTTTGTGCTGCTTTCGATGGAGCCAGTCCCGGAAGGATTGCAGGACCGTTGGCGTCTCGGGATCGTCTTCGCCTGCAGGCCGGGCGGTTTCTCTTTCGTTCGCAGGATCAGGCCGTGATGTCTCACGTGATCGGGGAGCGGGTCGGGAGTCTGTATGTGAACGCGAAGGCGGTGGTGGCGAAGCTTCCCGCTCCGCCGCCATGGAGAGCACACTGTTGCTGCGCCGCGGACGCTTCCGATCTCTTGCTTCAGCGTAAAGCTCGCGAATATCCGGCTCGGCAGGATCTGGTTCCTGCCGGTTTGCGGATGCCGCTCGAGAGAGAAATGATCCGGCCATCCGGTCCTTACCGCCAAGCTCAAGAGCCGGTCCTGAACGCCGACACTCAATTCTTGTCGAACTCTAAACAGCCATGGCAAAGAAAGTGTAAAGATTGGCGCTGTGGTCCCATTACCTGTCGGAACGAACCGGACATTAAGAGCTGTCGGGCATGATGCGGCGATGTCGGACAGCCAAGCTCATAGCGGAACCGTCACCCGCAAGACCTCGTGGACGCAGAGAATGATCGCGCGTCTGCCAGCGGGCGCCTTGCAGCTGACAGGTGGCTATCTTGCCGCGACCAGCGGATCGCTGGGTCGGTTGGTTTTTTCGCTGGCCTATTTCGTTCTGCTCGCCAACACGCTGACGATTGCCGAGTTCGGCATTTTCGCCACCGCCAGTGCCGCCGGCGTGATGCTGTCGCGCATTGTCGGGTTCGGCATGTCATCGCCTCTCTATCGCGCGGCGACCGTGCGGCCCAGATTAATCGGTCTCTACGCAGGCGGGTTTTTATTGGCCGCTGTGTTGTCTCTTCCGATCCTCGTCGTCGCGTCAATCGTTACATGGGCCTTGATCTTTTCCCGTGATGTTCCGTTCACGCCCTTTGCGCTGATCGTTGCTGCGGAAGCTCTGCTATGGCGGAGCACAGAGATCGTTATCATCGTCAATAACGGTCTGGAGCGCTTTGGGAGAGGCGCTATTCTCACGATTATGGGCACAGCGCTGCGCGCGCTCGCCGCTCTGTGCCTGACATTTCTTGCCGCGCCAGATCTTACTTCCTGGTCATGGCTTTATCTGCTCGCCAACGGTGCGGCGCTCGCAATTGCAATTTTGTTCTACTGGCCCCGCCAAAAACTTCGATGGCATCCCGGCGTCTGGTGGCGACGAACAGCCGATGCCTTTCCGGTCTGCGGTGCAGAAATATTGTTTTATCTTCAGTCCGAACTGGACAAGTTGCTCGTTCTTTATCTCGGTGGGCCGCAACTGGCTGGCCTCTATGCCGTCGTGATGCGGCTTGTCGACCTGACCGCCCTGCCCGTCCGCACATTCACCATGCTATTGATCCAGAAGCTGATGGGCAGCACCGAGGCTATCGCATCGCGCCTGCGCCGGTTTGGTCTGGAGGCGACAATCGCGACCGCCTCGACGCTTGGCATCGCGGCACTCGCCGGCATTCTGTGGTTATGGCCGACATTGCTGGGCGACAATGTCGCGGAAGCCGCGCCACTCGTCCTGCTCGTTCTCGCAGTTCCGGCGCTGCGTAATCTCGTCGAATATCATGCCGAACTGCTATACGGCCGAGGTCAAAGCGGCAGGCGCATGGTCAATTTGGCCGTTCTGGGTGTGGCAAAGGCCGTACTGCTCGCGGGCATTCTCGCTCAGTTCGCCGAAACCGGCTCTATCATGATAGCGTTGAACGCGGTATTTGCCGTGCTTTATGGGCTGTCGCTCGTTCTGACCTATCGCGCCTTGTCGAGAAAGACAGGCAAATCGTTCTAGACTGTGCCGCCTAGCCGATTACGCGGCGCAGATCGCCAATGTCCGATCCGGTAAAGCTCTGCAGCGCTACGGCAACCTGGCTCTCGCCCATCGCTTCGATGAAATCGCGGATGCCACCTTCGGTCAGCCCCGGACCGCCCCAATAGGTGTGACACCATTCTGTGTCGTCATGGAAATGATGCGCCGGATCGTCCAACTCATCGCTGAAGCGGCCGTAGATCATGCACTCTGAGAAGCTGCGCCGGCGAGCCAGCAAATCGACCCAGTGTCGCGAGCAGGCCGCTTCGATGCGGGCCGTCATCGCCCGAACGGAGGCCGTGCGCCAGGCGATGAGCGTTGCGATATAATCATGCGGCGAAGTGCTTGCGCCGAGGCCCAAAATACGCCCTGCATTTCGGCTCCAGACGTGCTGCTCGGAGGGTGGACGGCGGACCAATTCGAACGGTCTGCGAAACAGCCGGACGGCGCCATTGTCGGCAATGACATCGCGGGCGTCGAACGCCTTGACGAAGGCAACGTCGCTATCCAGAAGAACCATAGCCTGTTCGTCGATATGTTCGGCGATCGCGATTTTTCGAATTTGCTGCACGTGCCAGCCACGAAGCGGCCAACCGCGCCATGAGAGCCAGACCCGGCGCCTGCCGAAGCTGAAGGGATCGGCGACGTCGTGGAGCGATCGCGGCAGGATATCTCCTTCGCTAACAACCTCTCGTTGCTTTCCTTCAAACTCCCGAAACAGCGGCGCATCGCGATCAGAGACCAAGACGAGGTGTCGGGTATAGCCCCGCACATGCTTGTCCAGTGTGTCACACAGCAGTCTGAACCGGTCTATATCGCCGGCATAGCTTGCGGTAACGAGCGCGACGGATCGGTCGTCACCGGACGCCGAGCCTTCCGATTGTCTCAACGTCCGCTCCGATCTATCAGAACGCGATAGAGAAAACGCGGATTGCCGATCACATAGCGAGCGAAAAGGCGGCGTGGCTCCAGAGCAAGCCGCCAGACCCACTCACTTCGCAAGCGCCGAACCAATTTGGGTGCGCGGGGTACGGCGCCGGCCAGAAAGTCGAACAAGGCGCCGACGCCGAAAACCAATGTGCAATGGCGCTGGTCCAGATTGCCCACGATCCAGTTCTCCTGTGCCGGCACGCCCAGAGCGACCATCAGCAGATCGGGCTTGTCGGCCTTTAGATGCTCAAGGATGGCATGCTCCGATCCCGCATCGAAATAGCCATCGGAAAAGGCCGTGAACCGGTTCTGCGGAAATCGCTCCTTTAGCGCTTCAACAGCGCCGTTGAGGCTGTCCAGTTTGGCCCCGATGAGACCGACATGCAGCGGCGGGTGCAATCGCTCAAGAAGAAAGGGCATGAAATCCGTACCGTTGAGGTTGGCCGGGAAGGTCTGACCGTCCTTCAGCCAAGCCGCTATATCCACCCCAATACCATCCGGCAGAACCAGAAAATTCTGCAATAGCTGCGCATATGCAGTATCTTCGGCCGCGATATTGGCGACGTGGCTATTGAGAAATGCGATGCGTGAAAATTCGCCGCGATGAAGACGCGACTGTAATTGCTCGGCGGCCTCTTTCGCCGTCAGCGCGGCAACCTCATGGCCGAGTACCCTTTTTGTCGGTATTGATAAATGTGGCTTGGCTTCAACCGACATCATGCCGCCCGAAATGCAGCCATGTCGCGTCCGAGCGCCGCGAGCGCACGATCCATCGCATCGCCAAGCGCGGCCTTCTGCGCCAGATGAAAAGCCGATCCGTCGATGCGGCGCGCGTCGGCTGCCTGTTTGACCATGAGTGACGCGAATTCCGCCGGATCGTCCGAGACCGTGACGTTGTGCGGAAGATGGGCGATACCGCGAAGCGAGCTGGTCGTCGCGACCGCAGGCATCCCCAGTTCGAACGTCTCGAGCGTCTTGAGCTGTACACCCGTCCCGGCGCGGCTCGCCAAGGGCACTATGCGACCACCGAGAAGGAATTCTGTCGCATCCTCGACCCGGCCGACGAAACGTATATTGGCCGCCGGCGAACGAATATCGCTGGGCATGTCGCCTGCGATTTCGACCGTGAAATCGGCAGGCAGGCAAGGCGCAACTTGTTGGAGGAACCACTCAAGACCGATCCTGTTCGGCGTCCATCCCCACGAGCCGATCATCGTCGCATCAACCCTTGGCTCGATAGACGGTGCATTCACCGCCGCGGGCGTTACAAGCGGCAGAACCGTTGCGTCTTCAGCCGACATGCCGAGCGCTTTTCTGTCGTCGTCCGTCAGGGTAATGAGATGGCTGGCCTGGCGGCATAGATCCGCCTCCAGCTCTTCCAGAAGCGCCGCTTCACGCCGGTACAGGGCACGTTCGAAAGCTCCCGACGCGGCGGCCGCATTCTGGCGCGCTGACTGGTGTTCGACATTATGAGCGATAAAGAGCGCGGGCCGGTCGCGGAAAAGCTCCGGATAAGCCCCTGCCATCTGCACGGAATTCCAGACGAACGCGTCGATTGGCGGCAAGGCCGCAAGCTCCGCCGCCAGTGACGAAGACGGCTTCTGTCTCAGTTTGGCGCTGGCGAAGGTGAGCCCGGTACGAACAGCTCTTCCAAGCCAACCGAGTTTCGTCGCCAGCGACGCGTTCTGCGTTCGAGCATCCATTTCGCCTAGCACGATCATCCGATCGTCCTGCCGTCCGACAGGCTGGCCGGGCCATTTGTATCCCAGCACGGTGACGCGTTCGACACGTTCATCGAGCGCCGCAAGCATGGCGGCATTGGCCACGTCGAAACCACTTGCCGGTGTCTCTGGCGGGATCAGGGATGTCACGAATACGAGGTGCATATCTTCAAGGCGCTCTTGCTGAAGGTGCTTTGATAGCCGCCTTCGGTTTGTAATGCTCCATTTAGATGAAAGTGCCGTTAACACGCGCATGAGTAGAGATATGTAAACAATTTTTAACTTTAGATTGCTCTACTACACGCTGCCTCGCCATGAGGTTTTTTGAGTTCGGCCAGGGTTGTTGCAGTCAAATGGACCAGAACGGTGTTCTTAAGGACGAGGAGAACGTCCCGCCGGTTTCGACCATCTTGACGCGATCACCCGATTTAAATGTCGAAGCGCCCGAAGTCATCGTCACCGTGCCGACCTACAAGCGCCCGGACCATCTGCTCAAAACGCTGCAAAGCCTGCGTGACCAGAAAACGAGCCGCCGCTATGCGGTGATCGTGATGGAAAACGAGGACGATAAACGGGAAGGCGCCCACGCAGCGGCTCCGCTGTTCGAAAGCGGGTCGCTGACAGGTTTGATCATCGCGGCACACCGGCGAGGCAATTGCGAGGCCTACAATGCCGGGTGGCAGACGGCGCTGGACACCTTTCCAAACTTTCGGCATCTGCTCGTCATAGACGATGACGAAATCGCCGAGCCGCGCTGGCTGGCCCGCATGTGCGGAACGGCCGAAACGCTGGAGGTCGATATCGTCGGCGGGCCGCAGAACCCGGTTTTCGAGAAAGACGAATACAAGATCTGGAGCCGGCACCCGGTCTTTCGTCCGCCCTACACGGAGACTGGGCCTGTGCCAGCTCTCTATTCGACCGGGAACCTTCTAATGAAGCGGCCGGTGCTGGAGCATTTCTCGCCGACTTTTCTCGATCTGCGCTTCAACTTCATGGGCGGCGGCGATTCCGATTTTTTAATGCGGGCGCGCAAATCCGGCTATGACTTCGGTTGGTGCGCGGAGGCCACCGTTCACGAAACCATCCCATCCCGCCGTTTGCAGGCGGACTGGATCAGGACACGCTCCCTTCGCAACGGCGTCATTTCCACGCTGGTCGATCATGAGCGGCGGAAGGGTCATGCCTTCGCCCGCGGACGGGTTCTGATGAAAAGCCTTGCCCTATTGGCCGCATCCCCCGCCAGGGGTCTGAAGGCCGGCCTTGCCGCCCGTTCCTTATCCGTCGGTCTATATCCCGTTCTGGTAGGCGCAGGGCGCGTTCTCGGCGAATTCGGTTACATGAATGACCAGTACCGCCAAGCCGAGAAGAACTGATCGCCAGATCCTTCTCGAACTGACGAGAGGAGCCTGGCGTGATGGCACGCTGGCGACCATGGTGGCCTGCCTCATGCTGGCGGTCGCGCTGATCGGGTTTCGGCCAATCGTTGTCGATTACGACCCGGACTATCTGACGCAGGGCGATCCGCTCAATCAAATGGGTTGGGGCGCCATGCTGGTGCTTTCGGTCGTTGCCGGCCTTTTGATGGCCGACGCCAGACGACTCTACGCGCTGGTTTCGCCATCCTGGCTGCTACTGATCGCCATGGTGCTGTTGAGTGTCATGCGGACGCCCGATCCGATGGCGGCTTTTCGCGGTGCGGTCTTCACGATAATCGGGATCGGGACTGTCATGGTCGTGCTGTCGCTTCCGCGCACCCAGGCTCAGATGGCGAGTGTTCTGGCATTTGCTGCGCTGGCTTTGCTGATCCTCAGCTATTTTGCGGTTTTTGCCTTTCCGCAGTCCGGCGTCCATCAGACCGGATATTTCGAGGATCAGCATGCCGGCCTCTGGCGAGGTATCTATCCGCACAAGAACGTCGCCGGGCCGGTGGCGGCCTGCACCCTATTTGTCGGCCTCTACCTCTTGCGGCTCGGCCGTCCAGCCATTGGTGGGCTGATCTTCGTGTTGGCGGCAATTTTCGTGCTGAAAACCGGGTCGAAGACGACGCTCGGACTGATTGGCATCACGGTTTTCATGGTTCTTCTGCCTACATGGACTGGCTTTCGCCGGTTTCTGCCAGCCATCTTTTTCGTCGCCGTCGCGGTGCTGACCGTCGCAACGCTCGGTATTGTCTTCATCGAGCCACTGAAACACTGGGTCAACTCGATAGCGCCTACCTTCAGCTATACCGGGCGGACAACACTTTGGGACTTCGGCGGCCGCATGGCGATGGAGCGACCGTGGACGGGATATGGCTACGGTAATTTCTGGCAGACGCCGCTGGTGCTCGAAGCCGAACCTCACTTCGACGAGAGATGGGATTTTCGACGGATCGGGGATTCTCATAGCGGCTATATCGACGTTCTCCTGATGGGCGGATTTCCGGCTCTTGCCGTCACACTTCTAGCCATATGGATAGCGCCCATGGCCGATTATGTGCGCGTCCCACAACTTAAACAGAACATCCTATTCGCCGACGTGATGATGATGATCGTCATCTTCACGGTGATGAACGCCTTTCTTGAGACCTTTTTCTTCAACCGCGCCGACCCTGTCTGGATCTATCTGCTTCTTGGCAGTTTCGGCCTGCGGATTGCCTCGCGGTTTACGCTTCACGAGAATGGCGCACCGCGCTGAGGCGCGTCTTGCGCCGTCCGACCGACTTTGCCACAAGCGCTGGTGAGGCAACGAAAAGCGGAGCGCCACATGCGAATTCTGATGGTCGGATGCGGCAATATGGGTTTTGCCATTCTGAAAGCCTGGCTCGGCTCAGAAGCGATTTCGGCCGATGCCGCCGGCGTGGTTGAGCCTGGTGAGGCCGGACGGAACCGTGCCGCCTCGCTAGGCGTCGCCACATACGCCGAAGCACCCTCTCCCGAGACTTTTCCGGCCGATCTCATCGTCCTGGCGCTCAAACCGCAGATCATGGGTGACGTTGCCCCCGCCTACCGTCCCTACACCGAAAGCGGCGCGGCAATCATGACCATCGCCGCCGGTCTTCCGATCGCTTTCTATGAGGCCATTTTCGGTGCGGGAACGCCTGTTATCCGGGTAATGCCCAACACGCCCGCGGCCATCGGCGAAGGCATGATGGCCTTTATCGCCAATGCATCCACGACCGAGAGTCTGATCCAGCAGGCAACGCAGTTGCTCAAGGCCAATGGTGCGGTCGCCGAGTTGAAAAATGAAGCACAGATGGATGCCGTCACGGCTATATCCGGTAGTGGCCCCGCCTATCTCTTTCACTTTCTGGAAGCGCTGACCGACGCCGGCGAAAAGATCGGACTGGAACCGGATATGGCTGCGCTACTGGCCCGGCAGACCGTCCTCGGCGCGGCAAAACTGGCTGCCGATGGGGATGTCGAGCCCGCCGAACTCCGCCGTCAGGTAACTAGTCCGAACGGCACGACAGCGGCCGGTCTAGCGCCGATGATGGAAGGCGACCGACTGAAACTTTTAATGCGCGAAGTCGCTGAAGCCGCAAAACTGCGTTCGATCGAACTGTCGCGCTGACTTCCCAAGCGCGGCACAACGAATATGGCGGCCGCACCCGGGACACTGGGTAGGCCGCCACGATTTGCTCAGGCCATGAATGCCGCTGACTTACTGGAAGACAGCGTTCGGGTTATCGAGGCTGTCGGAGCCTTCCAGTTCGATACTGCCGAGATCGAGTGCGGCGATCACCCGCTCGATGGTCCGGGTCTGCGCGATAAGAGCATCGATAGCCGCCTGGACGCGGGCATTGCCCTCTTCGTTTCCTTCGCCGATCTGCTGATCGTATGCCTCGCCGCCCTCGGCCTTGTCGGCAATCGCCTGCATCGCCGTCATGGTTTCTTCAAGGCGGGTCTGCATCTCTTCATCAAGAGCCGGATCTTTGGCTTTTACGAGGTCTGAGAGCGATGGGCCGGATACGGCCTCGCTACCGCCTCCCCCATAAGTGCCGAGATAGACGTTCTGAATGCCCTTCGCGTCATACAGATGGGAGTTGTGCGTGTTGTCGGAAAAGCAGTCGTGCTCTTCTTCCGGGTCGTGCAATAGCAGGCCAAGCTTCATGCGCTCGCCAGCCAGTTCTCCGTAGGAAAGAGAGCCAAGGCCTGTAAGGATAGCACGGAGCGCCTCGCCCGGTTCGCCGTCAGTCAGGTTTTTCCTGGCCGCGCCATCGGTTTCCCAATTGCCAACCATCTCTTCCAGATCGGCAATCAGAAGATCGGACGCCGCCTTCAGATACTCGGCCCGCCGTTCGCAATTGCCGCCCGTGCATTCGTCACCAGCAGCGAAATCTGTCGCCGGGCGCGAGCCAGCACCGGCATCGGTGCCGTTCAAATCCTGACCCCAAAGAAGAAATTCGATGGCGTGATATCCGGTCGCGACATTGGCCTCAACGCCACCGGCTTCCTGCAAGGTGTCCTGGAGAAGGGCCGGTGTGATCGTCCCGGCGTCTATCGTCTCGCCGTTGAGTGAGAGGTTCGGATTGGCGATGATATTTGCGGTATAGGCTGTGTTGGCGTCGCTTTCGGTACCGTAGGACGCATCGACATAATCGATCAGCCCCTCATCGAGCGGCCAGGCGTTGACCCGCCCTTCCCAATCGTCGACGACGGGATTGCCGAAACGATACGCTTCCGTCTGCTGATACGGTACCCGTGCAGCGAGCCACGCCTCGCGCGCAGCCTGCAGGGTTTCATCGCTCGGTTTCTCGATCAGCGCATCGATCTTTGCGTCCAGATCGCGAGCAGTCTCAAGTGAATCGGAATATTTCGCCAGAGCGATGTCAGCATAGTTGGTGATAACCGCAGATCGGTCGACGCCGTCATCCGCCAGAGTTGGAGCCGCCGTTCCGGCAAGAAGAGCGGCGAGCAGACCCGCACGGATGGAGTAGCGATGGTTCATGTCGATCCTTTCGAATAATGTCGTCAATGAAGAGTTCGGTGAGTTGAGCGATGCAATGGAGACGGTGGCCCCCCTCTCTCGGCAAGAGACGCCGTCATGGCGGCAGAGACCGGCAGAAGGGTTCGGCCGACCATGCGTAGGCGCAGCGCGTAATCGGTGGCAGAGATCGTCAATTCGCCACAACGTAGCGGGCAGGACAGCGCCTGCGCGGCGATCTGACCTGTCTGTTCATCGCCATGTTGCGCAGCGGCGATGAGCGCCAGTAAAAGCCCCTCGTCGCGGCAGAGATGACGAATATCGCTGTTAAAAAACCGTAGCGGACAGCGCGCGCATCGGCCGAGTGTGCCGATTATCCCGACCAGCCCGTCAAAGGCGATCCGGCCGTCGGTCTCGCCGAGATCCTCAAGATAAAGCGACCACGCCCCGCGCCATGCCGATACCTCGCCGGTCGCACAGCCCGAAAGACTGTTGCGGTAGCCCTCAACCACCAGCCGCTCCGCCGGTCGCGCCAGATATGTTTCGGCGGGGCAAACGGGTTCGCTCCGCGAATCGTCGAAACGCGACATGAAGACTGACCTCGGCACCAATGCTGTTCCGGGCTTTGGTAAAATTTTCGATCAGTGGAGTCAAAGAGTCTAGTTTAAAATTCTTCCAGTCTGGAAGCGTCGCTGCCGGCGATCAGAGTGCGAGAATATGATTGTCGAAAGCGATCGGCTTCAACTCATGATCGCCAAAACGGCCCGTCCCGCTGGACGTGAGAAAGCCGCCAGAAAGAGGCGCCACACCGCAGATGTCCACCCCCTCCTGAAGGCCGATCACCCTACCGCTGCCGGCATCGAGCATGATCGCAAGATCGCCATGCGGGGAGGTGATGGCGACCTGGCCCTCGTTCTGATTGACGCTGACCGATCCGACATAACCGTCAAGGCGGGGAGCAAGTTCGCCAAGATCGTATTCCCGCCGATCCTCGCCAAGGGCGAAAGAAAGGAGCAGCGGCGGACAAGCGGCCGCCTCGCCCTGCCACTGACAACCGACGAAAACCTGCCCGTCTTGGGTAATGTCCATATGACGGGTCGACAGGCGCGCCCAGTCTGGCGGAAGGGTGTGTTTCTCTTTCAGCGATCCATCGGCCACGTCGATAAAGGCAAGTGACGGCTCCATAGAGGCCAGGTTCAGGATTTGACGGCCGAAATCCGGATGCGTTTCCATCCCGCCATTGGCGACGATCAGCGAGCGCCCATCCGGCGACATGACCAGATCGTGCGGACCGACACCGTGGCTGGACCATTCGCCAATGCGCCGAAAGCCGTCTGTCGCATCGTAGAGGCCGAGGACACCGATGCCGTTTTCGTAGTCGTTCTCCGTCGCGACCAACAGGCGGTCGTCATCAATGAACAGGCCATGACCATAGAAATGGCGAGTCGGTGGACAGGCGAAGACTTTGGGTTCACTGCCCTTCTGCCGATTGACCGCGACCGCAAATGTGCCGGGTCTTCTGGCAAAAGCGACCAGGTGCCTCCCGGTTGAATCGGCAGTGACATCGTGGCCCCGTCCCGGCAAAGCGATACGGTGCAGGAGCTCGCCTTCGCTATCGAGAATCGCCATGCCAAACCGCTCGCCTTCCATAAAGGCCGTGGCGAAAAGCGGGTTGCCGGTCTTCTCTGCGGTTGCTGCCATCGGCAGGCCAATCGTGGCTAGCGCCGCGCTGAAACCGCACAACAAAGTCCTCCGAGAAAGATCGGTCTTCATCCGTCAATCTCCATCGAGTGATGAAAAGCCCGCAACGAGTCCGATGGCGCCGGCGAAGCGTTCGGCAAACAGGCTCCGCAGACTGCGTGTGACGATCAGGAGGTAGGCGACGGGTGAACGATCCTTCTCGTCCTCCGCCAGTTTTGGCAAAGGTTGATCGATCCCGGATAAGGCGCGTTGCGCGTTGGCGAATTCGAACCGAATTTCCGAAGAAAGGTTGCTGTTTTCGGTCGGTAAAAGGCGCTGCATTCCTGCCTCGTCATACAATTCCGACAAGCCTCCGAGATTCTGCGCAAGGGCATCGCCAGTCAGCCCCGCACGCCACCATGCTGCGGCCTTCGGACGGGCCTTGTTCTCATCGCCGCCGAGAAACGGCACGATGCGCGCATCGGCGATCAGTTCAAGGCCATTGGTGAAAGTGCCAAGCAACGCACGAAGCGAATCTTCCTGCGTTCGGAAGTCGGCGTAGGCAGAATCGGGATTGGCGAAACGATTGGCAATGCCGCCGGGTTCTGACCATTCATTCGCGACCGTCGCCGCTGTCGCCTCGACCCGAGCCGTCACCGCTTCGGCAAACCTGCAGCGAAAGCTATCACCGTTTGCCGCCATCTCTTCGGCACCGGTACCGAAGAGTAGAAATTCCAGCGTTCCAAGGCCTTGCAGCGCAACGCTCTTCGCCGCCAGAGTGTCAGCAGCGGTGGCAGTTTCATCCTTTTTGGCCAGAACCCCCTGGACCTGCCGCAGACCGATGCCGCGCCTGTCCGGGAAAAAATAAAGCCGCTCGGCCGCGTTCTGATGCAGGATCGGTCCGAAGCGGACCGTTTCCATTCTAGACCAGGCCGATACCGCTTCGGCAAAGGCCGCTCTCGTCTTCTGGAGTCTTTCGTCACCGGCTTCTGTGCAAAGTGCCTCGACGGCATTGCCCATGGCGGCGGCACGATCCTGAACCCTTCGGTAGCCGGGCCGAAAGAAATTCTCGACGGCATCTGTCAGAACGGCGCGTACCGCTGCATCACTCGAATCTGCCGCTCGACCGCTGGCGGGGACAAAGGGCATCGAACCGAACGCCATGATTGCCACAATGGCGAAAGCGCGAAAGGTCATAGGGACTCCAGAAAAGCGATGAGCGCCTCTCGCTCTGATTTTTCCATAGCTGCGTAAGCATCGCGGGCTGTCTGCGCTTCGCCACCGTGCCAGAGAATTGCCTCTTCCAGGTTTCGGGCACGGCCATCGTGCAGAAAAAGCGTGTGTCCGGAGACGATTTCCGTCAGGCCGATGCCCCAGAGCGGCTGGGTACGCCATTCCTGCCCGTTCGCACGGCCGACCTGCTGACCATCCGCCAGTCCCTCACCCATATCGTGCAGGAGAAAATCGGAATATGGCCAGATGAGCTGGAAGGCATGTGCCTCGTTCGAGGCGTCGCGGCGCGTAACGAATTTCGGTGTGTGGCAACTTGCGCAACCTGCGCCGTAGAAAGCCTCTTTGCCCGCTAGAACTGCCTTGTCTGCGACGTCGCGCCGCTCCGGCACCGCCAGATTTTCCGAATAGAACGTGATCAGTTCGATAACGGGGTCGGGCGCCTCGGTCGGACCGAGACGCTTCTGCTCGCCGTTCGGCTGAGCGAGGCAATCCGCCTGGGCGTCCGTGCAATCGCCATAGGAACGCGGTACGGGCGGAGACGAGATACCGATGTCGCCCGCCAGCGCTTCGGACGACTGTTCATGTACGGTCGCATTCTGAGCCTTCCAGCCAAAACGGCCGGGCACCACATGGTCGGTCAAGCTTCCTCGTGCCCAGGCCATACGACCGGAAATACCGTCTCCATCAGCATCGTCCGGATCGGCATTGGCCGCCAGATCGGCCGGGTGGATCGCCTGAATAAGACCCATGCCAATCATGGGGTTGGCGATGCGAGGAGAAAGACTGATGTGTTCATCGAGAGGCCCGTACGCCAGATCACGGACGCTATAGTGCGGCTTGCGAAGCGACACGATCGTGCCGTCCCCCAGCGTGACCGGCATCTCCTCGTAACGAATATCGACCTGGCCCTCCGGTAAAAGACCGGGAACAGCCGCTGTCTGAAGCTGGCCGCCATAGGTGTCATCGGGGATAGCCGGAGCGAGAAAGTTCTCCAGCGCCGCTCTCTCATCGTCCGTCACTGCCGGCTTGCCGAGGCGGATCAGCATGGAAACGGCGGGCTCACCGGGGACTGGCGGCTGGCCACGGCCGTCCTTCAGATGACAGTTCTGGCACGCCCGCGCGTTGAATAGCGGACCGAGGCCATCCGACGCACTCGTGGATGAGGGTGACGCAACCCAAAGCTTGCGAAAAAGCGCGTTGCCAAGCTTAAAACGCTCTTCTTCAGCGAAGGTCAGATTGGCTGAGAAATGCGAGAAGGCATCGCGATTGACGATCTTCGCGGAAGTGGCAGCGCCCCCGCTCATCGCTTCGAAGGGCTCGGGCTTGTCGAAGGACTTCGCAGGCGTGGTGACGGACACCACCCGACGCCGATCCTTCTCGGATAGATCGTTGCGCTCGATGAGACTGCCAGTGACATTGGCATAAGGGGGAAACTGGCCGCCATCGGCAACCGGAACGGCGTCGTCCGCCGCTTGGGCGCTTCCGACTGCGCCAAGCATAGAGATGCAGAGCAGTGCTACGATTGGTCCGGAAGTCCGGCTTGCCCCGCACTTCATCATTTGCTCCGTTGAAATTCCACCCGCTTTCAAGGCGCTGATAGGCGTCGGACAGTGGATAAGTCAAAGACGCTATTTTGGAAATATTCCAGACTGGCAAGATCAAGATAGGTTCGTCGGACCAGGGTATGGCAGCACTTTCCACAGCCGATCGATAGAAATTTGCAAAATTTCTAATTTAGGGAGATTATTCCCACAATTCAGGGGAGACCGCTTGTCCGTGCGAATTCTTTATGTCGACGATGATTCCGATATCACCGAAATCGCGACCATGTCGCTTCGCCTGAACAGCGATCTCGAAGTCAGAAGCTGCGCCAATGGCGAAGACGCCCTTGCGACGGCGCGATGCTGGCAGCCCGACCTCGTTCTGCTCGATGTCATGATGCCGAAAATGGACGGTCCGACCGTTCTGAAGGCGTTGCAGCACGCGCCCGAGACTGCGGATATTCCCGTCGTTTTCATGACAGCCAGAACGCAGCCATTTGAAATCGAACGTTTCGAATCATTGGGCGCTCGCGGCGTGATCGCCAAACCTTTCGACCCCATGACACTTGCAACACAGGTCATGGCCTACCTGAAAAACGCGCCAGCGCACTCTCCCACGTTGTGAGAATGACGAAAGCTCGGCCATTCATCAGGCAGTGGCCGCTTCCTAGGCGGAGCGCTGCTCCATCATCATAGCGTCGTCTTCCACGGCCCCCGCGATTGGAAGGTCGACCCAGAAGGTCGAGCCGCATCCGACTTCGCTCTCGAACCCGATACTGCCGCCCATCTCCTCGACCATCATTTTTGCCAGATGCAAGCCGAGGCCGGTGCCGCTCGTCTTTCTGGTCGCCGAAGAGTCGGCCTGGGCGAAACGAGAAAAAATACGCGGCCGGAACTGGTGTTGGATGCCCGGACCATTGTCCGTCACGCATACTCGTATCTTATCTCCGTGACGCTTGCCGGCCACCTGAACCGTCCCACCCTCTGGCGAGAACTTGGCCGCATTGGACAGAAGATTGGCAAGGATCTGATGAAAGCGGTGCCGGTCGACGGCGATCTCGACCTCCGGCAGGTCATCGTCCAGTTTCTGATCGACCCCGGCCTGATCGGCGTATCCCTGATTTGCGTCGATTGCATCGACGATCAACCGGCGCAGGTTTTCGGGCTGGATGTCGAATGACATGTTACCGGTCGACATCTTCTCCAGATCGAGAATGTCGTTGACGAGCAGAACGAGGCGTTCGGAATTGGCGTGCGCGATCGTCAACAGGCGCTGCAAACCCTCCGAAAGGTCGTCGCTCATCGTGCCGATGATCAGGCCGAGCGATCCGCGGATCGATGTCAGAGGCGTGCGCAACTCGTGGCTAACGCTCGCCACGAACTCCGATTTCATACGCTCCGTTTCCTTCTGCTCCGATATATCCTGATAGATCGTTATGAGATGATCCGAGCCGTCATGGTCATGGCCCAGCGATACACTGATCAGCATCCAGAGAGCCCGGCCGTCCTTGTGTAGAACCCGCATCTCGCGCTGATAGGATTTCAATTCCCCGCGCAGAACCTGTTCAAGCTTTCCGTCCTTGCTGACTTCCAAATCGTCCATGTGAAACAATTCGGAGATGTCGATGGCCATCAACTCGGTTTCCGAATAGCCCAGTAGATTGCAGAGCGCCGCATTGACCTTGATCCATTGGCGCCTGGGCGTCATCAGCGCCATCCCCACCGGCGCGTCCTCGATTGCGTTACGGAATTTCTTCTCACTAGCGAGAAGAGCAGCGGTCGCATCCTTCAGTTCGGTGATGTTGGTCTGAGTGCCGACCATTCGAATAGCCGAGCCATTGGCATTCCGTGCAGCGATAACGGCATCCGAGCGCATCCATATCCAGCTACCGTCAACGCAACGGATACGATACTCGGCGATGGAGCGGGGGGTCTTGCCGAGGATACAGGCCCTGTCCGCTTCCAGAACCGCCGGCAGGTCGTCCGGATGAATCCGTTCGATCCACTCTTTCTGGGAATCGATGGCGGCATCTGGCGCGAAGCCGAGCATCGTCTTCCACGTCTCCGAAACCTTGGACGTCTTCGCCTTCAGGTCGATATCGAAGACGCCTAGATCGGCGCCCTCAAGAGCCAGCTTCCAGCGTTCCTCCGTCTGTTCCAAGGCCCGCTTGGCCCGGACTTCACCGGTTATATCGCGGATGATAGCGGTATAACGCTGTTCATCGTTTTCACCCGTCCATCCATTCAGCTGAATGGCCAGGTGAAGCGCCTCGCCCATGAGTGTGCGGGCTGTGACTTTTCGTTCCGACGTGGTCTCCGTATCGGCCAAAAGATCAAGCTGACGAAGGTGTTGAACAAGCCACTCGTCGGACTTCTCCCCCTCATCAAGCCCGAACAACCTGCTGGCTGCCCGATTGTATTGTAGAACTTCGCCACCACCGTTGAGCACCACGATGGCGACGACGGCGGTCTGAACAATGGACTGGTTCTGCTGTTCCACAGCGACGATTTCGCGTGTCTTGCGCTCCACCGTCTGCCGGATCGATTCCTGTCGGCGGTCCAGCGCCAGCAGGAAGAGGCTGAGAAGGAAAGTGGCGAGAAGACCACCCAGCAGCACCAAAAGCCCCTCGCGACTAACGACCGTTGCATCGAAAGCGGGCGTACTCTCCCAGACCAGCGTCCAGCCTCGCCCCATGACGGAAAGGGTTTCCGCCACGCGGAAGCCCCCTGATTTCGCCAGAGGTTTTTCGTTACTGGAGACAATCAGACTTTCCGCGTCGGTTGTCGGCCCTTCATATATGGCGACATTCAATCGCGCGCCCTGGCTCTGCGTCAGCCCGCTCAGAAGAGCGCTGCCGGTCACATGCGCGTATGTCCAGCCTATGAAGGTCTGCCGTCTGCGAAGCTCGTTCTGTGGCCGCTTTTCGCCATCATATATCGGACGAAAAATCAGGAAGCCGAGATCCTTTGTTTCTTCGCTGAGACGCCGGGTGATCGTCGCCATGCCGGTATCACGCGCATGAAGGGCGGCGTCATATTTCCCGGCTTTTATCTCCTCGGTTGGCGGCGCCGCAGCTACTGACTGGTCCGAGGGTGAAAAATACTCGATGGTCTCGACCGTCTCATCATCAAATAGACCCGACAGGCGAGCGAATGCACCTTCTAAATCCGCCAGAGACGCGGCAGTGCCCTCATCGGAATTTATGATCAGCGCGCCGATATCGTAGGTTTCCGACAGCACGTCTCCAAACGTGATTTCATCGACGAATCTCGCCCATTCCTGAGGATCGACATTGTTTGACCCCCTGAAGAAGCCAGCGGCGGCGTCCAGGCTTTCCTTGTAGGAGTTGAGACGCTGCAGAAGCGCAAATTCGTGGTCATGCGCCAAGGTTTCAAAGGCGTTCTGGTTACGCTGATCGGCGATACGTCCCGTCACGCCAGACGCCAGGAAGGTCAGGCAAAGCGATAAGGCCAAAACGGCAAACGACATGCGGGTGAAGCTCGTCACCGGCTTTTCCGCGCATGTCAGCGTCCAGGGACGCCATGGTCCCAGTAGGCCGATAGGAAGGAAAATGATGACGCCCAGGACTTGTCCCAGCCACCATGTCGGCCAGCTCACAGGCACCTCGGACAGGGCGACACCATCCCGTATCATCACCACCGCAAAACCTATGGTCGGCGCGATAAGGCAGATAAGCGGCCCGCAGAGAAGCAGGAGAAGGCCGAAGTCACGGGCTTTCTCGAACTGGATCGGCCGACCGAACATTCGTCTGGCGATCCATGCCGCGCCAACTGCCTGAATGGTGGGTCCAATCGAAAAGGGTAATGCTCTTCCAACCGTATGCCAGGATATCGGCATACCGGACGACACGAGAATACCTGTGGAGAGGATGATGGAACCGAGTAGAACACCGGGCCAGAGCCGCATGCCCCATAAGATCAGAACGGCGATCGCCAATCCGGCCTGAGGCCAAATGGCAACGTCGTAATCGGCCGGCTTGGTCAATGCCGGTCCAATCATGCCCATGGCCCAATAGGCCAAGGCAATCGCCGACAGCTTCAGCAGATAGGCCGGAATTCGGTCAATCATCGTCATGAAAGTTGGCATGATCATACGATCCTTTGCCGATACTCTCCCCGCCCGGCGCTGCATTCCGATACTTGGTTGGTAGTCAACCGGCTCAACCGCTCACGCTTTTCCTGGACGGCTCCAGCAATTTCGCGAAATGGCCATCTGCCTTCGCTGCCTCGGCTTCGACAGATCGCAACAACTCATGCAGATCGCTTCCTTCACGACAGGCCTGCTCCAGCGCGAGGGAGCGCTCCGAAAGGCGTGAGCAACCGAGAATGCCGGCTCGTGATGCGAGTTTGTGAGCGCGCGATTCAATCTCATCGACTGCCGAGACATCGCTTTGCGCCAGTTCGACGGACAATTGACGGAGATTGTCGACGAACACCTCAATTCGCTGCAGATCGAAGATCGTAAGCAATTCGTCCAGTGCCGCCCGATTGAATTCCTCTCCGCTCATCTGTGCCGCTCCGTCCTGCTCCATTCTCAAGCCGTCGCTTTTAAATGGGCCGTGCTCCAATCCGTCGCGTCGGTTACCGTTCGCCCACGGCCACGCGCCTTCGCCTGGTAGAGAGCAGAATCGGCGAGCCTGACGAGATCGGCAGCCGCCATTCCGGCGCCGAAATCGCTGATGCCGGCACTGAAGGACACGCTGAACGCGCCCTGCTCAACGTCGAATTCGGTCTCTTCAAAAGTTTCACGCAGGCGGTCGATGACCTGAGCGGCCGCTTCGGCGTCAGTATCGAGCAGGATCACGCCAAATTCTTCACCGCCCAGCCGCCCGATCAGATCGGTCTTGCGAAGCGAGGTCGAAAGCAATGTCGCCAGAGACCGAATGACACGGTCGCCGACCTGATGCCCATAAGTGTCGTTGACAGACTTGAAATGATCCAGATCGATCAGTGCGACGCTGACCTTGGCCTTGGTGCGATGGCTCCGTTCAATCTCGTTCTCCAGCTGCGCGTGGAACCGTCCGTGGTTCAGAAGTCCCGTCAGGCTATCGCGTTCGATCAGACTTTTGAGAGCGCCGGCCCTTTGGAGCCGCATCTCGACGACTTCGCACAACCGGCTCGGGCTTACGGGTTTTAAAATGAAATCGTCGCCGCCCAGCCGGCGTGCCTGCAACTGGCGATTGGGGTCGCGTTCGCCGGAAAGAAAAATGATCGGCAGAGAGAGATTTTCCTGATCCTGCCGAATGATACGCGCAAACTCGATACCATCGACATCGGGCATCTGCAGGTCGAGCAGGACCGCGTCGACGGAATCGGCCTGGAGGAAGGAGAACGCCTGCTGCGCGCTTTCGACAACCGTTACGGTCATATCGGCCTGACGCAAAGCCTGAGCACTCACTTCCTGGGTCATGAAATCATCGTCCACGATGAGCACGTGAGACTGACGCGCATGTTGCAGCGTCGAGAAATGGCGGACCCAACTTGTCAGTTCGTCACTGGAGAGTGGAGCGTGAACGATCCCGGCCACGCCTTGCCTCGCGGCCTGGAGCCGAGCCCCGAATGCGTTGTCATCGGTGATCTTGATCGTCGGCAGATGACGCGCCGTCTCCTGCCATCTCGCCATTGCGTGTTTTACGCCGTCATTGACGATGGCAAGATGCGGCTGAAAGGCGTCGTCTTCGAATGGGAGATCGGAAAAACCGTCGATGGGCGTGAAGCGCAGTTCACCGACGACGGCACTAATCTGCGAGAGCGATGCACCCTCGTCGAAGATGACGATCGATCCCCGGTTTTTAGCGTCGGTGATATTGGCGTTATGCATGATCCCTCCACAGCCGCATCCTGCCAGAAGACAGTGCCGGAACCTCAACGCCATCTTTCCTTTATTGGCTGTAGAAAGTCTTAACGCCACCTATTCAGGGAACCTCAAGCAACGGACCGTTAGCATTTTGAAAGCGAAATTCATTGAGAATACGGACTGCCACTCCCGGAGGAACAAACGTGACCATCTCCCCAGACGGCCCAATCATTCTGATCGTGGACGACGATCCGGACTTTCGGGAGATTCTCCGGGGCGTTCTTCAAAAGAATAATTTCCAGACTCTCGAAGCCAAAAGCGCACAAGATCTTTCCAGCTTCGTCGACAGCAGCGAATTCGACTGTGTTCTGCTCGACTACCGTCTGGAAGGCGAGACGGCCTTTCATGTCATGGATGTCCTCGCCAAATCCTCCAATGCGGACGCTCCGGTCATCATGATGACCGGCTCGACCGAGCAGAGTGTCGCCATCAAGGCTTTCCGCTTCGGTGTGGCCGATTTTCTTCCGAAGACGACACTCGGATTTCGCGATCTCGGCAATGTGATTCAAAAGGCCATCGAAAATAAGCGCCAAAGCGTTGCAGAGCGCACCGAGTTGAAACGTCTTCGCGAAGAGCGCGTCATCGATATCGTCACCGGCACATTCAGCCGGACCGAGTTCGAGCGCCGCGTGGAGTCACATGTCGAGGCCGGCCCGTCGCGGCATGATCCTGTCATCGTGCTTTCGCTCGACGCCTATTACCGCGAGACGCTCAGCCGTTTTGGGCAGAAGAATGCCGATGCGCTGCTTCGCGAGGCGATAACGCGTCTGCGCGCCCACACCGATTCCGAAGATATATGGGGCCGGACGGGCGACGGAACCTTCGCCTGTCTGTCGCCCTCGATCAAAGACAGGGCGAGCTTGCAGAACAAGCTCGAAACGCTCCAGAAAGCCGCATCCTTCATTTTCCGTGTCGGTGCGGCAGCCCTTTCCGTAGAGCCTGAACTACACACACTTATTGCATCGGACGGGGCCGGTGCTCTCATTGAAAAGCTGGCCGATCTGTCATCGCCATCCGGTGAACAGACGGCCACCCAGCCCGCCTTTACAAACTTCGCCAGCGCGGACGATGGTACGAACGATCCCACCGGCGAACAGGTGGAGAGGCGGCGCGTGCGCCGTACACGTGTTCTGAAAGCCGCCAAGATCATCGTCGGTCCATCGACAATCGACTGCGCGGTGCGGGATATGTCAGAACTCGGCCTTCGGCTGAGGCTCGAGCAGTACACGCCGCTTCCCTCCCGGTTTGCCGTGCGGCTTTCCGATACGGGTGAAGTTCGGGACGTTGGGCTGCGCTGGCAGCGCGACCGTGAATGCGGGGTAGAGTTTGTCTAAGCCTGGTCGACCGCGGCGCTGGCGATAAGTTGATTCTGTCGGTCAGCGGGGCGCCGAAACCAGCGTATCCTTGACCTGCTGGATAAGTTCGAGCGGCATGAATGGCTTGGCAATTACACCTAAAGCGCCGAGAGCTATGTATCCGTCGACATCCTGCTTTTGGGTTCTCGCCGTCACGAAGATTATGGGAATGTTGTTGGTCTCCTCGACGAGGCGCAGACGACGCAACGTCTCAGGACCATCCACCACCGGCATCATCACATCAAGCAGAATGACGTCCGGCTTCCAGGTTCTGGCCAGCGGCACGGCTTCTTCGCCAGAGGCGCACGCTTTGACATCGAACTCATCGCCGAGGCCCAGCGAAATCGTCGCGATCTCACGAATATCCGGTTCGTCGTCGACATATAGGACGCGCAATTTTTCCATTCGGCCATCCCGCGCTTCGGTCAGCGAGAGACGTTAGCGCGAGAAGGCTTCATGTTTTCCTAATGGCACGACGGTCTCGCCTGCTTCCGCCTCGTTCAGCTTTTGCCGCAAGGAATCTGACAGCCGGCCCGTCATATCAGCGGCATCGGACGCCATTTCTACGATGGGAAACTCCACGATAAAGGTTGTCCCCTCGCCCATGGCGGTGTCGAAATCGATGGCGCCGTCCATTCGCTCCACAATCGCCTTGCAAATATTGAGCCCCAGACCCGTTCCGCCCTTCGTTCTATTGTCGGCAGAGTCCACCTGTTCAAACTTTTCGAACAGGCGGTGGTGAAACGATGCCGGAATGCCAGCACCTTCATCTGTGATGGAAATCCGAGCCTTCCCGTCATTTTCTTTTAGCCGAACGGTGACAGTGCCGCCGCTTGGCGAAAACTTCAGAGCGTTCGAAAGCAAATTGGCGATGATCTGGTTGAACCGGTCGGCATCGACGAGGCCCGCAAGACCGGGCGCCTCGTTGTGGAACTCAATTGCGACATCGTCAGACGATCGATAATTGGCACTACCTTCAATTGCTTCTTCGATCAGACCATCGAAAGCCGTTGGGCTCAGTTCGAAAGGCATCGAACCGGATTCGATCTTCTCGATATCCAGAATGTCATCGACAAGGTTCTTTAGCCGCTCGCTGTTCTGCAAGGCCAGACCAAGAAGTCGATCCACCGACTCCGGCATCTTCCCCTGACTGCCGCTCGCCAAGAGGCTGAGCGCGCCGTGGATCGACGTCAGAGGGGTCCGCAATTCGTGGCTAACAGTTGCAACGAACTCGTTCTTCATCCGCTCGTTGCGTTTCTGGGTGGTGATATCAGAGATACTTCCGTCCCAAACCAGGCGTTCATGACTGTCGACCCGCGGCTCCGCGCTGAGTTGCAGCCAGACCAGTTCGCGCGTCGGGTGTTGGTAAGTGGCTTCGAAAGACCAACGATTTCTGCTCTCGGCAGACGTCTCCAAAAGATGCATGAGGCGCGCCCGGTCGGTTTCATTGAGAAGACCGTAGAGAAAGTCCGGCGTCTCCAGAAACCGCTGACGGCGTATACCGAAAATCTTGCGGCTGCCCTCGGACACATACGGAAAACATAGGCGCCCCCGATCGTCCAAGGTCATCTGAAACAACATGCCCGGAGCATTGTTGGCGATGGCGACGAGATGAGCTTCCATCTCGACTTTCGATTTAATCGCCCACCGTCTCTGCTGCTCGGCAATGATCAATCCGCCAAGAAGCAGCACCGCCAGAAAGTTGGTCGGCACGAACATGCTGGCCGACCGCAAAACGATTTCTATAGGCACTTGGGCGAGGATGAATATCGTTATTGTGGGAACGATGCCCGCGATCAGCGCCTGGTAGAAAATGTATAATTTGGACGGCGCGAAACCACGCCACTTTGTCCACCACGCCCAAAGGATCACCGATGAAAGCGCAGCCGTTCCGATACTGGCTGCTCCGGCTATCGCGCCCAGACCGCCATAGCTCCAACGTATCGCCATCATGACGATCGCGCTGATGAGCGCGCTGATCGGTCCGCCGATCGCGCCCGAAAGCACGGCTACTGCGTTGCGAGGATCAGTCCTGACACCCGGGATCAGTTCGACCGAATTCGACATGACGATGGCGCCTGTCACGGCAAACACAATCCCGTAGACGATGCCGCCCAGCCAGAGCGACCCCCGAAGCCTTTCTCCGAAGAACACACAACAAAGCACGGCGACCACAATCACCGAACCGCCTTCGATCATAGATATGATGGAATCCATCGCGAACCTCTTACCCTTACAAAGAACTATGGAGGACAAGAGATTAAGAATTGATATTGAAGCAGAGCCGAATCCCGGCAGTATAACTAAGAATATATTGCTACCTATGGGCGCTCATAATGCAACCGGTCACCTAACCTTGCGTTACATTTCATTCCTGGCTGGCCACAGAGGTCAGGACGCAATGGAGCGCAGGCCGCCACATTGACCCGCGGCGCGTGCAACAAATGTCGTTTCCGCCTTCCGTTCAGGATGGTTTGCCAAATGGCACGCGCTGCTACATAGACAGTCAACGATATTCAGCGAACGAAAGATTGCCATGCCCAACGAAACAACCGTCGCGTCGATCATCATTAATGATTACGATCGCGTTTTGGCCGAATGGCTGAAAGTACAGACTGCGGAAGGTGTTAAAAGGACGGACCTCGTTTCCGGCAAGGAGTCGGAGCAACAGAGCCGCGAACTTCTGTCGGCGATGGCGAAAGCCATGCCGAAAGAAGCGACGGATGACGATCTCGATCTGGCGGAGGCGGGCTGGGAGCCGGTTCGCGATGCCCTGGAGGATATTGCCGAGAACAGAACGCAGCGCGGTGTTTCGACCACCGAAATGGGTTGGTTCATCGGCGCGCTCAAACAGCCCCTCTTCAAGATGCTGCAAAGCGAGCTTGGCGAGAAGCCGCGCGTTCTGATGCGGGAAATCTGGAACGCCACTCGGCTTATCGACCAGATCAGTCTTCACGCGATCGAAACTCTCGTCTCCAAGCGCGAGGCGATCATCGAACGCCAGCGCGCCGAGATGACGGAGGTCGCCGCACCGGTCGTGAAAATATGGGACAGCATCGTGACCGTTCCGCTGATCGGCACGTTGGACTCGTTCCGTGCTCAGACCGTGATGGAAAATCTGCTGGATGCCATCGTGCAATGGGAGGCCGAGGTTGCCATCATCGACATCACCGGCGTTTCGACCGTCGATACCATGGTCGCGCAGCATCTGCTGAAGACGGCATCGGCTGTACGCCTCATGGGTGCCGAATGCGTCATTTGCGGCATCAGTCCGAAAATCGCGCAGACGGTCGTGAACCTTGGGGTGGAACTGCCAAACATCGTGACACGTGTCGATCTGGAAAGCGGTCTCGCCTACGCATTCGATCGGCTAGGTGTGCAGGTCGGTCGAGGATCAGCGGGTGCTTGACGCGGCCAACCCTATTCCGATGATGACGATTAATGGCTGCATCATCGTAGCCATTCGCGACGATCTGGACGATCAGGAAATCGTCTCTCTCCAAGACCGGCTCGTCGAGGAAGTGGCCAAGCGCAACGCCCATGGCGTTGTCATCGACATATCGAGCCTTGAGATCGTCGACACCTTCGCCGGTCGAATGCTCGCAGCGATGGCGCAGATGGCGCGGGTCATGAACGCAAGGACAATCGTTGTCGGTATGCGTCCGGCCGTTGCCATGACCCTCGTCGAACTTGGAATGACCCTGGACGGGGTGGAGACAGCATTGAACGCGGACCGGGCTATCAACGCGATTGTGAGTGACCGGTCAAACAAGCTGTGACCGACGAAGCCGCGAGGGTGACGCTCAAGACATCAGGCGATGTCGCGTTCGCAAGGCAGGCGGCGGCAAAAGCGATGGCCGCCATCGGGGCATCCACCATCAAAAGCACGAAATTCGTCACAGCCGTCTCCGAGATCGCCCGCAACGCCGTCATCTACGGGCGTGGCGGCGTTATCAGCTTCTCCGAGGCCGGCGCCGCCGGACAGAAACGCGTCGTCGCTGTGTGCACCGATCGCGGACCCGGTATTGACGACATAGATCGGGCGGTCAGCGACGGGTTCAGCACGGGAAAAAGCCTTGGCCTTGGATTGGGCGGAGCCAAACGGCTTGTCGACCGTTTCGAAATCACCTCATCTTCCAAACAGGGAACGAAAGTAACACTCGAATGTGGCCCCCGATGATCTCACTACCGGTCGAAGACGAAAGCCAGATCGGGGCCGTTCGCCGTGCATCGCTGGCCGCTGCCAAATCGGTCGAACTGACAGATGACGATATGGATCGGCTGGCGATCATCGTGACCGAAGCCTGCACCAATCTCATTCGTCACGCCAAGAACGGCGAGGTGCTTATAGGCGCGGAGACCGGCGGCAAGGGTGGGTGCGTGACCATTGTCGCTCTCGATGGCGGACCTGGCATCACCAATGTCGAAGCGGCCATGGTGGACGGCTTTACCACAGCCGATTCCAAACCCCGTGGGATCGGTGGCGGTCTTGGCTCCATGCAACGAATGGCCGATTCATTCGACATTCATAGCGGGCCGCATGGCACCACGCTGGTCGCGAAAATCGGTCATCGCCGACAGGCCTCATCATTCTACGACGTCGCAGGACTGATCGTGCCAAAACCTGGTTACGAAATGGGTGGCGACGCCTTTAATCTGCGGGTCGGCAAGACCACCACCACGGTCATGCTTATGGACGTGCTGGGCCATGGGCCGAAAGCGGCCCAAGACGCCGCGACCGGCGTCGAGGCCTTTGCAAAGACGAAAACCGCAACACTTGAAGAGACTGAGCAGGCGATCGCCCATGCG
The DNA here is from genome assembly GCF_024158145.1 of Notoacmeibacter sp. MSK16QG-6. Taxonomy (GTDB): domain Bacteria; phylum Pseudomonadota; class Alphaproteobacteria; order Rhizobiales; family Rhizobiaceae; genus Notoacmeibacter. The sequence goes on from NZ_JAMYXM010000001.1 coordinate 846,922, forward strand.
CTGGCAGGCGGGCGGGGCGCAGCGGCCTTGCTCGTCGAAATTCCGCACGAGCCGGGCGTCTTACGCTGCGTCGGCGTTGGCAATATCAAAGGCGACATTTTCCACGCCGATGGACGGCGTAACGGCATCCCGTCCCAGCCGGGCATATTGGGCGCCACCTCCCGCCATCCACGTGTGACGGAGCATGAATGGACATCCGAATCCGTCCTCCTGCTTGCCACCGACGGATTGAAGACCATTTCAGCCCAACCAGAGCCGACATCCCTGTTCTTCCGAAGTGCAGAGATGATCGCCAGCACAATCTACAAACTGAAGCGCCGGGGAACCGACGATTCGGGCGTTCTTGTCGTGAGGTCCCGCCCTTGAAATCCGTTGTGACATCGATCGCGCTCGAACAGGATGGCGACGTCTCCCACACTCGGCGCACGGCGCGGCTCATTGCCAAGGTCGGGGGCGCGACAAGCCGTGATCAGATCCGCTTCGCTACCGCCGTCTCGGAGATTGCGCGAAACGCCGTTCAGTATGGGAAGGACGGGGTCGCGGAGTTTGCGTTTGACGAGGGAAAATCAGGACTCTGTCTCATCGCCCGTGTGCAGGACCACGGAAACGGGATCGAAGGGCTCGACGATCTCCTGCGCAACCGTCACCAGTCCCATCGCGGGCCGGGCCTCGGACTTTCCGGTTCTCAGAAGCTGGTTGACGCCTTCCGCGTCAACACGGACGAAGCCGGCACGACAATCGACCTAACTCTCAATCTAGGCGGAAATGACGATGCTTCCGACATTGCGAAGGAAGCCGCGGAGGCGCTCGTCAAAGCCTCGCACGGATCGCCCATCGAGGAGCTGGCAGAACAGAACCGAGCGCTTCGTGATGCATTGGCGGAACAACAGTTCCTGCTGCGGGAAATGCATCACCGAACCAAGAACAATCTTGCGATCATTCAGTCGCTTGCCCTTCTTCAGGCCCGGCAGTCGAGCCACGAAGAGACCCGTAAGGCGCTGAATGATTTCACCGGCCGCATCCAGGCCTTCGCCAACGCGCATAATCTTCTGCACCAAGCCGACGACGTGACCGAGGTCGATCTGCAAAAACACATCGAGACGCTTGCGGAACGTCTGCGCCTTGCTATCGACAAGAGCGGGGTATCGATCGAAACGCAGAGCGAAGCGCTTTCTGTATCCTTCGATACGGCGACCGAGATCGGTCTGATCGTCAACGAGTTGCTGACCAATGCCGTCAAACACGCATCGAGCAAAGGACGCGGCAAAAAATGCGTCCGGGTCACTGCAGCTCAAAAGGGGCCGAAGATTCGCCTGACCGTCAAAGATGACGGCCCGGGCCTCGACAATGCCGAAACGGTTCTGCGCAAGTCGCGTTCGCTCGGTTGGAAAATCGTCGAGGGCTGCGTCAGAAAGCTCAATGGCAGCATCGAGGTGGATGGCAGCGACGGCATGGCCGTCTCCATCGAATTCAACGGCCATTCGCTCCAATAGGCTGCGCCTGACGGCCAAGTTCGAAATCTTCGGTAAGGAAGCGTGGTGCCCAGGGGTGGAATCGAACCACCGACACTGCGATTTTCAGTCGCATGCTCTACCAACTGAGCTACCTGGGCATTCCGGAGAAACTGGCCGTTCGGCCGACGCGGCTTGGTAATCCAACGTCCGGAAACGGGCGGGTTATAGCGACGCACCCTGCACGTGGCAAGCGGTCCGACAGCGCTTTTTTGACCCTGTCCGGTTAATCGCCGCGTTGGGCGGTTTCCTCCACATTTTCTTCCTCTTCCGTGACCGGAATGGCGTAGCTGCCGGTCAGCCAACGCGAAAGGTCGACATCCTTGCATCGAGGCGAGCAGAAGGGGAAATGCTCACGCACGCTCGGGCGTCCGCATTCAGGGCATGGGCGGGCGGGGCGCAGCGGCGTAACATTGTCTGCGGTGGCCATTTCATATCCATCGGTTGGAAAGCAAAAGCGGCGGCGGAACCGCACTCATCTTGGTATGCGCAGCGGCTCAATCAAGCCCGAAGGGCTCAAACGCGGCCTGGCTGGCCCAACCACCCCCGATGAACGTGAAATCCTTCGCCCACCAGAAGCGACACGGTTTCATAGAGCGGCAGGCCCACGACATTGGAATAGCTGCCGATGAGTTTGATGACAAATGTGCCAGCAAGACCCTGAATAGCGTAGCCGCCCGCCTTCCCGCGCCATTCGCCGCTGGCGAGGTAGGCATCCAGCTCTTCCCCGCTCAGCCGCTTGAAGCGAACGCGGCTCTCTACCATGCGCTGGCGGAAATTTCCGTTCGGCGTGACGAGGCAGATCCCGGTATGAACCCTGTGGCTTCTGCCCGAAAGAAGCCGCAACGCGGCCGAGGCCTCATCGACCATCTCGGTCTTCGGCAAGATGCGCTGACCGACGGACACGACCGTGTCCGCTGCCAGGATAAAGGCGCGTTTCTTTTCGGCTTGATTGCGCTGGGTTTCGAACGCTGCCTCGGCCTTCTGCACCGACAGCCTTTTGGCCAGCGAGCGAGGATGCTCGGCCCTGCGGGGCGTCTCATCGATCTCAGTCGGCAACAGCGCATCGGGTTCGATGCCGGCCTGTTGCAGCAATTCGACACGCCGCGGCGAGCCCGAGGCGAGAATCAGTTTCTGCAGCACGCTCATGCTCTTCTCGCCTTTCGCCGCCGCATGCGGCCTATTTGAAGCGATAGGTGATACGGCCCTTGGTCAGATCATAGGGCGTCATCTCGACAAGGACCTTGTCGCCTGTGAGCACACGAATGCGGTTCTTGCGCATCCGGCCAGCCGTATGAGCAATGATTTCGTGATCGTTTTCCAGCTTGACCCGGAACATGGCGTTCGGGAGCAATTCCGTTACGACACCGGGAAATTCGAGAACTTCTTCTTTCGCCATTCTTCGCCTTTATTCATTACGGCGCGGCCGGAGCCGGCACAGCGCGCGCGGAACCTATAGGAAGAGCCGACGGAAGGAAACAGCCTCCCGCCGGCCAATTGTCTATTCGCAAGTGCGGCTCTTAGAGCATATCAGCCACTAGCCGCGCCAGTGCAGAACGCAAACAAGGGTGAACAACCGTCGTGCGGTATCGAAATCTATGTCGATCTTTCCAGCCAGGCGGTCCTGCAATGTCTGACTGCCTTCATTGTGCAAACCGCGCCGGCCCATATCGATTGCCTCGATCTGCGCCGAAGACGCTGTTCGGATCGCTTCGTAGTAGCTTTCGCAGATCATGAAGTATTCCTTCACAATCCGCCGAAATGGCGTGAGCGAGAGAATGTTGGTCACGACCGCGTCGCCGTTCTCCCGCGTAATCTCGAAGATCAGCTTGTTGTCGCGTACACCCAGACGCAGCTTGTAGGGACCGCCACTATCGTCTCCCACGGGCTGAAAGCTGTTCTCCTCGATCAGATCGAAGATCGCGACCTCTCGTTCATGCTCCACATCCGGGGTTGAGCGACCGATCGATTCATCGAGCACCACATCGATCAACCGGCCGTTCTTCTGCTCACCCATCACGGCCTCCGGCATTCATCCGGATCGAGACTGACCGCGCATGAGCGCCGAGGCCCTCCGCTTCTGCAAGGGCGATGGCAGCAGGGCCGAGCGCACGAAGCTGATCGGGGCCGCATTTCAGAACGCTGGTCCGCTTCATATAGTCGAGCACGCCCAGACCGGACGAGAAGCGGGCCGAGCGCGCCGTCGGCAAAACGTGGTTCGAGCCGCCAACGTAATCGCCAATGACTTCCGGCGTATGCGCACCGACAAAGATAGCGCCGGCATTGCGAACCTTGCCGACATATTCTTCCGCGCCATCGAAGGCGAGTTCGAGGTGCTCCGCTGCGATCCGATCGACGAGCGGCAGGGCCTCATCGAAGTCGGGCACGACGATGACCGCGCCGAAATCCTTCCATGATGTACGGGCGATGTCGGCACGCGGAAGCGTTCTCAGCTGCCGCTCTACGGCCTCGATCACCGCTTCGCCGAAGGATCGATCGTCCGTCATCAATATGGACTGAGCCGCGGCGTCGTGCTCGGCCTGCGCCAGAAGATCGGCGGCGATCCAGTCTGGATTGTTATTGCCGTCAGCCAGGACGAGCACTTCGGACGGTCCGGCAATCATATCGATGCCCACCGTTCCGAAAACGCGCCGTTTGGCCGCTGCGACATAGGCGTTTCCGGGACCGACGATCTTCGAAACCGGCGCAATCGTCTCCGTACCGTAAGCAAGTGCGGCGATGGCCTGCGCTCCGCCGATCCGATAAATTTCCCTGACGCCGGCCAGCCGCGCCGCCACAAGAACCAGTGGATTGACCACGCCATCGGGCGTCGGCACCACCATGGCGATGCGTTCCACGCCCGCGACCACTGCCGGCAAGGCGTTCATCAGCACCGATGAGGGATAGGACGCCGTGCCGCCCGGCACATATAGGCCAACTGCCTCGACCGCCGTCCACCGGCTGCCGAGTTCGACGCCCAGCGCATCGGTGTAGATATCGTCTTTCGGCAGTTGACGCTCATGATGCGAACGAATCCGGTCGCGCGCCAGGGTCAAAGCATCCAAAGTGCTCGATGCAACATCGTGGAATGCCTCATCAATCTCATCTTCACTGAAGGCGATATCGGCTGGCGCGCCAATCTCGAACCGGTCGAACCGCCTCGTATAATCGATGACCGCCCTGTCGCCCTCAGCCATCACCGCGGCGATGATTTCGGCCACGGCCCGATCGACATCCGGGGACGCCTCACGCTTCATTGACAGAAGCGCAGCAAAGCGTTCCTCGAAATCTTCGGCGGCGGTCGAAAGCGTGATGGCCATGACTGGCGATGATTTTCCCTACCCGGCAAAAACCGGCTACGATTGGAGACGTTCCGACCGCCTTACAGATCGTGAGCCGGCCGGCTCTCCGTCTGCCATGCCGCGCCCAGATCGGCAAGGCGCAGTTCGATACACTCGACCTCGAGCGCGATCGTCGCGTCGGCGGAAAATATCAGTTCGACGGTGCCGCCTGGATCGTCTTCCAAACCATTTGGCGCAAACTGCACGGCCAAAAGATTGAGTACCGACTCATCGGCTGACTGATCGATGTTGGTCGAGCGAACGGCGGAAACCCTTGCGACCGAAAGAACCGCGAGCCGTCTTTCTCCGCGGCTGAAGAAACGCCGCTTCTTCTCCCAGGCATAACGGCGCAGCGGCAAGACAAAGGTTTGCGTACGACGGTCGTAGGCGGCCTCGACAGGTTTGGCGAGGGCGTCCTGGCAGTGGGCCGAAATCACCACAAGATCGTCGGCGTCGAAAGCGGCAAGTTTCAGTTCATTCATGGGAACTTCCATATGAGGATCGGGCCTTACCGATTCAACATTGTCACCGTCCTGCCCAAGTCCAGTCGCTTTCGAAGTTCTTGGCCTGCAGCGAGGAACCGCCCAGCGCCGAAGCGCTTTCAGTCGGCGACACGCTCGATCTCGGCCCCGCAGGCGGCCAATTTCGCCTCCAGCCGCTCAAAGCCCCGATCCAAATGGTAGACGCGGTTGACCTCCGTGGTGCCCTCAGCCGCAAGGCCGGCGATGATGAGCGCCGAAGACGCGCGCAAATCGGTCGCCATAACCGGCGCGCCACGAAGCGTCGGCACGCCTTCCACAACAGCAGACTGTCCCGACAGACTGATATGCGCGCCGAGCCGCGCCAGTTCCTGCACATGCATGAAGCGATTTTCGAAGATCGTTTCCACGATACGCGAGGTGCCGGTCGAGCGCGTCATCAGTCCCATGAACTGGGCCTGCAGGTCCGTTGGAAAGCCTGGAAAGACTTCCGTGGTGACATCGACCGGGTTGATTTCGCTTCCACTCTTGCGCACCCGGATACCGCCGGTTTCTTCCGTCACTTCCGCGCCGCTGTCGCGGATCTTCTCCAGCGCCGCCTGCAGAAGATCGGCCTTTGCGCCAGCCAGCAGAACGTCGCCGCCAGTCATCGCCACAGCCATGGCATACGTGCCGGTCTCGATGCGGTCGGCGACGACAGCGTGTCGCGCGCCGGAAAGCTGGGTGACGCCCTCAATCGTAATGGTGGACGTGCCGTGGCCGGTAATCTTCGCACCCATTGCGATCAGGCATTCGGCCAGATTGACCACCTCCGGCTCACGCGCCGCGTTCTCAAGTTCGGTCGTTCCCTTGGCAAGGGTGGCGGCCATCATCAGCACATGGGTCGCGCCGACGGAGACCTTCGGGAAAACGTAGCGCCCGCCTTTCAGCCCGCCTTCGGCCTTGGCGTTGACGTAACCGCCATCGACTTCAATCTCGGCGCCCAGATGATGCAGCCCGTCAATGAAAAGATCGACCGGACGCGTACCGATGGCGCAGCCGCCCGGCAGCGACACCCGCGCCTTGCCCGTACGGGCAAGAAGCGGGCCGACGACCCAGAAGCTGGCGCGCATTTTCGACACCAGTTCGTAGGGGGCGGTGGTGTCGACGATGTTGCGCGCCGTGAAGTGGATGTTGCGGGCGTAATTTTCATCCTGACCACGGCGTTTGCCCGTGACCGAATAATCCACACCATGATTGCCGAGAATACGAATCAGTTGATCGACATCGTCGAGATAAGGCACGTTTTCCAGCGTCAACGTGTCGTCGGTCAAAAGCGATGCAATCATCAAAGGCAGCGCTGCGTTCTTGGCGCCGGAAATCGGAATGGTGCCGACGAGCGGCTTGCCACCCACAATACGAATACGATCCATAAAAGCCTCTACAAGCTGCTGCGCGTTATTCACGATCCATACTGACGATCCGCGCGGCCGGTTTGCGTCAGGTCAAGGCGAGCGCGTTCCTCTAGACGAAGTTCGGGATGCGTTCAAGAATCCGGCTCATCGTGCGATGAGCGGGCATTGCCGGTTATCGGAGCATTGCGCTCTTCTTCGGCAGCTGGCAGCCCGCTCCGCCGGTCGGCCTTGCCGCCACGCGAAGCGTGGGACTGGGCCTTACGGCGACGGATATTGGCTCGAAGCTGTTCGGCCAACCGCTCTTTCCTGTCCTTTTCCGACATTTCGCAGACCCCTTGATGGCCGCCATTACGGCCCGCCAATGATTTTGCGTCCTCGGCTGCTTGCCAAGGCAGGGACGTTATGGCAATACCCGCCGCGTTCGCGGGCCGCCTTATCGGCTGGCCGACCGCGTGCGATGCTGCCGTAGCTCAGGGGTAGAGCACTCCCTTGGTAAGGGAGAGGCCGAGAGTTCAAATCTCTCCGGCAGCACCATCCAACTTGCCTCATCGATAAAGTTTTGATTGGAGTTGGTCACCTATATGACGCGGAAGCGCGCGCCAAGGGCGTGTACAATGGTTGCGCCGAGCTCGTAATAAGCGGCTCTCGCGCCCGTCATCGTCTCGGAATGGTCGTCGCTGACCGGCAGCGGCAAAGCCGTCTCATCCTTATTGACCAGATATCTCGCCGCGGCGGACCCGAAAACGGTGCCGGGCGCGATACCCCTGCCCGAATAGCCGAAGATCGAAAGACCCGATGGTCCCAATACCTGCACCTTTGGCAGATGGTCTGCCGCCATGGCGATCCGCCCGCTCCATTCATGTTCGAAGGGAATGTCGGCAAGAGCCGGATAAAGCGCCTTCAGTTTTCGCCTGGCCCACCCGGCATGAATGCGCCCTGCCCGGCTGTTGCTATTCCCCATCCCGCCGATGATCAGGCGACCTGACCTGTCCAACCGGATCGATGACATGACCAGGGCGGTGTCCCAGCACCCTTCTTTGCCTGGCAAGACTGTTTGCAGGGCTTCTGCGGGTAAAGGGACGGTTGCGAACTGAGAGTAATTCACGGTTACGTATCTTGGAGCATCGCATTGCGTCCAAGCAGTGTCGTAGGCATTGGTCGCTTGAAGAAGCGCCCTTGCCCGGACAATGTATTGTCCCGACCGTAAGACCCAGACGCCATCCCGCCATTCGGCCGCTTGCACCGGCGTATCGGAATAGATCCTCGCGCCAATGCGCATGGCCGCGCGAGCCAGCCCGTGGCAATAAGCAAGCGGTTGGATGGTTCCGGCCTTCGGGTTCCAGAGCGCGCCGTGGAAAACGGAAGAGCCGGTGCGCCGGCGGGCTTCATCCGAATTGAGGAGGTGAAGCACGCTTCCGAAAGCATTTGCTTGACGGTGGCGTCGTCGCAAATCCGCCTTTCCGCTTGGCGTATGCGCCAGATGCAGCGTACCCGCGCGTGTCGCTTCGCAGTCGATGCTCTCCCGCTCGATAATTTCGAAAACGCGATCGGGGCCAGCGCCCAGCGCGTCGATGAGACGGCGCCCGTCGCTCCCGCCCATCTGCGCGATGATCGTTTCAGGCGGCAGCCACAGACCCGCATTGACGAGCCCGACATTACGGCCCGAACCGCCGAAGCCAACCGTCCGAGCCTCAAGAACCGCAACAGACGCGCCAAGTCGGCTTGCTTCCAGCGCCGCTGCACAACCGGTAAAGCCTGCCCCGATAATTGCGAAGTCGACGGTAAGGTCTGTGTCCAGCGGAACGGTCGCAGCCCTCTCGGTAAGGCTTGCGCCCCATAGGCCGGTTTCGGCCCCAGTGGTCACTTCCATGCCCGTCATGTCGTGGTCCATCCGCAACCACCAGCGCCCGCCCATCGGCTACGCAGCGCCGGCCCAAAGGTCAGACCATCCTAATCATCGGCAGCACGCCGCGACAGACCCTATCGACTAATGGCGCCCGTCACACGCCCGCAAGGCGTTGCGCGTGCCAGCGCAAATGATCTTCCATGAAAGTCGAGATGAAATAATAACTGTGGTCGTAGCCCGGTTGTAACCGCAAGGTCAGATCGATTCCGGCCTCTTCGCAGGCATCAGCCAACCGCTCGGGCTGTAGCTGCTCTTTCAGAAAATTGTCATCAGCCCCCTGATCGACAAGAAGGGCCGGTAGCCGAGCGCCATCTTCGATCAACGCGACCGCATCGTGTCTGCGCCATGCGCTCTTGTCGTCACCGAGATAGGCCGGCAGCGCCTTTTGACCCCATGGCACCTCGCTCGGCGCAACGATGGGCGCGAAGGCCGAAACGGCCCGGAAGCGGTCGGGATGCGAAAGGCCTATGGTCAGCGCGCCATGGCCACCCATGGAATGACCCATGATCGACTGGCTGGAAGCATCCATCGGAAAATGCTCAGCGACTAAAGTAGGCAGTTCCTTCGTCACATATGACCACATGCGATAATTTTCCGCATAGGGATCTTCGGTCGCATCGACATAAAACCCCGCTCCGAGGCCGAAATCGTAAGCGCCTTCCGGGTCGTCCGGAACCCCCTCGCCACGGGGCGAGGTGTCCGGCGCGATGAAGATCAGACCGAGTTCGGAGCATGCCCGCCGATATTCGCCCTTCTCCATGACATTGGCATGGGTGCAGGTCAGCCCGGAGAGATACCAGACCGCCGGAAGCAATGCGCCTTCGGCATGATCGGGGACGAAGACGGCGAAGGTCATCTCCGTCTTCGTCTCGGCGCTCAGATGGCGGCAGACATATTGTGTGCCGCCATGACTGCGGTTTTGGCTGACGATTTCCATGATGGCTCCGACTTAGTAAACCACGACCGCGCGGATCGATTTGCCCTCATGCATCAGGTCGAAGCCCTTATTGATGTCTTCGAGGTCGAGGCGGTGGGTGATCATCGGGTCGATCTGAATCTTGCCGTCCATGTACCAGTCGACGATCTGCGGGACATCGGTGCGACCGCGCGCGCCGCCGAATGCCGTCCCTTTCCATTCGCGACCTGTGACCAGCTGGAACGGGCGGGTCGAAATTTCCTTGCCGGCTTCCGCCACGCCGATGACGACGGAAACGCCCCAGCCGCGATGACAGGCTTCCAGCGCCTGGCGCATGACGGTCGTGTTGCCGGTGCAATCGAAGGTATAGTCGGCGCCACCATCCAGCATCTCGACGAGATGCGGCACGACGTCACCGCCGATCTCCTTTGGGTTGACGAAGTCGGTCATGCCGAACTTCTCGCCCCATTCCTTCTTGTCGTTGTTCAGATCGACGCCGACAATACGGTTCGCACCGACCATCTTTGCGCCCTGCACCACATTGAGACCGATGCCGCCAAGGCCGAAAACCACGACATTGGAGCCGGGTTCGATCTTGGCCGTGTTGACCACCGCGCCGACGCCGGTCGTCACGCCGCACCCGATATAGCAGGTGGTGTCGAACGGCGCGTCCTCACGGATTTTCGCGACCGCTATTTCCGGCAGAACCGTATAGTTGGAGAAGGTCGAGCAGCCCATATAGTGATAGATGGTCTGGCCTTTGTAGGAGAAGCGCGACGTGCCGTCCGGCATGACGCCTTTGCCCTGCGTGGCGCGGATCGCCGTGCAGAGATTGGTTTTCTGCGACAGGCAGCTTTTGCATTGGCGGCATTCCGGCGTATACAACGGAATAACGTGATCGCCTTCTTTGACGCTCGTCACCCCAGCACCGACCTCGCGGACGATGCCGCAGCCTTCGTGACCGAGAATGGAAGGGAAAAGCCCCTCGCTATCGAGGCCGTCCAAAGTATAGGCATCCGTGTGACAGATACCGGTCGCCTTGATTTCGACCAGAACCTCACCGGCCTTCGGCCCTTCGAGGTCCAGTTCGACAATTTCAAGCGGCTTCTTTGCTTCGAATGCGACGGCTGCGCGAGTTTTCACGGCGTTCCCTCCCCTGATCGGTTTTCCAGTCTGGCCTAGGCGAAACGGCGATAAGGTTTCAAGCCTGACGAGCGCATGTTTCGATCAAATTTCTCTATCACTTGGCGCGTGTCATCAACACTGCCCGATGCTCAGCGCATCGACCAACCGTGACTGACCACGATGGACTGCCCTGTCAGTGCGTTGGATCGGAAAGACGCAAGAAAAGTCGCCACATCGGCGACGTCTTCCATGGTGGTGAATTCCTGATCCACCGTGTTGCCGAGCATGATTTCGTTGACCACTTTTTCCTCGGAAATGCCGAGATTTTTCGCCTGTTCCGGAATTTGCCTTTCCACCAACGGCGTTTTGACGAAGCCGGGGCAGATCACATTGGAGCGGACGCCGTGTTTCGCGCCTTCCTTCGCCATAACGCGGGACAGGCCAAGGATGCCGTGCTTTGCCGCCACATAAGCCGCCTTCTGTGTCGAGGCTTCGTGACTGTGCACCGAACCCATATAGATGAGCGATCCGCTTTTCTGTGGATACATATGTTTGACAGCGGCCTTGGTGGTCAGAAACGATCCGTCCAGATGGATCGAAACGACCTTCCTGAACTGTTCATAGGGAAAGTCCTCGATCAGATGCACGATCTGGATGCCGGCATTGGCGACCAGCGTATCGACCCTGCCGAACGTTTCCGCCACTTGGTCCATACCGCTATTGACGGCCTCTTCGTCGGTCACATCCATATTGACCGTGAGACTCTCGGTGCCGAATTTATCTTTCAGCATGGAGGCCGTCTCTTCGGCGCCTTCCATGTCGATGTCACAAATTGCGATTTTTGCGCCCTGCGCCGCCATGCCCACCGCGATAGCCTGGCCGATACCCGATCCTGCCCCGGTGATCACCGCCACATTGCCATCCAGAGATTTATCGCCAGCCATTGAATGCCGCTCCATCGTTTGCCGGTTGATTTTGCCTTCGCCGAAACACTTGTGCTGCATTGCGGTAAAGGCAAGCGGCAATCAGGTTGCGACGTCCGGCCGTTTTTCGCCGCGAACGAGCGCATCGCGGATTTCGGTCAGAAGCTGAATGTCGGCAGGCGGCGCGGAAGCCGCCACTTCCTTTTCCTTGTTTTCCTTGCGGCGCAGATTGTTGACCCCTTTGACCATCAGGAAGACGATGAAGGCGAGGATCAGGAAATTAAGAATGACAGTTACGAAGCTGCCATAGGCGAGGACAGCACCCTGCTCTCTGGCGGCATCGAGCGTATTCGCCTCCACACTGCCAGCAAGCGGAAGGAAGTAATTGGAGAAATCGAACCCGCCGAAGACCGCGCCTGCAATCGGCATGATGATGTCGTCAGTCAGCGACTTCACGATGCCGCTGAAAGCGGTGCCGACGATCACGCCGACCGCCAGATCCATGACATTGCCCTTGGCGATAAATTCCTTGAATTCCTGATAGATCGTCATGACAGTCCCTTTCGTCTCAATCAGACCTTCTGTGTGCTTGGGTAGACTCTCTCGAAAATCGATCCGATCGCGACACAATGGTCAAGCATGACTGCCTTCCAGTGAACAGAACGCTGGGCTAGAATTGGATGGCAGGCCTGGAGAGCGCCGAAGAGGGAGGGAGCATGGCTATATGAACGCATGGGTCGTTTCGCTCGTCGCGCTCATTTACCTGACGGTTCTCTTCGTGGTCGCCGCGCTTGGCGACCGTGGCCATAACAAACGCGCAGAGCGCGACCGCCCCATCCGCTACGCGCTTTCACTTGCCGTTTACTGCACCTCGTGGACGTTTTTCGGCTCGGTCGGGGTTGCCGCAAATAGCGGCCTGCAATTCCTGACCATTTATATCGGGCCGGCGCTCGTTTTCATTCTCGCCACACCATTCATCAAGCGGATCACCCGAATCTCGAAGGCGGAACGCATCACCTCCATCGCCGACTTCCTGGCATCGCGTTACGGCAAAAGCTTTTCGGTCGCCTCAATCGCAACCCTGATCGCCACGATTGGAGTGGTGCCCTACATCGCGCTGCAACTAAAGGCGATTTCCGATTCCGTCACCCTTCTGGCCGAGACACGAAGCGTCGGCGCAGCAGCGCTTCCCATGCCGATCGGTGTTGGCGGCACCTCCTTCTGGGTCACGGTGCTGCTGGCGATCTTCGCCATCTTGTTCGGAACGCGGCAAACAGACGCAACAGAACATCAGGATGGGCTGGTTTTCGCCATCGCCATCGAATCCGTCATCAAGCTGGCTGCCTTCCTTATCGTCGGTTTCAGTGTCTGCTTCTTGCTCTTCGACCCTTCCAGCCTTTGGGAGCAGGTCAGCAATCATCCGGCGGTATGGGACAGCCTGACGAACGATACGCCGGTGATCGGATGGTTCACGCTGACCCTTCTGTCGGGGTCGGCCATTCTTCTACTGCCGCGACAGTTCTACGTAATGGTGGTCGAGAACCGGTCAGAGCGCGAAGTGGAACGGGCGCGCTGGCTCTTTCCGCTTTATCTCGTCGCCATCAATATTTTCGTTCTGCCCATCGCCTTGGTCGGGCTGACGACAGTCGGCGGACAAACCAATGCCGACCTTTACGTGCTTGCCATCCCGTTGCTCGCCGGCAATGAATGGCTCTCCATCGTCGCTTTCATCGGTGGGCTCTCCGCTGCGACAGCCATGGTCATTATGGCGTCGGTCGCCCTTTCCATCATGATCTCCAACGATCTGATCATGCCGGTCGTCCTTCATCGAACACTCGGCATGCGCTGGGCCGATCATGAAGACTGGTCACGTACTATTCTTTTCATCCGCCGTCTCGCCATCGCAGGATTGCTCGCGGCCGGTTATTTCTACTACCGCTCGATCGACAATGCCGCGCTCTTGGCGTCCATAGGGCTGCTGTCCTTTGCCGCCATCGCACAATTCATGCCGGCATTTCTCGGCGGCATGGTCTGGCGCGGGGCAAACGGGCGGGGTGCAATTGCCGGCATGACCGTCGGCTTCTTCGCCTGGTCCTATACGCTCCTTCTTCCCAGCATTCTGCCGCCCGACGCGGCAATGCTCGTGGACGGTCCGTTCGGTCTTTCATGGCTGCGGCCGGAAGCGCTTTTCGGTCTCGACCTGTCATCGCTGGAACATGGAACGCTGATCTCGTTAACGGCAAACACACTGGCCTTCATCATCGGTTCGCTATCGCGCAGCGCCCTGCCCCGCGAACGCATACAGGCAGCGTTGTTCGTACCGCGCGGCGCGGGCCGCTCGCCATTTCCGCGCAAGATCAAAACGCAGCTTACCGTCGGTGAAATTCAGACAACCATCGGCCGCTATCTCGGCCAAGAGCGCACCGAACGTAGTTTCCGCTCGTGGCAGCAGCGTGAAAATCGGGTTCTTCAGCCGTCCGATATTGCCGACGCTCAAATCCTGCGCTTCGCTGAAGGGCTTCTCGGCAGCGCCGTCGGATCATCATCCGCAAGGCTCATCCTGTCGCTTCTGCTGGAACGCTACGACACCAATGCCAGCTTCGCCTACACGCTTCTGGACGACGCGACCGAAGCGCTGCAGCAGAACCGGGGGCTTCTGCAGATCGCTCTCGATCAGATGGAACAGGGCATTACCGTGTTCGATCGCGACCTGCGGCTAACCTGTTGGAACCGGCGTTTCCGTACCCTCTTCAATCTGCCGGAGTCACTTGGCGTGGTGGGCGCGCCACTCTCAGATGTCATCGAACATCTGGCAGGTCAGCAGGAGATCGAGGAGCGGGAAATCGAAAAGATCATCGACAGGCTGGCGTGCGCGCAGTCGGCATGGCAACTCGAATTGCGGCGATCGGGACGGATTATCGAAATTCGGACCCGGCCCATGCCTGAAGGCGGCGTGGTCGGCACATATACGGATATCACGGCCCAGGTGGAATCGGACCGCGCTCTGAAAAGCGCCAATGAAGGGCTCGAAGCGGCGGTCGCGGCGCGAACGCGCGAATTGCTGGATGTCAATGGCGAACTGGTGGATGCAAGGCGCGCCGCTGAGGACGCCAATCTCGGAAAGACGCGGTTTCTGGCGGCGGTTGGACACGACATTCTCCAACCGCTGAACGCGGCGCGCCTTTACTGCTCCGCCATCGGTGAGCGAACGCAAGCGACCGAACAGATACCGAAAGACCTCCCCAAAACCGTGCAGCGCATCGATGCGTCACTCAATGCGGTGGAGGACATTTTATCCGCTGTTCTGGATATCTCACGACTGGACACCGGCGCTTTGACAGCCAACGTCACCACGTTTCGGCTGGGCGATGTCTTACAGCATGTCGCGACCGCGCTTGCTCCCCTTGCCGAAGCCAAGGGATTGAAGCTGCACGTCATTGCCTCATCCGTCCTCGTCGACAGCGACATCAACCTGCTGCGCCGCCTCGTTCAGAACTTGGTCTCTAACGCGATCAAATACACCCGAAGCGGGCGCGTGCTGCTTGGTGTCAGACGGCGCGGAGACGATGCCGAAATTCAGGTCCTCGATACCGGCATCGGAATGGCCGAAGATCAGCTCTCCGCCATTTTTGACGAATTCGCACGGCTTGAAGAAGGTGCCCGTGAAGCCGAAGGACTGGGTCTCGGCCTTTCGATCGTCGACCGCATCGCACGGGTGCTCAACCTTGAAGTCGCGGTTCGATCGCGGCCGGGCGACGGCACGAATTTTGCCGTCGTCCTTCCCATCAGCAAAGCCAGCCAGCCGAGTAAATCGCTTAGCCAGCCAAGATCGCTAATCGCCGCTCGCAATTTCAGCGACCTTCGAATTCTGACAATCGACAACGAGCCCGATATTCTGGACGGTATGGAACTGCTCCTGAAAGGCTGGGGTTGCACCGTGCAACGCGCCACGGGATCAGACGGCATTCGCGCTCTTCCTGCCGACAATCCGCCAAACCTCATCCTCGCCGACTATCATCTGAACGGCGAAACCGGTTTTGACGCGATCGATAATGCGCGTCAGTGGTTCGATCGCGAGATTTCGGCTGTGTTGATTACCGCCGACCGGTCGAAAAGCGTAATGATGGAAGCGGCCGACCGAGATATTCCAATGCTCAACAAGCCGGTAAAGCCCGCCAAACTGCGGCTGATTATGAATCGCCAGAAGAAAACGCAGCAGGCAGCAGCCGAATAGGATCAGCCACGGGCGGACAGCGCCGGCGCCTTCGCCCCCAGTTGCGACAGAAGAATGACGGCCTGCGTGCGGCTGTCGACGTTCAGCTTCGTCAGAACGGCGGACACATGCGCCTTGATGGTGGCCTCCGACACATTCAACTCGTAGGCGATCTGCTTGTTGAGCAGCCCCTCGGCGATCATTGTCAATACGCGGGTCTGCTGCGGCGTCAACGTGCCGAGCCGGTCGATAAGGTCGGCCATCTGGGGGTCTGTTTCCACGCCCAGATCGATATTCGGCGGAACCCAGACCTCACCTTCCAGAACCTGCTCTATCGCTTCGCGGATCGTCTCCATCGAAGCGGATTTCGCGATATAACCAGCGGCGCCGAGCTCAATCGCGCGGCGAATGGTCTGTGGCGCTTCTGTAGCGGAAACGACGATGATCGGGATATTGGCCTGAACGGCGCTGAGACCGATAATGGCGGAGTGGCCGGATGAGCCGGGCATATTCAAATCCAACAAAATCAGATCGTAGTCTTCGCAATTCTCCACAAGGCGTTTCGCCCCTGCGAAATCGCCAGCCTCCTGAATCTCACACTCGCTCGGCAACCCCGCAAGCACCTGTCGGAGCGCGCCGCGAAACAGGGGATGATCGTCTGCAATCAATATCTTGAGCGCTGTGTCAGACAATTGTATCCATCCTCCCCAGCGTTGGCCGAATGTCTCCCACACACGACGACAACGCGCTTTTTGCTTGTAAAGCCCCCCCGATTTGATGACAACCCAAACCAAAGTGACGGTCGGGAGACGATATTGAACAGGAGCCGAAGTGCATTCAGTAGTGCCTGGGCAGCGCTCATTTTGGGTTTTGCCGCCCTGGGCCTGGCCGGACTTGCATTTATTGGTGAACGCGCGGGCGTTCCCCTCTCCATGCTTCAGTTCCTGTTGAATATATGCGTTATCGGCACTCTTCTGGGCTTCGGCGTCTCGTCGCTCATCGTCGAACCACAGCGCTGGAGTTTTGCCGAGCGGCGCGTGCGCGGCATAAGCGCCGTGCCCGCTGCCATTGTGTTGGCGCTGACCACCGCATGGGCGACGTCCGGCAATCTGACGACTTCAGCGCCAATTGCGATCTTCATTGGCTGTCTTGCAGGGCTATTCCTATCCATTCTTGTCCTCGGTCCGAGAATGCGACGGATTGGCGCTTCGAGTCCGGGCCGAATGCTCAGCCTGCGCTACACGAGTTGGGAAGGCCTGCCACTCCGGCTGTTGATGGGGTCCGTCAGCTGCGCTCTTCTCGCGGGGCTTGTCCTCCATCTCCTCGAACTCGTCGCCGAGCGGCTCGTCGCTGGCCTGTCATTGTCCCGGATTCCGGCGATCGCGCTTGCCGCTTTTGTCATTTTCCTTCCGGCATGGGCCGGCGGCATCACCACTCTCATACGTCTTTCGCGTATCGGGTTTGCCTTCGGCATCGCCACGGTCGTCGTCGCGCTTCTCATTGGACAGACCCTGCCCGGCAGCAGCTTGGCCTCTCTGCCGCTTCTTCCTGTGGATTGGGACGCCGCGGTCTTGAACACGATAGGCGCGGGCCTTCTGTCGATCGTGTTTTTGCCGGCGACGATGCCGGTCATTGGAAGTCTTTCGACACCGCGTTCCAATTATCGCCTCGCCGGGTGGCTCGCTTTTCTAAGCGCAATCACGATCACGGTGCTGCTTTGGCTTGGCGGGCCGAACGATGCCTCGGTTTCGGCTGAGCAGACGCTGACAAGTAGCGGCTTGGCGCCACTGCTGACGGACATGGCGAGCCTTGCCATGCTGGCGATTGGCGGCAGCATTCTGCTCTTCGCGCTGGCGACCAGTCTCATCGACGACATCGTACTTTCCGTGATGGATGAGCCGAGCATCGTTCCTGGCCGACTTCTGGCTTGGCGGAGATTTGCGATGATCGGCGTAGTAATCGGCTTGACCGCAGGCTTGCTGGTGATTGGCGATGATGCTCTCGGGATCGATCGGATGGCAGCGCCCGTTTTTGTCGCCATGGCCATCGCAGCCTATCCACCAGCCTTGCTCTGGTCCGGAGCCAGCGCGATCGGTGTTCTGGCCGGCATTTCGTTCGCAGGCCTGTCGCAGATCGTTCTTCTTCTAGTTCTTCAAGCGGATGCCTTGCCTGCCATTGCGATTCATCTCGACGACGGTTTGATCTGTGGCCTGTTCGGCCTGGCAGTCGCCATTGTGCTCAGCCTTGTGGTTCCGCCAAGATACGACGCCCGGCAGAGTGCGAGCGCAATGGCGCGCACCGACGACAACGCCGCTTTCGATCGCAGAGCCAAATCGCATCCGGCTTCGCCGATATCGGTTGCTTCCTAATCGACCATGGGAAGCGGCAGGACAATTCAGCCCGTAATTTATAGCGCTTCGCCGGTCTTCTCCTCCGCCTGGAATTCCCTGACCATGTCACGGAAGGCGTCGAAAAAGCGCCTCATATACCCAAGCGCCTGATCGAATTCCGCCTCCGAGGGCAGCGCTTCCTTCTCGTCATCCCGTTTCTTTAGCTGCCGCTCGAGAGCGGCCACACGTTTTTCCAGCCGGTCAATACGTGTTTGGCTACCGTTCGCAATCTGGTCATCGGGTCTGTCGGTCGCGCAGCTCAATTTGCCTTTGGCCTGGCGGCAGACGGTGATTTCTCCGGTCTGGCTGTCCATTCGTACCCAGCCATCCTCGGTTCGGTCCATCACATATCGATCCGGCGCACTCCACGCCACGGTCCCAGTCGCCAATAGGCCAGCCACGACGACAATGCCTGAACCAGTCATGAGAAGGTTTCGCATGATCATTTCCCTGTTCGAAATCGTTCGGCGATTCCAACGGTTCACTGGAACCCGAAGTCATCGGCCCTTTGCATCGCTCACTATTTTCGCTACGCCGACACCATGGGAACGATGATCTATAAGGCGGTGCCGGCGCCAATATGGCGACAGGCACAACAAAAAGCAGAATGGGGCGGAGCACCGGTCGATCTGGCCGATGGTTACATCCATTTTTCCACTGCTGACCAGCTTATCGAGACGCTGGCCAAACATTTTGCTGGCCAAGAGGATCTCGTCCTCGTCGCAATCGACGAAGACCGGCTGGGCGAGGCCCTTCGTTGGGAAGTCTCGCGAGGTGGCGCGCTCTTTCCACATCTTTACGCGCCGCTATCGACGAAGGATGTAGACTGGGTCGAAGAGTTGCCGCTCGATACCGATGGTCATCATCGGCTACCGGAGCGTCTTTCATGAAGCTGACAAGTCTCAGCACAATGCCTCTAATGGCGTTGGAGGCCGAGCAGGCACACAGCGCCTCCATTGCAGCCCTCAAGGCGGGCGCAGGGCGAATGTTTGGCCCTGGCCAACCTTTCAAATCCGAACGCCTTAAAGCCAATGTGGCAGGTCTGGCCTTTCCGAACCCTCTCGGCATGGCTGCCGGCTACGACAAAAACGCGGAGGTGCCCGATCCGCTTCTCGCCCTCGGTTTCGGATTTGTCGAGGTGGGCACGGTGACGCCGCAACCACAGGCAGGCAATCCTCAGCCGCGTATTTTTCGGCTGAAGACCGAAAAAGCAATCATCAACCGGCTTGGCTTCAACAATGAAGGACATGAGGCCGCGCTTCTCCGCCTCATGAAGCGGCGTCACAGAGGCGGGCTGGTCGGCGTCAATATCGGCGCGAACAAGGACAGCGAAGACCGCGTTTCCGACTACGAGCGTGGCATTGCCAGTTTTGCATCCTATGCGTCATATTTCACCGCAAATATCTCATCGCCCAACACGCCAGGGCTGCGCGATCTCCAAAGCGCAGAAAACCTCTCCGATCTGCTAAGCAGAATCATGGCGGCGCGCGATGCAGCAGCCGCCGAAATGGGACGCGTAGTGCCTGTTTTTCTGAAGATCGCGCCGGATCTACAGGAGGCCGATCTCGATCACATTGCGCGCTCCGCCGAGACTTACGGACTGGACGGATTGATCGTATCGAACACCACTCTGTCGCGGGCCAACCTTCTGGACCGCAAAGCCGGCGCGGAGGCCGGAGGCCTCTCGGGCAAACCGCTTTTCAATCATTCGACCACCGTTCTGGCAAAGATGCGTGAGCGGGTGGGTCCCGCTCTGCCGCTTATCGGAGTAGGCGGCGTGCACGATGCGCAAAGCGCGCTCGAAAAGATCCGGGCAGGCGCCGATCTGGTGCAGCTCTATTCGGTGATGGTGTACGAGGGGCCGCGCCTTCCTCTCCGTATATTGCGCGGCATGGACCGGTTGCTTGCGGCGGAAGGCGAGACCGTCCGTTCCATCAGAGACCGGACGATGAAGGAATGGGCGAGCCGGCCTCTGCCGACCTGAACTCTTCTTTCATTTTGGCAGGAAGAGCTGCCAGCAGCAGCAAACCCCGCGCCAGCAGAAAAAGATGAAGCGAGGCCCACAGCGCCGCATTGCCGTAGAGCGGCGTGAAGATGAAAAGCGCTGCAACGAAAAGCGCCAGCGATACGAGCATCCTGTTGCGCATGGACGTTCCCCAGGTCGCGCCTATAAAAACGCCATCCATCTGAAAGGCCAGAACGCCGGTAATCGGCGTAAGCGCGGCCAGAGGCAGCCAAAGATCGGCAACCCGCCGCACGTCGGGCGCTGTGGTCATCAATGCAATCAACGTTTCGCCGCCAAGATAAAACAGCGCCGCGAGGACGAACGAGAGGATAAAACCCCATAAAGCTGTCAGCTTGACCGCCCGTACAAAGGGGCCGCGCCGCGCGCCACCGACCGCGTGGCCGACGAAGCGTTCCGCCGCTGTCGCAAAGCCGTCCAGTAGATAGCCGCCGAGCAGAAAGAAGTTGAGCAGCACCGCATTGGCAGCCAGTTGCACCGTACCGAGCCCGGCTCCGGCCCGTGTGAAGAGAGCGAAGGCGCTCAGGAGCGCGAAGGTTCGGATCATAATGTCGCGGTTGAGCGCCAGAAGGCGGGAAAAGGCGGGCCGATCCATAATCCGCATAAGGTTGGGGCGGTCGTCCTTGCGATAGATCGCCGCCATTACGAGGAGACCGGCGACGAATCCGATGACCTCCCCGGCCACTGTGCCCCAGGCGACGCCTTCCAGCCCCCAGCCAAAGACCAGCCCGAACAGCACTGACAGGCTCATATTGCCGCCATTGACAACAATCTGCAGCCCAAACGCCGTGCCGGATTGCCCGCGTCCCAGCAAGGTGCCGAGAAGGGCGTAATTGGCCAAAGCGAACGGCGTAGAGAGCGCACGGATTACGATATAATCGGTCATCGCCGCAGAGACGCTGGCTTCGGCGGCGATGAACAGCCGGCCCACCCATGCGATCAGGGGGCCGGCGATGGCGATGAGGAGACCGCAGGCAATAGCGATCATCAGGGCGCGAGCAAGAATGGCCTGCTCTTCGACAAAGTCATCCCGACCGCTGGCCTGGGCGATCAGGCCCGTCGTACCCGACCTCAGAAAATTGAAAGTGCCGAAGACGAGGTCGAAAACGATCGCACCTGCCGCGAGACCACCTATAAGAGCAGCATCGCCAAGCTGACCGACGATAGCCGTATCGACGATACCGATCAGCGGCGTCGTTACAAAGGCCAGCGTCGTCGGTACAGCGATGGCGAAAACCGCGCGATGGGTCAGATGCATTTGATCTGCGCGAGGCGTTGATCGATCAATTGGTGTCATTTCATGCAATCGTGCCGGTCATCCATCACCCCTAAACGAATGGACAAAATGCGCCAAAATATATGATGTCATTGGGACAGGGTTTATCTTGCCTCGCTCATCGGAGACAACAAACTTCGTTCCGAAGGAGGTATCGCTATGAGATCGTCTTCATTACGATGAACATTTCGATCTGGTCGAAATGGGGAACCGCGATGGATAGGCGCGGAAGCAGCGAACAGACGGTCATCGCCTGGCTTGGCACGGCGGCTCTAATCTCCCTCGCCCTGTTATTTATCATGCGCTGGGTTCTTCAGGACGAACGGGAAAAAGACCCGATCGTCGTCATGGGCGGCGGCTTTCTCTTCAACTACAGGATCAGCGAAATCTCCTATGGCGTGACTGCTGGCGTGGCTCGTGCGATTCCTGTCGGTTCGCGACTGTTTGCTTCGTTCGAAGACCCTGCCGGAGGACCGCCTATCGAGACGGATGCAAAGCTGGAAGTGCGCCGCACACGGGTGTTTCTGACCAGCGGTAAGGTGCGCGGCGTCATCAAGGACCGGCCCTATCACGTATCGCTCATTTTGAAAGGGCGGAATGGCGATGTGCTCTGGAGTAAGGAACTTGCCTATCGCTCCAGGCTGGACGGAGACATGATAGGCGATGAACCGCTGACCATCGGTCCCGGCTATACGCCCAATCCTAAACTACAGCCAGGTTCGGCAGGCGGCTAGTTGCCAGGATTGCCGTTCTCCCACCCTCATCTAACCTATATGTCCAATGGCGCGGCTCCCGATCGTTCATCATCCCGATTACGATGCCCGGTTCTCGCCGGTTCACCGCTTTCCGATGGGCAAATATACTTTGCTGATGAACGCGTTGCGCGAGCGCGGCATTGTTGACCGCGCGTCCTTGCATCGACCGGGCCTCGCTCCTTCGAACTGGCTGGGACTGGCGCATGATCGCGGTTATGTGGACCGGGTTCTGACGCAGCGCGTGCCGCCTGTAATCGAAAGACTGATCGGTTTTGCCGTGGATGAGAGGGTCGCCCGGCGTGCCTCGCTGGCATGTGCGGGGACGGTGCTGG
Source organism: Notoacmeibacter sp. MSK16QG-6 (assembly GCF_024158145.1). Taxonomy (GTDB): domain Bacteria; phylum Pseudomonadota; class Alphaproteobacteria; order Rhizobiales; family Rhizobiaceae; genus Notoacmeibacter. The sequence continues at coordinate 869,506 of NZ_JAMYXM010000001.1, forward strand.
CCGCACGTCTTGCGCTGGAAGAGGGCCTTGCCTGCAACACGGCCGGTGGCAGCCATCATGCGCGTTTCGAACACGGTGCCGGCTTCTGTGTCTTCAACGATGTAGCCGTGGCCACCGAAGTGTTACGCGCTGGCGGCGAAGCGCGACGCGTTCTCATTATCGATGCGGACGTTCATCAAGGTGACGGGACGGCGCGCATCTTCGCCGATCAGCCGGATGTTTTCACCTTCTCGATCCATGGGGCGAAAAACTATCCAAACGCAAAGGAGACGAGTGATCTGGATATCGAACTGGCGGATGGGACAGGCGACGAAGCCTATCTGGAGCGGCTGGCCGCCGGACTCAATGAGGCACTGACACGGTTCCCCGATACCGATTTCGCTTTCTATCTGGCCGGTGTCGACCCGCATCGTGAAGACCGGCTCGGCCGGCTCTCGATGACCGATGAAGGGCTGGCCCGCCGTGACGAAATGGTGCTGTCGGCTCTACGCGAGCGATCCATCCCCACGGCCTGTGTCATCAGCGGCGGCTACAGCCGCGACATGGAGAGCCTCGGCCGCCGCCACGCGATTGTGTTCTGCGTTGCCGAGGCGCTGATGCAGAAGCTTGGTTAGCCGCCACGCCTATAGGAGAGAAGCCGGCTAATGATGAAGATCGGCACAACGACCACCGCACCGATGATGAAATAGGATGCAAAACTGGAGAGGGCTTCATAGCCGTTCTGCCAGGACCATTCGATCATGCGGATGAAGCGGTCGATGACCTCCAGTGGCGTGATGCCGAAATAATGCATAAACACGCCTACGATGAAGGAGATGATGATGAGCTTGAGCGCCACGCGAAGCGGGGAATCACCGAGAAACCGCTGCACCGAACCGGCCATCTTCTAAGCACTCCGTCTGTCGTTGATCGGATTTAATCTCGTTTCAGCAGATACGAAGTGCGCGCGGCGCAATCAAGGCGGACCGAGTGAGCGATGGAGCGGGTGAAGGGAATCGAACCCTCGTCGTTAGCTTGGGAAGCTACTGCTCTACCATTGAGCTACACCCGCCCGGCAATGCGTCGATTGACCATCGCGGCAGCCAGACTGTCAAGCGCCATTACACCCGGAAATGCTTGCTGAGCTTCAGGCCCTGTCCCTGATAATTGCTGGCGAGGTCCTGGCCATAAAGCGCGTCCGGCAAGCCCTTCATATGCTCATAGACCAGCCGCCCGACAATCTGGCCGTGTTCGAGGATGAAAGGCACTTCGTGGCTTCGCACTTCAAGGACGGCGCGCGCGCCCGTGCCTCCCGCGTGCGAATGACCGAAGCCCGGATCGAAGAACCCGGCATAATGGACGCGGAACTCGCCGACCAGCGGATCGAAAGGCGTCATCTCGGCGGCGTGATGCGGCGGCACATGCACGGCCTCGCGGCTGACAAGTATGTAGAACTCATCGGGATCGAGCACGAGTTCGCCGAAGCGGTTTTTCGGCAATGGCTCCCAGTAGTCGACCCGCTCATAGGCGTTCGGCTTGTCCACATCGACGAGTCCGGTGTGATGTTTGGCCCGATAGCCTATCGGAGCATCCGTCTCGCCGCGCAGATCGACCGACAGCCCGATGCCGCCGTCTGAAATGTTCGGCCTGTCCGCTGCGACGAGGGTTTCGGCGTCATGAAGCGCCTGTAACTCGGTCTCCGACAAAATCGCCTGACCCGTTCGAAACCGAATCTGCGACAGGCGCGAGCCGGTGCGCACGACGATGGGAAAGGTGCGCGGTGAAACCTCCATCCAGAGCGGGCCGCGATAGCCGGCCGGAATCTTGTCGAACTCCGGGCCGCGATTGACCATGACACGGGTGAAAATATCGAGCCGACCCGTCGAGCTCTTCGGATTTGCCGAAGCGGAGATGTCATCCGGCAAAGCGAGGCTTTCCAGAAGCGGCACAATATAAACGCAGCCGGTTTCGAGCACCGCACCCTTGGTCAGATCGATCTCGTGCAGAACCAGCCGATGCAGCTTGTCCTCAACCGTCGCTTCCGGTCCCGGCAGAAAGGACGCGCGGACGCGATAGGCCGTCTTGCCGAGGCGCAGGTCGAGACTGGCCGGCTGAAGCTGGCGCTCGGCCATATCCTCCGTCAGCTTCAGCGCCCCGCTTTCGATCAGCGCGAAAATATCACGGTCAGGCAGAATGCCTGTCTTTCGATCCGCCATGGACGTCGCTTCCCCTTGTCTGCTTCTTCCATGCCTCCCCAGCGTCACGGTGACAAGCATGCAATGATGCTTGTCCAAGGCGTTCGAATGTGCTGCGCTGATCCGGCACACTCATCCCCCAGTCGTGGAGTCCCCAATGTCTCTTCTCTGCCTCACCCGCCGCGCCCTTCTCGGCATGGCTGTCGCGACCATTCTTCCCGGTGGGATCGCGCTCGCCGAAACGACAAACGTCACCTTCGTTCTGGTCAACGATAGTGACAAGATGGCCGCCGATGACGATGGCCGCGGCGGATTTGCCAAAATGGCCAGCGTGTTCAAGGCCGAACGGGAGGCCAATCCGAACACGGTGGTCGTACATGCCGGCGATATGATCTCGCCATCCCTGCTATCGGGCTTCGACAAGGGCGAACACATCATCACTCTGGCCAATATGGCCGGCTTCGATGTCGGCGCGCCAGGCAATCACGAATATGATTTCGGCCCTGAAAATGCGATGACGCAGCTTTCAAGCGCCGAGTTCCCGTTCCTTGCCGCCAACATCGAAAATGCTGACGGCTCGCCCTTCGAAGAATTCGAACCGACGATGATGAAAGAATTCGGTGACGTGAAGGTCGGGTTCATCGGTCTGGCCGAACTGACCACTGCGGAATTGTCCAGCCCGGGCGACGCGATCAAGTTTACCGATCCCGTCGCCGCGGCTGCCGAGCAGTCAGAGACACTACGATCTGAAGGCGCCGATTTTATCGTCGCCATCAGTCACAATAGCCTTCCGCTCAACGAACAGATGGTCCGGGAGGGAACGGTCGATCTGGTGCTTTCCGGCCATAATCATGTGGTCTGGACCTATTACAACGGACGCTCCGCCGGGCTGGAGTCAGGCCATGATGCGATGTGGATCGGTTCGGTCGACGTCACATTCGACGTGACGGAAGAAGAGGGCAAGCGAGAGGTGGAATGGTCGCCGAATTTCCGGTTCACCGACACCAAGGATGTCGAGCCGGACGCCGAGGTTGCGGCGAAGGTCGCCGAATATGAGGCGACCCTCGACAAGGAACTCGATATCGATGTCGGCACAACGTCCATCGAACTCGACAGCCGCCGCGCTTCCGTTCGCGGGCAGGAAACCGCGATTGGCAGCCTCATCGCCGATGCGATGAAGAAGGCTGTCAACGCCGATATCGCCATCACCAATGGCGGCGGCATTCGCGGCGACAAGACCTATCCGGCAGGCACCAAGCTGACACGGCGCGATGTGCTGACGGAACTGCCCTTTGGCAACCGCAACGTGCTTCTGGAAATGAGCGGCGCGCAGGTCAAGGAAGCGCTTGAGAACGGCGTCAGCCAGATCGAGGAAGGCGCCGGACGCTTTCCCCAGGTGGCTGGCCTTTCCTTTAGCGTCGACAAGGCCGCCGAGCCCGGCGCGCGCGTTTCCGACGTCATGGTCAACGGCCAGCCGCTCGATGAGAGCGCCACCTACAAGGTCGCGACGAACGACTATATGGCCGGCGGCGGCGACGGCTATGTCGTCATGAAGGATGGCAAGATGCTGATCGACTCGATCAGCGCCAAGCTGATGGCCAACGACGTCATGGTCTATATCCGCGATATGGGCGAAGTGACGGCGCCGGACAGCGCGCGTATTACGATCAAATGAGGCGATGGTCCTTGCGCCCCGCGTCGTTGGGGCGTAAGGACCTGCCGTCTGTGGTGATTTGGCCGGCCGGCTTGCAGCCACGTTAAAGAAGTCGCTAAAAAGGGCCGCTTGAACGGACCGGTTGCGACTCATCGCGGCCGGTTTTTGTTTGGACGGTGAGAGCCTGGCATGGTGGATTTTTCGAAGCTTCATCCCGAAACGCAGCTCGTACAGGGTGGGATCAACCGTAGCCCCTATGGCGAGACCTCGGAATCGCTCTTTTTGACGCAAGGTTTCGTCTATGAGACGGCCGAAGCCGCCGAAGCGCGGTTCAAGGGCGAAGAGCCCGGCTTCATTTATTCTCGTTACGCCAATCCGACCGTCGATATGTTCGAAAAACGGATGTGCCTGCTGGAAGGTGCAGAGGACGCGCGCGCCACGGCATCCGGCATGGCGGCTGTTTCCTCGGCGCTTTTGTGTCAGCTTCAGGCGGGCGATCATATTGTCGCAGCCAAACAGCTGTTCGGCTCCTGCCGATGGGTGGTCGAGACGCTAGCGCCGAAATACGGCATTGAAACCACGCTGATCGACGGCACGAAAACCGAGCAGTGGGAAGCTGCCTGCAAGGCCAACACGAAAGTCTTTTTCTTCGAAAGCCCGACCAATCCGATGCTGGCGCTGATCGACATCGCCGCCGTCGCGAAGCTTGCCAAATCCAAAGGCGTAACCACCGTCATCGACAATGTGTTCGCCACGCCGGTCCTGCAAAAACCTCTGGAACTCGGCATCGACGTCGTCTGCTACTCGGCCACCAAGCACATAGACGGCCAGGGCCGCTGCCTCGGTGGCGTCGTGCTGTCGTCGAAGGAATGGATCGACGAAAATCTGCACGACTACTTCCGCCATACAGGCCCGTCCATGAGCCCGTTCAACGCCTGGACGCTGCTGAAAGGCCTCGAAACGCTATCGCTTCGGGTCGAAAAGCAGACCGACAATGCGGGCAAGGTGGCTGACTGGCTGGCCGAACAGACCGCCATCGGCAAGGTGCTCTACCCCGGACGTGACGACCATCCGCAGGCGGAACTCGCCAGACAGCAGATGAAGGGCGGCTCGACCATGATCTGCTTCGAAATGAAAGGCGGCAAGGCAGCGGCTTTCGCCTTCGAGAACGCGCTGGAAATCATCCGTATCTCGAACAATCTGGGTGACGCGAAGAGCCTTGTGACACATCCGGCCACCACGACGCACAAGAACCTCAGCGAGGAAGCGCGGCTGGAACAGGGCATTTTGCCAGGATCTGTCAGGCTTTCCGTCGGACTGGAGCATTCGGACGATCTGATCGCCGATCTGGCCCAGGCGCTGGAAAAGGCCGGAGCCTAACGGAGCGTCCGCCGCGCCAGCAGAATACGGCTGAGCGTCGTGTAGGCGGTGATACCGGCAAAGAGCGCCGCAAGGATTGGGAACCAGGACGGAAAAAGGCAGGCGAGGACAAAGACGATCAAGGTCTCGCCTGCCTCAGCCAGCCCCGTAGTGAAGAACAGAGATTTTTCACCGCGAGCATTGCTCTGCTCGCCGCGCTTCTCGGCCATTACCGCAAAAGCGAGGAAGCTGCCGCCATTGACGTAGAATGCCAGCAGTAAAACGCCGCCTGCTACGCCGTTCTGTACCGGATCGAGCAGGATGAAAGAGAGTGGCACAAGACCGTAAAAGGCAAAATCCAGCACAATATCCAGAAAGCCGCCAAAATCGCTTGGTTGGGTCCGTTGCGCGATGGCGCCATCCAGACCGTCTCCGAGGCGCGACAGCAGCAGCAGCGGAATGGCAAGCCAGCTATGATCCGTGGCGATGAATGCTGCGCCGATCAGCCCGATCGCGAAAGCGATCAAAGTCATGCCATTGGCCGAGATACCGGCCGCAACGGCGCGATCGGCCAGTCCATCGATCAGCGGCGAGAGTTTTCGCCGGCCCCAGCCATCGATCATGTCACCCCCGTTTGACGGCACCGCTGCCGAACCCAATATGCTGTCATCAAGGAGATCGCCAATATGTACCGCGCCGTTACAGAGGATATCGTCGTTGAGGTGCAACCCTTTTTCCTGCCGGACCATTCCGAACCGCAGGACAATCACTTCGTCTGGGCCTATCGCGTCACCATCGCCAACGGATCGGATCGGGCCGTGCAACTGCGCCGACGCTACTGGAAGATAACCGATGGCGCCGGCCGGGTCGAAGAGGTCGAAGGCGCCGGGGTTGTCGGCGAGGAACCGCGTCTCATGCCGGGCGAGAGCTACACCTATACATCTGGCTGCCCGCTGACAGTGCCTTCAGGGGTGATGCAGGGGCACTATACCATGCAGCTCGATACGGGCGAACGATTCCAGATCGCCATTCCGGCGTTCTCGCTCGATCTGCCCGACGATGAGCGAACGCTCAACTAGAGCGGCGTGACCATGCATTTCTCGCCTTCTGAAGACGTCACGCCTCAACCGTTTCTGTATGTGTAAGCGTAACCATTAAGTGCGGGCGCGCCGCCAAGATGAGCGTAGAGAACCTTCGACCCTGCTTCGAAAAAGCCCTTCCGCACCAAGTCCATCATCCCTTGCATGCTTTTTCCTTCATAGACCGGATCGGTAATCATTGCCTCTGTCCGCGCAGCAAACCGGATCGCATCGTTGGTTTCAGCGGAGGGCACGCCGTAGGCCGGATAAGCGTAGTCAGGATTGATGTGAATCTCGTCATCCGTGACCGCGCGCCCCAGACCAACGAGTTCAGCAGTGCCGTCGACGATCTTGCGCACCTGTGAGCGTGTCTGCTCGACCGTGCCTGAGGCGTCGATACCAATCACGTTTTGCGCGCGGCCATCCTTGGCGAAGCCAACGATCATTCCCGCCTGCGTAGAGCCGGTAACGACGCACACAACGATATAGTCGAACTTGACGCCCATCTCTTCTTCCTGCGCGCGAACCTCTTCTGCGAAGCCGACATAGCCGAGCCCGCCGAGGGGATGGACCGACGCTCCGGCGGGAATACCATAGGGCCGGCCACCCGCATCCTTCACCGACTGGATCGCTTCTTCCCAGCTCTTGCGGATGCCGATATCGAATCCATCATCGACAATCCGGCTATCCGCACCCATCAGGCGCGTGAGCATGATGTTCCCGACACGGTCATAGACGGCGTCTTCATGCGGCACCCAGCTTTCCTGAACCACGACGCATTTCATGCCGAGTTTCGCGGCTGTCGCGGCCACCATGCGGGTATGGTTCGATTGCACGCCGCCGATCGAGACGAGCGTATCCGCCCCTGAAGCGATGGCATCGGGGACAATGTATTCCAGCTTGCGGAGCTTGTTACCGCCCATGGCGAGCCCGGAATTGCAGTCTTCGCGCTTGGCCCAGATTTCCACCTTGCCACCGAGCGCCTCGGTCATTCGCGGCAGAAATTCAATGGCGGTCGGGCCAAATGTGAGTGGGTAGCGTTCGAATTTATCCAGCATCCTGCATCCTTTCCAGATCGGAGGGAAGCATAGGCGGCATCGCACGGAATGTGCTTTCAAAGTTTCTGAGAAAAAGCTGTCTTTCTCTTATAAGATAATACTATTATATCGTTAAATCTCATTTTTATGGAATTTCATGGAATTTTCTGGCAGTTACGACGATCTCGATAAGATCGACCTAGCGATCCTTCGGCACCTCCAGGCTGACGGGAGGCTGAGCAACGCCGAATTGGCGCAGCGCATCAATGTCAGCCCGGCGACCTGCCATCGACGGACGCAGCGATTGTTTGACGAGGGCTATATTGCAGGTGTGCGCGCCCAAGTCGCCCCGGAGAAGGTCGCACTCGGCGCTCTCGTCATCGTCGGGGTCGTCCTTGACCGGTCAACGCCTGAGAGCTTCGCCGCTTTCGAGACCGCTATAACCGACCTGCCCTTTGTGCTGGACTGCCATCTGGTGGCCGGCGATTTCGATTATTTCCTGAAAATCCGTGTCCGCGACATGTCGGATTTCAATCGGCTGCATGGCGACAAGCTGATAGCGCTGCCCGGCGTCAGGCAAACACGCACCTTCTTCGTCATGAAGGAAGTCATCGACAACGCTGCACTGGCATTTTGAGACTACGGCAAAGAGTGAGACTTAAGAGTTTTCTGCAAACTCGCCCGGATCGAATGCGTATTCCGTCGAGCAGAATTCGCAGCGGACCTTGATCGCGCCATCCTCGACACTTTCAGCGCGTTCTTCCTCAGAAAGATTGGTTAGAACCGCTTCGATCTTCTGGCGCGAACAGGAGCAGTCATCCTTTAGCTCTACGCCCTCATAGACGCGAACGCCATGTTCGTGGAACAGGCGGTTAAGCAGTCGTTCTGATCCGACCGTCGGGTCGAGAAGTTCCAGATCCTCGACAGTGCCGACCAGAAGCCGCGCCTCTTGCCAGGCATCGTCGATCAGACTGTCAGCGTCGGTATCGGTATCGGCATCGTCCCCGTCACCGCCGGGCAGGTCGCCCATGCGCATGCGCTCCGGCGCATCGGGTAGAAACTGCGCGACGATGCCGCCGGCACGCCATATTTCATCGCCGCCGGGCAGAACCTGCTGGCCCGCGGCCAGCCGCACATCTGTTGGAATTTGCTCGGACTGACGGAAATAGGTGCGCGCAACGTCCTCGAGCGAAGCGCCGTCGAGCGCCACGATACCCTGATAGCGCTGTGTCTGCGGCCCCTGATCGATGGTGAGCGCGAGAACGCCATCGCCCAGTAATTGCTCAGGTTTGGTTTCGCCCGCGGCGACCGCCAATTGAAGGCGGGTCTCGTCGAACCGCGCATAGGCCCGCAGCGAGCCCGGCACGGTCAGATCGGCTACCAACATATCCACCGGTCCGTCCGTCTTGGTCTGGACGATGAACTTACCGTTGAACTTCAAAGAGGTGCCAAGAAGCGCGACAAGCACCACGACTTCCGCAAGCAGCCGGCTTACCGGCTCCGGATAAGCATGGCGGGACAGGATAGCATCGAGTTCGCGGCCCATCTGAACGACCCGGCCGCGCGTATCGAGATTTTCGACCTGAAAGGGCACGACATGATCGTCGCCGGCATGGCCGTATTCGCCCAGTTCGGGCTGCTCGGCATCGGCCATGTCAGGCCACTCCGCCAAGACACCAGTGAAGAATAGCCTTCTGCGCATGCAGGCGATTTTCGGCTTCGTCGAAGACGACGCTTTGCGGACCGTCCATCACCTCATCGGTGACTTCTTCGCCGCGATGAGCCGGCAGGCAATGCATGAAGAGCGCATCGCTCTTGGCTTGCGCCATAAGATCATCATTGACCTGATAGCGCTGGAAGACATTGTGCCCGCGCGCACGATGCTCCTGGTTCATCGACACCCATGTATCGGTCACGACGCAGTCGGCGCCGTCGACCGCCTGCTGCGGATCGTCGGTCAGTTCGATCTGCGCGCCCTGAGACCGCGCCCATTCGACAAAGCGCTCCTGCGGTTCCGAACCTGCTGGCGTCGCGATGGACAACGCATAACCGAACCGGGCTGCGCCTTCGATCAAGGAATGGGTGACATTGTTACCATCGCCCGTCCAGGCAAACTTCTTGCCTTTCGAGGAACCGCGGTGCTCCTCGAATGTCATGACGTCGGCCATGATCTGGCAGGGATGCGTGTCGTCCGTCAGACCGTTTATCACCGGCACGGTGGCCGCATCCGCAAGCTCAAGCAGCCTGTCATGCTCCAGCGTGCGAACCATAATGATATCGACGAAGCGAGACAGCACTCTGGCTGTGTCGGCAATCGTCTCTGAGCGGCCGAGTTGCATCTCCGCACCCGTGAGCACCACCGTCTCCCCGCCCAGTTGCCGCATCCCGACCTCGAAGGAGACCCGTGTGCGGGTGGATGGCTTTTCAAACACCATGGCGAGCGTCTTGCCAGCGAGCGGTCGATGATTTTCACCATCCGACAAGCTGTCTTTGACAGAGCGAGCGTGATCCAGAATGGCGCGCAACGCTTCAGGCGAGGTTTCGGCGAGATCGAGAAAGTGGCGTGGTGTCACGTTGCTTGTCCGTTTGTTTGCGCCGCGTCCAGCGACAGGGCACTGGCGGCACGGTCCAGCGCATCGAGCGCCCGGCGGATGTCGTCATCCTCGACATTCAGCGGCGGCAAAAAGCGCAGGATATTATCGCCTGCCGGAACCAGTAGAAGATGCTCGTCGCGAACGGCGGAAAGCATCATAGCGGCGGGCTGGCGGCATTTCAGACCAATGAGAAGCCCGGCGCCGCGCACGGTTTCGAAAAGGTCCGGATATGTATCGACAACCGCAGCAAGACCCTGCTTCAGCAGCAACGCCTTTCGGTTGACCTCATCCAGAAAGCCGTCCTCCAGAACCGTTTCGACGACAGCCTTGCCCACAGCCATCGCGAGCGGGTTACCGCCAAAAGTCGAGCCATGTGTGCCGGCGGTCATCGCCGCCGCAGCCTCTTCGGTCGCGAGACATGCCCCCACCGGAAAACCGCCGCCAAGTCCTTTTGCCACAGCCAGAATATCGGGGTTGATCTCTGCCCATTCGTGCGCGAAGAGGCGGCCTGTCCGGCCGATCCCTGTCTGCACCTCATCGAAGATGAGAAGGACGCCATGCTCGTCACACAGATCCCGCAATTCCCTCAGCCACGCGGTCTCCACCGGACGAACGCCTCCCTCGCCCTGGATCGGTTCGATCATCACGGCGGCAGTGGTCGGCGAAGCAATCGCTGCCTTTGCAGCGTCATGATCATCGAACGGAAGCTGGGTGAAGCCCGCAGCCTTCGGTCCGAATCCCTCCAGATATTTCGCCTGACCGCCCGCAGCTATCGTCGCAAGTGTCCTGCCGTGAAACGCGCCTTCGAAGGTGATGATGTCAATCCGCTCGGCATTGTCACGCGCATAGTGGTAGCGCCGGGCCGTCTTGATGGCTGCCTCGACCGCCTCGGCTCCGGAATTGCAGAAGAATGCTCGATCAGCGAAGGAGTTGGCGCATAAAAGCTCCGCCAGTTCACGCTGAATCGGAATTTCGTAAAGGTTGGAGACGTGCCAGAGCTTGGCTGCCTGCTCGGACAAGGCTTCCTGAAGACGTGGGTTAGCATGGCCGAGCGCATTGACCGCGACGCCGGACGCGAAATCGAGATATTTCTCGCCATCCGTCGTCCAGACCCAGGCGCCCTCTCCCCGCTCGAAGGAAAGCGGCGCGCGCGCAAACGTATCGAAGAGCGCCGAACCGCTCATTGCTCACATCTCCCGAGCTGGCAGGCTTTCCGGGGCAGGTGATCAGGCCCTCCGGAGCCCAAAAGCAAAAGCCGCCCCGTTCGCCGAGGCGGCTATCGGCCCGTTATCACGCCGCCCCGGTAAAAAGTCAACGCGCAAGCGCTTTTCCAAGCGTTTGAAAGGTTTCAGACCCGCCATCCACACATTTTTCTGCCAATACCCGCCGATTGAACGAGCGGACTCAATTCCGTCCCAAATTTGGGGAAAACAGACAAAAGCGAATCATGACGACCGGCTAATGCTGGACAGCGAGTCTGCGGGCGGCGTAGGTTTAGCTTGAACTGAGATAACAGGTCTCTGGCGGCGAACCCGATACGGTCAGTTTATCCAACTGCGAGCAAAGTATTTGCTTGCAGGGCCAAGGGATTCAAGAGGCGATGCGGCAAACGAGGAGAATAACCCTATGAGTTGGACAGACGAACGTGTCGAACTACTCAAGAAACTCTGGGCCGACGGCCTGAGCGCGAGCCAGATCGCCAATCAGCTGGGTGGCGTCAGCCGCAATGCGGTGATCGGAAAGGTTCATCGCCTGAAGCTTTCCAGCCGCGGTCGGGCCAGCCAGAAGCCGGCGCGTCCGAAAAAGCCGTCTGCACCGCGGCAGCCTTCCGTGCGCTCTGCGGCACCACGGGCGAGCATGTCCACCGTCATCGCCAGCCAATCGATGCCGCGGACCAGCTCCGCCGGCGCGACGGCGCTGAAGGCGGACTACGCAATCGACGAAGTGGCCGAGCCCGTCTATCAGCCGGCAGCCGAAGTGGTCGTGCCCATGAGCCGGCGTCTGTCCTTGCTGGAATTGAGCGAGCGGACCTGCAAATGGCCGATCGGCGACCCTCTCCACGATGATTTCCACTTCTGCGGCAACGATAGCGGCGAAGGCACACCTTATTGCAAAGGTCACGCGCAGATCGCCTATCAGCAGAATACCGACCGCAAACGTTCACGCTGAACATCTCGGCATCGGATCAGTCGGAGGCATCGCTCTACCCCGGGCGATGCCTTTTTCTATGCCGGCTTGCAAAAGCAGCTTGTCGTTCCGGCCCGTCATCACCACAATCGCTGAGTGATAGACGCCAGGGAACTTGACCGATCATGAGCGAGAATGACGTCGCTGCCGAACATGTCGCATCAATGGATCTTCAACCCGTGGATCTGACCGTCGATGGAAAGAAGCGCCGCTTCGATATTTCCGATCCCGATCTGCCAGGCTGGATTGGCGACAATGCGTTTTCGTCCGGCGGGTATCCTCATGACGACAAACTCAAGCGCGGAACCTATGAAGACCTGCTGGAAGCTCTTCAGGGCGAACTCGTTAAGCTTCACGCTCATATGCAGGCAAATGGCGGTCGTCTGGTGATTCTGTTCGAAGGCCGGGACGCCGCCGGCAAAGGCGGAACCATCAGCCGATTCAGGCACAATCTCAATCCTCGGCATGCACGCATCGTGGCCCTCTCCAAGCCGACCGAAACGGAGAAAGGACAATGGTATTTTCAACGTTATGCGGATCATCTGCCGACCGCCGGCGAAATCGTTCTTTTCGACCGATCCTGGTACAATCGGGCTGTTGTCGAGCCCGTCATGGGATTTTGTACGGAGAGCGAATATCAGGCTTTTCTAGAAGCGGTGAACCCGTTTGAGAAACTACTGACCGACGACGGCATTCATCTTTTCAAGATCTGGCTGAATATCGGTCGCGAGATGCAGTTGGAACGGTTTCACGATCGTGTTCACAATCCGCTGAAATACTGGAAGTTCTCGGCCATCGACCTGAAGGGCATCGGTCTATGGGATAGCTACACCGACTATCGCAACCGCATGTTCGCAGCCACGCATACGGAACATGCGCCATGGACTGTCATCCGCTCGAACGACAAACGTCGTGCACGGATCGAGGCGATCCGCCTTGTTCTTTCATCAATCGATTACGAGGGACGCGATCCGTCGGTGATTGGTGAGGCCGATCCGCAGATCGTCAAGAATGCGCGCGACTTCCTCGCCTCCAAGAGGTAGCGGACCCAGCCAATAAACGGTCGACCGATGGTTTGTGAGTGGTCTTTTCCCAAATATGGGCGCGTTGCCGAATAAGCTGAAACACTGCGCGCCAGGCCGCGAAGGACTGCAATAGCCAGTAGGCTGGCAACAAAATCCAAGTTGACGAAAAAAGGATGCGTTCTTTTAAAGAGGCGGCTTTCGTACCCAGCCACAGAAAAGCGCCGAAGCACAACGCCAAGCTTGTGAAGTCCAGACCATAGAGCGCCAGTTTAAATATATGTGGCTGCTCCTCGCCCCACGCAATATAACCGATCATGTAGAGTGAACTGGCCAGCATGACGGGCAAGAGTAGCGCTGCCCCCGGGATGCCAGACAGAAGTATTTGCGAAAGAAGGAAGTTTCGCGGACCCAGTTCTTTCCAAAGACGGCGTGGGTGACGGTTATGCACCACCCAGCAGACCATCCAGCCTTTCAACCATCGGGTTCGCTGCGGAATCCATGTTCTCACATTGGTAGGAGCGTCCTCGAGTGTCGGCGCGTCGATCACCCCACTTCGATAGCCAGCCCTCGCCATGCGAACGCCGAGATCGGCATCTTCCGTCACATTGTAGGGGTCCCAGCCTCCTACCTCATCAAGAACGGAGCGGCGAAAGTGATTTGAGGTGCCCCCGAGCGGCAGGACACTGCGCATTGCGGCCAAAAAGCGCAGAATACCACGAAACAGCGCCGCATATTCGAATGCGAATTGCTGGGCCAGCCAATGTTTCCCACCATTCGTGACGATCAGCGGCGCCTGCAGGCAGGCGACATCGGGCGGGCTGACCTTGAAGGTCTGCCACGCTTCCAGCAATTGATCGGGATGGGGGCGATCTTCGGCATCGAAAAGACAAACATACTCGCCCCGGCAAGTTTGAAGAGCGAAATTGAGCGCTCGTGGTTTTGTTCTCGGCGTGCCAGGCGGCACTTCCAGAACCTCTACGTGAGCGGGCGGCCGGAGAGCATGGATCGCCTCAATCGTTTCCCTGTCATCGGCTTCGCAGATCAGACGGATTTCCAGCTTGCCGCTCGGCCACCGCAACTGGCCAAGCGCCGTCAATAACTGGCCGACCATGTCCGCTTCACGATAGAGCGCGATAAGGATGGTGTAGACCGGTAATTCGTCGTCATCTTTCAAATGTCTGGAGCGTGGCTTTTTCGTGCCGGCAACGGACACCGCCAAAAGCCGCAGCACCATGCAACTCAGAAAAAAGCAGGACGACAGAATGTGAACCGCGAGCATAAGAAACCCTGGCGCTGCGACGAGACCAAGAAGGACGGAAACGGCAAACACCCCAAGGGCAAAGGACTGCCAGGCATTCGTCATATGCCGGGCGGAGAGATCGGGCCGGTCGACGAAGAGATCGTTACGGGCTTTGCGTTCCAATTCACTGGAAAGTCGTTGGACGAGGGCGTGACGTAGAACCGGACCGGCGACCAGACATGCCTCCCGTTGGCTTTCCGCTGGAAGGAAGTGCGCCCGGCTGACGCTATCTGGAACCAGCCTTCTGTAACGCCCATCCGGCAAACGGTAGCCGATAGCAATATCCTGCCAGCGTATCGCAAGAAGCCCGGCAATATCTTTGTTGGGCAATACCAAATGGTCGGGATCGAGTGAATGAAGCCGTGCCAGGCCGCTTTCTTCTGCGAGAAGGTCCGTCCACTGCGGCCGGTCAAAGCGGCCGCTTGCCAGCACCGCGTCCTCCAGGCACGTCTTGTTTTCGCGAGCGCGGTGGATCGCGTGGCGCAAGTCCGATGAGTTCCACCCCATGCGGATAAGCACGCGAATGATCAGGCGATCGTGATCTGTACAGAAGCGAAAAGAACTGGCTCGTCCAGAATGGACAATATCAGATGGCTCGGCGTCGCCTCGCTTTGAAGGACGGCTGAAATCATCAGCAGACGCTGAGCCGCCAGCAAAATTTGGACGATATTCTACTCTCGCCAGCGCTAGCCGGCTGTCACCTTCTAACATGAACACTGCCCCCTCACGCAGGCCGTGCTCTATACCCGCGCGTTATTCTTATCTTTTATTCAAGATTTTACTCTAATAGGAATCAAATCAAGGTTAAATTTAGGCAGCCGCATCTGTGGCTGGTCGGGTTTCAATCTGTTATGCAACCTGCTCGATACGAACGGTTGGCTCAGTGACGATTACGACCCCTCTCCGATTTTTTCGGGTTTTCTGCCTTTGCGTCGCCATTTCCGGTGCTTTCAAAGCGGCGGTGGCGGAAGGCGAAACGCCTACACAGCCACGGCTTTGGGATGAAACGGAACGCGTGGATCGCGTCGATGCTTCATCGGTGCAACGTTTGCGGTTTCTGACAGTTCTGGACGATCCGCCCTTCGCCTTTTTGGATAAGTTCGGCAAATTGGCAGGAATGAATGTCGATCTAGTCCGCGCTGTATGCGACGAACTTGGTATCGACGAACGCTGCCAAATCCAGGCGCTGCCCTACGATGAATTGACTACCGCTTTGGATGATGGCGGAGGCGACGCCATCATCGCCGGTGTCCCGGCCACCGCTGAAAATCGTGGATCGATGATCTTCACCCGCCCCTACCTTCTGCCGGCGGGGCGTTTCATTACCCGAAAAACGAATGGATTGATCGAAGATCCGACATCTTCTTTCGAGGGCAAACGGGTCGGCGTACTTGCCGGATCGTCGCACGAGAAACTGCTGCGCCGGGACATGCCAGCTGTCGATGTGACCGTATATACGCGCGAAAACTGGATGCTGAGCGATTTGAAGGCTGGCAAAATCGATGCCGTCTTCGGTGACGCGACACGCTATTCGGTCTGGCTGGCCGGGCCGGGCGCGGATGGCTGCTGCGTCTTCGGTTCGGGACCTTATCTCGCGCCCGAATTATTTGGAAATGGCTGGATGATCGTCGTTTCCCGCCGCGATCAGGCGCTTGCCGACGCATTGAACGCTGCGCTCAGATCCATCTCCAATGATGAGCGTTTCGAACAGATCCTTCTTCGTTACTTTCCCCTCGGCATATACTGAATGCAAAGGCGTTGACGGACGCCGGCCAGCCGGCCTACCAGTCCGCCCACTGTAATGCCGGGTACGACCCGACCTGACCATGAGACCCGACATGAGCCTGCCTGCGCTGACCGAAGAAGAATTGTCCGAAAGCTTCCAAAAGGAAGCGGAAACCAGCAAAGCCTGGCCATTCGAAGAAGCGCGCAAGATCGTCAAGCGATACGCGAAGGGCGATTATCCGCAAGGCGGTGTGCTTTTCGAGACCGGCTACGGCCCGTCCGGCCTGCCGCATATCGGCACGTTCGGCGAAGTGGCGCGCACTTCCATGGTGCGTCATGCGTTTCGTGTTCTGACAGGCGACCAGGTACCGACGCATCTTATATGCTTCTCAGACGATCTGGACGGTATGCGCAAAGTACCGGACAATGTGCCTAGCCCCGACGCGCTCGCGCCACATCTGCAAAAGCCTCTGACGGACGTTCCAGACCCGTTCTGCTCCGAGCATGACAGTTTCGGCGCGCACAACAATGCCAAGCTCCGAAGCTTTCTGGATCAGTTCGGCTTCGAATACGAGTTTGCATCGGCAACGGACTTCTACAAATCGGGCCGCTTCGACGATGTTTTGCGCGAAGCCGCGCGCCAGTATCGCAAGATCATGGACGTTATGCTGCCGACGCTTGGCGAGGAGCGTCAGGCGACCTACAGCCCTTTTCTGCCTATCGATCCGAAAACGGGGCGTGTGCTGTATGTGCCGATGAAGCACGTCGACGCGGAAGCCGGCACAATCACCTTCGATGATGGGGAGGGCGAGGAACTCACGCTCCAGATCACCGGCGGCAATGTCAAACTGCAGTGGAAGCCGGATTTTGGCATGCGCTGGGCTGCACTTGGCGTCGACTTCGAAATGTTCGGAAAGGACCACCAGACCAATGCGGCGATCTATGACAAGATCTGCCGTATCCTCGGTGGACGCGCGCCAGAACACTTCGTCTATGAACTGTTTTTGGACGATAAGGGCGAGAAGATCAGCAAGTCGAAGGGCAACGGAATCTCGATCGACGAGTGGCTGACCTATGCGCCGACAGAAAGTCTGGCGCTCTACATGTTTAGCAAGCCGCGCACCGCCAAGCGCCTGCATTTCGATGTCATCCCGCGCGCGGTCGACGAATATTATCAGTTTCTAGCGGCCTATAGCCGACAGGACATCAAGCAGCGGCTGGCAAACCCCGTCTATCATATTCATGCCGGCCATGTGCCGCAGGTGGAAATGCCAATTGCGTTCTCCATGCTGCTCAACCTTGTCTCCGCTTCCAATGCGGAGAATCGCGACGTGATGTGGGGTTTCATCTCGTCCTATGCGCCCGGCACAAGCGCCGAAACCCATCCGGATCTCGACCGGCTAGTCGGTTTCGCGCTGCGCTATTACGAGGATTTCGTAAAGCCAGCCAAAAGCTTCCGCGCGCCCGATACTATCGAGCGCGAGGCGCTGGAGCAGCTCAGGACAAGCTTGCGGACGCAGCCTTCGGATGCCGATGGAGCAGCACTTCAGGATGCCGCACTCGACGTCGCGCGCGGTATCGAACGCTATCAGGATCACAACAAGAAGAGCCCGAGCGGAGGCCCAGGGGTATCGGTCGCGTTTTTCCAGATGCTTTATGAGGTGCTTCTCGGTCAGGAGCGCGGGCCGCGCTTCGGTTCTTTCGTCGCCCTATACGGGACGGAACGAACGGCCGCTCTGATCGATCAGGCGCTCGCGGGCAAACTCGCCGACGCCTGATCCGCTATTTCTTTTCCAGAAGAAGGCTTGTGTCTTTCTTCAGCTTACCAAGAATTTTGTCCGCCATACCGGCGAGCAGCATCGGCAGGCGAACCTCGATCCGCACGTCGTCCTCGCGCACTTCGATCTCGCCTGTCACGTTCTGTCCCAGAGCCTTGGCATCGAAATGGCAGGTATCGGCTTCCCAGCGACTATTCAGCGCGATGCCCATGCCGATATCGCCGGCATAACGATCGAATCCGCCTTTGATGCGCGTCAACGCCTCTTCCTTGGACAGGTCGTGAGAAAGGGTCATGCTGACAGGCTTGGCCATCTGATATAGCGCTCCGCATCGTGGTTTAGCTGGCGAGCCATGTCGCCTCCGACGATGCATATGGGGTGTTTGGGCGTTTATTGAAAGGCTTCCGCCGAAGTGGAAACGGCGGTGCCGGAAATATCCTCCATCAGGTCCGCGTCGTCCGTCAAATCGGGTGATGGAAGGATGGTCGCGACGGGGTAGGTCCATTTTGGGGTCGGCAGATTTTCGCTTGGATCGCGACCCGCGGCAGCCAGACAATTTTCTCTTGCTGCCTCGCAATCGCCCGGAGACCACCCACCGAGGCCGAAAAGTCCCAGACCCTTGCGACGTGCGTCCTCACTCAAAGCAGTAAGATCGACCGCGCCCGCACGTTCAGAGGAAGGCGCGGTGTGCCTGTCTTCTCCCACCTGCTGTTCATCTTCGAATGGAAGCGCCCAGCCATTGGCCACAAGCCAGGTCGCTACGTCTTCGCCCGCCAGAAGGCAGGACGTCCGGACCGTCCTATCTTCCGATGACGCGGTAGCGCCGCTTTTCTGCTCCGGCGGCAGAAGGCATGTGATCGCGCGGGCTCGAACCCATCGTCGCACCGAAGCGCGGGCGATTGTGCCGCAACGCCTGGAGGACGCGCCGCAACGCTCCCCGGCTTTCGGCGCGGATACCCCCTCGATCAGAATGTCATATTCGCCAACCCGGATGCTGCCGGCGGCGATGACCTGCGGGCGAAACATGCGACGCCATACCCAATCTTCCGCGGCCGATTGCGCTGTCGCCTGCCGATGAAGAACCTGGCGGGCCGCAGGGCTTGCCAAGGGAGAGAGCGGGTCACGCGACGGCGCGCGCTGGAACTCCAACACATTGAAGTCCGGGGAAATCCATCCGGGCGCGATGCGGCGAACCTTCTTACCGGCGATGGCGTTCGAGCTTACGGAACCGGCCAAGGGCTGCGTCGGCGAACCTGCCTCTTCTGCGAAACCGGGCCAAGCGACAAGCGTCGAGATAATCAGAGTGGCGAGCGCCCGACTAGGAAACGCCCGCACCGCAGCGGATCGCAGGGTTTGGATTACTGACTGGCCCAGAGAATACGAGCGACCCATTCGATCTCTTCCATCGCAAAGGTACGCGGCGGATGATCGGGGTTGAGAGAGCTAAGGTCAATGCTGTCTTCGGCGTGCCTGTCCAGAATTTTGGCCATCACTTCGCCTTTGCGAGTGCGTGCGACGACGCGGTCTCCGGTATGCAGCGCGGCGTTCGGCGAAAGGATGAGGCGATCGCCATCGCGATAGACAGGCTCCATGCTGTTGCCGTGAACCTGAAGCGCCCAGTAGTTTTCACCGCCGTTCGCGGGAAACTCTATTGCGTCCAGCCCTTCGCCGGCCGGATATCCGGCATCGTCGAACCAGCCGCCGGACCCAGCTTCAGCGAAACCGAGAAGCGGAATCTCGAAATGTGTCTGGTCCTGATCGGACAGCCCGCTTCCAGCCGCCGTCGGCCGATCGGCCGAGACGAAATTGGCGAAATCGAAAATGCTGCGATCCGTCGCGTCGAGCACCTTGAAGATCGATTCCGTTGACGGCCAGCGATTGCGGCCACCCTTACTGACCCGCTTGCTGGGATTGAACGTTGTGGGGTCGAGACCCGCACGACGCGCGAGAGCGGAGGGGCTAAGGCCTGCCTCCGCCGCCAACTGATCCAGTGCTTTCCAAACATTCGTGTGCGTCGTCACGCGCATTACCTGTCAATTCTACAACCTTTACGATGTCTAGGTTGAGAGAAGTCGACTGTCCATAGCGTTTACGTAATATGTCACATAGGAAGATTTTGATTATTCGCCTGTGTAGGGCGCACGGGCTGTCATCAGGGCGCTTTCCAGGTATTCGATACGGTCCTGCCCGAAGAAAAGCTCGCCGTTCAGCACGTAAGTCGGCACACCCAACACACCGAGTGCCACAGCCTGTTCCGAATACTCTTTTCGCCTTTGAGAAACGCCTTCAGATCGCGCTTCCCCTATGAGTTCGTCGCTTGGAAGATCGCAGGCTGTCAAAATCGAGGCGACAACATCTTCATTGCCAATATCCTGTTCACGTATCCACAGGGCCCGGAATGTTTCGAGCATGAAATGACGTGGCTCCAGATCGCGTTCGACCAAGGCGATCACCACCCTGTCGGCAAGGGATGGGTCTGTCGGGAAGTGGGCTGGCTGAGGATTGATCGATACGTCGCGCATTTCGGCAATGCGCTGCAGCTCCACCAGACGGTAACGTTTCCGCGCGTCAGAGCGCTGAGCGAGTGGCACGGCGCCAGCCGCCGGAAACACAATGCCGAGATCGACCGGGAGGTATCGAAGCGTGACCTTCATACGGTCAGCGACGGCACACAATGTCTCATGTCCGAGATAGGAAAAGGGCGAAATGCTAGAGAAGTAATAATCGACTGTTACGCTCAACGGTCAGCAACTCCTGAACGGCACCCTCCGCCCAACTCTGACAAACATATGTTAAGCGGCCAGAATTTTTCCACCCCGGAAAAGTGATTGTCATGCGTTTCGTGTTGCAAAAAAGAACCCGGCCAAGAATGGCCGGGCCATGATATTCGACGCCGCTTCCGCGTCAGGCGGCCTTCTGGCCGACCGGGAAACGTTCATAGAACGTCTGATCCTTCGATGCCATGTCGCGTAGCAACTCCGGCACCGCGAACTGTTCGCCATATTCGGCCTTCAACTCATTGGCCCGTTCGACGAATGCCTCGACCCCAAACCCGTCGATGTAAGACAGCGCACCGCCCGAATAGGGTGCAAAGCCGAAGGCGAGGATCGAGCCGACATCTGCTTCTCGCGGGTCTTCGACGATCCCCTCTTCCATCACGCGCGCCGCCTCGATGGCGATGGTGAAAAGGAAGCGCTCTTCCAACGTCCCGACATCCAGAGTATCGGCGGCCTTCTGGTCGAACATCTCCTTCAGGCCGGGCCAGAGGTGCTTCTTGGCCGGCTTTTCGGGATAATCGTAAAAGCCCTTTCCGGCCTTTCTGCCAAGACGTCCCTTCTCGACCAATTCGTCGACCATTTTCATGTGCCGCTGATCGATGGCGTCGTCGCCGAGATCGCGGGCGGTCTGGCGCATGATCTTCTGGGACAGGTCGATTGCCGTCTCATCGTTCAGCGCCAGCGGACCGACTGGCATGCCAGCCATCTTCGCCGCGTTCTCGATCATTGCCGGCGGTATGCCCTCGACCAGCATGTTGTAAGCTTCGGAAATATAACGCAGCACACAGCGATTGACGTAGAAACCGCGCGTATCGTTGACGACGATCGGCGTCTTGCCGATGGCGCGAACGTAATCGATGGCGGTCGCCAGAGCCTTTTCGCCCGTTTTTTCACCGAGGATGATCTCGACCAGCATCATCTTGTCGACCGGCGAGAAGAAGTGGATACCGATGAACTGGTCCGGTTTCTTCGAATTTTCCGCCAGCGACGAGATCGGAATGGTTGAGGTATTGGACGCAAAGACGGTGCCGTCCGGGATGACTGCTTCGGCGCTTTCGGTCGCGGCTTTCTTGACGCCGCTATCCTCGAACACCGCCTCGACGATCAGGTCGCAGCCTTCCAGATCGGCATAATCCGCCGTTGTCGTGATGCGCGACAGAAGCTCTTCCTTGTCCGATTCGGTGGCGCGCCGCTTCTTGATCCGGCCATCCATGATGCCGGCGGCATGCTGGCGGCCCTTCTCAGCACTCTCGGAATCGCGATCCAGCAGGACGACATCGATGCCGGCCTTGGCCGTGACATAGCCTATGCCTGCGCCCATGAAGCCGCCGCCTCCGAGGACGCCGACCTTCTTGAACTGACTTTTTTCCACACCGTCGGGACGGCGCGCGCCCTTGTTCAATTCCTGCAGGCTGATGAAGAGCGAGCGCACCATCATGGCCGCCTCGGTCGTACGAAGGATCTCGGTGAAATAGCGCTGCTCGATGGTCAGGCCCGTATCGATCGGCACCTGAAGACCCTCGAAAACGCACTTCAGGATTGCTTCAGCAGCCGGATAGTTGCCATAGGTCTGCTTGCGCAGGATGGCGATCGCCGGCGGCCAGAGCTGGCTGCCCGCACCGGAATAGACGGGCGTGCCCGGAGCCTTGAACTTCTTCTTATCCCACGGCGCTTCGGGATCGACCTCCCCGGCCCTAAGCTTGGCTTTGGCGGCATCGATCAGTTCGTCCGCCGGCGCGACCTCATGGATAAGGCCGGTCTTCTGCGCCTTGGCCGCATCCATCGGCGAGCCGGTGGTCATGAATTTCAGCGCTTCCTGAGTGTCGATCAGGCGCGGAACACGCTGCGTGCCGCCAGCGCCGGGGAAGATGCCGACCTTCACTTCCGGCAGGGCGATCTTCACCTTTTCGCTATCGGCAGCGACGCGATAGTGGCACGACAGCGCCAGTTCCGTCGCGCCGCCCATGCATGTGCCGTTGATCGCGGCGACCCATGGCTTGCCGTTGGTCTCGATCTTTCGCCACAGCCATGACATGCGGCCCGCGCCCTCGAAGAGTTCCTTCATGCCCTCTTCGGTCGGGTTCTGCTTCAACTCCTGAATGCGCTCCATCCGGCCATTGAGCATCGAAAGGTCCGCGCCGCCGGAAAAAGAGGCTGTCTTGCCGGAGGTGAAGATGACGCCCTTGACGGACTCGTCGCCGCTGGTCGCGTCGCAGATCGTCTCGATCTCGTCCATTACCTCTTCGGTGAAGACGTTCATCGATTTGTCCGGCATGTCCCAGGTGACAAGCACGATACCGTCGCTATCGGTCTCGACAGTGAAATTCTTATAATCGGTCATTTCTATCCTCCTCAGTGCGCGCCATGGCCGGCATGGCCATCGCCATAGCCGCGCGCCTGCGCATAGAGCATTCTCTGATGTTGGGTCAGGACGGGCGATGTCGTCAGATGGGCGTTGAGATGCGTCGCGCGCAGCTTTGCCTCGATTTCAGCGACGTCCATGGTCAGCGTGCGCACCTGATCCGGTGTCGCCTCACCGCTTGCGAACAGCGCGTCCAGCTTTGCCTCGGCGGCGATCAGTTCCGCGCCAAGAACCTTCGCATTGGTGTTCATGTCGTCGAAAATGGCCTGAATCTCGGCGCGTTGATCATCCTTCAGGTCGATCTCGTCGGCCATATCCAGCACATGCCTCGGGCCAGGCAGGCCATTCAGTTCGGCGGCAAGCGCGAAGCCGGCGCCACGACCTGCGATCAGATCGTCCTGCCGCTCCGGCGACAGGGCCTTGATCTCACGATTTTGCAAGTCGGCATAGGGCTGCTGGGTTTCATTCTGCGCTGCGAAGGCTCCGCCCGAAAGGAGGGCAATCGCCGCCATGGCAATCAACCGGCGCATCGTCACACCCGCTCGATGATGGTCGCGGTGCCCATGCCGGCGCCGATACAGAGCGTGCAAAGGCCGACATTGACGTCGCGGCGCTCCATCTCGTCCAGCAGGGTGCCGAGGATCATCGCACCGGTCGCGCCGAGCGGATGGCCCATCGCAATCGCGCCGCCATTGACGTTCATTTTGTCGTGATCGATGTCGAAGGCCTGCATATAGCGCAACACTACCGCCGCGAAGGCCTCATTCAGTTCGAACAGGTCGATATCCGACAATTCCATGCCGGCGCGCTTCAGCAGTTTTTCGGTGACATCGACCGGGCCCGTCAGCATCAATGCCGGGTCGGAGCCAACATTGGTGAATGCACGAATACGCGCGCGTGGCTTCATGCCCATTGCTTTGCCAGCCTCATCCGAGCCGAGCAGGACGGCGGCCGCACCATCGACGATGCCCGACGAATTGCCCGCGTGATGAACGTGGTTCACGGCTTCGATCTCGGGATGCGCCTGAATGCCGACAGCGTCGAAGCCGCCCATCTCACCGGGCATCACGAAGGATGGGTTGAGTGACGCAAGCGACTGCATGTCGGTGCTTGGCCGCATGTGCTCGTCTCGGTCCAGAATGGTGAGGCCGTTTTGGTCCGTGACCGGCACGACCGACTTGTCAAAACGACCATCCTTCCATGCCGCCTCGGCGCGCTTCTGGCTTTCGACCGCGTAAGCATCGACATCGTCGCGGGAGAAGCCGTATTTCGTAGCGATCAGATCTGCCGACACGCCCTGCGGCATAAAATAGGCGGGCATACCAACGGATGGGTCGAATATCCATGCGCCGCCGCTCATGCCCATGCCGACACGGCTCATGCTTTCCACGCCGCCGGCGATGACCAGATCGTCCGATCCAGCCGCAATTTTGCCTGCGCCGAGATTGACGGCGTCCAGGCCCGATGCGCAAAAGCGTGAAATCTGTACGCCCGGCGCAGCAAAATCGTAACCGGCCTCAAATGCCGCCGCACGTGGAATGACACCTCCTGCTTCGCCGACGGGATCGACGCAGCCGAAAATGATGTCATCGACTTTGGACGTGTCTAAGCCGTTTCGGTCCCGCACTTCTTCCAGCACATGGCTGGCAAGGCGGACGGACGGCACCTCGTGCAGCGATCCGTCCTTTTTGCCCCGCCCGCGTGGCGTCCGCACCGCGTCGTAGATATAGGCGTCAGCCATTCTCATCTCTCCCTTTTCGCGCCGCCGCTTAGGAGCTTCTGGCGCTGTTCCTTCGTGCGGCTCCGTTTCGGACCGCCAAACTCTTTCATTCGGGCGCGATCAGCCCTCGAATGCGCGTGGCATCAACGCTTCGGGCGGCTGCCATCCCGGCAGCGCCTTGATCCGTTCGACCCAGGCCGCGACATTCGGATAATCAGCAAGATCGACGCCGATCTCGTCTGGCCAGTTGAAATATCCGAAGCAGGCAAGGTCGGCGATGGTGCAGCGATCGGCCGCCAGCCATTCGCGGCCCATCAGACGGTGGTTCATGATATCCAGCGCGGCCACGAAACGTCCGTGCAGAAACTGAACGCTTTCGGTTTCGCCCGTCTTCTTCAAGTGCCGAAGAAAACGGAGCGGGCCGCCATAGCCGGAGACCTTCTGGCTATCGAAGAGCAGCCAACGCAGCACTTCGAACTCCTCGGCCTCGGTTTGCGGGCCAAAGGTGCCGAAATGACGTGCCAAATAGGTCAGGATCGCGCCGGACTGGGTCAGGGTGAAATCGCCGTCCTGCCGATGATGGATCAGGACGGGGACTTCCCCCATGACATTGGTTTCCGTCCGCCAATCGTCCTGCCGCGTTTCTCCCTTGAAGAACTCGACCTTGACCGGCTCCCAATCCGCTCCGTTCAGCGCCAGCATCAGCGCTGCCTTGTAGGCGTTTCCGCTCTCATAGAAGCAGTGGAGGGTGAACTCGGCCATGGCCAACTCCCTTTGGTCTTCGACCGGATCAGAACGCTTCGACCGGCACCGCCATCATTGTTTCCGAACCGGACTGGATACGAGCCAGGCGCGTCGCCGTTTCCGGCATAAGACGCTCCATGTAGAAACGCCCGAACTGCATCTTGGCTTCATAGAAGGCCTTGTCGCCCTCTCCGGCGTCGAGCTTTTCCTTAGCGGCCTTCGCCATAAGGCCCCACATATAGCCGATCGCGACAAGGCCGAAGAGGTGCATGAAATCGGTCGAAGCCGCACCGGCGTCATTGGGGTTTTTCATGCCGTTCTGCATCAGCCACATCGACGCAGCCTGCATGTCGTTCATGCCCTTCTTGATGTGCTTGGTGAAAATGGAAAGTTCCTCATCGCCGCGATTGGCCTCGCAGAACTCTCCGACCTCCTCGAAGAAGGCCATGACTGGCTTACCGTTTTTCATGCCGAGCTTGCGGCCGACCAGATCGAGCGCCTGGATGCCGTTGGCGCCCTCATAGATCATGGCGATGCGGGCATCGCGCACGAACTGGCTCATGCCCCACTCTTCGATATAGCCGTGACCGCCATACATCTGCTGAGCATTGGTGGCGTTTTCATAGCCCTTGTCAGTGAACACGCCTTTCAGCACCGGCGTCATCAGAGACAGCATATCGTCGGCGCTCTCCGCCTGCGGCGCATCGCCAGAACGATGATGCAGATCGGCCTTGAGCGCGCTCCACAGCATGAGCGCGCGCGCGCCTTCGTTAAAAGAACGGATCGTCAGAAGTGCACGTCGCACGTCGGGATGGACGATGATCGGATCAGCTTTCTGATCGGGCGCCTCAGCGCCGGTCAGAGCACGGCCCTGTAGCCGCTCCTTGGCGTAATTCGCGGCATTTTGGTAAGCGACTTCCGAGATGGAAAGTCCCTGAAGCGCCACACCGAGCCGAGCCTCGTTCATCATGGTGAACATGGCTTTGAGGCCCTTGTTTTCCTCGCCGACCAGCCAGCCTGTCGCTTCGTCGTAATTCATAACGCAGGTCGAGTTGCCGTGAATGCCCATCTTCTCTTCCAGCGATCCGCATGCGACGCCATTGCGCTCGCCGAGACTGCCGTCTTCGGTCACAAAGAACTTTGGCACGACGAAGAGAGATATGCCTTTGACGCCTTCCGGCGCGCCTTCGATGCGGGCGATGACAAGATGAATAATGTTGTCGGCCAGATCGTGCTCGCCGGCGGAGATGAAGATCTTCTGCCCGCTGATCTTGTAGCTACCATCGTCCTGCGGCACCGCCTTGGTGCGAAGAAGACCGAGATCGGTGCCGCAATGCGGCTCGGTCAGATTCATGGTGCCGGTCCATTCGCCGGACGTCATCTTCGGCAAATAGGTCTGCTTCTGATCCTCCGTTCCATGGGCCAGAAGCGCCGCGATTGCGCCTTGGGTGAGGCCAGGATACATGAGCAGAGCCATATTGGCCGAGGAGAAATATTCGCCCACTGCGCTATGAAGTGTGTAGGGCAGGTTCTGGCCGCCATACTCCTCAGGCACGGAAAGACCCATCCAGCCCGCTTCGCGATAGGCATTGAATGCGTCCTTGAACGCATCCGGCGTGGTCACGGATGAATCGTCGTGACGGACGCAGCCTTCCTGATCGCCGATTTGGTTCGTAGGCAGAATGATTTCTTCGGCCATACGCCCAGCCTCGCCAAGGATCGCCTCGACCATTTCCGGGTCGGCTTCGGCAAAACCGGGCAAATTGTTGTACTGGTGGAACTTCAGAACATCATTGAGAACGAACAGCGTGTCTTTTACGGGGGCCTGATAGACCGGCATCAACATCTCCTCCGAAACGAGATCCGCGGCCTTACCGGCCGCATTCAGTGTCGCGCTCATTATCGTATTTTGACGTTTCCGTAAACGTCAAAATTTTGCAGGACTGATTTTCCTGCCACGGCCAGAAGTGGTGCGTTGCCGGCTAAAGAAAAGCCCGCCTCCATGACGGAGACGGGCTTTCCTGAAAGAACTGTTCAACCGGTCAGGGGCGGCCAGCGGCCTCTTCCAGCGAAGTGCGGGCAACGGTCAGGGTCTGTTGAAGTTCGCCAATTGCGCCTTCAAGCTCCTGACGCTGCTTTTCCAGTCGGGCCAGTTGACGGGTACCCTTTTCGATGAGCACCTTCGTCTGGCGGTAGTTTGAACCGTTCGGCTCATAGAGATCCATGATCTGCTTAACTTCGCGAAGTGAGAAGCCGACACGGCGGCCGAGCATGATCAGCTTGAGACGAGTGATCGTCCGGCGATCGTAAAGGCGCGTGGTGCCGACGCGCCGTGGAGACACAAGTCCCTTGTCTTCGTAAAAGCGCAAAGCGCGCAAGGTGACGCCAAGCTGCTGGGCCACCTCGCCGATGCGCATATATTGGTTGCCGTTCTCGCCGACGCTGGCGTTCTCTTCGCCGCCCAGTTCATCGGCCGGCACCGAATTCGATTGTTCCGTCATGTCCCAGTCTGCGACCTTCGTTTGAACCTGTTTGTTAGTGCGTGAGCCTCAATCGACCTTTCCGCGAAACTGCGAAAACACCTGAGCGACCGGGTCGACGGCCGGTTCGCAATTTCCGCTCTCGATCGGGAGGCTACAAAGAAAACAGGCCAGGCAGCATTTGAACCACCCGGCTTTCTCTTACGTAAAGGTTGTATAAGGCTTTTCTAAGGTGATGCAATCCGTCAACAAGAGAGTTTCGTTCGTCTTAGAAAAATTGACCGTTTGGAAAAATTTGATAGCGCTGACATGCGTGGCGCGTCAACCGGGAATTAAGATATCTTAACCTGATGTTTACCATACCCGTCGAATGGTTGCCCTGCGTTGGGCCATCCACGCCAGGGCAGCATAGAATCCGTTTTGCCCACCGGCGATCATCCGCAAACTGGCCCGACACCCGCAAGGAGTTGACGCGCCGATGGAGACGAGACGAGACCCATTCGATCCGGCAAACGTCGGTCGCACTCGGCGGAACCCTTCGACGCTCGGTCATCTGAGCGAAAAACTCTCCGCAATCGAAAACCGGCTCGGCATGGGCGAAATCCGTCCGGCCAACTCCCCCTTCGCAAGAAGCAAGACCGCAAGCGATCTCGACCAATTGCGCGAGCAGCTACGCGACGAGCTGCGTCGCACGATCAACGAAGAATTTCACGCGTTGCGGCAGCGTCTGGGTTCTGTACTCGACGATGTCGACGCCGGTCGCACGCAGGATGTCTCGACGGAACTGGCGCGCCTCAGCAAAGCTGTCGCCGATCTCTCCTCGTTTGGCGAATCGCAAGGCGTCGATACGCTCCACAACGAAATGGGCGAAATGAAGCGGCGGCTCGACGAGCTTGCCCGTGAAGAAACGCTACGCGAAGCCTCCAGCCGCTGGGATCAGTTGGACAAACGCTGGTCGCATTTCGAACGCCAGATGAACCGGGACGCAGAATCTCGTGGCGCGAGCGAAAAAACCCTGTCGCGCCTTCAGCAGCGGATCGAGACGATTGGCGACAACGTCTCCAACCTTCCGCAATCACATTCCATCGGCGCAATGCAGGACGACATTCGTTCACTGATCGAAACCGTGCAGAAACGCGCCGGCAATGGCTTGTCGCAAAGCGCTCTCGATACCATCGATGCGCGGCTGGACGAGCTATCCCGCGCGCTCGTCTCCGCCCAGTCCAGACCGGCGGAATTCGATACCGGGCCTCTGGAACGAATCGAGGCGCGGCTTTCCACGCTTGCCAAGCAGGTCGAACCGCCACAGACAATCGGTCCGGAAGCGGCCGAGATCGCAAAGCGCATGGAGGCCCTCACCGAGCGTGTCGAGACTCTTGCCGGCCGGTCCGAGGCGGCAGACAGCGCCATTGAGCGGATCGCCCACCAACTCGGAACCTTGACCGAGCATTTGGAGAAAGCGCCGCCGCCGGTCGACCTCTCGCCGATCCTGTCCGCCGTGGAATCGCGAATCGAAACGGTTGTCACTTCACTGGAACGCAGCCATCGCGATGCCAGGGATCACTCCGAAGCGATGTTCCGCGAACTCGATGCGAAATTCGAGAAAACAAGCCGAGCGACACCCGCAAGTTTCGCCAATGAGACGACCGAGCGCGCGCTTGGCGAGATCGAAGAGCGGCTTTCGCGCATTACCGATCGCATGAATTCCGAAGCCGAGCATAGCGAGGCGGAGCGCCAGTCGCTGCTGAACATACTGGATGAGCGTTTCAATGCACTCTCCGACCGGATGCACGAGTCGATCAGCGATGTCAGTTCGAAAGGCAATGAAAGCTTTGACGCCCTGCAAAACCGGCTTTCGGCACTCAGCGACCAGGTGGAAAGTGGCGCTGGTGGCGCGGCCAGTGCGGCTCACTCGGAGGCGATCGCCAATCTCGAGCACCAGATAGCCGAGCTCTCAGCCTATCTGTCCGGATCCGAAGGACGCAACGATGCCGTTGCCGACCTTGCGCCACGGCTAAGCGAAATCGAGCAGGGCCTTCAGCGCAGCCAGGACGAGATGATGGAGGCGGCGCGCCAGGCCGTTGAAAACACACTGCGTACGATGCAGGCGGATAATCCCGGCTCGGCAGAAGCGATGAGCAGTCTCGGCAACGATCTGCGGACACTCGAAGAACTCTCCCGACGTACCGAAAATCGGAATGCGCGGACCTTTGAAGCCATCCACGAAACAATGCTGAAGATCGTGGATCGTCTGGCTGTCATCGAAGAAGGCAGTCTTGGATTCGCCGCGACCGGCCAGTCGCCAGAATCGCAATCGATGGCCGAACAGGCCGGCATTCCAGCCACCGAGCGTATGGCTTTCGACGCGGCGCACACGCCGCCGCTCGGCGAGACAGCGCTTGCCACAATCGAAGCGCTTGGCCCTCACACGGATGGTTCCGTCGACCCGGCCGACGACGAAGCGTTTCTCCGGGAATTCGTTCAGGCGGAAGGTGAAGAACCGGCTTTGCCAACTGAAATGGAGCAGCCGCTTCCGCCCGAACCCGACACGCCGGACGAGCCGATGGAACCTGGTTCCGGTGCCCCGGATCTCGATGCGGTCATCGGCAAGATTCAGGCTGAACGGAACGAGCCGGCGGTGGACAATGCCTATCCAAGCCATACCAGAAACGCCAAAGCGGATTTCGTGGCGGCGGCGCGGCGCGCTGCCCAAGCAGCGGCGGCCGATGCCGAGAACGAGCCGAGCGGTGATGGAAGCAACACCAGAAGCCGCCGAGGCGTTGCATCAAGGGTCAAGCTACCCCTTATCTTGATCGCGCTCGTGGCCATCCTTCTGTTCGGCGGATGGCAGCTCTTCAATACCTTCTATGCAAGGCAAATGCCGGTCGCGCCGATAGAGCCTGCCGTTACCGCGCCTGAACCGGTGGAGGACACCGCCGCTGCTGCTGGCGACGCGTCCGCCGAAGCTGAGGACGCGCTGGTCAATGGTACAGCCGCACCAGCGGCTGGCGAAGTGGATCCTGCGCCAGAGGCGGAGCCGATGGACGAGCCGGTTTCCAGAGCCAATGACACCGAACAGCCCCTCGCCGGGGATACGGCCGCCGATGCCGATGCCGCGGTTGTGACGGATACTCCCGCGATTGAGAGCGGGGACGCCGCGGCAATCGATGAACGCTCCATCTCTTTCGGCAATGCGGCACTTCAGAAAGCCGTTGCGGAAGGCGAGCCGGCAGCCTGGCACGAAGTGGGCGCTCGTTATGCTGAGGGTCGCGGTGTCGAACGCGATATGGAAACGGCAGCGGACTGGTTCACTGCCAGCGCAGAGGCCGGCTACGTGCCTGCCGAATACCGTACCGCCCTGGCCTATGAAAAAGCGATGGGCGTGGAGCGCGACGCGCAGACCGCGCTAGCCTGGTACCAAAAGGCCGCCGATGCCGGCAATGCCAGCGCCATGCACAATCTGGGCGTTCTTTTCGCGCAGGGCGCTGTCGGCGCCCCCGACAACCAGCAGGCGCGCAAATGGTTCATGGATGCAGCGGAATTCGGCATTCGTGACAGCCAGTTCAATCTCGGCATTCTCAACGCACGCGGCATTGGGGCACCGCAGGATCTGGTGCAGAGCTACAAATGGTTTGCGCTGGCGGCCAAGAATGGCGACACCGATGCCGCCGATAAACGCGATGAAGTGGCCCAGGCTTTGCGACCCGAACAGTTGGAGCGCGCGCGCGGCATCGTCGAACTCTGGAAACCGAAGGCTCTCGACCCTGCCGTGAACGAGCACTTGCCCGATCCGGCCTGGCTCGACGCCAAGAAGGATGACACGACTGCCAGCGTGGATATGAAAAAGGCCATCCTCAATATTCAGGGCATTCTGAACAATCATGGCTACGACGCCGGACGTCCGGACGGCGTTATGGGTGAGAAAACCAAAGCGGCAATCCGTGCTTTCCAAAAGGACAAAGGTCTGGCGGTCACTGGCGCTATCGACGAAAACCTCGTTCAGGCCCTTCTCGCGGCCAATATAGCCAAGCCGGTTGACGCAGAAGCAGCAGCGGCCAATTAGCGGCGGTAAGGGCGTGGCCACAAGGCGGCTCGCCATGACCGTCGCGAAGGGAGCCGCGCCATGCAAATCGTTATTCACCACAATCCCGCATGTGGAACGTCACGCAATGTCGTCGCCATGGTGCGCGAAGCAGGGTTCGAACCCGTCATTATCGAATATTTGAAGACCGGCTGGTCCAAGCCTCAGCTTCAGGCGCTTTTCGCCGCAGCCGGGCTCAAGCCGCATGAGGCCCTGCGCGTCAAGGGGACCGATGCCGAAGAGCGCGGCTTGACCGAGGCATCGGTGGATGATGAGACGCTTCTGGAGGCAATGGTCGAGAACCCGATTTTCGTCAATCGTCCGATCGTCTGCTCATCACGTGGGGTCCGGTTGTGCCGGCCGAGCGAAATGGTTCTCGATCTCCTGCCGCCCGGCGCGCTCGATCGTTTTGTCAAGGAAGATGGCGAAGAGGTTCGTCCCAGCGAAGGCTGATTTCCACCTCCGAGACCCGCCGTTTAGAGTGACGAAGCCGCATCCATGCCCGATCTAACCGATCTGCCGAATATCGACGCGTCCCAGTTTCCGGTCATCGATTTTTCCAATTACATTTCCGCAGACGATGATGGACACCCGCCTCGCATTCTTCTTCTCTACGGATCTTTGCGAGATCGTTCTTATTCGCGTTTTTCTGCCGAAGAGGCAGGACGGCTGCTCGAGGCCATGGGTGCCGAGATCCGTTTCTTCGATCCGAGGGGATTGCCGCTTGCGGACTCAATCGAACCCGATCATCCGAAAGTCGCCGAACTGCGTGACCTTGCATTCTGGAGCGAGGGCATGGTTTGGAGCACGCCGGAGCGCCACGGGGCAATGACGGGCATCATCAAGAACCAGATCGACTGGCTTCCGCTCTCGCTCGGCGGCGTCCGACCGACACAGGGACGCACTCTCGCCTTGATGCAGGTGTGCGGAGGAAGCCAAAGCTTCAACGCGGTCAATCAGTTGCGCATTCTGGGGCGGTGGATGCGTATGGTGACGATCCCAAATCAATCATCAGTGGCAAGAGCTTGGGACGAGTTCGACGAAGACGGCCGAATGAAGCCGTCGCCCTATTACAATCGCATCGTCGACGTGACGGAAGAACTGATCAAGTTCACCCTGATGGTCCGGGGGCGGGATACGGCCCTGACAAACCGTTATTCCGAGCGGGTCGAGAGCGCTGCAAAGCTATCGGCACGTGTCAATCAACCAAAACTTTAAGTCGTAGCAGCAGAGCGTTTGACACCGGGCGCTTGGGGGCGCATCAAGATGGCCGGGTGGGGCGCATAAATCGTTGTTTTTCGATCAGGCCGAGGTGGCGTGAGCATCTACCTTCCCATCGCGGAGATATCCGTCAACGTTCTTGTTCTTATCCTGATGGGCGGGGCGGTCGGTTTTCTGTCGGGACTTTTCGGCGTAGGTGGCGGCTTTTTGATCACGCCGCTCCTGATTTTCTATAATATCCCGCCAAGCGTTGCCGTGGCCACCGGCG
The DNA here is from genome assembly GCF_024158145.1 of Notoacmeibacter sp. MSK16QG-6. Classification (GTDB taxonomy): domain Bacteria; phylum Pseudomonadota; class Alphaproteobacteria; order Rhizobiales; family Rhizobiaceae; genus Notoacmeibacter. The sequence continues at coordinate 903,071 of NZ_JAMYXM010000001.1, forward strand.
CCAATCAGGTTATCGCCTCGTCATTCTCCGGCATGCTCGCGCACCTCAAGCGCGGTACGGTCGATGTTAAGCTTGGCCTGTTCCTTCTTGCTGGCGGGGTCGCCGGGGCATTTGTCGGCACGCAAGTTTTTCGATTTCTGCGCGAGCAGGGCCAACTCGATCTCGTCGTTTCCTTGCTCTACGTGGTTTTTCTCGGCATTATCGGCGGGCTGATGCTTACCGAGAGTCTGCGGGCGCTGCGCCGATCGCGGGGTGGCAAGCAGGTGCCGATGCGGCGGGCTGGCGAGCATAACTGGGTTCACGGGCTGCCGCTGAAGATGCGCTTCCGTCAGAGCCGTATTTTTGTGTCGATCATCCCCGTTATCGCCCTGGGTGTATTCGTCGGATTTCTGTCGGCGATCATGGGTGTCGGCGGCGGCTTCATTATGGTGCCGGCAATGATCTACTTGCTGAAAGTGCCGACCAATGTCGTCATCGGTACTTCTCTCTTCCAGATCGTGTTCACATCGGCTTTCACCACGGTCAGCCATGCGATGACCAACCAGACCGTCGACATTATCCTGGCGGTTGCGCTGATGGCCGGCGGGGTGGCTGGCGCTCAATATGGCGCGAAAGTGGGCCAGAAACTGCGCGGCGAACAATTGCGCGCGCTTCTGGCGCTTCTCGTTCTGCTGGTCGGTCTGCGACTTGGCTTCGATCTCGTTGTCACGCCCGACGATCTGTTCTCCGTCGCGGCGGGAGGCGCCTGACCGATGCGCCTTCTTGCGATCCTGATTCTTTTCATCCTGTCCGGTCAGGCTCTGGCCCAGACAAAAGTGCCGGACGCTATCGGCCCGCAGCCGCAAATCCAGATCGGGCTGTCGACCGATACGATTTACATCACATCGGACTTTACCGGCGCGGTGCTGACGGTCTTCGGCACCGTCACGCAGATGTCAGGAAGCCCCGAGTCCGCCGAGAGCATCTACAGCATCGCGGTCACACTCGAAGGGCCGCGCCAGACGGCGGTCGTGCGCAAGAAGAACCGCGTCTTCGGGATATGGGTGAACACGCAGTCGGAAGAATTGCGCAATGTTCCCCTTTCCTATTCCATCGCGACATCCAGCGAAATGGGTGGGCCGGCGGGTGAAACCGTTCTTTCCGACCTCGGCATCGGCGTCGATGCGATTGCTGCCGGCACCCTTCAGAAAGATGCGGAGATGAAGGATTTCGTGGAGGCGCTTCGGCGGCAGCGTATCGAAGGCGGCCTCTACACAAAAAACGACGATTCCGTTCAGTTTCTATCCGGTCCGCTGTTTCGCGCACGCCTCAGCCTGCCTGCTGAAATACCTGTCGGTCTTCATGTCGTGGAAGCTTTCATGTTCGCCAATGGCCGGCTGGTCGACCGTGTTTCGCTGCCGCTCCGCATCGCCAAGAGCGACTGGGAGCAAACGATTAGCAGGACGGCGCGCAACAATTCGCTCATCTATGGCTTATTGGCCGTCGTGCTCGCCGTCGTCACCGGATGGCTCGGTCGCCTCGTCTTCAAACGGGACTGATTTGCGCTATGTTTGCAGCGCGCGAGTGGGGTGGGAGATTGACGCATGACCGGGACAGACATCGAGGAACAGAACGCCGCTACGGCTAATCTTCTGGTTTTTGGTGGATATCTTCCCTTCGCGGTCCTGACGCTCTTTTTCCTGTTCCCCGAAATTGCGCCGCTGACACGTTCCGGCAGCCTCATCATGCTGATCGGTTATGGCGCGGTGATCCTCTCCTTCCTCGGAGGAATTCGCTGGGGTTTGGCGACGGCGCGCAACGATGAGGCCTCCGCCCGCGAGCTTCTGACATCCGTTGTGCCGTCCTTGATTGCATGGATGTGTCTGACCCTACCCAGCGCACCGTCTCTCGTGCTGCTGGCCGTCACTTTCGTCTGGCATTACTTTTGGGATAGGCGACATGCGGAAAAGCATCGTCTGCCGGGCTGGTTTCTGCCGCTTCGACGGCGCATTACGATTGCGGTGGTGCCGACATTGCTGATCGCGGCCGTCGCCGTTCTGCTTTAAAGTCTTTCAATCTGGCACAAGGTGCTGGGCGCGGACGCAGAAGACACGCTCTTCGCCCAACATAAATGCGCAAAAGCGCGACCAGTCGAACAGGCCGGCATAAGCCGTGTGCCGCACATTCAAACACCCGGCATAGGCGCCAAAGGCCGGCAGGATCATCCGACTGCCATCGGAGGCGAAACACGGCGCGCGAACGGCCCTGCCCCGCTGCACGACCCGCGCGCCGGGATGAAGATGCCCGGCAACTTCCCCATCCACCGCACCGGGAAGCGGTTCGTGGCGGAATACCAGATTGCCCGCCTTCAGCGTTTCCATCGATCGCCCTGGCAGCCCTTCCGGCGGGGCGGGATCGTGATTGCCAGCGATCCAGATCCAGTCTCGCCCCTCCATAAGGGCATGCAACGCGCTTCGGTCCTGAATATTCATGCGGCCAGCGCCGCCATCGTCGTGGAAGCTATCGCCGAGCGCGACTACCCGGCCGGGACGCCAGTAGTCCATCACCGCGCCGAGCCGTTTCAGGGTTTCGCCGGTATCGTAAGGTGGCAGCATCATGCCGCGCCGCGCGAAACTCGAGCCCTTTTCAAGGTGAAGATCGGCGACGACGAGCGTATCCATTTCAGGCAACATCATCACGCCGGACCGGTCGAGCAGCACGACATGGCCCGCCAGCCGGTGCGGCGCGACGCCGGTCATTTCAAGTTCGTCCTTCCGAAGGGGCCTGCCCAATACCGAACGCCTCCATTTCCAGCTCTTCGGCAAGCTCGGAAAGAAGAGGGTCCGTGCCGCCGGCGACACGCTCACGGCCAATCTCCATCATGATGGGGACAGCCAGCGGCGAAATCCGATCCAGCGGTTTATGCATGATTCGGCCCCTGATGCGGGAGAGCATTTCCGCAACGCGGCGGACATCGAGCAGTCCCGTTGCGGCATCCTGCCGGGTTGCCTTGAGGACGATATGGTCAGGCTCATGCGTTCGCAGCACGTCATAAACGAGGTCGGTCGAAATCGTCACCTGCCGTCCGCTCTTCTCCTGTCCGGGATGGCGCCGTTCGATCAGGCCCGCAATCAGCGCGCAATTGCGAAAGGTGCGCTTCAGCATGAAGCTCTCGTCGAGCCAGGCCTCCAGATCGTCGCCCAGCATGTCCTCATCGAACAGCGTGCCGAGATCGAGCGAACCATCCTCGATCATCGCCGTCAGATCGCCATGGGCCCAGATGCAGAGCGTATAGTCGCTTGCGACGAAGCCGAGCGGGCGCGCGCCGGCGCGCTCCATACGGCGAGTCAGGAGCATGCCGAGCGTCTGGTGCGCGAGCCGGCCTTCGAAGGCGTAGGCGACAAGGTAATGGCGCCTGCCGCGCGGAAAGGTCTCGATCAGAAGGCGGTCGGGCGGCGGGATGACGCTGCGCTCTTCCTGAAGGCGGAGCCAGTCCGCAACCTGATCGGGCAAATCCTTCCAGCGCTCCGGATCGGCCAGCATGCCGCGAACGACTTCCGCGAGATAGGTCGTCAGCGGAAACTTGCTGCCGCCGTAGTTCGGAATGCGCGGGTCTTCGGTTTCGGCGTCGGTAACGAGGCAGTCCTGCTCGACGATCGCCTCGAAGCGCACCGTCCTTCCCGCAAAGATGAAAGTGTCGCCGGCGGTGAGGCTTTCCAGAAAGGCCTCCTCGATCGTGCCGAGCGGAAAGCCACCGCGCACCGGGCCGCGCCGGCGCGCGCGTATGAGCCGAATCGTCAGCGTGTTGGCGGCGACGATGGTGCCTATATTCATGCGATATTGCTGCGCCGTGCGGGGATTGGCGACACGCCAGAGGCCCTCGTCCGTCCGCCTGATTTTGGCATAGCGATCATAGGCGCGGAGCGCGTAGCCGCCGGTCGCGACGAAATCGACCGCCTGTTCGAACGTCTCCCAATCGAGGTTCTGATACGGCGCGGCTGACGTGATCTCATCGTATAGCGCCGCGGCGTCGAACGGGTCGGCGCAGGCCATGCCGAGAATATGCTGGCAAAGCACGTCGAGCGCGCCATCGCTGAGTGGCGGCGTGTCCTGATGGCCGAGGTAATTCGCTTCCAGCGCTGCTTCGCATTCCATCACCTCGAACCGATTGGCCGGCACGAGAATCGCCTCGGACGGTTCGTCCATGCGATGGTTTGATCGGCCGATGCGTTGCGCCAGGCGGCTGGCCCCCTTCGGCGCGCCGACATGGACGACCAGATCGACATCGCCCCAGTCGATACCGAGATCGAGCGTGGAGGTGGCGACGATCGCACGCAGGCTACCGGCCTGCATGGCGGCCTCGACGCGGCGGCGCTGGCCGACATCGAGCGAGCCGTGATGAAGCGCGATGGGCAGGCTGTCCTCATTGCTCTTCCAGAGTTCGGCAAACAGCGATTCCGCCTGGCTGCGGGTGTTGACGAAGAGGATCGTCGTCTGGTGCCGCTTGATCGCCTCCATCACTTCGGGAAGCGCGTATTTGGCGGAATGGCCTGCCCAGGGCACACGGTCATCGGACTTCAGTATCTGGATGTTCGGTTTGGCGCCCCCGGCCACCTCGATGATCTCGCTCATCGGCGGCGGATCGCTGACGTCCTGTGCCACGAGCCAGCGGCGCAGGTCGTCCGGCCAGGCAACGGTGGCGGACAGGCCGATCGTCTGAAGATCCGGATGTATTCGTCGCAATCGCGCCAGCCCGAGCGACAGCAGGTGGCCGCGCTTGCTCGTCACCAGTGAATGCAGTTCATCAAGCACGACATAGCGCAGGCCGCCGAAAAAGCGGTCGCTGTCGCCATGGCTGAGAAGGAGCGCCAATTGCTCTGGCGTCGTCAGCAGAATATCGGGAGGCGCGCTTTTCTGGCGTTTGCGCTTGGAGACAGGCGTATCGCCGGTGCGGGTCTGGATATCGACAGGAAGACCGATGCCCTCGACAGGCGTCTTCAGATTGCGTTCGATATCGGTCGCGAGCGCCTTGAGCGGAGAAATGTAGAGCGTATGAACGCCCCTCAATCGCTCTGCCGATCCGGGAGCCGGGCGGCCCCGCTCGTGAAGGTCGACCAGCGATGGCAGAAAGCCCGCCAGCGTCTTACCGGCCCCGGTCGGAGCTATGAGTAGCACCGACTTTCCGGCTTGGGCCGTAGAAAGAAGTTCAAGCTGGTGGGCGCGAGGCGACCACCCGCGCTGGGTAAACCAGCGCAGAAAAGGCGCCGGCAGATGCGCCGAACCTACTTCCACGTCCGTCTTGATAAACTTCTGTTCCACGATGGGGAGATAGGCAACGCGGCGGTGCGAGGAAAGCGAATGCAACTTTGTTGAGAGCATGAAATGACTTTAGGCCACTCGCTTCGGCTCCATTCGCTCGGCAACCCGTGACTGGCGGGCGATGGCTTCTGCCCCAACGCCCATCCGACGCGCGATGCGAGATCGCGCTGATAGAAGCCTTGGATCGTCGGGGCGCAGGCCAAGGGTGGTCATGAACTCGGCACGGCTCTTCTCGCGCAGCTCGTCCGCGCTTACCGCGGTGCCGAACATATGATCGACCACCTCGCCGCCGGGGGTAACGTGGTAGTTCTTGGTGAAATCGCGAAAATGATGCTGGGCGTGAGAGGTCGCCGCTTTCTGTTCGATCCAGGATCTCTTCACGGGCAGGTGCGAGACCATATGAAACCACTCATAGGCGATGAAGGTCGCTACACCGCCGACCAGAACAAGAGCCGCAGCATGAACGAAGGGCGACGGCACCCCCAGCAACGCCATGATTCCCCAAAAAACGCCGAGATTGATAAACGCCATCGGCACGGCAAACCAGACCGGCACGAAAAGAAGCCGTTCGGCGCTCGGAAAATCGTGATGGCCGTAATGCGCCTCGTAAAGCACGTCGAACCAGAATTGCGAACGCGGCGGCGGCAAATGGAAGACGAACCGGTGAATAAGATATTCATTGGTGATCTGCGCCGCGACACCGAACGGGATGACGGCGAGCAGGGTCCAGGTGAAATGTGTAGCGACAATGCCGATGCCGATGCCGAGCAAAACGAGCATCGCGATCACACCGTGATGCGACAAAAGAAGCCTGATCCGTTTCCGCATCTCTGGCATTCCTCCCGACCCGCCGCCGGACGGGCGATAACCGTCCGTTCCGATAGCTCTCTATCGTAACCGGCGATTGCCGGCATGTCATCAACCTTTACGTAAAGGTCAGGAGCATGAATCACCGGGCGACATATCGGTCGTTGCGGTGATTGATAGCCAGAAAGAGATTCAGAACCACTGCACCGATAATCGAATACATGACGGCTGCGGGTGTGACGACGAAGAAGGCCAGCGCCAGCACGAGCAGATCAATCGCGAGTTGGGTCAATCCGGCGCGCCAGCCGAACCGGTTCTGAAGGTAAAGGGCCAGTATCCCTGCGCCGCCGAGGCTGGCCCGGTGCCGAAACATGGCGAGCAGGCCAAAACCCAGGAGCACACCGGCGACGACGGCGCCGGCCAAAGGTTCAATCGCGCCAAACTGCAAGAGGCGCGGCTGCAGCCATGTTAAAAGAGATAAAAATCCGACGCCCAGGAAAGTCTTGATCGTGAACGCCCAGCCAAGCTGTGAAACGGCCAGCACGTAGAAAGGTATGTTCAGCAGGAAGTAAACCAGACCGACGTTGAACCCCGTTGCATATGAAATGACGAGCGCCAGGCCAGCGGTCGACCCTGTCAGGAAACCGAGATGGGCCAGGATGGCGATACCGATTGCGGCACTCACGCATCCGGTAAAGATTCCCTGTGCGTCTTCGGCAGGCGTGTGGTGGGTTGCGGTGGCGTGCCAATCGCCAAAGCGTCTCTTCATCAAATGGCTCCCTCGATCTTATGAAGCCTTATGATGCAGCGCACAATCGCACCAGCCGATTGTTCGGGCGCGTGGTATTCCCATATTGCATGCTATGCGCGCCTCCGATCTTCTTCATACGCGGCCCGAAGGTCTTTACTGCCCGCCCGGCGATTTCTTCATCGATCCGGTCAAGCCCGTAGAGCGCGCGCTCATCACCCACGGCCATGCCGACCACGCCCGCCCCGGCCATGCGAAGGTTCTGGCGAGCGACCAGACGCTGGACATCATGGCGATCCGCTATGGAGGGGATTTTTGCGGCGAGCGGCAGATCGCGGCGCTCGGCGAGACGCTCGATCTGAACGGCGTGAAGATCACCTTCCGACCCGCCGGGCATGTTCTCGGATCGTGTCAGATCGTGGTCGAAAAAGATGGCACCCGCATCGTCGCGTCCGGCGATTACAAGCGGCGACACGACCCTACATGTCTGCCTTTCGAGGTTGTCCCGTGCGATGTCTTCATCACCGAAGCGACCTTCGCGTTGCCGGTCTTTCGCCATCCGGACACCGCCGAGGAGATTGCCCGCCTGATCGAAAGCGTCCGCCAGTTTCCCGAACGCGCCCATGTCGTGGGCGCCTATGCGCTGGGCAAGGCGCAGCGCGTGATCAGAATGCTCCGCGACGCCGGTCACGATGCTCCGATCTATATTCACGGCGCGATGCAGAAACTGTGCGACTATTACGTCAGCCAAGGCGTTGATCTCGGCGAACTGCGTCCGGCTACCATCGACCGCAAGCAGAAGGACCAGTTCGCCGGCGCAATTATCGTCGGTCCGCCCTCCGCTTTTGCGGACCGATGGGCGCGACGTTTTCCCGATCCGGTCGCCTGCTTCGCTTCCGGCTGGATGCGCATTCGCCAGAGAGCGCGTCAGCGAGGTGTCGAGCTGCCGCTCATTCTTTCAGATCATTCCGATTGGGATGAATTATGCGACACCATCCATGAGACCGGCTGTTCTGAAGTCTGGGTGACGCATGGTCGGGAAGAGGCACTCGTTCGCTGGTGCGAATTGCAAGGCATCAGGGCGCGCCCGCTTCATCTGGTCGGGTATGAGGACGAAAACGAATGAGGATTGGCGCCCGAAGTCTCCTGTTGCTGTTGGCCGGCCTCTCAACCGGACTTTCCGGCCCGGCGCACGCTTCTTCCGAGGAAGCGTGGGAAGAATTGACACGCGATGTCGACCGCGCATGCCGCGCAATTGCAGACGAACAGGCATTAAATATCGACGCCCTGCGCATTGATCCATTTGGCGACCAGGACAATGCATATGCTCTGCTGCAAACCTCGGAGGACAATGCGGACGATGAGGTTCGCATCTGCCGCTATGACAAGGCGAGCGGAACGGTCACGCTATCCAGCCCACTTATGCCGAGCCAAAATGACGCCAAGGCGAATGACGCTGCGACGTCGATAGAACCCGGCGGTGAAACGGATCTGGTGTTTGCCGACGGTCCATTTCCCATGACATCCGCAGACCGCCGCGAGCTGTCGGCCCTACCGGCGCGCATATCCGGAACCATCGAAGCGCTTCGCGCCGATGGCTGGCCGGCGGATACTCTGGCGGAAATGGTTCTGCAGAAGCTTGCAAGCGGTCAGACGCGTCTCAGCGCCGTCCGTCCGGGGCGATACCAGTGCAATGTCTTCTGGTATGGTTTTCTGGAGAATTCCCGGCAATTCCTCGGCACTCATCGATGCCGCGTGGAGCGGGACCGACTTGGCAATCTGGTTATTCTCAAACTGACCGGGCAAGGCCTAAACGCAACCCTTCTGGAGATCGAAAGCGGCGGCATCGCTTTTGCCGGGCGTAACGCGCCGTCCGGCAGCCTCGCCGAACCCTACGATCCTGAGCGGCCGACCGACCGGCTAAACAACAATTTCGGCAATGTCGTGGGCAGAGTCCTGACTGACGGACGGCGCATTTATCTCGTCGACATCAACCAGCGCGGAATGACAGAAGAGGACGCAAGTTATTTTCAGGTCATCGAACTGGTGCCATAGCCCGCTTCGATAAACCGCTAGCGTCATAATCTGGCGCTGCTCTCGGGGTCGTGGGCGGTGCATGCCTCTTTGCCTAGGTATGTTATATGCGCATGGCAGCCATCGCTGCGCCTATATTGCGAGAGCCTATAGGAGCCTCTACTTCGAGATGGAACAAAGGAGTAGACGGATGGCCCGTAACCGCAAATATTTCAGCCGCCTCGTCGCTGACACAGCTGACGTTTTCGCTGTCGCTTACAAGGCTCAGGCGCTGGCCTCGATGTCGGATGCCGATTTTCATGCGCGCGGCACAACCCGCGAAAAAGCGTTGCGCAAACTGATGGATCTTTCCTGATATCCTCCGATTGACGAGCCTGCTGCGGCGCCTTCATGGCGCGGCATCAGCTTCGGTATCAGTGAAAAACGCATTTTATCGCCTGCCGGGCTTCGTGGTCGCCATGGGATAGGTTTCGCCTATTTCAGTCGCAATGAAAGCCTTCGCTGAGCTCCTTGACCGCCTCGTTCTAACGCCGTCTCGAAACGGTAAAATTCGCCTTCTGGTCGACTATTTCGGCGCAACGCCCGATCCTGATCGTGGCTACGCACTGGCGGCGATTACCCGTGATCTCGATATTTCGGGCATCAAGCCCGGCATCTTGCGCGCGCTCGTCACCGAACGGATGGATGAGACGCTCTTCCGCTATTCCTACGACTATGTCGGCGATCTGGCTGAAACCGTAAGCCTGGTCTGGCCTGAGCCGGAAGAGCCGGTGCGCGTCAATCGCGACCCCTCTCTGGGCGAGGTCGTCGAAACCTTTCTGGAAACCTCGCGCTCCGATGGGCCGGCTGTTCTCACCGATCTGCTGGATCGGCTGGATTCATCCGGTCGCTATGCGGCGATAAAGCTCTTCACGGGGGGAATGCGGATCGGAGTTTCGGCGCGGCTGGCCAAGCAGGCGCTGGCCGAGTTCGGCGATAAGGACATCACCGAAATCGAAGAGATGTGGCATGGCCTCGAACTGCCTTACGAAGACCTCTTCGCATGGCTGGAAGGGCGGGCGAACAAGCCGGAGCACGGCGCGCTGGCTCTGTTCCGCCCGGTGATGCTGGCGACAGCCCTAGAAGAGCCCGACTATGACAGGATCGTTCCGGAAAACTACGTCGCCGAATGGAAGTGGGACGGCATTCGCGTGCAACTCGTCGCCGAGGGAGAGCGGCGGCGTGTCTATTCTCGAACGGGTGACGATATCGGGCACAGCTTTCCCGATCTTGTGGAAGCGATGGACTTCGAAGGCGCTATAGATGGTGAACTCCTCGTTGGCCATCCCGAAACGCATAACGACCAGCTTGCGGTCGGCACCTTTTCCGACCTTCAGCAGCGGCTGAACCGAAAAACCGTCTCTGCCAAGCTCATGAAGAGCCATCCGGTTTTCGTACGCGCCTATGACCTTCTCTCCGAGGGCGAAGAAGACCTCCGCGCCCTACCCTTTTCCGAGCGGCGCAAAAGGCTGGAGGCTTTTATTGAAAAACTCGATCCGGCGCGGTTTGATCTGTCCGAACAGATCGCTTTCGCTGACTGGGGCGAACTCAACGATCTACGCTGCAATCCCCCGCATCCGATCATCGAGGGGGTGATGATCAAGCGGCACGAAAGCGCCTACGTGCCGGGCCGCCCCAAGGGCGAGTGGTTCAAATGGAAGCGTGATCCGTTCACGGTCGATGCGGTGCTGATGTATGCTCAGCGCGGGCACGGCAAGCGGTCGAGCTTCTATTCGGACTACACATTCGGTGTCTGGACGCTCGACGAGGACGACCGGCAAATTCTGGTGCCGGTCGGTAAGGCCTATTTCGGTTTCACCGACGCCGAACTGAAGCAGATCGACAAATATGTGCGCGACAATACGATCGATCGCTTCGGGCCGGTGCGATCCGTCAGGGCAACGCCGGAGAGCGGGCTTGTTCTCGAAATCGCATTCGAGGGACTGCAGGCTTCCAGTCGCCACAAGAGTGGTGTCGCCATGCGCTTTCCGCGCGTGTCGCGCCTTCGCTGGGACAAGCCGAGCGCTGAAGCCGACACCCTCGAAAATCTCAAACAGTTGCTTGACGAAACCCGCGGCAAGGCATCGCGGGGACGGCCCGCCTGATCCTAGGTGTCGCCAACCAGAAGAATAACGCTAAGCAAATCGACTTCGCTGCCAGCTTCGGGCACAGCGATGCGAATTTCTCCATCGTCTTCGGGCGACCCTTCGCCCATTCTGCCGGCGAACAGAAGATCGCCTGCCGTTGCCTCGACCTTGTAACGCCGGTTGCCGCAATCGCCGAGGCCAGCGAAATCGCATGAGACCAGCAAGGCCGCACCGTCATCCGCCGTCGAACTGGCGCGCACGGCGACCGTGAAAGGAAGGCCGGCAAGATCGGCCAGTTGCTCGCGACCGATGGGAATGATGACCGCATCGTTGTCCGAGCCGCCGCCGGTCACATGAAGAGCCATGGCCTGACCGGTCTCGACAATCGATGTCTCCAGTTCGCCCCCCTGACTTGGGATAGAGCGGTTTCCGGCATCGTAAAGAACGAATTGCGTTCGATCGTCAGCACTGCTGCCCAGGCGCGCCTCAGGCGTATAATCCTCGCCAGGTTCGACTTCTTCCAAAAACTGCTCAAGCACGAATTCGTAATCGGCATTGGAGACAACCCAAAAGCCGACCCCGATCAGAACGAAGACCACGACAGTGGAGATCAAAAGAAACCAGACGAAAGGTTTGCGGCGCGGGCGGCCGTCACTTTCCCGGTCGCGTCGCTTCCGGCCGTCTCTACGAAAACGCCTCTTTCCAGCGCCATCGGCGCGTTCATCCGGCGCCATGCGGATTGGGGCCGAATGGATGTCGACCTCTGTATCGACGGTCTCCCCGGCCGGAGCATCGAGTGTCGGTTCGAGCCGTTCTCCGGTCGTGACCCGCTGCTTTTCCGGCGCGACGGCTGCCGTCCATTGCGGCGAGGCCGCCATGTCGGGTTCGCTCTGCGGCAGATCGAATGTCGGCTCCGCGCGCGGTCCATCCGGCGGAACGCTCCGATTCACCGAAGGAGCGGTGGCCGGCATGTAATCCTTCTCAATCTCGGCAATTGAATCGACCAAGCGCTGGCGGCGAGCGTCCCGCGCCATCGGATCGGTCACGCCTTCCTTGTCGAGCGCGCTCTCCAGCGCATGCTGAGCGGACTGATAGACGCGCTCCCGATGAGCCGGGTCGGCCGCATTGCCCTTTGTAAGAGCCGTTCTTATGGCCTTGCCGATCGCGTCCAAGCCCGTCCTCCGATTTCATTGCCTCTCCCGATATTTGCCGGAGGAGAGCGGATAAACAAGGCAGTCGGGACAGTTAAAGGCTTGTATCGACACATTTGAGCCGTTTCAGCCATCCAAATCGCCGCGTTCCCGCCATGCGGCGCGAAGAGCGGAGGCGATCTCCCTCAGGCTGGAAGCCAGATCGACATCCTCATCCCAGGGGTTCAGACCCAACGCAGCATAGACATTTGCGAAGGCCGTCTGCAGATCGGCATAGGCGACATCGAAGCGGCTGGAAGCGACCAGCGTATTCATCTCTTCGCGGATCAAGGTCTGCTGCGATTGGGCCGCAGCCGCCATGCCAGCCTGGGTCTGACGCAGGATCTGCCGCTGAATATCGAGGAATTCGGCGGTGTCGATTGCTTCACGACGCAAATGCGCATAGCGCGCCTTGGCGACATAGACCTGCGTGACGATAGCCATGGTCAGCGCCTTTTCCTGCGCCGCCAGAAGTTCCCGGTCGGCTTTCACCATCTTTCGTCGCGCAGGGTACTGGAATAGCTTCATGGCGTTCCAACCGATCCGGGTGCCGAGCAACGCCCAGTTGGAGTTGTAAAGCAGATCGTTGCTGTCATAAGCGACGCCGGCGGTCAGCGACGCTGTTGGCAGCGCTTCCAGCAAGGCTGCTCTGGTCTCGGCTTCGTTGATGCGCTTCTTGTAGAGAATTTCGCGGAATTCCGAGCGATTGGTCAGGGCGATTTGCAGAAGAGTGTCGATATCCTGAAGGCGCGTATCGAGATCGACAATCGTCCGTTTCGGTTCAATGATTTTGTAGGCTGTGCCCGGCCTCAGCCCCATCAATCCGGCAAGTTCGAGCTTGGCGGTCTTGAGCTGGCGCTCGACCTGCCCGATCTCACGGCGGATATCGACCAGTTCGCGCTCATAAGTCAGCGTCGCGAGCGGCGAAGTCTGGCCGCTGGCTCGCAGACGCCGATTATCGTCGAGCGTCTTTTTCACTTGCCCTTCCAGCCGGCTGAAACCGTCCAGAAGCTGATCGGCAGACAGAGCCTTCCAATAGGCGGTGCGGACTTCTTCGACGATGCGAACGACGACCCGCCGCCGCAGTTCTTCGGCAATCAACGCCTTGTCCGCCGACTGCTTGGCGCGAACATAGGATAGGCCGAAATCCAACACGTTATAGCTAAACTTCAGATCGGCCGAAACATTGCTTTTCTCAGTACTCGTCGTCGGTTCGGCAGAAAGCGAATTGCTGAAGATCGAGCGGGAATAGGACGCATTTTCGTTGCTGCGCATATCGTAGCCTGCGCTGGCCATCAGCTTGGGCAGCATGCCAGTCGTCGCCGATGCCAATTCCTTTTGCGCTAGCGCAATTCGCATGACCTCGACACGGTGATCGAGATTATATTTCAGCGCACGCGCCATCGCCTCGTAAAGACCGATCGGTCCGTCAATCGGCTCCTGATCGATGTCGAGCGATGCCAGATTCTGGTTTGCCGCCGTCTCGACCTGCAGAAAGGAAAGTGGCTCCGTCGTAACCGAACAAGCGGAAAGAAATATTGCTGATGCAACGGTCGGACCAACTATCCGGAGGCCGAATGGCTGGCAAGCTCTACTCGATTTACGCATAACTCATACTACCCTAAATTGCGGCTCGGATCGCACGGCTCCGCGCCAAAGCCGGATCCCCTAATTCTCAAGCGCTTGCAGCAGCGCGGCGTGACCGATCCCGTCCCGGTCACGCTCATGGCTCAATTGCTCTGCCAATGATCTGTCGATCAAGGCGACCTCGCTGATCTGCCCGACGCTCATATCGCCCGTGGCCTGATCGACACGAAGAGGCAGGTGGAACATGCGCCCGTCCCGCATGGCGGTGCTGATGACGATTGAGTTGGCGCCATGTTCGTTGCCGGCGGATACAGCGATGAGATTGGTATCCGTCTGGCGAATCCAGTCTGGGAGGGCTCGTCCAGTTGCATCGGTGGCCGACCATTCGATCACAGGACCGAGAAGTTCGACATAAACGGAATCGCGCCATACGAGCGATCTGACTGTCAGCTTGTCAGCCGGCCCCGCGCCCGTCGCCACATCCACTTCCGCACCGCGATAAATCGCATCGCCGCCAGCCAGCTCCTGCTGACGCTGCAACAGAGCCTCGTGGAACGTGCGATTGCCTTCAACGACGTCCAGAATGCCAAGCACCTCGCCGGAGGATAGCCGGAGGTCGCCTTCACGCTCGGCATCCGGATCGCCGATATCTTCTGGCGGTTTGCCATTCCCGTCCTCGCCAGCCTCAATGACGATCCTCAGAACCGCATCGTCGCTCCCCCCTTGCCCATCGCTTACGCGGTAAAGAATCGCGAATTGGACTGTTGAGCCAGGCGGAAGATCGGCAGCAGCGGCGTTGGGCACGAAGCGCCAGGCGCCGTCCGTCGACATCGTAAGTTCGCCGTAGGTGAGAGCAATGGTTGCCGAAGCCGCACTGGAAACATCGATCGCGCCGTGGACCGTGCCTGTGGATGGGTCGAAGGAAGCGATCTGCGTGACGGTGAGCGGATCGGCGTCGGGTGTTCCATCGCGATCCGGACCATCGGGATTGGTGATCACGTTACCGGTCTGGATTTCCACCGCATCGCCTGACGAGATGTTATCGGTCGCGACCGGTGGGACGTTGGAGACGTCGTACACGATCCATGTCGAGAACGACGCGCCATGGCTGTCGGTCACTGTGAGCGGGATACGATTGACGCCCGGTATGAGTGGATCGGTGCCGGCCTGGCTGGCATCCGCCGTTACCAGGCCGCTGATCGTCGTACCATCGAAACCAAGCCCTGCGGGAAGAGCCGTCTCGTCGATTGTGAAAGTAAGCGTGTCGCCTCGGTCGGGATCGCGAGCGAACGGCGTCAGATCGAGATCGGGCGCGGTCTGCCCATCGACCAGCGACTGTACCGGAATATAGGCTGAGGGATCGCCGGGCGTCCGGCCATCCGGATTCTGTGGTTCGGGCGGTTGATTTTCGCCGATTACGATGACCGTAACTGTGGCAGTGCTCGTCCCGCCCTGTCCGTCGCTCAGGCGATATGTGAACGATGTCGTCACGCTATCGCCCTTTGGCAGGCTGACGAATTCCCCATTAGTATCGAACGTCATGGCGCCATCGGCCAAGACAGTGAAAAGACCGCCGGCAGAGCCCCGCCATGTCGTTCCGACCAGCGTATCGTCGCCATCGATGGCGGTGACAATCAGCGGCGTATCGCCATCGGGATCAGAGTCGATGCCGTTGCCATTGTCGTCGGTGATCACGTTGAGGGAGCCGGTTCCCTGATCGGTGACGGTCAGGATATCGTCCTTCGCGACAGGATCGGGATTACCGACCTTATAGAAAAAGCTCTGAGAGACCGTTTCACCAGCCAAGTCTTCGGCTGTCACCGTGACCGTATAGAGACCATCGGTAGCCACGCCGGTATTGCCGGTTTGAGAGGCGTCGCCCGCCAGAACACCGGACAGAATGCCGGCTGCCGGATCGATGGCCAATCCCTTCGGCAGACCCGTCGCCGAGAACGTCAGGCTGTCGTTGCCATCGACATCACTGAAGAAGGTCGACAGATCGAGCGGACCGACGCTCTCGCCGTCCGTCCCGACCCTGTCGGTCATATTGTCAGTCACGGTCGGCGCATCATTGACGCCCTGGATCGTCACCTCGACCAGCGCGGCGCTCGACGCGCCATCCGCATCGGTTATCCGGTAGCTTATCCAGCTCGTGGTATTCTCGCCCTCTACGAGATGTTGAAAATCGCTATTTTCCTTGAAAGTGAAACTGCCATCCGGGAGGATCGTGAAAAGTCCGCCGCCACTGCCCGCGACAGTCCGGCCGACATCGGCCTCCGCACCGCCAACGGCCGTAACGGTTAGAGGATCGCCATCCGGGTCGGTGTCCGCTCCCGCGCCATTATCGTTCATCACATGATCCGTCAGGACGCCGTCGTCCTCACTCATTGTCAGCCTGTCATCGAAGGCGGTGGGTTCGGGGTTGGTGACGACGATATCGAACGTGTCGGTCGCCGTCTCATCACCGGCGTCCCTGGCCACGACGGTGACAGTATAAGTGCCCGCTGGATTGCCGGCCGCATTGGTCTGCTGGCTGGCGTCGATGGGAATGGCGGCGATGTTGCTCACAATTCCGGTCGCCGGGTCGATAGCCAGCCAAGGCGGTGCGTCGGGGCCGAGCGAATAGGTTAGCGCCTCACCATCCGCATCGGTGAAGAGCGCCACGACCGAAATCGACCCTGCATCCGCGCCATCTATGGCAGTCTGATCGGCGATAGGCGACACCAAAACAGGCGGATCGTTGCGGCCCTGCACTTCGATGAAGGCCTTGGCGACAGGCGAACCCGTTGTTCCGTCATTGACCTTGACGTGGATCTCACGAAGCGTCGTATCGGGATTTTCGCTGGAATTTTTGAACCTTATCGCGTTGAGCGCCTCCTGATAGGTCGCTTTCGAGGCGCTACCAGTCATGAGAATATCGTTGGGTGTCGAAGACGGGTCGACAGCAATTCCGGCGGGGAGAGTGCCGGCATACAGCAAGGCATCGCCGTCTTCCGGGTTGGTTAGCGTCACCCGCAGGCCCGTCATGACCGTATCATCGACGTCGACGATGGAGACGCCGCCGGCCGGATGGCCGATAGTCACGGGATCGTCCCCTTCGACGAAGATCCCTCGATAGTCGATGCCTATGACGGTGTCGTCGCCCGGATCGAGATCGACGACCGGTTTGTCCTCGACCGGAATAACGTCGATCACGGTGGTAGAGACTGGCGAATAGGCCCCGCTCTTGTCCTGAATTTGCAGCTCGACGATACGCTGCTGATCGCTTGGATCCTCCGAGTCGGCGCGGAACCGGATATGTTGCAGCGCCTGTTGCCACTGCGCATTGTCCGCATCCCCCGAGAGATAGAATGTCACGGTGCCAGGCCCCAGAGTCTGATGGGCGCCGATACCGAGTGAATCCGGTATGGAGACCTCGAGCTGATCGGTGGGCATGGCGTTTGTGAGCGTGACGATGGCATGCGCGACGCCACTATCGGCCGTGATGCGGACATCCGTGTCGACCACGGCGACAGGATCGCCGTTCTCATAGTATTCGGTGATGTAGCGGCCGTTCAGATCGCTGGCGTCTCCATCGGCGTCGGCGGTCAGCTCCGGTGGCGCGCCGGCAACTGCCAAGCCGGATGTCAGCGCGCTGAGCAAAGCCGCGTCCGTATCGGCTCCGCCGCTGGTCGCCGGATCTGAGCCAACGTGGACCGCCTGCACGGTTTCCACGGCGGCGGCATCGAGAAGTATCCGGGGCTCCAACGCCAGCGGCTTTGCCATGACGCGGATTTCATCGGCTTGACGGCCGGCACGCCGGTTTTTCCAGAATATCACGCGGACCATCCCCTCATCGCATGGTTTGCAGACCACAAAGATGACGGACGAGGCTTAATAAAAGGTATTTTAGTTGAAATTTATTCATCTACACCTATTGGTTGCATAGCGGGCCGCGTGTATTCACCCATGCGGTCTGGGGCGCGAAGAACCCGCAATGCAATTTGCTGCTTGAAACTGACGGGACATCCGTCTATCACGCCGCACATTCGTGCAGCGCGTGGAGCGCTGTGCCGGAAAGCCGCTTTAGCTCAGTTGGTAGAGCACATCATTCGTAATGATGGGGTCACGTGTTCGAGTCACGTAAGCGGCACCACAGCTCGGCGCAGACCGGTTCGGTCATTTCTTTTCCAACACATTTCCGCTTCAACGCCGTTTGGCGATGTAGATGCCGTAGGGCGGCAGGCTCTTTTCCGTTACGTCGAAGGGTTTGTCGTCCGGCTTGAGGGCCAGCGGCTCCCACACGCCGTCGGGGCAGGTCATCGGCGCGTTTTCACCACTCATATTGACGGCGATGAAGAGCGTTTCCTCCTCCGTCGACCGTTCGTAGCTCAGCACTCTATCGTCGGTTTGATGAAAGACGATTGTCCCCTTTGCCAGAGCTGGATGGGTGTGGCGAAAGGCCGTCAAGGTCCGATAGAAATGCAGCAGCGAATTTGAATCCTCTTCCTGCAGCGTCACCGACAGGTCCAGATGGCTGTTTGCAACCGGCAGCCAGGGTCTGGCAGAGGAGAAGCCGCCATGCGGAGCGTGGTGCGACCAGACCATCGGTGTGCGTGAACCGTCCCGTCCCTTGAAGGCCGGCCAGAACCGGATGCCGTAGGGGTCCTGCAGATCCTCATATGGCACTTCCGCTTCATCGAAGCCCAACTCCTCGCCCTGATAGAGGCTGACCGAGCCACGCAAGGTGAGAAGCACCGTCGCCAGAACGCGGAGAAACGCCGCGCGATCCTCGAAGACGGCATCGCAGTAGCGTGAAGCATGACGCGCGACGTCATGGTTCGAAAAAGCCCAGCACGACCACCCATCCGGCGCCGCCGCCTCGACTTCCTCGACCGTCTTGCGCACACCGCGCGGCGTCAGTGGACCCGGCGCCAGAAATTCGAACGAGTAGCACATATGGATGCCGTCGGTGCCGGAGGTGTATTGCCCGACGATTTCGAGCCCGCGCAGGGCGTCGCTCACCTCGCCAAGGGCGGCGCGGTCTTCGAACTCCTCCAGAAGCGCCCGAAACCGGGCGAGAAAAGCAAGATTCTCAGGCCGGCTCTTGTCGTAGATGTGGTTCTGATAATTGTACGGATTGACACGCGGCGCCGTGATTTCGTTGCGATCCTCCGGCGGCAGGGCCGGGTTGTTCTGCAGATCGGCGGAGTGAAAATAGAAATTGATGGTGTCCAGCCGGACGCCATCCACTCCGCGTTCCAGCCAGAAACGCACCGTGCCCAGAAGCGCGTCCTGAACTTCCGGATTATGGAAATTGAGATCAGGCTGACTGGTCAGAAAGTTATGCAGATAATATTGGCATCGTGTCGCATCCCACTCCCAGGCCGTGCCGCCGAAAATGGAAAGCCAGTTATTGGGCGGACCGCCATCTTCCTTTGGATCGGCCCAGACATACCAGTCCGCCTTGGCGCCATCGCGGCCGGAACGGCTCTCCATGAACCAGGGATGTCGATCCGATGAATGGGATATCACCTGATCGATAATAACCTTCAGGCCAAGTTCGTGGGCGCGACTGACGAGGCGGTCGAAATCGGAAAGCGTGCCGAACATTGGATCGACATCGGTGTAATGAGCGATGTCGTAGCCGAAATCATCCATCGGCGATGGGAAGAAGGGGGAAATCCAGATCGCGTCGACGCCGAGGGACGCGACATAGGGCAGCCGCTGCGTTATCCCCGCAAGATCGCCGATCCCGTCTCCATTGCTGTCCTGAAAGGAGCGGGGATAGATCTGATAGATCACCGCACCGCGCCACCAGTCGGGGTCGCGCACCATGACAGGAGCTGTCATCTGTGCGTCGGCCATCGATTCAAGACTCATGAATTCGCCTCATCCTGACATTGGAATAGGTCAAAGACTGGCGCGTTCGCCCTGAAGGTCCAGCCGCCAAAGGCGTTTACATCGCCGCAGCGCGACTTTTTTCGATATAGATTTCCCGAAGCCGCCGCGCGACCGGACCAGGTTCACCCTCGCCGATGGCAACGCCATCGATCTCGATCACAGGGCAAACGAAGCTGCTGGCCGAGGTGGAGAAGGCTTCACGTGCCGCCTTCACTTCATCGGGCGTAAAGGGACGCTCCTCGACCTTGATCTGAAGCTCCCTCGCACACTGGAGCACGGCCTGACGGGTAATTCCGGAAAGGATGTCCGACGAAAGCTGTCGAGTAACGATCGTGCCATCCGTCGTAACGATATAGGCATTGTTGGACGATCCCTCCGTCACCAAGCCATCGCGAACCAGCCAGACATCGTCAGCGCCTTTCGCGTGTGCCTGGCTCTTGGCCCAGGATGCATAGAGAAGCTGAGTGGTCTTGATGTCGCTGCGCCGCCAGCGCAGATCATCGGCTGAAACCACCTTCTGGCCGCGCGCCGCAAGCGGACTGTCGACCAGCGATTTCTTCTGCGTGAACAGAACGAGGTTCGGGCGCGTTTCGGCATCCGGAAATAGAAAATCCCGGTCCGCCGCGCCCCGCGTGACCTGCAGGTAGATCATCCCCTCTTCAATTCCGTTTTCGGTAACGAGCGTCCGATGGATATCGAGCATTTCCTCATCGGAGACCGGCGCGGGCATATCCAGTTCGCTCAGAGAGCGTGACAGGCGCGCCATGTGGCCAGCGAAATCGATCAACTTGCCGTCCAGGACGGATGTCACCTCATAGACCGCATCGGCAAACAGAAACCCCCGGTCAAAAACGGAAATCTTCGCTTCGTCTTCGGGGAGGTAATCCCCATTCACATAGACCGTTCGCATGAGAGCACTTTCCTTGAGGGACGCTGAGGGCAGTCTGACGGAGACGATGTCGACTTGCACGACCGGCACTGACGGAAGTGCGTGTGCCGGATGAGCCGGTTTTAGATGATCCGCACCGATTATCAACGTCGCCCGGTATGTCATTTTCATTCGTCATCTGCGCGCAGAGAAAGTTTGAAGAAAACCAAATTCTGTCACCGATCCGCCCGCTGAATACGTCTTATGTCTGGGGGCAAGAGCCCTTGGCGGGAAGCTGCGGCTGGTTTAGGTGCTAGCTATGAGCAGCAAGCGACTCGATGTTCACAATTCGAACATTCCACAGGTCTGTCTGGCCTGCGAAGCCCGGCACCGTGGTGTCTGCGGAACGCTGACCCCGGATCAGCTGCTGAAACTTTCCAAAACAACCAGCAAACACATTTTCGCCGCCGACGATGAGATGATTCCCGCAGGCGGCGAGGTACGCCATTATTCCAATATCCTGTCCGGCGTCGTGAAACTGACGCGGTTAATGTCCGATGGCCGACAGCAGATCGTGGGACTGCAATTCGCGCCGGACTTTCTTGGACGGCCGTTCCGCAATTCGAGCGATATCGCAGCGGAGGCGGCGACCGAAGTCCGCGTCTGCTCGTTTCCCAAAGCGACGCTCGAAGAACTGGTTCGCGAAGCGCCCGAACTGGAGCACATGCTTCATCAGCAGGCGCTCAAGGAGCTGGACGAGGCGAGAGAATGGATTCTGACACTCGGACGGAAGACCGCTGCGGAAAAGGTGGCGAGCTTCCTTTACCTCATCGCCAGCCATATCGATCCTGAGCAAAAGTCGGAGACTGGGCCAATCCATTTCGAACTCCCCTTGAAGCGCGCCGATATTGCCGACTTCCTAGGCCTGACGATTGAGACGGTCAGCCGCCAGATCACAAAATTGCGCAAGAGCGGAGTTATCGAACTTGAGGGAACGCGCATCGTGACAGTGCCTTCCATGAAGGCATTGCAGCGCGCTTCCGCAACCGATCTGGAGTAGATCGCCAAATCACGGAGGCGCTCGATGAAACTGGTGACGCTTACCCCTATCCTGCCCGTTCGCGCCATCAAAGAATCGATCGATTTTTACGAGCGCTTTCTCGGCTTTTCATGCAGCTTTCAGACCGAAGATTACGCTTATATCGCCCGTGACGGCATTGCGTGCCGGCTTGTCACAGCCCTTCCGGCAAAAGATATGAATTCGCCCGATAGCCAGGTCCATATCTATATCGATGTGGACGGCATCGACGAGCTTTACTCGACGATGCAGAGCCAGTTGAAGAAATTACCGAAAGGGCGGCACCGTCCGCTGTTCGATACACCATACGGGTATCGCGAGTTTCACGTCATCGATCCCGATGTCACATTGATCTCCTTCGGAGAACGGGTCAGTACCTCTCCTTGATCAAAGCCGTCTTGCCCCAGCATGGGGCGGCGAGCTAGACAGCCTGAGAATAGCGGGCGGTTTCACCGGGCGTACGGTAGACGTCCATCCAGGACGCGACAATGCGGGCGAACGCGCGAGCATCCTGCGGCACCGTGACCACTTCTTCATCCATAGAGGCAAGCGCAAAATCGTCGTTCGCCACTTGCCACTTCACCGACTTGGCCAAGGATCGTGCCGGCTCCCCAAACCGATCCGCCAAAGCCGAAAAATCGAGGCGGAAATCGCAGAGCAGCCGTTCGATGGCGTAAGCTCTCATGCGGTCGTCGGCCGAGAGCGCATAGCCTTTCGAGGCGGTGGTCTCACCATTTTCCACCGCTGCGCGGTAGTTGTTCGTTGGAACAATATTCTGGATATAACCACCGGGATATTTCGAGATAGCCGATGCGCCAAATCCGATCAGGACCGGCGCCGTATCGGCCGTATAGCCCTGAAAGTTCCTCCGGAGACAGCCGGTACGTGCTGCGACGGCCAAGGTGTCGGACGGTAGAGCGAAATGGTCGAAGCCGATGGTGTCGTAACCGGCATCGACCAGAAAATTCGCGGCGATGTCCGCCTGTTTCAAACGCTCGTAACGTCCCGGAAGATCGCTGTCTGCAATCATACGCTGATGGGTTTTCGCCCAAGGCACGTGGGCATATCCGAACAGCGCCACACGCTCGGGCTGCAATTCGATCACCTGCTCGATAGTGCGCACGAGCCGCTCACTCGTCTGGCGCGGCAGGCCGTATAGCGCATCGATATTGAGCGTACAGTCCGTACGCTCCCGGAGCGCTGCAGCTACTGACGCCGTGGATTGGAAGCTTTGCGGCCGGTTGATCGCCGCCTGCACATCGGGGTCGAAATCCTGCACCCCGATAGATGCGCGAGTAAGGCCGAGGGCCTGCAAACCGTCGAGCGTATCGTCTGAGACATCGGACGGATCGATCTCGACAGCGATCTCGGCAGCCTTCTCTATACGGAAGACCGAGCGGATCGTTTCGCCAATCCGGATCATGTCTTCGCTATTCAGCAGGCTCGGCGATCCACCGCCGAGATGGAGTGCGCTCAGGGACGGCCGTGCGTCCAACCTCTGACCGAATGTCTCGATCTCCCTGATCAGCGTGTCGACATAGGCGCGGACGGGTTCGTAGCGCTTGGTCTGCTTGGTGTGGCAACCGCAGAACCAACAGAGCCTGTCACAGAAGGGGATATGGAGATAGACCGAGACCCGCTCACTGTCTCGGCAGGCATCGGCAAAGTCCTCGACAAGCGTCATTCCAACCGTTGCATCGAAATGCGGCGCGGTCGGATAGCTCGTATAGCGCGGCGTGGTCTCACCGTGAACGGCGAGTAGTGCGTCGAGATCCCTCATAAGGCGGCTCGCATTTCCTGTCGCAGAATGGGGACCACGTGATCCCGTTCAAAGGCGATATGGCGGCGCAGTCCCTCGAAGAACCCACGCAGCATGTAGCCCAGCGCCTCGGTATCGAGCCGTCCGCGGCCCGCAACATGATCGCGCAGGGCTTCCGCCAGTTCGTCGGCGTAAGATTTGTCAGCTACGTGCTCCAGCCAGAGACGCGCCATTGTCTGCTCCTGATCCGGCGAGACCGTCTTCCAAAGAGGAAAAACATGGGTTTCCTCGAATCTGTGCGCATCGGCAATGGCGGCTGGCAGAGCACGGGCGATGTGCAGACAGGCCTGCCTGTTCGCTTCTCCGGCCAGTTCGTCCGCTACCAGTTCCAGATTGTCGCATAGCAATTCCAGAAGTCGGATTTGATGCAGCATTCCTTCGATCACGACTCCCAGGTTGGCTGCTGCCGGTGTCGACAAGCGTGACAACGATGACGACTCGCCTGGCGGCGAGCCGCCCTCAATCGGCTCGTTCACGGCCCAACTCCCTCGTGCTCTCTTTCCTTCAGTTTTCCCGAAGAGAGCCCGCATCTCCTTGATTCAGATCAAGGCTCACAGGCGTCGCCTGCCTTACCGATCCCCGCTGACGGGAAAGGTGCGTTCCTGACCCGGATGGGGATATGTTGAAGAAGGAGTGCGCGTGATGCGCAATCAGGTGGAAGCCTTTCTGGTAGGCGTGGCGGCAGTGCTTGCGCTTGTCCTGGCCGGTCTTGCAGCCGACGAGGGAATGCGAACCCATGCATGGGTGCTGTTTGGCGTTCTGGCCATAGCAACCTGGTTTCTGCTTCGGCGGGTGGACTTTTCGGGAGCGAAAACCGTTCCGCTGAGATCCGAAGTTGCTGCGACGGAACCGCTCTATAACGATACCGTCATCCGCTACGGCGTCATCGCAACATCGGCGTGGGGTATTGTCGGGTTTCTGGTCGGCATCGTCGTCGCGCTGCAGCTCTCTTTTCCCGATCTGAACATCGAGCCGTGGTTCAATTTCGGTCGCATGCGTCCCCTGCATACATCGGCCGTGATTTTCGCCTTTGGCGGCAGCGCGCTCATCACAACCAGCTTCTACGTGGTGCAGAGAACGACACGTGCATCGCTGTTCGGCGGATCTTTGGCATGGTTCGTTTTCTGGGGCTACCAGCTCTTCATCGTGCTGGCCGCGACCGGCTATCTGCTCGGCATCACCCAGAGCAAAGAGTATGCCGAGCCAGAATGGTATGTCGATCTTTGGCTGACCATCGTGTGGGTGGCCTATCTGGTCGTGTTTGTCGGCACGCTGGTGAAGCGCAAGGAACCGCACATCTACGTCGCCAACTGGTTCTTCCTCTCATTCATCGTGACCGTCGCCATGCTCCATGTGGTGAATGGTCTGACCATGCCGGTCAGCCTGCTAGGCGCGAAGAGCTATAGCGCTTTCTCCGGCGTTCAGGACGCATTGACGCAGTGGTGGTACGGCCACAATGCCGTCGGTTTCTTCCTGACCGCAGGCTTCCTCGGCATGATGTATTATTTCATTCCGAAGCAGGCCAACCGACCAGTCTATTCGTATCGGCTGTCGATCATCCACTTCTGGAGCCTGATCTTCCTCTATATCTGGGCCGGCCCACACCATCTGCACTTCACCGCCCTGCCCGACTGGGCGCAGACGCTGGGCATGGTGTTCTCCGTCATGTTGTGGATGCCGAGCTGGGGCGGCATGATCAACGGTCTGATGACGCTGTCGGGCGCATGGGACAAGCTGCGCACCGATCCGATCCTGCGCATGCTCGCTATGAGCGTCGCCTTCTACGGCATGTCTACATTCGAAGGCCCGATGCTCTCCATCAAGAGCGTAAACGGCCTGTCGCACTACACCGACTGGACGATCGGTCACGTCCATTCCGGTGCGCTTGGCTGGAACGGCATGATCACGTTCGGCGCGCTCTACTATCTGACGCCGAAACTGTGGGGCCGCACCCGGCTCTATTCGCTGCGGCTGGTCAACTGGCACTTCTGGCTGGCTACGCTCGGCATCGTGATCTACGCCGCCGTCATGTGGGTGTCCGGCATCATGCAGGGCCTGATGTGGCGCGAAGTCGGGCCGGATGGGTTCCTGGCCTACTCCTTCGTGGAGACGGTCCAGGCCATGCATCCCTACTATGTGGCTCGTGCTTTCGCCGGCATCCTGTTCCTCAGCGGTGCTCTGATCATGGCCTTCAACCTTTACCAGACCATTCGCGGCCGCCTGCGCGACGAAGCGCCGATGGGCCAGAGCGCCATCGAAGGCGTCGCGACGCCGGCAGAATGACGGGGATTTGAGCAATGAGTGACAAGAAACCGAAAAAAGAAAACGAGGCGCTGGACGGCGCCTTGCCGGAGGTGAAGGCCGACCCCGTCGCCCGCGGACTTCTGGCCAATCACGGCAAGATCGAGCGAAACGCTTCGCTTCTTCTCGTACTCAGCCTCGTAGTGGTTACAATCGGCGGTATCGTCGAAATCGCTCCGTTGTTCTGGCTGGAAAACACCATCGAGAAGGTGGAGGGTGTGCGCCCCTATTCGCCGCTCGAACTGGCCGGACGCAACATCTACGTTCGTGAAGGCTGTTATGTCTGTCACAGCCAGATGATCCGGCCGTTCCGCGATGAAGTGGAGCGCTACGGCCATTACAGCCTGGCGGCCGAGAGCATCTACGATCATCCTTTTCAGTGGGGATCGAAACGGACGGGGCCTGATCTGGCTCGGGTCGGAGGCCGCTACTCCAACGAGTGGCACGTCCAGCACATGATCGAACCGCGCGATGTCGTCCCGGAAAGCATCATGCCGTCCTATTCGTTTCTGGCTGACAAGGAACTGGTCGTCGAAGACCCTGCTGCGCATATGGTGGCCAATCGCCGGGTCGGCGTTCCCTATGACGACGCGATGATCGAGAACGCCAATGCCGACCTCGCTGTGCAGGCCGATCCGGACGGGGACTGGTCGGGCCTTCTGGAGCGATATCCCAAGGCTGTGACTGGCGACTTCGACGGAGACCCATCCCGTGTGACGGAAATGGACGCTCTAATCGCCTACCTCCAGATGCTCGGCACGCTCGTCGACTTTTCGACCGAGACGCCGCAGCAGGCAGCCACCACGGACGATGGGGAGGCCAGCTAATGGAATTGACTTATGACGCGATGCGGCACTTCGCCGATAGCTGGGGCCTGCTGGGCATGCTGGCCTTCTTTCTTGCAGCCGTTCTGATGGTCCTGCGCCCCGGTGCGCGGTCGCGGGCCGAAGACGCCGCGCAGATACCCTTCAAAGAGGACTGATAGATGAGCACCGAGAACAGGGACCCTCACGGCCGCGAGGTCGATGACGTCACCGGTACCGAAACGACCGGTCACGAATGGGACGGCATCAAGGAGTTGAATACACCGATGCCCCGCTGGTGGTTGTGGACCTTCTACGCCACCATCGTTTTCGGCATCGTCTACACCATCCTTTATCCGGCATGGCCGTTGGTGAATACAGCAACGTCCGGGCTTCTCAACTGGTCGTCGCGGAGCGATCTTTCCACGGCCATGGCGGCGCAGGCCGATGCCAATTCGGGACGGATCGAGGCGATCAAGAGCAAGTCAATCGAAGAGATCGCCGCTGACGAGCAGCTTCGGCCCTTCGCCATCGCGGCAGGGCGCGCTGCGTTTAAGGTCAATTGCGTTCAATGCCATGGCGCCGGCGCAGAAGGCGGCGAGGGCTACCCGAACCTCAACGACGACGTCTGGCTATGGGGCGGCACGCTGGAGTCGATTCAGACAACTCTTGCCCATGGCATACGCTACGAACAGGACGACGATACGCGCATTTCGGACATGCCGGCCTTTGGAGACGGCATCCTCGACAATGAGGAAATCCGTGATGTCGCCTGGTATGTGCGTAAATTGTCGGCACAGGAATTCGACGCCGAAGCTGCCGAGCGGGGCGAAACGATCTTCGTCGATAATTGCTCGGCTTGTCATGGCGACGATGGCGGCGGTCTGGACGATCTCGGCGCGCCAGCGCTGAACGACGCGCTATGGCTCTATGGCGGCGACCATTCGCAAATCGTTGCGCAGGTCCGGCAGCCAAAACACGGCGTCATGCCGGCCTGGGAAGAGCGGCTGGGCGATACCACCGTCAAGCAACTGACCGTCTACGTTCACTCCCTCGGCGGCGGTGAATGAACCCAAGCGATTTTCCGGGCGTTTGCAGATCGGGAGGAGAGAGGGCGGTGGTCGCATGACCGCCGCCCTTTCATTTCTTTCAGCCGAAACAGGCGAGAGCCCGGCTGGCTCTCATTCTTCCAGTTCTTCGGTAACGGCTTGCGCGGCCTTGCCGTGCCGGGTCCAGATCGTGCCATCGATAAGACCCTTCAATTCCGGGTAGTCATCATTGTCGAAGAGTGGCTCGATACCTTGGGCGCGCTGCGCAAAGTAATCCTTGGTCAATTTCACGACCGTGCCGGACAAGGCCAAAATCGCAATCAAATTGACCGTCGCCATCAATCCCATCGAAGCATCGGCGAAATTGAAGACTGTCGAGACTGCCTGCACCGATCCCCAGATGACCATGGCGATCACTGCCAAACGCATGATGATGAGACCTGGACCGTTGGCCAGACCTAGGAACGTCAGCGCGTTTTCCGCATAGGAGTAGTTGCCGATGATAGAAGTGAACGCGAAAAAGAAGATCGCGATCGCCACGAAATAGGTGCCGGCAACGCCAATATGATCGGCAAGCGCCATCTGCGTCAGTTCGGTTCCCGTCGTGCCGCCGGGCTCATAAACGCCGGAGAGCAGGATCATGAATGCGGTCGCCGAACATATCAGCAGCGTATCGATAAACACGCCCAATCCCTGAACCAGCCCCTGCGATGAGGGGTGATGCGGCACTGGAGTGGCGACCGCCGCGATGTTCGGCGCCGAGCCCATACCCGCTTCGTTGGAGAAAAGACCCCGCTTCACACCGTTCAGCATGGCTGCCATGACGCCGCCTGTCACACCACCGGCTGCTTCCTCGAAACCGAACGCATTACCGATGATCTGCATGAAGACACCGGGAACCTCGGCGATGTTGATGATGATGACAAACAGCGCCACTGCGAGATAGGCGATTGCCATGAAGGGCACGACAATCTCCGCCACCCTTGCGATCGAACGGATACCGCCGAAGATGACGACCCCGGCCAAAGCACCGACCGCAATGCCGACCCATAGCTTCGGAATGCCGAGACCGGCCTCCATCGCGTCGGCGATTGAATTGGCCTGAACCGCTTGGAAGATCAGCCCGAAGGAAAGGATCAGCGCGACCGAGAAAATGGCGGCCGCCCAATTCTGCTTAAGCCCACGCGAAATGTAGAAAGCGGGACCACCGCGATAGTCGCCATCTTCGTTGCGCACCTTGTAAAGCTGCGCCAGCGTAGACTCGGCATAAGCGGTGGCCATTCCGACCAGAGCGACCATCCACATCCAGAAGATCGCGCCCGGCCCACCGAGCGAAAGCGCGACTGCGACACCGGCAAGGTTGCCCGTTCCCACCCGGCTGGCCAGGCTGACCGTGAGCGCCTGAAGCGGCGTGATGCCGGCGCTGTCCGTCTGGCCGGAGGCTGTTATGACCCTGAAGAATTCGGGGAAATGGCGAAGCTGCAGGAAACCGAGGCGAAGTGTGAAGAACACTCCGACGGCCAAGAGGCCATAAATAAGAATATAGCCCCAGAAGATCGTATTCAGAAAATCGATGATAGCAGTCATGGGCGCTGTCCCTCTTTGCATGAAATGACAGGACGTGTTGGCGTCCAGCCGATACTTCACAAGACGACGCGGCTTTCACCCCCATTCGAAAAGCCGTCCGTCAGACAAGAACAATAAATCGAACATGCTCCCGCGCAAGCGGGGACGTTTTCCACAAGCTCCTGACTTTACATGCAATTTTAGCAATGCGTGATCGTGGGATGCCGCCTGACTTCTTCAACAAGTTGATATCGATCAAGGCGGAAGGCGATAAGCCTCGGCATGGAATGGGATAATCGCCGCGCCCTGTCGGTTTCCAGGAGTAAAAATGTCGAGTGTTTCTGAGCCGACCCGCCCACATCATGATGTCGACCGCCATGATGTCGAGCCGGTCAATGCGGACCCGTCAGACAAGCCGCTTTACGAAGGGCGCAAAAAAATCTTTCCGAAACGGGCGAGCGGACGCTTCCGTCGCCTGAAATGGATCATCATGGCGGTCACGCTGGGCATTTACTACGTGACGCCCTGGCTTCGCTGGGACCGGGGCCAATTCGCCCCCGATCAGGCGGTCCTCGTCGATATGGCGAACCGCCGCTTCTATTTTTTCATGGTCGAGATCTGGCCACAGGAATTCTTTTTCGTCGCCGGCATGCTCGTCATGGCGGGCATCGGCTTGTTCCTTGTCACCTCGGTCGCGGGCCGCGCCTGGTGCGGCTATACCTGTCCGCAGACGGTATGGACCGATCTCTTTCTGGTGATCGAGCGCTTTATCGAGGGAGACCGCAATGCGCGGATCAGGCTGGATAACGCACACTGGAGCTTGAATAAGATCGCAAAGCGCGTCTCCAAACACGCCATCTGGCTGGTGATCGCGGTGGCGACCGGAGGCGCGTGGATTTTCTATTTCGCAGATGCGCCAACGCTTGCCGACCAGTTCATCCACGGTGAGGCGCCGACAGTTGCCTATATGACGGTCGCCGTTCTGACCGCGACTACCTACGTCTTCGGTGGGCTGATGCGTGAACAGGTCTGCATCTATATGTGCCCATGGCCACGCATTCAGGCGGCTATGCTGGACGAGGAAAGCCTGACCGTCACCTATAATGACTGGCGGGGCGAGCCGCGTGGCCGGGGCAAGAAGAGAAAAGCGGCGGCCGGCGTGAAGACAGGCGATTGCGTCGATTGCAATGCCTGTGTCGTCGTCTGCCCGATGGGCATCGATATTCGCGACGGCCAGCAGATGGCCTGCATTACGTGTGCTCTCTGTATCGATGCATGCGACGAGGTGATGGACAAGCTCGGCCGAGACCGGGGGCTTATCTCCTATGCCACGCTATCCGACTACAACCTCAACATGGCCATGGCGACCGAGCCGGGTTCCGGCAGGATCGACCCCGATCGGGTGCACACTGACGACGGCCATATCAAAGACGGTTTTCGCCATTTCCGATGGTCGCATCTGCTGCGTCCCCGCACCTTCATTTACACCGGCCTTTGGGTGGCGATCGGCATCGCCATGCTTTTGGCACTGGGAATGCGCGACCGTCTGGAGGTGAACGTGCTGCACGACCGCAATCCGGTTTTCACGCGGCTATCGGATGGCTCCGTTCAGAACGGCTACACGATCAAGATCCTGAACATGAAGCCAGAGCCACGCACCATCCGCCTCGGGATCGAAGGACTGGAAGGGGCTTCCATGTCCGTCAACGAAATCAACGATGAGCCGGCGCGCAGCGTGGCAGTGCCGGTGGACCCCGATAAACTGCGGCAATTAAAGGTCTTCGTGACCGTCCCGCGAGACCGCCTCGCGGCAGGAAAAACATCGTTCACCTTTAGCGTGGACGACCAGAGCGACCAGGAGCATGATTCCTATCGCGCCCGCTTCGAAGCGCCGGAGAATTAAGATGAACCACTCCCTTTTCCGTGGAGGCCCCTTCACTGGCCGTCACATGCTGATGATCATGATCGCCTTTTTCGGTGTGGTCATCTCCGTGAATCTGACGCTCGCATTTTTCGCATCGAAAAGCTGGACCGGGCTTGTCGTTCAGAACTCCTACGTGGCCAGCCAGAATTTCGAAAAAGAACGTGTGCGGCAGGCGGCGCAGATGGCGCGTGGCTGGCAGATCGGCGCCAATGTCGAAGACGGCTTTCTCACCGTGACGCTCAAGGATGGCGATGGAAAATCGATCGAGCGCGCTGCCGTCACAGCTTCGCTGAGCGGTGTCATGTACGACCGTGACGATCAGACGGTCGAACTTCCGGCTCTCGCTCGCGGTGGATATGGCCGTGAAGTCCAGCTGCATGCTGGCGAATGGATCGCCGAGCTGACGGTGGATGCCAGAGGCCTCGACCCCTGGCAGGGCTCGGTCCGCTTCTCTGTTCCCAATAGTGAGGTGGGGGCCGACTGATGAGCTGTTGCGCTCCCGCATTGGACGGTCACGGCGGATCGAAAGATCTGCTGGCCGATGCCGCGCGTGCGCAACGCCTTACCGAATGGCTTCATTCCGTTCGCCAGGAGGCCGAAGGGATAGGACGTCTGGTTCTATCCGTGCCGGATATGCACTGCGGCGCCTGTATCGCCGCGCTGGAAAGCGGAGTTTCAAAAATTTCGGGTGTGCTGAGCGTCCGCGCAAACCTGACGCTGCGCCGCCTGATCGTCATGTTCGACAGCAACGACGCGGATGTTCTCGACGTCATAGAGAAAACGGTCCAGCGGTTGGGCTACGATGCGCTGCCTGTCGATCTTGGCGACCTCGATGCCGAAAGGGACCGTCAGGAAGCCAGGCGACTTCTGATCGCCCTAGCCGTTGCCGGCTTCGCCACCGCCAATATCATGTTGCTGAGCGTTTCCGTCTGGAGCGGCGCGGAAGCTTCTACCGGGCACCTTTTCCATTTCGTCTCGCTACTGATCGCGGTACCGGCGGTGGCGTTTGCGGGACGCCCTTTCTTCACCTCCGCGCTCTCGGCCGTTCGGGCCGGGCGGGTGAATATGGACGTGCCTATCGCGCTGGCGTTGCTGCTTTCGCTCGGCATGAGCATTACCCGGACGATTATCGGCGAAGGCCATATCTATTTCGACGCGGCGGTCATGCTGACCTTCTTCCTGCTGATTGGCCGCTATCTGGACCAGAGGATGCGCGAACGCGCCCGCAGCGCTGTCATTTCGCTAACCCGAATGGCGCCGAAGGGCGCGCGAGTGGTCGCAGATAACGGCCAGACGGAATGGCTTCCGGCCGATGAATTGCGACCCGGCGACATTGTACGTCTGACCACCGGCGAGCGGCTGGCGGTCGATGCCATTGTCATGAAAGGTGAAGGGACGGTCGACCGCTCCCTCGTGACAGGTGAGTCCGAGCCAGTCGCAGCGGCGCCCGGCACGCGGCTGGAAGCAGGCGTTCTTGCGCTTTCCGCACCGCTCGATCTGCGCGTGGAAAAAACTGCCAATAAGAGCTTCCTCTCCGAGATCGCAACGATGATGGAAGCCGCCGAGCAAGGGCGTGGCGAAACGGCGTCGCTCACCGACCGACTTGCCGGCCTTTACGCGCCCGTCGTGCATGCTCTGGCGGCTCTGACCTTTGTCGGATGGATGCTCTGGTCGGCGGATATCTGGACCTCGCTCGACACAGCAGTGGCGGTTCTTATCGTAACCTGCCCCTGCGCCCTCGGCCTGGCCGTGCC
This sequence comes from Notoacmeibacter sp. MSK16QG-6, assembly GCF_024158145.1. Lineage (GTDB taxonomy): Bacteria > Pseudomonadota > Alphaproteobacteria > Rhizobiales > Rhizobiaceae > Notoacmeibacter. Next base: position 935,906 of record NZ_JAMYXM010000001.1, read on the forward strand.
TGTTGTCCATGTGATCGCGGCTGCACGCCTTTTCGAGTCCGGCATCCTGATGCGCAATGGCGATGCGCTGGAGAGGCTGGCCGAGGCCGATCATGTTATCTTCGACAAGACCGGCACACTGACCACGGGCCGTCCGCGCGTCGCCAAATGTTTGCTTGCAACCGTCCGCGAGCGCAGCGCTGCGTGCGAACTGGCCCGGCATTCTTCACATCCGGCTGCAATGGCGGTTGCCGACTATTTGGACGACAGCGCTTCCCTCCATGCCGAAGCGATCCGTGAAGTGCCGGCGGCGGGTATAGAAGCGCGGCTCGGCACCAAAATCGCGCGGCTCGGCCGAGCCGATTGGGTGGCCGACATCGCCCGCATACCGGCCGGGATACAGCCACCGGCGACGGGATTGGCCTTTGCCTTTGAAGGAGAGACTGTCCGTTCGATTGAAATGGCAGAAAGCTTGCGTCCACAGGCCATCCAGACAGTGAACGCCATCCGCGAGAGGGGTCTTGCGGTGGAATTGCTTTCCGGCGACGGACCGCTTGCGGTCTCCACCATTGCAGAGCGCCTTGGCATCGAGGACCTGCGTGCCGAGTGCCGGCCAGCCGACAAGCTGGAGCGTCTCGATAGGCTAAGGGAGAATGGCGCAAAGGTGCTGATGGTCGGTGACGGGCTGAACGACGCGCCGAGTTTGGCCGGCGCGCACGTCTCATTCGCGCCGGGCTCAGCCTGCGATGTCGGCCGCCTCGCTGCCGATTTCGTTTTCACCCGACCTGGCCTGGACGCCGTGGAGAACGCGCTGACACTTGCCCAGCAGGCCCGTCGACTGGTTCGCCAGAATCTGACCCTCGCGATCTGCTACAATATCCTGGCCGTGCCGCTGGCCATGACCGGATTTGTCACGCCCCTTATCGCCGCGCTGCTGATGAGCGGATCGTCGATCCTCGTGGTGGGCAATGCGTTGCGGCTGTCGACAGGCAACCGAAACTCCGCCGATCAGGTAGCCTTGGGCGATGCTGCCGTTGTGGTAACGCCCAATGGAGGCGTCGCCGGATGAACGTCATCCTGCTGCTACTGCCGATCGCTCTCCTGCTCGGACTTGTGGGCCTCGCCGCCTTTGTCTGGTCGCTCAGAAGCGGCCAGTTCGACGATCTGGACGGCGCGGCATGGCGGGTGCTTGAGGACGATCCGGATGATCGGCCTACCGACCGATAAAGCAGGGGGCTGGACGACCCGGTCTGTCTGCTGTCCGCCCCCGCATCCAGCCTGCTTGACCTAGCGTAAAGAAAAATTTTTCCAATTTTTCCCTTGTCATAGCGACACTTTAGCGCTCCCATACGGGGCAGTAGGATGCCGCAATCGATCAAATGTTCGCGGCGGCCGCATGAAACGGTTTGGAGGCCGTTTCGCTACTGGATCTGGGAGGAGCCAGCCTGGAATGACGGGTTATGTCATTGAGACCCGAAATCTCACAAAGTCCTTCAAGGGCTTCACCGCCGTGGACGATGTCTCGCTGCAGGTTGCGGAGGGAACGATCCACGCATTGATCGGACCGAATGGCGCTGGCAAAAGCACCATGTTCAATCTGATCACCAAGTTTCTTCAGCCGACCAGCGGCACTATCCTGCTGAACGGGGAGAACATCACGAAGCGCAAGCCAGCGGAAATCGCCCGTATGGGCGCCGTGCGGAGCTTCCAGATCTCATCGGTCTTTCCGCATCTGACGTTGCTTGAAAATATCCGCGTCGCCCTCCAGCGGAAAATGCACAACTCCTACCATTTCTGGAAATCTGAAAGCCGGTTGAACGTCCTGAACGATGAGGCGCGCTCCATCCTCTCCACGGTCGGCCTTGATGATGCGGAGCGCAATCTGGCGGTCGAGCTACCCTATGGGCGCAAGCGCCTGCTGGAACTGGCGACCACGATTGCGCTGGAGCCTCAAGTCCTGCTGCTCGACGAGCCGATGGCCGGAATGGGGACCGGCGACGTCCAACGCGTGGCAGATATTATTCGCCGCGTCGCCGAAGGACGGACCGTTCTCATGGTGGAACACAATCTCAGCGTGGTGGCCGATCTCTCCGATACGATCACCGTGCTTCAGCGCGGCGCCGTTCTGGCGGAAGGCACATATGACGAGGTGAGCCGAAATCCCGAAGTGATTTCCGCCTATATGGGGGCCGCCCACCATGACTGAGTTCCTGCTGAGCGTCGAAGGGCTGGAGGCCTGGTACGACGAAAGCCACATTCTGCACGGAATGAACTTCACCGTCGGCAAAGGCGAAATCGTCACGCTGCTCGGTCGCAATGGCGCCGGCAAAACGACCACCATGCGCTCGATCATGGGGCTCGTTCGCAAGCGGACCGGCTCCATCCGGTTCGGTTCGGTCGAGACCATCGGTCTATCGGCCAATCAGATCGCCCGGGCCGGTATTGCCTTCTGCCCGGAGGAGCGCGGGATTTTCTCGTCGCTCACCGTCAAGGAAAATCTCATGCTGCCGCCAGTGGTGGCCGAAGGCGGCATGGGCGTTGATCGCGTCTACGAACTCTTCCCGATCTTGCAGGCGCGCGGCGCCAGCCAAGGCACCAAACTATCGGGCGGCGAACAGCAGATGCTCGCCATTGCGCGCATCCTGCGGACAGGCGCGCATCTTCTTCTTCTCGACGAACCGACCGAAGGGCTTGCCCCGGTCATCGTCGAACAGATCGGCCAGATCATCCAGAAGCTAAAGGAGGAGGGTTTCACCATTCTTCTGGTCGAACAGAACTTCCGCTTCGCCGAAGCCGTCGGAGACCGTCACTATGTCGTCGAACATGGCGAGGTCATCGACAGTTTCGAGCGTCGTGAGGTGGAAGCCAACAGAGAGAAAATCACAGGTTATCTCGGCGTTTGAACCGAGACCGACAATCCTTGGGAGGAAAACATGAAACTACTCAGAACTATGCTTCTCGCCGGCGCGGCAACCGCTCTTGCATCCCCTGCCCTCGCGCAGGACGGGGGCATCTCCGACGATGCGGTCAAGATCGGCATGCTGCTCGATATGTCCGGCCCCTACTCCGCGCTGGACGGACAGGGCTCGGTGGTGGCCGTGCAGATGGCCATCGATGAGATGGGCGGAGAGATTGATGGCAAGAAAATCGAACTGATGACCGCCGATCACCAGAACAAGGCGGATATCGGCTCCAATCTGGCGCGGCAGTGGTCGGACCAGAACAATGTCGACCTCATTCTGGGCGGCGCCAATTCCGGTGTCGGCATCGCCCTGCAGGAAGTGACCAGCGAAAAGAACATCGCCTATATCAATAACGGTGCGGCGAGCGCCGCGCTTACCAACGAGAATTGCGCGCCGGAAACCGGCATTCATTGGACCTACGACACCGATGCGCTAGCCAATGGCACCGCCGTCGCGATGGTGAAGGAAGGCAATGACAGCTGGTATTTCATCACTGCTGACTACGCTTTCGGTCACAAGCTGGAAGAAAACGCCATGGATGCGGTGAAAGCCAATGGCGGAACCGTTGTCGGCAATGTCCGTGCGCCCTTCCCGACGCAGGATTTCTCGTCATTCCTTCTTCAGGCGCAGGGCTCCGGCGCAAAGGTGATCGGTCTCGCCAATGCCGGCACCGACACGCAGAATTCCGTGAAACAGGCTCAGGAGTTCGGCATTGTGCAAGGCGGGCAGAAGCTGGCTTCGCTGCTTCTGTTCCTGACGGATGTGGAAGCTCTTGGCCTCGATGCGTCACAGGGCCTGACCCTGACAACGGGCTTCTACTGGGATCAGGACGACATGGCGCGCGAATGGAGCGCCAAGTTCGAAGAAAAGCATGGCTCCAAGCCCACCATGGTTCAGGCCGGCATGTATTCCTCCGCCCTGAACTACCTCAAAGCCGTCAAGGAAGCCGGGACCGACGAGGCGAAAGCCGTCGTCGCAAAGCTGAAGGAAATGCCGATTGAGGATGCCTTTTCCCGCAATGGTAAGGTGCGCGCCGATGGTTTGATGGTCCACGACATGTTCCTTGCGCAGGTCAAGACGCCGGACGAGAGCAAGGGCAACTGGGACTTCTACAACATTATCCGGACCATTCCGGGCGATGACGCCTTCCGCAAGCTGGAAGACGGTAGCTGCGAAGCCGCCAAGGGCTGAGCTTTGGCCAATTGACCGGGCGGCTACAATGGCCGCCCGGCTCACATATGCGTTTCGGCGTAGATAGGGACATAGAATGGCGTTCTTCGACATCCCGCTGCCGGTATTTATGGGGCAGCTTCTGATCGGGCTGATCAATGGCGCGTTCTACGCCGTTCTGAGCCTTGGCCTCGCGCTTATCTTCGGCCTGCTGAACATCGTCAATTTCGCCCATGGCGCGCTCTACATGGTCGGCGCGTTCGTCGCCTTTCTGCTGCTCGATATTTTGGGCATCGGCTATTGGCCATCGCTGGTGCTTGCGCCGATCATCGTCGGCCTTTTCGGCATTGTGATCGAACGTCTGCTGTTACGCCCGCTTGCCGATCTCGACCATCTTTACGGCCTGCTCCTTACCTTCGGCCTCGCGTTGCTTCTTGAGGGCGCGTTCCGTCACTTCTACGGCGTGTCGGGCGAACGTTACGCCATACCCGATTCACTGCAGGGCGGTTTCAATCTCGGCTTCATGTTCCTGCCAACATACAGAGCGTGGGTGATCGCCGCTTCACTGATCGTGTGCATCGCGACCTGGCTGCTCATCGAGAAGACACGACTCGGCGCAACCATGCGCGCGGCGGTGGAAAACGCCGATCTCGTGCGCGCCTTCGGCGTCAACGTACCGCTTCTCGTCACGATCACCTATGGATTCGGAGTCGCGCTTGCCGCTTTTGCCGGGGTTCTCGCCGCACCCATCTATTCGGTCAATCCGCTTATGGGATCGAATATCATCATCGTGGTCTTCGCCATCGTCGTCATCGGCGGTTTGGGATCGATCAAGGGCGCGATCGTATCGGGTTTTCTTCTTGGCGTATGCGAAGGTCTGACGCGGGTTTTCTGGCCGGAAGCATCGAATATCGTCATCTTCGTGGTCATGGCGATCGTGCTGATCGTCCGACCAGCGGGCCTCTTCGGAAAGGCGGCATAGGACAATGAGCCAAAGCAACGCGCATTCCTCCGGTGAATTGTCGCATCTCGCCGATGAAGAAAGCGAGCGCCGGACCCCGCTGATTGCCGATCTTCGCCTCTGGGCCGTGATCGGAATCGTGGCGCTGCTGATAGCACCGCATTTCATCTATCCGGTGATGATCGCCAAGGTGCTGTGCTTCGCCCTCTTCGCCGCAGCCTTCAACCTGCTGCTCGGCTTTGCCGGGCTCTTGTCCTTCGGACATGCCGCCTTTTTCGGCTTCTCGGCCTACGTGACCGGCTACTGCCTGCAATCGCTCGGTTTTTCGGCCGAACTCGGCATTCTCGCCGGCACGGCGACCGGCGCGCTGCTGGGCCTTCTGATCGGCGCTCTCGCCATTCGCCGCCAGGGCATCTATTTCGCGATGATCACGCTGGCGCTGTCGCAGATGGTCTATTTCGTCTGCCTTCAGGCACCGTTTACAGGCGGTGAGGACGGTCTTCAGGGTGTGCCGCGCCAGCCACTTTTCGGCGTGATCGACATGACCCGCAACATCAATGTCTATTACCTGGTACTGGCGATCTTCTGTTTCGGCATTTTCATCATCTATCGCGCGGTCCATTCACCCTTCGGACAGGTTCTGAAGTCCATCCGCGAGAATGAGGACCGGGCCATTTCGCTCGGCTACGATGCTGACCGCTACAAACTTCTTGCTTTCGTCCTGTCGGCAACGCTGGCGGGGCTCGCCGGCTCGACCAAGGTCATGATCTTTCAGCTTGCGTCACTGACAGACGTGCAATGGCAGATGAGCGGCGAAGTCGTGTTGATGGCGGTTCTCGGCGGGATCGGCACCATGCTGGGTCCGATCCTCGGGGCGACTATCATTATCACCCTGCAGAACGAATTGGCGCAGATCGGTTCGCTGACGACCATCGTCCAAGGCGCGGTCTTCGTCGTATGCGTGCTGCTTTTCCGTCGGGGCATCGTTGGCGAGTTGTCGCACCGATGGAACCGATGGCGCGGGCGGTCGGACGGGCGCGGCGGCGACGCGCCTCGAACAGTGCAGGAGAGTTAAGGGCGCTCAGTTTCTCTTCCAGGAGCGTTCCGCTCGCGAAACCGCGTAATGCGCCGGTTCGGCGGCATAGGCCGCAAGGCCTGCGATGGCAGGCGAATCATGGGCCACCACATGGATGGGAATCGATGACAGCCACGTCGAATGCGGCGCCTTGTCATCGAAAGCGCGCGTGAACTCGCTTCCCTGCAGGAAAGGCAAAATCGCCGGTGCGATACCGCCGGTGATATAGGCCCCGCCCCTCGCACCATAAATAAGGGCCAGATCGCCTGCCACGCGTCCGAGATAGGTTACGAAGTGACGGATCGTCCTTTCGGCCAGCGGATCGCTTCCAGTGCAGGCGGCTTCTGTCACATCTTCCGGACTCTGATAACGCGGCTCAGCACCATGACGCGCCGACATGGCGCTATAAAGCGTAAGAAGGCCGCGGCCACATAATACGGATTCGCCGGACACGCGCGGCCCCACTCTCTCGTGCAAATAGGGCCATAGCGCCAGGTCGTCGTCGGTGCGTGGACCGAGATCGACATGACCGCCTTCACCCGGCACCGGCACCCAAAGGTCGGGAAGATCGATTAGGCCGCCGACGCCAAGTCCCGTTCCGGGACCCAGAACGATACGCGGCGCGCCGGCAAACGGCGAACCTTCCCGAAGAGTGATCCACGCCTCCTGCGGCAGCGCGGCTGCCGCAAGCGCCTGTCCTTCGAAGTCGTTCACCGCCATAATCATCGCAAGATCGAGACGGGCCATGACGGCATGAATGTCGATCACCCAAGGGCAATTGGTCAGCGGTATACGGTCGCCGAGGACCGGGCCCGCGACGGCAAAGAGCGCCGAAGCCGGCGGCTCGCCAGCCCACTCTGCGAGAGCTGCAGCAAGCGCGTCTTCAATGCTGCCGAAAGCAGCGGTACGCTGGGATGGCAAGCGAATGAACGGCTCCATAGCCGATGGCACGATCGCGAAACGCGCATTGGTGCCGCCAATATCGCCGACGATGACCGGAAAAGGCAGTGCTTCGCCGGCCATACCGCTTTGAATCGCAGGCGGATTAGTTGCCGAAGGCGCCAGTCTGGAAACCGTCATTGAAGATTGCCCGGCGTCGCATCTGTTACGCTTCGTCCGGCCAATTCATCATCGACACGAACCGGATACCAGTACCGGGCGTGATCGGTATCGCGGTCGATGCGCACAAAATTGCCGGCGAAAACACGGTAGGGCGCACTCCACTCTCCATCGGGCCATTTGATGCGCACCTGCGCTCTCTCCGCCGTTCCTGTCCCAAGATGCACGAAGCCAAGATGGCCGGACGCATGACCGCCGCCGATTGCGATACGGCGGGTGATCGTCTCATTGCCGATGCGCACCGAGACCAGCGCGCCGATGGCGTCCGGGTTCGGTCCAGACTGATGCAGTTCTATGGCGAGCCAGTTGCCCATCGGAGCCGGCTCTTTCCCCTCCATCGATCGTGCGCCGATATTGCGGAAGACTGCCGCCGGCGCCTGGCGATTCACGACGATCAGGTCGAGCATTCCATCCATGTTGAGATCGACCACAGCGCCGCCGCGCCCGCGTGTCGGCTGCGCAAGCCCAGCCGGCTCGCCTGCCTCGACGAAACGGCCGTCGAACGTGCCGAGCAGAAGATTGTCGGGATCGAACCGTGCGAAATCCGGCATTTGCTGCACATTGCCCTTGGCGATGAAGAGGTCGGTTCGTCCGTCATTGTTCATATCGGCAAATTCGGCATGCCACCCGGTCGACGGTTTGATGTCGTCGCCAACGTATGGCCGCTGCGCCATTGCCCCTTTTTCAACGGCAATGTCACGATAGATGGGTCGGTCGCTCTCGGCCTCGTCATCCAGCGTCTGTAATTTCGTATCACCCATAGATGTAAGGGCGTATTCGGGTTTGCCGTCGGCATCAAGGTCGGTTTCGGCAATTCCCATGCCCCATATGGTGACGGCACGCCAGCCATCGGAGGACCGGTAGGGCCGAGCCGGACGGCCGGGATCGACACGCCAAAGCTCTTCCTGTCCGCCGCGATAATATTGCCGATCATTGGTGATGCGCAGCGACGGTGTGCCCGAGCCGTTCCAGTCGGTGAACAACATGGAAAGGGCGCAGTATCCGGGCGTCAGAGATTGCGGCTCCGAATAATCCGGCAACCCGTTTGCACCCTCTGCCGGGCGGATCAGAATATTGTCGTGACATGTACCGAAGGGAGAGCCGGGCGCGCTGCGATCCACATAATTGCCGAAAGCCAGGGTCGGGAAGCGCCTGCCCTTTTCAAAAGTCGCGCTGAAGGCGGTGCTCCATTCACGGCCCCCATCGAAGCCGATGTCCCGGTTCATTTTCTTGAAGCGGCAGGCGCCATCGCCTTTCAGGATCATGTTTTCGCCGACCCGCAACACGACCAGATCCTTATTACCGTCGCCGTCGATATCGAGCGGATAAAGGCCCGTTACTTTGCCGCGCGCATCGGCGGGCAGCGCGTCATCTTTCGCCGCGAAATGCAGCGCTTCGCCCGGCATGGATCGGTTGACGTAGAGCGCCGCATCGTTCGTGCCGCCAGCCAGAGCGAGATCGGGAAAGCGGTCGCCATTGCAATCGAATGCCGCGACCCCGCCGCCGACGAAATATTCCCATGGCCCGTCATAGATATGCTCGATCCCGGCCGCGCTGGCCTCGTTTTTCAGAACCGGCACATCCATGGAAAGCGCCGCCGGTTCGCTCGCATGGGCGGGCGAAAAGAAAAAGGGGGCGGCGAGGATGGGGAGAAGCCGCCTCACGGAATCACCAGCGTTCTTAGGAAACCGATCAGATCGGCGCGCTCTTTATCGGTACGCTCCAGATAGGCGTCGCGCGACCTGCGGGCGTCGCCGCCATGGGCATCGATTGCTTCGTGCAGGGTGGTTTTGTCGCCGCGGTGGCCATACGGCGCGGTCGAACCAACCCCCCATAGCTCGGTCGTCTGGAAAACGTCGCGATCGACGAAGCGCTGGGCCAGAAGCTCGTTGCCGAAGCCATCCACCTGCTGATCGACGATGCGATGCCGTTTCAGATCGCCGAATAGCGGCACCATAATCTGTCCCTTGTCGTTGCGAGGCAAATTCATCGCGGCTTCCGTCAGATCGTAGCGGCGGTCGGTTCCCTCGCCCTGGCGCATCGTGCCGGCGGCATCCACCGGGCCGGGGTCGGCAAAAGTCAGGCTGTCGAGCGGTAGTGCAGGTCTATGACACGATGCGCAGCCGATTTCGTTGAACAGCCGCTCGCCGTTGGCAACGCGACCCGCATCTCCCTCGTCTAGATCATCGCTACGACCCGGAGCAGGAAGGTTGGCCTGCCAGGCGACCAGCGCGGCGATTTCTGCCTCGCCAACCTCATCGTCAAAGCCGTCACCGTCAAAATCGGCTTCGCCGGTCCAGCGTGCGCCAAAACGTTCCGCCGCCTGCATCCCGTGATGGTGGTTGGCTGCATTGACGCTGAATTGTCGCAGCGACGTCATCACACCCTTATGCGAGAAGGGGCGAATGACGAGATCGGTATCGACGCCGTCCACCTCGGACAGATCGACCATGCCATCCGGCTCGGCGATTATTACGCCGAAATCGATACCCTTGGAGGTCAACGGACTGCGCACCGTCTGACCGGAACGCCTGGCTTCGACCAGAGCATTGCTTCGAATCATCTGAAGGTCGGCAGTCATCTCCCGCGCCAGCAGCTCGATCAGCCCCGCTCCGAATAGATGGTTCGTATTGCGTTCATTGGAAAATTGCGGGTCGGTCGTGTCGAAATCGGCCTGATTAAACCCTTCGGATACAAAGACATTGACGGAAAAATCGCCGGCGCCGCCCGGTCTTGGATCGCGATGACAGGAAGCGCAGCTATTGGCATCCATGCCTGCGAGGCGCTGAAAGGTGGCTGGCGCAGGTCTTTTGCGTTTGGTCGGAATGATGGCCTGTGTCGCCATGCGCCGCCCGGCTCCATCGGCGCTAGTGAACCGTGCGGTGAAAAGTTCTTCTCCAATGTCACGGAATATCTGAAACCTCTGCCCCGTTAAGGCGCCGGCAAAGGCCTCATCTTCCAGGCGTTCGATCCTCGCGCGCTCGTCAAAAAGATCACCAGCCGCAAGAACCGTTACAGGCAGAAGAAGGAAAAGTGAAAACAGTCCGATCAGTCTCATGCGGCCTCTCCCCCAGCCGGCTTCGCCACCGTCGGGTTGGCAACCAGCGTTCGGTCGAGCGTTGCCAGTCCGGATAATGCCGCACCCCGATGCACAAGAGGGGTTGGATCGGGTTGGCCATCGATGACCAGTTCGTCCGCAACCGCCTTGCCGGCGAGCGTCTTGCCAAGCGTTGCGCGGATCGACTCCGTCAACGGCCGCCGCAAATCTTCATTCAGGCCGACGATCATCAATGGAAACGGGTCGACAAGGCTGAAAATTGAAGCGAGGCCATAACCGACCGCCGCACCGGCTTCCGCCAATGCCGCGGCGGCGTCCTTGCTACCGTTACTGGCCTGCTCAGCGATGGAGGCGAGCTCGCGCACTTCGCCGATCGGCGCGGGTGGCGTACGACCAGAGAGTCCCGCTGCGCGGCGCGCCATCGCGTAATCGCCGGCGTAGGCTTCCACACAGCCGTAATTGCCGCAGCGGCAAAGCGCTCCTTCGGGGTGCACCGGGATGTGGCCGAATTCGACACCCGATGACGCCAGGCCGTTGATCAGCTGGCCGCGAAGACGAAGCGCCATGCCGACACCGCGCGACAGAAGCAGAGTGCCGAAATCGCCGCCATCAGCAAATCCTTCGCCGTGAAGGGCTTCGGCCATCAGGTCGCAATCGTTCCAGAGGCGGACAGGTACGCCAAGCTTTTCACCGAGACCGTCCGCGACCGGAACGTCGCGCACACTGAGCGCAGGAGCCCATCGGATCGTCGTCCCCCGAAGATCGATGACGCCGGCAACGCCAATGACAATGCCTTGCAGAGGTCCGGCACGCCGCCCCGTGGCAGACAGAGCCGCCTGCACAAGTCCTTCCATCGCCTCGATCAGTTGGACATCGCTTAGTTCCAATGTGCGGCAATCCATCTGTTCGGCATGGAGAACCTGACCGCAATAATCGACGAGCCGAATGCTCAGATTGCCGAATTGTAACGCCAGACACGCAAGAGATGCGACAGTGGGCGACGGCATGAGCGCAATGCGCGGGCGTCCACGCGTCGGACCGGTGCGCTGTATGTCACTGTCGCCGGCTGCGACCACAAGCCCTTCATCGATCAGTTCTCCGGTGATCGTAGAAATACTCGCAGCCGAAAGCGCGGTGTGACGCGCCAGCTCATTACGGCTCGCCTGCCCCGCCCTGCGCAAAGCGAAGAGGACGCGCTCCCTATTGATACGGCGCATATCGTCCGGGCGTGTGGCGACCGTCCGCCCTGCCATCCGACTCTCCTCCATTTCGCCATTGCAGCAAATAATGTTTGCAGCGCAACAACTTACAAAACTCCCAATTCCTTCTTGACACATGCGAGACGATACGTCACGCTTTTTTTCGAGGCTTGAAATAAAGCTTCATCGGAGGCCGGCGCACGCCGGTGTGTGAGACCTGCGCATGGCGCATTGGGAGGAACAGATGAAGACATTTACAACGGCGCTGCTGGCCGGCGCTGCTCTAGGCATGGCGTTCGCCGCCCCGGCTCTCGCTGAGGGCAAAAAGATCGGCGTGTCGTGGTCGAACTTCCAGGAGGAACGCTGGAAAACCGACGAAGCGGCCATGAAGGAAGCCATCGAAGCAGCCGGGGACAGCTACGTCTCCGCCGATGCCCAGGCTTCCGCCGCCAAGCAGATTACCGATGTCGAAGCGTTGCTGTCGCAGGGCGTCGATGCGCTGATCATTCTGGCCATGGACAAGGATGCGATTGGCCCGGCCATCGAACAGGCTGCCAATGAAGGCGTTCCGGTCGTCGGTTACGACCGTCTGATCGAGGATGAACGCGCCTTCTACCTGACGTTCGACAATAAGGGCGTCGGCCGGATCATTGCCGAGGAAGTCACCAAGGTGAAGCCGGAAGGCAATTTCGCGATCATCAAGGGCGACAAGGGCGATCCCAACGCCGCCTTCCTGCTGGAAGGCATGATGGAAGTGATCGGTGAAGACGCCGAGGCCGGCAAAATCAATATTGCCTGCGAAACTTTCACCGATGGCTGGAAGCCGGACAATGCCCAGAAGAATATGGAGCAGTGCCTGACCTCGCAGAACAACAAGATCGATGCCGTTCTCGCAGAGAATGACGGCATGGCCGGTGGCGTTATTGCGGCACTCTCGGCACAGGGCATGGACGCCTCCACGCCGGTTGGCGGGCAGGATGGCGATCTTGCCGCACTGAACCGCGTGGCACGCGGAACGCAGACCGTGTCGGTCTGGAAAAACAGCCGCGACCTCGGCAAGAAGGCCGCGGAGATCGCTTCCGCGCTCGCCGACGGCACCTCCATGGAAGAGGTCGAAGGCGCAGAGAAGTGGAGCGGTGGCGAGAAGGGCGTCGAGATGAACGCCATCTTCCTTGAGCCGACTCCGATCACCAAGGAGACGCTGAACCAGGCGATCGATGCCGGGCACATCTCCAAGGAACAGGCCTGCGAAGGCGCCAAGGACGACGTGGCAGCCTGCCAGGGCTGACATCAGTCGAAAGAAAAGGCCGCCCCGACGAAGGGGCGGTCTTCCAGCATCGAGGCCGGCTCGCCCGTAAAGCGTGAACGAGCCCTCCTACCCAGATGATCCGCTTCAGTCCGGGCTTGCCCGGCGACGACCTGAAAGGCGGTCCGCCATGAGCGACAGCACTTATGAACAAGGCCGGCCCAGCGAAAACGCCGCGCCGCAGCCGAAGGAAACGGCCATCACGGAAGAGCGCTCGTCCGGCGCCGCGCGTCCGAGCGCCGGGCCTATCGCTCGCGAGAAATCCGGACCTGTCGGTAATTTTCTGCACGCCACGGAGATCGACCAACGGCTGCTCGGAATGGTCGGCGCGCTGGTCCTCATCTGGCTCGGCTTCCACTTCTATGGCGAATTCGCCAATGGTTTCGGGGCATTCCTGACTTCCCGAAACCTTTGGAACCTCACGGTCCAGACAGCATCCATCGGCGTCATGGCGACGGGAATGGTTCTCGTCATCGTAACGCGCCACATCGACCTTTCAGTCGGTTCCATGCTCGGCCTGTGCGCCATGGTGATGGGTCTGACCCAGGCCAGATGGATGCCCGATCTCGTTGGCCTCGGCTGGGGCGGAACCTGGATCGTGGCCATCGCGGCCGGGCTGCTTGCCGGCGCGCTTGTCGGCGCGCTTCATGGATTTCTCATTGCTTACGCGCAAATACCGAGCTTCATCGTCACGCTTGGCGGCCTTCTGGTCTGGCGCGGCGTGGCCTATCTGATGGCTCGTGGCGAAACGATCAGCCCGCTCGATCCGACATTCAACCTCTTGGGTGGCGGGCCATACGGCTCTATAGGAGCGTTCTGGAGTTGGGCGCTTGGCATCATTGCATGTCTCGCCATCGCATGGGCTCTTTATAACGGTCGACTCCAACGCCAGCGCTTCGGCTTTCCGACACGTCCGATATGGGCGGAAGTCTTCGTCGGCGCGCTTGGTTGCCTGCTGGTCATCGGCTTCGTGCTGATCGTCAACGCCTATGGCTGGCCGCGCGGTATCGTCCGGCAATATACAGCAAGCGAAGGCATTGAAGTACCCGAAGGCGGCATCTTCATCAGCCATGGCTTCGCCATTCCGGTACTGATCCTGATCGCGGTCGGTCTCTTCATGACCTTCCTGACAACGCGCACCCGTTTTGGCCGATACGTTTTCGCAATCGGCGGCAATCCCGAAGCGGCCGAACTGGCCGGTATCAATGTGCGGTTCATGACGGTGAAGATATTCGCCCTCATGGGTACGCTCGCCGGCATCGCCGCTGTCATTTCTTCTGCTCGCCTCAACTCGGCCACCAATTCGCTCGGTACGTTGGACGAACTCTACGTCATCGCCTCGGCAGTCATCGGCGGCACCAGTCTCGCCGGCGGTATCGGCACGATCTACGGGGCGATCATCGGCGCACTTCTCATGCAGAGCCTGCAAACAGGCATGGTCCTGATCGGGTTCGACAGCGCCGTCCAGCAGATCGTCGTCGGCGGCGTTCTGGTGCTCGCTGTTTTCCTCGACACGATCTATCGCCGCCGGGCCAAATAAAGGAGGTCGCCATGACCGATGTACAGACCGCTACGGCGCATCTTCCCGAACACGTGCCAGCCCAACCGCTGACCGCGAGGCGTGGCGAGACCGGCGCCACACCGCTGATCGACATGCAGGACATTTCCATAGCATTCGGTGGTATCAAGGCCGTCGATCACGCCTCGATAGACCTTTATCCGGGCGAGGTGGTGGCGCTTCTCGGTCATAATGGCGCCGGCAAATCGACGCTGATCAAGATCCTTTCCGGCGCTTATTCGCGAGACAGCGGCGAGATATTCGTTCGCGGGGAAGAAGCGACGATCGAGAATCCGCGCGATGCAAAGAAGTACGGGATCGAGACGATCTACCAGACACTGGCTCTTGCCGATAATGTGGATGCCGCAGCAAACCTCTTCCTAGGCCGCGAGATCATGACGCGGTGGGGCACGCTGGACGATGGTGCGATGGAGGCCGAGGCCCGCCGTGTGATGGGTCGCCTTAACCCGAATTTTCAACGCTTCAAGGATCCTGTGAAGAGCCTGTCCGGGGGCCAGCGGCAGTCGGTGGCCATTGCCCGGGCAATTCTCTTCAACGCGCGCATCCTTATCATGGACGAGCCGACGGCGGCGCTCGGTCCGCAGGAGACCGCGCAGGTCGGCGAACTGATCAAGCAGCTCAAAGCCGACGGCATCGGCATCTTCCTGATCAGCCACGATATTCACGATGTTTTCGACTTGGCCGACCGCGTCGTGGTGATGAAGAATGGCCAGATCGTCGGTTCAGCCGCGACGGCCGATGTCACCGATGACGAAGTGCTCGGCATGATCATTCTGGGCAAGTGCCCGCCCGGCGCAACGCCCGGCCCCGGTGCGACCAGCGAAGACACAACCAACTAAGGACCGCGTGATGGCAACCGGCTTTTTCGGCGAGGTTTCGAAAATACCCTTCAACCCCGACGCTGGTCCTGAAGAGCTGGCCTTTCGCCACTACGATCCGGAAGAGATCGTCATGGGAAAGCCGTTGGCCGAGCACCTCCGCTTCGCTGTCTGCTGGTGGCATAACTTCGTATGGCCGGGCGGCGATCCATTCGGCGGTCAAACCTTCGACCGGCCCTGGTTCGAGGATCGCGCCAGTGACCCCATGGAGGCGGCGAAGCTGAAGGCCGACGTAGCCTTTGAGATGTTCACGGCGCTCGGCGTACCCTTCTACTGTTTTCACGATGCCGACATACGGCCGGAAGGGGATGATTTCGCGGAAAACACCAAAAATCTGAATGCCATCGTCGATGTGCTGGAAAGGAAGCAGGCGGAGACCGGCCTGAAGCTGCTTTGGGGCACGGCCAATCTGTTCTCGCACCGCCGTTATATGTCCGGTGCGGCGACGAACCCCGATCCGGAAGTCTTCGCCTTCGCCGCCGCGACCGTGAAAACCTGTATGGATGCGACGCACCGGCTCGGCGGCGCCAACTATGTGCTCTGGGGTGGACGTGAGGGCTACGAGACTCTGCTGAACACCGATCTGAAGCGCGAGGATCAACAGCTCGGCCGCTTTCTCAACCTGGTGGTCGAATACAAGCATAAGATCGGATTCGATGGTGCGATCCTGATCGAACCGAAGCCGCAAGAGCCCACGAAGCACCAATACGATCACGATGTCGCAACGGTCTATGGCTTTCTCAAACGCCACGGCCTCGAAAACGAAGTGAAGGTCAATATCGAGCAGGGCCACGCCATTCTGGCGGGCCATAGTTTCGAGCATGAAATCGCAACGGCGGCCGCGCTCGGCATTTTCGGCTCCATCGACATGAACCGGAACGACCAGCAGTCCGGCTGGGACACCGACCAGTTTCCAAACGACGTCCCGGAAGTGGCCCGCGCTTACTACGAGATTCTCAAGGCCGGCGGCTTTACGACGGGCGGCACCAATTTCGACGCCAAACTACGCCGCCAGTCGCTCGACCCGAAGGATCTGCTGTTCGCCCATGTGGGCGGCATGGACGTCTGCGCACGCGGCCTGAAAGCCGCTGCCGCCATGATGGACGAGGGCGTGTTGAGCGCTTTTGTCGACGACCGATATGCGGGTTGGGACCAGAAGGGCGCGCAAGCAATGCTCGCCGGAGAGCGGACATTGGAGGAAATCGCCGGCTGGGTCGAAGAACAGAACGTCAATCCGGCGCCGATAAGTGGCCGCCAAGAATGGGCTGAAAACATCGTCAATCGTTACGTCTGATCCGGCGTGAGCATTCAGGCTCTTCTGGGCGGGACAATGGGTTAAACCGCGCTATCTGCAATGGGCACGCGTTGTGGAGGACTGGATTTGAGCGAAAGTGAGTGGGTGGACGATGTGACCAGCTTCTGGTTCGACGAACTCGGACCGAAAGACTGGTTTTCAGGCGATGGCAAGTTAGACGACACGATCCGCAGCCGGTTCTCGCCGCTCTATGAGCAGATAGCCAATCATGTCCCGCCAATTGCGAAATCCGAACCCTCCGCGGCGCTGGCCGCCATTCTTGTCCTTGACCAATTTCCGCGAAACATGTTTCGCGGAACCGCGCGAGCCTTCGCAACCGATCCGCTTGCGCTCGATTTGTCACGCCATGCCGTTGCGCAAGGGTTCGATCGTTCGCTGACCGATGACGGCCGCCAGTTTCTCTATATGCCGATGATGCACTCCGAATCCTCCGCCGACCAGGATCGTTCGGTCGAATATTTCGGTGCTCTCGGGTCGGAAGAGGCGTTGCGTTTCGCCAAGGAGCATCAGGAAATTATCGGCCGTTTCGGCCGCTTTCCCCATCGCAATCGGGTGCTGGAAAGATCCAGCACAGAAGCGGAGAAGGTTTTTTTAGCGGAGGCAGACAGCTACGGGCAATAGGAGCTTATCTATCGTAGGGATGTGTTGCGACCGACATACGCGACCATGGGGACAGAGAGCGATAGTTGCTCCTATTGACGCTTACGTTAAACGTCTGAACTTCGTGGCGACAGACGAAGCATGTGGAGGATTCGATGACAGACAAACCCTGGTTGGCTCACTATCCGGACTCGGTTTCTGCAGAAATAGAGCCGCTCCGTTATCCTTCGCTGGGAGAATTACTGTATCGATCCTGTGAGAAGTGGGGTGATCGACCGGCATTCACCTGTCTCGGTACAACCATCACTTTCTCCGAGATCGCCCGTCAGTCCGAAGCGCTAGCCTCCTACCTACAGTCGCTCGGGTTGGAAAAGGGCGCACGCGTCGCCGTCATGATGCCCAATGTGCTGCAATATCCGATAGCGGTGACAGCTATCCTGCGAGCCGGCTACACGGTGGTTGGCGTCAATCCGCTCTATACGCCGCGCGAGTTGGAGCATCAGCTCAACGATAGCGGCGCCGAGGCGATTGTCATTCTGGAAAACTTCGCCGCCTCGCTTGAGAAAATCAAGGAGAAGACCGGCGTCAAACACGTGATCCTCGCCACGATGGGCGACCTGCTCGGCGTAAAGGGCTATGTCGTCAACTTCGTCGTGCGGCGCGTCAAAAAAATGGTGCCAAGCTATTCATTGGATGGCTATGTCCGCTTCAATGACGCCGTCAACAGCGGGAAAAGCAAAACCTTCACAGACCCGCAGACCGGGCCTGATGATATCGCGTTTCTCCAATATACGGGGGGCACGACGGGTGTTTCCAAGGGCGCGATCCTGCTTCACCGCAACATCCTCGCCAATATGGAACAGAACCGGATATGGGTGGCCGCTGCTTTCCCCGAGGGACGGGCACCCGGCACGCTTATGGTCTGTCCGTTGCCGCTCTATCACATCTACGCGCTCACGGTGAACATGCTGAACGGGATCGAGGAAGGACAGCACAATCTCCTTATTCCCAACCCGCGCGATATTCCGGGCTTCGTCAAAGCGCTCAAGGGCCAGCCATTCGAGGTTTTCGTCGGCCTCAACACGCTGTTCGTCGCATTGATGAACAACAAGGATTTCGGAGAACTCGACTTTTCCAAGCTACGTCTGACCCTGGGCGGCGGCATGTCGGTGCAGCGGCCTGTCGCCGAGCGCTGGGAAAAATTGACAGGCGTCACGATCCATGAGGGCTACGGCCTGTCGGAAACCTCACCCGTGGCGACATCCAACCCGCTGGACGCAAAGGATTTCTCCGGAACGATCGGGGTGCCGATCCCTTCGACTGACGTCAAGCTGCTGGGGGATGATGGCGGAGAAGTCGCGCAGGGCGAAGTCGGTGAAATAGCGATTTCCGGCCCCCAGGTGATGGCCGGTTACTGGAATCGCCCCGACGAGACCGCCAATGTGATGACAGAGGACGGATACTTCCGTACCGGCGACATGGCGTTCATGGATGAGCGCGGCTACTTTAAGATTGTCGACCGCAAGAAGGACATGATCCTTGTTTCCGGCTTCAACGTCTATCCGAATGAGATCGAAGAGGTTGTCGTCGGCCATCCCGACGTGCTGGAAGCGGCCGCCATCGGTATACCGGACGAAAAGAGCGGCGAAGTGCCCAAACTTTTCGTGGTCCGCAAGGAAGGTTCGACGATCGATGAGCAGGGGCTTCTGACCTACTGCCGCGAAAATCTGACGGGCTATAAAAGGCCGCGAAAGATCGAATTCCGGAACGAACTGCCGAAATCGCCCGTTGGCAAAATCCTTCGTAAAAATCTGCGGCCGGATTGATCTTTCGCCACTGCATCGGCAATGACGAAGTAGGTTTGGGACGAGGTGGGCTTGGGTCCGCCTTTCAAACTATACGCGTAGGCGCCAGCCGGTCATTCGGCTGCGTTTATTCTGGCATAGCGCCGGGGTGGTTCTCCGACATGCCGGGCGAATGCAGTGCTGAAAGCGCTCACCGAGCCGTAACCGATTTTGCGTGAAATTTCCGCAATGCCGACGCTGTTCGAGCGGAGCATGTGCTTGGCCAGTGCCATTCGCCAGTTGAACAGGTAGCTCAACGGCGACGATCCGACGATGCGATTGAACCGCGTGAAAAACGCCGAGCGCGACAGGCTGGCTTCCCGAGCGAGTTCAACGACGGTCCAGCCATGATCGGGCGCGGCATGCATGGCGCGAAGGGCGGGGCCGATGCGTGCGTCGTTCAGGCCGCGAAGGAGGCCCGGTGGGGCATCATCCCGCGTCGAGGAGCGGAACGCCTCGATCAGCAGGACCTGCAAAAGATGCTCTACCACAACATCGCGTGCCGGGCGTGTCGCGCGCGCCTCTTCGCGAACCATGGCCGTCAAGGTCGCCAAACGGTCCACGCAGCGTACGACCACCATGTCCGGCAGAAGCGACACAAGCAGTTCAGCGTCTGGACTGGCAAAACGGCAATTGCCGAGTAGCTGTTGAACCTCCGCCGGCCCTTCCATTCCCCCAATGCGAAAGACGCCATCCTCACAGAGAGACGGCCGGCTGGACATTCCCGGCGGGGGCGGTGGATCGATGCTGGACATTGTGAAGGCGGCGATCGCGGGAATGAGAACGAAATCACCAGTTTGGAGAACGAGGGGTGGCTTTCCGTCGACTTCAAGACAAGCAGCGCCCGAGAGAAGCAAAGTATAGAAGACCGCGTCCAGATCTTCTCGCCGAACGCGAAACGGGCCCCTCGCCTCAGTCAGCTTGGAAAAAGGCGCAGAGGGTCGAAGGAGCGAGATCACGTCACCAAGCGGATCACTCATTTCGGACTTTCAGTAAACAAATAAAGACGCTGCATCATAGAAGGTTCAGCCTGCCATGTCGATATGAAGGCCTCCCAACGAAGGAGACTGAACGATGAAGACTGTTATGATAACCGGTTGTTCCTCCGGCTTCGGTCTGGATAGCGCGCGCTATTTTCTCGACCAAGGCTGGTCGGTGGTGGCGACCATGCGCGAACCGGACGAAGCATTATTGCCAAAGTCCGACCGGCTGCAGCTTCTGCCGCTGGATGTCACCGACCAACAGAGTATCGACAATGCCGTTGAGAAAGCGGGACCGATCGATGCGCTGGTCAACAATGCGGGAATTGGATGGCTGGCTCCATTCGAAGCGACGTCTGCCGAGGTTGTTCGACGAATTTTCCAGACCAATACATTCGGCACATTCGAGATGATCCGCGCCATATTGCCGCAAATGCGAGACCGAAAGGCCGGCGTCATCGTGAACGTCTCGTCCAGCGTTACGCTGAAGCCACTCCCTTTGCTGTCGGTCTATACGGCAAGCAAGATGGCACTCAATGGCTATACCGAGTGTCTTGCGCTCGAGCTCGAACCGCTAGGCATTCGAACACACCTCGTTCTGCCAGGCCAGGCTCCGGCGACGAAATTCGGCAGCAATGCCATGGCATCGATGGCGGATGCGGCCGACGCACCCGAAGTGTATAAACCGTTTGTCGAAGAGTCGCTGGCGAACCTCCAAGAGAACGCCAGTCGCGAACCCACGCGTCCGGAACAGGTCGTCCGGGCAATCTGGCGCGCCGTTACCGATACCGATGCCCCGCTGCATATTCCGGCGGGAGACGATGCCGAGGCTCTGGCCGCCTGACCATTCAGCCCGATCGTTTGCGATCAGATCATGGGCGGGGCTACAGAGGCCCCGCCTCTCTTGACTTTACTGCGCGTCACGAGCCGCGCGGATCTTCTTCACCAGATTGGCGGTGGAGCCATCGCGCTCGTCGATCCCCTCGCCTGTTCGCAGAACAGGAAGCAGCGCCGTGGCCAGCTCCTTGCCCAGTTCCACGCCCCATTGATCGAAAGAGTTGATGCCGAACAGCGCACCCTCGACGAAGACGCGGTGCTCGTACAGCGCGATAAGCCGCCCGAGGGCGAACGGCGTCAGCAGATCCTGGAGAAGCGTGATGCAAGGACGGTCCCCCGGAAAGACACGGTGCGGAGCGATCACGGCAGCTTGTTCTTCGGTCATGCCTGCCGCAGAAGCCTGTTCCAGCGCCTCATCGAAGGTGCGGCCCCGCATGAGGGCCTCGGACTGGGCCAGCCCGTTGGCCAGCAGCAATTCATGATGAGCCGTCAGGTCCGGCTCATGACCCCGCGCCGAAAGAATGAACTCGACCGGGATGACGTCCGTCCCCTGATGCAAAAGCTGAAAGAATGCGTGTTGGCCATTGGTGCCGGGTTCCCCCCAGACGACCGGTCCGGTTTCAGTCAATGCCGGTCGGCCGTTTCGTTTTACGGCCTTGCCATTGCTCTCCATGTCGAGCTGCTGGAGATAGGCCGGCAGCCGAGCGAGCCTCTGCTCGTAAGGAATGACAGCGCGCGACGTATAGCCGCATACGACGCGGTGCCACCAACCGATCAGCCCCAGGAGCATGGGCATGTTCTGCCGGGGTTCGGCCTGGCGGAAATGCCTGTCCATCGCGTGGGCGCCATCCAGAAACGCGCGGAAATTTTCAGGTCCGACGGCCAGCATGACGGGCAGGCCGATAGCGGACCAAACCGAGTAGCGGCCCCCGACCCAATCCCAGAAGCCGAAGACGTTTTCTTCGGCGATGCCGAATTCGGCGACCTTATCCAAAGCGGTCGAGACCGCGACGAAATGTTTCCCCGTAGCGCCCTCGCCAAGCGCGTCTGTCAGCCAGTTCCGCGCCGTCTTGGCATTGGTCATGGTTTCGATGGTCGTGAATGTCTTAGACGCCACGATGAAGAGCGTCGTCGCCGGCGAAAGGCGCGAAAGCGTATCGGCCATATCGGCGCCATCGACATTGGAAACGAAATGGCAGCGAGGACCGTCATGGTAGGGCGCCAGTGCACCAGTCACCATGGCCGGTCCGAGATCTGACCCGCCAATACCGATATTGACGATATCGGTGATGGCTTCGCCTGTTTCGCCCTTATGCTCGCCAGAACGAACCCGCTCGGCAAAAGCGCTCATCCTGCTCAATACGTCATGAACATCCGCCATGACACTCTCACCGCCGACCGAGAAGTCCGCATCCGCCGGCGCACGCAAAGCCGTGTGCAGCACGGCCCGCTTTTCCGTCATATTGATCGGCTCGCCAGCAAACATGGCATCGCGCATATCGCAGACGCCCATCGCATCGGCCAAGCGAATGAGCTTTTCGATCGTGGCCTCGTCAACGGCGCACTTGCTGTAATCGAACAGCAGATCGTCGAGTGACAGCGAAAATGTCTCAAACCGATTGTCGTCAATTTCAAAAGCCTGGCGCATATCCATTTCCGGACGCGCCTGATGGTAATCTTCCAACGCGGCCATAGCGGCGCGCCAACCTTCAAGGTCTTTCATGTATTACTCCGTTCCGCTCGAATGATCGCGGCAGGGCTTCAATATGCCCTCATTTATTGCTGAATTTTACGTTCTGGTCTCGTAGCCGGCAGACGCGGCGGCCTTTTGCGTTTCATCGGGACAGGCTTGATTTCCGTTAGTGTCGATTGGCGGCGAACCATTGGTCCGTTCTGCGGGTGTCTCGTCGAGTTCGGCCACCACCTGCCCGAAAGCAAGGAAAGCGAACAGCACGGTCCCTCCTATCACATTGCCTATCAGCGCCGGAACGATGAACCCGAAGATAACTTCGAAAACCCCACTATGGCCGCCGAATGCGAGATACCACGCCTCGGCCGAACCGGCGATCACATGGGAAAATTCCCCCAGAGCGATGATGTAGGTAATCAGAAAGATCACATGCAGCTCGAACCCACGGGAACTTGGCAGAAGCCAGGCGACACCGGCGATCAGAAAGCCGGCGCATACGCCGCGCATGACGGTTTCCACGAAACCCGGCTCCATGGCTCGCATGGAGATTTCGCGGATAGCATCTAGCGTTTCCGGCCCTGCAGGCGGGTAAAGAGTGAACCAGAGTGCGAAAAATGCCGTACCGATCAGATTACCGAGGAAAACAATCGTCCACAGGCGTGCTACGGCATAGAGATTATTCCATGTCGGCTTGGCCAGAACCGGCAGCACGGCCGATATGGTGCTCTCGGTAAAGAGCTGCTGGCGCGCCAGAATGACGAAGATAAAACCCGTCGTATATCCCATGGCTTCGATGAGGTGCGCCCATTCGGTTTCGGGCAGCGCCTGGCGCAGATAGGCCTCGGTCAGAACGGACAGGGTGATGACGATGCCAGCCGCTATCGACGAAAAGATCAGACTCTTGGTCGGCCGTTCCAACTCATGGTCGCCAGCCCGGCGGACAATCTCATAGATGACGGCTGCGCGTAGAGGACCGCGCCATTCCGCCTTCTGCATCTCGTAGTCTGTCAGCGAGGCGGCGGTATGGTCTTCCGTGCCTTCGTCAAGCAGCGATCTATGTGTGTTGACTGGATCGTGCTTCATATAAAAATCTTGTCTCCGGATGGTCCCTGAAGTCATCGCAGATACCGCTGCGCCACCGAGCTGCAAGTGCACCCCCGACCGAAGGTCATATGGACGAGCATCGAACGCCTATCTATGGAACGGACCATCGATCACTGAGAGGAGAACCGTCATGGCTGTCGAAATCGAGGGAGAGGAAACGATCAACGCGCCCGTCGCCACGGTATGGGCCGCGCTGAACGATCCGGAGATGCTGCGCGAATGCATTCCGGGCTGCGACGAGCTGAACAAAACGTCCGATACCAATATGGAAGCCAAAGTGACGCTGAAGATCGGGCCGATCAAATCGACATTTGGCGGACAGGTCGAGCTTAAGAACATCAACGCGCCTACTTCCTACACGATCGAAGGCAAGGGCGATGGCGGTATTGCGGGTTTCGCCAAGGGTGGCGCCGATGTCGAACTCCAAGAGCATGAAAACGGTACGCTCTTGAAATACAAGGCCAAGGCCGATGTCGGCGGCAAGATGGCGATGATGGGCAGCCGCCTCATACAGTCCACCAGCAAGAAGCTCGCCGGCCAGTTCTTTTCGTGCATGAACGCAAAAATCTCGGATGGCTATCAGCCGCCGGAGCCCAATATCGGCTGATCGAAACATTCCTGAGAAGGGCCGGCGTCAAGCGCCGGCTTTTGCCTTCATTCGAAAATGATGGCCGGGCCTTCGTCTTGCGTCTCTGTCGCCGTCTCGATCTCTTCCATCAGACGTCCTGCCACCTGACGGTATATATTCGCTTCTTTTCCGTCCCGGTCGCTGACGAGAACGGGTCGTCCGGCATCTGACGTTTCGCGGATCGCCATCTGAAGCGGCACTTCCCCAAGAAAGGGAACGTCAAGTTTTTCCGCTTCGGCTTTCGCGCCGCCATGGCCGAATATCGAATGGCTTGCGCCGCAATCGGGACAGACGAAAAGGCTCATATTCTCGACGATACCGAGGACAGGCACGTCCACCTTCCTAAACATGTTCAGCCCTTTGCGCGCATCGAGAAGGGCCAGATCCTGCGGAGTCGAAACGATCACGGCGCCGGCCATCGGCACCTGTTGGGCCAACGACAGTTGCACATCGCCCGTTCCCGGCGGCATATCGACGATCAGCACGTCAAGTTCGCCCCAGGCAACGCCGCGCAGCATTTGTGTGAGCGCCTGCGTGACCATCGGACCGCGCCAGACCATGGGCGTATCTTCTTCGACCATGAAGCCCATGCTCATCGCTTTGATGCCGTAATTTTGCATTGGCTCGATCATTTTTTCACCGGCCATTTCGGGTTTACCGGAAAGGCCGAGGAGGCGTGGAATAGAAGGGCCGTAAACATCGGCATCGAGAATGCCGACTGAGAGGCCGCTTTGCTCCAAGGCCAGCGCCAGATTGACGGCGGTCGTACTTTTTCCGACGCCTCCCTTGCCGGACGCGATTGCGACAATCGCCTTAATGCCGGGAACCGCGATGGTATGACGGCCGCTAGGAGCAGGCTTTCCCGCAGGTTTTACGGTCGGCGCATTGGCTGCCGGCTGCGAAGCATTACCCGGACCGGCTTTTCGCTCAGCCGTCAGCGCGACCGTGGCTTTCTGCACACCGGGCATTTCCTGCACCAGCTCTTCGGCAGCCTTGCGAAGCGGCTCGAGTTTTTCAGCCAATGCGGCCGGAACAGTCAGAGAGAAGAAAACCTTACCCTTGGTTATGAAAATGTCGGAGACGAGGCCATTGGATACGATGTCGCCCTCGCTGCCAGGCGCTGCGATGGACCGCAAGCGTTCGCGAATGGTTTCGGCGCTGGGCTCGGTCATATCATGTCCTTTTTGCTTTCCGAAGAGGCGCGACAGCATTTCCGACCTTTCTCAAGCGGCGAGATGAAGTGGCAATTGGCGGGCTATCATGTCGAGCAGACAGACCTGCTCAAAGCCTTCGCCAGTACCGATCATGGCATTACCTTCCATGTCCAGCCGCGTTGCCGAACCATCATGTTCATCAGCAGCATAGGCCGTCCAAGCCTGCCGGATTGGGGAAAAGCCGTCTTCTTGCCACTGGCGCTGGCGCCGCTCCATGGTTTGCGCGAGACATTCAAGCACGGCCGTTCGATCGGTGTCGATGCCTTGCTCGGAGAGTGCCGTCACGTTTTTCCGTTCAGCGACCGGCAGCCTTTCGATGAATTTGCCGGACAGTCGAATGTGAAATCCGAGAACAAGCCAGTCGGCATAATCGTCAGCATCCTCCTGCCCGGACAATCCGCCTATCGCGACGCGCGCCACCTCTTTTCCGGCAAGGCAAACACCGAAAGGCCAGACGACCTTTGGCCGGGGCGTAGCGGAAAAATTAGTCAGGCTTTCTGCGACGACCAATTGCGCCAATGGTAGGATTTGTACGGCTTCGGAAACAGGTCTGTCCGCATCGATAAGGAGTGCGCATGATGCCATGCCGTGCCGCCGGCTGTAAAAAATATCGCCGGGCTCTGCCTTCTGGCATTTGGCAAGCCGGCATGCTTCTTCAAACGCCGCCGTTTCTCGCGAGACCGCCCGTCCGCGAAAGCTTTCTGGAAACCGGGGATCAGGCAGGCTCATCGGGGGGACGCTCCACTCAAGGGCAATCGGAAAGCCCTTTCGGTGTAGGGATTTCGACGGTTCGGAACAAGACGTTTGCGGGATTGAAGTCGGTCAGACCAGTTGGAAGCCCGCTTCCTCTATGTCGAGAAAAGTTGCAGCCAAATCGGCGACTGCCCGATAGAAGTCGGCCTCTTTGGCCACGCCGACATCGCGCAGAAAGAATGGCATCCAGATCATGACATGGTCGTTGAAAATGCGTCGCTGCTCCAGAACCGCGAGCCGGTCGCAGCCGAACCTGCCTTCGATAAGTCCAGCCATCATTTCAAAGAGCGTTCCAGCATGATCGGGCGCACGTTCTGCGACCGGGCGCTGTTCGATACCAAGCCGCGTCATAAGCGCCGGCAGGCAGTTTGCGCTGGATGGGCCGGTTCTTCCCTTTAGATAAGCCGAGGCGCAGGGGTCGAGCGCACCATCGTCGCCGAACAGAGCATCGTACTCATCGCCCACCTGCTCGGGTGTGACATTGCCCGCGCATCTGGCCAGCCGTCCCGTGGCCCGTCCCATCGCGCTCTCGTCATGCGACAAGCCGCGAAGGCGCTGCAACATCTTCATATCCGGCGGTTGAAGAAACAGGTCAGACAATAACGCGTAGATCAAACAGCGAAGCTTGTCCTCGACCGGCAGTTCCTCGTCATTTCGCTTTGGCAATGCCATACGGGATTGGTCTCCGTTCTGCCAACGGAGAGTAGGCGCGGATGACGGGACGACAAGGCTGTCACATTTCGCGGTGGCGCGCCGAACAGGCATCTTTCTTTAGCAGCGGGTCGGGCTAATTCACCTCATAAAATCGCCCGGAGAACCCCATTGCTGGCTGCCATCATCACCATCGTCGTCGTCTCCGCAGCACTAATCGTCGGTGCGCTGTGGGGCATATTCGGAAAGATGTCGAATGGCGTGGAGGGTTTCATCATCGCGGCAGCCGGTGGCGCACTCATGGTGTCCGCTATTCTGGAACTTGTCGATCCTGCAACGGAGGTTGCCGGAGTGTTCCCGGCGATCGCCATGATGATGGTGGGAGCTGTCGTTTTCACCGCGCTCGACTACCTAGTCGACAATGTCTGGCAGAGTACGGGCGGGACCGGACTGCTGGTCGCTATCACGCTGGATGGCGTGCCCGAAAATCTGGCGCTCGGTGTCTCGCTGATCGGGTCCGGCCCGCTGCAGGTCGCAGCGCTGGCGGGATCGATCCTTCTATCCAATTTGCCAGAAGCTGCGGGCGGCGCAAAACAGATGACCGATACTCTAGGCAAGAATAAAACTCTTGGCCTGTGGATCGCGACAGCCGTGATCCTGGCAGCATCGGCTTTGGCGGGGCGTCTATTTCTGACAGAAGTCAGCGACGATGCTCTAGCGCTGATCCGCAGTTTCGCCGGCGGCGCCGTCATCGCGTCACTAGCCACGGAAGTCTTTCCGAAAGCGTTCAAGGAGGATCATCTCCTTGCCGGTATCGCCACCGCTTTGGGCCTCGCTGCCGCCACATGGCTTCAGTCGCTCAGCGGCGGCTAGGCAGGCAACCACCGCAAGCCCCATGCGTTGGCCTTAAACATCGATTGCTTCATCTCCAGCCGCACGAGGATCGCCATGGTTAAACTTGCCATTCCAGCTCTGGGTCTCATTGCCGCTGGCGCTGTAGCGCCTTCATCGCCGGTCGCTGCCGATCCGCCATCGGACGCGCGCCCGCTGAGCGAAATCGCCCAAGCTCTCGAACAGGTGCCCGGCTATCTCTTTCTGCAGGAGCTAAAATGGGACGATGCGGCCGAGGCGTGGACGGCGATCTATCGGGTCAGCAACGGCATGGACAAACGCATCCTCATCGATGCGCGGACAGGCGCGATCACCGAAGCGGCTTCGGAGGCCATGGAAAGCGGCGCACCAGCGGATCAGAACACGGATGACGAACCGGCTGGAACAACCGAAAGCAGCACCGATGACGAGACGTTGATCCCGACACCGAACGGTATGGAATGATGCAGAAGGCCGCCCGATCAGGCGGCCTTTTCTTTTGTCCGCGACGGCAAGTTGCCTGGATTAGCTCTTGTAAACGTCGATGATCCGGTTGAGCAGAGCGATTGCTTCGCTCTTCTCGCGCTGGAACGAGTTGCGGCCCACGATCGAGCCGAAACCGCCGCCGGCATTGATCTGGGTGATCTCTTCGACAAGCGCGTCGGCGTCTTTTGCGCCGCCGCCTGAAAACACAACGACACGCTTGTTATTAAACGAGGCCTGCATGACATGGCTGATGCGCTCAGCCAGCGTATCCTGCTTCACATCCTTGTAAGACTTTTCGGCATCCTTCAGATCGACGCCTTTTTCAGGCGGTTTGACCTTGATGATGGTGGCGCCCATCAGCGCCGCCATATGCGCTGCATATGCTACGATATCGAGTGCCGTTTCGCCTTTTTTGGAGACCTTGCCGCCACGCGGATAGGACCAGACGACAGTCATCAAGCCCTTGGCTTTGGCTTCGCGGGTCATCTCGGCCAGTTCCTCCTGCATGGCGAAGCAGTTGTCGGAGCCTGGATAGATCGTGAAGCCGATGCCGACGCAGCCGAGGCGAAGCGCATCATCGACGGAACCGAGCAAAGCTTGGTCCGGCACGCTGTCGGACAGCGAGTTGGCCGAATTGACCTTGAGAATGAGCGGCACTTCGCCGGCAAACGTATCGGCGCCCTGTTCCAGGCTGCCGAGCGGAGCCGCATAGGCGGAGAGACCGGCATCGATAGCAAGCTGATAGAGATAATGGGGATCGTAGGCAGCCGGGTTCGGCGCGAAGGAACGAGCCGGACCATGTTCGTAGCCCTGATCGACCGGCAGAATGACCAATTTGCCCGTACCGCCCAGTTTGCCGTGCATTAGAAGACGCGCAAGGTTGGCCTTTACGCCGGGGTTTTCGCCCTCATACCAGGAGAGAATTTCCTTTACGCGCGGAGTGACGTTCATGGTCTCATGTCCTTCTTCAGGGCTCGGATTGGTGGCGCGTACCTACCCAAATTTATCCTGTTCTGTCACGCAAAAACCTTGCAAATGCTTGGTTTTTGGCCGGCTTATTTAACGATCGGCGAAACAGGGCCATCTCAATCGATTTGATTGCGCCAACCGAACTGCCGCTGCGTGACGGCAAGAATACGGACTTCGATGGAACCGACCGTCTGCCCCGCTCTTTTCTAGAAGTGTTCCAATTTGCCGGAAACCGAAGGGGCTCTCCGTGACGTCATTGACCATTAACGGCCGCGCCGTCGAACTGGATGCGGATTCCCGCACCACGTTACTCGACGCGCTGCGCGAACATCTCAAACTTACAGGATCGAAAAAAGGCTGCGATCACGGCCAATGCGGCGCGTGCACGGTTCTTCTCGATGGTGAGCGGGTCAATGCCTGTCTGGTTCTGTTTGCCGGCTGCGAAGGTCAAGACGTGACGACGATCGAGGGCTTGAAAGAAGGCGATGACATCGGCGCTATGCAGCGCGCTTTCGTTTCTCACGACGCCTTTCAATGCGGATATTGCACACCGGGTCAAATCTGCTCAGCCGTGGCGACATTGAAGGAAGTGGAGCGGGGCGATGCCTCTGCCGTGACGGGCGGCGACCAGATCGAACTGACGCGTCTGGAAGTGCAGGAACGGATGAGCGGCAATCTCTGCCGCTGCGGCGCTTACAACAACATCGTCGATGCGGTGATGGACGCCGGCGGCGAGCCTGTCGATGCGGAGGCAGGCCGATGAAACCGTTCCAGTTTATCCGTCCTGACAGCGCCGATACCGCGCTTGATGCAATCTCTGCCGAGAATGCCAAATTCATGGGCGGCGGCACCAATTTGGTCGATCTGATGAAACTGCAGGTCGAAACACCCGATTCGGTGGTCGATATCCACCGCATCGATATGGGTGGTTTCAGCGAAACCGAAGAGAGCGGTCTCAGGATCGGCGCGGACGTGACCAATACCGCTCTGGCCAACCATCCAAAGGTGCGAAAAGACTATCGGGTTCTTTCCGAGGCGCTGCTTTCGGGCGCCACAGCTCAGCTTCGCAACCGCGCAACGACCGGCGGCAATTTTCTCCAGCGCACACGCTGTTATTATTTTATGGACACGACGCGTCCCTGCAACAAACGGGAACCGGGTTCCGGTTGCGCAGCGCTCGATGGACCGAGCCGCATTCACGCCATCCTTGGAGCATCGGACCATTGTATCGCGACTCATCCCTCGGACATGGCCGTCGCGATGGCAGCCCTCGACGCTCAGCTTCATACACGCAAACCTGGCGGCGAAAATCGGACGATCGCCGCGACTGAGCTTCATCGCCTGCCGGGCGATACGCCGAATATCGAGACCGTTCTGGATAGTGATGAACTGATCGAAAGCGTCACACTGCCCCAGCCGATTGGCGGAACGCACATCTATCGCAAGGTCAGGGACCGCTCATCCTATGCCTTCGCTCTGGTTTCCGCGGCCCTCGTGCTGAAGATCCATGATGGCAAGATCGAAACCGTCAGACTCGCACTGGGGGGTGTTGCGCACAAGCCTTGGCGCGCTGCCAAAGCCGAAAAGTGCCTGGCAGGCGCTGAAGCCAATGACGAGAATTTCCGCGCCGCCGCCGAGGCCGAACTTGCTGATGCGAACTCCAAGGGCGATCAGACCTTCAAGATCGAGCTTACGAAAAGAACAATTGTCGCCGCGCTCAGCGAAGCGGCCGACCGGGAGAATGCGGCATGAACGACATCATCAAAGGCAAATGGATCGGCAAGCCACTCGACCGCGTCGACGGGCCGCTAAAAGTTTCGGGAGAAGCCGCTTACGCCGCCGAGCACGACATCGATGCGGCAATCGGTTTCATCGTCGAATCGACCATCGCCAACGGCTCAGTCTCTTCAATTGATATTTCCAAAGCCGAGAAGGTTGAAGGCGTCATCGCTGTTCTCACTCATGAAAACGCACCCAAGATGAAACCTTGGGGCGATGGTGCAGACGATCGTTTTCAGCAAAGCCACGGCGTTCTCGTCGATGCGGCGATCCGTCATTATGGCCAACCGGTCGCGCTCGTTGTCGCGGAAACGCTTGAACAAGCGCGCTATGCAGCAATCCTGATCTCCGTCATCTACGATGAGAAGACCCCAAAACTCGGTATCGATCGCGATGATAGCGAGCTGGCGGACGGCATCGATGGCGGCCTGGAGGAAACCAACCGTCGCGGCGATTTCGAAAAGGCCTGGGGCGAGAGCGATCTGACGGTCGACCTCAACTTCACCACGCCGCACATGATCCAGGCGGCAATGGAGCCACATGCCGCTATCGCCGAGTGGGACGGCGACAGGCTCACCGTTCATAATTCGACGCAGGTCATCGACTGGGGTGTTGGCTGCCTTGCCAATACATTCGGTATCGACAAGAACAATATCCGGCTTCTGTCGCCCTATATTGGGGGTGGGTTCGGTTCCAAGCTCGGACAGCACTATGAGACGATCCTGGCAGCAGCGGCTGCAAAAAAGCTGGATCGACCGGTCAAGGTGGTCCAAACGCGCCGCAATCTTTTTCACGATGGGCCGCACCGCAGCCGGATCGAACAGCGCATTCGTCTCGGAGCCACGAAGGACGGTACGCTGAAGGCGATTAATTTCGAGACATGGTCCACGCAGGCTATCGGCCACCCCTTCACCGAGGGGCCAATGGCGTCGGCGGCCAATGCCTATCGTTGCGATGCTTTGCACTGGACCGGCAAAACACGCGAGACAAACGAAACGATCAACGATTCGATGCGCGCGCCGGGCGAAGCGCTCGGCGGCATCACTTTCGAGGCCGCCATAGACGAACTGGCCGAGAAGGTCGGCATGGACCCGTTGGAGTTTCGGCTCAAGAATGAGCCGGCGGAAGACCCTGCCAGCGGTAAGCCATTCGCGACCCGTGACCTTGTGGATTGCCTCAAAAAGGGTGCCGAAGCATTCGGCTGGGACGCTCGACCGAAAGAGCCGCGCTCACGAATGGAGGGGCGCAAGCTGATCGGCTACGGGCTGGCGAGCGCCATCCGCGGCAATATGATGATGGAAGGGTCATGCCAGATCGATCTATCGTCCTCCGGCCATCTCACGGTGCGGATGGATATGACGGATATCGGGACCGGCACCTATACGATCCTGACACAGATTGCCGCCGAGGCTCTCGGCCTGCACCCCGATGATATCACTGTCGAACTGGCCGATTCAGACAACCCCACCACCTCCGGCTCGGGCGGATCGTTCGGGGCGGGGACATCAGGCTCGGCACTCTGGAACGCCTGTATCGCCATGCGCGAGAAGCTGGCCAAGGCCGGTGGCTTCAATATCGATCCCGACGGCATCGCCTTCGATGAGGGCGCGATGCAAGCCGGTGACAGATCTGTGCCGTTGCGAGATGTACTGAAAGATAGCGATGGCTTTTCGGCGGAAGGTAGTATCGAACCCGGCGACGAGCATGACGACTATGTGCAGAACTCTTATGGCGCACATTTCTGCGAGGTCGCCGTCGATATCGACACCTGCGAGGTTGAAGTCCGCCGCTTCGTTTCCGTGTTTTCCGCAGGGCGCATACTCAACCGCAAGACGGCCCGAAGCCAATGTCTTGGCGGGCTGGTATGGGGTATAGGAGGTGCACTGCGCGAAGAGCTCTGGCTGGATGAGCGAACAGGCGGGTATGTGAACCGCGATCTGGCGGAATATCATTTGGCCGTGAACCGGGATGTGCCGCAGTGCGAGGTCATTTTTCTGGAGAACCCGGACCCCAAATCGAACCCAATCGGGACAAAGGGAATTGGCGAACTTGCCCTTTGCGGAGCCGGCGGTGCGATTGTGAATGCAATCTACAACGCAACCGGCAAGCGTGTATACGACCTGCCTGTCACGCTCGATAAACTCATGTAGACAAGACCAGTCGCGATGCGAGCGGCTTCCTGCTTGCCGCATCGCGATTGACGGCTCGATGGGTGAGCTTATTCGGCAAATCCGCCCTTACCGTCGGGCAGCCTTGGCCTATTTCAAAAAGTTGCCCCTTCTGGCCCCGACGGATCATCGATGAATTATCAATCCCCCGCCTCCAAACTGGATAATGTCGAACCCTCCGTCGGTATTGGCCCGCAGAATCGAAGACTGACACCGCCTATTCGGGACAAATTCCTTTCTGACGACGAGTTCGGCGCTACCGGCGAACGCCTGGCGAGCACCGCCCAGGCACCGTTGCAGTTCTTTCAGCCCTTCGATTTTCGCCGCCGTGAGCGCGACAACGAGAAGGTCATCGACGCCTGCTACGAATCGACCGCCCACGCCGCGAAAGAGGGCTATCCCATCTCCCCGGCGGCCGAATGGCTTCTCGACAATCACCACCTCGTAGAAGAGAACCTCAGGCAGGTCCGACGCGATCTGCCTATCAAATTCTATAACCAGCTTCCCAGCACCGCTGTAAAAGATGCCGGCCAGGAAGTGCCGAGGGTTCTTGCTCTGGCCTGGACTTACGTTGCGCATACCAACAGCGCTTTCTCCAGCCACACACTGACCGCCATCACGGAAGGCTTTCAAAGCGTCAAAACGTTAAAGATCGGCGAGATTTGGGCTATTCCCGCCTTTCTGCGTTTCGTGCTTCTGGAAAATTTGCGCCGCGCGTCCGAGCGCGTGCAATTGGGCCGCGAATTGCGGCAGAAGGCCAATGATCTAGCGGACCGTATGCTAGCGGCCGAAACCGACGAAGAGGCGGAACGGCAGTTCACACAATCCCGCTGCGACATCGCAGAACATGCCTTTTCAGCGCAGCTTCTCTATCGCCTGCGGGATGGTTCCGAACGCGCGCAGACCGTCCTTCAGTGGCTAGAGAAGGCATTCGCCGAAGACGGTGTCGAAGCCGAAGAAATGCTGATCGCGCAGCAGAACAGCGTCTCGTCAGCCAATGTGATCGTCGGCAATATCATCAGTTCGCTGCGCGCTATTGACGATATGGACTGGATCAGCTGGTTCGAGGGATTGTCCGCCGTCGACCGCAGGCTGCGGGTCACAACGGATTTCGAACTGCTCGATCCACGTTCACGCAACCGGTATCGCGAGCGCATCGAAACCCTGGCAAGACGGTCCAACTCTTCTGAAATGGAAGTCACGGACACAGTCATTGAAATGGCGCGCCAAGGCGCCGAGCTGCCCGATCCTCTAATCGTCGGCAATATCGGCTATTACCTCGTTGGAAATGGCATCGAAGCGCTTCGCGACCGGTTGGGCTATCGGCGCCGTCCGCGCGAGCGAATGCGCCTTCTGTTCTCCCGTCTCGGCTGGTTCGGCATCGCGTTGCCGGTAACGCTCCTGACCTTGAGCTTCCTGGCAGTGGCGGCGATGGCCATCGGGGCCATCGAGGGCGCGGCGGCTGCGGCCATTCTCCTCTTATTGCTGGCGCTACCGGCCTCAGAGGCGGCGATGGGCATCTTCAACATGCTGTCGTCCTACATGGTGCAACCCTATCACATGCCGGGCTATGAATATCGCGACGGCATTCCACGCGAAGCGCGAACCCTTGTCGTCGTCCCCTGCATGATCGGCGACCGCGACACGATCGACGAACTCGCCCGCAATCTGGAAGTCCACTATTTAAGCAATCCGCTGGGCGAGACTTATTTCGCGCTCCTCTCCGACTGGCCCGATGCGGACGTCGAAGAACGGTCCGAAGACAGCGAACTTCTGGAATATGCGCAGCGGACCATCGATACGCTGGCGGAAACCTATGCCCATACGGGCCGACGCCGGTTCTTTCTCCTGCATCGGCGACGCGTCTACGAAGAAGTCGACGATGTATGGATGGGCTGGGAACGAAAACGCGGCAAGCTCGAAGAACTCTTCGATGTCCTGCGCGGCGAAACCCATACCACTTATATGAAGCCGGCTCACGCATTGCCGGACGACATCGCCTTCGTCCTGACGCTCGACTCCGATACGCGATTGCCTCGTGATACGGTCACCAAACTCGTCGGCAAGATGGCGCATCCACTAAATGCGCCGATCAACGACCCGGACAGCAATCGCGTGACCGGCGGATACGGCATTCTGCAGCCTAGGATCACACCGTCTTTGACGACCGGCGAAGAAGCCTCCGCCTTTCAGCGGATGTTCTCTTCGAATCGGGGCCTCGACCCCTACGTCTTCGCCGTTTCCGATACCTATCAGGACGTTTTCCGGGAGGGCAGTTTCACGGGTAAAGGCCTGATCCATGTCGATGCATTTCGACAGGCAATGGCCGAGCGGATCGAGGACAATACGGTCCTTTCCCACGATCTGCTGGAGGGCGCACTCGCCCGCTCGGCGCTCGTCACCGACGTCGAGTTCGTGGAGGATTTCCCGACCAAGTATGCCGTTGAGGTCGGGCGGCAGCATCGCTGGATACGTGGTGACTGGCAGCTTCTTCCCTTTATTTTCGGTAGCGATTCGGACATTACGCCA
Organism: Notoacmeibacter sp. MSK16QG-6; assembly: GCF_024158145.1. GTDB lineage: Bacteria > Pseudomonadota > Alphaproteobacteria > Rhizobiales > Rhizobiaceae > Notoacmeibacter. Next base: position 971,610 of record NZ_JAMYXM010000001.1, read on the forward strand.
CTCAACCGCTTCAAGATGATCGACAATCTTCGGCGGTCTCTTCTGCCGATCGCCTGGGTTCTCGCTTCTATAGCAGGTTGGGTAAAGTTCGGCGTATGGCCGGCGCTGGTCTGGCAACTGGTCCTGATCGCCGTACTGATCATTTCGCCGGTCGTGTCGCTTTTCATGGGTTTTCTGTCGCCGCCCGTCGGCGTCACCATCCGCTCTCATCTGAGGACCTATGGCTGGGAATTGCTGACACTGCTCGGCCAGACAGGGCTGCGCGTCGCCTTTATGGCGCACACGGCCTGGTATGCGGCCGATGCCGTCGGCCGTACGCTCTATCGCCTGTTCGTTTCCCGCCGACAGCTTTTGGAATGGAAAACAGCCGCGCAGATGCAGAAGAGCGCAGCCGGCTCGCCCCTCGCCTATCTGGAACTGATGTGGCCCTCGTCGGTCATTGCCGCAATCGGTCTGATGCTTGCCCTCTCCTACGGCAATGACAGCGCGTTCGTCGCCCTGCCCATAACCGTTGCATGGTTCTTCGCGCCGCTCGTCGCCTGGCAGGTCTCGCGCTCAGCGGAAACGGACGACCGGTTCTTCGTGTCGCAGGACGAGCAGCGGGCACTGCGCCGGATCGCCCGGCGGACTTGGCGCTATTTCGAAACCTTCGTAAGCGAAGAGCACAACCATCTTCCGCCAGATAATTTTCAGGAAGACCCAGAGGCGGTCGTGGCCGCCCGGACATCGCCAACCAATATCGGGCTGTACTTGATTTCAACCGTTTCGGCGCGCGATCTCGGCTGGATTGGTTTCGAAGAGATGCTCAGCCGGATCGAGGCGACGCTGGTCACGCTTCGGCGGATGGAGAAGCATCGCGGTCATCTCTACAACTGGTATGACACGAAGAGTCTTCAGCCCCTGCCGCCGCGCTATATCTCAGCGGTCGACAGCGGCAATCTGGCAGGTCATCTGATCGTCGTGTCTTCCGCCTTGAAGGAGGCAGCAGCAGCGCCGGCTGCCTTCATGCATGCCGATGCGGAAGGCATTCGCGATGCGGCTACCATCGTTTCCGAGGCGCTCGATGACATTCCCAATGATCGGCGGACGATCCGGCCGCTCCGGGCCCGCCTGACGGAGCGCCTGGATAGTTTCGTCACTGCGCTCGACAGGGGCGCCGCCATCACCTCGGTCAAAGCCACCGGCCTGATGACCGTCGCTCAGGAAATCGAGCGTCTGGCTCTCGATATCGACCTTGAAGTGAGCAGCGACAACAGCCGGCGACTGGTGTTCTGGTCCAGCGCTTTGGTGCGGACCTGCGAGGCCCACTTCAACGATCCCGGCACAAGCCGTGAAACGATGGATCGGCTGCGGCGGCGCCTGACCGATGTTTCGGAGACCGCCCGCGGCCTGGCCTTCGACATGGAATTCGGTTTCCTCATGAATAAGAGGCGGCGTCTGCTGTCGATCGGCTATCGGGTCGACGAGGCTGAACTGGACGATTCCTGCTATGACCTGCTCGCTTCGGAAGCGCGCCTGACCAGCCTGTTCGCCATTGCGAAGGGCGATGTTCCCAACGAGCACTGGTTCCGCCTTGGCCGGCCGGTGGTGCCAGTTTCCGGGCGCGCCACCCTGGCCTCGTGGTCGGGTTCGATGTTCGAATATCTCATGCCGCCCCTTGTCATGCACGAGCGACAGGGCGGTCTGCTTTACCAGACCAACCGCATGGTGGTCCGCGTCCAGCAACGCTACGCCCGTGAACTCGGCGTGCCGTGGGGTATTTCGGAGTCGGCCTATAATGCGCGCGACCATATGCTGACCTATCAGTACTCCAATTTCGGCGTACCGTCCCTCGGCCTGAAGCGAGACCTCGCCCGCAATGCCGTTGTCGCGCCCTATGCGACAATGCTTGCCAGCCAGGTCAGCCCGAGCGACGCCATTCGAAACATGGACCGGCTGCGTGATATCGGCGCACAGGGCGCATACGGGTTTTACGAATCGGTCGATTTCACGCCATCGCGCCTGCCAAAGGGTGAGAAATGCGCCGTCATCCGATCCTATTTCGCCCATCATCAGGGCATGAGCATCTGCGCTGCCGCCAACGTTGTCACATCGGGCCGGCTGCGCGAACTGTTCCATTCCGATCCGGTGATTGAAGCGGCCGAGCTTCTTCTGCAGGAACGCGCGCCGCGCACCGTCGCGCCCGTGTCGCGCTCAGAAGAGGTGATGCGGCAGAAGCGCGACGGCAGCGCTCTCGCCGCGCCAGCCATGCAAATATATGATGAGCCGACGCATTCGGACCGCCGGACGCATCTGCTTTCCAACGGTCATTACAATGTCATGGTTACGGCGACAGGCGCGGGCTATTCGCGCTGGAACGGCCTGGCGATTACACGGTGGCGGCCCGATCCCGTGGAAGATAGCTGGGGGCAATATATCTTCCTGCGCGATGCGGCGACCGGCCAGTGGTGGAGCACGACCGGCGAGCCACGAAGCGCGCCCAATGAACGATCGGTCGCCGTCTTCACCGATTCACAGGCCGAGTTCCGAAAGCGCGTTGGGACGATCAGTTCCAGTCTCGACATTCTCGTCACGACAGAAGGCGACGGCGAAGGTCGCCGGCTTACCCTTAGCAACAGCGGCAGTGCAGACCGGCTGATCGAAGTCACCTCGTTTGCCGAACTCGTGCTATCCGCCGATCAGGCGGACATGGCCCATCCGGCTTTCTCGAAAATGTTTGTCCGCACCGAGATCGACCCTGCAGGCGATGCAATCATCGCCACGCGTAACAAACGAACGCTGGGCGAACCGGATATACACGTCGCTCATCTCATCACCGAGACGGCGGGCCAGAAGCGCGCGACCCAGTTCGAGACGGACCGCAGGGCTTTCATCGGCAGGGAGCGCAATCTGGCATCGGCTTCAGCTTTCGACCCCGGCGCAGAACTGACGGGATCGTCTGGTTTCACGCTTGACCCGATCATGTCGCTGCGACGGATCGTGCGTATTCCGGCTGGCAAGAAGGCGACTATCACATTCTGGACGCTTGCGGCAGCCGACCGTGAGACATTGAACGACCGTATCGCCCATTATCGCCATACCGAGACGTTCAACCACGAGAGCCAGCTGGCATGGACCCGCAGCCAGGTTCAGCTACGCCATATCAATATCACGAGCGAAGACGCCGAAACATTTCAGCGGCTCGCCCGCTATCTCATTTATCCCGATATGGATCTACGGATCGGCGAAGATGCCGTTCGAGACGGGCTGGCCAGCCAGAGCGCACTCTGGCCGCTCGGCATATCGGGTGATCATCCGATCTTCGTGCTGCGCACCGACGACGAAAACGATCTGAAAATCGTCAGCGAAGCTCTCGCCATGCAGGAGTATCTGCGGGGACGCGGCCATGTCTTCGATCTCGTCATCTTGAACGAACGGGTGACATCCTATGCGCAGGACATGCAGCAGGCCGTCGATATCCTCTGCGAGAACGCACGCCATCGCGGGCTGTCGGATGCCGCGCGATCTCACATCTTCGCCGTTCGCCACGACCTGATGGATCAGGCGACTTATGACGCCTTGCTGGCGGCTGCGCGCATTACGCTTCACACCCGCAATGGACGGCTTTCGCAGCAACTTGCACGGCTCGGCAGCGAGACGGAGGACGACTTGTCCGTGCCGCTATTCGCGCGCGAAGACGAAAAGCCGCTACCGACCGCCATTCCCCAGCCGGCGGCCGTCGCCAAGAGCGGCGACGATCTGCTGTTCTGGAACGGAATGGGCGGCTTCGACCCTGAAACCGGAGAATATGTTGTCCGGATGACAGGCGGAGAGCGGACGCCTCAACCCTGGATCAATGTCATCTCCGGTAAGGATTTCGGCTTTCACGTTTCTGCCGGAGGCGCGGCGTTTACCTGGAGTATCAATTCGCGCGACTATCAGCTGACGCCGTGGAGCAACGATCCGGTTCTGAACCGGCCCGGCGAAGCGCTCTATGTCCGCGATCTCGAAAGCGGCATTACACTGACGCCGTTCGCTGCGCTCGCGGGAGCGGCTTCCGAACCCTACGAAGCGCGTCATGGCATGGGCTATTCGGCATTTCATGCAGCGGGTGGTGGCCTGCGGCTGGACGCCACGATGGCGATGGCTGATGGGCGAAACGCCAAATTGACGCGCCTTCGGATCCAGAATGAGTTCGACCGGCCTCGCAGATTGCGACTCTATGCCGTCGCCGAATGGGTACTCGGCAATAATGGTAGCCAGTCGGCGCCCTTCATCGCGTCGGATTTCAACGAAGAGTCCGGTGTGTTGAGCGCTACCAACCCCTATTCCGTCGATTTTTCGGGCCGCTACGCATTCCTGGCGCTTTCGACGCCGGTCTCATCGCATACGGCTTCGCGGCGAAACTTCATCGGCGGCCAGTCGATACGTTTTCCGCAAGCCGTGGCAGAGGGAGCCGCACTCGACAACACGACCGCTATCGGAGGCGATCCGTGCGCGGCCCTTACCTCCGATATCGATGTGCCTGCCAATGGCACGGTCGAGGTTCTCATCATCCTCGGTGACAGCGAATCGGCCGAGCAGGCATCGGAAATGGCCCAAGCGCTGCGAGACGAAGGGTTCGAACCACAACTCGCCGCAACGAAGGCGGAGTGGGACGAATTTCTTGGTACGCTGCAGGTCGAGACGCCCGATCCAGCCATGAATCTCATGGTCAATCACTGGCTGCCCTATCAGGCTCTCGCGTGCCGCATCCGCGCGCGGTCGGCCTTCTATCAAGCCTCCGGCGCTTATGGCTTCCGCGACCAGCTACAGGATACATCGGCTCTGCTTCTTCAGGATCCGTCCTACGCGCAGGCGCAGATTCTCAACGCGGCAGGTCGTCAGTTCCCTGAAGGCGATGTGCAGCACTGGTGGCTGCCTCGCACAGGCGCAGGTGTGCGCACCATGATTTCGGACGACGTGGTCTGGCTCGGCTATCTGACGGCGCATTACGTCCGGGTAACGGGCGATACCGGCTTTCTCGATTCCGAGCTTCCCTTCATCCAGGGGCCGGCGCTGGAACCCGGCGCGCATGACGCCTTCTATACGCCAGAGGTACTCGACGAGACGGTGTCGCTCTACGAGCATTGCGCGCGGGCGCTCGATCTCGGCTGCGCCCGGCGTGGCGAGAACGGGCTGCCGCTCATTCTCGGCGGCGACTGGAACGACGGCATGAACCGCGTCGGCGAAGAGGGCCGAGGTACTTCGGTATGGCTCGGCTGGTTCATGGCCGGTGGATTGTCGGCGATGATACCGCTGGCGGAAGCCAGAGGTGATCAGGCGCGCGTCGAGCGATGGGCCGCCCGTCGCGATGAATTGCGCGAAGCCTTGCAAAATGAGGGCTGGGACGGCGACTGGTACCGGCGTGGCTCGTTCGACGATGGAACGCCGCTCGGCAGCCATCGGTCCGATGAATGCCGTATCGATACGATTGCGCAGAGCTGGAGTGTTCTGTCCGGCGAAGGCAACCCTGAGCGCAGTGGCAAAGCGCTCGACAAGGTCCTGGAAATTCTGACCGACGACGAGGTGAAGATCATCAAACTCTTCACCCCGCCTTTCCAGCATACGGCAAAGAACCCCGGTTATATCAAAGGATATCCCCCAGGCGTTCGGGAGAACGGCGGCCAGTACACCCACGGCGCCATCTGGACGGCCTATGCGCTGGCTGAAATGGGCCGGCCGGACGATGCCTGGAAGGCCTACTCGCATCTTCTGCCGATCAACCACGCGTTGAGCGAAACGGATATGCAGCGTTATCGCGTCGAGCCATACGTGGTGGCAGCGGATATCTATGGCGAAGAGGACCGGCGCGGTCGGGGCGGTTGGACCTGGTACACCGGATCGGCCGGTTGGCTCTATCGCTGTTCGGTGGAAGCCATCCTCGGTATCAGGCGTCAGGGCGAGCGGCTATTCGTCAAGCCTGCCATTCCCAGCCATTGGGACGGCTATTCGGCTACGCTCCGTCAGAACGGGCTCTCCTACCGAATTGAGGCCGAACGGATCGATGGGCGGATCGTCGTGCGCGTCAACGGTCTGGAGGAACAGAGCGAGGGCGAAGGCTTCGTTTTGAACTAGGAACCGCAATCGTGATGCATGGGCAAGCGGAGGCATGGCCCTATGTCTCCGCAGGCTCACAGCAATGACGATGAAAGCGGACCATGGCGCAGACGAACTATCCCGATTTTTTCCAGCGCTACATCCTGTTAGTCGTCGCGATAGCCGGCACTGTTCTATTCGGATTGCTGAGCTTCTATCATTCGCTCTGGTGGACGATCGGCTTCGTACTCTCCGCCGTGGGCGTGGCGACCGGTCTCTACGACATGTTTCAGAAGCGTCATACGATCACGCGCAACTATCCTATTGCCGCGCGGATACGGTGGCTCGCCTACGATCTAAGACCTTATCTACGAGCTTATATTGTCGAGGGCGACCTGGAGGATACGCCATACTCCGTGCAGGCCCGAAATCTGGTCTATGCGCGCGCCAGAGGCCATGGCGGCACTATCCCTTTCGGAACGGAACTCGAAGTAGGCAAAGCCGGGTATGGCTGGCTCGACCATTCCATCGCGCCATGCGAGGCGCCGGATCATCATCCAAGGGTCGATATTGGCGGCGAGCAATGCGCCAAGCCGTACAACGCCTCCATCCTGAATATTTCAGCGATGAGTTTCGGCTCGCTATCGGCGCGCGCCATCGAAGCGCTGAACTGGGGCGCGGCTCGCGGCAATTTCTATCACGATACGGGCGAAGGCGGAGTCTCGCCCTACCATCGCAAGCATAATGGCGATCTCGTCTGGGAGATCGGGTCGGGCTATTTCGGCGCGCGCAACAGCGATGGCCATTTCGACCCGGCGCGTTTTGCCGATACGGCGCAGATCGATCAGATCAAGATGACGGAAATCAAACTGTCACAGGGCGCAAAGCCTGGGCATGGCGGTCTATTGCCCGGCGCAAAGGTAACAGAGGAGATTGCCAGCGTCCGCAAGATCGAACCCTGGCAGGACTGCCTTTCGCCGCGCGGGCATAACGCCTTCTCAACCCCGGTCGAGATGCTCGAATTTGCCGCTCGGATGCGAGAATTATCGGGCGGCAAGCCGGTCGGAATAAAGCTCTGCGTCGGTCAGTTGCACGAAATCTTCGCCATCATGAAGGCGATGCGGACGAGCGGCATCCTGCTGGATTTCATCGTGGTCGACGGCGCAGAGGGTGGCACGGGCGCGGCCCCACTCGAACTCTCAAACCACGTTGGCATGCCTTTGCGGGACGGACTGATCCATATGCGCAATGCGCTGGTCGGAGCCGGACTTCGCGACAAGGTGCGACTGGCAGCCAGCGGCAAAGTCTATTCCGGATGGACCATGGCGGAGAATCTTGCGCTCGGTGCCGACTGGTGCAACGCGGCGCGCGCCTTTATGTTCTCTATCGGGTGCATCCAGGCGCAACGTTGCGACAAAGGCACATGTCCGACCGGCATCGCGACGCAGGATCGGCTTCGCCAGCGGGGCCTGGTGCCAGAAATTCAGGGCCAGCGCGCAGCCGCCTTTCATGAAGCGACCTTACACGCTTTGTCGGAAATCACAGCCGCTGCGGGCGTCGAGCATCCCCGAGACCTTATGCCGCACCATATCTCGCTTCGGCCGGAAGTACTGGAGGCGGACAGCTTCGATACCGCTTTCGTCCTACTGAAAGAAAATGCGCTGATCGACGCGCCGGACGAGACGATGTATGCCCGGCACTGGCAAGCCGCCAGCGCCGATACGTTCCGGCCAGCGAAGGAAATTCCGCTGGCGCACATGAACGCGACGAGGCGCGTGTTTTCACAGACCTGACTGTCTTACGAAGGGAGATATTTCATGCGGACCATTCAACGGCTCGATGCAGAGGACGCACAACTTCTCATTGACGGAGCAGCGGCGGAGGCCGACTCTATCGGTGTGCCGATGTGCATAGCCATCACCGATGAGGGCGGCAATCTGCTCGCTTTCAAACGAATGGACGGCGGCAAGGTGACGTCAATCACTATCGCCATAGACAAGAGCTTCACCGCGTCCGGCGCGCAGAAGGCGACGCATGAATATGGCGAGGCCAGCCAGCCGGGGGCACCCGCCTATGGAATTTTCGCCGGCATTGGCGGGCGACTAATGGTGGTTGGCGGTGGGCTACCGGTCAAAGTCGATGGCGCGGTTGTCGGCGGCATCGGCATTTCGTCCGGGACGCCCGCACAGGACAGGCAGTGCGCCGAAGCTGGCATCAAATATTTGATGGACAAGAAGGGCTATTCGGAATGACGCTCTACCGTCTCGGCGACCGCAGTCCGGAGCTCACCGACGGCACCGTGTTCGTTGCGCCGGGCGCACGAGTCATGGGACATGTCGTCCTCGGTTCGCAGGTCGGCATCTGGTTCAACGCGGTGCTGCGTGGAGACAATGAGCCGATCATCATTGGCGCGCGCACCAATATCCAGGACATGACGATGATTCATACCGACCCCGGCGCGCCGGTCACGATCGGTGAAGGGTGCACCATCGGGCACAAAGCGATCATCCATGGGTGCATCATTGGCGATAATTCGCTGATCGGGATGGGCGCGACCGTTTTAAACCGCGCAAAGATCGGCAAGAACTGCCTGATCGGCGCGGGCGCGCTCATTACGGAGGGCAAGGAAATCCCCGATGGCAGCCTCGTCGTCGGCGCGCCGGGCAAGGTCATCCGCCAGCTCGATGAGGGCGCGATCTCCGCGCTACGCATGAGCGCGGAGAACTACGTTCAGAACGCCGCGCGTTTTCTCAAGGATCTGGCGCCGCTCGACTGAACTTCAGTGCGCGCCGGAAAACGAGCCGGTGCGCACATCGTAATCGACGGCGAGCCCGTAATCGGGATCGTCATCCTCCTCGACCATAAGCTGACCGGCCCGGTTCAGCAGTCGGTGGCAATCGCGAGACAGGTGCCGCAGGCTGACGCGCTTTCCCTGCTGCTCATATTTTGCGGCGACATCCTCAATGGCTTGCAAGGCCGACTGGTCGACAACCCGCGAATTGGCGAAATCGATCACGACTTCTTCCGGGTCACCTTTCGGGTCGAACAGTTCGCTGAACCCATCCGTCGATCCGAAGAAGAGCGGTCCCTCGATAGTATAGACCTTCTGGCCCTTGTGGTTCAGCCGGCTGCCGGCGTGGATGCGTTTCGCATTGCTCCAGGCATAGACCAGCGCCGAAACAATGACGCCGACGACCACGGCGACGGCAAGGTCCGCGACGACCGTCACGGCGGTCACCAGGACAATGACGAAACTGTCGGAGAGCGGAATTTTTCTCATGATCAGGATCGACCGCCAGGCGAACGTGCCGATCACCACCATGAACATGACACCCACCAGCGCTGCGAGCGGAATGATCTCGATCAGCGGCGCGGCGAACAGGATAAAGCTGAGCAGGAACAACGCCGCCGAAATGCCGGACAGCCTCATTCGCCCGCCGGAACGTACATTGATCATCGATTGGCCGATCATGGCGCAGCCGCCCATCCCGCCGAAAAAGCCGGTTATGGTGTTTGCCGCGCCTTGGGCAAGGCACTCTTGAGAGGCGCCGCCGCGTTCCTCGACAATTTCGCCGACCAGGTTCAGCGTCAGCAAGGATTCAATCAGACCGATGGCCGCGAGGATCACGGCATAAGGCCCGATGATCGTGAGCGTCTCCCAGTTCAACGGCACGAGAGGCAGATGAAACTGCGGAAGGCCGCCTTCGATGGAGGCAAGGTCGCCGACGCGGGGCGTATCCAATCCGAAGACGATCACCAGAGCCGCAACAACGGCAATGCCGGCGAGCGGTGCTGGAATTGGCGATTTCAGTTTCGGCACAAGCCAGATCACCGCCATTGTGAGAGCGACAAGACCGAGCATCAGCGCAAGTTCCCCGCCCTGCATCCAGGCATGGCCGCCATTGGCTTCAGCAGTGCGAAACTGGCCGAGTTGCGCAAGGCCGATGACGATGGCGAGGCCGTTGACGAAACCCAGCATAACAGGTGTCGGCACGAGGCGGATAAATTTGCCGAGCCTGAAGATACCGGCAATGATCTGCAAAATGCCCATGAGAACCACGGTGGCGAAGAGATATTCGACCCCATGCTCGGCAACCAGCGAGACCATAACGACGGCGAGCGCCCCGGTCGCGCCGGAGATCATACCCGGGCGACCGCCGAAGACAGCGGTGACAAGCCCGACGATGAAGGCCGCATAGAGACCGACGAGCGGCGCGACGCCGGCCACGAAGGCGAAAGCGACGGCTTCCGGCACCAAAGCCAACGCGACTGTGAGGCCAGCCATAATTTCGCGGCCAATATCCGATGGCTTGAAGTTCGCTGTTTCCGGCGCGCGTTTAAGGAAGGATGGGCGCGCAACCAATGAGGCGAGCGTCGACTTTGTCACGAGGCGACTCCGAGAAGACGAAGATTATGGGATTTTGAAACGGTTTAGCGCGTGCAGCATTTGGCCGCAAGGCCGCCCCTTGCGTAGCTGCCATGCGCCAGCATTAACGTAAGAGGATAAGTGTGCGTCCGTCACATCAATGGTGGCTGAGCATTTCGATTGCGTCGGCAACGCGCCGGCTCTAGCCTCGTACAAAATTTGAGCGGCAGGAAAGTAGCGTCATGAACCAGCAGTTCGGCATGAATGATATGAGCGCCGTGGTAGAGGCCGACAGGAAACGCGTCTGGCACCACCTCACGCAGCACAAGCCCTATGAGACAACCGACCCGAAGGTGATGGTCGAGGGCAAGGGTATGAAGATCTGGGACGCCAACGGCAAGGAGCATCTCGACGCGGTGTCGGGCGGCGTCTGGACGGTCAATATCGGCTATGGTCGCGAAAGCATGGCTGACGTCATCCGCGAACAGCTTCTGAAGCTGAATTATTACGCCGGGGCCGCAGGCTCCGTGCCCGGCGCGCTCTTCGCCGAAAAGCTGATCGAAAAGATGCCGGGGATGAGCCGGGTCTATTATTCCAATTCGGGATCGGAGGCCAATGAGAAGGCCTACAAGATGATCCGCCAGATCGCGCATCGCCAGCACGGCGGCAAGAAGTGGAAGATTCTCTATCGCGAGCGCGATTATCACGGCACAACGTTTGGCGCGCTGTCCGCCGGCGGACAGGCGCAACGCAATGCGCAATACGGCCCGTTTCTGCCGGGCTTCATCGAAGTGCCGCACTGCCTTGAATATCGCAGCCAATGGGGCGAGGTCGACAATTACGGAGAACGCGCCGCCGATGCGATCGAAGAGGTAATCCTCCGCGAAGGCCCGGACACGGTCGGCGGCCTCTGTCTTGAACCCATCACCGCCGGCGGAGGTGTTATTGTGCCTCCAGCCGGTTACTGGGAACGGGTCCAGCAGATCTGCGAAAAATACGAAATTCTGCTCCATATCGACGAGGTGGTCTGCGGTGTCGGCCGCACCGGCGAATGGTTCGGGTATCAGCATTACGGCGTGAAGCCGGATTTCGTGACAATGGCAAAGGGCGTGGCGTCGGGCTATGCGGCGATCTCCTGCACCGTGACGACCGAAGCGGTGTTCGATCAGTTCAAGGACGATCCGGACGATCCAATGGGCTTTTTCCGCGACATCTCCACCTTTGGGGGCTGCACGTCCGGCCCGGCTGCTGCGCTGGAAAATATGCGCATCATCGAAGACGAAGATTTACTTGCCAACACCACGAAGATGGGCGAACGCCTGCTCGGCAATCTCAACGTGCTGATGGAGAAACACGAAATCATCGGCGATGTGCGCGGCAAGGGCCTCTTCTGCGGCGCTGAACTGGTCGCCGACCGGGCGACAAAGGAGCCGGCGCCCGAGGCCAAGGTCAAGGCGGTCGCCGCCGACTGCATGGAACAGGGGGTTATCATCGGCGCGCAAAATCGCTCTCTCGCCGATGGGCTTAACAACGCACTCCTGTTCAGCCCGGCCCTTATTGCGACCGAAAGCGATATCGATGCCATCACCGATGCAGTGGATGGCGCACTGGGGCGGGTCTTCGGCTAAACGAGCTCTGGAGCCGGCAGGGAAATGGCGACCGCTTGTCCGCCGTTTCCCTTTCGCTGCAACGAGATAAGACCTGACTATTATGCTCATAAAATAATCACGCCCAAATTTTGCGCAGAAAAAATTTGACCTTTCGGTAAAAAATGCGAAGCTACCCTCTCGGTTACCGTGAGATGGAGAGTTCTTCATGAGTGTCGAACGGCGTAGCGGAACTATTTCAGCAGGCCGGCTGAGCGCTGAGCAGTTGCGCGAAAACTTCTGCGACCTCCACCCACCGATGAATCCCCACGAAGCGGCTGTCGAGGCCGACCGCTGCTATTTCTGCTACGATGCGCCGTGCATGAATGCCTGCCCGACCGGCATTGATATTCCCCTCTTCATTCGTCAGATCGCCGCCGACAATCCTAACGGCGCGGCGAAAACCATTTTCGACGCCAATATTTTCGGCGCGATGTGTGCCCGCGTCTGCCCGACCGAAACGCTGTGCGAAGAGGTCTGCGTGCGCGAAGTCGCCGAAGACCAGCCGGTTCGGATCGGCATGCTGCAGCGTTACGCTACCGACCATCTAATGGAAACGACGACGGAACATCCGTTCAAGCGCGCGGCGGAAACTGGCAAGCGGGTGGCGGTGGTCGGCGCCGGGCCAGCGGGCCTGTCCTGCGCCCACCGTCTCTCCATGCACGGCCACACCGTCACGGTTTTCGAGGCGCGGCAAAAGCCCGGCGGGCTGAACGAATATGGCATCGCCACCTATAAAGCGACCGACGACATTGCCCAGGCCGAAGTGCAATGGCTTCTCGGCATCGGTGGCATAACCATCGAGACCGACAAGGCGCTCGGACGTGACATCCACCTGAGGGACCTCACCGCTGATTACGACGCCGTTTTCCTGGGCATGGGCCTGGCCGGTGTCAATGCGCTGACGGCGGAGGGAGCGGACAGCGCTGGGTCGTCCGATGCGGTTGGATGGATCGCCGATTTGCGGCAGACAACCGATCTATCGCAGGTTCCTGTTGGCAACCGGGTCGTCGTCATTGGCGGCGGCATGACCGCCGTGGACGCCGCCGTGCAGGCCAAGAATCTCGGCGCGGACGAAGTCACCATCGCCTATCGCCGCGGCAAGGAGGCGATGAGCGCTTCGGGATACGAGCAGGAGGTGGCGGCCACACGCGGCGTCCATCTGCGCTATAATCTGCAGCCGAAGCGCATCCATGCCGAAAATGGCGACGTGACCGGCATCACCTTCGAGAAGACCGCCTCGGACGCCAATGGCAAACTGAGCGCCACCGGCGAAGAGGTGACGCTGGAAGCCGATCAGATCTTCAAGGCGATCGGCCAGAGCTTCGTGCCCGACAGCGTCGCAGCCGAAGGCGCAGCGCTCACCCTCGATGGTGGGCGGATCGCCGTCGATGACGAGCGCAAAACGTCGATGGACAAGGTCTGGGCGGGCGGCGACTGCATCGCCGGTGGTGAAGACCTCACCGTCGTCGCTGTCGAGGACGGCAAGATCGCCGCCGAAAGCATTCACGCGGCGCTGAGCGCCTGAACGGGAGATAAGACCATGGCTGACCTCTCCACCAACTTCCTCGGCATCCAGTCGCCCAATCCGTTCTGGCTGGCCTCCGCGCCACCGACCGACAAGCAGTACAACGTCGAGCGCGCTTTCGAAGCCGGCTGGGGCGGCGTGGTCTGGAAGACGCTCGGCGAAGCCGGTCCGCCCGTCGTCAATGTCAACGGTCCGCGCTACGGCGCGATTCATGGCGCGGATCGGCGGCTCCTCGGCCTCAACAATATCGAACTCATCACCGACCGCGACCTGGAAGTGAACCTGCGGGAGATGACCGAGACCAAGAAGAACTGGCCGGATCGCGTCATCATCGCTTCGCTGATGGTGCCCTGCGAGGAGCACGCCTGGAAGGCGATCCTGAAGCGCGTCGAGGAAACCGGCTGCGACGGCGTCGAACTCAATTTCGGCTGCCCGCACGGCATGAGCGAGCGCGGCATGGGCTCCGCCGTCGGCCAGGTGCCCGAATATATCGAGATGGTCGCCCGCTGGTGCAAGGAAAACACCGATCTGCCGGTGATCGTGAAGCTGACGCCGAACATCACCGATATCCGCAAACCGGCGGAGGCGGCCAAGCGGGGCGGGGCGGACGCCGTCAGCCTCATCAACACGATCAACTCGATCACCGCCATCGATCTGGACAGTTTCGCGCCGGAGCCGACCATCGACGGCAAGGGCAGCCATGGCGGCTATTGCGGCCCGGCGGTCAAGCCCATCGCGCTCTCCATGGTGTCCGAGATCGCCCGCAACCCGGACACGCACGGCCTGCCGATCTCAGGCATTGGCGGCATCACCACATGGCGCGACGCGGCGGAGTTCATCGCGCTCGGCTGCGGCACGGTGCAGGTCTGCACGGCGGCGATGACCTATGGCTTCCACATCGTGCAGGAGATGATCGCCGGCCTGTCCAACTATATGGACGAGAAGGGCTACGCCTCCGTCGAGGATTTTCGCGGCGCGGCGGTGCCGAACGTCACCGACTGGCAGTATCTCAACCTCAACTACGTCACGAAAGCCCGGATCGATCAGGATCTCTGCATCAAATGCGGGCGCTGCCACATTGCCTGCGAGGACACCTCGCACCAGGCGATCACCCATCTGGTCGATGGCGTCCGCCATTTCGAGGTGATCGACGCCGAATGCGTCGGCTGCAATCTGTGCGTCAATGTCTGCCCGGTGGAGAACTGCATTACCATGGAGCAGATCGCCGGCATCGATCCGCGCACCGGCAAACCGGCCGATGCGGATTACGCCAATTGGACGACGCATCCCAACAATCCGGCCGTGAGAGAAGCGGCGGAGTAGGGGCCGCCCTTCCTTCCGCCCGACGCCGCGCAGGGCAAAACGCGCCACCGGCGCGGCGGGCCGGCGACGTTGAAAAAGAAGTGAGCAAGCCGGCGGCCGGATCGTCGCTCCTAAAAATGTTTAGTGCCACGACCATCCGTTCGGGGCTGAAAACGCCAAATCGTTGGCCTTTTCTTCGCCTTCGGCGAACCGCCCCTCACCCACCGACGATTTGTGGCGTTCGCTTTTCAGACGGGCGCCTTCCGGGCGTCGAACGCCCGTGGCGGAACCCCGCCGCCGGTCCCTCGCCCGCAGGCTCAAACGGTTCCTCGGCTATCGACGACCCGCAGCCAAAGGGGATTGCTACACCCCACCGCCGATGACCACGGATCGTCACCGGCGCGCTGCGCTCGTCACCGCCCTCCCAAGAATCTCCGGTTCGCGATCCCGTTGCTCCGAAAGGCGGCTGGCAGGGGGGGGTAGATAGATTGTGGCGAATGTTGACCGGTGGCCTACGAGGATGCCGATGGCGCGGCTCAAAATGCTTGAAGTCAACACAGACCGACAAAAACAGCGCCGAGTTGCGCACTGGTAATTAAGGGGCGATAGAATTATTTACTATTGACATGACCTCTGTAATCAGTGCTAGGCGTTACGCCTAGCACTGGGCGTCACGCTCAAATTTGGAGAATGTTATGCTACTCGCTGGATACGACGTCCGTAAAGCTGCGCAAGCCGCTGCGTTCTTCGCCCTTAAATCAGGCGGAAGCATAAATGTGCTTAAACTATCGAAGCTGATGTATCTCTCGGAGCGAGAATTTATGGCTCGCTTCGACGAGCCGATGTTTTATGATCGGTTATTTTCTATGCCTGATGGTCCCGTAGCGTCCGTCACTCTGAACCTCATGAATGGTAACGCTGAAGATCAAACTTGGAGCGAATTTCTAGCTCCGCGAGACGGTTACGCCATACCGCTAAACGGCGATGTGGAATTTGACGCCCTTGACACCCTTTCGCGTGCCGATCTTTCGGTGTTGGAGAGCCTTTGGGATAAATTCAAAGATTTCGACAAATATGCAATTCGTGATTGGACGCACGGTCGAGCCAACGTTCCTGAATGGCGTGACCCTAATGGGTCTTCGATGCCTATCCACCACGAAGAAGTATTTCGCTACCTTGGTCGCGACGACTGCGTGGAACTGGCCGAAGAGGTACAGAGCCACCGTCGGATGCACGAATTTATCTTGGCGGCGGAAAGGTAAGTTGGAATTCGATCCCAAGAGGGGCGATACACTGCTGATCCCCTCGGGTGCTACGGGTATGCACCTCTTTGTGATCTTAAACAACAGGTGCCCTCAGGGTCAGCACCTCGCTATTTCTATCACCACAATACGCACGAAACGGCATGATCCGAGTTGCGTTTTTCAAGGTGGTGAGCACCCGTTTATAAGACATCCTTCATACGCATATTACCGCGATCCTTTGCAAACTAATGCTAATCGAATGGTTGCGGGATGTGAGAAAGGGGTCTTTGTGCCCAAGGAACCGATGAGTGAGGCAGAAACGGCTCGCATTACTGCTGGCCTGTTTGCGTCCGATTTTAGTCCTCCTTGGGCAATCAGATACTTGCGTGCGTTGGGTTATTAGTAATCGCAATATATTACGCCGCCTGCATAGCAGCCGATGAGGATGTGACCTTGTTGAATGCAATCATGTTAGTTTAATTTTCGGCGCTGTAGCTCTCATCCTAGCCCGACGTAAGGCGTGGCTGCATCGGCGGGCTGAGCGAGAATCGCTGGTCGCCGCGTAATTGGGGGCCGTTTAGGCTGAACTGAAAAGTGGCCATGCATTGCACCTTCCGTTGTGGTAGGTCAAACCATCCGATCCACCCTTCCCCCATCTGCTCCTTTCCCCTATAAACATCGTGGGCCGGAAAATATTCCGGTCTGGGGCCTAGAAAACCCCTGCCTAGTGGCCGGTATCGAAGCCGGCCGGTATCCTTCTCGACCAGCTATGGCCGGGGAGGCCTCGACGCATGTTCAAGGCGAAAGCCCAAAGGTCGGGGCGGCCGTCTAGGCACGGTTTTTCTAGCTCCCCGGTCACCAGCTCGTCTGGTGACCGTTTCCACCAATGATTTCATTGGCTTGTCTCTATCTGGCAAGCGTGAAACGGGGAGTTGCCGATGAGTGACTACAATTTCCGCGCCGATCTGCTCGATACGTTTCAGTCCGCGCCGGACGGAATCAAGGCGCTGATGCTGATTCTGCCGCTGGCCTTCGCGCTCGGCTTGCTCATGGTGCTGCTGCATCACCGCCGCGCCGCCCGCCGCCATGAGCGGCTCGATGCGATGGAGCGCGACGACCGCCATGCCGAACGCGAGCAGTTGCTGGAGGCGGCGCTGGCCGATCTGCGCTGGCGGGATGGTGAGATCGCCAGGCGCGCGCCCCGCCCGCTGCGACAGGATGAGCGTTTCGATGAGACGCTTATGCTGGGCCGGAATTAGGGGGCGTTTCACCTCCCCATTGAGGGGGTGAGAAGCGGTCGGCGCAGGCCGATCGGAAGCCAATGATTTGGCTTGCGAAGCGCCGAACGCCCGGAGCGCAAGCGAAGGGCTTAGCGCGCAGCGTCTTTCGGGTGGGCGTGGTCCGCCTCACAGTTCGTTCAAGAACCCCCACCCGGATCGTCTTCGCTTCGCTTGCCTCTCCGACCTCCCCTCAAGGGGGAGGTGGGTGCGTTCAACGCGGGGCGACGCCCTTCAGGATAATGCTCAGCACCGCCTGCGCCGCCTGATCGTGAAAGCCGGCCCGGCCGGCCTGTTTGCCGAGAACGGCGTGGATCTGCACGTCGAAATCGGCATAATGCTGCGTCGTCGCCCAGATGGTGAAGATCAGGTGATAGGGGTCGATCGGCGCAAGCCGGCCCTCATCCACCCAGCGGCGGATCGTGCCCGCCTTTTTCTCCACAAGCTGACGAAGGTCCGTCTTCAAAAAGCGCTCGATATGCGGCGCGCCGGCCAGGATTTCGCCGGCAAACAGGCGCGAGGCCTCGGGCTGCTCGGCGGAGAGCGCCATTTTGGCGCTGATGTAGCGGCGAAGCTCTTCCACCGGATCGCCATCCGGATCGAGCGCATCGAGCGGCATGAGCCAGCCCATCAGCACCTCTTCCAGCACCGCGGCGTAAATGTCCTGTTTGCGCGGAAAGTAATAAAGGAGGTTCGGCTTGCTCATGCCGGCATGGGCGGCGATCTCGTCGAGCCGCGCGCCACGCAGCCCATGTCTGGCGAAGACCTCACGCCCCGCCGTCAGAATGGTTTCGCGGTTGCGACTCTGGATACGCGACCGGCCTTCCGGGTCGTTGCTGGACTGATCCGATATGGTGCTCAAAACCTGTCGCCTTTCATCAGGATTGCCGGCTAATTGTGCATCGCACTCTTCTGCCTATGGACGATGCACGAAACGCTTGACCGGCCCTTTCTCATTCCATAGCCTCCGATTTTGACCAAACAGTCAAGTTTCCGGCTGGCGTCAATGCAAGGAGGGATCGATATGAGCTTGCAGTCCAATATGCGGATCGACGCGGACCGGCTCTGGGACTCGATCCACGAAATGGCGGAAATCGGCCCCGGCGTTGCCGGCGGCAACAACCGCCAGACGCTGACCGATGACGACGCCAAGGGGCGCGCGCTCTTCCAGACATGGTGCGAGGATGCGGGCCTGACGATGGGCGTCGACCAGATGGGCACCATGTTCGCGCGGCGCGAGGGAACCGACCCCGACGCGCTGCCGGTCTATGTCGGCTCCCACCTCGACACACAGCCCACCGGCGGGCGCTATGACGGGGTGCTCGGCGTGCTCGGGGCCCTGGAGGTGGTGCGGACGCTGAACGACCTCAACATCAAGACCAAGCACCCCATCGTCGTCACCAACTGGACCAATGAGGAAGGCACGCGCTTCGCGCCGGCCATGATGGCGTCGGGCGTTTTCGCCGGCGTGCTCGACATGGAGGACGTCTACCAGCACACCGACGCGCAGGGCAAAACCTTTGGCGAGGAGCTGGAGCGGATCGGCTGGAAGGGCGATGAAGAGGTCGGCGCGCGCAAGATGCACGCCTTCTTCGAACTGCATATCGAGCAAGGGCCGATCCTAGAAGCCGAAGGCAAGGATATCGGCGTCGTGACCCATGGGCAGGGGCTGCGCTGGATCCAGTGCACCGTGACCGGCAAGGAAAGCCATACCGGCTCGACACCCATGCCGATGCGCAAGAATGCGGGGCGCGGCCTCGCCCGCATCACCGAACTGGTGCACGAAATTGCCATGAAGCATCAGCCGAACGCCGTCGGCGCGATCGGCCATGTCGACGTCTATCCCAATTCCCGCAATATCATTCCCGGCAAGGTCGTCTTCACCGTCGATTTCCGCTCGCATTTGATGGAGATCATCGAGGCGATGCTGGAAGAGTTCTACGAAAAAGCGCCGAAGCTCTGCGAGGAGATCGGCGTTGAGTTCGAGAGCGAGGTGGTCGGCCAGTTCGATCCGCCGGCCTTCGACGAGGATTGCGTCGCCGCCATCCGCAACGCCGCCGAGACGCTTGGCTATTCGCATCGCGATATCGTTTCCGGCGCGGGCCACGACGCTTGCTGGGTCAACAAGCTCTATCCGACCGCCATGGTGATGTGTCCCTGCGTCGACGGGCTGTCGCACAACGAAGCCGAAGAGATTTCGAAGGAATGGGCGCAGGCCGGCGCGGACGTCCTGCTCCACGCCGTGGTGGAGACGGCTGAGGTGGTGGGGTGAGAATGAAAGCCCCCTCGCCCAAGTACGGCATCGGCTCGGCAAAGCCTCGTCGTGCCTCCCTATCCCGCTCCCCTACGGAGCGAGGGAATAGCGGCGCCGCATTTTCCGAGAGGGAGACCGTTCTGCAATCCGTGCTTGCCATTCTTGAAGAGCGCATCGGTGGACCCGAAACAGGCGCGAGATTTTCGCCTGCTTCGAAAGCCAAGAAACCTATGCGATGAGGGGGAACGACCCCCTCACCCAAGCCCGACCTGGCCTTGCTGCGCATCGGCCGGTCTCACTATCCCTCTCCCCATTGGGTCGAGGGAAAAGAGGAGCCGCAAAATGACCACCACACTTATTCGCAATGGCACGGTCGTCACGGCCGATCTGACCTACAAGGCCGATGTCAAAATCGCGAACGGCAAGATCGCTGAGATCGGAGAGGACCTTGCCGCTGACGGCGCGACCGAACTGGACGCGACCGGTTGCTACGTCATGCCGGGCGGCATCGACCCGCACGTCCATCTCGAAATGCCTTTCATGGGCACCTATTCGTCCGACGATTTCGAGAGCGGCACGCGCGCCGGCCTTGCCGGCGGCACCACCATGGTGGTCGATTTCTGCTTGCCCGAGCCGGGCCAATCGCTACTGGAGGCGCTGCAGCGCTGGGACAACAAATCCACCCGCGCCAATTGCGACTATTCCTTCCACATGGCCGTCACCTGGTGGGACAAGCAGGTGTGGGACGAGATGGAGACCGTGGTGAAGAATCACGGCATCAACACCTTCAAGCACTTCATGGCCTATAAGGGCGCGCTGATGGTGAACGATGACGAAATGTTCGCTTCGTTCCAGCGCTGCGCCGCGCTCGGCGCGCTGCCGCTCGTCCATGCGGAGAATGGCGATGTGGTCGCGACGCTGCAGCAGAAGCTGCTAGCGGAAGGCAATGACGGGCCAGAGGGCCACGCTTATTCGCGCCCGCCCGAGGTGGAAGGCGAAGCCACCAACCGCGCCATCATGATCGCCGACATGGCGGGCGTGCCGCTTTACGTCGTCCACACCTCCTGCGAGCAGGCGCATGAGGCGATCCGCCGCGCCCGGCAAAAGGGAATGCGCGTCTATGGCGAGCCGCTGATCCAGCATCTGACGCTTGATGAGAGCGAATATTTCAACGAAGACTGGGACCATTCGGCGCGGCGCGTCATGAGCCCGCCCTTCCGCAACAAACAGCACCAGGATTCGCTCTGGGCCGGGCTGCAGTCCGGTTCGCTCTCCGTCGTCGCGACCGATCACTGCGCCTTCACCACGGAGCAGAAGCGCACCGGCGTCGGCGATTTCACCAAGATCCCGAACGGCACCGGCGGCCTCGAAGATCGCCTGCCGATGCTCTGGACCTATGGCGTCGGCACGGGCCGCCTGACACCAAACGAGTTCGTCGCCGTCACCTCGACCAATATCGCCAAGATCCTCAACATCTATCCGCGAAAGGGCGCGATCCTGGTCGGCGCCGATGCCGATATCGTCGTCTTCGATCCGGAGAAGGAAAAGACGATTTCGGCCAAGAGCCAGCAATCTGCGATCGATTACAATGTCTTCGAAGGCAAAAAGGTGAAGGGCCTGCCGCGTTACGTCCTGTCGCGCGGCAAGGTGGTCATCGACGATGGCGCGGTGAAGACCGAGGAAGGACACGGGCAGTTCGTCAAGCGCGAGCCGTTCCAGGCGGTCAACAAGGCGCTCTCGACCTGGAAGGAACTGGTCGCCCCGCGCAAGGTCGAGCGCAGCGGCATTCCGGCAAGCGGGGTGTGAGGGCGTTGGTCGAGAACAACGCCCCCTCTCCGCCACGCTCCGCGCGGCACCTCTCCCCAAAGGGGCGAGGGTGGAGCAAACCGCACCCGTCGCGAGCCAAGCCAACCGGCGCATTGAAACGCGCCCGCGCAATGCGCAAGAAGCCGACCGATGCAGAGGCTTGGCTCTGGACGGAGCTTCGGAAAGAGCGGTTGAATGGCTACCGCTTCAGCCGGCAGGTTCCACTCGGGCGGTACATTGCCGATTTCGTTTGCCGAAAGGAGAAGTTGATCGTGGAAGTCGATGGCAGCCAGCATGCCGAAAGTACCCACGATGCACTTCGCACGGACTGGCTCAATAGGAATGGCTACTCTGTCCTGCGATTCTGGAACGAGGAAGTGCTAAAGCAACGCACTATGGTCTTGAATACGATCCTTGCTACACTCGACAAACGTTTGCCACCAAGCAAGTTCCACGCACCCGCTCACCCTCTCCCCCGCGGGGAGAGGTGCCGAGCGCAGCGAGGCGGAGAGGGGATGCGGCGATGACGATTGTAGAGCCCTCGACGAATGATCGTCTCCTTTGGATAAGGAGGCTGATATCGCATGAGTGAAATACGCGCCCTCAACGGCGTTCTCGAAGCGGCGGTCTATGTCGACGATCTGGACTCCGCGCGCCGCTTCTACGGCGACTTGCTCGGGCTGGAAGAGATCATGGCCGTCGAGGGGCGACACGTCTTCTTCCGTTGCGGTACGACCATCGTGCTGTGCTTCATTGCCGAGGCCACGCGCCGGCCTACCCAATCGGAGACGCTGCCGGTTCCGCCCCACGGCGCCGAGGGGCCGGGGCATATCTGCTTCTCCGCAGATGGCGCGACACTCGACGGCTGGATACAGCGGTTGGAAGATGGCGGCGTCGAGATCGAGGCTGACTTCAACTGGCCGAACGGCGCGCGCTCTGTTTATGTCCGCGATCCGGCCGGCAATTCGGTTGAGTTTGCCGAACCGCGCCTGTGGGAGTCTGCCGCATGAACGCGCCACTTGCTGTTTCTGCTACCGAGCCCGTCATTTCCGCGCGCGATCTCGATCTGGTGTTCCAGACGGCCGATGCGCCGGTGCATGCGCTGTCGGATATCGACCTGACGATCAGAAAGGGCGAGTTCGTTTCGCTGATCGGCCCGTCCGGCTGCGGCAAGACGACGCTGCTGCGTGTGATCGCCGATCTCGAACAGCCGACCGGCGGTACCATTTCCGTGAACGGCATGACGCCGGAGAAAGCGCGTGAGGCGCGCGCCTATGGCTACGTCTTTCAGGCCTCGGCGCTGTTTCCCTGGCGAACCATCGCCAAGAATATTGCCCTGCCACTGGAGGTGATGGGTATCGATAAGGCCGAGCGCGACCGCCGTGTCGAGAAGAACCTGGCGCTTGTCGACCTGAAGGGCTTTGGCAAGAAGTTTCCGTGGCAGCTTTCCGGCGGGATGCAGCAGCGCGCCTCCATTGCCCGCGCGCTTGCCGTCCAGCCCGACATGCTGCTGATGGACGAGCCCTTCGGCGCGCTGGACGAGATCGTCCGCGATCACCTCAACGAGCAGCTTCTGAAGCTCTGGGCGCGGACGAAAAAGACGGTCGTCTTCGTCACCCACTCCATTCCGGAGGCGGTGTTCCTCTCCACACGGATCGTGGTGATGAGCCCCCGCCCCGGCCGTATTCACGAGATCATCGATTGCGATTTGGGCGACGATCGCCCGCTCGATATTCGCGAAACGCCGGAGTTCCTCGCCATCGCCCAGCGCGTCCGAGACGGGCTCAGAGCCGGACACGCCTATGATGAGTGAGCCCAAGCAATGAGCTTCCGGGCTGAAATAGAACCCTGGATCGTGCAGGCCTTGAAGGCTTATGGCGGGAAGGCAACTGTCGTAGCGATCGCTAAATATATTTGGGAGAATTTTCGTAGCGAAATCGAAGGATACGACCAAGCTCTCTACACGTGGCAATACGATATGAGGTGGGCCGGTCAATCACTTCAGAAAAAAGGGGTCATCCGCAAGGAGCGATCAGGTTGGACTCTACTGGAGAGGAGTGCCTCGATTGGCATCTAGTCGCGAGTTGGCCACACCGGGCGGCGGCTCGGGTTTCTGGCCAATTTTCAGGTCACTGCGATCAGCGCTGACTTCGCGCGCCCTGCCGGTCGTCGCGGTGCTGCTCGGCATTCTGGCGATCTGGTATCTCGGCGCTGTCTGGCTGAACGCCCCGTTCGCCTATGATGTTGCGGCCCGCTCCGACACCGAACTTTCCTTCGCCGAACTTCTTTCGCAAACCATGAGCCAGCAACGGCCCGTCCTGCCCGCGCCGCATCAGGTCGCTGCCGAGATGTGGAAGACCGTCGTCGAGATCGCACCGACCTCCAAACGCAGCCTGCTCTATCATTCCGGCGTCACGCTTTCGTCCACCCTTCTCGGCTTCGTGCTCGGCACCACGCTCGGCGTTGTCCTTGCCATCGGCATCGTTCATTCGCGCGTCCTCGACCGCAGCCTGATGCCCTGGATCATCACGTCGCAGACGATCCCGATCCTCGCCATCGCGCCGATGATCATCGTCATCTTCGCCAGCCAGGGGATCACAGGCCTGCTGCCGAAGGCCTTCATCTCGATGTATCTGTCGTTTTTCCCCGTGGCCGTCGGCATGGTGAAGGGGCTGCGCTCGCCGGACGCGATGCATCTGGACCTGATGCGCACCTATAATTCCAGTCGCCTGCAAACGCTGCTGAAACTGCGCCTGCCTGCCGCCATGCCGTTTCTGTTCGCCTCCATGAAGGTCGGCGTCGCGATCAGCCTTGTCGGCGCGATCATCGGCGAGTTGCCGACCGGGGCGGTGGCCGGGCTCGGTGCGCGGCTCCTTGCCGGCTCCTATTACGGGCAGACGGTGCAGATCTGGAGCGCGCTGATGACGGCGGCGCTGCTGGCGGCGGTTCTGGTCATCCTTATCGATATCGCCTCGCGCGCGGTCACGTCCCGCATGGGGGTCCGCTGATGAGCACCGACGCTGTTCTCTGGACGGGCCTGATCGTCTGGGCCCTCGCTTTCGCTGCCAATCTCGGCCTGTCCCGTATCGATGCCAAGGGCGGAGCCAAGCGCTCGATCGATCTGCTGATCCCGATCCTGTTCGGGATCGGCCTTCTGGCGCTGTGGGAAGGGCTGACGCGCGGGCTCGGCGTGCCAACCGTCATTCTGCCGCCACCGAGCATGATCTGGGACCAGATCACCTCTTCCGTGCCGACGCTCTGGGCCGATTTCAAGCAGACTTATCTGAAAGCCGTTATCGCCGGCTATCTGATGGGCTGCGGGGCGGGTTTCGTCGTCGCGATCCTTGTCGACCGGTCGCCCTTCCTGCGGGCCGGGCTTCTGCCGGTCGGCAATCTGGTCTCGGCGCTGCCGATCATCGGCATCGCGCCCATCATGGTCATGTGGTTCGGCTTCGACTGGCCGTCCAAGGCGGCGGTCGTCGTCGTCATGACGTTCTTTCCCATGCTGGTGAACACGCTGGCCGGGCTGACGGCAGCGGGGCGGATGGAGCGCGACCTGATGGCGACCTACGCCGCGTCCTACTGGCAGACGCTGTTTTCGCTGCGCCTGCCTGCCGCAATGCCGTTCATCTTCAACGCGTTAAAGATCAATTCCACGCTGGCGCTGATCGGCGCCATCGTCGCCGAGTTCTTCGGCACGCCCATTGTCGGCATGGGCTTTCGCATTTCCACCGAGGTCGGCCGTATGAATGTCGATATGGTCTGGGCCGAGATTTTCGTTGCCGCCATCGCCGGATCGCTATCCTATGGATTGCTGGCGCTTGCCGAGCGGGCGGTGACCTTCTGGCATCCCTCCAACCGCAGTGCTCGCGCATGACGGTCGGAGGCAAAAGGGCAAGCGGCGGGCCTGCAACCGCCGCGGAAAACAACAAATAAGGAGCGCATGATGAAGAAGACATTCGCCACGATGGCCCTTTCGGCCACCATCGCCCTCGGCGCGGGCCAGACGGCCTTCGCCCAGGAGATGGACAAGCTGACGCTGCAGCTGAAATGGGTAACGCAGGGCCAGTTCGCCGGCTACTATGTCGCAAAGGACAAGGGCTTTTACGAAGACGTCAATCTCGATGTCGAAATCAAGCCGGGCGGCCCGGACATCGCTCCGCCGCAGGTGATTGCGGGCGGCGGCGCTGACGTCATCATCGACTGGATGCCCTCAGCGCTGGCGAGCCGCGAAAAGGGCGTGGCTCTGGTCAATATCGCCCAGCCGTTCAAACGTTCCGGCATGATGCTGACCTGCCGCAAGGACACCGGCATTGAGAGCCCGGAAGACTTCAAGGGTAAGACGCTCGGCGTCTGGTTCTTCGGCAATGAATATCCGTTCCTTGCATGGATGAGCAAACTCGGTATTCCGACCGAGGGCGGCGAAGAGGGCGTGGAGGTGCTGAAGCAGGGCTTCAATGTCGATCCGCTGATCCAGAAGCAGGCCGACTGCATCTCGACCATGACCTATAATGAGTACTGGCAGGTGATCGACGCCGGCTACAGCGAAGACGATCTCGTCGTCTTCAACTATACCGACCAGGGCGTCGCGACGCTTGAAGACGGCCTCTATGTGCTGGAAGAAGATCTCGACGATCCGGCGATGGTCGATAAATACGCCCGCTTCGTCGCCGCTTCGATGAAGGGCTGGGAATACGCCCGCGAGAACCCGGACGAGGCAGCTGAAATCGTGCTCGAAAACGACGCCACCGGTGCGCAGACCGAGGAACACCAGAAGCGGATGGTCGGCGAGATCAACAAGCTGACGGAAGGCTCCGACGGCACGCTCGACGTTGCGGCGGCTGAAAATACGGTCGAGACGCTTCTGTCCGGCGGCTCCGATCCGGTCATAACCAAAGCGCCGGAAGGCGCATGGACCGATGTCGTCACCGAAAAGGCCAAAGAGGTCGAGATGGAATGACGCTTCGCCAACTGGCGAAGACATTTATGGCATGAAGATAATGGAGGCGGGTCCGGTGTGGCCCGCCTCCGTCCGTTGCGGCGGCGAAATTTCTTGACGCGGACGCTTGCAAAGCGTCGTCAGCGGCTTTAGGTAGCCGCTCACGGCAGCGATGGCGACGCCCGCTGCCATACGCCTTTATGGCATGCGCGCTCGTAGCTCAGCTGGATAGAGCACCAGACTACGAATCTGGGGGTCGGGAGTTCGAATCTTCCCGAGCGCGCCATTCTCTCTTCGTTCGAACAGCTTGCCCTCGCATTATTCAAGTTCGGACTTCGTCCTCCGGGCACGCCGCTCTCTTTCACTTCACGAGAGCATGCTGCCTACGCGGCATGAGATCGATCAGCCTTCCGCTTTCTCGCGGCGCGCCTGAAACTGGATAGGCGCATCCGGTAATTCGATGCGGAAACAGGTGTAGCCGCCGCGGCTTTCGACCAGTTCCAGCTGGCCGCCATGCGCACGGACCAATTCGTGGGCGATCGCCAGACCTAGACCGGTGCCGCCGGTCCGCGCCGAGCCGTGAAAGGCGGTGAAAAGGTTCTCGAGCGCCTTTTGCGGCAGGCCGGGACCGGTATCTGAAATGGCGATGAAGGCGACAGCACCCTCGCGGCGAGCGGAAACCGTCAGCCGACGAACCAGACCGGGGCGATCGGCTTCGTTCGACATCGCCTGAAGCGCGTTGCGGCACAAATTGTTGATGATACGGAACAGTTGCTCGGCATCCGCATCGACCTCGAAACCGGCACCGACCTCGTTTTGAAATTCCACCGCCTCGGCCTCGATTTCGGCAACCTGGCGCACTTCTTCTACCAGGGCATGGAGGTTTAGACGGCGGCGGTCGGGCGCACG
The DNA here is from genome assembly GCF_024158145.1 of Notoacmeibacter sp. MSK16QG-6. Classification (GTDB taxonomy): domain Bacteria; phylum Pseudomonadota; class Alphaproteobacteria; order Rhizobiales; family Rhizobiaceae; genus Notoacmeibacter. The sequence goes on from NZ_JAMYXM010000001.1 coordinate 998,938, forward strand.
TTCACGTGTCTTGCCGTATTCCAGAATGTTCGTCGTGTAGGCGATGGCGCGATCCATTGTTTCCACAAGACGCGGACCGAATTTCTGCACCATGGGATCGGAGGAGCGCTCCAGCCGCTCCGTCAGGATCTGAGCCACCGTGAGAATATTGCGCATATCATGATTGATCTTGGAGACGGCCAGACCAAGATCGGCAAGGTGGCGTTGCTGGGCCAAGGCGTCGGTCAGGCGTAACTGCATGGCGTTTAGCTGGTCCTCCGCGACGCCGATCTCGTCGTCGCGGCCGCTTGGCTTCATGATCCGGGACCGGTCGTCCGGGTCCTGGCCATAGGTGATCATGGAGCGGGTCATGCGGCGGATCGGTGTGATGAACAGTCTCACGATCACGAAGAAGACCATGCTCGCGGTGATCGCCGACACAAGCAGGGAAAGCAGCGCAATATTTCGCGAATAGGCGATCAGTCCGTCACGTAACGGCCCTTCCGGCACAACGATCTCGTAGGTCTTGTCCCGGTCGCCATCGACCGCGCCGTAAACACGCAAAATGCGTTCGCTATCGGAAAAGAGCGTCCGCAATGTTTCCGGAATGGCGGCGATTGGACGGCGCGCATCGTTCATGTCGATCGACGCGTCCACCGTCAGCAATTCGTCGGGACCAGCAATCACCCGGCTGACCGTCTCGTCATGCATTGCAATGAAGCGGACGCCCGTATCGCGCAGAATCCGTTCGCGTGAACTTTCATTTACCGGCCCCTCGGCGGTTTCGAGCAGAACCCGGCCCGCAGCTGCGGCAGCGCTGAGCTTGTCGCCTAGCCAGTTCGCGCGGAAATTCGCCGCTGACGGCGGGAAGATCAGAATTTCCGCCAGAAGAACGAAGCATGCGGTAAAAAGGAGCAGTTTGCCTGACAAAGCGCGGCTTAGCGGAACCTGGGCAGCGGCGGAAAGCGACGCCTCCTGCCGGTCGGCGCTGTCGTCTGGCGCAGGCGGTGACGGGGTTTCGCGCGCAGACCGTTCCGCGTGCCCGCTTCCGAAATGTCGGGCGTCCTCAGCGGAGGCGTCGCCCCGGTGCGAAAGGCGACCGATGGCCGGATAGATTTTCGTTTCGTGTCGGTCGTCCATGGCCCTCACTCCGGACGTTCCGGGGAGTTTAGCCGAACCGGCGCAGAAATGCGATCAATTTGCGAATGCGCGGGTCGCGGGCCATCGCCGAATAATAATCCGTTGCGGCGCGCTTGCCGATTTCGCCGCGCGTCGGATAGGGCGGCACGTAACCCGTCACGTCGGAAGGTTTCATGCCTTTCTGCACGGCGAGACACCATAGACCGATCATTTCGTCCGCCGCATCGCCGAAAATGTGAACCCCAACGATCTTACCGCCAGCGATGACCAGTTTGACGTGCCCGTCCGTCTTCCGCTCGGCGCGGGCGCGATCATTCTCGGCCAGGGGGAAACGACGGATATCGACTTTGCCGTGTTTTTGCCGCGCATCCTCTTCGGTCAGACCGATCTGCGCCAGCGGCGGATCGCAATAGGTCACTGCAGGCTGAATGTTCGCATTCATTTTCGCCGGCAGGCGGAAGAGAAGCGGGCGCATGATCAGGCCGGCCTGATAACCGGCAGTGTGGGTGAAGGCCGGTCCGCCAGACACATCGCCGACTGCGTAGACCCGTTTGTTGGTCGTGCTGCGTAAACCGCTATCGACCTCAATGCCGGTTTTCGGATCATGGGCAATATTTGCCGCATCGAGATTGAGCGTGTCCGTGTTCAACCTGCGCCCGGTCGCGACCAGTAGATGCGTTCCGCTGGTGGAATGCGCATTTTGGCCCCTGCCCGTGTTCACCGTGATCGCACCCGCCTCGCCCGAAACGGAAGACACCATCGCGCCTTCATGGATGTCGATTCCCTCGCCTCGGAGAGAGGCAAGCGCCAGTTCCGCCAATTCCCGGTCGGCGCGTCCCATGGCCGCCTGCGCTTCGAAAACGGTAACTTTACTGCCAAGCCGGTGAAACGCCTGCGCCATCTCTATGCCAATCGGCCCGCCGCCGAGCACCAGCAGATGGTCCGGCCGCTCGGTCAGATCGAACAGGGTTTCGTTGGTAAGATAAGGCGTATCGGCCAGCCCATCGATAGGCGGCACAGAAGGGCGCGAGCCGGTGGCGATGACGTAGCGCCGTGCCCTGATCCGTTTGCCGGCGGCCTCGACCGTCTCGCCATCGACGAAGCGGCCCTCGCCCTCGATTACATTGACGCCCATCGCCGTGTAACGCGGCACGCCGTCATGCGGCGCGATGGAAGCGATTACGCCCTTTACGTGCGCCATGACGGCTGTGAAGTCGATGTCGGGTTCGACATTGGCAATGCCGAAACGGGAAGCGCCGTGGCGCATTTCATGAGCGGTGCGTGCCGCGGCGATCAGCGCCTTACTGGGCACACAGCCGACATTGAGGCAGTCGCCGCCCATTTTATCGCGCTCGATCAGAACGGTCGGAACGCCGAACGCCGCCGCCGCCGCCGCCACGCTCAGCCCGCCGGAGCCAGCGCCGATCACGCAAATATCGGTTTCGATGGGGTCCTGTTCAGGCATGAAAGATCTCTCGAGTGGATGAAGGGCTTCAGTCGCCTGGATGGCTTTTAAGACGGCGGTGGCGGGCGACCAAAGTGCCGAGCAGCGCCACAGCCGATAGGGCTCCAAAAGCGATGAGAAGCTCGGTCGTGATCAGATCGCCGACGCCGATTTCCCGGCCGGCCTCCGCAGCGCTCGTCAATGTAGCGTCCAGCCCCGCTCCAAGCCAGGCATAAGCAAAACAGCCCGGTAGAATGCCGATAGCCGTCGCCAGAACATAAGTGCGGAGCGAAACGTTGAAGAAGGCTGGCGCGATATTGATGACGAAGAAAGGAAAAATTGGCGCGAGGCGTAGCGCCAGGAGATAGCCGAAGGCGTCGTTTTCGAAGCCCTTGGCGAATTTGTCCGCCGTGCCGCCGAGTTTTTGGCGAAGTGTTCCCGCCATGGCGCCTCGTGCCGCGAGAAACAGAATCGTCGCTCCGAGCGTCGCACCAATCGCGATAACGATACCGCCAAGGAGCCAGCCGAATAGAAAGCCGCCGAAAATGGAGAGGACCGAGGCGGCTGGAAACGAGATCGCCACCGCGAGGGCATAGATCAATCCATAGCCGAGCGGAGCCAGAACCGGCCATTGCTCTACGAAACCGTTCAATGTCGCGCGATAATCGGCCAAGGCTGAAAGCGAAATGTAGCGATGCAGGCCAAGAAAGTAGGCCAGCGCCAGCGCGGCAGCGATCAGGGCGATTGGAATGAACCGGGTCAGCCCCTTCCTGGAGGCTGCGCCGGCTTCGCCATCGCCATCGGCGCCGTTGCGGACAGGCCCACCCCGTGTTTCCACCTCGATCATCCGCTTTCCTTTCAGCCGCTTTCGTTCGTAACGCCCCCTTGTATTCTAGGGTCGCAGGCTGTTCGTTACAGGCAGCCGCCATCACGACGCCTCACGGCTTCGTGAGCCGAGCGGGCGGAGCAGACCGCATTGACAGGATGGGACGGCTTGCCTATAGCAGCGCCACGTTCGGGGCCGCTGTTCCGGGTGCTTTTGCGTGCGCCCTTCCGCTCCCTGTTTCATAACCGGTAAAACATACCCAAGAAGGGCCGCACACCGCGGCAGTCAAACAAATGAAGCGTACTTATCAACCTTCCAAACTGGTTCGGAAGCGCCGTCACGGCTTCCGTTCCCGTATGGCGACCAAAGCCGGTCGCGCCGTCATTGCCCGCCGCCGTTCGCGCGGCCGCAAGCGTCTGTCGGCGTAAACCGACCGAACGAGGCGGGTGATCATGAAGGGCCGTACCGGCCAAATCCCGCCCGAAACGATGAAGCGGCGGCGGGAGTTTCTCGCCGCACGCAGGGGAATGAAAGGCCGCGGGCCTTACTTCCTTCTTGAATTGCTGGATCGGAAGGACGACCTTCCGCCGCGTGCCGGTTTTACCGTGACACGCCGGTCCGGCAATGCAGTGATCCGCAATCGCATTCGTCGCCGCCTGAAGGAAGCGCTTCGCGTCCATGCGGCGGATGCCATGGCCCCCGGCCATGATTATGTATTCGTCGGCCGGCCCGACAGCCTGGCCGTCGATTTCGAGACCCTGGCGCGCGAAATGAAGCGACGCATCAGTCGAACGGGACGACATGGAAAATCAACGTAACTTCCTGATCACCATTGTCCTGTCCGTCGTGATCCTGGCAGGCTGGCAATATTTCTATATGGGCCCGAAGATCGAGGCCGAGCGCGCCCGTGTGGAAGCGCAGCAGGAAAGCGCGTCCGGAACGCCCGCAGCACAAAATGGCGCACAGGGCAATTTGCCTGCCGCCTCCGGTACAGCAGCCGCGCCCGGAAGCGGCCAAGCGCCCGGCGTAACCCAACAGACCCGCGAACAAGCTGTCTCCGGCGGAGGGCGAGTGCCAATCGAAACGCCGGCCCTCGCCGGATCGATCAATCTGACAGGCGCGCGGCTCGACGATCTGCGGCTGAAGAATTACCGCGTCAGCGTCGAAAAGGATTCTCCGGCCGTCGAGCTGCTCAACCCCGCATCGCTTGAAAAGGGCTGGTTTGCCGAACTTGGCTTCATCGGCGGCAACAATGTCGGCGCACTTCCCTCCGGCACGACAGAATGGGAATTGGCCGAAGGCACAACTCTAACCGCATCCACGCCGGTCGTTCTGACCCACACTAACGATGCCGGTCTGACTTTTCGCCGGACCATCGCGGTGGACGATGCCTATATGTTCACCGTCACAGACGAGATCAGCAACGAGTCCGGAGAGGCGGTCGCGCTGCAGCCCTATGGGCGGACAACGCGTTTCAATAAACCGCAGGGCCAGTCGGTCTACGTGCTTCACGAAGGCCTGATAGGCGTGACAGGTGAAGACGGGCTGCGTGAGGTCGATTATGGCGACCTCGAGGATGACGGCAACGTCACGCCCGGCCGCTCATCCGATGGATGGCTCGGCATCACCGACAAATATTGGGCCGTCGCCCTCATTCCAGACACGAAAGCCGGTTCTTTCCAGCCGCGTTATGCCTACTTCTCAAATGGCCGGCCATCCTACCAGGCCGATTATCTTTCGGACGCCGTTTCGGTGCCTGCCGGCGGCAAGACGCAGGTTCAGAACCGTATCTTCGCCGGCGCCAAAGTGTCCCAGCAGATCGATAGCTATGAGGACGACCTGAACATCCGTCAATTCGACCTGCTTATCGATTGGGGTTGGTTCTACTTCATCACGCGGCCTATGTTCTGGCTGATCGACAGCCTGTTCAACCTGTTCGGAAATTTCGGCCTCGCCATTCTCGGCGCGACCGTCGTCGTCAAGCTGATTTTCTTCCCGCTCGCAAATATGAGTTACGCCTCCATGGCGCGGATGAAGAAGCTACAACCGAAGATGACCGAGCTCCGCGAGAAATACCAAGACGACAAAATGAAGCAGCAGCAGGCCATGATGGAGCTGTATAAGCAGGAGAAGGTCAATCCTGCTGCCGGCTGCCTGCCGATGCTTCTTCAGATCCCGGTCTTCTTCTCGCTCTACAAGGTGCTCTACGTCACCATCGAAATGCGGCACGCGCCCTTCTTCGGCTGGATTCAGGATCTGTCGGCGCCGGACCCGACGTCGCTGTTCAACCTGTTCGGTGTTCTGCCCTACGACGTCCCGACCTTCCTCATGATCGGTATCTGGCCGCTTATCATGGGTGTGACGATGTTCCTGCAAATGCAGATGAATCCCACCCCGCCCGATCCGACACAGGCGATGATCTTCAAGTGGATGCCCATCGTCTTTACCTTCATGATGGCCGGCTTCCCCGCCGGACTGGTGATCTACTGGGCCTGGAACAACACGCTGTCGATCCTTCAGCAGGGCGCAATCATGAAGCGCCAGGGCGCCAAGATCGAATTGTGGGACAATCTGAAGGGCCTGTTCAGTCGCAAAAAGACCGAACATCCGGCCGAATAGGTTTAGTGAATTCAGGGAGCGACCGTCATGGACAAGTAAACCGAGCGATTCGCCGATCCGCACCGATTTGCGGAGACGGGATCGCGCCGATTGTGCCCATCCCATTGGCAGAAGCGAGGTTTACCCATGCACGGCCCCTCACCTGAAATGCTCTATCCGCTTGCCGGATACCCGCGAGCGGTTTTTCTGAAAAACTTTATCACGCGGCCAAATATCGAGGTCGGCGACTATTCCTATTATGATGATCCGGAGGGAGCGGAGCGGTTTGAAGACCGAAACGTTCTGCACCATTTCGATTTCTACGGCGACCGGCTGATCATCGGACGGTTCGTCGCCATAGCTTCCGGCACCCGTTTCATCATGAATGGCGCGAACCACGCGATGTCCGGCCTCTCGACCTATCCGTTCAACATCTTTGGCAATGGCTGGGAAAAAGGCTTCGACCCGAAAAGCTGGACCGATCACAGCCGGGGCGACACCGTCATCGGCAACGATGTCTGGATCGGAATGAATAGTACGATCATGCCCGGCGTGACGATTGGCGACGGCGCGATTGTCGCCGCCAATAGCACCGTCGTATCCGACATCCCGCCCTATGCGATATTCGGTGGCAATCCGGCGAAAGTCATTCGGATGCGGTTCGACGATGCCACAATCGAGCGGCTTTGCGAAATCGCATGGTGGCACTGGCCCGCCGAACGCATTACACGAGCACTGGATGCCATAAGAAGCGACGACATCGACGCTCTTGAAGCCTTTGCGGAGAAAAAATCATGAGCGATCGCGGAGAAAAGGGATCGAGAGACAATGATATCGATCCGGCGATTGTCGCCGAAGCGCGCGCGCTCTTTCTCCGACAGTGGCAATTCATACGAGGCGTGCCCTCCATGGAGTTCCTGCCGCCTGAGGGACCGGCCGAGATCGCGTTCGCCGGTCGTTCGAATGTCGGCAAATCGTCGCTCATCAACGCGCTTCTGGCACAGAAGGGGCTGGCGCGCACCTCCAACACGCCAGGACGGACGCAGGAGCTGAACTATTTCGTGCCTGCCGGCCATAGCGGTGAAATGACCGATCTCCCGGAAATGGCGGTCGTCGACATGCCGGGTTATGGCTTCGCCCAGGCTCCGAAGGAGGTGGTCGATCGCTGGACCGAACTGGTCTTCGATTATCTGCGCGGCCGCGTGACCTTGAAGCGTGTCTATGTGCTTATCGATTCACGCCATGGATTGAAGGCGAACGACAAAGAGGTCCTCGATCTGCTCGACAAGGCCGCCGTCTCCTATCAGATCGTTCTGACGAAGGCCGACAAGATAAAGCCGCCGGCAGCGGAAAAGCTGCGGCGGCAGACACTTGAAGCGATCTCGAAGCGCGCCGCCGCCTACCCGGAGGTGTTGCTCACCTCATCGGAGAAGAGGCACGGGCTCGATGATATGCGGGTCGCGATCCTTAACGCGGTCCGCCGCTGAGTTTGACTCAGCCTGTGATTGCGTCGCCGCCATTGGCAGGGCGGAAGATCATGGCAACACCGTTGATGCAGTGACGCTTGCCAGTTGGCTTCGGACCATCGTCGAAAACATGACCGAAATGTCCGCCACAGCGCGAGCAGTGTTCTTCGGTCCGTCTCATGAAGAGGGTGTTGTCTTCCTTGAAGGCGACATTGCCTTCGATTTCACGGAAGAAGCTGGGCCAGCCGGTCCCACTATCGAACTTGGTCTCAGATTCGAAAACGGCCTGATCGCAGCCGGCACAGTGATACGTGCCTTTCTCCTTCACCTTCAATAGAGGGCTGGTGAAAGCGCGCTCCGTGTCTTCCTCCCGAAGAACAGCATATTGCATCTCGCTGAGCTGTTCACGCCACTGCGCTTCGGTTTTGGTCACGGGGAAATCGCCCTTTTCGGCTTTGGCGCCAAGGCCGAAGAAGGCTCCGGTCACAAGTGCGGTGCCGCCGGCAAGCAGAAAACGTCTATTCATCTCGATCTCCTTGTCATCCGATCATCTTCCCAATCGGGGTATCGGATCTCCTGTCAGACAATACGGATCGCGGGCCTGTTTTGTTTCAGAATAAGGCTATCGACAAAAGGAAGCGGCCTGCCGCGTCGCCGAATTGGCGCCTGTCGGCAGACCGCCCTTGGCCATCGAACGATGGCCCATCACGGCCGCATGCCCCTACGACCGTGATTTTTTAGGTCGTGCTTACTGCTTGGGGAGCATGACCGTATCGATGACGTGAACGACACCGTTCGACTGCTTGACGTCAGCCGTTACGACGGTTGCGACATTGCCGTTTTCGTCGGTCAAGGTGATCTTGTCGCCATCCATCTTCGCACTCAGCGTGCAACCGCCGAGGGTCGGGACCGGATGGTCACCATTGTCGTCTGCGATCATCTTGCCGATGGCGTCGGACATCGCGTTGGCGCTCACAACGTGGCACTTAAGGATCGTGCCGAGCATTTCCTTGTTCTCGTCCTTCATCACCGTATCGACGGTGCCGTCAGGCAGCTTTTCGAAGGCTTCGTTGGTCGGCGCGAAAACGGTGAAGGGACCTTCGCCGGACAGGGTCTCAACAAGACCGGCCTGTTTCACGGCAGCCACAAGAGTGGTCAGGTTCGGTGCGTTGGAGGCGTTTACCGCGATCGGCTGATCGGCCATCATCTCAGCGCCGCCAACGGTCGGGTTCTTCATTCCGTGATCGTCGGCCAATGCCGGAGCGGCAAAAGCAAGTGCGGTACCGAGCGTTGCATATTTAAGAAATTTCATAATCGTATTCCTCCCTGAGGGGTATGGGGGATCAAGAAACCGGCCTATCCGCTCATCGGACGTGCCGTTCACCAACAAGGACGGAAGGAGACGAAAGAGAGTTTCAGGTTTTTTTATTTTTTTCTGCCGATGACGGCAGGCGAGGGTCAGATACCCTGCACATGTCCCGCCGCCACGACCGGACCGGTCGGCAATCCTGTCGGCGAGCCGCCATCCGGTTCATGGCTCACTGCCAGGGTTGCATCATCGGTCATCAGGTCCGCATGCGCTTGCGGCATCACCATATGGGCAACATTCTCATCCGGCAGCAGACCGAGCGATACGGGATCGGCACCCTCATGGATAACCCAGATCTCATAGACGCCTTCGCTTGGAGAAGCTCCGGAGATCCGCGTGAAATTCAGGGTACGGGAATGGCCCTCCCAAAGCGCGACGAAACCGGCCTCGCTCTCATTGGGCGCTAGCGACGCAACCATGCGGTGCCCCTCGGACGGCTCAACTTGAGGCGTCTGTCCGGCGATATCCTCGCCTCTCTCGAAAGGTGACAAATCCGCCAGGGGCATAGCGAGCAATGCAAGCGATGCGACGGCCAGCCCACTGACCAAGCCGCCGAGGAACGGCCACCAGCGGCCGGGTCGCGCAGAAGACGAAGCGACAGAGCTGGCGCTTGAGGCGAAAAGCCGCCGGTCGAGCGAAGCCTTGATCGACGATGGCGGATCGATCTCGCCATAGACCGAATTCATGGCCGACAGGCGCGACGCCCACGCATCGGTCATGTCGGCCAATGCGCGATCCTGCTCCATCGCCTCGGCAAAAGCCGCGCGCTCTTCGGCGGGCAATGTGCCGAGCACATATTCCGCGGCACGCGGGTCGCCAAAAGCGTCGTTCCAGTCCTGGTCGGTTTCCCGGCTCATGCTTCCAGGCAATGCCTCAATTTCAACAGGCTGCGGCGCAGCCAGGTTCTCATCGTGTTCAGCGGCACGTCGAAACGGTCCGCCAGTTCAGCGTAACTTGCGCCATCGACATAGGCGCTCCGAACGGCTTGCGCGCGATCGGTCTCAAGTTCGTCCATGCATTCATCGATCCGATCACCCTCGGATGACAGAACGGCCAACCGTTCCGGGTCCGGATCGTCGCTCGCCATATCGAAGGCTTCGTCGATGTCCTTCGTCGGCGCGCGACGCGAGCGAATGCGATCGATCGCATGGTTGCGGGCGACCGTACAAAGCCACCCAACAGCGTGCTGGGAAGAGATCGCGAAACGATCGGCCCTTGTCCACACACGAACAAAAACCTCCTGCAGCGCCTCTTCGGCTTCGGCGCGGTCCTTCAAGATACGGATACAAATGGCAAAGAGTTTCGGCGATGTTGCCGCATAAAGCCGATCGAAAGCCTGCCGGTCTCTCAACGATACGCGAACGATTAGCTTGGCCACCTCCTCAGATGTCAGCTCTGCCGCCACGATCGCATTCTCCCAAACAGTTCGCCTACCCTATGGACATCGTGCAAAGTGGAGCCAAATCAAGGCCGTGTCGACACCGCTTTTTGGATTTATCCCGGCCTGCTTGCCTGTGTCCCAGCGGATCGATAGAAACCGCGACCAATCCATTTCGCCCACCGGATGCATTCATATGACCCACACAGACCTCAAGAACGCCGAAGAACAGGCGCATCTTCTGGCGCAGGCTTTGCCCTATATGCAACGCTACGAGAACAAAACGGTCGTGGTCAAATATGGGGGCCACGCCATGGGCAATGAGGAGTTGGGCCAAGCCTTCGCGCGCGATGTGGCGCTTTTGAAGCAGAGCGGCATCAACCCTGTCGTCGTTCATGGCGGCGGCCCACAGATCGGCCGTATGCTGGAGACGATGGGTATAGAAAGCCGGTTCGAAGGCGGCCTGCGTGTCACCGACAAGCGGACTGTCGAAATCGTCGAAATGGTTCTGGCCGGCTCGATCAACAAAGACATCGTCCGCATGATCAATGCCGAAGGCGAATGGGCGATCGGCCTCTGCGGCAAGGACGGCAATATGGTCTTTGCCGAGAAAGCCAAGAAGACCGTCCGCGATCCCGACAGCAATATCGAGCGCGTGCTGGATCTCGGCTTTGTGGGGGAACCGGTGGAGGTCGACCGTACGCTGCTGGATCTTCTGGCGCATTCGGAGATGATTCCGGTCATTGCACCGGTCGCGCCGGGCCGGGACGGACACACCTACAACATCAACGCCGATACGTTTGCCGGCGCAATCGCGGGATCGCTGGAGGCAGTGCGACTTCTCTTTCTGACCGATGTGCCGGGCGTTCTCGATCAGGATGGCAAACTGATCGCGGAACTAACGGTCGCTCAATGCCGCGAACTGATCGCAAACGGCACCGTGACCGGCGGCATGATTCCGAAGATCGAAACCTGCATTCACGCCATCGAGCGGGGAGTCCAAGGCGTGGTCATCGTGAACGGAAAGGCGGCGCATTCCGTCCTGCTGGAACTCTTCACCGCGCACGGCGCCGGCACGCTGATTGTGCCGTAAGGCTGGTACATCTACCGCGTCAACAACAGCACCACGATGCCGATCACGATAAACGCGCAGCCGATCACTTCGCGCGATGTCACCCGCTCGCGGAAGATCAGAACAGTCGAGCCGAAAGCGAACAACATCTCAATCTGTGCGAGAGACTTTACCAGCGCCGCCTGCTGAAGCGTCATGGCGGCGAACCAGCCGAAACTCGTCAACGCGCCGACCAGCCCGACCAGCATGGATGGTTTCCAGGCGCGGGCGACGGCAGTGAACTCGTGACGTTCTCGCAGCGCCATCCAGATCATCATCGTCACGGTCTGGATGGCGATTGCCCAAAGCAGCACATATGACGCCTGAATGATGAAATCGGGAGCCGGCAGCGAGGGTTCGAGGCTCAGAGACGCCGCGCGATAACCGACCGCGGCGATACCGAAAAAGAGGCCGGACGCCAAGCCGATCCCGGCCGTCCGGGTAAAGAGGCCTGTCACGAGGCCGCTGGCCGTGAAGGCCGAGCGCGCGAGAGAAATCAGCATCACGCCGAAGACGGTGAGCGCAACTGCCAGCGCTCCGCCAAATCCTAGCCCCTCTCCGACGAAAAGGATGCCGAAGAGCGCCGCCTGTGCCGGCTCGGTCCGGCTATAGGCCGTGCCAACTGCAAAATTGCGATAGGAGAAGAGGTGCACCAGTAGTGCCTGCGCGATGATCTGAGCCATTGCCGCTATCACGACCCATCCGAAAAACGGCGCTGTTGGCGCGGGTCCCACATGGCCCGCGTAGCGCAGAAGCGCATAGAGCGTGGCGGCGACCGGCAGACCGAAGCCAAACCGCACGAACGTCGCGCCAGTCGTACCCATGCGGCCCTTCAGATATTTTTGAAGCGACGAACGGATGTTCTGCAGAAACGCGCTGCAGACTGTGATGGCGATCCAGACAGGCATGATCTGCTATGACGGCACAGCGAGATCTATGCAAGGGCTGGCACCGCGCGATGAACCATCGCATATAGCGAAAATGGATTCGCCTGCGCCCGCCTTTGCCCACGTTACCGAATGGGTGTTCGACCTCGACAATACGCTGTACCCCTCTTCGGCCGACCTGTTCAGCCAGATAGATCAGCGGATGACGCAGTGGATCGCCAATTATCTGGATGTTGAGAGGGATGAAGCTTTCCGGGTGCAGAAGGCGCTCTACCGGGAGCATGGGACGACGCTTCGTGGACTGATCGAACGGCATAAAGTCGATACCGACGACTTTCTCGCCTTCGTCCATGATATCGACTATTCGGCGCTGACGCCGGATATTGCGCTTGGTGACGCGATTAAGGCGCTACCCGGCCGCCGCTTTATCTTCACCAATGGCGACAGGCCGCACGCGGAACGAACCGCACGAGCGCTCGGAATTTTGGATCATTTCGACGATATTTTCGATATTGTCGCCGCCGACATGACGCCGAAGCCGGGGAAAGCGCCCTACAATGCATTTCTCGCCGCTCACGGGGTTCACCCCAAAAAGGCGGCGATGTTCGAAGATATGGCGAGGAATCTGGCGGTGCCAAAGGCGCTCGGCATGGTGACTGTGCTCGTCGAAGCCACTGAAAGACCGAGTTTCAAACAGGATTGGGAGGTCGAGCAAGCCGACGAGATCGACTTCGTGACGTCCGATCTCAGTGCATTTCTCACGCAGCTTATCGCCACGCGCTAGTTTTATCGACTGAACCGGCGAAAACTACTTCGCCGGAGCATGATTCATGACGATGGCCCGCAGATCATGCGCGGCGGCGCGGATCGTGCTCTGCATACTCAGCCAGTGATGCGCTCTTCTTCTGAGCATCGCCGGAGTTTTCTTCTTCCGGCTGGAAACGGCCGTCTTCGTTCAACGGCTTTTTCAATTTGTGAATATCGGACGCATCGTTGCTACGGTCCTTGCGCTGATTTTCGCGCATCATTTCGTCATCGCTGGACGTTATAGACATTATCTGCCCTCGGTGTTGTCGTCTGCTTTTTCAAACAACGGAACCGTGCCTTGGCTGGTTCCATCGCATAGTGTGACGCAGGGCCGTTTACGACTCGTTAAGCTTGTAGAACCGAGCGATCTCATTCCATGCTTCGTCCGCCGTATCGACATAGGTGATCAGATCGGGATCATCCGGCGATATTGTGCCCTGCTCTGCCAGAAATTCGGTGTTGATGGCGTTTTCCCAGAAGGACTTTCCGAAAAGCAGAACGGGAACACGCTCCATCCGACCGGTCTGAATCAGCGTCAGGGTCTCGAACACTTCGTCCATCGTGCCAAATCCACCGGGGAAAACAGCCACGGCCTTCGCCCGCATGATGAAGTGCATTTTCCGGATCGCGAAATAATGGAAGTTGAAGCACAGATCCGGCGTGACGTATTTATTGGGCGCCTGTTCGTGCGGCAGAACGATATTCAAGCCGATGGAAGGCGCGCCGACATCGTGCGCGCCGCGATTGCCGGCTTCCATCACACCCGGCCCGCCGCCGGTCACGACGACGAATTCCTGGAAGTCGGATTGGCGCGCATGCTCCGAACAGATTTGCGCGAATCGACGCGCTTCGCCGTAAATCACGGAGAGTTCGGTCAGATTTTTCTTCTGCGTTTCGTTCTTCGCAGCCCAGGCTTCACCGCCGGGCTCGGGAATACGGGCGCCGCCGAACATGATGACCGTGGAGGCGATACCGTATTCCGTCAGCAGCATTTCCGGCTTCAGCAATTCCAGCTGCAGCCGCACGGCGCGAAGATCGCGCTGGGTCATGAAGTCTTCGTCCGCCCAGGCAAGGCGATAGGCCGGAGCCTCGGTCTGCGGCGTGGAGGGCACGCTTCGCGCACGCGGCAGATCCTCGCTGGAATGCGGCAACGGTGTCCATCCATCGCGCTTGCGGCCGCTCAAAACCTTTTTCACGGTTCCGTCCGGCGCGTCGGTCTCGTCATTCATGCAGTCGGCCTTTCTCGACAGTAACGCATACTTTCTGCTCGTCTTTGCGCATTGACCGCGCAAAGCGCTTTCGCATAGGGTCCGCCCGATTTTCCCGAGCTGGTTTCATCTGCCTTGGTGCAAGGCCAGCGCCCCACTAGTCAAGCGGAGACATTGACCATGGCAAGCCATGATCGCGATGCGCTGGAACGCATTATCGAAAACGCATTCGAAGAGCGGGATGGCATCACCTCCGCGACGAAGGGCGAAGTACGCGATGCGGTCGGTGAAGCGCTCCATCTGCTTGACCGCGGCCAGGCCCGTGTCGCCTCCCGTGACGAGAGCGGCAACTGGACGGTGCATCAATGGCTCAAAAAAGCCGTGCTTCTGTCATTCCGCCTGAACCCGATGGAAATCATCTCCGGGGGACCGGGCGATGCAAAATGGTGGGACAAGGTGCCGAGCAAGTTCGACGCCTGGAGCGGCCAGGAATTCGAACGCGGCGGTTTCCGCGCCGTGCCGGGCGCCATTGTCCGGCGCTCAGCGCATATCGGCAAAGGCGTGGTGCTGATGCCGTCTTTCGTCAATCTCGGCGCCTATGTCGATGAAGGAACAATGGTCGACACCTGGTCGACCGTGGGATCCTGCGCGCAGATCGGCAAAAATGTTCATCTCTCCGGCGGCGTCGGAATCGGCGGGGTGTTGGAGCCGCTTCAGGCCGGGCCGACCATTATCGAGGACAATTGCTTCATCGGGGCGCGCTCGGAAGTTGTCGAAGGCTGCATTGTTCGCGAAGGCGCGGTGCTCGGCATGGGTGTCTATATCGGCAAATCCACAAAGATCGTCGACCGCGAGACGGGAGAAATCCACATGGGCGAAGTTCCGCCCTATTCCGTCGTCGTTTCCGGTTCGCTACCCGGCAAACCGCTACCGGGCAAGGATTACGGGCCGAGCCTCTACTGCGCGGTCATCGTCAAGAAGGTGGACGAGCGCACGCGCAGCAAGACATCCATTAACGATCTGCTTCGTGACTGATTGACGCCAAACGGACGAAGCGTCCATCCTTTCTCCGTACAATCCGGAGTTCCGACGATGATCCGCAACCTTTTTCGCTTTACCGGCCGGGCGTCGCGAAAGACCTTCTGGCTGACGCAACTGTTCATCGTCGCCGTCAGCATCGGCATCGGACTTGCGGTCGGTGTCTTCGCTGGGGTTGGCGGCGTCATTCTCGGCGGAACGGAACCATCCGCAACGGCAGCGCTCTTCGGCGGCGGTCTTGTCGCGATCGTTATGATCGCACTCAATGTCGTCGTGTTCATTATTTCGTTGGCCGTATCGGCCCGCCGCTTCCACGATCTGAACCGTTCGGCATGGTGGCTTCTCGGCATCTTTGTTGCAAGCGTGGTTCTGTCGGTTCTCGGTTACGCGACGATGGCCAGCGATGCTGGAGATACGACACCGTCAGCCCTGTTCACCATTCTCAATGGGCTGCTGGGCCTGGGTCTGATCGTCTATCTCGGGTTTATTCGCGGAACCGATGGGATGAACCGATATGGTCCCGACCCGCGTGTAGAGGCCTTCTGAATATCATCGGAAGCGAAAAGGCGGGCCGCATGCCCCACCATGCGGTCCGCCTTTTCTCCCCCGATACGACCTCGCGCCCCCATGCGCGTCAGTCGTCTCACGAAACTCATTTCAGTGCCGAGCGATCCATAGTGGCAAAATTTCGAGCCGCCAAGAGCAGCGTCAGAATGCCATCGATGTCGCTTTGTGCCAGTCGACGTCGCCGGTCCGGGCTCGTCGTTGCGAAGAAGGCATGTAAGGAAGCAATCGGACCAAAATGGGGCAGTTGCGTGATTGACGAAAAAGTTCCATCGCTTCGCAAAAATTTTTTCGCTGTGTCTCGTGTGCCGTTGGAGGCGGAAGAAACGCTGCTCTTGCAGGCCGCCAGCGGTGCGCGTAGCTAATGATCATGGCCATCGACCCACGAGACCCCGCCAGCATTCTGGCTGCCTTGATTCAGTGCCCCTCCGTCACTCCAGAAGATGCGGGCGCACTCGATCTTGTCCAGTCGATACTCGAAGATCGTTCCTTCGAGGTGACAAGGCTGCCGTTTCAGACGGAAGGTCAGCCGCGAATCGACAATCTCTATGCAACGGTCGGGACGAACGGTCCGCATCTTCTTTTTGCCGGGCATACCGATGTCGTCCCGGTTGGTGACGCCGGCGCATGGTCGTTCCCTCCCTTCGACGCCAAAGTCCATGACGGCGTGATGTTCGGGCGCGGCGCGGTCGATATGAAGGGCGGAATCGCTGCCTTTATTGCCGCTTATGCGCGCTGCGTCGAAAGGAACGGCGCACTCCCCGGCCGGGTCAGTTTTCTGATTACCGGCGATGAAGAAGGCCCTGCCCTCGATGGCACTCTCAAGGTTCTGGAATGGCTGACAGAACAAAAGGTGCGCTTCGACGCCTGTCTCGTCGGCGAACCGACCAATCCGAACGCCATCGGCGACATGATCAAGGTCGGACGGCGTGGCAGCCATACCGGCAAACTGACCGTCCGGGGCACACAAGGACACGTCGCCTATCCGCATCTGGCCGATAGCCCGATCCGTGCGCTCGTGCCAATGCTTTCCGCGCTGATGGACCCGCCGCTCGATAAAGGGTCAAACCGTTTTCAGCCTTCCAACCTCGAAATCACGACAATCGATGTCGGCAATCCGGCGACGAACGTTATTCCGGGCGAGGCAACCGCCGTATTCAACATTCGCTTCAACGACTGCTGGAACGCCGAGAGGCTGGTGGCCGAAATCGAGAGCCGTCTTGCCGGCGCAGCCGCAGCGGCGGCGCGGATTGGCGACGATCCGCTGCCTTGGAATCTTGAGTGGGCGCCGCGTGTATCCGATGTGTTCGTCACCCATGACGAAAAGCTTGTCGGAACCTTCGCTTTGGCCGTCGAAGCCGTTACGGGACGTACGCCAGAGCTTTCGACATCGGGCGGCACCTCCGATGCGCGTTTCATCAAGGATCACTGCCCGGTCGTCGAATTCGGACTGGTCGGCCAGACCATGCATAAGATCGACGAGCAGGTGCCGCTCGCCGATCTCAAAACACTGACATTGATCTATGAACGCTTCATCGCAGGCTGGTTCGGTCTGGAGACCGGTCGTTGAAAGAAGCGGCGGCGCACCAGCTCCAGACGGTCTGGCAGATGATGAGGACGACGCAGTCCGCTCTGCTCGGACGGCTCGATCTGTCCGCATCCGGCGTGCGATCCTCGTTTCAGGCCATCCTGATCGCTCTACCGTCGCTGGCTGTCGGCTGGGTCGGCTCGGCGCGTGTTTTTCTTGGCCATGACGCGACGGCCGATCAACTCATCCCTCTCATCGTCGGGCTCGGGATCGCCGATCTGGTCGCCTGGCTCTTTCCGCTCATCGTATTTGCGCCTCTTCTATCGGCCATGGGACTGGCAGCGCGCTACCCTGCCTTCGTCATCGCCACCAATTGGGCGGGCGTCATTTTCGCGTTTATCGCGCTACCGATCGGCATCGGGCGAGTTCTCGCGCCGACGGCAGCCGAGTTCGACACACTCCTTATCCTCACCACTCTCGTCGTCACCTGCACGCTGTACTGGCGATTGCTGCGCGCGGTTCTAGGCGTCGGTGGCGGACAGGCTGCCGCTTACGTCCTGGTGAGCTTGCTAGTCGGCATGATGAGCGGTTACGCCACCGCCTCCATGCTCGGCCTTTCGCTCGAATGACGGGCTATCGCGCATCGGGCGGATAGACGACTTCTGAAAGATACAGCCCGCAGGCAGGTGCAACGGGACCGCACGCCTTGCGGTCTTTCGCATCCAACGCAGACTGGAGATCGTTCGCAGACCATTTTCCCTCGCCGACCAGTTTCAACGATCCGGCCAGTGAGCGGACCTGATTGTGGAGAAAGGAACGGGCCGCCGCGTGAATATGGATCTCGTGGTCGTCAATTCGCTCAACCCATAATTCGTCAAGCGTTCTGACCGGCGACCTGGCCTGGCAATCCGCCGCGCGGAAGGTGGTGAAATCATGTGTTCCGAGCAGACGCTTCGCTGCCGCGTTCATGCTCTCGACATCCAGTTCGCCCTTTCGGACCCACCAGGCACGCTCGCGCTCGACGGTCAACGGCGCACGACGATTGACGATGCGGTAGCGGTAGCGCCGTCCAATTGCCGAGAACCGCGCCGAAAACGTATCGGACACGGTTTCACAATCCAGCAAAGCAACGCGTTCCTCGGCCTGAACCAATAGCGCATTGATCGCCTCCATCACCCGAAAGGGCGATCGGCGATCACCGACTGGCAGATCGAAATGGATGATTTGCGCCAGCGCATGAACGCCAGTATCGGTGCGGCCCGCAGCCGTCAGCCGGAGATCGACGCCCGAAAATTTCTCGATGGCCTCCTCAATGGCCTGCTGAACGGTGTGGCCATTGGCCTGGCGCTGGAAGCCTTTATAGGGTGTGCCGTCATATTCGACGGTGGCGCGGTAACGCTGCGTCGCCGGACTATCCGTCATTGCAGGCGATCGCCGACCGATACCGGATTGCCGCGAACGAAATCAGCCACATCGAGCGGTTTGCCGCCGGCCTTCTGCAGGCGTTTCAACGCTATCGTCCCCTGTCCGCAGGCTACGGTGAGTGGCTGGGCGACGACCGCGCCTGGCGTGAGGTCCTCAAGCCTGTCAAGCGATACCAGAGAGGCTTTCAGTACCTTTACCCTTTCACGCTTGCCACCCAAATCCATCTCGCACCAAGCGCCGGGAAAGGGCGCAAGCCCTCGAATACGGTCATGGACGGCCTTTGCGTCCGCCGCCCAATCTATTCGGGTCTCGCCTTTGTCGATCTTCTTTGCGTATGTGACGCCCTCGTCCGACTGGGACGTCAAGCTCAGGGTGCCGGTCTCAAGCGCGGCCATGGCATCGACCATGAGCGCTGCACCTGCCTCAGCAAGCCGGTCATGCAGGTCTCCAGCAGTCATCTCAGGATCGATCGGGATGCGTGATTCCATGGCGACGGGGCCTGTGTCGAGGCCGGCCTCCATCTTCATGACCATCATCGCCGTCTCTCGATCGCCTGCCATGATCGCGCGTTGAATGGGGGCCGCTCCGCGCCAGCGAGGCAGGGCGGAGGCATGGCCATTGAAGCAGCCGAGACGCGGCGCATCCAGGATCGGCTGCGGCAGGAGCAGGCCATAGGCCACGACCACCGCGACATCGGCATCCAGCGCTGCGAACGCCTGCTGTTCGGCTTCGCCTTTCAGGCTGGTCGGATGGCGCACATCCAGCCCCAGCTCTTCGGCGGCTCGGTGCACGGGCGATGGCGTCAGTTCGAGGCCCCGCCGTCCCGCCGGACGTGGCGGCTGCGTATAGACAGCGCGAATCTGATGTCCGGCTTCATGCAATGCCCGCAGGGTTGGAACAGAAAAATCGGGCGTGCCCATAAAAATGATGGAAAG
The DNA here is from genome assembly GCF_024158145.1 of Notoacmeibacter sp. MSK16QG-6. Classification (GTDB taxonomy): domain Bacteria; phylum Pseudomonadota; class Alphaproteobacteria; order Rhizobiales; family Rhizobiaceae; genus Notoacmeibacter. The sequence goes on from NZ_JAMYXM010000001.1 coordinate 1,018,641, forward strand.
GGCCATACTACTTGGCTCGCTTGCGGGTTGCGGTCAGAGAAGGCGCGTGCCGCCGCGTTCCTTGGCCAGCTTTCTAAATTTCTTCACGACCATATCGCGTTTCAGCCGTGAAATATGGTCGATGAAAAGCACGCCGTCGAGATGATCCACCTCATGCTGCAGGCAGGTGGCCATCAACCCATCGGCCTCGATGACCTGCATGTCGCCTTCCAGATCGAGATATTCGACCGCGACCGTTGCCGGGCGTTCTACCTCGGCAAAATAATCCGGAATCGAAAGGCATCCTTCTTCATAGGTGCCCGGCTCGTCGCCGCGCGCGACGATCTTCGGATTGACGAAGACGTGCGGGTCCGGCTCGTCATCCTCTTTGGCGAGATCGATCGTGATGAGACGGAGCGGTTCGGCGATCTGGATCGCAGCAAGGCCGATACCGGGCGCATCGTACATGGTCGCCAGCATGTCGCTCGCGAGCCGACGCGTTTCATCGTCGATCCGCTCGACGGGTTTGGAGACCTGCCGCAGGATCGGATCGGGAAGAACGACGAGGGGGCGCTTGCTGCCAGTCATGTCGCGGGTTCTACGCGGGGAATACGCGATGTCAACTCCCGGCAACGTAAGGGTTCGGCAAGAATGTTTCTGATCTGTTCTTGTCGACGGGTGTCCAGTCTGGCAGTGTACCCTCATGGAGACCGGACTTTCACTGACGATGCCGCTCGCGATGCCTTTTGGCATGACGCTTCCGCTTTGGGCGGCAGGCGGCGCGCTTCTTGTAATGGCTCTCTTCGTCGGGAGGCTTACGGCAGGCCGCCAAAGCCTGTCTCGCGTGGAGCAGCAGCAGGCGGAACTCGCCGGGCGGCTCGGCGCACTGGCCGATCATCTCGGCGAGCGGCAGGAGGCGTTCGACGCGCGTTTGGCGCGGCGGCTGGAGCATTTGTCGGGCCGGCTTGGCGAGAGCCTGACACGGCAAAACCGGGCCACACAGACCAATCTGACGGAACTGTCCGAACGGCTCGCGGTGATCGATAGCGCCCAACGCAATATCGGCGAGCTGGCCGGTGAGATGATGGGTCTGCAAGCCATCCTGACGGATAAGCAAACGCGGGGCCTTTTCGGCGAACGACGATTGGAAGCGATTCTCCACGACGCGCTTCCGGTCGGCACGTTCGATCTGCAGACTCGGCTGCCTACCGGTGTCCGGCCCGATGCGCTGGTGAGGCTGCCGGGCGGCGCACCGCCGCTGGTGATCGACGCGAAATTCCCGCTCGAAGCATGGCGCGCCATGGGCGAAGCGGATGACGATCTTGCCCGCGACGCAGCCAGAAAGCGCTTCCGCCGCGACATGGCCGTGCATGTCGACGCGGTGGGCGACAAATATGTACAGCCAGGCGAAACACAGGATTTCGCATTCCTCTTTGTGCCATCGGAAAGTGTTTTTGCCGATCTGCACGAACATTTCGGTGCGGTTGTGGAGCGGGCATCACGCCGCCGCGTCATGCTGGTTTCGCCGTCCCTTCTTATGCTGGCGCTCGGCATCGTACACTCCATGCGGCGCGACGAAGCGATGGCGCGCGAAGCCCATCGCATTCAGGCGGAAGTGGCCGCCCTGATGGAAGAGGTCAGCGCGGTCGATACACTGATCGCGAAACTGCAAACGCATTTCAGCCATAGTCAGAAGGACATCGACTCCCTGGCTCGGGCTATCGGAAAGCTCAGCCGGCGCGGCGATGCCATTGCATCGGTTGAGTTGAGCGAGCGGGAGGAATGCGCTGTCTCCTTGGCAGCGGAGTAGCCGAACGCCCAATATCTTCCCGTTTCTCATGCCTGACATATGTCATAAGCCGAATATGATAATTTGCGCCTAGGAGAATGGGATGCGGGAAGAGAAACTGGACAACGGCGTGTTCGAGCACTGGACCGTCGACGAGCTCGCCGACGCGCTGGTCAGCAAATCCGTTGCGGTCATCGATGTGCGGACGCCGCAGGAATATCTGTTCGAACATATTCAGGGCGCGCTGAATGCACCAATGGCATTCGTCGATGGCGCCGATCTTCCGAGCCAGGAGGGCAAGCGCATCGTGCTGCATTGCGGCTCCGGCCTTCGCTCCGAACGCGTCGCCAAGCAGTACCTTCAGAGCGTCGGTGGCCGGATTGCCCATCTCGAAGGCGGCTTCGCCAAGTGGAAGGAGGCCAAGAAGCCCTATATCGGCACAGATATGGGGACGGGCAATCCAAAGAAGGTCGATCCCTCAGCCTGACCTTCTGAACGTGGTTCCGGTAGTCTATCGCAACCGCCCCACCATGGCCTGGGTCGGAAAGCAGGTGGCGCGCTCGCCCTGGCGTTCCTGCCAGGCGCCGATCTCGCGCCGGGTCTTGAACCCCGGCAGGCCGTCCGCGCCGCCGACATCCTTGTCCTGCTGCTCCAGCGCACGCTGCATGACGGCGATATCGGAGCGATAGAGGCCGCCGACCTGGCCCCATGCACCTGAGAAGTCGCCGACACCGTATTGAATGCGGTCGCCGACATGGCCAACGAAGAGCGCGTAAAGATCGCTCTCGTTATATTCCTTGATGACGTAGAAGTTCGGCGTCACCAGAAAGGCCGGGCCGTTCCGCCCCGCGGGCAGCATCAGGAACATCTGCCCCTTGCGCTCGACATCCGGAAAAGGCTTTCCGGATACGCGGGCAATGCCCATCGCTTCCCATTCGGACAGCGGGCGACCACGATCCGGTCCCTCCAGCGTGCACGACACATTCGCCGGAAGAGTGATTTCGTAGCCCCAGTCGCGTCCCGGCTGCCAGCCGAAATGGCGCAAATAGTTGCCGATCGAGGCAATCGTGTCGGCTTCCGAGCGCCAGATATCGGCGCGACCGTCGCCATCGCCGTCTGCGGCGTGATTCAGGAAACTCGTCGGCATGAATTGCGGCTGTCCGAGCGCCCCGGCCCAAGAGCTTTTCATCGCGGCCTCCGGCGCATGGCCGGCCTCTGCGATCTGTAGCGCCGCAATCAATTCGTCGCGGAAATAGGCGGCGCGCGTCGCCATGAAGCCCTTCGTGCCGAGAACTTCGAACACATTATGTGGGATTGCCACGCGGCCATAACCGCTCTCTCTACCCCAGATCGCCAGAATAATCCGTCCTCGCACGCCGGTGGCGCGCTCGACTGCCGCGAGCGTTTTGGCATACGTTCGCGCCATCTGACGTCCTACCGCCGTCGCACCATCGACCGAACCGCGGTTGAAATATTTTCCGGGCGATCCGAATTCGGCCTGCCGCTGTTTCTTCGGCGTTTTGGCTTTGCTGCCCGGCGGCACGAGATCGGGAAGATCCCAATTCAGCGAAACGCCGCGGAATGCCTTATCGAATTTCTGGCGGGAGACGCCCTTTGCGCGCGCCGCCGGCCAGATGTCCGACTGCAGCCATGACTGGAACTGACGCTCCACCGCCGCACGGTCCTGCGCCATGGTAGGACTCGCCAGCAGCAGGCTGAAGAGAATCAGGAGAAGGGATTTCAGGCGCATCGCGTATCCGTCGGTTTTGAAAAGTCTCAGGCGGGCTTTGCGCCCTCTTCCGAAAAGCGCTGGATCAGGCCCGGATAATCGCCCATCTCTGGAAACCGCTCATAGCTGATCGGCGCGCCGGTCTCGGCGAAGGCGAGTTTCTCAGTGGTCTGGGTTTCGACGAAGGGCGCGAACCAGGAGGGATCGTCCAGCATGGTCGCGCGCAGATTGATGAAACCCATTTCCGCCGGAAATTCGGTAAAGATCCAGCTGTGGCATTGCGGACAAAAATTGTGGGTGTAGCCGTCATTGTCTTCGGACTGGCGCTTATCACGAGCTGGCCCATCAACCGCGAAACCGTCCTGCGGAACCGCCATGGAGCAGGAGTAGGCGCTCGCGCTCATCCGCTGGCACCCGCGGCAATGACACGCCATGGTCAGCAGCGGTGGAGCGGACACCGTCATCTCGACCGCGCCGCATCTGCAATGGGCTTTCCAGGGCAGTTTCCAATCGGTGGACATGTCAGGCCTCCTTCAAGCATGAGGCTGACTATAGCGGAAATGCACTCGGAGACATCTCAGAACTTCGTGCGGCTTTTCAGCGCGGCGGCCAATGTGCCGTCGTCCAAATAGTCCAGTTCGCCACCGACCGGCACGCCGTGCGCAAGCCGGGTTACCGTCACCTCGAAACCGGATAGGCGGTCGGTGATGTAGTGTGCGGTGGTCTGCCCCTCGACGGTGGCGTTGACGGCAAGGATGATCTCGGAGACGCCGCCGGCCTCAACCCGGTCGACAAGCGCCGCAATCGACAGATCGTCCGGGCCGATCCCGTCGAGTGGAGAGAGTACGCCGCCGAGCACATGATAAAGAACGTTCGGCATGGCGGCGGCCCGCTCCAACGCCCAGAGGTCGGCGACTTCCTCGACCACAATGATCGTGCCGGTCTGACGGCGCGGATCGGAACAGATGGCGCAGGGATCGGACGTGTCGGCGTTGCCGCAGGTCGAACAGACCACGACGCGCTCATGGACCAGCGCCAGCGCCTCGGCAAGCGGGCCCATCAACTGATCTTTTTTCTTGATCATCTGAAGGGCTGCGCGGCGCGCCGAACGCGGCCCCAGCCCCGGCACGCGAGCCAGAAGCTGGATCAATTTTTCAATTTCAGGGCCGGCAATGCGTCGTCCGCTCATGGCACTGTCCTGCCGGAAGCGCTATGATTCGCCAAGCACCAGAGTAGGAATGAGGAGCTCATGGGAGTGGATGTGGCAATCGAAGTGGCCGGCGTCGAGGATCGCGAGGCGCTTGAATCACTGATCGGCCGTTGTTACGCGGAAGTCTATCCGGGCTGGTATGAGGCGGACATTCTGGAAAATGCCTTGCCGGCCATGCTGAGAATCGACACCCGACTGCTCGAAAGCGGGCGGTATTTCAAAGCTCTGTCGGACGGACAGATCGTCGGATGCGGCGGATGGAGCCATGCGACGCCAGGCACGGGCGACAGGGTCGCGGCAACAGGCCATGTCCGACATTTCGCGACCGACCCCGGCCAGATGCGCACCGGGGTAGGCAGCGCCATCCTGCAACGCTGCGTGGAGGACGCGATGGAAGCGGGCATGACGCGGCTGCAGTGCTTCTCCTCGCTGCCTGCCGAGGCCTTTTACGAGCGCCAAGGCTTCGAGCGGGTGCAGGAGGTAACGGTCATGCTTGGAGAGAGCATCCCGTTCCCCGCCATCCTGATGCAGCGCGTGCTGGTTTAACCCAGTCAGCGACGCTCAGATCCATTCTTTAACGGCAGGAGCGCGCTCGGTGCTGTCGCCGGAATTGGGCTCACCCTTCGGTTCGATGAGGAGCACCTTGACCTCTTCTTCGGCCACGGGTCGGTGCTCGATTCCCTTCGGAACAATGAAAAGTTCACCTGGGCCAACGCTAATCGTGCGATCCCGGTATTCCATCGTCATCTTGCCCTCAAGGACAAGAAAGAAATCATCGGTTTCGGCGTGGGAGTGAAAGGGAAATTCGCCCTTGAACTTTACCACCATTACGTCATTGCCGTTATATTCAGCGACGATCTTCGGCGACCAATGTTCACTGAATTGGGCGAGCTTTTCGTTGAGATTGACAGCCTTTACCATGGTGCGATCCAGACTAGCTTTCAACCGAACGGGAACTTGCCGCCGCCCATGCCGGGCGGCAAGCCAAGGCCGGCCGTCATCGACTGGGTCTTTTCCGCCATGGCCGTTTCCAGCTTTGTGCGCGCATCGGCATGTGCGGCGACGATGAGATCCTCGAGAATTTCACCCTCGCCCTCCTTCATCAGGGAAGGGTCGATGGAGAGGCCTTTCAGGTCGCCCTTACCGCTCAGCGTGACCGAGACGAGCCCGCCGCCCGACGCGCCAGCGACTTCCATTTTCTCCACTTCGTCCTGAAGTTCGGCCATTTTGGCCTGCATCTCCTTGGCCTTGCTCATCAGGCCCATCAGGTCTTTCATGGCGCGCTCCGTTCTGCTGATTTCGTTGCCTGGCAGATAGAGAGCGAAACGCCTCTTCGCCAGTGGGCGGCTGGCTAGGTTTCAAAATCGTCTTCATCGTCGAAGCCGGCGTCTATCGCCGCCTGGGCTGCGGCATCGACATCGATCTCGTCCAGTTCTTCGGGCATGTCGCTTTCCGGCATCCGCACATCGACGATTTTCGCGCCGGGGAAACTCTGCAGGATGGCCGCGACGGTCGGATCTAGGGCTGCTTCGCCCAATGCGGTTTCACGGGCAGTCTGCTCGTCCTCCGCCAATGTCCGCCCGCCGCCCTCGCGGCTGGTCGATATGGTCCAGCGTTCTCCCAGCCACTCATGCAGCTTGTTCTGCATATCGAAGACAAGGGTTGCCGGCGCGCCTGCATCGAGTTGGACGGAAATGCGCCCAGGGCCGAAGGAGACCGGACGGACGAAGCGTTTCACATGACCGCGAAAAACCGGATCGCGATGCGTTTCCGCCAATTTGATAATGTCGGCGATTGAGGCGAGCGGCGTGAATTTCGGGGTTTCGACCTGTTCAGCTTCGGGAGTCGCAGCGGCCGGTTGAGCGACGGGCGCTGGCTGGCTGGCAACAAGGCGCATGGTCGGCGCAGGGCGCGCCTGTGTCGGTGTTGCCGCGGGCTGACCAACGGCCGTCGCGTTGCCTCCGACAACAGCGCGCGCGCCGCCGCCATTGCCCGCCGGCCCGTTCTGCCCGGAAGCCGGCGCACCGTTCTCAGCCATATCCTGCGCCATGCGGATCGCGTCATCAAGATTGGGCAGGTCGGCGGCATGGGCAATACGAATGAGCACCATTTCGGCAGCCGCCACGGGACGAAACGCATTCTGCACCTCGCCGATGCCTTTGAGCAGCATCTGCCAGGCGCGACTCATGGCGCGGACGCTCATGCGCTGCGCGAAAGCGGTGCCGCGCTCGCGCTCTTCTTCAGAAAGAGAGGCATCGTCCGCGGCTTCCGGGACGAAGCGCAGACGGGTGACGAGATGGGTAAATTCGGCAAGATCGGTCAGGATGACCGCCGGGTCGGCGCCAGCGTCATACTGACTGCGGAACTCGCCAAGCGCCGCCGGCAGATCGCCGCTCATCAGATGTTCGAACAGATCGATGATGCGCGCCCGGTCGGCGAGGCCCAGCATAGCGCGCACGGTCTGCGCCTCGACCTTTCCGGCTGCGTGAGCAATGGCCTGATCGAGAATGGAAAGGCTGTCGCGTACCGAACCCTCCGCCGCGCGAGCGACCATGGCAAGCGCTTCTGGTTCGATCTCGACCTTTTCGAGCGCCGCGATTTTCTGCAGATGCTGAACAAGCGTTCCGGCATCGACGCGGCGCAAATCGAAACGCTGGGTGCGCGACAGGATGGTCACCGGCACCTTGCGGATTTCCGTCGTGGCGAAAACGAATTTGACGTGAGGCGGCGGCTCTTCCAACGTTTTCAGCAGCCCATTGAAGGCAGCCGTGGAGAGCATGTGCACCTCATCGATGATAAAGACCTTGTAGCGCGCCGATACCGGCACGTAGCGGACCTGCTCGATGATCTCGCGAATATCGTCGATACCGGTATGGGAGGCCGCATCCATCTCGATCACGTCGACATGGCGGCCTTCCATAATGGCCTGGCAGTGAACGCCCATTTCCGGCAGTTCGATCGACGGTTTATCGACCGTATCGGTCTCATAATTCAAGGCGCGCGCGAGGATGCGAGCCGTCGTCGTCTTGCCGACGCCGCGCACGCCGGTCAGCATCCATGCCTGGGCGATCCGGCCGGTCTTGAAGGCGTTGGTGAGCGTGCGGACCATCGGCTCCTGGCCGATCAGGTCAGAGAAATCGCGCGGGCGGTATTTCCGCGCCAGAACGCGGTAGTTCTCATCCTTGCCGGTCTGCTGGCTCAATTCCGGCAGGTCACTCATCGATCACGCCTCATCCAAAGAAAACCCGCACCATATATGAAGCCATCAGATGCGATTATCAAACATAGCAGGCACCACGAAAATGTCTCCCTACAATTGACGGAAAGGCACAAATACGTATTTTTAGAAAAATGCCATCAGGATTTACTTGCATGATACATAGAATATTTTCTTTTTATAGAAATTATTTGTCTGACCTTCTTGCGTTTATGGGCGTCATTTATGCAGTGGCAACTTTTTTGTACCCAGAATTACCAGCAGAGATTAAAGGATCCCTACGCCGGGATGTGTACGTAGCCATAAGTAAGACGTGCTATTCGGAAGGCGCATTCGTAGACGCCAGCCCTCTGGATTTTGGAAACGGTTTAGCCATCACCGACTACATCGCCATCGAGAATAAGATTGCGGCAACCGACCGAAGCGGGGTGAAATCTTACAGTCGACCCGATTACGATAGCAAATATTTCATCGTTGCTAGAGGAAGTGCGTTCCGCATAGCCTCAATTGCCGAATATAGATGTTCGAACGGCAAGAGCAGCCTCTTCGCAAAGGGCAAATACTTGAACTAGTCGGGTGGGAGACTGGCACGATGACCCGCGCCGGAACCTCGTTGGGGCTGCTTCCTCTCGGACCTGACCCGGTTGGCGAGTGGTGCGTCCACCACCAGCCTCCCACGGTCCATATCATCAATCATCGAAGGCTTTGCAAGTTCGTCCGTTCGATTTTGGCCGCAAAAAAGCGATTTGCCAGACAGACGCCTTGCTTCCGACCCAGAGTTCACGTTTCAATACACCCCGAAGAGGGGGACAAGCCTTTATGCTGACTTTCAACCGGCACAGCAGCTTCGAAATCGACAGGACGCTCGAAGCCGACAGCCATCCGATTTGTTGGCTGGGCCTTTGCGAACTGCGCCTGATCGACGACCGGCGCTGGCCTTGGGTTGTCCTTATTCCACAGCGGAACGGCATCACCGAACTGCATGAACTGACACCTCTCGACCAAACCATGATGACGTTCGAAACCAACGAGGTGGCCGCCGCACTTTGCGCGATCAGCGATTGCGACAAGATCAATCGCGGCGCGCTCGGCAATATCGTTCCGCAACTGCACTATCATATCGTCGCAAGAAATGCGGGCGATCCCAACTGGCCCGGTCCGGTTTGGGGCTACGGCGTTCGCGAGCCATACGGTTCGGAAGAGCGGATCGCATTCTGCGACCGCCTCAAGCAGCAGCTTACGCAGAGTTGAGCCTTCTGCCTGACGATTTCTGGCCGCTGGCGGAAGCCAGCAGGCAGACCGGCTTTTCGCGCAATTCGATCGAAAGGCGCTCGGAACATCGTACAGAAGAGCTGGTGGCCGAAGCGCTGGCCGATCCCAACGCGCTGACACTCGTCTTCAATCACGACGGCCGCCTTCTCTTCGATCCGGCCGGCTCGCCTTGGCAGCCGCGGGAGCAGGTGGAGCATTTATCGGCGCCCGGATATTCCCAGCGTCTGCTTCTCGGCTGGATGGACGGCACGCCCCGCCACGCGCTTCAGAGATGCGACACGGCTGACGACCCACCCGATCCGTACAAGGCCATCGACGTCCGCTCCATTTACGCGCAAGGATTGCTCATTCCGGCGGACGAAGGCGCGCTCGGCCAGGCCCGATCGCTGCTCAACTGGCATGGTGGGCACCGCCATTGCGGCTTTTGCGGCCATGCCACCGAGATAGCCGGAGGCGGGATCAAGCGAGCGTGTCCCTCATGCGGACGTGAAGTTTTTCCCCGCATCGACCCGGTCGCGATCATGCTCGTCACGGATGGCGAGCGGGCACTTCTGGGCCGCAGCGCGCATTTTCCGGAGGGCATGTATTCGTGCCTGGCCGGCTTTGTCGAACATGGCGAAACGCTGGAAGACACGGTGCGGCGGGAAGTCTTGGAGGAATCGGGCATCACAGTCGGCGCGGTCCGCTATCACGCCAGCCAACCCTGGCCCATGCCCCACACATTGATGATGGGCTTTTTCGGCAAGGCCCTGTCGTCGGAAATTCAGTTCGACGAGACCGAACTGGCGGACTGCCGCTGGTTCAGCCGGGACGAAATGATCGAGGTGCTGTCCCGCCGCCCGGCCTATCAGAGTACCGAGCCGAGCCTGCCAGGCGGGACATCTGCGCCACCCCGTGGCGCAATCGCCGCCCGGTTGATGGCCGATTGGGTCGCTCTCACAGCCCATTGAGCGTGCCGGCCAAACGGAAACCCTATCTCGTCTCGGAGCCGTCTTCTTCGATTCCGAGGCCGTCCATCAGGTTTTTGCGGCTTGGATGGGCTTTATAGACGCCGAGAATATTAAGCTCGTCGGAAAAGAAATCGAGTTCTTCCAGCGCCAGAGCGACATTCTCGTCGTCCGGATGGCCTTCAATGTCGGCGTAAAACTGGGTGGCGAAGAAGCTGCCATTGAGCTGGTAGCTCTCCAGCTTGGTCATGTTCACGCCATTGGTCGCGAACCCGCCCATGGCCTTATAGAGCGCTGCGGGAATGTTCCGCACCCGAAAGACGAACGTCGTCATGATGGCGGTGTCGTCCTGCCGCTCGATCTGGTCTTCGCCCGTCGAGAGAACCACAAAGCGGGTGACATTGTTATGGGTGTCCTCTACGTCGCGCGCCAGAATATCCAGACCGTATAGCTCTGCTGCCAAAGCCGGGGCCAGCGCGGCGCGAGTCCGATCATTGCTGTCACGAACCTCGCGCGCCGCACCCGCCGTGTCGCCGGCCACCATGGGCGTCCATCCATTGCTTCGGATAATATTGCGGCATTGGCCGAGCGCATGGATATGGCTGTGGACGGTGCGGATGTCATCCTTCGCCGCGCCAGGAAGCGCCATCAACTGAAAGCGGATCGGCAGAAACCATTCGCCGACAATCTGGAGCCGCGAATTGGGCAGAAGATGATGAATATCGGCGACGCGTCCGGCTATGGTGTTTTCGATCGGGATCATGGCCAGATCGGCAGCGCCGCTCTCAACCGCCTGGAACGCCTCCTCGAAGGTGGGGCAAGGCACAGGCTCCATATTGGGGAACATTTCCCGGCACGCCTTGTCGGAATTGGCGCCCCTTTCGCCCTGAAACGAAATACGGCCCTGTCGCGGATCCATCGTCCTATCCTCTGCCAGATCGAGCAATACGGCGGCGGGCTTCGTCCAGATCGGCAGGCGTGTCAACGCCGAGCGGCACATCGTCGACGATGGCCGCGTCGATTCGCATCGCCGCTTCCAGTGCACGTAACTGCTCCAGCCTTTCGCGCTTTTCGAGCGCTGAACGCGGCAGGGCGACGAACCGCGCCAGTGCATCGCGGCGATAGGCGTAGAGACCGATATGATGATATCGCGTCCCCTCTCCCCAGGGCGCGGTGGCCCGCGTGAAATAGAGTGCGCGCAGTCTGCTATCGCTCAACGGGCTGCCGACGATCTTCACCACATTCGGATTATTCATCTCCGCTTCATTTGTGATGGGCGCGCCGAGCGTACCGATCGCGACGTCCGGATCGTCGAGAAGTGCGAGGGCGCTTTTCACGATGGCGGGGTCGAGAGTCGGCAGATCGCCCTGAACGTTGACGACGATCTCGACCTCTCCCGTCGGATCGAGCTTTTGCAGCGCTTCGAAGATGCGATCCGATCCAGAAGGATGCTCTGTCGACGTCATCACCGCTTCGAAGCCGGCGCTTTCAACGGCTGCGCGAATTTCCTCATCATCCGTCGCAACCGCTACCCGGCCAAGTCCTGCTGCCGCCGTCCGTTCCGCCACATGGACGATCATCGGGCGACCGCAAATATCGGCCAGCGGTTTGCCCGGCAGTCTGCTGGCTGCAAGGCGAGCCGGTATCAAGGCCATGGATGTCATAAACGGGCAACCTTTCCACAAGCGCGCTTTGCCTTCGACCAATGTCGGCGCAACGCCGCCCTTATATGTGTTGCAAGGGACAGGCAAAAGACATAGTTTCCGCCGCGAACCGGGCCGGGGCGGTCCGGAACAAGCCTGACCGGCTTGCTCGCAGTGCCTTTCGGGGGAGTTGTCGAAGGGGTAGCGGCCTAGGCTGCGCAACGCATTGCGGGAGCGACCTTCTAGGAGCCTGGAGTTTCATGGACTCTTTTGAACTGAACAAGATTGTCGGCGGCCTTCTGGCCGCAGTGTTCGTTGTTTTCTCTATCGGTCTCATCTCCGACGCCATCTTCCATGAAGAAGTGCCCGAACAGGCAGGCTACGTGATCGAAGCCGCCGAGGAAGGCGAAGGCGGGGACGCCAGCGGCGGAGAAGCCGAGACAGTTTCGATCGCGGCGCTCATGGCCGATGCCGATCCCGCCGCTGGCGAGAGCGTCTTCAAGAAATGCGCAGCCTGCCACACCATTGAAAGCGGGGGCGCCAACAAGGTCGGCCCCAATCTCCATGGCGTGGTTGGCCGGGCCATCGCAGGCCACGAAGGGTTCTCTTATTCCGAGGCTTTGAAAACCTATGGCGGCGAAGTCGGTGAATGGGACTTCGAGCATCTCAATGCCTTTCTGCTGAAACCGAAGGATGAGGTGCCGGGCACGGCAATGGGCTTCGCCGGCCTGAAAAAGGACTCCGACCGCGCCAATCTCATTGCCTGGATGAACGAGCAGTCCGACAGTCCTCTGCCGCTTCCTGAACCGGAAGCTGAGAGCGACGAAGGTGGCGAGCCGGCGGCCGATGCCGCGGAAGCAGACGGCCAGCCGCAGGCTGAAGGCGCAGCGGACGCCGAAGGCACAGGCGACCCGGACGGTGCAGAGCCTGCCGAAACCACCACCGAAGCCGCCCCGTCTTCGGAAACGGCCCCCGCTGACACGCCGACGGCCGTCGAGGGGACAGGCGAACCGCTCGACGGATCGGCCGAGACCGGTGAAGAAGGCTCTGCAGCAGATGAGCCGGCTGCCTCCGGTGACGCGGCGGCGACTGAAAGTGACGCGACCGGCGCGGAAGCTTCGACTGCAACGGAAGCAGAGCCGGCCGCCGAAACGGACTCGTCGAGCGAGACGCCGACCGATGCCGATGGCGAACCGTTGACGGAAGAAGAGCTTCTGCGGCGTCGGCAGGCCAACTGATCGGTTCGGCAACGACGCTTCGAAAGGTGTTACCTTTCCGCTTTGTCATGCAGACATCATGAAAAAGCCGGCTTCTGGCCGGCTTTTTTATTGCCATTACATCTGTCTGCCCTCCCTTATTGCTGATGCGATGGCCTTTCGGACATCATCGCAGACGGGACGGGTGGGCATCATCGTCAGGGAGCGGAATGCATGACAGAGAGATGGCGGCACAAAGATCGGCGGACAATCAAGGGGTTCGAAGGCACGAGTCTCGACCGCCGTTCGCTTTTGATCGCGGGAGGTTGTGGCGTTGCTTCGCTGGCTACGTTCGGCCTGCCGTCAGACGCCCTTGCGCAAGCCGAAACCATCGCCAATCCGGCTCTGCCGGCGGCCGATATTCGTGAGGCTCTGCCGTGGCATCATGCGACCACTCTGCTCGGCGAGCCGAAATATGAAGAGGGCTTCGACCATTTCGCCTATGTCAATCCGGGTGCACCGAAGGGCGGGGTCGTCCGTCAGGGTTCCATCGGCAGTTACGACAGTTTCAACCCGATTGTTCCGAAGGGCGAAGTCGGCGACGGTCTTGGGCTAATCTACGAAACGCTATTCACGTCCGCTCTCGACGAACTCGATATTTCTGCAATGTACGGCCTCCTGGCCGATGCCATTCGATACCCCGATGATTTCTCATGGGTGTCTTACCGAATGAACCCTGACGCCCGATGGCACGATGGCGAGCCCGTCAAGGCGTCGGATGTGATCTGGAGCTTCAACAAGCTCAAGGAACTGCACCCGCAATATCGCTTCTACTACGCCAATGTGGTGGAGGCGGTGGAGAGCGCGCCTGGCGAAGTGACATTCCTGTTCAATGAACGCAATAATCGCGAACTGCCGCACATTGTCGGGCAGGTCCTGGTCCTGCCCCAACATTGGTGGGAGGGCGAAGATGGGAATGGGCGGAAACGCGACATCGCATCGACCACGCTGGAGCGACCGCTTGGCAGCGGGCCCTATCGGATCGGAGCTTTCAGCGCCGGGCAAACACTGGTCTATGATCGGGTTGAGGACTACTGGGGCAGGGATTTGCCGGTCAATGTCGGGTCCAACAATTTCGGCCAGATCCGCTATGAGTATTTCCGCGATCAGGTGGCGATGATCCAGGCTCTGAAAGCCGGCAAGCTCGACTTTCGCTCCGAAAACAGCGCCACGACCTGGAATACCGCCTACACCGAAAACCTCTTCCCAGCCCGGCGAAAAGGCTATGTCGACCTGAAGATCGTGCCGGACAAGGCGTCCGGCGTCATGCAGGCTTTCGTGCCCAATATGCGCCGCAAGAAGTTTCAGGATTCCCGGGTGCGCCGGGCCATCAGCTATTGTTTCGATTTCGAAACGCTGAACCGCACGATCTTCTATGGCATGTATCTGCGCCCAGACAGCTTTTTCGCGGGCACCGAACTCGCCTCCAGCGGGCTGCCGCAAGGCATGGAACGCGACATACTGGAAAAATACCGCGCCGATCTGCCGGAATCGGTTTTCACCGATGTCTTCACGAACCCCATTGGCGGGTCCAATTCGGCCATGCGCAAAAATCTCCGTATTGCGCTCGATCTCTTCAAAGAGGCCGGTTACGAACTGCGAAACCGTCGCCTCGTGAACGCGCAGACAGGCGAACCTTTCGGTTTCGAGGTGCTCTACGCAAGCGAAAGCTCGGCACGCGTTATTACGCCGCTTCAACAGTCGCTGCGCCGGCTGGGCGTCGACGTCTCGTTGCGGCTCATGGAACCCAATGCCTATCTGGAGCGCATCAGAAATTTCGACTACGACATGATTACCTCGGCCTGGGGGCAATCGCTCTCGCCGGGCAATGAACAGCGCAACTATTGGGGCAGCGGCTCCAAGGATACGCCCGGTTCACGCAACTACGCCGGTATTGCCGATCTCGGCATCGACGCGCTGATTGACGAGGTTATCTTCTCGGAGACGCGGGAGCATCTTGTGGCCGCGACACGGGCGCTCGACCGTGCGCTTCTGCATCACCATTATGTGATCCCGCAATTGTACTATCCGTTCGACAGGCTGATCGTCTGGAACCGGATAAAAGGCCCCGATCCCTTGCCGGAATTCTCTGTCGGCTTCCCGACCGTCTGGTGGGAGGATCAAGCCAATGCCGAGGCTATCGACGCGGGGCTAAAAGATCTGCCCGAACCGCCGGAGCCGCCAGAGGATGGCTGATCGCAGCGGATTTCAAGCCACTCGCCGTTCCGTCCTGACCGGCGCGGCGGCTCTATCGATCGCGCCCCTCCTGCCTCGTACGCTATTTGCGGAAACACCTCGCGATCAGCCCCTTCACGGGCTATCGGCTTTCGGCGAACTAAAATACGGGCTGGATTTCACGCATTTCGATTTCGCCAATCCAGATGCACCGAAGGGCGGACGCATTTCGTTTCAGGCTCCGAACTGGATCGGCAATCAAAGCACGAGCGGCTTCGATACCCTCAACATTTTCGTGCTGCGTGGCATCGGCGCGCCGCGGCTCGAACTTACCTATGATAGCCTGATGACGCCGGCACCGGTAAATACGATGGCGGCTGCTGTCGACGAGCCGGACTCGATCTACGGTCTGCTGGCTGAAAGCGTGACCATTGAGGAGAATGGAAAGCGCTATCGCTTCCGTTTGCGCCCAGAAGCGCGATTTCACGATGGCACCCCGGTGACGTCAGCAGATGTCGTCGACAGCTATGAGAGGCTGCAGGATTCCGCGACCCACCCCTATTTTTCGCTATCGCTGACGCAATTGGCGGCAGTGGAAGCCAATGGCGAGCACGAGGTCAGTCTGGTCTTCTCCGGCGTGCATAGTGAGCGCACGATCCTTTCGGCGGCTGCTCTGCCAATTATCGCGAAGTCCTTCTGGAACGACCACCCCTATGACGGCTCCCAGCTTGTCGCGCCGCTCGGCAGCGGTCCATATCGCGTCGGGCGAATGCGCGCCGGCACATTCATCGAATATGAGCGCGATCCGGACTATTGGGGCGCCAACCTTCCTGTCCGTCGCGGGCTCTACCATTTCGATGTGATCCGCGTGGAAACCTTCCGCGACCACACGCCCGCCTTCGAAAGCTTCAAGAAGGGCGAAACGCTTTACCGCGAAGAGTTTTCGTCCCAACGCTGGGCGCAGCAATACGATTTTCCGGCGCTGCGGGACGGTCGCGTCGTCAAACGCGAAGTGCCTGAAGAGGAAGTCGGCAGCTTCCAGGGCATGGCGATCAATCGTCGCCGGGCAAAGTTCGACGATCTGCGGACACGCCAGGCGCTCGATCTCTGCTTCGATTTCGACTGGATGAACCGCCAGCTTTTCTTTGGCCAGTACGAGCGCACAGCGTCCTTTTTCCACGGCTCGGAATTTGCTGCGGAAGGACCGGCAAGCGAAGCGGAACGGGCGCTGCTGGAGCCGTTTGTCGACGAGTTATCCGATGCAGTGTTCGGCCCACCGCCACTGCCCGCCAAGACCGATGGATCGGGTCAGGACCGCGCAACCCTTCGCGAGGCGGCGCGTCTGTTGAAGGAAGCAGGCTGGACGAGAGGCTCCGATGGTTTGGTCGTCGATGAAAAAGGCCAGCGCCTGACTGTCGAATTGCTCATCGATACGCAGGGTTTTGTCCGTATCCTCGAACCGTACAGCCAAAACCTGCGGCGCATCGGAATCGATGCTTCGGTCCGGTTGATCGAGCCGACCCTCTTTGAGAGGCGTGTCCGCGAATATGATTTCGACTGCACCATTCAGCGGTTGAGCCATGGCGCAACGCCAAGCGACGACGACCTAGCGCTCATTTTCAGCAGCGACGCCGCCGAAGCAAGCGGCACGCAAAACCTCTCCGGCACCAAGAGCACTGCGGTCGACGCCATGATCGCCGCAGCTGGAAAGGCCGAAAGCCGGGACGAACTGCGCACAGCACTACGTGCGTTGGACCGTGTGATGCGACATCGGCAGGACTGGGTTCTGAACTGGTCCTCACCCAATCACCGCGTTTCCCACTGGGATGTGTTCGGCTATGGAGAGAAACCGCCATTCGGATTCGCTGTTGAAGCCCTATGGTGGTGGGAGGACGCAAAGGCCGAAAAGCTCGGTCTGGCATACGGAAAACCGTCCGGCGATAGAGCCGGCGTGAAGAACGAGGAGTAAGGCCAAATATGGGTGCTTACATTCTGCGGCGTCTGCTGCTGATGATCCCGACCCTCTTCGGTATTATCGCCGTGGCGTTCGCCGTGGTTCAGTTCGCGCCCGGCGGACCTGTTGAACAGGTCATCGCCCGCGTGACAGGCCAGGGCGACGGTGCAATGGACCGCTTGTCCGGCGGTGGCGGCGATATGGCCGGCGGCGGGCAAAGCTTCGATGGCGGCGGCGATGTCGGCAGCAAATATCGCGGCGCGCAGGGCCTCGATCCGGAATTCATCGCCGATCTGGAGCGCCAGTTCGGTTTCGACAAGCCCTGGTACGAGCGCTTTTTCGGCATGGTCTGGGACTATGTGCGCTTCGATTTCGGAGAGAGCTATTTCCGTGATGTAAAGGTCATCGACCTCATCATCGAGAAGATGCCGGTATCCATATCGCTCGGACTCTGGCTGACCCTAATCTCCTACACTATCTCGATTCCGCTCGGTATTCGTAAGGCGATCAAGGATGGCACCGCGTTCGACACCTGGACCAGCGCCATCGTCATTGTCGGCTACGCCATTCCAGGCTTTCTGTTCGCGGTTCTGCTCGTGGTTCTGTTCGCCGGCGGCTCGTTCTTCGATCTCTTCCCGTTAAGGGGACTGACGTCGGACAATTGGGACCAACTCTCCTGGCCGATGAAGATCGTCGACTATTTCTGGCATCTTGCCCTGCCGCTGACAGCCATGGTGATGAGTGCGTTCGCGACGACCACTTTGCTGACGAAGAACAGCTTTCTCGACGAAATCCGAAAACAGTATGTGACGACGGCCCGGGCCAAAGGGCTCACCGAGCGCCAAGTGCTGTATGGGCATGTCTTCCGCAACGCCATGCTGATCATCATTGCCGGCTTTCCCGGCGCATTCATCAGCGCCTTCTTCACCGGTTCGCTGCTGATCGAACAAATTTTCTCGCTCGATGGGCTGGGACTTCTCGGCTATGAGAGCATTCTGAATCGCGACTATCCGGTCGTCTTCGCCAACCTCTTCATCTTCAGCCTTATCGGCCTTCTCGTCAGCCTGATCTCCGACCTGACCTATACCTGGGTCGATCCCCGCATCGATTTCGAGCGGAGGGACGTGGCATGACCGATACCGACCTGGTTTATGAGGAGGTCGAAAAGGCCCGCGCCGTGCGCCGACCGTTCCTGTCGCCGCTCAATCAGCGGCGATGGCACAATTTCAAGGCCAACCGGCGCGGCTATTGGTCACTCTGGATTTTCCTGATCCTGTTCGTTCTGTCGCTCTTCGCCGAATTCATCGCGAACGACCGGCCGATCGTCGCGTCCTATCAGGGCGAATTGCTGTTTCCCGTCGTCGTCGACTACCCGGAAGAAAAGTTCGGCGGCTTCTACGCCACGACCGATTATCGCGATCCTTTCATCGCCGAGGAGATCGAGGCCAATGGCTGGATGATCTGGCCCCCGATCCGCTACAACTACCAGACCGTCAACCGGGAAATTCCCGAAGGTACGCCCGCAAAGCCGTCGTGGATGTATGACGAGGAGACGCGCTGCAAGCTATATCCTGGGGGCGTCGACGATCCGCAATGCCGGCTCGGCAACTGGAACTGGCTCGGCACCGACAATCAGGGGCGCGACGTTCTGGCGCGCTCGATCTACGGATTTCGCATCTCGGTTCTGTTCGGCTTGATCCTGACGCTGTTTTCAGGGGTCATCGGCGTCGCAGCGGGCGCGGTGCAGGGCTATTATGGCGGCTGGATCGACCTGATCTTCCAGCGCTTCATCGAGATATGGACCTCGATTCCCGTTCTCTACCTGCTGCTGATCATCGCCGCGGTTTTGCCGCCCGGGTTCTGGATCCTGCTGGGCATCATGCTCCTTTTCTCGTGGGTCGCTTTTGTCGGGGTCGTCCGTGCAGAATTCCTGCGCGCGCGCAACTTCGAATATGTAAACGCGGCGCGCGCACTCGGGGTCGGCAACAGAACGATCATGTGGCGGCATCTGCTGCCCAACGCCATGGTGGCGACATTGACCTTCCTGCCGTTCATTCTGAACGGGTCCATCACCACACTGACCAGTCTGGACTTTCTCGGTTTCGGCCTGCCGCCCGGCTCTCCATCGCTCGGGGAACTGCTCAGCCAGGGCAAACAATATCCCGGCTCGCCATGGCTAGGCCTGTCAGGCTTCGCGGTCATATCGATCATGCTGTCGCTGCTGATCTTTATCGGTGAAGCCACGCGCGATGCGTTCGATCCACGGAAGACCTTCAAGTGATGTGGCGTGCAGAAGGTAGAACACTTATATTCATTCTACCAAGGAGGCTGCGATGGGACTGAATATCAAGGATGAAGCGGTCGTCGCGCTGGCCCGGAAGCTTGCAAAAGCAACAAACGACACCATGACGGGCGTAATCCGCAAGGCTTTGGAACGGCTAGAGGCGCAACGCGGGGAGGCCGAGGAGCATGCGGTCGAAGAGCGATTGCGGCAAATGGATAAGGCTGAAGCAGAATTTCCAAAATTTCGACCGGGCGCCACGAGCGATCATTCCGAATTTTATGACGAAAATGGCATGCCTGCATGATCGTTGATGCTTCAGCCATACTGGCGATTCTGCTGCACGAGGAGGAGCGACAGGTTTTCCGCCGTCTGATCGCTTCCGAAAGTTGCCGTCTGAGCCCCGTCAATCTATGGGAAGTCGCGGCGAAACTGGAGCGCGAGGCCGGTCAATCTATCGATCTAAGCGTTTGGCTGGACGCAAGCCAAATCGCAATCGAACCCATTACCGCGCAACACGCCGAAACCGCCATAGAAGCACGGCGGCGTTACGGAAAAGGGGAACATCCCGCGAGACTGAATCTCGGCGACTGCTTCGCTTATGCACTCGCCAAGACAACGGGTGAACCTCTTCTCTTCAAGGGCGACGATTTTCGCCAGACCGATATCGAGGCCGCCGCTTGAAAATGACCTCCCCTCTTCTATCCATCCGCGATCTTTCCGTCGCCTTTCATCAGGGCGGCAAGACATCCATTGCCGTCGATCATGTCAGCTTCGACATCGCAAAGGGCGAGACGGTTGCGCTGGTGGGCGAATCCGGCTCCGGCAAAAGCGTTACCGCCAATTCGGTGCTCAAGTTGCTGCCATATCCGTCCGCCAGCCACCCGTCCGGTGAAATCCTGTTCGAGGGAACCGACCTTCTGACGGCGAACGAGCCGCATCTTCGGCAGGTGCGCGGCGACGATATCGCCATGATCTTTCAGGAGCCGATGACCTCGCTCAATCCGCTTCACACGATTGAGGAACAGATCGGCGAGACGCTAACGCTGCATCAGGGCATGAGCGACAAGCAGGCGGCAGAACGGACCCTCGAACTCTTGCACCAGGTCGGCATTCGCGAGCCGGAAAAGCGCCTTGCCGCCTATCCGCATCAGATGAGCGGTGGCCAGCGACAGCGCGTCATGATCGCCATGGCGCTCGCCAACAAGCCTAAACTGCTGATCGCCGACGAGCCGACAACGGCGCTGGACGTGACCGTGCAGGCGCAGATCCTGGAACTGCTGGCGGAACTGAAAGAGAAAGAGGGTATGAGCATGCTGTTCATCACCCACGATCTCGGCATCGTCCGGCGCATTGCGGACCGGGTCTGCGTGATGACCGGCGGCAAAATCGTGGAAGAGGGACCGACGCGGCAGATTTTCGAAGATCCGCAACACGCTTATACCCAGCATCTTCTAGCGGCCGAACCGAAGGGCCGGCCACCCAAGGCCGATCCGACCGCCAAAGTCGTGATGGAAGGCGACGACATCAAGGTCTGGTTTCCGATCAAGGAAGGCTTCTTTCGCAAGACGGTCGATCACGTGAAGGCGGTGGACGGTATCGATGTGACGGTCAAGGCGGGGCAGACGCTTGGCATTGTCGGGGAATCCGGTTCCGGCAAGACGACACTCGGCTTGGCGCTGGCGCGCATGATCCGCTCCGACGGCACGATCGATTTCAGCGGCAAGCGTATTTCGGATCTTGGTTTCAAGGAGATGCGACCGTTGCGCTCCGATTTGCAAATCGTGTTCCAGGACCCCTACGGCTCGCTTTCGCCGCGCATGAGCGTCTCCGACATCATTGAGGAAGGAATGAAGATTCACTTCCCGAAGCTCGGCCGCGAGGAACGCGACGCCAAGGTCGTCGCCGTTCTGGAAGAGGTCGGGATCGATCCGGCGACCCGCTTCCGCTATCCGCACGAATTTTCCGGCGGTCAGCGCCAGCGCATCGCCATTGCCCGCGCCATGGTGCTGGAGCCACGCTTCGTGATGCTGGACGAGCCGACCAGCGCGCTCGACATGAGTGTGCAGGCGCAGGTGGTCGATCTCCTGCGCGATCTGCAGAAGAAGCACAATCTTGCGTATCTCTTCATCAGCCACGACCTGAAGGTGATCCGCGCGCTATCGAACGAGGTCGTTGTCATGCGGTTCGGCAAGGTGGTGGAGTACGGTCCCGCCGAAGAGATTTTTGAAAATCCGAAGACCGACTATACCAAGGCGCTGCTGGCGGCAGCCTTCGACATTCGAACCACCGACGCCGCCGTCGTCAACGAATGAGCGGGAACGTACCGGGGGCCGACCGCCCAGCGCGGACGACCATAGCCGAAGAAATCGTTCTGCATGAAGGCTACCGGATACTCACCCGGTTTCGAAACAGCCATGCAGAGCCGGATGGCTCGCAAAGCAGCGAGGAAACGCGCGATCTTCTGATGGCGGGAAGGGTTGTCGGCGTCATCGCGCATGACCCGACGTCCGACGAACTCGTGCTGATCCGCCAGTACCGGCTCGCCGCGCATCTTCAGACCGGTAAAGGCGATCTCGTCGAACTCGTTGCCGGCGGCGTCGAGGACGGCGAGGACGCTGAAACCAGCGCCTCCCGCGAATTGAAGGAAGAGACCGGGCTGGAAGCCAAGCGCATCGTCCATCTCTTCGACATTATGCCGACGCCCGGCATCTGCACCGAACTGGCGCATTTCTACTACGCCGAGGTCGACGCCTCGAAGCTGCCCGAACGCGCAGGCGAGGACGACAATGAGGCAACCTTCCCCTTCGCTCTATTTACCGACGAAGCTATTGCGCTGATCGATAGCGGCGGTTGCGTCAACGGGTTTCTCAATCTCGGCCTGCACTGGTTCGCGCGGGCGCGGGCTGAGGGGCGGCTCCCTCAATCGTGATCGATCCGACGGGGAAGAAAAGGGGCCGAAACCCCCTTCCAGTTCTCAAAGCTGTTGACCACCAGAAGCCTCGATCCGCATTCCGTTTATCCAGTTGCGCTCCGAGAGCAGCAGGCTCGCCACGGCCGCGCCGATATCGTCGGGTTGGCCAGCGCGGCCCATCGCTGTGGTCTCTGCCACCATTTTGTTGATCTCAGGATTGTCACGCACCGCGCCACCACCGAAATCGGTCTCGATTGCACCCGGCGCGAACGCATTGGCGGAGATGCCGCGGTGGCCGAGCTCTTTGGCGACGTAGCGAACAAGTGTATCGATCGCGCCTTTCATCGCGCCGTAGGCAGCATAGCCTGGCAAAACAAAGCGGCTAAGGCCCGATGACACGAAGAGCAGGCGTCCGCCATCGGCGATCTGGTTCAGCAGGGCCTGGGTCAGCAGATACGGTGCGCGTAAATGAACGGCGTATAGGCCGTCCAATTGCTCGGGCGTCGTGTCGGCAAATGTTACCCATTCGCCATAGCCCGCATTGTTGACCAATCCCGTCAACGCCTCATGGCCGAGCGATGCGGTCGTCTCCCGGACCTTTTCGGCAAAGGCCGCGTAGTTCTCGCTGTCGGTCACATCGAGTTGCAGCGCCGCTGCCTTGCGGCCGAGCGCCTCGATCTCGGAAACCTTGTCGGCGGCCTGATCTGCGCCGGAGCGATAGGTCAGAATGATGTCTGCACCGCCCTTTGCCAGATGGGTTGCCATGGCCGCGCCAAGACCGCGATTTCCGCCTGTGATGAGAAAAAGTGGGGTTGTCATAAGAACGCTCCGTTATCTGTTGCGATGAGCCGTGACCTAGGCCGCCGCGGCCGCAAAGACCTGCCTCATTCACCGGAAAGCTTGCCAAATCCTCCACAATCGCCAATTCCCTATTGCGATCCGCCTCCACGGAGTCTTTGGTCGCGCCATGGCTGATACGATCAATCTCTTTCACCAGACCCAGGCTTACGCGATACGTAAAGGATTAGGATTTACGCCGGCGCCCTTGCCCGTGCCGCGCCTGTCCATTCTTTATTCCGAAGCGCCATCCGAGATCTCGCACACGATCTACGATCCTGTCTTCTGCCTGGTTCTGAGCGGCGAGAAACGTGCCGATTTCCACGGCATGCCGGCGATTTTCGCCAAAGGTTATGGTCTTGTCGTCTCGCTCGATCTGCCGGCGACAAGCTGGATCACGAAGGCCTCGCCGGACGCGCCATATCTTGCATTGGCTGTCGAACTCAGAATGGCAGTGCTTCGGGAACTGGCGCGCGATCTGCCGAACGAGCGAGATGAAGACCCTGTGTCTGCCCTCGCCAGCGCGCCGGTCTCCGCGCCGCTGACGGATGTCATGACGCGGTTGGTCTCCTTGCTCGACCGACCGTCCGATCGCGACGCCCTTGCCCCGCTCTATATGCGGGAATTGCACTATCTTCTCCTGACCAGCCCTCAAGGCGCCATGCTGCGGCGGATGGCGCGGGCCGACAGCGATGCAGGTCGGATTGCCGATATCGTGGCGCATCTGCGCGCTCATCTCGATCGGCCGATGCGCGTCGACGATCTGGCCCGGCAGGCAGGCATGAGCGCGACGGTCTTCCATCAGCGCTTCAGGGAGATCACCGGTACGACGCCGATACAACTTCTGAAGCAGCTTCGCCTGCTGGAAGCGCAGCGTACGCTGCGCGCGGGTCAGGCCAATGTCACACAGGCGGCGCTACGGGTCGGCTATGAAAGCCCCTCGCAATTCAGTCGCGATTACAGCCGAATGTTCGGCCTCACGCCCCGCACCGAGCGGATCGGCGTGGTCAGTGGATGATGGAATAGTGGGAGGCGCGCGTCGGTCTGAGAGCCTCAATATCAATCGTGCGTCAGAGTTTCTTGAAAGAAAGCTAACATCGCCTTCCATGATCTTTCTGTGGCGAGCTGACTATAGAACATGCCCTGTTCGGGCATCTGTGCAGCGGGGTTTGTATAGGAATGGCCCGTATGTCCAAACGCCGCCAACTGCCAGTCGTCGCATTTCGCGGTCAATTCGGCGGCCAACGCCAAAACTGAATCCGGCCTCGACAGCGGATCATCCCAACCATGCAGGATTAAGATCGAGGGAACGATTCTGGACGTGGTATTGGCCGGCGGGTCGTATACACCGTGAAACGAGACGGCTGCCCGAAATTCCTGACCTGTCCTTGCCAAGTCGAGAATGGCCTTTCCGCCAAGACAAAAACCAATCGCTCCAACCCGGTTCGGATCAACGTTATCCTGCCGTTTCAGTTCGTCCAGCGCGGCAATCATGCGCCTTGCAAAAACATCTCGATTGGCATTCAGTTCTGTCATAAGAGCGTTCGCTTCGTTGCTGTCGGTGGCACGCTTGCCATCACCGTAGTAATCCGCAGCGAGTACGATATACCCTTCTGCCGCCAGTTCCTTCGCTCTCTCTTCTTCGAACGAACCGAGGCCTCCAAACGCATGCGCGATCAATATGCCAGCTCTTGGCGCTGCATACCTATCATCGCAGAAGAGCTTGCCCAAAAAGCTGTCGTGGCCATCGGTATAGCGGCAAGGCTGGATCATTATCATTTTTTCGTACCCCGATAGCGAATCGATTCTGATAGTTCTGTCCTGTGGCAACATCCAATAAAAGTAAGTATATCTGGAGCGTCACGCGTTCGCTGCACGCCATCAGACAGCCGTGCCAGACGATTTCGCTCACAAAGCTTTCAAACCCTCCTTCGTACCGTCACGCCGCCATACACCGTACCGATCCGCGCAATCGCATCGGCCAGTGGTTCCTTGACGACAGCCATTGCGTAACCAGAGGCGTGGAGTAGAGTCGCTTCATCGGCCATAATGCCGACATGACCCTTCCAGAACACCAGATCGCCGCGGCGAAGCAGGCGTTCTTCCTGCAATTCCACACCGAGGCCGGCGGCCTGCATGTCGCTATCGCGCTGCGCTTCCGTCCCCGCAAGGCGGAGGGATAGCTGGACAAGGCCGGAGCAATCGATGCCAAGGGCGCTGCCCCCACCCCAGAGATAAGGGGTGCCGATCAGGCTCTCGGCGATGTCGACATAGTCGTCCGAAAGCGGCGCGCCGAGCGGCGTCAGGTGGCGGTGAAAGACCGCCTCCCCCGTCGAAAGAATGAGATAGCGGTTGCCGCGCTGCTCAACCTCGTCCGTCACCGTCACCTCAGAGCCGAGCGAGAGGGTTCGTGCGGGTTTCGTCCGTAGTTCCGGCTCGGCGTAGGCAAAGGTCAGCGCCGCGCTGACCGTATGCGTCGGCTGCGGATCGACAGGGCCGAGCGCTCGCTCCTCGACATAGCCGACATAGCGGTCGCGCGCGCTCTGCACCCAGGCCCAGCCGTCTCGGCGCTCGAAAACAAGTACCTCCTCACCGAGCAGAAGCTGGCTGCCGATGGCGGTGTCGTGTCCCCTGCCCGCGCGCAGGTCGGCAACGGGTTCGATACAGCGCGCCCCTTCGCCCTTCACGAAGCGTTCCGCGCGCACCTGCCCTTCCAGCCGTACATCGGCCAGATCGTCGCGAAAGGCGTGAAGGCGCGGATCAAGGCTCATCGTTATCTGCCGAAGCGCTGTTGCAGCATACGATCGATCGCGCGAATGCCCATCGCCTCGCCACCGACCGGCGCCCAGGGTTTGGCGAATTTTGTCCAGCCGTAGATATCGAAATGCACCCAGCTTTCCGCGCGCTCGACAAACTTTTGCAAAAACAGTGCGGCGGTTATCGCGCCGGCGAAACCGTCCGACGTGATATTGTTGGTGTCGGCGACCTTGCTCGACAGCCGCTCGGCGTAAAGCTTGAAGAGCGGCAGCCGCCAAAGCGGATCAGCGGTCTTTTGCGAGGCGTCGGAAAGTTCGGCGGCGAGCAATTCGTCATCGGTGAAGAACGGCGGCAGTTCGGGTCCGAGCGCCACGCGCGCCGCGCCGGTCAGCGTCGCCATATCGATCAGCATTTGCGGCGCTTCTTCGTCTGCCAGCGCCAGCGCATCGGCCAGCACCAGCCGGCCTTCGGCGTCGGTATTGCCGATCTCGACCGTGATGCCCTTGCGGCTTTTCAGAATATCCGAGGGACGGAAGGCGTTGGCGGAGATGGAATTCTCGACCGCAGGAATAAGGACGCGCAGGCGCACCGGCAGTTTGGCGGCCATGATCATCGAGGCCAGGCCGATCACGTTCGCCGCGCCGCCCATATCCTTTTTCATCAGCAGCATGGAAGCCGCCGGCTTGATGTCGAGTCCGCCTGTATCGAAGCAGACGCCCTTGCCGACCAGCGTCACCTTCGGTGCGTTTTCGTCCCCCCATGTCAAATCGATCAGGCGCGGCGCTTCTGCGCTGGCGCGGCCGACGGCGTGGATCATCGGTAAATTGCGGTCCAGCAGCGCATCACCGGTAATGACTTGAACCGATGCGCCGTGCTTTTCGCCAAGCTGCCGCACAATCCGCTCCAGCGCCTCCGGTCCCATATCGTTGGTTGGGGTGTTGATGAGATCGCGAGTCAGCGCTGTGCCCTGCGCGAGCCGCTCGATCTCGACCGGCTCTACGCCGTCCGGGCAGGCCAGACCGATCCGGCGGCTGGGTTCCTTGCCATAGGCAGTGAAGGCGTAACCGCCCAGCACAGCGCCAAGCGTCGCCAGAACCGCATTTGGCGGTGGCTTTTCAAAATGCCAGTCGCCTGCCGGAAGAGACCTGGCGAGTTGGCCGGCGTGAAGAGCATCCTCCGGACTGTCATCCAACGCGATAATTGCGCAGTCGATCCCTCCATCGGTATCCGGGACAAGCAGAACCTTCCCATTCTTTGCCTTGTAATCCGTCGCTTCAGCCCAGGCGCGCGCTCTTTCGGGCAAATCCATGTTTTCCAGCCCATCCTCGCCGATGCAGTGGATTGGCTTGGAGCCGGCTTTCGGCCGGGCGAACAGTTCGACGGGCATTCAGTATGGTCCTTTGCAGATGCGACAGGAGCGCCGGATAAGGAGGTATTAACGAGGCGTTAGGGTTAACAGAATACTTCTGGAAGCGAAAAGCGGCAGTGCGCCGTAACTGACTTCGCTCGAAGGTGCCCTATGGTTTACATTCACAAGCCTTTCCGTGCATTTTTCGCCTGCGGCGTTGCGGCGTTTTTTTTAACCGGCGCGGCGGGGTGCGCCAATAAGCCGGGACGTGCAGCCAGCAAATCCATGTCGGCTGGCATGACGCAATCGCAGGTCGGCGCAACGGCCCGAACAATCGGCGCGAATTATATCCGCGATCCGAAGGATCGGGAAACGGCCCTTCGCTACGCCACGGCCCTGCGCATGGAAGGCCGCAACGAACAGTCCCTTGCGGTGATGCGCAAGACGGTGATCCTTCATCCCAACGATCGGGGCGTCCAAGCGGAATACGCCAAGGCGCTCGCGGCCAATGGTCAATTCGATCAGGCGCTACCCGCCCTGCGACGCGCGCAAACGCCGGAATATCCCAACTGGCGATTGATATCGGCCGAAGCGGCTATCGTCGATCAACTCGGACGGCACGATGAAGCACGGGCGCTCTACCGCAAGGCGCTCGATCTTGCTCCGAACGAATCGTCGATCCATTCCAATCTCGGCATGAGCTACGTGCTGACCGGCGAATTGGCCACGGCAGAAGCGCATATGAAGCGCGCGGCAAGCCTGCCCGGCGCGGATAGCCGGGTGCGGCAGAATTACGCGCTGGTCGTCGGCCTGCAGGGTCGCTTCGATGAAGCGCATGCCATTGCACGGCGCGAATTGTCGCAGGCCGACGCCGACGCCAATGTCGCCTATCTCCAATCCATGCTGAAGCAGCAGAATAGCTGGAGCGAACTGGCGGCGGAAGACACGAACCCCAACCACGATGCCAATGCAACAAATTGACTTGAGACCGATGCCGGTTCGCTTTTCCCTTTAGTCAAAAGCCCGCCAACTCGGCGGGCTTCTGCTTTTGTCGGGCGCGGTCGTTTTACATGTTACGGGAAATTTCCATGCCGGCCGGCGTCAGAATGACGATGAAGAGCACCGGCAGGAAAAACAGGATCATCGGCACGGTCAGCTTCGGCGGCAGGGCTGCCGCTTTCTTCTCCGCTTCGTTCATCCGCTGATCGCGGCTTTCCTTCGCCAGAACACGCAAGGCCTGACCGATGGGGGTGCCGTAGCGTTCCGACTGGATCAACGCCTGACATACGCTCTTGACCGGCTCGAGCTGCGTGCGGGTTGCAAGGTTGTCATAAGCCGAGCGCCTGTCCTCCAGATAGGAGAGTTCGGCGGTGGTCAGCATCAGTTCTTCGGCCAGCTCAAGCGATTGCGCGCCGATCTCCTCGGCGACGCGCCGGAACGCGGCCTCGATCGAGATGCCGGACTCCACGCAGATCAGCATGAGGTCGAGGGCGTCAGGCCAGGCTTTCCTGATCGATTCGCTTCGTTTCTGCGCTTTGTTCTTCATGAAGAGCACAGGCAAATAAAAGCCAAAATAGGTCGCGCCGAGCACCACTGCGATCCGCACCATCAGCGTCTGGTCCTTCAGCAGACCAAAGCCGAATATGTAGAGAGACGACAGCGCCAGGAACACTAGCGGCAGGACCAGCCTGAAGAACAGGAAGCGCGTTACGGGCGCCTGGCCGCGATAACCGGCCGTGCGGATCATCTTCATAGTCGCTTCATCGACAAGCGCGGCCCGCAGATCGAGCTTTTCGACAATTCGCGTCATTTTGGCGTTCTGCGTTTCGCGGAGACCGGCAGCGCGGCGCTCTGACGATTCCGCCGCAAGGCGCGCTCGTTGCTGTGCCCGCAACTCCTCGCGCTCCAGCGCCATCGTTTTCATGCGCTTCTTCATCGGGTCCTTGCCGAGTTGCGGCAACAGAGCGAAGAGCGTGGCGAAAACGGCGAGCGCCGTCAGAAGCGAAAACAGAAATGCCGGATCGAGAATGTCTTCCAGGCTCAACATGGGTCTAGACCTCGAAGTTCATCATTTTCTTCATGACAAAGATACCCATCGCCATCAGAACGGCGGCAACCGCCAATGCAATATGACCGGTCGGATCGGTGAAGAGAGGCATGATATAGCCCGGCGAGATCACGAAGATCAGGCCGGCAACGATAATTGGCAACGAGCCGATGATGTAGGCGGACGCTTTTGCTTCCATCGACAGCGCCTTCACCTTGGCCTTCATCTTCTTACGGTCGCGCAGAACAGTGGCGAGATTGCCGATCGCCTCGGAGAGATTGCCACCGGCCTGCGCCTGAATCTGGATGACGATGCCGAAGAAGTTGGCCTCCGGACAGGGCATGGTTTCCGGCATTTTCGCAATCGCCTCGGGCAGTGACAGGCCGACATTCATCCGTTCGATGACACGGCGAAATTCGCCGCGAACGGGTTCCGGCGCCTCCGCGGCGATCAGGTGAACGCAGTCCGGTAGCGGCAGACCTGAACGAACGCCGCGTCCGATCACTTCCAGCGCATCGGCGAACCGATCCAGAAACTGCCTGATCCGCCGGTTTCTCTGCCAACTGACATACCAGCGCGGCAGACCAAGTCCGGCAGCGAGCAATACCCCTGGCAGCAGAAAGGTCGGCATGATCTGGAAGAGATAGATCAGACCAGCGAGGACGATGCCGATGGTGACCGAAACGACGTGCATCGTCATAAGCGATGTCGTGATGCCGGCCTGTTTCATCATCTGTTTCAGAGGCGGCTTCTTCTTATTGCCAACGCCCTTGGCCTTGTTCTTCTCGTCCAGCTGGCTGAGCGTTTCCTGGATCGATTTTCGCCGCCGGGCGGCATCGCTGACCTTGTCGCGGCGCGCGCGGACGATCGACTGATCGGTTTCCTGCCGTCTCACCCGGTCGAAACGGCGGTCTGCCTTCTTTTCCTTTTCGATGCGACCGAAGAGCAGCGCGTAAGCAACGCCGCCAGCCGAGAGGCCGACGAGAGCGATCAATGCAATCAGGTTGAGCGACAATCCGAACATTCGGCTAAACCTCGCTTCGGCCCTTTTCCAGACCGTCGAGCGCTTCGGCAAGCCGGGCTTCTTCGCCATAATAGCGGGCGCGGTCCCAGAAACCGGGGCGGCCGATTCCGCAACCGACATGCTCGCCGAGAATCCGCCCCTGCGCATCCTCGCCCCTGATCTCGTACTTCAGGAGATCCTGCGTGATGATGACATCGCCTTCCATGCCGAGCACTTCAGTGATCTGGGTGATGCGGCGTGAACCGTCGCGCATACGCGCGGCCTGCACCACGACATCCACCGAGCCGACAATGATCTCCCGGACAGTTTTTTGAGGCAGCGCCCAACCGCCCATTGCGATCATGGATTCCATACGGCTGAGGCATTCGCGTGGCGTGTTGGCGTGGATGGTGCCCATCGACCCGTCATGGCCCGTGTTCATCGCCTGCAGAAGGTCGAACACCTCTGGGCCACGGACCTCACCGACAATGATCCGCTCCGGACGCATACGCAGGCAGTTCTTGACGAGGTCGGTCATCGTCACCTGGCCCTCGCCCTCCAGATTTGGCGGTCGTGTTTCCAGGCGGACCACATGCGGCTGCTGAAGCTGCAGTTCCGCAGAATCTTCGCAGGTGATGATGCGCTCGTCGGTATCGATATAGCGCGTCAGACAGTTGAGGAGGGTCGTCTTACCGGAGCCTGTTCCGCCCGAGATGATCGTGTTGCAGCGGACGCGGCCGATGATCTGAAGAATGCGGGCACCTTCGGGCGAAATCGAGCCGAAGCGGACCAGCTCCTCCAGCGTCAGCTTGTCCTTCTTGAACTTACGAATGGTCAGCGCAGCGCCGTCGATGGCGAGCGGCGGCGCAATCACGTTGACGCGGCTGCCATCCATGAGGCGCGCGTCACAGATCGGCGAACTCTCGTCGACGCGGCGGCCGACCTGACTGACGATCCGCTGGCAGATGTTGAGAAGCTGCTGATTGTCGCGGAACTGGATATCGGTGCGTTCGGTCTTGCCTTCGACTTCGATGTAAACGTCCTTGGCGCCGTTGACCATGATATCGGCGATATCATCGCGCGCCAGCAACGGCTCCAGCGGGCCGAAGCCCAGAACGTCATTGCAGATGTCTTCGAGCAGATCCTCCTGCTCTGCGATGCTCATCGCGAAGTTCTTGATCGCGATGATGTCGTTGACGATGTCGCGGATTTCCTCGCGCGCGGCATCGGCGTCCAGACGCGCCAGCTGCGACAGATCGATCGTATCGATCAGCGCGGAAAAGACCTGGCTCTTGGTGTCATAATAGGATTCGTTGCGAGGGGAAGGCCGGCGCGCGGGCTTTGCCGCCGACGGAGCAGGCTTTGCTTCCGGGGCCGGTGCGGCGCCATCCGCTTTCCGTTCCTTCGTCAGCGTATCACCCGGCGGCGCCCGAAAATCGGGGCCCTTCCGCCTTGTTGTCTCCGCTGCCTTCTTGCCGAACATTATTTGCGTACCACCCTCGGGTCGAAAAGGCTTACTGGCCCTTCAGCTTCTTCAAAATCGAATGCAACATGCCGGTCGAGCCGGCTTTGAGCTCCCGACGTCCAGTCAGAACTCGCGCCACTTCGTTGATTTTCTGGACGACCGCGTGATCCGGCGTCATTTCCTCCAGCATCTGGCCATTCGTCGCGGCCGTGCCAAAAAGTTGAGGATCGAACGGGATGACAGCCAAAGGCTTGATGCCGAGCGGGTCGACGAAGTCGGCCGGATCGATTTCCGGGCGTTTTGGCATTCCGGCCTGATTGATAATCAGATGCGGCGGCGGATCGTTCGGCCGCAACCGTTTCATCGTGTCGATAATGTTTTTGGCGTTGCGAAGATTGGTCAGTTCCGGCGTCGCCACGATGACGATTTCATCAGCTTCAGCGAGTGTCCGGCGCGTCCAGGCGTGCCAGCTATGGGGCACGTCGAGAATGACAATCGGGGTGGTCGCCTGCATGACCTCGACAATCGAAGCAAAAGCCGCCTCGTCGAAATCGTAGACGCGTTCGAGCGTTGACGGCGCCGCCAGGAGGGACAGCCGGTCAGAACATTTCGATAGCAGGCGATCCAGATAGGTCTCGTCCACGCGCTCCGGTGAGAATACGGCCTCGGCAATGCCCTGGGCGGGGTCCTGATCGAAATTGATGTTCGCCGTGCCGAATGCCAGATCCATATCGGCGATAACGACATCGTTCTCGAAAAGATTGGTGACGGCCCACGCCACATTGTGAGCGATGGTCGACGCGCCGACACCGCCTTTCGCGCCGACAAAGGCGATGGAGCGACCGAGCGGAGCTTCGTTCTCCGTCGAATAGATGGTCTCGATAGCCGCGATCAGATCGGCGAGCGAAACAGGCGCAACCATATATTCGGAAATGCCGCTCCGCATCATTTCGCGATAGAGCGAGACATCGTTGAAGTGCCCGATCACAACGACCCGCGTCGAGGAATCGCAAACCTCAGCCAGATTGGCGAGCTGCTTCATGATGTATTCGGGTTCGACCCGCGTTTCCACAAGCAGCAGGTTTGGCGTGGTGTTCTGCGCGTAATATTCCGCTGCTGCACGAACACCACCGGTATGAACGGTCACATGAGCGCGCGCCATGCGCCGATCCTGAGCCGCTCTTTCGATCGGCTGTTGAACACCGGCAGAATCGCACCATGCATGGATGGTGATACGAGGGATCGGTCGCGCACTGTCGAGTTTGTCCCTGTCACGGCTTGACAGCGTGACTTCGCCTTCCTCTAGACCGGGCTCAGTGTGGAGTGGCTCTACAGACATTGTCGGCTCCGAACGGCGGTTCTCATGCAAATTATCGGTCGCGATAGGTATCGATCGCGTTTGAACGCGCCTCGATATCGGGCGGGGTCATGCGGCGTGGGCCGAGAAGGTCCGTCGGATTGTCAAGCATGGCGGCGATATTGGCCTGGGTGGAACAACCAAAATCCCGATAGTGACGGTTCTCGGAATTATCGATCATGTTCTCCGAATAATCGCCGCAGACAGGCGGAATCGCACCCAGGCCGGTTCGCAGGAGGATCAGCTTGGACTGTTGCGGCGTTGCCGGTGTGTAATCGTAGGCCGCCATCATCGTGGCTGGCACGCCGATCTGGGTCAGCGATTGCACCATATCGCCCGCGACAGCTTCCGCCGCGAAGGAGTTGGGCATGCCTTTGGGTATCAGAAT
Organism: Notoacmeibacter sp. MSK16QG-6; assembly: GCF_024158145.1. Lineage (GTDB taxonomy): Bacteria > Pseudomonadota > Alphaproteobacteria > Rhizobiales > Rhizobiaceae > Notoacmeibacter. The sequence continues at coordinate 1,052,209 of NZ_JAMYXM010000001.1, forward strand.
CTGAAATCCGCCACCGGCGCGGGGGTCCCAACCGGCGGCAAAGCCTTCCACGACTTCCCTCTGCTCATAAGTGAGCGCCGACGCCCCTGCGAGAACCGGAAACTCCAGTTTCGTTGTCTTGGCGCCCAAGCGGATCGGGTGGTTGATCTCGACCCGATCCTTGATCGCGCCGGTTACGATCTTATCCCGATGCAGCTTGCCGCAGCCGGCGAGGCTGGCAGCGAGCGCCAGGGCGATGCCGGCCCGCACGGAAATTCCAAGGGCGTTCCGCAACCGATCATGCCGTCTTATTGTCGTGGTCATGGCAGGACGCCCCTTATTTGTAGATGTAGCCGACATTGCCGCGCCAGGCCGGAAGAGTGCTCTTCTTGCGCGCCACGCCGTAGAGGCGGTTCACGCGGCCGAGGAAATTCTGAGGACCGTCGGCCGCCGGCTCAAAGCCGTAATCCGGACGCTGGATCTGGTCTGGGCTGGTCTGTCGAACCAGGAACGGCCGCACGATCACAACCAATTCGGTTTCAGTCCGTTCGTAGCTACGCTCACGAAAGAGGGTGCCGAAAATCGGGATGCGCCCGAGACCGGGGGTCCGGTTCTGATCGATCGAGAACTGATCGCGGATCAACCCGGCCATCATCATGGTACCGCCGGAGGACATCTCCACCTCAGTCGAAGCGCGGCGTGTCTTGCGTTGCTGAACGGTCGCATTGGAGCCGGCCTCAATGGTCAGTTCATTGGTTGGCTCGTTCAATTCGGTTTCGATCTGAAGCGCGATCCGTCCCTCGGCCAGCACGGTCGGCGTGAAATTCAGCGTCACACCGTATTCGACGGACTCGGTCGATGAGTTGTCATCGCCAACCACCGTCACCGTACCTTCCGCGCCGACCTGGAACGTGGCCTCCCTGCCAGACACCGCGACAAGGGTCGGTTCGGCAACCGTTCTCATGACGCCGTTCTGCTCCAGCGCATTGAGTGTGGCGTCCAGCTCATATCCGCCGATGGTGCCGGAGCCGCCCAACGTCAATTGGCCCGCTTCAGAGGTTCCGGTCAGGTTGAATGCGCTCGATCCAGTCGCGCTGTTGAGCGAGAGATTGACGCCGAGATCCTTCAGCGCGCGGCGGGTCACTTCCGCCACCGTCACACGCAACATCACCTGATCCTGCCCGACGAGCTGGAGCAGATTGACGATTGAGGAGGTCTTCTCCGATGTCAGGCCGTTAATATCGGTCGCGATGACTTCACCGCCAGTGGCTTCGCCACCCGTCACATAGATGGTCGCCAATTGCTCAGCCTTGGAGGCATCGAGAGGCGAGCGGACTGTGCCTGTCAGGACGACGTTGTCGTTGACGATTTCGGCATCAATATTGGCCGTCGGCAAGAAGCGGCGAAGATACTGGACCAGTCCTGCCACGTCGCGCTCGATGACAAGATCGAAAGACGCGAGCTGATTGCCGCCTGCACCGAAGACGAAAACATTGGTGCGTCCGACCTTCTTGCCAAAGAAGTAGATGCGGCGTGATGTGCGCGTCACGGCATCGGCGACTTCCGGGTTGGCGACAAGAATATCGGTCGCATCCGCCGGCAAATCGACGACGATGGATTTATCGAGGCCCAGCTTCACTTCCTGATCCGTACTGGTACTCAAAATATTGACGCCCTGCCCCATCGCCGGCAGCGCTGCCGGGGTCAGCCCCGTCGCGCTGGCCAGAAGAACCACGGCCAGACGCCGGGCACAGGCGGCAATGCGTTTCATGATGATCTTTCCTTGCAGCTTTACCCGGTCCATCATTTCGATGCCTGACCTCCCTTGATGAGGCGCACGGTCTTGGACTGTCGGTCCTCCCGCTCACCCAATGGCGGTAGCGGCGCGCGTATGCCGACATCCTTGACGGAGCGAAGGACCAGAGAGATCTGGTCGTATGTCTGCTGGGCTACGGTCACGAGTTCGACCTCATCGGGAGACAGTTCCAGCGTCGCGGTCTGGCCTATGCTGGTCTGTGGCCCATCCGGTCCCTGCTTGAAGAACTGGTCAATCGCCAGAACACGCACATTTTCCAGAATGATGTTGGTGTTGACGGTGCCGTCTTCCGTTTTGATGCCCATGAGGTCGACGTAGTCGTTCGGCAGGACGAAGCCGCCGCCAGTGCTTTCACTTGAGACGCGGACGGCCAGAGCGCGCATGCCTTTGGGCAAGACAGCGCTCATGTAATTCTTGCCGAAGCCGACCAGCCTGTTTTTGCGAATGGGCTCCCCGACGGTCAGCGGCAGCCGGACGGTCGTGCCGACCAGCTTGTTTATGGCATCGGGCTCTTTGCTTTTGACGACGTAGCTCGGATCGACGACCTCGGCAGGCCATTTCTGCCAACGCATCTGTTCCAGGATCAACGTCTCGCCGATGCCGATCGGCTCGACCATGACCAGCACCTCTTCGACCGCAACGGGCGGAGGCGCAGGCTCAGAGGTTTCTGAAAGTTGAGGCTGCGGCACGGGCGCGGGCTCGTCCATAAAGCCCTTGGCCAGAATACCAGCACCGATGGCGGCGACCAGCGCAACAGCCAGAACGATGATCTGAGACGACTTCATACCGATTCCTTCTGAAGGGCGTTTCGCCCCGTCGAAGGGAATCTGCGTCCGCAATCGTTAGATTACGGTTAATCAATCAAGATCAGACATACTTAATAAAATGCAAAGCGGCATCTGGAGTTAGCTTATCGCCAGGCTCTCGATGACAAGGCGGGCAATTGGCGACTGCGGAAATGCCATCAATCCAGCCATTCCGAGGGCAAGACCATAGGGCACGCCGCTATCGTTTTCTTCCAGATAGGCGGGCATTTGGGTATTGGGGCCAAGTACACGACCGGCAAAGAAACGCACGATTTCGTTGTGGCGGAATAAAAGTACGCCGACGGTCACAACTCCGCCCAGAAGGCTTGCTGCCAAAAGATAATACACTAGGGGGTCGCCCCACCCCATCCAGAGCGCCGTTGCGGCAATCAGTTTTGCGTCGCCACCGCCCATCGTACCGAACGCGAACATCGCGAAGGTGGCAGCGAGAACGCCAGCAAAGACCGCAGCGTGCAAGCCGATATCAGACCATCCCATGCCGGTGGTGAGAGCCACGAGCAAAAAAATGGCAATAAGCGTAAAGGAGACACGGTTGGCGATAGTCATCGATAGGCTGTCGGTGATTGCCGCCCAAATCATACAGAACGGAAAGACCACCAATATGACAGCTTCGATCATCGCTTAGGTCCTGTACGTCCCAGATCAATTGAGAATCGTTAACGGAGGCGGATCGCAAGACCCGCCTTCCGTGATCTTCCTTTCAAAGCCTAGAAAAGGCTCAAATTACTTAGCCTTTGATGCTAGAAGCGATCGAGCTGAATTTGGACTTCAGGTTGGTGCCGACAGCGGTCACTGCGGTGATGATGGCCACAGCGATCAGCGCAGCGATCAGGCCGTATTCGATAGCGGTTGCGCCGGATTCATCTTTGGCGAAACGAGCAATCAGCTTGGTCATTGTAAAAGCTCCTGGTTCAGGTTGCACAGCACGTCCGTCAACATTGTCTGCCCGTTGATCGGATGCGGCCAATCTACCGCCGACCTGTTTCATGCTCGTTAGCAAATATGGTTAACGGATTGCCTGACCCGAAAAAGCTGACGCAGAGGTATGTTAGGGCGGCCGGTCACTGACGATTGATCCGCGAAATAACGGGCTTAACCAATATTTCACCAAACCCATCCATCCTTCCATCGACCCGCCTCTTTCAGGATAATCCGCCATGCGCCTTGCGCTTCTCACTACTCTTTCGATCAGCGGAGCGCTTGCTACGGGCATTGTTGCCGCCCAGGCTGCGGAGGGCATTTCCATCGACAAGGGGAATGCCCGGATCGTCAAACTGGTGGAACCTGCCGAGACCGTTATCGTGGGCGAGCCTACCGTCGCTGACGTAACGGTGAAGGATTCGCGAACCCTCGTGCTGACCGGCCGGACCTATGGCAGTACCAATCTGGTCGTCTTCAATGCTGCGGGCGAGCCGATCGTCGATCAGCCGGTTATCGTCAGCCGTCAGGGTAAGGGCTCCGTACGACTCTACAGGCGTGACGATGTTGAAATGATGACCTGCCTGCCCGTCTGCGAAAAGGATACGATCGGCGGTACTGACGGCGAGAACGACGGATAGGCGCGGCAGACGTCGAACTCTATCGGTCCACGCAACACTTCATGAAGATTCTTGGCCTAAGCTCACTTGGATGAAAATCCAACGAGACGGGCTTCCATGGATTTGAAACAGAATAGTTCGGGCAGATGGCGTTGTCTTCCGAAACGGTTCCTGCGGCACCGTTCCGGCGCGACCGCGGTCGAATTTTCGTTTCTTCTGATCCCGTTTCTTGTCCTCGTTTTTTCGATCATCGAGGTTTCTCTGGGGTTTGCTGCTGGCCAGTTGCTCGCCAACGGAAGTGAAAAAGTCGTTCGAAAGATCCGTACCGGTCAGCAGACCGTCGTGACCGATGACTGGGTCAAGACTCAGATTTGCGACACGCTTTCGCTTCTTGCCGGCAATAACTGCAAAAACGAAATATCGGTCTATCTGCAAAATCAGGGCAGTTTTTCGGCTGCAGCTTCGGCTTCGCAGATCTCACTGTTGGGCGATGGCTCCATCGACACCGCAGGATGGGGCGTCAGCGTCGGTGGATCGTCCACCATTCACACGCTGAAGACCGTGTATCCGAGACCTACCATGATCGATCTGCTCAGCCTCGTCGCTCCCAATGCGAAGATGGAATTCTTCTATACATCGACGTGGCGAAACGAACCCTACTGAAGATATCTGCCCAACCGGCCGCTGGAAGGACAAATTTTCGATGCTCCATTCTGTCGCATCACGTTCACGATCCGCAGCGCAACGTCTCTGGCAGGACAGGCGCGGCGTGGCAGCTACCGAATTTGCCATCGTGGCGCCGTTTCTGCTGGTCGCTTATCTCGGTTCGATCGAACTTGCCGCAGGCATCGATGCGGCCAAGAAGATTAGCCGATCCGCCGGTGTGGTGGCCGACCTCGTCACCCAAGGCGATAGCTACACATCCTCTGAACTGGGCGAATTGCTCGATATCGGCATGGCCAACATCCAGCCTTATAGTCGCTCAAAGCCGACGATGTCTTTGTATGGCATAGAAATGGACGATAGCAGCGGCACCGTCCAGGCGAAGGTGAAATGGTCGATCACCAAAACCAAGGGTGGATCACTTAGCCAGGCGGTGGCGGCCGGCACCGTTTTAACGGACGTGCCGGCCAATCTACTGGTGAAAGACACATTTCTTGTGCGCGCCGTGACGGATCTCAGCTACAAGTCGCTTTCTCTCGGCTCCACAGAATACACTGGAAATCTTGACGGCATCGCCCTGTCCGACACCGCCAATTTTCGCCCTCGCTACGAAGACGAAATTACGTGCTCCGACTGCGGGTCGCTGCCGTAACCGAACCGCCTATTGCGCCGGTCCAAAGGGACTTTTATCTGCATAAGCGAGTCTTCCCTGCAGCCAGTCAGGTTCCTAAGAAGCCATGCCCGAATTACCGGAAGTGGAAACCGTTCGCCGCGGCCTCGCTCCTTTTCTCGAAGGAGCAACTATCGAACGCTTCGAGGCAAGACGGCCCGATTTGCGCTTCCCCCTTCCGGATCACATCGAAGAGATCTGCAACGGTCGCCTGATTACCGGTCTCGGTCGACGAGCGAAGTACCTGTTGTTTCATCTCGACGATGATATGACGCTTATCAGCCATCTCGGCATGAGCGGTTCCTGGCGGATTGAAAGCGACGGTTTATCCAAACCGACCGCTGCGACTTATCATCCAAAAGGCAAATCTGGCCCCCACGATCATCTCGTTCTGGATATCGCCTGCCTCGGCAAGCCGGTCGGGCGCGTCATCTACAACGATCCCCGAAGGTTCGGTTTTCTGCTTCAATCCCGGACAAGCGAATTGGATCGTCATCCCGCATTGTCTGGACTGGGCATGGAGCCGTTAGGCAACGCACTTGGCGGAACTGAACTGGCACGGCTGATGGCCGGGCGGATCGCGCCGCTCAAGGCGGCGTTGCTGGATCAGAGGTTGATCGCCGGACTTGGCAATATCTATGTCTGCGAGGCTTTATGGCTATCGCGCCTTTCGCCCCGCCGCCGCGCCGGCTCCATCGTGCGGAAAAATGGCGGCCCAACCGAACGCGCCGACCGCCTCGCTAGCGCCATCCGATCTGTCCTGACAGAGGCCGTGGAGGCCGGCGGCTCGTCGCTACGCGATCATATCCGCGCCGATGGAACGCTGGGCTATTTTCAACATCGCTTCAAGGTCTACGACCGCGAGGGACGAGACTGCCCGCGTGAAGAATGCAATGGCGTTATCAAGCGGATTGTGCAGAGCGGCCGTTCGACTTTCCACTGCCCCGTTTGTCAGCGTTAGGCTTCTTTCCGAGGGCGAGAGACGCGGCAAGATTTCAACCCTTTCTGCTTGACGCATTGCCGGACCGTGGCTAAAAGCGCCCCAACCTTGGCGGCCCGAAACGGCCGCCTGCTTTGTTTCGCCACCCGTTGACGGGTCGAGAACCCAGACACGCAAGGATATTCGCTATGGCCAATACGCCATCGGCCAAAAAGGCCACCCGCAAGATCGCCGCCCGGACCGCTGTCAACAAGTCGCGTCGCACCCGCATGCGCACCTATGTCCGCAAGGTCGAAGAAGCGATCGCTGCTGGCGACAAGGACGCTGCGCAGGAAGCGCTTCGCCTGGCGCAGCCGCAGATCATGCGCGCAGCCAATCGCGGTATCATCCACAAAAACACCGCTTCCCGTAAGGTGTCCCGCCTTTCGCACCGCATCAAGTCGATCGGCGCCTGAACCTGTTCGGGTAACGCTGGCACTATACAACCTAGTGCTGAAATAATTGTGGCAGGCCTGTTGCACGCGCAGCAGGCCTTTCGCATTTTAGGACCGGTTTTTCTCGTCGATCCCACCCGTTTCGGTCGAGGCCGCCTAAAGAGTGGTCAAACCGCTTCCATATGCGGCAGGAGCGATATAACTTAGCGAAAAGCTTGGCCCTCTTATGTTCACCCTTATTAAATATTTCTCCATACTATCAGTATGTTACGAGATAAAATCCACAGCTTCTCCAGTGCGTTTTGCAGAGAATCGAAATAGGCTCAGAGTCAACTAAAAAGATATAATTTTTTTTACCGATCCAGCCGATCAGCCGTTCATGACAGGAAGGTAACAGAATCCCAAGGCTTTAGTGCCGACAGGATCGGCTAATGCATCTTCAGGTTGTGCATTTGAAAATCACTCCCCCATTTGAGGCTTGTAAGTTTGGATCGTCCTTCTGTAGAGTGTGCCCACTAGAGAGGGGGACGACATCTCCCGCCTGACTGAACATCTTTAGCTGCGCTTTCATGCAAGATCGTCGGCAACGTCCGACGGCTGTGGCGGAGCTTTGTCGATTGGGCTGATGGACGTCCGACACGATATTCCCGAACAGGATATCGTGACAAAAAAAGAAGAAGCCAATCCGAAATCGGATATGGCCTGCCAGTCGACATGTCCACGCGGCCAGCGGTCGCGCGGGATGAACGAGGTTTACCTCGGCAGTCGACAGTTTGGCGATTGGGAACAGTCCTCGCGCGTAAGCGCGAGAAGCGAATAGACGCGGCGGACAAAAGCGAGGTGGAGCGGTGAGACAGGTCGATCAGCAGAAGGGCACCCATAATAAGGGGACCGTCCTATCTGATGGCGGAGCAGCGGGAGATGACGGTGAGGTATCGCCAGCTCTTCTGGAGATGTTCGAACGTGTCCGACAGCGTCTGCGATCGGCTTTAGGTCAGGAAGTTTTCAGTTCGTGGTTTGGCCGCATGATGCTGATGGAAGTGAACGGGCCGATCATACGTCTATCCGTACCCACGACCTTTCTACGGTCCTGGATCAACAGCCATTATCTCGATACGCTGCTGGAAATCTGGAAAGAAGAGCGGCCTGAAACACTTAAGGTCGAGGTTCTGGTACGCAGCGCCGCCCGTTTGCCGCGCGCTACCGTCGTAGCCGGCGAATTCGGACGCGAGACGGGCAGCGAGATGCAACCCAGTCGCGCGCATTCGGCCAAGAGCCCGGCTGCAGCGCCACGCCCCAGCAAGCTTCCCGATATTCGCCATGGCATTTTCGGCTCGCCGCTCGATCCGCGCTTTACTTTCGACAGCTTTGTGGAAGGACCGAGCAATCGCGTTGCCCATGCCGCTGCACGAGCCGTTTCCGAATCCGGCAGTGGATCCGTCCGTTTCAATCCACTCTACATTCACGCCTCGGTGGGACTTGGCAAAACCCATTTGCTGCAGGCCATCGCCGATGAGGCGATCCGCAAGAACACCGATGCCCGCGTCGTCTATCTGACGGCCGAATATTTCATGTGGCGTTTCGCAACCGCCATTCGGGACAACAATGCCCTGTCCTTCAAGGAGCAGTTGCGCGATATCGATCTACTGATCATCGACGACATGCAGTTCCTGCAGGGCAAGACGATTCAGAACGAGTTCTGTCATCTGATCAACACGCTGCTCGACAGCGCCAAGCAGGTTGTGGTGGCTGCCGACAGGCCTGCCGGCGAGCTGGAGTCCCTGGAAGAGCGCGTGCGCTCACGCCTCAATGGGGGCGTTATTCTCGAAATGGGGCGGCCGGACGATTCCATGCGCCTCCGCATGCTGCGCGGCAAACTGGAATCCGCTCAGCACGACGACCCGTCGCTGGTCATTTCGGAAGAGGTTCTGGAACATATCGCCAATACGGTGACCGGCTCTGGCCGCGAACTGGAAGGCGCTTTCAACCAACTTCTGTTCCGCCAGAGCCTCGAGCCGGAAATGACCATCGAGAAGGTCGATGAGTTTCTGGCGCACATCTACAAGCAGGGCGAGCCGAAGCGCATTCGCATCGAAGACATCCAGCGCGTGGTCGCCAAGCATTACAATGTTTCGAAGACCGAACTGCTGAGCAACCGGCGGACCCGCACGGTCGTGCTTCCGCGCCAGATCGCCATGTTTCTGTCCAAGGTTCTGACACTGCGCAGCCTGCCTGAAATCGGCCGACGCTTCGGCGGGAAAGACCACACCACGGTTCTTCACGCGGTTCGCAAGATCGAGGGGCTGATCGAGAAGGACAAGAAGCTTGCGCAAGAGGTCGAGCTTCTCAAGCGGCTCATCAACGAACAGGCCTGAGCGAAGCGGGTCTAGTGTTTCTAGGCGGACCGGCACGTTTCCACAGGCCTTGGCAAGCGAAGCGGCAAATGTGCCGTTTCGCTTGCCTTTGCACCCTGAAAAATGCTCCTTTGCAGGACTGACCGGCGACCGCTGACGGTGCGCCGGCTCTTTTGTCGGTTCTATTGTTTTTCGAAGGAAGTCAGGTCGCCATGCGTGTCACACTCGAGCGCTCCAATTTGCTGAAGTCTCTCGGCCATGTGCATCGTGTGGTCGAGCGCCGGAACACCATTCCGATCCTGTCAAATGTGCTGCTCTCCGCCGATAGCGGCGCTCTGCAGCTCAAGGCCACGGACCTCGATCTCGAAGTGACCGAGGCCGTGCCGGCAACGATCGACGTGGCAGGCGGCACCACCGTGCCGGCTCATCTGCTTCACGATATCGTCCGCAAGCTGCCGGACGGCGCGGAGGTTGGCCTCACCATGGACGAGGATGGGCGGGCCATGAGCGTGGCATCGGGTCGGTCGTCTTTCCGCCTGCAATGTCTGCCGCAGGGCGATTTTCCTGCACTGATGGCGGGGCAATTCTCTCACCAGTTCGAGGTTGCCGCAGCGGAACTGAAGCGCCTGATCGACAAGACGCAGTTTGCGATCTCTACCGAAGAAACACGCTATTACCTGAACGGTATCTATCTTCACGCGATTGAGAGCGATGGCGACCTGATGCTGCGAGCCGTCGCGACGGATGGCCACCGCCTAGCGCGTACCCAGATGGCGGCGCCCGCCGGATCTGAGGGAATGCCAGGGATTATCGTGCCGCGGAAGACGGTGGCGGAATTGCAAAAGCTGCTCGACCTGCCGGAAGAAGCGACGGTGAAGGTGGAGCTTTCCGACACCAAGATCCGCTTTACCGCCGGTGAAGTCGTCCTGACGAGCAAACTGATCGACGGCACCTTCCCCGACTATCAGCGCGTCATTCCAACCGGCAACGACAAGCGTCTCGTGCTGGAACGCGACCGCTTTGCCGCGGCTGTGGACCGCGTTTCCACCATTTCGTCGGAGCGCGGCCGCGCGGTCAAGCTCTCCGTGGGAGACGAGCAGATCGTTTTGACAGTCAACAACCCCGATAGCGGCAGCGCTACCGAGGAGTTGCAGGCCGGTTACGAGGCCGATCCGATGGATATCGGTTTCAATGCGAAGTACCTGCTCGACGTTACCGCGCAGTTGAATGGGGACGAGGCCGTCTTCCTGCTGGCCGATGCCGGCTCACCGACGCTCATCACCGATGAGGACGACGAGCAGACCCTCTACGTTCTCATGCCGATGCGCGTCTGACCGGCGATCCGTTGAACAAAGTCCCGGCATCGTCCGATGCCGTTCCGCAGGTCTCGATCACGGCGCTTCGCCTGACCGATTTTCGTAGTCACGCGTCGCTCTCGCTGAGTCTCGACCATCGCCACGTCGTACTGTTTGGCGAAAACGGCGCGGGCAAGACCAATATTCTGGAAGCCGTTTCGCTGCTGTCGCCGGGGCGTGGCTTTCGACGCGCAACCTATGCCGAGATGGCCGCCAAGGGCACGGAGGGTTTCGCCATCCACGCCGGTGTGGAGAGCGCGATGGGCGCCGCCGAAATCGGCACCGGCACTATTGCCGGCGGTGCGCTCGGTTCGGTGGGCGCCGGCGGCGAAGGCGGACGCCGCGTTCGCATCAATGGGGCAAGCGAGTCAGCCGACGCCATGGCCGAATGGCTTCGCGTCATCTGGCTCCTGCCCGCCATGGATGGGCTCTTTACCGGCAGCGCTTCGGACCGGCGACGTTTTCTCGACCGGATGGTTCTCGCAATCGACCCATCCCACGGGCGACGGGCGCTCGCCTATGAAAAAGCCATGCGTCAGCGAAATCGCCTGTTCGCGGACGATGTGCGGGACGATCTCTGGTACGAAAGCGTCGAAACGGAACTGGCCGAGGCCGGTCTGCCGATCATGACGGCCCGCCGTCAATTGGTCGAAGCGTTGCAGCGGCAGATCGACCGTCTGCCGGAACCTTCTCCCTTCCCGAAATCGGACCTGTCGCTTCTGCCGGGCTTCGAGGACGATATGCCGGATACGCCGGAAGCCTATCGCGCGGCACTGGCCCGTGGCCGATATCGCGACCGTATGGCAGGCCGGGCACTGGCCGGACCCCATCGCGGCGACCTGCTGGTCGAGCATCGGCCAAAGGCGATGGCGGCAAAGCTATGCTCGACAGGCGAACAGAAAGCGCTTCTCATCGGCCTTATTCTCGCTCATGCGCGGCTGACCGCCACGCAATCGGGCATGGCGCCCATCCTCCTTCTCGATGAGGTGGCGGCCCATCTCGATGCGGGGCGACGAGCCGCCCTCTTCGATATTCTTGACGAGCTCGGCGGGCAGGCATGGATGACCGGCACGGACGGACATCTGTTTGCCGCCCTTGCGGATCGGGCGCAATTTTTCCATCTGTCAAATGGCACGGTGCAGCCCGCGAAGGGTCCACCGCCGATGGAGACTGATGAATGACCGATGCTGCCCTCAGCACCGATGAATTGCGGCGTTACGCCCGGCATATCGTTTTGCCGGAGATCGGCGGCGAGGGTCAGCAAAAGCTGAAGGCGGCGCGGGTGCTGGTAATCGGCGCTGGCGGTCTTGGCGCGCCCGTCCTGCTCTATCTCGCTGCGGCGGGTGTCGGCGCGCTCGGCGTGATCGACGACGATGCGGTTTCGCTGTCCAATCTTCAGCGCCAGGTGATCCATTCGACCGATGCGATCGGGAATGCAAAGGTGGAAAGCGCTGCCGATGCCTTGGCGAAGATCAACCCGCATGTGCGGGTGGAAGTCCATGAGACTCGATTGACCGAAGCCAACGCTGCGGAATTGATCGGTCAATACGACATCGTTGTCGATGGGTCGGACAATTTCGAAACGCGTTATCTGCTGGCCGATCTCTGCGCCAAACATAGGGTGACGCTCGTGACCGGCGCCGTCGGCCGGTTCGATGGATCGCTGACGGTCCTTCAGCCCTGGACGGAAGATGAGGACGGGCGGCCCAACCCGACCTATCGCGATCTCTTCCCCGAACCGCCCGCCCCCGGCACGGTGCCCTCCTGCGCGGAGGCCGGGGTGATCGGCGCGCTGACCGGCGTGATCGGCGCGCTGCAGGCGATGGAAGTCATCAAGCTGATTACCGGGGCGGGCGAACCGCTGATCGGGCGGCTCCTCCTCTATGACAGCCTCGCCGCACGGTTCGAGACGATCCGGTATCGTGGGAAGCGGGCCGCGTGAAAATGAAACGATGGCGCTCTTCAATACAGAAAAGCGGTCTCTCCGACCGAGCCTAAATGACGGCTATGCGGACTATGCAGACCTATGCAACTGGTGAGAATGTTCGCATATAACATCTATAAATTTTCGATTTAACTGACCACACAGGAAAAGCATGAGTGAAACTGAAAGGGAGAAAATCAAACTACGATCCACCTATCTGAATGGCGTAGCTTTGATTTTTTTGGGCCTAGGCGGGCTTGGTCCCGCGTTTACTCTGATACACTCCTTAAACTTCTTTGAATGGAAAAATCTGGTCATAGCATTGATTTGGTTATGGGCGGGTGGGATGTCTAGCTGGGAGCTTCATGAGATGGCGGCACGTAACCTCGACCGCCTGTCTGAACCAAAATAGGCAAGACATGAACTGCATGGCCATCTTTCGCCATGGCGCTCCGAAACACCCATCTGTTTTGCGACAATCAGATGTCTGATAGGGCTCCAAGCGGACATATGAACCCGCATCTGGATTGGTCATGGCAACACCGCCGGCGTTTCCTGCGGACGCTCTCCCGCCTAATGGCGGAGCGGCTTACCGTCGCGCCGGCAACACCCGATCCGGCGGACGATGGCCGTCGAAGACGACACGAATGTTGATCAGCACGCGCTCGCCCATCTCAATGCGGCTTTCCAGCGTGGCGGACCCCATATGCGGCAGGAGCGTGATGCGGTTCTGGCGGCACAGTTCCAGCAGGCGCGGATTGACGTTCGGCACCTTGTTGAAGACGTCTAGCGCCGCGCCGGCGATCCGGCGATCCTCCACCGCATCGATCAATGCGGCCTCGTCAACGATACCACCGCGCGAAACATTGACGAAGTAGGCTTCCCTTTTGAGGAGCGCCAAACGCCGCGCATCGATCATGTGGCGCGTTTCGGGCGTCAGCGGGGTATGGATCGTCACGATATCCATCCGCGCCAGCATATCGTCCAGATCGTCCCAATAGGTGGCGTTCAGCTCCGCCTGGGTCTGATCGGCGACAGGCGCGCGGTTATGATAATGAATCGAAAGACCGAACGCTTTCGCTCGCCTTGCGACCGCCGTGCCGATCCGACCCATGCCGACAATACCGAGCTTTTTTCCGAATATCCGGCGGCCAAGCATCCAGTTGGGCGACCAGCCGTTCCATTCACCGTTCATCTGCAGAAGGGCCTGGCTGCCCTCCACAAGCCGGCGCGGCACAGCGACGATCAGCGCCATGGTCATATCGGCTGTATCCTCGGTGAGAACGCCGGGCGTATTCGTCACGATGATGCCGGCGCGATTGGCCGCTTCCACGTCGATATGTTCGGTACCTGCGCCGAAATTGGCGATCATGCGCAGTTGATCGCCTGCTGCGCGGATAAGATCGGCATCGATCCTGTCCGTCAAAGTCGGCACGAGGACATCCGCCGTCTTCACCGCCTCGAAAAGTGCTTCCTGCGGCAGGGACTGGTCGTCCGGGTTCGGAACAAGGTCGAACAGTTCACCCATGCGTTGCTCGACCGGAACCGGGAGTTTCCGGGTGAGGACAACACGGGGTTTTGTCATGGGAGCCCTTCCTCGCCAAAATTTTCAGCGTTCGATAAAGTCACTTTTAACCCTGTCGGCGCAGGATGACCGTAGTGAATGCTTCGTCTTGCCCTTCCCTTAGCAGCGGGCCGGTCCGAAGCAAAGTATCGACCTGATCGCAGGTAGCGCCCTCAACCGATCCGGTCGAATGATGAGAGATGGTCTGAAAAATGTTCCGCCAGATGCGCGCCGCCCTGCCCCTTTTAGCCCCCGTTTTCGTCTGGATATTCCTGTTGTGCCTTCCAGCCGGTCAGGCTCGGGCGCAGGACATCACCGGGTCTATCGAGACCGGCGCATCCGGCCTTCCCCTTCCCCGGTTCGCCTCGCTCAAATCCTCGCGCATCAATATGAGAGCAGGCCCAGGCAGAGATTACAGGGTCGAATGGAACTACCGCAAGGCCGGCCTGCCGATGGAAATCATCCAAGAGTACGACAATTGGCGCAAGGTTCGCGACGCAAGCGGTGACGAGGGCTGGATTCACGTCTCGCTTCTCACCGGCAAGCGGACCGGCGTCGCCGCGCCTTGGCAAAAGGGCTCGCTGCTGCCGCTCCGCCGGAGTCCAGGCCCGGATGCGCCCTTGGTTGCGCAGGTCGAGGCCGGAGCCGTCGGCGATGTCATCTCCTGCGACGGCCAATGGTGCATTGTCGACTATGACAATCACGAGGGCTATATGCGACAGGCGCAGCTATGGGGTGTCTATCCGAGTGAGCAGATCAGCGACTGATAGGTCATCTCTCCTCCCTGAAACCAATACGGGCAATCGCCAGGCCGGTTTTCCCGTCTGGTTGAGCCTTTGAGGCTTTCGTCCGGCCTCCGATCCGTGTAATCCGGGCAAAACAGCCGGAAACCGCGCGGCGAGGAGCAGTTGCGCGGCACCGTGTCAGGGAGATGAGTGCCGAACGATGAACGAACGTAAATCCAGTTACGACTACGAAGACCTTCTTGCGTGCGGACGCGGAGAACTGTTCGGCCCCGGAAATGCGCAATTGCCCGCTCCGCCGATGCTTATGTTCGACCGGATCACCGATGTCTCCGAAGAGGGCGGCGCGCATGGCAAAGGCCAGATCCGCGCTGAACTCGACGTCAAACCCGATCTCTGGTTTTTCCCGTGCCACTTCATCGGAAACGAAATCATGCCCGGCTGTCTCGGGCTGGACGCCATGTGGCAGCTCACGGGTTTCTATCTCGGCTGGCTCGGCCTGCCCGGTTACGGCATGGCGATCTCGACCGGCGAAGTGAAGTTCAAGGGCATGGTCACGCCGAAGACCAAGCTTGTCGAATACGGGGTCGATTTCAAACGCGTCATGAAGGGTCGGCTCAATCTCGGCATTGCCGATGGCTGGCTAAAGGCCGATGGCGAGCAAATCTACACCGCCACGGATCTGAAAGTCGCCCTTTCGAAGGAAAAGGCCGGCGCATAAATACCTCCGGGGCCGAGCGCCCTTCAGGTCAGAACTTCTCCGTGAAGGAAGGGAGAGCCCCATGAAACGAGTCGTCGTAACCGGAATGGGCATCGTGTCGTCCATCGGCAATGATGTCGAAGCTGTCACCGCTTCGCTACACGATGCGAAAAGCGGTATCAGCTTTGCAGAGCCATTCGCCGAACACGGCTTTCGAAGCCAGGTCTGGGGCATGCCAACGCTCGACCCGACCGATCTGATCGACCGGCGCGCCATGCGCTTTCTCCACCGTGGCGGCGCGTGGAACCATGTCGCCATGAAGCAGGCGATTTCCGATGCGGGCCTGGAGGAAGGCGGCATCACCGATCCGCGGATCGGTATCATCATGGGCTCGGGCGGCCCTTCCACGGAAATCGTTGTCGATGCCGCCGACACCACACGCGAAAAAGGGTCGCCGAAGCGTATCGGGCCGTTTGCGGTGCCGAAGGCTATGAGCAGCACGGCCTCTGCGACGCTCGCCACCTGGTTCAAGATTCACGGGGTGAACTATTCCATCAGTTCGGCCTGCTCCACATCCGCGCACTGCATCGGCAACGCCTATGAGCTGATCCAGTGGGGCAAGCAGGATATGGTCTTCGCCGGCGGCCATGAGGACCTCCACTGGACCTCCTCCAACATTTTCGACGCCATGGGCGCGATGAGCAGCAAATACAACGATACGCCAGCCGAAGCATCGCGCGCCTATGATGTCGATCGCGACGGTTTCGTCATTGCCGGCGGGGCCGGCGTGCTGGTGCTGGAAGAGCTCGAGCGCGCCAAGGCGCGCGGCGCGACGATCTATGCCGAAATCGTCGGCTATGGTGCGACATCCGACGGTTACGACATGGTAGCCCCCTCGGGCGAAGGCGCCGCCCGCTGCATGAAGATGGCGCTCGAAACGGTTGACGCAAAGGTCGACTACATCAACACGCACGGCACATCGACGCCGGTCGGCGATCAGAAAGAGATCGGCGCCATCAGGGAAGTGTTCGGCGACGATATCCCGCATATCGGTTCGACCAAGAGTCTGACAGGTCACAGCCTTGGCGGCGCAGGCGTTCAGGAGGCAATCTACAGCCTTCTGATGATGAAGAACGATTTCATGGCCGAGAGCGCTCACATCGAGACGCTCGATCCGGAATTTGAGGGCGTACCCATTCTGACCGAACGGCGGGAGGGTGCTTTCGATGTCGCGCTTTCCAACTCGTTCGGTTTCGGCGGCACGAACGCCACGCTCGTTTTCCAGCGCTACCAGGATTGAGGAGACGGTCGTGGACGGACTCATGAAGGGAAAACGCGGCCTTGTCATGGGCATCGCGAACCGCAACTCAATCGCTTATGGCATCGCCAAAACCCTTGCTGCGCAAGGCGCGGAAATGGCCGTGACCTATCAGGGCGAAGCGTTTGGAAAACGGGTCAGGCCGCTTGCGGAGGATCTGGGCGTCGACCTGATGATCGACTGCGATGTGGAAGATATCGCGTCTGTCGACGCTGCGTTCGAAACGCTCAAGGATAAATGGGGCAGCATGGACTTTCTGGTTCATGCCATCGGCTTCTCAGACAAGAGTGAACTGAAGGGACTGTACGCCGACACGACGCGCGAAAATTTCTCGCGAACCATGGTGATCTCGTGCTTCTCCTTCACGGAGGTCACGAAACGGGCGGCGGCGATGATGCCCGATGGCGGTTCGATCCTGACGCTGACTTATGCCGGTTCGGTGCGCGTCATGCCCAATTACAACGTGATGGGTGTCGCAAAGGCCGCATTGGAAGCGTCCGTGCGCTATCTGGCCGCCGATTACGGTCAGGACGCCATTCGCGTCAACGCGATTTCCGCCGGACCGGTGCGGACCCTTGCAGGCGCAGGAATCGCCGATGCGCGGGCCATGTTCAGCCATCAGGCCAGCAACGCGCCGCTTCGCCGAACGGTCACGCTCGATGAACTGGGCGGCTCGGCGCTTTACCTGCTCTCCGACCTTTCGGGTGGGGTTACAGGAGAGATCCACTATGTCGATAGCGGTTTCAACATCACCTCCATGCCACGTCTGGACAATCTCCAAAAGCCGAGCGAGTAGCATTCGATTTTAGCAGGCAATTGGTATTTCCGCTGAAAACGGGCGCGATCTGCTCAAGTTTCGTTTTTATCCGACCGGTCTTTTCAGGGTCGCTGCTCATAGTCTGGACCAGTGGTTCATACCCTTTGAAGCCGGAAGGAGACTTTTTTCCTGATAAAACAACTCAAACTTTATCCTTCATTAACCTGATTTTCTGACAGGGCTTTAATTCCTCGCGGTGCAGGGTGTCGGTGAAATCACCGGAAGCTGTCTCGATGAAAAAAATAGAAAATCCGAAAAGAAGCAGAGCTGTCCGTCTCGCAACCCTTGGTTCTCTGGGGATCGCGGCTGTTAGCGGTACGGTGTATGTCTCGCGGATGTTCACCGATCCGACATCGTCGGTCACGATGGACGTCTATATCGCCTCGGTCGCCGCCTTATGCGCCTTATGCGCCATGTTCGCCGCGTTATCTTTCTTTGCCGGCGTCGATGAATCCGAGGACTACGTTTTTCAGGAAACACATATCGACAAGTTGACCGGCTTTCACACCCGCGTCGCGATGATCGGCTATATTGCCGAATCCATGGCCAAAGTGCTGAAAAGCGGCAAGGCCCAGTTTCTCATCGATGTCGATATCGACCGTTTCAAGCAGATCAACGATCAGATCGGCTTTGAAGAGGGTGACGAACTGATTGTGGCAGCGGGCGAACGGTTGCGCGATTTTTTCGGTGAAGATGCGAAAATCGGTCGGATGGGAGCCGGCGAGTTCGCTGTCATTCTCGACGACGAGGTCGAAGATTTCGAAGGCATGCTCGATCGGCTCGTCGAGCGGCTCATGGAACCCTACCGTCTCAAAACACATCACCAAACGGTGACGTTCTCCGCCGGGGTGGTCGCCATGCCCAAGGATGGGCGCGATCCGCTACAGCTTGTTCGCCGCGCCAATCTGGCCCTGCAGCGTGCAAGAGCCGAAGGCGTCGGTGGATGGACCTGCTTCGAAAGCGAGATGGGCCGCGTGGCCGACTATCGCCACTGGGTCGAAAGCGAATTGACCGATGCGATCGATCGCGGTGATTTCGTCCTCTATTATCAGCCTCAACTTTCACTTAAAGGCGAGCGGATCGTCGGCTACGAAGCGCTGATCCGCTGGCAGCACCCGCAGCGCGGCATCATTCCGCCCAACGAATTCATTCCCGTCGCCGAAGAGAGCGGCATGATCCTGCAGATCGGCAAATGGGCGCTTCACCAGGGCTGTCACGACGCACGGCTTCTGCCTGAAGACACCTATGTCGCGATCAATCTTTCACCGGTTCAGTTCAGCGACCGAAACCTGACCGAAACCGTTCACCAGGCACTTGAGGAGTCCGGACTGCCGGCGCATCGCCTCGAACTGGAGATCACGGAAACGGCGATGACAATGGACCGCGTGGAAGCGCGCAAGGTCATGGCCAGCCTGGCCGATATGGGTGTGCAGATCGCCATTGACGATTTCGGAACCGGCTACTCCAATCTCAGCTATCTGATGGACTTTACTTTCCACAAGCTGAAGATCGACAGGTCTTTCGTCTGCCGCCTGCAGGAAGACGACACGACCGGCGCCGTCATCTCGACGATTGTCGGCCTGTCCCGCGCCCTTGGCGCCGAGACCCTCGCCGAAGGTGTGGAAACCGCCGATCAGGCGACATTGCTTCGGGCCGCTGGCTGCGACTCGGTTCAGGGCTTCCACTATGCCCGTCCTGCGCCGCTCTCCACCTTTGTGTCCGCCAACGATGCGGATGCGCGCTTGTTGCCCAAGGCCGTCGGCGCGACCTATCACTGAGGGGATGCGGCCGGACGGGCCGCCTCGATCACCTTATATATCGATGTCTCCGCCATGAACCGAACATTCCGGAACCGACTGTTCAGAACGGCTTCGTAAGGAAGCTGCCGATTGGCCACGAGAAAAAGGCGGCCTCCCGGCTTCAGACAAGTCGACGCCCGCTCGATAATCGCTTCGCCAAGTGACGGCTCCGCCGCGCGGCCGGTATGAAATGGCGGATTCATCACAATGACATCGAAGCGGCCCTCGACGGGCTCGCTGCTGAGATCGCGCCAGTGAAAGGCTCTCGGCATTGCAATGCCGGACAAGTTTGTCTCTGCGGCCTTCAAAGACGCCCAGTCGGCTTCGAACAGATCGAGCGATGTCAGAGCCGGGCAACGTTCCGATGCAGCGATGGAAAGATAGCCCCAGCCGGCGCAAAAGTCGGCGCAAGCGCCAGACAGATCGGCTGGCAGATGCTCTGCGAGGAGCGCGGAACCCACATCGATGCGATCAGCGCTGAACCCACCCGGCGCAGTTACAAAACCGGAAGCCGAAACGCTGTCGCGATCTCCAAAAGCGTCGTCCCACGCAGTGCGCACCGCCTCATCGACGGTGAGCCACATGACAAGGCCATGGTGCTTCGGCATTGACTGAAGATCGCCTGTCAGCCTCGAGAGCGCTTTTCGTATCGCTCCTGCGCCATCGGTCTTGCTGCCTGCCGCGATAATGGCGCCATGATCGACGCAGACCTTCGCGGCTTTGGCCAGCATGGTCTCGTTTAACCGCCGATGCCGTGACAGACAGACGATTACGATATCGAACGCAGCCGTCCCTTCGATCTGATCGAGACTGCAGACGACGTTCAGGCCGCGCTTCTGAAGCGCGAGAAAGTCGGGGCGAAACCCTTGGATAATCGTGAGACCGTCCTGAAATTCGGCCGGAAACCGAAGATCGCCGGGTGCAGCCATTACGAGCACACGATGTGCAGGTTTGGTGTCTACGCAACCACGTTCAAAAGGCAGAGCTATCAGTCGCGATTTGTTCAAGGCATCGCTAGCGCTAGACATTTTTCATCCGCATAAATCAAATTCATTGATCATTATCTCAAAACAATTTGTTTGATTGAACTTCAGTCATGCCCGATCTTTTCGATGAAAGACAGGAGATATGACATGCTATTGCATTCGCTCACAGAGGCCGAGGGCCTCAGAACCTCGTTTTACGAACGTGCGCGGAAATGGACGATGGAAAAGCGTCGACAGAAGCTTCGCCGCGATTCCATCTCTACGCTTCTGAACGTCGACGAGAACATCCTGCGTGACATTGTCGGTATCAGCCGCGATGACGTCCGACGGGCGGTTTCCGCGCCATTGCACATCGATGCGGCGACCACCATCCGCCTTTTGCAGCGGCGCAGACCCTGACGAGGCAATCTTTCGACCCGGACAGAAAAAGGGGCGCTTCGCAGCGCCCCTTGGTGAGTTGGATGAACGCGTGGATTACTCCGCTGCGTCCTCCTTCTTCTTTTCGGCCTTCGGCTTTTCCTTGCCGGTCTCCTGATCGACAACCTTCATGGAAAGGCGGACCTTGCCACGCTCGTCGAAGCCCATCAGCTTGACGAAGACCTTTTCGCCTTCCTTGACGACGTCGGTGGTCTTGCCAACGCGCTCCTCGGCGAGTTGGCTGATGTGGACCAGGCCATCGCGCGGACCGAAGAAATTCACGAAAGCTCCGAAATCGGCGGTCTTGACGACCGTGCCTTCGTAGATTTCGCCGACTTCCGGCTCGGCAGTGATGGAGTGAATCCACTTCTTGGCCGCCTCGATCTCCTTGCCGTTGGACGAGGCGATCTTGATCGTGCCGTCGTCCTCGATGTTGATCTTGGCGCCGGTCTTTTCGACGATTTCGCGAATGACCTTACCGCCAGTGCCGATCACGTCGCGGATCTTGTCGGTCGGGATCGTCATCACTTCGATGCGCGGGGCGAACTCGCCGACCTGCGAGCGGCCTTCGCTGATGGCATTCGCCATCTCGCCGAGAATGTGCAGGCGACCATCCTTGGCCTGACCGAGCGCGACTTTCATGATCTCTTCGGTGATGCCGTCGATCTTGATGTCCATCTGCAGCGAGGTGATGCCCTCTGCCGTGCCAGCCACCTTGAAATCCATGTCGCCAAGGTGATCTTCATCGCCAAGAATGTCGGAAAGGACAGCGAAGCGTTCGTCTTCCTTGATCAGACCCATCGCGATGCCGGCCACCGGGGCCTGCAGCGGAACACCCGCGTCCATCAGCGCCAGCGAGGTGCCGCAGACGGTCGCCATGGAGGATGAGCCGTTGGATTCGGTGATCTCGGAGACCACGCGCAGCGTGTAAGGGAACTGCTCCTGCTCCGGCAGCAACGGGTGCACCGCGCGCCATGCCAGCTTGCCGTGGCCGATTTCGCGGCGGCCGGGCGAACCCATGCGGCCGGTCTCGCCGACGCTGTAGGGCGGGAAGTTGTAATGGAGCATGAAGCGCTCCTTGTAAGTGCCGGTCAGCGCATCGACGAACTGCTCGTCCTCGCCGGTGCCGAGCGTGGCGACCACGACCGCCTGTGTTTCACCGCGGGTGAAGACAGCCGAACCGTGGGTGCGCGGGAAAACGCCGACTTCGGAGACGATCGGACGGACGGTCTGCAGATCGCGACCGTCGATACGGCTGCCATCGTCCAGAATGTTCCAGCGAACGACGCGGGCCTGCAGCGCCTTGAAGGCGTCGGCAACCTGCTGCGGAGTGTATTCGCCCGCTTCGTCGCTATCCTCAGCCGGAAGATACTTTTCCTTGACCTTGGCCTTGGCTGCGTCGACGGCGTCGTAGCGCTCGCCCTTGTCAGTGATGCGGTATGCGGCGCGCAGATCGTTCTCGATGAATGAGAGCATATCGTTTTCGAGCGCGGAGTTGTCCGGTGCGTTGTGCTCGCGCGGCTCCTTTGCAGCGACTTCCGCCAGCTTGATGATGGCGTCGATGACCGGCTGGAATTCCTTGTGGCCGAACATCACGGCGCCGAGCATGGTCTCTTCGTCGAGCTGATCGGCTTCCGATTCCACCATCAGCACGGCATCGTTGGTGCCGGCGACGATCAGATCGAGATCGCTCTCTTCCATCTCGTCGATATGCGGGTTGAGGACGTACTCACCGTCGATATAGCCGACGCGCGCGCCGCCGATCGGACCCATGAAAGGAACGCCGGAAAGGGTCAGCGCGGCAGACGCCGCGACGAGCGCCAGAATGTCCGGGTTGTTCTCCAGATCGTGCTGCAGAACGGTGAGGACGACCTGCGTGTCGTTCTTGTAGCCATCGGCGAAGAGAGGGCGGATCGGACGGTCGATCAGACGCGAGGTCAACGTCTCGTTTTCAGACGGACGGCCTTCGCGCTTGAAGAAGCCACCGGGAATCTTACCGGCAGCGAACGCCTTTTCCTGGTAGTTGACGGTCAGAGGGAAGAAATCGAAGCCGGGCTTCGGTTCCTTGGCGGAAACGACAGTGGCGAGCACGACGCTCTCGCCATAGGTGGCGACAACTGCGCCATCGGCCTGGCGTGCGACCTTGCCGGTTTCCAGAATGAGAGGGCGGCCGCCCCACTCGATTTCGACTTTGTGGTGTTCAAACATACGAAACGTCTTTCATCTTGCGTTAGCCGGTCTCCGGCGCGCTTTCTGCTGCGCCCACGACAGGCATTCCTGCGGTGCTTCGGGCTGGCCACGGGCAAGACGGCAGGAGGCTTCGATTGTCCGGCATTTCCGGCGGAAGCATCCTGCAATCCTGCCCCGTGACAGGCCTTCGGATGGTGCGGTTCGCGGCGCGGACGCCGCGCTCCCTCTACGATATGGGAACGGCCCCGGTGCTATTTAAGCCGGGGCCGTCTCGCTTGCCTTAGCGGCGGATGCCGAGGCTCTGGATGAGTTTGCGGTAACGCTCCTCATCCTTCTTCTTGACGTAGTCCAGAAGGCTACGGCGGGTCGAGACGAGCTTCAGCAGGCCGCGGCGGGAATGGTTATCCTTCTTGTGGCCCTTGAAGTGCTCGGTCAGATTGGTGATGCGCTCGGTCAGGATCGCGACCTGGACTTCCGGCGAACCGGTATCGCCTTCGGCGGTCGCATATTCCTTGATCAGTTCGGCCTTGCGCTCAGCAGTGATCGACATCGGATTTTCCTTTCGAAATCAGGAGGATCGGGACGCCCTTCGCCGGGATGTCGTCCAGCGGGGGCCATGACAAATAGCCGGAGAGGATCGAACCTCACCGGCCATGGGGTGGCTATAAGGCATTTGTGACAGAAATGAAAGCCGGTCAGTCGCGGCCGAGCCAGCCCTTGCGCCGGAAGTACCAGATCAGGCCAAGCGCAATAATCAGCATGAGGCCGAGAGCTGTGGGATAGCCGAAATAGAGGCTCAGTTCCGGCATATTCCAGGGCGACGTTTCCGGGTTGAAATTCATGCCCCAGAGACCTGCCAGAAAGCCGAGCGGAATGAAGATGGTGGAAACGATCGTCAGGAGGTTCACCACCTCGTTCGTCCGCGCGGATGCCAGGCTCATATGCAATTCGATCAGCCCTGTCAGCGTGTCGCGATGCGTCTCGCTCATTTCCAGAAGCTGGATCGCGTGATCCTGCGTATCGTTCAGAAAGCGCTGGGTATCGTCGGACAGGATCTCACTTTCCGTACGCACAAGCGCAGCGACCGCGTCACGCAGCGGCCACAATAATTGCAGCAGATGGCGCACTTCTCGCCGCATCTCGTACATACGGGTGAGTTGCTCCTGTTCAGCATAGTCGAGTACGTCGTCTTCAAGACGGTCGATTTCCTCGCTGCGCGTTTCCAGCAGCGGAAAATAGCCATCCACGATCGCGTCGATCAGGGCGTAGGCCAGATAGTCCGCTCCCCTGTCGAACAGCCGCTTGCCGCCAGCATCGATCCGCCGCCGGACGGGATCGAACACGTCGCCCGGCCGCTCCTGAAAGGTGATCACGAATGTCTGGCTGAAGAAAATCGCGACCTGCTCTCGGCCGCGTTCGTTCTGGCCGTCCAGCATGGGAAGGATGACGAAGAGGTGATCGTCGTGAAACTCGGTCTTGGGCCGCTGTCCGACATTCAGCACATCCTCCAGCGCCAGCGGATGAAAACCGAAACGTTGGCCGATCTCTTCGACCAGTTCCGCCTGCGCAAGGCCCGTGCAATCAAGCCACATTTTCGACCATCCGCGCCCCAGCCTGTCCAGATCGGCCAGCGCGATATCGTCATGAACCTCGTGCCGACCGTCTTCGCCCAGAACACGAAGCGTCAGGCGAGGCTGATGAGCGTCGGGATCGGAGATCAAGGTGCCCGGCGCTGCACCGACAGGCGCGCGTCGCGTCCTGTCACGCCGCTTCTTGCGGCGGCTTCGCTTAGGCTTGCGATCTATCGTTTCGGACAGTTCGGCCATAACCATTCACCCGGCGTTTCGATTCAATTGAAAAAGCGCGCCGTCATCCGAAGGAAAGAGCGAAACCACCCGATCAGCTATGGGTGAACACTCTTTTAGGCTGAAACTGCCCCGCTTCGATTGCTCCCAGCGCCACAAGCCGGCCGCGATTGGTCACGAAGGCCTCTTCGGCTTCGGTCGGCGCATCGCGCCCGCGAATAATGACCGCATTGCCGAGCCGGACGCGCGTCGCCGCATCGTCGTTGAGAGCGACGTGAGGCAAATCTTCCAGAGCAGCCGCCGTCGCGATCAGCAGGTCGTCGAGCGCGGCAAACCGTTCAATGCGCGGGCGGTCCGCCGGCTCTTCGCCGCGTTCGCGCGCGGCATCGTCGGACGCAACCGCTGCTTCTACCTCATCGTCGCCCATCTTTCGCGCAGCTTCCAGCGCTTCGAGTTCGACGAAGTCTTCCTCGACGAAGGGCGCGACCTCAACCCGGCGCAGTTCGCTAATATGACCGTAGCAGCCAAGCTGGCGGCCCATGTCGCGGGCCAGCGAACGGACATAGGTGCCCTTGCCGCACTCGACCTCGAACACGGTCGTGCCTGCGGCTTCATCCATCTCAACGATTTCGAGCCGGTCGATCTCGACCTCGCGCGCCGGAATTTCCAGAGCCTCGCCGCCACGTGCGACATCATAGGCGCGTTCGCCGCCGATCTTGATCGCTGAAAACTGCGGCGGCACCTGCATGATGACGCCTTCGTAATCGGCGAGGATGGCTTCGACCTCTTCGCGCGAGGGTCGACTTTCGGACGTTTCCGTGACCTCGCCTTCCAGATCGTCGGTGGACCTTTCCTCGCCCCACGAAACGGTGAAGCGATAAACCTTGATGCCATCCATCACGAAAGGCACCGTCTTGGTCGCTTCGCCAAGCGCAATCGGCAACATGCCGGACGCCAGCGGATCGAGCGTGCCGGCATGGCCGGCCTTTTCCGCGTTGAACAGATATTTGATCTTCGAGACCGCCTCGGTGGAGCCCATGCCGAACGGCTTGTCTAGAATGACCCAGCCGCTGACCGGACGGCCCTTTCGCTTGCGCTGGCGGGGCCCCTTGCCTTTCGGCTTGCCGCGACGACCACGGGTGTCTTCGTTCATTCGTCGTTCTCCCCGTCGCCATCATCGAAACGGTCGAGATCGCGCGCCACTTCGGGGCTACGCAGAACATTATCGATGCGGCTGAAATTGTCGAAGCTGGTGTCGATACGAAACCGGAAATCCGGCATGTATTTCATGTGTTTCAAGCTGGCCGAAACACGCTTGCGAATGAAGCCGCGGTGGCGCGCCAGCGCCTTGACGATCTCGTCGCCCTTGTCACTGCCCATGGGCGTGATGAAGACCGTGCCGATCTTTAGATCGGGGCTCATAGCCACCTCGGATACGGAAATCACCGCGCCGTCCAGCACAGGATCGGCGATCTCGCCTCGCTGAAGCAGTTCGGCGACCACATGACGAACCTGTTCGCCAACGCGCAACTGGCGCTGGCTCGGTCCCTTCGAACGATCGAAACGCGACATGAAAAGCCTTCCTTTCAAGGATGGCGACGGGGCGGGGTGGAACCGACCCGACAAGAATGAGGCGGCGCTATAGCGAAGCCAAGGTGGTTTGGCCAGCCATTTTCGCGCTCTTCGCCAGGCAATGCACGCAGCAGCGTGCCGTTCAGTCCAAAATTGCCGCTGCCGCCTGGAAATCCAGTCTCGGCAGGCGGTCGAATTTTGGCGGCGTCATATGGCCGAGATTGCAAAGCCAGCTCGATTTCCAGGCGCCGCGCTCTGGATGGCCCTCGAAGAATTCAGCGTCGACGCCATCCTTGCTGAAACCGGCCATCGGCCCACAATCGAGGCCCAGACCGCGAGCGGCGATGAGCAGATAGGCGCCCTGCAAACTGGAATTCAGCACCATGTGGTTGCGATATTTCGTGTCGTCCTCTGGGAGCTTGTCGAACATATGCGGCCGATCCGGAAAGAGGACCGGCATCTTCTCGTAGAATTCGGTGTCGTAGGCGATCACGACCGTCCAAGGCGCGTCGCCGGTCTTCTCCTTGTTGCTGCCGCTCATATGGGGAATAAGGCGTCTCTTCGCTTCAGAACCTTTGCGGATGAAGAGGAAACGCGCAGGACAGGAATTGCCGGCAGTCGGTCCCATCTTCAACAGATCATAAAGTTCGCGGATCGTCTCTTCCGTGACATCGTCGTCCGTAAACCCCTGCGCCGTGCGGGCATCGCGAAAGAGGAGGTCGAAATCGTTTTCAGTAAGGCGCCTGGCCATCGATTAGTCCCGGTATCGGTTGAACAGCTCTAGGAGACCTATCGCCCGACCGTCGAAAAGAAACGCCGCGACAAAAGAAAAGGCGGAGCCTCTCGACCCCGCCTGTCTCGATTTCCAGCAATCGCAATGCTCGTCAGAGCGAGCGCGCGACCTCTTCGACCGTGAAGCAC
Source organism: Notoacmeibacter sp. MSK16QG-6 (assembly GCF_024158145.1). GTDB lineage: Bacteria > Pseudomonadota > Alphaproteobacteria > Rhizobiales > Rhizobiaceae > Notoacmeibacter. Next base: position 1,079,541 of record NZ_JAMYXM010000001.1, read on the forward strand.
TCGATGACATCCTTTTCGCGAATGTCTTCGTAGTTTTCGAAAGCCATGCCGCACTCCTGGCCGGACTGGACATCGGAGACCTCGTCCTTGAAGCGCTTCAGCGTTTTCAGCTTGCCCGTATGAATGACGACATTGTCGCGTAGAAGACGCACACCGGCGCCACGCTCCACGCGGCCCTCTGTCACGCGACAGCCTGCCACCTTGCCAACCTTCGTGATGTTGAAGACTTCCAGGATTTCGGCATAGCCGATGAAGGTCTCGCGCATCTCTGGCGAAAGCAGGCCGCTCATGGCCGCTTTCACATCGTCCACCAGATCGTAGATGATGTTGTAGTAGCGGATTTCGGTGCCGTTCTGCTCCGAGGCATCGCGCGCCTGCTTGTTGGCGCGAACGTTAAACGCGATAATCGCAGCGTTGGACGCTTCCGCCAGGCTGATATCGCTTTCAGTGATCGCGCCGGCGCCGGCATGCACCACGCGGACCTGCACCTCGTCATTGCCGACTTTTTCGAGCGCGCCGATGATCGCTTCAGCGGAACCCTGCACGTCGGCTTTGATAAGCAGCGGGAACTCAGCGATCTGATTGGCCTGCGCCTGCGCCATCATCTGTTCAAGAGAGCCGCGTGAACCCGCTTGGCGGGCCACCTGCTTCTCTCGCGCCAGACGCTGACGGTAGTCGGAAATTTCACGGGCGCGAGCCTCGTTTTCCACGACAGCGAGCCGGTCGCCAGCCTGCGGCGTACCGGATAGGCCGAGGATTTCGACCGGCATGGATGGACCGGCTTCCTTGAGCTGAGCGCCGGTGCTGTCCACCAGGGCGCGCACACGGCCCCATTCATTGCCAGCGACGACAATGTCGCCCGTGCGCAGCGTTCCGGCCTGCACCAGAACGGTGGCGACGGAACCACGGCCCTTATCGAGCTGCGCTTCGACCACCGAACCTTCCGCAGGACGATCCGGGTTTGCCTTCAGGTCGAGCAATTCGGACTGCAGCAGGATCGCTTCAAGAAGACCGTCTAGATTGGTCTTCTTGGTGGCGGAAACCTCAACATCCAGAACCTCACCGCCCATGCTTTCCACGAAAACCTCGTGCTGGAGCAGTTCGGTGCGAACCTTGCTGGCGTCTGCCGCGGGCTTGTCGATCTTGTTGATCGCCACGATGATCGGGACGCCCGCCGCCTTGGCATGATTGATGGATTCAATGGTCTGCGGCATGACACTGTCGTCCGCCGCCACCACAAGAATTGCGATATCCGTCACCTCGGCGCCGCGCGCGCGCATCGCCGTGAAGGCGGCATGGCCGGGCGTGTCGATGAAGGTGATCTTCTGACCGTCCTTCTCCACCTGATAGGCGCCGATGTGCTGGGTGATACCGCCAGCCTCGCCGGAGACGACGTTGGCTTCACGGATCGCATCGAGCAGCGAGGTCTTGCCGTGGTCGACGTGGCCCATAATGGTCACGACCGGCGGCCGACCTTTCATATCCTCTTCGCGGTCTTCAATATCATGGAGGCCGAGCTCAATATCGCTTTCAGAAACGCGCTTGACGGTATGGCCCATCTCGGTCGCGATCAGTTCCGCGGTATCGGCATCGATAATATCGCCGGGCTTCAACATCTGGCCCTGCTGCATCATCAGCTTAACGACATCGACCGCGCGTTCGGCCATGCGCTGGGCAAGATCCTGCACGGAGATCGTCTCCGGGATCGTGACTTCACGCATCACCTTCTCGCGCGGACCGCTGCTGGCCTGACCGCCACGGCGCGCCTTTTCCTGCCGACGACGCATGGAAGACAGCGAACGGCTGCGTCCTTCGTCGTCGTTCAGGGCGCGATTGAGCGTCAGCTTGCCCGAACGGCGGCGATTGTCGTCAGAGCGCGGCTTGGCCGGACGCGCTGTTTCGTTATCGCGCGCCTTCGTTTCCTTGCGCTGGGGCGCGGACTGACGACCGGCCGGGCGCTCTTCCATCGGTGCGTCGATGGCCTTGCTTTCCTTGCGGGCCGTATCGTCGACGCGCTTGCCGCGCTTTTCCTCGACGACAGCCTTCGCTTCGGCCTCGGCCTGAAGACGGGCGGCTTCCTCGGCGGCCTTGCGCTCTTCTTCGGCGCGCTCGGCTTCACGGCGCGCATCTTCCTCAGCCAGACGTTTGGCTTCCTGTTCGGCCGCTTCCCGCTCAACGGATTCGCGTGCCTTCGCCTCTTCCAAGGCGCGGGCGCGCGCTTCCATCTCCGCGCTGGAGAGACGTCCACCGCCGCCCTTGGCAACCGCCGGCCGTTTGGGCTGCGGTGCTGCGGGCGGGGCCTGACGCTTCGGCGGCGCGGCCGTCTCGGCCTTCGGCTCTGGCGTCGTGGCTGCATCGCCCTGCCGATCTTCCGGCCGGGTAAACTTGCGCTTCTTCGTCTCGACGACAACGGCCTTACTACGGCCATGGCTGAAGTTCTGCCGCACCGTTCCAGCCTGATTGCCGGATGGGCGCAAGCCGAGCTTCGGCCGGACCTTAAGGGTCGTCTTGTCTTCGTTCTTGTCGTCGCTCATTCCGTATCCTTCATTGCGGCTTCGTCCGCAGTTCCTTCATGCTCCGCCGGCCCCTGCCGATAGAGCGCCAACGCAACAATGCGCTCGAATGCCGCCTGCCCGGCCGGATGGCCAAGCACGGCAGCATGTATCACACTTCCCGCCCCCAATGCCAAACCCAATTGTTCGGCATCGAAAAGTCGGTAAACCGGGATGTCCGGGCCACCCAAATGCCGCGTCGCTCTGGAGGCCTGTTCCACCTTGCGCAGACCGTCCGGCGCGCCATCGGTCGCATGAAGCACACAGGATGCTTCGCCGGAGCGAATTTTCGCTTCCACCTTGGCTGCACCGAAAACGGCCCTGCCGCTCTTTCTCGCCAGCCCCAACGCTCCGAGCGCGCGATTGGCCAGCAATCGGTCGATGCGATCCGCCAGATCCGGCGGCACCTGGACATCGGTCTTCAGAGCACGGGAAAAGGCGCGGCGCTTGACCGCTTCCTCTATATATCGGCGTTCGGCACGCACCCAGCAACCCCTGCCGGGCAGAGAAGTTTTCAGATCAGGGACGATCGATCCATCCGGACCCGCAACAAAGCGCAGAAGCGCGTCACCGCGATCCGCTTTCGCGCGCGTCACAATGCATGTGCGGGTGGCCATCGCTTCCAATCGGCTTCTCCCTGACGCCAAACATGGCGTCAGACGCTCGCTTCTTCAGTTTCGGTTTCGGCTTCGCCTTCGACTTCCGCCTCATCCTCCTGCGTCACCCAGCCGACCGACTGGCGGGCGTGCATGATCATCGCTTCGGCTTCTTCGGCGCTGACGCTGAAATCGGAGAGTGTGCCTTCGTAGACGATCGTTTCGCCATCCTTGCGTTCGCGCCATCCGGTCAGATCGTCGACGGCATAACCGGCGAAATCTTCCATGGTCTTGACTTCGTCCTTTTCGCCAACGGCGACCATCATAGCCGTGGTCAGGCCCGGAATTTCACGCAGTTCGTCCTCGACGCCGAGTTCGCGGCGCTTTTCGTCCAGTTCGCCCTCGATCCGCTCGATATATTCACGCGCGCGGGTCTGTATCTCCTCGGCGGTCTCTTCATCGAAGCCGTCGATTTCAGAAATTTCCTCCGGCTCGACATAGGCGACTTCCTCGATGGAGGTGAAGCCTTCCGACGCCAGAACCTGACCGACCATCTCGTCCACATCGAGCGCTTCCATGAACAGTTCTGAACGTTCCTGGAACTCCGCCTGACGGCGCTCGCTCTCTTTTTCTTCGGTGAGAATGTCGATGGCCCAACCGGTCAACTGGCTGGCGAGGCGCACATTCTGGCCACGGCGTCCAATCGCCAGGCTCTGCTGGTCGTCCGGCACCACCACTTCAATGCGGTTGGCGTCCTCATCGAGCACGACCTTGGCAACTTCCGCCGGCTGCAGGGCGTTGACGATGAAAGAGGCAGCATCGGGCGACCACGGAATGATATCGATCTTCTCGCCGGAGAGTTCGCCGACGACCGCCTGAACACGACTTCCGCGCATGCCAACGCAGGCGCCGACGGGATCGATAGAGGAATCTCGGCTGATAACGGCGATCTTCGCACGGCTGCCTGGATCGCGTGCAACGGCGCGGATCTCGATGATGCCATCGTAGATTTCCGGCACTTCCATCTGGAAGAGCTTGGCCATGAATTGCGGGTGGCTGCGCGACAGGAAGACCTGCGGACCGCGCTGCTCGCGACGCACGTCGTAAACATAGGCACGAATGCGGTCGCCATATTTGTAGAGTTCACGCGGAATGCCTTCATCGCGGCGGATGATGCCTTCTCCGCGCCCGAGGTCGACGATGACGTTGCCGTATTCGACACGCTTGACCGAACCGTTGACGATCTCGCCGACCCGGTCCTTGAATTCCTCGTACTGGCGATCGCGCTCGGCTTCGCGCACCTTCTGGACGATCACCTGCTTTGCCGACTGCGCCGCGATGCGGCCGAAATCCATAGGCGGCAGCTGTTCGGCGATGAACATGCCGACCTCGGCATCGGGCTGGCGTTCGCGCGCATCGCCAAGCTGGATCTGGGTGTGGTAGTCCTCCACATCCTCGACGACTTCGAGCAGACGCTGCAACTTTATCTCGCCGGATTGCGGGTTGATGTCGGTGCGGATGTTGGTTTCCTGGCCGTAACGGGCGCGGGCGGCTTTGGAAATCGCATCCGCCATCGCCTCGATGACGATCCGGCGATCGATGTTCTTCTCACGGGCGACCGCATCGGCGATCTGCACCAGTTCCAGTCTGTTCGCACTAACAGCCATGGGTATCTCTCCTGAAGTCTTCGCCGGAGCAAAATCTGCTCCTCGACGGTCGAAATCTCACTCATCCGCCGAATCGGCGGTGTCCTCATTGTCGTTATCACCATCAAGACCCTTCTTTCGGGCCTTTCGCGCCGCGCGCTCCTTGGAAAGGGCGTCGCGGATCAAATCGTCGGTTAGTATAAGCCGCGCGTCCGAAACCGTGTCGAACGGAATTTCGACCTCGGCTTCATCGCCGTAGCCGAGCGTATCACGCTTGAGCGTGAAACCCTGATCGGTCACGGACTGGATGAAGCCTCTAAACTTGCGCCGACCCGACAGGATGACGCTGGTCTCGATCTTTGCCAGATGACTTTCCCAATTGCGAAAATCGCTCTTGGCGACGAGCGGCCTATCGATACCGGGTGAAGACACTTCCAGATTGTAGGCGCCTTCGATTGGATCATCGACGTCAAGCGCCGGGGAGATGGCGCGCGACAGTTCCTCACAGTCCTCGACCGTCATCGTGCCGTCGGTTTTCTCGGCGAAGATCTGCAGAGTCTTGCCGTTCTGGCCCGTGATCCGTACCCGAACCAGACGAAAATCCATCGCCTGCATAACCGGCTCGATGATCGTGGCGACATGCGCCTCGACACCTGTTTCGTGAATGATGCGGTCATCCGGTCCGGACAAGGCGCACTCCGTTTTCATCAAAAGATTGCCGGTAATAAAAAAGAGCGGGACCCGGGGGGACCCACTCTCCGTCTAACCGACCAAGAACTTGGGTTTCCTATACGCCCGCGATACGGCATTTGCAAGATGCCGGCCCGAGATGGACGCCTTTATCCGTCCATTCCGTCTTCGAATACGATTTTGTCCTTTCGCGCACCGAGCGCCAGCAATGCGTCCTTTACGTCGCCCACAAAGGCTTCCGGGCCGCAAATATAGAAATACTGATCGAAATCGTCGACGTGGTGAGACAGGAATGTGCGGTCGACGCGCCCGAGAGCATGAGGACTCTCTGGCTGGTCGGTGACGGTGTACAGCGTCTGAAGCCCATCCATCGCGTCCCATTCATCCTTCAGGATAATGTCCTTTTCAGACTTGTTGCTGAAGATCAGCCGGTTGCCGTCTATCTCGCCCTTTTCACCGAGGCTTCGCAGGATCGCGATGAAAGGCGTAACACCTGCGCCAGCCGCGATAAAAGTGCCGGCGCCCTTGTAATCAATCGTGCCCCACGGCTCATTGATCACAATAGCGTCCCCGGCATGAAGCCGATCGATCTGCTCGGTGACGCCGTCGTGGCTTGGATAAATCTTGATGGTGAACTCAAGATCGGGGTCGCCGGTCAATCCGGTGAATGTGAAGGGTCGGTCTTCATCTCGCCAGCCCGGCTTGTCGATATGGACGTCAGTGGCATGGCCGGGTGTAAAATCGAAGCCGCTCGGCCGTTCCACGACAAGCCGGTCCACATTGTGCGTCACCTGCTCGGTGGATTTGATCGTGACCGTATGAGCCATGCGTCGCGCCTCTCTTTCTTTCGGTGAGAGGCTAATGCATGACGAAGGCGAGGGTTTCAGAGGTCCGTCAAATCCGTCGGAACGTCAGGTATGACGGAGTCCGACCTTCGCGTATCGCCTTGGCCTCATAGCGTGTGCCAGGCCATGCCTCGTATGGCGTTCTCCAATTTTCCGGGCCAGTCGCGAGCCACTCGAACGCCCCATGCCGCCGACAATGCTCAAGCGTCCAGTTCACATAGGTGTCGATATCCGAGGCGAAGCGGAAAAGCCCGCCCCGTTTCAGCACGCGAGCGAACCGGTCCAGATTTGCGTCATTGACGAAGCGCCGCTTCCAGTGCCGTTTCTTCGGCCAAGGGTCTGGATAGAGAAGATCGATGCCATCGAGCGTGTTGTCCGGCAACCAATCGAGAAGCCAGGTCGCGTCATCGTCATAGAGGCGGAGATTGGGCCGATCCTCTTCGTCGAGCGCCATTGCCAGTTTGGCGAAACCGTTGACGAAGGGCTCGACACCAATGAAGCCGGTCTTTGGGAAACGACCGCTTTCATGATGCAGATGTTCGCCCCCCCCGAAACCGATTTCCAGACGCACTCCGTTCGCGGTTACGGAAAAGAGGTTCGTCAGATCGTCAGGAGCCGGCTTCGAGAGGTCGATGAGTTGCCTGGCCCGCACGAGCTCGGTTTGCGCCGCCTGCTTCGGGCGCAGCGCCTTGCCCTTTCGCCGACCGAAAAAGGCATCGGTCGTCCGGCTTTTTCTGGGCTTATCTTCCGTCATGACAGATCGCGGCTCGCGGGCAGCCGCGATCAGGCGCTCTGCCGGATCGCTTCTTTAAGGGCTTTCTTCAGATCGGTCTTTTCCCAAGAGAACGAACCGCCGCGACCGGGCTTGCGCCCAAAATGGCCGTACGCGGCCGTTTGCGCATAGATCGGCTTGTTGAGATCGAGGTGTTTGCGGATGCCGGTTGGCGACAGGTCCATAACCTCGCGAACAGCCTTCTCAACCGCTTCTGCGGTCACGCGGCCGGTCCCGTGCAAATCGACATAAACCGAAAGCGGCTGCGCCACACCGATGGCGTAAGACAACTGGATGGTGCAGCGGCTTGCCAGACCGGCGGCTACGACATTCTTGGCCAGATAACGCGCCGCATAGGCAGCCGAACGGTCCACCTTGGTGGTGTCCTTGCCGGAAAAAGCACCGCCGCCATGGGGCGCCATGCCGCCATAGGTGTCGACGATGATCTTGCGGCCGGTCAGCCCGGCATCGCCATCCGGCCCGCCAATGACGAACTTGCCGGTCGGATTGATGTACCAGTCGCAGTCGTCGGCCACGGCAAGGCCGCCCTCTTCAAGCGCTTGGCGAATGTAAGGCTCGACGACCTTGCGGACTTTCTTGCTATCCCAGCTTTCGTCCATGTGCTGTGTCGACAGCACGATCTGGGTGGCCTCCTTCGGCTTTCCGCCTTCATACCGGACGGTGACCTGGCTTTTGGCGTCAGGGCCGAGCTTGCCAGCATCTCCCTCACCGGCATGTCGCGCCTCCGCCAGAAGCTGGAGAATGCGATGCGAATACCAGATCGGCGCGGGCATCAGATCCGGCGTTTCGTCACACGCATAGCCAAACATGATACCCTGATCGCCAGCACCCTCTTCGCCCTGCCGGTCGGCGGCATTGTCGACACCCTGGGCGATATCCGCGCTCTGGCTATGAAGCAGAACGTCGATCTTGCAGGTCTTCCAGTGGAAGCCATCCTGTTCGTAACCGATATCGCGAATGGCCCGACGGGCCGCGGAGCGGAAACGGGTCGGATTGATGACGTCGTTTCCGTTCTTATCCTTCTTCATCAGGGTCGGAGGCAGACGCACCTCACCGGCGATCACAACGCGGTTCGTCGTCGTCAGCGTTTCACAGGCCGTGCGAACATTCCACGGATCGACGCCGGTCTTGCGAGCCTCCTTGTAGACAAGATCGACGATCTCGTCGGAGATGCGGTCGCATACCTTGTCGGGATGGCCTTCAGACACCGATTCGCTGGTGAAGTGGTAGTTCTGTCGTGACACGATTGCCTGCCTATGGTCTAGCAGCGGGACCGAGCGGCGCCGCCCTTTAATTACGGGAAAGGTCGCGCGGCCTTGTGCCAATCGAATATGACATGGTCAAGCACGTTCGCGCTGAAGATGCGACGATGGCGCGTTCAGCCACGTCAGAACGATGTCAGCTTTCTTCCATCTCGCCCAAGGCTCGAACGAGATCGATAACACGACGCCGGACTTTGGGATCACCGATTTTGATAAAGGCGCGGTTGAGTTGCAGACCTTCGGTCGAGTTGAGGAAGTCCACCACATAATTGGCATTGCCAGCCTCGGCAAAGCCGTTGCCGTCGGGTTCGCTATGTCCCGGCGCACCCTCAAAGAAAAACGAAACCGGGATCTGCAGAATATCGCTAATCGCCTGAAGGCGGCTTGCGCCAACACGGTTGGTTCCCTTTTCGTATTTCTGAATCTGCTGGAACGTGATGCCGAGATTGTCGCCAAGCTTCTCCTGGCTCATCCCGACCATGTTTCGCCTCAACCGAATACGACTGCCAACATGGACATCGATCGGGTTCGGCTTCTTCTTTACATCCGCCATATTTTCCTCATCAGGCGCCTTGGGGGCATGGCACCTGTATACGGACAGCCCCGCAAAGCGGATGCGGTCTCGTGAAAATACCCCTCTAACGATTGGATAAATTGCCTAGACCAATCGGTCAATCCAAAGCGTGGCGCGATGGCCGAGCGAGAAGGAGGGACACAATCCAAAACACAACCATAAGGGCCAGACCGATATTATTTCTTAATCGCATAGGTTGCAAGTCCGGCGATAATGCGAGGTCGACATCAAGCGCCGCCGAGGCACCCAGAACAAGACCATCGGTGACGCGGCCGTAAGGGTCGATAACCCCGGAAATACCGCTATTGGCAGCACGCACCATCGGGCGCGCCGCCAATACGGCGCGGTACTGCGCCAAGCGGAAATGTTGTGCTGGACCAGGCGTGTCACCGAACCATGCATCGTTGGTTACATTCAGGATCAGCCCAACCTGACGTTCCAATTCCGCCGCCTCCTGTGGAAAGATCGTTTCGTAGCAGATGAGCGGCAAAATCGCCGGAAGACCAGGCAATTCGATCAGTTCATGTCGGCTGCCCGCTTCGAATCCGCCCGGCAGAACCGCCAACTCCTTCAACCCGAAGCGCGCCAACAGGTCGGCCAGGGGCAGGTACTCCCCAAGCGGAACAAGATGCACCTTATCGGCCCCGTCGATAATCGTGCCGGTGTCGTCGACGGCCAGAACCGCATTTGTATATCGGGCTGCAGCGCCTTCGCCGTACGCCCGAACAGAGCCGGTCAACAGCGTCTGGCCGGGTTGAAGAACGCGCGCTATCGCAAGGAGCGCCAGAGGTTGCCGGGTCAATACCCAGGGCGTCGCCGTTTCGGGCCAAACGATCAGTTGCGGCGGCTCGCCATCTTCCGTCGGTTTTTCGGTCAGTTCGATATGACGGTCGAAGATGGCCGTCCGCGTTTCATCGTCCCATTTTTCGGTTTGATCGATGGAAGGCTGTACGATCCTTACAGGGATGACGTCGCCGTTGCTGGCAGCCTCATCAGCGTCTGGGATCGTTGCGATACGCCATGCTCCGAAGCCAGCCTGCGCCACGATGAGCAGAACCAGCAGTGCCAGGCCGGTCCTCCGCCAATGTTCTCCGACGAGCAGGACCGGCAGACTGAAAAGCAAAGTCGCCAGCACGTTCATCCCCACCATACCGACATAGGGTAGCGGTTGCATCAGCAGGGGTACGGGCATCACCGCTGCCGCGACCGGAGCCCAGGGAAAGCCGGTAAACAGAAAAGTGCGGAGCCATTCCATAAGGCCGAAAGCGGCGGCCAGTGCGAAAACACGACCGAGATCGTCCGCCCAGACAGCGCGCGCGAGGGCCGTGGCCAGCCCATAAAAACAGGCAAGAATGGCCGGCAGAACGACAACGCCGATCGGCACCATCCAGGCGTGGAGATCCGCTTCGACAAAGAAGGCGGCGCCGACCCACCAGAGCGTTGCGGCAAACCAGCCGAAACCGAACCAGAACCCGGTTGAGAAGGCAGGTAGTATCCGCGCGCGAAATGCGCCGCCCCCGTCCGCCACGCCGTCCAGCAATAAGATCAGGATGGGGAAGCTGATGAAACAAACAAAGGGAAAGTCATAAGGGGCCTGCGCGAAACTGCCCAGGGCTCCGGCCAGCAACGCCACCACGTTTCGCCGCCAACCCGACAGCAGAACGATGCGTCCGACCCAGTCCTCCAGCATCGCGCGCGCCGCCCCTTCTTCGAATCGCACCCTCAATCCGGTCGTATCAGATCGAGCCGATTGATAAAATTGCGTGAGCGCGACGACACTTACTCACCGCACCGGATATGCCGATCATAGGTGCGATGGCAAATTCGGCGGCGGCTATGCGAAGGGGCTATTCGGCACCACCATCGGACGAAGGCTGGTTGTCTCCACCACCCCGCAAGGCCCGCCGGCGCCGATCGGCCCGCAACTGCATGATGCGGACGCGCTTGATCCGCCGAGGATCGGCATCGATGACGTGAAATTCCCAGCCCGGAACGGCTTGCACCACTTCCCCACGCGCCGGAATGCGCCCAAGCGCATTGAACAGCAGCCCGCCGACCGTATCGACATCTTCGAGAACGTCTTCGTCAGCGACGAAATCCGCGCCGATCTCCTCGGCAACGTTTTCGATCTCCGCCTTCGCATCGACGATAAAGACCCCCTCGGCGCGTTTGCTGATAAGCGGTTCTTCGTCATCGTCGTGCTCGTCCTCGATTTCGCCGAAGACGACCTCGACGATATCTTCAAGGGAAACGAGGCCGTCAGTGCCGCCATATTCATCGATGACGAGCGCCATCTGAATGCGAGCCGCCTGCATCTTCGCCATCAGGTCACCGGCAAGCATGGAAGCCGGCACGAAAAGAACCGGTCGGATGAGCCGAAGCTCCGAGAGCGGCTTGGAAAGATCGATCCTGGTCAGATTCATGTCGGCCAGTTCCGCCAAAGCATCGATCTGACCGTCAGCCTGCTTCGGCGCGGGGCCTTCACGACCACAGGAGCGGCGCGTCACATGGGCCAGAACGTCGCGGATGTGGATCATTCCGCGCGGATCATCCAGCGTATCGGCATAGACCGGCATTCGCGAACGGCCTGACGTCTCCAGCAGCACCATCAATTCGCCGAGCGTCGTGCCGATTTCGACACCTTCGATATCGCCGCGCGGGATCATCACGTCTTCGACACGCACTTCGCGGAGGCGCAGAATATTATTGAGCATCGCCTTTTCGGTCGGCGAAAAACTTTCAGTATCGCTGTCAGACGATTCCAGCGCCTCGGCGAGGTCGGCGCGGAGGCTGCCCGGTCGTCGTACACCGAAAAGACGCTGGATAAAGCCGGGCCGATCCTGGCTCTCATCCGCTATCGGAGCGGGTTCGGTCGACTCTCGGTCATCGACCTGCCGGTCCTCATCACTGTCGTCGGGCATCGTGGTCAAATCCGTTCACTATAGTCATCACCGCGCGGATCGCCGCTAGTGGAAACAGCGCCGTAAGGGTCAGCAATCTCAAGCCGGACAAGGATTGCGATCTCCAAGGCCTCCATGGCGTCGGCCTCGTCGTCGGTCTCGTGATCCCAGCCAGCAAGGTGCAGAAAACCGTGGACGATGAGATGGGTCAAATGATCGCCGAACGTTTTGCCGGCCTCATCCGCTTCGGCTGCGACGACTTCGCGAGCGATCACGATATCGCCCAGCATGGAGGGAAGCGCATCGCCCGGTTTCAGATCGAAAGCCGGGAAGGACAGCACATTGGTCGGCCGGTCCTTATCTCGCCATTGCCGGTTCAATTCATGTACGGCGGCACTGTCCGTCAGAACGATGGACAGTTCGCAATCGCCGTCCGCCATTTGAAGATTCGCTTCTCGCAGCGCGGCATCGACAGCCCGGGCCGCCAGCGCCTCACGCTCATCTGGCTGACCCCAGCCTTCGCTATCGATGGAGAGAAGAAGATCGATGCCGCCGTCCACCGGACTGGGAGGGTGCTCATCGTCTGCTGGCAATCGAGAGGATTCAGGCATCGGACGATCCATCATCGCCATCGGATGGCGCGTCATTGGCGACAGCCGAGCGGGCAATCGTCCGCTTTTCGCCTTCGCGCTCATAAGCACGGACGATTTCCGCCACAAGCGGGTGGCGCACCACATCGACATCGCGGAAGCGGACCTTCACGATACCCGGCACGTCGCCAAGAACGCGGAGCGCTTCGACGAGACCGCTATGGGTGCCGCGCGGCAAATCGATCTGGCTGGGGTCGCCGGTCACAATCATACGCCCGCCTTCGCCAAGGCGCGTCAGAAACATCTTCATCTGCATCGACGTGGTGTTCTGCGCTTCGTCCAGAATAACGCAGGCGTGCGCGAGAGTGCGGCCACGCATGAAGGCGAGCGGCGCGATCTCGATAACCCCGGCGGTCAGAGCGCGCTCCACCTTGTCAGCGGGCATCATGTCGTAAAGCGCGTCGTAGAGCGGACGGAGATAGGGATCGACCTTCTCCTTCATATCGCCTGGCAGAAATCCGAGCCGTTCCCCAGCCTCCACCGCCGGGCGGGACAGGATGATCCGCTCGACGATGCCGCGTTCGAGCAGCATCGCGGCGTGAGCGACGGCCAGATAAGTCTTGCCGGTGCCCGCCGGACCGATGCCGAATACAAGTTCGGCCCTGTCGAGCGCACGCATGTAAGCGTCCTGATTGGGCGAACGGGCGTAGATCGTTTTCTTCCGCGTCGAGATCTGAGCGGCCGCCACACGACTGCCAGCGATATTCGGCAGATCGAGTTGATCGTCCGCCGCGACCGCCATGCGGATGGCGCCGTCGACATCGGATGGAGCGATTTCCGCGCCCTTTTCCAGAAGGTCGTAGAGAAAATCCAGGGCTCGCCGCGCCTGCTCCGCCGCGTCCGAACCGCCACGGATGGTCACCTCGTTGCCCTTTGGCCGAAGATCGACATTCAACGCCCGCTCGATTCGTGCCAGATTCTGGTCGAACTGGCCGAAAAGCTGGCTGGCGAGATTGTTGTCGTCGAAGGCGAGCACAAGGTGAGCCATGTCGGACGCGCCGGACGGCGCGGGCTTCACCGGTGAGACATGACTCAAGCTGCGCTCCTTCGCTTCGGCTCGATGTACCTGCGACTCACAAGCGCGGACCACGCTCGCGGGTTCCACGATGTCATGAGACTCGCTTTTGCTCCATATGGGAAGAGGCGGGCACCGCAAAAAGGGAGTTAGGCCCAGCTTCCGTGATCGTCACGGTTACGAGATCGCCAATTTCGCCGATCGGCTTGTCGATCACGACGGATTGCAGCCATGGCGAACGGCCAATGAGCTGGCCAGGCTTCCGACCTGGCTTTTCCAGCAGGATATCCATCGTCTCGCCGATCTTGGACCGACCGAAGGCAATCTGCTGCTCGGTCAGCAAAGCCTGCAGGCGCTGAAGACGGTTGTCTTTGACCGCCTCCGGTACATGATCCGGCAGCTCCGCCCCCGGCGTACCCGGGCGCGGCGAATATTTGAAGCTGAAGGCCTGGGCGTGGCCGATATCGCGGACCAGACGAAGCGTTTCCTCGAAATCCTCGTCGGTTTCGCCGGGAAAACCGACGATGAAATCGCCGGAGAGGGCAATGTCAGGCCGCGCGGACCGTATGCGCGCGATAACGGCGCGATACTCATCCGCCGTGTGCTTGCGGTTCATCGCCTTCAGAATGCGGTCGGAGCCGGACTGCACCGGCAAATGCAGATAGGGCATGAGTACCGGAAGATCGCGATGGGCCGCGATCAGGTCGTCATCCATGTCGCGGGGGTGGGAGGTGGTATAGCGGAGCCGCTCCAGCCCAGGCAGCTCTGCGAGGGTCCGCAGCAGGCCGCCAAGGCCTATCGGCGCGCCGGTTTCATCTTGCCCGTGCCACGCATTGACGTTCTGCCCGAGCAGGGTGATTTCGCGGACGCCGCCTTCAGTGAGACCCCTCGCCTCCTCGACAAGGCGCGCCAGGGGACGGGACACCTCGGCGCCACGAGTATAGGGGACGACGCAGAATGTGCAGAACTTGTCGCAACCTTCCTGTACGGTCAGAAACGCCGTCACCCCACGCTTCCGCGTCATCTTCGGCTTGGCGAGAGGCAGGTGGTCGAATTTGTCCTCGGCGGGGAAGTCGGTCTCCACAACGGTTTCGCCCTTGCGGGCGCGGCGAACCGCGTCACCGATGCGATGATAGGTCTGTGGGCCGATCACCATGTCGACAGCCTTCTGGCGGCGAACGATTTCCGGGCCTTCGGCCTGCGCAACACAGCCCGTAACGCCGATCAGGAATTCCTTGCCATCGGCGCGCTTCTCCTGCTTCATATCCCGCAGGCGACCAAGCTCCGAATAGACCTTTTCGGCTGCCTTTTCGCGAATATGGCATGTGTTCAGCAGAACCAGATCGGCCTCATCGGCACTGTCGACCGCCTGGTAACCTTCGGCCGCCAGCGCATCGCCCATGCGTTGGCTGTCATAGACATTCATCTGGCAGCCATAGGTCTTGACGAAGACACGTTTGGCCGGCGCAGCCACCGTCTGTCCTTCGTCAGGGAACTGGTCTGCAGCCATATCGCTCAGGTTGCTGTTGCTGAAACTGTCGGTCACGCGCCACTCTTCGCCTTCGCACCCATTCAAGCGCGGCTCCATAGCGCCATTTTGCGGCAAAAGGGAGTCCCCTATCCCGCTCTCAACCGTCAGCCAGCCCGTTCGCCAGCAAAGCCGCGATATCGGTTTCGGCTTTGCGGGTTAGCGCCTTGCGATCCGCGCCGGGTCCGGCTTCGAACGGCTCTCCGAAGATAAGCCGCACAGTCATGGGCGGGCCAAACATCACGGAGGTCAGGTGAGGGGCAAACTCTTCATCGTCGATCCAGGCAGCGTAATTCCGCCGGTCGTCTGCATCCATTGGCTCGCCGCCTCGGCGCACATAAGCGAGCGCCGCCGGCTGGATCGTCATGGCCGCATCATTGCGTGGAAGCGCCAGTCGAACCGCCCCAAGAAGCGATGATTTGAAAGGCTTGATTTCCGTGCCCGCCGCAGTCGTGCCTTCAGGGAACAGGATGACAGGTTCGCCGCCGCGCAAACGATCACCGATCTCGCGCGCCTGTTCGCCCGCCTTGCGCGGATCATCACGCTTGACGAAAATGCTTCGCGTGAACCTGGTTAGAAAGCCGATCCCCGGCCAGTCCTCCATGTCGGCCTTGGCTACGAAGCAGCCCGGAACATAGGCGCCCAACACAAGAATATCGGTCCAGGACACGTGGTTCGCCAATAGCAAAAGCGGTCTGGCCTTGGCCGGCCTGCCCTCTCGGATGACGCGAAGGCCAACCACGCGAAGAGCGAAGCGATACCAGAGCCGCGTCATCGCATATCGGTGCGATGGCACGGGCGAGCGCGTCAGCACGAGATGGATGAGTCCCATCGGCAGAAGGGAAAAGATCAGAAGCGGCGCCAGAAAAGCGGCGCGGAAGATCGAACGCCTGACACGAACACGCTCGGGCGGGATCGTGCCGTAAGAGCGATCCACCTCGCCTTCTGCATCCCGATCTTCGTTTTCGGGGCTGGTCATCCTATCCATCAGATCTCACGTCTCATGATCAGCGCGTTCGACCGTAGGCCATCCGCGTCGCGATAATAGGCGGGGCGGTCGCCGACCTGGCGGAATCCGAGCCGGCGATAGAGGCCGATCGCGCCCTCATTTCGCTCATCGACTTCCAGGAAAAGCGACTTCACCCGGTCCTTGTGAAGTTCGCGCATGATCTCATCCATCAGCGCCCATCCGACGCCTCCTCTTCTGCGGAAGCGGTCCACGGCGATGGACAGAATTTCTGCTTCATCCGCGGCGATCTGCGCGATCACGAACCCTTCGATCTGACCGTTGGCAAAGCCTTCTCGAATGGCGACGACCGCCTTTGTGTTCGGTCGATCGATGATCCTTTCAATTTCGTCCTCGCTCCAGCCCTTGGCGAACGATTGGGCATGAATGCGAGCCATCGCCGGCACGTCGTCATAGGCAGCTGGAATGATCTGTCGTTCGCGCCGCGTGAGGCCGGGGATGAAGGGGGTTAGGATCGGCCAGAACATCAATATGCGCTCCGTTCGTCCTGTCTTGCAATCAGCGCGGAAGCGGAAGGCAGCTTTGCGTCGGCGCTCCGAAGATAGAGGGGCTGGGGCGCACCAACCGGCTCCCGGATCAGGCCTAATGCTGCGATGGTCCCGATACCGCCGGTGCGGCTGTCGGCAAGCGCATGAGCTTTCAGACCGAGCGGCGCTATCCCATTTCCGACGAAGCGCATTGTCGCAATTGGCAGTTCGGGCCTGTCTGCCTCGAAGCGATCATAGGACCATTTGCACGCTGGAAGAACCACGACGCCATCTGCATCGAAGCTGGCGACATAGACTTCGCCGCGCCCGGCATCGATCGCAGACAAGATGGGTACGTCGCCCAGTAGCCGCCGGCCATCGGCCGCCATGGCTTCAAGTGTCGTCACACCCACCGCCGGCACCGACAGCGCAAGCGCCAGGCCACGCGCCGCAGCGATGCCGGTTCGAACGCCGGTAAAGGAGCCAGGGCCGACGCTCACCGCAATTTTAGAGAGGTCGGATTTTCTAAGTCCCGCCTCGAACAAGATATCGGCAATCATGGGAATCAGCCGCTCGGCGTGACCTGTCCGTCGGTCTTCCGCTTCATCTGCCAACAGCGTTCCCTCGCCATCCATCAGGGCGGCGGCACAGGAAGAAGAAGCGGTGTCAATCGCGAGCAGAACCATCGTTTCCAGCTAGGCGATCCGGCTTTACAGAGCAAGGCGGCAGCGTGTGCATGATTGTCACAGCACGATGAAACCTCGTCATCGTTCGCCAACGCTTCCGTAAAGTCAGTTTTTGGCTGACCGCGATCTTGCTAGAAGAAGGGCATGATTCGCACTTTACTCATTGTTTTTTCGATTTTTCTGGCCGGATGCAAAGCCACCAGCGGGACGGTGACACGTATCGACGATGGAACGTCTGCGCCTTCTACACTTTCCGTTTGCTCCGGCTTCGGATGCAAATTCAGGGAACACTTCACCATCAGCGCAAAAGAGCGAGCCCATCTTCGCTCGATCATGGCGCAAGGCAGCGTTTCGCCTGACGCTGAGCGACGTGCAATTCGACGCGCGACAGCTTTAATGGAACGCCTGGCGCAGCGAAAGCTCGGCTTTGCCGCCGATGCGCCGCTTTCCCACCAGAGACACGCCAAGCAGCGCGGCCAAATGGACTGCTACGACGAGTCGCAAAACACGCGCACCTATCTGGATTGGCTGCAAAGCGCCGGCATGATTCGACACCACAAATCTTTGCGAAAAATCGCTCAGCGCGGCTATCTTCTCGACGGTCGGTATCCGCACAAGACGGCGCTGATCCGGGAGACCTCCGGCAAAGTGTGGGCCGTCGATAGTTGGCGCGGGCGGAACGGTCAACCGCCCGAGATCATCCCACTATCGCGCTGGAAAGCGAGCGACCGCAGCGATTTCGCCTACAATCCGTCGATCTGACAGCCTGTCCTGTCAGCCCTGCAGAGCCGCGAAACTTACAGACAGACCGGCGTCATCCCGGCACTTGTTGCCGGGATCCAGCGTTGCCCATCGTCTGGATTCCGGGGACAAGCCCCGGAATGACGGCAAAGAAGGACAGCATGCGAAGCGGCCTCACCACGCACGAATCGATGCGCGCTTCGCTTCAGCAAATTTTCTGAGGCCTATGCAGCGTGCTTTGCCTTTGCCTCGCGGCGGCGGGCATGCAACACCGGCTCGGTATAGCCGTTCGGCTGCTCGGTGCCCTTGAAGACCAGATCGCAAGCGGCCTGGAAGGCGACGCTATCATCAAAGTTACCAGCCATCGGACGGTAGTTCGGATCGCCCTCGTTCTGCCGGTCGACGACGGCTGCCATCTCCTTCATGACGTCCATCACCTGCTCCTCGGAGACAACGCCGTGGTGCAGCCAATTGGCGATGTGCTGCGAGGAAATACGCAGCGTTGCGCGGTCTTCCATCAGGCCGACATCATTGATGTCCGGCACCTTGGAGCAGCCGACGCCCTGATCGATCCAGCGGACGACATAGCCGAGAATGCCCTGCGCATTATTGCGCAGCTCGGCCCTCTTGTCCTCTTCGGTCCAGTTCGGACGCGGCGCAACCGGCACGGAGAGGATATCGTCGATATTGGCGCGCGGGCGATCCTTGAGCTCCTCCTGCACCTCCTCGACATCGACCGTGTGATAGTGGGTCGCGTGGAGCGTCGCGGCGGTCGGGCTCGGCACCCATGCCGTGTTCGCGCCGGCCTTCGGGTGGCCGACCTTTTGCTCCAACATCGCGTTCATCAGATCGGGCATGGCCCACATGCCCTTGCCGATCTGGGCATGCCCCTTGAGGCCGCATTCCAAGCCGATATCGACATTCCAGTCCTCGTAAGCCTTGATCCACGGCGCGCCCTTCATGTCGGCCTTGCGGATCATCGGACCGGCTTCCATCGAGGTGTGCATCTCGTCGCCGGTCCGGTCGAGGAAACCGGTATTGATGAAGACGACGCGTTCTTTCGCGGCGCGGATGCACTCCTTCAGATTAACGGTCGTGCGGCGTTCCTCGTCCATGATGCCCATCTTGATCGTGCTGGGCGACATGCCGAGCAACTTCTCGACGCGCGTGAAAATCTCGACCGCGAAGGCGACCTCGTCCGGGCCGTGCATCTTCGGCTTGACCACATACATGGAGCCTTCGCGGCTGTTCATGCGGCGGCCGTTCGGCCCGACATCCTGCAACGCGCAGAGAGCCGTCATGGCCGCGTCCATCAGACCCTCGAAGACCTCATTGCCGTCGGCATCGAGGATCGCCGGATTGGTCATCAGGTGGCCGACATTGCGCACCAGCATCAGCGCGCGGCCCTTCAGCACCAGTTCGGAGCCGTCCGGCGCGGTGAGCTTCTTGTCGGCGTTCAGTTCGCGCGTGACGGTCTCGCCACCCTTATCGAAGCTCTCCTTGAGCGAGCCGTCCATCAGACCGAGCCAGTTCTCATAGACATGAGTCTTGTCGGCCGCATCGACGGCGGCGACGGAATCCTCGCAATCCATGATCGAGGTCAGTGCGCTTTCCAGCTCGACATCGGCGATGCCGGCCGGATCGTCCTTGCCGATCTGGTGGTTGCGGTCGATATGAACCAGCGCGTGGAGGCCGTTATTGACCAGCGCCACGGTGGACGGCTCTCCGCCCTCGTCCGAAAAACCGGCCAGATCCTCCTCATAGCGCAGCGTCTTGTCGCCATCATGGGTGCGAACGGAAAGTTTGCCATTCTCGATCGCGATTCCCGTCGCATCGGCCCAGAGCGCGTCTTCCAATGGGAAGGTGCGGTCGAGAAATTCCTTGGCCCAGGCGATGACCCGCGCGCCGCGCTCGACGTCGTATTCGCTGCCTGACGGCTTGTCGCCGAGTGCATCGGTGCCGTAGAGCGCGTCATAGAGCGAACCCCAGCGCGCATTGGCGGCATTCAGCGCATAGCGGGCATTGTCGACCGGCACGACGAGTTGCGGGCCGGCGACCGTCGCGATCTCCGGATCGACATTGCTGGTCTGTACGGAGAACTTGTCGCCCTCTGGCACCAGATAGCCGATTTCGCTCAGGAAGGACTTGTAGGCCTCCAGATCGGTCGGCGCGCCGTTTTCCTTGTACCAGCCGTCGATCTTCTCCTGCATCTCATCGCGAACCTTGAGAAGCTCACGATTCCTCGGCGTCAGATCGGCAATGATCGATGCGAAGCCCTCGAAGAACGCCTCTTCCTCCACGCCGGAGTTCTTCAACGCCTTCTCCACGATGAAGTCGTGCAGCGCCTTGTCGAACTGCAATCCGTTGCGGGTGACGCGGTCGTTCATGATGATCCTCCGGGCGGGTTGATAGTCTCGGTCGTTGGGCCGACACATGGCCTTCTCGCCCGCGCATTCAACATGCATCGCCCGGACCGTCAATTCCGGCAAAGATGCAAATCACTTTTGCCAGATCGGATATAATCGACTGATTTATTCAGCAGCGCTGACGATGGCCGTGCCGGCGGCATGGGCCGACGCCCAGGCCCACTGGAAATTGTAGCCGCCGAGCCAGCCCGTCACATCCACCACCTCGCCGATGAAATAGAGGCCGGGCACCGCCTTCGCTTCCATGGTCTGCGAGGAGAGCGCGTTGGTCTCGACGCCGCCCAGCGTCACTTCTGCCGTTCGGTAGCCTTCCGTGCCGGCGGGGACGATCTGCCAATCATTGGCGGCGGCGTTCAGTCTGTCGAGGCTTTTGCGACCTTGCTCAGCCAAGCGGCCCGAAACCCCGGCGCGGGCGCAGATACCGGCGGCCAGCCGCTCGGGCAGCATGGTCGCCAATACGGTCTCGACCGTCTTCTTGCCGGCACCCGCCTGCGCCCTTTCCAGAAGCGCATCGGCCAGATCACGCTGCGGCGCGAGCGAAAGGCGCACCATCTCGCCCTCCCGCCAATAGGACGAAGACTGCAGGACCGCCGGGCCGGACAGGCCGCGATGGGTGAAGAGGATCGCCTCGTCGAAGGTGGTTTCGCGCCCACCCTGACCGGCGGTCACGCGGCCCTGAACCGAGACGCCGGCGAGCGCCTTCGCTTCTTCGTGCAACGCGCCGGTGAGCGTGAAGGGCACCAGCGCCGGGCGCGGCTCCACGATCGGCAGGCCGAACTGCCGCGCCAGATCGTAGCCAAAACCGGTCGCGCCCATTTTCGGGATCGATTTGCCGCCCGTCGCGACCACCAGATTGTCGCAGCGGAGATTTTGCCGCCGCCCGTCGCGCTCGACCGTCACGGCAAAGCCGGTTTCCGTCTTCTCCACTTCGATGATGGCGGTATTCAGCCAGAGTTCCGCGCCGGCGCAGGCCATCTCTTCCAGCAGCATTGCGACGATCTGTTTCGCCGAGCCATCGCAGAAAAGCTGGCCGAGCGTCTTTTCGTGCCAGGCGATGCCGTGCCGCTCGACCAGCGCGATGAAATCCGCCGGCGTATAACGCGCGAGCGCGCTCTTGGCGAAATGAGGATTGGCGGAGAGGAAGTGTTTCGGCGCGGTGCGCGTATTGGTGAAATTGCAGCGCCCGCCGCCGGAAATACGGATCTTCTCGCCCGGCGCCTTCGCATGGTCGATGACCAGCGTGGAACGCCCCTGCCCCGCCGCATAGGCCGCGCAGTGCAGCCCCGCCGCCCCTGCGCCAAGGATGATGGTCTGGTGAGTCATTAGCTATTGCTTGTGCGCTTATGATCTAAGGCTCATACCTGCCATTCTATAGAAGCCCTGTTGAGGTGGCGAGAAGCGGCCTTGCAATGAGAGTTGCTAATTCGCTTTGAGGGAAACTCCCTATAAGTCAAAACGCGAACGCGGCGTGTCTCGATCACGTTCGAACGGTGATTCTCTAGCCGCCTCAACTATCCATCTTCAGCGCCTGGATAAACGCTTCCTGAGGGATTTCGACGCGGCCGAACTGGCGCATTTTCTTCTTGCCCTCTTTCTGCTTCTCCAAGAGCTTGCGCTTGCGGGTCGCATCGCCACCATAGCATTTGGCGGTCACGTCCTTGCGCATGGCGCTGAGCGTCTCGCGCGCGATGACCTTGCCGCCAATGGCTGCCTGAATCGGGATCTTGAAGAGGTGGCGGGGGATCAGTTCCTTCAGCTTCTCGCACATGCCGCGGCCACGCCGCTCGGCCTGGCTGCGGTGGACCAGCATGGAGAGCGCGTCCACCGGCTCTTCATTGACGAGGACGCTCATCTTGACGAGATCGCCTTCGCGATAGTCGCTGATCTGGTAGTCGAAGCTGGCATAGCCCTTCGAAATGCTCTTCAGCCGGTCGTAGAAGTCGAACACCACCTCGTTCAGCGGTAGGTCGTAAACCACCATGGCGCGGCTGCCGACATAGGACATGTCCTGCTGGATGCCGCGTCGCTCCTGACAAAGCGTGAGGATCGGGCCGAGAAACTCGTCCGGCGTCATGATGGAGGCGCGAATCCACGGCTCCTTGATATGCTCGATCTTGACCACGTCCGGCATGTCGGCCGGGTTGTGCAGTTCGATCTCGCTGCCATCCGTCATGGTGATCTGATAGACAACGGAGGGAGCCGTCGCGATCAGTTCGAGGTCGAACTCGCGGCTGAGGCGCTCCTGGATGATCTCCAGATGCAGCAGGCCGAGGAAGCCGCAGCGGAAGCCGAAGCCGAGTGCGGCGGAGGTTTCCATCTCGAAACTGAACGAGGCATCGTTCAGACGCAGCTTGCCCATCGCGGCGCGCAAATCCTCGAAATCGGCGGCATCGACCGGGAAAAGGCCACAGAACACGACCGGCTGGGCCGGCTTGAAGCCCGGCAGCATCCTGGCGGTCGGCTTCTTGTCCTCGGTGATGGTGTCGCCAACGCGCGTATCCGCCACCTCCTTGATCGAGGCGGTGATGACGCCGATCTCGCCGGGGCCAAGCTCGTCGATCAGCACCATTTTAGGCGTCAGGACGCCGACGCGCTCGACGGGATATTTCGCGCCGGTGCCCATCATGCGGATGGTCTGGCCCTTCTTCAGGCGGCCATCGATGATGCGGACCAGCACGATCACGCCGAGATAGGCATCGTACCAGCTATCGACGAGCATGGCTTTCAACGGTGCGTTGGGGTCGCCCTCCTTCGGGGCGGGCAGGCGCTGGACGATGGCTTCGAGTACGTCCGGAATACCCATGCCGCTTTTCGCGCTGATGGGAATCGCGTCGGACGCATCGATACCGATCACCTCCTCGATCTGCTCCTTCACGCGGTCTGGCTCGGCGGCGGGCAGGTCGATCTTGTTGAGGACGGTCACCAGTTCGTGATCGTTGTCGATGGCCTGATAGACGTTTGCCAGTGTCTGGGCCTCGACGCCCTGCGACGCATCGACGACAAGTAGCGAGCCTTCGCAGGCGGCGAGCGATCGGCTGACCTCATAGGCAAAATCGACGTGACCGGGCGTGTCGATCAGGTTCAGCACGTAATGCTGGCCATCCTTCGCGTCATATTCCAGCCGGACGGTGTTCGCCTTGATGGTGATGCCGCGCTCGCGCTCAATATCCATCGCGTCGAGGATCTGGTCCTTCATCTCGCGCTCTTCGAGCGATCCGGTCATCTGAATCAGACGGTCGGCGAGCGTACTCTTGCCGTGGTCGATATGGGCCACGATGGAGAAATTGCGGATATGGGAAAGCGGTGTCTCGGTCATGGCCGCTCATATAGAGGCGTTCACGCCGCCACGGAAGCGGCGATTTGCGGTGCAGGCCCGTAAAATGAAACACAGCCATCCTAGCCGGATTGGTCGATCCCCGAAGAGTTCCTACTATCCCGAAGAGTTCCTACTATATAGATACCGAGGTCCGCACCCGGCGCCGATTGCGACGACAGTCCAGACAGAAACGGTTTTCATGACGCATCTCTCCCCATCTCCGGCGGCATCACGCCCGTCTGCGGCCCGTTCGCTGCGCCACGGCCTGCGCGAGGAGACGCGGGAGGCCCATGAAGCGCTCGACACGGTCATGAGCCAATACCGGCTCGATGACGCGTCGAACTACGCCGCTTTTCTGCGCATCCATGAAGCGGTCCTGCCCGCCATCGAACGGGCACTCGAAGCGGAAGGGATTGCCGCGGACCTTCCCGACTGGCCGATGCGGCAGCGGCGAGACGCGCTCGCTGCCGATCTTGCCGAACTGCCCGGCTCGCCGCCTTGTCTCATGGCATCGCCGCCCGACCTCCCTGACCTGTCATCGAGGGCTGCGCGTTTCGGCGCGACCTATGTGCTGGAGGGCTCCCGAATGGGCGCCAAACTTCTCGTGCGTTCCGTTCCGGAAGGCGACCGAAGATTTCCGACGCGATTTCTGCGCCATGGCGAATCCGAAAAGCTATGGCCGAGCTTCGTCGCCGCACTGGACGACGCCGATAAAAATGGCATATCGCACGACGTTGCCATCCACGCCGCACGCCACATCTTTGCCGTTTACGAACAGGCAGCGAGGGTGTCTGGCGTCGAGGGAAGTGCCGGGACTGACGTATGAACGAATTTTTCGATGCCGAGAAAACGCAGGTCGATCTGACCAATTGCGACCGGGAGCCGATCCACCTTCTTGGCCGGATCCAGCCCTTCGGCTTTCTTGTTGCCGCCTCGGCCGATTGGGTGGTCAGCCACGTTTCGCTGAATGTCGACGAGTTCCTGTCGTTCAACGCGGATGCAATGGTCGGCGAACCGCTGAAGAATTTCCTGCCGCAACGGTCTCTCCACGCCATCCGCAACCGACTGCAGACGATCAGCAATTCGGACGGACGCGAACGTCTGCGCAATGTCTCGATCGACGATAGCGACCGTCTTTTCGACGTATCGATCCATGTGACGGATGACAGCGCCACGACGGTCATGGAATTCGAACCGGCGCGCCTGGACGAATCCAGCGAAGAAGAACTCCTCCTCGTTCGCGGCGCCCTGCCACGACTGGCGCGCCACGATACCGTGGAAGGACTGGCGCGGGACGGCGCACGTTATCTTCAGTTCATGTCGGGCTTCGACCGGGTGATGGTCTATCAGTTTCTGCCCGACGGGTCAGGCGAAGTCATCGCCGAAGCGCGGCAAAGCCGGCTCGAACCGTTTCTCGGACTGCGATATCCGGCGACCGACATCCCGCAACAGGCGCGTGCGCTTTACCTCAAACAGACGCTTCGGCTTATTGCCGATGTTGGGGAGGACGGCGTTGCGATTCATCCGCCGCGCGGAACCGATGGCCAACCGATCGACCTTTCATCGTCGGTGTTGCGCAGCGTCTCGCCGATCCATCTGGAATATCTGCGCAATATGGGCGTTCAGGCATCGATGAGCGTGTCCATCATCATCAATGGCAAGCTGTGGGGACTGTTCGCCTGCCACCATGAAGCGCCGCTCGTCATCGATCACATCAAGCGTGGCGTCGCCGAGATGTTCGGCGAACTGTTTTCGATGATGCTGGCCAGCCGCCTCAATCATGATGAACGGAAGGCCGACAAGGAAGTCCAGCGGCTGACGAATAGTTTTTCGGCGACCGTCTCGCCCGATGAAGACCCGATTGCAGGCATTTCACCGACATTGGAACGGTTTTCGAGCCTTCTCGACGCGCAGGGCTTCGCGATCGTCATCGACCAGAACCGCCAGACCTTTGGCGAGTCGCCGACCGACATCGAACTCGATCAGATCATCCGCTTTCTCAACAGGAGCGCGGCAAGCAAGATTTTTGCCTCCAGCCATATGAGCGGCCTGTTCCCTGAGGCCAAGTCCTTCTCGGACCGGGTGGCCGGAATGCTTGCTATACCGATCAGCCGCCGGCCGCGAGACTATATCATCTTCTTCCGGCGAGAGGTTCTCAAGGAAGTCACATGGGCTGGCAATCCCGAGAAGCCCGTCGAGGTGGGGCCGAACGGCATTCGTTTGACCCCTCGCAAGAGTTTCGAAGCGTGGCAGGACGAACAACGCGGCCATAGCGAAATCTGGCGCAGCGCGCATCTTCGGATCGCCGAGCAATTGCGCATGGTCATGCTGGAAGTGGTGCTGCGCTTGACCGATGAAGTTGCGCGCGAGCGAAAGATCGCGCAGGAGCGCCAGGAACTGCTGATCGCCGAGCTCAATCACCGGGTCCGGAACATCTTGTCGCTGGTCAAGGGCATTATCAGCCAGAGCCGCGGTACGGACCTGTCGTTAAACGACTATATCGAAATTCTCGACACGCGCATTCAGTCTCTCGCGCGAGCGCACGATCAGATCACCCAGCACAACTGGACCGCAGCCTCTCTTCAGAGGATGATAGAGATCGAAGCGGCAAGCTATCTCGGTGACGGCCATGAGCGTATCCGTCTTGAGGGCGAAGACTGTTTACTTGAGCCGCAGGCCTTTGCGACGCTTGCTCTGGTTGTCCACGAATTGACGACAAACAGCGCGAAATACGGCGCGCTGTCGGCATCGGCCGGCTATGTCAAGGTCAAGACCTCCTGGGAGAACGACGGGACGTTCACCATCGATTGGCTGGAAAGGGGCGGCCCGGCCGTACAGGCGCCCAAGCGACGCGGCTTCGGCTCGACCATCGTCGAACGATCTATTCCCTACGAACTGAAAGGCAAGGCGTCGATCGACTATGAGTTGTCGGGGTTACATGCCGCCTTCACCTTGCCGGCCCGTCATGTAGCGCGTCCAAAGGACGAGGCGCGGCCTTCGCCGTCCCGAAGCAACAAGAGAAAACCCTCCAGCGATAGCGATCCGTTGCCAAAGCGTTTTCTGGTAGCGGAGGACAATCTCATCCTCGCGATGGAGCTGGAAGATATTCTGCTTGCCAATGGCGCGGAAAGCGTCGATGTCGCGGCCAATCTTTCGGACGGAAAGGCAATTGCCGGAGGATCGGAGCTGGACTTTGCCATTCTCGACGTCAATCTCGGATCGGCGACCAGCTTTCCAATCGCTGAGATACTGGCCGAGCGAGGCATTCCCTTCGGTTTCGCCACCGGATACGGCGAAGAGCTGACCGTGCCCAAAAACCTCGGAAAGCGCTGCTGCATTGCCAAGCCTTACGACCGGGATTCGATCCATGGCTTTATCCGCGACGTGATCGAAACGAAGCAGGCGCAATCGGACTAGCCCGGTGGGCTGCTAGGACGATACTGTCAGGACGATTTTGCCGATGTGATCGCTGCTCTCCATGTGGCGATGCGCCCCGGCGGCGTCGGCTAGCGGAAATGTCTTGTCGATCAGCGGCCTGACCTTGCCATCCTCGATCAATGGCCAGACCTTTTGACGCAATTCCTCAGCCAGTGCGGTCTTGAACGCGTTAGAGCGCGGACGCAGA
Organism: Notoacmeibacter sp. MSK16QG-6; assembly: GCF_024158145.1. GTDB lineage: Bacteria > Pseudomonadota > Alphaproteobacteria > Rhizobiales > Rhizobiaceae > Notoacmeibacter. The sequence goes on from NZ_JAMYXM010000001.1 coordinate 1,106,880, forward strand.
GTCGAGCCGGTATGGGTCAGACGCTTTCGCATAATGACCGAAAGGTCGACCTCCTGTTTGGGGCCGCCAAGCGTCGCGATCTGAACGATTCGCCCGTCCAGTGCCGCCAGCCTGTGATTGCGTGGGGCGTAGTCTCCGCCGACCATGTCGAGGATCAGGTCGACACCTTTTCCGCCGGTCATGTCACGCAGCACATCGACGAAATCCTCTTGCTTGTAGTCGACGCATTTCTCCGCACCCAATTCTTCCGCCGCCCGGCACTTTTCCGGGCTTCCAGCCGTCGCAAAGGGGCGAGCGCCGAGGGCCTTGGCCAATTGAATGGCGATGGTGCCGATGCCGCTCGTGCCGCCATGCACTAGAAAGGTCTCGCCTTCCTTGAGGGCGCCACGCTGGAAGACATTGTGCCAGACGGTGAAGACGGTTTCAGGAAGCGCCGCGCCTTCGGTCATGGAAAGGCCGCTTGGCACGGGCAGGCAGTGGCCGGCGGGAACCGCGACATATTCGGCATAGCCGCCACCCGGCGTCAGCGCACAAACGACATCGCCCACATTTAATCCGGTGACGTCGTCACCCAGTTTGGCAACCCTGCCGGACACTTCGAGGCCAGGAAGGTCCGACGCATCTTCTGGCGGCGGATAAAGGCCCTTACGCTGAAAGACATCCGGCCGGTTGACGCCAGCCGCCTCGACGGCCAGCAGCACCTCGTCAGCGCGCAATGTCGGCAAAGGCCGGCGAACCGGCTGCAATACATCCGGGCCGCCAGGCTCGGTTATTTCGACGGCAGCCATGTCTTGCGGCAGGTCAGCCATTTCAATCCTCCCATTATCACTCGCCTATCATCTGGTTCGGGATGACGGCTTGGAAAGAGCGGAGGAAGGGCGGCAAACGCGAAAGGGCGGATCGTCGCCGATCCGCCCTTGCATGCGAGGTTCGAAAATACCGTCGTTATAGACTCGTTACGAATACGAACTAATGGTGAACTGGCGGAGACAGACGCATGATCTCGTCTTTGAGAGCGAGTTTCTTTCGCTTCAGCCGGGCAATTTCAAGGTCATCTTTAGCCGGAGCTACCTGCAAACTCTCGATCTGCTGATCCAGATCACCATGCTTGCGCTGAAGCTGGGCGAGATGAGACTCTAGAGACATTAGCATTCCTCCGTTCGTTTCTATTATCGAAGCACACGGTGGCCACATCCCTCAAAATAGGGCGGCGCCAACGCGCCTTCAAAGGACAGTGTGCCGCATGGATCGATTCCTGTCGAATGCTGAGTGGTAGCATTTCAAAGAGACTGTGAATGTGATAGGGAAACTGCCTGTATTTCAGGCAATTGTCGCTTAAAGGAATATCCCTTATGTCCGATCAGGAGCAGGCTGAGCTGCGCCTCCAACTTGCCCGTCTCAAACAGGAACACGCCGATTACGACGTCGCCATCGGCGCAATGATGCAGACCGGTTGCGATGCCTTGCGGATTCAGCGCATGAAAAAGAAAAAACTGGTGCTCAAGGACAAGATAAGCCAGTTGGAAGACGGCACTCTCCCCGACATCATCGCCTGAGCGTTAACGGTACGATAAGGACAGGATCATCGATATGAGCGCATCCGCGACGGAAGCCTCGGCGCAGCCGAAGGTCGCGATCATCATGGGCAGCCAGTCGGACTGGCCGACCATGAAGCACGCTGCCGCCATTCTCGATGAGCTCGCCATCGCCTACGATGCCAGGATCGTTTCTGCGCATCGGACACCCGACCGCATGCGGGACTTCGCGCGTTCGGCGCGGCAGGACGGGTTCCGTGTCATTATCGCCGGCGCTGGCGGCGCAGCCCATCTGCCGGGCATGGTAGCGGCGTGGACAAGCCTTCCCGTCCTTGGCGTGCCGGTTCAGTCGGCCGCCTTGTCGGGTCAGGATTCCTTACTCTCGATCGTGCAAATGCCGGCCGGCATTCCCGTCGGAACCCTGGCGATCGGCAAAGCCGGCGCATCCAACGCCGCGCTTCTTGCCGCTTCCATCCTTTCCGTTTCTGACGACGGCGTTGCGGAGCGACTCGACGGCTGGCGCAAGGCAAGGACCGATGCGGTTGCTGAAAAGCCAAGCGACGACGCATGACCGACACTCCCCTTTCGCCCGGATCGACCATCGGCATCATTGGTGGCGGCCAGCTCGGACGAATGCTGACCATGGCTGCCGCGCGGCTCGGTTATGGCTGCATCGTACTGGAAAAAGGCGGTTGTCCGGCGCGCGATGTATGCGTCGATCATATCGACGCCGCTTATGACGATGCAGATGCCCTGGCGATGCTTGCAGAGAAGGCCGATGTCGTCACTTACGAGTTCGAGAACGTGCCGATCGAAACGGTGGAACGGCTGACCGGGAGCGTCCCGGTCTATCCGCCAGCCAAGGCTCTCTCCTGCAGCCAGGACCGCCTTGCTGAAAAGCGCTTCATCAATGAGACCGGCATCGGCACAGCGCCTTTTCTCGCCGTCAACAACGATGCCGATATTGCCGACGCACTGAAACAGTTTGGCGGAAAGGGCGTGCTGAAAACCCGGCGCATGGGCTATGACGGCAAGGGCCAGCATGTTTTCAACGGTGATGCGCCGGCGGAAGAGACTGCCATTTTCGACGAAATGGGCGGTGTGCCGCTGATTATGGAAGGCTTTATCGATTTCGCCTGCGAGATTTCGATCATCGCCGCGCGTGGCCAAGACGGGCAGATCGCCCTTTACGACCCTGCCCGAAATGAGCATTCGGAGGGCATTCTTCGGCGCTCGACCGTCCCATGCGGCGCAGCTTCCTCTATCGAGGCGAAAGCGCGTGATGCAGCGCGGCTCATCGTCGACGCACTCGATTATGTCGGCGTTCTGGGGATCGAATTCTTCGTAACAGGCAATGACGAGCTACTGGTCAACGAGATCGCTCCGCGCGTTCACAATTCCGGGCACTGGACCGAGGCCGCCTGCGCCATTAACCAGTTCGAACAGCATATCCGCGCCATTGTGGGCCTACCCCTAGGCAGCACGGCCCGCCACAGCGATTGCGTGATGGAGAACCTCATCGGAGACGAGATCGCGGCCCTTCCTGCCATCGCCCAAAAGGCCGATGCGGTGGTGCATCATTACGGCAAGCGCCAAGCCAGGCCCAGACGAAAAATGGGCCATGTCACCTATCTGTCTGCCCGCTCCGGCTCATAGCCTTTGCCTGCCATAAGTCGGCCGGACAGCATACCTGCGAATTTCCAAGCACCCAGTGCAATGGCGATGCCGGCATAGCCATCAACCGCGTAGTGCCAGCCGAGAAGAACAGATCCGAAAAGGATCATGGCCATAAAAGCGGTGCCGGCCACCCGTCCCAGCCAACCTTTCCGCCAGCCAAGAAGCGCTATCAACGTTGCCGTTGCGACATGCAGGGATGGAAAAGCGCTGATGGAGGATGCACTGCTGCCCTCGGCATAGCTCTCCCAAAGCATATCCTGGGTCGAGAGCGCATAGAGAGCGTGGGTCAGATCGACCACGCCGAGCCGGGCCATCAAAAGCGAGTACTCGCCGCCGAAGTCGAGACGGCCATAGAAGCATGGACCGGCCGATGAGAAGATCGAGGCGATCAAAACCCCACCGACAAGCCAGCTCGTCATGAAGGCAAGAAGGAAACGAAAGCGGTCCTCCTGTGAGCCCCATCCGATACCGATCGCCAGAAACGCGCCGATCATGACAAAGTACCAGAGATTGTAGACGAAATTGACGATCTGAACCGCTAGCGGCCAGTCGTAGAAAACGCGCAGCCATTCATGCGGAAGACGGCCGAAATGCAACCAGCGGTCCAGATGCATGAGGCTCTCGTCCCATGCGAAACCGCCCCATGCGGCCAGTCCCTTAAGCTCGCCAAAGCCGATGGCGAAGAAAATGAAAATCGCCGCAGTCCGCGCAAAGCGCAGGAAACGAGCGCCATCGAACAGAAAACCGAATAGCGCCGTCAGAATATCGCGAGCCGGTGTTTTGCTCCGCCGCCGCGCAGCACCGATAAAGAGGGCCAGACTGGCGCCCGCGAGAACGAACACTCCGAGTGATGCCAAATCGCCGAGTACGGAGGTGACAACACCCATATCCGTGCGCCGGCCCGAGAGAATGCCAATCGCCTGACCGATTGCCGCTGTCGCGAGAGCAATGCCAAAAAGCAGCCCCTCGCCCGGCGGGAGGACCGAACGCCTAAGAGCGCTATCGTGACGGATGGTTTTGGGACTATCGGCGAGAAGGCTCATCGGCCTCGTTTCTTTTTTCTAAGCGCGTGACGGGTTCACTATCGCCGAGTGTCCTTGCCGTTCCGTAAAGACGCCGCTTTTGCCTTGACGGACCATCGCAGGCCTACACATGCGAAAAGGCGGCAAAGCGGAAGTCGATCGATGATAGAGCGCATATTCGGCGGGTCTCGACGCCGGTTCGACAGTCTCTCCGAGCAGGAAATCCTGGCTCTCGCCATTTCCTCAGAGGAGGATGACGGGCGGATTTATCGCAATTATGCGGATGGTCTGCGCGCGGACTTCCCATCGAGCGCTATCGTTTTCGAGAAAATGGCGGAGGAGGAAGACGAACACCGTCGCCGGCTGATCGACCTTCACAAAGCCAAGTTTGGCGACGCTGTCCCTCTCATCCGCCGCGAGCACGTATCGGGGTTTTATCACCGCAAACCCGATTGGCTTGTTCGCCCGCTCGGGCTGGATAAAGTCCGTGCGCAGGCTGCCGATATGGAGCGACAGGCCCAGCGTTTCTACGAACATGCGGCGCAGCGCGCATCAGACGCCGATATCCGTAAACTGCTAGGCGATCTGGCCGCGGCGGAAGCGCGCCACGAACACCGCGCCGAAGAACTGGCCGAACAACATCTCGGACCGGAGGCGCGGGAGGACGAGGACAAGGCTGAACGCCGACAGTTCATACTCACCTATATCCAGCCCGGACTGGCCGGCCTGATGGACGGATCGGTGTCGACACTCGCGCCGATATTCGCCGCTGCCTTTGCGACGCAGGATACATGGCAGACCTTTCTGGTCGGTCTGGCCGCATCGGTCGGCGCCGGCATTTCTATGGGTTTCACGGAAGTCGCCAGTGACGATGGCGTGATTTCAGGTCGTGGTTCGCCCATCAAGCGCGGTTTTGCGACCGGCATCATGACCACCGTGGGCGGCCTCGGCCACGCGCTACCCTATCTCATACCGCATTTCTGGACAGCGACGATCACGGCGATCGTCATCGTCGTGATCGAATTGTTCGTCATCGCCTGGATCCAGCGCCGCTACATGGAAACACCATGGAGCCGGGCGCTGTTTCAGGTCGTTCTCGGCGGCGCGCTTGTCTTCGCCGCCGGTATGCTGATCGGGACGGCCTAGACTGTCTCCAGTTGGCGTTCCTGCGCAAGAAACTGATCCGTCATCGCCGCCACGAAGTCGGGTAGTTCGCGATTGCTGGCCGCTGTGACGATACGCCGATCGCATCGCGGCCCGTTCTCCCGAACAAACGCCCCGGCATTGCGCAAGTCGGTGCGTATGGACTTGGCGCCGGTAGCCGTCAAACCCCGCGCTAGTCCCGCCTCACTTAGGAGGATCGGCGCGTGTCCACTGGCTGCCACGATCCGTCCGCCTGCATGGAAGCGCTTCAGGAAATTGATAGCGAAGCGTTCGCCTTTCAACGCATCGACAGCGATCAGTCCCGGCGGGATGACGAGCATGTCGAAATCGGTGCGCACGACCTCGTCGAGCACCATATCGACATGCTCATCGCTGTCCCATCCATCTTGCGACCAACCTTTGATCCGGCGTTCGGCAAGCGAAAGCAGTCGGACCTCCGCGCCTTCCAAGCGCAATTCGTCACGAATGGCGTCGAGCGCGATCGCGTCGAAACCGTCCGTTGTTAAGATGCCTATACGGCAAGCATTCAGTTTCATTGGGCGTCCCTTCCCGTTCGAATATCGGGAGAAACGCCGCAAACCCGCTTCCGTTCTATCCAATCGGGACAAAGTCGGCGGCGATTATCGCATCACACCGACCCGGTAGAGCCAAAACCTCCAGCACCGCGCGCTGTGTCAGCCGCCTCGTCGCGCTCTTCAAGACCAGCCCGGACGACCGGCGAAACGACAAGCTGCGCGATCCGCATACCGCGCTCTATGACGACGTCTGCGGCTCCAAGATTGACCAGAAGCACCTTCACTTCACCGCGATAGTCCCAGTCGATGGTTCCGGGCGTGTTGAGACAGGTAATACCCTGTTTCAGCGCAAGGCCGGAGCGCGGACGCACCTGCACTTCGAAGCCTTCCGGGATTTCGAGAATAAAGCCGGTCGGCACAGCGGCGCGCTGCATCGGCGCCAGGGTGAGCGGTTTCTCTGCCGCTACGGCAGCCCGGACATCCATTCCCGCCGCTCCGTCCGTGGCATAGGCGGGCAAGTCCAGTCCTTCGCCATGGGGCAGGCGGACAATGCCAAGCGTCGGTTTCTCCCCCATCAGACCAGCACCGGCTGTTCGGTCCGTGACTCATCCCCAAACAGGCGAATGTATTCCGACACCGCATCCGCATCGCCGGTTGCCTTGTTCGGATTGTCGGAAAGCTTGACCGCAGGGCGACCCGCCGCTTCCGTGACCTTGATGACGATGCTGAGCGCGCGCAGCCGCTCGTTGTCCGTTGGCGCCATGCCGACGAAATCATTGGTCAGATTGGTGCCCCAGCCAAAGGCCATGCGGACACGCCCATCGAAATGGCGGTAGGTTTTCTCGATTGTCTCGACATCCAGCCCGTCGGAGAAGATCAGAATACGATCTTTCGGATCGACACCCTTTTGCCGCCACCATTCGATGATGCGCTCGCCGCCTTCGATGGGTGGCGCACTATCGGGACGAAAGCCGGTCCAATTAGCGACCCAGTCGGGCGCGTTTTCCAGAAAGCTTTCGGTGCCGAAAGCATCGGGAAGAACGATCAGGAGATTGCCGCCATAAAGCGTATTCCAGTCTTCCAGCACCTTATAGGGTGACAGAATACGCTCGGCGTCACTCTGGGCCAGCGCCGCGTACACCATCGGCAGTTCATGGGCGTTGGTGCCGACCGCTTCGAGATCCGTATCCATGGCGAGCTTGACATTGGAGGTGCCGGTGAATTTTTCGCCGATCCCCTCTTTCAGCGCTTCGACGCACCAGCGCTGCCACAGATAGGAGTGACGGCGCCGGGTGCCGAAATCGGAAATACGCAAATTCTCCAGCTGCCGAAGCCGTTCGGTCTTTTCCCACATACGGGCCTTGGCGCGGGCGTAAAGCACGTCCAGATGAAACCGCCCCATTCCGGCCATCGCCTTGCGGCTGCGTAGCTCCATGAGGATGGCGAGAGCGGGGATCTCCCACATCGTCACTTCGCACCAGGGGCCGGAAAAGGCGAGTTCGAACTGACCGTCACGGACAGCCAGCTCGTAGTCCGGCAAGCGGAAGTCGGCGAACCATTCCAGGAAATCCGGCTCAAAGATCTGCGTCCTGCCGTAGAAGGTGTTACCCGCCAGCCAGATGCGCTCTTTCTTGGACAGCATCACAGTGCGCGCATGATCGAGTTGCTCGCGCAGAACCGCCTCGTCGATTTCATCGGCCAGGCGAATTTCCGGCTTCCGGTTGATGAGCGAAAACGTGACCGGAAGATCGCGATGCATCTTCCAGATCATCTGCAGCATGAGCAGCTTGTAGAAATCCGTATCCAACAATGAACGAACGATCGGATCGAGCTTCCAGGTATGGTCGTGAACGCGCTTGGCGATGTCGGTGATCGGGGTCGTCATCGATTGTCTCCGGTCAGGCGAATGTGACGCCTGCCTCCTCCATCGCCTGCCGCATCCGCCCTTTCGATCCATCCAGATCGATCGCAGCCGTCGCTTGCTCGACCACACGGGCGGAAAAGCCGAAGCGGCGCGCATCGAGGGCGGACCATGCGACGCAATAATCGAACGCCAGCCCACACAGGACAAGATTGGCAATCTGCCTTTCGCGCAGATAGCCAGCAAGCCCGGTCGGCGTCTGCCGGTCGTTTTCGCGAAAAGCAGAGTAGCTGTCGATCTCAGGTCGAAAGCCCTTGCGAACGATCATTTCGGCCTTCGTCCATTTCAAACTCGGATGAAATTCCGCGCCCTGCGAACCCTGAAGACAATGGTCGGGCCACAGCGTCTGTTCGCCGTAAGGCATCGCAACGGTCTCGAAGGGCGACTTGCCCTGATGCTCGCTAGCGAAGGAGGAATGGCCAGCGGGATGCCAGTCCTGCGTGAGAATGACGTGATCGTGCCCCGCGATGAGACTGTTGACCACGGAGAGGATGGACGTCGCGCCGTCCACGGCCAATGCGCCGCCCTCGCAGAAATCGTTCTGCATGTCGATGACCAGCAGTGCCGTTTTGCCGTTCATGTGCGCGCCCTTCCCATCAAAACAAACGTCTAGTGGAGCCGTGCAATCAAGAAAAGAGCAAAGAGGCAGGTGCTCCTACCGGTCGCCCAACATGAATTCGCCCTTCACCAGCCAGGACAGCCCGAAAGCGATGACCGCCACGGCCTCGGCTGCAAGGATCACGAAGCGGTCCGGCAAATCTTCGGCGGGGCATCGCTCGACGGTCGTAAATTCGTCGGCGATGACACCGAGGCAGACAAAGATGGTCAGCCCTGCGGCAACATAAACCCCGTTGCGCCGCCGCTTCATGGGCGTCTTTACGCCAGCGGATCTGGTGAAGAGAAACAGGCTCATCACGCCGAGGGCGCCGAGAAAGATCGCCGCGGCAATCACGTGGATTTGCGCCGGCAGACCCGCACTCCAGAAATCGAGGCAATCGTCTGCCGACGTGGGAAACAGCGCCACCGCATAGGCCGCGAACCCGGCAATTGTCGTCACGATGTCATCAGCACGTTCGTAGCGATAGGTGATAAGGAACGTGCCGATAGCGAACAGTGTACCGACAAAGACGTCGCGCAGATCGCTATAGTAATAGCTGCTCAATGTCGGGCGAAACGCCATGTCGATAAAAAGACCGCCACCGATCAGGACGACAGGAAGGAGCAGGCCCAGCCAGCCCACGAGCTGGCGCAGGCGCATATAATTCATCAGCCGTGGATCGCTTTCAGCCATCGCCCTCTCCTGACTTGAAGCCAAGGCGGAGCGGGCAAGGAAGTCAACCGTCGCTGAGCTTCATCCGCAATTCCGTTCGCCATTCGGAGGGCGCCACATTCTGCCAAGGTCCAGATCGATAGATTTCGACCTGGCAGGCCGGCTCAAATTTATCAGCCGCCCGCGCCTCATCCTTTTCCAAGCGCCGTCCGCGCAGCCAGCCCTCCAGCATGACAGTACTGTCGTAGAGGACATCGTAGGGGCCGGTATGGCTGGCGACGGCGTAGTTGCCCGCGGGAAGCTCACCGACGAATACTTCACCGCCGTCCGGCACCGAAACCGATTTTTCGACGAGATTGGCGACATGGACCAGCGTCCGGCCATCCGCAGTGAAATGCATGTAGCGGAAGAGGCCTTCACCCAATTCGATTCCTTTTTCTGCACACCATTCGTGCAGGCGAGGAAAAGCTTCCGGCGCTTTTTGCGGGAGCTCGGCCATCGCGCATTCCACTGCAATCGCGACATAGGCCATCGCATCGAATGACTGTACCGACGGGATCGAAAGTATGGCTTCGCTCCCTGCGGTTTCGTGAACGTCGCGCATGACTGTCTTCTCCCGGCGGTTATTCGGTTATTTCGGAGCCTTGTTGCCCGTGTAGTTGATCATCCAGTGGATGCCGTACCGGTCCGTCACCATTGCAAAGCGCTCCGCCCAGAAGGTCTCTTCGAGATCCATGCGCACCGTCCCGCCATCGCTGATCGCCTCAAACCAGCGCTGCGCCTCTTCAATCGAAGAGGCAGGCATCGAGATGTCGAAGCCCTGGGGCTTGTTGTACCACTCCTTGGGCGCATCGGAGGCCATCATCTCGCTTTCGCCGATGCGGACGGCCATGTTCATTACCAGGTCATCGCCACCCGGCATCCGGTTTTCAGGATCGGGCGAATCGCCATTGCGGAAAATGCCGAGCACCTCACCGCCGAAGACATCGACGTAATAGCGCATGGCCTCTTCGCACTTACCTTCAAAGTAGAGATAGATCGTCGGCTGCATTGTCTTGCTCCGTGAAAGTGAGGTTCAATATTCCAGTTTCGGATACCAGTCTGTTCCGCGCCCGGCCGGCGTAAGGTCGAGGATCGACCAAAGCGGAGCGATATCGGGCGCCGTGCGAGGGTCCTGCTGCGGATCGGCTTCCGGCACTTCGGCGGCCCAGAAACAGCCGCACTCGGTCGCCATCTTTCCGATAGACGGTCAGAGCCGGATTTTCGCTCCCGTCATCATTAATCAGGCCGAGATCATTGGCGTAATCGTCACCTACGGTTTGAACGAAATCGAGACCCCGCCAGCCACGCTCTTCGGCAAATGCCTTCTGCCGGGCAACGGGGCTGCGACCGAAAATCTTCAGCGCGACACGCTGCTCGATATCCTTGGCATTGCCGTCCACCCCGCCGAGCCAGTTCGTGCACATCGGGCAAGGCCGCTCGCGTTCGGGACCGTACATCCAGAAGTAGCTGACCAGCGTATCGTGCTCACCGAAAAGATCTTTCAGGCCGACTTCCTTTCCGCCCTCGGTCCTGAAGCGATAGTCCTTCTCTATGACAGGGCCGGGAGGCAGCGCCATTCGCTGTTCGCTCAGGCGGGTCATGTGCCGGCGAAAATCGATTTCCTCGGCGAGAAGCGCCTGTCTGGCGGTCGCATATTCCGCGCTTTCGCCAGAAAATTGCGGTGTTCTGCGATGGGCGATGTCGGCAGCCGGTTTCAGGCCTTGAGACATAATGGCACTCCCTTTCACTCGACCTCTCGTCGGCCGCGATATCCTAAGCGGCGACAGCGGCCTCAATGTCCGCGATTTCGATTTTCTTCATCTGCCAGACCGCGTTCAGGACGCGCTGTTTTGTTTCCGGGTTCGACGAGTTCATCAGTTCGATGAACCGGCGCGGTATCACCTGCCAGCGCAGCCCGAAGCGGTCGACGCACCAGCCGCATTCGACCTCGCGGCCGCCATCGGCAATGAGAGCGCTCCATAGCCGGTCGAGCTCGTTCTGATCATCGGCGTAAACCACCAGAGAAGCAGCCTCAGAATGCGGAAAATCAACGCCTCCATTGAGGAGTTGGTAGGAAACGCCGCCGAGCGTCAGTTGCACCAGCATAGGTTTGCCGGTTTCGAGTGGCACGCCTTGCGGTATCTCTTTCGGTACACGCTCGATCGAGTCGATATGGCTGTCCGGCATGAGCGAAACGTAGAACTCGGCCACCTCTTCCAAATCGTGATTGAACCAGAGGCAGGTCAGAACCTTGGGGTCAGACATGGCGTTCTCCCTACGCTTCCAGAATGGGCTGAAAACCGCCCCAGAACATGCGCTTGCCATCGAAGGGCATTTCGTTCGGCTGCATGGATGGGTCTTCCATCATCGTCTTCCAAGCCGCATCGCGCGTCGTCTTGTCCGGCCACTTGATCCAGGAGAAGATGACGCTTTCATCATCCTGCCGCTTGGTGGCGAGGGTGAAGGACGTGGTTTCGCCTTCCGGTACATTATCTTCCCAGCATTCCACGACCTCGATCGCGCCATGCTTGCGAAAGATTTCTGCGGCCTTGCGCGCCTCTTGCAGATACGCGTCCTTATTCTTCGTCGGCACTGGGGCGACGAACCCGTCAATATATGGCACGATGTGTTCCTCCTGTTCGTTCCGCAGCGTTCAGATGGTTTTCGCCAGCGCTTCGAGCTGATCGGTTGCTGCGTTCCATCCTTGCTCGAACCCCATCTCCTCGTGCTGTCTTCGGTCGTCCTCGCTCCAATGGCGAGCTTCCCAGCGATAGGCTGTCCTGCCTTCGCCCGCATCGGCGAAGGTGACGGTGGAGACGAGGAACGGCTTGCCGCCCGGCTGCCAATCGCCGATGAAGGCGTCGGTCGTCACCAGCCTCTCTTGCGGGACCACGTCGAGAACCTGACCGGGATTGTCGTGACGTTCGCCTTCAGGGCTTTGCATTACGACCTGGAAGACGCCGCCGGGTCGGATGTCGAGTTGGGCCTCGGCGACAGACCAAGGCTTTGGGCAGAACCACTGTTTCAATAGGTCCGGTTCTGTCCAGCAGCGCCATAGCTTTTGACGCGGCGCATCAAGTGTCCGCTCGATGAAAAGCGTCTGGTCGGTCATCTTCGGTCGTCCTTTTCGAATAGCAATTCAACATAGCGCTTGAGATGATCGACGCTTTCACGTGCGCGATCCGGCCCTCCATCGGCCTTTGCGATAATGAATGCGCCCTGCAGAACCGCCTGAATGTGGAGGGCAAGGCTTTCGGCGCTCCAGTCGGCATCAGGGCAATGCTCCGCCTTCGCCGCGTCGATATCCACTTCGTAAGTCTCGGCATGGGCGAAAATCGAGGCGCGCGCCGCCTCGCGGATGGCCGGAGCGGAGAGGTGCACCTCCTGCGCCAGCGTGCCGACATAGCAGGTGAATTCGTCGGTCTGTCCGCCGATGATCTCACGGCGAAAATCGATATAGGCGAGTACGCGATCAAGCGGATCGTCCGGCAGATGATACGGCGCGGCCTCGAAGAGTTGGCCCGTCACCTCGCTCCAGCGCGCGGCAGCGGCGACAGCCATCTCTTCCTTGTTCTTAAAGTGATGAAAAAAGCCACCTTTGGTGACGCCGGCAGCGGTGGCCACCTCATCCACACGTGTCGCGGCGTACCCCTTCTCGCGCACGGAAGCGATGGCGGCGTCCAGTATGCGCATCCTCGCCTCCTCACCTTTCCTGTAACTACGTTTGATTTCAGTCATACTCATTACATACCGACCGGTTGGTATCTTTGTCAAGCAATCCGATTTAGATGAGGCGCGGCTGCGACTGTCTCTACCGCGTTGACTTCGGCCCGGTCGCTTGCCACATGGCGGGCAAAGCTTACGTGGAAACCATCTCATGGCCGACACATTGGAAGACAAGGTCGCGCGGCGGCGCACCTTCGCCATCATCTCGCACCCCGATGCGGGCAAAACCACGCTGACCGAAAAACTGCTGCTGTTCGGCGGCGCGATCCAGCTTGCCGGTGAGGTGAAAGCCAAGAAGAACCGCCAGAGCAGTCGTTCCGACTGGATGAAGATCGAGAAGGAGCGCGGCATCTCGGTCGTCACCTCAGTGATGACCTTCGAATATGAGGACCATGTCTTCAACCTGCTGGATACGCCCGGTCACGAAGACTTCGCCGACGACACCTACCGCACGCTGACCGCTGTCGATTCCGCCATCATGGTGATCGATGCGGCCAAGGGCATCGAGCCGCGCACGCTGAAGCTGTTCGAGGTCTGCCGGCTGCGCGACATCCCGATCATCACCTTCGTCAACAAGATGGACCGCGAGGCGCGCGACAATTTCGAGATCCTCGACGAGATCGAGGAGAAGCTGGCGCTCGATACCGCACCCATCACCTGGCCGATCGGTCAGGGCAAAAGCTTTTGCGGCACCTATCACCTCTCCGAAAGCGCCGTCCGCCACGGCGATGCCGAGAAGGATCGCACCAAGGTCAACGGCCCGCAGGCGGACGCCGCCGCGGGGATGTTGCCGGAGAACGAGCAGGAAGGCTTCGTCGAGGGCGTCGAACTGGCAGCCGAAGCCTGCCGGCCCTTCGATATGCAGGCGTTTCGCGAAGGTCATCTGACGCCGGTCTTCTTCGGCTCGGCGCTGAAGAATTACGGCGTACGCGATCTGATCCACGCGCTGATGGATTACGCCCCTGCCCCACGCGCGCAGGAAGCGGAAAACCGTCATGTCGAAGCAACCGAGAAGGGCATGAGCGCCTTCGTCTTCAAGATTCAGGCCAATATGGACCCGAACCATCGCGACCGCATCGCCTTCGTCCGCGTCTGCTCCGGTACGCTGGCGCGGGGCATGAAGGCGAAGCTCGTGCGGACCGGCAAGGCGATGCCGCTCTCCGCGCCGCAATTCTTCTTCGCCTCGCAGCGGCACCTTGCGGAAGAAGCCTATGCGGGCGACGTGGTCGGCATTCCGAACCACGGCACGTTGCGCATTGGCGATACGCTGACCGATGGGGAGGATATCGTTTTTCGCGGCGTGCCCAATTTCGCGCCGGAAATCCTGCGCCGCGTGTCGCTGAAAGATGCGATGAAGGCCAAGAAGCTGAAGGAGGCGCTAGCGCAGATGGCGGAGGAAGGCGTCGTTCAGCTCTTCACGCCGGAGGATGGTTCGCCCGCCATTGTCGGCGTTGTCGGCGCGCTGCAGATCGATGTGCTGGCCGAACGGCTCAGCCAGGAATATTCGCTTCCGGTCGGTTTCGAGCCGGCCCGCTTCGCCGTCGCGCGCTGGATTTCCGCGCCGAGCCCGCAGGAATTGCGTGACTTCATGGACGCCCATCGCGGCGAAATGACGCGCGATCTCGATGGCGATCCGGTCTATATGGCGCCGAACGCCTTCTCGCTGAATTACGAGGCCGAGCGCTGGCCGAAGATCGAATTTGCAACTGTGAAGGACTACCAGATCGGCACCAAAAAAGCTGCGTGAACCTGCTACTGGACAACGCGGCAACATATTGCGCGCCGGTAGCGACAAGGCGAAATCGATGCCTCATCACGGCTACTAATTGCCAAGCGAATCCCTAAATCGGGAATGCTCGCACCCTATATCTTTTCGACAACCGCAATTTCCAAAGGAGCTACCATGAGCCTCCGTATCAACGACACGATTGAAAACCTGGAGGTCGAGACCGACCAGGGCACATTCAAGCTGCATGACTGGATCGGCGATAGCTGGGCCATCATCTTCAGCCATCCGAAGGATTTCACCCCGGTCTGCACGACAGAATTCGGCGCCGTTGCCCAACTCTCTGACGAATGGGAGAAGCGCGGCACGAAGGTGCTCGGCGTTTCCGTCGACAGCGCCGACGATCACGTGAAATGGAAAGGCGATATTGAGAAGGTCGGCGGCGCGAAAGCCGGTTTCCCCATCGTCGCCGATACCGATCTGAAGGTTGCCAAAGCCTTCGATATGCTTCCGGCCGAAGCCTATCTGCCGGATGGTCGCACGCCGAACGACACGGCGACGGTCCGCACCGTCTATATCATCGGGCCGGATAAAAAACTGAAACTGTCGATGACCTATCCGATGAATGTCGGTCGCAACTTCGCAGAAGTTCTGCGCGCACTCGATGGCCTGCAGACAGCCGCGAAGCACACGGTCGCCACACCGGCGAACTGGAATGTCGGCGACGACGTCATCATTCCAGCGACCGTTTCCGACGAAGATGCCAAAACCAAATTCGGCGAGTTCGAGACGGTCCTGCCCTATCTTCGCAAGGCAAAGCAGCCCACTGCCTGAGCAGCGGCGAAGTCGAGGAAATCTGCAAAGGCCGGTGCGATGACGCACCGGCCTTTTCGCTGCCCGCTATGGAACGAGACCACCGCCTTGCGTGTTAGTTCAACGACGATTTTGAAGACATCAAAGGAAGGTTTCTTTCATGGCCATTGCCAATCTAAAAGACGTTTATGTCGATCAATTGCAGGACATTTTCAGCGCCTGTCACCAATCCAAAAAAGCCACTGAAGAACTAAAGGGCGCGGCGAACGATTCCGAACTGAAGGACGCGCTGGCAGCCGGCGTGAAAGGCATCGAGAGCGGCATGGATGTGCTGCGCAAGATCGTCGAAGGTCACGGCGCAGATCCGAAGGGCGAGCACTGCAAGGGCATGGAAGGTCTCGTCAAGGAAGCCCGTTCCCATGGTATCGAAGAAGACATCAGCGACCCGGACGCCCGCGACGCGATGATCATCACGCAGTATCAGCGCATGGCGCACTACGCGATCGCAGGCTATGGCTGCCTGGTCGCTTTCGCGCGTCGCCTGGAGCTCAATGACGAAGCCGAAAAGTTGCAGGACTGCCTCAACGAGACCTATGAAGGCGACCGGCACATGACCGATCTTGCCATGGGCGGCATCAACAAGGCGGCCGTCTGATACCGACGATTGTTTTATGAGGTTAAGGCCGGCGACGACATCGCCGGCCTTTTTGTTTTGTTAACGATCTTCCCTTCACGATGAAGAACTTTTCTTAAGGTCCAATGCGATATTCTGGCGAAATGTCACTTTTCGCACGATCCATCGGCGCACCGTCATGACCGAACGAATATCGTCTCTCATCCTTCATCATGACATCCCGACACTGCTCATCGCGGTGCTTATCTGCACGGCGGGTTCCTTGCTCTTTGTCCAGCTTCTCGGACGCGCCCGACGAACCGATGGCGTGCAGCGTCTTATCTGGACCTTTTACGCCGGCCTCATCGGCGGTGGCACTGTCTGGACCACTCATTTCATTGCCATTTTGGCCTGGCGGCAGGACTTGCTGCTCGGCTTCGACCCCATACTGACCGCTTCATCTCTCATCATCGCCGTCGTCGTAACCGCGCTTGGCGCCCATATCGTCGCCATCGCAGGAGAAAGCCGGTGGGTGGAATTCGGTGGCGCGGTTATCGGGCTTGGAATCGCCTCCATGCATTATCTCGGCATGGCAGGTCTCAACCTGTGCGCCGAACTCACCCTGCAGCCGGGCTGGATCGCGTTCTCCATTCTGTCCGCGATCACCTTCGGGTCGATCACCGCCAACCGGATCGCGCGTCCCATTACCCAGTTTTGCCGCTTCGGCGGCGCACTCTCCTTTGCGCTGGCGATCCTGCTTCTTCATCTTGCAGGCATCGGCGGTCTGGACCTTGCCATAGACTGGGCGCTGCTCGCCACGGTCGAGCCGTTTTCGCCCTATCTCATGATCGAGGTCATTATCGCCGTGATGGCGCTCATCCTGCTGACGACCGGTGGAGCCTATCTCAATGACAGCCGGCACAATGAAGAGACCAACCGGCGATACCGCCATATGGCGATGCACGATTCGCTGACAGGCCTGCCCAACCGTCCCCAGATCCGGGACCATCTGGATGCGACGCTCAAAAAGGTGGAACACGAGGATAGCTGGGTTGCCGTGCTTTCGCTCGATCTCGATCGGTTCAAAGAGATCAACGATGTCCATGGCCATACAGCCGGCGACGAGGTTCTGCGTGTCATTGCCGACCGCCTGGGCAATCTGCAGAACGAAAACATCATGATCGGCCGCTTCGGCGGCGACGAATTTCTTGCCGTGGTCGGGCCGGTCTGGCGAAAAGCGATCGTCAGCTACACCGCAGAAAAAATACTCGCCGAGACCCGCAAGCCGGTGCCATGGAAAGGACACCAGCTTTCCGTCGGCGTCAGTATCGGCGTCGCGCGCTATCCTGAGGACGGCCAGACGTCCGATCAATTGCTCGATCGCGCCGATTTGGCGATGTATGAAGCTAAGGACAAGGGAAAGAACCGGATCGAGCGCTACCAGCAGGGAATGGAAGAGACAAACCGGTCGCGCTCGGCCCTTGCCATGGATCTTCAGAACGCCATCGAGAATGACGAGTTCGAGATCCACTATCAGCTACAGAACGATACTGTGAGCGAGAAGGTGGTGGGTGCCGAAGCGCTGCTGCGCTGGCGCCATCCCGTCCGCGGGATGGTGCCGCCATCGGAATTCATACCGATCAGCGAAGATTCCGGTCTCATCACAAAGATCGGCGAAATGGTGCTGCGCCGGGCTTGCAAGGATGCTGCCGGCTGGCCGAACCCAATTCGTCTCGCGGTCAATGTGGCCCCAAAGCAATTGCTCAGTGGCGATTTCATCCGGACCGTTCACGAAGCACTGCTCGATAGCGGGCTTGCGCCGGAGCGGCTCGAACTGGAAATCACCGAGGGCAGTATCATCGCCGATCAGCAGCATGCTCTCCACATCATTCGCCAGCTCAAAGGTTTCGGCGTGCGGATTGCGATGGATGATTACGGCACCGGCTATTCATCGCTTTCGACACTTCACAATTTTCCGTTCGACAAGATCAAGATCGACCGCTCGTTCATCTCCGATCTGCCGACCAACGATCATTCCGCCGCGATTGTCCGCGCCACGCTCATTCTCGGCAAGGCTCTCAACATCCCCATTCTGGCGGAGGGTGTCGAAACCGAAGAACATATCGATTTCCTGCGCGGTGAAGGCTGCGAGGAACTGCAGGGCTTCTTCTTCGGCAAACCGATGGGACTAACTCAACTGAATAAACGGCTCGGCGCGAAGGAAGAGGCTGTCTCACCTGCGGACGACGAGGCGACCGACCGTTCCGATATCGAGGCCCCGCCAATTCGAGGGGTTGCCTGACGTCACTTTACGCCGGGAACGAGGTTTCGATTTCCGTTTGCAGCCAGGCTGAAAACACGCTCATCGCCGCATTCGGTCGCCGCCTCTCCGAGCGTAGCAGCCAGTAAGCCAGGCCGGTCGGCTGCCAGCCCGGAAATGGTGCGACAAGCCGACCCGCCGCGATCGAATCCTGCGCCAGGAATTGCCAGGCCAGCATCACGCCCTGACCCGCTATCGCCGCCTCCAGGCAAAGAGCGCCATCGGTGAAGGTGTATCCTTCAGGCAAATCTTTCTCCTTCATGCCGAATTGGTCCAGCCAGATTTGCCACGGAATGACGGAGTTCACATCCCGAAGGATCGGCACCGACTTCAGATCGGCAGGTTCTTTCAGCATTTTGGCGTATTCCGGCGAGCAGACCGGAAAGACCTGTTGCGGCGCCAGAAAGGTGGATGCCGCGCCAGGATAATCACCGTTGCCCACCCGGATCGCCAGATCGACATCGGACGCATTGAGATCGACGAGAATAGTCGTCGCCTCCACGCGCACGCGAATATCGGAGTGAAGGCGTGAAAATTGCGCAAGACGAGGCACCAGCCATTTCGATGCGAAATTCGGCGCCACGGATATGGTGAGAACGGAATCATCGCGCCGCCGCGCTGCGGCCAAGGCCTGATCGAGTTGGCTGAAGCCCTCGGTCAACTGCGGCAGCAATCGCGCACCAAAGGGCGTCGGCTGCATTCCATTGGCGGATCGTTCGAACAACCGACGCCCCAGCTGCCTTTCCAGACCGATGAGATGTTGGCTGACGGCGCCCGGAGTGACGCCGATTTCGGCAGCGGCGCTTTTTAGCGACCCGGTCCGCCCAACCGTCTCGGCGGCGCGCAGGGCATTGAGATGAATACGAGCGAGCTCATTCATATAGTTTTTCTATACGGTGCTCGACATAAATTCCATTGAAAAGACCCGCTTCCCGGTCGCATTAAAGGGTCTATCGCTGTTTTATGTATGAGGCGGCATGTCATGATCCGCAATCTGATCAAGAAATTCTGGATGCCTTCACGTCTTCCAAGCGAGCCGATGAACCCATTGTTCCACCCTGCCCTGATGGGCATGACGTCTGACCAACTTGCGGATCTTCCTCTAGGCCCATGGGCGGATTTGCGCGCTCTGGACGAAAGCGAGTTCATGCCGCTCGCCGAAATCAGCTCATCGACCTCGGCGCATCCAGAGTGCCACGGCCGCGCCAGTTTCCAGAGCGCCAAAGGTGATCGAGTGCGCTGCGATAATCCGGAAACCGGAAGCTGTAGCCGGCCTGTCGAAGCTTCGCGTTGCTGACACGCTTGTTGTCGCCATAGAAGCTGCGCGCCATCGGTGACAGATCGGCAGTGGCGAAATCGATAGCCGGCGGCGGCTCGACGCCCATCAGCGTTGCCGCGTATTCGATGACATCCTGCGGCGGCGCGGGCTCATCGTCGGTCAAATTCCAGACGCCCCTCGCTCTCCGCCTCAGCAAATGCGCCGTTGCTCCGGCGATGTCATCCACATGGATACGGTTGAAAACCTGCCCCGGCTTTACGATCCGGCGCGCTTTGCCTTCCGTGATCTTGACCATCTGGTTGCGGCCCGGGCCGTAGATGCCGGCAAGGCGAAGGATTGCGACGGGAATGCCGCGCTCTTCTCCGAGCGCCAGCCAGGCATCTTCGGCAGCGATGCGTTCATGACCACGTTTCTTGGTGGCGAGACGCCTGGTGTCCTCGTCGATCCATCCACCCTCGGCGTCGCCATAGACGCCTATGGTCGAGAAATAGCCGATCCATCGCAAGGCCGGCATATTGCGCCTGATAATCTCGCTCGCTGCATCGAGCACCGGATCGCCTTCCCGATCCGGAGCGATCGATACCAACAGATGCGTCACATCGGAAAGCGGGAGCGAGGAGATGTCGTCATCGCGGCCAGCGAAGCGAAACGGTTCGATGCCAAATTCGCCAAGGGTCTGCAATTGCGCATCGGAGCGGGAAGTGCCGCCGATCCAGTCAGCATCGGATGCGAGTGCCGTCGCAACGGCACGTGCGCTGTAGCCCGCACCAAAGAAGAAAAGTTTCACGCCCCGCCAGTCCCTGTCCTGTTTTGCGGAAAGGCATTGCGCCATTCGGCCCGCACGTCATCGTCTCTTTCCGCGTCAGCGCGGCCCTGATGACACGAGAGACGATCGCGGTCCAGTCGCGACAAAGCCCAGACCGCCATGGCCCGAATCTGGGGCGAAGGATCGTCCAACAGGTCGACGACCAGCGGCACGAGCGGTTCATGGTCACTATTGCCGGCCGCGATCAGCGCATTTCGGACAAAACGGTCGCGCCCGATCCGTTTGACCGGCGAGCCGGAAAAGAAGGTTCTGAAGTGCGCATCATCCATGCCGAGGAAATCGGCAAGGGGCGGCGCGGTCAGATCGTGCCGGGCGGCGAGCTTGGCTTCCTTCGTTTCGCTGGCGAATTTGTTCCAAGGGCAGATAGCGAGGCAATCGTCGCAGCCATAAATGCGGTTGCCCATTTTCTGACGGAACTCCATTGGAATGGGGCCGTCATGCTCGATGGTCAGGTAGGAGATGCAACGCCTTGCATCGAGTTGGTAGGGCGCGGGGAATGCATCTGTCGGACAGATATTGAGACAGGCGCGGCACGATCCGCAATGATCCGCCTCCGCTTCGTCCATCGGCAAATCCAGCGTCGTCAGGATCGCACCGAGAAAGAGCCAGGAGCCGTGCGTCCGGCTGACCAGATTGGTGTGTTTTCCCTGCCAGCCAAGCCCCGCTGCTTCGGCAAGCGGCTTTTCCATTAGCGGCGCGGTATCGACGAAAACCTTCACCTCGCTGCGATCTTCGGCATTCATTTGCCTGGCCCGCGCCAGCAATTTGGAAGCCAGCGTCTTGAGCCTGCCCTTGATGAGATCGTGGTAATCGCGGTGGCGTGCATAAACGGAGATGTTGGCCCGGTCCGTCCGCGTCAGGAGCGGTAGCGGATCGTGATCAGGCCCGTAATTGACACTGAGCATGATGACCGAACGCACATCCGGCCAAAGGGATGTGGGCCGTCCCCGGCGTCCGGCTGTTTCAGCCATCCATCCCATCGTCCCGTGACGACCCTCGGAAACGAAGTGGGCCAACCTTCCAGCAGCATCCGGAATCGCGTCCGGCGCAGTTATCGCCACACCGTCGAACCCCAGCGCCGTCGCCTCTTTTTTCAAAAAGGCGCCAAGCTTTTCGGCTCGTTCTGGTCCGCTAGAAGTCGGGGTCCGCATAATGGGCAGAGGGCGGCAATCCGCGCACCCGCTCCTGCAGCAATGGCCGGAAGGAGGGACGGCTCTTTACACGAGCGTACCATTCGCGCGCCGCATCATGGCCCGACCAGTCCAGTTCGCCGAGATAGTCGAGGATGGAGAGAGTGGCTCCAGCGGCCAGATCGGCGATGGACAGTTTGTCGCCCGCCAGCCAGTCCCGGTTGCCGGCCAGATAATTTGTGTATTTGAGATGCTGTTTGATGTTGCTGCGCGCGGCACGAAGCGCCCCGGCATCGGGTGAGCCGCCGCCTTTCTCCGTCGGCATTAGCGGGCGCGTCACGCGTTCGCGCACCATATGACGCGTCACCTCGTTCTCGCATTTTTCCAGATACCACAAGGTTAAGCGACGCGCCTCTGCCCGGTCGAAAACCTCTTCAGGCATCAAACGTTTCTCGCGCGCCATGCTGCCGCGCGTCTCGTCGAGATATTCAAGAATCGGGATCGTGCCCGCTACCGGTTGGTCGGCTTCAGCGAGCAGAACGGGAACGGTGCCGGCCGGGTTGAGCTGCAGGAACTCCCGTCGGCGGACCCAGGGCAATTCCTCGATCAGCGTGAAAGGCACCGCATATTCGGCCAGTGTCAGGCGGGTAAAGCGGCTGCCCGCATTCATGGGATAGTGAAAAAGGGTCAGCATCGCTCACGCATCAAGGCTACGCATGGCAATCATTATCCGGCACCGTTAAAGGGGTATTCCAAGGTGCGATTCGATTGGCCATCGGGTGTTCCGGCTATAGAGGCAATCAGTTAAGCGCACAAGAATTAGCAACGGGTGAAGGACACTCCAAGGTGGGCGAACAGACAATTCTGGAAGCACTGGTTCTGGGCATTCTTGAAGGGCTGACCGAATTTCTGCCAGTGTCCTCGACGGGCCATATCTTGCTCGCCGGCCATTTCATGGGCTTCGAATCGACCGGCAAGGTCTTTGAAATCGTCATTCAGCTCGGCGCGATTTTGGCCATCGTGATGCTATATTTCAGCCGGCTGCTGAACCTTGCAGTGACGCTTCCCAGCAGCGAGCGTTCGCGACATTTCGTTCTCGGCATTCTTCTGGCGTTCTTGCCTGCGGCGGTGATCGGCGTTCTGGCTCATGATTTCATCAAGACGGTTCTGTTCGAAACGCCGATGGTGATCTGTGTGGCGCTGATCGTGGGCGGTGTGGTGCTTCTGTTCGTTGATCGCCTCGTCAAAGCGCCGCGCTATCACGACGTTATGGATTATCCGCTGTGGCTCTGCCTTGTGATCGGCTTTTTTCAGTGCCTGGCCATGATCCCCGGCACGTCCCGGTCCGGCTCGACCATTGTGGGGGCGCTGCTTCTCGGGACCGACAAGAGAAGCGCTGCGGAATTCAGCTTTTTTCTCGCAATGCCGACGATGACCGGCGCGGTGGCCTACGATCTTTTCAAGAATCGCGACGTGCTGTCGGGAGCGGATACGACCATCATCGCGGTCGGCTTTGTCGCCGCCTTCATTGTCGCGGCGCTCGTCGTCAAAGCGCTCCTCGCCTATGTCAGCCGCTACGGTTACGGCCTGTTCGGCTGGTGGCGCATCGTGGTCGGCGCGGCCGGGCTGGCCGGACTATTGCTGGTCGGATAAACTGGACTGGCGGTCAGACAGGGCCATGTCCGCGGCTGAATTCACCTTCCACCCGGTAGCGCCAGATATAGGACGGGATGACGGCGCGCACCGTATGCGGCACGATACCGAGACCTTCCAGCGTCCGGCCTTCCTTTCTGGCTTCTTCGGAAACAACATTGTCATTTTCGAGCTGCTTGACCTGATCCGACGTGATCGGCGCCAGGCCGAACGGAATAAGATCGCCTACTGCTCCGAGCACACGAGCAATCGCCATCGGGACAGGCGCCAGAAAACGTTTGCGATCCGTTTCCTCAAGGACGATTTCCATCAGCTCCTTGAATGAGAAAATTTCCGGGCCGCCGAGTTCATAAACTTTTCCGCCTTCCAGTTCTCCAGCAACGCTGCGGGCGACGACTTCCGCGACATCGGCCACATAAACCGGTTGCAGCTTTGTTTCGCCGCCAGCAATCAAAGGAAGAGCGGGGCTGAACCGGGCCATCTCGGCAAACCGGTTGAAGAAGCTGTCTTCGGGACCGAACATGATGGACGGCCGAAGGACGACTGCATTCGGAACCGCGTCGAAAACCGCCTGCTCGCCTTTCGCCTTGGCGCGGGCATAGGCGCTGGCGCTCTGTTCATCGGCGCCGATGGCGGAGACAAGAGTGAACCCCGCGCCGTTCTCTGCTGCAGCGCGCGCAACATCGGCTGTGCCTTCATGCTGGACCGCGTCGAATGTCTGCCTACCGCTCTCGGCCAGGATGCCCACGAGATTGACGACATGATCGGCGCCCCTGCAAACGCGCGCAATGGATTGTTCATCCCGGATATTGGCCTTGACCGCTTGTATCTGACCGACATCACCGAGGGGCTGCAAATGCTGGGAGGTGTTTGGGTTGCGACAGGCCACCCGGATACGAAAACCCCGCCTGGCAAGCGCTTGAACGACATGACGGCCCAAAAAGCCGGAGCCGCCGAAAATGGTCACGAGGGTTGGGTCAGACGGATAGCGGGTCATGATCGATCTCTAGTCTGGACGAGGCTGCCGAGCCCCTTTCATACGCTCTGCCTGCCGATTTAGCGGTTTTGACGCAAAGCGCAACGCGAAGCTCGTTTTTGGGTCAGCTTTCCAGCGGAGTCGTATCCAGAGACCGTGTATCGTCATCGGCTCGCGCTATCCGCTCGCCAAAGAGCCAGGGCGCAAGAGCGCCGGCAAGCAACGCACCGACGATCTGGCAGATGATGAAGACCGGCACGTCGATGGGCCGGATACCGGCAAAGGTGTCGGAAAATGCGCGGGCAATGGCGACGGCCGGATTGGCGAAGCTTGTCGAGGCAGTGAACCAGTAGGCCGCCGTGATGTAGAGACCGACCAGCCATGGCACGCTGTCGGGGCGGAACCGGATACCGCCGAGAATGAAGAAGACCAGCCCAAAAGTCGCGACGATCTCGGCGAGCCATTGGCCGGTTCCGGACCGGACCTTCGCCGATGCCTGGAAGATCGTCAGATCGAACATGCCATGCGCAATCAGGGTGCCGATAATCCCTCCAACGATCTGCGCGACGATATAGGCGCCAGCCACGCCGATGGACGACTCCTTACGCAGAAGAAAAGCAAGGGTAACGGCGGGGTTGAAGTGAGCGCCAGAGATCGGCCCGAGTACGGTGATGAGAACGACCAGTATCGCTCCTGTCGGGATGGTGTTGCCGAGGAGAGCAAGAGCTGTATCGTCCGTGAGATTGTCCGCCATAATGCCGGAGCCAACCACGGTCCCGACGAGCATAGCGGTGCCGAGCGCCTCAGCAATCAGCCGTTGAGAAAGACCGAAATGCACGCTCATCGGGCAAGAATCACTTGTTGAAGTTTCCCCGGACAGCCGTTCACGCGATCCCCCCGCTTTCCAATCCTACGCTCTCGACGTCGTCGATAGTCTCAAACGTGTAACAGCATCGTGACGAGCCGGTAAACCGTGACTTCCAGCGACAGGCAATGCTATCAAGCCGTCCTTCGCGTCGCCTAGCACATCGTCAATTTTCGGATTCTTACATGAGCAAACCCTGTATCATCTGTGTCGCCATTACCGGTTCCCTGCCGACAAAGCAGAACAATCCCGCCGTGCCGATCACGGTCAGCGAGCAGGTGGAGAGCACGCAGGAAGCCTTCGAAGCCGGCGCGACGATCTGCCATGCGCATGTGCGCAATGACGATCAAACGCCGAGTTCCGACCCGGAGAAATTCGAGCGGCTGAAAGAGGGACTGCGAAAACACTGCCCCGGACTTATCATCCAGTTCTCGACCGGCGGACGGTCCGGCGCGGGCCAAACGCGCGGCGGTATGCTGCCCCTTCAGCCGGACATGGCGTCCCTGTCGGTCGGGTCGAACAATTTCCCGAACAGGGTCTATGAGAACCCGCCCGATCTGGTCGAGTGGCTGGCCGCCGAGATGAAAGCCTATTCGGTCAAGCCGGAAATCGAGGCCTTCGACCTTTCTCATATCCTGAAGGCCGCAGAAATGTACGATAAGGGGCAGATCGCCGACCGGCCTTATGTGCAGTTCGTCATGGGTGTGAAGAACGCCATGCCTGCCGATCGCGACGTTTTCGACTATTATATTCAGACCGTGAAACGTCTTTTCGGCGAGGACGCCGCATGGTGCGCAGCCGGAATCGGACCGAACCAGATCGTTCTCAACGAGTGGGCGATCAGTTCCGGAGGGCATGCGCGCACCGGGCTGGAAGACAATGTCCGACTTGACCGAGACACGCTCGCGCCATCCAATGCGGCCCTCGTGAAGCGGGCGGTCGAAATCTGCGAGACATACGAACGCCCGGTGGCGACACCGGCCGAGGCCCGCAAGATTCTGCAGCTCGCGCCGTTGGAAGCTGCCTGAAATCTTCGGCTGCGATTTGACGTTAGCGGGCCGTTAGAGTGTCAATCGATGCCATTGGCGCGCTGTACAGCGCGAATATAGCTGACGATCTTGAGGACATCGCTTTCGTCCACGCCATCGACAGGCGGCATATCGCCAAACCGCCAATGATGAGCGCGAGCGCCATTCAGGGCGGCCAGCACAAACGACTGGTCGCCGTGATGGCCCGGCTCGTAGATCGGATGGATCAAGGGCGGTCCCTGATCGGTGCCGGCCCCGCTCGCGCCATGGCAGGCCGCGCAGTTCTCATCGAACAGGCTTTTTCCGTCGGATTGTTCGGCTGAAAGAGCGGGAGTAACGAGAGACGATTGCTGGCCGGTCTGCGGGCCGGCTTGCCCTTCAGACGCTCCCCCGGAAGGCAGCATCCGCCAGGCGACCAGTGCGACAGCGATCAGGACGATCAGTCCGACAATGAGTCTCTTATTCATCGCTCACATTTCCCCTTGCCCGATAGACCGTCGATAATCGGACAATCCGGCCTGTCGTTGCCCTTGCAGCGTTTCACAAGATCGCCCAGCGTGTCGCGCATGGCGGCCAACTCTTCGATCTTCCGGCCGATCCGGTTCATATGTTCGGTGGCGACCGCCTTGACGTCAGCGCTTGCGCGACTGCGGTCCTCGTAAAGTGACAGCAATGTCCGGCAATCGTCGATGGAAAAGCCGAGCGAGCGTGCCCGGCCCAGGAAAGCCAGCTTGTGCACGTCCGCATCGGCAAAATCGCGATAACCATTCGCGCTTCGCGACGGCCGGATCAGACCGATATCCTCATAGTAACGGATCGTCTTGGGCGGCAGACCGCTGGCCTCCGAAACATCACCTATATTCATCGCGTACCTCCGAGCATTGCGAGGATAGAGATTCCAGCAGCAGGAAGGTCAAGTTTTTCGTTCTTGCGGGAACCTTCCGGGGCTGGAAGGTCATTTCGTTGGCATTGAGAGAACAACAAGGGATTTCAAACCATGTCCTACTGGCGATTCCTGGCCATGATCCTCACCTCAACCGCCGTGATGTTCGGCCTCATGTATCTGAATACGTTTCTCTTCACGCATATTTTCTGGTCTGAGACCCGCGCTTACATGGCCATTCTGATGGGCGCGACGATGGCGATCGTTATGCTTGCTTTCATGTTGTCGATGTATTCCAGCAAATTGCTCAATACAGCGATCTTTGCGGGCGCAGTGCTGGTCTTCGGCTGTTCGCTCTGGCTGGTGCGCAGCCAGGCGACCGTCGGCGACACCTCCTATATGCGCGCCATGATCCCTCATCACTCCATAGCTATCATGACCTCGAGCCGGGCGCAGTTATCCGATTCACGCGTACGCAAGCTCGCTGACGAAATCATCTACGCGCAGGACAAGGAAATCGCTGAAATGCGCTTTCTCGTCGACGACATCGAAGCCAGTGGCGATTCCAACCAGCCCGAGCCGTCTGCCACGGCGCGGATAGTCAGCGTGCAAGAGGCGCTTTCGACTGCGGAAGTCGCCATACTCGATCCCGAATTTCTCAGCGATGAAGAGATGGGAATGCTTTTTGCCGAGGGGCCGGCATGCAGCTTCTCCTATACCACGCAAAGCGAACCGGTCCTTGCAATCGGCAAAGGCGGAAATGGGACTGCGGGCCTCTTCAAGATCAGCGGCGACCTTGTTCGATTGGACGAAGACCGCACCAATTCCGGCCTTTCCTTCGCTACAGAAGGGGCATCGCTACGCCTTACTGCCGCGGATGGAGGCGCTCTCAATGCCAGGCCAGGTTCGCCCCAGGATGCCATACTCCGCCTCCAGCTCGATGCCGGACTCCAGGCCGGTTATCGCGGCTACTACAGCTGTGCCGCTGCGTAGCAGGCCCGTCTACGAATTGTCGCGGACCGATGAAGCATCCTTGACCTTCCTGTGACTGGAAGCCCCATATTCGCGTTTCAACCGACAGGATATGGTCATGAGCGAGCAGAAAAACGCATCCGGCAAAACCGTCCACCATTGCTGCGGCGGGGGTCATCAAAAAAGCAATGATGCGTCCGATTCCGACCGTGGCGGCGACAAGGCGATCGATCCTGTCTGCGGGATGTCTGTCACCATCAAGCCGGACGCCCGCAGCACCGATTATCAAGGCCGTACCTACTACTTCTGCTCCGATGGATGCCGCTCGAAGTTTCAGGCCGATCCGTATTTCTACCTGTCGGGCAATGCGGACATCGTGAAAGGCCGGGTTAAGCCCGGCGTTCAATATACCTGTCCCATGGACCCGGAAATCGTCCGCAACGAACCCGGCACATGCCCGATCTGCGGTATGGCGCTGGAGCCGATGGTTCCATCCGACGAGCCGAGCGAGGAGCTTGTCGATTTCCGCCGACGCATGTGGATCAGCGCCGCAGCCGCCGTTCCGCTTCTCATTCTGAGCATGGGGCCGATGGTCGGCATCCCCGTGCGTGAATGGATCGGCGAAAGGATCGCCGTCTATCTGGAATTTCTGCTGGCGACACCGGTCGTTCTGTGGGCGGCGCAGCCATTCTTCCGGCGGGGGATCGACTCCCTCCGCAATGCATCGCCCAATATGTGGACGCTTATCATGCTCGGCGTGGGGGCAGCCTATCTCTATTCGCTTGTCGCCACCTTCCTGCCCGGCGTTCTTCCAGAGCAATATCGTGAGGGCGGCACAGCCGGCACCTATTTCGAGGCGGCTGTGGTCATCGTCGCACTGATTTTTCTCGGGCAGGTTCTTGAGTTGCGCGCCCGCGAACGGACGGGCGATGCCATTCGGGCGCTTATGGATCTTGCACCGAAGACGGCGCGCCGCATTCTGCCGGACAATTCGGAATACGATGCCCCGCTCGACAATATCCTCGAAGGCGATCTCCTGCGCGTCCGGCCCGGTGAAAGCGTGCCGGTCGATGGCGAGATCATCGAGGGCCATTCATCCATCGATGAGAGCATGATGACCGGCGAGGCCGTGCCCGTGGAGAAGGTCGAAGGCGACTCTGTGACAGGCGGCACGATCAACAAGACCGGGACGTTTGCTATGCGGGCGTCCAAGGTCGGATCCGACACCGTCCTGTCCCAGATTGTGGACATGGTTTCCGCGGCGCGGCGATCGAAAGCCCCGATTCAAGGCCTCGCCGACAAGGTGGCGGCTGTCTTCGTGCCGACCGTCGTGGCAGCGGCCGTGCTGGCGTTTCTGATCTGGCTGTTTGTCGGCCCCTCGCCTTCGCTGGTCTTCGCCATGGCCGCCGCCGTTTCGGTGCTCATCATCGCCTGCCCCTGCGCGCTTGGGCTAGCGACGCCCATATCGATTACGACCGCTGCAGGCCGCGGCGCACAGGAAGGCGTCCTCGTAAAAGACGCCGAAGCGCTGGAGCGAATGGCCGCCGTCGATACGCTGATCGTCGACAAGACCGGCACATTGACCTCAGGCAAACCGAAGCTGACCGATATTGTCGTGTTCGGAGAGCACAGCGAGAACGAATTGCTTTCGGTCGCCGCAGGGCTGGAACGTGGATCGGAACACCCATTGGCAGAAGCCATTCTGGACGGTGCTGCGGCGCGCGACATCGACGCGCCTGCGGCAAGCGATTTCGAAGCCGTGACTGGCAAGGGCGTGATCGGCACGGTCGAAGGTCGTAGGGCGACGCTCGGGAATAAAGCTCTGATGGCCGATCTCGGGATCGGCATCGACGTGGCAGAGGCAGCCGCCGATGCTCTGCGCGCCGACGGCAAAACCGTCATGTTCGTCGCATCGGACAATCAACTGGCCGGACTCGTCGCGGTCGCCGACCCAGTCAAGGCCAGCACGGGCGACGCGATCGACGAACTGCACCGGCAGGGGCTCCGCATCATCATGGCGACCGGCGATGACGAACGGACGGCGCGAGCTGTCGCCAAAAAACTCGGTATCGATGAGGTGCGGGCCGGCGTGCTGCCCGCCGACAAGAAGGCGCTGGTCGAGGAACTTCATGAAGCTGGCGCGCGCGTCGCCATGGCCGGAGACGGTGTCAACGATGCGCCTGCCCTCGCCGCTGCCGATGTGGGTATCGCTATGGGAACTGGCGCCGATGTTGCCGTGGAAAGCGCAGGTATAACGCTTCTCGGGGGCGATCTGGCAGGCATCGTCCCGGCGCGGAGACTCGCTCTGGCGACCATCCGCAATATCAAGCAGAATCTGTTCTTCGCCTTTTTCTACAATGCGGCTGGCGTACCGATCGCCGCGGGCATCCTCTACCCGATTTTCGGTATCGTATTGTCACCGATGATCGCCGCCGCCGCGATGTCGCTTTCTTCGGTGTCGGTGATCACCAATGCGCTTCGGCTGCGGCGGATCGATTTGTAGAAAGGATGCGAACCCGGTCGTGAAGGCTGGCGGCCTCGACCTGTTCGAAGAATTGGTGGAGCCAAGGGGAGTCGAACCCCTGACCTCTACAATGCCATTGTAGCGCTCTCCCAACTGAGCTATGGCCCCACACTTTCCTTCCACGAAGAAATCTGCGTGGCGACGCTGCACAAGACAGCACCGTTTGGGATGGCGGGCTTCTATCCGTCCCCGCCGTCGCGATCAAGAGGCAAGAACCAAGGCGAGCGAAATTTTTCGCCAGCCGGTCAGACCCGATTAGCTGTCGTCGTCGTCATCGCCACCGACGGCAATGATATCGGAGACGTCATCATCGTCGTCATCGTCGTCATCGTCGCCAAGGAAGGGATCGTCGTCATCGTCGCCGAGATCGATGTCTTCGGCGTCCAGATCGACATCGGCATCGGCCGCCTTGGGCTTTGCCTTTCCGGTCTCGTCGTCGTCGTCGTCGGCGTCTTCCAGGCTGACGAGCGCTTCATCGTCCTCGTCTTCGCCTTCCTTCTCGACTTCCGTCTCCTCGACATCGTCCTTGGTGGTGTCGGTCTTGACGGCGCTTTTGGCCGTTTCCTCAAAGAAGGAGAGCGGATAGGTCTTGCCCGTATAGGGAGAGACGACCGGGTCCTTGTTCAGATCGTAGAATTTCTTGTCGGTTTCGGGACAAGTGCGTTTGGTGCCGAGTTCTGTCTTTGCCACGGTTCCGGTTCCTCATCTATCGCGCCGCCGGCCAGCCATACCTTCGCCGGGCTCTGCGTCAGATTGCCTGATTGTTGGCCTGCCCATAGCGTCGGTCGAAAGGCCTGTCAAAGGTCATCGGCCGGAAAGGGCCTTCGAAGCGGATGACCCGTTCGCCAAGCCGTGCTAAGCGCACGCCGCCCATTGCCGAAAAGCACGGCCAACCGACTGAAAAGATAATCCATGAGCCATTCCAGCGTTCCCTCACCCGCAACCGCCCGCAAAAGCGAAAACCTTTCAGGGACGATTCGCGTTCCGGGCGACAAATCCATTTCCCATCGCTCGCTGATGTTCGGCGGACTGGCGTCTGGCGAAACGCTCATCTCCGGGCTCCTTGAAGGGGAAGACGTTCTTGCGACGGGCCGCGCCATGGAGGCGATGGGCGCGAAAGTCAGCCGGGAAGGCGGGCGCTGGCGGGTCGTCGGCACAGGCAATGGCGCATTGCTGGAGCCGAACGAAACACTGGATTTCGGCAATGCGGGAACAGGCTGCCGGCTGACCATGGGTCTCGTCGGGCCATACCATATGACAACCCGCTTTGTGGGCGATGCGTCGCTATCGCGCCGCCCGATGAAGCGCGTGCTCGATCCGCTACGGCAGATGGGCGTTGCGGTGGAAGCCGAGGCGGGCGACCGGCTGCCGGTCACATTGCGCGGTCCGAAATCGCCTGCACCGATCACTTATCGCGTACCTGTCGCCTCGGCCCAGGTGAAAAGCGCCGTTCTGCTGGCTGGGCTGAACGTGCCGGGTGTGACCACCGTTGTCGAACCCGTCATGACCCGCGATCATACCGAAAAGATGCTGGCCGGCTTCGGGGCGACCCTGGAGGTCGAGGAAGATGCAGATGGCGTACGAACCATTCGTCTGGAAGGTCAGCCGGAATTGGCTGGCCGCACCATCGATGTGCCGGGCGATCCGTCCTCAGCCGCCTTTCCCCTTGTGGCAGGCCTTATCGTTCCCGGCGCAGACATCGTTATTGAAAATGTTCTGATGAATCCGACCCGGACGGGCCTGATTACGACCCTTCAGGAGATGGGCGGGCAGATCGACATCGTGAACTGGCGCGATGCCGGCGGCGAGGATGTCGCCGATTTGCAGGTGCGCTTTTCCGATCTTAAGGGCATCACCGTTCCACCACAGCGCGCACCGTCGATGATCGACGAATACCCCGTGCTCGCCGTGGCGGCAGCCTTCGCAGAGGGTGAGACCGTGATGGACGGACTGGACGAACTGCGTGTCAAAGAGAGCGACCGCCTCGCTGCGGTAGCGCGCGGGCTGGAGCGCAATGGCGTCGATTGCACCGAAGGCGAAGCCAGCCTCACCGTTCGGGGCGCGCCCGGCGGCAGGGGTCTAGGCGGCGGGACAGTGGAGACCCATCTGGACCATCGTATCGCCATGGCCTTTCTTGTTCTGGGGCTCGCAACGGAAAAGCCGGTCGAAATCGATGATTCCAATATGGTCGCGACGAGCTTTCCGCAATTCTTCGATCTGATGGGCGAACTGGGCGCAGAGATCGAATTGTCCGCCGCGCGTGACGGCGCAAAGAGCTGATGACAAAACCTTTCACCATTGCCATCGACGGGCCGGCTGCGTCCGGTAAGGGCACGCTTTCGCGGCGGCTGGCGGCGCATTATGGGCTGCGGCATCTCGATACGGGCCTGACCTACCGAGCGGTCGCCAAGGCGCTGCTCGATCGCGGCGCATCGCTCGACGACGAGGCGGAGGCCGTGGAGGCCGCTCATCGGCTCGATCTGTCCGCGATGGATCGAATGGTCCTTGCCGCGCATGAAATTGGCGAAGCGGCGTCCAAGGTCGCCGTCATGACGCGCGTCCGCAAGGCGCTCGTCGAGCGGCAGCGCGCCTTTGCTTGCGAAGGTCTTGGCGCGGTGTTGGACGGGCGCGATATCGGGACGGTCGTCCTGCCGGATGCCGCTATCAAACTTTATGTCACGGCGTCTCCGGCCGTTCGCGCCGAGCGGCGCTACCACGAGATTTTGCGTGATGGCGGCACCGCCGACAAGGCAGCAATTCTGGCCGATATCGAGCGCCGGGACGCACGCGATATGGGCCGTGCCGATTCTCCGCTGCGTCCCGCCGACGACGCGCACTTGCTGGATACGAGCGAAATGGGTATAGAGGCCGCGTTCAATGCGGCCCGCGCGCTCATCAACGGCGAACGGGGCGATTGAGACAAACTGTGCCCGTCCGCATCCTCCGCGCCGGATTGGCCGTCTGCCAATGATTGAAATGGCAGACCGGCTCATATGGTTTTCGAACGACAGCTCGAAGCCGGGATCGCAAAGACGGGTGTTCGAAACACGAACCACCGGCGCAGAACGGGTAGGCGATGCGGCAGAGCCGCAAATTCCGACGCCGCCCGCTGGAGATTTCTTATAAATGAGTGAAATGAACCCGTCGCGCGACGATTTCGCGGCCATGCTCGAACAGACCGAAGCGTCTGGCGATTTCGCTGCCGAAGGCAATGTTGTCGAAGGCCTCGTCACGGCCATCGAAAAAGATATGGCTGTCATCGATGTCGGCCTGAAGGTCGAAGGCCGCGTGCCGATCCGCGAATTCGGCGTCAAGAACGGCGAGCCGACCCTGAAAGTCGGCGACACGGTCGAAGTCTATGTCGAGCGGATCGAGAATGCGCTGGGCGATGCCGTCATCAGCCGCGACAAGGCCCGCCGCGAGGAAGCCTGGATCCGTCTCGAGAAGAAGTTCGAGGCCGGGGAAAAGGTCGAAGGCCAGATCTTCAATCAGGTCAAAGGTGGCTTCACCGTCGATCTGGATGGCGCTGTCGCCTTCCTGCCGCGTTCGCAGGTGGACATCCGTCCGATCCGCGATGTCGGCCCGCTGATGCACACCCCGCAGCCCTTCGAAATTCTGAAGATGGACAAGCGCCGCGGAAATATCGTTGTTTCGCGCCGCACCGTGCTTGAAGAGAGCCGCGCCGAACAGCGTTCGGAAATCGTTCAGAACCTCGAAGAGGGTCAGACGGTCGAGGGTGTCGTCAAGAACATCACCGATTACGGTGCGTTCGTCGATCTTGGCGGCATCGATGGCCTGCTGCACGTGACCGACATGGCATGGCGCCGCGTGAACCATCCGTCCGAGATCGTCCAGATCGGCCAGACGGTGAAGGTGCAGATCATCCGCATCAACCAGGAAACGCACCGCATCAGCCTCGGTATGAAGCAGCTCGAAGCCGATCCGTGGGACGGCATCGGCGGCAAGTATCCGCTCGGCAAGAAGGTCAGCGGCACCGTTACGAACATCACCGATTACGGTGCGTTCGTGGAACTGGAGCCGGGTATTGAAGGCCTGATCCACGTTTCCGAGATGAGCTGGACTAAGAAGAACGTCCATCCCGGCAAGATCCTGTCGACGACGCAGGAAGTCGATGTGGTCATTCTCGAGGTCGATCCGGTCAAGCGCCGCATCTCGCTCGGTCTCAAGCAGACCCTGGAAAACCCATGGGATGCGTTCGCTCAGAACTTCCCGGTCGGCGCGACCGTTACCGGCGAAGTCAAGAACAAGACCGAGTTCGGCCTGTTCATCGGCCTCGAAGGCGATGTGGACGGCATGGTGCACCTTTCCGACCTCTCCTGGGATCGCCCGGGCGAGCAGGTCATCGACGAATATGAGAAGGGCGACGAAGTGTCGGCCCAGGTTCTTGACGTCGATGTGGACAAGGAGCGCATCAGCCTCGGCATCAAGCAGCTTGGCCGCGATGCTGTCGGCGAAGCCGCCGCCTCCGGCGAGCTGCGCAAGGGCGCCGTCGTCACCTGCGAAGTGACGGCCGTGACCGATGGTGGACTGGAAGTGAAACTGGTCGATCACGATGTCGACAGCTTCATCCGCCGCGCCGATCTGTCCCGCGACCGCGGCGAGCAGCGCCCCGAGCGCTTCTCGGTCGGTCAGAAGGTCGATGGCCGCATCACGCAGTTCGACAAGAAGAACCGTCGCATCTCCGTTTCCATCAAGGCGCTGGAAATCGCCGAGGAGAAGGAAGCGGTCGCACAGTACGGATCGTCCGATTCCGGTGCATCGCTCGGTGACATTCTGGGCGCTGCTCTCAAGGAGCGTGGCGGCGACGACGAATAATCGTTTCGTCCGTATTCGAGATATAGGCCCGGCGGTTTCGCCGGGCCTTTTTTCTATCTGGGGTTGCCCTGCCACTTGCAACACTGCCACAGTGCTCACAAATGCAAGAAATGTTATGGATTTGTCCGCGCCGCTTGGTTGCGGCGGTTGACGCGGGGTGATAGCCACCCATGTCCCATTGCGGTCGAATTTGTCGGCTATCGCCCTTCTCATAGGGACACGTTCAAATAAACTGGAAATGCCTGACCCATGGCCATTGCCGGACGCGCCCTTTTCTTCGCCGCTTTTTTGCTTCTTCCCGCCGTTTGGTCTGTGCAAATTGCTCAGGCTGCTGATGTATCCGTGCGCGCTCGTGCTGGCATGAACGTCCGCTCTGGACCCGGTGTGGACTACGGTCGTGTGGGTTCCATGGCCGAAGATGCGCGTGGCGAATTGATGGAATGCACGCCGCAGGGGCGCTGGTGCCGTGTGCGGACCGCCAACGCCACAGGCTGGATCGCCGGTTCTTTCCTGATCGTCGATGACGGTGAACTGGCCGGCTCTCGTGTTCGGGACGTGGTCGATCGCATCACTTTTTCCGAAGGGAACGGCGGCGTTGCGCGAACGGCTTCGACCGAGCGCGGCACGGACAGCGGAAGCCCTGCCGAAACCGCGACAGGTGCAGGTGTGGGGACAGAGGGCGTCTGCTTCTACTCCGAATACGACAATGCGGGTGATGCCGACTGCCACGACAAACCCGGTGAGGCCATTACGCTGGGACGGACATGGAACGACCGTATCGCATCCGTCACCATCGCAGATGGGTACGCCGTCACGGTCTGCGACAATTATGGCCTGACAGGCCGCTGCGCGGTTTTCAAGAAGTCCGTAGAGCGCATGCCCGCCGCGCTGAATGAGCGAATTTCGTCCTGGCGAATCGAGAAAGCCAACTGAGCGGACGGGCCTCGCCGTTGCATCGCGCCCTTTCCTCTCTTAGGTGCAGGCCGATATATGGTATTTCCTCGGATAGAGAGCTGACCTTTCGTGCCTGACCGACCGACCACACCGCTTCTCGACCGCATCTCGACACCTTCCGATCTGAAGGTTTTGAGCGATGACGAGTTGTCGCGTCTGGCGAATGAGTTACGGCAGGAAACCATTTCCGCGGTGTCGGAAACCGGCGGCCACCTCGGCGCATCGCTCGGCGTGGTGGAAATGACGGTGGCGCTTCATGCGGTGTTCGATACGCCACGCGACAAGCTCGTCTGGGATGTCGGTCATCAAACCTATCCGCACAAGATTCTGACAGGACGGCGGGATCGCATCCGCACCCTTCGGCAGGAGGGCGGGCTCTCAGGCTTCACCAAGCGCAGCGAGAGCGAATACGATCCCTTTGGCGCGGCCCATTCGTCAACTTCGATTTCGGCCGCGCTCGGCTTTGCCGCCGGCCGTGATTTTGGAATGGAGACGGGCGACGCCATTGCCGTGATTGGCGATGGCGCGATGAGCGCCGGCATGGCCTATGAGGCGTTGAATAATGCCGGCCATCTCGGCAAGCGGCTGATCGTCATTCTGAACGACAACGAAATGAGCATCGCCCCGCCTGTCGGCGCAATGAGCCGCTACCTATCGCGTCTTTATGCCGGCAAGCCGCTGCAGGATGTTCGCTCACTGGCCAAAGGCGCGGTGTCGCTCCTTCCGCCCCCGTTCCGCGAAGGAGCCGAACGGGCGAAGCATCTCGTCAAAGGCATGATGGTCGGCGGAACGCTCTTCGAAGAGCTCGGCTTTTCCTATGCCGGGCCGATAGACGGGCACGACATACACGCCCTTCTGGCCGTGTTGCGCGCCGTCAAGTCGCGCGCGACCGGGCCTGTGCTGATCCATGCCATAACCAAGAAAGGCAAGGGTTACGCGCCGGCCGAGGCATCAGCCGACAAATATCATGGCGTGTCGAAATTCGATGTGCCATCCGGCAAGCAGTTCAAATCCAAAAGCAACGCGCCTTCCTATACGCGTGTCTTCGCCGATAGCCTGGTCCGACAAGCAGAGGCCGACCGACGAATTTGCGCTGTCACGGCCGCCATGCCGTCGGGCACCGGTCTCGATGTGTTCGGTCAGCGCTTTCCCTCGCGAACTTTCGATGTTGGCATCGCGGAACAGCACGCCGTGACGTTCTGCGCCGCGTTGGCAGCAAGCGGCATGAGACCTTTCTGCGCGATTTATTCGACGTTCCTGCAGCGTGCCTACGATCAGGTCGTACACGATGTCGCGCTGCAATCGCTGCCGGTGCGTTTCGCCATCGACCGGGCCGGTCTCGTCGGCGCCGATGGCGCGACCCATGCCGGCTCCTTCGATCTCGCCTATCTCGGCAATCTGCCCGGCTTCACCATCATGGCGCCATCCGACGAAGCGGAACTGCGGCATATGGTCGCCACTGCCGCCGCAATTGATGACGGTCCATCTGCAATTCGCTTCGCTCGTGGCGAGGGCGCCGGGGTCGATTTGCCGGAATTCGGCGAGGTGCTGCCGATCGGCGAAGGCCGGATCGTTCGCGAAGGCGGCAACGTCGCCATCCTGTCGCTCGGCACACGACTTGCGGAGGCGTTGAAGGCGGCAGACGAATTGGAAGCGAAGGGACTGTCGGTCACTGTAGCGGACGCCCGCTTCGCCAAACCGCTCGATACCGACATGATTTTCCGGCTCGCCCGGGAGCATGAGGTTCTTCTATGCGTCGAGGAAGGAGCCGTGGGCGGCTTCGGCAGCCATGTTACCCAAGCGCTTCTCAATGAAGGCCTGCTGGATGGCGGATTGAAATTCAGATCGCTGACATTACCCGATAATTTCATTGACCATGCTTCGCCCAACCGAATGTACGATCAGGCCAGGTTGAACGCTGCCCATATGGTCGATACAGTCTTGACGATGCTCGGCGTGGCGGCGCTATCTGGCACAAGATAGGCCCAAAAATCGTCGCATTTATTGCGATGCACAATTCGATATAATTTTACTAATCAACATTTTATCGCCCAATAATTTTGCATTGCACAATTTTATGCATCGCAGCATAATGCCAGTGAGCGGACGATGATGTCCGGACTCAGTTGGCTTTGCGAAGTTCGCTGTGCTTCTTCAATACGCGCTGTCCGTCATCCTGCTTGATCATATAGGCCGGGTTATCCTCTGACGCATCACGCGTCACCTCACTGCCGTCGATCTGGCGGGTGACCTTTTCCGTAAATTTCTCCTGTATCTTGCCCTTAGCGGTGCCATTACCCCAATCCCATTCCACCTCGGTATTGGCTGCGTAATCTTTCGACATTTCCCGATCCTTTCCGTTGGGCTGTGCCGGCTCAACCGACAGCCAGGTCATTCGGTTCCCTGCAACGAAACCGGCCCGCGTCGCGTTGTGCAGACAGGATTTCGAAAGCGATAAAGAAAGGGACCGACAATGCCGGAATATCAGTTTGAGGTCGGCGTCGTGCCGTACGATCGCGATGTCGGAGACGATGGCGACACGCCGGGCATCAGTCAGGAATATACGGTCGACGATCTGGAAGATATCGCATTTTCCAATCAGCCGCGTGACGAGAGATTACGGCGTCTTCGCGAGATGCGCAGTGAAATTTACAGCCGCCAAAGCGCCGATCGCGGTCACGATTTTGATGGACTTCTCAATGAGGTCGAGCGTCTCATCGCTGAAATCGACGATGGCGATGCCGCACCAGCCAGCGTGTTTGCCGGTCCCGGCTCCGACTGGAATCTTTCCACCATGTCGCCGGATGAGCGAGAGGAAACCTTGGACGAGGACTGATCGTCATGGCGAAAGATCATGGCTCATCGATCAAGAATGATGAGGCGTATGAAGCGTTGCGAGACGAAGGCTATTCCAAGCAGAAAGCCGCCGCGATCGCCAATGCCCAGGAAAGCGACGACATGCAACCCTCGAAAAAGGGCGGCAAGTCGCCGCCCTATGAGGAGTGGAGCAAGGACGAGCTTTACGACCGCGCCCAAGAGCTGGAGATCGAGGGTCGTTCCAATATGTCTAAAGACCAGTTGATTGCTGCTTTGCGCGGAAAATAGGACTTATTCGTCGTTCGTGCATCTGTCGTTCATGCGGTTTTTTTATCAGGCGAGATGGTCTCCAGACTGCCCGCGTTCTCGATATTTCAGGAGAATTACATGCCAACGAGTATTAATCCCGCCAATGGCGAGACATTTGAAGAAATCGCCGGTCATGACGATGAGCATGTGCAGCGCGTGCTGGAAAACGCAGATCGCGCCTATGCCCAGTGGCGACTGACATCGTTTGACGAGCGCGCGGTTATATTGCGCAAGGTGGCGGACATTCTGGAAGCCGGCCAGAACAAATACGGGCGTCTCGCGACCCTCGAAATGGGCAAGCGGCTTGAGGAAGCAAAGGCCGAAGTGAAGAAATGCGCGACCGTCTGCCGGTATTATGCTGACCACGCGGCCGAATTTCTATCCGACAAGATTCACGAAAGCGATGCCGAAAAGACGCTCGTCAGCTATCAGCCAATCGGTCTTGTCCTGGCCGTGATGCCTTGGAATTACCCTTTCTGGCAGCTCTTTCGTTTCGCCGCGCCCAATCTGATGGCCGGCAATGTCGGCATTCTCAAACATGCGAGCAATGTTCCGCAATGCGCCATGGCGATTGAGGAAATCTTCACCGAGGCAGGACTGCCGCAGGGCTGTTTCCAGACATTGCTGATCGGTTCGAGCAAAATCGAAGCGCTGATCGACGATGAGCGCGTCAAAGCCGTCACGCTGACAGGTTCAGAGCCAGCCGGCGCTGCTGTCGCCAGTCAGGCGGCCAAACAGATAAAGAAGGCCGTTCTGGAACTCGGTGGCTCGGACGCATTCATTGTCATGCCAAGCGCCGATATCGACGCCGCTATCCAGACCGGGATCAAGGCACGCATGCAGAACAACGGTCAGAGCTGCATCGCCGCCAAGCGGTTTATCGTCCACGAAGATGTATACGACGAGGTCATCGATGGTTTCAAACAGAAGTTCGAAGCGATGACGCTTGGCGACCCGATGGACGAGGGTACGGATCTCGGGCCTCTGGCCACCAAAGATATTCGCGATGAATTGGCCGGGCAGGTGGATGAAAGCGTCAAGGATGGCGCAACTCTGGTTACCGGCGGCAAGACGCCGGACCGTGACGGCTGGTTCTATCCGCCCACTATTCTCGCCGAAATTCCGAAGGACGCGCCAGCTTACATGGAAGAATTTTTCGGACCGGTGGCGCTGTTTTTCAAGGTCAAGAATATCGATGAGGCCATCGAGATCGCCAATGCCACCACCTTTGGCCTGTCATCGGCGGCATTCACCAAGGATGGCGAGGAGCAGAAACGCTTTATCCGCGACCTCGTCGCTGGCGGCACCTTCATTAACCGGATGACCGCATCCGATCCGCGCATTCCATTCGGAGGCGTGAAGCATTCCGGCTATGGGCGTGAACTTTCCGCCGAGGGAGTCCATGAATTCGTCAACATCAAAACCGTGGCTATCGACAGTCCCGCTTTCTGATCAAGTCAAAAAAAGGGCGATGGTTCGACCATCGCCCTTTGGCAGTCCGATACGTCTAAAATTTTTGGGCCGATCAATCGACGACGGCGTCGGCCGTATTCGATGCAGCCGACTGCGTTGCATCGACCGTATTGGCCGTATCCTGACCAATACCGCGGATCGTATTGCCGCAACCTGCTAGCGACGGGGCGATGAAAGCGACCAGTGCGGCAACAAAAAGAACGTTTTTCATGATGGGTTTCCCTCTAACAATCACAAAGAGGAAAATCGCCACGCCCTAACTTGTTCCCTCACATGCGAAATTTTTTCGCCTTTCGCTAAATTAGCAACGTAGCAGGCAGGTTTCAGCCGCCTCGCCTCCACATGGTAACGGCCGTGCCGTCCGTCATCGTGCCGGAGAAATGGTTCAGACCGTTGCGCTTCATATTGGCAAGAACCTGTCCGTCCTTCGCGTAAAGGCGAAAATCTGCATTATACCCCGTGAAAGTATGCCCCAATCCAAAGCCGGCGACCTTTTGCAGAAGCGGGTTGGTGCAGTTCACATTGCTGAATTTACCTTTCGTCCGGTCCTTGTTCTTGCCGGTGATACCGCCACGATCGATGCTCATGGAAATCGACGCGCCAGTCTTACCCTTTATGGTGCACGCGCAATCGGCGCGGCCATCGGTGATATCCCACTCGCCCTGAATATCCTGCTCGGTCCTGACGACTTCGCTGGCAGCGGCCCCGCCAATAATACCGCCAAGCGGCCCCGCAATACGGGCGGCGCCATTGGCCAGAATGTTTCGACCCGCATTGCGTGCGACGTTCTTGCCGACAGCATTTTTGGCAAAGTCGCCACCCTTCGCCGGCTTGGGCGGCGGGCCACCTGCCAACTTTCTTACGCATTGGCCACCAGCCGCCGCCGTCCCCGCGAAAGCTGTCGATGTTTCTGCACCGGTGGTTGAAACGCTCGCATCCGCACTGACATCGGCTGCGGAATCCGTTTCCATCGCAGGACCATCCGTCGACTGACATGCTGTCAGGACGAGGACGCCACTCAAGAGCACAACTGTCAGAACGCCCGTCCGGATGCCGGTAGCTATCTTGGAAGCGGCTTGATTTTCATTTTTCATTTTTATCCCCTCAACCCCAAATTGCAGCCTTTCCTAAAGGCTTGGTCGAGAAGAATAAATGACGAAAATACCACAAGTGCGAATTGTCTCGAAGTAAATTAGCTTATTCGCAATTAATGAACATCTTTTATATTTAGCCGATGTCCGCTATAGCGCGCGATAACTTGCCCCGCTCTCAGCAAACATTCCTACTCTTTGCTGAACTAGTCCTCGACGCCGCTATCGAGAGCCAGCGGCCTGATCCGCTTTTCATCTTCCGTCAGCGGACGCGGGTTCTCTGCTTCCGTCGCATCGCTTCCAAAGTCAGGAGGCGGCAATTGGAGCGCCGGACGCGGGTCGGCAGTTTGGCATCCGCCTGCAAATAAAATGAGCAAGGCCAAGGATAGACCGAAGCCCGGAGAGGCATTCCGTCGTCCATTGAGGCCATTTTCTAATGGATTGCGCATCAATGCGCTTCATCCCAATTGGACGCCGCCTGCGCGTCAACCTGCAACGGCACCGCCATATCGACCGCTGGCATGGCCGCATTTTCCATCACGTCGCGGATAAGAGGGATGGCCGCATCCGCCTGATCGTCCGGCAGTTCGAAGATCAGCTCGTCATGAACCTGCAACAGCATTTTCACGTCCAGCCTGGCCTCTTCCAGAACGTCGTCCATGCGGATCATGGCGCGGCGGATGATGTCGGCTGCCGAGCCTTGGATCGGCGCGTTGATCGCAGCGCGCTCATTGAAAGCGCGGACCGAATGGTTCGAGGATTTGATGTCGGGATAATAGGCACGGCGGCCGAACAATGTTTCGACATATCCGTGCTCGCGCGCGAAAGCTTTAGTGCTGTCCATATAGTCGCGAATACCGGGAAAGCGTTCGAAATAGCGTTTGATGTAATCGCCCGCCTCGCTGCGCTCGATGGAAAGCTGGTTGGCGAGACCGAAGGCCGAAATGCCGTAGATGATGCCGAAATTGATCGCCTTCGCGCGGCGGCGCACCTCGCTCGGCATCCCGTCGACCGGCACGCCGAACATCTCGCTGGCCGTCATGGCATGAATGTCAATCCCGTCTGCAAAAGCCTGCCGGAGCTGCGGAATGTCTGCGATATGCGCCAGAATGCGCAGCTCGATCTGGCTGTAATCGGCCGAGATCAGGACGTGGCCCGGTTCGGCG
Source organism: Notoacmeibacter sp. MSK16QG-6 (assembly GCF_024158145.1). Taxonomy (GTDB): domain Bacteria; phylum Pseudomonadota; class Alphaproteobacteria; order Rhizobiales; family Rhizobiaceae; genus Notoacmeibacter. The sequence continues at coordinate 1,150,006 of NZ_JAMYXM010000001.1, forward strand.
ATGAAGGCGGTCCGGATCTTGCGGCCCTCGCTCGTCCTTATCGGAATGTTCTGCAGGTTCGGCTCGGACGAGGACAGCCGGCCGGTTGTAGTCGCCGCCATCTGGTAGGAGGTGTGGACCCGTTTCGTGTCCGGATGGATGTAGCCCGGCAGCGCGTCCGTATAGGTGCTCTTCAGCTTGGTCAGCTGGCGCCAGTCGACGATACGGCGCGGTAGCGGGTGGCCTTCGGCGGCAAGGTCTTCGAGGACACGCGCGCTGGTCGACCATTGACCGGTCTTGGTCTTGCTGCCGCCCGGCAGGCCCATCCGACCGAAAAGGATATCGCCGAGTTGCTTGGGCGAGCCGATATTGAAGCTCTCGCCGGCCATTTCGTAGATTTCCGCTTCGATGCCGGCGGCCTGGTGCCCGAACTCGCCTGACAGGCGCGAGAGAATCTGTCGATCCACCGAGACGCCGGCCCCTTCCATTTTCGCAATGACCGGCACCAGCGGGCGCTCAAGCCGCTCATAAACGGATGTCACGCCGTCGGCGGCAAGGCGCGGCTTCATGGCAAGCCAGAGCCGGAGGGTTATATCTGCATCTTCGGCGGCGTATTGCGTCGCCTTGTCGAGCGCCACCCGGTCGAACGTCACGGCATTCTTGCCGGTGCCGCAGACATCCTTGTATGGGATCGGCTTATGACCGAGCCAACGGTCGGCGAGCGGGTCCATGCCGTGGCCACCCTGATTGCCCGCGGTTCGGCCCGCCTCGATCACGTATGAGATCAGCATGGTGTCGTCGAAATTGACGAGCGGCAATCCGTAACGCGCCATCACGACCATATCGAATTTGATATTCTGACCGATTTTCAGGCAGGCCGGATCGGCCAGCAGTTCGCGCAGCGCTTCGAGCGCGTCGCGTTCTGGAATTTGCCCGGCGCAGAGATCGCCACTGCCGAGGAGGTCGCCCTCCCCCTCACGATGGCAGAGCGGAATGTAGCAGGCATAACCCGGCTCCACCGCGAGCGAAAAACCGCAAAGGGACGCCTGCATCGGATCGAGACTGTTGGTTTCAGTATCGAACGCGACATGACCCTGATCGCGTGCAGCAGCGATCCATTCCCGCAGGCGCTCTATCGTTCCGACCGTTTCGTACTTCTCATGATCGAACGGGATGTCGCGAATTTCGGCGGCGCGTTTTTCCGCCAAAGTCTGGGGCGTCATGCCGCCGGCAGACTGATCCGGCAGGACATCGTCTTTTGACGGCCCTTCGCCCGGATCGAGGTCGGGTCCGCGCGCCTCTTCCCATTCCACCGGAACTTCCGCCGCCTCGATAGCTGCGGCATCCGCTTCGGTCTGTTCGGCGACGCGCTTGGTCAGCGAGGTGAACTGCATCGCCTTCAGGAAGCCGATCAGCTTCGGCCCATCGAGCTTGTCCAGCGTCAGCGCTTCAAGCGGCAATTCCAGATCGACATCGTCCCGCAGACGCACGAGTTCGCGCGACAGCCGCGCATTATCGGCATGTTCGATCAGGTTCTCACGGCGCTTTTTCTGCTTGATCGTCTCCGCCTGAGCTAGAAGCGTATCGAGATCGCCGAACTCTTCCAGTAGCTGCGCCGCCGTTTTCGGCCCGATGCCCGGCACGCCCGGAACGTTATCGATGGAATCGCCGGTCAGGGCCTGTAGATCGATCATCTTCTCCGGCGGCACACCGAATTTCTCGACGACCTCTTCGACCCCGATTTCCTTGTCTTTCATCGGGTCGTACATGCCAACGGTCGGGCCGACGAGTTGCATCAGATCCTTGTCGGATGAAATGATAGTTGTGTCGCCGCCGGCTTCGCAGGCGAGACGACAATAGGTGGCGATAATGTCGTCGGCTTCGAAGCCTTCCTGCTCGATGCAGGCAACGTCGAAGGCGCGGGTCGCCTCGCGGATCAGTCCGAATTGCGGCACCAGATCGTCGGGCGGGGCGGAGCGATTGGCCTTGTACTCATCATATAGATCATTGCGGAACGTCTTGGACGAATAGTCGAAAATTACCGCGAAGTGGGTGGGCGTAATGCCCACCTCGGTGTCGCGCGCATTGCGTAACAACTTCCACAGCATGTTGCAGAAGCCGGACACCGCGCCGATCGGCAGGCCATCCGATTTGCGCGTCAGCGGCGGAAGAGCATGGTAGGCGCGGAAGATGTATGCCGAGCCATCGACAAGGAAGAGATGATCACCTTTTTTCATGGCTGGAAGGCTTAGCGCGGCGCGGGTGACTCGTCTATCGGGCAGTTGATTTCGGCGGCGCTTCCGGCACGGGTATCACGGCTTCGTCTGTATATTACCGAAGCTTAATACTTCTGCCCTTGTTTTGCCGGTTTCATATTCTCATCTGAGCGTGGTCGGCGACGACAGAGCGCCACCGTCCGGAACAAAGGCTTGTCCCCCGCCTCCCGGACGACACGACGGAAGATCGCGTCCCCCTCTCGCTGATCTCCGCTTAGTAGAATGCCGCCGTGGCACCCCCCTCCGCCACGGCGGCTTTTCTTTGCACAGCTGCCGCTCACACCTTTTCGCCCATACGCGTTTGCCCTGCTGGCCGCCACGCCCTACCGTTGCGCGCAAACAAACCGTAACGGATCGCTTCATGTCCTCTCTCGATACCGTCCTTGCCCGTCTCGACACTCGTCTTGATGGCGCTTTGGACCATCTCAAGGCCCTTATCGCCATTCCATCGATCTCGACCGATCCCGCCTATGCCGAAGCGTGTCGCCAGGCGGCGGAATGGCTGAAGAAGGATCTGGCCGAAATCGGCTTCAAGGCCTCGGTGCGCGATACGCCCGGCCATCCCATGGTCGTCGCCCATCACGACGGGGCAGGACCGGATGCGCCGCACGCGCTATTCTACGGCCACTACGATGTGCAGCCGGTCGACCCGCTCGACGAATGGGAATCCGATCCATTCTTCCCCCAGATCGTCGAGCGCAATGGCCGCAAGGTCATTACCGGACGCGGGGCCGCCGACGACAAGGGCCAGTTGATGACCTTCGTCGAGGCGTGCCGCGCCATGATCGGCGAGACCGGCACACTGCCCTGCCGCGTGACCATCCTCTTCGAAGGCGAGGAAGAGAGCGGATCGCCCTCGCTGCTGCCCTTTATCGAGGCAAACAAGGATGAGCTAAAAGCCGATTTCGCACTCGTCTGCGACACCAATATGTGGGACGCCGACACGCCCGCCATTTCCGGCGGCCTACGCGGACTTGTCGGCGAGGAGGTGATCGTCCATGCCGCCGACCGCGATCTGCACTCCGGCTATTACGGCGGCGCGGCGGCCAATCCGTTGACGGTCCTTTCGCGCATTATCGGCGACCTTCACGATGAGGCTGGACGGGTCATGATCCCGAACTTCTACGATGGTGTGACGGAAACGCCCGACGCCATCAAGGCAAGTTGGGAAGAGCTGGAACGCTCCGCTGACGGCTTCCTGAAGGAGATCGGGCTTTCGGAGCCATTCGGCGAAGACGGCCGGTCCATCATGGAGCTGACCTGGGCGCGCCCGACCGCCGAGGTAAACGGCATAGTCGGCGGTTATACCGGCGAAGGCTTCAAGACGGTTATTCCTGCAAAAGCGATGGCGAAGGTCTCCTTTCGTCTCGTCCACGATCAGGAGCCAGAGGCCATTCGCAGGAATTTTCGCGCCTTCGTCGAATCGCGACTACCGGAAGATTGTCGGGTCGAGTTTCATAAGCATGGCGGATCGCCGGCCGTGCAACTGCCTTATGAATCGGGACTTCTGACGACGGCAAAACAGGCACTGACGGACGAATGGGGCGTCGAAGCGCCAATTATCGGCATGGGCGGTTCGATCCCGATCGTCGGCACGTTTCAGACCGAACTGGGCATGGACAGCCTTCTGGTCGGTTTCGGCCTAGCCGACGACCGCATCCATTCGCCCAATGAAAAATATGAGATGAAGAGTTTTCACAAGGGTATGCGGTCATGGGCGCGCATTCTAACGGCGCTCGGGCAAAAAGCGGGGAGAGCTGAGGGCGGACGCTAGGCCAGCCCGGATCAGGGCGCTATGAGACGAGGACTTCTTTGAGACAGGATAAACGATGACCACGATCCGCTCCCACAAGGGCGACCTGCCCGACCTTTCCGACTACCAGGTCGAGGCGGTGGCGATCGACACCGAAACACTTGGGCTCGACCCTCATCGCGACCGGCTTTGCGTGGTACAGCTTTCGCCCGGCGACGGCACGGCCGATATCGTCCAGATCGAAAAAGGGCAGACATCGGCGCCGAATATCGAGGCGCTGCTGGCCAATCGTCAGATCACCAAGCTCTTCCATTTCGGCCGTTTCGATATAGCGGTCCTCTACCACGCTTTCGGCGTGCTGGCCGAGCCGGTCTGGTGCACCAAGATCGCCAGTCGGTTGGTGCGGACCTATACAGATCGGCATGGGCTGAAAAACATCTGTGAGGAGCTGATCGACGTCAATCTCTCCAAGCAGCAGCAATCGAGCGACTGGGGAGCGGAAACTCTCTCTGCCGCGCAGCTCGAATATGCCGCATCGGACGTGCTGTACCTGCATCGGCTCCGTGAAAAACTCCAGGAACGACTGGTTAGGGACGAGCGCACGGAGATGGCGGCAGCCTGTTTCGACTTCCTGCCGATACGAGCGAAGCTGGACCTCGCAGGCTGGCCGGAAACCGACATTTTCGCCCATAGCTGATCCACCACGCTTTTCTAAATCCTTAGCGACCCGTTAATTCGCCGCATTTATCCTGCTTTCGATTCATTGGGGATTCCGATCAACGAAAGCGGGGCAAACCGGACATGGCCGGACGCAAGAAGAAAGTGCGCATCGAACCGAGGCTGGACGGTCCTGCCGCGTCGCGCCGGCGCAGCCAGGCGGTGCCCTCTTCGTCACGCCGCGGAAAGCCCACGAAAGGGCGCAAGCGAGCGTCAGCCCGCAAGCGCCGTGGTCTTCTGGGCGGGGCGATCTACTGGTCTCTGACGCTGTCGCTTTGGATGGCGATCGGTCTGGGCGTGGTCTTCGGCTATTACGCGCTGAAAATGCCGCCGACCAGCGAATGGGCCATTCCGGATCGGCCGCCAAATGTGCGAATCGTCTCGGTCGATGGCGATCTGATCGCCAATCGCGGCATGACCGGCGGCGAAGCCATCGGCATCAAAGATATGAGCCCGTTCATTCCGCAGGCCGTGATCGCCATCGAGGATCGGCGCTTCTATCATCATTTTGGTATCGATCCGATCGGCATCACGCGCGCCGTTTTCAATAAAGTCGTGAAGGGCGGTCGCGCACAGGGCGCTTCGACCCTGACCCAGCAGCTCGCGAAAAACCTTTTCCTGTCGCCGGAGCGGTCAATCGAGCGCAAGGCGCAGGAAGCGATGATGGCGCTTTGGCTGGAGCGAAAATACTCCAAGGACGCCATACTGCAGATGTATCTAAACCGGGTCTATTTCGGCTCGGGCGCATATGGCGTGGAGGCGGCGTCACGGCGCTATTTCGGCAAGAGCGCACGCGAGGTCACGGCCGATGAAGCGGCGCTGCTCGCCGGTCTTCTGAAGGCGCCCTCGGCGCTGTCGCCGGCGAAGGCTCCCGATAAAGCGAAAGCCCGCGCCGAGGTCGTGCTGGCGGCTATGAAAGATCAGGGCATGCTGACCGACAGCCAGTTCGTGACCGCCATGAGCGCGCCGGTCACGCGCGCCGCCGCGCACTGGAACGGCTCGGAACATTATGTGGCCGACCATGTCATGGATGAATTGCCGGGCCTGATCGGCGATGTACGCGACGATCTGGTGGTTTACACCACGATCGACCTTTCGCTGCAGCATATGGGCGAGAAAGCGATCCGTGCCCGTATTGCAGAACATGGGCAGGAGAAGAATGTCGGTCAGGGGGCACTGGTCTCACTGGATGGCTCTGGCGCGGTGCGGGCCCTTGTCGGCGGCAAAGACTATGCGCAGAGCCAATTCGACAGGGCGACCGAAGCGCGCCGGCAACCGGGTTCGACCTTCAAACCCTTCGTTTACCTGACCGCCATCGAAAATGGCTGGCGGCCGGAATCGCTCGTCACCGACGCGCCTGTCCGCTACGGCAAGTGGGCGCCGGAGAATTATGGCGGAAAATATTACGGCGAAGTGACCCTTGCCGAAGCTTTGCGGCGTTCGCTCAATTCCATCGCGGCGCAGCTTATCGTCGCCGTCACGCCGGATCGTGTGGTCGATACCGCCATGAAGATGGGCATTGAGAGCCCGCTCGCGATCAACGCTTCGCTGGCGCTCGGCACATCCGAGGTCACACCGCTCGAACTCGCCTCAGCCTATGTGCCGTTCTCAAATGGCGGATACCGGCCGATGCTGCACATGATCGATCGCGTCGAGGATCGGAACGGCAAGGTAGTTTACCGCTTCGAGGGCAATGCGCCTCGCGTGCTTTCCGACGAGGCGCTCGGCATGATGAATTTCATGATGAACGGTACGATTGAGGCCGGTACCGGCCGCAACGCCGCCTTCGGTTGGCCTGCCGCCGGCAAAACGGGCACGACGAACAAGAGTCGCGACGCCTGGTTCGTCGGCTACACCTCCAACCTCGTCACAGCCGTCTGGTTCGGAAATGACGATGGCGAACCGATGAAAAACGTGACCGGTGGCTCCATGCCGGCGACCGCCTGGAAACAGTTCATGACGACGGCACATCACGGCCTGCCAAAGCGACCACTGCCGGGCAACTTCACGCCGTCGCTTTCGTCCGACGGTGTGCTTGTCAGTCATGACCGTAGACCGGTCGGCGCTATCGAAACCCGACAGAACTTCGATGAAACCGAAGCGCGCATCCGCGACATCATATCCGGCGGCCAGAGACGAAATGGCGAGCCACGCCCACAGGCTGGCGTCGGCGACAAGGTGATCGGCCGGGTCAAAGAGCGAACCGGCGGTTTTCTGGATCGAATTTTCGGCCGCTAAAAACCGGCCCTCTTATTCCGCTACGCTAAGGGCGGGCCGCCATTGGCAGCCCGCCCTCTTATTCCGTATGCCAGAATGGCTTTATTTCTGAAGGATCGCCTCGATCTCATGGATCGGGTGGTTGGCGAGTTCCTTGTCGACTTCACCGACGATGAGATCCGAAACTTCCTTGTGATATTCCTTGCGCATATCGCCCAAGACCTGCGGCGGCGCCGCGACGATCAGTCGGTCGATCTTGCCCTTATGGGCCATCTTGTAGAGCCGGTCGGCTATTTCCCGTGCGAACCGCTCCTTGCCGAGACGGTGCCAATCCGTGTCGTCTACCGCGCTACGCTGCGCCCCGTTCGCTCCTGAATCATTCATACGGCCGCGCCTATTGGCTGCCTGCTCGCGATTGGGCGGATTGTCCTGCTCCATCTCGCGAAACACGTCGAGATTGGGATAGGTCGCATCGCCTTCATTGCGCAGAAACAGCGCCTTTTCACCGTCTGCGATGACAACGATATCGCCGTGCTTCATTCGAAATTTGGTCATATAAAACTCCCTTCACAAATTCGCTGAGTAACAATTTCGGGCTTTATTCAGCCTCATCGCCCTTGGTCACGCGGGTCGCCCCGGCCGGCTGCTCAAAAGACCGTTTCTCATCGTCTTCCTTGGCTGTCTTTTTGGCGGGCTGCCCGCCCGACGTGCCGGCCTGATCGAGCGAATTCGGAATGCCGAACGACTCTGCGGTCTCGAGCCGCGTCTGCCGTTCGCCCTTGCGTTCAAGCATCTGCCGTGTCTCTCCGGCCATGAGTAATTTCCTCTTCGTCTTTCGGTTCTCCGATCAACGCGGAGTGCGCTATCGGCGTTCCCGTACCAATGCCGGAATGAGTTTGCGGGCTTTGCACGCATGGCGAAAAAGCGGTTGCCTCGATCCGCTTCAAAGGCACCGCCATTTCTTCAGAAGGGCGAGCCTCTGCCCCATCTTTAGCGGCAACATGGCGGAAACCCTTTGTGCGCCGCTAGCGAAACGAACGGAGCAAGGCATGAGCCTGAAAGTCCTGACCGCGAACCGGCTGATGAATGGCGAAGTTGTCTATTACAATCAGGCCGATGGCTGGATGACCAGCCTGGCGGATGCGTCAGCCACCGACGATCCCGAAACGGTCGAAGCGCTGGAAAAAACCGGTGCGGCGTCGGCCGATCGCAATGAGGTCGTCGACGTCAATCTCATTGATGTCCTGCGCGACGGCGACGAATTCCGTCCCATCCGTCTGCGCGAGATCATCCGTGCGAAAGGGCCGACAACCCACCCGCAATTCGCCCGCTGAAGCGAGATTTCATCATGTATCGTTACGACGAATTCGACGCGGCATTCGTTGCCGCCCGTACCGAAGAATTTTCCGGTCAAGTCGAACGGCGGCTTTCCGGCGAATTGACGGAAGACCAGTTCAAGCCGCTGCGGCTGATGAATGGCGTCTATCTCCAGTTGCACGCCTATATGCTGCGTGTCGCCATCCCCTATGGCACGCTCGACAGCCGTCAAATGCGCAAACTCGCCCATATCGCACGGACCTACGATCGGGGATATGGCCACTTCACCACCCGCCAGAACATTCAGTTCAATTGGCCGAAACTCTCCGATATACCGGCGATCCTACGCGAATTGGCCGAGGTCGAGATGCATGCCATCCAGACCTCCGGCAACTGCATCCGTAACGTGACCTCCGATCATTTCGCCGGCGCGGCTGCCGACGAGGTCGCCGATCCGCGTCCCTATGCCGAGATTCTCCGGCAGTGGTCATCGGTGCATCCGGAGTTCAGCTATCTGCCGCGCAAGTTCAAAATCGCCGTGACCGGCGCGGAGGACGACCGCGCCGCGATCCAGTTTCATGATATCGGCCTGCATCTGAAAAAGAACGATGCCGGCGAGATCGGCTTTGCCGTCTATGTCGGCGGCGGTCAGGGACGAACGCCCGTCATCGCCAAGCTGATCGCGGAGTTCGTGCCGGAAGAGCACCTGCTCTCCTATGTCACGGCAATCCTTCGGGTCTACAACCTGCATGGCCGGCGCGACAACAAGTACAAGGCGCGCATCAAGATCCTAGTCAACGAGATGGGGCCTAACGTTTTCCGCACGGAAGTCGAGGCCGAGTGGGCGGGTCTGAAGGATGGCGAACTTACGCTGCCGGACGACGACATCGCCGCCATTCAGGCCTATTTCCAGCCTCCTGTTCTGACCGACCGCGCCGAAGGCGTCGTGACAGAGATCTCAGCGCGCAAGCGTCTATCCGGATTTGAAGATTGGAGACGGCGCAATGTCACTGCCCATCGCCATCCCGATTACGGGGTTGTCACCATTTCGCTGAAGGGTATCGGCGAAATTCCAGGCGACGCCACGGCCGATCAAATGGACGCGGTGGCCGATCTTGCCGAACGCTATGCTTTCGATGAACTGCGGGTCAGCCACGAACAGAACCTTGTTCTGCCGCATGTCGCGCGCGCCGATCTGCCCGCCGTGTTCGAAGCGCTCGAAGAGATCGGACTTGCTACGGCCAATGCCGGGCTCGCCACCGACATCATCGCCTGCCCCGGTCTCGATTATTGCGCGCTTGCAAATGCCCGCTCCATTCCGGTGGCGCAGGACATTTCCCAGCGCCTTGCCGACCGTCAGCAGGCTCTCGGCGAGTTGAAGATCAAAATATCCGGCTGCATCAATGCCTGCGGCCACCACCATGTCGGTCATATCGGCATTTTGGGTGTCGAAAAGAAAGGCACCGAACTCTATCAGGTCACACTTGGCGGATCTGCCGATCAGCACGCATCCATCGGTGAGATCATCGGGCGCGGCTTTTCCTTCGATGAAATCGGCGGCGCAATCGAGACAATCGTCGATACCTATCTGGCAGGTCGACATGACAGCGAGGAAACCTTTCTTTCCTATCTGAACCGCGCCGGCCCAACACCGTTCAAGGAGGCGCTTTATGGCCCTTCATCAAAAGCTGCCTGAGGCCTTCTCGTCCATTGAGGAAAAGGCCGCCTGGCTGGACGAGACCTATGGCCATCTGCCAGCTAGCGAAATCGTCAGGCTGTCGATCGAAAAGCTGTTTCCCGGCTCGATTGGCACCGTGTCGTCCTTCGGGGCCGATTCCGCTGCGCTGCTGAAATTGATTGCCGATGTCGATCCGGCAACGCCTGTCGCTTTTCTCGATACCGGTCAGCATTTTGGGGAGACGTTGGATTATCGCGACCAACTGGCTGCCGATCTAAACCTCGCAAACTTGCAGATCATTCATCCGAAAGCCGATGTTCTCGGTCGTCTGGACCCCTCCGATGACCTCTACAAGAACGATACCGACCTGTGCTGCGAAATTCGCAAGGTCGAGCCGATGGCCCGCGCCGTGGCGCCTTTCGATGCCTGGTTTACAGGCCGAAAGCGTTATCAAAGCGCTCAGCGTGCCGATATGCCGGTGTTCGAGGCGGTCGGCCCGCGCATCCGGATCAATCCGCTGGCCAGATGGACGACTGCAGATCAGGCCAATTTCATGCGCGATAACGATCTGCGCGAAAATCCGCTGGTCGCATTCGGTTACCTGTCTATCGGCTGCTTTCCCTGCACTCAGCCTGCCGAGGATGGCGATGAGCGGTCCGGTCGCTGGGCCGGTCAGGCCAAGACGGAATGCGGAATTCACTTGGAGGGGCTCGTCGCAATCGACGGCCGGAAAGATACAATGAGCGATAGCAATAAAGTCTGGAACGGCGATTCATTCATAGCTGATGACTGGATCGAAGCCGATATGATTGAGGCGCTTGTTCAATCGCGGCCGGCCATCCTGCCGCTGAGTGCATGGCAGGCACTCGACGAAGAACGCAAAGAGGCCCACGGCGCGCCGATCGGTGTCCGACTTGACCCTAGCGAAGATATTGCCGCTATCGTCGACGCGCTTGACGATCTGCCGATCGTCGCCCTGTCCTTTCCCGCCTATACGGACGGGCGCAGCTATTCCAAAGCCGTTCAATTGCGCCGCGCCGGCTATGACGGTCCGATCCGGGCCGTGGGCGACGTTCTTTACGATCAGGTCGACCACATGGTCCGTACCGGCTTTTCGGAATTGTCGATCACCAATGAACCGACCATAGCAAAGCTGGAACGCGGCGAATTGCCTGGAATCGACCAACGCTACCAGCCGTCGCTCGACGACGAACAGGCAACCAATCGCTTCGCCTGGCGGCGTCACGCGGCCTGACGCGAGACGCTGCCCGTACCAAACCGATCGGTGAACAGTCCGGCACAGCGGTTGCCACGCGTCTCGGCCGGAATATCTGCCTGCTCTGATTGAAAGACGGAGCAGCAACCGATGAGCAAAGCAGTCGACGATTACGTCAACGACTTCATGAAGGGGTTGGAAAAGCGAAATCCCGCCGAAACGGAGTTTCATCAAGCCGTTCATGAAGTCGTCTGCTCTGTTGCGCCCATCTATCTGGATCGTGAAGACTGGGTACGCGACCAGCTTCTGGAACGACTGACCGAGCCCGACCGCGTGGTTTCCTTCCGCGTGCCTTGGGAGACCGACGACGGCATGATCCGCGCCAATCGGGCTTGGCGGGTTCAGTTCAACCACGCCATCGGACCCTATAAGGGCGGCCTTCGTTTCTCCGAAACCGTTACAGAAAGCGTTCTAAAATTCCTCGGTTTCGAGCAGACGCTTAAAAACGCACTGACCGGCCTTCCAATGGGTGGCGCGAAGGGCGGCTCCAACTTTAATCCAAAAGGCAAAAGCGAGCGCGAGATCATGCGCTTCTGCCAGTCCCTGATGAACGAGTTACAGCGCCATATTGGCGAGGATATCGATGTGCCGGCTGGCGATATCGGTGTCAGTTCCCGCGAAATCAGCTATCTCTTCGGCCAATACGTCAAGGTCAACAACCGATGGGCCGGCGTCCTGACCGGCAAAGGCAGTTGCTTCGGCGGCTCAGCCATGCGCACCGAGGCGACAGGCTGGGGCGTGGTCTATTTCTTGCGCGCCATGCTGCAGAGGATCGGCGAAGACATTGAGGGACGGACATTCTGCATTTCAGGTGCGGGAAACGTTGCGCTTCACGCCGCAGAGAAAGTGCTCGATCTGGACGGAACGGTACTGAGTCTCTCCGATTCCACCGGAACGCTCTATTTCAAGGACGGGCTGCGCCAAGACGATGTCGAGGCCATCCAAAGGCTGAAAGACCATGGGGGTAGCCTCGGCGATCATGACGGCAATGGCACGTTCCGGAAGGGCAAAACGCCGTGGTCGATCAAATGCGATGTTGCCCTGCCCTGCGCGACGCAGAATGAAATGGGCGAACAGGACGCCAAAGCGCTTATCGAAAATGGCGTCAAAGCCATCGTAGAGGGCGCCAACATGCCGCTGACGGCCGATGCCGTCGAACGTGTTCGGAAAGCGAAAATCCTCTACGCGCCCGGAAAGGCGTCCAATGCGGGTGGCGTTGCAGTCTCCGGTCTGGAGCAGACACAAAACGCGATGCGCATGTCTTGGTCAGGCGAAGAAGTCGACAGCCGGCTCGTATCCATCATGGAGGAGATGCACGGGCGCTGCCTCGAACACGGCATGAAAGATGGCTATGTCGATTATGTCGACGGCGCCAATATCGCCGCGTTTCTCAAAGTCGCCGCCGCGGTGAAGAGTTATGGCGTCTGGTAGCCGGGATACGCCGTCCTCTCCCGATTTCGCGCTTAACGTCGCGGCCCCTTGACCGGCATGTTGTCAATCAGTCGGACGCCGCCCAGAAACGCGGCCGCGACGAGCCGTCCGTCGCGGTCCCGCTCGTCCATCGGCTGCAAGTCCTCCGCTCCGACAAGAGCAAGATAGTCGATCTTTTCGAAACCGGCCTCGAGGATAGACGCCTGTGTGCGGTTGAGCGTGCCGGCGATATCGGCGCCGCCCTCGATTGCATCGACGGCGTTTGTCATGGCCTGCGAAAGGCCTGCCGCTTTCTTCCGGTCATCGTCCGAAAGTCGTTCGTTACGCGATGAAAGGGCGAGGCCGTCCTTTTCGCGAATGGTTTTGCCGCCAATGATCTCGACCGCCATGTCGAGATCGCGGACCATCCGACGCAAGACCGCCAGTTGCTGAAAGTCCTTTTCCCCGAAAACTGCCGAATGTGGCTGAACCTGATTGAACAGCTTGCAGACTACGGTCGCAACGCCTGCGAAATGGCCGGGCCGATGCGCGCCCTCAAGCGGAATGGCCGGCCCCTCCACCACGACGCTGGTCGCGAAACCCTCTGGATAGATCTCTTCTCTGACAGGGGCATAAAGCATATGCGCACCGAGATCTTCCAGCCGATCGCGATCGGCGTCTTCGGTGCGGGGATAATTGGCCAGATCGGTTCGGTCGTTGAACTGCTTGGGGTTGACGAACAGACTGACGACCACCCTGTCCGCATCTTTCAGCGCCAGCTTTACAAGACTGGCATGGCCGTCATGAAGCGCGCCCATGGTCGGCACCAGGCTCACACGCAAGCCTTCGGACTTCCAGGCTGCCACCTGATTGCGCAGTTCTTCGATCTGGCGAACCAGCAGGATCGGTTGCTTGTCGGTCATAATTCAGTTCTTCGTCTTCTTAGCGCCCGGAGCCTGATCGCCGAAAAGATGTTCAGGACCGGGAAAACGTCGCGCGCGCACATCGGATGCGTAGGAAGATATGGCCTCGCGGCCGGCGACGGCCCAATTGCCGTAGCGCTTGACAAATTTCGGCTGAAAATCCTCGAAAAGACCCAGCATATCGTCCGTGACGAGAATCTGGCCGTCACATTTCGGGGAAGCGCCGATACCGATTGTCGGAATGTCGATTGCATCGGTGATCTTTTCGGCAATGGAGGCCGTGACCTTTTCGAGAACAACCGCGAATGCGCCAGCCTCCGCTACGGCCTTTGCATCGGCAAGAACGTCTTTTGCGGCATCGCCACGGCCCTGGACCTTGTATCCGCCAACGGTGTTGATCGCCTGAGGCAGCAGGCCGATATGCGCCATCACAGGAATGCCGCGTTCCGTAAGGAACCGGATTGTCTCGGCCTGTACACGACCGCCCTCCAGCTTGACTGCGCCGGCCCTGCCCTCGGTCATCAGCCTCGCAGCATTTTCAAATGCCTGCTCCGGACCGGATTCATAAGCGCCGAAGGGCAGATCGACGACCATGAGAGGTCTCGTCAGGCCGCGCCTGACGGCGCGCGCATGCATGATCATCATCTCCATCGTCACACCGACAGTGGACGGCAGACCATGCACAACGACGCCAAGTGAATCACCGACCAGCACCAGTTCGCAATGCTCATCCATGAGCCGGGCAATCGGTGTGGTATAAGCCGTCAGGCAGACGATTGGCTCGCCGCCCTTCATCGCCTGAATATCCGGCGGCGTCAGGCTTTTCATGATACCGTTCGCACTCATAAACGGTCGGCCTCCCTTATCGGCACAGCTGCTATGCTGCGGCGCGGCATCGTTAGCACTTTTCCGGCGAAAAGCCATAGCCGGCGGCTTTCGACAGGACAGTGTAGAATTTACCGGATGGAAAAGCCGGCGGTGATAGGGAAGCGACGATCCGTTTGCGCGCTAAAGAAAAGGTCATGCACGCCGCGATGAAACCGTCCTTCCGTCATCTGGCCATCCGCACGGCGCTCGAAGCCTTGGCCGCCACGACGACAGCAGCCGGTATACGATCAAAAGCGCATCACAGCGTCATTTTCACACTGCATCATGTGCGGCCGGCGAGCGGTGAACCTTTTGATCCCAATGCTCACCTCTCCGTCACCCCGGAATTTCTCGATATTGCGATCCGAGAATGCCTCGCGTGCGGGTTTACACCAGTTGCGCTCGCCGATTTGCCGCGACGACTGGAAGCAGAGCCGGATGGCCGGTTCGTCTCTTTCACGCTGGACGACGGATACCGGGATAATCGCGACCATGCCGCGACGGTCTTCCGGCGCCACGGTGTGCCTTACACAATCTTCCTGACCAAGGGGTTTGCACAACGGACCAGTACGATCTGGTGGGAAACGGCCGAGAAAGCCATCCGGGCGATAGATGCGTGGGCGATCGACGGCCGCGCATTCGATTGTCGCACCATTTCCGGCAAGCGACGGGCTTATCGCTACACTGCCTGCATGGTTGAAAAGGCGGCTGACGAATGTCGCGCCGTCGAGATCGTCGATGCCGAAGCGGCACGTTCTGGCGTCAGTCCCGTTGAGATCGTTCAAGAGCTGGTTATGGACGAAGATGAACTGGCCGCCTTTGCAAAAAGCGAGCCGCTGGCCCATTTTGGCGTTCATACGCTGACTCATCGCATAATGTCGAAACTCTCCCCCGATACGATCCAGCAGGAAATCGCTGATTGTGCCGAATGGATTGGCGCCTTAATCGGCGAACGGCCGACGACGATCGCCTATCCTTACGGTTACGACTGGGCTTGCGGGATTCGCGAAGCCGAGGCGGCCGCTGCAGCCGGCCTATCAGTGGGCGTCCGTACAACACCTGGAAAGATCACCGGTGCGCCTAGCGAACTGCTGCTCCTGCCGCGCGTTTCGCTGAACGGATTTTATCAGCAGAGGCGTTTCGTCCGCGCTTTGCTGTCTGGCCGGATGATGAAAAGCGCCTAGGTCAGATCGCCACGCTAAAATGGTCAATGGCGTCGAGCAGCGCATCTTCCTCATATCCGAAATGGGACAGGACGGTTTTCTGAAGGCGCTCTATGGCGCGTCCGAGTTCCCTTCGTTTGGTCGGATCGTCCGGTTTTTCCAGAAATGCGGTGGTCGCGTCCCATAGCGCCACGATTTGCGCATGAACCACCTGATGCTCGGCCATTAACTGATCGATAACGGCCTTCAATTCCTCGCTCCGCTGCAATTGCGGATACATCGCCCCATCCTCAATCTGATGGTGAAAGACGAGCGCCTGACATTCCTGTCCGCAAAGCGTTCCAAAGCGGCGTAGATTATCAGTCATCGAAAGCGATTGCGCGGCGGTCACCATGTCGTCAGCGGATGCGTCTCCGCGTTCGAGATCGGAGAATATCTTTTTCAGACCGCTCAACTGCCGGCGATGATGCTCGTGGATCGCGCGTAGATGGCGGCTGCCATTGCGTTGCTGTGCGGCCACCTCGAATGTTGGAACGGCGGGCCTTGCCGCTTCATCGAGTTCAAGCGCCGGACCCTTATCGTCAACGGTCATGCATACCTTTTCCGGCAAGTATCTTCGGCGTTGCCTTGTCGATCCGGCGGGATCGCGTTTCAGCCTGCTTCGCGCCAGAAAAATGCAGGGTCCACCCGCGCTGGCGGCCCGGTGTCAGGGCCTCGAACGCGGCGCGGAATTTATCGTCGGTCCGGAGCTTATCGACAAGTTCGGGCGGCGGCTCCAGTATGTCCTCCGCTTCCATATCGACCTCCTCGCCGGCTTTCTGGCGAGCAATGGCCTCGTCCAGAAATGCTTCGATGGTGCCTTTGCATTGATCGATCTCGGCGGTGGAGCGGAAACGCATGACGCGCGAGGAACGGGAATTATCGCCCGGTTTTTCCAGCAATCCTTCCGGATCGTCCAATAAGGCGCCCTTGAAGAAGCCAAGCGTGCAGGCGTCCTCAAAGGCCCACACGGTGAACAGATTGGCGCCATGAGCGACATAAACCGGCTGCCGCCACTTCCATTCTTCCGATACCGGCCGCGAGATGAGAATTGTCCGTAACGCTCTCAGTTCCTCGGGCCAGCGTTCGGCATCGGCATAGAAGCTTTCAATGTCGTCATGCGGGCTCATTTCGGCCCGTCAGACGTCCAGATTGGCAACGGATAGCGCGTTCTCCTGAATAAAGTCGCGACGCGGCTCCACATCGTCGCCCATCAGGCGAGCGAACAGGCTGTCGGCGTCATTGGCATCGTTCACCTTGACCTGAAGCAGCGAACGGGCGGCGGGGTCCAGCGTGGTTTCCCAAAGCTGGTCGGAGTTCATCTCGCCGAGGCCTTTGTAGCGCTGCATCTGGATGCCCTTGCGCCCCGCCGCGAAAACCGCATCCAACAAAGCCAGCGGCCCCGTGATGGCGACGCTGTTTTCCTTGCGTCTGAGCTGTGGCAGCTGCGTATAGATCGGCGCCAGCCTTTCGTGAAAACGGTGAAGCGCACGGGCATCGGCAGAGTTGATGAGAGCGGCGTCCAGATGAACCACCTCTTTGACACCGCGTACGGTGCGTTCGAACATATAACCGCCCGATTGCGGCGCGTCGGGATCGTTGGTGGTGGAAACCCGCCCCGTCCAGCCGCGCTCGGTCTCGTCGGCGATCATGTCCAGCCGCTCGGCCAAACGCTCCGCCATAGCCTGAGCGTCTCCGCTATTGAGCACTGAAGGATCGAGAGCCCCGGCGATGACCGCCTGCTCGACCACGGAATGGTCGTAGCGGCTGTGCAGACCTGCCATCAGGCTGCGCACGGAAATCGCGTCCTCGATGGCCGCACGGAAATCACCGCCCATGCGCGTTTCGCCATCCGCCATCACCAGCGATGCGTCTTCCAGCCCGCTATCGATCAAATAATTTTCGAAGGCCGGCTCGTCCTTGAGATAGACCGCGCTCTTACCCCGGCTCACCTTGTAGAGCGGCGGCTGAGCGATGAAGAGATGGCCGCGCTCGATCAATTCCGGCATCTGCCGGAAGAAGAAGGTCAGCAGCAATGTGCGGATATGCGCCCCGTCCACGTCAGCATCGGTCATGATGATGATCTTGTGGTAGCGCAGCTTTTCCGGATTGAACTCATCCTTGCCAATACCGGTGCCGAGCGCGGTGATCAGCGTGCCGATCTGATCGGAAGAAATCATCCGGTCGAAACGGGCGCGCTCAACGTTCAGCACCTTGCCTCGGAGCGGTAGAATTGCCTGGTTCTTGCGTGAGCGGCCGGACTTTGCCGAACCGCCAGCGGAATCACCCTCGACGATGAAGATTTCGGATTTGCTGGGATCGCGCTCCTGGCAGTCGGCCAGCTTGCCGGGCAGCGATGTGATATCGAGCGCGCCCTTGCGCCGCGTCAGTTCGCGCGCCTTTCTTGCCGCCTCGCGGGCGGCGGCGGCTTCCACCACCTTGCCGATCAGAGCCTTCGCTTCGTTCGGGTGTTCTTCAAGCCAGGTACCAAGCCCCTCATTGACGAGCCCCTCGACCACCGGTCGCACTTCGGAGCTAACCAGCTTGTCCTTGGTCTGCGAGGAGAATTTCGGGTCCGGCACCTTGACCGACAGCACTGCCGTCATGCCTTCGCGGCAATCGTCACCTGTTAGGCTCACCTTCTCGCGCTTCATCATGCCGGAGCGCTCAGCGTAGCCCGTCACCTGGCGCGTCAGCGCGCCGCGAAAACCGGCCAGATGCGCCCCGCCATCGCGCTGCGGGATGTTATTGGTGAAGCAGAGAACATTCTCATGGTAGCTGTCGTTCCACCAGAGCGACAGTTCCACGGTAATGCCGTCGCGCTCGCCCTCGATATGGATCGGATCGTCGACCAGCGGCTTCTTGGCGCGGTCGAGATAGCGCACGAACTCGATCAGGCCGCCTTCGTACCATAGCTCCACCTTCTTCTCGTCGGCATGGCGCTTGTCGATCAGAACGATACGGACGCCGGAATTGAGGAAGGCCAGTTCGCGCAGGCGGTGTTCAAGCGTGCCGAAATCGAATTCCGTCTTCGAAAAGGTTTCCGATGACGGCAGGAAGGTTACGGCCGTGCCGGAGCGCCCCTCATAGGTGAAGGGCTGATTTGTTGCATCGTAGGAGCCAATCTGTTCCAGCGGCGCATCGGCGATGCCACGGCTGAATCGCATTTGATGAGTCTCACCGTCGCGGTTGATCCGCAATTCGAGGAAATCCGAAAGCGCGTTCACCACCGAAACGCCGACGCCGTGAAGGCCACCGGAGACCTTGTAGGAGTTCTGGTCGAACTTTCCGCCAGCGTGAAGCTGCGTCATGATGACCTCAGCGGCCGAGACGCCTTCTTCCTTGTGGATATCGGTCGGAATGCCGCGGCCATTGTCGATTACGGTGCAGGAGCCGTCCGGGTTGAGCTGCACGGTCACGAGATCGGCATGGCCGGCAAGCGATTCATCGATCGCATTGTCAACCACCTCATAGACCATGTGATGCAGACCCGAGCCGTCATCGGTGTCGCCGATATACATGCCGGGCCGTTTGCGGACAGCATCCAACCCCTTGAGAACAGTGATGGAATCGGCGCCGTATTGACCGCCTTCGTTACGTTCCGCCGCCGCTTCGCTCATACAGACTCCACATTGAAGAGGGCTTGGACGAAGCAGCCTGAAACAGCTATTCGAATCGCCCGTTTAATCCTTTTGAATATAGGCTTTCCGGCCCTAAAAACCAAACGCGACGCACATCCGGAGCCCTGCCGGCCAGCCTGTGGTTGAGCGGTCGATCCCCGTTCCTACATGAATATGGAGACAACGGTTCCGCCAGCGACAGGACAGACCCGCCATGGATGCCGAACCTATCCCTTTCGTTCCGCCGGCACCGCGGCCACGCACATCGCCGCCGAGCTTTCTGGAAATGGTGCGGACAGTCTACCGCAATCCCATCGCGCTGTGGGGCGAGCCCTCTTACAACCAGCCCTATGTTCATATTACTCAGGGCGTCGGATCGCCAATGGTGGTGGCCAACGATCCCGTGCTGATCCGCCATATCCTCGTCGACAATGTCAAAAACTACCGGATGGCGAAGGTCCGCCAGCTTATTCTTCGTCCCATTCTGCGCGACGGGCTGCTGACGGCGGAGGGCGTTACATGGAAGCGCGGCCGCAAGGCGATGGCCCCGGTTTTCACCCCGCGACACATTCGCGGCTTCGCGCAACCGATGAAAACAGTCGCCGAACGCTTCGTCCAGAAATACGCCGCCCCGGCCGATAGCGATGCGCCGGTCGAGATTGCCCACGATATGACGCAACTGACCTACGAAATCCTGGCCGAGACGCTATTCTCCAACGAGATCGCCGGCGTGCCGGAAGAGTTCGGCGACCGGGTCGACCGTCTGTTGCACACGATGGGGCGGGTCGACCCGCTCGATCTTCTGGCCGCGCCGGAATTCATCCCGCGCCTGACACGCATAAGAGGCCGCAAGACGCTACGCTATTTCCGCGGCCTGGTTCGCGAAACGATGGATATGCGGCGAGACAAGCTGGAGCGCGGCGAGGATGCGCCGGAGGATTTTCTTACCCTTCTGCTGCGCGCCATGGGGCCGGACGGCCTTTCGGAAGAGGAGGTGGAAGACAATATCATCACCTTCATCGGCGCCGGACACGAGACCACCGCGCGGGCGCTGGCCTGGACGCTCTATTGCCTGTCCCAGGCGCCGGACGAACGGGCGAAGGTCGAAAACGAGGTCGACCGGGTCGTGGCTGAGGTAGCCGATCCGTACGATTGGCTCGACGCCATGCCGGTAACGCGGGCCGCATTCGAAGAAACCATGCGGCTCTACCCGCCCGCGCCTTCGATCAACCGTGAATCCATCGAAGCCGATCAATGGCGCGATCTGAAGATGGCGGCGGGGACAACCATTCTCGTCATGCCATGGACGCTCCATCGGCACCGCCTTTACTGGGACCAGCCCGACGCCTTTATGCCGTCGCGCTTCCTGCCGCAAAATCGGGAAAGCCTCGACCGCTATCAATATCTACCTTTCGGCGCGGGACCACGGGTGTGTATCGGGGCGACCTTCGCCATGCAGGAGGCGGCTATCGCCCTTGGCGTCCTGCTGTCGCAGTATCGCTTCGATCTGGCAAACGGCGCACCCCACCCCTTTCCCGTACAGAAGCTGACGGTCCAGCCGCAGGACGGCATTCGCATGAGCGTCAGCCGCCGCTAACGGCGCAATTCCTCGAACGTTGTCTCGCTCTGAGACATGAATTGTGGCGGCAAAATGTTCTTCTCAAGGCTTCGGAACAAAGGTCCGCGCACGCTGTTGATGGGGCGACAGGGACATATAACAGGAGTTTTATGATGACGAATTTGAAAGCTATTTTGCTTGGAACCGCCGGCGCCGTTGCCCTCACAGGCGCCGCCATGGCTCAGACCACGGCCAGCGCAACCACCGAACTGAACGTTCGCTCTGGCCCCGGCCCGAACTATGAAGTGATCGGTGCGATCCCTGCCGACGGTCAGGTGACTGTCAATGGCTGCACCGAGACCGGCAATTGGTGCCAGGTAACGATGGACGGCAAGACCGGCTGGTCCTATGCCCAGTATCTCACCAGCGATTATGAAGGTCAGCGCGTCGTTGTCGTCGAGCAGCGCGAAGCCCTCAATGTCCCAGTCGCAACCTATGATGGCGCGGAAGCTACTGGCGTCGTGACCGGTGCTGCCGGCGGCGCGGTCGCCGGCGCTCTGATCGGCGGTCCTGTCGGCGCAGCCGTTGGTGGTGTTGCCGGCGCAGCGCTCGGTGGCGGCACGGGAGATGCCCTCAGCCCCGATGATCGCGTCGTGACCTATGTTCGCGATAACCGCGTCGATCCGGTTTACCTCGACGGTGAAGTCGTGGTTGGCGCTGGCGTACCGGATACAGTCGAACTCCGTGAGATCCCGGATTACGACTACCGCTACGCATACGTAAACGGTCAGCCGGTTCTTATCGAGCCGTCCAACCGTCAGATCGTCTACGTCGTCCGCTAAGAAGACTGACTGACGATCCCCTGAAAGGGACGGAAGGCCTGCCGGTTCAACCGGCGGGCCTTTTTTATTTTGCCTCGACTTTGTTTTGACGCAGCCGTCAGGCGCGATGAGCATCGGGTGCCGGGAGACCGGCAAGCTGGGTTCCGGTCACGCCGGTATCGGTGCCGTCGTCGCGGCCGTAAGGCCAAGTGCCGTCTTCACGCGTACCGTAAGGCTTCGCCGGCGGGGCCGGGCGCTCATTCTCGAGTCGGTTGACCTCCTGCTTGCGACGCCGGGCCAACCGCCGGTAGCGGCCCTGCCGCATCCAGGAGACGACCCCGCCGATCACCATGCCGAAAATCAATGCCGCCAACAGCCAGATGAACATTGGCAGAGATACGCTGAGATTCTCGTTGCCGGTCTGAAGAACATCGAGCGTCAGCGGCACCGATTGTCGGTTCACCACCGCCAGCGCCACCAGAATAATGGCGAGAGGGGCGAGAACGACGAAGGTTAGAAGGCGGGAAATCATCAAAAATATCCGTTTCGGAAATTGCGGTTCATGACGCAAAGATAGGCAGCGACACGGAATGGGTCCAGCACATACCATTTCCCCTGCTGCGAAAATCGGGTGGCCGGGCGATTGCTCTTTCTGCGATGCTGGCAACAAGGAAATCAGAAATGGCGCAAACGACCATGAACATTGCCGCACTCGATCTCGACAGCACCATGCCGGCCGCGCCCACCGGTTCGTCCGACTTCTCCATCATCGAGAAGGTGATCGGTCATATCAGCGAACGGCATCGCGATCAGCCGAGCCTCAGCGAACTGGCTGGTCTGACGGGCCAGAGTCCGGACGGCCTCATCCGCCTGTTCCGCCGCTGGGCCGGGCTGACTCCTAAGGCATTCCTTCAGGCCGTCACGCTTGACCATGCACGCCGTTTGCTCGTCGATGGCGCCGACCTGCTGGATGCCAGCCTGGAACTCGGTCTTTCCTCGCCAGGTCGGCTGCACGACCTCTTCGTCACACATGAGGCGATGAGTCCCGGCGAATGGAAAGCGAAGGGGGCCGGCCTCAAAATCACCTATGGCTGGCATGGCAGCCCGTTCGGACCCGCTCTTTTGATGGCAACGGATCGCGGTCTCTGCGGACTTGCTTTTGCCGACGAGATTGACGATCCGGCGACATTCGATGACATGACGCGGCGCTGGCCCGACGCAGATTATCATCACGATCCGGCAGTGACCGAACCCTATGTGCGGCGCATCTTCGATCCAGCCGAATGGCAGGCCGACCGGCCGCTCAGAATCGTCCTGATCGGCTCCGATTTCCGGGTGCGTGTATGGGAACAGCTTCTTCGTCTCAAACCGGGGCGCGGAACCACCTACGGCGCGATCGCACAATCGCTCGGCGATAAAAAGGCAGCCCGCGCCGTTGGCGCGGCGGTCGGGGCCAATCCCATATCATTCGTGGTGCCCTGCCACCGCGCGCTAGGCGCAGGCGGCAAGCTGACAGGGTATCATTGGGGTCTGACGCGCAAACGCGCCATTTTGGGTTGGGAAGCGGGCCTGTCGTCGCGAGACGGATAAACCGCCTTTTCCAAGGTGTCTGTCGCGCCAGATAATCGCCATGGCCGACAAAATCGCAATCGATGAACAGCATGGACAATTGCTCGATCCGAACGAGGTCAAAACGGTTTTCCGGCTGCTCAGCGAAAATCTGCCAGGCCGAACCCAAACGGCGAAAGGCCCCAAGGGCCAACGAACGCCGTTTCGCTCGGCAATCGCATGTCTTCTCTCAGCGCAGAGCCGCGACGCCAATACCGCCAGAGCGACGGAAGCGCTATTCGCACTTGCCGACACGCCGGAGGCGGTCCTAGCGCTCGAAGACGACGAAATACGGGAAGCGATCCGCCCCGCCGGTCTTTATAATCTGAAGACCAGACGCATTCGCGCCTTCTGCGAAACGTTACTTGAGCAATTCGACGGGTCGGTGCCCCGCAGCCGCGCCGAACTGATGCGTCTGCCGGGTATCGGGCGCAAATGTGCCGATATCGTCATGCACTTCGTTTTCGATGAGGCGGTTATCGCCGTCGATACTCATGTGGAGCGGGTTTGCCGGCGAACGGGCCTCGCCCAAGGCTCCAACGCGGAGAAGGTGGCCGAAAATCTGGCGGGACGAGCGCCAGACTGGGCACTGGACGAAGGGCATTTCTGGCTCATCCAGCATGGCAAGCGGACGTGCACGTCGCGCGCGCCGAAATGCGCGACCTGCCCTATCGAAAGCCATTGCTTGGCGCGCCGGACCGTCTGATTGCTCAACGATGCCGAAAGGCGCCGGCAGTTCAACAGCTTGCATCGGCTCTTTCGCCATCCCATATCTATGAAGAAGCGGCGCCGCGCCGAAATGGGCGGGCCGAACAACCATGTCGCTCAATCGAGGACACACGACGATGACACGGATGACACCGTTCTCCAGCCCGCTTTTCCTGGGCTTCGAACAGATGGAAAAGACCATTGAGCGGCTTGCGAAATCCGCCGATGGCTATCCGCCCTACAATATCGAACGCATTCGCGACGATGACGGCACGACGGTCCGGCTTCGGATCACCCTCGCGGTAGCGGGTTTTCAGGAGAGCGATCTCGAGGTCACGACCGAAGAGAACCAATTGATCGTGCGCGGCCAGCAGAGCGACGAACCGGAGCGCGATTTCATTCATCGCGGCATTGCGGCTCGCCAGTTTCAGAAAAATTTCGTGCTGGCGGACGGGATGAGAGTGCTGAGCGCCGAGTTGAAGAACGGCCTATTGTCGATCGATCTGGACCGACCGGAGCCCCAGCGGCTGGTTAAGAAAATCGATATTCGGACGGTAGACTAGCTGTTTGGTATCGGATTGCGATCCGATCTGAGACAGATTCGAGAAAATCGTTACCTTTCATTAACGGCTCAAGAGGACGATTGGACCTTGCAAAGGGAGGTCGTACTCAGCAGGAGGCTGACCATGACTGACACGCAGAACGCAAATGTTTCCACCGAACAATTCGCCCATCTGGGCGAAGGCGCAATCGGCTATATCCGCAAGATTTCGTCCGACGATTTCATGGCGGCCTGGCCTGGCGTCGCCGAAATGCCTTCCGGCATCGACGTATGGGCGCTTTTCGCAGCGGACGGCGCACCCATTCTGTTGACCGACGAGCGGTCGACGGCGCTTGCTGCGGCGAGTGAAAAAGAATTGATGGCTGTCACGCTTCACTAAAGCGGGGCCGGGAACGATAGATAAGGCCGCGCCGGCGAACCACCGGTGCGGCCTTTTGTTTTTACGGGACTGATCCGCTTTACGCGGCTTCCTGAGCGGATGATGTCAGAATTTCATAGATCGCCGCAGCATCGTGCATTCCGCGGACCTGCTTCATCGTGTCCGATCGCCGCAGAACCCGTGCGATGCGCGACAGCGCCTTCAAATGATCTGCACCGGCATCTTCCGGCGCCAGAAGCATGAAAGCGATATCGACTGGCTGTTCATCGATTGCATCGAACTCAACCGGCTGATCGACAGTCGCGAAGACACCTTGCAGACGGTCGAGACTGGTCAGTTTGCCATGCGGGATCGCCAGACCGTTCCCGGCACCGGTGGAGCCGAGGCGCTCCCGCTGCAGAACGGTATCGAAAATATCGCGCTCGGGCAGCCCGGTCAGTTCCGCCGCGCGGCCTGCCATGAGCTGCAAAAGCTGTTTCTTCGATTTGGCTCTCAGCGCCGGCATAATCGCCCGGGCGCTTAGCAGATCGGATAGTTCCATCCTGCCCCTCTCGGTTCGCGGTCGCGCACCGGCGCGACGCTGCGGACCCTGTGATTTTCGCCGACGATCAGTTGCCGGGTGCGATTCCGGCCGGATCGATCCAGCCGATATTTCCGTCTTCCCGCCGGTAGACCACATTCACATGGTCACTGGATGCATTGCGAAACACGAAGACCGGGCTGTCCTTGGTATCCAATTCGACCACCGCGTTAGCCACGCTCATCACGCGCAGCGACATGGAGGATTCAGCGACGATGGCAGGCGCGTAGTCCTCGGCCACCTCTTCTTCTTCCTCGGGCACCGCGCTCATGATCCGATAGGCCGCATCGAAGGCCTGATCCTGACCGTTTTCGCGATGGCTCTTGAGCTTGCGCTTGTAGCGGCGAAGTCGCTTCTCGACCTTATCGGCCGCCGCATCGAACGACGCCTGTGCGTCATGCCCGTTGGCGCGAGCCTGAAAGACCATGCTGGTGTCCAGGTGAATTCTGATGTCGGTCTCGAAACCGCTGCCGGATTTCTCAACCACCACATTGCCGGAAAAACCGCCATCGAAATATTTTTCGAGAGCCTCGGATATCCGGTCATCGATCCGTGTGCGGAAGGATTCGCCAATATCCATATGTTTGCCGGAAATGCGCAGGGTCATGAACGAAATCCTCGCTAGAAATCACATCGTACAGGTAAGAGAATCTACTCTTCCGAAGCGACCGCACAAGGCGTTGACATCGGCGACCAGATCATGGGTGGCTGAGTCTGATGGCGGTCTGGCACCATCGTGCCGATGGGCGGGCGGCATATTGGTGTGCGTCCCGGAAGTCAAGCTTTCCAGAGAAAAAGGTGTCGTCGCCTAAAGGGTCGCCGCCTGTGCAAGCGCCTTCTTTTCCCGCCGACGCTGAACGGAGGACGGAATATTCATCGCCTCACGATATTTCGCGACTGTCCGGCGAGCGATATCGATCCCTTCTTTCTGCAGACGCCCGACAATCTGGTCGTCGGAAAAAACCGCACTGGCCGTTTCGCTTTCGACGAGTTGGCGTATGCGGTGACGTACGGCTTCCGCGGAATGGCTTTGACCGCCTTCCACCGCGGCGAGCGCTGCGGTGAAGAAATACCGCATCTCGAATGTACCGCGAGGCGTCAGCAGATATTTGTTGCTGGTGACGCGGCTAACGGTCGATTCATGCATGCCGATCGCGTCGGCGACGGTCTTGAGATTGAGGGGACGCAATTCGGAAACGCCATGAATGAGGAAAGCGTCCTGACGACGAATGATTTCACTTGCCACTTTGAGAATGGTCTTAGCGCGCTGATCCAAACTGCGGGTCAGCCATTGCGCATTGGCCAGACATTCTGAGACGAAGGCCTTTTCCTCTTTGTCCGACGAGGAGTGACTGACGCGGGCAACGTAAGCCTGATCGATCAGGACGCGCGGCAGCGCTTCACCATTCAGTTCGACCTGCCAGGAGCCATCGGAGGCCGGCGTTACCAGCACATCCGGTATGATCTCATCGGCGAAAACCCGACCCATCTGCGCGCCCGGGCGCGGGTCCAGACGCTTGATCTCCCCAAGCATATCGATCAGATCGTCCTCGCCGACGCCGCAGATCGTCCGAAGCGCCTGAAAATCGCGACGCGCCAGAAGCTCCAGATTGTCGACAAGGGCGGCCATCGCCGGATCCAATCGGTCTTTTGCCGCAAGCTGGGCAGCAAGGCATTCCGCCAGCGTCCGGGCGAAAATGCCGGTCGGTTCAAACCGCTGGCAAACGGCCAGAACGGCCTCGACATCCTCGCGCTCGGCACCGAGGCGTGAAGCGACATCATCCAGTTCCGCACGCAGATAGCCGCACTCATCGAGCAGATCGGCCAATTCGCCGGCGATCAGCCGGTCGCCCGCGGTTCTGAAAGAGAATGCGATCTGCTCGGCGATCCGATCGCTCAATGTAACGGGCGCGGCTGCGAAAGCGTCCAGATCATCGGTGTCGCCGCCTATTGTCGGCGTGCCGCCACCGGAACTTTTCCATTGTCCGGCAAGATCAGGAGAGACCGTTGGCGTACTGCCTGGATCGTCAGGAAAAACATTGTGGAGGTCGGTATCCATGATCGAGGCTATCTCGGCGCTATCGGCGCCGCCCTCAATCATATCCCGGCTTTCGGTTCCTTTTCGCCCCGTCTGCTCTTCGCCGGTAAAGGCGTCCTCACCGCTAGCGCTATCGCCCTTTTCGAGTAGCG
This sequence comes from Notoacmeibacter sp. MSK16QG-6, assembly GCF_024158145.1. Lineage (GTDB taxonomy): Bacteria > Pseudomonadota > Alphaproteobacteria > Rhizobiales > Rhizobiaceae > Notoacmeibacter. The sequence goes on from NZ_JAMYXM010000001.1 coordinate 1,177,647, forward strand.
GATTGCGTTCGATTTCCTCGTCGATGAAGCGATCGAGTTCGGCCTGACCGAACTGCAGAAGACGGATCGACTGCATCAATTGCGGAGTCATGACCAGAGACTGGCTTTGTCGCAATTGCAGACGCGCGGAAAGACTCATAGACGCTACCCCTTGCTACCACCGAGAGCGGTGTGGCCCCGCTCTTCTGCCGTAGCGAGTGGCAGGCCGGATTGAACTGGCATGAGGCTTGCTTGTCAAGCGAGGCCGCCCGACAATCGGATTAAAGGGTAAAATTCTCGCCTAGATAAAGTCGTCGCACTTCCGGGTTATCGACAATCTGCTGCGGCGTACCGTGTGTGAGCACCGTACCTTCGTGAATGATATAGGCGCGGTCGATCAGATGAAGCATTTCGCGCACGCTGTGATCGGTGATGAGAACACCGATGCCCCGCCCCTTCAGATGCCGGACCAGTTCCTGAATATCAGCGACAGCGATGGGATCGACGCCCGCAAAGGGCTCGTCGAGAAGCATGAAGCGTGGCCGGCTGGCAAGCGCACGGGCGATTTCCAGGCGGCGCCGTTCACCACCGGACAGCGCAGTGGCCTGGCTTTTGCGCAGATGGGCGATGCCGAATTCGGACAGCAATTCATCTAACCGCTCCTGCCGGGCCGGGCGGTCCGCTTCAACGAGCTCCAGCACGCCCATAATATTGTCTTCGACGGTCAGGCCGCGAAAAATCGATGCTTCCTGCGGCAGATAACCGATACCGAGACGAGCCCGCCGGTACATGGGAAGGGTGGTAATGTCGTAGCCATCGAGCTCGACGGAGCCTTCATCAACCGGGACCAGCCCGGTCACCATATAGAAGGTGGTGGTCTTGCCGGCGCCGTTCGGACCGAGCAGACCGACAATCTCGCCCGTGCGCAGGCCAAACGATGCGCCGGAAACGACCTCCCGGCCGCCATAGCGTTTGTGGACGGCCCGGGCGATCAGCGTATCGGACAGACGCTTCTGATCGTCTTCCGATGGCGTGTAGAACGTGTCGGCCTTGTCCCTGCGGGAGAAATTGGGAAATCTCATCGGTGAGGTCGGTTCCTCACTGGCTATCGGGAGAAATGACCATGCGAACGCGGCTGCCGCGGCAGGGGTCCAGCTTTGCACGTCCGGTCTCGGTTTGTACTGTCAGGACGCAACCCGTCAGAACATTGTCGCCATCTGACAGGACAACCTGCTTTCCGGTCAGCCGCAACACGTTCGACTTCATATCGAAGCTGCCTTCATCGCCGGTTGCGGTCTGCGTACCGGAATTGACGTAGACTTTGCCGCCCACCTCGATCCGTTCGATGTCGGACGAGGACTGACCTGCTGTCGAAGACGGCTCCGATCCGGCGTTCGAGGCGCTGGCCTTCTCGCTGTCCGTGTAGAAAACCTTCATGAAGCTCGACCGCATCTGCGTCTGCTTCTGCGTAACGGAGACATTGCCGGTAAAAACCGCCGTGTTTTCCTTGTCGAACACTTCGAGCTGGTCGCTCTCGATCTGAATGGGCTGACCGCCCTCCAGCTTGAAATTGGTGTCCTGGCTCTGCTGTTGCGCAATCGCCGGAGCAGTCATCATCGCCATGATAGCGATTGCCAAGCAGCCGTTGCGAACATTGGCCCGCACAGATTTATCCATTGTCTGGTTCCTTCAGAGAGGGATCCGTTTTGACCGTCTGCTCCCCCGGCTTAACATCGTCTGGCACAAGACGCATTCGCACCGTACCTTCGAAAAGTACCGTTCGTTTCTGACTGTCGATGCGGACGCTGTCAGCCGTGAGCGTGGTTGTCTTCGTCGTCAATCTTACCGGCTTGTCGCTCACGAAGCTACCCGCCAGCAGGTCGATCCGCCCGTCCTGTACATGGGCGGTCTCGCCAGCCGTCGTTTCCAGATCGAGCGGCGCCAGAAAATCGAGATACTGGTTTTCCGCATCATAGAAGCCGGCATCGGATTCGAAGGCGACACGACTGCTGGAGCCGAGTGGCAATTCGCCCGAGAGGTTGCGCAGTTCAAGGCGATTCATATCTTCGGGCGATTGCAAGGCGCTCTCGGCGGTGATGCTATAGGGCTGGTCGGCGCTGTTGCGTCCTTCCAGTTTCGGCGCCCCCATGACGACACGACCGTCTTCCACATCGTCATTGTCCAATTCAGGCACAGGGATCGCAAGCGTCGCCAGGACCGTCGCCAAGACTCCGAAAGCCAAGACAGCGCCAGCGCCGAACAGCAGCGCATCGCGAACACGGCGCACACGACGGCTGTGACGGCGGGCTTCATCGACCCGGTCCCTGATGGTTTCGGCGGTATTCGACCCGATTGTCTGCTGCGCATCGCTCATCGAATGTTCTCCTGCCCTGACAAAGTGGCAAAGGCAAGCAGCAGCAGGAAATCGGCTGCACTTGAATCTCTGGCAAAACGCACAGATTCCACTCCAGTTGAATGGAAATATCCCGACCGAGAAGCGGAGAATGAAGATGAGCGCAACAGACGCCGAGGAGATTGTCGCACGACGTCAGCAGCGGCGAAAGCTCGGCCGCTGGCGGATTGCGGCTATCGTCTTCGCCCTCATCGCAGTCGGGGCGGTTATCTGGCGTGCCGGCTTACCGGGCGATGAAATGTCGCTCGCCTCGCAGATCGCGAAGGTCAAGATCGAAGGCGCGATCACTGAGGATACCGATCTTCTCGACAGACTGGACCGCATCGCCTCGACCGATAGCGTCAAAGGCGTTGTTCTCGTCATCGACTCGCCAGGCGGAACCTCGGTCGGCGGTGAGGCGATCCACGATGCGATCAGGAAGATCGCTATCAAAAAACCGGTGGTCGCCCAAGTCGGCACGCTTGCCGCATCCGCCGGCTACATGATCGCGGCAGCCGCCGATCACATCGTGGCGCGACAGAGCTCAATCGTTGGATCGATCGGTGTCCTTGTGCAATATCCGAATGTCGAGCGCGGTCTCGATATGATCGGAATCGAGATGGACGCGGTAAAAAGCTCGCCTCTGAAGGCCGAACCGTCGCCGTTCAATCCGACCACGCAAGCCGAACGCGAGGTCCTGCAAAAGGTGGTCGACGATATTTACGAGTGGTTCGTTGCGCTGGTTGCCGAACGCAGGCCGCTCTCTCTCGGGGAGACCCGCACATTGGCCGACGGTTCGGTCTTTTCGGGACGCCAGGCATTGGAAAACAAACTGGTCGACGCGCTTGGCGGGGAGGATGCGGCCGTCGAATGGCTTGAAAGCAAAGGGATAGCAAAAGACCTCGCCATCGTCGAATGGAAGCCGAAAGCGGAGTACCGGATTTTCGGTATTCCGGTCGGCTCGACGGGCGGCAGCACCGCCGATCTTCTGGATCGGTTGCCGCTACCCCTTATCGGTCAATGGCTTAAGCAAAAGCTGATGCTTGACGGTGTTATGGCTCTCTGGCAACCTTCGGCAGCCGGAAGATAAGGGACTCACGGTGCATCAGCCAACCGGGAGGAGTATCATCGACCATGATAAAATCTGAACTCGTGCAGACAATCGCCAATCGCAACCCTCATCTTTTTCAGCGGGATGTGGACCGTATCGTCAATGTGGTCCTGGAGGAGATTTCGCAGGCCCTGATCGAGGGCAATCGCGTGGAATTGCGCGGGTTCGGCGCTTTTTCAGTCAAGAACCGCCCGGCGCGCACCGGGCGCAATCCGAGGACCGGCGAAACCGTCGATGTCGAGGAGAAGTGGGTTCCGTTCTTCAAGGCCGGAAAGGAGTTGCGCGAAAGGTTGAACGCCAGCAAAAAATAGCTGCGCTTTCAGACATCGCAGCATCCGATACTTGTTGGGCTAACTATCGGCCCTTTGCCGCAGCGAGAGCATAGCCGAACTCGCTGGCGAAGCTGTCCCGGTCGTCGGGATTGAGAAAATGGCCGATAGGCAGATGCCGCGCCTGATCCTTCAACGCCATTTCCGTGATGCCGATATCGGGCTTTCTTTCCACAGCGAACCGTGTCCAGAACGGGTTGAACCGGTGTTCCGCCACGCGCCCTGACGGCGCATATTGGCGCACCTCGATATCGTGCCGCCAGACAGTCACTTCTTCGCGAGCCCGCGCCGCCCGATAGTTCAAGCGGAAAGCGATATAGAGAATGACCAGATCGAGACCGAAAAAGCCGAGAATCGGCCAAGCACCGATCGACAGGAAATAAAGACCTGTGCCGAGCCATAAGATGGCGACGAGGGCCATGAGAACCAGAAACCCGGTCCGGCCAAGCGAGCGGTGCGGCGTCAGAACCGCGTCGAATATCGGCGCAGTTGCATCGTCCGGAAAAGCCTCGTGATTGCCCGTCATTAAGACCCAGCACCTTCCCGATAAGTCTTTCGATCACGCCGCCGGCGCTTTATAGGCGATCATCATGGCAGCCAAAAAAAGCATAAAAGCGGCGACGAAACCAGCGGGCGGAGCCAGGCGTAGACCCCGCCGAACGGCCTATACAAAGGCCGAGATCGAGGAAATCTTCCGGCGGTTTTCCATCCAGCGGCCGGAACCGAAGGGCGAACTCGCTCATACAAATCCCTTTACGCTGGTGGTGGCTGTCGCCTTGTCGGCCCAGGCGACGGATGTCGGTGTAAACCGCGCTACGGCAAAGCTCTTTCCGATAGCTGACACGCCGGAAAAAATGCTCGCTCTCGGCGAAGCGGGCGTGGGCGATCACATCCGCACGATCGGGCTCTGGCGCAACAAAGCCAAGAACGTGATTGCGCTTTCGCAGAAGTTGATCGACGATTTTGGCGGCGAGGTGCCGCAGACGCGAGAAGAGCTAGTGACGCTGCCCGGTGTCGGACGCAAGACAGCGAATGTCGTGCTCAGCATGGCGTTCGGCAAGAAGACTTTGGCCGTCGACACGCATATTTTTCGACTTGCCAACCGGCTGAAACTGGCGCCTGGCAAAACCCCCGATGCCGTGGAACAGAACCTTCTAGCGGTTATTCCGGATCACTATCTCTACCATGCGCATCACTGGCTGATCCTGCATGGCCGCTATGTGTGCAAGGCCCGAAAGCCAGATTGCGATGCGTGCATCATCGCCGATCTTTGCAAAGCTCCTGAGAAAACCTCGGATATACCTGCACCACTGATCGAAATTCCAAACGCAGCGAACCCGCTCGGGGGTGATCTTCAGGCTGGAAGCGGCGTTGGCGCCGCCGCGGCCGGCAGGGCAAATTCGCTATCGCGCCGACTGAGCTTCAAATGCAGATGAACCATCAGCGCCGCCGCGAAAAGCGGCGTCAGCAGGTTGAGAAGCGGCACTGATAGCATGGCGGCAATGGGCAGCCCGGCCAGGAAAACCGTCATGCCGTGCCGTCGCCGAAAGGCCTTGGCCTCGGCCTCCGGGCGATACCGCAGGGCGGCGAATTCGAAGAATTCCCGGCTGAGCAGATAGGCGTTCACCGCGAAGAACGCGAAAAGATTGACGAAGGGAACCAGCAGAAGCAGCAGCGCCAGAAGATTGCCGATCACAACGACGCCGAGAAATTTCACGCTGAGCCAGAAACCGGCGACCATCGGCACCGGCCTGCCGCCTTGGACAGCCGGGTAATCCTCCCGTTCGATCACCTCGGCGGCATCGTCCAGAAAAAGCGAGGCGACGATGGCGCTGGCCGGCGCGATCAAAAGCCCGAGCACGATGGCAAAAACAATCGCGGCCAGAATGGACGTTGTTACCTGAAGCCAACCTTCCCATCGGGTCTGTCCTTCCCATAGCGCATCGACCCAGGGAAGCGCGGCCCACTCGAACAGTTCGCGCAAGCCGAACCAAGCCATCAGCAGGGCCAGTAGCGTCAAGCCGATCGACTTGAAAAAGACACCACGAAACTCCGGCGAGAAAAGACGGAAAAAGGCGGCGGTCGTAGCGGTGAGGATCATGAAAGGTCAATCGCTCTGCAAGGTTTGTGACAAACGCGACAGGAGCGAAATATGGTTTTGCCGGGTAAGCTTCAAGCGAATGTGGCTCGCTTATATCGCCTTTCCTTGGGCGAAGGCTTTGCATTTCGCTCGCCCTGCCGCTATTGCGAAGCGATTTTCCTTCACATGACGGATAGCTGTATGAGCAACGGACCCACCCATCACGTGCTGTGCATTGGCAATGCGATGGTCGATATGCTGGCGCGCTGCGACGACGCCTTTCTCGACGAACATCAGATCGTCAAAGGTGCAATGAACCTCGTCGATGCGGAACGTTCGGCGCAGCTATACGATGCCATGGGACCATCGGAGACGATGAGCGGAGGATCGGCCGGCAATACGGCTGCGGCGATCGCCGCGCTTGGGGGATCGGTCGCCTATATCGGTAAGGTGGCGGACGATCAGCTCGGTACGATTTTCGAACACGATATCCGGGCGCTCGGCGCGAAGTTCGAGACAGAGCCGTTGCAGCAAGGCAGTCCCACCGCGCGATGCATGATATTCGTTACGCCGGATGGCGAGCGATCCATGAACACCTATCTCGGCGCCTGCACCGAACTGACGGAAGCAGATATCAGGGAAAGCACCGTCGGCGATTGCGATATCACCTATTTCGAAGGCTATCTCTGGGACCCGCCTCAGGCGAAAGCGGCGATCCGCAAAGCCGCGAAAATCGCCCACGCGCATGGCCGGAAAGTCGCCATCAGCCTGTCAGATCCCTTCTGCGTGGATCGCTATCGCGAGGAATTCCTGGAACTGCTGCGCAGCCGAACCGTGGACATTGTCTTCGCCAATGAGACCGAATTGCTGTCTCTCTACGAAAGCGACAATTTCGACAGCGCCCTCGATCAGCTCAGCAAGGATTGCATGCTTGCGACCGTCACGCGCGGTCCAATCGGTTCGGTCGTCATTCAGGACGGAAAGCGCTACGACGTGCCGGCTTTCAAAGCCGCGGTGCGCCGCGATACGACCGGCGCGGGCGATTTATATGCAGCCGGTTTTCTGCATGGGTTGACCAATGGCAGAACGCTCGAAGAGAGCGCGTCGCTCGGCAATTTCTGCGCCGGCGTCATCATCGAGCAGATGGGGCCACGACCGCCGGTGAACCTGGCTGAACTGGCTCAGAAGGCCGGCAAACTCTAGAGCAAGTTCAACAAAGCGCTGCACGGGGTAGTAATTCATCTCGCCGCGCGCCGACGAAAAAGGACCGGACGTCTCCGTCCGGCCCCTTCGCTCCCCAGCTAAACTGCGGATCGGCTCGTACCGACTTAGAACTTATACGAGACGCGGGCGCGCACTGTGTGCAGGTCCAGGTCGGAGTTGGTATCGTCGAACTCGCCGAAATTGTGGTACATGTAGTCGGAGCCGACGACGATGTTGTCGGTAGCCGCAAAGTCCAGCCCAGCGCCGACTTCGAGGGCACCATCGCTCACGTCGCCATCGGTGTCGCTCTCACCCCAGGCATAGGCATAGCCCACAGTGCCGCTGACGAGGAAACGGTCGATCGCCACACCGGCCTTCAGCTTGGCGCGTGCGATGGCGTCGATCTCAAGATCTTCACCGTCGATGCCGCTTGCATCGACATCGATTTCCGGGCCGACGACGAAGGAACCGTACTGCATCAGATAGCCGGCATGGAGACCGCCGACGATACCGCTCGGGTCATCGCCCGGATCGGCTTCGGCGAAACCGTAGCCGAGCTGCGCACCGGCATAACCGCCATCCCAGCCGAACCGCTCGGGGGCGACGTCATAGGAGGGAGCGGGGGTCGGCGCGGAATAGTCGATCACGTCGGCGGCCATGGCGGGCGTCGCCATCAGGGCGATCGCGGTGGTTGCGAGAAGAATTTTCATTTGGGGACCTCGTTACTCGTTTTTACGCTTACTCAAACGCGACGGATAATCGTCACGGCGTGACCGAATAATGGGCCACTGTAAGAAAGCGTTCCAGCCAATTCGGTCGTCATGGAGGCGGTGACGACCGCCGGCACTCCAAAAAATATCATTAAACGCTAAAAAACCTAAAGTTTTAAATGGTTTGTACCATTAAACCTTTGTTCACCATCAATATTCTTTGTCAAAAAACGAACGGAAAGCACAAAAAAAGCGGCCCCGAAAGGCCGCTTCTTATGGTCAATATTGTCTTAACTTTCAGGCGTCGCGGGTCGCCATTTCGTCGGGCGGCCCCGGCTCTGCCTTGTCGCCATGGTCAACCGACGATGCATCGGCTGCAGGCGCAGCTTTCGGCCCACCCTTTGAGACACCAACCATGGCAGGCCGCAAAACGCGCTCGCCAATGCGGTATCCGGCCTGCACAACCTGCACCACAGTATTGTTAGGCATATCAGGATTGGGGACTTCGAACATCGCCTGGTGGAAGTTCGGATCGAAGCGCTCGCCCTCGGGCTCCAGTTTGACTACGCCATGACGCTGCAGCGCGCCGTGCATGGACTTTTGGGTAAGCTCCACGCCTTCGATCAATGCAGCGAAACCGGCATCGCCATTGTTACGGGCATCCTCCGGGATCGCTTCAAGAGCGCGGGTCAGATTGTCGGCCACGCCCAGCATGTCGCGGGCGAAATTGGCGATGGAAAAGCTTTTCGCGTCCGCAACGTCACGCTGCGAGCGGCGACGCACGTTCTCTGCTTCAGCCGCGGTACGCAACAGCTTGTCGCGCAGCTCTTCCACTTCCTTGCCCAGTTCCATCAAAGCGGCATTTGCCTGTTCGGCCTGATCGGCAGCGTACTCGCCAGTCGACTCAGCATTCTGGCCGTTCGCTTCGTCCATGGCTTCGCTAGGATTGTCTTCGGGGCTCATCGATCCTCGTTCCATTCTCTGGCGGCTTGTTCAACCGTCTGTTCCGCTGTGCCCGATATCGAGACACGGAACGCGCAAATCAACCCCCTTAACGCGCAATTGCCTAGCCTCGCGACAGCATCTTGCTGATTACCTGCGCGGTGTAGTCCACCACGGGAACAACCTGCCGATAGTTGAGACGCGTCGGACCGATCACGCCCAACGCGCCGACAACACGGTTGGCCCCGTCGCGGTAGGGCGCGACGACCAGCGATGACCCTGAAAGGGAGAAGAGCCGGTTTTCCGAACCGATGAAAATGCGGACCCCCGACCCCTCATCGGCCAGATCGAGAAGCTGGACAAGATTTTCCTTGCGTTCCAGATCGTCGAACAAATGTCTCATGATCGAAAGGTCGCGCTCATCCTGCAAATTGCCCAGAAGATTGGACCGGCCCCGAACGATCAGGCGCGTGGCGTTATCCTGGCCTTCGCCCCAGACGGCGAGCCCCCTTCGCACCAGATCGGCCGAAAGGCTGTCGATTTCCTGACGCATCTCCTCCAGCCGCAGCGTCATCTCCTCGCGCGCTTCGGCGAGGGTCCGGCCGCGGACATTGTGGTTGAGGAAATTGGCGGCCTCGGTGAGCTGGCTCGGCGTCACTCCGGCAGGAAGATCAACGATCCGGTTTTCAACCTCGCCGCCCTCCGCAACAAGAATCGCGAGAGCCTTGCCCGGCTCCAGCATGACGAACTCGACGTGTTTGAGCGCGATTTCCGCCTTGCCGGCGACGACGAGGCCCGCACCATGGGTCAGACCGGAAAGAAGCTGGCTGGCTTCCGTCAGCATGCTATCCATCGTCGCGTTTCGGCCCGCATCGAGCACCTGACGATCAATGTTCTTGCGGTCGTCCTCGCCCAGACCGCCGAGTTCCATGAAAGCGTCGACGAAAAAGCGCAGTCCTCCCTCAGTCGGCATCCGCCCGGCGGAGGTGTGCGGCGAATAAATGAGGCCGAGATATTCCAGATCGCTCATCACATTGCGAACCGTTGCCGCCGACAGCGCATTGGGAAGCATCCGCGCCAGATTGCGACTGCCGAGCGGCTCGCCTGTGTCGAGATAGGATTCGACGATCAGCCGGAAGATTTCGCGCGAACGACCGTCCAGTCCGCCGCCCGAGGCGTCGTCAGCGATGTTCAGAACGGGTCGTCGAGGCGCCATGGCGTCGAATATAGGCGATAGGCGCGCCCGGAAAAAGCCGCACCGTGCCCTTTCGTCGCCCGATCCACATGGCTAGAAGACCGCAACGATAATCCAGAGGATCGATTCATGCGCCCTTCCCGCCGCCAGCCCGACCAAATGCGAGCCGTTTCCTTCGAACGCGGTGTGTCCAAACACGCAGAGGGCTCGTGCCTCGTCAAATTCGGCGACACACACGTTTTATGCACGGCGAGCCTGGAAGAGCGGGTGCCGCCATGGATGCGCAATAGCGGCAAGGGATGGGTCACGGCGGAATACGGCATGCTGCCGCGCGCCACGGGCGACCGCATGCGCCGAGAAGCATCTGCCGGCAAACAGGGCGGACGGACGCTCGAAATCCAGCGCCTGATCGGCCGCTCGCTGCGGGCTATCTGCAACCTCCAGAAGCTCGGCGAGAACCAGATCACCGTCGATTGCGACGTCATCCAGGCCGATGGCGGCACACGCACGGCTTCTATTACCGGCGGGTTTGTCGCCATGATGGACTGCCTGCTCTGGATGCAGGAGCGCGGCATGGTGCGCGCGTCCGATGTTGCGACCGATCATGTAGCGGCTATTTCCTGCGGCCTTTATAACGGCGCGGCCGTTGCCGATCTGGACTATGATGAGGATTCCTCCGCCCAGGCGGACGCCAATTTCGTAATGACGGGGTCGGGCGGTATCGTCGAAATCCAGGGCACCGCCGAGGGCGACCCGTTCACCGAAGACCAGTTCGGCGAATTGTTCGGACTTGCCCGCCAGTCGATCGCGGAACTGGTGAAACTGCAGAAGGAAGCGCTTGCGCGCTGAACCCGAATGGCCGATCTGATTTCACTTTCCCCAGGCGATACGCTTGTGCTCGCGACGCACAATGCGGGAAAGCTGGCAGAAATGACCGACCTCCTCGCGCCTTACGACATTACCGTCCGGGGTGCAGCGGAGGCTGGTTTGCCAGAACCCGAAGAGACCGGCGACACGTTCGAGAAAAACAGCGCTTTGAAAGCGCTGGCTGCAGCAAAAGCGACGGGCCAGATCGCATTGTCTGACGATAGCGGCCTTTGCGTCACCGCGCTTGATGGCGCACCCGGCGTCTACACTGCCGATTGGGCGGAAAAGGCTGATGGGTCGGGCCGCGACTTCGCCATGGCGATGCAAAAAGTCGAGACGGCTCTTCAGGAGGCTGGCGCACGCGAACCGAGTGACCGAAAGGCCCAGTTCGTCTGCCTTCTCTGTCTGGCTGCTCCGGACGGGCGGACGGAGTTCTTCCCCGGCATGGTCGATGGAACGCTGGTCTGGCCGCCGCGCGGCGAGAACGGGTTCGGTTACGATCCTGTCTTTCAGCCAGCCGGGCACGATCGCACCTTCGGCGAGATGGATAAGGCGGAAAAAAAGGGCACCGTCCGCCAGGGCGACGCCGGTCGCGCCGATCTGGGCCTTTCGCATCGCGCCCGCGCGCTGCACGCTTTTATCGCCGCCAAACTGCCGGACATCTAAAGTGGTAATGTTTGCCGAACCGGCCATGCATACCCCCTCGCCGATCAATGGCGATGACGGCGCGCCCGGTTTCGGCATCTACCTGCACTGGCCGTTCTGCGCGGCAAAATGCCCCTATTGCGATTTCAACAGCCACGTTCGGCACGACCGACCGGATCAGGCGCGCTTTGCCAAGGCCTTCGCGAGCGAACTTGCCGCGATGCGCGAAGAGACCGGCCCACGCGAGGTGACATCCGTTTTCATCGGCGGCGGCACACCTTCGCTGATGGAAGTCGAGACGGTCGCCACAATTCTTGAGGCAGCCAACCGCGTTTACAGCCTGCCGGCGGGGATCGAAATCACCATGGAGGCGAACCCTCAAAGTGCGGAGGCAGGCCGGTTCGCAAGCTACCGCGAGGCTGGCGTCAACAGGCTATCGCTCGGCGTTCAGAGCCTGATCGATACCGATCTGCGCTTTCTCGGCCGTTTGCATGATGTCGCCGAGGCGCGAGCGGCTATCGAACTGGCGCGGCAGACCTTTCCGCGCCTTTCCTTCGACCTGATCTACGCCCGGCCCGGCCAGACCATGGAAGGCTGGGCGGCCGAACTGAACGCAGCTATCGATCTGGCCGCCGACCATCTTTCGCTCTATCAGCTGACCATAGAGGACGGCACCGCTTTCAAGCGTCTTTACGATGCGAAGAAATTCCGGCTTCCGGAGGAAGGGCTCGCGGCCGATCTCTACGCCATCACCCAGGACATTACAGCGGAGCGGGGCCTTCCCGCCTATGAGGTCTCCAACCACGCCGTGCCGGGCGCGGAAAGCCGGCACAATCTCACCTATTGGCGCTATGGCGAATATGTCGGGGTCGGTCCCGGCGCGCATGGACGGTTCCGTTTCGAGGATGGCCGCCGCGTCACGATGGCAGAGCGCCATCCCGAACGCTGGCTGGAAATGGTGGAAGAAAGCGGCGCTGGAACGGCCGAAATCGAGCAACTGACGGATTATGAGCAGGCCGATGAGATGCTGCTGATGGGGCTGCGATTGACCGAAGGGCTGGATCTGGCTCGCTATGAAGCCATCGCAGGGCGCGATCTCGCACCCGAACGTCTATCGCTCTTGATCGATGAAGGGTTCGTCGAGCCGCTCGGCAATAGCCGCGTTCGCGCCACCCGCGCAGGCATGGTCGTTCTCGACGCGGTGGTCGCGGATCTGGCGGCGTGATGGCGATTGCGTCCTTCACGCGGCTTTGCGACAAACGGGTATGAGCCAGATTGAGCCCTCCAAAGGGCTGCACGAAAAATCACGTGGATGCCGCTATCTGATCGGCGGACAATCGCTCGCCGCGCCGGCGCTGCCCGCCGCGCTGCATCTGGTCGCGACGCCCATCGGCAACCTCTCCGACATCACCATCCGGGCGTTGGAGGTGCTGGCGGCAGCTGACATCATCGCCTGCGAGGACACGCGCACCAGCCGCGTTCTATTGCAGCGCTATGGCATCACCGGAAAACTGGTCGCCTATCACGAGCACAATGCGGCGAGCGCCGGGCCGAGACTGATCGAGGCGATTGGCGACGGCCAAAGCGTCGCGCTGATCTCGGATGCGGGCACGCCGCTTCTGTCCGATCCCGGCTACCGGTTGGTCGATGAAGCCGTGCAGGCCGGAATCACGGTGGTTCCCATACCCGGCCCGTCCGCAGCGCTGGCGGCCTTGACCGCCTCGGGCCTGCCGACCGACGCATTCTTTTTCGCCGGCTTCCTTCCGCCAAAACTCAAGGCGCGAGCCGACCGGCTGGTGGAACTAAGAGAGATTCCCGGAAGCCTCGTCTTTTACGAATCGCCGCGCCGGCTGCCGGAAAGCCTCGCCGCGATGTCGCAGGCGCTGGGCAAAACACGAAAGGCCTGCGTCGGGCGCGAATTGACCAAGGCGTTCGAGGAATTTCGACGAGGCACACTTGCCGAACTGGCAGCCCACTATGAGGAGGCAGGCGCGCCCAAGGGCGAATGCGTGGTCTGTGTCGGTCCGCCCTTGCCTGAAGCCGCCATCGAGGGCGAAGCGCTGGACGAGTTGCTGCGAGAACTTGCTGAGGCGTTGCCCACCGGCAAGGCGGCTGCCGAGGCGGCGCGCCGAACCGGCCGTGCGAAAAACGATCTCTACAGGCGGATCGTTGAAATGAAGAATCGTGATGGCTAGGAAACGCGCCGGACACGGCATTGTCGCCAAGCGGCGCTTTCTAAAGCGCGGCGCTCGGGGCGAAACACTCGCTGCGTGGCTCCTGCGGCTAAAGGGCTACAGGATCGTCGGCCGAAATGTCCGCACCCGGCTCGGTGAAATCGACATCGTCGCCAAACGGCGCAACCTCATCGCTATTGTGGAGGTCAAGGCGCGCCCTACTCTCCAGGACGCAATGGAGGCCGTAACGCCGGCGGCGCAGAAGCGGATTTCCAACGCCGCCGACCTTTGGCTCGCCAAACGGCGTGACGCGGCTAATCTGTCAATCCGCTTCGACATTATTGCTGTGGTCGGGCGGCGCCTTCCCATCCATATCGAAAATGCATGGAATGGTTGATTTAGATATTCGTAATTTAATATGGAAAGTGTTGGAGAGAAACTTCGTATCCTATTAAGTTGACCATATTGATGCACAAAATCTCAGAGCCAGCGATAAGCCAGATACCATCTTTAATGGAAGCTCGCCGAAAATGGTTCGAACCGGTGCCGCTATTGTTCTCCAAATACCCCTGTTTTGTTTGCTGAATGAAAGCGCGTTGCGGCGATATTTCGCCTGTGGCACAAGCTCACCCAATGACATCCCTTTCTTACAACAATAATCGCCGCAGGTCCGAGGCCCATTAGCATGAGGGCAAAAGATGGAAATCGGCGGAAGAGAAAATCGGGCCGCCCGCAGGAACAGCGCGCGCCAAAGACATCGCATGTGCGGAAGCCCAAACAAGAAACGGACAATGCGGTCTCGAGAGCAGATTCGTCTGCGCCCGCCCCGTTGGCCCGTCCACCCGGCGATCTGCCGGAAGAGGCTCTGCCGCTTATCCTCGAAGTGACGGGCAATGCCGATTACGCGCTGCTGGATTCGGGCGACGGGCAGAAACTGGAACGCTACGGCCCCTGCCGGATCGTTCGTCCGGAAGGCCAGGCGCTTTGGCGACCGGCGCTATCGCAAGCCGAATGGGCCTCGGCGGATGCAATATTTACCGGCGATACCGACGAAGAAGGCATGGGGCGTTGGCATTTTCCGAAAGCGCCGCTCGGCGAAACCTGGCCCATGAAACATGACGGCATCGACTTTCTGGGCCGGTTCACCTCGTTCCGTCATGTCGGCGTCTTTCCCGAACAGGCGACGCATTGGCGGCATCTGGCCAGGCTGATCGAGAGCGCGGGGCGATCCGTCAAGGTGTTGAACCTTTTCGGTTACACTGGTCTTGCCTCGCTCGTCGCTGCGCGCGCGGGGGCGGAAGTCACCCATGTCGACGCCAGCAAGAAGGCCGTCGGCTGGGCACGCGAGAACCAGCTTCTGGCCGGGCTGGACGACAAGCCGATCAGGTGGATCGTCGAGGACGCGATGAAATTTGTCGAGCGGGAGGGCCGGCGCGGCAACAGCTACGACATCATCCTGCTCGATCCGCCCGCCTTTGGACGCGGCCCGAAAGGCGAGGTCTGGCAGTTGTTCGAAGGTCTGCCCGCGATGGTCGCCGGCTGCCGGGCCATTCTCTCCGACGATCCGCTCGCCGTGGTGCTGACGGCCTATTCGATCCGCTCCTCCTTCTATGCCATCCACGCCCTGATGCGCGAGCGCATGGCCGGTATGGGCGGGCGTGTGGAGTCCGGGGAACTGATCATACGCGAAACCGGCTCGGACACCGGCGGACGCGCGATCTCGACCTCACTTTTCTCACGCTGGGTAAACGAATGAACGATCCGTCCAAAGGTCCGGGACGTCCCGGCCGCGTGAAAGAAATCACGGCGCTCACAAATCCGACGATCAAGGCAATCCGCGGGCTGGACCGCAAGCGCAATCGCGAAGCCAACAACAGTTTCATGGCTGAGGGGCAAAAGCTGGTCATCGACGCGGTCGATCTCGGCTGGACTATTAAAACGCTCATCTATGCCAAGAATGCGCGCGGCCATGCCGGCGTTGCCGATCTGGCAGCCAAGGTGATCGCAAGGGGCGGCGACGTTCTCGAAGTATCCGAAAAGGTGCTGGGCGCGATCACGCGGCGCGACAATCCTCAGATGGTTGTCGGGGTCTTCGCCATGCGATGGGCCGACCCGAAAACGCTACCGCGAGACGCCGATACCGTCTGTGTCGTGCTGGATCGCGTGCGCGACCCCGGCAATCTCGGCACGATCCTGCGAACTGCCGACGCTGCGGGCGCGAAGGGCATCATCCTCGTCGGCGACTGTGTCGATCCGTTTTCCATCGAAGCGGTTCGCGCCACCATGGGCTCGCTCTTCGCCGTGCCGATCGCGCGAATGAGCGAAGAGGAGTTTCTGGCATTCCGAACAGCGTGGCCGGGCAAGCTCATCGGCACGCATCTGGAAGGCGCCGTCGATTACCGCACCGTCGATTGGGCTGGCAGTGGCCCGCTCCTTCTCATGATGGGCAATGAAAGCCATGGATTGCCCGACAATCTGGCGCAAAGCTGCGATCTTTTGGCGCGCATTCCGCAAAGCGGGCGCGCCGACAGCCTCAATCTCGCGGTCGCCACCGGCCTGATGCTGTTCGAAGCCCGCCGCCACGCGCTTTCATTCAAGGAATCCGAATGAACGACCAGCCTGAACAGTCCCCTGCGCCAGACGGTTCGCGCGACCATATAAAGTCGTTCGGCTGGTCCGTCTTTCTGATCTTCGCTCTTATCGTCATCGACCAGACAGTGAAGATCTGGGTCGAGACCTATATGGAATATCACCAACAGATCGACCTTCTGCCGGTTTTTGCGCTTTTTCGAACGCACAACACAGGCGTCGCCTTTTCGATGCTTTCCGACCTCGGACCCGGCGCTCTGACCCTTATGTCGCTGGCAATCTCAGCTTTCGTTCTCTGGCTTTTATGGAGAACGCCGCGCGATCATGGCGTTGCCCGCCTCGGCTATATGATGATTATCGCCGGGGCTATCGGCAATCTGATCGACCGCGCCACGCTCGGCTATGTCGTCGACTACTTTCTGTTTCATACCGAAAACTGGTCCTTCGCCGTGTTCAATCTGGCGGACAGTTTCATCACGATCGGCGCGGCGCTGGCGGTGCTACAGGAAGTGCTGATCTGGAGGGCGTCGACGCGTCCTCAGCCATAAGGCTGATTTGACTGACGCCAGCCTTGCGGCAAATAAAGCCACCACAAACAAGCAGCCGACCAGGGAGCGACCGCATGGCCGACGATTTCAAGGCAATCCTGATTACGAAAGAGGATGGCGAAGACCAGAAAGTGGACGTCACCCGGATTGGTGAAGACGACCTGATGGACGGCGATGTCACGGTCCGTGTCGAAGCCACCACCGTCAATTACAAGGATGGACTTGCTATTACGGGCAAGAGCCCGGTCGTTCGCCGTTTCCCCATGGTGCCGGGAATCGATTTTGCCGGTACGGTGGAAACGAGCGAACACCCGGACTGGAAGCCGGGCGACAAGGTGATCCTGAACGGCTGGGGCACCGGCGAAACGCATCTTGGTGCCTATGCGGAAAAGAGCCGGGTGAAGGGCGACTGGCTGGTTGCCCTGCCCGAGGGTCTATCGGTCAAGGATGCCATGGCGATTGGAACCGCCGGCTACACGGCCATGCTGTCGGTGCTTGGGCTTGAAGATGCCGGCAGTACGCCCGATGACGGGCCGGTCCTTGTGACAGGCGCAACGGGCGGCGTCGGTTCGGTTGCAGTGTCGCTTCTCTCCAAGCTCGGCTGGAATGTGATCGCCGCGACCGGCAGTCCGGAAAAGCGCGCCGACTATCTGAAAAGTCTCGGAGCTTCGGAGATCATCGACCGCAATGAGTTGAGCGAAAAAGGCCGCCCCCTCGGCAAGGAGCGCTGGGCGGCGGCTGTAGACGCCGTTGGCAGCCATACGCTCGCCAACGTCCTGGCGCAGACGAAACACGGCGGAACCGTCACCTGCTGCGGCCTTGCCCAGGGTTTCGATCTGCCGACAACCGTGATGCCATTCATTCTTCGCGGCATCACATTGAAGGGTATCGATTCGGTGATGGCGCCAAAGCCATTGCGCGAACGCGCCTGGCAGCGGCTCGCTACCGATCTCGATAAGGATAGACTTGAAGCGATCACCACGGAAATCGGTTTCGACGATCTGATCCCCTATGCGCGGCAGATCATAGATAGCGGCATTCAGGGCCGCGTGGTTGCGACTTTCTAAAACTGCACGTCAAAGACCAAAAAACGCCCGATCGTTAAAATGCGAACGATCGGGCGAAGTGTTCGGCAAAAGTCCTGCGCTAGTGTCGACGCCATGACGACCGAAACAGCCCTTGCCCTTCCGCCCGTCCAGGAAACGTCTGTCGCGACCCAGCGCGCAACGCTGACGCCACCGCCACTATCCGACGACAGTGTCAAACCGGATAATGAGATCGGGGCTGCATCGCTGCCGGAGAGGATCAGGCAGGCAAGCTTCCTGGCGCTGTCGCTTGTCATGTTCGTTGCAGGCGCTCTGCTGACCTTCGGCGATGCGGGCCGGATAGCAACGGCGGTTCTAGGCTTCGCCGCCTGCCTGTTCTTCCTTGCCGGGATGACCGATACCGGTCTTGCCAAACGTCTCAAGCTGAACCGGGCGTTCCTCCTGGCCCGCGCACGAGACGCCGAAGCTCGTCAGCTTTCCTTTTTGCGGCTCTCTGAGGCCGCAGGCGACCTCTGCATCCAGCGGGACGAAGATGGCGCCATTGTCTGGGCCAACCGAAAATTCACCGAGCTGTTCGGCCTGTCGCATTGCGATGCCTTGAAAGGCTGTACGCTGCGTGAGCTCGGTTTCGGCGGTACGATCGACACAAACGGGCAGACCGAACTGACGCTCGTGACCAATGGCGAATATCGCTGGTTCGCCTTCACCGATCAAAAAGATGAGAAAACCGGCGTCCATCAGTCGATTGCCCGGGACATTACCGCTCACCGCAAGGCCGAGCAGGCGCTGATCGATGCGCGCGAAAAAGCCGATGCGGCGAACCGCGCCAAGGGCCGGTTTCTCGCGACCGTCAGCCATGAAATCCGTACGCCCATGAATGGCATTTCGGGCATGTCGAAACTTTTGGCGGATACGACGCTGACCGACGAACAGCGCACCTATGTCAATGCCATCGACGGCTCGGCGGACGCGCTTATGGTTCTGATCGAGGATCTGCTGGACTTCTCCAAGATCGAAGCCGGAAAGCTCACCATCGACAGAACGCCGACCGATCTTCGCGAATTGACCGAAAGCGTCGCCGAACTGCTCGCCAGCCGCCACGCCGACAAGGGCATTATCATCAATGCACGGACCGCGCGGAACGTGCCGAAAATCGTGCCCACCGATGCCGGCAAGCTGCGTCAGGTTCTGCTCAATCTGGTCGGCAATGCTGTCAAATTCACCGAGAAGGGCGGCGTGACGATCGATGTCAGCATGGATCAAACCGAGAATGAAACCGGACGCCTGACAATCGCCGTGCAGGACACCGGTCCCGGTCTCAAGCCGGCGGATCAGGCCAAAATTTTTGGTGAGTTCGAGCAGGCGGACAATTCGGAGACCCGTCGTCATGGCGGGGCCGGGCTGGGACTTGCCATCTCCAAGCGCATCATTACCGCAATGGGCGGGTCCATCGCTCTAAAGAGCAAACTCGGCAAGGGATCGACTTTCATTATCGATATCCCGGTCGAAAGCGCGCCAGTGCAAACGGAACAGCAGAGGTTCGCCGGTGAGCGCATCGTCCTGCTCAGCGATGCCGTGGAAAGCGATATTCTGCGCCGAATGCTTGAAGACGAAGGCGCCGAGGTAATTTGCGCCCGCTCGCGCGAAGAGGCTGCGGAAAAGCTCGAGCCGGCCGGTGGCCTTCTCATTATGGCGGCTTCCCGACACAACGATAGCAGTGATGGCGACAGGCTTTCGGAATGGCTTGGGGCCAACCGTGCGGCGGCCGTCACGCTGATCGATGCGATAGACCGGGGGCGGCTGTCCGTTTTGCGCAACGCGGGCTTCGACCATTACCTCGCCCGCCCTGTCCGCGGCCGCACATTGCTGCGCATTGCACGGACAGCTCTCGATCGTCGCGCCGAAAGCGAGGCTTCGAGCCCGATCCCAGCAGCGCAACCGCTGAGCGAAGCGCCAAAATCGGCACGGACCGCACAAAACGGCCGCCGGGTTCTGGTGGCGGAAGACAACCCCGTCAACGCGCTTCTGGTCCGTTCTGCCCTTGCCAAGGGCGGACACACTGCCGAGGTCGTCGGGACCGGTCGCGGCGCGGTCGACGCGATACGCGATGGGGAGCGGTTCGATCTCGTGCTGCTCGACCTTCACATGCCTGAAATGGGTGGGATGGAGGCGCTTGACCTCATTCGTCAGTCCGAAGAGGCCAATGGCCATCCCGCGACGCCGATCCACGTTCTGACGGCCGACACACAGGAAGAAACCGTCAATATCGCCATGCAGCGCGGCGCCAACGGCGTTCTTCACAAACCGATCAATCCGGTCGATCTCGTTGCCCTCGTGGAGCGCGCGACGGCATAGGCGCCCGGATATCCACCTCTTACCCTCACCTCTCCACTGTCATAGACTTGTCGCGTAGGCGTACTAGTCAGCGCAAAACGGAGCGGTGGAGGACGATCATGGCTGTTGGCGTTTCGCGGATACGGAAGATCATCGATCCGCGCGCAATCGTTTCACTGCCGCTCAGAGGCCTGCCGCTTCGGCGACGGGGTATGCAGAGTGGGACTTCGCTCAGCGCGCCCGTCTTCGAAACGGAGAAAACAGCGCCTCGACCGATCCTCGGCCAGTCCGGCGCACTAGCCGTTCGGCTCGCGTCCAACTCGGCGGAGATCGAGGCAGCGCAGAGATTGCGATGCAAAGTTTTCGGCAGACAGCGTTTGTCAGTAAGCGGAAACGCGCCAGCAACCGATCACGATATTTTCGATAGCTACTGCGATCACCTCATCGTGCTGGATGAATCTCTGACTGGCTCTCTCCATGACCGGATCGTCGGCACCTACCGCCTTCTATCTCCCGAAGCGGCGAAGCGCGCCGGCCGCTTTTATTCGGATGCCGAATTCGATCTTCGAAGCCTGATGGCGCGCCATCCGAACCGCCGTTTTCTTGAACTTGGCCGTTCGTGTGTGTTGCCGGCCTATCGCGGCAAACGGATCATCGACCTGCTATGGCAAGGCATCTGGTCCTATTGCCTGACCCACCGGATCGACACGATGGTCGGTTGCGCCTCCTTTGCCGGCACCGTCCCGGCAGCCCATGCCGAAGCGCTGTCCTTCCTCGCCCATCACGCGCCAACCGACCGCGCTTTCGCCTGTTCCGCCCAAGACGGACGAGGCGTTCCGACCGATATGATGCCGGTCGAAGCGATCCTGACCAAACGAGCGCTCGGGGCGCTGCCGCCGCTCATCAAAGGTTATCTTCGCATCGGCGCGACATTCAGCCATGAAGCGGTGATCGACGAAGATTTCGGCACGGTGGACGTTCTGACGATCTTACCGGTCGAGCGCATCGCCGGGCGCTATCTCAACCATTTCACGCCCAGAGCGATGGGAACGGCGAAGGCGCTGGCGGCCTAACCGCCGCGACTGCTTTTCAGCCTGTAAAGCGTTTCGAGCGCTTCGCGTGGCGTCAGATCGTCCGGCTCGATGTCGTCCAGCATTTCCGCCAGCGCATTCAGGTGAGGATCTGTTCCGGGGGTTGTCAGGCCATCGCTTTCGGTATGGCGGGCCGCGGCGGAAAAGAGCGGCAGATCGTCGACCAGCTTCGCCGCGCCCGATCCTGAGGTTCCTTCCGCTTCGAGCCTGTCGAGCACCGTCTTGGCCCGCGCCAGAACACTTTTGGGCAGGCCTGCGAGCCGCGCAACCTGTACGCCATAGGAGCGGTCCGCCGCTCCCTTGCCAACTTGATGGAGGAAGATCACCTCTCCCTCCATTTCCTTGACCCGCATCGTCACATTTGCCAGCCGAGGCAGCGTTTCGGCCAGCGCCGTCATCTCGTGGAAATGGGTCGCGAAGATCGCACGGCAGCGATTGGTCTCGTGCAGATGTTCCGCCGTCGCCCAGGCGATGGAAAGCCCATCGAATGTCGAAGTGCCACGACCGATCTCGTCGAGAATGACCAAAGAGCGCTCGCCTGCCTGATTGAGGATGGCGGCCGTCTCGACCATTTCGACCATGAAGGTCGACCGGCCACGCGCCAGATCGTCCGACGCACCCACACGCGAAAACAGGCGATCGACGATTCCGATATGCGCTTGCGAGGCCGGAACGTGGCTGCCCATTTGCGCCAGAATGGCGATCAGCGCGTTCTGACGCAGGAACGTGCTCTTGCCGCCCATGTTCGGACCGGTCAACAGCCAAAGCGCGCCGGCATTCGCGCCACCTGGCGGCGACAGGCAACAATCATTGGCGATGAAGGCATCGCCCTGCTGCGCGCTAAGCGCAGCCTCCACCACGGGATGCCGTCCGCACTCCACATCGAAGGTCAGGCTTCCATCGACTTTAGGCGCGCACCAGTTTTCGGATTCGGCCAATTGCGCCAGCCCGGCGGAGACGTCGAGAACCGCAAGAGCGTCCGCCCCGGCCCGCAGAGCATCGGTCCTGTCGAGCGCGGCAGCCGTCAGCCGTTCGAAAACGGTCGTCTCTATCGCCAGTGCCTTGCCGCCGGCGTCGGCGATACGGCTTTCCAGATCGGCCAGTTCGGTCGTCGTGAACCGCATCGCGTTCGCCATGGTCTGGCGATGGATAAAGCGCGCCTTCGCTTCGCCCTCCGTCAACCTGACGCCATGGCTCGACGGCACCTCGATGTAGTAGCCGAGCATATTGTTGTGCCGGATCTTCAGCGTCTTGATCGCTGTTTCTTTGGCCAGCTCGGCTTGCATGGCCGCGATGACCCTGCGGCTATCGGAGGCAAGAGCGCGCTGCGCGTCCAGTTCCTCATCGAACCCTTCAGCCACGAAGCCGCCATCACGCGCCAGAAGCGGCAAATCCTCGGCCAAGGCATCACCCAAGAGAGTTGCGAGATCCTGCGGCAGAGCGCTGAGGGCCTTTTCCGCCGCCTCCAGTTCTTCTGGCAAAGCAGCCTCGCCAAGGCGCTCGATCAGGGCTACGACCGCCTCCAGCACCGCGCGGATAGCGCCCAGATCGCGCGGTCCGCCCCGTCCGAGCGAAAGGCGCGACAAGGCGCGCATCATGTCCGGCAGGCCACGCAGAATGGTGCGGAGCCCATCGCGCAAAGCGCTTTCCTGCCTGAGAAACGTCACAGAACGCTGGCGGCGAACGATCCAGCCCGGGTCTGTCAGAGGTGCAGAAAGGCGTTCGGCCAGAAGGCGTGCGCCCGGACCCGTCACGGTGCGGTCGATCACCTTCAGAAGGCTGCCGTCACGATGGCCGGCCGTGGTGCGCGTCAGTTCGAGGCTGGCACGTGTGGCTGCATCGATGAAGAGCGTGGATGCGCCCTCCTCCCGCTGCGGCGGCGACAAGGGCACCCTTGCGCCGAGCTGCGTTTTTTCAACCCAAGCAACCACGCCGCCCATGGCGCTGTATTCGGCGCGAGAGAATTGTCCGAACCCGTCCAATGTCGAAACCGACAAAGCCCGGCAGATCCGATCCACCGCCGAGCTGCTGTCAAAAAGAGCGATGGGCTGTGGATTGACGAGCCGGCCAAGCGCGTCCCAAACGGGCCGGAAGGTCTGATCCTCGAACAGGCTTTGCGGCACCAGAACTTCGCGCGGATCGATCCGCAAAATGTCGGAAAGCAGCCGCGACTCTCCGCTGGTTGCGGCGCGAAATGCCCCCGTGGAAATGTCGATCCACGCAAGGCCCGGTTTGGCTTCGCCCTTCACCCGACCGACCGCCAGAAGCCAGTTCGGCTCTCCCGGCTCAAGGATATTCTCCTCGGTGATCGTGCCAGGCGTGACAAGCCGTGTTACATCGCGCCGCACCAGCGCCTTGCCGCCACGCTTTTTCGCCTCGGCAGGATCTTCCACCTGCTCGCAGACCGCGACGCGGTGGCCGGCAGCGATCAGCTTCTGGAGATAATCATTGGCGGCATGAACAGGCACGCCCGCCATCGGAATATCGCGGCCGAGATGCTGCCCTCGTTTGGTGAGCGTGATGCCAAGCGTTCTGGCCGCCACTTCGGCATCGCCGAAAAACAGCTCGTAGAAGTCGCCCATTCGATAGAATAGCAGGCTATCTGAATTGGCCGCCTTGATCTCTATGAACTGCTCGATCATCGGCGTTGCTTGAGCCCGGCTGCCAGCCGAGACAAGCTCATTGAACGGTATGCTCGCTTGCGGTTCTGCCATAAGGGGTTAAACACTCTTCTGTGTCCGGCCGTCGATGAAGGGGGAGACGCCCCGGCGCACAACACCTATGCCGATCATGGATTTGCATGTCCAGAGATCGGCCAAGCCAAACGATAACAATGATAGGGAGGACACATGGCGATCCAAAATCAACAAGACGGGCCCTCGATTACCGAACAGGAAGCTCTGGACTTTCACGCCCTGCCACGACCGGGCAAGCTGGAAATCTCGCCGATCAAGGCGATGGCGACCCAACGCGATCTATCGCTGGCTTATTCGCCAGGCGTGGCCGTTCCGGTCACGGCGATTGCCGAGACGCCGGGCCGCGCATTCGATTACACATCGCGGGGAAATATGGTGGCCGTCATTTCAAACGGCACGGCCATTCTCGGACTTGGCAATCTCGGTGCGCTGGCCTCCAAACCGGTGATGGAAGGCAAGGCAGTCCTGTTCAAACGCTTCGCCGATGTCGATTCCATCGATCTGGAAGTCGATACCGAAGACGTCGATGAATTCATCAATTGCGTACGCCATCTCGGCCCCTCCTTCGGCGGCATCAATCTGGAAGACATCAAGGCCCCGGACTGCTTCATCATCGAGCAGCGGCTGCGTGAATTGATGGACATTCCGGTTTTTCACGACGATCAGCACGGCACCGCCATCATCGCAGCCGCCGGCCTTATCAACGCGCTTCATCTGACAGGCCGCAAAATGGAAGATGCCCGCCTTGTCGTGAACGGCGCGGGCGCGGCCGCCATCGCGTGCGTGGAATTGGTGAAGGCCATGGGTTTCACGCCTGACAATGTGATTATGTGCGACACGAAAGGCGTGATCTACAAGGGCCGCGATCACGGCATGAACCAGTGGAAGAGCGCCCATGCCGCCGAGACGGATTTGCGGACGCTCGAAGAAGCGATGGATGGCGCAGACGCGGTCTTCGGCCTCTCTGTCAAAGGCGCGTTCAGCGACAAGATGATCGCTTCCATGGCCGAACAGCCGATCATCTTCGCCATGGCCAATCCCGACCCGGAAATCACACCGGAAGAGGTCAAACGCATCCGAGACGATGCGGTGATGGCGACCGGTCGTTCGGACTATCCCAACCAGGTGAACAATGTCCTCGGCTTTCCCTACATCTTCCGTGGAGCGCTCGATGTGCGGGCAAGCACCATCAATGAGGATATGAAGGTCGCGGCGGCTCATGCGCTTGCGGAACTCGCCCGCGAAGACGTGCCGGACGATGTTGCCGCCGCTTATCGCGGCGCGCGCCCACGCTTCGGGCGGAACTACATCATCCCGGTGCCATTCGATCCGAGGCTCATCTCGTCCATTCCGCTCGCTGTCGCCAAGGCGGCGATGGATAGCGGGGTGGCGCAGCAGCCGATCGTCGATCTTGAGAAATACGCACAGAACCTTGCCGGACGGCGCGATCCGATCGCCTCGACCCTGCAGCGCATCTATGAACGGGTGAGGCGTCAGCCGAAGCGGATCGTCTTTGCCGAGGGCGAAGAAGAACAGGTGATGCGCGCCGCCATTTCCTATGTGAACCAGAAGCTCGGCACCGCCATTCTTCTGGGCCGCGAAGACCGTATCGACGAGATGGCCAAGCAGAACGGCATCGATCTGAACCGGCCGGGGATCGAGATCGTCAATGCCCGCAAGTCCGAGCGGGTGGACGCTTATGTCGAGCACCTCTATTCGCGTCTTCAACGGAATGGCTATCTGCAGCGCGACGTGCTGCGGATGATCAATAATGACCGCAACCATTTCGCCGCTTCCATGGTGGCGCTTGGCGATGCGGACGGCATGGTCTCCGGCGTGACGCGCAACTACTCGACCGTCCTGGAGGATGTGCGGCGGGTCATCGACATCATGCCGGGTCACCGCATGATCGGCGTTTCCATCGCACTCTGCCGAGGCCGGACTGTCGTGATCGCAGACACTGCAGTTCATGAGATGCCCAATGCCGAAGCGCTGGCGGATATTGCCGAGGAAGCGGCTGGGGTCGCCCGCCGCCTCGGCTATGAGCCGCATGTGGCCATGCTGGCCTATTCGACCTTCGGCCAGCCGCCGGGAGAACGCAGCGACAAGGTGCAGGAAGCCGTGAGAATTCTGGAACGACGTGGCGTCGATTTCGAGTTTGATGGCGAGATGGCCGCGGACGTCGCGCTGAATGCCGATCTGATGGCGCAATATCCCTTCGTGCGGCTTTCACGGCCGGCCAATGTGCTTGTCATGCCGGCCTTCCACTCCGCTTCGATAGCCAGCAAGATGCTCCAGGAGCTTGGCGGATGCACGCTGATCGGCCCGCTGCTGGTCGGGCTGGAAAAGAGCGTGCAGGTCGTCTCGCTCGGCGCCAAGGATTCCGACATCGTCAATATGGCGGCCATCGCGGCCTATAACGCGACGGACTGAGAATGTTGGAAGTGGAGGGCGAAACCGGTTAGGAGATATTTCTGAGCCAGACGCCCTCCACCGCCAGCCCACTCTTTGACCGGAACATCCATGCGCCATCCTGCTCTGAAGCTTGCCGAAGTGATCGATGCAGATGCATTGCGCGACAAGCTGACGACGCTCACTCAGGAACGCGACGGTGACGGCTCCGATCCATCGATCAGGACGCAGGTTCTGGCAATTCTGAAGGCCGAGCTTGCCGCAGGGCGAAAACGAATCGAGACGATGCTGCTGGAAGACGGTAGCGGGTTCTGCTGCACCCGCCGCCTGTCGCATCAGATGGATGAAATCATCCGTCTCATTCACGATTTCGCGATTACCCATGTCTATCGCGGCGCCAATCTCAGCGCCGGCGAAAAGATGGCCATCGTGGCGACAGGCGGCTATGGCCGCGACGCGCTGGCGCCCGGCTCCGACATCGATCTGCTGTTTCTGCTGCCCCACAAACAGACAGCGCGGATTGAGCAGATCGTCGAATACATGCTGTATATTCTGTGGGATCTCGGCCTCAAGGTCGGCCACGCCACCCGCAATATCAATGAATGTATCCGCCTGGCCAAAAGCGATGTGACCATCTCCACCGCCATGCTGGAAGCGCGCTACATCTGGGGCGAGCGACCGCTTTTCGAGACGCTGGAAGAGCGGTTCGTCGAGGATGTCGAGAAGGCCGGCGGGCGCGATTTCACGACAGCCAAGATGGCCGAGCGCGACAGCCGCCATGAGCGGCACGACAATTCGCGCTATAAAGTCGAGCCGAATATCAAAGACGGCAAAGGCGGTCTACGCGATCTGCAGACGCTCTATTGGATCGGCAAATTCGTTTATCGGGTGGACCATTCGCGCGATTTGGTCGGCAAAGGCGTTTTCACCCAGCGCGAATACAACCAGTTCCAGCGCTGCGACGATTTCCTCTGGGCCGTCCGCTGCCATCTGCACTTCGTGTCCGGAAAGGCGGAAGACCGTCTCGGCTTCGACTTCCAGCCGGAGATCGCCGCGCGGCTGGACTATCAGAGCAAACCCGGTCTGTCGGGCGTCGAACGCTTCATGAAGCACTATTTCATCGTCGCCAAGCAGGTCGGCGATCTGACGCGCATCTTCTGCGCCGCACTCGAACTTGAGCAGGCCAAAACCGCGCCCGGTATTGCTGCCGGGCTGGTGCGTCCGTTCACGCGCCGCAAGAAAAACGTGAAGGGGTTTTCGGATTTCGTGATCGAGAACGGTCGGCTGAATGTCGCCGCGGCTGATGTTTTCGAACGCGACAATCTGAACCTTATCCGTCTGTTCTGGCTCGGCGATCGCGAAGGGCTGGAGTATCATCCCGATGCGTTGAGCCTGGTGGCCCGGTCGCTGAAGCTGGTCGACCGCGACCTGCGCCGCAATTCCGAAGGCAACGAGATGTTCATGGACATTCTCACCAGCAGACGCGACCCGGAAATACAGCTACGGCGCATGAACGAGACGGGTTTGCTCGGCCGCCTCATTCAGGACTTCCGCAAGGTCGTCGCAATGATGCAGTTCAACATGTATCACCATTTCACAGTCGACGAGCACCTGCTGCGCTGCATCTCCAATCTCTTCG
This sequence comes from Notoacmeibacter sp. MSK16QG-6, assembly GCF_024158145.1. Lineage (GTDB taxonomy): Bacteria > Pseudomonadota > Alphaproteobacteria > Rhizobiales > Rhizobiaceae > Notoacmeibacter. The sequence goes on from NZ_JAMYXM010000001.1 coordinate 1,205,629, forward strand.
AGATCGAAAAAGGCAATCTTGCCGACGAGCACCCTTACGCCACCCAGTTCTGCAAGGACCTTTCCGAGACGCAGCGGCGAATTCTCTACGTCGCCCTGCTACTGCACGATATTGCCAAGGGCCGGCCTGAAGACCATTCGATCGCGGGCGCGAAAATCGCCAAGCGGCTTTGTCCCCATATGGGCATGACCAAGTCTGAAACGGCCACCGTCGAATGGCTGGTGCGCGAACATCTGACGATGAGCATGGTGGCGCAAAGTCGCGATCTGAACGACCGCAAGACCATTGCGGACTTCGCCGAAACCGTCCAGTCGGTCGACAGGCTGAAATTGCTCGTGATCCTCACGGTCTGCGATATTCGCGGAGTCGGGCCGGGTGTCTGGAATGCCTGGAAAGGGCAATTGATCCGCCAGCTCTATACCGAGACCGAGTTGCTTCTGACGGGCGGTTTCTCCGGCGCAAGCCGTGCGGCCCGAATCCAGGCGGCGCGTGAAAGCCTGAAGGAAAGTCTTTCCGAATGGCCGAAGAAGGATCGGCAGGCCTATGCGGAACTGCACTATCCCGCTTATCTCCTTGCGGTGGATCACAAGGCGCAACTGCGCCACGCCGAGTTCATTCGCAAGGCGACCAAGGCGGGCGAACAATTGGCGCTCGACTATCGCACACTCGCATTCGAAGGGATGACCGAAATCACGGTGCTGGCCTTCGACCATCCGCGCCTGTTATCCGTGATAGCAGCAGCCTGCGCGGCATCGGGCGCCAATATTGTCGACGCCCAGATCTTCACCACAACCGACGGTCGAGCGCTCGATACGATCCGCATTGCGCGGGAATTCGAAGCGGATGAAGACGAGTTGCGCCGCGCCCGATCGATCGGCCGCACCATCGCTGAAGTGCTCAAGGGAGACGCCCATATTCCGCAGTTGAAGAAGCGCAGCAAAAGCCGGCGCAAGGTTCGCGCTTTCTCCATCCAGCCAGAGGTCTCGGTCGACAATTCGCTGTCCAACGAATTTTCTGTCATTGCGGTTGAGGGTCTGGACAGAACCGGTCTTCTTTCAGACCTCACCCATGCGCTATCTGATCTCAGTCTCGACATCGCCTCGGCGCATATCACGACCTTCGGCGAGCGGGTGGTCGATACATTTTATGTCACCGATCTGACCGGCGCACAGATCGAGTCCCCGGCCCGGCAGAAGCGCATCACCGACCGGCTCTGCGGCATTCTGGCTCCTGAACAAACGGAACAGGCCGCAGCTTAATAACATGGCGGTGAAAGGCAGCGGCACATGAGTCTGGTTCGCAAATTCGCCTCGGTGGGCGGTGCAACGATGCTGAGCCGCGTGCTGGGCTTCGCCCGCGAGGCATTGATGGCGGCGGCGCTCGGCGCAGGCCCATTCGCCGATGTCTTCTTCGCTGCGTTTCGCTTCCCCAACCTCTTTCGCCGCCTGTTTGCGGAAGGCGCATTCAACGCCGCGTTCGTCCCGCTTTTCGCAAGGCATTTCGAGGGTGAGGGCAGGAAGGATGCCGAACGCTTCTCGACAGAAGTCTTCAGCGTCCTGTTCTCCGCTCTGCTGCTACTGACCATCGCGATGGAGCTGGCGATGCCGCTGCTGGTCGCGACCGTCATCGCGCCGGGCTTCGCAGACGATGCGGACAAGTTCGACGCGACCGTTACGCTGTCGATGATCATGTTTCCCTATCTGATGTGCATGAGCCTGGCGGCGATGATGGCAGGCATTCTCAATTCGCTGCAGCGCTACTTCGCCGCGGCCATCGCGCCGGTCTTTCTGAATGTCATTCTCATCGCCGTGCTGGGAACCGCGCTGATCCTCGGTGTGGCCGAAGAGCGAGTTGCGTTCTGGATGAGCTGGGGCGTACTGGCGGCTGGCCTGCTGCAACTGGCCATCGTGACGATAGGCGCGCGAAGCGCCGGCATCCGCGTGACCTTTCGAATGCCGAAGCTGACGCCCAACGTCAAACGGCTGCTGGTGCTGGCCGGACCGGCCGCGATCACCGGCGGCATCACCCAGATCAATCTGGTGATCGGCCAGATCATCGCCTCGCAGAAGGATGGAGCGATCTCGGTTCTACAATATGCCGACCGGGTCTATCAGCTGCCGCTCGGCATTGTCGGCATTGCGGTCGGGGTCGTTCTTCTGCCCGAACTGGCGCGCGCCCTGCGCGGCGAACGCACTGAAGAGGCCGCGCATCTGCAGAACCGCTCGGTCGAGTTCACGCTGGCGCTGACCCTGCCGGCAGCGGCGGCCATTCTCGCCATCAGCCCGGAGATCGTTCGGCTTCTCTATCAGCGCGGCGCGTTCACGCCGGAAACGACTGAGGTCGTCGCATCCGTTCTGGCGATTTTCGGTCTCGGATTGCCGGCCTTCGTTCTGATCAAATGTTTTCAGCCCGCCTTCTTCGCGCGCGAAGACACGCGCACACCGATGCTGTTCTCCATGATCTCGGTCGCCGTCAATATCGCGCTGGCGCTGACGCTCTTTCCCATCTTCGAGGAGCGCGGTATCGCGACCGCCGAGATCTTCGCCGGCTGGACGAATGCGCTCGGGCTCCTCACCATGCTGCTGCTGCGGGGCCACTGGCAGCCTGATCGCCTTCTACTGCGTCGTCTGCCACGCCTTCTGTTTGCCGTCGCGGTGATGGGGGTCACGCTTTGGTATCTGTCCGGATGGACAGACCAATGGTTCGGGACGCAGGCTTTTATAGCCAAGCTTCTCACCATGCTTCTCTTGGCGGCGGTTGCGTTCGTACTCTATTTTGGTCTCGCCTACGCCATAGGCGGGCTCGACAGAAACGAGCTTCGCCAGGCATTACGCCGGAAGAAGGAGGCCAGGCCCAGCGAAGAGACGCCGCCTGACATGCTGGCTTGATCGCTGCCCCCGGCTCTGCCACAAGGCGCGCCGACCAGTTTCCATACTCCCGATGTCTCGGATAGATCGTTCATGACCGACAGTTTCAAACCCCTCGTCTTTTCCGGCGTGCAACCGACCGGCAGCCTGACGCTCGGCAATTATCTCGGCGCGATCCGCAAATTCGTGGCGCTGCAGGACAATCATGACTGCATGTATTGCGTGGTCGATCTGCACTCGCTGACCGCCCGGCTTGTGCATGACGATCTGGCCGATCAGACGCGCTCCATCGCGGCGGCGTTCATCGCAGCCGGCATCGATCCGCGAAAGCACATCGTTTTCAATCAAAGCCGTGTGCCGGGCCATGCGGAGCTGGCCTGGATCTTCAACTGCGTCGCGCGTATCGGCTGGATGAACCGTATGACGCAGTTCAAGGACAAAGCCGGCAAGGATCGTGAAAACGCCTCGCTCGGCCTCCTCGCCTATCCCTCGCTCATGGCCGCAGACATTCTGGTCTATCGCGCGACGCATGTTCCGGTTGGCGACGACCAGAAACAGCACCTGGAACTGGCGCGGGATATCGCGATCAAATTCAACAACGACTTCTCCGAACGTATCGACGCGGCCGGTCTCTCCGTGCCGGTGATGATGGGCGAAGAACAGGTCAACGCCTATTTTCCCGTCGTCGAACCGCTGATTGAGGGCCCGGCGCCGCGGGTGATGAGTCTCCGGGATGGCGCCAAGAAGATGAGCAAATCCGACCCGTCGGATAATTCGCGTATCAATATGACGGATGACGAAGACGCCATCGCCAAGAAAATCCGCAAGGCCAAAACCGATCCGGACGGCTTGCCCACCAATGTGGAAGGGCTGAAAGGCCGGCCCGAAGCCGACAATCTGGTCGGTATCTTTGCCGCGCTTTCCGACCGCTCGAAGGCGGACGTGCTGTCCGAATATGGCGGGCGTCAGTTCTCCGAGTTCAAGCCGGCATTGGCCGAACTGGCCGTCAGTGTCCTGTCACCAATAGGCGATGAAATGCGACGGTTGATGGCCGATCCCGGTCATCTCGACTCGATTTTGATGAACGGGGCCGAGCGGGCCAATGCCATGGCGGAAAAGACGTTGGATGACGTCCGGCGTATCATCGGCTTCGTTTGATCCCACGAACGGCTTGCCACCGTTGCGGAAGGCGTGGTTAGGATGACGCTGCCGGCCCGCTTCTGCCGGTCTCGCGGAAGGGACACGCATGGAAGACATACCGGAGCGGCTTAGCCGTAAGGCTGGCCGCAAGCGCAAATTCCTTGCCATTATCGACGACACACCCGAATGCGAACGCGCTGTCACCTATGCCGCCTACCGCGCGCAGGCGACCACCGGCACGTTGAAGCTGCTTTACGTCATCGAGCCGGAGCCCGGTGAGTTCGCTCATTGGCTAGGCGTCGAAGAGAAGATGCGCGAAGAGGCAATGGACGAGGCGGAGCGACGCCTCTCGCGTTTCCGCGAGGCTCTGACCCGCCGCCTTGGCGTCGCGCCCGAAATCGAGATACGCGAAGGCAAGCGCGCCGAACAGATTCACGAACTGATCCGCGAAGATCCCGAAATCGTCATTCTCGTTCTGGCCACCTCCGCCTCTTCCGAAGGACCGGGACCGCTCGTCTCCTCCATTGCCGGGCGCAGCGCCGCTTTCCCGATTCCGGTGACGGTCGTGCCGGGCAATCTCTCCGACGAGGATATCGAGACACTGGCCTGAGGCTTTATGCGAATACGCGAAAGAACTTGAAGGCCAGCCGTCGCGACGCTACATTTAGAATAATTCTAAGCGCATATCCGGCCAGCCGGAGAGAGATCGAATCATGTTCATTCAAACCGAAACAACGCCCAATCCCGCCACGCTGAAATTCCTGCCCGGCGAGATCGTGATCGGTGAAGGCACTGCCGAATTCAAAGATGAGGAGAGCGCGGTTTCCAGTTCGCCTCTTGCCGCCCGGCTCTTCGATGTGCCCGGCGTTACAGGCGTTTTTTTCGGCTATGATTTCGTCACCGTGACCAAGGATGAGCAGACGGCGTGGCAACACATCAAGCCGGCCATTCTGGGCGCGATCATGGAACACTTCATGTCGGGCGAGCCCGTCATGGCGTCGGCTGCAAAAACGGCAGGTTCTGGCGCGGAAGGAGAAGAATTCTTCGATAAGGACGATGCGCCGCTCGTCGAACAGATCAAGGAACTGCTCGATACGCGCGTGCGGCCTGCAGTCGCTCAGGATGGCGGCGATATCACCTTCCGAGGCTTTCGCGATGGCGTTGTCTATCTGAACATGAAAGGCGCCTGCGCGGGCTGTCCATCGTCCACCGCCACGCTCAAGCACGGCATTCAGAACCTGCTGCGACACTTCGTGCCGGAAGTGCAGGAAGTCGAGCAGGTTGTCTGAGTGGTTCGTTCAATGCACTCGAAGCAACCGGCGCTTGTGCGAGCGCCGGTTTTCTAATGTCTGATGCTGGATGAAAACAGGTTGAGCACCAGCACGCCTGCAAGGATGAGCGCGATTCCCGCCAGCGCCGGCGCATCCAGTCTCTCGCCGAAACGCAGCCATCCGTTCAGAGCGATCAGCACCATGCCGAGACCGCTCCAGATGGCGTAAGCGATGCCCACCGGCAACAGGCGAAACGATAGCGACATGAAGTAAAATGTCGCGGCGTATCCCAGTCCCATCAGCACTGTCGGCACGAGGCGGGTGAACTGCTCGGACTGCTTGAGCATCGTCGTGGCGAATACCTCAAAGGCAATCGCGACCACGAGCCAGAGATAGGCGATCAATACCGGCGGCGTTGTCACGGCTGGTCCCTCTTCGCCAGTCTGTTCCGACCACTTCTGAAAAAACGGAAGGCCGGGTGTCCCCCGACCCCGGCCTTCCGGGCGCGGCCCCTCGGCGCGCCACCCCTCTCGAGGGGAACCCTGCTACAGGACGATTACCTTGGCGCCCACTTCAGCGCGTTCGTAAAGATCGATCACGTCCTGATTGATCATGCGGATGCAGCCCGAAGAAACATTTCCGCCAATCGACCAGTATTCCGGCGAGCCGTGCAGCCGGTAGCCCGTGTCACCACGCTTGTTGTGGAGATAGAGAGCGCGTGCGCCGAGCGGGTTCTTGAGACCGGGTGGCTGACCATTGCGCCATTTCGCCGTCCGCGGATCGCGTTTGATCATTTCGGGCGGCGGCGTCCAGGTCGGCCATTTGCGTTTGGCGCCGATACGGGCAACACCGCTCCAGGTGAAGCCTTCGCGCCCCACACCGATGCCATAACGCATCGCCTTGCCGCCATCCATGACGAAATAGAGATATTTCGCTTTGGTGTCGACGATGATGGTGCCGGGCTTCTCTGCCGTATCGTAGCGAACGAGCGCCCGGTGATATTTTCGCGCCACCTTGCCGGGCGGTACGCGCGGCAGCGTGTAGGAGGCGTCTTTCACGGCACTATAAGACATGCTGTAAGTGCGCAGCGTGCCATTGGTGCTGCAGCCCGCGAGCATGGCAAGGGCCAAGCCGGCACCGAGCAGAACGCGCTTTCGCGACATGATTGTCCTCTTAATTTCAGGGCGGCCGCAGGAAGGCTGCCACATTTCTGTCACAAGCTATCTCTCAGGCCGGGATGGTTAGCAACAGGTTAACGGTACGGCATTTCCGTCAACCGGCTTCTCCGTTCAGCGACGTTGCATCGGTGCAACGTCACAACGCCCCCTCGCCCGTCAGGCCTTTTCTGCCATGATCGTTCATGGCATGTTCTCTCCATGAGCGTCGTTTCTCCCTTTCGATTCGTGCATCCTCTCGCCGATGGACGACAATCCGACCGAGCCATGCTGGTGCGGCGAGGCGTCCAGCGGCTCTGCGTCGACCTCGGCGCTGTCGCATTGCCTGAAGTGATGTTGAAAGGCGGCCGACGCGCAGACCTCTTGGTGATGACGCAGAAAAGCGAATTCTGGATCGTCGAAATCAAAACCAGCATCGAGGATCTGCGCGCGGACAATAAATGGCCGGACTACCGCGCCCATTGCGACCGGCTGTTCTTCGCCACCCATCCGGCGGTGCCGATGGATATTTTTCCAGCCGATGCCGGCTTCATCCTGTCGGATGGCCACGGCGCGGAGATCCTGACCGAAGCTCCGGCCCACCCGCTGGCCGGAGCAACACGCAAGGCCCTGCTGCAACGCTTCGCGCGGCTTGCCGCAAGCCGGTTGATGCTGGCGGAAATGGCCGGTCTAGACGTTCCCAGTCTGGATGAGGATGTCTGCTAGTGCATCTCAAATTTAAGAAAAGCGACGGTATCGAAGCTCTCACGGCGATCTTAATCGCGTCGTTTCTTGCCGCCACAATATATCTCCTCCTTGGGACTGATCCCCTTATACTAGCTGCCGGTGTTGTACTGGGGCTCGTTTGTTCAGCGATAGCGATCCTCCGAAATGCATCCGGCCGCGAACAATCAAGTTTCTCGGAGGGTGGTAACTCCTTCCGAAACGCTGATAGCGCGTCTCCTGAACATCGTGAAGGGAGGGAGGTAGTATGGATTAGAAGGGTGTCATTGGCTCTTGTTATGATCGGATGTCTGGTTGTCGGTGCTATCATTCTTTTTAGCGCATACATGCGTTTGACAGGCGCTTTCCGACCGCTGTTTTTCGATCAGATAACAGATTTTCTTGTGTTAGGAACCATCGGCCTGGCACTTCTTGCGCTTCCACTTCTTCGAATAAGAGAACTGAAAGAAGGTTACTCTGCAGTATTATCACCTGACTCTGTCGAGGTGGTCATGCCCTTCAGAAATCGCTTTGTTCGCTGGGAGGATATAGTCGATGTACAAGTTCGAGGGGGGAAGAAAAGAGCGATACGACTTCTGCGCCGACGGCCTAGCGGATGGGAGCGTTTGCTCACGACAGATTATACCGTTGTGGTACCACTGCAATTTGCAGAGCGGTCCATCGGCGAGACATTACAGATCATGATTGCCTTCCACCCATCTTTGAGGGGAAGAATTTCATGTGATATTCAGAAGCTATATCTTTGACGTACCGAACTCTCACAGATTTATGATAGCTCCAAGATTAGACAGGAATATGTGCTTCGCCCGCGCTCTCTATACCTTGCGTCGCTTGGCACGCGCCGTAGGCTCGGCATTGGCAGGGTCATCCGGCCATTCGTGCTTGGGATAGCGCCCGCGCATATCGGCGCGGACATCGCTCCACGACCCGGCCCAGAAGCCTGGCAGGTCCAGCGTGGTCTGGATAGGTCGATGGGCCGGCGACAGCAGCTCCAGCAGAAGGGGCGTTTTGCCACCGATGGTCGGGTGATCGGTCAGACCGAACAGTTCCTGTACCCGAATTGATAGGACCGGCCCCCGTTCCGCTTCATAGCGGATCGGAAGGCGATTGCCAGTCGGGGCTTCGAAATGGGTCGGCGCGTCCTCCTCGATCCTCCGATGCAGATCGAACGGTACGCGGCTGCGCAGCGCATCGGCAAGCTTTGCCTCCAGTGGATCGAGCCTGCCGGAACCATCGAGAAACGGACCGAGCCAATCGTCGAGTTCCTCTAGAAGCTTGGCTCCGTCCATGGGCGGCCAGGGTGCGCCAACCGTGTCATGTAGCCAGCGCAGACGGGCCACCAGGCTTTCGGTTTTCTCGGTGAAGGGCAGAATGGAGAGCCCGGCCTCGCGAATGGCCGACAAAAGCGCGGCATCGGCTTCCGGCCCTCGTTCGATCGTCAAAGTCCGTTCTTCAAGCGTGATACCACCGATCGCAGTCGTCCGGCGGCCTTTCAGACGTCGGCTCTCGGGATCGAAGGAGGCTTCCACACGCTCCTCGATCCGTTCCGCCATGGCATTGCGCATGGTCACCTCGTCGAGCGCGGCGGCTGCGACGATGCGGCCCTGCCGCGCCTGGCCGGTCATATCGGCCACCACCAGCCACTCCTCGCCGGCCAGCGGATCGGTTTCATCAAGCGCTGCGCCGCGTCCATTGGCGAGGATGTAGCGGCCATGGCCCCCACGGCGGCGCGCCAACCGATCCGGATAGGCCAGAAGCAGAAGCTCGCCCACCGACATGTCCGACGTTGCGTTTCGCCCCCCGCCGGCGCTCTTCGCCAGACGGTCGGCGAGTGCGCGAGCGGATCTGGCGCGCGCTGACCTATCGCGCTCGAAATTGGACAGGCGGCGCTCAAGATCGCTCGCCATGCCGCCCAGCCCGCGTTCGGTCAGCAGTACGGCGAGTTGTGAGGCACGCTTCGCCTCGCTCAACTCGACTGCCTTGGCGATCATGAAGGCGAGGCGGACTGGCAGCGCCAGTTTGCGCATAGCGTGTCCGCTTGCCGTGATGCCGCCGGCTTCATCCAGCGCGCCGAGCATGGTGAGCAGCTTACGCGCCTCGTTCAATGCCGGATCAGGCGGCGGATCGAGAAAGGGCAGCGTGCGTGGATCGTTCACGCCAAAGGCGGCGCTGTCGAGCAGGAGGCGCGACAGATCCGCTTCCATGATCTCCGGCTTGCCATGGGCGTCAAGTGAAGCTGTCTGCGGTTCGGCCCAAAGGCGGATCGCGACGCCTGGCTGGGTCCGGCCCGCGCGGCCGGCCCGCTGATCGACGCTGGCGCGCGAGGCGCGAATCGTTTCCAACCGCGTCACCCCGCTGCCGGGCTCGTATTTTGGCACGCGGGCGAGACCCGAATCGATAACCACGCGTACACCGTCGATGGTCACGGAGGTTTCCGCGATAGGCGTCGCCAGCACGATCTTGCGACGCCCTTCTGGTGCGGGGCGGATGGCGGCGTCCTGATCCTTGCCTTGAAGGCCGCCGTGCAACGGCATGATGTCGAGACGCTCCGCCAGTGTGGATGGGATCGCCTCGCGCAGGCGCTCTTCAACGCGGCGGATTTCGGCTTGACCCGGCAAAAAGGCGATGATCGATCCTTCTTCCTCTGTCAGCGCCCAGCGAACCGCCGCGACCATCGCATCCTCGATACGCTGATCCGGTTTGCGCGGACGGTAATTTATCTCGACCGGAAAGGCGCGACCTTTGCTCTCGATGATCGGCGCATCGCCGAGAAGCCCAGCGACGCGAGCGGCATCCAGCGTCGCGCTCATCACCACAAGCCGCAGATCGGGCCGCAACGCTTCCGCCGCATCGAGCGCCAGGGCCAGTCCGAAATCGGCATCGAGGCTGCGCTCGTGAAACTCGTCGAATAAGACCGCAGCGACGCCAGTCAATTCGGGATCGTCGAGTATCATGGCGGCGAAAACGCCCTCGGTGACGACGAGAATACGGGTGTCCGGACCGGTTCGATTGTCCATCCGCATGGCGTAACCGACCGTCTGGCCGACCTCTTCGCCGAGGATTGCAGCCATGCGCCGCGCCGCTGCGCGAGCAGCGAGGCGACGTGGCTCCAGCAAAACGATCGTCCCGTCGCCGCGCCAGTTCCTGCCCAGCAAGGCAAGCGGCACCAGCGTCGTCTTGCCCGCGCCGGGTGGCGCCACCAACACGGCCCTGCTCCTGTCTTCGAGCGCAGCCAGGAGGTTCGGGAGCGCTTCGCGGACCGGCAGTTCCGGCAAATTTTCGACCGATGGGAAGGGCGTCGTCATATCGCTGGCGGAGCACCGATTTTGACAACCGGGCCGCCTGCGGCTTCCGCGTCCGCAGCGTCATGCGTCACGAGGATAGCGGGTATCGACGCCCGACGGATGGCGCCAAAGGTGAGATCGCGCATCGCCGCGCGCAATTCGGCATCGAGGCTTGAGAAGGGCTCGTCCAGCAGCATTGTATTTGGCCGCGACAGAAGCGTCCGCGCCAGTGCCACCCGCGCCTTCTGGCCACCGGAAAGCGTGGCCGGGTCGCGGCTTTCGATGTCCGGCAGGCCGATGTTCTGAAGCGCCCCGGCAATTGCGTCCTTGCGGGCCTTCCGGCCCTTTACCTCGGCCGGCAGTGCAAAAGAAAGGTTCTGTCCGACATTCATATGTGGGAAGAGCAGCGCGTCCTGGAACAAAAGGCCGCAATGGCGATCTGCCGGCGGGCATTTATCGATCCGCATTTCGCCAAGCCAGATTTCGCCATCCGCTTCAAAGGCGGGGTCGAGGAAGCCGCCTATAAAAGCAAGCAGGCTGGATTTTCCGGAGCCCGAAGGTCCCATGACGGTAAGGATCTCGCCTGGCATCACCGTTCGGTCCAATTGCAGCAGAAGATGGCCGTTCAAGGCGATCCAAACGTTGCAGAAGCCGAGGCTTGCGCCCGCTTTTACGCCCCCCGTCGCCTGCTTGTCCAAGATCGCATTCTCCTAGGCTGCCATGGCCCTGCGGTTCCGCCATAGCAAGGTGGGCAGGATCGCGGCAATGGCGAAGAGGATCAGCGGCGGCATAGTCTGCAGCAACGCATAGACGGCAATAATACGACGATTGTCACCCGCGGCCAGCGCTACGGCCTCCGTCGTCAGGGTCGGCAAGCGCCCCGCCCCGATCAGCACGGTCGTCAGATACTGACCGACCGAAACCGCGAAACCGATGGCGAAGGCGGCCAGCAGGGCATTCGTCATCAGTGGCAATCGAATGGCAAAAAACGTGCGAAGGGGCGAAGCGCCGAGCGCCGTTGCAACGCGTTCATAGCGGGGATCGAGCGCGGCCCAGCCATCCTGCAAAGCAATCATCAGATAGGGGATGACGAAAATAAGATGGGACAGAATGAGCGCACCATAGGTGCCGTCCGTTCCGGTCCGGATTGCCAGAAGTTGAAGCCCGAAGAGAAATCCGACCTGCGGCAGCAGAAGCGGCAGCCACATCACACCCCTCGAAAGAGCGGCCGGGGGTCTGCCGGACGGCCGGGTCGCGAGGCGCAGCACCACCAATATCATGCCGATAGCGGTCGAAGCGATTGCGGCAATCATGGTTGTCGCCAGCGGCCCGTCAAGACGTGGCCAGGCGCTCCGCCAACTCCGAAGCGTCCAATTGCCGGGCAGCGCATCGGGGAAGGGCCAAAAGCCCGCGCAGCACCACAGAAACAGCGCCAAAATGCCAAGGATCAGCAGGAGTGCAGTGGCAAGCGGAAGACCTACGGCCATTGCGCGGGCAATAGCGTCCCGTGCAAAGCGCAGACCTCTGTCACGCAAGCCGGCGAGGAGCACGGCGCCGAGCCATTCCAGACCGATCCAGCAAAGGATCGCGGCCATCGTCACGAAGAGCTGCAGGACCGCCCCTGCGCTCGCCATAAACCGCAGGGAAAGGTCGGGGTCGACCATCCATTGCGCGAGCCTGACAGAAAGAGGTGCGGGAAGATTGGGTCCGAGGATCAGCGCGACGTCGATGACCGAAGAAGAAAAGGCGATAACCGCGAGAACGCCAAGGCGGATCTGACGATAAAGCGGCTGCCACTGCAAAAAGACAAAACCCGCCATCCGACCATATCCGAGCGAGGCGGCCAGTTGGCGGCTCCGCGTCGTCGGCATTTGCGGCAGCGCCGCGAGAATCAGCAAAATCAGGAAGGGCGTTTCCTTCAGCACCAGTCCTGCAATGAGGGAAAGGCCGGCTGGATCGCCGATCACGAGGACGTTTGGCGGGCGTTCAAAGCCGGTCGCCCAAGGGGATAATAACCGCAATATGAGGCCGGATGGCGCTATGAGAAAAGCGAACGCAAACGCGGCCGCCGCATGCGGCACAGCCAAGAGCGGGGCGAGCAGGCGGCGCATCCGTTCGAAAGCCGGCGTGCCGGTCGCAGCCGCAGTAAACGCGCCGGCCAGGCCGAGCGAGATGAGTGCCGCGGCCAGACCTGTGACAAGCGACAGGCGTACGCTATCGCCGAGAGCAGGAGCGGCAAAAAGCTCACGAAATGGTTCGAGCGAAAACGTCTCTCTGCCCAGCGCCGGCAGAAAACCGAAGGCCGGCAGAACCGTGCCCGCCAGCCCGGCCGTGACCGGCAGGCCAATCACAGCCAATGCCAGCAACGGGGCTATCCGCAAGAGCGGCCCTCTCTCAGCCAAGAGGGATCAGCCGCCAACCACGTAACGCTTTTCCCATTCGGCTTCCAGCCGATCCTGCCAACTGGCGTGCGGCTCGACGATGACTGGACCGGTCTGCTCTGGCGAGGGCGTCGCCGGCCCGCGCGGCAGCGATTCGAAAGCTTTTCGGTCGTCCTCCGGTAGGCTCGCGACATCGAGAACGGTGGGGTCGCCCCACAGTTCGGCGTTCTCTTTTCTGATCTGTGCTTCCGGCGAGATCAGAAAATTGGCGAGCAGAAGCGCACCTTCTCGGTTGGCCGCATTAAAGGGAACGGTCACGAAATGACTGTTGCCGAGCGTGCCGGCGGGAAAAGGAAGCGGTCGGACCGTCTCAGGCAATTCGCCGGCGGCAATCCCGGAAGAGGCTTCGCCCGGGTTGAACGCGAACAAAATGTCGATTTCGCCATCGGCCAAAAGCGCCTTCATCGCCGGGTAGTTTTCCGGATGGCGCTGGCCACCGCGCCACAGGTTTGGGCGCATCTCATCGAGCATAGCGAACATGGTTTTCGTGGCGGCCGCGAAATTCTCGTCCGTTGCAGGCTGCGACAGATCGATCTTTTCCGGCGCGGTTTCGACCAGTAGCTGCTTCAGAAAGGTCGAGCCAATGAAGTCGGGCGGAGCGGGATAGGTGAAGCGACCCGGATTGTCTTTCAGCCAGTCGGCGATCTCTTTTGCCGAATGAGGCAATTGACCGGCTTCGGTACGGGCCGTGTCGTGCCAGAAGGTCAACTTGGCCATGCCCCAAGGCGATTCCAGGCCGTCCGTCGGCACGGTGAAATCCGTCACCACGGTCGGCTTGCCCTTCACATCGACATATTTCCAATTGGGAAGCAACGTCGCCCAGCCTGGCGTTTCCAGAAGGCCTCGTTCTTTCATGGCGACGAAATTCTCGCCGTTGATCCAGATCAGATCGACCGATCCATTGGCGGTTCTGCCAGCCGCCTTTTCGGCCAGGACACGCGACACCGCCTCGGCAGTGTCGGACAGGCGGACATGGTTCACAGAGACGCCATAAAGCGCCTCCATGCGTTCGCCGACCCAGTCGATATAGGCGTTGATGTTTTCCGCTCCGCCCCACGCATTCCACTGCACGGTCTGACCCTCGGCGGCCTTTTCGATTGCCGTCCAATCCGAGACGGCGGGCGCCTTATTTTCTGCCAAAGCCGGGCTCAGACTGCCGGCCAGGCCAAACAGACAAAGGGCGGCGGAGAGCCATGCTTTACCGACTGTCATCACTGCGTTTCGTCCTTCCTTCTATCATTTTTCATCGGCAGGGGCTTCGGGGCTGCCCTTCGCCATGAGGCGTATTTCGGATCTTCCATATGCACTGTAATATTCCCCTTTTCGCTGGAACACTAAAGATAAAGACCATTCAATATATGCGTCGCTGCGAACTTGAACGCCGGGTGCCGACCCGCAAGATCGGATCGCTTTACTTCATATGGTGGCCAAAGGGTCTCGATCACCGCGCATTCCACGACCACTGATCGGTCGCCCCCGCTCAATCGTCAGTAACGTTCTGCCGCCCGGTTTTGTTACAGCGGCAAAGATCACAACTGCAACGGGCGGGTTTTCCCGCGCGATCAAAAAGCGTATGCAGCCGACCGACCGAATATTGGCGGCCTGAGCCATGAGCTTGGGCCGACCCCAATGGAGCGATGGCGCATTATGAAATTCACCCTGTCCTGGCTGAAGGATCATCTGGAGACCGAGGCGGACCTCGCCACCATCTGCGAACGACTGACCATGATCGGCCTGGAAGTCGAAGAGATCGACGACAGGGCAGGTCTGAGGCCATTCACGATCGCCCGGGTCATCGAGGCAGAGCGCCATCCCGATGCTGACAAACTCCAGGTGCTCAAGGTGGATACGGGCAGCGGCGCTCTGCTGCAGGTCGTCTGTGGCGCGCCGAATGCCCGGACGGGGCTCGTTGGCGTTCTGGCGCAGCCAGGCAGTTATATTCCTGGCCTCGACACCACGATCGGCAAAGGGAACATACGCGGCGTCGAGAGCTTCGGTATGATGTGCTCGGAACGCGAATTGGAACTGTCGGACGAGCATGAGGGCATTATCGACCTGCCGGCCGACGCGCCGGTCGGCCAGAGTTACGCCGAATGGGCGGGCCTCGCCGATCCGGTCATCGAAATCAACCTGACGCCGAACCGCCCCGATTGCACCGGTGTTTCGGGCATTGCCCGCGATCTGGCCGCTTCCGGCCTCGGCACGCTGAAAACGCCGACCGTTCCGGCCATCGCCGGTGAGGGCGCATGTCCGACCGGCGTCACCATCGAAGCCAGCGATCTTTGTCCCGGCTTCGCTCTACGCCTTGTGCGCGGGGTCGATAGCGGCGTGTCGCCGGACTGGATGCAGCGCCGGCTGATCGCGATTGGGCTTCGCCCGATCAACGCGCTGGTCGACATCACCAATTACGTGACCTTCGACCGGGGCCGTCCGCTCCATGTCTTCGACGCCGCCAAGGTGCAAGGCGACCTCACGATCCGCCGCGCCAGAAACGGCGAGACGGTCGAGGCGCTCGACGAGCGGACCTACGAATTGAGCGACAGCATCTGCGTCATAGCCGACGAAAACGGCGTTGAAAGTATTGCGGGCGTGATGGGCGGCGAAGCCTCCGGATGCGATGAGAGCACGACCGATGTGCTGATCGAGTCGGCTTTGTGGGACGCGGCGAATATTGCGCGGACGGGCCGCGATCTCGGCATCATCACCGATGCGCGCTACCGTTTCGAACGCGGGGTCGATCCGGCCTTCATGGAGCCGGGCCTCGATCTGGCGACACAACTTGTCCTCGATATTTGCGGGGGTGAGCCGAGCGAAAAGATCGTTGCCGGCTATAGCGAACCGGAGCGCAGGCAGATCGCGTTTCCGCCGAGCGAAGTGAAGCGGCTGACGGGCATCGAAATATCGAAGGATGAAAGCCTTTCCATCCTGACGCGCCTGGGGTTCGACAGTGTGGGTGAGGACGGCGGGACGGCGATGATTTCCGTCCCGACATGGCGGCCCGATATCGACGGCAAGGCCGATCTTGTCGAGGAGGTCATCCGCATTCACGGCGTCGACGAGATCGGCCCGGAGCCATTGCCCGCCCATGGCGAAGTCGGCGGCCCGATCCTGACACCGCTTCAGAACCGTACGCGCGCCGCCAAGCGGTCGCTGGCCGCTCGCGGCATGATGGAGGCGGTCACCTGGTCATTCATCCCAGCCGATCACGCCGAACTTTTCGGCGGCGGCGATGGGCGGTTAAAGCTGGCCAATCCGATCGCTGCCGATATGAGCGATATGCGTCCGTCGCTGCTTCCGGGCCTTCTGGCTGCGGCAAGCCGGAACGCCAAGCGCGGCTATGGCGATGTTGCCCTCTTCGAAGTTTCCGGCACCTATGAAAACGACACCCCGAAAGGGCAGCGCCGCGTTGCGGGCGGCGTGCGGACGGGCAGCGCGCATATGGGAAGCGCAGGCCGTCATTGGTCAGGTGGTGCGGCGCCTGTCGGCGTCTTCGACGCCAAGGCCGACGCGCTTGCCGTTCTGGAAGCTATCGGCGCGCCGGTCGATAAGCTGATGGTCATGGCCGGAGCGGCCGACTGGTATCATCCCGGCCGCTCGGGGACTTTGCGGCTTGGGCCAAAGAATATTCTGGCCAGCTTCGGCGAATTTCACCCGCGCGTTCTGGATGCGCTGGACGTCTCCGGGCCAGTCTGTGGTTTCGAAGTCTTTGTCGATGCGCTATCCGCGCCGAAAAGGAAGGCGACGCGAACGAAGCCGAAACTCGAACTTTCGCCCTTTCAGGCCGTCTCGCGCGACTTCGCCTTCATCGTCGACAAGCAGGTGCCGGCCGGCGAAATCGCCAAGGCGACCGCGGCGGCCGATCGCGGGCTCATCTCCGATGTCGTGGTGTTCGACGTGTTCGAAGGCGCGTCTCTCGGCGAAGACAAAAAGTCGATTGCCGTAGCGGTGACGATCCAACCCTTGCAGCGAACGCTGACGGACGAGGATTTCGAAACCCTGTCGTCGGCCATCATCGCCAATGTCGCCAAACAGACGGGCGGCGTTCTGCGCGGCTGAATAGTGCAGAGACCGGAAGGCTAAACCGATCCTTAAGCGGGTTACTTTAGCCTTTCAGCGTCATGCCGCATTCGTTGCGGATATGTCGCACGAAGCCATTGATGATCCGACAATTGACGCCATTCGGTCGACAGGACGATTATCTAATGCTCTATCTATTGAGGTCGAAGGGGCGTTCGACGGTGGGGAAGTGATGAGAAAAATCGTCTTTGGCATAGGTCTCTCGATCCTGATGGCCGCATCCGGCCTCGCGCGAGCGGCCGACATTCTCGAGCCCAGCATGGATGCGGGCGCGATGCCGAAAGCTATTTCCGACACATCGCTCCTCGTGTTCGGCGGACGGTCCATCGAAGGCCATGTCTGGCAGCCGGATTCTCTGCCCTTCGTCGCCGATTACGGTGGGCAGGTGCAGGTCGGCGCGGCCTTGGCGCATACGCCGTATGACCTGCCGCTCGGCCTTGTCGTCGGCGGAGAGATCGGCGCGTCGATCCGCATCGACAATGACGATTTCGGCCCGTCCGGCACCTCTGGCGAACTATGGGCCGGTCCGACCATTCGCCATAAAGGCCTTCCGATCGGCCCTATCCTTCTCAAGCCAGCCTTTACGTTCGGCCTGACGGCCGTAACCGGCTCCTACGGTCTGGAACGCCAACGTGAGATCGAGGAAGATGGCGATGCGACGCTTCTCTACTTCATGGCGCCGGAAATTGCCGTTTCGCTTAAGTCTCGTCCCAATATCGATTTCGTCTATCGGGCGCAGCATCGATCGGGCGGCAAGAACATTTTCTTTCTGCCGGCGCTCGGCAATATGGGCGATACGACCAACGCCAATACGTTCGGCGTCCGCGTTCATTTCTAAGGTCTGAACCGTCGACCTGCCTGACTGTCATGCTTGAAGCGTGAAGGCGTTGGGATAGATGGCCCGTCTAGCAGTCTATTCCTGGCGCAAGAGACAGTGTGCATGAGTACGATCGACGCAAAAAGCTATCCTTACGAGGCCTCGGCCGCGAAGAAGGCCGTGCTTTACCGAATGGTGATGGAAAACCATCTCTGCCCCTTCGGTTTGAAGTCTCGCTATCTCCTGAAATCGAACGGTTATGAAGTCGAAGATCATCATCTTCAGACGAAGGCGCAGACCGATGCCTTCCGACAGACGCATGACGTAAAGACGACGCCACAGACCTTTATCGATGGCGAGCGGATCGGCGGTCATGACGATCTGCGCCGCTATTTCGGAAAGCATGTGGCCGAGAAAGGCGAGACGACCTACGAGCCGGTCATCGCCATTTTCGGTATGACGGGCCTCATGGCGCTGGCGCTCGTCTATAATCTCTATACCGGCTACGCGCTGGCCGATGGCTGGGGCGTTCTGGCGACGCTGGTGAAATGGTTTCTCGCCTTCTCCATGTGTGGCCTGGCGATCCAGAAGCTGCAGGACGTGGAAGGGTTTTCGAACGGCTTTCTCGGCTACGATCTTCTGGCTCAGCGCTGGGTGCCCTACGCTTATGTCTACCCGTACGCCGAAGCATTTGCCGGCATCGGTATGATCGCGCTTGTCGGATCGGGCAGCCCACTCATCTGGCCAGTCGGCCTCGTTTCGCTTTTCATCGGCACCGTTGGCGCGATCTCTGTCTTCAAGGCGGTCTATATCGACAAACGCGAATTGAAATGCGCCTGTGTCGGCGGCGATTCAAACGTGCCGCTCGGCTTCATCTCGCTGACCGAAAATATCATGATGATCGTGATGGGCCTCTGGATGATCGCGACCCTGCTCGTTTGATACCGGACGTTCGCAAACGGGAGGAGACCGCAATGTTGCGATGGGGTGTGTTGTCGACGGCAAAAATCGGACGCGAGCATGTCATACCAGCGATCTGCGCGGCCGATGACAATGTGCTGAGCGCTGTCGCCAGCCGCGATGCTGAGGCGGCGCGTACGCTTGCCGACCGGTTCGGCGCGCCACATGCCTTCAGCTCTTATGAAGCGTTGCTAGATAGCGATCAGGTCGACGCAGTTTATATCCCCCTGCCGACGGCCATGCATGTGGAATGGGCCGAAAAGTCAGCCCGTGCCGGCAAGCATGTGCTGTGCGAGAAGCCCATCGCGCTCAAGGCGTCCGAAATCGACCGGCTGATTGCCACGCGCGATGAGACTGGCGTTCTCATCTCCGAAGCCTTCATGGTCACTTACCATCCGCAATGGCACAAGGTGAGAGAGCTGATTGAAGGCGGTGCAATCGGCACCTTGCGGCAGGTCGATGCGGCTTTCACCTATTTCAACAGGGATGCCGGCAATATGCGCAATGTGCCGGAACTGGGCGGCGGCGTCATTCCGGATATCGCCGTCTATCCTACGGTGACCACCCGTTTCGCCACCGGCAAGGAGCCGCAGCGGATCAGCGCAACCGTCGACTTCGATCCCGGCTTCGGCACCGATAGATACGCCTCAGTCCGAGCCGATTACGGCTCTTTCGAGCAGAGCTTCTACATATCGACCCAGATGGCGCAGCGCCAGACAATCGCCTTTCACGGCGATAAGGGTTTTATCGAACTGACGGCGCCCTGGAATTCCAATCTCTATGAGGGCGACGAGGTCCGCCTTCACAATCAGGATCACCGAAAAACGGACATTTTCCGCTATACCGGCATCGACCAGTACCGCCTCGAAATCGAGGCCTTCGGAAAGGCTATCGAGACCGGCGAACGCGAGCCGATCTTCAGCCTGGAGGATTCGGTGAAGAATCAGCGCGTGATCGACGCAATCTACCGGGCTGGCGAAGAGGGCGGCTGGGTCGAGGTTTGAACGTCCGCGTGACAACGGATTACGTTTCCGGCGGATATGCGGCCTTGAGTATGTCGAGCGCCAAGGTCGATCGTGTGATTCGCGCTTCGCACTCCAGCGGGTCGGCGGTGCCAATGACGCGGCGGATCTGCAGATCGCCGATCAGGACGGAGAACCATATATCGGCAGCCATCGCGGGATCGGCATCGGATGAAAGATCGCCAGCTGCCATCGCAAGACCGATCGTCCGCGTTACCATAGGCCAAAGCACCTCCCTTCCATTTTCGGCGATCAGCGGCCCAAGACGGGCGGTATCGTGAACATCGCCTGCCGCCGCGCGGTTCAATGCAACCGCTCGCTCGCTGGCGACCAGTTCGAGCAGGATCGGCCCAAGCCGGTTAAGAGCCGCTAGCGGATCAGTAGTAGCTTCCTGCTCTGCCGAGGCGAAAAATTCGGTCGCTTTTTTCGCGTTTGCCTCGACCAAGGCGCCGAATAAAGCCTGCTTGTTGGGATAGAGCCGGTAAAGCGTCTGGTTCGACATGCCGGCCTTCTTGGCGATAGCGAGCATGGATGTGGACCGATAGCCCTTCTCTCTCAGTAACGCATAGGCAGCTTCGGCCAGCATTTCCCAGCGTGACCCGACACTTCCAAGATTTTTATCATCAGCCATTGCGCGGCTCAGTACATATGTGTACTCACTTTCGCAAGTGTACATATGTGTACTGGAGGGTTTTATGCATCTCGACCGGATCGCTCAGGCATCGCTCGCCACTCTGATCATCCTCCAAACGGTGATGTTCGCATCACTACTGGCGGGTGTTGCGCCGCACCCGCCCGCCATCATACCTTTTGCGGGTATGGGGCCGTTTCTGGGCCTGTCGCTATCTCTTGCCGTCGGCGCTCTTCTCATAGGCCCCAGGCGAGGCATAGGCATCGTGCTGACCGGCCTCGCCTGCCTGATGGCGCTGGTGTCCTTTGGGCCGCAGAAATTTTTTGATCCCGCGTTTCCCCTCGTATGGCCGGCGGTATTGGGTGGGCAAGCCGCCGTTATCACGCTCGGAATATCCATCTTCGCCAAGCGCGATGCGTTCGACCAGTGAAGCCATTGTTCATCCTGCCGCCACGACCGATTGCCGCGTGAGAGGCCAGTTCACATTTCCGTGATCTTCGCGTACGCATTCGCCTTGCGAGCGCGCCCGCCTCTCCTTATATGCGCTGCGAACGGCGCAAATCGCTCCCACTGAACGGTTTTCGCTTCGCACTTTCAATCGGAACGGGGACTGCCCACGGAACGCCATAACGGGTCCCGGCGGTCTGCTAAACGGAGAGAAGAATGGCTAAAGTTATTGGTATCGACCTCGGCACCACCAATTCCTGCGTCGCCGTCATGGACGGCAAGGAAGCCAAGGTTATCGAGAACTCGGAAGGCGCGCGCACCACGCCGTCCATGGTTGCCTTCACCGAGGATGGCGAACGCCTCGTCGGCCAGCCGGCCAAGCGCCAGGCGGTGACGAACCCGGAAGGCACGCTGTTTGCGGTCAAGCGCCTGATCGGCCGCCCTTATTCCGACCCGACGGTCGAAAAGGACAAGAAGCTGGTTCCCTACGCCATCGTCGAGGGCAGCAATGGCGACGCCTGGGTGAAAGCCGGCGGTAAGGATCACTCCCCCTCGCAGATTTCCGCAATGATCCTTCAGAAGATGAAGGAAACCGCTGAGGCCTATCTCGGCGAGAAGGTCGAGCAGGCGGTCATTACCGTGCCGGCCTACTTCAACGACGCCCAGCGTCAGGCCACCAAGGATGCCGGCAAGATCGCCGGTCTCGAAGTGCTGCGCATTATCAACGAGCCGACGGCGGCGGCCCTCGCCTACGGCCTCGACAAGAAGGACGGCAAGACCATCGCCGTCTACGATCTTGGCGGCGGCACGTTCGACGTCTCCATTCTGGAGATTGGCGACGGCGTGTTCGAGGTGAAGTCGACCAATGGCGACACGTTCCTCGGCGGCGAAGATTTCGACATGAAGCTGGTCGAATATCTGGCCGATGAGTTCAAGAAGGATCAGGGCATCGATCTGCGCAACGACAAGCTGGCTCTGCAGCGCCTGAAAGAAGCGGCGGAGAAGGCTAAGATCGAACTGTCGTCCTCTTCGCAGACAGAGATCAACCTGCCCTTCATCACCGCCGACCAGTCCGGCCCGAAGCATCTCACCATGAAGCTGACGCGGGCGAAGTTCGAAAGCCTCGTCGAGAGCCTCGTCAAGCGTACCGTGGAGCCGATGAAGGCTGCGCTCAAGGATGCGGGTCTCACCGCTAATGAGCTGGATGAGGTCGTTCTCGTCGGCGGCATGACCCGTATGCCCAAGGTGCAGGAGACGGTGAAGCAGTTCTTCGGCAAGGAGCCGCATAAGGGTGTGAACCCTGATGAGGTCGTGGCCATGGGCGCCGCCATTCAGGCCGGTGTTCTGCAGGGCGACGTCAAGGACGTTTTGCTGCTCGACGTCACGCCGCTATCGCTCGGCATCGAGACGCTGGGCGGCGTGTTCACCCGCCTGATCGAGCGCAATACCACGATCCCGACCAAGAAGAGCCAGACCTTCTCGACCGCTGAAGACAATCAGAATGCGGTGACGATCCGGGTCTTCCAGGGCGAGCGTGAAATGGCGGCGGACAACAAGATCCTCGGCCAGTTCGATCTTGTCGGTCTTCCGCCAGCGCCGCGCGGCGTGCCGCAGATCGAAGTGACGTTCGACATCGACGCCAACGGCATCGTGCAGGTCTCCGCGAAGGACAAAGGCACCGGAAAGGAGCAGCAGATCCGCATCCAGGCTTCCGGCGGCCTTTCGGACGCCGACATTGAGAAGATGGTCGCCGATGCCGAATCCAACGCCGAAGCCGACAAGAAGCGGCGTGCGGCTGTCGAGGCCCGCAACCAGGCCGAGGCGCTGATCCATTCCACGGAGCAGAGCCTCAAGGACTACGGCGACAAGGTCTCCGAAGAGGACAAGACGGCTATTGAGACCGCCAAGTCCGATTTGCAGTCCGAACTCGACAAGGACGACGCTGATCCGGAAGCCATCACGGCCAAGACGCAGACCCTTGCCGAGGCTTCCATGAAGCTCGGACAGGCTATGTATGAGGCGAGCCAGGCCGAGGCTGCAGCGGCCGACGCACAGGCCGACGGCGCTTCTGAAAGCAGTGAAAGCGACGATGTTGTCGATGCCGAATATGAGGAAATCGACGAAGACGGCGACGAGAAGAAAAGCGCCTGATCGTTACTGTAACGCGACGTAAAAAGCCCCGACTGGAGACAGCCGGGGCTTTTATATTTGGGACTTGCCCCTCACCCAAGTCCGGCATCGCCCCGGGAGAGCCTCGCCGCCGTGCCACACTATCCCTCTTCCCAAGGGGCGAGGAAAAGCCCGATCACCCCTTGGCCAACCGCCGCAGCTTTTCCATCGCCGTATCGGCAGACTCGCCATAAGCAATGGTGCCTTTGAAACGCCCCTCGGCGTCGACCAGCATCACCGACGCGGTATGGTCCATGGTGTAGTCGCCATCTTCAAGCGGTACCCGTTTGGAATAAACGCGCCAGGCTTTCTTCAACTGCTCGACCTTTTCAGGATCTCCCGTGATGCCCGTGATCCGGTCGGTGAAGTTCTCGACATACGACTTCATCACATCCGGCGTATCGCGCTCGGGATCGACAGTGATGAAGAAGGCGCGAATATTCTTGCCCTCCTCTCCCAACGCGTCGAACCAGGTCGCCATCTCATAAAGCGTGGTCGGGCAGACCTCCGGGCAATGGGTGAAACCGAAGAAAACGGCCGAGGGTTGGCCCTCCAACGCCTTCTCCGTAATGACCTCGCCATTGTGATCGATAAGTTCGAAGGGCGCGCCCATCTTCGTATCGGCGATCATGGAACGATCGGAACCGCCGAAAATCGATTGATAGATAAGCGCGCCGGCGATGGCAGCGATCAGAAGGCTGACCGCCGCCCAACTGATGATACGGACCGTTCTCATCGTCAGTGCGCCTTATGCTCTTTGCTATTGTCGGGGTGCCCGCCTTTGCCAAAAGGCGCCACGGGCGCATCGACACTCACGCTGCCGGCCTTTTCGAATTCCACCGTCAGCGTTCTGGTCTGCCCCTCTTTAAGCTCATCTTTCATCCCCATGAGCATCAGATGGTAGCTGCCGGGTTTCAGTTCGACCTGCTGTCCTGGCGCGATCTCCAGCCCATCGCGAAGCGGGCGCATTTTCATCACGCCATCCTCGACCGCCATCTCATGCACTTCGATCTCATCGGCGAAATCGACCGATCCGCCGATCAGGCGATCCGGTTCCGTGCCCGTATTTCTGACCGTCAGATAGCCGGCGGCGACCTTTGCGTTGGGTGGCGTCGCCCGTAGCCGCACATCTGTGATCTCAAGCTTGCCGACCATCTGCATATGCGAATGTCCGTCGGCCATCTTGTTGGATTCTGCCTGTGCAGAGATGGGCAGCAGAGTGAGCGCCGCGACAGCGGCCATGATCGTATATTTCATCATCTTTTCCTTTTCGCGCCTATCGAAAGGCGTGTCCTTGCATTTCGTCAAACAAGGCCGGCTTCGCGGCCCTAGACGACGATCGGCGGAGCGCGTGCGGAAAAGGCTGTTAGGGGCGGCGAAAACTGCGCTGAATCGGCGCGGGCCAGGCGCAGCTTCAACGAGAGCGAGATGATCAACGGCACGCCGTCGGGCGTCGGCGGCAGTCCGGCTATCTGGGCGAAAACACAAAGGAAGCAGTGCAGCTCTGATCGATGGTCGGTCTGATCGCCATCTGCTATGCCGCCGCGGCAAACGACAGGTACGGTTCCGTCAGGCAGCGCATAAGCCGCAAGATCGACGACCTGACTGTGGCTTTCGGCAACCGACGCTGCGCGAACGACCGAGCCGAGACCAATGCCAGTCAGTAACGCGGTTGCCAGAAGCAAGGCGACGGCCTTGCGAAGCACCTGCCAATTTAGCGATCGGGCGATCATGTCGCGCTTATATCGCCAGCCGCCGGAGAAATCCATCGGCCGCAGACCAACTTACCGTTGTCTACTTTTCGGGCGTGGTTGCACGCTATCGTTTACCACTTCAAGAACCTTCGGTTTTCCTGTCGTCCGATAGCGGATATTGCGAAAGAATATTTTCCACGACGGACTGTCCGATGCCCGACGACGCAATACCGCCGAAGCCGTTAACCTACCACGCCTTCGCATTATGGCGTTTCCTCGCGGCGCTGATCATCATGTTCTACCATTTCGTCCATCTGTCGGACGATTGGCGCACATGGGTGCCGTGGCTGGAAAACATGCTCCCCCTGCTGGACCTTTTCTTCATGGTCTCGGGGTTTCTGATCTATGAGCGCTACCAGAGCCGGCTCGGCAACATGAAATCGTTCATGGTCTTTCTCTACAAAAGGCTGGCGCGGCTCTATCCGCTGCATTTGATCACCACACTATTCTTCGTGGCGCTCGGCGTCGTCTGGGAGGCGGGTCTGATCCGGGCCGAGAATGGGCCAGTCCTGTTCGATTGGAGCGCGCTGCCTGCCAATTTTCTTTTGCTTCAGGCGTGGGGAACGACCGAATGGTTGAGCTTCAACTTCCCCTCATGGTCCCTATCGGCCGAGTGGCTCTGCTATCTGCTGATGCCTCTCGTCGTGCTTGTGGCCACGAGAAGCGGAATTGCCGGTCTCATCTTCGGCGCTGTCCTTGCCTATATGATCGCGCTGTTCGTTATCGCTCAGGGCTGGTCGCCTGCGCAGTCCGTTGCGGAGATGAAGAACTGGGGCGCGTTTCGTGCGGTCGGCAGCTTCTTTATCGGCGCTGCGCTGGTCCGGATCGTCCACCTCACCACCTTCAAGATGGGATCGCATCTGGCCGGTCAGATCAGCATGGCTTTCACCGTCTGGCTGATGTTTCAGCCAGCGGCTTACGGACTTGTGCTGACCGCGCTTGCCGCCACGCTATGGCTCGCCGCCCTTGCAGAGCGCGACAACCCGCATGGCATGGCATGGATGCGGCCCGGCCTTCCCGTTCTTGCCGTCAGCTTCGGGATCTATCTGTGGCATCCCGTGCTGGAAGCCATCTATCTGAAAGGGATCTGGCGGATCATTGAGCCCATCGTCGATTTCCGCATCGACTGGTTGTTTATCCCCGCCGCCATCAGCACGATTGTGGTTGCGCTTGTTAGCCATGTTCTGTTCGAAAAGCCCATTGGGGACTGGCTGATCGATCGGCTTCACGGACGGAAAATCCGTCACGCCCTGGCTGCCCGGAGCGCCCTGATGGAGGGCGGCCGCTGAGGCGGTCGGCAATCGCCCCCCTTTCATCCTGCGTCAAGCCCCATTACATAGGCAAACGCTGCTGCCGGCGCGCGTCACCGCGCTCAGGCTGCGAAGACCCGCCCATGCCGATTCAGGGACCAATCGCCAAGTATGGCCACCAAGCACGACTATTACGATCTTCTCGGCGTCGGCCGCGAAGCAGACGAAAAGGCGTTGAAGAGCGCATTCCGCAAAGCTGCGATGAAATGGCATCCCGACCGCAATCCGGGCGACGCCGCAGCCGAACACAAGTTCAAGGAATTGAATGAGGCCTACGACGTGCTTCGCGACCCGCAAAAGCGGGCCGCCTATGATCGCTTCGGCCATGCCGCTTTTGAAAATGGCGGAATGGGAGGGGGCGCGCGTGGCGGTTTTAGCGGCGGTGGCGGCTTCTCCGATATTTTCGAAGATATTTTCGGCGACATGATGGGCGGCGGCCGCTCGCGCCGCAGCGGCGGACGCGAGCGGGGCGCCGATCTACGCTACAATATGGAAATCAGCCTCGAAGAGGCCTTCATCGGCAAGACGGCGCAGATTCACGTGCCGACCTCGCGCAGTTGCGAGGAGTGCGATGGCACCGGGGCCGCGCCTGGCAGCCAGCCGACGACCTGCCCGATGTGTAACGGCATGGGCCAGATCCGTGCCGCGCAAGGCTTCTTTTCCATTCAGCGAACATGCCCGCAGTGCCATGGTCGCGGCACCGTCGTGTCCGATCCATGCAAGAATTGCAGCGGAGACGGCCGCATTCAGGAAGAGCGATCTCTCTCCGTCAATATTCCCGCCGGGATCGAGGACGGCACGCGCATCCGACTTGCAAGCGAAGGCGAAGCAGGACTGCGCGGCGGCCCCTCCGGCGATCTCTATATCTTCGTTTCCATCACGCCGCATGAGTTCTTCCAGCGCGATGGCGCCGATCTCTACTGCCGGGTTCCCATCTCCATGGCGACAGCCGCTCTCGGCGGACAGTTCGACGTCGGCACGCTCGATGGCAGTCAGGCAAGGGTGAAGGTGCCGGAAGGCACGCAGAACGGCAAACAGTTCCGCCTGAAGGGCAAGGGCATGCCTGTCCTTCGCGAAACTGTCGTGGGCGATCTTTACATTCAGGTCGCCGTGGAAACGCCGCAGAAACTGAATAAACGCCAGCGCGAATTGCTGGAGGAATTCGCCGATATCTCGGAAGCGGAGAACTCGCCGCAGAGCACAGGTTTTTTCAACCGCATGAAAGATTTCTTCGAATCCTTCGGCGAGTAGGAGCGGTGGCGATTTTTTCGATTCATCGCGAGGTTGCGGGAAACTTCCGTTGGCTGGATCGTTCGGTTAAATAAGATGATATTCCGCCAATGGCGGTCGCGTGATCAAGGGACGCACATTCATGTCACAAGCAGTACGAAAGCCGCAGAAGCGGGCTCGCTTCAATGAAGAGATCCGCTTTTTCAAAGGATGGCTTGCTGATGTCAAAGCGGTCGGCGCGATCCTGCCGACATCATCGGTGACCGCCCGCGTCATGGCCTCGGTGGTCGATGTTTCGAGCGGGTTGCCTGTTCTGGAGCTTGGACCGGGGACTGGCGTCATCACCAAGGCCATCCTGGAACGCGGCATCGCTCCCGATCAACTTTACAGTGTGGAGTATTCCAAGGATTTCGCCGATCATCTCAAGATCGAGTTTCCCGACGTCAACATCATCCAGGGCGACGCTTTCGATCTGGACACGACGCTTGGAGACAAGAAAGATCAGACCTTCGACTGCGTGATCTGCGCCGTACCGCTGATCTACATTCCCGTCGAACAGCGCGCCGGGCTGGTCGAAGACCTCCTCGACCGCGTCAAGCCCGGACGCCCTGTGATCCAGATCACCTATGCGCCGAAATCGCCAATTCCTGCCGGGAGCGGCAATTTCGAAGTGGTGCATTACGACTACGTTCTACGCAATGTCCCGCCCGCCAATCTCTTCGTCTACCGTCGGCCCGCCTGACGATTTGGCGGCTCGTTTATCGGTAATCTCGTTTTGACTGCTGTCACCCAACCCAAAGCCGCGCGCGAGCGCCTCATTCTCGGTCTCGATGTGCCGACGATCGATGAGGCCCGCGAGATTGCCGACGAGACACGCGGGGCGGTCGGCCTTTACAAAATCGGCCACCAGCTCGCCTTTACCGGCGGGCTCGACCTTGCCCGCGACCTGATCGAACAGGGCGAAAAGGTTTTTCTCGATCTGAAATTGCTGGATATCGACAACACGGTCGAGAAAGGCGTCGCCTCTGTCGCCTCGCTCGGCGTATCGATGCTGACGATCCACGCCTATCCGAAAGCGATGGTGGCGGCGGTGGGAGCCGCGAAAGACCACGACTTGACGCTTCTCGGCGTGACCGTGCTGACATCGATGGATTCCGGCGATCTTGCCGAGGCCGGTTACTGCGAAACCGCCGAAGACCTCGTGAAGCAGCGGGCGATACAGGCGAAGCAGGCGGGAATGGGCGGCCTTGTCTGCTCCGGACAGGAAGCCGCGAGCGTCCGTGCGATTGTCGGTCCCGACCTCGCAATCGTGACGCCGGGCATCCGCCCATCCGGCGCCGCTTCGGGGGATCAAAAGCGGGTCATGACCCCGGATGAGGCCATCGAGGCCGGTGCGAGCCATCTCGTCGTCGCGAGGCCAATTCTTCAGGCCGCCGACCGGCGCGCTGCCTGCGAGGCGATTATCGACGCCATCAATGATGCGTTCTGAACAGCCTTCGCGGCAGTGCAAACACCCATACTTTCGTCCTGTGGATTATCGCCGGCGTACTGCTACCTTCGTTTCGAGGGGCAAAAGAGCAGTTTCACGCAAGGCGCTGTTACCATAATGTCGCAAAATTCGCTGCGGTGCCAAAGGCCTGTTGCATTGCAACCGACACTGTTTAGTGTTGCTCGGCCTTAACTGGATCACTCGGCAGGAGGATTGGGAGATGGGGATGCTCTATCACGTCTATGAGTGGCAGCGTGCGGCGCTTGGCCCGGCAAGGGCGATGGCCGATGCCACCCGGATGACTTTTTCCAATCCCCTCAATCCACTCTCGCGCAATGCCTTCGGACGATCGATAGCCGCCTCGGCAGAACTGTTCGAACGGATGACCCGCCGCTATGAAAAACCTGCTTTCGGTCTGACGGAAACGGTGCTCGACGGCAAAGCGGTAGCGGTATCGGAAGAAATCGTATGGCGGCAGCCGTTCTGCAACCTGCTGCATTTCCGGCGAGACTTGCCGGATAATGGCGAGAAATCACCGCGTTTTCTTCTCGTGGCTCCGATGAGTGGCCACTACGCGACGCTTCTGCGCGGAACGGTCGAAGCAATGCTGCCGCACGGCGATGTGTTCATCACCGACTGGGTCGACGCCCGTGACGTTTCCCTGGCCGACGGAAGTTTCGACCTCGACAGCTATGTCGATTATGTCATCGAAATGCTCAGGCATCTTGGCCCCGACACCCATGTCATCGCGGTCTGTCAGCCGTCCGTTCCGGTCTTTACGGCTGTCGCGCGCATGAACGAACTGGACGATGAAGCGGCGCCATCGACAATGATATTGATGGGCGGGCCGATGGATACCCGTCTTTCGCCAACTGCTGTGAATGATCTGGCGGCGGAAAAGGGTATCGCCTGGTTCCGAGACAATGTGATCATGACGGTGCCATGGCCGCTTCCCGGTGCTGGCCGGAAGGTCTATCCCGGTTTCATGCAGCTATCCGGCTTCATGACCATGAATCTGGATCGCCACGTCATCGCTCACAAGGATTACTTCCTGCACCTCGTGCAGAATGATGGCGACAGTGCCGAGAAGCATCGCGAGTTCTACGATGAATATCTCGCGGTAATGGACATGACCGCGGAGTTTTACCTGCAAACCGTCGAGAGCGTCTTCATTCGGCACGACCTGCCGCTCGGCCAGATGCAGCACCGCGAATGGAAGGTCGACGCCTCGGCCATTACCAAAACCGCGATCTTCACGATCGAAGGTGAGAAAGACGACATTACGGGCCATGGCCAGACAAAGGCTGCGCTCGACTGGTGCACCGGCCTGCCAGCTTCGATGAAGAAACACTACACCCAGCCCAATGTGGGCCACTACGGCGTCTTCAACGGATCGCGCTTTCGCAAACATATTGTCCCCAGAATTGTGGAATTCGCCAAGGATCACGGCGCGAACTGATCGGTCGACTATTCCTACGATCCAATGAAATCAGAGACTTGATAGCGATCCATATGATAGCTGGTCGTTAACGCTTCTTTTACCTTAACCAATTCTTGCGTCATTTTTCTTTGACCGATTGACCGCCTCCCCAGCCATTCCTTAACATTCGGTTAAGAGATGGCGGTGAAGGAACGGTTATAATGCGGAAAGGAAAGGGTGCGGGTCTCCTCGCCGGATTGGCCGCCGGCTTTGCCGTCATGCTCAGTAGCGGGATGGGAGCAGCAGCCAGTTCCAATATGTGGACCGGACCGACCACTTCGCAGCCAATCGGCCATTATGAATTCTGCCTCGTCAATCCAGCCGAGTGCGACGTAAAAGGCCGCGACCTCGGTCCGTTCGTTCTGACATCCGGAATTTGGCAGCGCGTTGAGGAGATCAACCGCCAGATCAACCGGACGATCGTGCCGATGAACGATTCCGATCTCTACGGCCGCGAGGAACTGTGGACCTTTCCGAGTGGCGCCGGCGATTGCGAAGATTACGTGCTCGAGAAGCAGCGGTCTCTTGCGGCGATGGGCATCCCCTATTCCGATCTTCTGATCACTGTGGTGCGCAAGCCGGATGGCGAGGGCCACGCGGTACTGACCTTCCGTACCGACCATGGCGATTTCATTCTGGACAATCTGCGTGACGATGTCCGCGCATGGGCGCAAACGCCTTACCGGTTTCTAAAGCGGCAATCGAGCGTGAACTCCGGACGGTGGGTCAGCCTGCGCAGCGGCAACGAGATCTTCGTCGGTTCCGTCGAAAGCAGCCGCTAGCGTATAAATATCGAGGCGCTGTAGCGGGTCTGGGTTCTCTCTGCGCGCGTTTATAGCGGCGTTTCGGCATATGGCTTTCAGGCAGCCTGAGCCAACCGGTCGCCGGCCATGCGGAACGATAAGGCTTCGGCCAGATGAATACGGCCCGTGCTTTCAGCGCCATCCAGATCGGCCAGCGTCCGCGCCACCTTCAGAACCCGATGATACCCTCTGGCCGATAGAGCCATCTTTTCGGCAGCATCGCAAAGAAGCGCCGTCGCCGGTGCATCGCATCGCGCCGCGCTTTCGATGATCGAGGATGCGCAGACGGCGTTGGTCGTCGCCATTGGCAAGCCGAGCGCCACAAAACGCGCACTCTGAATCTCGCGTGCATGCGCCACGCGTTCCGCCACGATTGCCGAAGGCTCGGCACTTGCCGGCGCGATAAGATCGGCTGCGGTAACGGCCGGCACTTCGATCTTCATGTCGATACGGTCCAGAAGCGGCCCGGAAAGCCGCGCCTGATAATCGGTAACGCAACGCGGCCCGCGGGCACAGCGATGTCCCGGCTCTCCAGCCATTCCGCAGCGACATGGATTCATCGCGGTAATGAGTTGGATACGTGCTGGATAGGTGACCCTGTGATTGGCTCTGGCGATGACGCATTCGCCATTTTCGAGCGGTTGTCGCAGGCTATCCAGAACCGCCGGATGAAACTCCGGCAATTCGTCGAGAAATAGCACGCCATTATGGGCCAGAGAAACCTCGCCCGGTCTTGCACGGGTGCCCCCACCGACCATGGCCGCCATGGAAGCGGAATGATGGGGCGCGCGAAACGGACGTCTTTCGCTGAGCTGTCCGCCGGCCAATTCTCCGGCGATGGATGCCACCATCGACACTTCGAGCAGTTCGCGGGGCGACAGTGGCGGCAGAATTGACGGAAGGCGCGCAGCCAGCATCGATTTGCCGGAGCCGGGCGGGCCAACCATCAGAAGATTGTGACCGCCGGCGGCAGCGATCTCCAGGGCCCGCTTGGCCGTTTCCTGTCCGCGCACATCCGCCAGATCCGGCAGGGTGCCAGACGCTTGCCGGCGAGATGGCTGCGGCCGAGACAGAACCTGCGTGCCGCGAAAATGATTGGCAATTGCGATGAGACTGCGAGGGGCCAGAATTTCCATATCCTCGCTCGCCCAGGCCGCTTCTCCACCGCTTGCTGCAGGGCAAATCAACCCCCTCCCCTGCGCATTTGCGCCAATGGCAGCCGGCAGAGCACCGGCGACCGGCGCGATGGTCCCGTCGAGCGACAATTCGCCAAGCACCGTAAAGCCATCCAGAGCGTCGCCGGGAATAGCGCCCATCGCCGCCATCAAACCCAGCGCTATCGGCAAATCATAATGGCTACCCTCTTTCGGCAAATCGGCTGGCGCCAGATTGACGGTCACGCGCTTGACCGGCATCGAAAGACCCGACGCATGGAGCGCCGCCTGCACGCGTTCCCTGCTTTCCGCGACCGCCTTGTCCGGCAGGCCGACAATCTGCATATTCATCTTGCCCGGTGCCACCATGACCTGCACACTGACAGGCACGGCCTCGATCCCCTGAAAGGAGACTGTGTGGATAGTGGAAACCATCGCCTGATCCTCAGCGTCCGACTTCCCTAAAGGCAAGCACGGATCGGCGCACAGATCAAGAACGTTTAGGGAACTTTTTGTCCAAGGCACTATTTTCGGTTGTGCCCGATTGCATAAGCAACAGACTAGCGGGCAAGCCTGCCTTCCACTGCATCCCAGAAGAGTTCGGCGATATCCTTGCCGCCGAACCGCTTTACCTCACGGATGCCGGTGGGGCTCGTTACATTGATTTCGGTCAGCACATCGCCGATGACATCGATGCCGACCAGAGTAAAGCCGCGCTCACGAAGGGCCGGACCGATACGCTCGCAGATTTCGCGGTCGCGATCGGTCATCTCGATCGGCTCGGCCCGCCCTCCGACATGCATATTGGATCGCGAATCCGTTTCCGCCGGCACACGGTTGATGGCGCCAACCGGCTCGCCCTCGATCAGGATGATCCGCTTGTCGCCCTCTCTCACGGCGGGAAGATAGCGCTGGACAATGTAAGGCTCGCGGCTCATCTGCTCGAAGAGTTCGATCAGAGAGGTCAGGTTTCTGTCGTCATGACGCAGGTGAAAGATGCCTGCCCCGCCGTTTCCGTATAGCGGCTTCAGGATAATGTCGCCGTGGCGCTTGCGAAAATCCAGCACCGCCTTGCGGTCGCGCGTGATCAGCGTCTCCGGCATCAGATCCGGAAATTCGGTGACGAAAATCTTTTCCGGTGAATTGCGCACCCAGGCGGGATCGTTGACCACCAATGTATCGGGATGAATCCGCTCCAGCAGGTGGGTGGTCGTGATGTAATTCATATCGAAGGGCGGGTCCTGACGCAGCAGAACGACATCCATCTCGGTGAGCTCCAGGCGTTTTTCTTCGCCCAGATCGAAATGATCGTTTTCCTTATCGCGCAAAACCAGAGGCTGCGCCCGTGCGACGAGCCGGCTTTCGTCGAGGCTCATGGCATCGGGAACGTAGTGCCACAATTCGTACCCGCGCTGCTGCGCCGCCAGTCCCAGCGCAAATGTGGTGTCGCCAGCGATATGGAGGCCCGAAACATGATCCATCTGGATCGCCACACGCAGCGTCATACACCCAACTCCCATACGCTATTGATGACCTCGGACATAACGCGTTCCCCTCTCTTGAGAAAGAGGCCATTCGCCCGGCAATAAATCCGACAAATATCATCAACCTTTTGGCAATTGTCATAGAATAGGATGATATTCGGATCGATCGAAAGCCTCCCATGCGCCCCGAAGCCCGAACAGACTGTTCCGATACAGCAGACTCGCTCTCCACGGATAGTCTGACAGGGCTCGGCAATCGCCCGCGCTTTTTCAAAAAACTGGCGACGATGATCGACGCCCATGCGGCCGATCCCGTGCCGTTCTCTGTCACCCTCTTCAACATTGACGGCTTCAAGCCGATCAACGATCTGTTCGGGCGCGGCGCCGGCGACACCATTCTTGCCCAAATTGCGCTCCGTTTACGCAATGCTCTGGACGATGAAGCGGTGGTGTGCCGACTGGGCGGCGATGAATTCGCCATCCTCCACCCGAGCATCTTCACCGAACAGGCTCTGCGCGGTCAGGCCGAACTTTTGCTCGAGCTGGTTTCCGCGCCTTACGACATCGGCAATCGGTCAGTCCGGGTCTCCTGTTCCGTCGGCGGCGCTGTCTATGAGAATGCGGCCGATGACTGGGAGAGCTTTTTCGAAAAGGCCGAAAGCGCACTTTATCACGCCAAACGGCAGGGTTGTGGCGCACTGGTCGTTCATACATCGAGCATGGAAGAGGCCATGCGCCGGCGCACGCAGATCGAGCAGGCGTTGCGGCGCGCCGTTTCGGCTGGCGAGATCGAACCCTTCTTCCAACCCATCGTCGATCTGCGAACCGGCGAACCCCTCGGCTTCGAATGCCTGGCGCGCTGGACCGATCCCGATTTCGGCGCAGTGCCGCCATCGGTGTTCATTCCCCTGGCCGAAGAGCGCGGCATTATCGAACCGCTGACACAATTGCTGCTGAAGAAAGCATGTATGGCGGCGCGTGAATGGCCGCGCCATACATTTTTGTCCTTCAATCTTTCGCCGACGCAGATGGCGGATTCGCAGACCGTACGGCTTGTTCTTTCGACCATCGTGGAAACACGTTTCGATCCCCGGCGGTTAGAAATCGAAATCACCGAGACCGGCGTCATGTCCGATCCGGCCTGCGCCAAAGACATCGTTTCCCAACTGCGCAATGTCGGTATACATATCTCGCTGGACGACTTCGGCACTGGCCAGTCGTCTCTTGGCCGACTTCGCAACTTTCACTTCGACAAGCTGAAAATCGACCGGTCTTTTATCGCGACTATTCTGGAGGACTTACCGAGCGAGCACATCGTCAAAGCGATCCTCGCCCTTTGCGAGGGTTTGAAGATTGCGGTGATCGCTGAAGGGATCGAAGCGCGAGAGCAGGCGGACAAGCTGATCGAGCTCGGCTGCCATGTCGGACAAGGTTATTATTTCGGCACGCCGGCGGATGCGGCGACGACGCTTTCGCTTCTCGAATCGGCCGAGGGATCGACATGCCGGCTGCCCAGAGACGAACTCGTCACACGGCTGGCATCCTGATCGGAAAATGGCGGCCAAAGAGGCCGCCATCCCTTTCTAGAAAATGAGTACGCGCCAATCAGGCTTTGCTGTAGCAGACAGACGTATGACCGGAGCGGATGAAGCCGAGCTTGGAAGCGGCGCCCTTGGAGAGGTCCAGAACCCGGCCATGCGCGTAAGGCCCGCGGTCATTGATCCTGACAACGATGGAACGCCCGTTGCGCTTGTTGGTTACGCGAACCTTCGTGCCAAGCGGCAGGGTCTTGTGCGCCGCGGTCATGGCGTTTTGATTGAACCGCTCGCCGGAGGCGGTCTTCTTGCCGTGAAAGCCCGGTCCGTACCAGGAGGCTTTACCACAGCTAGCGGAGGCGGGCGCAGCGAAAGAGAGCGCAAGAACGGCGGCGGCCGCAGCGGCGTAGATCGTCTTCTTCACAATAATCCCTCATTGTCGTCTGGGAGGACGTACAGACGCAAAGAGCATAACGCGACAGCCACATCCCGAGGCCCCTGATCGCATACGCTTCAAAGCGCGGTTAACGATTGCGCTTTTCCAAACCGGATCGGGCGAGAATGTGATGGTTCCACGACGATTACGGGGTCATTTAGAGGCGGCGATTCCATGCATGACTGGGAGGGTTTACCGCGCTATCAATCTCGGCATCCGCGCCAATGACGCCGTTTTGTGCAGCTGCACTCGACGCGCGCATTACGGCATTAAAATTAGCCATCAACCGCCATTTATCCTATTAAATTTGTTCTGTTTTCCTGGCTTTCGTAACCTAACGTTAGAATAATTCGCCCGATGTTGCTGTGCAGCGATTTTAAAATATCGCCACATGATTTTACGAGATCAATCGGGACTATCGACAATGCAGGCCGACTTGAGCGCGATGATCAATTCGTCGGGAAAAATGCGCATGCTATCCCATCGCATGGCGATGGCGGCCCTATTGTCACAGAATGAATCGGGCGATGCGAACGCGGCCCTGTCGCGTTATCATGAAGCTCTGGAGGAATTTTGCGATATTTACCAGACGATCCGTGGATCGGGCGATGCATCGCGCCTGCTGCTCGAGAACGGGGTGCTCGACGCCAGAACGACCGGCTGCATCGACCGCTTCATCGCGGAAGCCAAAAGCCTCGGCAAGGTGCTACCCAAACATGCGACCGTTTCACGGCTCGGCTCATTTTCAGACTTTGTCGCCGATGATCTGCTCGCCTGTCTCAACACGCTCACCCAACGAGTAGGCGAAACGTTGAACGCCGAAATCGCCTATCACGCAGAGCAGGAACAGGCAGGGCGCCAGGCTCTGCTTGAGGCCGCCCGCTCGATCGGCACCGTAGCGCGTCAAGTCCAGCTCATTTCGCTGAATGCTTCTATCGAAGCCGCTCGCGCCGGGGATGCCGGTCTCGGCTTCAGCGTGATCGCCAAGGAAATCCGTGATCTGAGCGAACAGGCAAAGATGCGCAGCGAAGACCTGTTGGCTCATTTGCCTGCTTAGGATTCTGCGAAAATCTCCAAGCAGCCTCGCCTAAGCAAACAAAAACCCCGCCGAAGCGGGGTTTGTTGGTGCCCAGGAGAGGACTCGAACCTCCACACCCTTGCGAGTACCAGCACCTGAAGCTGGCGCGTCTACCAATTCCGCCACCTGGGCAATGCCTTCTGGTCGTGCGCATCTAGACGGCAGCCGATGCAGTGTCAACGGCCAGCGCACCACTTTCGAAACGAAGCGCCGCCCGAAACGAATGATCGACAGCGCGGGCCTTCCAAGGGCTTATTCCGATGCCAGGGTTTCGCTCTTGGTGACGAGCGTGTCCGCGCCCAATTCGTAGACGAGCGGCACACCCGTCGCGATCTCGAACCCGACGATCTCGTCCCTGTTCAGGCGGTTCAGCACCATGCAGATGGAGCGAAGCGAATTGCCATGAGCAGCCACAATAACATTCTTGCCCGCCATCACCTCCGGCAGAATGTCGGTCACGAAATAGGGAAGCGTACGGGCCAGCGTATCTTTCAGGCTTTCGCCGCCGGGAGGCGGTACGTCATAACTCCGCCGCCAGATGTGAACCTGCTCTTCGCCCCATTTGGCGCGCGCATCGTCCTTGTTCAGGCCAGCCAAATCGCCATAGTCGCGTTCGTTGAGCGCCAAATCCTTGCGCGTCTCCAGATCGGTTTGACCCAACTCGTTCAAAATAAGTGTCAAGGTGCGCTGCGCCCGAGATAGCTCCGAGGTGAAAGCCAGATCGAAAGCCAGCCCTTTCTCTTTTAGCGCAACACCGGCAGCCTTGGCCTCGGCGACGCCCTTGTCGGTCAGGTCCGGGTCCTTCCAGCCGGTGAAGAGGTTCTTGAGATTCCATTCGCTCTGGCCGTGGCGAACGAGAACGAGAGTGCCGGGCATGGTCGGTTTCCTTGGTCTGGTCGTGAATTTGAAATGAAGTGCCGCCGTGTCTTACGATCTGATCCCCAGAACGTCGATCATGGAATAGAAACCGGGCGCGCGGCCATGCGCCCAAAGCGCCGCAGTGACCGCGCCGCGGGCGAAAATGGCTCTGTCTTCGGCATGGTGCGACAGAGTGATCCTCTCGCCCACGCCAGCCATGATGACGGAATGGTCGCCGACGACAGAGCCGCCGCGCAGCGTGGCGAAACCGATCGCGCCGTCGGGTCGGGCGCCGGTCTGGCCGTCGCGGCTGCGTACCGCATTGGCGGCGAGCGCAAGACCGCGCCCCTCAGCAGCGGCCTCACCGAGAAGCAGCGCCGTGCCGGAGGGTGCGTCGACCTTATGCTTATGATGCATTTCCAGCACTTCGATGTCGAAGCTTTCGGGTAACGCCCTGGCGGCCTGACGCACCAATTCCGCCAACAGATTGACGCCAAGGCTCATATTGCCGCTCTTGACGATGACGGCGCGTTCGGCGGCGGTCTTGAGCGCATCCTCGTGAGACGTTTCGAAGCCGGTCGTGCCGATCACATGAACGCGGCCCTCCTGTGCCAGCGCCTCGGCGAAACCGACTGTCGCGTCAGGCGCGGTAAAATCCAGCAAGCCGTCGGCCTTCGCGATGGCCTCATCGAGATCGTCGCTGACCGGAACATCATTCCTGCCGAGACCGGCCCGCTCTCCGGAATCAGCGCCGATTGCGGCGGCGCCTTCCCGTTCAAAAGCAGCGACTAGCACCACATCGTCCCGTTCTGCGATTGCACGGATAAGCGCTGCGCCCATTCGTCCGCCAGCGCCGGCCACGGCCAGCTTCATCGGTTCCAAGCCTGTTCTCCTATTCCGCGGCGTCGCTGGCCAGATCGAGGGATGGCCCCTCACGCATCTGCCGATAACGGCGATAGAGACCATCCGGCAAGGCCATCAGTTCGGCGTGGGCGCCCTGTTCGACGACTTCGCCGTTCTCCATCACAGCAATTCGATCGGCATTCTGCACGGTGGAAAGGCGATGCGCCACGACAATGGTGGTGCGTCCTTTCATGACCCGCTCAAGGGCGTCCTGCACCCGCTTTTCCGATTCATTGTCGAGCGCGCTGGTCGCTTCGTCCAGCAGCAAAATCGGCGCGTCACGGACAATAGCCCGTGCTATGGAAAGACGCTGGCGCTGCCCGCCGGAGAGCGAAGTGCCGTTTTCGCCGAGCGGTGTGTCGTAGCCCTCGGCGAGGCCCTGAATGAATTCGTCGGCATTCGCCAGGCGCGCGGCTTCGCGCACTTCTTCATCGGTCGCATCGGGCCGGCCATTGCGAATATTGTCGGCAACCGATCCTTCGAACAGATAGGGATGCTGGCTGACATAGGCGACCGATCCGCGCAGCGAGGCTTTCGTCACTTCGGCAATGTTCTGTCCATCGATAAGAATGCGTCCCGCATCCAGATCGAAAAAGCGCAAAAGAAGGGTGATGAGGGTGGATTTACCGGCGCCTGAACGGCCGATGATCGCAACGGTCTTGCCGGCCGGGATGTCGAGCGTCAGACCCCTCAGGACCGGCCGCTCCGGATCGTAACCGAACCAGACATTGTCGAAACCGATCTGCCCATCGTGAACGGTCAGACCGACGCTGCCGGCCGTGTCTCTCTGTGCTGGCGGAAGATCGAGAAGCTCATAGACCATACGTGCATTGACGATGGCTTTTTCCAGGGTGATCTGGCTCTTGGCTAGCTTCTTTGCCGGCTCGTAGGCGAGCAGCATGGCAGCGATGAAGGACGCCATCGAGCCGGGCGGGACGCCTGCGGAAATCGAACGGCTTGCCGTGAACCAGACCGCGACCGCAATTGCCGCACCGATGATGAGATCGGTGATGGGAGAAGCGCGTTCGCTGATGCGCGTCACCTTATTAGACTGCCGTTCGACCTTATCATTCAATTGGCCGAACTGATCCTTCAGCCGCGGCTCCATCGTGAACGCCTTGACGACGGCAATGCCCTGAACCGTTTCCTGGATCGTGCCGAACAGGCTGGAAACGGTTCCGACATTGCGACGCACCTCTTTGCGAAGCCGCCGCATCAGCCGGTTCAGCAGGAAGAACAGAACGGGCCCGACGAGAAGCACCACGACCGTCAGGCCCGGCTCCTGATAAACCATCACCCCAATGAGCCCGATAAGCGTGATCAGATCGCGCGACACCGTGACGAGCGCCGTATTCAGAACCGACCGAATGCCATTGATGTTTGTGTTGATCCGCGCAGTCAGCGTCCCCGAACGATCCGACATATGAAACCGCATGTCGAGCGCGAGAAGATGGGCGAATATCCGCTTCTGATAGCGCGCCACGACATTGTTGCCGACGCGCGCCAGCAGGATCGCCTGGAAATAACCGGCAAGAGAACGCACGGCGAAGGCCAGAAAAATACCAGCCGCAATGACAGGAATGAGTGCCGTGTTCTCGCGCACGAAAATCTCGTCGACCACATCCTTGACGATGAACGCGAGGAAGGCAGTCGCACCAGAGGCGAGGGCCAGGCAAAAGCCCGCCAGAAGATAGGTCCGCAGATGATGCCGGAAGTTCTCGGCGAAGATTCGTTTCAATACGGCCAGACTGGCCGCTTCGCCGGGACCGCTATCTGGTCGCTTCGCCTGCATGTGTTTGCGCTGCGCTTTCCTGTCAGGCCCTGTCGATGCGGGCGCTTCTAACGCCTGCGAATGAATTTGACCATAGGAAGCCAAGCCGATCGGCGGGCGGCCTTACACCTACCGATCGGGCCGGCGTTTTGGCAATGGCGGTATCGGCATCGCCAACGCGGCAGCCGTGGTTGCGGAGAAGATGGCATCGCCCGGCGATTTTGGCTGAGCCGCGAGAACCGCGCGGCAGGCCTTCGGCAGAGCGGCCATCGTCATGACATCGCGCGCCTTTGGCTTCGGCTTCACGCCGGGTTTCGGCGGCAGCCAGGGCTGTCTGGTAAACCACCACCCCATCGCCTCGCCGCAGCCATCGCCACGGCCCGTGCCTTTTTGCGGCCTGCATTGCGGAGAGCCGGGCTGGCAGCGCAAGCGAACATGGAAATGATAGTTGTGCCCCCAGAAGGGCCGTACCTTGTTCAGCCAAGCGCGGTCGCGCCCGGCCGTCTCGCACAGCTTCTTCTTGATCGAGGGGTGGACCAGGATGCGCTGCACTTCCGGATAGGAGGCCGCGCGCTTGATCACCGCCGCCTGTCCCGCCGTCCAAACCTTGTCGTTGATGGGTCGCGGTTCCCTGGCGCCCACCACCAGCATATCGGTGGCCGAGAGGTTTTCGCGTTCGTCTCGTGTGAGGCGGCGGTCCGGCATCGGCGTCAGCCAGATATCGGCGTCGAGACCGACCTGGTGCGACGCGTGGCCCGTCAACATCGGCCCACCGCGCGGTTGGGAAATGTCGCCGACAAGAAGACCCGGCCATCCGTCCTTCGCGGCATCGCGAGAGAGTTTCTGCAGAAGTCCAATCATTGCCGGATGACCCCACCGGCGGTTGCGGCTCGGGCGCATCACCTGCCAGTTCGGTCCATCCAGCGAAAGACCCACGCCGCCGGCAAAACAGCCCTTGGAATAGAAGCCATAGGTAGCCGGTGACATGTCGGCCGGCAGATCTTCCGCACCAAAAAGGTTCTTGGCGAGAGAGGCGGCCGAGACCGGCTGCGCCAGAAATGCGAGAGCGGCCAACACGCCGAAAAACAGTCTGATCATGCGGCCGCTCCGTGCCCTGGCGTCCGATTCGATAAGAGACAATAGCATGGCCCGACGGTCTAGGAGAGCCGTCGGGCGAGATCATGACCTATTCGCGAAATAAGATCAGGACAGGCCCGCCGCCCCTTCGCGGATGAAATTGCCGGAACGCAGATCCTGCATCGCCTGCATGATCTCCTCACGCGTGTTCATGACGATCGGTCCGTGCCAGGCGACAGGCTCCTGAATCGGCTTGCCGGTAACGAGCAGAAAGCGGACACCTTCCTCGCCTGCCTGCACAACGATTTCATCGCCCTTATCGAACACGACGAGCGTCCGGTCGCCGCTCATGTCGCGCAGATGGATCTCTTCGCCGTCGACCTCCTTTTCAACCAGAACACCAAAGGGTTTGCTGGCGTCGCGAAAGGTCGCCGAGCCTTGAAAAATATAGGCAAAGGCGGAGCGGTAGGTGTCGATAGGCAGCACCTTTCTCACACCGGGCGGAACGGAGATGTCGAGATATTGCGGATCGGCGGCGATACCGTCGACCGGACCGCGCTTGCCCCAGAAGGAACCGCAGACCACACGCACCGCCGTTCCGTCATCGTCGATCTCGACGGGAATATCGGCGCTGGTGATGTCCTGATAGCGCGGCGTCGTCATCTTCTGGTTGCGCGGCAGGTTCGCCCATAGCTGGAAACCGTGCATTTTCCCGGCGGCGTCGCCCTTCGGCATTTCCTGATGCATGATGCCGGAGCCGGCGGTCATCCATTGGACATCGCCCGCTCCGAGGCTGCCATTATTGCCGAGGCTGTCGGCGTGATCGACCGTCCCCGCCAGAACATAGGTGATGGTCTCGATGCCACGATGCGGATGCCATGGAAATCCGGCCGAATACAGCCTCGGATCGTCATTCCTGAAATCGTCCATCATCAGAAACGGATCGGTCAGCGAAGGATCGCCGAAACCGAAGACGCGTTCCAGCTGAACGCCGGCGCCTTCCATATGGGTCTTTGTGCCGGACATGGTCTTTACGGGTCGAATGGACATGGCGCGGTTCTCCCTGCGCAGATGGCGTTGCGCCGTCATTTGGGATCGGCAACAGGGTGCAGCAATGCCGCTTCTGTTGACGAACTGTTCGCATCAGCGCCGTCGGAGAGAACTGCTTCAGCGAAGTAGGAACGATAATATGACAAGCGACAGTGTCAGGACAGCGAGCGCAATAAGGAACACCATACCGTTCCAGCTCGTGCCGACCCGCGCCGCTGTGATGTGGCCCATTTTGGCGATCAGCATCGTCGTCGCTGTAAAGGGCGATGTCAGCCCGGTTAAGGCCCAGCCGGAAACGATGGCCAGCACCATCAGCGCCGGCGGAATACCGAGCTGCTCCGGCGCTGGCAGAAGCGGTGCGAAGAGTGCAACGGAAAGAATCGGGTTCATGCCGAGCTGACCGGCGAGCGGCACGAACAGCATGATCGCGAAAAGAAGGATCGGCAACGGCACCGCCGACAGATCGATTCCCATTGCAGCGATCCACGGCTTGGCCAAGACGCCGCCGACAGCGCCGATAAAGCCCGCCATGATGAGCAGCACCAGTTCGGAGCGGTAGGCTGGCAGATCGCGCACAATGAGATTGTTTATCTCATCACGCATTTCCGAACTTCCGGCGCCGCTACCTCCAAATGCCTCGATTGCGAGCCAGCCCAATGCAACAGCCGGCACGAAAACCATGACGATGGCGGCCATGCGCAGCCCGGTCAGAACCTCGATCAGCCCGACGCCGCCAAATATGATGAGCAGAAGCATGAGAAGCGGCAGCAGATCGGCAACGCCACCTTCAGCGGTTCTCGCCGGCGGACGCGGGCCATTGAGTTTGGGTTTGATGAGTGTGTCATGCGCCCAGCCTATCGTCGTGAATATCGCCATATGGAAGATGGCGAGCGGGACGGCGGCCGCCCAGCTTGCACCCGGTATGATCCCCGTCGTGATGACCATCGAGAAGGCGAGAGGCGACCAGAAGATCGAAGCGCAGAAGCCACGCTGAATAGCTACCAGCATCCGCCTGCTGCGAATGGCTGCGACATGCGGATCGGTTTCTTCCGATACCATCCGCTCGACCATGGCGCCGAGAAGCTGGATCGCGCCGTAATTGAGAATGAGCGAGAAAAGGTGGCCGCCGG
This sequence comes from Notoacmeibacter sp. MSK16QG-6, assembly GCF_024158145.1. Classification (GTDB taxonomy): domain Bacteria; phylum Pseudomonadota; class Alphaproteobacteria; order Rhizobiales; family Rhizobiaceae; genus Notoacmeibacter. The sequence continues at coordinate 1,249,195 of NZ_JAMYXM010000001.1, forward strand.
TGGTCAGCGCCAGATAACGTTTTCCTGGCGGTCGGCTGGCGAGATAGCGGCCGCAACGGTGGATGGCTGGCGAATGAGCGGCGGGAATACGCAGCGTCGCCAGCGCGACGAAGAAGGCGCAGATGAAATTGGCCTGCACCACGCCCCGCGCCAGAACCGCCGGCCAATCTCCGCGCAACATTATGGCGACGATAGCGAGCGTTGCGCCGATGGCGACGAAGGCCAGCCGCGTCCATGCCAATTTCGGCAGACTGAGCGCCAGATAGATCAGCACCGATCCACCTGCGATCAGTGCTGCAGACTCAAACCCGGTCCACTCGTATAGAGCCGCAAAAGCCGTAGCGAGGATGAGGAGACAGCCGATAAACACTCAGTGGGTCCGGTTGGGGCAAGGCATGACCGCTTCTAGCCACAATGACGGGTGGAAGGAAAGCTGCCTCTGCAGGAACAGAGTCCCCGCGCCGGGCGTTCGGCCTGTTCAACCGACACAAATTTCAGTCCAACTCATTTTCAGGAGTATCATCATGGCTGCCGAACATCCCTATGCCGCAGACAACGACTCGCAAGAGGACATGATCATCAATCCGCTTGGCGTTGCCGCCAGCGATGATCTGTCGATCGAAGAGAAACTCGACAAGCTGGTGGCCATGAAACAGGCTGTCGGCCAGCGAGGATCGGACGGCACGCTCGATCCGGGCCTCGTCGCCCGTCAGATGCAGGATATCGACGCCGCGATGGCGCGTGTCCAGAGCCAGTCCGACCCGGTCGATGGCAGTAAGGAAGGCGGCCGCCGACCCGAAAGCTGAGCTTGGGAGAGCCAGGCGTATTTTGCTGCTGCCTTCAGTCGGGCAGCAGATCGGCAATGGTGAGGACAAGGCGTTCCGCAACTTCGTCCTTGCCCATTTCCGGCCAGCTCTCAACGCCGTTCGCAGTGGCCAGCGCGACGCGGTTCCGGGTTCCGCCCATCACGCCGCCCGGCCCGCCAATGCCGCTCTCATGGCTGACATCATTGGCGACGATCAGATCGGCACCCTTCCGTATTCGCTTATCTTCCGCATAAACTTCCACGTTCGTCGTTTCGGCGGCAAAGCCCACAATGAGGGCCGGTCGCATATTTTCGTGGTGGGCGATGGAGGCCAGTATATCCGGGTTTTCCGTCAGTTTCAGTTTGGTCAGCCCGCCTTCGGTTTTTTTGGTTTTCTGTTCGGCGATCCGGCTGGCGCGATAATCGGCGACAGCGGCCACGAAGATGGCGACATCGGCAGGCAGCGCTTCCTCGACAGCCGCCTTCATCTCCAGCGCTGTCTGCACACGCACCACCTCCACCCCTTGCGGATCAGCGAGCGTGACGGGTCCCGAAACCAGCGTGACTTTCGCGCCGGCTCGCGCGCAAGCGCCGGCAATCGCATGGCCTTGGCGGCCTGACGAGCGATTGGCGATATAGCGCACAGGGTCGATAGGCTCGTGGGTTGGACCGGAGGTGACGACGATATGCTTGCCGGCCAGAGGTTTGTCGGTGACGAGCGGCGAGAACATATGCGCCGCCTCTTCAGCGATTGCGAGCGGTTCAGCCATGCGACCGAGGCCCGCCTCGCCGGTTTCGGCCATCTCGCCGATGTCCGGCCCAATGAAGGAGTGGCCATCCTCTTTCAGTGTCGCCACGTTGCGCTGCGTCGCCGGATGCGACCACATGGCCGGATTCATGGCCGGCGCGATCAGAATGGGAGCGCGTATCGCCAACAGCACCGCGCCGGCCAGATCGTCGCCAATTCCCTGAACCATCTTCGCCATGCGATCCGCCGTCGCCGGTGCCACGATCACGAGATCCGCCGAGCGGGCCAGTCTGATGTGACCGACGTCGATTTCAGACTGCCTGTCCCAAAGATCGGTATAGCAATGACCGCCCGACAGCGCCGCAGCCGCCATCGGCGTGACGAATTGCTGGGCCGCTTCTGTGAGGATCACGCGAACCGCCGCGTCCCGCTCGCGAAGACGGCGGATCAGGTCGAGCGATTTATAGGCCGCGATTCCGCCACTGATGATGAGCAGGACGGTTTTGCCGGTCAGGGCCGTTCCGCCCTCCATCGCTCCACTTCGTCCGAAAACAGGTAGCGACGTGTCGATCTCCGCTGAGGCGCCGGCATCCGAATTGTCATCCCTGGAAGCCAGATCGCGCAAGACCGTCCGAAGCTCCTCCTCCACCGACCGGCCATTGCCGGCGGCCCTCACCCGGATCGCCTGTTTGACGTCGTCTTCTATATTTCGGATCGTTATGCTCGCCATGATCGCTCCTTGGGCTGAACAAGCGATAAAGCGAGCGTGCAATCAGTGCAATCATCTCTAAACGAGGAGGTTAACGATGAAGGTTCTCACCAGCTTGATGCTTGGCGTTGGCATCGCGCTTTTTACGGGCGGCTCTGCCGCGTGGGCGAGCGGTGAAATCACCTGCTATGGCATTGAGGACGAGGCGGTGCGGGTCTCACTCGGTTTTGGAACCCTGCCGGTTCTCAGCGTCATCTCCGCTCGCATCGAGACGCCCGACGGCGTTTATCAATTGCGGGGTGGGGGCGAGACGACCGAGATCAGGTTTGGCGATGGCGCCTTTCTCAAGGACGGCCTCATTGCCCGTTTCACGGACGACATCATCAATGACGTCATGGCGGAACTGCGGGTCGTCAATATGGAAGAAGGACGCGCCTTCGCTTCGGTCGGTCTGGTTCGTCTTCCGGCAGAAGGCGCTGTGTATGGGCTGACCTGCGAGGGTCCGTGATGCCGTCGGCGGCTGCGAAAGAGACTCAGCTGAGCTGAATAGCGATCCAGACCGCCGATGCGGCGACGATCCAAAGCGCCACGCGTCCCCAGCGCGTATGCCCCGCCTCCGCCTTTCCTATCGCCTCGGCCGTCCGAGAATCGAAGCGTAGGCCGTTCTCCATCATCGCGTCCATTTCTCGCGAAAGATCCTCGGCGCGGGCGGCGAGGACCGGCGCCTGGCGCAGCAGGCCGAGTGCGGCGTCCATTCCGCTTCGCGCATCGGTCAAGACGGCCTGCGGACCGAGTTGCTTGGTCAAATATTCGCGAACGACCGGTTCGGCCGCCTGCCACATATTGAAATGGGGATCGAGCGTGCGGGCGACGCCTTCGACAGTCACCATCGTCTTCTGCAGCATGATGAGTTGCGGCTGCGTTTCCATGTCGAAGAGCTCCGTCACCTCGAACAGCAAGGTGAGGAGCTTGGCCATCGAAATGGTTTCGGCGCTCTGGCCGTGGATCGGCTCGCCAATCGCGCGGATGGCCTGAGCGAAGCTCGCCGGATCGTGCTGCTTGGGCACATAGCCCGCTTCAAAATGGACATCGGCGACGCGGCGATAATCGCGTGTGATAAAACCATAGAGAATATCGGCGAGGAACCGTCGTTCTCGAAGGCCAAGCCGGCCGGAAATGCCCAGATCGACGGCGACGATTGTGCCGTCCGGTTCGACGAACAGATTGCCCGGATGCATATCGGCGTGAAAAAAGCCGTCTCGCATCGCATGGCGCAGAAACGACTGGATCAGACAGGTCGCCAGTGCCGACATGTCGAGGCCGCTTTCACGCAAGGCGGCCACGTTCGACATCTTGATACCGTCGATCCACTCCATCGTGACGACATCGCGGCCTGTTCGTTCCCAATCGACGGCGGGAGTCCGGAAACCGGGATCGTCGAGAGTGTTCTCCGCAAGTTCCGACAGTGCGGCCGCTTCCAGCCGCAAATCCATCTCGATGCGAGTGGTTTGCGCCAGTGTTCGGGCGATTTCGACCGGTCGGAGGCGTCTTGTTGCCGGGACGAGACGCTCCTGCATTCTTGCGGCCAGGAAGAAGCTTTCCAGATCGTTGAAGAAGCGGCGGCGGACACCCGGCCGGATCACTTTCACCGCGACCTTGTGGCGGCGATCGTCAGGCCCGAGAATGACTGCCGGATGAACCTGGGCGATGGATGCCGCCGCCACCGGTTCGTGCAGATCGACGAAAATATCCTGGCATGGCCGGCCGATCGACTCCTCGATCGCCAAGCGGGCATCGGCAATCGGGAATGTCTCCATCCTGTCGTGAAGGACGGAGAGATCCCCGGCAAGTTCCGCACCCACAATGTCGGGGCGGGTGGCGAGAAACTGGCCGAGCTTCACGTATGAGGGGCCTAGACGTTCGATGGCACGGCCAATGCGCGTCGCCCTGTCCCTGCTTCGGGCGCGTGGGCGAGCCAGCCAACGACCGATCCGCCAGACAAAGCGGGGCATGCCATCCAACTGATCGCCCGGCAGCGCAGCGACCACGCCTTCGCGCGCGAAGATCCACCCCGCCCGCATCAGCCTGAATTGCGCGCCAATCGCCGTCACGCGGCCAACTCCTCTGCCATGACGCGGCCTCTTAGATTCAAGACTCTAGATCTTCCAGCCGGAATGGCAGGCCGCAATCCCGCCAGAGTAATCGCGCCAGGTGACCCGCTCGAAACCGGCCTTCTCGATCATCGCGGCGAACTCGCTCTGCCGTGGAAATTTACGGATGCTTTCGACCAGATACTGATAGGGTTCGGCATCGCCTGTCACCATTCTGCCAATCTGCGGGATAGCGCGGAAGGACCATTGTTCATAGACGGTCTCCAGCAAAGGCATATCGACCTCCGAGAACTCCAGGCAAAGGAACCGCCCTCCCGGTTTCAGCACGCGATAGGCCTCGGAAAGAGCGCGGTAGATATGCGGCACATTGCGAATGCCGAAAGCAATTGTGTAGGCGTCGAACGTATCGTCGTCGAAAGGCAGCGTCTCGGCATTGGCCTCAACGAATGTCAGACGGTCCAAGAGCCCAGCTTTTCCAGCCCGCTCCGCGCCGACATCGAGCATGGAACCGTTGATGTCCAGAACGGTCACATGAGCGTTGTTGCGCGAGGCATCAACGATGCGAAAGGCGATGTCCCCTGTTCCGCCCGCCACATCCAGTGACGACCAGCCCGGCCGCTTACCGGGTTGCAGCCAGGCCACCATCGCGTTTTTCCACGCCCGGTGCATGCCCATGCTCATCAGATCGTTCATCAGGTCGTAGCGGCGGGCGACATTGTGAAAGACCGTATCGACCTTGGCCTGCTTCTCGTCTTCGCCAACTTTCTGAAACCCGTAGGAGGTTTCCATGCCGCCGGCGGCGGTGGTGCGGTCTGTCGACATGATGTCCTTCCCGAAGGGCTTTCTTCGCTGGTCGCCTGGCTGGCGCATAACAGATCGGGTGCGGCAAGGCGAGATCGGTCAGGCAAGCACTGCCGATATATGGTACTGGATCGAAAGGTTTAACCGTCGCTGAAGACCTGTCGGGTAAAAAGAGGCCCTCGCCGCTCAGTCTCCGGGTTCTATTATGCTGTTTCGGATGATCCTTCCCATCGCCGTACTTGCTCTCGCCATCGCCTATGCGGGGCCGCAGATCATCGAGCAACAGCTCGACAGGATAGCCTCAGAGAAGAACCCGCGCCCTTCGAATGAATCGGTCGCTTCGGTCTCATCGATCGAAACGGCATCGCCCAAACCGGTTCTCGATGGGTGGGATCGCCGTCACGTCATGACTGAAGATGCCAGCGGACATTTCCGTGGCACCTTCGTGCTGAACGGCAAATCGTTCCAGGCGATGGTCGACACCGGCGCGACCCATGTCGCCATCAACCAGTCCATGGCCCGGCAGATCGGACTGCATCTCATTCCCGCCGATTTCACCCACGAGGTGCAGACCGCAAACGGTCCGGCGAGAGTCGCGATAAGCGAGTTGCATAGCGTTCAGATCGGTCCGATCCGGCGCGAGAACGTTTCCGTCATCGTGACGCCCGATGAGGCGCTCTCGACGCCGCTTATCGGGATGAGTTTTTTGAAACAGCTCAAATTCGAGATCGCCAAGGGACGCCTCTCTTTTCAGGGCTGAAAGAAACCAGACCTCCACCCTATATCGGCTACAGCCTGGCGCATGATCGCGGAAAGGCGTGCGCTACCCTGCCTTGCAACACGCTGGGTCTGCTCGTGAGAGAGCGGTTCAGTCTGCATTCCCGCGCCCAGATTGGTAATCATCGACACCGCGCCGACGCGCAGCCCGTAAAATCGCGCCAGTATCACTTCCGGCACGGTCGACATGCCGACCGCATCGGCGCCGAGATGCCGCGCCATGCGAATTTCTGCCGGGGTTTCGAAGGACGGACCGCTAAACCAGCAGTAGACGCCTTTGTGGATCGGTTCGCCAACCTTCGCAGCTGCCGCCGCGATCGTCCGGCTCAGTTCAGGATCGTATGCATGCGACATGTCGATGAACCCGTCGCCGCCGGCTCGGCCTATCAGCGGATTCGGACCGAGGGCGATATGATCCTCGATCAGCATGACGCTCGCCGGCCCCATGGTTTCGTGGACCGAACCGGCGGCGTTTGTCAGCAGCAATGTCTCGATTCCGAGACCGGCAAGCGATTCAAGGGCGCCTGCCATCGCCGCCGGATTGCCGCTTTCGTAATAATGCGAGCGGCCTGCCAGCATAATGACGGAACGGCCGGCAAATTCTCCGGCTACGACCTCACCGGCATGGCCGGGAACAGTAGAAACCGGAAAATCTGGCAGATCGGCATAAGGAATGCGGATCGCATCGCCGACTTCCGAGGCCAGTGGACCGAGCCCGGAGCCGAGAACCATGGCCAAGGCCGGCGTTCGCCCCTCGAGACGCTCGATCAATATATCCACCGTCCGTTTCGCCATAGCCCGCTTCCTTCTGCTTTCGTTACAGTTTGCGGCGTTCCGTCGCCGCTGCAAGCGCGATCTCCGCGACAAACTCGACAGTCCACCGTTCGGCTGCCAAATTCGCGCACGAATCGAGCCGCGATCACCGATGGGAAAAGGAATTGCTTCGATGAGCCACGGCGATACACCCAATGCAGCAGGCCGTGCTCGACAAGGCAGGCGGGCTGACTACCGCGTATTTCGTAAACTCACGACGCGCTGGTCGGATAATGACGTCTATGGCCATATGAACAATGTCGTCCATTACGCGCTGTTCGATACGGCGGTAAATGGCTGGCTGATAGATGAAAAGGTTCTGGACCCGTTGCACGGAAAGAATGTCGGCCTCGTCGTCGAAACTGGCTGCCGCTATTTCGCCGAGCTTGCTTTTCCCGATGCGGTAACGGCGGGCATTCGGGTGGCGCGGCTCGGCACCTCGTCCGTGCGCTACGAAGTGGGACTGTTTCGTTCGGATGCCGAAGAACCGGCGGCTGAGGGCCATTTCGTCCATGTTTACGTGGACCGATTGACCCGCCGCCCGACACCGCTATCCGATGAAATTCGGGCTTTGCTGCAGACCGCACTTGCGGAAGGATCGTCATGAGCGAAGACGAAACCATCGCCGACCTGCAAAGCCGCATTGCGGAGCTGGAGCGCGAACTCGAAACACTGAACGGGGTCGTGACAGATCAGGCCAAGACCATTGCAGCCATGGAGAAACGCATGGCGACGCTGATCGAGCGATTTCTGGCGGTAGAGGAGCAGGCTGGCGGCGACGTGCCGATCGACAAACCGCCGCACTGGTAGGCTCTTGGAAGTACGTTTTTATTGCGCGGCGTTCTGGTCTGCTGCGACACCGGTCGGTGACGGACAGGCGATGCCCGTTCCGGCAAGGCCGCAATAGCCATTGGGCACCTTCTGCAAATATTGCTGATGGTCGGCTTCCGCGTAGAAGAATTCCGGCGCTTCTTTAATCTCCGTGGTGATCTTTCCTTTTCGGCCTGCACCATCCAGCGCGGCCTGATAGTCGTCACGGCTTTTAAGCGCCGCCTCGTGCTGCGCGTCGGATGTGGTGTAGATCGCCGAACGGTATGTCGTGCCGATATCGTTGCCCTGCCGCATGCCCTGGGTCGGATCGTGCTCTTCCCAAAACAGTTTCAGCAATTCAGCGTAAGAGATCTCGGCCGGATCGAAGACCACTTTGACGATCTCGGCATGTCCGGTCTGGCCGGTCGTCGTCTCGTGGTAAGTCGGATTGGGCGTATAGCCGCCGGCATAGCCGACCGCGGTGGAAACGACGCCGGGCGTTTTCCAGAACAGCCGCTCAGCGCCCCAGAAACAACCCATGCCAAAATAGGCGATTTCGGCGCCAGACTCGAACGGACCCTTCAGGGGCGTGCCGAACACTGCGTGGCTCTCCGCCGTCTTCATCGGCTCGGCGCGTCCGCGCAGCGCGTTGGCCGGCTCCGGCATATCGGTTTTCTTCTTCAGCATATCGGACAGAAAGAACATCGCTCGCCTCCCGGAAAAATCGGCACGCGCCTTGGCATCAGACCGGAGCGGCAAAGCCGCGTTCGCGTCGGCGCTTGTGACCGATCATATAGGCAAGCAGTGCAAGAATTGCGAAGAGCACCGCACCGGGCACGGATAACATCATCGAAACCAGCCACCAGAGCGACTCATCGACGCCCTCCAGGCTTTCGCGCAGGCCGAGCGTCATGCGCGGCAAGGCGGCCTGCATCGAATCGATAAGCGGCGTCATCACAAAGGCCGAGACCGCCACCGAACGGCTGATGTCGATCACCGCCAGAATGATGGCGACAGCCAGAAAAATGAGTGACAGGGCACGAAAAATGAAACGGATCATGGCAGAGCGAGTACGGGCTTCTCTTCAGTGGCAGGTCACATCCATAAGACGGCTGGATGGTGCCGTCCATGGCGCAACCGCGATTTGCATCGGGATCGCCGGCCGAAGTGAAAAGCGGCTGCAAATAGGCCCTTGCCCTCACGGCGGTTCTGGCTATAGTCCGCGCCGCCTGAGAAGGCATCCGATCCGCCCTGCGAATTTCGATTCAGGCCGGTCGATTCCCCGGTGAGGTGGCCGAGTGGTTGAAGGCGCACGCCTGGAACGCGTGTATACGGGAAACCGTATCGAGGGTTCGAATCCCTCTCTCACCGCCACTTAAAATCCTGTCTGCCGGATTTACACCCGATGAGGCTGGTCAATCGCCAGCCCCTTTCTTGATGGCCGTCTCACGAGCAGCACTATTCTTCCAGACGTTCGACAAGCTCGACCCGCCGGTTGAGTTGGCGGCCCGCTTCATTTTCGTTCGACGCCAAGGGCGCTAACGGCCCGACCCCGCCGGACTGCAGCCGGCTGGCGTCGATGCCATACTGATCGATCAGCGCCTTGACGATTGACGCCGACCGGTCGGACGACAGCGTCATGTTCATCTCGAAACCACCCGTATCGTCGGTATGGCCGACGATATAAAAGCCTCCGTCGCGCGATTTCAGCACTTCGGCGATCACCTCCAGCGAGGCGGCGGACGACGGTCGGATGATCGCGCTGCCGGTATCGAACTGAACGCCGTAGAGGATCGCCTTGCCGGCCTCCTCGATTTCAGAGGTCAGGCCCTCCGCACTGATCGAGACCGTATCCTCGGCCATAGCAGCGGCGGTGGCCTCCTCCATCATGTAGACGCGGGCCTGACTGCTCATAATCAGCGTGAAGACCGTATCCTCGCCGTCCTTGGAGCGCTTCGCCGAGATGTAGTGAGCAGGAAAGATATCGACTTTCTGCACCATAAGGCCGGCGTTGCGCTTCGGATTGTCGATGCGCGGATAGCCGCGCCCTCCGAGGCGATTGGTCTTGAACACCGCCTGGAGCGCTTTCTGCTCGGGCGAAAATTGCGGCAAGTCGGCATTGGCCATGATCTCGAAGCCAGCCGCGTTCAACGCATTTTCGAAACTGCGCTGGATTTCGAGCGGCGCTTTTCCTTCCGGCCATTTGAGAACGCCGACACGGAGCGTCCCCTCGATCGCATCCGTTTCCGTTTCGCCATCTTCGATCTTGCTGAGATAGGTCAGCCGGTCGAACTCCACGGCATGCTGGGCGATGTATTCCGAACCGGCGAAAGGCTGAACCACCGTCGCCTCCTGGGCCATGGCAGGCCCGGCCATGAAAACGGCCGCCGCAAGGACGAGATGACGCATTGAAAGGGGCATGATCGGTATTCCATTCCTGAACTCAATTGAACGAACCGGCGCAGATCGTGTCAGCAATGGCCGGAAGCAGCAAAACAAATTTTGGTGAGCAGCTTTGAAGCCGCTGTGGCGAAAACGATGGCGCCGCTCCCGATGAGCGCTTGACTTCCACCTTGCGAAAGCGCATTTGAGCCCCGTACCGCGCTGCCGCGTGAGCAAGCCGCGCCATGATTTCTTGTTAGGCGCACCGGTACATTCCCCAGATCCCCATCACGCAGGGTTCTTACGGTCGGGCCGCACCGCACAGGATTCCCTTGCGACTGCCGAGGCCTCGCCGCACCCTCGTGTGCCGTGAATGATCGCGGCGCATTACACCGGATTCGCATCGTGCCTTGGGCCAATGCGATCCGTAAAGGATATGATTTGACTGATTTTATTTCTCTCGGTCTCGCTCCCGCGCTGACCAAGACCTTACAACGCAGCGGTTTCAATACGCCGACGCCAATTCAGAGCCAGGCCATTCCGCTGGCGCTGGAGGACCATGATATTATGGGCCTTGCCCAGACCGGCACCGGCAAGACGCTGGCTTTCGGCCTGCCCCTGATGGACAAACTGCTGCGCATCCACGGCAAGCCGGAAAGCAAGTCCGTGCGCGCCCTCATCCTTGCGCCGACCCGCGAACTGGTGAACCAGATCGCCGACAGCCTTCGCAGCTTCACCCAATCGACGCCGATCAAGGTGAATACGGTAGTCGGCGGCCAGTCGATCGGCAGGCAGATCGGCATGTTAAACCGCGGCAGCGATATCCTTGTCGCCACGCCCGGCCGCCTCATCGACCTGATGGAGCGAAATGCCGTCCGCCTCGAAACCGTTCGATTCCTCGTGCTCGACGAAGCCGACCAGATGCTCGATCTCGGTTTCATCCACGCCTTGCGCAAGATCGCAGCAAAGCTCGGCCAGCCGCGCCAAACCATGCTGTTCTCGGCCACCATGCCCAAGCAAATGGAGGAGATCAGCCGCGCCTATCTCACCGATCCAAAGCGTGTGCAGGTCGCCGCATCGGGCAAAGCGGCCGACAAGGTCACGCAGAGTGTGCATTTCCTGGATAAAAGAGAAAAACCAGCGGCGCTCCGCCAAATTCTCTCCGCCGATCTGGATGCTTCAACCATCGTGTTCGCGCGCACCAAACACGGCGCGGAAAAGCTGATGAAGCAGCTCGTCAAGGACGGCTATAATGCCGCTTCGATCCATGGCAACAAGAGCCAGAGCCAGCGCGACCGCGCGATCAAGGCGTTCAAAGCCGGCGAGACGAATGTTCTGGTGGCGACCGATGTCGCCGCGCGCGGCATCGATATTCCCGACGTCGCCTATGTGATCAATTACGAACTGCCTGATACGCCAGAGAACTACGTTCACCGGATCGGTCGCACGGCCCGCGCAGGGCGCGAGGGCGAAGCCATTGCCTTCTGCTCGTCAGACGAGATCGGTCAGCTTCGCCAGATCGAAAAGGTAATGAAGACGGCGATCCCGCTGGCCGATGGTTCGGCCCCGGAGCCGGCTCCGACCTCCAGCAAGCCTGCCGGTCGTGGTGGTCCGAAGAGAAGTGGCAAGCCGCGTCACCGTGGTGAGCGCAAACCGCGTTCGGAGCAGCAGCAGCGTCCGCCGAACCGCAAGCCACGCCGGACACGGCGCAAACGTGCTGTCGCCGCCTGACTTCAAGAGGACCGGACGCGAACGATTTCCGCCGGTCCTTCTTTTTTCGCTTCTTGCTTGGCGGGGCGGGATCAGCCCTAGAAGCTGTAAGGCAGACGTCCGCGATGGTTGGGCTCAACCGTAAGCGGCCGCTTAAGCGGCGGCACGGCCCGCTGATGGCAGTCGATCCGCTCGCAGATGCGACATGAAATGCCGATCGGCTCGAAGGCTGTATCGCGCGCCAGATCCAGATCGTCGGCGTAAACGAGCCGGCTCGCGTGCTCGATTTCACAACCCAGCGACAGCGCGTAGGTTTGCACCGGGGCGTGGAACCCCGCGGAGGGCTTCGTGACAACAGTGGCAAGACAGAGATAGCGGCGGCCATCCGGCGTTTCGGCCTGCTGGCGTAGAATGCTATTGGGCGCTTCGAAGGCGCGATGGACATTCCAAAGCGGACAGGCCGAGCCGAAGCGCGCGAATTGCAGCTTGGTCGCGCTATGGCGCTTGGTGATATTGCCCGCCCGGTCGACCCGCGCGAAGAAGAACGGGATCCCCTGTTCGCCCGGTCGCTGCATGGTTGAGAGACGATGAGCAACCTGCTCGATGCTCGCCCCGAACCGCTCCGCCAGAAGATCGAGATCGTGCCTTAATTCCCGCGCGGCCTCGAGGAAGCGTCTATAGGGCAGAAGCGCCGCCCCCGCGAAATAATTGGCAAGACCAATCCGGCAGACGGCGGCCGCATCCTCTGAATGGAAGTCTGCGCGCTCGGCGACGGCATCGATCATGTCGCGGCATTCGATGAGGCCGATCTGGTGGGCGATCTGAAAAGCATTCGTCGCCGCGCCGGAACGCGAATTGAGCCGCAGAACCCGTGTCTTCTCGTCGTAATGGCGCAGCGTTCCGCCGACCGCCGCCCCTGTTTCGATGACGATCCGGATGCCGCATCGCCGCTCGGCATAGTCGGTCAACGGCGTTAGCTGGCCGCCTCCGCCTGTGCCGAGTTTTTCCGCTAACGCCTCGCCCGCCCGATCCAGTTCCTCGATGTAGTTGTCGATATAGTGGAAGTAATCGCGAACCTCCTCATAAGGCGTCGGCTCGACCAGAACGCCGCTTCGCTCGATGGTATCGTCAAGCGCTGCAAGACGCTCGCCTGACTGGCGCAGCGAGCGGTGAAGCGACAGAACGGCGAGCGCGACCGCCGGTGTATTCTGAACGACGAGCTGGATATCCTGCGGAGCGGGTTGCTGGCCACCGAATGCCGGGTCCGCGAATGCTTCCGCAAGATCAGCCAAAAGACGGTCTTCGTCGCCGCCGGCGAAATCGCGCATCTCAACCGAGAATTTGTCAGCGAGCGCCAGCAGGACGGGCGCGGTGATATGACGCTGATTGTTCTCAAGCTGATTGAGGTAGCTTGTCGATATGCCGAGCCGAGCCGCGAAGGCTGCTTGCGTAAGCTTATGGTGCTGGCGCACGGCACGAATTTTCCGACCGACAAAAATCTTCTTGTCACGCATATTTGCAAATTCGCATTTTGCTATTTGCAAAATTTATATTTTTACAATGTCGCAGTTTCAAGCCTTTATCGGTTTCGATCTAAAGCGTAGGCCATAGAGAAGCGGGGAGACTTCTATGCTCGAAATTATCGAACAGCTCGAACAGCGCCGTGAAGAAGCACGGCTCGGCGGGGGGCAAAAACGCATCGACGCCCAGCATGGCAAGGGCAAACTGACCGCGCGCGAACGGCTGGATGTGCTTCTCGATGAAGGGTCCTTCGAGGAATACGACACCTTCAAGACGCATCGCTGCACCGATTTCGGCATGGAGACGCAGCAATATCCCGGTGACGGCGTCGTCACCGGCTGGGGTACGATCAGCGGCCGGCCCGTCTATGTTTTCTCGCAGGACTTCACCGTCTTCGGCGGCTCTCTCTCCGAAACCCATGCCGAGAAGATCTGTAAGGTGATGGATCTGGCCGTGCAGAACGGCGTGCCGATCATCGGCCTCAATGATTCAGGCGGCGCGCGCATTCAGGAGGGCGTCGCTTCGCTCGGCGGCTATGCCGAAGTGTTCTGGCGAAACGTGCAGGCGTCTGGCGTTATCCCGCAAATCTCCGTCATCATGGGGCCATGCGCCGGCGGCGCTGTCTATTCGCCGGCCATGACCGACTTCATCTATATGGTCGAGGATTCATCCTACATGTTCGTCACCGGCCCGGATGTGGTGAAAACGGTGACCAACGAGATCGTGACCGCGGAAGAGCTTGGCGGCGCATCGACGCACACGAAGAAGAGTTCGGTCGCCGATGGCGCGTTCGAGAACGATGTCGAAGCGCTGATGGAAATCCGCCGTTTGTTCGACTTTCTGCCGCAGAGCCAGCGCGAGAAGCCGCCCGTCTATGCGACTGAGGACGATCCGCAGCGCCTCGAAATGAGCCTCGACACGCTGGTGCCGGACAATGCCAACAAGCCTTACGATATGGGCGAAGTGATCCGGAAGGTTGCTGATGAGGGCGAATTCTTCGAAATCCAGAAAAACCATGCCGGCAACATTCTGATCGGCTTCATCCGGCTCAATGGCTCGACGGTCGGCGTCGTCGCCAACCAGCCCATGGTGCTCGCAGGCGTGCTGGATATCGACAGCGCCAAGAAGGCGGGCCGCTTCGTCCGCTTCTGCGATGCCTTCAACATTCCGATCCTGACCTTTGTCGACGTGCCCGGTTTCCTGCCCGGTACCGCGCAGGAATATGGCGGCATCATCAAGCATGGCGCGAAGCTCCTCTTCGCCTATGCTGAAGCGACCGTGCCGAAGGTGACGGTCATTACCCGTAAAGCCTATGGCGGCGCCTATGACGTGATGGCGTCAAAGCACATCCGCGCTGACGTGAACTATGCCTGGCCGACGGCACAGATCGCGGTGATGGGCGCCAAGGGCGCGACCGAAATCCTCTACCGCTCCGAGCTCGGCGATCCGGAAAAGATCGCGGCGCGGACCAAGGAATATGAGGACCGCTTCGCCAACCCGTTCATCGCGGCGCAGCGCGGCTTCATCGACGAGGTGATCATGCCGCACTCGACCCGCCGCCGCGTGATCCGAGCACTGGAGATTTTGAAGACGAAGCAGGTCGAAGGTCCGGCCAAGAAGCACGACAATATCCCGCTGTAATGGGTGGATCAACGACCCCCTCTCTTGCGATTTCTAGCACTTGGCTCGGCCAAGACACTGAAATCGCTTTCTCCCCCTCCAAGGGGGAGATGCGCGGTGGCGATCGAATGCAGCCTCTCTCCCCTGGAGGGAGAGAAAGCCAAATCCTGGGCTTGGACGAAGACCAAGTCCTTGGATTTGGCAAGAGAGGGGGATACTCCTTGTCCCACAAAAGCTCTGATCAAAAACTGAAATTCGCCCGCCAAATGCGGAGGGACCCGACCCCGGCAGAGAACGCGCTTTGGCAGATGTTGCGCGGACGCAAGCTCGGTGGACTGAAATTTCGTCGCCAGCAGCCGCTCGGCCCGTTCATCGTGGACTTTGTCTGCATGGAGAGGCGGTTGATCGTCGAAGCCGATGGCGGGCAACACGCGGGCTCACGGTCCGATGCCGAACGTGACACTTATTTTCGAATGCAGGGCTATCACGTTCTACGCTTCTGGAACGATGAAATTTTTCAAAACAGCGAGGGCGTCGCCCAGCATATCCTCAAAATCGTCCGATCCGATGGATAGGCGTAAGTTGATTGTTTGAAATCATTGGGAGGAGACTTGGCATGGATCTTACGGATGAGGATTACGAGACTGTCGGAAAAATGTTCGTAGAGGACATGTCGGGATACACGGATCGTAAACTGGATTTCTCACCGGAATCCATTTGGCACTTGGATGCTCTTCTTCAGCAATGCCGAAATGAACGAATCAACACGAAGAAGCGCGCTAACTTCCTCATGGGCTTTGCCATTTATCTAGGCGAAGTGATCCGAATAAATTTCGAGGGTCGTTGGATTACCGATGAAGAAGACGCGCCGAACGACCTTTTCGGCCCCTGCCTTATGGAACGAAATGGCACCTTCTTCAGCCCGATCTCCCGTGTTTTCAAACGCGTTCAAATCGGGCCGGAAGAAAGCATCGTTGACTATGTCCAAGCCCTGACAGGACAATCCATCGCGCAGCCACAAGTCTTTGAAACAATATCGGAACAACGGCGACGAGGTTTCTTCTCGCGTCTATTCGGTAAATGAGTGAAACAGATGCTCACTAAAATCCTCATCGTCAATCGCGGCGAGACTGACTGCTGGATCATCGGAACAACGAAGACGATGGGCATAAGGACGAGAATCGCCTGATGCCCAAGCTTCCTGAGATGACGAAACATCGCGGGTTTCCGTCCGGTCTTCCGGGAACGGGACTGCAGTTCACGATCCGGCGGGCCAACCCGAAAGGCGTGGCGAAGCTCTTTTCAAAGCGCCGGACGGCGGACCGCCCGGCCATCGAAAAGCTAGCCGACACCGCCTTCCTGCATGCGATCTGGCACCATTTCGGCACTGAACCGTTCGAGCGCGGCAATCTGGATGCAGGTCGCCTGAGCTGGGTTTTCGGTCAGGAAATCGTGCCGGCCGAAAACCCGTTCGATCCCGCCTCCTATCAGGCGATGCTCAAGCTCGACGAGCCGCTGGCGCGATCCACCCACCCCAGAGCTTTCGAGGATGTTCTGACAGTATGAGCAGCAAGCCCTTCTCCAAAATCCTCATCGCCAATCGCGGCGAGATTGCCTGCCGGGTCATCAAAACAGCGAAGAAGATGGGTATCGCCACGGTCGCGGTCTATTCCGACGCCGACCGCGATGCCGTTCATGTGCAGATGGCGGACGAGGCGGTGCATATCGGACCGCCACAGGCCAACCGGTCCTATCTCGTCGCCGACAAAATCATCGAGGCGTGCAAGGAGACCGGCGCGCAGGCCGTTCATCCCGGCTATGGCTTTCTGTCGGAGAATGCCAAGTTCTGCGAGAAACTGGAAAAAGCGGGTATCGTCTTCATCGGCCCGAAGCCAAAAGCCATCGAGGCGATGGGCGACAAGATCACGTCGAAGAAGCTGGCGCAGGACGCCGGCGTCTCCACCGTGCCGGGCCATATGGGCCTGATAGAGGATGCGGCGGAAGCGGCGAAGATCGCTGCCGAGATCGGCTATCCGGTGATGATCAAGGCGTCTGCCGGCGGCGGCGGCAAGGGCATGCGCATCGCCTGGAACGATGAGGAGGCGCGCGAAGGGTTTGAGCGGTCGAAGTCGGAGGCCGCCTCTTCCTTCGGCGATGACCGCATCTTCATCGAAAAATTCATCGAGGAGCCGCGCCACATCGAAATTCAAGTCCTGGCCGACAGCCACGGCAACACAGTCTATCTGAACGAGCGCGAATGCTCGATTCAGCGGCGCAATCAGAAGGTGATCGAGGAAGCGCCCTCGCCCTTCCTCGACGAAGAAACCCGCCGCGCGATGGGCGAGCAGTCCGTCGCGCTCGCCAAGGCCGTCGATTACGAGAGCGCCGGCACCGTCGAGTTCATCGTCGACAAGGATCGCAATTTCTATTTCCTCGAGATGAACACCCGCCTGCAGGTCGAGCACCCCGTGACGGAGCTGATCACCGGGGTCGATCTGGTCGAGCAGATGATCCGCGTCGCGGCGGGCGAAAAGCTCTCGCTCACGCAGGACGATATCGGCATCGATGGCTGGGCGGTCGAAAGCCGGCTCTACGCCGAAGATCCCTATCGCAACTTCCTGCCTTCCATCGGCCGCCTCACGGCCTATGCCCCGCCGCCGGAAGGCCCGGTCGGCGAACGCCACGAGGGCGATCCCGTCTCGGAGGGTCCCGGCGGCTCCGCCATCGGCGGCAGCGCGCCCGTCATCCGCA
The DNA here is from genome assembly GCF_024158145.1 of Notoacmeibacter sp. MSK16QG-6. Taxonomy (GTDB): domain Bacteria; phylum Pseudomonadota; class Alphaproteobacteria; order Rhizobiales; family Rhizobiaceae; genus Notoacmeibacter. The sequence goes on from NZ_JAMYXM010000001.1 coordinate 1,266,753, forward strand.
ACGATACGGGCGTGACGGAGGGGTCGGAAATCTCGATGTTCTACGATCCGATGATCGCCAAGCTCTGCACCTGGGCGCCGACGCGCGAAGAAGCAACCGACGCGATGGCGGACGCACTCGACAGTTTCGTCGTCGACGGGATCGGCCACAACATCCCGTTCCTATCGGCCATCATGGCGCATCCGAAATGGCGCTCAGGCGACATCACCACCAAGTTTATCGAAGAGGAATATCCGGACGGGTTCGAAGGCGCAGAGCCGGGTGAGAACGATCTGCGCGATCTGGCCGTTGCGGCCGCGCTCGTCAATCGGCGTTCCGCGCGCGAGCCTCTCGGCCAGACGACCGGCGGCAATCTGCATGTCGGCGGTGTGGCGAAGGCGCAGGAGGTGTTCATTGGCGATGAGCGCATTCGGATTGAGGCGAATGCCACCGATGACGGGTTCGCCGTCACCGCCGGTGGCGACGATCTCGGGACGGCGACGCTGGACTGGCGGCGTGGCGCGGCCCTCGCCAGGATGACCATCGGCGATACGCTGCGGACGATCCGGGTCGATCCCGTCAGTGCCGGCTATCGGCTGCGTCATCGCGGCTCGGATCTGATCGCCAAGGTCTATTCGCCGCGTGTGGCGGAACTCGCCGCTCTGATGCCGGTGAAGGAAGCTCCGGACACATCGAACCTTCTGCTTTGCCCGATGCCGGGGCTCATCGTCTCGCTGATGGTCAAGGAAGGCGAGACCGTTCAGGAAGGTCAGCCACTCGCCATCGTCGAGGCGATGAAGATGGAGAACGTGCTACGCGCCGAACGTCAGGCGACAATCAAACGGCTCGCGGTGGAGGAAGGCGACAGCCTGGCCGTGGATGAGACGATCATGGAGTTCGAGACGACCGGCTAAACCGGCGCGCTGTTCTACTCGATACCGGAATCGTCCTTGCGCAGCTTGCGCAGGGTCTGCGGCTCGTCGACACCGTCCCGGCGCTTGATAAGCGCAATATCGCCCGCCGATTCGATAGTCAGGGCCTCAACTTCGGACAGGTTAGCGACGTCGTTCTGACGCAAAAGCATGTCAATCTCCTCCTCGACCATCTGCTCCTTGCGCATATTGTCATGCTTCAACTCGCCCTTCCGGACCAGCACGACGGGCGGTGACTTCAGCAGGTCACGCACCCACTCGGATTTGAGGGCCGCCTGGGAGAGAAGCCAGTCGATCGCGACGATGGCCGTCATGGCCAGACACCCTTCCACGATCTTGACACCATCCAGCACAATCATGGAGGCGAGAACCGATCCGACCGTGAAGGTCAGGATCATGTCGTACATGTTGAATTTGGCGACCGTCCGCTTGCCGGACAGGCGAAGCAAGAAGATCAGCCAGGCAAAGCCGATAACGGCCGAGATAATGATGCCGAGAGGGCCGGGATCGCTGTCATACCACATGAGAATCCTTCCGTTTGGCGAAGGCAAAGCGTCTTTTCGTCCGGAAAGCCAGCCCAATACGGCTCGATAAATATCAAGCGCGGAAGCCCGGCGCCCTGAAAAGCACGCCCTTCGCCCAGGCATGGATGGCGCGATAGACCATCAGGGAAACGATGGCGAAGACGGCGTTGAAGGCGAACAATACGCCCCATGACATATCGGATGCCCCGAAAAACAGACGCGCCAGAATGGACGGCACGACAATGCCGACCAGCAGGGATAGTATGGCCGCTATGGATGTCGGAAGCGCTTTATAGATGAAGGGATAGATCGCCGTTACGGCAATGGCGACGACATAGCGCCCCCACATGAGCATCAGATCCTGCAAGGCCGCGCCATCAGTAAAGATCGAAACGAGAAGATTGGTGGCAATCGCGCCGAGCACACCGCCCCCTATCACGGCGATAATGTCGGTAGCGATCATACGTTTGGCTGCCATCGGTGTCCTCGATTTCCCAATTTCGGCTATAGGCTGGCATATTGCGCAAAGCGAGGAGAGGTAAAGGGCGAAGCGATCCGCAAATTCACCCTCCGATCGGCTGCCCTAGCGCCGAACGCTTGTCGTTTTGTTTCTCGGCAAATCGTCTTCCAGCATTAGCCAGGAAAGTTTCTCCGGCCAGAAGGCATGCACCGTCGGTGCGAAGCGGCTCGGCTCGTCCAACGCTGCCGTATAAAGATAGATCCGCCCTGCCAGGCGATCATCGCGATAGCCTATGGGAGAACCGCAGGACGAGCAGAAGAAGCGAGTTACGGGCGGCTCGCCATACTCCCCGTCAACCTTCCCCTGCCATTCAATTTCATTGTCATAGATACCGATAAAGGCGACGACCGGCGCCCCCGTCGCTCGTCGACAGTCCTCGCAATGGCAATAGCTTGCGAAATGCGGCTTGGCTGTAAGTTCGAAACGGACTGCGCCACAGCGGCAACGGCCGTTCGCGACCGACGTCAATTGCGACTCAATCCGCCGAACAGGGTCGGCATATCGAGCGGGCGGAAACCATAATGGGCGAGCCAGCGCACATCGGCGTTAAAGTAGTCGCGCAAATCCGGCATGCCGTATTTCAACGTGGCGATGCGGTCGATCCCCATGCCCCAGGCAAAGCCCTGATATTCATCGGGGTCGAGACCGGCCATGCGCAGCACGTTCGGATGCACCATGCCGCAGCCAAGAATTTCCATCCAGTCGTCGCCCTCGCCGAAGCGTACTTCGCCGGGGGTGGAACGGTCGCATTGGATGTCGACCTCCAGGCTCGGTTCGGTGAAGGGAAAGAAGGACGGGCGAAAGCGCATCGCCACGTGATCGACCTCGAAGAAGGCCTTGCAGAACTCCCCCAGCACCCATTTCAGATTGGCCATATTGGCGCTTTTGTCGATCACCAGCCCTTCGACCTGATGAAACATTGGCGAGTGTGTGGCGTCGCTGTCCTGACGGTAGGTCTTGCCGGGAATGACGATGCGAATCGGCGGCTTCTGCTCCTCCATGGTGCGGATCTGCACCGGCGAGGTATGGGTGCGCAGCAGCTTGCGCTCGCCATTTTCGTCTGGCTGGAAAAAGAAGGTGTCGTGCATCTCGCGGGCCGGATGGCCTTCTGGGAAGTTCAGAGCGGTGAAGTTGTAATAGTCGGTTTCGATGTCCGGGCCTTCGGCGATGGCGAAGCCGAGATCGGCGAAAATGGCCGTGATTTCGTCGATCACCTGACTGATCGGGTGGATACGACCAGCTTCTGAGGGCGCCGGGTGGACAGGCAGCGTGACGTCCACCGTCTCGGAGGCGAGCCGCGCCTCGATGGCCGCATCGCGCAGAAGGCCGCGCCGCGCCAAGATGGCGTCGTTGATCTCGGCCTTGAGGTTGTTGAGCGCGGGGCCGGCGATCTTCCGCTCATCCGGCGTCATCTTGCCGAGCCCCTTGAGAAGTTCCGAGACGCGCCCCTTCTTGCCGAGCGCCGAGACGCGCACCTCTTCCAGCGCAGGCTCATCTGCCGCCGCCTCCACCGAAGCGATGATTTCGTCCCGAAGAGCTGCGTAGTCGTCCATGAATTCGTCCAATGCTGAGCGCCCGTCAGGTTACCGGCGCGAAAAACCCGCAAACAGCCATGCCGTTCGCGGGTTTGTCCTGTCAGAAAGCGCAGCGCGGTTCAAGCCGCGTCGATTGGGTGCGGGCGCTTAGGCGCCGACGGCGCGCTCATACTCGTTGGTGTTGCCGTCCTTGAGATAGGACAGTGCATCCTTGGCCTGGGCGACAACGGCCGCGAAGGCATCCGGTTCGTGGATCGCCATATCGGAAAGGACTTTGCGGTCCATCTCGATGCCGGCCTTGTTCAGACCGTCGATCAGACGGCTATAGGTCAGACCGTGTTCACGCGCGGCGGCGTTGAGGCGCTGGACCCAGAGAGCGCGGAAATTGCGCTTTTTGGCGCGGCGGTCGCGCGTCGCATACTGCATCGACCGTTCGACGGCCTGCTTGGCGACACGGATCGTATTCTTACGGCGGCCGTAGAAACCCTTGGCGGCCTTGATGGTCTTCTTGTGCTTGGCGTGCGATGTCACGCCTCTTTTCACGCGGGCCATTTTCGTTCTCCTGCGTCAGTCTGTTTCGGGGATGGGATCAGCGATTATAAGGCATGAAGATCTTGACGAGCTTGGCATCCGGCTCGCTCAGCACCATGGTGCCGCGCGCATCGCGGATGAAGTCGTTAGACCGCTTGATCATGCCATGGCGCTTGCCGGCAGCCTGCGCCTTCACCTTGCCCCGTGCGGTCATCTTGAACCGCTTCTTGCAGGACGATTTCGTCTTCATCTTGGGCATTTTGCTCTCCTTTATCGGTGGGTGCGGCAATGACCATTCATTGCCGGCCCTCAAAGCCGACCCGAAAGCGACGAACGATCGGGCTTAGCATTTCGAACCGCCACGGCATGCCCTGCCGGCCGGTTCCGAACGCGGGCTCATAACGCGAGCCCGGCCGCGACGCAAGGCCAAATACGTTCAGGCAACGGACCGAAGCCTGAAGCCAATCCATTTGATGCCGCGCCGCAAAAAAACGGGAACCGGCGCGCTTGCAATGCGTTCAATTGTATCAAACCAGTTCGATGTGATGTGAGTAATGGCAACCGCAACTCCCCCGCCTTCATGTGAAAGGAAGGCCGTATTAATCGTCGAGGATGAACCTCTGCTTCTGATGGACGCGTCGGACATGGTCGCCGATGCCGGCTACGAGCCTGTCGAAGCCACCTGTGTTCGTGAGGCGCTCGAGATCCTGCAGCGCCGCGACGACATTGCTATTCTCTTTACCGATATCAATCTGGCCGGCAGTTCCGATGGCCTTGAACTGGCCAGGGAAGTTGCCAAGCGGTGGCCTCCTATTGCGGTGATCGTCGCCTCCGGACGTCATTTTCTGGAGCCATCGGCGCTTCCCAAGCGGGCGCGGTTCATGGCAAAGCCTTATTTGCCGTCCGACTTCAATAAAGTCCTCGCCGATCTGACGCCAGTGGTCTGGTGATGTCCCCGACTGATTTCGCCGGCAAGGGCGTTGAGGGTCAGGGAAGCAGTTTCTTTTCGGTTGGAGCCAGGCAAGACGATAGCGGCCCCTCCGCCGCCCGCTATCCCGCTCACGGGCCGACCGCTTCTCTCGCCGAACAACTTTCGCTTGTCATGGACGCCTCGGGCGCCATCGGCTGGTGGGATTGGGACGTGCAAAACGACCGCCTCTACGCCGGCAGGCAATTTGCTGACATTTACGGTGTCGATCCCGATGACGCGGAACGGGGCGAACATCTCTCCAGCTTCATGGAAGGTGTCGATCCGCGCGATCGCGAGCGGGTCAGCGAGGCAGTCCAGCAGGCCGTCGACCGTTGCGGCTCATTTCTGGAAGATTACCGTATCAAGCGACACGACGGCGACCACAAACGCCCGCTCTGGGTGACGGCCAGCGGGCGGTGTTACGGCGACGATCATGGCAAGGCGGTGCGGTTTCCCGGCGTGATATTGGACATTACCGCCCGGAAAACATCCGACATGCGCAAACGGGCGCTCATCGAACTGGGCGACAAGCTTCGTGACCTGCCGGACATGGAAAGCATCGTTCGCGCCGCTACCGACATTGTCGCCGATGTCCTGTCACCCAGCCGTGTCGGGTTCGGGATGGTCAACAATTTGGAAGAGACCGTTGCGATACCCGATGAGTGGCGGCGCGACGGCGTTCTAACGATTGCGGGAATACATCATTTCCGCAGCTATGGGTCGTTCATCGACGACCTAAAGGCCGGCAGGACGGTTTTCATCGAAGATGTCGAGGACGATCCGCGCACTGCCGGTGCACGGCAGGCCCTTCTCGATATCGGCATCAATGTGCTTTTGAATGTGCCAATCGTTGAGCATGGCAAGCTGGTTCTTGTCATGTTTGCCCATAATGACGGGCCAGTGGACTGGGACCAGAACGATCTCAATTTCGCTCATGCCGTGGCGGACCGCGTTCAGGTCACACTCGCGCGACAGCGAGCCGAGACCCAGCGTGAATTGTTAAATCGCGAGCTCTCGCATCGTCTGAAGAATTCACTCGCGATGGCGCAGTCGATCGTGTCGCAATCACTGCGTTCTGCCACGGATCTGAAAAGCGCCAAAGACGACATCGGACGCCGCCTTTCGGCGCTTGGACGTGCGCACGAGGTTCTTCTGAGGACGTCTTCGGAACGGGCGGACATCGCGACCGTCGTCAGCAACGCGCTACGTCCCTATCAGGATAGCGATTCTCGCCTTCATTGCCGGGGGCCGGGCATCGCACTTTCGGCGCCGGCCGCCCTGTCTCTGTCGTTGATCCTTCATGAACTTGCGACGAATGCGGTCAAATACGGCGCGTTGAGCAGCGCGGACGGTCATGTCGAACTCAGCTGGACCGTCGAGGATGGCGGGCCGGGTCGCATGACGTTGCAGTGGAAAGAAAGAGGCGGACCGCCCATCGCTCCACCCAGTCGCGAGGGCTTCGGTTCCCGTCTGATCCGATACGGGATCACCGGGGCGACGGACCAGTCGGTCTCGACAGATTATGCGCGGGAAGGTCTGACGTGCGAACTTTCCGTCGCTCTTTCCGACATTGTGGCAAATTCGTCCGATGAGCTGCTGGCCGTTGGGCAAGACCGGACGCTATCGTCCACCTGATCGCGACGCAGCGTCACCCCTTAGAGAGCGGTCTGGCCATCGATTTCCCAGCGTGACCACCCATCTAGGGCAGGACCGCTTATCCATTCCCTACAATAAAGGAATTTTCCATGGCCACCACGCCATTGCAGACGCTTTTTCGGCCCCACAAAATGGGTCACCTCACTGTCCCTAACCGGGTTTTCATGGCGCCGCTGACACGCAATCGCGCCCATGACGACGGTACACCCTGGAGTACCACCGCGACCTACTACGCCCAACGCGCTTCTGCCGGCCTTCTCATCTCGGAAGCCACACAGATCAATCCCCTCGGGAAAGGTTACATCAAAACACCCGGCATATACGCCGACAGCCATGTGGAAGGGTGGAAAGCAATCACCGACGCAGTCCATGCCGCCGGCGGCCGCATTTATTGCCAGCTCTGGCATGTCGGCCGCATCCGGCATGTCGATATCGAACCCAAAGGCGAACAGCCAGTCGCGCCGAGCGCCATTCGCGCTAACGCCAAGACCTTCACGCATGATGGTTTTGCTGACGTGTCCGAGCCGCGCGCTCTTTCGCTCGACGAAATCGATCAGATCGTCGAAGACTTCGCTCATGCTACGCGATGTGCGATGGCGGCCGGGTTCGACGGGGTGGAGGTGCATTCGGCCAATGGCTACCTTCTCGACCAGTTTCTGCATTCGGCCTCAAACAGGCGCGATGACGAATATGGCGGCTCGATCGAAAACCGCAGTCGCATGACCCTGCGCGTGGTCGACCGCATCGTCCAGGAGATCGGATCGGACAGGGTGGGTATCCGCCTCTCACCACTCGGTGAAGCCAATGATGTGCAGGAAGACGATCCAACAGCGATCTTCTCGTACCTAGTCGCCGAACTGGATAAGCGGGAACTCGCCTATCTGCATTTCGTCGAAAGCTTTGCCGGCGCGGACCGGTCGAATGAAAATGCCGAAGTGCTGAAGTCCATCCGCCAGCACTGGAACGGATTTTATGTAGCCAACGGCGCATACGATGCCGAGTATGCGGCGAAATATGTCGATGAGGGCTGGTGCCATGCGGTGGCTGTCGGCCGTGACTTTCTTGCCAATCCCGATCTGCCGAGCCGCTGGCTGACTGGGGCCGAACTCAATGCGCCCGATCAGGATACGTTTTATGGCGGTGGGGAAGAGGGCTATACGGACTATCCGTTCGCGACACTCGGTCGTTGATGATCGCAATGAAACAAGCCCCCGCCAATATCAAACCGGCGGGGGCTCTTTTAATTGTCAGGCCGCGTGGCGATCGGGCGAAGCGGCGAAATCGTCGTCGTATGCATGTTCCTCGACACGAAAACGGGCAACGGCCTGCGCCAATCCATCGCTCTGACCTGTCAGAGCCAGTGTGGCTGCGGTCGCCTCTTCGGACATGGCTGCGTTCTGTTGCGTAACCTGATCGAGTTGAACGAGCGCCTCATTGACCCGCTTCAGACCGATAGCCTGTTCGCGCGAAAAGCTGGAAATTCCTTCCACGAGACCACTTATGTCGCCCATTCCATGGACGATACGCTGCAGCGCATCGCCCGTCTGGCGGACAAGCACGACCCCATCGTCGACCTGACTTGACGAGATTGAGATCAGGCTCTTGATCTGTTTGGCCGCTTCCGCAGAGCGTTGCGCCAATTCGCGGACCTCCTGAGCGACGACCGCAAATCCCAGCCCCTTCTCGCCAGCGCGGGCGGCTTCGACGCCGGCATTCAGCGCCAGGAGATTGGTCTGGAAGGCGATTTCGTCGATTACGCCGATAATGTCCGAGATCTGTTTGGAAGACTGCTCGATATCGCCCATCGCCGAAACGGCCCGCGAGACGATCTCGCCGCTTGCTTCGGCATCGGCCTTCGCCTTGTTCATCGTGGTCGCCGCATCTTCCGCTCCGCGGGCCGATTCATCTACCTTGGACGTGATTTCGGAGACCGTCGCCGTCGTCTGCTCCAGCGTCGCAGCCTGCTTTTCCGTGCGGCTGGACAAGTCGGAGGAGGCGTTCGCGATTTCCGACATGCCGGATTTTAGCTTGATGATGCCACCGGATACGTCTGCAATCGCTTCTTCGAGCTGGCTCACCGCCGCGTCGAAATCGTTGCCGAGCCGGCGATAGGCTTCCGGCAGTTCGGTACCGACACGCGTCGTGAGATCGCCTTCTGCCAATCGACGTAAGGCTTTGCCGAGACAGTCGGCAGCCGTGCCGAGTTCCTTGGCCGAACGATCGCGGTCCTCCGTACCCCGTTGGCGTTCCGCCTCCGCTTCCGCGCGCTGCGTGGCTGCCTCGCCCTCGAGGCGAAGGCGCTCATGACCGGAGTGACGTAGCAATTCGAGGGCGCGTCCAATCGTGCCGATCTCGTCCTTTCGTTCACCGCACGGCACTGCCGAATCCAGATCGCCATTGGTCAATCCGTCAATTCGCTCCGTGACGGATCGAAGCGGCCGCGTCACCTGCCGGTTCACCACCGCGCCGATGACAGCGATTGTGATCAGGGCGGCAAGACTTCCTACAAGAACGATGCTCCAGAACACCGTCATGGTCTGAGAAGCCATGGCATCCGTTCCCCAGGCGATGACGATATGGCCGAACAGATCCCCCTCTCCTTCTTTCATGACGGGCGACGCCGTGACCATCAGATCATCCGCGATAAAGGGCTCGCCCGGTTTCATGATGGCTTCCCCCGATTCTGAGAAAATGCTCAGGACATCGGAAGCCATCGTTCCTTCGGCCGGATAGCTGGCCACGACCGTACCGTCAGGCGCAAGCGCAAGCACGGCGCGGATTTCCGACTGGTCGGTTATCAGCGGCTTGTAAGTGTCGGCGACGACGTCCGCTTTCTGCCAGCGCATGGCGCCGGCCACGCTGGAAGCGAGTTGGCCAGTCACCACATTGCGCATCATGCCCTGCGAAAGCTCGTATCCATTTCGCACGATGGGATAGTTGAAAAGAGCGGTCGCCAAAGCGCCGAGCACGCACACCACGGTGATCGTGCCGAGGATCTTCGCCAGCAGGCTCCGACGGAACGGGACGTTGCCGTCTCCCTCGACCGCCTCGTCCTCGTCATAAGTAATATCTGTCATGCGAACCTCCCGATACGAACCGGCATCGGCCTGTTTTTCTCAAAGATTGTCGACGTTGATGCCGACGGTTATCGCACCGATAGCTTCGCCGGACTGCGGATCGACGATGGTCTTGGAGACCTGGGATTGCAGCGTCTGGGAAGATTCATCCTCTTCGATCTCGTCGACGAAGATGGCCTCGGCGCCTTCACCGTAGCTCTTCTGGAATTTCGCTTCGTCGCCCTGCCAGTAATCCGAGGTGACATCGCTCTGGCCGACATTGAGGCCCTTATTGTCCATGACGAAGACTTCGCTGATGAGCCCTGCGGATTCGTCCTTGCGCTGCTTGAGGAAGGCGGAAAGGTCGTTGGCTAGAACCTTGTCGATCATCGGCTTGGCAGAAGCGCCGGTCTCTTCGCGCCATTTGCCGTCCATCTCGTCAATATCGGCTTGGGTCGCGTCGGCGTGGGCTTCATTCTGCGCCTTTATCGCCTTGATGACGACGGGATCGTTCAACCAGCCGTCGACATTTTCCGAAACGTAGGCCTTGATCGGCTCCACATGCATACCTTCGGCCGAAGCGACAGCGGGCAGGCCGACCGCAAAGCCGGCGGTAACGAAAGCAATAGCGGATAGTTTCATGAATTTTCCCTCTGAGTGATCGGTGTTCTGAGCGACCGCCGGCAATATTGTTTCCGGGCCCCGATCCTAATCCGGCAGCGCATGGCGTCCCCACACCAGCCTGTTCCTATTCAGGCGCCATCGGCGTCGCTGAATCGGAAACCCGATTGGATCGTTTAAATGAAGAAACATGCCGCAAGGCGGCTATACGGCTCGGCATCATGCCGCCAACCGGCACACAATGTGGCGGTGCCGTCGTCAGAATTGGCCCAGAACATTGAAATTGCCTTAATGACGCTGCGGCATCTGCCAAGCCACCTTCCACATATGAAAAGCCCGCCGCAACGATGCGACGGGCTTCAGCCACTCATCCAAAATCGAATTCCGCTCTAACGCGGCGCAAGAACCATCATCATCTGGCGGCCTTCAAGCTTGGGCTCGGCCTCCACCTTTGCGATATCGACGGTGTCTTCCTTCACCCGGTTCAGCAATTCCATGCCGAGCTCCTGGTGCGCCATCTCGCGGCCGCGGAAGCGCAGCGTGACCTTGACCTTATCGCCGTTCTCGAAGAAGCGCTTTGCCGCCTTCATCTTCACATCGTAATCGTGGGTGTCGATGTTGGGCCGCATCTTCACCTCCTTGATTTCGATGGTTTTCTGCTTCTTCCGCGCTTCGGATTTCTTCTTCTGCTGCTGATATTTCAGCCGGCCGAGGTCCTGGATTTTGCAGACGGGCGGTTTGGCGTTCGTCTGAACCTCGACAAGATCGAGGCCAGCTTCTTCCGCCATGCGGATTGCGTCTTCGGTGGGCACTTCACCGCGATTTTCGCCCTCTGCGTCGATGAGCATGACAGAGGGAACGCGGATTTCCTGATTTGCGCGTGGACCCTCTTTCGTGGGGGGCGGCGCTCGAAAAGGTCTGCGAATGGTCGTGGTCTCCTGAACCGTTGAACTTACGAATTACTTGCCGCCGGGCCGCGCCGAAGCGCATGCCATGACGACTATCCCTATATAGGAATTGCAGATTGCCATGACGACGGTGGCTCTCCATAACACGGCCCGGAAAAGAATTCACCCCTAAAGCAATGCAAAGGGAATCGACCGATGCCGGAAGAAAACGGGCAGCTTGCCATCGACGGCGCGCCCATCGCCTGGCGGCGTATCGCCGGCACATCACCTACATTCGTCTGGCTCGGCGGCTTCCGCTCCGACATGACCGGCACCAAGGCTCAGGCGATCTCCGACCACTGCGCAGCGGGCGGCCGCGCCTTTTTGCGGTTTGACTATTCCGGCCACGGCGAATCCGGTGGCGCGTTTGAAGAGGGCACGATCTCCAAATGGCTTGGCGAGGCGCGGGCTGTCCTGAAAGACCTCACTGAGGGACCGCTCATCCTCGTCGGCTCGTCCATGGGCGGCTGGATCGCGCTGCGCGCCGTGCAGGAGGCAATAAGGGCCGGATCGTCTAGGATTGCCGGTCTTGTGCTGCTGGCGCCTGCGCCGGATTTCACCGCGCGGATGCTCGAACAGGAACTGACTGAGAGCGAAAAGAGGGTGCTCGAAGAGACCGGACGCCACGAAGTGCCAACCCCTTACGGCCCGAACCCAAATGTCTTTACCAAGGCGTTGTTCGATGATGGCGACAAAAATCGTGTTCTGAACGGCCTGATCGATACGCATTGCCCCGTACACATCATCCAGGGCATGGCCGACCCGGACGTGCCATGGCAGACGGCGCAGGATCTGATGGAACGGCTGCCCGCCGACGATGTGACCCTCACTTACGTCAAGGATGGCGATCACAGGCTATCGCGCGAGCAGGACATCGCCTTGCTTTTGAGGGTTTGCGACGCCATGGCCGAGCAAGTGGAGGATCAATAATCGTCAAGTCCTCGTCCGATTTCGCTGTGTGAAATCTTGAATCGGATTTGCGCAATTCCCACCTCATAAGTCATGAAGCGGCCGCTTCCTTTCTTAAACCCCCGACCCGCGCGGCCGCCGGTAAGAAAGGATGGCTTTCGATGAAACCCAATGCCCTGATCCGTCCGGCCTGGACGCCTGCGACCATCGCGCTGATGATTATCGGCTTCATGCTCTGGTGGCCGCTCGGCCTTGCCATGCTCGCCTTCATTCTGTGGGGCGACCGGCTGGAAGCCTTCAGGACAGACGTAAATGGCGCGACCGACCGCGTCTTCGCCGGCTGCCGCCGTGCAGCCCGCGCCGCTGCGGCGCCTTCGACGGGTAATGTCGCCTTCGACGCCTGGCGCGACGAAGAGCTGAAGCGTCTGGCCGAAGAACGCCGCAAGCTGGACGAGATGCGTAGCGAATTCGACTCCCACATGCGCGAATTGCGCATGGCCCGCGACAAGGATGAGTTCGATTCCTTCATGGCGGCGCGCCGCGAGCGTAAGACGGTCGAACACGAAAAGACCGAAAAGGGTGGTGATCTGCCCGGCGGCGCTTACGCCAGCTAAACGCTGCGCCACACGAATCAACGATCGGGGCCGGGTTCCAACGAATCCGGCCCCTTTCGTTTAGCTTGACTTAGGGCTTGGACGGTAAAGAGGGCAGATGGACGAGCCTGGACGTATCACGATCTTCATCATCCGAATGGTGCTCGATTTCATACTCAACGTCATCGTTTCAACGATCTGGCGGGGCATTCAGAAGCTCTTCTGGGTCCTGCTCACCTTCGACGTCAAATATTTCCGGCGCGAGGCGAATGTCGGTCGCCCAAACGATAGGGTGGTCGCGTGGTCAAAAGTCCTGCCATTCGTGATCGCGACCGCTATTTTTCTGGCCGCGCTCCTGATGCGGACCGCAAATGGCTGAGCCGAGACAAAAAGCCGTCAGTTCCCGTTAACCTCCTGGAACCGAATCGCTTTATTGTGCACGGCATGGTTGCCGCCTCGCCTCTCCTTTTTCAGCGCCGCGCCCCTTCGACAAAGAAGGAAGAACGCCTGCACTCGGTCGGCGAACGGGCCTTGCCCCTCGCCATTCACCGCAATCCGCGCGCCAGACGCCTGATCCTGCGGATCGTGCCGGGCGGCCGGTCGCTGCGGGTCACGGCGCCGCCGCAGGTCTCTCAAAGGGAAATCGATGCCTTTCTGGCGCGCAATGCCGGCTGGCTGGCCGAGCGTCTCGACCGGCATGATGGCTGCACGCTAAGCAATGGCGGTGAGCTTTCCTTCCGGGGCAAAACCTATCGCATCGCCCATTCCGGCAAGCTGCGCGGCCTACCGCAACTGAACGATGACGAGGCGGCTGAACCTACCCTTGTGGTTCACGGTCCCGAAGCGGCTCTACGCAAGCGCATCGGTGACTTTCTGCGCCGGGAAGCGGAGGCGATGATGGTGCCGCTCGCGCGCCGACACGCCCGGACGCTGGGTCGCCCGATCAAGGCGGTGCGCTTTCGCGACACGCGCAGCCGCTGGGGCAGTTGCACCGCGGATGGAACCCTTTCCTTTTCCTGGCGGATCATGATGGCGCCCGATTTCGTGATCGATTATCTGGTCGCCCACGAGGTTGCCCATCTGGCTGAGATGAACCACGGGCCGCGCTTCTGGGCGCAATGCCGCGATCTGTGCCCCCGCGTCGATGAAGCGAAAGCCTGGCTGAAAGAGCATGGCGGGCGGCTGCAAGCCGTCGATTTCAGCGGCGGCTGACTGCGACCGTTCACCATGCCGCACGGTTCTGGCTGCCATGCGGCCTGTTTTCTTGCACTGCAATGTGGAAAAGCATAGATTAGCGTTGCGCATTCGTTCGATGGGACGGGTGCGCTTCTTTCTTGTTTACGGGTCGGAGCAAAAATCGATGGATGTCAAAATCTGCGGGCTCGGCACCGAGCAGACGGTGGATGTCGCCATCGCCTCGGGCGCCAGTCATGTCGGCTTCGTGTTTTATCCGCTATCTCCGCGCCATGTCGGCCCGTCCCATGCCGGCGAGCTTGCCAAGCGCGCCAAGGACCAGCGCGTCAAGGTTGTCGCGGTTACGGTCGATGCCGGCGACGGCATGCTGGACGCCATTGTGGAAGCCATTTCGCCGGACATGCTGCAGCTTCACGGCAAGGAAGAGCCGTGGCGCGTGGATGAGATCAAGGACCGCTACGAACTGCCGGTGATGAAGGCGATATCTGTCGAAACCGCTGACGATCTGGCGGGGATCGATGAATATGCGGAGATCGCCGACCGGCTGCTGTTCGACGCAAAAGCGCCAAAAGGCTCCGCGTTGCCTGGCGGCAATGGCGTTGCTTTCGACTGGTCGATCCTCAGGAATGTTAAAGGCGACTGGTTCCTTTCGGGCGGTCTTTCGCCGGAAAATGTCGGCGCTGCTCTGGAGGCCTGTTCGCCGGGCGGTCTCGACGTGTCGTCAGCGCTGGAGAGCGCGCCAGGCGTGAAAGACCCCGACCGCATCCGCGCCTTCTTCGCCGCCATCCGCGAAGCTGAAGCGGCCTGACTTTAGGCGACTGCCTATACGAGAAAATCATACACCCATATCGCGATGGGTGTATGCGCCGATGATCGCGATCCTAGTTCATCGTCAAGGCTAGAGAGCCCATGAGCACAACGGCGAAGCCGATTGTGGTCTGGATTGCCAACCGAACGGAGCCGATCAATCGCGCAAGCAATAGCGGCCCAAGTAACCAGTAAAGTTGTGCTGTCAAAAATCCTGGAAAATAGTCGCCTGTCGTAAAAACCCAGTAGGTATGGGCGATCGCGTTACCGATTGCGCCATAGACCGTGAAAAACAGGACTGGGATTAGAAGAAAGCGTTTCTTTGCCTCGAACGCCAGTATGAACGCGAGCACGAAGACGCTGTAAGAGATCATATTGATCTCGACAAAAAACTCAGCCGAATAGGCGGCACTGCCGAATAGTTCCGGAAAGCGTGTTCGAAACCCAGTCAGATACTCTTCGGTGAAATGGATGAACTGCCAAGCCAGCGCCCCGAAATAAAGGGGGTAGAGTCCAGGCCCATCTGGCAGTGATTTCTGCTGTTTCATCTTCCACAGCAGTCCCCAGGCAAAAATCAGCCCGGGTACAAATGTGCCAAGAAGCGGCAACCCGCCAAACCAGACGAAAAAAGTCGCCATCACAATCGTTATGGCCGCGCCGAAGATCAGGTCGCGGTGCGTGATTGGATCGGTCTCTTCCCGGTTCATGGCGCCGTCCCTGCTTAAAAGTCAACATGTGTTGACTTCACCTAGTAAGGCTGACTTGATTTTGTCAACGTGCGTTGGCAAAATTCCGCTATGGAGATTCAGAAGAGACGGGAATCTAAGTCGGCACGCACCCGCAGGGCGATCCTATCGTCGGCACGACGCTTGTTTTTCGAAAGGGGCTATGATGGCGCGACGGTGCGCCAAATTGCCGAAGCGGTGCCCATCGATCCCTCGATGATCATCCGATATTTCGGTTCGAAAGAGCAATTATTTGCCGACGCGACGGTCGTCGACCTTCGCTTTCAAGACTTCGGACCGTTTCCCGGCGATGATATCGGTCGCTTATTGATCGAACATTTTCTCGATCTATGGGAAAATGAGGATGGAGACCTAGGGCTGGCCATCCTTCTGCGGTCGTCGGCTCACAATGAGGAAGCCCGAACGAAGATCCGAGAGATATTCGCCCAGCAGGTCATTCCTCTTATCAGCCGCATCGACCCGCTGGATGCCGAACGCCGCGCAGGCATGATCGTCAGCCAATTGTTCGGACTGGCGCTCTGTCGGTATATTCTTGAGCTATCGCCTATTTCCGCCATGCCACGCGACGACATCGTCCAAATATTCGGTCCGACCATCCAGCACTACGCCGTAGGCGGCACATCAACAGCCTAGCCGGCGGACAATCCGGGCAACGCTCCCGTTGCTCCCTTTGGCCGCTTTCGCTAGAACGCGCCTTTAGCCTGCCGTTAATATGCGGCAATGTGACCCGATCTCCGGTTCCAGTGAAAGTCCGCGCCCCGTGAATTCTCCCCAGACGCCCAATTCCTTCCGCGCCATGCCCGACCCGGAGGGCATGTTTGGCATTTTCGGCGGCCGTTTCGTCGCCGAAACGCTAATGCCTCTGATCCTCGATCTGCAGAAAGAGTGGGACAAGGCCAAGACCGACCCGGGCTTCCAGGACGAACTGAAGCACCTCAACACCCATTATACGGGCCGGCCATCGCCGCTCTATTTCGCCGAGCGGCTGACCGAGCATCTCGGCGGGGCGAAAATCTATTTCAAGCGCGACGAGCTGAACCATACCGGCTCTCACAAGATCAACAATTGCCTCGGCCAGATCCTGCTCGCCAAACGAATGGGCAAGACGCGCATCATCGCCGAGACGGGCGCCGGCCAGCATGGCGTTGCCTCGGCCACGGTCGCCGCGCGCTTCGGCTTTCCTTGCGAAGTCTATATGGGCGCGACCGATGTGGAGCGGCAGGCGCCCAACGTTTTCCGCATGAAGCTGCTCGGCGCGAAGGTTCATCCGGTCACCGCCGGTCACGGCACGCTTAAGGACGCGATGAACGAGGCGCTGCGCGACTGGGTGACAAATGTCGAGGACACCTATTATCTGATCGGCACCGCCGCCGGTCCGCACCCCTATCCGGAGATGGTCCGTGATTTTCAGAGCGTGATCGGCGCGGAGACGAAAGAGCAGTTGCACGCCGCTGAAGGGCGTCTGCCCGACATGCTGGTCGCGGCAGTCGGCGGAGGCTCTAACGCCATTGGCCTCTTCCACCCCTTCCTCGACGACAAGAGCGTTCAGATCGTCGGCGTCGAAGCCGGCGGCAAGGGCCTCGACGGCGAGGAACATTGCGCCTCGCTCACAGCCGGATCGCCGGGCGTGCTGCATGGCAACCGCACCTATCTGCTGCAGGATGGCGACGGGCAGATCAAGGAAGGTCACTCCATCTCCGCCGGCCTCGACTATCCTGGCATCGGGCCGGAGCATAGCTGGCTGAAGGAGAGCGGCCGGGTGGACTATGTGCCGATAATGGATGACGAGGCGCTGGAGGCCTTCCAGCTTCTGACGCGCGTCGAAGGCATCATCCCGGCCCTGGAGCCGAGCCACGCACTGGCCGAGGTCATCAAGCGCGCGCCGAAGATGGACAAAGACCAGATCATCGTGATGAATCTGTGCGGCCGCGGTGACAAGGACGTCTTCACTGTCGGCAAGATGCTGGGGTTCGATCTGTCATGAGTTCTGCCGATAGGCTTAGAGCTGACTGTCCAGAATGCGGCACACACAAATGGCTATATGTTAAGGCGACCTATGATCAGGCTCTCAAATTTGAACAAACAGATATTTATATAAATCACTTTATATTAGAATGTGCCGGATGCGAAAGTGTTGTTTATGTTCGTCGATCAGCAGATAGCGAATTTTTTTATATTTCCGCGGACGGCGAACAGGAATTGGAGGTAACGCAGATACAGTTTCCGAAAGTTTCTCCCGACGGTCATGAATCACCAAAATGGCTACCAGAGCTTCTGTACGTAGATAAGACGCTCTTTAAAGTTACAACGCAAACTTACGATGCTCTGAGCGCCGGAAGTCTTCTTTTTGCCTCGGTCGGGTTTAGGACTATATTCGATTACGGATCTACTCTTTTAGGTGCAGATAGTTCACTATCCTTTTCAGGAAAGCTCAGTAAGCTTGTGTCTCTGGGCAAAATTGGCGCTGAGGAGAAAATTAACTTAGAAACCGTGGTGGAGGCGGGTAATGCATCCATACACCGGGCTTGGCAACCAAAAGGCGATGATATCCGAGTTTTGCGGAATGTATCAGACGCATTTGTGTATAGAAATTTTATTCTTAACCGTGACGTTTTGGGTATTTCCAAAAAAATCCCTCCGAAGAAGAGATTGGGTCCATTGAGTTCATGATCGAGGTTCACGTCACCACCCATTCGCGCGATACCGCGCTGAAGCTAGCGCAGGAGGTGCTCGCCGAGCGGCTCGCGGCTTGCGCCAATATCATCGATGACGTTACTTCGCTCTATTGGTGGGAAGGGCAGATCGCCCATGAGAAGGAATCTCTCGTCATCTTCAGGACGAGCGCGGCCCGTGCCGACGCACTCACCGGCTTTATCGCCGAGCAGCACGATTACGACCTGCCCGCCATCATCCGCCACGAGCCGGTGACGCCGACGCCGGAATATAGCGACTGGGTGGAAGAAGAAACGAAAGCCGACAAATGAACCAGACCCGTATCGACCGCCGCTTCGCCAGATTGCGCGAAGAGGGCCGGCCTGCACTCGTGACCTATTTCATGGCCGGCGATCCCGATATGGAAACGTCGCATGCCGTCATGGCTGCCCTAACGAAGAGCGGCGCCGATGTGATCGAACTCGGCATGCCGTTTTCCGACCCGATGGCGGACGGCCCAACCATCGACATGGCCGGAAAGCGGGCGCTCGCGGGCGGACAGACCCTGCCAAAAACGCTGGAAGTGGCCCGCCGTTTTCGCGAAGACGACGACGAAACGCCGATCGTGATGATGGGCTACTACAACCCCATCTATATTTATGGGGTCGACCGCTTCCTGGCCGACGCGAAAACCGCCGGGATCGACGGTCTGATCGTCGTCGACCTGCCGCCGGAGATGGACGAGGAACTCTGCATCCCGGCGCGCGATGCCGGCATCAACTTCATCCGCCTCGCCACGCCGACTACGGATGAGAAACGCCTTCCCAAGGTGCTGACCAACACGTCCGGCTTTGTCTATTACGTCTCGATGACGGGCATCACGGGATCGAACCTTTCAGTAGATACGAGCGGTGTCAGCGAGGCGGTGAAACGCATCAAGGCCCATACTGACCTTCCAGTCTGCGTCGGTTTCGGCGTCAAGACGGAAGAACAGGCCCGCGCCATCGGTGTTGCGGCGGATGGCGTCGTCGTTGGCTCGGCCATCGTTTCGGCCATGGCCGCCGCGCCATCGCCAGAGGCGGCCGCCGATGCCGTCTCCACACTCGTTACCGGCCTTGCGAGGGGTTGCGCGTCGGCCCGCACGGTCGTCAGCGCATAATCGGTCTGAACAACGCCATGTTTGTCATTGGCATTGGCCAGTCCTACGTGTGACACTAAAGCGGTCACTCGACCATCGCCGGGAGCCGGATCAGCCGGAGGCAAAGCATGAACTGGATCACCAATTACGTACGCCCGCGCATCAATTCGATGTTCGGCAAGCGCGACATTCCCGACAATCTCTGGATCAAATGTCCGGAGACGGGCGAAATGGTCTTTCACAAGGAACTGGAAGAAAACCACTGGGTCATTCCCTCCTCCGGCTACCATATGAAAATTCCGGTCGATGCGCGGCTGAGGAGCTTTCTCGACGATCAGTGGTATGAGCGGCTGCAGCTGCCCTCCGTGCCGCAGGACCCGCTGAAATTCCGGGACGTGAAGCGATATACCGAGCGTCTGAAGGAATATCGCAGCAAAACCGGCCTGGACGATTCCGTGGTCGTGGCGCTTGGCTCAGTTGAGGACGTGCCGGTTGTCGTCGCCTGCCATGACTTCACCTTCATGGGCGGCTCCCTCGGCATGGCCGCGGGCGAGGCCATCGTGACCGGCATCATGAAAGCCATTGAGTTCAACCGGCCCTTCATCATGTTCGCCGCATCCGGTGGCGCGCGCATGCAGGAAGGCATTCTGTCACTCATGCAATTGCCGCGCACCACGGCTGCTGTGGACATGCTGCGCGAAAAGGGCCTTCCCTATATCGTCGTGCTGACCAACCCGACGACCGGCGGCGTCTCCGCCTCCTACGCCATGCTGGGCGATATTCACATCGCCGAGCCGGGTGCGGTGATCGGCTTTGCCGGCAAGCGGGTCATTGAACAGACAATCCGCGAAAAGCTGCCCGACGACTTCCAGACCGCCGAATATCTGAAGGCCCACGGCATGCTCGACATGGTGGTGCCGCGCCACGAATTGCGGCCGACGATCGGCCGCATTCTGCGGATTCTGCTGAAACTGCCGCCTCTGATGGATGACGCCGCACTCGAACCCGAAGGTCAGAACGACTTTGTCCCGGCAGCGGGTGACAAGCCAGCGGCGGATGAGCCGGCGGCGGCCTGACGCAATGGACGTCAACACCGACCCCAACCGGACGGACGATCGCACCGAGCGGGCCATCGCGCATCTCATGGGCCTTCACCCGAAAGGGTTCGACCTATCGCTCGACCGGATCGGCCGGCTGATGGAGCGGCTGGGCAATCCCCATATGCATCTGCCGCCGGTCATTCACATCGCCGGAACCAACGGCAAGGGCAGCGCATCGGCTTTCTGCCGCGCCATGCTGGAGGAGGCAGGGCTTTCCTGCCACGTGCACACCTCGCCGCATCTGGTCCGCTGGCATGAGCGCTTTCGCCTTGGCGGGCGCGGTGGCGGCCAGCTCGTCGATGACAAAACGCTGGCCGATGCCCTCGACCCGGTCGCAGACGCCAATCGCGGCGAGCATATTACCGTCTTCGAACTGCTCACCGCGACCATGTTCGTGCTGTTCGCGGAGCATCCGGCCGATGTCGCGGTGATCGAGGTCGGTCTTGGCGGGCGCTTCGACGCGACGAATATCATTCAGCGCCCGGCAACCAGCCTGATCATGCCGGTCGCGCTGGACCATACGGCGTGGCTCGGAGACCGCGTCGAACTGGTCGCCGCCGAAAAGGCTGGTATCATCAAGCCGGGCTGCCCGGTCGTCATCGGCGCGCAGATGCAGGATGCCGCACGCGACGTGCTGGTCGAAACGGCGGACCGGCTGGAATGCCCAACCAGCGTCTATGGGCAGGATTTCGTGGCGTTTCCCGATCAGGGCCGCTTCGTTTATCAGGATGGCGACGTGCTGTTCGATCTGTCCATGCCGCGCCTTCTGGGCCGGCACCAGCTGGCCAATGCGGCGGCGGCCATCGCGGCGGTCCGGAGCGCCGGTTTCGACATCGGCCATGGCGCCGTCGACCGGGCCATGCAGAGCGTACAGTGGCCCGCCCGCATGCAACGTCTGTCGCGCGGAAAGCTGGTTGATCTTGCGCCGGAGAATTGTGAGATCTGGCTGGATGGCGGGCACAATCCCGCTGCCGGGCAGGCCGTCGCCGAAGAGCTTGCGGCCCGCAACGAGATCGACGACCGGCCCGTTTTCATGATCGCCGGCATGATCGACACGAAGGACCAGACGAACTTTTTCCGCCAGTTTACGGGGCTGGTGAAGCGTGTGTTCACCGTGCCAGTGCCGCAGACCGACGCGTCCGTGCCCAATGACGAACTGGCGGCGAAGGCCAATGAAGCGGGGCTGCCGGCCGAGCCGATCCACTCGGTCTCCAACGCGCTTCGCCTTCTGGCGGATAACCAGGAAATCGACGATGTGCCGCCGCGCATCCTGATCTGCGGTTCGCTCTATCTCGCCGGCGCTGTGCTGAAAGAGAACGGGACTGTGCCGGAGTAGATAATGAATAAACTCGAAGAATCATATGCGATCATTGGGGAAACGCTTTCACTACTTGCTGAAGGCGGACTTCTATCGCGTGATCTGCATCCCGATCAGATAAAATGCTCGTTAGACCGAGACTTGAAATCCGACGTTTTTCACTGGATGAAGAACGAAGGCATTCTGTCCTATAAGGCTAGTATGCTGGACTCAACCTTATGCGGAGCTCAGATAACTTCTGTAGGCATAGCACTTTTACAGGACAGAACGTTTTTCGATAACGA
The DNA here is from genome assembly GCF_024158145.1 of Notoacmeibacter sp. MSK16QG-6. Taxonomy (GTDB): domain Bacteria; phylum Pseudomonadota; class Alphaproteobacteria; order Rhizobiales; family Rhizobiaceae; genus Notoacmeibacter. Next base: position 1,288,765 of record NZ_JAMYXM010000001.1, read on the forward strand.
GTCGATTGCCGACGTTATACCCTTAGAAGGATCGGGTATTAGCGAGGATCTATTGATTAAAATTGGCAGTTTTGTCGGTTCGACGTTGGGAGGCTTTACTAAATCTCTCGGTTAGAGGCTAACCATCCGGGCTTGGGATCGTTAGCGCCTTCTGGCTGGCGGGGCGGTCGAGGCAGCGATTGAGCCAGCGGGTGACGTTTTCCGACTCCGTCAGGCCCAGTTCGTCGCCAGCCTTGTAGAAATCGCGAACGCCCCGAACCCAGGGCCACGTCGCGATATCGGCGATGGAATAGGTGTCGCCGGCCAGATAGGCCTTGCCTTCCAGCGCCTCGTCGAGGACACCCATCAGGCGACGGCTCTCATTGGTATAGCGCGTGCGCGGGTCTTTCTCGCCAAGATCCGTCTTCTCCGCATCGCGGTACTGGCCGAATTGTCCGAACATCGGCCCGACGCCGCCCATCTGGAACATCAGCCATTGCAGGATGTGATAGCGTTCCGGTTCGGTCGCGCCAAAAAAAGCGCCGGCCTTGTCCGCCAGATAGATGAGAATGGCGCCGCTCTCGAACAGCGGCAGCGGCTTTCCGTCCGGGCCGTTCGGGTCGATAATCGCCGGAATCTTATTGTTCGGATTGAGCGACAGAAATTCTTCGCTCTTCTGTTCGCCATTCAGGCGGACCAGATGCGGCTCATAGTCGAGACCCGTCTCTTCCAGCATGGCCGACACCTTGATGCCGTTCGGCGTCGGAAAGGAGTAGAGCTGGATCGCATCGGCGTTTTCCGGCGGCCATTTCGCGGTGATCGGGAAGGCGGAGAGATCGGTCATGGACAATCCTCTGAGGGTTCGATGCGCCTGCAGATAGGAGGCGGACCACCTTGTGCAACGCAGTACCTGCAGGGGAGAAGGCGAAGAGCGACGCTAAGCTGATTTCGTTACGCGGCGAAGGGTGAGGTTCAGACGGCCGCCACCCTTCAGCAGGGAAGACGAACCGGGGATTATTCGGTCGACGCCATGCCGCGCCATCCGTCCCTCGCCGCCAAGAATGACAATATCGCCGCTCGACAGCCGGAACGAGCATGTGCGCCCGCCATCTGCCGCACCGACGCGAAAGATCGCCGTGTCACCCAGCGAGATCGACAGGACCGGCGCGCGCGCCTCTTCTTCATCCCTGTCCTGGTGCAACCCCATCCGGGCGGCATCGGTGTAAAAATTGATCAGGCAAGCCTCCGGCGGATCGGTCCATTCGGCATATCTGCTCCACAGGTCGAGAAGGCTTTTCGGCATGGTTGGCCAAGGCTCGCCGGTCGTCGGATGCGTCGGCTGATAGCGATAGCCGTTTTCCTTGTCCGTCACCCAGCCGAGAGGGCCGCAATTGGTCATGCGCACGCTCATCGGCTTGCCGGTTCTGGGCATATGAGGCGTGTAAAGCGGCGCTTGGGCGACGACCCCACGGACATCCTGCAACAGCGCTGTCTGTGCAGTCCGGTCGAGGGCTTCCGGTATGTAGCGGACGCCATCCGGGAGGGTCTTCATGCTTGGCCGCTTTCGGTCAGATCGCTCTTTGTCTCGGTCTACATGGCCGCCTGGCGCAGCTCGGCAACGGGCTCCGATGACTGCAGCAGAGGACCGAGCGTTGCAAGACATGCGCGGAACGGCGCAACGTCTCTGCGAATGCGCGAATAGACGATCGCGCCTTCCAGCGTCATCAATACCGTGATGGCCACTTCATCCGCCTGCTCGACCTTATGCATTCTGAGGAAGTCGGCATAGTAGGACACGATCTCCCTGTTGGAACGCAGCAGAGTTTCGATCAGCTGAGCCTCCGGTTCGCCGAGGCCGGTGCCAAGCGTTGAAATGACGACACCCTCCCCAAATTCGGTTCGGACCAGCCAATTGCTGCATTTGTCGCAGAGAAAGGACAGATGCTCGATGGGCGACATACGGTCTTCAATCGCCTGTTCGAAGAGCTTCAATATCCGCGCCGTCAGGGATTGCACCGCCACACAGGCGAGGTCCGGCTTTCCCTTGGGAAAATGATGATAGAGCGAGCCTTTTGGCGCATTGGCCTGCGCCAGGATTTCCGCGACGCCTGTGGCGTGATAGCCGCGGCGCTTGAACAGCGTCAGGGCGGCGTAGAGAATGCGCTCTCGGGTCTTATGCGGCATAGGATGGTGTTCTTCTCATTCACGCCCCTTTTGCAATGTTCCGCGACGCAGCGGAAAGCGGACCTGAAGCGGTTGCACCCTATATATTCACCTGTCAATATGTGTATTGGGCTAAGGTGATACGCTCAATTCAAGCAAGCGGACCTCGGCCCCAATCGTCAGAGCGGTCTCTCAGCCGCGCGGCGGCTGGCGAAGCTTCTTGATTTCGCCGCGCTGTGTCTTCGCTTTCAGGCGGCGTTCGACGGAGCCTCTGGTCGGCCGTGTCCGCCGCCTTTTCTTCGCGGGCGGCGCGGATGCCTCCCATAGCAGGTCGGCGAGGCGCTGGCGCGCGGCGATGCGGTTGGCTTCCTGCCGGCGTTCCTCCTGCGCCTCGATCACGAGTTCGCCGTCCTTCGTGGCACGGTTGCCGGCCAGCTCCAGAAGACGCCGCTTCGTTCGCTCATCGAGCTTTCCGGCATGAGCCGGCGTCAGGCGCAATTGCACAGCGGTCGCGTTTTTGTTGACGTTCTGGCCCCCGGGGCCGGAAGCAGCAATGAACTTTTCGCTCAGTTCGTGAGGAAAGATCGCATTGCCGCGCTGGCCGCGCAGCGGATCGTCAATCGAACGGATGGTCGGAGAACGCGCCATGGCGCCTATTTGCATCAGAACCGGCAAAAGAAAAAGGCCCGGCCTTAAGGGCCGAGCCTGTCCTCCCGAAGGATGAATTTTGCCTATTCGGCGGCCATCCGCACCGTCGGCGCTGCATCGTTGACGGCGTCGTCGACATGAGGGGCGAATTTCCGGAAGTTTTCGCGGAACATCTCAACCAGTTTGGCCGCCTGCTTGTCATAGGCATCGGCATCGGGCCATGTACCGCGTGGAACGAGCAGATTATCGTCCACACCCGCAACCGAAACCGGCACTTCGAAGCCGAAGAACGGATCGATACGGAACTCAACCTCGTTGAGCGAACCATCCAGGGCTGCCGACAGCAATGCGCGCGTCGCCTTGATCGGCATGCGGCTGCCAACCCCATATGCGCCGCCTGTCCAGCCCGTGTTGACCAGCCAGCAGGTCACGCCATGTTCGGCGATCTTCTTGCGCAGCAGATTGCCGTATTCACTCGGATGACGGGGCATGAACGGCGCGCCGAAGCAGGTGGAGAATGTGGCTTCAGGCTCGGTGACGCCCTTTTCAGTGCCAGCCACCTTGGCCGTATAACCGGAAAGAAAGGTGTACATGGCCTGCTCGGGCGTCAGTCTTGCGATGGGCGGCATCACGCCGAAAGCGTCCGCCGTCAGCATGATGATATTCTTCGGATTGCCGGCCCGCCCGGTCTCGCTTGCATTCGGGATGAAGTGCAGCGGGTAGGCGCAGCGGGTGTTCTCCGTCAGCGAATCGTCGTCGAAATCGGGATCGCGGTTTTCATCGAGAACCACATTCTCGAGCACTGTTCCGAAACGCTGCGTCGTGGCGTAGATTTCCGGCTCGGCTTCTTCTGAAAGACGGATCGTCTTGGCATAGCAGCCGCCCTCGAAATTGAAGACGCCGTCATCGCTCCAGCCATGCTCGTCATCGCCGATCAGTGTGCGCGACGGGTCGGCCGAGAGCGTCGTCTTACCTGTGCCAGAAAGGCCGAAAAAGACGGCCGTGTCGCCTGCCGGGCCTTCATTGGCAGAGCAGTGCATCGGCATGACATTCTTTTCCGGCAGGATGTAATTGAGAGCGGTGAAGACGCTCTTCTTCATCTCGCCGGCGTAAGAGGTGCCGCCGATCAGAACGATCTTGCGATCCAGATCGCACGCGATCACGGTCTCGGTCCGGCAGCCATAACGCTCCGGATCGGCGCGGAAGCTCGGCAGGTCGATGATCAGCATTTCCGATTCGAAAGATGCAAGATCGCTACGGTCGGGGCGGATCAGAAGATTGCGGATGAAGAGATTGTGCCAGGCATATTCGGAGATGACGCGAACATTCAGCCGATGGCGCTCATCCGCCCCGCCCGCCAGATCCTGAACGAATAGATCCTTGCCGACGATATGCGCCTTGAAATCCTCGAACAGCATCTCGAATGCTTCCGGGGACATGGGCTTGTTGTTGTCCCACCAGATTTTTTCTTCGTTTTCCGGCGTGCGAACAACGAATTTGTCCTTGGCCGAGCGGCCCGTATGCTGGCCGGTCTCCGCAACCAGCGCACCTCCGCTCGTCATCTTTGCTTCGTTGCGGCGAATCGACTCTTCGTAGAGTTGGGCTTCGCTTAGATTGTACGCAACCGATGCGGCGCCCTTCAGGCCCTGGCTATCGATCGGCTTATTGAACGTTCCGGTCGTCGTCATTGCACTGATCCATTTGCTAGCCGCTGGCGGCGTTCCTCCATACCGCGTCTGCAAGTGCAAACCGGCGATAGCGCTCGCTACTGACAAACTCTTGCGGTCATTTCAAATATTTAATCGATTAGCGATTTTGGAAAACGCCTTAATCGATTAACGCCGCCTTTCGAGGGACGGAACCCTAGCGCAATAGGGCTTTGCGTGTGCTCGCCGTGTCGGTAACGGCTGCGATCGAAGCCATTCTTTGCTCCAAGGTCGGGCGGAGAAGACCGCCTCCCCTCTGTTCATCGCCACATTTTGTACCACATTCGTCCGGCATGCCGCCGGTCTGTGCTAAGACCGGGACACCCGAATGAACGCTAGGGAAAGGTTCGACATGACGACCATCGCACTCGTCGATGACGACCGAAACATCCTGACCTCCGTTTCCATTGCCCTGGAATCCGAAGGCTATAAGGTCGAAACGTATACGGATGGCGCGTCCGCGCTGGACGGCCTTCAGGATCGACCGCCCAATCTGGCCATTTTCGATATAAAGATGCCGCGCATGGACGGAATGGAGCTACTGCGTCGGCTTCGTCAGAAGTCCGACCTGCCCGTTATCTTCCTGACGTCCAAGGACGATGAGATCGATGAACTGTTCGGCCTGAAGATGGGCGCCGACGATTTCATCAAAAAGCCGTTCAGCCAGCGTCTCCTGGTAGAGCGGGTCAAGGCGGTACTACGCCGCGCCATAGCGAGGGAGGCCGCCGCTTCCGGTAAGGCAGGCCCGGACGCCGCCTCATCGATGGAGCGCGGCCAGCTCGTCATGGATCAGGAGCGCCATACCTGCACATGGAAAGGTGAGCCGGTGACGCTGACTGTCACGGAGTTTCTCATTCTCCATGCTCTGGCGCAGCGGCCTGGCGTCGTGAAAAGCCGTGACGCTCTGATGGATGCCGCCTATGATGAGCAGGTCTATGTCGACGACAGAACGATCGACAGCCATATCAAGCGGCTGCGCAAAAAGTTCAAAGCCGTCGACGATGAGTTCGACATGATCGAGACCCTTTATGGCGTCGGTTATCGCTTCAGAGAAGTCTAAACCGGGAAATCAGCCCCCGACCCTAACGTCTGCGGAGGGCGCAGCTCCTTCGACTTCTTCACGTGCGCGCGCCGTTCCGCCACCAATGGCTGCGCCACGTCGCCGCAACTGGCGCAACCTCCCCTTCAGCAGTCTGCGGTTTGCGAGGCGCGCGACGCGCTATCTCGTTCTCTCATCCATCGCCCGACGAATTCTCTTCCTCAACCTTGTCGGGCTTGGCGTTCTGGTCGTCGGCATTCTCTATCTCAACCAGTATCGGGAAGGGTTGATCGAGGCGAAGGTCGAAAGTCTGTCGACGCAGGCGCGGATCATCGCGGGCGCGATTGCCGCATCCGCCACAGTGGAAACGGATTCGCTGCAGATCGACCCGGAGAAGCTGCTGGAACTGCAGGCTGGCCAATCGATCGTGCCTTCTTCCGACGGCTTGGACAGTCTGGTCTTTCCGATCAATCCGGAGCGCGTCGCGCCAGTGCTGCGCCGCTTGATCTCGCCGACCCGCACCCGTGCCCGGGTCTATGACCGTGACGGCAATATTTTGCTGGATTCGCAGCAATTCTATTCCCGCGGGCAAATCCTCCGCTACGATCTGCCGAAGCTTGAACCGGCCGTACCGACGATTTTCGACCGTTTGGAAGCCTATTTCCTCAGCCTGTTCGGCCGCGATTACATCTCGCTCGATCACGAAGAGCCGGGCGTGGCGGGCTCCAACTATTCGGAGGTCACGGCCTCGTTGACCGGTGAGCAGCGAAGTGTCGTTCGCCGCAATACCGAGGGCGAGACGATCATCGCCGTTGCGGTTCCGATCCAGCGATTCCGAGCCGTTCTCGGCGCCCTGCAGCTCTCCACGATCGGTGGCGATATCGATGACATCATTCGGTCCGAACGCACCGCCATCCTGGCCGTGTTCGGCGTCGCCGCTGCCGTGACGATCTTTTTATCGTTTCTTCTGGCGTCGACCATCGCGAAACCGTTGCGTCGGCTCTCGGCTGCGGCGATGCGCGTGAAGCGCGGCGTGAAGGAACGGCAGGAAATTCCGGACTTCTCCGATCGCGGCGATGAAATCGGCCATCTTTCCGGATCGCTCCGTTCCATGACCGAAGCGCTTTACAACCGTATCGAGGCGATCGAACGTTTCGCGGCAGACGTCGCACACGAGTTGAAGAACCCGCTGACCAGCTTGCGTAGCGCGGTGGAGACCCTGCCGCTTGCAAAGAACGAAGCCTCGCGGCAAAGACTGCTCGAGGTGATCGAGCACGATGTGCGGCGGCTCGACCGCCTGATCACCGATATTTCGGACGCTTCACGACTCGACGCGGAACTGGCGCGCGTCGATGCCGAGCCCATCGATCTGCGTAAGCTGCTCTCCGATATTGTCGAGGTGGACCGGCAGACCGCCAAGGTACATAGCAATGCCCGCCTCTCGCTGACCATGGATGACGATCATCGCGGCAAGAGAGCGTTCGTGGTGTCCGGCCATGATCTGCGGCTCGGCCAGGTCTTCTCCAATCTCATCGGCAATGCCCGGTCCTTCGTGCCCGACCGGAACGGTAACATCGCTATCGAACTGTTCCGGCGCGGCAGCCGCGTGATCATCTGGGTCGAGGACAACGGCCCTGGCATTGGCGGCGAGAACATCGAACGCATTTTCGAACGCTTCTACACCGACAGGCCGGAAGGCGAGGCGTTCGGACAGAATTCCGGTCTCGGCCTTTCGATCTCAAGGCAGATCGTGGAAGCGCATGGCGGCCAACTGACGGCAGAAAACATTGTCGACGAGGAGGCCGAGAACGGCGTTGGCGGAGCGCGTTTCATCATCGATCTACCGGCCCGTCACTAAGGGCTCGACGCATAGGCTAGAACGCGCGCCCTGCTCGACTGCTGTGCCGGGTTGATCACTTCTTCAGCATTTCGCCCCTAATATCGTCATTTCGCGCTTGCGTTCGGTTCACAGGACGGCAAGATAGATTGAATGCGGCAAAGTGCACGCGCGCGGGGTTGAGGCAAATGCTGCATCGCCGAAATGGCAGGGAAGGGCAAGCATGATCGGTCTTGTACTGGTGACACATGGCCGTCTCGCCGAAGAATTTCGGCAGGCCGTTGAGCATGTTGTCGGTCCGCAAGACAAATTCGCCACCGTCTGTATCGGTCCCGAAGACGATATGGAGCAACGCCGCCGCGAGATCATCGATGCCGTCAGCCAGACGGATAGCGGCAGCGGCGTCGTCATCGTCACCGACATGTTTGGCGGCACGCCGTCCAATTTGGCGATATCCGTCATGGATGAGGGCCGGATCGAAGTCATCGCCGGCATGAACCTGCCCATGTTGATCAAACTTTCCTCGGTGCGCGGAAGCGCCGAGATGAAGACAGCGCTCGAAGACGCCCAGACGGCCGGAAAGAAATACATCAACGTGGCCAGCCAAATCCTCGCAAAATGAACGAACTGGCGACTGACAACGGCATCGTGAAGCGGCTGACCATCTGCAACAAGCGTGGCCTTCACGCGCGAGCGTCCGCAAAATTCGTGCAGACCGTCGCGGCGTTCGACGCCGAAGTTCTGGTCGAACGTGATGGCCTTAAGGTCGACGGAACCTCCATTCTCGATCTGATGATGCTGGCCGCCGCGGACGGAGCCGTCATCACGGTCTCCACCAGTGGACCGCAGGCCGCTGAAGCCATGGACGCCATCGAAGACCTCGTGACCGACCGTTTCGGTGAAGCGGTCTAGCCACGACCACGGGTATAAACTTTTCCTTATATGATGTTGCGAGGCTGCCGTCGCTCTGGTATGGCGGGCACCATGTCACGGTGTGCGAATGCCGCCACTTCCCCTTCGATCTTTCGGGAGCGCTTCATGGCCCAAGACTACGTCATCGCCGATATCGGTCTGGCCGATTTCGGCCGCAAGGAAATCGAAATCGCAGAGACTGAAATGCCGGGTCTCATGGCCTGCCGCGAAGAGTTCGGTACGGATAAGCCGCTTTTGGGCGCGCGCATCACCGGCTCACTGCATATGACCATCCAGACTGCGGTTCTTATCGAGACGCTGACGGCGCTCGGCGCAGAGGTCCGCTGGGCGTCCTGCAATATTTTCTCGACGCAGGACCATGCCGCTGCCGCCATTGCCGCCGCCGGCATTCCGGTCTTCGCCATCAAGGGCGAGACGCTGGAAGAATACTGGAGCTACACCGACGCCATCTTCAACTGGCCGGATGGCGAACCGTCCAACATGATCCTCGATGATGGCGGCGATGCCTCCATGTACATTATTCTCGGCGCGCGCGCCGAGGCTGGCGAGGATGTCCTTTTAAGTCCGGGATCGGAAGAGGAGGAGGTTCTCTTCGCGCAGATCAAGAAACGCATGGAGCAGAGCCCCGGCTTCTTCACCCGTCAGCGCGACGCCATTCAGGGCGTGACCGAAGAGACGACAACCGGCGTCAACCGGCTCTATCAGTTGCAGAAGGCAGGGCTTCTCCCCTTCCCCGCGATCAACGTCAATGACAGCGTTACGAAGAGCAAGTTCGACAACAAATATGGCTGCAAAGAATCGCTGGTCGACGGCATTCGGCGCGCCACCGACGTGATGATGGCCGGCAAAGTGGCTGTGGTTTGCGGCTATGGCGATGTCGGCAAGGGCTCGGCTGCCTCGCTGCGCGGCGCTGGAGCTCGCGTCAAGGTGACCGAGGTCGACCCGATCTGCGCCCTGCAGGCAGCAATGGACGGTTTCGAGGTCGTCACCTTGGAAGATGTCGCGCCGACCGCCGATATCTTCATCACCACGACCGGCAATAAGGACGTCATCCGTGTGGAACACATGCGCGCGATGAAGGACATGGCTATCGTCGGCAATATCGGCCATTTCGACAATGAAATTCAGATTGCGGGCCTCCGCAACATGAAGTGGACCAACATCAAGCCGCAGGTCGACATGATCGAGATGCCGAGCGGCAACCGTATGATCCTGCTTTCGGAAGGCCGCCTGCTCAATCTCGGCAATGCAACCGGCCATCCCTCCTTCGTCATGAGCGCCTCCTTCACCAATCAGGTGCTGGCGCAGATCGAATTGTGGACCAAGGCAGACCAGTACAAGAACGAGGTCTATGTGCTCCCCAAACGTCTCGACGAGCACGTCGCACGCCTGCATCTGGCCAAGCTGAGCGCGGAACTCACCCGCCTTTCGGACGAACAGGCGAGCTATATCGGCGTTTCGCCGGAAGGCCCCTACAAGCCGGAACACTATCGCTACTGATCGGATCGTCCTGGTCGAATAAATAGAAAGCCCGGCTCAGATGAGCCGGGCTTTTTCAATTGTTGCGAAAGAACGATCAGAACTCGTCCCACTCATCAGCAACGTCATCGGTGCCGGTTGCGGCGAGCTTCAGCGTTACGGGAGCGACGGGCGCTTCCTGCTTGCGTTGCGCAAAAGCGTGCGGCGTCGCCTTCTTCAGCTGATCGCGCAGCGAAGGCTCGGCGCGAACGGCCGTCGCGGCTTGACGAGCGGGCTGGGACCGGCTGGTCCTGAAGCGCGTGATCTCCTGAGACAGTTCATTGGCCTGCTGCATTAACTGGTCTGTCGCTGCCGTGGACTCCTCTGCCATCGCCGCGTTGTGCTGCGTGACGTTGTCCAGTTCATTGACGGCTGAGTTGACCTGCTTGAGACCTGCCGCCTGTTCCTGCGCGGAATGCGAGATGGACGAGACAACCTGGTTGATTTCGTTCACACCATTGACGATCCGCTCCAGGGCTTCGCCGGTCTGGTTGACCAGTTTGACCCCTTCATCGACCTGTACGGTCGAGGTCGAAATCAGGTCCTTGATCTGCTTTGCCGCATCTGTGCAGCGCTGCGCCAGGACGCGGACCTCGGACGCGACGACCGCAAAGCCGCGTCCAGCCTCGCCGGCTCTTGCGGCTTCCACCCCGGCATTGAGCGCCAGCAGGTTTGTCTGGAAGGCCAGTTCGTCGATTACCCCGATGATCTCGGAAATTTCCTTGGATGACTTTTCGATATCGCCCATCGCGGCAACGGCGCGCGAAACAACCTGACCGCCCTTTTCAGCTTCGGCGCCGGCTTTCGTCATCGTATCTGCGGCCTGAACGGCGCCCTCGGCCGTGCGGTTGACCGTTTCGGTGATTTCCGTCACAGCCGCGGCCGTCTGCTGGAGCGTGGTGGCCTGGCTTTCGGTTCGTGAGGAAAGATCTTTCGACGCACCGGCGATCTCGTTGGTGCCGGTTTTCAACTGCGTGACGCCGCGCAGTACATTTTCGATCGTCTCTTCGAGCTGAGAGACCGCCATGTCGAAATCATTGCCAAGACTCTTCAGGTTTGCCGGAAGCTTGGCGGAAACCCGTACCGTCAGATCGCCGTCGGCAAGCTTGTGCAGCGCCTCTCCAAGAGCGACGGTCGCGCCGGTCAATTCCGAGGCGGCCTCTTCCCGCTCTTCGTCGCGGCGGGCGCGATCGGTTTCGCTCGCCTGACGCGCTTCAAGAGCGTCGCTTTCCGCTTCCCGCTTCTTGATATCGTTTTTCTGGAAAACTTCGATCGCCCGGGCCAGCCTGCCTATCTCGTTGGTCGCTTCACGATAGGGCACATCGGCATCGTGATCGCCATCGGCAATCTCCGAGGCCACTTCGGTCAGCTGCGGGATGGGCTTGAGAAGCGCGCGGGATAGAAGCGCCATCACGAGAACAGCGCCAATCAGAACCAGAACGGAGACCAGTAGCAGCGGCCAGGCGACCTCCCCGAACAGACCGTCGATCTCCGACTTCTCGATGCCCGTATAAAGGATGCCGCTGATGTCGCCAGCCGGGCTGTAGATAGGCAGATAGACAGTGTAGTACGGCGTTCCGAGAATCGTGGCTTCGCCCTCATAGGTTTCACCGCGCAAGATGGCTGGATAGACCGCACCGTTCTGACCCAGCTCGGTTCCGACAGCCCGGCTTCCATCGGGCTTTACGATATTGGTGCTCTTGCGCCAGAAATCCTTGGTTTCCTCTTCCCATTTGAAGATCGTCACCGTTTCACCTGTCACCACGCCGATCTCGTCGATCAGGGAGTGGTCGGTGAAGGTGTCCGGAATGTCGGCCATGACAAGCCGTTCGATTTCCCCATTGGCATCGAATGTCAGTTCCACACCTTCAAATTCATGACTGATCACGGATGCTGCCGTACGCAGACTCATCTGATGGCGTTCGTCCGCCTGAGAGACCATCTGTTTCTGGAGACTTGAAAACACGGCAATCGCAGTCGCGCCGAGTGCGACCGTCATCACACAAGCGGTTGCGATAGTAACAATTTTGGCCAAGCCATATTTCAAATGAAGTCTCATTTGTGAGGTGCTCTCCGGAGTGTCGATCAGTGGCAACCTTTGCGCGCATCCAGTGTAAAATTGATTAAATATCTTACCTTTGCCGGGGCTCTCGATGCCTAAAACGCCCGCGTAGCGTGAACACGCAAAAGGCCTTAACCTTTTGTGCGCGCTTTGTTGCACTTCCCGCGAATCCAGCGCTCGGCTATGTTGTGATTCGACTCTGCGAGACAGAGTTCGGTTCCGGCACAGGGGCAGCGCCAGACCGAGCGCCCGGAAGGGCAATGGGGAAATATTCGGCGGAGCGGCCCGCCGGAAACTGTATTCTTTGTGTTGCGTATGTTCGCGCCGAGAGGCGAGCGGGTCATCCGATAGCCGATAAAGAGGGGTTTAAGGGTGCCATACGAGGATGGCGGACATCGCGCAGCCGGCAATTGGCGGCTTCGGCGGCCAGGCACATGCGGCAGCGGCCTGGTGACAGGAGGCGCCGTTCTGGCGGCTCTGGTTACAACCGGACCGGCAAGGGCCGCTATGCTTGCGGATCTGTCGACGGCCAATGTGATCATGACATCCGTCTTGGCCGGCGTGCTGGGGGCTGCCTTTCTGTTGACATTCTGGATGATCCGCGAGCGTGGCCGCGCCGATGCCCTCAATGAGGAATTGCGCAATCGCGTTTCAGACCTATCCTCCGCCCTGCAACGCAATGAAAGCCTTCTCAATCTACGCGATCAGCGGCTTATCGTCTGGCCGCGGCAGGGCGATGGACGGGCTGAACTTGTCGGCCATTTACCAGCCGAATGCGGCGCACCGCATGACCGGTCGGCCTTTCTGGCCTATGGCCGCTGGCTGACGGGGCGCACCGCCGCCGAACTGGAAGCGGCGATTATCGCACTCCGCGACAACGGCCAGGCTTTCGACATGATCGTCGCAAGCCGCAACGGCACACTGATAGAGGTGATCGGCCGCCTCACGCCGCATCACAGCATTGTGCGTTTCCTTTCCGTTTCAGCCATGAGGGCGGAGCATGTGGCGCTGAAGGCGGAGCATGACGAAACCCGCAAATCGCTCCATCTTCTGCAGGAACTGGCTGAAGCCGCGCCCTTGCCGCTTTGGCTGCGCGACAATGATGGTACGCTGGTCTACGTCAATCCCGCCTACGGCCAGTTGACCGGGCTGGATCGTGAGAAAAATCCAACCGAACCGCCCGTCGAACTGCTCGACAGCGCCGCACGCGACATGTTCAACCGCCGGCACGGCACCGAACCTCGAACACGACAGGAAATGAGTCTGGTCGTGGCGGGCGACAAGCGACAGCTCGATATTACCTCCGTGCGAACAACGGAAGGGGGAGCCGGTCTGGCAGTCGACCGCACCGAAACCCTCGCGCTCCGGGACGAGCTGGAGCGCATGGCGCAGAGCCACGCCCTGACGCTGGATCGTCTGAATACCGCAATCGCCATTTTCGACCGCGACGAAAAACTCCGCTTCTACAATCAGGCTTTTCAAAGCCTGTTCGGACTCGATACGCCCTTTCTGGAAAGCACGCCCTCCAACACGCTCCTCCTCGACCGTCTGCGGCAGGATCGTGTTCTGGCCGAACAACCGGAATGGCGGCGCTGGAAGGACAATATCCTTTCGGCTTATCGCGCCATCGACAGCCAGGAGCACTGGTGGCATCTGCCTGACGGACGGACGATCCGGGTCATCGCCAATCCGCAGCCAAAGGGCGGCGTGACATGGATTTTCGAGAATTTGACCGAGCAGATGGCGCTGCAAAGCCGTTACACCCAGGCAATGCGCGTTCAGGGCGAGACGCTGGAAAATCTTGCGGAAGGCGTTGTGGTGTTCGGCCCGGACGGCAAAATCCGGCTCGCGAACCCGGCCTTCACAAGCCTTTGGAGCCTGCCTTCCGATCTCGTCCGGGAAGGCGTTCATATCAGCGCGGTGCGGGCGGCGGCAGATGCCGAGCATGGCGAAACGCCCTGGACTGATCTGCTCTCACTGGTGACCGGTTTCGATGAAAGCCGCGCCACCCGGCAGGGTACGACTGAATTGTCGGACGGTGTGATCCTCGGCTGGACGGCGGCGCCGCTGCCGGCTGGGCAATTCATGGTGACATTCGTCGACCAGACCGATTCCGTAAGGGTAGCCCGAGCGCTCAAGGACAAGAACGAAGCGCTTCAGCGCGCCGATCAGCTGAAGAACGATTTCGTCCAGCATGTTTCATACGAACTGCGCAGCCCCCTCACCAATATTATCGGCTTCACCGATCTTCTTGCCACTGGCATGGCCGGGCCGCTGACCGATATGCAAGGCGAATATATCGATCATATTTCGACCTCATCGGCCACATTGCTGACGATTGTGAACGACATTCTCGACCTCGCGACAGTCGATGCCGGCATGATGCAGTTGGAAATCGAAGAGGTGGATGTGCAGGCCCTTCTTGAACAGAGCCAGACGGCGATTGCCCCACGCCTGGATGAGGACGATCTTCGCCTTTCCGTCGTGTCGGACAATGCACCCGCTCAGATCAACGCCGATCCGGAGCGCCTGCGGCAAGTTCTTCACAATCTACTCAGCAACGCGGCCAATCACGCTCCCGCAGGCAGTACGATAGAGCTGTCATGCCGGCAGATGTCCAACGCCGTCGAATTTTCTGTGCGCGACGATGGACCTGGAGTCGATCCCGCTGTTCTCGCCCATGTGTTCAAGCGCTTTCAGACAGGCGGCCGCGCCGGGCAGAAACATGGCGCGGGGCTTGGTCTCGCTATCGTCAAAAGCCTTGTCGAACTGCACCATGGCGAGGTCTATGTCGAAACAGGCCCCGATGAGGGCACCACTGTGACGTGCCGTCTGCCTTTCTCGGCAGCCGGCATGACACACGCTGCCGAATGAGCGTGGCCGCTTTGATTTCCGGGACGGACGAGAGCCGTAATCCAGCAGCGCTCAAGCTCATGCTGCCGGACGAAGCCGCGACCGTACGCCTTGCCGAAGATATTGCGCTTTGCCTCACGCCTGGCGATCTGGTCGCGCTCTCCGGCGATCTGGGAGCGGGCAAGTCCTTTCTGGCACGGGCGCTTATCCGGGCGCTCGCCGATGACGATATGCTGGACGTCCCCAGCCCCACCTTTACGCTCGTACAGTTCTACGACGGCCGACTGCCGGTCGCCCATTACGATCTTTACAGGCTTGGCGATGAGAGCGAACTGGACGAACTCGGCCTGACGGAATCGCTTGAAGATGGCGCCGCACTGGTCGAATGGCCTGAGCGGGGCGGCCGTTCTCTGCCACAGCCCGCGCTAAGCATCCATATGTCGATCGATGGCGATGGCCGTCAGGCTGTCCTCAGCCCCGCACCGGAGTTCGAACCAAGGCTGACGCGAAGCTTGGCCATTCGCGCGTTTCTGGACGCTGGTGGACGCCGGGCTGCGACGCGTCGCTTCTTCTGCGGCGATGCATCGACGCGATCCTATGAAGCGGTTCGTTTCGACGATCGCGAAACCGTCCTGATGAATGCGCCGGCGCAACCGGACGGTCCGCCGCTTCCGGCCTATGGCGTGCCCTATAGCCGCGTCGCAAGACTGGCAGAAGACGTCCGCGCCTTTGTCGGAGTCGCAACGGAATTGCGCCGGTTGGGTCTCGCAGCGCCCGCGATCCTTCAAAGCGATCTCGACGCGGGGCTTCTTCTCGTCGATCACCTGGGCGACGGCGGTATACGCAGCGATGGTCCATCGGCGGGTGAACCGGTCGCCGAACGCTATCTCGCTTGCGCCGAAGCACTCGCTCATCTGCATGCGCAACCCTTCGAGCGGAGCGTGACGCTCGGAGATGGAAGCACCTACGAGGTCACCGACTACGACCAGCGCGCCATGGGCGCAGAGATCGATCTTCTGCCGCAATGGTATATGCCCTACCGTCTGCCGGATGACGATGCCGCATCATTCGCGACTGCCTATCATGACGCGTGGGCGGCATTGCTACGTCAGCTGTCCGAGGCCGAGCAGGGCCTGGTCCTCCGGGACTTTCATTCACCGAATATCATCTGGCGGCATGAGCAGGGAGGGTTGGACCGCGTCGGCGTCATCGACTTTCAGGACGCGCTAATCGGCCCGGTCGCCTATGATGTCGCCTCGCTGGCGCAGGATGCGCGGGTTACGATACAGCCGGATCTGGAGAAGGCTATCGTCGATGCCTATTGCGCGGCGCGAGGCCAGACCTTTGATCGCGAAGGCTTCCAAAGCGCCTATGCGATTGCAGCCGCGCAGCGCAACAGCAAGATCGCCGGCATCTTCGTGCGGCTGGACAAACGCGACAACAAGCCGGGCTATCTAGCTCATCTGCCCCGAATCGAGACCTATCTGCGGCGCAGCCTTTCACACGATGTCCTCGCGCCGCTCCGCCAGCTCTATGCTGGCATTGGCCTGAAAGCGGGAGACGCATGAGCATCGCGCCGCCCGATCAAGCCATCGTGCTGGCAGCCGGCCTCGGCAAACGGATGCGCCCGCTGACCGATACACGCCCGAAGCCGCTTGTAGAGGTTGCGGGACGCAGTTTGCTCGATCGCGGCCTCGACATGCTGGCGGAGGCCGGCGTCAAGCGATGCGCCGTCAATGTGCACTATCTGCCAGATCAGATCATCGATCATCTCGATGATCGACGTGATATGGCGTTTTATGTTTCGGACGAGCGCGACCGTCTGCTCGACTCCGCCGGCGGAATCGTCAAGGCGCTTACGCTGATCGACGACAAACCGTTCTACCTCTTGAATTCCGACACGTTCTGGATCGACCAGGGTGAGGCCGCGCTTTCGCTTTTGGCAGAGCGCTTCGATCCCGACGAAATGGACATGGCGCTACTTCTTGCAGCCAAAGATGACGCCACCGGCCATAGCGGCGGTCTGGATTTCGCGATGACGCCGGAAGGCCGCCTGGTGCGCGCCCGCGCGGCGGAAGCTGCCGATCTGCCAGCCTATATCTATGCCGGCGCGGCAATCGTCTCACCGCATATTTTCGCCAGCGCAAAGGCCGAGCCGCATTCGCTCAATGTCTATTTCGACAGAGCCATCGAAAATGGCCGTCTCTTCGGCGCCGTCCTGCAGGGGCGCTGGATTACCGTCGGCACGCCGGACGCCATCGCTCCGGCGGAAGCGGCCATCGCCGCCGCGAATGACAAGGCACTGCGTCGCGCAACAGGCTGAGCCGCCGTGTTTGGCACGAACCGTCCGGCCGTGGATAGCGTGTCGAAAAATATCTATCGTCTGGTTCTTGCCGCCCTCACGCCTTAAGCATGGGATGCTATGAGCGATGAAAGGCGAAGCATGGCCGATAGGGTCTTCACCATCGATCCCGGCCTTCCATTTCTGCCAACGTTGGCCGATGCGCTTTTCGATGGGAGCCTGACCGGCGAACCACTCGACAAGGACGACCCCTTCGCCCTGTCCTCGGTAACACTGTTCCTGCCGACGCGCCGCGCCGCGCGGTCGCTGCGGGCGCACCTCCTGGACCGGGCGGATGGAAGGCCCGTTATGATGCCGGCTATCCGGACGCTCGGCGATCCCGACGAAGATGCCGGCCTCATCGTGGAGGGCGGCGCCCATGCACTCGATCTCAAGCCCCCCGCCGACCCCATGCACCGAACGCTGGTTCTCGCCCCTCTCGTTCAGAAATGGCGAAAGCTGATCGCGGCGGAGGCTGCGCAGCGCGGCGGTCCCTCCGCTCCCGTCCCCGCAACGCTGGCCGACGCCATCTATCTCGCCAGCGACCTCGGCCGCCTGATCGATGAGGTGGAAACCGAGGGGATTGGATGGGACGACTTCAAGCATATCGTGCCGGACGAATTGGCTGACTGGTGGCGGATCACGCTGCAGTTTCTGACCATCGTCACGGAAGCCTGGCCAACTTATCTGACTGAGAGAGACCTCTCCAACCCTGCCGACCACACCAACCGGCTGCTCGATGCTCTAGCAGCGCGTCTTGTCGCTTCACCGCCAAACGGTCCGGTCATCGCTGCCGGTTCGACCGGAACGAACCCCGTTACCCGCCGGCTTCTGGCCGCCATTGCCTCGCTGCCGAGGGGCGCGATTGTACTGCCCGGCCTCGACCGTCACGTTGACGACGACGCTTGGTCGCTGCTGTCGACCGCTGCGGTGACACCTGCTCTTTACGGCCATCCGCAGCAGGCGCTCGCAACATTGCTGCGCGCGCTCGACACGTCCCCTGCCGACGTCCGCCCACTCGGCGCGGGTGGCGAGGCGCTTCATGCGCGCGGAAAGCTGGTTTCTCTCACCATGATACCGGCGCCCCTTACCGACCGGTGGAAGGAAAAGAGAGAAGCCGTAGAAAGCTGGCTGAAGGCTGGCGCGCTCGACAATGTTTCGCTGATCGAAGCCGCTAGCGAGCAGGATGAAGCGATGGCGATCGCTGCTGCGCTAAGAGCCGCCATAGAGACACCGAACCATCAGGCTGCGCTGATTACCCCGGACCGGGCGCTGGCGCGTCGCGTTTCATCTGAATTGCTGCGTTTCGGTATTATTGCGAACGATTCCGGCGGCACGCCGCTCGAGACAACGCCGCCAGCGACGCTTTTGCTTCTAACGGCAGAGTGCGCATTTCGACCGGGACAGGTGTTGCCGCTTCTGGCTCTTCTCAAGCACCCGCTGCTGCGGCTCGGAGAAGCGCGCGCGCAATTGCGTGAAATGGCGGAATTCTTCGAACTTCTCAACTTGCGGGGCACGACGGCAAGGCCCGATGTTGCAAGGCTGAACGATCTGCTGGACGACATCGCAGAGCGACGGGGAGATCATGCCCGCGAACGGCCGGATAAACGCTATGACAGCCGCCGGGCCAGCGCCGGTCTGCCTTTTGGCCACGATGTCCTCGGCTACAAGCTGCAGGAGGCCTTCGAGCCGCTGACCAAACTTCGGGGCAACGAGTTTGTCCCTTTACACGACATTCTCGTTGCCACCGTTCAGGTTTTCGAAGCCCTTGGACGACAGAAAAGCGGTGCGCTCGATGTGCTGTATGACGGCGAGAACGGCGCCATGCTGGCGGCAAAGCTTCGCCGGCTGGTCGGCGAAGATAGCCAGCTATCTGTTACGCCCAACGAATGGCCGGATGTCCTTGCTGCGCTTCTGGCCGGTGAGACAGTCAAACCTGCAGTCGGTGCGGATCAGCGCGTCTTCATCTGGGGTCAGTTGGAAAGCCGGCTGCAGACGGTTCAGACCGTTATTCTCGGTGCGCTAAACGAAAAAAGCTGGCCTGCCGCCGCCCGCGCGGACCGCTTTCTATCGCGCAGCATGCAAACCGATCTGTCGCTTTTGCCACCGGAACGTCGGATCGGTTATGCGGCGCACGATTTTCAGCAGGCGATGGGTCATCCGACCGTGATCCTCTCACGGTCGGCCAAAGCCGATGGCGCACCCACCGTGTCATCGCGCTGGCTGCAAAGGCTGACTGTTCTGGCAGGCAGCGATGCGACCGATGCTATGCGCCAACGTGGCGCAACCTATTTGAGCTGGGGCAGCGAACTCGACCGCGCCGCGCTCGTGCCGCTGGCCCGGCGGCCTTGCCCGATCCCACCGATCGAGGACCGGCCGACAGCTTTTTCCGTGACGCAGATCGAACGGCTGCGCCGTGACCCTTATGCGATCTACGCGGAACGTATCCTTGGATTGCGGCCATTGCCCGAGTTGATGCGCGATCACGATGCCCGCGACCGGGGCACCCTTTTTCACGCCATTCTCGAAACCTTCGTCAAAGCGGGAATCGACCTGTCCGCCAAAGAAGCGGCCGCGCATCTCGAAGCCATTGGTCGAAAGCTTTTCGCCGCCGAAAATCTGCCGGACGACATCCACGCTGTCTGGTGGCCGAGATTTATGGCGATGGTGCCGCATGTGCTAGCGCTTGAGACGGAACGGCAGGGCCGCATCGTCCGCTCCCATGTCGAGGCGAAGGCAGCCGAGACGGCAATCGACGATACCGGTTGCACCTTACGCGGCACAGCCGACCGGATCGATGAAATGCTGTCAGGCGGCGCCGATCTGATCGATTACAAGACCGGAGAGCCGCCTTCTGCCGCCGAAGTCCGCGCCCTGACCGCCTCGCAATTGCCGCTCGAAGCGGCGCTACTCCAGCGAGGCGCTTTTGCGGGTCCCGGCGCAAAAGATCCTGCCGATCTTCTCTACATCAAGCTCGCCGTGAAGGGAGAAGTCACCCCAAAAAGCGCGTTGGCGCAAAACAAAAAACAGGTTGTGAGCGCATCCGATCTGGCCGATCAGGCCTGGGAGCGGCTGGTCGAACAAATGCTGTTCTATCGCGATCCTGCCCATGGTTATGTCGCGCGGCTTCTGCCGTTCCGGCAAGATGAGGCCCTTGGCGATTACGACCATCTGGCCCGCACGCTCGAATGGAGCGCCGGCACCGACAGCGAGACCGGCTGATCATGCGTCACGATTGGGACATCACGGCTTCCACGATTGAGAGCCAGCGCAAGGCGGCCGACCCGGCTGTGTCGGCCTGGGTCTCCGCCAATGCCGGGTCCGGCAAAACGCATGTGCTTGCCAATCGTGTTGTCCGGCTCCTTCTGGACGGCGTCGCGCCAAACCGTATCCTATGCCTGACATACACCAAGGCCGCAGCCGCCAATATGAGCAGCCGCGTCTTCGATCTCCTCGGTAACTGGACCCATCTGGACGACGATGGCCTTGCGGGGGTCATTGAGGCGATGGAAGGCACACCGCCAGCCCCAGACCGGCTGGCGCGGGCGCGGCGGCTCTTCGCCGAAGCGCTGGAAACGCCGGGCGGGCTGAAAATCCAGACCATTCACGCCTTCTGCGAGGCGGTTCTCCATCAGTTTTCGCTCGAAGCCGGAATCGCCGGCCATTTCGAAATGATGGATACGGCGATGGAAGCGGCGCTTCTTACCAATGCCCGCCAATGGCTGCTGAGCCGCGCCACCGACGGCAACGATACGGCGCTTTTCGGCGCCTTCGACCATGTGATGGCGCGTGCCGGCGAGACGGGCCTCGACAGGCTGCTGTCGGATATTGTCCGCCAACGCGATGAACTGACGCCGGTCATCGCGGATCGCAAATCTGCCATGACGCGTTTACGGGCATATCTCGGCATCGATGACGCGATGACGGAAGAGACAGTCATTGCCGATGCACTACCGCCTCCCGGCTGGGACCGGCGCGCAATCGAAGCGTTACGCGGAGACTGCCAGAGGCTTGGCGCCAAACGACCGGCAGATTTTTGCGAAAGGCTGATTGACGCCTTGTCGGAACACGACCCGTCGGTTCGGTTCCAGTCCTTCGCCAGTGCTTTCAGCAAGGGAGAAGAGCCATATAGCGCCGGTTGGCTGTTCGGCAGCAAAGTACTTGGCGAAAGAGGCGAAGCCTTTGTCGCCGGTTACGAAGCTGCCGTCGCTCATATCGTCGATGCCCAGAAGACAATCAACACGCTCGACCTGCTTGATGCGACCGAAGCAGCACTGACCTTGGCCGAGGCGCTTCTCGATCAGTATGAGCGATCCAAGATCGCGCGGGGGCTGCTCGACTTTTCCGACCTCCTGACACGCACGGCCGACCTTCTGACGCGCAACCGGGCCGCCGCATGGGTACAATACAAGCTGGACAAGGGTATCGATCACCTTCTGATCGATGAGGCGCAGGACACCAGTCCCCGCCAATGGCAGGTGATCGAGGCACTTGCAGCGGAGTTCTTTTCCGGCGAAGGCGCTGGAGACGGACGCAGCCGAACGATCTTCGCCGTCGGCGACGAAAAACAGTCCATCTATTCCTTCCAGGGCGCACGGCCCGGTCAGTTTTCCGATGCCGGAACCCGGTTCGGAAAGCATATCGCCAGCGCGGAGAAACCATTCGCCAAACTGCAGCTGCGCCAGAGCTTTCGTTCAACACCCGATATTCTTTCAGCCGTCGACCGTACCTTCGCCACCGCCGACGCGCGCAAGGGCCTGACACGCGACGACGAGCCCGTCGAACATGAAACGGTGCGCAACCTTCACGCTGGCGACGTGGCGCTCTGGTCTTACCTTGCAGCCGAACAGGCCGAAGCGCCGGCGCGTTGGGTTGAAGGGCTGGACCCATCCGCCGCGCCGGCGGCCCGCCTTGCCGACGAGGTCGCGGGACAGATCAGCCACTGGCTGGACCGTAACGAGAAGCTGCCCGGGAAGGACCGGGCGATGCGCGCCGGCGATGTGCTGGTTTTGGTGCGCAAGCGCGACCGCTTTATTCATGCGCTCGCCCGCTCGCTCAAACAACGCGGCGTTCCGGTGGCCGGCACGGACAGGCTGCACCTGTCAGACCATATCGCCGTACAGGATTTGATCGCCATCGGGCGCTTCGTCCAGCAGCCGAACGACGATCTGGCGCTGGCCGGTCTGCTGAAAAGCCCACTGTTCGGTCTCGATGACGAAAATCTGATGGCGCTGCTTCTGCCGCGCGATACACGCTCGCTCTGGCAGCGCCTACGCCAAATCGCCGATACAGGTGTCCGCTATGCAGCGGCTGCCGACCAATTGCAGCGCTGGCGCGACGAAGCCGGTTATCGAACGCCTGCAGACTTTTTCGGCGCGGTGCTCGGGCGCGATGGCGGACGGCGGAAGCTTATCGCCCGGCTTGGAGCCGAGGCCAGCGAGGTGATCGACGAGTTCCAGCGCTTTGTGATGGCGCAGGAAAGGCTGGGACTGACCGATCTGGAACGCGTCGTCGATGCGCTCAGCCACTCGGCACCCGAAATCAAACGCGAAATGGAACAGGGCCGCGACGAAGTGCGGATCATGACCGTCCACGCCTCGAAGGGTCTCGAAGCGCCCATCGTCTTTCTGGTCGATAGCGGTGGCGCGCCTTCCCACCACTCGCATTTGTCCGAACTGATGAAACTGCCGCTTCCGGCAAGCGGGCGTGACAGGGCTTCGAACGTTTTCCTTTGGAAAGCGCCAGCGCTGGGTACGCAGCCCCAGATCGAAAAGCTCAAAAACTTGGCGCTGACGGCGCAGGAGGAAGAATATCGCAGGCTTCTTTATGTTGGGATGACACGGGCGGAGGACCGACTGATCGTCTGCGGATATCGCGGCAAGACCGAGCCGAAACAGCCGACATGGCTCAATCTCGTGCAGCAGGGGCTGGAGGCGAGCGGCGAAGGCGTGATCTTGGACGATCATCCGGTTGTGACCACGCGCGATGTTCTGCACTACGCGCCAAGCGGTCATTCGCCGCTGCCCATGACAACGCAGTCGGAAGCGAAGTCACATATCGCCATCGCCGGTTTGCCGTTCGACCCGTCCGAACAATTGCCCGCACCAGACCCGGCGCCGCGTCCGCTTTCACCCTCTGGCGCAGGCGATCTGCTGGAAAGCAGCGTAGAAGTTGCCCAGACCGAGGCGGCCATCGGGCTATCGCCGATTCTCGGCGCCGGCCGCGAGCCTTTGGCGTTTCCGATTCGAAAAGGTCTTGCGGTCCACCGCCTGCTGGAACTGCTGGCCGATATTGCGCAAGCGGACCGGGAAAACGCCGCGCGGCGATGGCTGACGTATCAGGACTTCACACCATCGGAACGCGATGCCATTTGCGGCGACGTTCTATCGACACTCGCTCAGCCCGATTTCGCTGCTGCTTTCGCGCCGGGATCGCGCGCGGAAGTCTCCATCGCCGGACTTGTCGATATAAAGGGCAAACCCCGCTCCATATCCGGCATCATCGACCGGCTGGCCATTTCGGAGCGCGAGATCCTGATCGTGGATTTCAAGACCAATGCCGCCATTCCCGGCGACGAAGACGAAGTCGCCGACGATTACGCTTTGCAGATGTCTCTTTACCGGGCGCTTCTCCAGCGGCTCTATCCTGGCAGGGCCATCCGCTGCGCTCTCGTCTTCACCGGTGGCCCGCGCCTTATTACGCTATCGGAAAAAAGGCTGACCGAGGCCAGTCGCCTTATCGGACTATCGGTGTCCGGCGACGGGGCCGACGCTCAGGGCTCATTGGCTCTGCGGCCTTGACCTTGAAGGTGCGGAAGGCCACATCTTGATCCAACATGATAAGGAGATGCCCAAAATGGCTACGAAGACGGTGACCAACTCCAGCTTCGAAAGTGACGTTCTAAAGGCCAGCGGCCCGGTCGTGGTGGATTTCTGGGCTGAGTGGTGCGGTCCGTGCAAAATGATCTCGCCGGCACTGGAAGAAATTTCGGCCGAAATGGACGGCAAGGTGACCATCGCCAAGGTCAATATTGACGAGAACCCGGAAATCGCTGCGCAATACGGCGTCCGCTCCATTCCAACGCTGATGCTGTTCAAGGATGGCGAAGTGGCGGATATGAAGGTTGGCGCTGCGCCGAAGACCGCATTGTCGAGCTGGATTTCCGGTAACGCCTAAGCGGCGATGCCGTTTGAATAATTGCCCGGCCGCACCCACGCGGCCGGGCGTTTTCGTTTCTAGTCGTAATTTTCGGCCAGAGCGATCATGTGGCGTCGGCCAAGTCGTAACCGACCCTGGCGGCGGTCGCTCTGAAACTCCGGCGCGCGGGCGATCATTTTGAAAGCCGGGATGCGGCGCTTGACGAACTGGCGCTGGCGCTCGGGATCTGACGGCGCGCCGAGTGTGATCAGCGCGTCCCAGGCAATGGTGACCATCATCCGATCGCCATTGTCCTCCATGCGGAAGATGTAGCCTTCAGAGGTCTCCGTCAGCAGAATTTCGTCGGCATGCCCCGCAACGGCCATGGCTTGCTCGCATCTTTCCCGATTTACCTTGAGATCGGGCTTAAGGCGAAAGACGTAAGCGGCAGGACAATTTCCGCTGCGCAAATTGACTCAAATGCGGATGCAAAAAACGGCGGCGCTTCTTTGCTGCGCCGCCGTGTCAAAATGTCTGCGTACCGTTTGCTCAGGCGACGTGGCGCGCCAAGGCGCACTGGCTCCAAAGGCTGGAAAGCGAGGCCACAAGATGGGCGATATCGGCGTCCGTATGAAGCGGCGTCGGCGTGATGCGGAGCCGCTCTGCCCCGCGCGCAACTGTCGGGTAGTTGATCGGCTGCACGTAGATGCCGTACTGATCCATAAGGATATCGCTGATCCACTTACATTTCTTGGGATCGCGAACCATCACCGGAACGATATGAGAGGGATTGTCGAGCCAGGGAATTCCCGCCTTGCTAAGGCCAGCGCGGACCTTGGCGACGTTCTCCTTGTGACGCCGCCGCTCGCTCGCGCTCTTTTTCAAATGGCGAATGGAAGCCAGCGCGCCCGCGGCCAGAGTCGGCGGAAGAGCGGTCGTGAAAATGAAGCCGGATGAGAACGAACGGATCCAGTCGATCAGCGCGGCAGAGCCGGTAATGTAGCCGCCCATGACGCCGAACGCCTTGCCGAGCGTTCCTTCGATGATCGTCACGCGGTCCATCACGCCTTCGCGTTCGGCGATGCCGCCGCCTCGCGGCCCATACATGCCGACTGCGTGAACCTCATCGAGATAGGTCATGGCGCCGAACTCGTCGGCAATGTCGCAGATCGCTTCGATGGGCGCGATGTCGCCATCCATCGAATAGACGCTTTCGAAAGCGACAATCTTCGGCGCATCGGGATCGGCGGCGGCGAGCTTTTCCCTCAGATCGTCCAGATCGTTATGCTTCCAGATCACCTTGCGGGCGCGCGAATGGCGAATACCCTCAATCATGGAGGCATGGTTCATCTCGTCTGAGAAAACCATGACATCGGGAATGCGGCTCAAAAGCGTACCGAGCGTGGCCCAGTTGGAGACATAGCCCGAGGTGAAGAGAAGCGCGGCTTCCTTGCCGTGAAGATCGGCCAACTCGCGT
The DNA here is from genome assembly GCF_024158145.1 of Notoacmeibacter sp. MSK16QG-6. Classification (GTDB taxonomy): domain Bacteria; phylum Pseudomonadota; class Alphaproteobacteria; order Rhizobiales; family Rhizobiaceae; genus Notoacmeibacter. The sequence continues at coordinate 1,314,458 of NZ_JAMYXM010000001.1, forward strand.
TCGAGCAGCACATGATAGTGGTTGGTGCCGGAAATATTGCGCGTGCCGCCCGCCCCGGCGCCGCATTTGTCGATCGCCTCGTGCATGGCGGCGGTTACAACCGCGCTCTGTCCCATGCCGAGATAGTCATTGGAGCACCAGACCGTCACATCCTGCGTCTGATCGGTCTCTCCCAGATGATGATGCGCCTTTGGAAAAGAGCCGGCCCGTCGTTCGAGATCAGCGAAGACACGATAGTTACCGTCGTCTTTCAGCTTTTCGAGATCGGCTCGAAAAAGGCCCTCAAAATCCATATCCGTTCTCCCCGCCCATATCCGTTCGGTCTATCGCATTTCACTGCGGAGCGTCAAAACCGCCTAGTCTTATGACAGGACGCCTGCTGGAATCCAACCCTTTGGCGTCGTTTTCGTCTTCGGGCGCGTCATGCGCCCCGTCAGAACACCCACTAAAGCAGATATTGGACGACTTTCTTTTGACCTCGGTCAATCCGACTGGCGAAATCGAAACGAAACGACCATGTTCTGCATTCGACCGGGTTTCGAGGGAGAGACATTCATGCGCTCCAGCGCGCGCATCGAAAGCATCCTCGCCGCAATCGTGACGCCTCTTTTGCGCTGGGCAGTGGTCGGTATGCAGGTCGGCCTTTACGCCACGGCTGTCTTCACCGGCGTTCTCGCCTATGGCAGCTTCGTCGCCAAACGCGTCTACCCTTTCATCGAAACGCTTCTGCATTTCTCGCTGGCACTTCTGGTCGCGACTGTTGTTCCGCTGCTGTTCGACTTGGCCGTCAAACGGTTGCGGCGGCGGGCGGCTATCAGCAACAGCCGTCTTAGAGGAGCGATGCTCGCCATTCTCCTGTCGGTGTGCGCGGTGGGCGCAGTGTTTTGTCTGCCGTTGCTGGAGCCGATCTACGATGCCGGGCGCGCCATGATCGACGATGGGCTACAAGGCCGGTTGCGCAGCGACGATCCAGCGCGCATGCCACTTTCGGCCCTTATGACTTTTGCAGCCTTCACCTTCTTTTTGTTGACCGGTCTTCTGCTTTCGCTCCGCCACAGTTTCGGTCTGTTGGCCGATCTCAACCGATCGTCAGCGTCTGAGGACCCTGCCTTCGATCATGACAACATATTTGATGCCGACGAAACCGATGAAGAAGAACTTTTGGCCCTGTCGCATGAAGCGCTCGCTGACGAAACGGACACGGCCTCGCCATGGGGGCCTCGGTCGCGGCACTCGTCACTTCGCAACGAGTAGCAGGATAACGTCGGTCGCGACCGGTTCGCGACAGCGAGAAGCTCAAAACGCAAAAGACGCGCGCCCGGATCGGACACGCGCCTTTTCGTTTGCTCGAACATTGTTCGGCGAAGATCAGTCCTTCTTGAACTTCTCTTCAATATCGCCGGCCGTTTCCTGAACTTGGCCGCCGGCCTTTTCCATCTTGCCTTCGGCTTCCATCTTCTCATTGTCGGTCAGCTTACCGGCAACCTCTTTGGCAGTGCCTTTCGCCTGATGGCCGAGACCTTCTCTCTGATTTTCGTTGGACATAGTATGTCTCCTTCCATCGCACACAGATTGTGCGATTGTTTATTAGCGTCGTCAGATGAACGCGTGGTCGGTTCAGGAGTTCCTCAAGCCGCTTTTTCCGGTGATACTTCGGACTGCGCCTTTTCATTGGCTGCTTCCTCGGCTTCACGCTCATCATCGTGAACAGGAGCCGACAGAAAATTACCGAACTTTGCCATCGATTCGATATTGTCGCTCATCACCTTGAGGATGACCAGAATGGGCACGGCCATCAGAGCGCCCGCGAAGCCCCACATCCAGCCCCACAGAACGACGGAGACAAAAACAGCCACGATATTCATTTCAAGACGCCGCCCCAACAGTAGAGGCGTGATGATATTTCCCTCGATGGCCGTCAGAGCGTAATAGATAAAAGGAGCGCCGAGAGCGGCGCCAAGCGTCGGAAATTCCGCAATGGCCGTAAGCCCGATGGCCAATGCGCCGATAACGGCTCCGATATAGGGCAGAAAATTGAGCAGCGCGGCAATCGTGCCCCACAGGAACGGGTTGCTCATGCCGTAGAGCCAGAGGCTGAAGCCAATCGCTGCGCCAAGACAGATATTGATGACCGTTATGGTGAGAAGATAGCGCGAGACCACCTTCTCGACATCGTACAGAATGCGCACCGCAATCTTCTTGTCCGTCAGCGTGGGCGCCATCTTCACGATGCCCTCGTAGAAGTGCTTGCCACTTGCCAGAATGAACAGCGCCAGGAACATTGCGATGGCAATCTGCCCAAGCGCGCCCGCGACAGTCGAAGCCAGACCGCTAAAGACGGGCGGCCCGTCGACGACGACCTTTTCAGGAGCGCCTTCTCCGGCGTTCTGTCCGGTGACTTCAGCGGCCTCTTCGCTCACCCGTTGCAATGATTGCAAATGCGATTGAACGCTGGACAGTTTGTCACTCAGGGCAGATTTGATCTGCGGCGCGGAATTGACGAGATCGGTGAAAGGGCCACTCAACGAATAAAGCAGGAGCGCTACCATCAGACCGAAGCCCGTCATGACAAGCAGCGCGCTGATCCACTCAGGAATGCCGATGCGACGGCCGATCCGCACAAGCGGGCTGAGCGTGAACGCCACAAGAATGCCGAGCATCAACGGCATGATCACGTCCTGCGCGAAGTACACCACCTGCGCAACGAGGATCAGAAAGATGCCGAACAGCAATTTGCGGATTTTCGGCAGATGCAGTTCGAATGGGTTGGGATCGGCGCTCATCGACTAAGGGCATTTTCCTTCATTGGGATGGCTTTTGAACGCCCGCGCGTGCTTCCCGTTCCGCGACGGTGTTTAAAAGGTCAAGAAAGCCTGAACGGTCAGATCGTCCATGAGAAGGACGTTCCTTCCTTGCATTCGAGGCCGCGACCAATGGCGGTGATGGCGGCGCTCATGGCACCACGGCGACCGAGGATATCGTCGGCCAAGGCAATCATCGCCGCATTCGGCGTCGCCTGCGGGGAATGGGCGCGCAGGCTGGCTGCCAGTTCCTGTTCCGTGCCAGGACCTCTTCGATCGCATGCGATGATGTACGCTGCGGCAGGCGACCGGCTGACGCCCGCGAAACAATTGATGACAAGTGCTCTACGGTCGGCGAGCGCTTGTCGACCGGCCTGGAGGATCGCGATGACATCCCCTGCCGACGGCATTTGAAGTCCGGCGCGCTGCTGCGAAATGTCGTTGAAGACAAGTTGGGTTGTATGAAAGTTCCGCGCCGTGAATTCTTCCGGAATGTCCTCAGCCTGGCTTCCCATCATGAGAGCATGGCCAGCGTCGTGCAGGCTGGCGCTTTCTTCAAGGGTCCGGCGCGGACAGACGATAAGAGGCGACCCCCTTCCGCCGCCTCCTATAGCCATGTTCGCCGCCCCGGCCATCTTGACGCCCTTCGATTGAACGATCTGATTTGTCGCATGATGTTGACCGCCCGTCGATGGGTAGGCACAGAGACACCATGACAGCCCATCCTCCGACCATCGACGATACTCCCGCCCCGGCAGCGGCTCTCCGGCCTGTTATGGTGCTTGTGTGCAGCACCTGCAAAGGCACGGGCGATGCGGTGTGCGAAGGCAAGCCCGGCGCTGTGTTGGCGGAAACCGCGACCCGGTTGATCGGCGAAGAAGCGGACAATGGCCGGATCGCAGTCCAAAGCGTCGAGTGTCTTGGCAATTGCAGCCGGGGTTGCTCGGCAGCCATTCTGTCGCCCGGCGACTGGCATTACGTTTTCGGCGATCTCGATGCCGACAGCGCGGCGGATTTGTTGGTGGGTGCGCGTCTGATGGGAAGCGTCGCCGAAGGCCCCCTACCGTGGCGTGGTCGGCCGACCAGCCTGAAGAAGGGAATGATCGCTCGTATACCGCCAGTCGAGTACCCGTCGACCTAGCAGTAATCGACCGGCAGATCGGCGATTTATTGTGCAACGCACACAGTTTCGTTGGAAAGGATGCGTTGAGCGCTTGCCATTGGGCTCAAACAGCGTCACAATTGGCAAGCTTTCGGACAAATTAGGCGATGTAGGTTGCCGAGAGCGTCAATTTGCCATGCGGGAGAGTTCGATCGAGTGCGTTCGCATTTGGATCGGCGCCGAAGGAGCAACCGCCCCCGGAAACTCTCAGGCAACGGGACCGTTTGGCAAGACACAGCACTCCGAAGAGTGGTTGGATCGTAACGATTCAGCCCGCCGAAGGAGCAAGTCGCGGCTGGCATGGTGCCGGCCTAGGCGAATCTCTCAGGTTCGATACGGGAGGGGGCACGCGGCCGGCCAGATCCGGCAAGGAGTTACGCGTGTCGATCAAACGATCCTCTTCCCAGTCTGTTGCCGTCATTGGCGGTGGAATTACCGGTGTCACAACCGCCTACGCTCTTTCATGCCATGGCCACGACGTCACGCTTTTCGAGCGCCATGCCTACGCGGCCATGGAGACCAGCTACGCCAATGGCGGCCAGCTTTCGGCATCCAATGCCGAGGTCTGGAACCAGCTGTCAACCGTGGGCAAAGGCATCAAATGGATGTTGCAGCCCGGCGCCCCGCTCCTGGTCAACCCAACGCCGACCTGGCACAAAATGTCATGGATGGCCGAGTTCCTCCGCCATATCCCCTATTACGAGGACAACACCGTCGCCACGGTGCGGCTGGCAATCGAGGCCCGCAAGCATCTCTTTCGCATGGCGGAGGAAGAAAATATCGATTTCGATTGCGTCAAGCGCGGCATACTTCACGTCTATAAGACCCAGGCGGAGCTCGATCATGCAACCGCCGTTACCGGTCTTCTGAAACGCGGCGGCCTCCAGCGCCAGCAGGTCAGCCCGGATGAAATTCGTCAGATCGAACCGAACCTGCATGGCCGCTTCATAGGCGGCTATTTCACCGAATCGGATTTTACCGGCGACGTTCACAAATTCACCAACGGCCTGGCGAAGGCGTGCATCGGCAAGGGCGTGACCATGCGGATGCAGACCGAGATTGCCGATCTGAAAACCGGCTCGGATGGCGTCGGCGTGACTTACCGGGCCACACAAGGCGACGCGCCGATGGTTACAAACCGGTTCGACAGTGTGGTGATCTGCGCCGGCGTCGGTTCACGCCGTCTGGCCGCGATGGTCGGCGATCGCATCAACGTCTATCCGGTCAAGGGCTATTCGATCACGGTGCGCATGAACTCCGATGAGGACCGCGCGGCCGCGCCATGGGTCAGTCTTCTCGACGACGATGCGAAGATCGTCACCTCGCGCCTCGGGCCGGATCGCTACCGGGTGGCGGGAACGGCCGAGTTCAACGGCGAAAACCGTGACATTCGTGACGCGCGCATACGCCCGCTTGTCAATTGGGTGCGGCGTCATCATCCTGGCCTTTCGACGCGGGACGTCCAGCCCTGGGCAGGTCTGCGCCCCATGATGCCCAATATGATGCCTCGCGTCATGGCCGGCAAACAGCAGGGCGTGTTCTACAATACAGGCCACGGACATCTTGGCTGGACGCTTTCGGCGGCGACGGCGGAACTGGTGGCCGGTCTTGTGGCCGACCGCGCCGAGAGACAGGCCGGATCGGCGATAGCCAGTCGAAAAATAATGGAGCCATCGACGCCGTCTCTCGCTTGATACCTGAAATAATCAGTTGGCCTGGCGTCGGTGTGACGCAGGCCGCTTGACTCTGGCGTCGATCCACACAATCTAGATGATGTTCTCAGGGCGGGGTGAAATTCCCCACCGGCGGTGATGAATGGCGGGCCAAAAGTCCGGCATGACGAGCCCGCGAGCGCCTTCGCCACTTGGCGAAGGGTCAGCAGATCCGGTGCGATCCCGGAGCCGACGGTCATAGTCCGGATGAAAGAGGACGGAAATATTGCGAGGCGGAAGACCGGTCCATCGAAATGGCCGGCTATCCCGGTCAGCGATCTCTTTCCGACATGCGCCCTGGTTCACTGTGCTCGAACCCAAGGGATACGCAGATGAATCAGATGATCCACCCCGAAAAAGGCAATCGTCGTATTGCCATCATTCGTGCCCGCTGGCACGCCGACATCGTCGATCAGGCGGTTCAGAGCTGTCAGGCAGATCTGGAGAACGATGGCTGCGCCGTCGATATCTTCGATGTGCCGGGCGCGCTGGAGATACCGCTCACGGCACAGAAACTGGCAAAGACCGGGCGTTATGATGGTGTCGTCGCCATAGCGTTCATCGTCAATGGCGGCATCTATCACAACAATTTCGTGTCGACGTCAGTGTCCGATGCGATGATGCGGGTCAGCCTCGATACCGATACGCCTGTCTTCTCTGTGGCGCTGACGCCGCATAACTATCAGGAAGTCGAGCCGCTCAACGAATTCTTCGTCAAGCATTTCGTCAAGAAGGGCCATGAGGCGGCGAAAGCGGTGAAGGAAACGCTCGACCTTTACGCGCAGATAGAGGCTGGAGACACCGCGAAGGTCTGATCTCGCCTAGATAATCAAAAGGCCGCCTCCGGGCGGCCTTTTCATTTGCTGCCGCCGTAAGACGGCGTGCCGGAAGCCCCTATCCGACGAATGCGCGTTCGATCACGAATTCGCCCGGTTGGGCATTTGAGCCCTCCGTCAGACCCGACTCTTCCAGAAGCGTCTTGATCTCCTGGAGCATCGCCATCGAACCGCAGATCATGCCCCGGTCGATGTCCTTGTCGAATGGCGCCACGCCGAGATCGGCAAAAAGTTCGCCGGAGCGGATCAGATTGGTGATACGGCCCATCTTTCCGAAATTCTCGCGCGTGGTCGTCGCATAGAAACGAAGTTTGGATGTGTCGCACAACTCATTCAGCAATTCGTCCGACTTGACGCTTTCGACCAGATCGAGACCGAACTTCAGCTCATCGACCTGGCGGCAGGTCTGCGTCAGGATAAGCTCGTCGAATTTCGCATAGCTCTCCGGATCACGGATAAGGGACGCAAACGGCGCGATGCCGGTCCCGGTGGAGAACATCCAAAGCCGCTTCCCGGGAATGAGCGCATCGTGCACCAGCGTGCCGGTCGGCTTCGGGCGCATCAATACCGTATCGCCCGGCTTGATCTGCTGAAGATGCTGCGTGAGGGGGCCATCCGGCACCTTGATGGAAAAGAACTCCAGATCGTCCGACCAATTGGGCGAGGCAATGGAATAAGCCCGATAAATCGGTTTTTCGCCCACCATCAGACCGATCATGACGAATTCGCCAGAGCGGAAACGGAAACTTGCCGGCCGCGTCGTGCGAAAATGAAAGAGCCGATCGGTGTAGTGGGTGACCTCGGTGACGGTCAGGCCCAAAGCGCCCTTGGGCAGGTCCGTCGGTGCGACTTCAAATTCGGTCATTGCAATCGTCATCGGTTGTTCGACCTCTGCATTCATCGAAAGCCATTGAGGCCGGACACCTCATATTGCGGCTTTCTATGCCACGGATTCTCATTCGGCAGAGGAAACCGCTTTGCGCAGGATCAAGGCAGGGTGAAAAAAACTCCTGTCGTAGTGGGTTCTCATGCCGTTTCGAGAACGCATTGGCAAGACCAGGGCAACTTACAGCCTTCGAAAAGCGCACCGGTCTGTCGCCCGATAGACGAGAGCGCGATATCGTCGTCAACAACGAGACCTTCGCCGCTGCTGCAAAAACACAACACTTATATTTAAGTGGATGGATCGAGGATAAGAGACCGAAAGTCGATAATGTCCTCACCGATATTTCTGATAATATCAATCTGGATGAAACGTGATTCGCACCGCTGTTGGCGAACACGAACGCGATCTTACGAAGACTTACTGGTCGGGCCTCCTCCCAATCCGATCAGTTAAACTGTGGCCGGCACTCCGAAAGGTTTGCCGGCCTCTTTTTATCGATCCTGTTTGCTGGATCGCTTTGGTGGTTCTAAGCGTTGACCGGTGAACCGCTATGGAGGACGGCACATGATTGCGCTTCGCCTGGTATGGATCGTCACCCTCTCGTCAGCGGTCGTTCCCGCCACGTCGTTTGCGCAGTTCACCGTCGATAACCCGGTCATTCTGTCGCCGGCTCCGAGCCTTGGCGGTTTCCGCTATGCCGCACCGGACCTTCTGGATCGCGAGCCTCGGTTCAATCCCGACACCAAGCCTGAAAAGGGCGTGTTGAACTATACCGATCGCGACTTCATCGAAGAAAACGTGCCTCCTTATGTCGAACGGGACGCCGTGCGTTCGGCGCAGCCCAAACGACGCATATTGCGCTCACGCCGACCCGAAATTCCGACATTCGGCGCGCAATAGCCCGAAGCGGGATATCGCCTTTCCCTTTTCTCGTTATCCAAACGCGTTTAAGGCTCGGTTCCCCGATCCGACGGAGCCTTCATGCAAGACCGCCTCGAAATGCTGATCGCACTGGTGCGGGAAAAGCATTTTGGCCGTGCGGCCGAGACATTGGGCATCACGCAGCCCAGTCTGTCCTTTGGCATCAGGGCGCTGGAGGATCAGCTCGGCGCGCCTTTGGTACGGCGCGGCTCGCGTTATCAGGGTCTTACCGCAGAAGGCGAGCGCGTCTACGAGCGAGCGCTGCGTATCGTTGCCGAGACACGCGCATTGAAAGACGATGTGCGCGGAGCAAACGGTGAATTAAGCGGCCTGCTGCGGTTCGGCGTGGTGCCAACGGCCCTGCCGCTCGCCGCCGAACTCGTCGCCGCCACGCGAAAGGAACACCCGGCGCTGCGGTTCCGTATTCTGTCGCAGACCGCCTCCGAGATCGAGGAAGGGCTTGCGCGTCTCGAGCTTGAGGCAGGCCTCTCCTATACAAAGGGGCTGGAAGCACGGTCCCTTCATGTCCACCCGATCCACACGGAACATTCCTGCCTCCTAGTTCATGAGAGTCACGAACTGGCGTCCCGAAAAAATGTGGACTGGGCCGATGTCGGTTCAGCAGCGCCCTGCCTCCTGACGCCAGGCATGACAAATCGCGCGATCGTCGAGGAGCGCCTGCGTGAAGCTGGCGTTACCCCCTCTCCAAGCGTCGACAGCAATTCCATCATCGCTCTCGTCACGCTGGTCGCGCTCGGCGGACACGCTTTGGTATTGCCCGAACAGCTTGCCCATGCCGTCGCAGGACAGGGTCCCGTTAAGCGTGTCGCTATCAAACGGGGTCGCGGCGCGCCGGACGATCCGCAGATCGCTCTTCTTCTGCCGAACCGGCATAAACTGCCGGCCTCTTTGGTCGCTCTCAGAAAAGCCGCCCGCAAACGCGTCGAAGTTTGATCGATTTTGTCTATCAAACGACGATGGTTTGCGATTGAACCTTGATGTGACAGGGGATATCCTCAAGCGGATTCCGCCTGAGATGACATCGACGTCAATCTGCGGGTGGATGGGAGGAAAAACCGACGATGCAGACCGGCGAAGCGATAGCGTCCCGCATTCAGGCGATCATCGAAGAACATGCGGATATGGAAGGTCCGTTGCTGCCGCTGCTTCACGCGGTGCAGGCCGAATTCGGCTTTGTGCCTGACGATGCCATTCGCCCGATTGCCGAGATGCTCAATATCAGCCGCGCCGAAGTGCATGGCGTCATCAGCTTTTATCATGACTTTCATACCGAGCCACAGGGACGTCACGTTTTGAAGATCTGCCGGGCGGAAGCCTGTCAGGCGCGCGGCGGACAGGCTATCGAGGATCAGGTCCGCAGGCTGCTGCAGTTGAATTGGAACGAGACTTCGCCGGATGGGGCTGTCACGCTGGAGCCGGTCTACTGTCTGGGTCTTTGCGCCTGCGGCCCAAACGCGCTGATCGATGACAGGCCCGTGGCGCAGTTGACCGGCAAGAAGGTCGAAAGCATCGTTCGGGAACTGATCTGATGGATGCATCGAGCGATATCACAAGAATCTTCGTACCAGCCGATATGGCGGCTCGGGCGCTTGGAGCCGATGAGATCGCCGAAGCGGTTTCACGTGAATCAGAGAAGCGCGGCCTCGACATACGGCTTGTCCGAAATGGCTCACGCGGGATGGTTTTCCACGAACCGCTGGTCGAGATCGAGAAGAATGGCGTCCGATACGGCTTCAGCCGCATGGATGCCGAAGACCTTGCTGAAGTCTTCGACAATTCGGAGCATCATCCAAAAGCAATCGGCCCGGTCGAGGAACTCGACTGGATGAAGCGGCAGACCCGCCTCACCTTCTCACGCTGTGGCGTGATCGATCCGCTCGATCTGGACGAATATGAATCGTATGGCGGTTTGGCTGGACTGCGCGAGGCGCTGAAGCGCACGCCGCAGCAGATCATCGATGATGTGAAGACATCGGGCTTACGTGGGCGGGGAGGCGCTGGCTTTCCGACCGGCATAAAATGGCAGACCGTCCATGATGCCGAAGCAATCCAGAAGTACATTGTCTGCAATGCCGACGAAGGCGATAGCGGCACGTTTGCCGACCGCATGCTGATGGAAGGCGATCCGTTCTGTCTCATCGAAGGCATGGCGATTGCCGGGATCGCGGTCGGTGCGACCAGAGGCTACGTCTATCTTCGCAGCGAATATCCCGATGCCATCCGCGTGATGAACGCCGCGATCGGGATCGCGCGGCAGAAAGGTGTTCTCGGATCGGATATATTCGGCTCCGGCAAGGCTTTCGACATGGAGGTCCGAGTCGGCGCCGGCGCTTATGTGTGCGGCGAAGAAACCTCCCTGCTCAACAGCCTGGAAGGCAAGAGGGGCGTGGTGCGCGCCAAACCGCCGCTCCCGGCGCTGGAAGGACTTTTCGGTCGACCGACAGTCGTCAACAATGTTCTCAGCCTTGCGGCAGTGCCTTATATCGTGGCCGAGGGCGGAGAAGCCTATGCGGCCTACGGCATAGGCCGGTCGCGCGGAACGATCCCGCTCCAGATTGCGGGCAATGTCAAAAGAGGCGGGCTGTTCGAAGCGGCATTCGGCATGACCCTTGGCGAAATCGTCGAGGAAATCGGTGGTGGAACGGCGTCCGGTGAACCCGTGCGCGCCGTTCAGGTCGGCGGGCCGCTCGGCGCTTACTTCCCGCCCGACCTTTTCGATACACCATTCGGATACGAGGATTTTTCGGCAAAGGACGGACTGATCGGCCATGCCGGCATCACTGTTTTCGACGATAGCGTCGATATGAGCAAAATGGCGCGCTTCGCCATGGAATTCTGCGCCGTGGAGAGCTGCGGAAAATGCACGCCCTGCCGTATCGGCGCGGTGCGCGGTGTCGAGACGATCGACCGCATCCGCCGCGGCGACGCCGGCGCAATGGGGCTTCTGGAGGATCTTTGCGATACGATGAAGGCCGGCTCGCTCTGCGCGCTTGGCGGCTTCACCCCTTACCCCGTCATGAGCGCGCTGACCTATTTTCCGGAAGACTTTCTGCCGGGACCACAGATGGAGGCTGCGGAATGACGATTCCTCTTTCGCTTACCGACGATCATGGAACCAAACGCGGCTCGGCCGAGACGATGGTTACCCTCAGCGTCGACGGCATGGAAGTGAGCGTACCGGCCGGCACCTCGATCATGCGGGCCGCTTCCGAAGCAAAGATCAAGGTGCCGAAACTCTGCGCCACCGACATGCTCGACGCATTCGGCTCCTGCCGGATGTGCCTCGTCGAGATCGAGGGCCGGCCCGGTACGCCCGCCTCATGCACGACGCCGGTCGCCGAGGGCATGAAGGTCAAGACTCAGACCGAGCGGCTGAAGAAGCTGCGCAAGGGTGTGATGGAGCTCTACATCTCCGACCACCCGCTGGACTGCCTGACCTGCGCCGCCAATGGCGATTGCGAATTGCAGGACATGGCCGGCGCGGTCGGCCTTCGCGATGTCCGCTACGATACCGTTGCCGAAAAGGGCAACCACTTCGCCGTCCGTAACAATACCGGCGAGCACAATCCATATTATCTGCCGAAGGATGCCTCGAACCCTTATTTCGATTACGATCCGTCCAAATGCATCGTTTGTTCGCGGTGCGTACGCGCCTGCGAAGAGGTGCAGGGTACCTTTGCGCTGACGATTGCCGGGCGCGGTTGGGACAGCCGCGTTTCCGCCGGCGCGTCCTTCGATGATTTTCTGTCGTCCGAATGCGTGTCCTGCGGCGCCTGTGTCCAGGCCTGCCCAACCGCCACGTTGATCGAGAAAAGCGTCGTCGAAACCGGAACACCCGAACGGAGCGTTGTCACGACCTGCGCCTATTGCGGTGTCGGGTGCTCATTCGAGGCGCAAATGCGCGGCGGTGAACTCGTCCGCATGGTGCCCTACAAGGACGGACAGGCCAATCGTGGCCATAGCTGCGTGAAGGGCCGCTTCGCCTATGGCTATGCCGAACACAAGGACCGCATCCTTTCGCCCATGATTCGCGATAGGATCGAAGAACCCTGGCGCGAGGTTTCGTGGGACGAGGCTCTTTCTTTCGCGGCAAGCCGTTTGAAAGCGGTTCAGGAAAAGAAAGGCCGGCGCTCCATCGGCGTCATCACGTCGAGCCGCTGCACGAACGAAGAAACTTATCTCGTTCAGAAGCTGGCTCGGGCTGTATTCCGCAACAACAACACCGATACCTGCGCGCGCGTCTGCCACTCGCCGACCGGTTATGGCCTCGGCCAGACTTACGGCACTTCGGCGGGTACGCAGGATTTCGACTCGGTCGAGCAGGCCGATGTCGTGCTCGTCATCGGAGCCAATCCGACCGATGGTCATCCCGTCTTTGCCAGCCGGCTGAAGAAACGACTGAGGGAAGGCGCGAAGCTTATCGTCGTCGATCCTCGTCGCATCGATCTGGTCAAGACGCCACATGTGAAAGCGGCCCATCATCTGCCGCTACGGCCCGGCACCAATGTCGCGGTCGTCACAGCCATGGCGCATGTCATCGTAACAGAGAATTTGCAGGATCAGGCCTATATCGACGAGCGCTGCGATACGGACGCTTTCGCCGATTACGTCGAATTCGTGAAAGATCCGCGCCATTCGCCGGAAGCCGTCGAAGCGCTAACGGGCGTACCGGCCGAGGAGTTGCGCGCTGCCGCGCGGCTCTACGCCACGGGCGGTAATGCCGCGATCTATTACGGTCTCGGCGTGACGGAGCACAGCCAGGGTTCGACCACCGTCATCGGCATCGCCAACCTCGCCATGCTGACCGGAAATGTCGGCAAGGAGGGGGCTGGCGTCAATCCGTTGCGCGGCCAGAACAACGTGCAGGGCTCGTGCGACATGGGCTCCTTCCCGCATGAACTGCCGGGATACCGTCATGTGAAGAACACCGATGTGCGGCAGATCTTCGAGCAGCAATGGGGCGTCGAAATCGATCCGGAACCGGGGCTGCGCATTCCAAACATGTTCGACGCGGCGCTCGACGGCTCGTTTGGCGGGCTCTATTGCCAGGGCGAGGACATCGTCCAGTCCGACCCCGACACGCGACACGTCGTCGCGGCTCTCTCGGCCATGGATTGCGTTATCGTTCACGATCTTTTCCTGAACGAGACGTCGAACTACGCCCATGTTTTCCTTCCTGGTTCGTCCTTTCTGGAAAAGGACGGCACTTTCACCAATGCGGAACGGCGCATCAATCCCGTTCGCCGGGTCATGGCGCCCAAGGCCGGCTATGCCGACTGGGAAGTGACGCAGATGCTGGCCAACGCGATGGGCGCCAACTGGACCTATGGCCATCCCCAGGAGATTATGGCCGAAATCGCGGCAACGACCCCTTCGTTCGCCAATGTCACCTACGATCTGCTGGATAAAAAGGGTTCGGTGCAGTGGCCCTGCAACGAGACCCACCCCGAAGGCACGCCGATGATGCATGTCGATGGTTTCGTGCGCGGCAAGGGCCGCTTCATCCGCACCGACTATGTGGCGACGGAAGAGAAAACCGGGCCGCGCTTCCCGCTTCTTCTGACCACGGGCCGTATTCTGAGCCAATACAATGTCGGCGCCCAGACGCGGCGGACGGCCAATACGATCTGGCACGACCAGGACGTGCTGGAGATCCACCCGCACGACGCCGAAAATCGCGGTGTACGCGAAGGCGACTGGGTACGCCTCGCCTCCCGCGCCGGCGAAACGACGCTGCGCGCAACCATCACGGACCGGGTTTCGCCGGGCGTGGTCTATACGACCTTCCATCACCCCGACACACAGGCCAACGTGGTCACGACCGACAATTCGGACTGGGCAACCAATTGCCCCGAATATAAGGTTACGGCGGTGCAGGTGGCCCCGTCCAACGGCCCATCCGCCTGGCAGGACGACTATTCCGACCACTCCGAGGCGTCGCGGCGGATCATTCAGGCGGCTGAATAAACCTACGATGGATAGTTGGCGCAATTGGCATAGCACAGCCTTCGATACAGAGATGCAGGCCGCCCCGCGCCGGCACGATCTGCCGGAAGAAGTCGCCATTGCGCTTACCTGCAACGGGACGACGCAGGCCGTCATGATGGGAACACCGGCGAACCTGTCCGATTTCGCCACCGGCTTCCTTGTCACCGAGGGATTGGCGCATCCCGATGAGATCGAAGCCATCGAGGTGATCGAGACCGAGCACGGGATCGACCTGCAAATCCGACTGGAAGAGACCGCCGATGCCCGCTTTGCCGCGCGGCGACGTTCGATGACCGGTCCGGTCGGCTGCGGCCTCTGCGGGATTGAAAGTCTGGAAGTCGCCATGGCGACATCGCCATCGGTTGCCGCCATTGAAGGTCCGGCCTTGGCGACAGGCGATATTCCTCGTGCGATGACACTCCTACCGACCTTTCAGCCTTTGCACGATACGACCCGCGCCGTGCATGGGGCGGCGTTTTATCAGCCGGCGAAAGGCATCATTCTGGCGCGCGAAGATGTCGGGCGTCACAACGCGCTTGACAAGCTGGTTGGCGCGATGATTGCGGACGGTATCGATGCGGTAAGTGGCGCAATCCTGATCACGTCCCGCGTTTCCATCGATATGGTGCAGAAGGCGCTGCGCGCCGGCTGCCCGATCCTGATCGCCGTTTCAGCGCCGACGGCATCGGCGCTCGATCTGGCGGAACAGAGCGGCCTGACGGTGGTGGGTCTGGCGCGTGGATCGCGCTTTGAGGTTTTCACTCATCCCGAGCGCATCCATCCCGATCCTGTCGTTAACGAGGTGCCAAACCATGCAAGCCGATAAGCTCGTCCGCATGGCCAATCAGATCAGCCTGTTCATGGAGAGCAAGCCGTCTGACGATGAGGCGCTGGAGGGTCTGGCCGCGCATATCAACGATTTCTGGGATCCACGCATGCGACAGCAGTTTCTCGTCGCGATGACAGCCGATCCCGATTTACCGGCGCGCGATCTCGTTCGCCGGGCGCTGCCCCTGATCGCTGTTCCAGGTGAGGATGACGGGCCGCATGCGCCTCTCTCACCCGTCGGCTCGGAACCGATCAATCCTGCTCATCGTGATTGAGCGTTGCAACGGCTTCGGAAGACGATGGCTCATCAATTCTTGATTTCGATCAAGGCATGGAGCCTCGTCTAAAGGCCACTAGTTATTGTTGGAACGTCCTTTACACTCATTGCGAGTGCAAGACTTCTTGAGGAAACTAATCATGATTAAACTTCTTACGGCGATTGCTTTGTCGACAGGCGCGTTGATTGCAAACGCAAATGCGCAGGATTTGACGGGCGACGCCGCAGCCGGAGAGAAAGTCTTTAATCGTTGCAAGGCTTGCCATGCCGTAGGCGAAGGCGCCAAAAACAAGGTAGGCCCGGAACTAAACGATCTGTTCGGCAGGAAGCCCGGCTCTCATGAGGATTTCAAATATTCCGACGCCATGATCGCATATGGCGAAGACAAGGTCTGGGATGTCGAACATCTGACCGCTTACCTTGCCGCTCCGCGTAAGGTCGTGAAAGGCACGAAGATGGCTTTTGCCGGCCTCAAGAAAGAAGAGCAGATCGCTGACGTTCTGGCCTATCTGGCGACATTCGATCCGGACGGAGCCAAGACCGGGGAATAATACCGGTAATGCTCATATATCGGCGCCGCTCACACTTAATCAGTTGGTGACGGCGCCGATATAATATTCGCCCTGTGACGACACGAATACGGGGCTGACAGATGGGCGGAAGAGTTCTTGTAACCGGCGGAGCCGGCTATATCGGAAGCCATGCGGCCAATGCCCTGATCGACCGTGGCGAAGACGTCACCGTCATCGACAGGCTTTCGACCGGTTTCGAATGGCTGGTTCCACCTGCAGCCGATTTGGTTGTCGCCGATATCGGCGATACGGAAAAACTGTCAGCGCTTCTCAATGGCGGTCGGTTCGACGCGATCATGCATTTCGCCGGGTCGATCGTGGTGCCGGAATCGGTCGCCGATCCCCTCTCCTATTATGAGAATAACACCGTCAAATCGCGCGGGCTGATCGAATGCGCGGTGCGCGCCGGCATACCGCATTTCGTTTTCTCGTCAACCGCCGCCGTTTACGGTTCGGTGGGCGCAGAACCTGTGGCGGAGGATGCGCCGCTGCGGCCGGAATCGCCTTATGGCTCCAGTAAGCTGATGACCGAGATCATGCTGGCGGACGCCGCCAAAGCGGATCCCATCCGCTATGGCGTACTGCGCTATTTCAATGTCGCCGGGGCCGATCCGAAGGGGCGGACGGGCCAATCCGCCAAAGGCGCCACACACCTTATCAAGGTCGCGGCGGAAGCCGCCTGCGGGAAGCGCGATGGCATCGAAATCTTCGGCGACGATTATCCGACAGCCGATGGCACGTGCGTTCGCGACTATATTCACGTCACCGATCTGGTCGCCGCCCATCTTCTGACCCTCGACCGATTGCGCGAAGGCGGCGAAAGCCTCACAGCCAATCTCGGTTATGGCCACGGCTTTTCCGTGCGCGAAGTGCTCGATACAGTCGATCGGGTGGCGGGCAATCCGATCCAACGGTCTATGGGACCGCGCCGGCCGGGCGATGCCGCCAGCATCGTCGCCGATCCTTCCAAGGCGCGTCAGGAACTGAACTGGCAACCGGCGCATGACGATCTGACCGGCATTGTGGAAGATGCGCTCCGCTGGGAGCGTCATTTGCAGTCCCGTAATCGGGATGAGGTCTGACGTTGCAATCGATGAGCGTCAGGCCGCTTCGGGAGCGGCGCGCCGCAGCATCCCGAAAAGATCGCGCGGATCGTCAGGATCGGCCAACAGGTCGAGCTTGACGCAATAGTCGGTGTCGGCGGTTTTCTCCAGAAGGAAGCGAAGCGCGCTGAAATCCTCGATGGCAAAGCCGACACTGTCGAACAGGGTGATCTGCGCGTCGCTTGTCCGGCCACCGACCTCGCCGCGCATTACCTGCCAAAGCTCCGTTACCGAATGGTCCTCATCGAGCTGCTGAATTTCTCCTTCCACTCGGGTCTGGGGTGGAAACTCGACGAAAATGTCCGACCGCAGGAGAATGTCTCGCTGCAGTTCCGTTTTGCCCGGGCAGTCCCCGCCGATCGCGTTGATGTGAATCCCCGCGCCGACCATGTTGTCTGTCAGGATGGTGGCATACTGCTTGTCGGCCGTGCAGGTGGTGATGATCTGCGCGCCTTCGACTGCGGCTTCCGCGGTTTCACAGGCGGTCACGTTGAAGCCAACGGCCTTCAGGTTTTCCGCCGCCTTGGCGGTGGCGGCCGGGTCGATATCGTAAAGCCGCACGGTCTCGATCCCGCAGATCGTCCGGAAGGCGAGCGCCTGAAATTCGCACTGCGCGCCATTGCCGATCAGCGCCATGGTGTCCGCACCCGCAGGAGCGAGATAACGGCCGACCAGGGCGGACGTGGCGGCCGTACGAAGGGCGGTGAGCATCGTCATTTCGGTGAGCAGCAATGGATAGCCGGTCGCGACGGAGGAAAATACGCCGAAGGCTGTCACGGTCTGGTAGCCATCGCGGACATTATTCGGGTGTCCATTGACGTATTTGAATCCGTAATAGTCTGCATCCGCGACAGGCATCAATTCGATCACGCCATCGCGCGAATGGCTGGCCACGCGCGCAATTTTGTCGAATTCGGGCCAGCGTTTGAAATCGTTTTCGATATACTCGGCCAATTCGCCTATGAAGGCCTCGACACCGACATCGTTGACGAGCCGCATCATGTTCTCGACGCTGACGAACGGCACATGCGCCAAGGCAGACGGTTCAAGAATGCTCATCGCATGCTCCTTGTCGGGCGGTCGAAGATGTGCCGGCCGAACAGGCTCGCCGCCAGGTCGGTCATGAGCTCGGCTGTCCGGCCGCGCTCATCGAGAAACGGGTTGAGTTCGACCAGATCCAGCGAACGGACCAGTCCGCTATCGTGCAGCGTCTCCATGATGAGATGCGCTTCGCGAAAGGTAGCGCCGCCCGGAACGGTGGTCCCAACAGCCGGGGCGATGGACGGATCGAGAAAATCGACATCGAGGCTGACATGCAGAATGCCATTGGCGGCAATAACCCGGTCGAGAAACGTGCGTAGTGGAGACAAGACGCCCATCTCGTCGATGGCGCGCATATCGTAGGCCTCGAAACCATCGGAGGCGATCCGGCGTCGCTCCGCATCGTCGACAGAGCGCAACCCCATGAAACAGACTTGTTCCGGCGGAACGGGCACGGCTAATGGCGGATAGCCTTCGCAGTCGGGCCGGCCTGTGAAATAGGCGACCGAGGTGCCGTGCAAATGTCCGCTTTCGGTACTCTCAAGCGTATGCAGGTCGGGATGAGCATCCAGCCAGAGTACGAAGAGCGGCCCTTCTCCTTGCGCGGCGTGGCGCGCAAGGCCCGCGACCGACCCTGCCGACATACTGTGATCGCCGCCCAGGAAGATCGGAAAGTCATAATTTCCAGCCGCGTCGAACGCCGCCTTCTCGACCGCCCCGATCCAGGCGGCGGTCTCCGCCAGACGCTTTATCGCACGGTTCGAATGATCCGTCGGGGTCGGTTCATCAATGGCGATATCGCCCAGATCGGTGACCGTCCAACCGAGCCCTGTCAGGGCCGCCGCGAGGCCTGCCGTTCGTAAACTGGCCGGTCCCATCAGGCATCCGGGCTGCGACGCGCCGGACTGGATGGGCGCGCCGATAAGGGCACAGGTCTTTTCCATTACCGCCTCTCTTCCAATTGAAAGGACAGCATGCCGGTTTTCTCTGCAAAATTGCTATGATAAATTGCGCAAATTGACTCCATCTTTTAACTCTTTTCTGGATTTTCTGAACACAATGGTAAGAGCATGGCGGAACTGAGCGAGGTCGATCGAACGCTGCTGGCGGCGCTCAGAACAAATAGCAGAGCCTCGATCACCGAACTTGCCCACACGATCGGCGTATCCCGCGCAACCGTCAAAACGCGACTGGAAAGCCTGGTCCGCAATGGACGTATCCGCCGCTTCACCATTGAAACCGATGTCGATGTGGAGGGTGAGGTTAAAGCCATCACCATGATCGAGCTGCAGGGCAAATTGTCGCGCGAGGTCATCCGCACGCTTCGCCGCATTCCCGAAATCTCAGTCATTCATTCGACAAACGGTTTGTGGGATCTGGTGGTGGAGATCAGGACCGACAGTCTTGTCCGCTTCGATGGCGTATTGCGTGAAATCCGCGAAATTCCGGGCGTGACCAGTAGCCAGACCAGCCTTCTTCTCGCGCCGGTTGTCGGCTAGGATCAGAGCGAGCCGCCAATCAGAACAGGAAGAGCACTATGGATCGGTTCACCGGCGGCTGTCTGTGCGGGGATATCCGCTTTACCGCGACCGGCCAGCCCAATCGCGTCGGCATCTGCCATTGTCTCGATTGCCGCAAGCACCATGGCGCGCTGTTTTATGCGGCCGCCATCTTTCCCCAAGCGGCGGTGACGATCCATGGCGAGGTGCGCAGCTATAAGGGTCGGTCCTTTTGTCCGCGCTGCGGCTCGTCGGTCTTCGCTCGTAGCGGCGATGAAATCGAAATTCATCTCGGATCGCTCGATGAGCCCGACCGGCTGACGCCAACCTATGAAAGCTGGACAGTGCGGCGCGAAACCTGGCTCCCAGAGTTTGCCGTTAGCCGACGCTATGAAGGCGACCGTGAAGAGGCCGACGGCTTCGATGAAGCTTTATAACCACCGCGCTATCAGTATCCGGCAGAATTGATGAGCGCCGAGCCAATTGGCTTTAGCGGCTCGGACCGCAGCACGACCGATGTTGTAACCGACCCAAACCGCGCAACGGCATCGACGATGGTTTCCAGTTTTTCCGGGGTTGGAACAACGACTTTCAAATGGAAACAGTCCTCACCCGTCAGGCGATGAACCTCGATCACCTGAGGCATCTGACTGAACTGCTTGAGGCAGCGTTCGATATGCTCATGAGTGGTGCGCACCCGAATGATCGCGATCATTCCGAGGCCAAGCCGTTGTGTATCGATGACCGCGCGATAGCCGGATATAACACCCTTTTCCTCAAGCCGCTTCACGCGCTCGGTGGTGGCAGGCTGGGAAAGGCCGATACGACGGCCTAGTTCCGATACCGACACGCGACCGTCCCGCTGCAACTCCTCTATGATCGCTATGTCGGTCGCATCCGGCTGATAGGGAAGCCTCACCATTCTACCTTTATTTTATCGGAGAAACCATCAACTACCCGATAGTTTCGCATTCTCCGATCTTTGGCAAGCCGGTAGTTTTGCGGCCTTGAAGGGATGCAGCAATGACCGAATTTATCATTCTGCCGGGCATCGGCGGTTCAGGATCGACGCACTGGCAAACATTTTGGGAAATGAAGGAGCCGCACATGCGGCGATTTTCTCCGGCGAGTTGGGATAAGCCGCAACTTGACGACTGGTGCATCGCTTTGGACGAGGCTGTCGCGGCTGCCAATTCGCCGCCAGTGCTCGTGGCTCACAGTCTCGCCTGCCTGCTGGTCGCCCATTGGAGCGTCAGGTCGACACGCCGGGCCAAAGGCGCGTTTCTGGTTTCAGTGCCCGATCCGGCCGCGACGGAATTTCCCAAGGCCGAAGCCAATAGCTTCATAGATGCGCCCAAAGAGAAGTTGCGGTTTCCTTCCTTCATCGTCGCGAGCAGCGATGACCCATATGGCGCTTTGGCCTATCAGCAGGATTGCGCGGCAGCATGGGGAAGCGATTTCGTCGACATCGGCGCGTGCGGGCATATGAACGGGGAGAGCGGCCTTGCAGACTGGCCAGCAGGCCGGCAGCTTCTCGAAACATTCGAGGCGCGATTATAACTGCGTCACGACGACAAGGGCGCCGGTAATTTCCTCCCAGCCGCAAACCTCAGTGCCGCACAGCGTTGAGACGGGACGGTCTATCGTCCGTCGCGCAGATAAGAAGGCCCGAGCCAATCTGTCGGCGCAAGTTTAACTCGCATGGCAGGCCATGCCCTGCGGTTCGACGGCCCCCTCACGAAGTTCGGCAAAGCGACGCTCAAAATCCTGCGCCAGATCTTCGACTACAATTTGATCGAACTGCTCCAACAGACGGGCTTCTGCCGCCTGAAGCGTCTCTTCGAGCCTTGCGTCTACCGCCTTTTCCACCAGACATTCCGCCGGGTCCGCCTGCGGGCCGATGTTGAACAGAGGCGGGCAGCCAACCGCCTCATAGACATCGCGCAAAGTGATACCCGTCAAAGCGCGCGCCAGCTGCCAGCCGCCGCCATGGCCTTTTTCAGACGTCACGATTCCCTTTTCCCGTAAGCCCGCCATCATCCGGCGCACCACCACCGCATTCGTCGAGATCATGCCGGCAATCTGGTCGGACGTCACCCGATCCACATGCCGGTCCATATGAATCAGGACATGCAACATACGGGACATACGAAGATCGCGGGGCATCGGGAGGCTTTCTTGGCTGCGCTCGTTCTACGCTATCAGAAGTCACGCAACAATTAAAGTTTCATGTCTTGCAATAGCGATCCGCATCACGTAACTCATAGTGATACATGAAGGAGCAAGATCATGGATCAGGACGTCATCGTCGTCGGGGGAAGCTTTGCCGGGCTTTCCGCGGCCATGCAGCTGTCACGGGCACGCAAAAAGGTGCTTGTGCTCGATACGGGTATGCCGCGTAATCGCTTCACACATGCCTCGCACGGTTTTCCCGGCCAGGACGGAAACAGTCCGCAAGCTATCCAGACCGCCTTGCGCGCGGAACTTGCAGTCTATCCATCGGTGTCTTTCCGCAAGGACGCAGCGGTTTCGATTGCGTTTGAGGGAGGAGGATTTCGTGTGTCTCTGGCAGACGGGACCGCGCTGACCGCGCGCCGTGTCATTCTCGCCTACGGAGTGAGCGATACGCTACCAGACCTGCCGGGACTTCGCGAACGGTGGGGCGTAAGCGTACTGCACTGCCCTTACTGCCACGGATACGAACTCGACCGGCAGGCGATGGGCGTTCTGCTGCGCGACGAAACGGCATTACATCAGGCCATAATGCTCCCCGAATGGGGGCCTACGACCGTTTTCACTCAAGGCGCTTTCAAACCGTCCGACGATCAGGTTCGCCAGCTCACATCGCGCGGTATCAAAATTGAAGAGACGCCCATCACGGAATTGAACGGCGCCGGCGTAACGTTGGAGAATGTCGGGCTCGCCGATGGACGAAACGTGCCTCTTGCAGGTCTTTTTGTCGCGCCGCAAACAGCACCGGCCTGTGATATCGCCGAGCAGCTGGGCTGCGCCGTAAATGACGGGCCGACCGGCCCATATCTCGCGGTGGATGCAATGCAGGCAAGCTCGGTACCGGGCGTCTTTGCCGCTGGAGACCTTGCCAGCCCGATGCCGAACGCCACCCGCGCGGCCGCAGCGGGCGTGATGGCCGGCGTCGCCGCGCATCGCTCGCTGATCTTCGATCCCGACCTTATCCCCGCTGCCTGAGGTAACCTTCCATGGATACGATAACCCCCGCCCAGTTCTGGAATGAACGCTATGAGAAGTCGTCCCCCGAAACTTCCGGTAGGCCCGGTCTTGCGTTGGCGCAATTTGCCAGCCCCCTCACGCCCGGCCATGCGCTGGAGCTTGGCTGCGCGAAGGGCGACGATGCGATCTGGCTGGCCAGGCAGGGCTGGCATGTCACCGCCGTCGATATTTCCTCGGTGGTACTGGGCTATGCCAGCACCAATGCCGGCCGCGCGGGGATGAGCGAGCAGATCCGTTTCGAGGAACATGATCTCGCCATATCCTGCCCGTCCGGCGCTTTCGATCTGGTCACGGCCAGCTTTCTTCACTCACCGCAGAATTGGCCACGCTCGGCGGTTCTGAGCCGAGCGGCCGAAGCCGTTCGCCCCGGCGGACATATACTTATCGTCGGGCATGGATCTCGCGCTCCCTGGTCGTCGTCGCCGGAAGACACGCGCTTCCCGTCGGCAGAGGATACTCTGACCGAAATGGGACTGGATGTCGCCGCGTGGAAACGGCTCTGTGTCTGCCCTATCACACGGACAGGACACGGTCCGGATGGACAAACCGCGACAGTGACAGACAACATCATCTTCCTGCAGCGCCTGTCGTGAGAGAGGTATGACCATGAGACTCCGGGCCTCGCCGGTCAGATGTTCTCAGGTGTGACGATCTCGAATGGAACCGTGCGCTGGGTGGTCGGTCCCGGCCCGTCGCGTTCGATCTCCTCGATCATCGTTTGCACGAGCATCGCCGACGTGGCCTCAAGAGGGTGGCAAAGAGCGGCCGTAATCAAACCTTCAGACAGACCCTTGCGTGTTTCGGGGCCGATATCCCGGCAAACGAGCCGGATATTGGCGCGCTTTTCTTCCGGGGCCTGTCGAAGAGCCCGGAGAATTCCGGATATGCCGCCACCGACAATCAATATCCCGACCAAATCTTCGGTCGTTTCCAACAGCTCCGTCACCATGTTGTAAGCCTCGCTGGACTCCTCATGGGTCGGGCGGCTTTCCTCGACGAAGAGCCGCGGTGCGTGTTCGCGCATGTAGGAGCGGAAACTGGCATCGGCGACGTCCTGGCACTGATAGCGATGATTGCCTATGAAAACCGCTATACGCCCGGACCCCGTCGTCGTTTGCGCGATCAGCCATGCCGCCGTGCGTCCGAGCTTCCAGTTATCCGCGCCGACATAGGCCGCGCGCTCCGGCGCGGACTGATCTGTAATGTAGGCGATCACCGGCTTGTCCATCTCCCGCAATGCGCCGATCGTCTGCCCGATGATTGGATGATCGGCCGCGATGATCGCAACGGCATCGCATTCCTTGCCGAGGGCCATAAGGCGGGCTGAAATGTTTTCCGGCGTCAGCAGATCGACGAAATCGATCAGTGGGTCAATCACCTCATCCCGCCGCTCGCGGCAAGCCGAGACGATCTTCTTGCGGAAGAGCTGATAGAGCTCGCGGTTGGATTGCTGCAGCAGAAAACCCAGCCGGTAACTCGGCGCCGTCTTGCGCAGCCGGTCCTCGATGGCGCCCAGACCATAGAAGCCGATCCTCTCGGCAGCGCTTTGCACACGCTGCATCGTCGTGCCGCGTACCGGCGCCGTACCGCTCAAAATACGGTTAACGGTCGATACCGATACTTCGGCCTCGCGCGCCAGATCGGCGATCGTCGGTCGGTTCATTCAGTCCTTCCTCCATGAACTGATGTGTCATCATGAATGATATATTCTGACACTTCTGAAACTTTCATACTATTTCCTGTTTCAAAAAACTCAAGCCGTCGATATGAGTCCAGCTGTTGAAGCCCCATCGGGGAGGTGGGGCAATGGAGGATTTCCATATGAAAAAGTTGAGCCGCATCGCGGCATCCGTTTCTGTCGCCGCCATTGCAGCGTGCGTTTCAACCGCCGTCATGGCAGCCAACATCTTCGTCGTCGGCGGCAAGCCGGACGATCCGTTCTGGTCGCGCGTCAAGATGGGCGCCGAAGACGCCGGCAAAGTGGCTGAGGCACAGGGCGGCTCGGTCACCTGGCTGGGTCCGCAGAACTACGATAATCTCGGCCCGGACGCCGCCGAGCTGATACGCCAGGCCATCGACCAGGGCGCTGACGCCATTGTCGGTCCCGACTGGGTTCCCGAAGCAATGGACCCCGCTTTCAAAGCGGTTGTCGATGCCGGTATTCCACTCGTCATCTATAATGCCGGCGGCATCGAAGCGGCCGACAAGCTCGGCGCGTTGAACTATGTCGGCGCGGTCGATTACAAATCCGGCTTTGCCGGCGGCGAGTATCTCGGCAAGGCCGGTCATCAGAACGGCGCCTGCGTCAACACTCTGCCTGGCGCCGCCAACATCGAAGCCTTCTGTAGCGGCTTTAACGATGGGCTTGAATCGACAGGCGGCAAAGGCTCTGTCCTGCAGCTTCCGGCGACGGCCTATGGCAATGCAACCGCTGTGGCGCAGGCCGTGCGCGCGCATCTGCTGCAGAATCCGGACATTGACGCGATGTTCGCCATTGGCGGCGGTGACACCAATGCCACCGTCAGCGGCATCGCCCAGGCCGGCAAGTCTGGCCAGGTTTTCGTCTGCGGCATGAACTTCGATGACTCCATTCTGGACAACATCCAGCAGGGTACGCAGGCTTGCGCCGTGGATCAGCAGGGTTACCAGCAAGGCTTCTTCGCTGTTTCGATCCTCAACAACTACGTCAATTACGGCGTGACGATCCCGACGCGCGAAATCCTCACCGGACCTGGCGTTGTCGACTCAAGCAATGTCGAACTCGTGATCGAAGGCGTCAAAGCAGGCGCCCGCTAGGGCCGGAAAGGCTTTCGGCTCCGATGCCGCATATCGGCTAACAGAGAGGCCGCCCGCACCCTTCGACGGTGCGGCCTCTCCCGAACACCCATAATCCCCTGATTGCGCGCGCCCTATGGCATGTCGCGCATGAATGAATAGGCGGACGATCAATGCCATCTAAAAGTGGATCAAACAGGATGTCGCTGGGCGCGATCGCAATAAGACCCGAGACCGCATCGGTCGTCGGCCTGGTCGTGGTCTACATCTTTTTTGCAGCCTTCGGCGGCGCCGCTTTTATCGGTGCGCCCGGCTGGTCGAGCTGGCTGAATATTGCCGCCGAAGTCGGAATCATTGCGCTGCCCGTCGGCCTTCTGATGATCTCCGGCGAATTCGATATTTCGGTCGGATCGATCGTTCCGGCGGCCTCGATGACGGCCGCCATCATCTCCGGCCATTACGACTGGCCCGCCTATGTCGGCATACTCGGCGGCCTCGGGGTCGGCGCATTGGTCGGTTATGTGAACGGCTTTCTCGTCACCCGCACGGCAATTCCATCTCTCATCGTCACGATCGGCACGATGTTTGTCGTGATGGGGCTGACGCTCGGTCTTGCCGTCCTCATCAAGGGTTCGACGAGCGTCTCCTACGTTCCCGATCCAATCACCAAGAGCCTGCTGGGCCATTTCATCAACGGCATGTTCAACGTCTCGATCATCTGGTGGATCGCCTTCGCCGTCGCGTTTTATTATTTCCTCCACATCTCGCCGATGGGAAACTGGGTTTTCGCGATCGGCGGAGACCGTGAAACAGCCCGCAATGCAGGTATCCCGACAAGACAGCTCACAGTCGGCCTTTACATACTTTCAGGCCTGGCGGCCGCCTTCGTCGGTATCGCGCAGCTCATGACCTATCAGAGCGCGCAGGTCGCGGGCGGGCAGGCCTTCATCTTCAATTCGATCATGTGTGTCGTGATAGGCGGCGTGCTCCTGACTGGCGGCGCCGGGTCGGTTATCGGCATCGTCCTCGGCACGATGACCTTCGCCGTTGTGAACCAGGGGATCTTCTTCTCCGGGCTCGATTCCAACATCGGGTCGATCATCATCGGCGCGTTGCTGCTGGCGGCCGTGCTTTCCAACGACGGTTTCCGGGCGCTCGCTCTGCGCTACGCGACAAAGAAGAAGTGAGGACGGTTTGATGGATATCATGTCGGCTTTTATACGCCGTCCGGCGACTGCCTCGGTCCTCAGCCTGATCGGCGTGCTGCTCTTCTACTTCATTTTCGGCGGCGTAGACCTCGAAAAGCTTGGCGGCGCCGCCAGCTGGCTCAACTACGCCGCTCGGATCGGCATCGTTGCGATCCCCGTCGGCCTTTTGATGATCTCCGGCGAGATCGATATTTCCATCGGCGCGATGATCCCGGCCGGCGCGATGGCGACCGCCATCATCTCGGGCTATTACGGGCTGCCGATCATCTTCGGTATTCTGGGAGCGCTCGGAATCGGCGTGATCGTCGGTCTCATCAATGGCGTCCTCGCCGTGCGCACCACCGTGCCGACGCTGATCATCACGTTAGGCACGCTCATCGCCATGCAGGGCATCGTGCTGGCGGGCTCCGTCATTCTTACCGGCAACGCCTCTGTGCCGCTGAGCGCGCCGGACTGGGCCAAGACGCTGTTCGGCCAGCTTATCTTCGGCGGCAGTCATCAAGTCGTGATCATCTGGTGGCTTGCCTTCACGCTACTGGGCTGGTTCATCCTGCACCAATCCCGTTTCGGAAACTGGATCTTCGCCATGGGCGGCGACAAGGTCAGCGCCCGCAATGCCGGCATTCCGGTGGACCGTTTTACCATACTGCTCTTCGTGCTCACCGCGACATCGGCGTCCTTCGTCGGCATGTGCCACGCCATCCTCTTCAATTCGGCGCAGGTTTCCGGCGGCATGAACGACATCTTCAACATCATCGCCAGCGTCGTGGTCGGCGGCGTGCTGCTGTCCGGCGGGTTCGGGTCGGTTCCCGGCATATTCATCGGAACCATAACCTTCGCCATCGTCAATAAGGGCATCGATTTCACAGACATCGATCGAAACTGGTCGAGCCTGATCATCGGCGTGATGCTGTTGGCCGCAGTGCTGATGAACAATCGTTTTCGCAACATGGCGCTGAACTACGTGCCGCGGAAAAAGGACAAGGGAGGGTCAGCGAAATGACCGAAAAAACAGCGGTTCTGGAACTGCGCAACGTCAACAAGTCCTTCGGGCCGATCGACGTTCTGCACGATATCTCCCTGAAGGTGAATGCGGGCGAAGTGCTCTGCCTTCTCGGCGACAATGGCGCCGGCAAGTCGACACTGATCAAGACGCTTGCCGGTGTTCACAAGCCGACATCTGGCGAGATGTTCATGGATGGCGAAAAGGTCTCGTTCGAACGGCCGAAAGACGCGGCCGATCGCGGTATCGCGACGGTTCACCAGTTCGGCGGCACCTTTCCGCTGATGACCATCGGCCGCTCGTTTTTTGTCGGCGTCGAGCCGACCAAACGGATCGGACCGTTCAGAATCTTCGATCGCAAGACAGCCAACGAGACGGCGGTCAAAGCGGTGCAGGA
The DNA here is from genome assembly GCF_024158145.1 of Notoacmeibacter sp. MSK16QG-6. Classification (GTDB taxonomy): domain Bacteria; phylum Pseudomonadota; class Alphaproteobacteria; order Rhizobiales; family Rhizobiaceae; genus Notoacmeibacter. The sequence goes on from NZ_JAMYXM010000001.1 coordinate 1,342,737, forward strand.
ATTCGGCATCACCCGCATCGACGATGGCGACCGGCTGATCGGCGGCCTGTCGGGCGGTGAACGCCAGTCGCTGGCCATCGCTCGCGCCGTCCATTTCGGTGCGCGAGTCCTTATTCTGGACGAGCCGACCGCCGCGCTCGGGGTCAAGCAGGCATCGCACGTTCTGCGCATCGTTCTGGAAGCCAAAAAGCGCGGGCTGGCCGTGATCTTCATCACGCACCAGGTGACGCACGCCATGGCGGTCGGCGACCATTTCGCCGTTCTGATCCGCGGCGCTCTGGCAGCGAACTTCATGCGCGGCGAGAAGTCGCGAGAGGAGATCACCGATCTGATGGCCGGCGGCGAAGCCTTGGCGGACCTCGATACCGAGATCGAAAGCCACATGGAAACCCACGAGGGACACCCCCCGCCGCCCGCGCACTGACGAACGCGTCGTGTCCGCCCCGATAGGTGAGATGCGCCGATCCTCAGCAATCGAATCTGGAGACGTACCCCATGAAGATCGCCCTCGACCCGTACATGCATCGTCACCTGCCGCTGGAGGACATTCCTTCCAAGGTGGCGGAGCTCGGCTATGAGTGGATCGAGCTGTCGCCACGCGGCGACTTTCTCGAATGGTTCAAGGCGCCGCGGGTTTTCCCGGACCGGATAAAGAGCTTCAAGAAAGCTCTTTCCGACGCCAATGTCGGCATCGCCTCGCTACTGCCGATGTATCGCTGGGCCTCAAATGACGAGGAAGAGCGCAAGGCTGCCGTCCGGCACTGGAAGCGTGCCATCGAAATCGCTGTTGAGATGGGCGTCGACACAATGAATTCGGAGTTCGGCCGCGGTCCGCATCCCGACAAGGGCACCTGCTATTGCTGCCACACCGGATCGATGATCGAGGCCTGTGAGGATGCCTGGTGGCGCTCGATGGAAGAGCTCGTGCCAATCTTCGAGAAGGAAGGCATCAATCTGCATATCGAGCCGCATCCGGAAGACTGGGTTGAGACGCTTCAGCCCTCGGTCGATCTCATCCGGACGGTGAACAGCGAACGGGTGAAGTTCCTCTACTGCACGCCGCATACCTTTTATTTCGGGGACGACACCAAGGCGATGCTGCGTGAATGCGCCGATGTGCTGGCGCATGTGCATATTGCCGACACGTTCAATCACAAGGGCTCGTCGGGCCTACGCTATATCGTCAATCCGCCCGGTTCGACGGCGCGCGTTCACCAGCATCTCAATATTGGGCAAGGCGAGGTGCCCTGGGACGAATTCTACAAGACGCTGGCGGAGATCGGTTTCGACGGGATCATGACGGCCTGCGTCTTTGCCTGGGAAGAGAAGGCGGACGAGTCCGGCCGTTTCATGCGCTCCGAAATGCAGCGCCTTGTCGATCAATACTTCAAACAGGAAGCGTGAGATGACTGTCAGGATCGGTGTCATCGGCACGGGTATGATCGGTCAGGATCATATTCGGCGTCTGACCAAAGTTCTCTCCGGGGTCGATGTTGTCGCGGTGAACGATATCGATAGCAGCCGCGCCGCTTCGGCCGCGCCTGCCGGCGCGGAGATATTCGATACGCCGCAGGAGCTGATCCGGTCGGACAAGGTCGATGCCATCGTCATCTGCTCATGGGGACCGGCACACGAAGAACAGCTGCTGGAATGCATCGCTGTCGGCAAGCCGGTCTTCTGCGAAAAGCCTCTTGTCACATCCGAAGCGTCGGCCATGCGTGTGATGGAAGCAGAGGTCGGATACGGCCGCCGTCTCGTGCAAGTCGGGTTTATGCGGCGCTTCGATGCGGATTACCGCCGGCTCAAGGCAGTCGTCGATGGCGGCACGCTCGGCGCGCCCCTGATGTTCCACTCCGTTCATCGCAATGCCTCGGTTCCCGCCGGGCTTTACACGTCCGATATGCCGCTGAACGATACGCTGGTGCATGACGCCGATGTTTCGCGCTGGCTTCTCGATGACGAAATCGCGGGTGTCGAAGTGCGCCTTCCCCGCCGGTCACGTCAGGGCGGTGAGCTACGCGATCCGCATTTCGTCCTGCTGCATATGGCAGGTGGTGCGATCGTCGATGTCGAGATCTCTGTCAACATTGCCTATGGCTATGACATCCGTGGCGAGCTGAGCTGCGAAACCGGCGTTGCCGCGCTGCCGAACCGCCCCTCCCCCGTCGTCTCCGACGCCAGCGGCATCAGACAATTCATCCCGACGGATTGGCGCGAGCGCTTTATCGAAGCTTACGATCAGGAATTTCGGGAGTGGATCGTCGCCGCCGGCGACGGCACCGCAACGGGACCGAGCACATGGGACGGTTATGCGGCGACGCTCGTCGCCGACGCCGCATTGCGGGCCGTCGCATCCGGCAAGCTCGAAGCGATCACCATGCGCGATAAGCCGGCTCTTTATTCGCAGAGCATGGCGCAAGCCGCCTGAAGAAACGGGCCGAAGTGGAGCCAAGCCATGATCAACGGTGAAAAGAGCTTCGACAGACCTCTGCGCTGGGGCATGGTCGGCGGCGGCCGGACAGGCCAGGTGGGTTATAAGCACCGTACCGGAGCGCTTCGGGACGGCAATTACCGGCTCGTGGCCGGCGCGTTCGACCTCGACGCCAAACGCGGCCGCGATTTCGGCATTCGTCTGGGAGTCGATGCAGACCGTTGTTATGCCACCTATCAGGAGATGATCGCGGGCGAGCGTGACCGCGATGATGGGTTGGAAGCCGTTTCGGTGGCCACACCCAATTTCACCCACTACGAGATCACAAAGGCTCTGCTCGAAGCCGGCATTCATGTCATCTGCGAAAAGCCTCTCTTCTTCACCGTCGAAGAGTGCGACGAGATCGCTCGGCTCGCCGATGAGAAGGGTCTGATTGTCGGCGTCACTTATGGTTATACCGGCCATCCGCTGGTCTATCAGATGGCCGCGATGGTGGCGAAGGGCATGCTTGGCGAGATCCGTATCGTCGATCTGGAATATACCCATGGCTTCAACGCCGGCGACGATACCGATGCGTCCGAAGCCCAGAAATGGCGAACCGATCCTTCCAAATCGGGTTCAACCTTCGTTCTTGGAGATATCGGCACACATCTCCACTACCTGTCGGAGATCGTGCTGCCTCATCTGAAGATCGAGAAGCTGCTCTGCGATCGCAAGGCGTTCATACCGTCACGCGAACCGCTCGAAGACCATGCAACGGTTCTGATGCATTACGACAATGGGGCGCGGGGCCGTCTGTGGGTGAGTTCGGTCGATGCCGGCAATATGGGAAGCCAGCGCTACCGCTTCGTCGGTTCGAAGGCCTCTGTTTCATGGAGCGACAGCCGGCCCAATGAGCTGATCTACGAAATTCAGGGCGAACCGGCGCAGGTTCTGCATCACGGCATGCCCTATCTGGAAGACGAAAGCCTTGCGGTCGACCGCATGGGCGCTCTGCATACCGAAGGTCTCGGCGACAGCTGGGCCAACATCTATCTATGGATCGCCGAAGCGATCGACGCGAAGAAGCGTGGCGACGAAGCCTTCCTCGGCACACACCATTACCCCGGCATTAAGGCGGGCACCGAGGGTGTCCGCTGGCTCCAGAACTGTGTCCGCTCGGCCGAAAGCGGCTCTGCCTGGATCGACTACCGATAAAGATCCTCCCCCCTGGGGCGCACTTCGGTGCGCCCCTCTTTTAGGAATCGAATACGATGAAACTCTCGATCTGCACCGACGTGATGGGCGACCTCTCCTTTACCGACATGCTCGACAAATGTGTCGAACTCGGTGTGGAAGGCATTGAAATGACCGGAGGCGGTTGGTCGAAAGGTCCGCATTTCCGGGCCGATGAACTGCTGGCCGACAAGGGCCTGCTGAAATCGAAGCTCAAGGAGATCGAGGCGCGCGGTCTTGAGATCGCGGCGCTGAACTGCTCGGCCAATCCGCTCGATCCGGGCGATATGGGCAAACGTCATCGCAAGGAGATGGAGGAAACCGTCCACCTGGCTGGCGAGATCGGCGTCAAGAAAATCGTCACCATGTCCGGTCTTCCGGAAGCGGCGCCCGGAGATATCGTTCCGAACTGGCTCGTCTATACGAAGAGCTGGCCGGACGAGATGCCCGAGCGCGATCGTTATCAATGGGAAGACCGGGCTTTTCCGCTCTGGCATGATCTGGTGAAGCTGGCCGACGAAGCCGGCGTGGAAAAATACGCGCTGGAGAACTTCTCCGCCATGCTCGTCTGGAACCCGGAAACACTGTTCCGGCTGCGCAATGAGGTCGGCTCCAAGGTCGGCATGAACCTCGATCCCTCGCATCTGTTCTGGAAGGGCGCATGTCCGATCGCCGTCGCCCGTGCGCTGGGCGATGCGATCCATCACGTTCACGGCAAGGATACCCGCATCGAGCGCGGCCTGGCCGACGTCAACGGCCTTTTGGAACTGAAGGATGTCACCGATGTCGCCAATCGCAGCTGGAACTATGTCGCAGTGGGCGCCGGCCACGATCTGCAATGGTGGAAGGAGTTTTTCTCCATCGTCGGCATGATGGGTTATGACGGCTGGGTCAGCCTTGAGATGGAAGATTTCACCATGTCTACCGAGGCCGGCATTCAATCATCCATCGATGCGCTTCAGGCCACCATCATTCGCTGAGCGGAGAGAGCCATCATGCGGATCGGGGTTGTCGGATATGGAACGGGCGGGCAGCATTTTCATGCGCCGTTCATTGCGGCCGCGCAGGGCGTCAGCCTCGCCGGGGTCGTCGCCCGTGCGCCCGCGACCGTCGCCAAAGTGCAGGCGGATCTGCCGAATACGCCGATCTATCCCAGCCTGAAAGCGATGCTCGATGCTGGCGTCGATGCGGTGACGATCACGACCCCGCCCCAGACGCGCCGTGACCTCGTGCTGGAAGCCATTGCGGCCGGTGTGCATGTGATCGCGGACAAGCCTTTCGCCCCGGATGCTCCAGGCGGTCGCGCACTGGCCCGCGCTGCCGAAGAGCGAGGCGTCACGCTCGGCGTTTATCACAACCGGCGATGGGACGCCGATATCCGAACGCTCCGCAAAGTGATCGAGGATGGGAAGATCGGCGAGGTCTGGCGGCTGCATTCGCGTATGGATTTCGACGATCCCGCCACGCTGGAGGCCGGGCCGACCGGTGGGCTCCTGCGTGATCTCGGCAGTCATCTCGTCGATCAGGCGCTCTGGCTTCTCGGGCCAGCGGTTTCCGTCGATGCGCAACTCGATATGGTGACGCTTTCAGAGGGAGAGACCGACGCCGGTTTCGTGCTGACATTGCGGCATGAGAACGGAGCGCACAGCCATATTTCGGCAAGCAAGGTCAACCGTCTTTCGAGCCGCGAGTTGCGCGCTTACGGGTCGGAGGGCAGCTATGTTTCGAATGGGTCGGACGTGCAGGCGCAGGCGATCTTCGCCGGCAAACGTCCAGCCGACGATCCGAAAGGCTGGGGCTACGAGCCAGAGAATTGCTGGGGCACACTCAATACAGAGGCCAGCGCCGAACCGATACCGTCCGAGCAAGGCGCTTACCATGCCTATTACGAGGCGTTCGCCGAAGCCGTACGTACCGGTGGCGAACCGCCGGTCACCGCTCAGGAAGCGATCGCGACCCTGGCCGTACTCGACGCTGCCCGTCTGAGCGCATCGGAAGGCAGAACGGCGCCGCTTTCCGAAAGCGATGCAGTGTAGGCCATGTATAAGTTCATCATCACAATCGAAACAGTTCCAGGCGGGCGCGACAAGATCCTTGAACGCGCGCCGGAAGCGCAGGCCGCGACGCGCGCCGAGCCGGGCTGCATTGCCTATGATTTCTTCACCTGCACCGACGATCCAGACAAGCTCGTTTTCGTGGAGACTTGGAAAGACAAGGCCGCGCACGAATTCCACATGGAGCAGGAACATACCAAGCGCTTCATCGCTTTTCACGAGCAGTTTCATCGTTCGCTGACCTTTGAAACCGTCAATGCGGGATCGCAGGGATGAGCGCGACCGTGACCATTACCTGCGCACCATGCTGCTGGGGTGTCGATGACGTAGCGAGTCCACACCTTCCGGTATGGGAGACTGTGCTAGACGAAGCCGCGGAAGCCGGCTTCGGCGGTCTCGAACTCGGCCCCTATGGCTATATGCCTCTCGATCCGAACCGGACTGGCGAAGCTCTGCAGAAACGGGCGCTTTCCATCGTGGCCGGAACGATCTTCGATGATCTCGTATCGCCGGGGAATCGCGACAACCTTCTTAAACAGACCGAAGAAATCTGCGCGTTCATCACCGCCTTGCCCGCGCCGCATCGCCATCCCGACCAGCGCTTTGCCGCCCCTTATCTGACGGTCATGGATTGGGGCCATGATGAGCGCGACTATACCGCCGGTCATTCTGACCGGGCGCCGCGTCTCGATGATGAACGCTGGGCCGGTATGATGGCCAATATCCATGCGATCGCCGAACTGGCGCGCGACACGTACAATGTTCGCACGACGATCCATCCTCATGCGGGCGGCTATATCGAATTTGCTGACGAATTGGAGCGTCTGGCGCAGGACATTCCAGCCGATCTGGCCGGCCTCTGTCTCGATACCGGCCATCTGGCCTATGCCGGCATGGACCCGGTAACGGCGCTTAAGCGCTACTGGGATCGCGTCGATTATATCCACTTCAAGGATATCGATCCGGTGATCTTCAGAGAAGTCATGGGCGAGCGCATTCGCTTTTTCGACGCCTGCGCGCGCGGCGTGATGTGCCCGATCGGCACGGGAAATATCGACTACCAGGCCATTCAGGCGCTGCTGAGCGAGCGGGGTTATGGCGGTTACATCACCATCGAGCAAGAGCGCGACCCGCGTAACAGGGCGAGTGTGCAGGGAGATCTGGCGTCCAGCCGGCGCTTCCTCATCGAAGCGGGATTTGAAGGACGAAACGTATGAATAAGACGCTTGATCTCATCACATTGGGCCGGTCGTCGGTCGATCTTTACGGATCGCAGATCGGCGGACGGCTCGAGGATATGGGCGGATTCGACAAATATATCGGCGGATCGCCCACCAATATGGCCTGCGGCACCGCACGGCTCGGTCTCAAAAGCGCGTTGATCACCCGCGTCGGCAACGAGCATATGGGCCGCTTCATTCGCGAGGAGCTCGAACGCGAAGGCGTCGATACGTCCGGCGTGGTCACCGATCCGGAGCGGCTGACGGCGCTGGTGCTGCTGGGCATTCGAGACGAGGAAAGCTTCCCGCTGATCTTTTATCGCGAAAACTGCGCCGACATGGCGCTCAACGAAGACGATATCGACGAGGACTTCATCGCATCGTCGCGCGCACTGGTCGTCACGGGTACGCATCTCAGCCATCCGCGCACCGAAGCGGCCGTCCTGATGGCGCTGAAGCTTGCACGAAAGCATGGTCTCAGGACCGCGCTGGATATCGATTACCGCCCTAACCTATGGGGCGTAGCCGGCCACGACGAGGGCGAGAGCCGTTTTGTCGAGAGCGATAAGGTCACCGAGAAGCTGCAATCGACGCTGCACTGGTTCGACCTGATCGTCGGCACGGAAGAGGAATTCCATATCGCGGGCGGTTCGACCGACACGGTGGAAGCGCTGCAGGCCGTGCGCGCGGTCTCCGGGGCGACGCTCGTCTGCAAACGCGGCGCGGCGGGGGCAGTCGCCTTCGAAGGTGATGTGCCGGACAGCCTCGATGACGGCCAGACCGGCCCCGGCTTTCCGATCGAAGTCTTCAACGTGCTCGGCGCGGGCGACGGTTTCATGTCGGGTCTGCTCAAGGGCTGGCTCGACGATGAGGATTGGCCGACAACGCTCAAATACGCCAATGCCTGCGGCGCCTTCGCGGTGTCCCGCCATGGTTGCACGCCGGCCTATCCGAGCTGGGAGGAGCTGCAATTCTTCCTGGAGCGCGGTGTCAAGCAGCCCGATCTGCGAAACGACCCGGCGCTTGAGCAGATTCACTGGTCGACCAACCGCCATGGCGACTGGTCCGAAATGCGCGTCTTCGCCTTCGACCATCGCGTCCAACTGGAGGAAATGGAAGGGGCGACGAACGAGAAGATCGGCGCGTTCAAGAAACTTTGCCTGCAGGCGACGCGCAATGTCGCGGATGGCCAGCCGGGCTATGGCATTCTCTGTGACAACCGCCTCGGCCGCGAAGCGCTGCAGATTGCATCCGGCACCAATCTATGGATCGGCCGCCCGGTGGAATGGCCAGGCTCACGCCCGCTTCGCTACGAGCCGGAACTCGGCCCCGATTTCGGCGGCTTTGTCGAATGGCCGCGCAACCACGTCGTCAAGGCGTTGTGCTTCTGTCACCCGGACGACGATCAGGCGATGTGGGACGATCATCTCGGCACGCTAACGGCTCTTTTCGCAGCAGCGCGGCGCAACCGTCTGGAATTTCTGCTGGAAGTGATCCCCTCGAAGGTCGGGCCGGTGGATGAGGACACCACACCGGCGATCATCGAGCGCGTCTACGCCGCCGACATCTATCCCGACTGGTGGAAGCTGGAGCCGTTCCGGACCGAATCGGCCTGGAACAAGGCGGTCGCGGCCATCGAGAAACACGATGCCCATACACGCGGCATCGTCGTGCTAGGCCTCGACGCGCCGGAGACGGAACTCGCCGAAAGCTTCGAACTGGCTGCGGCTCAGCCGCTAGTCAGAGGCTTTGCGGTGGGCCGAACGATCTTTGGCGAGACGGCGCGCAACTGGCTGGCCGGACGCATCAGCGACGGCGAAGCCGTCTCGACCATGGAAGATAATTTCCGGCGGCTCTGCACCGTCTGGAACAGGGCGCGTTCCCGCGCGCAGGAGAAGGCGGCATGACCGACACGATTACACTCACCGCCGCCCAGGCCATGATCAAATGGCTGGCGCAACAGAAAACCGAGGATGGCGAGCGCTTCATCGAGGGCGTCTGGGCCATCTTCGGCCATGGCAATGTCGCCGGCATCGGCGAGGCGCTGCATCGCTATCGCGACGAGATCCCGACCTGGCGCGGCCAGAACGAACAGACCATGTGCCATGCGGCCATCGCCTATACCAAAACGAAGAAGCGCCAAAAGGCGATGGCCGTGACCTCGTCCATCGGCCCCGGTTCGACCAATATGGTGACGTCGGCTGCGTTGGCCCATGTGAACCGCCTGCCGATTCTGCTCATTTGCGGCGACGTCTTCGCCAACCGCCGGCCCGACCCGGTGCTGCAACAGGTCGAGGACTTCGACGACGGCACGGTTTCGGCCAATGACTGCTTCAAGCCGGTCAGCCGCTATTTCGACCGCATCACCCGGCCGGAGCACCTGATGACCGCGTTGCCGCGCGCGCTAGCGGTGATGACCGACCCGCAAAATGCCGGGCCGGTGACGCTCGCTTTCTGCCAGGATGTGCAGGCCGAGGAGTTCGACTATCCGGCGCACTTCTTCGAGCCGCGCACATGGCGCATCCGCCGGCCCGAACCGGACCCGCGTGAGGTCGAAGATGTCGCGGCGATGATCCGCGCGGCTGAAAAGCCTGTCATCGTTGCCGGCGGTGGCGTGCTCTATTCCGATGCGGAAGCCGAACTGATCGCCTTCGCCGAAGCGTTGAACGTGCCGGTTGTCGAAACGCAGGCCGGCAAGGGCGCTGTCGCAGCATCGCATAAACTCAACTTCGGCTCGCCCGGCGTGACCGGTTCAGCCTGCGGTAACGAGCATTGCGAAAAGGCCGATCTGGTGATCGGCATCGGCACCCGCTTTCAGGATTTCACCACCGGCTCCTGGGCGTTGTTCAAGAATGCCGAACGCAAGCTCATTTCGATCAATCTACATCCCTATGACGCACAAAAGCATCTTGCAGCACCGCTCGTCTCAGACGCCAAGGTCGCGCTGCAGCGTCTGACGAAGGCGCTCGACGGGGTGCGTTTCGATGCCCACGATCCCAAGGCGCGCACCGACTGGCACGAGGCCGTGAAGACGGTGACGGCGCGCCCGGACAATGACGGTCCTGACAATCGCCCAACCGACGCGCAGGTGATCGGCGCGGTGCAGCGTGTCGCCCGCGACAACACCGTCGCCATGTGCGCCGCCGGCACCATGCCGGGTGCGCTGCAGGTGCTGTGGCAGGCGGCGCAGCACGGCTATCACATGGAATATGGCTATAGCTGTATGGGCTATGAGGTGGCGGGCGCCATGGGCATCGCCATCGCCGCGCCCGAGAAAGAGGTGATCTGCTTCGTCGGCGACGGCTCTTACATGATGGCCAATTCGGAACTTGCGACAGCGGCGGCGCGCAAGGTGCCGTTCACGATCGTGCTGACCGACAATAGCGGCTATGGCTGCATCAACCGGCTGCAGATCGAGTGCGGCGGCGCCGAGTTCAACAATATGTACAAAGATAGCGACGTCTGGCCGAAGATCGACTTCGTCGCCCACGCGGCATCCATGGGCGCTCATGCCGAAAAGGTCGGCTCGATTGCCGAACTTGAAGAGAAAATCGTCGAGGCGCGTGATCGCGACATCCCATCGGTCATTCTGATCGACACCGACGCCGTTCCCGGTACAGGCGCCGGCGGCGGCTGGTGGGATGTCGCAGTGCCGCAGACCGGCGGGCCGGAGCGTCTGGAAGACGCGCGCGAACGTTACAACGCCAATGCCCAATGGCAGCGCGTCCTCAACTGAGCGACGGCGACGGCAAAGGAGAGGACGAATAATGGCGGATTTGCTCAAAAAGCCCTTTGGTAACCATGGCAAAGTGCATGAAATCACGCCGCAGAGTGCCGGCTGGCGCTATGTCGGCTTCTTGCTATATCGCCTGCGCGCCGGCGAGACGGCGGATGAAGCGACCGGCGATCGCGAGGTCATCCTCGTCATGGTCGAGGGCAAGGCCGCCATTACCGGCGCGGATAAAGATTGGGGCGTGCTCGGCGAACGCATGAACGTGTTCGAAAAAACGCCGCCACACTGCCTCTATCTGCCGAACGGCACCGACTGGCGGGCGACCGCCGAGACCGACTGCACCATCGCGGTCTGCTCCGCGCCCGGCAAGGGCGGGCACGAGGCGCGCCGCATCGGCCCGGATGGCATCACGCTGACCGAGCGCGGCAAGGGCACCAATACGCGCTACATCAACAATATCGCCATGGAGAACGAGGACTATTGCGACAGCCTCCTCGTCACCGAAGTGTTCACCCCCGCCGGCCATTGGTCGTCCTATCCGAGCCACCGCCACGACGAGGACGACTTTCCGCGCATCACCTATCTGGAAGAGACCTATTACCATCGGCTGAACCCCGCCGATGGCTTCGGCATCCAGCGGGTCTATACCGAGGATGGCACGCTCGACGAAACCATGGCCCTCGGTGACGGCGACGTCGTGTGCGTGCCGCGTGGCCATCATCCCTGCGGCGCCCCTTACGGCTTTGAGATGTATTACCTCAACGTTATGGCCGGACCGCTTCGCAAATGGCGCTTCGTTGCCGATCCCGCGGTCGAGTGGATCATGGAGCGCGACGCCTGAGACTGGCTCTACTTCTCAATTTTCCTGCGTAAAAGCCGAACGCTGTCATTTTTTCCTATCGAATTGCATCGTAGACCTATTGGTCTAATCGTGCATTCAGGAGGAATGATACATGCGGTGGCGCGGGATAAACCACGTCGAATTTTCGGTCCTCGACTATGAGCGCTCGGTCGAGTTTTACGATCGAATGTTCGGTTGGCTGGGTTATAAGAGCTTCTGGACGGTCGATGTCGGATATCGCTCCACCTATTACATGGCGCGGTTCCCCATCCCCCATAGCTATATCGGATTTCAACCGGCTCAATCGGGCGAAAAGCTGGATCATTCCGCCAGATCCACCGGCATTCATCATGTCGCCCTGTGGGCCAAGAGCCGGCGCGAAGTCGATCGCTTCCATCGAGATTTCCTCGTGCCGCAGGATATTCCGGTCACAGAAGCGCCCGCCGCCTACGATATTTATGCGCCCGGCTATTATGCGGTGTTTTTCGACGATCCGATCAATGGCATCCATTGGGAGCTGGCGCATATTCCGCGCATCGCCGGGCCGTCCGCCTGGTTGCGGTTCGGCCGCGCTGTCCGGCAGGCGGAAGCCGCCCATCCCGACTGGCCGCAATCTATGGCCAAGATGGCGGCGCGCGACCTGCCAGGCAAAGGATGATCGTAATCGGCAACTAATATCTTGCGTGTGAAACGAGAGCGATCAAGAGCCGACATCGATATCGCGCCATCCATCAATAAGCGCCGCGGCCGGTGAAGACCGCGCGGACGGTCAGCGCCAGAAGCGCTATGTCGAGAAAGACCGACTTGGAACGAACATAGGCAACATCCATATCGACCATCTTCTCAAAACCGATCTCCGCGCGCCCGGATACCTGCCACACTCCCGTCAGACCCGGCTTGCAGGCCAGCCGTTCGAGCGCTTCCGGCGGATAGGCGGCAACCTCGCTGGGTAGGGCGGGGCGTGGACCCACCGCGCTCATCTGCCCCTTCAACACGTTGAAGAGTTGCGGCAGCTCATCGAGAGAGTAACGGCGCAAAAGGCGGCCAATGCGCGTGATACGCGGATCGTTCTTCGCCTTGAAACAGATGCCGCGCCGGTCGGTCAGGCCTAACACGTCGCCGCGACGCTTTTCAGCGTCGACATACATGGTCCGGAATTTCAGTACCTCGAAAGCCTGTCCGTTTTCACCGATCCGGGTCTGCCGAAACAGAACCGGACCCGGCGAACTCGTTTTAATGGCGATTGCGATGGCCGCCAAAAGGGGGGCGAGCAAGAGGAGGCCTGCGCCCGCCACAATCAGATCGAGCGCCCGGTTCTGAAGCGCCGAAGAGCGCCCAATCGCCCGATGCCGAAGCGCTTCGACCCCGGCACGCACGATGAAAGTGACATTGCCGATCAGATAGCGTTTCGCCATGCGGCGCGGCTCGAGCGCCAGCCGCCACGCCCACTCCAACCGCGCCTTCCGAAAAGCGGGCGGTGCACGCCGGACGCGGCCCGACCAGAAGTCGAATTGAGCGCCGACACCCATCACCAACGAAGCGTCAAGGCGATGGCGGTTTCGTGCTATCCAGAGTTCCTGTGCCGGCACGCCAAGGGCCACCAGCACGATATCGGCTCCGGAGCGGTTGATCGCATCGATGATCGCATCGTTCTCCGTTTCCTCGAAATAGCCGTGACGTGTTCCCGCGATTTTAAGACCGGGGGCGAGATAGGCCGCATGATCCGCTGCGTCACGCGCCACCCCTTCCCGGCTGCCGAAGAAATAGATGGAAAGGCCGCGCCTTGCTGCCTCTTCGCACAACGGCAGAAACAAATCCGTGCCATTGAGGTTCGCCGAAAATCCCTGGCCACTCATTCGCGCAGCCAGTTCCATCCCGGCTCCATCCGGCAGAACGTAGCGCGCTTTGTTCAGCGCCCAGCGATAGTCGGCCGAGCGTGCGGACACGTTGATGCAGTGCGCGTTGACGAAAACGGCCGTTTTATCGGGCGTCTCGTCATCCAGCATGGCGTCGATTATCTCGCTCTGGCCGCAGCTTACGATGTCGAGTCCAAAAAGTTGGCAGGTATCGAGATGGGTCATGGCTGTCTCCGTCATTTGCACGGAGATTGCCCGACCTGCTTTGCCCACGGACAAGGCAATCAGCGTAGCGGTGCAAGCGGAGGAGTGGCGTACACCTCCGAATTATCAGTCCGACCTATACGAAATAGGTATAATACTAAGCTTCGGGTTTACGGCCCGGAAGAGCGGTTGTGATACTGAGTAACCCGCAAGAATCGGAGACGCTCATGAAATTGCTGCTTGCGGATGATCATGAACTGGTCCGCGATACCATCTGCGCCTTTCTTCAGAACGAGAAGGATATGGCGATCTCCGTTGCGGGCGATTTTCCCGAAGCGGCCGAACAGATGACGTCGGCCGGCCCCTTCGATCTGGTGCTTCTCGACTATTCCATGCCGGGCATGGAAGGTCTTGATGGGCTCAAACGAGCGATGGACCTGAACTTTCGCAGCCCTGTCGCGATCATTTCCGGCACGATAGACCGCTCGACCGCAGAAGAGGCGCTGGCCATGGGCGCGGCCGGCTTCCTGCCGAAGACGATTGCTGCCAAATCGCTGATCCATGCGATCCGTTTCATGGCGGCGGGCGAACAATATGCGCCGATCAAGTTTCTGACCGAGGCGGAAGAACAGACCTCTCATCCGCTTGCCGAAAAGCTCACCGAGAGAGAATTGCAGGTTCTTCATGGCCTCATGAAGGGCCAGTCCAACAAAGAGATCGCACGCGATCTGGATTTGCAGGAAGTCACGATCAAGCTTCACGTCAAGACACTCTGCCGCAAACTCGACGCCAAGAACCGGACGCAGGCCGCCATCATCGCCAAGGAAGAAGGCCTCTTTTAGGTCTGGGTGCTCTGCCTCCTATCCTTTCGGACAGTATCGGCCATCCTTCTTTTCTCTCGTTTATCCGATGACGCCGGCAGCCTGGTTCCACCCTGCCCGTAGGTTGAGAGGCAATTCGAGGAGCCTTTCATGAACGCGCCAGTCCGATCCTTTGCCGGCCGCCCTGTTCCGGTCGACTTACGACACGATAGCGACGACATCGCCGCAGAGGCCTCACCCGGTCGCTTCTATCGTCTGCACATCCTACGGCTTATCCGGACACCGTTAGGCGGCCTCTCGTTCCGGCGGCTGCTTCGCGGCGGCAGGATCGGCGATGCAGGCCGGCTTCCCCGTTATGTTCTCACAATCGGGGCCGTGCTCGGCGCGGTATGGGTTCCCATTGCACTTTACGTCCAGTTCGCGCCGCCGAGCTACACGTCGAGCGTTTCGCTGATATTGCCGGGCGCAGGAGTTTCCAGTTCGGTCAATCTCTCGGAGATCGGGCAAGCCTCGACTTCCGCCAATTCTCCCTATTCCAGTTCATCCATCAGTCCGACCGTGACCTATCAGAAGCTGGTGCAATCGGGCCGCGTTATCCGTCGCGCTTCCAAGAGCGCGGGTATCGATGAGGCATCATTCGGGCGGCCGCGCATCAAACTTGTCGATCAGACAAGCCTGATGACCGTTCAGATGAAGGGCGGCTCGCCCGGTGCGGCGCGCGAACGCACCGAAGCTCTCCTCACCGCCTTTCTGGCCGAACTTAGCGATTTACGCGACGACGAGATGAAGCGACGCGAAGCGTCCGTGACCGATACGGTCGGCAAGTATCAGGATGCCGTCAACGAGATTCGCGACCGGATCAGCGCCGTGCAGGTCAAAACGGGACTGAGCTCGCAAGATCAGTTCGACGACATTGTGCGTACGAAAGAGGCGCTGTTGTCGCGTATCGCGGATGGCGAAGCGGAACTTCAGAACACCGATCGCGCGGTCGATTCCCTCGCCGCACTGCTCGGCATTTCAGCGGAGGCGGCGGCGCGGACGATCAAACTGCATGTCGACCCCGAATATGCAACGCTATCAAAAAGCCTGGCCGATGAAACGGCCAAGCTGGCTTCGCTCGGCAAACTCTACGGCCCCCGCCACCCCGAGGTCGTTTCCGTAAGAGAGCGCCATGACGGCGTTCAGTCTCGTATGGTCGAGCGGGCCGTCATCGTGACAGGCCTTCCCATCGAAGAATTGCGCGGGCAGGTGGAGCGCGCCGCCGATGGCGAGCGCGGCTCCCTACTCTCCCGCCTGGTTTCTGAAGTCTCGAAGCGCGATGGCCAGCTCGCCCGGCTGGGTGCTCTTCGCGCCGAACTGCGAAATGCCGAAACGCGGGTGGTCGAGCTGGTCACCGCCGCTTCTCAACTCGACAAACTCGATCGGGACTACAAAGTCGCCGAGGCGGTCTTCACATCGGCTCTTGCACGCCTCAACGTCTCGAAAACGGATGTCTTCGCGTCCTATCCAATGGTACAAATCGCCGAGCCGCCCACCTTGCCGCTAGAGCCTTCGTCGCCGAACACGCTTCTCGCCCTCTTCGCGGGCGTTGCCGCGACGCTCTTTGCCATAATAGGGCTGACGCTGACATGGTTGCGCCGGCCTTTGATCGACCGACTTTCGGGCGCATGGCGAAAATCCGATCCGACGCCCGATGCGACGAGCTAATCCGGCTGAATCCTTTGTCTTCTGGGCGATAACGCTGACCTGGGCGTTCTACGCTGTCGGCGCACTCTATATTGTGGGACCGGTCGTGGCATGGCTCCTTGCCTGTCTGGCGGCTATATCGCTCTATCTCGGACCCGCCATGCGCACCGATTTGCAAACGGCAGGCTCCTTGCCGGCAATCGTCTTGCTCTGGGGTGGAAGCATGTTCGTCATGCTGATAGCGCTGTGGGCCGGACATCTCGGCTGGGATCTTGGGCTCGTCCAGACGATCAAATCGTCCATCGGCTGGGCAAAGGGCTGGGCTCTTCTTTTCCTGCTTCCATTTGCCGGGGCGGTGCTGCCTATTCGACGGATTGTGCTGATCCGGGCGCAAACCATCGTCGGATTTATCACCCTTATCCTTCTACCAATCCTCGTACTCGCGCCCACCCTCGGTTTACCGGAGACCATTTTCGTTTCCCCGCTCAAAGCGGCCGGCGGGCCTGGTCCGGAATATTTCACCGTCTATTTCTATACGCTCGATCCGGCGAGCGGCGCGCCGCGCTGGCAGTTCTACGCTCCCTGGTCGCCTTTTGCCGGACTGCTTGGCGTGGTCATGGTGTGTTTCGCGCTGGAAGACCGTGATCGCCGCTGGATGCTTGCGGGCATCCTTGCCGGTTTGGCGATGATCTTCCTGTCGAAATCGCGCATGAGCCTTGTCGCCCTCGTCATCTGCACCGTCACGCCGCGCATGATACCTCTTCTGGCAAAGGGGGTTGCCTGGCAGTGGGCGGCAGGGATCGCCGCGTCGATGGCGGTGGTCGGAGGTGCGGTGCTCGATTTTGCGACCAACGGAATTGCGGCATTCAAATCGGCGCGGGCGGACAGCACGCGCGTTCGCGAAACCTTGCAGCGGATCGCTTATGAGCGCTGGCACACCGAAGCGGTCTGGTTCGGGCATGGCACGGTCGAGCCGGGACCTCACCTTGTCGAATATATGCCGATCGGCAGTCATCACACCTGGTATGGTCTGCTTTTCGTAAAAGGACTGACGGGCTTTTTCGCTCTCGTGGTGCCGATGGCCGCTCACTCGCTTATCATCGCGG
Organism: Notoacmeibacter sp. MSK16QG-6; assembly: GCF_024158145.1. GTDB lineage: Bacteria > Pseudomonadota > Alphaproteobacteria > Rhizobiales > Rhizobiaceae > Notoacmeibacter. The sequence goes on from NZ_JAMYXM010000001.1 coordinate 1,359,904, forward strand.
TCGACTGCGTCTGCCATAAACGCGGACGTCTGCCTCTGTCGATCATGCTGGTGATGCTGATTCTGACCTTTGGCGAGAATATCGAGATCGAAGCCTATCTCCTTTGGCCCGCGCTGCTGCTTCTCGGCATCCACGCCCGTGAGATGGTGGCTTCCACAGCTGACTGACAACCAACTGAAGGTAACGAAAAAGAGATGGGCCGCCGGCTAGCCACCGGCGGCCCACAACCTGGCCGTTTAGGGACGGGAAAGACGGTCAGGCTGCCTCGGCGTGGTCGGCATTGGAGCCGACAACGGTATCGAGAAGTTCGTTCCAGCCGAGAAGGAACCTGTCCTCCGCCAGCCGGGCGGCGCGGCGAAGCCGGCGGCTGTCGTCCAGTTCGACGTAAGCCTCCATCTTTTCCAGAAAGGCCTTCCACCCGTCGACGCTGTTTTCGCCGATATTGGTCGCCCCGCTGCGGATGTGATCGCTCAGCCCGTCGATACGCGGACAGAGAAGAGGACGCCCGGCCGCCATCGCTTCCAGCGCGACAAGGCCATAGGGTTCCCAGCGCGAGGGCATGGCAATGGCATCGCACTGGGCCACAGCGTCCGCCGTGTTCGGCACATAGCCGTGAAAGGCGATGCGCGGATGGCAGCCCGCCCGATCCATGAGGCGCTGTCGATCCGGACCGTCGCCGAAGAGCGCCAGCTGTAGATCATGGCGTGGATTGGCGCGAAAGGCGTCGATCAGAATATCGAAACCCTTCTGCTCATCGAACCGTCCAATAGCTCCGATCGTGAAGGTTGACCCTCTAGGCTTGTCGGCGAGATCGAAGAACGGGCTCAGGTCGACGCATGAGGGAATCGTCTCAAGGCGAGAAGGCGCGCAATACCCACGCCTCTGCATCCAGGCCCCTTGCGCCTCGCTTACCGCAACGACCTTGTCGAACAGGGAATAGGCCGTTTTCAAAAGCGTGTCGAAACGTAGTCGATTTGCCACACGCGCCGCGGCGAAACGCTCGCAATAGCTGTGTTCGACATGGATCAGAGGGTTGTTCGGATAGATGGCGCGCAGCGCCGTCAGCATGGCGAGATTCGCCCAGCTGATCGACAGATGCGATACGATGATGTCGGTCGACAGCTTGGGTGGCGAAAACTGACCGCGCTGGACGCGGGCAATCCTGTGGTGATGGCGTCCGCCCAGGGCAGGCGACGTCGTCATGTGATCGAGCATCCGATTGATACCGCCGAAAGAGGCATCGTCGATGAGATGGGTTACGGCACGGATCATGGTCAGTCTCCTCTTCATTATAGATCGGGGGGTCAGGCGGCGCGGCGGCTCAGCATGGTCTGCTCGGCGAACAGATAAATGCCGGCGCCAAGCAGTTTCAGAGTGAAGGCCGCGCCGATGGTCACGGCGGTCTTGATCGGCTCCTCCAGCAACGGACGTCGCGATGCTGCGACGAACCGGCGGCAGAAATCCCAGGCAAGATCGCCGTCGCGCATTGAGACCGCACGCCGGCACAAATAGCGGAGCTGGTAGGCTGTCGCGGCGGCGCCCTGCTTTTCGACAAGTGCCGGCGCTATGTGGCCGATCTTGTCGCGCATGCGCTTCCAGGTCTCGAACTGACGACCCACATTGGCCGACAGCGCCCCCGTGTGGATGCGATAGAGCGTAAGCAGGCCGGGGATACCCTCGATCGTCCAGTCCTGCGTCAGCGCAAAACGCAGCCAGCCTTCGATATCGTCGGACTGCCGAAAATTTTCGTCGAACCACCAGTCGCGTTCGGTTTCATAGGCCGGGCGATACGCGAAACCATCGAGCGCGGCGCGCCGGATGACCGGTGTGGAGCCGTTGCCTATCGGATTGCGCTTGAAAATGTCTGCGGCCGTCAGGTTCTGAAGCTTTGGCTTCTGATCGATACCGAGCGGCCTGCCTTTCTCATCGATCATGCGCGATCCCGAAAAGCTGATCCCGACATCGGGTCTGGCGCGCAGATGGTCGATATGGCGTTCAAGCTTCTCCGGCAGCCAGAGGTCGTCGGCATCGCAAAAGCCGACAAAATCGCCTCGCGCTTCATGGATACCGGTATTATGCGCACCTGCGAGCCCGCGATTTCGCTGCGAGACCAGTCGAATACGGGGGTCGGAAAAGCCTTCGACGATCTGAACCGTCCGGTCGCTCGAACCATCGTCAACGACAACAATCTCGAGATCTGTGAAGGTCTGTGCCAGAAGCGAGCTGAGCGTCTCCGCTACGGTCGCTTCGACATTATAGGCGGGCACGACGATACTGGCGGTGGGCTGAATTACAGTCATGGACATATCTCCTCTTGCGGGCTGTTCAGTTGGCAAATGTTCGGTCGTGCATCGCACGCGGCAGCACTGGCGCGGCTAGCGCGGCAGCGGCAGTCAACACGCCGCGCTTCGGGTCGGAAAAGAAACCGAGCGGACTTCTCGCCAGGGCGCTGAAAACAAATCCGAGCGCGGTCAGCGGCTCCGACTGGATGCGCAGCGCCCGCCGCGCGAGGTATCGAAGATGGATCGCTTCCGCCGCCGCGATCTCCGACGGCCGTAAAGTCGGGTCGATGCGTTTGACGAGGTTCAGCGTGCGCCGCCAACCCGTGTGCATGGCTCTCAAATTGGCGGATAGGCCTGCATCGCTTGTGCGGTAGAACACAAGCAGTTCGTCGATTCCTTCGACGCGTGCGCCCGTTCCGATCAACCGGATAAGCCACTCGACGTCTTCACCGTAGCGAAGCGCGTTGTTGAAGCCGCTACTTTCGAGAAAGGCACTGCGCCGCACCACGATATTCGACATGGTGCAGACCGCGTTTTCGCGAAGCAGGTCGCGCGCGCTCAGCACTCCTTCTCGAACGGTCGACTGCGTCCGAACGGCCTTCAGTTGCTTGCGGAAAAATCCGATCCTCGCGTAGAGCGCTTCCGGGCTGTTCGGCGTACAGAAGACCGCCGCCATGCGCGCCAGCTTTTGCGGCGCCCATACATCGTCGGCATCCAGAAAGGCCAGGTAGTCGCCGGTGGCATGAACGAGAGCGCCGATATTGCGTGCGCGGCTCGGTCCGCCATTCGTCAGTTCGACGACTTTCGCACGCTCATCCGTCGCCGCGAAAGCATGGGCGATCTGCGAGGAGCTATCGGTCGAGCCATCATCGACGATGATGATCTCGAAATCCTCGAAACTCTGTTTCGAAAGCGCCGACAGCGCCTGCGGCAGAGTTTCTTCCGCGTTGAAACACGGGATGATGACGGAAAACATCGGCATGGCGTTTACCTTTCCAATTGCAGGCGGGAAGAGTTGAGATTGGGGCGCAGCACCACGACCGAAGCCCCGAGTTGAGCCGCAACCGTGGATGCGAGAACCGACCAGACGACGGTCGTGAGCCCGTAGGGGGCGGCAAGGACGATGGCGGCAGCCGTGAACGCGGCAATGAAGGCCGAACCGAGAAGCTCGATGTCGGGTCGGTTCGCTGCGCGGAGCCATTGGGCCGTCGCCGACCAGACGATGGCCGGAAGGGCCGCAAAACAAAGGATCGAGACCAGCGGCGCGACCCCGGCCCATTTGTCACCGAAGACGATGGGAACGTAGATCGGTGCGGCCAGGGCCTGCAGACAAATCACCGGAAAGAGAACGGCCATGGCGAGGGTAAGTGCGTCGCGAAGAACGGCTCTCCTCTGTTCGCTCCGACAAAGGTGCGGAAAAAGCACCGTCGCGAAAGCAACAGAGAAAGAGTTGGCGATGCCAAAACCGGCATTGATCGCGAAGAAATAAATTCCGAGCGCTTCCGGTCCCATCAGCGCACCGACGATCAGTTTGTCGGCCTGCAGGCGAAGAACCTTGAGAAACTCAATGCCGAGGATGGACGAACCGAACCGTAAGAACGGCCTGATGGGCGCTGGGGTATGGTCTTGCTGCGCAACCCAAGGCCGCAGGCGGCGCATGCCGATCAGCCAGATCGGTGCACTGGCGAGCCTGGCCGCGGCGACCGAAAGCGGGTCTGGCCAGAAAACCACGATCAGAGCGAGCAGCAGGTTTGCCGCGACATTCTGGGCACCGGCCACGGCGGCAGTGCCGCTCAGCCGGCCTTCGCGCATGGCCAGGGCGCATTGGACGATACCGCCCGGCATGAAGAGATATTCGCCGGCCATGAGAGCCAGCACGAGCGGCGCAACCGTTTCGCCGCTTATGACATGCAGCGCGTAAGCCATTGCGAGCTGCAGCAAAAAGAGGCCGACGCACCAGAAAGTGAAAACGCGGTGGGCGGTTCGGGCCACCGAATGCAGTTGGCCGGCGGGCGCAGCGATGATTTTCTGAACCACACCGTTTTCAGTGAATGCCTTCAGGATTTCGGCAATCGCCATGGCGGCTGCGACCATGCCGACCTCTGCGGGCGACAGCATATGCGCCAATGCCACAACAGCGATCAGACGCGTCGCCTTGGTTGCAAATTCCGAAGCGCTATAAGCCAGGAAGCCGCGGATGAGCTGTGTGCTCGCGGCTCTCTTCCAGTATCCGGCCAATGCTTCGGTCATTTGCTTCAACCTCATTTGGCGACGGCCCAGCGTCGCGTTCGATGCAAAAGGGATAGCGTCGTAAGACCGGGAAACGGGGAGGCCGATGGACGAGAAACATGCCGAAGAAGGGCAGCGCGACTATCCCGCCGTATAGTCCGGCGGCCGAATGCGCTGAAACTCATCCATCCGGCTGCGGTTCAGGCGTCATTTAAGATGTCAAACCTGTCATCGAGGGAAACGGGAAAGGAACCTCAGATGACAAAGGATCGATTGACTCATTGCGCCGGGTGGCTGACGTCCAGCGCCATTCTGCTGGTCGCGACCTCGCTACTTGGCGGTTGCGCTTCCATGCAACAGGTCGACAATCGCGAAGAGGTGAGCGAAGGCTTGAGCTATCAGGCGGAGTACCGCTCGCCGCGCCGTCACAAGGGGCGCTGGCGTGACACGGCGGTAAACCAGAATCTCAAGCGCTGCGGCACGGGTGGAACCTCGTCGGGCGCGCAGCCCGTCGCCGCTTATATACCGCAAGACGACATGCTATTGTCGAGCGGTGACTTGCTGACGATCGCCGTCGGCAACGATCCAACCTTCAGCGGTTCGTACGAGGTCTCGCAGGACGGCTCCGTTCGCCTGCCACATTTGCCTTCAATTCAGGCGAAAGGCATGGCGATCGAGGCAGTCGAACGCAAGATAGCGGCTGCGCTCGTTTCCGGCGACATCTATTCGGCCGCGCCGCCGGTTTCCGTCCGTCTTCAGGACTTCGCTCCGGCAAGGGTGTATGTTTCAGGCGCCGTGTTCAACCCAGGCACGGTCGATGTGGGCGGCGTCTCCGGCGCTGACCGCGACGATCTGCGCCAAACGGCGAGCGGCGGGACGGCAGAGTCCCGACGGCTGTCGCGGGCGTTGCAGTCGGCGGGCGGTATTCGGCCGGACGCCGATCTGTCGGCTGTTCGCATCGTTCGAAACGGTCGCAGTTTCACGGCAGATGCCAGAGGGGCCATGCAGGGCATCCCGTTCAACGATATGCTTCTGCTGTCGGGTGACCGCATCGAGGTCGACAGCCGCGGCTGCTTCCAGGGCGACCTCGTTGCGCCCTCGCCTGTCACCACGCCGGGCGTGAAAGTCTTCATGTCCAACCTGACGCAGCCGGCCGCGGCGAACGCGCTCTCGGCGGTCGGCAAGGATGCGCGTGAATTGCGCTACGGCACGCGTTTTCTGGAAGCGATTGTCGGAATGAACTGCCTCGGCGGCACGAGATGGGTCAATGCCGACCGGACGGCGGCCCTTATCTCGCGTAATCCCTTGACCGGGCAATCCATCGTGATCGAACGCAAGGTAGAGGAATTGCTGCGTCATCGCGACCGGGACGATTTCAATCCGTTCATGATGCCGGGGGACGCCCTGGCCTGTTACGACTCCAAGCAGGTCAATCTCTTCGAGGTGGCCAAGGGCTTTACAGGGGTGGCCGGCGCAGCAACCGCGGCACTGAACATCTGGAACAATTGAATCACGAATTGTCGTGCGGTGCAGGCTGGTTACCCCAGCCTGCCCTTTCATACGCGGCAATCGTATTGCGCGAGACCTCATCCACATCGTCGAGAAGTGCTACGATCGATGGCAGATCGCGCTGGCTCGCCAGATCCTGAATATGCCTGCAAATCTCTGCGAGTGCGACAGCGCCGAACATGCCGGACGAGCCGGCCAGATTGTGCGCAAATTTCAGCGTCGCCTCGCTGTCAGCGTCTTCAACATGCCGGGCCAGCCGTGGCTTCAGACGATTAAGATCGGACAGGAACCGGTCGAAAGAGCGCTCGAACCTGTCTTGCGGCATAAGCGAAGACAATTCGGCCAGAACGTCTTTGTCGATAAACTCGTCACTACCCGCCTCGTCAGCGTCCGACATCTCTTCGCCCTCCGTAATGGGCCTGATCGCTCCCAAGATAGTCCGGAGGTTTTTTCGACGAAGAGGTTTTACAAGGCAATCGTTCGCACCGGCCTCGGCAAGCGCTTGACGTGTTTCCGTCATGGCGTGGGCCGTCAGGCAGACGATGGACGTTCGCTTCGATGCGCCGTTGCCCTGGCGGATTTCGCGCGTTGCCTCGATTCCGTCCAGCCGGGGCATGCTTATGTCCATAAGGACGAGATCGAAACGCTGCTGTTCGGCCTTTGCGACGCCATCCAGGCCGTCGAACGCCTCGATCACCGTGCAGCCTTCTTCTTCGAGCATGGCGCGCGCCACGAACCGGTTCGTTTCGTTATCCTCAACCAATAAGACAGACAGCCCACCGCCCGCCGGAGCGGTCGGTTCCTGCGTCGTGTTATGCTCAGCCGAATCCATTTGCACAGCCCGTGCTTCGGGAAGCGTAGCCACAAATGTGCTTCCGACGCCCCTTTCGCTTTTGACGGTGATCTTGCCGCCCATTGCCGCCGCGATCCGCCGGCAGATGGCCAATCCCAATCCATACCCCTCGGCCTTGCGTTTATACGAGGCATCGAGTGTAACAAAATCGTCGAAGATACGAGCCAGATCCTGCCTTGCGATACCCATACCGGTGTCCTCGACACTTATCTCAAGAGTCCGGCCATCCTCGCCATTGGGTCGAAAATCGACCCGCAGACGAATATCTCCGCCTTCGGTGAATTTGATGGCGTTGCCAACAAGGTTCAGCAGGATCTGGCGAAGCCTGTTTCGATCGAGGCAGACGATGAGATCATCCGTCGCGAGATCAACCGAAATGCGATTGTCTTTTTTTTCGGCCGCGAACTGTACGCTACGCCTAACCTCATCGATCAGGTCGCCAATGTCGAACCGTGTCGGCTTGAGATCGATTGCACCCGCCTCGATACGAGTCAGGTCGAGAACATCGTCAATGTGATGCTGCAGGATTTCTCCAGACGTGATCGCCGTCTGCACGAACTCATGCTGCTTTGGATCGAGCCGGCTCCGATCGAGAAGATCGAGCGTGGCCATGACTGCATTCAGCGGCGTTCGCATTTCATGGCTCATCACGGCAAGAAACTGCGATTTTGCCTTGTCGGCAGCCAACGCCCGGTCTCTGGTGCTGGTCAATTCCGCTTCGATGGTCTTTCGGCTCGAAATGTCCCGAACGTAAGAGATGAAAATAGGCTTTCCGCCCCTTCCCGACGCGGCGCCGATTGATAATTCCACCGGAAAAATGGAGCCATCGGCATGCATGGCGTCCAGTTCGAAGCGGCCTCGTCCCACAAGTTTTGCCTGACCGGTTTGCAGAAAGCGTTGCATCCCCTTGCGATGCGCATCTCTGAATGCGGGTGGGACGATGAGGCTCGCCATCTCCGCTCCGACCGCGCGAGCGCGCGAATAGCCGAAGGTTTTTTCCGCAGCCGGATTGAAGTCGATGATGGTGCCGTCACCCTCTGCCACGATGATAGCGTCAAGCGAGACATCCACCGTGTTGGCATAACGCGAGCGGCTTTCGCGAATCTGCTCCGAACGGCGTTCGGCGATACGCCGCTGACGAAACAGGACCGCAAGCGCGAAAATCAATGCGATAATAAGAAAAAGACCGACAGCGGCAGTCTCGAAAACCAGTGCGCCGAATTCCTGCCGGCGCGCATCGGAGAGTTTTGCAAATTCGCGAACGCCACTAAGGGAGAGCGATCTGGCGGTTGGACGGATTGCCTCGAACTGATCTTCAAGTTCAGGAAGGGCGGAAAAGAGCGTCGCATCATCGCCGTCGATCAGCGGCACGGCCCGATCGAGCGTTGTCTGTATTCGTTGCAACGCATTCGAAAATTCCTCGATAGAAGTCAGATCTTCGAATGCCCGGCTTCCAGCGATTGTACGATTTCGGCTGTAGAAAATATCGAAGCGCTTGCGCGCTTCGCCAAGACGTTGCGGATCGGGCGGGCCGGCTCCCTCGGCGATCCTCAGAGCATTCAGCAGCGTCAGCAGTTCGATCTCGATCTGAGCAAGCGTCCACTGAACATTGTCCTGTGGCGCCGAACGCAAGGCCGAGACTTCGCGGTACATCTGTATGCCGAGCATCGAAAAGACGATGCCCAGCAGAAGAATGACGACCGGGATAAGGCGAAACAGGCGCCAGCGTTCGAGCCAGTCTTTCATAGTGTCATATCGGAGCCTATTCGATCTCAATCCGGTTAAGTTGCCAGATCGAACGCGAATAGATCATCTCAGTCCGGTAGTCGGCGTTCGCATCATAAGGGTAGACGATCCACAAAGGCCCCTTATCCCTGACCGACATCGCCTTTCCGTCCATCTGATAGGCGATGATCGGGCCGTTATCGATTGCGTCGCTGACGGGAATCTCGACGGCATAGTCATTCAGCGCGATGGCGTTGATCGTCTTTCCGTCGGCGCCAACGGCCTTCAGAAAATCGTTGAGCGCCACGCCGGTGAAAGTATGGCTGCCCTCGGTCCAGATCGTCGACGTGCGGAAACTCTTTGTCGGCAACGCCTCCAGCATATCCTTATCGAAAACGGCTTTGCCGTTCTGGTTCGCCTGACCGATCTGGCCACTGACGGTCAAAACCGGCTCACCCTCAGGCGTGCCGATCTCCGATGCGATGGCGGCATGGCTGGCCAGAAAAAGCACAAGGGCGCCAGCAAGTCGGATCAATAGACGGCTCGGTTTCATTCGTGTTCCTCGTCCACTCATTGTTCGAGGTTTCACCATAGCGCGTTTGCGGGCGGGGTATGCCGCGCGCACGTATCGTTGTCCTATACGGAAGGATAGTCAGGGCCTCTTGCGGCTGCGTTAACCGGATGCGCGGTTCTGAACGCGAAATTCGCGCTACGTTCGGCCAGACAAACGTCGCATGTCGGTAGCGCGATAATTTTGGAAGAGATGGCGCACCCATCAGGATTCGAACCTGAGACCTCTGCCTTCGGAGGGTGAAATTTTCTTATTTCCCGGCATTATCCGTCATTTCTGGACTTTACCTAAGATATTGATTTATATTAAGAAATAGTGTTTCTTTTGGATGGGCGGTACGCTTGGGATTTCCCGGCTTTACCGCCAATGTGCTACCCCGGTGCTACCCGAAAGAACTTGCAATGACAAAGCCACGCTTGACCAAACAGGTTGTCGATGCCCTGCCCGCGACGGGTAAGGACTATGTGGAGTGGTGCGGCAAGCTATCGGGCTTCGGGTGCCGGGTTCGAGGAAATGGGCACAAGACCTTTGTCGTCATGTATCGCGCGGGTGGCCGAAACGCAGTCCCGCGCAAAGTCACCATCGGTACCTATGGAAAATTGACGGTCGATCAGGCGCGCGTTGAGGCTTCAAAGATTCTGGCCAAGGCGCAGCTCGGCGAAGACGTTGCCGCCGAACGCGCAAAGCAGCGAGCGGAAATGACGGTTTCCGAATTGTGCGACGAGTACATGCAGGAGGGCGTCGAGCACAAAAAGCCGTCGACCATTCAAAGCGATATCAGCCGGATCGAAGCCCACATAAGGCCGCTTCTCGGTCGAAAGCGCATCGGCGCTGTATCGCGCGCAGACATTGAGCGCTTCTTGCGTGACGTTGCGCAGGGCAAGACGGCGCGGGAGAAAAAGACGGGGAAGCGAGGCAAGTCGATTGTGAAAGGCGGCAAGGGGACCGCCACACGGACGGTGCGGTTGCTGGGCGGCATCTTCACCTATGCAGTCAGGCGCGATTATGTGCAGGCCAATCCCTGCCGAGGTGTGCAGCTCTATAAGGATGGACGAGGGGACCGCTTTTTGAAGCCCGAGGAGTTTCGCCGACTTGGCGAAACCTTGAAGCTTGCAGAAACCGATGGCCTGCCTTGGAAATTCAATGAGGGCCGCAAGGCAAAGCACAGACCGAAGCGGCCCGAGAACCAGCGCGAGGTATTCTCGCCGCATGTCGTTGCAGCGATCCGGTTGCTGATGCTGACCGGGTGCCGCTTGCGCGAAATCCTGCATCTTCGATGGGAGGAAGTGGACTTCGAACGCGGCATTCTCAATCTTCCAGACAGCAAAACAGGCCAGAAAAAGATTGTGGTGCCAAGAGCGGCTATCGAAATCCTTTCGAGCCTTGAACGTTCAAGCGTCTATGTCATAGCGGGCAACAATCCCGACAAACCACGCGCCGATCTGCAACGGCCTTGGCAACGCATAACCGAGCATGCAGAGCTTCAAGGTCTACGGCTGCATGATCTCAGGCATACCTATGCTTCGATTGGGGCCGAAAGCGGTATGGGGCTGGTTATCCTTGGCAAGCTACTCGGTCACAAGTCGACCGCCACCACGCAGCGCTACGCGCATTTGGGCGACGATCCATTGAAACGGACATCGGAGCACATCGCGGACACCATCATGAGCGCTTTGAGTGCGGCACGGCAAAGGTCGCCTGCCGACAGCTAGGAAAATATTTCGCTCAGATTTTGTGGGACAAATCATGAACACCGGTATCTACAGTTACCGGAGGGCGTCTCCGGCAACTTTGAGAAACGGAGAGACGTGATGAGACCCATTTATCTGACCCGCATTCAAGCCGCCAAATTCGTTCGCGAACAGCTTGGTCTTAGCTGCTCGCCCAACTGGCTGGCCAAACTCATCGTGACTGGAGGAGGACCCCGTTATTGGAAATTCGGTCGCGCCGTACGTTACCGGGCAGACGCATTGGAGGCGTGGACCTTTCAGCGCCTCGAAGGCCCCTTCGAAAATTCCAGTGAGCGAGCGCGAAGCAAATCGACATTCTCCTACCTGAAATCCGGCCTCGGCATGCCGTTCGAGGAGGCTTGAACTATGCAGAAAGAAAAGTTTTCTCAGCAAAATCAAATACTTGACAGACGTTCAGGGTCTGGTTCTATTATTGAGGTGAAGGCCGCTGTGCCTCACCATGACACCAACCCATTGAAAGGAAATATGTCATGGACCACGAAACCAACGACTTCATTCTCATCCCGGCAAAAGGCGGCGGGGCACTTGTTCGCCGTAGTGAGATCGCCGGAGGTCGCCCGAACGGTGCGGAAGGCGGCATCGTCTACCTCAAATCCGGACCCTCGGTTTACACGACCGCGAGTATCCCGCAGATCGCAGGATACTTGGAGGCCGAAGTCGCCCACGTTCGCGAGGGTTGAGGCCATTGGTGTCGCTGGCATTGACTGGCGGCACCATTCCACGCCTATCGTGTGGGGAGGCCAGTCATGACCCTGTACCCTCATGGGCTTCCCTACGACGATATAGACCCTGAAACGGCAGCTATTGTTGACGCAGAGCGCGACGGCGAGCCTGCCGTAGCTCGGCATCGCAAATATCAATCTCACGGGGCATCGCTGGAACTGACGGACCCGCTTGTTGCGCTGGCGCGACCATGCAAAACCGAACAATGGTTGTTCGACACTGTCAATCGAAGTCTTGCGGTTCGGGTCAAACCCACTGGCGGAAAAACCTTCTATTATTACGGTCAGGCGTCAGGCGGTGAAAATTCGCGTCGAATCCGGCTGGGCAGCACAGCCGACTACACAGTCCAGCAAGCGCGGGTTAAAGCGGATTGGGCGGCCTCCTCGTCATCGGTGGTTGCTGAGCCAAAGCTGCGCCGAAGTCTACCGATCAGCAAAGCACTGGTTGAATATTTCGGCGACCATTCACCCGCCGATTCCGATCACTTCAAGACGGTACAGAGCTATTTCTACAGCCACATCGAACCCAGATTTGGTGACCGGCCATTTTCGGGCGTTTCCCGCGAGGAATGGATTGTTCTGGCTGAAACGATTGCCTTGGACCAGCGAAGTCGCGGCATCAACTTTCACAAGTCGCTCAAGGCGCTGCTGGGCTGGGCGGCTCGGCGCGGCCTATTGAAGGTCAACCCGCTGCACCACCATAAGCTGGAAATTCCGCCCGTCCGCTCCAAACGTAATCTGGACAAGGATGAACTGGGCGCGATCTACATCGAAGCAGAAAATTTGGGTCAGCCATGGCAGGACATGGTTCGACTGGTGATCCTCACCGGTGAACCCATCGAATATGTGCGGAAGATGCGTGGAGGCGATATCGACTGGAAACGGGGCATTTGGCACGTGGAACACAGCGGTATTTTCGTTAGGCGGCGGAGACCATTGCGAAGTGTCTCCTTCACGCCGGAAGCCTTGGCGCTGCTAGACGCATACCGGGAAATATCTGGGCCGTTCTTTCCCTCGCCCGCGTCCTTGCATAGGGACGCTTGCCTCAACTATCGGCAGGAAATCCACGACCAGCTTATCGAGCTTTGCGATTTCAAGAAGCGGTTCGGTATGGGCGATGTGCGGCGCGGGGTCCATGCAATGGTGACGAAGCAGGGAGGTTTGCCGGAGTGGACTTCCTACCTCATGCGGGAAATGCCGACATGGAGGAGCGCTCGACCGATCCGAGACATGGATGATTGGATTTAACGCCGACATCCCGATCCAAAATAGAAAACAGCATGGCGCAGTCGGGAAACACCGGTTGCGCCATTTTCACGCTTGTGGACTCACGGCCAAAGATATTCCGCCCATGGCCGAGAATCATTGCCGGGAAACAAGAAACACGCGGCGCGTGCCTGTCACGCCGCCATAGGGCCGGTAATCAGCTTTCAGCGGGAACGAAAAGAAGCAGAGCCAGAAACAGGCGAAACAGACGGGAACCGGCGCCACTTCCATTGCCACTTTGTCTGGGCAAGGCGGCATTGTCCGTCGCCTCTAAATGCCACCGGTAGGCAAATCGGTTTCTAAATTTGCGGCAAGGACACGTAGTTGGCTGGCGCGCCCAGAAGTCTTCGGGGCGGGAGCTTTCGCGGCGAAAATCACCGGAATCTATTCGCCTGACCAGAATCACAGCATTTGGTGCCGACTATCGAGTCTGTATGGAGGTTACATGAGAGCGAGATGTGCGCACCATGCGACTCCCGTTTTCGTCTCTTCACCGGGGTTGTCGCCGGCCTCAGTCATCGGTGCGGAGTAACAGGGTAAAGGACCGGCACCCCAACCCAAGCATCTACTCCATGCTCCCGAGCATGAAACGGATCAGGTAGCAGGCAATAATCCAGCAGAGAATAACAGGATAAGAAAGCAGGAAAGTATTCCGAGGATAGATCGACAGGACAGGCAAAGCCAACCCTTGCCGATTGGGAGAAATCGGCATCAGCCTTCCGGTGAGGATAGAAAGTCCAAACCGGGAGGCATCGATTCTCACAGAAAGTCAGGAGCGTGACGCACCTTTCGAAAGGTAGCGCCCCTTGCGCGTTCCCGGCGCATGATTTCGCGCCGCACCCTCCGCCAACGGCCCTGCTCGAAAGTGTCGGAGCGATACCATGCCGCATGTTCCTCAATGCAAGCCGTGTCAAAGGCGCGATCATCGTCCATTGCCCATAACCTATCAGCTTCGGCGACGATTTCGTCGCGCGGGATCAGACCGGGCCGGATGGACCCTTCCCAAAATCCCCATGCGAAAGCGCCCCAGATCGGGGAAAGGCACAGGAACCAAATAGCCGGTTCTAGCCATGATCGCCAATCAGACATGGATTTCGAGGGCGCCCGTTTACTACATAAAGTTCTATCTCTACAACAAATAGTACATAGCCGGAACGGAGTCTATGCAGAACAGAATGTTCGCATGGACATTTTTGCAAAAAGGCTCCGAGAGCGAGCCGATCAAATGGGAATTTCAAACTCAGAAGCCGCGCGACGAGCGGGGTTGGAGGAGCGCAGATATGGCCACTATATCGCCGGTCGGCGTGAGCCGGATTTGACGACGCTGACGAAGATCGCCGAAGTGTTGCAGACTACCCCCAACTGGCTACTCGGGGTTGCAGGTGCGCATGAAGATGATCCTGAGAAAGCAGCGTTCATTGACCGATTTGCAAACGCAGCAAAAGGCATGAACGCTGAAGAACTCGAATTGTTCGTTATCCAAGCCGAGGCCATCGCCGCTAGGAAAAACGCAAAAGGGAAAGAAAAATAATGGCGAACGGGCGAAATGGTAATGGCAATGGTGATTTGAGCTTTGAAGCGGACCTGTTCAAGGCAGCGGACAAGCTCAGGGGCAATCTGGAGCCATCCGAGTACAAGCATGTCGCGCTCGGCCTGATCTTCCTGAAATATATCTCGGAAGCCTTCGAAGCTCAGCGCAAAAAGCTGGAGCAGGAAGAGTTTGCCGATTTGGAGGACCCGGAAGAGTACCTGAAAGATCGTGTATTCTGGGTACCCGACATCGCCCGCTGGTCCTACCTCAAGGACAATGCTCGCGCCCGCGACCTAAAGATCATCGACCCTGTCACCAATAAGGAAAAGAAGGTCGATATTGGCGGCCTAATCGACGCCGCCATGGAAGCCATCGAGAAGGCCAACAGCACCACGCTGAAGGGTGTTCTGCCCAAGGACTATGGCCGCCCCGCCCTCGACAAGGAGATGATCGGCGATCTGGTCGAGCTGTTCTCCGATGTCACCATGCATGTTGAAGGTGAGAAAGCGCGCGACTTGCTGGGCCGCGCCTATGAATATTTCCTGTCAGGCTTCGCCGGAGCAGAGGGGCGGCGCGGTGGCGAGTTCTTCACGCCACGCTCCGTTGTTCGCGTGATGGTCGAGATGCTGGAGCCATATAAAGGCCGCGTCTATGACCCTTGCTGCGGGTCAGGTGGTATGTTCGTGCAGTCGGAAAAATTCATCGAGGATCATTCCGATCAACAGCACGTCGAAGAGGCCAAGCGACAAATCTCAATCTACGGGCAAGAGCGCAACCATACCACTTGGAAGCTCTGCAAAATGAACCTCGCCGTTCGCGGCATCGATGCTGATATCAAGTGGAACAACGAGGGCTCCTTCACCCGAGACGAATTCTCCAACACCTATTTTGACTTCATCCTCGCCAACCCGCCCTTCAACGTGTCGGACTGGTGGCGCGAGAGCCTTGCGGAAGACATTCGTTGGACCGAGTTCGGCACGCCGCCACAGGGCAACGCCAACTATGCATGGCTCAGCCACATCTACCACCATCTTGCCCCGCGCGGCACGGCGGGCGTGGTGCTCGCCAACGGCTCCATGTCCTCCCAGCAATCGGGCGAGGGCGAAATCAGGCGGAAGATGGTCGAGGAAGATGCAGTCGACTGCATGGTGGCGCTCCCCGGCCAGCTCTTCTATTCGACACAGATTCCCGCCTGCCTGTGGTTTCTGGCCAAGGACAAAAGTGCCAACGGCCACCGCGACCGGCGCGGGGAAATTCTTTTCATCGACGCGCGCAAGATGGGAGTGATGGCCGACCGAACAAGGCGGGAACTGTCCGGCGATGACATCTCCCTGATCGCAGGCACCTACCATAGCTGGCGCAACAAGGATGGCGGCTACGTAGACGTTCCGGGCTTCTGCAAGGTTGCCACCCGAGATGATCTTGAGAAGCATCGCCATTCGCTGACGCCCGGCCTCTATGTTGGCACCCAAACTTCGAACGAAGACGAAGCCGAGTTTGAGGAAAGAGTCTCCAACCTGACGGCCTCATTGCAGGAATTGTTCGAAGCCTCCCACGACGCAGAAAATGCGGTTCTGAAAGCTCTGGCTCGGGTGGGTGCGAATGGTTGAGGTGAGAAAGGTTCGCCTTGGTGATGTGGCATATGAGCACAAGGAACGGATCGGGGAGGAAGCCCCGGACAGACCGGTCTACGGCGTTGACAAAAGCGTCGGACTGACCGCCGAGCCGAGATACCAATCAAGTAATCTGTCGAGGTACAAGCGCATCGAGTATGGCATGTTCGCTTACAATCCTATGCGGCTAAACATCGGCTCCATTGGGTTTTGCCATGCTGACTTGGCTCCTGGCATTGTCAGCCCTGACTATGTTGTATTTGGCTGCCGCAAGGGTGCGCTTCTACCGAAGTTCATGGACTACCACACCCGCTCTGCGCCTTGGTGTGATTGGCTAAGCCTTGCCGGAGAAGGTTCGGTCCGCGAGCGCATCTATTTCCGCAAGCTTGAAACCTATGAGTTGGCTTTGCCTGATGTTGCCTATCAGGAAGCCGCAGTCGAAATCCTGTCATCTCTCGACAACAAGATCGAGTTGAACCAGCGTATGAATGAGACGCTGGAGGCTTTGGCGCAGGCGGTTTTCAAGGACTGGTTTGTCGATTTCGGCCCAACCCGCCGCAAGATGGAGGGCGCAATCGACCCCGTTGCCATCCTCGGTGGCCTAGTCCCTGACCCCAGCAGAGCCACACCTCTTGCCGCTTTCTTCCCCGACAACTTCAGTGAGGATGGTCTGCCAGAGGGGTGGAAAAAAATATCTCTACTCGACTTGGCGGATTGGGTGAACGGTGCCGCTTACAAGAATATGCACTTTGTTCCTTTTGACGCTGGTGGGCTGCCGGTTATCAAGATTGCGGAACTCAAGGCAGGAGTCACACAGAATACTAGATTCACAAACACTGACCTCGGCGAACGGTACCGAATAAGAGATGGTGAGTTGCTTTTCTCGTGGTCAGGAAACCCCGATACTTCAATCGACGCATTTATATGGACAGCGGGAGATGCTTGGCTGAACCAACACATATTCGCGGTAAGAATGAACGGAAAGAGGTCAAAACCCTCTCTTTATGTGATGCTCAAATTCTTTATGCCTGAATTTGCCGAGATTGCTCGCAACAAGCAGACCACCGGTTTAGGCCATGTTACAAAATCGGATATGTCAAGGACGCTGGTTCCCGAACCACCCTTAGCGATAACTCAAGCATTTTCAGAACTTGTCGAGCCGATTTACGAAGGCATCGTCCTTTCGCTTAAAGAGAATCACACGCTCGCCGAAACCCGCGACTACCTCTTGCCCAAGCTGATGTCCGGCGAAGTGCTGGTGCGCGATGCCGAAAAACTGGCGGAATGATCGATGGAGTATTTCCGCCAGCGCTTCAACGATGACCTGAACAGCAACGGCCCGGTCGACGTAGCAGGCTTCACTTGGGAGAGCGCTGAAGTCTTCAAGACCATGGCGGAACATGACTATGAAGCGACCTTCACCGTCTACGTTCAGGATCAAATCCAACAGGCCAAGGAGCGCGTTGCGGAGTTCCTAGACGAGAACGGATGTCTTGACCGCTTCCGCACGCTGACCGCTCGTAAGCAAAACGGACAGATTCTGCCGTTCATTGGCGCAGGCATGTCCATCGCAAGCGGCTATCGGCCTTGGGGCGCATTCCTGCTTTCGCTCTTGCCTGACGCGCCTCAGATCAAAGCCGATGTCGAGGCGATGCTGACCCGCGGCGACTATGAAGAAGCTGCACAGCTTGTGCATGACACGCTCGGGCCGGGTGTGCTTGCTGAAGAGATCAACAACCAGCTCGGACGGCACCGCCCGAACGCGGCTGGCCCTGTTTGTCTCCTGCCCAGCTTATTTCAGAACGAGGTACTGACGACCAATTTCGACTACGTCCTGACGCATATTTATATTGGTGCCGCGAACCCCTTTTCCAACGAGTTTTGCGGCCAGCGGTTACGCGAGGCGCGTCAACGGCTGGGAAATGAGCCTCATTGCCTTCTTCGGCTTCACGGCGAGGCGGATGCGCAGGATGGCAGGGTCCTTACGCAAGCGGAGTATGACGCTGCGTATAATGGCGGCGTAACTCTGACCGGCATCCTCGGGGCACTGATCGGTACAAGAAGCTTGCTGTTCATGGGTTCCAGTTTGCAATCAGACCGGACCTATTCAGCTCTTTGCGATATCCGCGCACAGAACGCCGATGCACCCGTGCGCCATTATGCTTTTCTACCTTGCCCCGTTGAGAACGACCGAGCGGCCCGCCGAGCCTTTTTAGCCGAAGCCGAAATCCACCCGATCTATTATCCGGCGGACGATCACGACCAACATACTGAAGACCTTTTGATTACACTGATGGAGGGCGGGCTCGATGAGTGAACAAAGCATCATCTCCGACGACATGACATTGAAGCGGATGTTTCAGGATTTCTACCGTGTCCCGGACTATCAGCGGGAATATGTCTGGGGGGAAACGAACCCAAAGGGAGAAGGTGGTGAAGAAGTCGACCAATTTCTGACCGACATCTACACCGAGTACGAGAATGCGACCAAAGACTTTGCGCCAGAATATTTCATCGGGACAATTGTTGTCTGCAAAGATGACAATGACGTTTTCGAGCTGATCGACGGTCAGCAACGCACCACCACGGCCTACTTAACGCTTTGCGCCCTTCGGGACGCATTGGTTGAGCTTGAACAGAGCTTGCCCGAAGAACTCAAAGGTCAAATCGCATCAAGCACAGTGGATTGGCAGGGAGAGAGTATCGCGCGCTTTCGGCTGGAGCTGCAATACGAGGATTCTGGCGGCATCCTTGTTCAATATGCGGAGGGAACCGGCAAGTATGCGAACAAGGAGCAGACGCGGTCCATTCGGAACATCGGTAACGCCTACCAGACTGTCCGCGAGTTCATTTCTTCCACGCTGGAAAACGATCCCGCCGCGATCCGCAAATTCCATGGCTATTTGACCAACAAGGTCAAAATCATCCGCATTCAGACGCCGACGATTGCGAAAGCGCTTAAGATATTCGAGACGATCAATGATCGCGGCGTCGGACTTGACGCCATGGACCTTCTAAAAAACCTTCTTTTCATGAATGCGAAGGAGAGCGAGTACACCAAGCTAAAAGACCTCTGGAAGCAATTGACGGACGAAATCTACAACGCCCGCGAGAAGCCGTTGCGGTTTTTGCGCTACTATCTCCTCGCTAGCTTTGATGTGGACAGCAAGCTTCGGGAAGAGGTCATCTATGACTGGTTCCTAAAGAACGAAAAGCTGACCAAGCACGCAAGCGAGCCGACCAAGTTTGCGAACAAACTGTTGGATGCGGCAAAGGCTTACAGAAACTTCGCTTCTAACCGGAATGCGTCTGGCGGGATCGAAAGGGGCATTAGCAACACGCGGCTGCTTGGCGGCAAGTCAATCAAGCAGCACTTCATAATTCTGATGGCCGGTCGGCACCTAACGCCGTCGAACTTCACCAAGCTTTGCGATGAGATCGAGAAGACAATGTTTGTCTGGCTTATCACAGGGACGCCGGGCAAAGAGTACGAGCGCCGGATTGTGGATGCGGCGCATGAGTTGCGGACCACGCCCGACGATGACTTTGATCAGTTTATTCTCAATCACTTCAAGAAGGAACGAGAGAGCCTCGCGACTCATTTCTCGACGCGACTTCAAACGCTGAAATTTGGAGACACCCGCCAGTTCCGCATCCGGTACCTATTGGCGAAGATCACCCAGCACGTGGACTTGCAGGCCTACGGACCTAGCCAAGGTCGAGACGATTTAGAAGACTATGTTTCCGGCGGAAACGACATAGAGCACATTCTTCCTGACAATGGAGATGGCGACGCGCTCTCTGAATTCGGAGACGGCGGCGATGATCAGGAGATCATCCAACGGCTTGGAAACCTACTGCTTATCGAGAAATCCATCAATCGAGCGATCCAGAACGGAAAATACTCCGAGAAGATCAAGGTCTATCCGCAATCTAAGTACCTGCTGACGCGCTGTCAGGCGAGCAAACAAAGCGGCCAAGTTGGCGTTGCAGACAAGATCACCAAGGCGGCAGAATCAATAGAGGTTTTTCCAGTCTGGAATTCTACATCCGTGGAGGACAGACAGAAGTTCCTGACACGGCTAGCCACAGACGTGTGGGACGTGAAGTCAGGTAAAGCGGCGGGGCCGGCATGAGCGGCTTTTCCGAAGACACTGTGGAGCAGGCCGGTATCGAGACGCTGAAGACACTAGGTTGGCTCTATCTGCACGGCAGCGTTATAGCTCCGGACGGAGCATCACCCCAACGCCCGTCCTACTCCGAGGCCGTCCTACTCAAGCGCCTTGAGGCTTGGGTTGAGCAGATCAACCCCGATGTGCCCGATGAGGTGCGCGCCGAAGCGATCCGGCAAGTGCTGACCAGCCAGACCCACGACGCTGTCGAAGAGAACCGGCGCATTCACGCACTGATCACGGACGGTGTGACCGTTGAATATCGCTCAGAGGAACGCATCGTCGGGGAGAAAGTCTGGCTGATCGATTTCGAGAATCCAGATGCCAATGACTGGCTTGTGGTCAATCAGTTTACGCTGATCGAAGGACGCAAAAAACGTAGGCCCGATCTTGTCCTTTTCGTCAATGGTTTGCCTCTGGCCGTTCTCGAGCTGAAAAACCCCGGCGACGAGAACGCGACCCTCACGGCGGCGTTCAATCAGATCGAGACCTACAAGCGCGATATCCCCTCGCTGTTTCGGACGAATTCAGTTCTCGTCACCTCAGATGGCATCAAGGCCCGTGTCGGTTCGCTAACCGCTCAGGAAGAGCGTTTCATGCCTTGGCGTACTGTGGAGGGCACAGATTACGCGCCACCCGGCACGCCGGAACTCGACACTTTATTGCAGGGTGTTTTCGAGCGTCAGCGGTTCCTGAAACTCATTCGGGATTTCACAGTTTTCGGTGATCGCGGCGATGGCCCCTTCAAGATCATTGCCGGTTACCATCAGTTCCACGGCGCGCAGAAGGCTATCCGGGAGGCCATTGACGCATCGAGTCCGGAGGGCGACCGCAAGATCGGCGTGATCTGGCATACTCAAGGCTCAGGCAAGAGCTTCCTTATGGCGTTCTTTGCTGGTTTGGCGGTCCGTTCGGTCGAGCTGCAAAACCCAACGCTGGTCATTTTGACGGATCGGAATGACCTCGACGATCAGCTCTTTGGCACGTTTAGTCTGTGCCGCGACCTCATTCGCCAGCGTCCAGAGCAGGCCGAAAACCGCGAAGACCTGAAGCGCCTGTTAGAGCGATCAGCGGGCGGTGTGATCTTCACCACCGTTCAGAAGTTCCTGCCGGTCGGAACCGAAGAAAGCTTCCCGCTTCTGACTGATCGTCGCAATGTCATTGTCATTGCTGACGAAGCACACCGCACCCAATACGGGCTCGATGCGCGCCTTGATACAAAGACCGGCATCCGCCGCTACGGCTATGCGCATTATATCCGCCAAGCGTTGCCCAACGCTTCCTTCATTGGCTTCACAGGAACGCCTGTTGAAGGTGAGGACCGGAACACGCCTGCGATCTTCGGCGACTACATAGACGTCTACGACATCTCGCGCGCGGTAGAAGACGGTGCGACCGTTCCGATCTACTATGAAAGCCGCTTGGCCCGCATCGAGTTGGACGAGGACGAGAAACCGAAAATCGACGCCGAAGTTGAATCGCTGGTCGAAGACGATACGCTAACCGAGGCGGAGAAATTCAAAGCCAAATGGGCGACGGTAGAAGCGCTGGTTGGTGCCGAAAAGCGGCTCAGTTTGGTTGCGTCCGACCTTGTCGCGCACCTTGAAGCACGTCTTGCCTCATTGGACGGAAAGGCGATGGCCGTTTGCATGAGCAGGCGTATCTGCGTCGAACTCTATGAAGAGATCATCAAGCTAAGGCCTGACTGGCATTCTGAAGATGATGCCGAAGGCGCAGTCAAAATCGTTATGACCGGCGCGGCATCCGATCCGTTGAGCTGGCAGCAGCACATTGGCAACAAGCGACGGCGCGACCTGATTGCGAAGCGGGCCAGAGACCCGAATGACCCGCTTAAACTCGTCATCGTACGCGACATGTGGCTCACCGGTTTTGACGCGCCTTGCATGAACACGATGTACGTCGACAAGCCTATGCGAGGTCATGGACTGATGCAGGCGATTGCCCGAGTCAATCGGGTATTTCGCGACAAACCGGGCGGTCTCATCGTCGATTATATAGGCATCCTCCAGAACCTGAAAAACGCACTTAAGGATTATAGCCCGACGGACCAAAGCAAGACTGGTATCCCGGAAGACGAGGCCGAAGCTGTCACGCAAGAAGCCTTCCAGCGGGTAAAGGCTGTTTTTCATGGGCACGACTATCAGGCCGGTTTGAAGGGTGCGCCGCAAGAGCGCCTGAAAGCGCTGGCAGGTGCTATCGACTGGGTGCTCAAGTGGCAAGAAGAGCAGGCTGGAAAGGCAACGACCGACGAAAGCCGAAAGCAGGCGCATCGTGCCTACCAAGATTTGGTCTTGTCCCTGACAAAGGCATACGCTTTGGCGTCCGCCAGCGACGCGGCAGCCGCTATTCGCGATGAGGTCGGCTTTTTCCAAACAGTCCGGGCAGCAATTACGAAATCCACGGCAACGGGAGCCATCTCACAGTCTAACCGAACATTCGCAGTTCAACAGCTTATCGACCGCGCGGTCGCATCCACTGAAATCATTGATGTCCTTCATGCAGCCGGGATTGAAAGCCCCGACATCTCGATCCTGTCGGATGACTTCCTCGCTGAGCTTCAGGGTATGGAGCGGAAGAATCTCGCCTTGGAGGCGCTGCGAAAGCTGTTGAACGGCGAAATCAAGAGCCGGATGCAAACCAACGTGGTTGAAAGCCGAACTTTCTCTACACGGTTGGAAGAAGCGGTTGCACGGTACCATTCCAACGCTATTTCGGCGGTGGAAATGATCAACGAATTGATTGCCCTTGCAAAGGATCTGCAAGCCGCGAGAAAGCGAGGCGAAGAGCAGGGGTTATCGGGCGAGGAAATCGCCTTCTACGACGCGCTTGCACAAAATGAGAGTGCGATTGAAGTGCTCGGAAACGACACGCTTCGCTTGATAGCTCACGAACTCCTTGAGCAGCTTCGACAAAACGCGACAGTTGATTGGCATAAGAGGGAAAGCGCCCGTGCAAGGATGCGGGTACTCGTAAAACGCATCTTGAAGAAATACGGCTATCCCCCCGATCTCGCCGAAGACGCGGTAAAACTCGTGCTGGAACAGGCAGAGGCGCTTCTGCGGCAGGTGGGATGAGCAGCTTGCTCTTGCTCACCAAGGAAAGCGCCGTTTGCCTCCCTCGGACCCGCCTTCCTTCGCTTTGTGCGAAGGCGGCTCCGAGGAAAGCAAACTCTCTTACATTCCTATCTCTAACTCTATCTTGTGGCCGCAAAGATGTACCCTGACCAGGCTGGGCCTTCGATGCGATGGAGATTGAAACAGAAATTGGCGGAAAACGACGGATTTTATCACAGCCAGAACGGCGCGAAGTCTCAGCTCAGCGTGCTACCCCGGTGCTACCCGGAGCGTTTCAGCGAAATAGCTAAATCACCTAAGTCATTAAAATCATTGGCGCACCCATCAGGATTCGAACCTGAGACCTCTGCCTTCGGAGGGCAGCGCTCTATCCAGCTGAGCTATGGGTGCCCGAAATCGCCAACGCAAAGCGCTTCGACAGGCGCGTTCTAGCCGAAGGCAGATGGCTCTTCAATCGCCACATGCGCATTTTCTGCGCGGAGCCTTTTCCGCCCGAGCAGGTTCCGGACGGCCAGAAAACAAACGCAGGACGCTTTGGCGACGCCTCTTACTCACCACTCAGATCATACGCGACGCGCTGTCCCCGTCTCCGCTATTGATGGTCCTGCATCCACGCCCCCTCCCAGTATCAACGAGCCCATGACGCGGTGCCATCCCCGCAATGGGCTATCGCCAGCGGGATCGCAGAGGCTACAATTTTCGCAGCGAAACGCTTTCGACCAGATGGTTTGCGCCCTTGCGCAAGATCAGGTCGGCGCGCGGACGGGTTGGCAGGATGTTTTCGATCAGGTTGCGCCGGTTGATCGTCTCCCAAAGCGTCTCCGCCTTTTGCCGAGCGTCCGCGAGACCCAGTTTCGAATAGCGATGAAAGTAACTCTCCGGATCGGTGAAGGCGGTGAGACGCAAATCCATGAAACGATCGACATACCAGTTGCGGATCAGCGCTTCGTCGGCATCGATATAGATGGCGAAATCGAAGAAATCGGAGACGAATGGAACGATCCGCCCCTCGGATGGCAGGTCGCGCGTCTGAAGGACGTTGATGCCCTCGAAAATGAGAATGTCGGGGGTTTCGATTTCAACGAAACGGTCGGGCACGACATCATAGGTCACATGCGAATAGACGGGCGCCGCCACGTTGCGCTCGCCGGATTTGATCGCCGACAGAAACCGCAGAACCGCAGCAACATCGTAACTTTCGGGAAAACCTTTCCTGTCCATCAGCCCGTCGCGTTCCAGAACGGCATTCGGCAACAGAAACCCGTCTGTCGTGACCAGGTCGACCTTTGGGCTGGAGGGCCAGCGCGCCAGCAATTCCTTCAGGATACGCGCCGTCGTGCTCTTGCCGACCGCAACGGAACCGGCAATGCCGATTATGAAAGGCGTTTTCACTGCCTCCGTGGCGTTCAGGAATGCCGCGCGCTGAGCAAACAGAAGCTGCGTCGCCTCCACATGAGCGGACAGAAGGCGCGACAGCGACAGATAGATACGACGAACCTCGTCGAGATCGACCGGGTCGCCGAGCGAGCGCAGGCGCTCGACTTCCTCGCGCTTCAGCGTCAGCGGCGTGTCGGCGCGAAATGCCGACCATTGTTGCGCCGTGAATGTGCGATAGGGCGACACGTCGGTCGCATGGCCGTCGGTCGGGCCAAGGTGATAACCCGCCTCGCCGCCGAACTGCAATGTCATGTCCCTTGTCCCAAATCCGCGTTCCTCAGCCGGATTCCTTTCGCGTCGCCTTTTCGCTCAGGCCCGATCGGCCAGTGCGACGAGCCAGCTCCTCCATCACCTCTGACAGCGGCACGCCGGCCAGCTTCAGGACCACGAGCCAATGATAAAGAAGATCTGCGCTTTCGGCGACGAGGCCGTCCCGGTCGCCTGAAACCGCAGCGATTACCGTCTCGACCGCCTCTTCCCCGAGTTTCTGCGCAGCCTTGCCCTGCCCCTTGCCAACAAGCTTGGCGGTCCAGCTTTCATCGGGCGACGCCGCAGCGCGCTCGGCAATGCGCAATTCGAGATCGGCCAGGGTGAACACGCTCATGCCAGCGCCTCCATTTCGATACCGTCCATCCGCATCTGCAGGCCGGCCGCCGCCATATGTCGCTTGGCCTCGGTTATCGAGTAGGTTCCGAAATGGAAAATCGAGGCGGCGAGCACCGCTGTGGCGTGTCCATCGCGAATACCTTCGACCAGATGATCGAGCGTGCCGACACCGCCCGACGCGATGACCGGCGCCGTCACCGCGTCGGAGACGGCGCGCGTGAGTTCAACGTCGAAGCCCGATTTCGTGCCATCGCGGTCCATGGACGTCAGCAGAATTTCGCCGGCGCCGAGATCCACCACCTTGCGAGCGAATTCAACGGCATCAATACCGGTTTCCTTTCGCCCGCCATGGGTGAATATCTCCCAGCGCGGCGTCTCCCCTGCATTCGAGACGCGCCGCGCATCGATCGCTATGACGATGCATTGATTGCCGAACTTGTCTGCCGCTTCGGCCACGAAATCAGGATTTAGAACGGCAGCCGTGTTTATCGAAACCTTGTCGGCGCCGGCCAATAACAGCTTTCGGATGTCCGCATTGGTGCGTACGCCGCCGCCAACCGTGAGCGGCATGAAGCAGTGCTCTGCCGTTCGCGCAACGACATCGAATATGGTGGCGCGATCTTCATGGCTGGCCGTGATGTCCAGGAAGCAGAGTTCATCAGCGCCGGCCGCGTCATAGGCGCGCGCAGCCTCCACCGGATCGCCGGCATCGATCAAATCGACGAAATTGATGCCTTTGACGACTCGACCGTCTTTCACGTCCAGGCAAGGAATGACACGGGATTTCAGGGTCATAATCGCAGGTTCCGGTCCCTCATCTTCCGCAGAAAGCATGCCGCTGGTTGCGGATCAAGCTCTAGGAGAGCCGACTTCGATTAGCAGATTCGCGATTTTACGCGTCGTGCCCGCTTAAAACCGCCAGCGCCTCGGCCGGGTCGAGCCGGCCATCATAGAGCGCACGGCCGGAAATCGCGCCTTCCAGCCGCTCGGCATCGGGCATCGTCATACGAACGATATCGGCCAGCGAAGCAAGCCCGCCCGACGCGATGACCGGGATCGAGACGGCGTTGGCCAGATCGATCGTGGAATCCCAATTGATGCCGGTCAGCACGCCGTCGCGGTCGATATCGGTATAGATGATCGCCGCCACCCCTGCCCCCTCGAAACGCTCGGCCAATTCGATCACACCGAGTTCGGACGCTTCCGCCCAGCCTTCGACCGCGACCTTTCCGCCCTTGGCGTCGATGCCGACGGCGATCTTGCCGGGAAACTGCTTGCAAGCCTCTTTCACGAGGTCCGGATCGCGCACCGCAACCGTGCCCAGAATGACGCGCGCGAGGCCTTTACTCAGCCAGCTTTCAATATGATCGAGCGTGCGGATGCCGCCGCCGAGCTGCACCGGGTTCTTCGTCGCGCCGAGAATGGCCTCGACCGCCGCGCCATTGACGCTTTCGCCCTCGAACGCCCCGTTCAGATCGACGACGTGCAGCCATTCGAAGCCCTGGTCCTCGAATGCTTTCGCCTGCGCCGCCGGGTCTTCGTTGTAGACCGTCGCGCTGTCCATTTCGCCGAGCTTTAGGCGAACGCACTGGCCATTCTTCAGATCGATGGCGGGGAAGAGGATTTTATTGCTCATCTATTTCTTCTAATGTTTGAGGACCTTCGGGACACTGATAACCGAGAAATAAATTATCGAAATCGTCATCGTAAAATAAAATAAATCTGCATTTATTTTAAAATCTAACCACACCCAATACGGTACAAGAGCGTACAAAATTGACATAAAGAATCGAAAAATTTCTTGGTCGAATTTCCTGCCTTGAAAAATTTTGTATGAAGCAACAAGAGCGATAGTTATTGAAGCTGAATTTGCGATGATGAGATAGATATTTAAACCAACAGTTTCTTCATCCTGATAAAATAAAATTCCTGAGATTATTGCTAATAACACAATTACAGCAATAGCGAGCCCAAGAGATGATCGAACCCTTTCACTGAATAATATTTCTTGGTCGTCTCTGCTACTCATCCTCTTCCATATTGACAACGATATCTGACATATGAATGCGACTAGCAGGCCGATGATTACTTGCTCAGCCACTACGGCATCCAGCGCAGGAAGTTGGCGATCAGAGCCAGGCCAAGAGCCTGGCTCTTTTCCGGGTGAAACTGGGTGCCGGCCCGGTTGCCGTCGGCGACGATGGCGGTAACAGGTCCGCCATAGTCGGTCGTCGCGATCAGCTGTTCCGGCTTGTCGCACGCCAGCTGATAGGAATGCACGTAATAAGCGTGCAGCCCGCCCTCGCCCGTCTCGATGCCTTCCAGCAGGGGATGTCGCTGTTTCACGTGAATCGTGTTCCAGCCGATCTGCGGAATTTTAAGGTGCGGGTCATCCGGCTCGATACGCTTTACATCGCCTACAATCCAACCGAAGCCCGGCGTCGTCACTTTTTCCAGGCCGCGATCGGCCATCAACTGCATACCGACGCATATGCCGAGAAAAGGCCGGCCATTCGCAACCACCGCTTCGTCCAGTGCTTCGTGCATGCCCGGAACGGCGTCGAGGCCGGCGCGACAGTCTGCGAAGGCGCCAACGCCCGGGAGAACGACGCGATCGGCCGTGCGCACACGCTCAGGTTCATCGGTCAGCTCAATCGACGCGCCGTCCATTCCAGCTTCACGCGCCGCCCGTTCGAACGCCTTGGTCGCGCTCTTCAGATTGCCAGATCCGTAATCGATAATGGCCGTTCGCATCAGACGGGCGCCCCTGCAAGAGAAGAATGATCAGCCGGATTCATTTCCAATGTATGCCGGCTGAACCAGCGAAGCTCCGCATCTTCTACTGTATCCCCTGCAGTGACGCCGATCTCCCGCCAGTCCCGCTTTTCCAACCCGCTGGCGATCAGGCCCGTCGATTCCAGGCCGACAATAAAGCCAACTGCAAGATTGCAAAGGATCACATAGGCATTGGCAAAGCCGAAATGCGGCAAAGCTAGTCCGACTGCCAGGGTCAGCAGAAAAACGAGCAGTGCCGTCAGCCAGAGGCGTTGAGAAAGAAGCCAGACGACTGGAAGCAGAAAGGCCAGCCAGCGGAACCGCTCCGCGACAAACCGCGTTTCGATGGCGCTCGTTGACGATGCCGGCCGCTCCATGACCCGGTAAACCTTCATCGCGGTCTCCTCAGCCGGCGAGCGAACCCTTCGTGGAGGGCACGGCATCGCCAACACGTGGATCGGGCTCGAATGCGACACGCAGCACCCGCGCCACGGCCTTGAAACACGTCTCTGCGATGTGATGGCTGTTGGCTGCATAGTGGTTCTTCACATGCAGCGTGATGCCCGCATTGCCGGCGAAAGCCTGAAAGAATTCGCGCACCAGTTCGGTGTCGAACGTGCCGATCTTCGGCGCGGTGAATTCGACGTTCCAGACAAGGAACGGCCGGCCGGACACATCGACCGCGGCCAGCGTCATCGTTTCGTCCATGACGAGATCGAGTGAAGCGTATCGGCGAATGCCGCGCCGTTCGCCGAGCGCCTGGTTTATCGCCTGACCCAGCGCAATGCCGACGTCCTCGACCGTGTGATGATCGTCGATATGCAGATCGCCTTCCGCCCGCACCTCGATATCCATGAGGGAATGGCGGGCCAACTGCTCCAGCATGTGGTCGAAGAAACCGACGCCGGTCTTCACATCGTACCGGCCCGTTCCATCGATGGCGACGGAAACGGCAATCTGGGTTTCGGAGGTCTTGCGTTCGACGGTTGCACTGCGCGCCATGGGAGAAGCCTCAAGCTGTAGATACGCGGTCACTTACCCCAAAGGCCTGCGGAGTGAAACCACCCTGCCCCGGCAAATGGTTGGCAGCGTTACCGACAATGCCTATCTGGCGATGCAAGAGAAATAAGCGGCGCCAGTCGGCCCGGAAAGGATAAACAATGAGCGAGACCGTCATGCACGGCACGACGATCGTGACGATCCGCAAGGGCGGCAAGGCGGTCATCGCCGGCGACGGCCAGGTTTCACTCGGCCAGACGGTGATGAAAGGCAATGCCCGAAAAGTCCGCCGGATTGGCAAGGATGGAAAGGTGATCGCCGGTTTCGCCGGCGCGACTGCTGACGCCTTCACCCTGCTGGAGCGGCTGGAAAGCAAGCTGGAGCAATATTCCGATCAGCTGATGCGCGCCTGCGTGGAACTTGCCAAGGACTGGCGGACCGACAAATATCTGCGGCAGCTCGAAGCGATGATGCTGGTTGCCGACAAAGACGTGACGTTGGCTATTACGGGCAATGGCGACGTTCTGGAGCCGCAGCATGGCGTCATGGCCATCGGCTCGGGGGGCAATTATGCGCTTGCCGCCGCGCGGGCGCTCTACGATACCGAGACCGATGCCGAAGAGATCGCCCGCAAGGCCATGGCCATCGCCGCCGAAATCTGCGTCTACACCAATGACAGCGTGATCGTGGAGACTATAGAGAACGCGGCGGAGGTGTAAGCCCTCCGCTACCGCCTGCTCCGATCAGTTCCCGCTGTCGTCTTGCGGATTGCTGACCTCCGGTCGCATGAGCACGTATGATGTATCGTCGAGTGTCTCATAGACGCCGGCGATGTTCTGCGCTCGCCACTCTTCGAACTTTGCTAAATCGGAAAATTCTTCCAGCATCAGATCGGACTGAATGGTTTCCAGACTTTTGCCATCCAGCATTCCCTGCAGCACACCGTTATACAGCGTTTCCAGATAGGATAGGTAACGCTCGACATCGGTGCGGTCTCCCGTGTCAGCATGGCCACCAACGAAAGTCTCCCAATCCAGGTCGAGTACGTCGCGCGTCGATGAAATCATACCATGAATGTCGTAGCCCTTCAGATTCTGATAGGGCATGCGACCCAGCACAATCCAGTCGACTACATACATCACGTCCGCTCGCTCAAACTGCATGCTGACCGAGCCCCGTCCGTTATTTGGGCCATGGTGGCGCAGCACCAATGTTTCGTTTCCAAGACGCAGACGCAGCGTGTCCTCGAAAGTCAGATCCGGTAGCACCGCATTGGCCTTGCTACGTTGCAAATCCTGATAGGCCTGTTCCTGCGCCACGAAGGTAACACCGGGCTGATCGAAGACCTCGCCGCCGTAGACGTGGTCGTAGTGGCTGTGACTGTAAATGACATAACGAATTGGCTGCTCAAACCGCTTCTTGAGCTCGTCACTCAGCCAGCGCGCCGCGTCGTCATTGAGCGTATCTAGAACGGCAATGCCGTCATCAGTAACCCAGACCATGGACACGTAGTTGCCGGCCACGTAGCGCCACAATCCGTCTGACACCTCTTCCAACGCATATTGCGGTTCGCTCACCTGCGCGGCAAGCGGTGTGGTTGTTGCTAAGAGAGCGGCGAGAAGAGTGGTCGTTCGCAAATGGGTCATCGGACACGATCTTTCGGTTCTAATATTTGAGAAAATTATAACTGTGTCCGATGCCATGCCAATCAACGCTATGCGACACATTGTCTTTGCGGCCTGAGGCGCGAGCGCGGCAATAATATCACCGGGGTTGGCCGCCGAACGTGACGGTCACCGCCAAGAGAGACTAAAGAAGCCGATCAAGCCGTTCGGTGATGAAGTCCGGCATGCGGCGAGCCTCGAACAACGCATCGCGGACCAGCCCGTCGAAGTGGCGTGTCAGTTCCAGAATCTGCCGGCGTTCGCTCAGAACGAAATAAACCCGGCCGATATAGATGGTGGCCTGGAACGTGCCGTAGACGGTAATCGGCGCGGAGAAAATCTTCTTTCGGTCGAACAGATAAAGTCGGAGCGAAGGGTAGAGCTCTTCCGTCAGGCGTTTCAGATGCTGGAGCTGCTCGATTCGCAGATCGACCGGCAGATCCGCCCAGTAGCTGTCACCGCGCGCAAAACCGTCCAGCGCGTCGACCGGCATGGCGATCTCGTAATCGGTGTCCGGCGCGCGCAGATAGGCCAGGCGATCACGCATGTCGGTGACGGCCTGATCGGAGGTGCGGCCGAGCGTATCGCCATATTCGAAGCGCAGCACCGATTCGGTCTTCAGCATATCGGGCAAAGTGGCCGGGACATGGCGCACCTTCATGCCGCGCGACTGCTCGTGCCAGCGGAAGATGGCATCGTCCGACGGTGCACGCTCGGCCGTTTCCATACGCATGGCGACCTGCAGAATATCGGCGCTCTTTTCGCGACGGTCGGTCAAACCGAGAAGCCAGTCGGTCGATACCCCCAATTCAGAGGCGCATTCCGCCGCAAGCTGGGCGTTCGGCAAGCGCGCCGTGTCGCCGCTCAGAAGAAGCGAAACGGTTGAGCGATCTGCACGAATCGCACGCGCCAGAGCGCTTTTGGACAGGTTGCGCTCAGTCATGGCCTGCGCCAGACGTTCCTGAAACAATCGTGCCCGTTCGCGCTTATCCATGGTGGTGATTTTTATCACACGCGATGTGAAAAATCTTGTTTGACGATAATAGCCGCGATAATTTGCATGATTCCGCGATGGTGCCCGTCTTGTTAGAAACGGACCATGAGTAGCCGAAGCGGATTAAGTCGCTGGTTCTTCTACCGATATTCGATGCGATCTGGAGTGTATGATGGAAACGCGCAAGCGGAGCCTGGCGAAAGCCGTCTCGTGGCAGGTGTGGGGCCTAGTGACGATGGCGCTGCTCGGTTTTCTCATGACCGGATCGATACGCACTGGCGGACAGCTGGCCCTTCTGTCAGCGCTGATCGGCTTTCTGTGCTATCTGCTGCACGAGCGCATCTGGTCGGCCATCCGCTGGGGGATGGATTTTAGCCGAACCAATGTCTAACGGCGAACTATCGACGGTTATTCTCGCGGCGGCGCTGCAGCACATATAGGGTCAGCATGGCTGGTGCGGTCCACCATAAGGACGAGGCAGAGGGCCGACGCGACTGCTTTCTCGTGACTGCTTCACCGTCATGCGGCGCGCCATTCTGCGACGATCGATCCGAACGTGAACGACCGCCTGTCCGGTCCGATCCACCCGCCACACGGTCAGCGACAACGGCGCCACGTTCACCCATCGGTTCACGAGGCGATGTGGTCGTATCCCGACTGGTCTGATGCTCCAGTTCGGCGTTCAGTTCCGCGCCGATCATCAGGATGGCCGTTGCGAGCCAGATCCACGTCATGAAGCCGATAATGGCGCCAAGCGAACCGTAGGTCTCGTTGTAGGCAGCAAAATTGGCGGCATACCAGGTGAACAGCACGCTCATGACAGCCAGCACGATCAGCGACAGAATCATGCCGGGGGTAATCCATTCCCAGCGCGCATTGGCCCGGCTCGGTCCCCAACGATAAATCGCCGCAATGCCCAGCGACACGGCGACCGCGAGGAGAACGTAACCGGCGATCTGGGCGACCCAGCTCCAGCTGTCGGGCAGGTTGAGCATCGCAACCAGCGCAGGCAGAGCCAGAACCAGGGTCAGCACCGCCACCATCGAGACGAGAAAGCAGACGGTGAAGAGCAGCGAAACAAGCGTCAGTTTTATGAAGCCGCGCTTTTCCACCTCGTCATAAGCGACGTTCATGCCCTCGAAGATCGACTTCATGCCGGCATTGGCGCTCCACAGCGCCAGTCCCAGCGAAATGATGAAGGTCAGCCCGAGTGTCGCATCTTCCTGGCTGGCGAGCCGGCTCATCTGCTCTTCAAGAATTTCCATGCCGCCGCCCGGAATGAAGCCGGAAAGCACAGTCACCTGCTCTTGGATATTGGTTGCATCGGTGAAGAGGCCATAGACCGAGACAAGCGCTGACAAGGCCGGAACGAGCGCCAGCAGCAAATAAAAGGTTACGCCTGCTGCGACCAGTAAAACGCGGTCGCCCGTGATCTCTTCGTAGACGCGCATAAGCACGTCTTTCCATCCGGCCGCCGGAATATCCGTTACACTCCTGGCCCGCCGGCCCCGTCCATCCGTCATCGTCGTCCCACCCTTCGCCATACGGCAGCGCCGCATTTCAACGGCAATGCGCCAGTGGACTTAGATGTTCCCCGACTGTCCCGCCAAAACAGCGACGG
The DNA here is from genome assembly GCF_024158145.1 of Notoacmeibacter sp. MSK16QG-6. Classification (GTDB taxonomy): domain Bacteria; phylum Pseudomonadota; class Alphaproteobacteria; order Rhizobiales; family Rhizobiaceae; genus Notoacmeibacter. The sequence goes on from NZ_JAMYXM010000001.1 coordinate 1,393,319, forward strand.
CGTTATTCGCAATTTCGACCGGCCAAACCTATCTAGGGGCGCATGAGCCGCCCGGACTTCATGTTCAAGCCGCTGAAAATCGCCGATCTGCCGCTTCTGGCAGACTGGTTCGTCCGTCCTTTGGCAAGATTGGTGGGGCGATCCCGACGCGAATTGAGCATGATCAGCCATCATTTTTCTGAAACCAGCAGCAAGACCCGATTTGCATGACCCATTTTTCTCCCCGCGAGATCGTTTCCGAACTCGACCGTTTCATCATCGGCCAGAAAGACGCCAAGCGCGCCGTCGCCATTGCCCTTCGCAATCGCTGGCGACGCCAGCAATTGCAAAGCCCGATGCGCGAAGAGGTTATGCCGAAAAACATCCTGATGATCGGGCCGACCGGCGTCGGCAAGACCGAAATCTCGCGCCGTCTGGCCAAACTCGCAGGCGCGCCCTTCGTGAAGGTCGAGGCGACCAAATTCACCGAGGTCGGCTATGTCGGTCGTGATGTCGAGCAGATCATCCGCGATCTGGTGGAAGATGCGATACGCATTGTACGCGACAAGAAGCGGCAGGCTGTTCGCACCAAGGCGCACGCCCAGGCGGAAGAGCGGGTACTCGACGCTCTCGTCGGCAAGAACGCCAGCCCGGCGACTCGCTCATCTTTCCGCCAGAAGCTGCGCGACAATGAGCTGGACGACAAGGAAATCGAGATCGAAATTGCCGATACCGGCGGCCAGCAATTCGACGTACCCGGAATGCCGGGTCAGATCGGCATGATCAACCTGTCCGACATGATGAGCAAGGCGCTCGGCCAACAGCGGACGAAGACGCGGCGGACCACCGTGTCCGAAAGCTACGAATTCCTGATCGACGATGAGTCCGACAAGCTTCTGGACGATGATGAGATCGTCGCCGAGGCGCTGCGCAGCGCCCAGGAAGACGGCATCGTCTTCGTCGACGAAATCGACAAGATCGCCGCTGGCAACCAGGGCATTCAGGGCGGCGTCTCCCGCGAAGGCGTGCAGCGCGATCTCTTGCCGCTGGTCGAGGGCACGACTGTCGCCACGAAGCATGGACCTGTCAAAACGGATCACATTCTTTTTATAGCGTCCGGCGCGTTCCATGTCGCAAAGCCGTCCGATCTCTTGCCCGAACTGCAAGGCCGGCTGCCGATCCGCGTCGAGCTGCGGGCGCTCACGAAGGACGATTTTCGCCGCATCCTGACAGAACCGGAGGCCAGCCTCATCCGCCAATATGTCGCCCTGATGAAAACGGAAGGCGTCAATCTGGACTTCACCGACGATGCCATCGATACGCTGGCTGACATCGCCGTGAAACTGAACTCGGAAGTCGAGAATATCGGCGCCCGCCGGCTGCAAACGGTCATGGAGCGCGTTCTGGACGACGTCTCTTTCACCGCCGCCGACAAGGACGGTGAAACGATCACCATCAATGCCGATTACGTCAACGCCAATGTGGCTGACATAGCGAAGGACACAGATCTCAGCCGGTTCATCCTATAATCAAGCGGAGTTCGGTGCATATACCTCAGCCGGGCGTTGCAGCTTGGCGACAGCTTCTTCGCGTTCTGCTTGCGTTTTCCGGAGTCTGCATGACAGCGGCGCTGCTATTGCTTAGAAGTCGAGCCATGCCACAGCTGACGCGAATCGTACCGGCCGTTTTGGCCCTTTTCTTCACCGCCACTGCTCCGGTAGCGGCGGTGACGATCATGCCGCCCGGCAATCAATCCGCCACACAGCCGCCCATTCCAGGCGCATCGGCAAAGCGGACCGCGCAACTCAAAACAACCTTCGAAGCCAAATATAAGAAGATCAAGGATCTCATTGCGGGGGACAGAAAGCTTCAGTCTAAGATCCGCGACGCTGCGGCATCCTACGGAATCGATCCGATCCATATTATCGGGGCGTTGGTCGGCGAACATACGTTCAATGTCGATGCCTATGACCGCTTCCAGACCTATTACGTCAAGGCGATGTCCTATGCCGGTTCGGCAATCCGTTTCGCTTATGAGGGCGAAAAAGTCACCGAATTCGTCGAACGGCCGCAATTTTCGCCATGCGCGGGCGAGACAGACAGCTACGGCCTCTGGACATGCCGCGAGAAGGTCTGGGACACCGTTTTTCGTGGTCGAGTCGTCGGCGGAACCGTCTGGCCCAATAACCGGTTTTCAGCCGTCTTTTTCCAGCCCTTCTATGCCGGCCAAACCTTCGGGCTCGGGCAGCTCAACCCGCTGACCGCGTTGGAGACATCCGATCTGGTAAGCCGGGTATCGGGATTTCCCAAACTCTCGGCCAAACGGCCGAAGCAGGTCTATGCGACCATCATGGACCCGGACAAGACGCTGCCTTACGTCGCCGCTGCGATACGTATGAGCATCGACGCTTATCGCGATATTGCCGGCATCGACATTAGCGGCAATCCGGGCATCACCGCCACGCTTTACAATCTCGGCAATCCGGAAGACCGGGCCGAAGCGCTGAAGACCCGCGGTGGCCTGCCGAAAGAAAATTTCTACGGCTGGTTCGTCAATGAGAAACTGGACGAACTCCGACCCCTGATGTGATCCTCAGCCGGATTCCTTTATTCCATTGCGACGGAGCCTGACATAGAGCGCCCCTGATCCGCCATGCTGGCGCGCCGCTGTCTCGTGACCAGAAACGAAGGCGCGAAATGCAGGCGTGCGAAACCATTGCGGCACGGCACGCGCGAGAACGCCATCGCTTTGCGGCGATGATCCCTTGCCCGTGATCACCAGTACATGGCGCAAGCCACGTTGCGACGCGGCCGAGACAAATCCCAACAGGCGGTCATGAGCCTCGCTTTGATAAAGCCCATGAAGATCGATACGCGCCTCGATCGGCAAGCGGCCCTTGGAGAGCTTGCGTTTCTGTACGCGATCGATGGGATGCTGTGGAAGATGCGGCCGAGCGCTGGCATTCTTCTCAGCCGGATTCGGAAATTTTTCTGTCAGGCGCGCAGCGGCCCTCGTAACATCCACACCCTGTTCTTCGCCCGTGCTTCGATCCACCTCCGTCATCAACGCTTCCAGCGAGGCGGTGCCATGCAACGGGCGCGTCGTCCGGGCCACACGATGCCAGAGAATCCGGTCCTCTTCCGAGAGCTTGCCGCGACGCTTCACCCCACCCTCCCCGGTGGTACCGCGCCCTTCGGCCAAAACACCCAGAAACGCGCCTCTTCCTTTAAGCCGCCGGCCAGTTCGCCGGCTTCTTCGCCAGAGCCGAGGAATAGATCGGCTCTGGCCGCACCAGTGATCGCACTGCCGGTATCCTGCGCGATCATCAGCCGCCGGAACGGTTTGCCGAAACCGCGTACACCGGGGGCATCGATGAAAAACGGCGTGCCATAGCGCCACAGAGCCTTGTCGACGGCGATGGAACGCCCTTCGGTTAGTTGGCACCCCTCCGCGCCGAAAGGACCGCGTTTCGGATCGCTCTCGGTAACTTCCTGAAAGAAAATATAGGAGCGGTTACGTGCCAGGACGTCGCGGTGACGGTGCGGATTGGCGTCAAGCCAGGCGCGCGTTCCCTGCATGGAGAGGCCCGATCGGTCGATCGCTCCCTCCTTCAGCAAGCCCATCGAGATGCCGGAAAATCGATGACCGCTCTTGCCGGCATACCCGACCCGGGTCGTCGTGCCATCGGCAAAGCGCAGCCGCGCCGAGCCCTGAATATGGATATAGAAGGCATCGACCGCCTTCAGCCAGACCAGTTCGAGACCTCGCCCATCCAATGCGCCGTCCATGATCGCACCGCGATCGAAGAACTCGACGATTCCATCCGGTGTCTGACGGCCGAAGCGGAAATAGGGATCCATGCCTTTTGGCCGGTTTGCATCGTCCAGATCGACCAAATCGGCTGGTCGCTTGTGGAGTGGAGTATTATAGACCGGCGTCCGTTGGCGGGATGAATCCACTTCCGGCTCGTAATAAGCCGTCACCAGACCCTTCGCACCATCACGCCTTTGCACCAGCCACGCGTCGAAATGCGTGGCGAAAAAGGCCCTCGCCGCGGACGCGGTATCGGCAGCGTGGCAGAGCGTTTCGCCAAGAGCCAAAGACAGGGCCTGTTCCGTCGGATCGTATCGGCGCTCTTCTATCGGCCGCATCGGCATGAGCGCACTCTGGCGGGCCGCCTCGACGGCAAGGTGCTGCTCGTCATCAGCCCAGCCCGGCAAATCGGCCATTGCGACCGGACCGTGGAAAAGCGCATCGGCCGGTGTAGCCGCCATGCCGGCCGTCTCAGGATTCGCCGGTTGCGATCAGCAGCCAGTTCGGATCGGACGAATCGACGTTACGGGCGAAAGTCCACACATCGACGCCTTCCGTAACCTGCTCCGGATCGCCATCGACGAGCGTTCGCGCTTCATCGTAGGTTGCGGTGATCATCTGCGATACGAAGCGAATACTGATATTGGCTTCCCTGCCATTCATGCCGACCGAACGGATATCGGCCTTCTCAAGGCCGACATAGGTGCTTTCGATCGTGTGGCCTGTCTTCTCGCGCTCGGTAACGGCGGCGTCGAAATCGGCCATGACTTCCGGCGAAAGCAGGCTGCGCAAGGTCTGACGGTCACCCTGGGCAAAAGCCTGAACAATCATTTCATGGGCTGCGCGAGCGCCTTCCATGAAGCGCCGCGGCTCGAAAGAACGATCGGCCTCGACAATGGCCTTGAGCCCTTCATTGGCCGGCGTATCGGGTTTTGCGATCTGATCGGCCTGGCGCAGGCGCTCCTCGGTATCATCCTCGACAATCTCCGGCACCGGCTGGCCATCCCGGCGCGGCAACGCCACCACCTTATCGTCACGGCTCTCATCCGGGGTCCGGAAAACATCGGTCGGCGGACGTTCGCGCCCGGTTCGGCGTCCCAGCACACTTCGAAGCTGAAACGCGATCACCACGGCCAGTACGAGAAAGAAGAGTGTACTCAAGTCGACAAATTCCATGACCGGTTCGGGATCCATGTCTCAAGGGCGCAAGTGGCGAAGTTTCTTTCTAATGGGATATAGACTTAAAACCCAGCCGTTCAAATGGCAGGCTATCGTGCCCATATAGCGAAAAGCATTAATTTGGAGCTTTGCAAAAGAGAAGGATCGCCCCTTTGCGCTTCGGCATCATCCCGTTTCTCCTTCTGATCGTCCCGATCACCGAGATCGCCTCATTCATCCTCGTCGGACAATGGATCGGCGTGTTGCCAACGCTCCTCGGCATCGTGGTCACGGCGATACTCGGTTCGTTTCTCCTTCGGCGGCAAGGCATGGCGACGCTGACGGCCATTCGACGGGAAATCGATGCGGGCCGGGTGCCGGGCCGCGAGTTGGTTCACGGGCTGATGATCGCACTGGCGGGTGTTCTGCTTATGACGCCGGGTTACGTAACCGACACACTTGGATTACTGCTCTTCATCCCGTCCTTGCGCGACAGTGCATGGCGTTTCCTCAGCCAACACGTCGTGATGGTGACGAGCGCCTCCGTTTTCAATCGCGATCATGGCGGGCGCGGCCCATCTCCGGCCGGGACCCGGCGGAGCGATCCTCGCGTCGTTGATCTGGATGCCGACGATTACAGCGTTCACCGGCAGGACCCATAATAGCCGAGTTGCGAACTTGTTCGCCTCATCGTCACGTGATAGCCCTCGCCGCAATTCTGCCGGCCTGCCAATAGCGCCGCAAACCATATGAGTGAAAGGAACACCGCCCCATGGCCGAGAACGAAACGCCGCAGCCCGCCGCTACCGAAGAGCAGAAGGCGCAGCCGCAGATCAACGCCCTTGCCCAATATATGAAGGATCTATCCTTCGAAGCGCCAGGTGCGCCAGGCATTCTGCGGGAGTTGAAGAGCAATCCGGCGATCAACGTCAACGTCGCGGTGAACGCCAACGCGGTGGGCGAGGATACGTTCGATGTCATTCTCAAGCTCGAAGCGAAGGCCTCGATGGACCAAAAGGTCGTTTTCGCTGCGGAACTGGAATATGGCGGCGTTTTCCGGGTGACGGGTTTTCCGAAAGAGCACATCACACCTGTCATTTACATCGAATGCCCGCGGCTTTTATTCCCCTTTGCCCGCCAGATCATCGCGAACACCGTGCAGGCTGGCGGCTTTCCGCCGCTTATGCTTGAACCAATTGATTTTGCTCAGCTTTTTACGCGGTCTGCGGCCGAAGCGAAAGCGAGGGAAGCCGTCTCCAAAAACGCCCAGACGGTCAATTGATCGGATCAATCCGTTTCACGTGAAACAGCCCGGCCTATTTCGGCCGGGTATTTATTTATAGGGATGACTTAACAGCTCGGTCGGGCGGTAGATCGGATCGCATTTCTGCCAAAGTGAATCTGCGCCTAAATCCTGAACCATCTTATAGTGACGCGCCTTTTCCTCCGCACTCAATCGAGCCGGCAAAGTTCGTTGGCGAACGGGCAGTTCCAGCTTGTCAGCGGACGCGTTCATCCCGCCGCCGCCGCGCGGGTCGAGGCTGAACGATGTCTGACGGCCGCCCGTTAATTCGAGATAAACATCGAGAAGCAACTCGCTATCGAGAAGCGCGCCATGGAAGGTCCTTCTCGAACTGTCGATGCTGTAGCGCCGGCAAAGGGCGTCAAGGCTATTAGGACCCATTGGATGCCGCCGCTTGGCCAATTCCAGCGTGTCGACAATCATGTGGGGCGGCAAAGGATCCCTCTGCAGCCGAGCCAGTTCCGCATTGATCATCCGAACGTCAAAGCTGGCATTATGGGCGACCAGCTTCGCGTCAGCGAAAAATTCGAGAAATTGATCGCAGACGTCTCGGAAGAAGGGTTTGCCGGCCAGTTTGTCCATCCCGATGCCGTGAATGGCCAGAGCATCGGCATGGACGTCTCTGTCTTCCGGGTGGATCAGCATATGAAAGGTGCGTCCGGTCGGAATGCGGTCGACCATCTCGACACCACCAATCTCGATCACCCTATCAAGAGCGAAATCGAGGCCGGTCGTTTCCGTATCGAAAATGATCTCGCGCATCGTACCCGCTCCCAGCCGCGCCTCATTTGAATCAGAGAATGGCAGTCTGCGGTAGTGAACGTTTCAGGAACATTACGCCCCTTAACATGAAGTGATCAGCGGTCCATCGACGCGAATTGCGCGATGATCTCGCGTACCTGATCCCGGGCGAATTCCATGCCTTGACCCGTTTCAATGATGAAATCCGCCCGCCGGCGCTTCTCGACGTCCGGCACCTGCCGTTCCAATATCCGATTGAACTCGGCTTCGGTCATCGTGCCTCGTTCCAGAACCCGCCTGCGCTGCTCCTCTTCGGGCGCCGAGACTACCACCACAGCGTCCATTCTGCTTTCACCATCGGTTTCGAAGAGAAGCGGAATATCGAAGACGACAAAGGGCGCCCCATTCCTTGTTGCCCGTTTAAGGAAGACCGCTTCCTCCGCCCGCACCAGCGGGTGAACGATCTGCTCCAGCTTTTTCATCGCCTTTTCATCGCCAACGACGCGGGACCGAAGAGCGTCGCGATCGATCTCGCCATCCACAACAGTTCCTAGAAAGGCTCTCCCAACCGGATCGACGGCGGCGCCGCCTTTTGCATACAGGCGATGAACCGCAGCATCGGCGTCATAAACCATCACGCCCTCATCCGCGAACATTCTCGCTGTCGTGCTCTTTCCCATGCCGATTGAGCCGGTAAGGCCGATCTTCTTTACGCCCAGCCCCTGCCCTTCTGCGGAGGCCTCACGCATGTGCTTCGAGATCCGCAATGAGTTTGGCGCGCAGACTTCCCGTCACTTCCGGGCGAACGCCGAACCAACGCTCAAACCCCGGTACGGCCTGGTAAAGGAGCATGCCCAGCCCATCGACCGTACGGTAGCCATGACGCTTTGCTGCTGCGAGCAGCGACGTTTGCAGCGGTGTATAGACGATGTCCGTCACCGTCGCGCCCTCCGTCAATCGATCCAGACCGGGCCAACGCCGCCCATCCGCTCCCTCCCCCATCGTCAGCGTAGTTGTGTTCGCAACGAAATCCGCGCCATCGTACAGTGACGGCTCATCCGTGAAGGCAACGGCGCGGCAGCGCTCGCCAAAATGTTGCGCCAATCGGTTTGCCCGCTCGGCCGTGCGGTTGGCGATATCGATCTGGCCGAAACCTCGCTCGATTAAAGCATGAACGATGGCAAGCGCCGCGCCGCCCGCACCGAGAACCAATGCTCGCCCGCCATTTCGATCCCAATTCGGGGCTTCAGCGTTCAGATTGGCGCAGAAACCGTAAGCGTCCGTATTGTCGCCGATCAGCCGATCACCCTCCCGCCATACCGTATTGACCGCGCCGATAACCTCAGCCGTGCCAGTCAGGCAGTCCAGATGCTCGAGAACAGCTTCCTTATGCGGGATGGTCACATTGCAACCCGCCATCCGACCTTTCCGCATCGCGGAGAAGAAATCAGAAAGATCAGCCGGCGAAATATCGTATGCGTCATAAGATCCGGCGATTCCGTATTCACCCAGCCAGTTGTTGTGGATCATGGGCGAGCGGCTATGGCCAATCGGATGGCCGATAACTCCGGCGCGGACGCTCTCCTTAGCCATCGATGGCCCCTATCGAGCGAAGCTCTGCCAGAAGCGGGATCAGCGGCAGACCGATAATGGTCCAGTAATCGCCATCGATGCTCTCGAACAATTGAATGCCCAGACCCTCAATCTGGTACACGCCCACACTGCCGAGGACCGCTTCGCCGGCGGCTGCAAGATATCGACCGATGAACCCCGGATCGAGATCGCGCATCGTCATGTCTGCGATGCCGGCGTAACGCCAGATCGTTTCCCCATCCTTGCAAAGGGCCAGACCGCTATTGAGCCGATGGGTTTTCCCCGAAAGCTGCAAGAGGCGTCGCCGCGCTTCCTCAATGTCCTGCGATTTGTGCAGAATTTCGCCGTGAAGGGAAAGCACCTGGTCGGCCCCGATCACCAACGCATCGGGATGGCGTTCGGAAACGGCTTGAGCCTTGGCCTCGGCGAGAATAATGGCGATATCCTCCGGTTCGACATCGGACCCGTCGAGCGCGGAATCGATGGCCCGCTCGTCAATATCGGCCGCCTCCGCGGTTACCGACAGTCCGGCCTGCTGCAACAAAGCGATCCGCCAGGGGCTGGCGGATGCAAGTATAAGAGCTTTGCTCATCCAGTGTGGTCCTTTTGGTCGGCTCGACGGTTAGCCGGCGAACCGAATCACTGCAAGGCCGGGCGAGGCCAAAACGAACTGTGGAGTCCAGAGCGTTGGTAAGGAATTGTTAACTTCTCCCCGCTGGAATCCGTCGCGTGTGAATCATTGGGGGCACCAGCCAACGCATCGCCATCGCCTGTTGCCACCTGCGTAAAACCCTCAGCTTTCTCCACAAACAGCGGTTGGCAGACCCAGATACTCAACTGTTGAAAAGATCGGGGATAGAGTGATCGTCATGCCCGGGCTGTCCCAAGTTGGGATCGCATATCGCCGATCGCCCGAGAGACTGCATTTCGTTAAGAAAGTGTTAACGCTCGCGACTCTTGTCCCCACAGGCATATCCACGATATGGCGTGAACCCCGGCGAGCGTCGTTTCTGTTCTAGCGCTGGGGATAGGCGAGAATCCCTGATTCTCACCGACTCTAAGAATCAACAATCTCCCTTCGGGAGTTTTCTTTAGAAATTTGGGTGGGATAGTCATCCACGTCTGAGCGAGGTCGGAGTGACGAAAACAAATCGTATTGTGCTCGATGTTTTGAACGGCGCACATGCCGAAACACCCCCCATCTGGATTATGCGACAGGCTGGACGGTATCTGCCGGAGTATCGTGAGACACGTAAGACGGCCGGTTCGTTTCTCGATCTTTGCTACAATCCGGAACTGGCCACTGAAGTCACGCTGCAACCGATACGCCGGTTCGGTTTCGATGCGTCGATCCTGTTCTCCGATATTCTGACCGTTCCGCATGCTCTGGGCCGCGATCTTCGCTTCGAGGAAGGCCGGGGCCCGATCATGACCCCGATCAAGCCGGACGAGATCGACAGCCTCTCGGATATTGCCGATTTTCACGATAGGCTGGCGCCTGTCTATGAAACCGTTCGGCGTCTTCGCAGCCGATTGCCTCGTGAGACCACGCTTCTGGGCTTCTGTGGCGCGCCATGGACCGTCGCGACCTATATGATCGCCGGACATGGAACGGCGGATCAGGCCCCTGCCCGGCTGTTCCTCTATCGCCACCCGGAATTGATGGATACGCTGCTCACCGGCCTTGCGGAACGGTCGGCGCAATATCTGGCCCGCCAGATCGAGGCAGGCGCCGATGCCGTGCAGATTTTCGACTCCTGGAGCGGTGTTCTGGATGAAGCCAGCTTCGAGCGTTGCTGCATTCGGCCAGTCAGGCTGATCGTCGACAGGCTGAGCGAGCGCTTTCCTGACGTGCCGATCATCGGTTTTCCCAAGGGCGCTGGTTCGGCCTATGATAGTTACCGTCAAGAAACCGGCGTCGATGCGCTTGGGCTGGATTGGTCTGTTCCGCTGTCGCAGGCCAAGCGTTTGCAGAAGGACAGCCTGGTTCAGGGCAATCTTGACCCGCTGCGGCTGGTCGCCGGGGGCAACGCTCTTGATGAAGGCATCGATTCGATCCTGACGGCGCTGGCGGATGGGCCATTTATCTTCAATCTCGGTCACGGGATTACGCCCCAGACGCCTATCGACCATGTGCAGCGGATGATCGATCGCGTGCGAAGTTGGAAGGGCGCTTAAAGGGGTGAATTATGAAGCCGGCTGATCGATCTCTTCGGAAAAGCCCCTTATTCCGTGCGATTGTCGCGATTTTGGTGACTGGTGGATTGCTGGCAGGGCTTCTTGTTTTCGCCGGCGATGGTTTCTATCTCTGGGCCAAGGCCTTGCATGTCATGGCAGTGATCAGCTGGATGGCGGCGATGTTCTATCTGCCGCGTCTCTTCGTTTATCACACCCAAGTGGACGCGGGCTCTCCGCAGAGCGAACTTTTCAAGATTATGGAACGGCGGCTTCTACGCGCCATCATGAACCCGGCGATGATCGTGGCTTGGGTGCTCGGGCTCTATCTTGCCATTAAGTCCGGCGCGTTCAGCGAAGGCTGGTTCCACGTCAAGTTTCTGGCGGTTTTTCTTCTTTCCGGACTGCACGGTTACCTGTCTGCTGCGACGCGGCGTTTTGCAGAGGACCGCAACGCGAAGACCGAGCGGCATTGGCGTATCGTCAATGAAGCACCGACGCTTTTGATGATCGTCATCGTGATCATGGTCGTCGTGAAGCCGTTCTAGGCGTTCATAAAGAATTGACTCGCCGGATAGCTTGAATAAGCGGCGACAGTTCGCTATGCAGCACCACCCACCTTCCGCGCGGCTGCTGCCCGTTGCCCCTTCGAGATCACATTTTCAGCAGGCCGATGCTTTCCCCTGACGATTCTGCCCGCCGGCGCATATTGGCCGAGCTACGGGCAACCCAATTTGGATGATTCACATGAAACAAATGAAGCTCCAGGACCTGAAGAGCAAAAGCCCGACGGATCTGATCGCCTTCGCCGAGGAGCATGAGGTCGAGAACGCTTCCGTTCTGCGCAAACAGGAACTGATGTTCGCGATCCTCAAACGCCTCTCCGATCAGGATGTGGAGATTATCGGCGAAGGTGTCGTCGAAATTCTTCAGGACGGTTTCGGTTTTCTTCGGTCGGCCTCCGCCAATTATCTGCCGGGGCCGGACGATATCTATATTTCACCATCGCAGATCCGGCGTTTTCAGTTGAAGACGGGCGATACGGTCGAGGGTCCGATTCGCAGCCCGAAAGAGGGCGAGCGCTATTTCGCCCTTCTCAAGGTCAATACGATCAATTTCGACGATCCGGAGAAAATCCGTCACAAGATTCACTTCGACAATCTCACGCCGCTCTACCCTGACGAGCGTATCAAGATGGAGATTGAAGCGCCGGACAAGAAGGATTTGTCCGCGCGCGTGATCGACCTGGTCGCGCCTCTCGGAAAGGGCCAGCGCGCTCTTATCGTGGCGCCGCCCCGTACGGGTAAGACGGTTCTGTTGCAGAATATCGCGCATTCCATCACGACCAATCACCCGGAATGTTATCTTATCGTGCTGTTGATCGACGAGCGGCCTGAAGAGGTCACGGATATGCAGCGGAGTGTCGACGGCGAGGTCGTTTCTTCGACCTTCGACGAGCCGGCCACACGCCATGTGGCAGTCGCTGAAATGGTGATCGAGAAGGCCAAGCGCCTTGTCGAGCATGGCCGCGATGTGGTTATCCTGCTCGATTCCATCACCCGTCTCGGCCGCGCCTATAACACCGTCGTACCCTCTTCCGGCAAGGTTCTGACCGGCGGTGTCGACGCGAACGCATTGCAACGGCCGAAACGCTTTTTCGGTGCGGCCCGCAATATCGAGGAAGGCGGTTCTCTGACGATTGTCGCGACCGCTCTGATCGACACGGGTAGCCGCATGGATGAGGTGATCTTCGAGGAATTCAAAGGCACCGGTAACAGCGAAATCGTTCTGGACCGCAAGGTCGCCGACAAGCGAACGTTCCCGTCCATGGATATTCTGAAGTCCGGTACGCGTAAGGAGGATCTGCTGGTTCCGCGCAAGGATCTGCAGAAGATCTATGTTCTGCGGCGCATCCTTTCGCCAATGGGAACAACCGACGCGATCGAATTCCTGATCGACAAGCTGAAGCAAACCAAGAGCAATGACGAGTTCTTCGATAGTATGAACACCTAACGAGCAATCGCGGAACCAGGGCTTTGTCTTGCGTCTGGAAGTGACGGCCATGGCCGATACCATCTACGCGCTGTCGTCCGGTGCCGTTCCTAGCGGGGTCGCCATCGTCAGGATCAGCGGCGAAAGGGCCGTTGAGGCCTTCACTGCGTTCGGCATCGCTGTTCCGGAGCCGCGCCGCGCCACGCTTCACAATTTCGTCGTCGACGGTGAGGTCATCGATCGAGGTCTGGTGCTTTTCTTCGCCGGTCCCCACAGCTTCACGGGCGAAGATTGTGCGGAGTTTCAGCTCCATGGCAGTCCTGCAATCATTGCAGCGGTGCTTCGCCGACTCTCATCACTGCCAACATTCCGCCCTGCTGAAGCAGGTGAGTTCACGAGACGCGCCTTCGCAAACGGTCGAATGGATCTGACGGAGGCCGAGGCGTTATCGCAGCTGATCGACGCCGAGACGGAAGCCCAAAGACGCCTGGCGATGTCGGGCGCTGTCGGTAGGCAACTGGCGCTGATTTCGGGATGGCAGAAGACATTGACCCGCCTTCGCGCTCGGCTCGAAGCGGAACTCGATTTTTCTGATGAGGGCGATGTACCGGCAGAGGTTTCGGAAGAAGCGTGCCGGGCGCTTGGCGATCTTGTCCAAGTGATGGAGCGCCATCACCAGGCCTTCGCCGGTGCTGAAATCGTGCGTCGCGGCTTTCGGGTTGCGCTTGCGGGCCTACCGAACGCCGGCAAGTCAAGCCTCCTGAATTTTCTGGCAGGCAGAGATGTCGCACTCGTCACGGATGTTGCCGGCACGACGCGTGACCGCATCGAGGTCAATCTCGATCTGGAAGGTTATAAGGTCGTTCTGTCCGATCTGGCGGGTCTCCGCGATACGGACGACGTTGTTGAACGCATGGGTGTAAATCTCGCCCTGCAGACTGCCAGGGACGCCGACCTTGTCTTGTGGCTCGACGAAAAGGGCAGGGAGCCGCAAAGCTCTGATTTTTCGAATGACGTGTTAAAGGTGCAGACGAAGGCCGACATGGCATCGATGCGAGCGGATGACAGAGACTGGATTTCGATCTCCACAAAAACCGGGGAGGGGATTGCTTCCCTGCTTGCGTTAATTGTCGGGCGGTTACGTGATAGGCTTCCTTTCGAGGACGCTGTCCCTCCGGCGACGGACCGGCAACGCCATCATTTGGCCTCGTCCATTGACCATTGCAATCGCGCCCTGTCTCGCTGGAACGAATTGCCCGCCGAGATGATTGCCGAGGAATTACGTGCAGCCAGCTTCGCGCTTGGACGTCTGGTTGGACAGACCGACGCAGAAGACGTATTGGACGAGGTCTTCAGCGCTTTCTGTATTGGAAAGTGATTCACGTGAAACATTATGGGCGTGATTCACGTGAAACGACCTTTGCCATGTGAGGATGATTCACGTGAAACAATCGACAGAGCAGCGACAATTCGATGTGATTGTGGTTGGCGGCGGCCATGCCGGCTGTGAAGCAGCGTCTGCTTCGGCGCGTATCGGGGCGGCCACGGCCCTCGTCACTATGGCTGATGGCAATCTTGGAACGATGAGCTGCAACCCTGCCATTGGGGGCTTGGGCAAAGGGCACTTGGTCAGGGAAATCGACGCACTGGGCGGCCTGATGGGGCAGGCCGCTGACGAGGCGGGCATACAGTTTCGCATGCTGAATCGGCGCAAAGGAGCGGCCGTCCGTGGACCGCGTACTCAAGCGGATCGGAAACTGTATCGTCAGGCGGTTCAGCGGATTATCCGCCAGCAGGCCAATCTCTCGATCGTCATTGGAGAAGTGGTCGATCTATTTGTCGAAAACGGTATCTGTTGCTGCGCTCTTTTGGCCGATGGGACGGTGTTGCGCGCGCGATCGGTCGTTCTCACGACGGGTACCTTCCTCGGCGGCGTCATTCATATCGGCGACAAACAATACCCGGCGGGTCGTGTGGGCGAAGCTGCATCCAGCAGGCTGGCGCAGCGCCTTCGCGCGCTTGGACTGGAAACTGGTCGTTTGAAGACTGGAACACCCGCCCGATTGGACGGCCGGACGATCGATTGGGATGCGGTCGGTCGTCAGGACGCCGATGCCGATCCTGTGCCGTTCTCATTGATAACCGAGCGGATTACCGTGCCACAAATCGCCTGCGGCATAACGCGAACCGGTCTGGAAACCCACCGCATCATTCGCGAAAATCTTGGCCGATCTGCGCTCTTCGGCGGTCATATCGAGGGTGTCGGGCCACGCTATTGTCCTTCCATAGAAGACAAGATCGAACGGTTCGGCGACCGCGACGGTCATCAGATTTTTCTGGAGCCTGAAGGGCTGGACGATCACACGGTCTATCCCAACGGTCTGTCGACCTCTCTGCCTGAAGACGTTCAGGCCGCGATGATCGCCACTATCCCCGGGCTCGAGCGGGCACGTGTCATCCAGCCCGGATACGCTATCGAATATGACTATCTCGATCCCCGTGGGCTTGAACCCAGCCTGGAAAGCCGGTCCATGGAAGGGCTTTTCCTTGCAGGTCAGATCAATGGCACCACTGGATATGAGGAAGCTGCGGGGCAGGGGCTGGTCGCGGGCCTGAACGCCGCTCATCGGGCGCTTCAGCGCCCTGCCGCGATTTTTAGCCGGGGCGATTCCTATCTCGGCGTCATGATCGATGATCTGATAACGCAAGGCGTTTCGGAGCCCTATCGTCTCTTTACCAGCCGCGCCGAATTTCGGCTCTCGTTGCGCGCCGATAACGCCGATCAGAGATTGACGCCGATAGCCGACGAGTTGGGGCTGATCGATGCGGACCGGCGATCCAAGTTTGAAAAGCTGAAGACAAACCTAGACAATGCGCGACGAATGCTCATGGATCGCAGCCTGACGCCGAACGAGGCGGAACGTCACGGTCTACAGATGAATGCTGACGGAAAACGGCGTGCAGCCTATGATATTCTTTCGCGTCCCGACATCGGTATCGACAGGCTGGCTGCGGTCTGGCCCGAGCTCAACAGCCTCGATAGAAAGACATCCGAACTGATTGAGATCGAGGCGGTCTATGCGGTGTACACCGAGCGACAAAAATCGGACATCGCCGTACTGAAGCGTGACACAGCGATACAGTTGCCAGCCGATTTCAATTATAAAGCCGTATCCGGTCTTTCACTGGAGCTTGTCGAAAAGCTATCTCGCGCATGCCCTCGCTCTATAGCGGATGCCGGTAAAATCGAGGGCATGACACCGGCCGCCTTGGGTCTTCTTATAGCGTTCGCTCGCCGCGCAAAAGAAAAGCAGGCCGCATAGGTGATTGTTTCACGTGAAACAGAGGAGCGATTGGCCCGGTATGAAGAGCTTTTCCGCTCTTGGAACGCGAAAATCAATTTGGCCGCGTCGACCACGCTTGAGTCCTTTCGGACCCGACACATCGAGGACAGCCTTCAACTTCTGGATCTGACTGAGCCGGACCATCAGTGGATCGATCTCGGATCAGGCGGGGGACTGCCTGGTATTCCAGTCGGAATTGCGCTGGCCGAGCAGGAAAATGCACAGATCCATCTGGTCGAAAGCAATCGCAAAAAGACTGCGTTTCTTTTGACCTGCATCGCACGTTGCCAAGCCGCTGCACGCATTCACTCCGTTCGGATCGAAGACGCGTCATCGCGAATTTCCTCGGCGGATTATGTTACGGCGCGCGCTCTCGCACCTCTCGTCGAACTTTTAGCTCTTGCTGAGCCTTGGCTTACAGGGGGCGCAACTGCGCTCTTTCACAAGGGTCGGAGTTACGAGAATGAGATAGAGGACGCGAAAAGACGCTTTGCATTCGAATTGACTGTGCATCAAAGCGTGATCGACCGAGAAAGCGTCATTCTGCGGATTCAAAATCCTGTTCGTTTGTGATTTAACCGAAATCGAACAGTCTGATGTCCGATGCGGAGGCATTCATGCGCATCATCACCATCGCTAATCAGAAGGGCGGCGTCGGAAAAACGACCACAGCCATCAATCTGGGGACAGCGCTTGCCGCAACAGGCCAGCGTGTTCTGCTTGTCGATGTCGACCCTCAAGGCAATGCCAGTACGGGTCTTGGCATTGAGCGCGAGGAGCGCCTGATCAGCGCCTATGACGTTCTGCTCGGCCATAACGGCATCTCGGAAGCCGCCATTCCGACTGCTGTTCCAGGACTTCATGTTGTCGCATCGACGATGGATCTTCTCGGCGTGGAGATGGAAATTTCCGGCGATAAAGACCGCGCCATGAAACTGAAGAACGCTTTGCGGGCGGCGCGGATTGCCGGTACGAATTACGATTACGTTCTGGTCGATTGTCCGCCGTCACTCAACCTTCTTACGCTCAATGCCATGGCCGCGGCGGATTCGGTGCTCGTGCCGCTGCAATGCGAGTTCTTTGCCCTGGAAGGTCTCAGCCAGCTTCTACGGACGGTGGAACAGGTGCGTCAGACGATTAATCCCACGCTGGACATTCAGGGTATCGTTCTGACCATGTTCGATCGTCGGAACAATCTTTCCAACCAGGTTGTCGAGGACGTTCGCGAGCATATGGGCGAGAAGGTCTATAATACCGTCATTCCGCGGAATGTACGCGTTTCGGAAGCGCCATCGCATGGAAAACCAGCGATTCTCTACGATCTGAAGTGTACGGGCAGCCAAGCCTATCTTCAATTGGCGTCCGAAGTGATCCGCCGTGAACGTCAATTGCAGGCCGCATAGGAGATGTCGGTAATGAATGAGGATGCTCCGAGAAAACGGCTCGGTCGCGGATTGGCGGCGCTGATCGGCGAGATCGACCCGCCGGCCAATGAATCTCAAGCTCCCAAGGCCGCGCCATCCGCTGACGGTCGGATCGCTATCGACCGGATCGTGCCGAACAGCCGCAACCCCCGGCGACATTTCAACGAAGACGAGATCGAAGATCTTGCACAGTCGATTCGTGTCCATGGATTAGTCCAGCCTGTCGTCGTACGCCGTCAGGCTGGCAATCCAGAGGGTTTCGAGCTTATTGCGGGCGAACGCCGCTGGCGCGCCAGCAGGAAGGCGGGGCTTACAGAAGTGCCGTATCTCCTGCGCGATGTTGACGATCGCACCGCGTTGGAGCTGGCGATCATCGAGAACGTTCAGCGTGCCGACCTCGACCCGATTGAGGAGGGTCATGGGTATCAGGCGTTGATCGACGAATATGAATATTCGCAGAACGAGCTTGCCGGCGTCATCGGCAAGAGTCGCAGTCACGTCGCCAACACCTTGCGTTTGCTGCGTTTGCCGCAAGAAGTTCAGGCCATGCTGAGCGACGGACGTCTATCGGCCGGTCATGCGCGTACCTTGATCACGGCCGAAGAGCCGGAAGCATTGGCGCAGCGGATCGTCGAGCAAGGGCTTACTGTTCGGCAAGCCGAGGCGCTTGCACAGGGCGGGCCGAAGAACGATTCCGGTCACGAGAAATCACGGGCTGAACGCGATGAAGCTGTGGTAGCGCTGGAAGAGCGTCTGGCGGCCAGTCTGGGGTTGAAGACGCGTATTTCCCCGTCGAAAAAGGGCGGCGAAGTCCGGCTGAAATACCGAAATCAAGATGAGCTGGATCAATTGCTCAGCCGGCTGTTTAACAGCTAGGTTTCAGGCGGCGCGATGTTTGCGCCGCGCCTCGATGGCCAGCGCCAAAAGGGTATGACGGAGCGTTGGAATTTCGAGCCTGCCGCTCTTGCGGATGGTGAGGACCGTGTCGTGAATGCGATCCTGCGCCGCTGCAATCCGATCGCTCGACCAAGCCGATAAGGCATCGGTGACAGCCTGGCGCCGCGTGAAGAAGACCGGCGGGCGGGCCTGTTGAACGGCCGCGCTGGCCGAGAGATTTCGCTTATCCATAGCCAGCCTCAACTCGTGAAGCTGGCCTATGGCGCGTATCAGTGTCGCAAGAATTGCGTTCGCGTCCGTACCAGCCTGCACCAACCGCCCCAACTCCCGGTCGAGAAGCGTCAGATTGCCTGTCAGCGCGGCATCGACCAACGTATCGGCAGAAAGCGCGGCAACATCGCCAATGCTGGCGATCACGTCTTCTGCCGTCACTTCCGCCTGGCCGTCGGCGTAGAGCGCCAGTTTTTCAAGCTCACCCCGCGAAGCAAGGCGGTCGCCTCCGAGCGCGTTCATCAGAAGGCTTCGCGCTTCGGCTTGAAGAGCGAGACCGGCGCCACCGAGAACGTCCTGGATCAGTTTTTCCAGATCGCGAGCCTTGTCGGCGTAGCACGGCAGAGCCATTGCCGATTCCGCTTTTTCGCATAGGCCGCGCAGATTACCGGCGGCGCGTTTCAAATCGCCTGCTTCGATGAGGAGACGCGCATCGGATGGAGGATCGGCCAATAGATCGGAAATGGCTGTCAGAAACCCCTTCGACGAGCCGGCATTGCGCAGCCATATCAGGCGTTCGCCGCCGAACATGGAAACCGTCCGCGCCTCGTCCGCCAGCCGAGCCGGGTCGGCGTCGACCTCCGAGCCTTCCAATCGGATAACGGCGAAGGGATCGTCCAGGTCGAGCCCGGTTTCGCGAGCGAAGCGCTTGGCCCGCTCGGAAACGAGACCGCGATCGGGGCCGTAGATCAGAACGGTCCTGACACGCGGATCGGGGCGTGCAATCCAGCTATCGACTTCGTGCGCTTTTCTGGTCGCCATGTGTGTGGACTAGCACGCAGTGAAGCGAAGCGGGAGCGAAAAGAATAGGCGAACATCGTTACGCCGTGACGAACTGTCCGTTGATGCGACGAGATATTGTTCAATGTTTTCAGGGACTGATCGGAAAGGCCGCGCGCCACCGCTCGCGAAAGAGGCCGCGTTTGTGCCTGTCGAGCGCGATTAGAAGCGCAGGTGACAGGGCGATCGGGCGCTGTATCGTCTGGGTGTCGTCCGGCGACTCCAGAAGCGCGCCCTCATCTTCGTCCAGCCGCACAAGAAGAAGGGCCTCTTCCAGAGAGGCGCGGCCCGCCGCTGATAATAGAAATTCCAGAAAAGCCGATGCTTCCCCTGTCGCACGATTATTTTTCGGAATCATCGCGCCGCGTGACAGGATGAGCGTATAGTCCTTCGGTGCGACGACACCCAGCCGGTTTTCATTCTGCGCACGCGCCAGCGCGTAGGAGCCGAGAACGTTATAGGCGAGCAGAAACCGGCCTTCGATTACCGCATCGATGATTTCCGCAGAGCAGCAGGTTGCGACCGCACCGCTACGCCCGAAGGATTCCATCAACCCGCCAAATGTGGAGGCCTCCAGTGAATCCGCAAAGGCAAGCAGATAGCCAAGTCCGGATGTTTCGATGTCGTACGTCGCAACTCGGCCACGATACCGGCTGTCTTCGGGCCTTAGCAGGTCCAGCAGATCGAATCGTGAGCGCGGCACCTCGCCGGCCGGAACGAGCTTGCGATTATAGACGATGACGGCCGGTTCGCGTGAAATGCCCCATAGCTGATCGCGCCAGCGCAGCTGATCCGGAAGAGCGGCTGTCATGGCCGATCGGTAGGTCTTGGCACAGCCATCATTGACGAGGCGCACCATCTGGTGGACGGCGGAGCTAATGACGATTCCGGCGCCCGCCAGGTCTCTTTTGCAATCGGAGGCGGTGAGTTCGTAGAGGTCGTTCGATCCCCACTGTTCGTAATCGATCCGCAAATCGGGCCTGCCGAAAAGATAGCTTTCGACAACGGGCCCCATTACTTCAAGATCGGTCGTCGACCGGATGGTCAGTTTTTGCCGTGCTTCGTTCGGTCCAAAGGAACCCGTTAATTCCTGGGCCGCCGCACCAATGGGCAGAAGGACGATCAGAGCCAGAAATAATAGACGGATCATGAGCATTCTTTCGGCAAGACCATCGCCGCTTCGAAACCGTCATCGTCTGCGCTCATCCGGATCGATCCGTCATGAACGGTCGCGACCGCCTGAGCAATTGCAAGTCCCAGCCCGCTGCCTCCATTGGTGCGGTCTCCAGCGAAGCGGGTCGCTGGATCGGTCCTGATCGTTTCCGGTGGTCCTTCGCCGGCGTCGCGGACCCATAATTCGGCCTGCACACCGTCTCGCACGCCGATACGGACAGGCGGTTGGCCATGAGACAAGGCGTTGCCGAGCAGGTTCTTCGCCGCTTCGGCCAGCGACAGCGAATCGCCGCGCACCGTCACGGGGTCGTCAGGTAGGTCGAGCGCCACGACATTGGACGGTGCGAGAATGGCCGGTTCATTGGCTTCAAAAGCTTCGACCGCCACATTGCGCAGATCGACAAGGTCGCGTGGCGCCGTGTCGGCGCGGTGAATGATCATTGCGTGATTCAGCATTTGGTCGAGCAGATGGCTCAGCCCGACGGCCCGGTCGTGTATGCGCTTGACCATTCGAGAGCGGCGCTCGGTATCGGGTTCTTCCAAAGCGAGTTGAGCGTGTGCGCGGATCGCCGCAACGGGAGTGCGGAGTTGATGGGCTGCATCGCCGATCAAATGGCGGTTCGACTGCATTTGCCGGTCCAGACGCGCCATGAAGCCATTCAATGACGCGATGAGTGACCCGATTTCGGACGGCGCTGCGAGGTCGATAGGCGTGAGATCCGTCGGATCGCGCTTTCTGAGTGCTTCGCCGATCCGGGGCAGGGGGCGCAGAGCGGACTGCATGACAAGCCAGGCAAACAGCGCCATCGCCGCGCCGGCGGCGCCGAGAACCAGCAGCGCATTCTGGGCGATGTCACGGGCAAGTTGCTGGCGCGCACGCAGGGTTTGCCCGACAATGACCTGAACCGACCCGGAAAAGCTGCGTTCCGCGAAGCGCCGTGTCAGGCTGACATAGCGCGCCGCCTCGCCGCCGAATTCGCTGTCATAGAACGTCGTTTCACCCGATTTTCGAGGCAGTGGGGTATTTTCATAGCCAGTAAGAGTCCGGCCGTCGTCGTCGAGCACGCGATAGACAATGCGATCGTCCGGCGCGAGCGCCAGCAGTTCGAAGGCCGAAACCGGCATATCCACCAAAGCCGCACCATTTCGAATGGTGATCGATTCAGCGATGTCACTGGCTGCGCCGACCAGAAGCCGGTCATAGGCTTCGCGCGCTGCCTGACGTCCATAGGCCAACGCCGCGACCAGCACCACAACGCCGCCGACAATGAGAACGGTCGCCATTGCCAGTGCGACACGGCTCTTCAGAGAAAGGTTTTGCGGCAATCGGAAAATACTACCCATCGGCGACATCCAGCCGGTATCCCAGGCCGCGATGGGTCTCGATGGCGACGTCGGCACCGGCCAGCTTCTTGCGCAGCCTTGCAACATAGAGCTCCACCGTATTCAGACCGACATCGGCGCTGTCGAAGGAGAAAAGCCCTTCGAAGAGGCGTTCCTTCGACATGATCTGCCCGCGATGGGCCATGAGCAGGTTGAGAAGGGCCATTTCGCGCCGGGTCATCGGAACCAGAGCGCCATCGCAGCGGACGGTCTGGCCTGCCATATCCACTGTCAGCCGCCCGAGGACGATCTGGCTGTCCGCCATGCCGTGATTGCGCCGTGTCAGCACCCGAACGCGCGCTTCCAGTTCGCGCAGATCGAAGGGTTTGACCAGATAATCGTCTGCACCTTCGTCCAGCGCATCGACCCTTGCCGTTACTTCGAACCGCGCGGTCAGCATAAGGACCGGGGTCCGGTCGCCCCGCCGCCGGAGGTCACGCAGAAAATCACGGCCGTCTCCGTCCGGCAGGTTGATGTCGAGCACCAGTACGTCGAAGGTCTGAACTTCGACAAAACCCGCTGCGCGCGAAAGATCGGGCGCGATATCGCAAGCGAAGCCGGCGCGCTCCAGACTGGCGGCGACGGCTTCGGCGACATCCGCCGCATCCTCTACGATCAGAACGCGCATGCGTTTCAGCACTCCTCCCTGCCCACACTACGCCGCCTGCCGGATGCGCGAAAGTGCGGGCCGTTCCGGCATGATAGGTTGGTGACAGCTTGCCGTGATAGCTTTCGATATCCGGTTGCTGGAGACGGCTGGCCGGACTTGTTTGGAGGAGAAATCATGAGCTTTTCGATCACAGGGCGCAGCCTGCTGGCTGCCGCTGCCCTTCTATTCACGCCTATGGCCGCGACGGCCCAGGACTTCACGCCGGAAAATCCCGAATGTATCGCGCCGGCCAATCCCGGGGGCGGCTGGGATTTCACCTGCCGCCAGGTCGGTAAATCCCTGCAGGACCTCGATCTTATTCCGTCCACCATGCAGGTCGTGAACCTGTCCGGCGGTGGCGGCGGCGTTGCCTTTGCCGAGGTCGTCAATAAGCGCAATGACGATAATGATCTGATTGTCGCCGCGTCGTCTGCCACGGCGACACGTCTGGCGCAGAATGCCTTCCCCGGCAATACGATGGATCAGGTTCGCTGGCTTGGCGCGATCGGCGCCGATTACGGCGTTATCGCCGTTGCGGCGGACAGCGAAATCGAAACGCTGCCGGAGCTGATGGACAAGATCAAGGCCGATCCAACGTCCGTTTCAATCGGCGGCGGTTCGGCTGTCGGTGGATGGGACCATCTGAAAGTGCTCATCGCAGCGCAGAAGGCTGGCGTCGAGGACGTTCGGCAGGTCAAATATATCGCCTTCGCAGGTGGCGGCGAGGCCGTGACGCAATTGCTGGCGGGTTCGCTTCAGGCATTTACCGGTGACCTGTCCGAAGCCAAGGGCTTCGTCGATTCCGGCGATATCAAGGTCATCGCCGTTCTGGCGCCCGAGCGGCTGGAAGGCGAATTTGCCGAGTTCAAGACCGCCAAGGAGCAGGGCATCGACGCGATCGGCGCCAACTGGCGCGGTTTCTACGCTCCCGGCAATATGAGCGACGATGCCTACAACTATTGGGTCAATGCCATCGGCACGCTTTATGATTCCGATGAGTGGAAGGCCATCATGGAGGCCAACGGTCTGGCGCCGCTCGACCTGCAGGGCGACGAGTTCCAGTCCTTCGTGTCGGACTCCGTGCAGGAAATCACCGATCTTTCCAAAGAGATCGGCATCCTGCAGTAATTCATATGCGATAACGGATCCCCGCCTTTAGTGTCGGGGGTCCGCACCCTTCATCGTTTGATCGGGAGGATCGAATGAGTGACCGGATTTTCGGTGGAATCGGGCTGGTTCTCGCCCTCATCTATGCCTGGCAGGCCGCAATCATTCAGGAAAGCTTCCTGACCGATACTGTCGGGCCGAAAATGTTTCCCTTCATCATCGCCGCGATGATGGGACTGTCATCGATCTATTTCCTGCTCAAGCCTGACCCCGAACCCCACTGGCCGCACGCCGGTCGGCTGGCCGAAATCGGCCTCGCCGCGCTGGTGCTCGCAGCTTATGCCGAACTCCTGCCAGTGGCCGGCTTTCTCATCTCGACCGCCATCGCCGCCACCTATCTGACCTGGCGGCTTGGCTCGAAAATCATCGAGAGTCTGATTATCGGCGTCGGCACCTCGGTCGGCATTTACGTCATTTTCCGCCTGGTGCTCGGCCTTTCGCTGGCCCGCGGCCCATTCGGTTTCTAGGGGCAGATCGATGGAACTTCTTTCTTCTCTCGCGGACGGTTTCGTCGTTGCACTGACCTGGCAGAATATCGGTCTGGCGCTGCTTGGCTGCTTTCTCGGCACGATCATGGGCGCGCTGCCGGGCCTCGGCCCATCCAACGGTGTAGCCATTCTCATTCCGCTGGCCTTCACGCTCGGTCTCGGCGCGACGCCCTCGCTCATTCTGCTGACATCTGTCTATTACGGCGCGATGTATGGCGGGCGCATTTCATCGATTCTGCTGAACATTCCCGGTGACGAGCCGGCCATGATGACCTGCCTCGACGGCTATCCCATGGCCCAGCAGGGGCGGGCTGGCGAGGCCTTGGCGCTGTCCGGGGTCGCATCCTTCGTCGGCGCTTTCTTCGCCACCTGGGGTCTGGTTTTTCTGGCGCCGCAACTGGTGAAGGTGGCGCTTTTATTCGGACCCGCCGAATATTTCGCGCTGTTCGCACTGGCATTTGCAACGCTTGGCGGCATCTCATCGACCAATCAGGCGAAATCGGCCTTCGCAGCGGCCCTTGGCCTCGGTCTCGCAATGATCGGCGTCGATACGCAGACGGGTGTGCCTCGCTTCACCTTCGGCGAGGTGCATCTCTATGACGGCATAGACTTCCTGGTCGCCATTGTCGGTCTCTTCGCGTTATCGGAAGTGTTCATCTTCCTTGAGCATCGCGGCACTGACCGCGACATTTCCGACAAGCCGAAAATGGAGATCGGCAAGATTATTCCGTCCTGGGCGCTGATCCGTTCCTGCACGCCGACGATGCTGCGGACAACCGGACTCGGCTTTATCGCCGGGGTTCTGCCGGGTGCGGGCGCTTCGCTCGGCTCATTCATCTCCTACTCGATGGAAAAGCGTCTGGTGGACCGAAAAGGCACCTTCGGCAAGGGCGATCCGCGCGGCGTGGCCGCGCCGGAGGCCGGCAACAATGCCGCCGCGGGCGGCGCGCTCGTGCCGATGCTGGCGCTTGGCGTACCCGGATCGGGCACCACGGCTGTGCTGCTGGCTGTTTTGCTGGCGCTCAACATCACCCCCGGCCCACTCCTCTTCTCGCAGAACCCGGATGTCGTCTGGGGCCTGATCGCCGCGCTTTTTATCGGCAACATCATGCTACTCGCCATGAATATTCCGATGGTGGGCCTCTTTACGCGAGTCCTTCTGGTGCCGCCGCGCATTCTCATGCCCATTGTCGCAATGGTGTCCTTTGTTGGCATTTACGGCATTTCGGGTTCGAGCTTCGATCTGCTGGTCATGGTCGGATTCGGGATCATGGGATGGGTGCTGCGCAAGTTGGACGTGCCGCTCGTGCCGGTGATTCTCGGTACGTTGCTCGGTAATGAGATGGAGGTGAATTTCCGCCGGGCGGTGAATATCTCCAATGGCGACTACATGACACTGGTCGGATCGCCACTGGCGATCACGCTCTGGGCCATCGCCATTGCCGGCTTCGTTCTGCCCATTCTTGTCGGTGGCCTGATCCGCAGTCGTATGCGCATGCCGAAGGATGAAGAGGGTGCGGTCACGGACTAGCGGAAAAACCGGACGGCGAGGGGCTATGTTTCCGCTGAACCTGCGCACAAATGATAAGACCGGGGAGCGCTATGGGGAAATCGTCAGTCGTAGTGGAGCAAGTCAGTCAGGAGCTGATGTCCCTGCTCGATTCGGGGAAACAAACCCGTCCGTTTTCACAGCGCTATCAGGATTTCGGACTTACCGAAGCTTATCGTGTCGTTGAGAACGTCCGCCACTTGCGCGCCGAGAGAGGAGACAAGTCGGTCGGGCGGAAAATTGGCTTCACCAACAGAGCTATCTGGAAATCGAAAGGCATTTCGGCGCCGATCTGGAATTACGTCTTCGATTCAACCGTTATCGAAACTGGTGTCGGGGAGGCATCGATAGATGCCCGCACACTGCCGGAAGCAAAAATCGAACCGGAGGTGGTACTGCATCTGAGCAAGAGGCCGGCGCCTGGCATGAGCGTAGCGGAGGTTGCCGAATGCATTGATTGGGCAGCGCCCGGATTTGAGATCGTGTTCTCCATCTTTCCGAACTGGGATTTCGCGGCTGCGGATGCCGCAGCAGCCTATGGCGTCCATGCCGCGCTGTTTGTCGGCGAGCCTATGCCAATCGGCAAAAACTTGTCCGACCGAATAAAGGCGCTATCGACATTCACGACATGTCTTTCGTGCGATGACGGTGTGACACGGCTAGGATCGGGCGCGGACGTTTTGGGCGGACCGCTGCAGGCTCTTGTCTATCTGATTGCCGAACTCGAGAATTACGCCGGATGCCAGCCATTGCAAGCGGGAGAACTGGTTACGACCGGTACCTTGACCGAGGCCATGCCGATAAGAGTTGGCCAGAAATGGACGGCCTCTTTTGAGGGTATAGATTTTCGACCCCTACACCTGTCGGTCCGGTGATGCGTAGGATATAATTATGGTCGTAAGACGCCGTCGTCCCTGATACGATACTGCCGGAACAGGTTCGCCTGTCGCGATGACCTTGAAACGACAAAAGCCGCGGTAGTCCGCGGCTTTTCGTATGTTCGGAAAATGGAGCGGGCGATGGGATTCGAACCCACGACCCCAACCTTGGCAAGGTTGTGCTCTACCCCTGAGCTACACCCGCTCATCACATTGCGCGCCATCGCGATGGCGTGAACGCGCGCTATATCGCCGAACCGCCGAACGATTGCAACAGGAAAAATCATCAACGGCGCGTCGATCTGCCGAATACGTTGTCATACGCCGCTCCGCCTTGACCTCCGACGACGCGTGGGTGATCTCGAAGAGAACGGGCAATGAAGCGAAGGATGAGCGAAATGACCGATATCGAACCATCGGCCGAAGCGCGCCAGCGCGCCGCACCCGCTCTTGAAAGGCTGGCTGCGCTCGGTGTTGCCGCCGAGACCCATTGGCACCGGCCGCATTTCACGGTGGAGGAAAGCAGAGCCGATCGGGGCGACTCAAAAGGTCATACGAAAAATCTTTTTTTGAAGGACAAGAAGAGCCGTTACTTCCTCGTGACGGTTCGCGATGATGCCGAACTCGATTTGAAGGGGCTTCATCGCCATATCGGCGCGCAAGGGCGGCTTTCCTTTGGTTCGGCCGAGAAGATGGAGGCGCTGCTTGGTGTCACGCCCGGTTCCGTCACGGCGCTGGCCGCGTTCAACGCAAGTCCCGACGATGTGCGCTTCGTAATCGACGAAGCGCTACTGGCGGCTAATCTGGTGCATTGCCATCCCTTGACCAATGAAGCGACGACAAGCTTGCGGCCAGCCGATCTGATGAGCGTGATGAAGGCGTGCGGTCACGATCCGCTCATCTTGAATGTGGAGGATGCAAGCCCTCTATAAGGAGCGACTAGTCGAAGGCCGCGGGAGTTGATCATGAGTGCGAGCGACGGATTTTTGGACCTTTCCGGAGGCACAGCAGACGCTGATGCGGCCAGCGGCGACCTGATCGGCGATACGACAACGGCCAGCTTCGCGCAGGATGTCATCGAGCCTTCGAAACAGGTGCCGGTTCTGGTCGATTTCTGGGCGCCCTGGTGTGGACCCTGCCGCCAGCTCGGCCCGACGCTCGAAAAGGTGGTTCGCGAAGCCAAGGGCGCTCTTCGGCTGATGAAGATGAATATCGACGAACACCCCGCCATTGCCGGGCAACTCGGCGTACAGTCCATTCCTGCCGTTTTCGCGTTTGTAGGCGGGCGGCCTGTTGACGGTTTCATGGGCGCTCTGCCGGAAAGCGAGATCAAGGCTTTCGTTGCCCGGCTGCCGAAAGCGGACGGTGCGCCCACTGATCCGATAGAGCAGGCCATGGAAATGGCGCGCGAAGCTGAGACGAGCGGTGAGATCGAACAGGCCATGCAGGTCTATTCGGCCATATTGCAGCGGGCGCCGGAGCACGGCGAAGCGTTGGTGGCGCTTGCCGGACTTCTCTGGGATGCAGGCCAAAAGGATGAGGCCAGCGCCATGATCGCCGATCTGCCGGAGGACAGCGATCTGGAGGGCCTTTCCATGCTTCGCAAACGCATTGCGCTTGAAGAAGAGGTGGCAGCACTCGGCGATCCGGTATCGCTCGCTGCGCGATTGGATAAGGATCCGAACGATCATCAGGCGCGCTGCGATTTGGCCGCGATCGAAAACGCGCGAGGCAACCGCCAGGCGGCGGCGGATCACCTGCTGGACATCATCCGGCGTGACCGCGACTGGCGAGATGGCGAGGCCCGGACGCAGCTTCTGTCCTTTTTTGAGGCATGGGGACCGAAGGAGCCGGTCGTGGCGCAGGCGCGGCGCAAGCTCTCTTCCATGCTATTCGCCTGACCCTCTTATCGTTCAGCATGCTTGAGATGATAGCCATCTGCGCCAGATGCTGCTCTGGGCCGCGTTTTTGGCTCGTGGGCATGGAGCGGCGATAAGATGCAGGCCGGCAACCGGAACTATCGCAGTGCGGACGAACTGCCTGACTGCGTCCCGATCTTTCCGCTTTCGGGCGCCCTTCTGCTTCCCGGCGGGCGTATGCCGCTCAATATTTTCGAGCCGCGCTATCTGGAGATGGTCGAAGCTGCGATGTCGGGCGAACGGCTGATCGGCATGATCCAGCCGGCGCTGGATGGAAGCCGCCGCGCTGACGACGAACCCATGCTCACCCCGGTTGGCTGCCTTGGGCGGATCGTCTCCTTCACCGAAAGCGGAGATGGCCGCTACCTTATCACTCTGCACGGGGTCTGCCGATTTCGCTTGGGCAGCGAGGTGGAAAAACCGAGCCGTCCCTATCGCCGCGCGGCCTTCACTGCTTTTGCAGCCGATCTGCAGGATGACGATCGCAGCGCCGTCGACCGGCAAGCGCTGATCGGCGCTTTTCGCTCTTTCGTCGACGCCAACGATATGGAGGTGGACTGGCCGAGCGTCGAACAGGCAAGTACGCAGACCCTCGTCAATGTCCTGTCGATGATGTCGCCCTACGGGCCAGCGGAGAAGCAGGCGCTCCTGGAAGCGCCTGACCTGAAAACACGCGCGCAGACACTGATCGCCATCACCGAACTCTTGCTGGCAAAGGTGCCGGAAGGGCAGGGTGGCAACAGCCTGCAATAGGCGCGATACTTGTCGCGTCCGAATGAATGGCGATCTGAAGAGGCAGCAGATGAGAGATTCGGATCGACAGGGCGCTCGTATGCCCCCCTCGGCGGAAAAGCCGGATCGGCGTATGCTCGACATTCTGGTCTGTCCGCTAACCAAAGCGCCTCTGCGTTATGACGATAAGGCTGGCGAATTGATCTCGACGGCTGCCAAGCTGGCCTATCCGGTACGCGGCGGCGTGGCCATTCTCCTGCCGTCGGAAGCGCGGCTCCTTGCAGACGATGAGCCTGTGCCGGCTGACGAAACTGGCGCAGCGCTTCGCAATGGTCCGCCTTAGCGCCCGAGTAAGTCCGATCCGGCCGCCATCTACCAAGGACCATTGCATGGCTTTACCGTCCCGACGCCCTTTCCTCGCTCCGGCCGATTGCCTATAGGCTTGCGGCCATGGCACGTATCGATCGAACTGGAGACTGGGCAGGCAGACATTCGCCTTCGCTGGAGGAGATAGAACTTCTGGCGCAGCAGGCCTATGCCCATCTTCCGTCACGCTTTCGCGAACTGTCCGGACAGGTTCTGATTTCGGTCGCGGAGTTTCCCGAAGAAGAGATCATGGATCATCTGGCGATGGAAACGCCGTTCGACCTGCTCGGCCTTTTCGAAGGTCGGGGCATTGCGGAGCGCTGGAATCCGCAGACTGGCGAGGGCCCGAACCGTGTCACCCTCTATCGCCGCGCGATTCTGGACTATTGGTCGGAAAACGAAGAGACGTTAGGCGATATCATCACACACGTTCTGATTCACGAAATCGGCCATCATTTCGGCTTGTCGGATGACGACATGATGCGCATCGAGACGAGCGCCGATCCAGGCATGTAACGCACCGACCGGAGGTCAAGTCCGGCGTCAATCGATCAAGCCGAGGCGCAGCGATTTCGCGACAGTATGTGCTTTGTTCAGCGTTTCCAGCTTGTCAGATGCCGACGCCAGATGATGGTTTACCGTATTGGCGGTCGTACCGAGAAGCACTGCCGTTTCAGCCGATGTCTTGCCGGAGGCCGTGAGACGGATGCAGTCGAGTTCTTTTTCCGACAGACGCGGTCCTCCCAATGCGGCCTGCGTGCCCATATTGAGCTGCGTGACGCGTTCGAAAATCTGGACGCTGAGATAGGCCAGGCCGGCGCTTTCATGGGCCGGCATTTCTTCTCGCTGCCCGCCAAATCCGACCGCGCCGCGATGGCCGTTGGGCGTGACCGTCGGAAAATAGACGCCGTTGTGGTGACCAAACTTCTCGAACAACTGCCCGGCGAAGAGACTTTCGGGCAAAGCCTTCACCGTCTTCATATCGTAGACAATCGGTAGCGTCGTTCCACGCATTCGGCTGAAGATCGGGCTGCTTTTCGCCAGATTATGGGAGTCGTAGGCGCGGATCAGTTCCGGATCCCAATTGGTCAGCAGGGTCAACTCGGACAGAGTATCGTCGCCGCTTTCGGGCAGATGGAGCACGATGAAATATCGCCATCGATAAAAATCGACGATCGTCTTCATCAATTTGAGAAGACTGTACATGGTCGGTGCGGCTGCGATATCCGCACTCGTCACTTCATAGAAATCGACAACATCGTCCGTTGCAAATGTTCTGTAAGGCATCGCCGTCACATTGGCTGAAGTGGTTCGTCAGGTTGGTTTGCCGACATCGAAACCCATCCGGTCCGATATCGCAGCTATTGCTCTCCCAACTTCATGTCGGGAGAATATTCGGCGCCCTCCACCGTCTTGATCACAGCCTGGGCGACACGCATCGAGCCGGCGACCGGATCGTGCCCGTAGGCGGGATTGCCATGCAATTGCCAGCCCTTGGACAAGGCCTCGCTCACACGATGGCAGAAGCTGGAGTCATCCGGTCCGGTCAAGACGCGGTAGAGCTGCATCATAAATCCTTTCTGTCGTCTGGCGCGGTCTGGCCCGCGCGTCGGAGAAGGCGAAGCGCGGCGTCTCTGTGCAGATATTCGATCATCTGGCCGTCTACCGTGATGACGGCCTTGCCCGCATTGGCGGGATCGGCAAAGGCGTCGACAATCCGTCTGGCCCGGCGCTGGTCCTCTTCGGTGGGCGTGAACGCTTTTCGGGCTGTTTCGATCTGCGCCGGATGGATCAATGTCTTGCCGTCGAAGCCGAGGGCGGCTGCCTGACGGCATTCCGCCTCGAAGCCATCCCGATCGGCGATGTCGTTGAAGACGCCATCGAGCACCGATATGCCGCCGGCCCGCGCGGCCATAACCATCTGGGCCAGAAAGCCGGTGAGATTGACTCGTTCCGATCCGGGAGCGATGCCGCTCATCGCTACGAGATCGTTGGTGCCGGCGACGAGAGCGGAGAGCCGCGCAGCGGGCGCGCGGCCAAGCTCGGCAATGACCGACAGGTTCATCATGCCCCGTGGCGTTTCGATCATCGCCCAGATGCGAAAGGCAGCCGCATTGCTGATCGACCCCAACGCCTCGGAGAGGGCAAGAATATCTGCCGGTTCTTCCACTTTCGGCAACAGGATGGCGTCAGGGAGGCAGGCGACAGCGGCCAGCATGTCTTCCGTGCCGTGCGGCCCTGCGAGGGGGTTCATGCGTATGACGCGATAGAATGGGGCCGTTCGATGCGACCGGAAATGGTCGCGCAGCATTTCGCGCGCATCGCCCTTGCGGTCTGGCGACACGGCGTCTTCGAGGTCGTAAATGACGGCGTCGGGAGACAATTCGACAAGCTTTTTCAGGGCGCGTTCGTTCGACGCCGGGACGAACAGGGTGGCGCTCGATGGTGGAACGGGCTTGGGCGAATCAGCTTTCATGAGGATAGTTTTCCTTTCGCAATGCGAGACATGCAAGAGATGAGCGGCCATTTGGTCTTTTCGGAAGGTCCGCGCTTTGCTAAGTCCATCACCAAATGAATGGGTTCCGACCCGAGAAGGCCGATTTCAAATGGATAAATTCACCACGCTGACCGGCGTTGCCGCGCCGCTTCCCGTCGTCAATGTCGATACGGATATGATCATCCCGAAGGATTATCTGAAAACGATCAAGCGGACCGGTCTGGGTCGCGGACTTTTCGCCGAGATGCGCTTCAATGAAGACGGAACCGAGAACCCGGATTTCGTCCTGAACAAGCCCGCCTACCGAAATGCGCAGATCCTGGTCGCGGGCAACAATTTCGGCTGCGGCTCTTCTCGCGAACATGCGCCCTGGGCCTTGCTCGACTTCGGCATCCGCTGTGTCATCTCGACGGAATTTGCCGATATTTTCTACAATAATTGCTTCAAGAACGGCATTCTGCCCATCGTCGTTTCCGAAGAGGATCTGGAAAAGCTGATGGATGACGCCGAACGCGGCGCCAACGCCACGCTGACGGTCGATCTGGAAACACAGGAAGTCCGTGGACCCGATGGCGGAACGATCAATTTCGATATGGACCCGGATCGCAAGGAGCGTCTCCTGAATGGTCTCGACGATATTGGCGAGACCCTGCAGAAGGAAGCGGCGATCAGCACGTTTGAAAGCGGGCTGGCGGATCGTCGACCCTGGGCCTGAGCGCCGCGCTCGACCTAACTATCTGTCTCAGTCGAAGCGACCATCGAGCGGCGGCTGGCCATTGCTTGCCGACAGGCCGCCATCAACCGGAAGCAGGACGCCATTGACGTAGCGGGCATCGTCCGACACCAGAAAGGCGATAACGCTTGCGACCTCCTCGGGTTCGGCGGCGCGACCCATCGGAAGACGCTCGGCGAAGCGTTGCATCAGCTCGGTTTTTTCCTCCATACCCTTCGTCATGGAGGTCTTGGTAAAGGACGGACAAACGGCGTTGACCCGCATTCCGCGGCTCGCCAAATCCAGCGCCAATGCGCGTGTGTAGTTGGTCACAGCGCCTTTGCTGGCGTTATAGGGGCTCATGCCCCAGTCACCGCCTATTCCGGAAACCGAACTCGTGTTCACGATGCAACCTCCCGTTTTCTCAAGATGGGGTATTGCGGCGCGGCAGGCGTAGAATATGCTGTCGACGTTGACTGACATGACTTTGCGCCAATCGTCGGTCGCCGTCTCTTCCGGTGCGCCACCCAAACCCATTCCTGCATTGTTGACGAGGACGTCGATCTGGCCAAAGCACTCGATCGCCCGGCCGATCAAGGCTTCGACCTGATCTTCTTTGGATACATCCGTCTGGACCGCGATAGCCCGGTCGCTGCCGATCCGATTCACCAGATCAGTCATCTCGGAACGGGCGGCCAGGACGAGATTGGCGCCCTCCCGCCCAAATCGCAAAGCGGTGGCCTCGCCGATACCGGATGAGGCCCCGGTCACGATGACAGTCTTGTTTTCGAATCGTTTTTGCATTGTCCCACCTGTAAAGTCCGAGGCAGGCCAACGAGTGGTCCACAGAACAGTTCCAAGCTGGGTATCACGCTATTGGCGACGCAGGGCTTTTGCCGCTAAGGGTAGAATGACCAATTGCTTGTGGAGGCAAGGATGCCACGGCGTCTGGCGCAAATCGCACTGATGGCTGCGATAGCTTCGATTGCTGCTCCAGCCGCGGCGCAAAAGGATGCTGACGTAT
The DNA here is from genome assembly GCF_024158145.1 of Notoacmeibacter sp. MSK16QG-6. Taxonomy (GTDB): domain Bacteria; phylum Pseudomonadota; class Alphaproteobacteria; order Rhizobiales; family Rhizobiaceae; genus Notoacmeibacter. Next base: position 1,427,326 of record NZ_JAMYXM010000001.1, read on the forward strand.
CGAAAGAGGCGGACAGCGATGCGGCGCAAAAGAAGACAAAGCCCGCGAGCCTGGATTTGCCGGGCGAGCCGGTCAGCGCTGTTCCTTTCGCGAACGGGACGCTTTCTGTCCGGTCGATCGACGGGGAAAAGGCCGTATTCTTCAATGAAGGCGAGATCGCGCGCGATCTGTCAGCCCAGCTTCTTCGCCAGTTCAATGTGGGCGGCGCGCCGATAGCGATCTATGCGATGGGTGCAAATGCCGATTCGGCGGCACCCTGCAACGGATTTTTCGTGATCGTCTGGCAAGATCCGAGCGGTACTGTCCGCGGCGGCACACCGCCATTCATCTGCGGTACGGACGAGCCGGCGGTCACCAGCAACGCCCTTTATTTCTTTTCCGATCGGATCGCGCCAGGCCAGGTCAACCCCATGGTGCGCTGGACGGCAGAAGGCGGTTTTGCGATCGCCGCCGATCTTGCCTTCGCGCCGGTCCCCGGCTCCGGCTGGGACCAGTTGCCGGACCGCGGTCTCTCGGTTCGCCAGCTTATGGAGAACGCCGCTGTTTACGGACAGGCGACGGCAGCGCTCGGCGATCAGCTTTTCGGTGTCATCCAGGCTCTGGAAAATGGGAGAAAGGTCGCCAATCCTGAGCATGGCGTCCACGTGGCGCAGGGTTGCGCTCCGAACCAGTGCGATCAGATTCAGGCTCTTGGCGTGATCGATGGTGTGCATCAAGGCACCTTTTTTGCGGCGCGCGTGAACGGCGAAATCGCACGGATCTGGCCGGAGCTGGAGCAATGGCCGCCCCGCGCCAAAGAGTTGTTCGTGCAATTCAAGGCCGGCGAAGACGTGGTCGCCGCCATTCCGCCCCTTGAAGACCGTGACGACAAACCCGAAAATCCCACGGATACGCTTCAAAAGTCCGAGAACAGCACTCCTCCGACCGAAGAGAGGGCTGGCGCTGAGGGAAATCCAAAACGATGACCGAACGACGGTTGATTTCCAGCGGATCGCCGTTTGAACAAACGGCAGGCTACAGTCGCGCTGTCGTAGCAGGCGAGATGGCCTTTGTCGCAGGCACCACCGGCTACGATTACGCCACAATGGCGATGCCGGGCGATGTCGGCGCTCAGGCAGCGAACGCGCTCGCCACGATCGAAGGAGCGCTGATAGAAGCAGGTTTTGCGATGGCCGATGTGGTGCGGGCGACCTACTACGTCACGGATATGGGCGATGTCGATGCGGTGTTTGCCGAAACGGGCCGGGTCTTCGCAACGATCCGTCCAGCAGCGACGATTGTGGAGGTCTCGCGGTTCTTGAAATCAGAGATGAAAGTCGAGATCGAGGTCACGGCCAAAAAGCGCTGACCGCCTGCCTCTCCCTTGCAGCCGATCCTTACCCGCGTTAGAGCCTGACACGCTTCAAAGGCATCTTTCCATTCCTTCGGCATTGGCCGACCCGCTCGAAATTTCAAGGATCATCGATCATGACCAAGACGCTCTTTCTGTTGCCCGGCGACGGTATCGGCCCGGAAGCCATGGCCGAGGTCGAGAAACTGATCGATGCGATGAACGCCGATGAGAGCGCAGGTTTCGAGACGGATCGGGGCCTGGTCGGAGGATCGGCCTATGATGCGCATGGCGCCGCCATTTCCGAAGACGATATGGCAAAGGCCATGGCGGCGGACGCGGTGCTGTTCGGCGCGGTTGGCGGGCCGAAATGGGATGATGTGCCCTATGACGTCCGGCCCGAAGCAGGCCTCTTGCGGCTTCGCAAGGATATGGAGCTCTTTGCCAATCTGCGCCCGGCCATCTGTTATCCCGCCCTGGCGTCGGCATCCTCGCTGCGTCCGGAAGTGGTGGAAGGCCTGGATATTCTGATCGTCCGCGAACTGACCGGCGGCGTCTATTTCGGCGAGCCCAAAGAGATTGTCGATCTCGGTAACGGTCAGAAGCGCGGTATCGACACGCAGGTCTACGACACGTTCGAGATCGAGCGCATTTCAGGCGTCGCCTTCGAACTGGCGCGGACGCGGAGCAATAAGGTCTGCTCCATGGAAAAGCGCAATGTGATGAAGAGCGGCGTGCTCTGGAACGAGGTCGTCACTGCGACGCATAAGGCCAGATACTCCGACGTTGAACTTACTCACATGCTCGCCGATGCCGGTGGGATGCAGCTTGTCCGCTGGCCCAAGCAGTTTGACGTTATCGTCACCGATAATCTGTTCGGCGACATGCTCTCGGACGTCGCCGCCATGCTGACCGGTTCGCTCGGCATGCTGCCTTCGGCGTCACTTGGGGCACCGGACGGCAAGACTGGCAAGCGCAAGGCGCTTTACGAGCCCGTGCACGGTTCTGCGCCTGACATTGCCGGGCAGGGCGCGGCCAATCCTATCGCCATGATCGCTTCGTTCGCCATGTGTCTGCGCTACTCCTTCGAGATGGTCGAACAGGCCGATCGGGTAGAGAAGGCCATCGCGGCGGTGCTCGATAGCGGGATACGCACCGGGGACATTATGGCCGAGGGCGCGCGGCAGGTTGGCACCAGCGAGATGGGCGATGCCATTCTTGCCAAATATCGCGAACTGGCAGGCTGAGCTTTTCGACGTGATCAGGCCGTTATTGGCTGGACGGCGGGTGAGCCGAGAGGCGCCAGACCGGCTGGTACGAGCGTATCGAGGAAGATGTCGGTGCAGGCCCGCCAGCTAAAGGACTGCAGCACGTCGTCCGGCTCCACCCGGCTGAGCTTCAATGCAGCCAGCGCCGCTTTGCCGAGATCTTCGTCACAGACGCCAGCGGCGGGGCCTGCCTCCGCTAGGACATCGGCGGGGCCGGGAACGGGATAGGCCGCAACCGGCAGGCCGCTTGCCAAGGCTTCCAGCAGCACAAGGCCGAACGTGTCGGTCCGGCTTGGAAAGACGAAAACATCGGCAGCAGCGAAATGGGCGGCGAGATCGATCCCGCTCTTCGCGCCCAGAAACACGGCGTTCGGAAAGCGGCGTTCCAGTTCTTTCCGTTGTGGACCGTCGCCGATGACAAGTTTCGTGCCAGGCAGGTCGAGCCCGAGAAAGGCTTCTATGTTCTTTTCCGTGGCAACACGTCCCACGTTAAGAAAAATCGGACGGGGCAGGTCGAGCTCGATCGCCCGGTCGGGACGGAACAGCTCGCGGTCGACGCCGCGGGTCCAGACCTGAAGGTGCTCATAGCCCCGCTCCTTCAGATCAGCCGCAATGGAAGCTGTCGGTACAAGGGTTGCCGCGCCCCTGCCATGAAACCGCTTCAAGACAGCGTGGCTCAGGCGGATCGGAACGGGCAGGCGCGCGCGTAGATATTCCGGAAAGCGGGTATGGTAGGCGCTGGTGTAGCGCCAGCCATTGCGCAGGCAGGCCCGGCGCATGGCGCGGCCGACCGGTCCTTCGGTCACGATATGGATATGGTCGGGGCGAATATCGCGCGCGATCTTTTCCATCGCGCCCGATGTGGCAAAGGCGAGTGGAATTTCCGGATAAGAGGGCAGGGCCACGCTGCGGAAGCGGGACGGACCGACGCTCTCGACCCGATGGCCGGCTGCGCGGAGGCATTCGGCAACAATTCCCATCGTCCGCACCACGCCATTGATCTGTGGCGGTGCAGCGTCGGTCGCAATCAGAATGGTTTGGCTCATCAGGCGGCTTGCGCCTTCTGCGTCTTCGGCGCGGGAAGCGCGCGAAGATCGGCCGCACGGCCTTTCGCTTCTCTTTCTGCCAGAATATCCATCCACCGAATGAGTTCGAGGCGACCGTCGAAATGCTCGACGATTGCCGTGCAGCTTTCTACCCAATCGCCTGTGTTCACATAGGTCACATCGCCGTCGATGGTCTCAATCGCGGCGTGATGGATATGGCCGCAGATTACGCCGTCCAGACCCTGTTTTCTGGCTTCGGCGGCGAGGGTCTTCTCGAAAGAGCCGATGAAGTTGACCGCGCGTTTCACCCGCAGCTTCGCCCACGCCGAAAACGACCAGTAAGGCAGACCGAAGGCGCGACGGATCATGGCGATGAAGCGGTTCAGATTGATTGCGGCCACATAAGCCCAATCGCCCAGATGGGCGAGGAGCCTGGCATTCATAACCACCACGTCGAACTGGTCGCCGTGAATGACCAGCAGGCGACGCCCATCCGCCGTCTCGTGTATTGTCCGGTCGATCACTTCGATGCCGCCGAAATGCAGCCCCTGGAAGTCGCGCGCGAACTCGTCGTGATTGCCCGGCACGTAGACCATCTCGACGCCCTTGCGCGCCTGTCGCAGCAGCTTCTGAACGACATCGTTGTGGCTTTGAGGCCAATGCCAATGGCGCTTCAGTTTCCATCCATCGACGATATCGCCGACGAGAACGATCTTCTCGGCCTGATGCTCGCGCAGAAAATCGAGCAGGGCCGTGGCGTTGGACGCCTTGGCACCAAGATGAATGTCGGAAAGAAAGAGCGTTCGGACTTTTCTGGATGTCTCGCTCATGGCGGGCGACGTCCCTTGCCGTCTGACAGTGCCCTCCCACTATGCGCTTCGCGTAACAGTCCGATGACAACGGGTGTGTGCGAAGGTTTCGACTGCGAGCCGTCCACAGCTCAAACATTTCAGCAGGATGGCTGCCTCAACGTAAGGCCAATTGACAAAGAGCGGTCCCGGCCGCTTGTCTTTCCGCGAAACGGGAGGTTCATCATGCAGGATACGATACAACCGAAAGAAGATCAGCGGCTGGAAGGCACCTATCGCTCATCCGACGATTATTGGTGGAGCGGGCGGATAGCCGGGTCAGATGGCCGGTCTTACCGCTTCCAGCACAGCGATCTCGTCTCGAATGAAACCGCCTATCAGTCCGGCGAACGGGTGACGTTCGTGCCAGAAGGACAGTTCGCCCGCGAAATTCGGCGCGCCGGAGAGCGCATTCGACCTTTCCGCATCGATACTCCGCCAACTCCCGAAGAGACACGGACCGAGGCTTCAACTGCCGCCCCGCGAGCGTCGACGCCAGGCACCGTGCTCCATGCCGGTGAGCCGGCGCCATCATCATCCAGGGCGTGGTGGATGTGGCCGCTTCTTATCGGCATCGGCGTCGGACTATTCTATGTGTACAGCCTTCAATAGGTCGCGGCTGCTTATTGAGGCTGGCGGCAATTGACCTTGCGGTGCGACGCGATCAAACTCACAGGATGATGAGGACGCTGTTGCCCGCCCGTATTCACCGCCTCTTTCTTACGGCTTTGTCGGTCGCGACGCTCTGCGTCCATCCGGCTCAGAGCCAGTCAGCGATGCGGGTGCTGGAGCTCTTCACATCGGAAGCATGCCGGGCCTGCCTGCGCGCCGATGCGTTGCTGGATCGGGAAGCGCGCATGCCACGCACCGTCGCGATCGCGTGGCACGTGGATTACTGGAATATGCGCGGCTGGAGCGATCCGCTTAGTCAGCCTGCCGCTTCGCAGCGCCAATATGGCTATCGCGACGCCTTTGGTTTGACGGGCGTTTTCACACCGCAGGTGGTGGTCAATGGCGTCGCCAGCATGGCGGCGGGAAAGCGCTCGCTGGTTGAGGAGGCGTTACCGCAAAGCGACGTCGCGACGTTGCCGATAAAGGTGGAGCGCCTGCCGGATTCGGTGATGATCGGATTGCCGGAAAGGGCCGACATGAGCGGCGATGTGCGGGTGCTGCTTCTCCTGACTCGACCTGACCGTCTCCGGTACATCTCCGGCGGTGACAATGCGGGGCGCAGTTCGCTTTCGGTCAATGTCGTGGCTGAATTGCGCACGCTGCAGCGTTGGCGCGGCGAAGCCCAGCAGATCGAGTTGCCCCGGTCGGATATAGAAGTGCATGGCGGCGACAGTTTTCTTCTGATCCAGCGCTTCGACGGGCTCGGTCGCCCGCGTGCGATTATCGGCGCCGAGCGTCTGCTTGGCGAGAAAATTGTCAGCGGCTAGTCCTGGATGGTTTATTGACGCTTGCATAGAAGCATTCGCGCCGCCAATCTGCATCTCATGAGCAAGAAGGTTCACGTATGAGTCAGCCCAAACCATCGGGCAATCTCGTCGATCTGGGGGCGCATCGCCGGGACCGAAACGGCTCGGTCGAGCCGGATATCACCTTTCACCGAAGCGAACTTGAGCGAATTCTCAATCTCTACAGTTTCATGGTGGCGGCCGGGGAATGGCGTGATTACGCCATCGATTTCATGACAGATTGCGCGGTTTTCTCGGTCTACCGCCGGGCGCGCGAAGTGCCGCTGTATCAGATCGTCAAAGAGCCAAAGCGTGCTCGCCGGCAGGGCGAATGGAGCGTGGTAACGGGCGAAGGCCAAGTGCTGAAGCGTGGCCACGATCTCGCTCTGGTGCTGCGGGTCTTTGACCGCCAACTGAAAATCGTCCGCGATTAGCGCCGGACAAATGTCAGGCTAAGCCATCACGCCTGTTCACGAAAGTTTGTTTGAAACTGACGAATCGGAAGATGACGCCGTTCGGCTGAGGCGTTAATGTGCGGCTGCTGACGCGTAAGCGAATACGCTTTCGAACAGCAGCCTCCAGTATGATACGCCCCCTTTCGTACTGGAGGCTAGTTCGCACTACTCCGCGATCATGCCCGATCGGTCTGGTGCGGTTTCGCCGCCGTGCGAGAGGGGGCGTTGCATGATAGCCGTGTCGCGCCACTCATCGCCCTTCCAGCCAGTATCCTTCAGCGTGCCAACCATTTCGAAGCCGTGGCGTCGGTGGAGCGCGACCGAGGCCGCATTGTTGGCGCTGTCTCCGATTACGGCGAGCATCTGTCGCCAGGGGCCATTTTCGGCCACTCTGATCAGATCGAGGAGCAGAGCGCTGCCGATGCCGTGTCCTACGTGGTCCGGGGCGACATAAACGGAATCCTCCAGCGTGAAGCGCCAGCCGGGTCGCTCGCTTCGATAAGGACCGGCATAGGCGTAACCCGCGACGTCGCCGTCAGCGGTACACGCAATTCGTATGGGAAGGGTGTTTTTCACCAGCTTGGCGAACCGGGCGGCCATCTCATTTTCCGACGGCGCTTCAAGCTCGTAAGTGCCGAAGCCGCTCATCACGTGATGGCCATAGATTGCAGCGATGGCCGAGATGTCGCTGGGTTCAAAGGGGCGGATGGTGATGGCCACAATATCCTCGTCGAAAAGCCGGACTGGAAAATAAATCGGGAATGAAAAAAGGGCGGCCCGCTGGACCGCCCCTATCGTCTCGCCGACTACTGCTTACTCGCGATTGCCGAGGAATTGCAGCAGGAACATGAACAGGTTGATGAAGTCGAGATACAGACGCAGCGCGCCGATGATCGCCTTGCGGCCATACATCACCTCGTCATCACCCTCATAATACATCTCCTTGATCTGCTGGGTGTCGTAGGCAGTCAGGCCAGCGAATACCAGAACGCCGATCACCGAGATTGCGAACTGCAGAGCAGATGAGCCGAGGAAGATATTAACGATCGAGGCAATGATCAGGCCGAACACGCCCATAATCAGGAACGAGCCCCAGCCGGAGAGGTCACGCTTGGTCGTATATCCGAACAGGCTCAGCGCGCCGAAGGCGGATGCCGTGATGAAGAACGTCCGAACGATCGATTCGCCCGTGTAAACGAGAAAAATCGTCGACAGCGATGCGCCCACCAATGCAGCGTAAAGCCAAAATGTGCCCTGCGCAGCCGGCACGCTCATCTTGTGAATGCGGAACGACAGGAAGAACACCAGCGCGAGCGGGGCGAAGACCATCACCCATTTGAGCGGGCTCTGATAAAGAACAGCGCCGATCTGCGTAAGCTGACCGTCGCTAACGGCCAGGTTGAAAAGGCCCCATGCGACGGCGCCGGTCAGAGCGAGGCCGATCATCATCAGGTTGTAGACCTTGATCATGTAGGACCGAAGGCCCTGATCGATCGACGCATCGGCAACCGTTCCACCACGGGCCGTGCTGTAGATCTGATAATTGCGGACAGGGTCAGCCATTGCGATCCTCTCATTGACTGGCAAAAAACCGTCCAGCGGGCGGCGCCCACCGGTTTGAATGTAATATGCGTATTGATGGAGCGCAGCACAAGAGCGGTTGCAACGCGCCGTCAAACAATCGTTAAAGGTGGCGTCCTGGCGTAAAACGCCGATGCAAGCTCGCAACCAGACAGGCCCAGCCGCGTTGCAAGGACATGATCAGAACAGCTTTTCTTCTCGCCGCCGGCTTCTTCGCTTTCGACAGCCTTCTCCCGCCGCTTTCGAACGCGCAATCGCAGCCTCTCTCCTCCATGAAATGGGAGAAACGGCCGCTGTTTATCTTTGCTCCCGATTCAGGGCAGGCAGACAATCAATGGTCAATTCTGCAGAAGAACATGGACGGTCTGAAGGATCGCGACATGATGGTGTTGACGGTGACCGACCGGGTCACGGCCCGGCTGGGACGGGCGCCGGCCGATGTGAGCGCCGCCGATCTGCGCGATCACTACAATGTTCCGAGGCAGCGCTATGAGTCGATTCTCGTCGGCAAGGACGGCACGCGAAAGGCGCTTTGGCGCGACCCGGTCGAAGCGGAGGCGATCTTCCGGATCATCGACGCCATGCCGATGCGTCAGCGCGAGATGACGGACGGATAAACTACCTTCCCCCTTCGCGTTGATCGACATCAATATCGAGCTGGGGCTGTAGGTCTAGGCTGCTTCTCATCGCATCTTTCCGATGAGGATCGCAGATGTTCAAGATCACCGCACTCGTTCACGTCATGGCAATGCCCGTTCTGATGGGCATATTCGTCATCGCAGCGCTTAATATTCCGGGTTTCAACGATAGTCGTGGTATTCTGCTTGCCGCCGCTGCCGGTTTCGTTGTCGCCATTCCGGTGAGCTGGTTTGTCGGATCGCGTATCTGGCGCGCACGCCGGGCCTGATCATAGGCCGTAGAAAGCCGTTCAATACGAGAGGCGGCTTGCACTACCTGTCGTCGCTCGACCGGTGCGAATGCAGAAATTGACAGGCTGGCGGACGTGCTGCATAAGGCGCGCCATCATGATGACGCCGACCCATCTTTCGTCGAAAACGACGACCACGCTCTGATCCCTCCTTCCGTGCCTTCCCGGAAGGGGAGGGACGGCGCATGTTCAAGGTGGAAGGCGGAACAAGGATCGGATCAATACCATGGGTTTCAAGATTGCAGTGGCCGGCGCGACCGGCAATGTCGGGCGCGAAATGCTCGACATTCTGGAGGAGCGCGGCTTTCCGGCCGACGAGGTTGTGCCGCTCGCTTCGCGGCGCTCCGTCGGCACGGAGGTCTCCTATGGCGACAAGACGCTGAAGGTCCGCGCGCTGGAGGATTACGATTTCTCCGATACCGATCTCTGCCTGATGAGCGCGGGCGGCGACATCTCCAAGAAATACAGCCCGAAGATCGGCCAGCAGGGTTGTATCGTGATCGATAATTCCTCGGCCTGGCGCTACGATTCCGAAGTGCCGCTGATCGTGCCGGAAGTGAACCCCGATGCGATCGAGGGCTTCCGCAAGAAGAACATCATTGCCAATCCGAACTGCTCGACCGCGCAGCTCGTCGTTGCGCTCAAGCCGCTGCATGACGCGGCGACGATCAAGCGTATCGTCGTTTCGACCTACCAGTCGGTGTCCGGCGCGGGCAAGGATGGCATGGACGAGCTTTTTAACCAGTCTCGCGCGGTCTTCGTTTCCGATCCGATCGAAGCCAAGAAGTTCACCAAGCGCATCGCCTTCAATGTCATTCCGCACATCGATGTGTTCATGGAAGACGGTTACACCAAGGAAGAGTGGAAGATCCTCGCCGAGACCAAAAAGATGCTCGATCCGAAGATCAGGGTCACGGCGACTGCTGTGCGGGTGCCGGTCTTCGTCGGTCATGCCGAGGCGGTGAATATCGAATTCGAGCGCGAGATCACGGCCGAGCAGGCGCGTGACATTCTGCGTGAAGCGCCGGGCTGCCTTGTGGTCGACAAGCACGAGGATGGCGGATACGTCACCCCCAATGAATGCGCCGGCGACGATGCGACATTCATTTCGCGTATCCGCGAGGACGCCACCGTCGAAAACGGTCTGGCATTGTGGGTGGTGTCGGACAATCTGCGAAAGGGCGCGGCGCTGAATACGATTCAGATCGCCGAACTGCTCGTTGCCAGAGGTCTGATCCAGCCGAAGAAGCAGGCCGCCTGACGGCTTGCATCGACACTGCTGAAGCGCATTTACGGGCGGGGTCTATGATGGCCTCGCCCGTTTTCGTTTCCGGCAATCCCTGGGAGGCTTCATGAGCATTCGTACCCTGATTGTCGGGGCATCAGGCGGGATCGGCGCTGCGTTGGCGGCCAAATGCCGCGACGATGGCGAGGTGGTAACGCTTTCCCGTTCCGCTGATGGGCTGGACGTTACGGATGAAGCGAGCATCGAACGCGCCATTGCGACGCTGGATGACACGTTCCAGCGTGTTTTCGTTGCGGTCGGGATTCTGGCGCCGGAAGGCGGACAGCCGGAACGGCGATTGGGCGAGGTCGAGCCGGATGCGCTGGCGTATCTCTTTGCCGTCAATGCAACCGGCCCGCTGCTTGTTCTCAAACATCTCATCCCGCATCTGGCCAAGGACGAAGGCGTGCGCATCGGCATCCTGTCGGCGCGCGTCGGCTCCATCGGGGACAATGAGATTGGCGGCTGGTATGCTTACAGGGCTTCAAAAGCCGCGCTGAACCAATTCGTTCGTACGGCTGCCGTCGAACTGTCGCGCAGTCATCCGGAAAGCGTACTGGCGGCGCTTCATCCAGGCACAGTGGCGACGCCTTTCACCGCCGACTACCAGGGACGGCACAGGACGGTGTCGCCCGAGACCGCCGCTGAAAATCTCGTTCGCGTTCTCAGCGGACTCGGACCGGAGGAGACCGGATCGTTCAGGGACCAAAACGGCGAAACGGTCCCATGGTGAGCTTCGACCGTTTCACGTGAATCATATTTCGCGACCGGCCTCGGTCAGAAGGCCGCGTTTGCGCATCATGGCGTCCGGGTTGGGCATCTGTCCGCGAAAGGCGCTATAAAGGCGTTCGGGATCGGCGCTGCCGCCCGCAGCATAGATGTGCTCGCGAAGCTTTTCGGCGATCTGTGGATTGAACGGATCTCCCGTTTCGGTAAAGGCTTCGAAAGCATCGGCATCCAAAACCTCGCTCCACATATAGGAATAGTAGCCGGCTGAATATCCGTCACCGGCGAAGATGTGCTGGAAGTGCGGACTACGGTGTCGCATGGCGATGGCTTCCGGTTTGCCAAGCGCTTCCATGGTTTCCGCCTCGAAGGCGATGGGATCGTCGGCGGGCGTGCCCGCGTGGTATTTCATATCCATCAGCGCCGAGGCGGTGAACTCGACGGTCGCAAAGCCCTGTCCGAAATCCTGCGCTGCCTTGAGCTTGTCCATCAGATTCTGAGGCATGGGTTCACCCGTGCGCACGTGACGCAGGTGGCTTTGCATGATCTCCGGAACAGTGAGCCAGTGTTCATAGAGCTGGCTCGGCAGTTCGACGAAATCGCGGCTGACGGAAGTGCCGGAGATGGACGGCCATGTTACCTCCGACAGGAGGCCGTGCAGGGCATGGCCGAACTCGTGAAAAAGCGTCCGCGCTTCATCCATGGACAGCAGCGCCGGCTGGCCGGCCTTCGGCTTGGCGAAATTCATGACGTTGTAGATGATCGGCTTCTGGCCGCCATCGAGCTTGTGGGCGCTTTGCAGCCGGCTCATCCACGCGCCGGAGCGTTTCGATGGCCGATTGAAGTAGTCGGCCAGAAAGGCGCCGCGCAATCCGCCATCGGCATCGCGCACCTCGAAGACGCGGACGTCCTCGTGCCAGCCATTCAGATCGGGCCGCTCGACCATTTGCAGCCCGAACAGCCGCCGGGCGACATCGAAACAAGCTTCGATGACCCGTTCCAGCGCCAGATAGGGCTTCAATTCCGCTTCATCGAGAGCGAAGCGTTCGGCGCGCAGCTTCTCTTGCCAGTAGCGCCAGTCTGCACCGGCAATCTCGGCATTCTGACCCGCCGCTGCGGCAAGCTGCCCAAGCGCCTGGCGGTCGCTTTCCGCCACGACCTTCGCGCGCTCCCAGACCGGTTCCAGCAAACCCATCACCCGGTCCGGCGTCTTGGCCATTGTGTTGTCGAGCTTGAATGCTGCGAAACTGCCATAGCCAAGCAGTTTTGCCTTCTCGTCGCGCAGTTTCAGCGTTTCGGCGATGATCGGGGTATTGTCGGTGTCCTCCGACAGGCTTCCACGATTGGTGAAGGCGCGATAGGCGGCCTGGCGAAATTCCGGCTTGTCGGAGGCCTGCATAAACGGTTCGTAAAGAGAGCGTGAGAGTGTTACGACATAGCGACCCTCATGACCGCGCGCTTCCGCTGTCGAGGCCATGGCGGCCGTGAGATCACTTGGCAGGCCCGCGACATCGGCCTCGTCGAGAACCAGTTCCCACTCCGCTTCGTCCTTCAGCACGTTCTGGCCGAAGGCAGCGCCCAATTCGGCGAGCCGCGCCCCGATCTCGGCAAAGCGCTCGCGGTCGGCGCCTTCCAGCTTCGCGCCGGCGCGGACAAAGCTCTTCCAGGTCTTTTCCAGAACCTCGGCGGTCTCGCCATCGATGTCGAGGCCGCTACGCTTTTCCCAAAGTGCATCGACGCGGGCGAAAAGCCTTTCATTCATGGCGATGGCGGTGAAATGGCGGCTCATCGCGGGCGAAAGCTTGCGCTCCAGCTCCTGAATATGCGGGTTGGTGTCCGCGCCGGCCAGGCCCCAGAAAATCGCCGATATGCGAGACAGAGCTTCTCCCGCCAGCTCCAGCGGCTTTAAGGTGTTTTCGACCGTCGCTTCGTCATCATTTGCAGCGATGGCGTCGATCTCGTTCAGGTGAGCGGCCATTGCGGCTTCGAATACGGGTTCGAAATCGGCTTGATCGATCGCCGCATAGTCCGGCAGGCCGTGCTCGCCGGTCCAGTTTGTGAGGGGGTGGGCGGCCAGGTCGATGGAGCGTTTGGTCATCAAGCATTCTTTGATTGGGGATTTGTGATGAGGTCAACATAGGGGCCATCATCCGTTCCGCCAATGCGTTACCCCATTCCGAGCGCTGCTTTCGCCTTGTCGGTCGGCTTCCAGCGGAATTCTGTGCGGATCACGCCGTGATCGCCGGTGCCGCTAAATTTGTGGTCCTCGAAATTGAGATGGTCGTTTTCGACGATCATCTCGCGAAACAGCCAGAGCCGATCTTCGCTATTGTCGTAAAACTGCTCGGAAAACAGGATGTGATCGAGGCTTTCCCGATCCTTCTTGAAAACGTGGGTATAATAAACGTCGCGGGTCGAGCGGTATTCCTGCAGCGTCTGGGCGGTGTAGAGCCCGTTATCGACGCCGCCGAAGGATAAGGGCGCAAGATAGCTCGGCTGCTCGGTGAGAATATTGAGCGTGTTGCTCTGTTTGCCGTCATTCATGTCGCCGATGATAACGACAGGCGTATCGGTCTTTTTGGCGATTTTCGTCACGATGACGCGGAGGGCGGCGGCTTCGGCCGTGCGGCGAATGGTCGAAATGGCATAGCCAAGCGCGTTGACGTGATCGCCATGGGTGTCGCGATCATACCAGTTTTCACGCCAGATCTGCGTCGGACGGCGGCTCTTGAAGTGGCAAACGAACACCTCGATAACCGGCGTCGAAGGATCGGGCTGAACCCTGGCGTGGAGAACGGGCCGCGAAAAGCTCGACAGATTGACGGCGATGGATTCTGTCTGCGGATCGTCACCATCGGAACGCAGGACCATCTCATCCGGGAAATCGGTGATCCATTCCGGTTCGCTGGCAAGCATGTCTTCGCGCACGGCCCCGGCACAGACGATCTTGCCGCCGTCATGATCCGGAGGGACGAGCGCTTTGTGGCTGCCGCTCAAGCCGGCGTTTTCCAGCGCGTCTTCCAGGGCCGCCTTCGCCCAAAGTTCCTGGAAGCCAACAAAATCGGCAGAGAGCCGCCGCAAGGTATCGCCGGTCCAGCCGATCTTCCGGTCATAGATTTCACGGGTCCAGCCATCGGCGTCGCTGTAGATCGCCTCGCCCGGCAGTTGGAGATTATAGAGATTGAAGCTGGCAAACGAGACGTCCCGATCTGCCATCGAGTCTCCTCCACATCTGGATTGCGTGAACTCTATCCTGGGTTTGCGACGCAAAAATGACAACTAGGAATATATACGTATCGCGCTGTTGGCATCTCGCTCGGTTCAGGCACTCTTGAAAAGGCGGACAAAGAGAATATAGTAAGGTCAACTTATAATCATATGATCTTACTATGGCCGCGACTGATTCCGATTCCTCCCTGTTCGTCGTATTCGACCTTGTCCGTGCGTTTCGCTCACGCTTTGAAGAGGCGGTATCGGCTTCGCCCGTGGCCGTCACCCCGGCGGAGTCGCGCGTGCTGCTCGATCTCACCAAGCATGGTCCTTCGCGTCAGGCCGAGATCGGAGAACGGCTGGCCATCGGGGCTATGAGCGTGACGGGGCTGGTGGACCGTCTGGAAAAGGCGGGATTCGTCAGGCGTGAAGCCGATCCGGAAGATCGGCGCGCCAAATGCATTCACCTGACAACAGCAAGCGCGCCGGTTCTGGAGGAAATCCAGCGCGTGAAGAGCGCTCTTCGCGATCGCGCAACGCGCAACATCGACCCCGCCGATTACGAGATCTACACGCGGGTTATCCGCCAGATGAGAGCCAATCTGGCCGACAGTCGCTGTTCTGAAAATGCTCCGCAATCCATCGGGAAATCGGAGACACGCAATGCTTGAGCGGACCGATCCGAGTTTTTCGGCTACCTCGACACAAGCGCCGGACACGGCAGCGCCGATCATGAGCGAGCGCCGCGTCAGCCTGCTGGGCGCGCTCTTTGTGGCCATCGGGCCGATCTCGATGGCGCTCTATACGCCGGCGATGACGCAAATCGTTGATGCGTTCGGCACCACCGAAGCCATGGTGAAGCTGACGTTGACACTTTATTTCGCCGGTTTCGCGGTCTCACAGCTTATTGCCGGGCCGCTCTCCGACGCACTTGGGCGGCGGCCGGTCACGATTATCTTCATGGCGATTTATTTTCTCGCCTCCGTGGCGGCGCTCTTTGCGCCGTCGGTCGGCTTTCTGATCGCGGCGCGGTTCGTGCAGGGCGTTGGCGCATCGGCGGGCCAGGCCATCGCCCGCGCTGTCGTAAGAGATCTTTTCACATCCGACCAAAGTTCGCGGATCATGAATCTGATCGGCATCATTCTGGCGGTCGGACCCGCTCTTGCCCCGACAATCGGGGGGCTCATGCTTGAAGTTACGACATGGCAGGCGATCTTTGTCCTGATGGCGGTCCTCGGCCTGACCGTCATGGCCGGCGCGATCTTCGGCCTTCGCGAGACAGTCGCCCCGGACCGCTCGCGCCTCAATCTGCGGGCGCTCGGCGGGTCTTACCTGCAACTGCTCGGCAACCGACACTTTCTGACGACGAGCGGCGTGATCGGCGGGGCGGTTGGCGCAATGTACACGCAGGCGACATTTCTGCCGTTTATCCTGATGAACGATGTCGGCCTGTCCGCCAGCCAGTTCGGGCTATCCATGCTGATGCAGACCGGCAGCTTCTTCGTCGGCTCGCTCACCGCCCGCGCCTTGATGAGATTTGTCAGCGCCTACCGGCTGGTGCCGTTCGGACTTCTGTCCATCGCCATCGGCTCCCTCGGCGTGTCGCTTCTCCTTTTCGAAACGCCGAGTTTTCTGAAGGTCATGATACCCGTCGCGTTCTATGCTTTCGGCATCGCGCTCGTCATGCCCGCCATGCTGACCGCATCGCTTGCGCCCTTTCCGCATATTGCAGGTGCGGCCTCATCGCTGACAGGATTCATCCAGATGGGCTCGGGCCTCCTAATGGGCACCATTGGGGCCATGATGGGCGACCCGCAATTCGCCATGGGGCTGCTGATCCCGATCATGGGCGTGGCCGCCATCGTTTCATACGTGATCTATCGCTTCAATCCGCATATTGCCGAGCCGGAACCGACGCGTAACGTCACGATCGGCCCGCAGTCGACGGGTCGGGCGCTGCGCGGTGAAACGAACCGTAACGACAGATAAACTCAGGCTGCCGCCAGATCGCGCAAACTCTCGGCGGCGATCTGAAATGAGTTCAGCCGCGCGGCGTGATTGTGAATCTGACCCGTCAGGATAACCTCATCGGGCCGATGCTGCCCGATCAGCGACTTGAGCCGCCCTTCGACCGTCTTCGGCGAACCAACAGCGGAGATGCGCAAAGCTTCGTCGACCATGGCGCGCATCTGCGGATCGATCTTCCTATCGATGTCGTCGACCGGGCGAGGTAGCGGTCCCGGCTTTCCCGATCGCAAATTGGCGAAGGCCTGCTGCATGGACGTCCGCAGATAAGCGCCTTCCTCATCGCTCTCGGCGGCGAAGACGTTGATCGCCAGCATGAAATATGGGTGTTCCAGCGCTTCGGAAGGGCGGAACGTCTCGCGATAGACCTCCGCCGCCTGTTCCAGTGCGGCAGGCGCGAAATGCGATGCAAAGGCGTAAGGCAGGCCGAGATGCGCGGCGAGTTGCGCCCCGAACAGGCTTGAGCCGAGAATCCAGACCGGGACATGGGTGCCGGCACCGGGTACGGCACGGACGCGCTGGTCGGACTGAGCGTCTTCGAAATAGCCCATCAACTCGACAACATCCTGCGGGAAGTTGTCGGAGTTCTCGAGGCTGCGGCGGAGCGCTCGCGCGGTCATCATATCCGTGCCGGGAGCGCGCCCGAGGCCGAGATCGATCCGATCCGGAAAGAGCGTCGCCAGCGTGCCGAACTGCTCAGCGACCACCAGCGGCGCGTGGTTCGGAAGCATGATGCCGCCCGCGCCAACGCGGATCGTCTTCGTATGCGCCGCGACCTGGCCGATGACGATTGAGGTCGCCGCGCTGGCGATGCCGGTCATGTTGTGATGCTCGGCCAGCCAATAGCGCCTGTAGCCCCAGCCTTCTGCATGCTGCGCCAGATCGAGCGTGTTGGCCAGCGCATCGGCGGGCGTCGCGCCTTCCGGCACGGGCGATAGATCGAGAACGGAATAGGGAATCATGGCTGGCTCCTTCGGCCCCGCAGATGGGGTCGGGGAAGGGCGGTTTCTATGGATGAAATTGCCGCGAGCGTTTTAATCCACCGTCAGGAGACTTTCAGAATACCTAGCGATCGATGATTTCAGGAGTTGAGCGCTGCTGCCAGCCCCGAGTGGCCAATTCCGGTTGATCGGTTGGGCAAATCGGATAGCCGATGCATAGAATGGCGATCAGCGACCAGTCATCGGGCATATCAAGCAGGTCGCTGACTGTTTGTGGATCAACGATAGATACCCATCCGACGCCGATCCCCTGCGCTCGCGCAGCCAGCCACAATGTATGGATCGCCATGACGGTGGAGTAGCGCAGCATTTCCGGCATGGTCGCGATGCCGAGACCATGGCCAGCCGTGGGCTTCTCATCGGAGTAGACAGCCAGAACATCCGGCGCTTCGCGCAGGCCATGGAGCTTGAGCGCCCGGTAAGCGGCGGCTCTGTCGGATTCATAGGCTTGCGCGGCAGACCGGCTGGCAGCGTCGACATGGTCCGCCAGCCGATCGCGCAGATTCGGCGATGATATGCGGACGAACCGCCAGGGCTGCGCATTGCCGACGGATGGGGCGAGCGCAGTCGTTTCGATCAGCCGCTCGAAAGCACCATCCGGCAGCGGTTCACTTGAAAAGTGCCGGACGTCGCGGCGCCAGGCGAGCAGTGTCTCGAACTCTGCGCGAAAATCCTCGCTGAAAAAAGGAGGGTGCTTGCCGTCTTTCAGAATGGCTCTCTCCCGCGATACGTCCTGGCCTGTTGCTACCGATCCCGTTTCGCCAATGTCCGCAACCTTAGCGCGTTGAGCTTGATGAAGCCAGCGGCGTCCTTCTGATCGTAAGCGCCCTGATCGTCCTCGAAGGTGACGAGTTCCTCGGCATAGAGGCTCTTCGGCGACTTGCGGCCGGTGATAATGACATTGCCCTTGTAGAGCTTTAGGCGAACCTCGCCCTCGACCGGTTCGGACGCCTTGTCGATGGCGGCCTGCAGCATTTCACGCTCGGGGCTGAACCAGAAACCGTTATAAATCAGCTCCGCATAGCGCGGCATCAATTCGTCCTTCAGATGCGCCGCGCCGCGATCCAGCGTGATGCTTTCAATGGCCCGATGGGCGGCAAGAAGGATGGTCCCGCCCGGCGTTTCATAGACGCCGCGGCTTTTCATGCCGACAAAACGGTTCTCGACGATATCGATGCGGCCGATACCATTATCATGGGCGAGCTGGTTAAGCTTCGTCAGGATCGTCGCCGGTGACAGTTCTTCGCCATCGATGGAGACAGCATCGCCCTTGCTGAAGCCGATGGTGATCTCGGTCGGCTCATCCGGCGCGTCCATAGGCGAAATCGTGCGCATGTGGACGTATTCGGGCGCTTCCTCCCAGGGATCTTCCAGCACCTTGCCCTCGGAAGACGAGTGCAGAAGATTGGCGTCAACGGAGAAGGGCGCTTCGCCGCGCTTGTCCTTCGGGACAGGGATCTGGTTCTTCTCGGCGAAGTCGAGCAGATCGGTCCGGCTCTTGAACTCCCAGTCGCGCCATGGCGCAATCACTTTGATGTCAGGGTTCAGCGCATAGGCGGACAATTCGAACCGCACCTGATCGTTGCCCTTGCCAGTCGCGCCATGAGCGACGGCGTCCGCGCCGGTTTCCTCGGCGATCTCGACCAGGCGCTTGCTGATAAGCGGGCGGGCAATAGAGGTGCCGAGCAGATAGGTGCCCTCATAAACCGTATTGGCGCGGAACATCGGGAAGACGAAATCGCGGACGAATTCCTCGCGCAGGTCCTCGATATAGATCTCCTTGATGCCAAGCATCTCCGCCTTTTTGCGGGCCGGCTCCAACTCGTCTCCCTGCCCCAGATCGGCGGTGAAGGTGACGACCTCCGCATCGAGCTCGGTCTGCAGCCATTTCAGGATGATCGAAGTGTCGAGGCCGCCCGAATAGGCCAGCACCACCTTCTTGACGCCCTGCCACTTCTTGGCCGCTTCACTCATTGTCTCCCCTTTCCGGCTCGTTCCGTCGCGCAATCGCGCGCTTTCATGGCCGCGCTTCTAGCCCAGGGTGGGGAGCAGGAACAAGCCGAAGATTTTTGTCTCTGGCTGGGTAGCCAGGCAACGCCTCTGATGTCACGCGGCAATCAACAATCTCGATGCTGCGTTGCAAAATTTGCATGGCAGGCCGGGACGGACGCTCTTATATCGAGCGTCGATGGGAGGATCGACACGATAGCCGGGCGGTAAGCCTTGCAAGAGAGCCAATATGTATCCGCCTCTATCCCATCTCGTTCACAAGGTTCTGCGTCACCCGAAGGCCGAGCGCCGCCCATCTCGACCCGCATGGAAAACCACCGATGTGCGTCGCATCGCAGAGACCAAATGCGGCATGAAGATCATGGTCCGCTACGGTGGGCCGGAGGATGCGGCGGCCCTGTCTGACTTCCACCGCCGGCAGCGACCGGAAGACCTTCAGTTCCGCTTCCTAACGGCCATGTCCACCGTTTCGCCGGAGCGTATCGCCGAAATGCTGAACGGCGATCATGAGCATAAGGCGATCGTTCTGGCCTTCGAAGAGCATGGCCGAACCGTTCTCGGTTATGCCCTCGTTGCCGGTGATAACCGTTTCGATACGGCCGAGATCGCGCTGAGCGTCGATCCGTCCTTTCGCCGGCGCGGCATTGCATCACTTCTTGTCTACGAGGCAGAGCGGTTTGCCGAATCGCGCGGCTACGGCGCATCACTTCTGATCGGCTCTCGGCAGAACAGGGCGGTGATCGAACTGGAACGTTCGCTCGGTTACAGCGTCCGTACGATGCCAGATGATGCGACATTGAGCATGGCCGAGCGGTCTCTCGCCGGCTGACCACACTCCCCACGATTCTTTTTCGGGACGCCGAAATTGTCTCATTTTCGACCCGAAATTCCGATTGTGGTATCAATCTGAATTGAAACGATTCGGGATGACGAGGGGATCACGAATTGGACGTCAAGGCGCGCGGAAACCGACTGACGCAGCGGTTCGATAGCGAAGAAACCATTCTCGATGCGGTGCAAGCGCTGCATCGCGATGGCGTGGCGCTGTCCGAGCTGGAAAATTATCTGGTGAGGATCGGTCCGACCGATCTGGACCTTCTTGCCGATGTTCTGGCGCGTCTACGCCAGACCATGGCCGCGAACGATCAGACCGCCGCAACCGCGCCGGCCGAGACAGTTCCCAAGGTCTCGTCGTCGCGGAGCGGGCGGTTCGCGCCCTCAAGCTGACGGCTGACGGCCTTCTGGCTGCGCCGCTTTCGGTCCACCATTGAGAAACTGAGCCGGCGCGCGGCTGTCGCGCGCCAGGTAGACGGTCTGCGACGGAAAGGCGAACTCGACGCCTTCGTCCTGAATGGTGTTCATGACGCCCATCAGCAGCTCTGTCTGATAGTCGAAGAATTGCGGTATCGACCGGGTTTCTATGTAGACGAAGATCTCCATCGTCAGACAATCCGATCCGAAATTGAGAAACCGGACGGCCGGATCGTCATCCTCTATCGCGGGATGTTCGCGCAAATAGGTTTTTAGCGCCTGTCGAACGCGTTCGATTTCGTCCGCGGTCGTCTCGTAGCGCAAACCAAAGCGATGATTGAACAGGAAGCGTTCCTTGCGCGTGTAATTCTCGATCTGCATGGAGGAAAAGGCGCCGTTCGGAATGGTGACGATCGTACGTTCGAGAGTGCGAACCTTTGTGGAGCGGATGCCGATATCTTCGACCGTGCCGAAAACGCCCTCGAACTGGCAGAGATCGCCGACCCGGATCGGCTGATCGATGACCAGCATGACGGAGCCAACGAGATTTTCGATTGTTTTCTGCGCACCGAGCGCCAGGGCCAAGCCGCCAATACCGAGTGCGGCAAGACCTGTACGAACGTCGAAACCCAGCATATCCAGTATCTGGAAAAGGCCGATGAACAGAGCGACGGCATTGATGAGCCGTGTCATCAGCTTGGTGCCCGAAATTGCCGAGGTTTTTTCCCGCCGGGTCATCGTGTCCAGCAGGCGGCGGGCAATCGCCGAGGTTATGATGAAGACGATCCAGACCAGCGAAAGGATGGCGGCGATGTCGTAGAGTTGAAACGACCATTGCCGGGCTATGACTGAAACGCCAAGGCCAAGGCAGGCGAATCGGAAGAAGCCGTTGGAAAACAGCACTGCCAACGGAACGCGGACACGGCGGACTTCCTCACGCGTTTCGCTGGGCGCGCGGCGTAGCCAGATATTGATGGCGAATGCCGTAAGCGCCCATGCGCAGCACCATCCGATAAGAAATGCGATCAGGGCAAGAACCGGCAAGGCGATCCAGTCGCCAGCGGGAATGCCGAAAAGTTCATACCCTCTGAACGCCGAGGGCGTATAGCGTTCTATGGCAGTTGCGACGGTCTGGTTGACCAGTTCCGGCAACGCATCCAGCGTCGTGTCGGCGACCACCCAAAAGAAGTGACCGTCCTGCTGTATCCGCCGCAGGAGCAGCGGAACGTCGCCATTGGCGGAACTGATCGTGCCGACCTGATCCAGATCGCCTTCCAGCCCGTCGCCGCTCTTTCCCTCGACCGTATTGTCGATTTCGCCGACAGGAGCCAGCCGTCCAGCACGATCGAGCACTGTTCTGAGTTGCTCAGCCAGCCCTTCTACTGCCGGCGATCCCGCCTCGGCCTGCAGGTAGCGCGCCGCGAGAGCGGCGTCGTTCTGCGCCATTGCTGCAAGATAGCCCTGTATGGTGCCGCGCGGGGTCGTCCGGCCGAATGCATCGGTCACGGCGTCTTCCTGCTCGGCTGGCGTTGCGCCGTTCATGCCAGGCAATTGCGCCATGGCTGGGCCTGCAAAGGCGGCCATGAAGACAAGGATTGCGAGAATTGGTCTGATCGTTGGGAGAAGTTTTCGCGGCATGTTCCTGAAATTCAGCTATCGTCGGCTAGCCATTCGCATCCGGTTCTGGAGCGCTGGAAGCTATTCGCACGACAATTGTGCGCAGCTTTGCAATTTTGTGCAATGCAGCAATAGATTTTTATCTCGATGATAGGCCGTCGCCGGCGGCGAGGTCAGACCGCCCGGTCTTTTTGCCAGCGGCCGGCATTGCGGCCAGCGATAAGCCAGTAGGTCAGTCCACCCAGGGCGGCTGACGCGGCAAGCGGGGCGGCATCGATCAGACCGTCAGGGCCAAGAAACGCGCCGATCACACCGACGATCATCGCAAGTGCGACGTACACAAGCCAGTTCCGCCAGCTTTGCCACTCAGCGATAACAATGACGGGTAACCATGCCTTCAGGGCGAAGGCGCCGAAGACGGGAAGCATCGATGCGAAAAAAACCAGCGCGCTCAGCCCCTCAACCAGCCGGTCGCCTTCTCCCATGAAGGCGAAAAGGACCGTGACCGCCGCCGTGGTGACGCCGACCGCGATCAAATAGCCGAAAGCGATGGCAAACAGGCGAAGGACGGCACGCATCAGGCGTCAGTCGGCCCCATGGCCGGCAATCATCATCGTTTCCAGTTTCAGGCGCTCGGACTTACGCATCCGCTCGCTCTCGCTTTTGAGCTGGCCACAGGCCGCCAGAATGTCGCGGCCGCGCGGAGTGCGGATGGGAGAGGCGTAGCCGGCGGCATTCAGAAAATCGGCGAACGCCTCGATCTGCTCCCATTCGGAACATTCGTAATCGGTGCCTGGCCACGGATTGAACGGAATCAGATTGATCTTTGCCGGAATGCCCTTGAGCAGTTTCACCAGATCGCGGGCATCGGCCATGCTGTCATTCACGCCCTTGATCATCACATATTCGAAGGTGATGCGCCGGGCATTCGACAGGCCCGGATAGGCGCGGCACGCCTCCATCAGCTTGTCGAGCGGATACTTCTTGTTGATTGGCACGAGCACATCGCGCAATTCATCGTTGCAGGCGTGGAGACTGATCGCCAGCATCACGCCGATTTCTTCGCCGGTGCGATAGATTTCCGGCACCACGCCGGATGTCGACAGGGTGATCCGGCGTTTGCTCAGCGACAGACCTTCGCCGTCCGACGCAATGAGCAGCGCCTTCTTGACCGCCTCGAAATTATAGAGCGGTTCGCCCATGCCCATCATGACGATATTGGTGACCTTGCGGCCCTCGGCCGGAACGATACCGCCTGCCGGCGTATCGCGTTCGGGAAAATCGCCGAGCCGGTCGCGGGCGATCAGAAGCTGGGCGAGAATTTCCTCAGCCGTCAGATTGCGGACCAGGCGCTGCGTTCCGGTATGGCAGAAAGAACAGGTGAGCGTGCAGCCGACCTGGGAGGAGATGCAGAGCGTGCCGCGATCCTCTTCGGGGATATAGACGGTCTCGACCTCGACGGGACGGCCTGCGCCGCGCGGCGGGAAACGAAACAGCCATTTGCGCGTGCCGTCTTCTGAGATGCGCTCTTCGACGATTTCCGGTCTGGCAATAGTGAAACGGTCGGCGAGTTTACCCCGCAGATCCTTGCTGACATTGGACATATCGGCGAAGTCGGAAACGCCGCGCACGTAGAGCCAGTGCCAGAGCTGGCTGACCCGCATTCGCCGCTGCCGTTCCGGCACGCCAATCTCGCCAAGCGCATCGGCCATCTCATCGCGCGTCATGCCGATCAGAGCCGGCTTTTCGGCCTGTAGCACCGGTTGTGACATTGCCACGGGTACGGCAAGCGCACCGCGCGTCTTCGGATCGGTCAGGTCGATGGAAACAGCCATGAATGCGGTTCCGGTTCGGTTGAAGAAAATGATGTTTTCGGCGCAGGTCAGGCGCGTTTTTTACGGGCTACACATACGTTTCGCCCGCCCGAAGCGCAAGAAACGCTCCCGGCGGGCAGATTCGATGAATTCGATAAAGGGGCGGACCGCCCCTGGTCAGCAGCCGGAAAAGCCGTTGATCGTCGCCGTCACGCCGGACAGCGAAAATGTGTAGCTTGTGTCGTTGCCGCGTCCCGACTGGGCCTTGACGCTCATGTTCGAGCCGGCCTTCATCGCCGCCACCAGCGCGTCCGACTGGCTGGAGTCGGCCAGCCATGCGCGGTTGCCCTCGGCGAACATGTCGAAGCTCTTGTCGCCGACCGTAACCTTGACGGTGAATTTCTCGTTCATCGAGTAGCCGGAGACGAATTGCGGCGAGACCGCATTGTCATCCTTCATGACCATGAAGAAGTTGTCGCCATGATTGAGGCTGGATGGCTGTTTGGTTTTCGCCAGCGTGGCGGCGAAACAGGTTCCGCCTTCCTGCGCCTTATAGAGCGACCAGTCATTGTTGGCCTTGACGAGTTTGGCCTGGGCCAGCGCCGGCCCGGCCATGACGCTGGCAATGAGAAAGGCGGCGATCGCTTTTCCGGTAAGGCTCGGCATGGTCT
This sequence comes from Notoacmeibacter sp. MSK16QG-6, assembly GCF_024158145.1. Taxonomy (GTDB): domain Bacteria; phylum Pseudomonadota; class Alphaproteobacteria; order Rhizobiales; family Rhizobiaceae; genus Notoacmeibacter. The sequence goes on from NZ_JAMYXM010000001.1 coordinate 1,451,849, forward strand.
ACGAAACCCTTTCATTCAAATGGAAACAGGCCCCGCGACCGGGACCGTTCTGATTTGGGCCAGTGTCGAACCGTCACGGTTAAGGAACCGTGAAAGATTGAGATGCCTTCGCATCCCCGCCGAATTCGACCCGCCCTCTGCTCGCTGCACTGAAACGCGGCAATTTCGGCAATTCTTTGGCCTGTGACGCAAGATGCGCCGATGCCATCCTATCGCACACACAGGTTCGGAACGAAACAGCAGTGGAATATCGGTCAGGCGCGGCTGTGCGCGGCCGCCTCGATATCGATCTCTTCTTCCGCCAGCGCTTTTTTGGCAGCGGCATAGTGCGCGTCGGTCATATGGCCGCGAATGGTTGAGATCGCATACATCAGGACAGCCATATCGTCTGTGAAGCCGATGCCCAGAATGATATCGGGCAAAAAGTCGAACGGCAGGATGAAATAGGCAAGGGCCGCCAGCAGTATGCCACGCGCCCGGACCGGCACATTCGGATCGAGCGCACAGTAATAGGCCGCAACGAGATCTTCGACGAATGGAATTTTTCGCGCCACGCGCTTCAGCTTGGCCCAGAAGGAACGACGCACATGAGCCTCGCGCTCGGAACGCTCCTTGTCGGAAACGGGCGCAAGAATGCTTTCGATCCGCGATTTTTCCATTTGCGATGCTCCCAAGAAATCTCTTAAAGGCGAACGGCCTTCGGATAATAAATGGGCGTCTCGCCAGTCTTCTGCAATGTTAAACCATGTTCATTGGCCGGACGGCGCTTTTTCTTCCATGATCCGCGCCAACTCAATATCACGTTCGGTTACGCCTCCGGCGTCGTGGGTAGAGAGTTCGACATCCACCCTATTATAGCTGTTCGACCAGTCCGGATGGTGGTTCATTTTTTCCGCTTCGTCTCCGACAGCGTTCATGAAAGCCATGGCCGCAGGGAAATCCTCGAATTTGAACGTTTTTCCGATGGCCTTACCCGATTGCGCGACCTCCCATCCGGGTAGCCATTGCTGAAGCGCTTTGTCCAGATCGTCTTCTTGCATGATTTGGGCCATGAGTGTTCTCCTTGGGTCTCAGGAGAAGAAGCCGCACCAGGCGGGATCGTTCCGCAAATTGCGAAGCCAGTGGATGAGACCGGTTTGTAGGGCCAGCATAGCGAAAGAGGCCGATCCTTAAATTGCCATCCACTTACAGATGTGTTTCGCTGACCGCCTTGAATAGCATTAAAGGACGGGGACGACGGGATGGCGCATCAAGATAGTGAACTGGAGGAGATGCATCAGGGCAAAGATGTGGCGCCCGATACCGTCACCTATGTGACCGATTACGAGATCGGTCAGGACAATATCCGGCCGCTCGGCCTCGATATCCACAACCCGGTCTTCGTCATTTCCAGCGTTGCGATCGTGATCTTCGTCGTGGTCGCACTTCTCAATCAGGAGGCGTCGGCGGAACTGTTCGGCTGGCTGCGGCCCTGGCTGACCAGCACCTTTGACTGGTTCCTGATGATCGCGGTGAACGTCATATTCCTCTTCTGCCTGGTCGTCGCTATCTCGCCACTTGGAAGGGTGAGAATTGGCGGGGAAGATGCTGTGCCAGACTATGGTTATCCGTCATGGATCGCCATGCTGTTTTCGGCAGGCATGGGCATCGGCCTGCTGTTCTTCTCCGTGCTCGAGCCGATGTACTACTCCCTGCCCGAGCTGGAATCGCTGCCGCTTGGCATCAATCCGATGGCGGAAGACGGCACGATCGGCAATATGGGCCTGGCAGCCACGGTCTTTCACTGGGGTTTTTCCGCCTGGGCCGTTTACGTCATTGTCGGGCTCAGCCTTGCGGTTTTCTGCTATAATCTCGGCCTGCCGCTCACCCTGCGCTCGGCATTCTACCCGGTTCTCGGCGAACGGGTCTGGGGCTGGTGGGGCCACGTCATCGACATTCTTGCCGTTTTCGCCACGCTGTTCGGACTGACCACGACGCTCGGTCTTGGCGCGCAGCAGATCGCTGCGGGTCTCACTGACGTTTTCGGCATGGAGATCGGTCAGGGCGGTATCGTGATCCTCATTCTCGTCATTACCGCCGTGGCGCTCGGCTCGGTGCTCTTGGGCATGGATGCCGGCGTCAAACGGCTGGCCGAGATCAATATGTGGCTGGCGCTCGCGCTCTTTCTGTTCGTCCTGTTTGTCGGCCCCACGCTCACGCTATTGGCCCGTTTCGGCGGCACGATGGTGGAATATGTGGTGAATTTCATCCCGCTCTCCAATCCGTTCGGGCGTGAGGATACCGGCTACATGCACGGCTGGACGACCTTCTACTGGGCGTGGTGGATCGCCTGGTCGCCGTTTGTGGGCATGTTCATCGCCCGCGTTTCGCGCGGTCGTTCGGTGCGTGAATTCATCGTTTGCGTACTGGTTCTTCCTTCGCTCGTCTGCGCACTTTGGATGAGCGTGTTCGGCGGAATGGCGCTGGAACAGCTGGCCGCAGGCTATGAAGGGGCCAAGGAAGTGGTCGTCGCCTATCGGCCGGAACTGTCGTTCTTCCGCATGATCGATCAGTTTCCGCTCTACAGCATCGTCGCGCCGATCTGTCTTATCCTCATCGTCGTGTTCTTCGTCACATCGTCGGATTCCGGCTCGCTCGTGATCGACACGATTACGGCTGGCGGAAAGATGGATGCACCTGTGGCGCAGCGTGTTTTCTGGTGCACCTTCGAGGGGCTGGTGGCCATCGCGCTTCTGCTCGGCGGCGGATTGAACGCGCTTCAGGGTGCGGCGGTCTCGATGGGTATTCCGTTTACCGTGGTGGTGCTGGCGATGTGCTGGTGCCTGTTTCTGGCCCTGCGCGCCGAGTATAAAAATCTCGGCCTGGCGCCCGGCGAAGACGTCAGCCCGGCGCATCCGGTACGCCATGACGAAGCTCCGCGGGGCGAGCACTGGTAGGGACGCGTTTCGACTCGGCCGACTGCGGTTTGGCCGAGAAGATCGTTCCTCCTTCTGAAGGCAGCGGCCTCTCACGTGCCGCTGCCTTTGGACATCTCGTTCAGCGATATGATTATCGCGCGAACAATAGACGACGAGAATATGGCGGACGACGTGCGGGATGCGGCGCGGCAATTCGCCCTAAGTTCTCTAGGCGACAGCTGCCTCTGAGCCGCTCGCTCTCCCTAATGCCTGAGCCGGCGGATCGTCACGGGGAACGCTTCAGACGAGATCTGCCGTCTCGCGAACTGTTTGCGTCCTGCCGCCGTCAGGTTCACGCATCAGCGTCCAGCTCTCTTCGACCACATAGGGGCCGCCACCGACGCTGTCTCGCGAACTCATCAACACGAAACGTGACACAGGAAAAGGCAGAGTGCGGAAACCGCCGCGTCCTGCAAGCCATCGCGCGACTTCCCTGCTATCGGGATTGCGTAGCCGCGCCAGCGTCACATGCGGGGTGAATTTGCGCTTGTCTGAGGGTAGGCCCAGTCGTTTTGCGCGGCGGTCGATATCGGCGGCCAATTCATTGAGCGGCACGGACGGCCAAACCCCCGCATAGATGGAGTGTGGTTTCTTGCTGCCGAAAGCGTGAATGCCATCCAATTCCAGATCGAAAGCGGTCCGCCTGACCTGATCGAGTGTCTCGACGATCTGATCGGCGACATGGCCTTCCACATCGCCGAAGAAACGAAGAGTGATGTGATAGTTTTCGGGATCGATCCAGCGGGCGCCGTGCAGGCCGCCCTGAACCAGGGTGAGGTAACGCGCCGCATCCTGCGGCACTTCAAGGGCGGCGAACAGACGCGGCATAGCGGTCTCCCAAATCACCTTATAACGGTCAGCCGATCATCATTTTTTCCCTGCGGCAAGCCGGTGGACCGTTTTTCCCCGGCCTCTTGCCGGCTCGGTTTCGCTTAGCCCTCGATTGCGCCTCTGTCCCGAAGGGCCTCGATCACTGTCGGCAAAGCGTTGCGAACCATGCTCTCCACGCCTTTCGGATTGGGATGCATTCCGTCATCGAGCAGCATGGCGCGGTTGGCTGCGACGCCGTCAAGAAAGAACGGCACGAGCGGCACATCGTGTTTTTCGGCCAGCGCCGGATAGATCGAATCGAAGGCCTTCACATAATCGGAGCCAAGCTGCGGCGCGGCCTTCATACCGAAGAGAACGGTCGCCACACCCCTTTCCGACAGGCGCGAGAGCATCGCATCGAGATTGGCGCGTGCCGTCTCTGGTGGCTGGCCGCGCAGCATATCGTTTGCGCCAAGTTCAAGGAGAACGAGGTCGGCGTCGTCCGGTACGCTCCAGTCGAGGCGAGCCTTGCCGCCACTGGTCGTATCGCCCGACACCGCCGCATTGACCACTTCTGCTTCATAGCCTTCTTTTTCAAGCGCCGCCTGCATTCGCGGAGCGAAACCTTCCCGCGGGCCAAGCTGGTAGCCCGCCATGAGACTGTCGCCAAAGGCCACAACCTTCAAAGGTTTAGCCAAGGCAGGGTCGGCCATGATGAGAGTCGCCACGAGGATGAAAAATGCCAGAAAAGCTGACATGCGCGGCCAATTCGACAAGTGCTGCGGTTTGAAGCTCATCGATGCGATCCCATATGCGAAACGCGCGGCGGCGTTTTGCCGTTCACGTATTATCGAATCCATATAGGATATGTGAGCCGTGATCCCCAGCCCTGCCGAACCGCCCGCCCTTGCCGATGGCCACTCGGCAGCGGAAGCGTCGCCTGCCGTCGTCTTCTCGGATGTCAGCCTGACGCTCGGGCGCGACGCTGCCGCTGTTTCGGTTCTGAACGACATCGATCTGACGATCCCCGCTGGCCAGTCCATTGGCGTTGTCGGCCCGTCGGGCTCGGGCAAGACGACGCTTCTGATGGTGATGAGCGGGCTGGAGCGGGTGGATCGGGGCCGTGTCCATATTGCCGGCACCGACATCACCGATCTTTCCGAAGACCAGATGGCCCGGTTCCGGGGCCGCCATATCGGCATCGTTTTCCAGAGTTTCCATCTGGTGCCCAATATGACGGCGCTGGAGAATGTGGCCGTGCCGCTGGAACTGGCGGGTCGAAACGATGCATTCGATGTCGCCAGGCGAGAACTTCAAGCCGTCGGTCTGGCCGACCGGATCACTCATCGGCCAAGCGAACTTTCGGGTGGCGAGCAGCAACGCGTGGCGATCGCACGGGCGCTTGCGCCGACGCCAAGCCTTCTCATCGCGGATGAGCCGACTGGCAATCTGGATCAGGAAACGGGTCGGCAAATTGCCGACCTCCTCTTCCGGCGCGCCAAGGAAGCCGGCACCACCCTAGTCCTTGTCACCCACGATCCGGGCCTTGCGGGCCGTTGCATCCGCTCAGTCGCAATGCGTTCGGGACGTCTGTCGGACGCCGCCGCGGTCGACCGTGGCGCAGCATGAGTCGGCCGTCGAAGAATTTACGGCTCGCCTTTCGGTTCGCGTTGCGTGAGTTGCGCGGCGGTCTTTCCGGCTTCTTCATTTTCGTCTCATGCATCGCGCTCGGCACGGCGGCAATCGGGGGCGTAAACGCATTATCCGCTGCGATTCAGGACGCGTTATCGACGGAAGGCCGGACACTTCTCGGAGGCGATCTTCGCTTCGAGATCGATCAGCGCGAGGCGAGCGATGCCGAACGAGCTTTTCTTCAGAAACAGGGTGAATTGGCGGAAACGGTGGTGCTGCGATCCATGGTGCGGCTGCCGGACGGTTCCGATCAGACCCTGGTTGAGGTCAAGGCGGTGGACAGCAACTGGCCATTGGTCGGTTCGGTCGAAATCGAAGAGTCACAGGCATCTCTGCAGAGCTTTCTGACTGAGCAGAACGGCGTTTATGGCGCCGTCGTACCTGACCTTCTGCTGCAACGCCTCGATCTTTCGGTCGGCGATACGGTCGCGCTCGGCAATGCGCGCTTCCGAATCGCTGGCCGGCTTGTCACTGAACCGGATGCCGCCTCCGAAGGATTTGCTTTCGCGCCTCGCTTCCTGACCTCGCTCGAAGGGCTGCGCTCCGCGGGTCTGCTTCAGCCGGGAGCGCTGACCGAATGGCAATACCGGTTGAGACTGCGGGGCGATCCATCGGGACAGGCTGTGGAAGCGGTTCGCGAATCGGCGGAAGAGTCTTTCCCAGACGCCGGATGGTCGATCCGCGATAGCAGCCGCGCCGCACCGGGCCTTGCCCGCAATATCGACCGCTTCAGCCAGTTTCTGACGCTCGTCGGTTTGACGGCGCTGGTCGTCGGCGGCGTAGGCGTCGCCAATGCAGTGCGCGCTCATGTGAGCGGCCGGCGCGAGGTGATCGCGACATTGCGCAGCCTCGGCGCTTCCGGGCGCTTCGTTTTTCAGCTCTACCTCATCCAGATTCTGATCATCGCCGCGCTCGGTGTCGTTATCGGATGCGTTCTGGCGGCCTTCGTGCCCCCGCTTTCCAGCCTCTTCCTGCAGGGACTGCTGCCGGTCTCGGTGTCCGGTGCGATTCAATGGATACCGCTTTTGACGGCAGCCCTCTGCGGTCTGCTTGTCACGCTGGTTTTCGCCGTGCCCTCATTGGGTCTTGCCGCACGCATCCGCCCTGCCGATCTTTTTCGTGACGCGGCGGGCGGTGCGCTGACAGGCCGGGCGGCGAACCGCTATCTGATCGCGGCTGGTATAGCAGCGCTTCTCTTGGCCGGTCTCGCTTTGCTTATCGCCGGCAACCGTACCGTCGCGCTTACGTTCATGGGCGGCGTGCTCTTCGCTTTTCTTGTATTGCGCCTTGTCGGCTTCGGACTGCAGGCGCTGGCGAGACGCGCGCCAACTGTCCGATCCACGCCACTTCGCCTGGCTATCGGCAATATTCACCGGCCCGGTGCGCTGACGCCATCGGTCGTGCTTGCACTTGGCCTCGGCCTGACGCTTCTCATCGCGCTCGGCTCCATCGACACCAATCTGCGCAAGCAGATTTCAGGTTCGCTGCCAGAGGTCGCGCCAAACTTCTTCTTCCTCGATATTCAAAACGATCAGATCGAGACCTTCCGCTCGATCACGGTCGACACGTCGCCGAATGGCGAGTTGGACGCCGTACCAATGCTGAGGGGACGGATCAGAACGATCAACGGGATCGATGCACAGGAATGGGCCGAAACGCGCGCCAATGGCGGCGAATGGGTTCTGCGGGGCGATCGCGGGCTGACATATGCCCCGGTGCTGCCGGAAAAATCGATACTCGTGGATGGCGAATGGTGGCCCGAGAGTTACGACGGCGAGCCGCTGGTGAGCTTTGCCGAGGAAGAAGCGCGCGAGTTGGGGCTCTCTATCGGCGACCGGCTTACGGTCAATGTGCTGGGCCGCGAGGTGGAAGCCAAAATCGCCAATTTCCGTCGAGTAGAGTGGGAGAGCCTGTCGATCAATTTCGTCATGGTGTTTTCGCCGAACACATTTGCCGGCGCGCCGCATAGCTGGCTTGCTACGCTGACCGACCCATCCGCTTCCGGTGATGACGAAGCGGCGATCCTTCGTGCCGTCACCAATGCGCTGCCGACCGTGACAACCATCGCGGTCAAGGACGCTATCTCGGTGGTCGAGCGGATCGTCGGCCAGCTTGCCGCTGCAATACGAGCGGCTGCCGCGGTCGCTCTGGTCGCATCCATTCTCGTGCTTGCCGGCGCGCTGGCGGCAGGACAGGCGGCACGACGGCGCGATGCGACCGTTCTGAAAATGCTGGGTGCGACACGCAGCACGCTCATCGCCGCATTCGCCTCCGAATATGCGCTGATCGGTCTGGCGACGGCGTTTTTCGCGCTCGCGGCGGGCGGCGCTGCCGCAGCCTATGTGATCACCGGTCTGATGGAACTGCCTTTCAGCTTCGACCCGGCTTTGGCGGTCACGATTATCGTCGTGGCTCTCGTACTCACGGTTGGTTTCGGTCTTCTCGGCACATGGCGTATCCTGGGTGAAAAGGCCGCGCCCGTTCTTCGGAATTCATAGAACCAGTCATTGATCGTCCCGGGGACACTCGTTCCGAGGCTGGGGAAACCTATCGCCACGTCGTCTCGTCATCTTGACGCTCGGCGGCTTCAAAGGCTTCTTTTTCGGAATGGCGTTAAGAGGATGCGCCATTCTGGAAGACATGGAGGTTTACCGAGAACGTGGCCGAGACATATCAATTGTCATTCACCGGTCCACCGTGTGGAGCCAAACCGCAACATTTGGCCCGTGCGGAGGCCTCGTCATGAGTGGCATTTCCCGCTGGTTTCTGAGCCTTGCTGCGATCTTTGCGCTGATAGGCATGGCATGGGGCATTCAGATGTCCGCGACGCATGACCACACACTTTCGCCGGCTCACGGCCATCTCAACCTGATTGGCTTCGTGGCGATGAGCGTCTTTGGACTCTACTACGCTCTGACACCGCATGCGGCCGGCCGGCTGGCGATGGCGCACCTTGCACTGACGGTTCTGGCCATCGTCGTTCTTACGCCCGGTATCGCCATGGCAATCTCTGGTACCGGAGAGACGCTGGCAAAGATTGGCTCTGTATTTGCTATACTGTCCATGGCGGTTTTCGCCTACACCGTCATACGACACGGCGTCGGCAAAAACCTCGCCTGAAAGCCTCTGGGTGCTTCGAAATCCGCCAGCGTTAATTCGTCGGCGAGTCTCCTTTAACGGTATTGTTCGAGACCACGCACGCACCAATCATAATTCGGGTATCGCCGCCAGGAGGGGCTATGGACCAGCAAAAATTTGCCGAAACCGCCATCGCCGCGTTCGAAGCGCAGGGCATCGGCGTTGTCGCCGGTGTGCCGGATGGACTCTTCACTGGCCTGATCGAAGCACTCTGCGCCCATTCGACCATTCACTATGTCGCCTGCGCACGTGAAGAGGAGTGTCTCGGCGTTGCGGCCGGCGCTCTGATGGCCGGGCAAAAGGCGGCAGTCATCATTCAGAATGCCGGGCTTCTCAATTCGCTCGGCGCTTACGCGACGCTTCTGGACCGATACCGCCTGCCGGTTCCGATCCTCGTTGCTCATCGAGGCGGGCTTTTCGATCGCAAGGCTTACGACATCGAAAAATACCGGGCGACCGAGGCGCTGGATGGCGACTACTACCGCTGCTTTCGCACAACGCATTCGGATCTTTCGGAAAAGACGGTCAGCGCCTTTATCGACTGGTGCCGCGTTGCTTCGCAGCCCGCGCTTCTGCTGATCGAGAAGGGAGAGGCCGATGGTCAATAATCCCAGTCAGAAGGATGCTATCGGGCAGGTTCTGGCGGCGTTCGAAGGGGCGCGGCCGCTTTGCGTCGCCGATATCGGGTCGCAATCGGGCTGGCTGCATCAGGCCGATAACGACCCGCGCAACCTTTACCTTTCCGGGCCGATGGGGCAGGCGCCGTCCGTTGCGCTCGGCGTGGCGCTGGCGCGGCCCGATGACGATGTGGTCGCGTTCTGCGGCGACGGGGCGCTGGCGATGAACCTTACCGCGCTTGTGACCATCGCCGATCAGGCGCCGAAGAATCTCACCGTCGTTCTGCTCGATAACGATGTCTACGAATATACCAAGGCCGTGCCGACGCCCTCACGGGCGCTGGACTGGAAGGCGCTCGGCGCAAGTTGTTTCGGGCCTGCGCGTTCTTTCGATTCCGTCGAGGCGTTTGCAAAGCGAGACGGGCAGGGGCCTTTCTTCCTGGCGCTAAAAATCGACGCGGGCGGGGCGTTGCCGCCCGGAACCGGTCTAACGCCGGAGCAGATCAAGGCGCGGTTTGCCGAGGCGCTCGCCATCACCTGATTTGCGGAGATTGCTTCCAAAGAAAAAGCCGGCGGATCGCTCCGCCGGCTTTTCTGTCTGATTATTCGTAGATCAGGCCGCCTCGGCGGTGTCTGCCAGATCACGCAGCACATATTGCAGAATGCCGCCATTCTTGAAGTAATCGAGTTCGTCCAGCGTATCGATACGGCAGAGCAGCTCGATATCCTTCTCGGTGCCATCGGCATATTTGATGTTCGCCTTGGCGGTCTGGCGCGGCTGCAATCCTTCAAGACCGACAATTGAGACCTGTTCGTCGCCCTTCAGCTCCAGATCGGCCCAGCTCATCCCGTCCTTGAAGACGAAGGGCAGCACGCCCATACCGATCAGGTTGGAGCGGTGGATACGCTCATAGCTCTCTGCGATAACCGCCTTGACGCCCAGCAGGATCGTGCCCTTCGCCGCCCAGTCGCGGGACGAGCCGTTGCCGTATTCCTTGCCGCCGAAAACCACCAGCGGGGTGTTTTCCTGCCGGTACTTCATGGCCGCGTCATAGATGCTCATCTCTTCGCCATCCGGCTGATAGATGGTGTATCCACCCGTCTTTCCGTCTTCGCCAAGCATGTAGTTCTTGATGCGGATATTGGCGAAGGTGCCGCGCATCATGACCTCGTGGTTGCCGCGACGGGTGCCATACTGGTTGAAGTCGAGCGGCTGGACACCGTGGTCCATGAGGTAGCGGCCCGCCGGCGAATCGGCCTTGATCGAACCGGCCGGCGAGATGTGGTCGGTGGTGATCTTGTCTCCGAGCAGGGCCAGAATGCGGGCATTCTGAATATTCGTCACCGCGTCCGGCGTCTTGCCCATGCCAACGAAGTAAGGCGGGTTCTGCACATAGGTCGATTCATCGTCCCAGGCATAGGTTTCGCCTTCGGGCACGTCGACAGCCTGCCAGTTCTCATCGCCCGTAAAGACTTCGGCATATTTGGTCTCGTAGAGATCGCGGGTGACGTATTTGCCGATGAATTCCTGGATTTCATGGCTTGTCGGCCAGATATCGCGGAGGAAGACGTCATTGCCGTCCTTGTCCTGACCGATGGGCTCCTTGGTCAAATCCTTGTTGACCGTGCCGGCCAGCGCATAAGCGACCACCAGCGGCGGCGAGGCCAGATAGTTGGCCTGCACGTCCGGGCTGATCCGCCCTTCGAAATTGCGGTTGCCGGACAGGACGCCTGCAGCGATCAGACCCTTGTCGTTGATGGTCTTGGAAACCGGACCCGGCAGCGGGCCGGAGTTGCCGATGCATGTCGTGCAGCCGAAGCCGACAAGGTTGAAGCCGATCTGGTCGAGCTCGTCCTGCAGGCCGGAATTTGCCAGATATTCGGCGACGACCTGCGAACCGGGGGCGAGCGAGGTCTTCACCCAGGGCTTCTGCTTTATGCCGAGCCGGTTGGCATTGCGCGCTACAAGACCCGCGGCGATCAGCACCGAGGGGTTCGATGTGTTGGTGCAGGAGGTGATGGCGGCGATAGCGACATCACCATGGCCGAGATCGTAATCCTCGCCCTCGACCTGATGGCGGTCGTGAAGGGTGGAGACGTCCTTTTTATACTCTTCGCCGAGGCTCTTTTCGAAACCGGAGGCAATGTTTTCCAGCGCAATGCGTCCTTCCGGACGTTTCGGGCCTGCCATTGACGGCACGACATCACCGAGATCGAGTTCCAGCGTGTCGGTGAAGACGGGGTCGTCGCCAGCGCTTTCGCGGAACATGCCCTGCGCCTTGCTGAACGCCTCAACCAGTTCGATGCGGTCGGCCTCGCGGCCGGACATGTGCAGGTAGTTCAGCGTTTCGCCATCGACCGGGAAGAAGCCGCAGGTCGCGCCGTATTCCGGACCCATATTGCCAATAGTCGCGCGGTCGGCGAGCGTCATGGAATCGAGGCCCTCGCCGAAGAACTCTACGAATTTTCCGACAACGCCCTTCTGACGCAGCATCTGCACGACTGTCAGAACGATATCGGTCGCGGTGACGCCTTCCTTGGCCTTGCCGGTCAGGCGGAAACCGATAACCTCCGGCAGCAGCATGGAAATCGGCTGGCCGAGCATGGCAGCCTCGGCCTCGATGCCGCCAACGCCCCAGCCCAGCACGCCAAGGCCATTGATCATTGTGGTGTGGGAGTCGGTGCCGACGCAGGTGTCGGGATAGGCGACGGTTTCGCCATCCTCCTCCTTGGTCCAGACGGCCTGGCCAAGATATTCCAGATTGACCTGGTGGCAGATGCCGGTGCCGGGTGGCACGACGCGGAAGTTCTCGAACGCCTTCTGACCCCATTTGAGGAAGCGGTAGCGTTCGCCATTGCGTTCATATTCAAGCTCGACATTGCGAGCGAAGGCCGATGGTTTGCCGAACTCGTCGACGATGACCGAATGGTCGATGACCAGATCGACGGGAACGAGCGGATTGATCTTCTGGGCGTCGCCGCCAAGGGCACGGATACCGTCACGCATGGCCGCCAAATCCACAACGGCGGGAACGCCGGTGAAGTCCTGCATCAGAACGCGGGCCGGGCGGTAGGCGATCTCGTAGCCGGACGCGCCTTTGTCATCGATCCATTTGGCGACCGCTTCGATGTCTTCCTTCTTGACCGTGCGCCCATCTTCGTTGCGCAGCAGGTTTTCCAGAAGCACCTTCATGGAGAAGGGCAGGCGCGAGATGCCTTCAAGGCCGTTCTTTTCGGCTTCCTTCAGGTCGTAATAGACGTAATCCTTGCCACCGGAATTCAACATTTTCCGGCACTTAAAACTGTCCAGGGATTTAGACATAGATCCTCACTCACTTTTGCGGAGCCTGAAAAGGGCAGAGTGTCGCAGCGGCCAGGATCGATCCCTGGCGCGGACATGCGGGTGCGGCCATTTCCGCCTATCGTCCCTTCCCGAAAGCCCGTAATTGCCGGGCGTCGTCCGGTTCGGCTCCAAAAAAGTTTCCACGCCGGCCGCTGGCATGGTTGCCGGGTTTATATGGACTTCGCTAGAAGGATTCCAGACTGGACACGCGGTTTTTCGCCCGTCAGGTACACGACTATGGGTGAACACAGGATTGGAAAGCCCCATCGCCGAGCGGGATCGAAGCCAGGAATTGCATATGCGTCTCATACTGGACAGGCTTTCCGGCGCCCGCGGCGGGCGAACGCTCTTCTCTCCCATTTCGCTTACTCTGCGTTCCGGTGACGCTCTGGTGGTGACGGGGCCGAACGGTTCTGGCAAATCCACTCTCCTTCGGATTATCGCCGGGCTTCTGGCCCCGGCAAGCGGTGAAGCGCGGCTCGAGGATGCGGCTAGCGCCTTTCCCGATCTGGCGTCCGCCTGTCATTTCCTGGGTGACGGAAATGCGTTGAAATCCGGTCAGACCGTTCGCCAGAACCTCGCCTTCTGGGCCGAGTTTCAGGGTCGGCCCGGCCGTTCCATCCAGGATGCACTGGAACTGATTGAACTGCCGACTATTGCCGACCTGCCGGCCGAAGCGCTGTCGAAAGGCATGCGACGCCGGGTCGCCATCGCGCGACTTCTTGTAGCGGACCTGCCGGTTTGGCTGATGGATGAGCCGACCAGCGGTCTCGACAGTGCTTCCGTCGAGCGGGTCGAAAAGCTCATCGAGGAGCATCGCGCCAATGGCGGCATCGTGGTCGTCGCCAGCCATCACAATCTGCATATTGAGGGTGCGCTGTCGCTTGATCTTTATCATCGCGAGTCCGAGGCGGTTTCCTCGCAAGATGGTTCCTCATGATCGGATTGTTTTACAGAGATGTCCGCCTGTCCATCGCTGCCGGCGGCGGCGCCTTCGTGGCGCTGCTGTTTTTTCTGGCCATCGTGACGATCATACCGTTCGGTGTCGGACCCGACCTCAAGCTCCTCGGCGAAATCGGCCCCGCTGTCCTATGGATAGGCGCGCTGCTGTCCGGCCTTCTGGGACTCGATCGACTTTTCGCGCTGGATCGGGAAGACGGTTCGCTCGATCTTTTCATCATGGCGTCGGGCCGTCAGCCACTCGTTTTGACGGTTTTCATCAAGTGCCTGGCCCATTTTGCGGGGATCGTTCTGCCGCTTGTCATTGCAGCGCCGCTGCTCGGTCTTCTTCTCAACATGACCGCGCTTTCCATTGGCGCCACGGTTCTAACTCTCCTGGTCGGCGCGCCGGCGATCAGCTTTGTCGGCGCGGTTGGGGCGGCGGTCACGGTAGCGCTGCCGCGAGGCGGGCTTCTTGTCGCCATTCTCGTGCTGCCTCTGCTCATTCCGGTCCTGATCTTCGGTGTCTCGGCAGCCAATGGCGCAGTGCGCGATCCGGACCCCTTTATGGCGCCGTTCCTCATTCTGGCCGCGCTGACCCTGTTTTTTGCCGTGATCGGCCCTGTGGCCGCTGCCTATGCCCTATTGGTGGAAACGCATCCGATTGCCGAAAATGCCGCCGATCCTTATGAGGAGGATGGCTGGTTCGAGCACTCCGAGACGGTGGGCCAGGAAAAATGAACGAAAGCACAGCGACCGCGAAACAGTCCTTCATAACGCGTTTGGCCAACCCGTCCCGCTTTATCGGCCTGGCCGACCGGTTGATACCATGGCTTACCGGGATCGGACTGGCTCTGACCGCTATCGGCCTTATCGGCGGGTGGATGGCGCCTGAGGACTACCAGCAGGGCGCGACCGTGCGCATCATGTATCTGCATGTGCCTTTCGCCTGGCTGGCCATGATGGTTTACGGCGTCATGACGCTGGCAGCGCTCGGCACGCTGGTCTGGCGTCATCCGATCGCGGATATCTCGCTCAAGGCTGCCGCTCCGATCGGCGCGGTTTTTACCGTTCTGGCGCTCTTTACCGGGTCGGTCTGGGGCAAGCCCATGTGGGGCACCTGGTGGGTTTGGGATGCCCGCCTGACCTCCATGTTCGTCCTCTTTCTCATCTATCTCGGCCTCATCGCCCTCACACGTGCGACGCCCGAGCCGGGCCAGGCCGCGCGAGCGGCCGCCATCGTCACGCTTGTCGGTGCGCTGAACCTGCCGATCATCAAATTCTCGGTCGACTGGTGGAATACGCTGCATCAGCCTGCCAGCGTTTTCCGCGCCGGCGGGCCGACTATCGACTGGTCCATGCTGTGGCCGTTACTGGTCGCCGCACTCGGCTTCACGATCCTTTTCGCGGCCCTGCATCTCACAGCCATGCGGACGGAGATCTGGCGGCGGCGTGTCTACACTATGCGGCGGCTTGCCGCACAGCGGGCGGATAGCGCCGTGCGGGGAGCGGCGTAATGTCGCATTTCTTCTATATTGCAGCGGCCTATATCGTCTCCGCCATTACTCTGGGCGGACTCGCCGCCTGGCTTGTGGGCGATATGCGGGCGCGTCGCCGCGAGCTGGCACATCTGCATGAGACCGGCCATCGCCGCCGGTCGGACCGTCAGGAGACACTGCGTGAAATCGAGTGACAAGAAAACGTCGCCGCCCGTCAGCCCGCCCGGGCCAGAGCGCAAACGTGCGGTTCTCTTCCTGCCCGTTATCCTGTTCGCCGTTGTGGCTGCAATCTTCCTGGCCATGGAAATTTCCGGGCGCGACAACAGCACCGTGCCGAGCGCGCTGATCGGCCAGGAAGCGCCGCGCACCACGCTGACGCCGCTGGAAGGGCTCGAGCAGCCGGGCCTCGATACCGAAAAGCTGAAAGGCAATGTCGCGCTCGTCAATGTCTTCGCGTCCTGGTGCGCTCCCTGCCGGGCGGAGCATCCGGTGCTGATGGATCTTGCCGAGGATGGGCGCTTCCTGATGGTTGGCCTGAATTACAAGGACGATCCGGACAATGCCCGGCGCTTTCTTGGCGAACTGGGCGACCCTTACAATGCGGTCGGAGTCGACCCGACTGGCCGCGCAGCCATCGACTGGGGCGTCTATGGCGTGCCCGAAACATTCCTGCTCAACCGCGACGGCGTCATCGTCTGGAAGCATGTCGGGCCGCTAACCCCCGAACGTGTTCAGTCCGCTCTGATGCCACGCATCGAGGATGCGCTGACAGCCGATAGAGAAGGCAGCGAGAGCTAGCAGGTAGGTTGTGGTCAGGCGGCGATCCGCAGCCGATTGCGGCCATCGGCTTTGGCCGCGTAGAGAGCCCGGTCGGCCGCCACAAGCAGCTGCGAGGGGTCTGAACGGACTGCAGCGCCCTTGTGCGTCACGCCAAAGCTGGCGGTGCAGTGAACGAGTTCGCTGCCTGCCTTGACGGGATGCTTCTGAATTTCCTTCCGAATGGCCTCGGTGCGCTGTAGCGCGCCTTCGAGACCGACATCGGTCAACAGCATGCAGAATTCCTCGCCACCGATTCGTGCAACCATGTCCTGAGGTCGGGTGCTGTTCGTCAGTATGGTCGCCACAGCTTTGAGAACATCGTCTCCGATCGCATGACCGTAAGTGTCGTTGATGCCTTTGAAATGGTCCAGATCGCACAGAATGACGCTGAAATCAGCTCCGCTATAAAACAGGGCCTTCAACTTCCGGTCGAAGGCCAGGCGATTGCCAAGTCCGGTCAGCGGATCGGTGTTGGCGAGGTCGGCAAGGATTAGCCGAGACTTTTGAAGCTTTTCCAGTGTCCAAACGAATCGCAATTCGATGATGACGATCAGAACAGACATCAGCGAAAGCGTGGTGCAATAGGTCAGAAGGCCAGCGACGGACATAGCCGACAGCGCAAATGTCGATACGCTCAGCGAAAGGATCGCGGTCGCCAGAATGAACAGCCCGCCGGCAATGCCGCCTATGACGAAAGCCGCGCCAAGCGCCGGAAAATGCCACGCAAAGCGCATTTCGTCGGCGACGACCAGCACGTCGCCGGATAGGAGCACAACGGCGAGGCCGACAATGAAACTCGGAATGGCATACTGCGTCGTTGCGGGCTTGCGCCTGATAAGCTGGCTCAGGCCGAAAGAGAGGACACCGAAGGTGACGGTCAGCCAGAGATGAAAATCCGGTAGAACCCAAAGACCGCCGACAGCCGCTATCGCGCAAACAATGCAGGTAACCGATGTCGCGAGCAGCATTCCATGCGATAGCCAGCTACGAAACGCTTCCAGTTCCGGGAAACGACCGAACGCACGACTGCCGCCGATCTTTTCACTCATCAGATTCATCGCCCACCCCGGCATACGCCGGGCCCCTACCTTGAGTAAGAATTTAACGATGGACTCTTAAGATGGGGTTTCGTTGCAGTGCGAAAAGGACAAATAGGCCTTTGAACGCCGGGGGTTAGCTGCTGCCTTGCAGCAGCGATAGCTAATGCTTCTTTCCCTGCTCGTCAGGCAGGCTGTTTTTCATGATGATCGGCAGCATGGCCAGCGTGAAGGCAAAAGTGATGGGCATGATGCCCCAAACCTTGAACGCGACCCAGAAATCGGTCGAGAAATTCCGCCAGACGATTTCGTTCAAAATCGCAAGAGCGATGAAATAGATGCCCCAGGCGAGCGTCAGCTTCCGCCAGCCTGCATCTGTCAGCCGAAAGGCGCTGTCGAAAACATAGGCGAGAAGCGAGCGCCCAAAGAGCAGGCCGCCTAAAAGAATGAAGGCGAAAAGGCCATTCACGATGGTTGGCTTGACCTTGATGAATGTCTCGTCCTGCAACCACAAGGTCAGACCGCCGAAAACCAGAACGACCACGCCCGAGACCAGCGGCATGATCGGCAATTTTCGCGTCAACGCCCAGGATACGGAAAGCGCGATAGCCGTTGCGACCATAAATGCCGCTGTTGCGATGAAAAGGGGACCGCCCAGCCCGGCCAAACTCGGAAAGGCGTCGGCTATTGCCTCCCCCCGCGAATTGGCAAAGAAAAAGACCATAAGCGGGCCAAGTTCGAGCGCCAGCTTGAGAAGGGGGTTCAGTTCCCTTCTTTCGGGGCTGCCAGGTTTCGCCTCGAACATGTCGCCGCCTGTCATGAATCGTTCTCCCGTCACACTGAGCCACACATAGGGTATGCCGTGGTTGGATGGAAACTCTCAAATCGTCGGCTTGGTCAGACCCTGTCCGGCGACATGCCGGCGATGACACGCGCGAAATCGCGCGCCTCGAAAGGCTCGAGATCCTCGACGCTTTCGCCCACGCCAATGAAGAAGACCGGCAGGCGGAATTTCTCGGCAATGGCGACGAGAATGCCGCCTCGCGCCGTGCCATCCAGCTTGGTCATGACGAGGCCGTTGACGCCGGAGACCTGCTGAAACATTTCGACCTGACGCATGGCGTTCTGACCGGTCGTTGCATCAAGCGTCTGCAGGACCGTGTGCGGTGCGGTCTCATCGATTTTTTTCAGAACGCGGACGATCTTGGCCAGTTCATCCATCAATTCGGCCTTGTTTTGCAGTCGGCCGGCAGTGTCGATAATCAGGACGTCGGAGCCGTTTTCCCTGGCCCGTTCGAAACCGCGATAGGCGAGGGCGGCGGCGTCTGCGCCGAGTTCGGTCGCGACAACTTCCGATCCGGTCCGGTCGGCCCAGATCTTGAGTTGCTCGATAGCGGCGGCGCGGAAGGTATCGCCGGCGGCAAGCGTCACCTTAAGTCCGCCTGCTGTCAGCTTGGCAGCCAGTTTGCCGATAGTCGTTGTCTTACCGGTGCCGTTGACTCCCACCACAAGAATGACGTGCGGCGCATGGCCGAGGTCGAGTTCGAGCGGCGTCGCGACCGGCGCAAGGGTCTGCTCGACTTCCCGCGCGACGACCTTCTTTACATCGTCCATCGAAAGATCGCCGCCAAAGCGCGCATCGCGTAACTTTTCGAGGATGGCGGTCGCGGTCGGCACGCCAAGATCGGCGGAAACCAGCGCATCCTCGATATCGTCGAGCGCGTCTTCGGTAAACTGGCGACCGGCGAAGGCGACGGACAGGTTTTCTCCCATCGCGCGGGAGGAACGAGCGAGACCCCCCGTAAGCCGCCCCAGCCAGGAAGAACGCGATGGCGAAGCCGATGCATCGCCAAGGCGCTCAACGGATTTCCCGACCCGGACACGATTTTGGCTGGCGGGCTGTGGCGGCGCAGCCGGCTCGGCGAGCGAGTCCGGCGCCGTCAGCTCCTCCTCGCCGCCTGCGAAGTCACCGCTGTCGCGTTCCTCGGCCACCTCATCCGAGGGCGGTTCGATAAAGGGTTCGGGGCTTGCCTCGGCGGCAATCCCCGCCTCGGTCGGGCCGGCTGGCGCAACGCCATCGATATCCGCCGTTTCCGCGCTCGGCTGGAAGGTGCCATCCGGAGCGAAGCCGTCGGCCTGGGCGAAGGATCTCTCCTCCGGAACGGCGCCAGGTTGGTCTAGCGCGTCCGCCTCATCGCTCTCTTCGTCCTTGCGTCCGAAAGAGAAAACCTTGCCGAGAAATCCGCGCGCCATATCGGTCCGTTCGTTTGTTGAGACGTTTATTCGCCGCTCTTTGCAGCGTCTTTGCCCTCGGCATAGTCCTCGGGCATGTTCTTGATCGGCTCCGCGCCGGACGTCCGGTTGGACGAAGCGCCGGCTTCGGCATCGGCGATGACGTTGGCCGCCGCCGAACCATGGGCATCGGCATCGGGCGCGTCAGTGACATGGATGGCCGGCTTTTTCAGCTGGCCGGTCGCGGTTTCGACATCGCCATCCTCGCCTGGCTTTCTGTCGATCGTATCTTTCTGAATATCGCTCATGAGTAGACGGGCTCCCTTGCTTCCTGAGCCGCCAATCGGCCCTCAAGGGACAAACCGTCATGGCCTGTGATGGTTGCCGAATGAATAGCGCCCGGCATGATTTCGTCCCGTCTGTCGAGCTGCACGGGCGTGTAATCCGGCGTCCTGCCGAAACCTTCTTTTTCAATCAGAACCGGTTCGAACATGCCAACCTTCCGCCGAAGATGCGCCGTCAAGGCAGCGTCACCAGCGCGGCGCAGTCGGGCTGCCCGTTCCTTCACAGTGGCACGCGGCAGTTGCGGCATCCGGGCTGCCGGCGTTCCTTCCCTCGGCGAGAAAGGAAAGACGTGAAGAAAGGAAAGGCCGCACGCCTCCACCAGCGACAGGTTGTTTTCGAAAGCCTCGTCGGTCTCTGTCGGAAAGCCGGCGATGAGATCGGCCCCGAAGGAAATTTCGGGCCGCAGCGATCGCGCTTTTTCACAAAAGGCAATGGCATCGGCGCGCAGGTGTCGCCGTCTCATCCGCTTAAGGATCAAGTCGTCGCCGTGCTGCAGCGACAGATGCAGATGCGGCATCAGCCGCTCCTCATCGGCGAGCGCCGCCAGAAGATCGTCATCGGCTTCGATGGAGTCGATGGAAGACAGGCGCAGGCGCTTCAGCTCCGGCACGCCTTTCAGAATGGCGCGAACGAGACGGCCAAGCTTCGGCTGTCCGGGCAGGTCGGCACCCCAACTCGTCATATCAACGCCGGTCAACACCACCTCGGCATAGCCGTTACCAACGAGACGCTTCACCTCTTCGACCACGCCGCCAGCCGGCACGGACCTCGAATTGCCGCGGCCGTAAGGAATGATGCAGAAGGTGCAGCGATGGTCGCAGCCATTCTGCACCTGCACGAAGGCGCGCGCACGGCCCTCGATGGCATCGACCATGTGCGCTGCGGTTTCGGTCAGCTCGAAAATGTCGTTGACGCGGACTTTCTCATAGGCATTCACCCCGAAATCCGGCAGGGCGCGGTAGCTCTGCGCCTTCAGCTTGTCGCCATTACCGATGACGAGATCGACTTCATCCATCGCGCCGAAAGCGCCCGGCTCGGTCTGTGCGGCGCAACCGGTAACGATGATGCGTGCTTCAGGGTTCTCGCGCCGCGCCTTGCGGATGGCCTGGCGAGCCTGGCGGGTTGCTTCGGCGGTGACGGCGCAGGTGTTGAAGACCAGCGCGCCGCCCGGCAGGTCGCCGAGTCCGGCCGCATTCGCCTCCCGCTTCATCACCTCGCTTTCATAGGTGTTGAGCCGGCAGCCGAAGGTAACGACCGAGACGCCGGCCTTCTCATCGGGCTGTTCCGTATCGATCCCCTGCCGGTCCGGCAGTGTGAGGGCGCGATTCATGCGTTTTCAGCTTCCGTTTCCGCTTCACGGGTGAATGCGCCTGTAAGCGGGTTCATCCGGCCCGACCATTCCCACTCAGTCGGTCCGGTCATGATCACGTGATCGTCTTCACGCCAGAGAAGATCGAGCGGGCCGCCCGGCAGGTTCACCGTCACATGCCGGTTGGTGCGGTGACGGCGGACGCCGGAGACCGCTGCTGCACAGGCTGCCGAGCCGCAGGCTTCGGTCAAGCCGACACCGCGCTCCCAAGTGCGCAGATCGATGGTCTGTTTGTCTCGGATATAAGCGAGCGAGACATTGACCCGTTCCGGGAAAAGCGGGTGGTTTTCGACCAGAGGACCGAACTTCTCCAATTCGTAAGACCAGACATCGTTATCGACGAAAAAGACCGCATGAGGATTGCCCATGGAGACGACCGCTGGCGAATGGACAATCGGGTCGTCCGCCGGACCGACCGCCAGTTCGATATGGCGGGTGTCCTGAAACGCCTCCGAAAGCGGAATGTCCTGCCAGTCGAAGCGCGGGGTGCCCATGTCGACGGCAATCTGGCCATTATCGCGCTCTTCGGCGTTCAGAATGCCGGCGGCGGTTTCGAAGGTGAAACGATTCTTGCCGGTCTCCGCCGACAGCGCGCTGACGACGCAGCGGGTGCCATTGCCGCACGCGCCGGCTTCAGAACCATCGGCATTCAGAATGAGGATGTGCTGATCCGTGCCATTCAGGCGTGGGTCGTGGACGGCCATGATCTGGTCGAAGGCTGTCTCTGCATCCCCGGCCAGCGCGATTGCGGCTTGCGGACTGACGCGATCATGTCGGCCCCGCATATCCACGACGAGAATGCGGTTGCCGAGCCCGTTCATGCGGGCGAAGGGGGCGGTCGTGTCGTCGGTCATCGGGCCGGTCGGTCAGGGTGGCGCTGCTTCGCACGGCCGAAACGCCGCGCGATCTCCGCCGCTATATGGCGGAAACCGGCGGCTTTTTCCAGAGCACGGCCCGGACGGTCAGGCGATTGCGATGATGCCCAGCACCGCCAGAAGGAAGAGAACCAGGACGATCGCGATAAGAATCTTCGCGCCGGTCATGGCGGCGCCTGAAATGCGGCCAAGGCCCAGCAATCCGGCGACTGCGGCCACGATAAGAAGGATGAGAATCCATTTGATCATCGAAGAACTCCAGATAGCGTAACGATTGAAAGTAGTTGGCGTCCAAGGTCCTGTCGGCAAGTGGCCGGGAACGCGGGCCACCGTCTGTGACCTTGTTGCAACAATTGCCCTGTTGGCCGCCTTACATGGGTTTTGTTATTCATCTGCTCTTGCCGCGACCAAAAAAGCGCCCTTTTCTGTGACAAGAGGGACACATTGATTTGCGTAAGCGGTGGGGAACAACCCAATGAACTTCATTCAACGAGGCGGAACACGTGTTCCGTTGGCTTTTACAATCGCCATCGGAATGGCGGCCATGACCGTCGCGGGATGCACGTCCAGCCGCTTCGACGGCGCCTATAACCAGCCGGCGGCTTCGCCTGCGCCTCAGCCATTGCAGCCGGCGCCTGTCCAGACGGTTCAGAGCAATCAATTGCCGCCGCCCGTCGATCCGGCGACGGCATCGCAGAGCAGCGATCCCAACGATCCGCTCAACCCGCCGCAGAGCGATACGGTCGATGTTGCCGCTGTCAGCCCGACGCCGGAGTCGAGCCCGTCCGTAACGGCTGCTGGCGCTCCGATTAGCAAAGGCGAAGTGGTAGGCAACTGGAAAACACAGGCAGGCGGCGCAAGCTGCCAGATGTTCCTGACGCTGACGAAGTATGGAACGGCGTCACGAGGCGGGACACGCGGATGCTCCGGCGATCTGGCCAATCTTCGCGGTTGGGACGTCAAAGGCAGCCAGCTCGTGCTTTATGACGAGAGCGGCGGCACGATCGGACGGCTTTATGGCGCAGGACCGGGCCGTTACTCCGGCCAGACCTCATCCGGTACGCCCGTCACGCTCTCACGCTAGAGATGCGCAAGGGATGATGACGAAGCCCAAAGGCGCGGCGCTGGCCGCGCCTTTTCATTTGCCCGCATTTTCTTGACGCCGCATAGCGCCCAGCCTAATCGCCCCGATCATGAGCACAGCACCTCACACCGGCCACGAGCTTGTCGATCCTTCGCCCGTTCGCGAAGCATACGAACATAAGGTGTCGACCGACGATCTGGTGGCCGATCCGATCCAGCGCGATGCGGCCGACCGGCTCGACCGGCTCGTCAATGATCTTGCCGAAGCGCGCCCCGCTACCAAGAGCAGCGCTCTCGGCTGGCTGTTCGGCAAGCGGCGGGAGAAGCGCAGCGTACGTGGTCTCTACCTGTATGGCGGCGTCGGTCGCGGCAAAACCATGCTGATGGATCTCTTCTTCGCGCATGCTCCGCTGAAGCGGAAGCGGCGAAGCCATTTCAACGATTTCATGGCCGATGTTCATGACCGGATCGGTGCGCACCGGCAGGCGCTCAAGAACGGTGAGGCGAAAAGCGACGATCCGATACCTCCTGTCGCCGAGCAGATCGCCGAGGAAAGCTGGCTGATCTGTTTTGACGAGTTCACCGTGACCGATATTGCCGACGCCATGGTGCTGTCGCGCCTGTTCTCGGCGCTTTTCGATAATGGCTGCGTTCTGGTTGCGACCTCCAATGTCGCGCCGGACGATCTCTACAAGGACGGACTGAACCGTTCTTTGTTCACACCGTTTATCGATGTCTTGAAGGCCCATACCGACATTATGGAGCTGGATAACGGTCACGATTACCGGTTGGACAAGCTATCCGCACTGCCGGTTTACATGACGCCGCTTTCGGAAGAGACCGCACGGCAGATGGATCGGGCCTGGCAGACGGCGACAGACGGCAAGAGCGAAGACGCCGAAACAGTGGAAGTGAAAGGCCGAACGATCGAGGTGCCCCGCACGGCTGGCCGAATGGCCCGATTCACCTTCGATGAGTTGTGTAATCGCCCGCTCGGCGCGCGCGATTACATGGCGCTGACGGACCGCTTCGACCATTTTTTCATCGAAGGCGTTCCGCAGATGGATCTGGACCGGCGCAACGAAGCCAAACGGTTCATCCTGCTGATCGACACGCTGTACGACCGCAAGAAATGCCTGCACCTGTCCGCTGCAGCGCCGGCCAGCGATCTGTATGTCGGTAAAAGCGGTACGGAATCCTTCGAATTCGACCGGACTGTCAGTCGGCTGATCGAAATGCGCGACGAGAACTGGCCTCCCAAAAATGCCGCTGGCCGGGTTGCGGCTGGAGAATGAGCTTTGGCTAGCCGATAAAATAAGCCGACCGGGAACGTCTTCGAACATAGAACATTATGTGAACAAACCACAGGAGTTTGCATGATGACGACCCAGTCCAATCCCAATCCGAAAGATGAGCCGGTCGGTAATGCCGAGAAAGACCCTGAAAACTGGGTGACCGGAGATGAAGAGATGACCGGCGCACAGGCGAGTTATCTCAAGACCCTGAGCGAAGAGGCGGGCGAGCCGTTCGATGACGGCCTCACAAAGGCCGAGGCCAGCCAGCGGATCGACGAATTGCAATCGACGACAGGACGCGGCCAGGCTAAATGATTTGATAGGCTTGCTCCTCAGCAATATCTGGTCGAGCCGATGGAAGCGATGTAGAGCGCAATCGGCGTCAATCTCATCGCACCGCCGAGTTCTGCATGGCTTTCTCGATTGCCCTCGTCACCCTTATCGTGCCCGATTACGACGAGGCGCTCGCCTTTTATTGCGGTATGCTCGGCTTTAATCTGCTGGAAGATACGGATCTTGGCGGCGGGAAACGCTGGTTGCGGGTTTCGCCGGATGGCGGCGGCACCGCTCTTCTTCTTGCAAAGGCAGCGACGGATGGGCAAGCGAAGTCTATCGGCTGTCAGGTTGGTGGGCGCGTGGCGTTTTTCCTTCAGACCGATGCGTTCGATCGTGATTGGCGGGCTATGAGCGACGCAGGCGTTCATTTCGTTGAAACGCCTCGCGAGGAAAGGTACGGCAAGGTTGCCGTGTTCGAAGATCCCTTCGGGAATCGGTGGGATCTGATCCAGCCGATGCGTGCGCTCGCCGATCGATGATGAATCGTCCCATACCTCTGCTTCTGTTGACCGGTTTCATGCTGGGCTTGATCTTTCCGATGGGCCGCATCGCTGTCGAGGCAGGCGTGCCGCCTATCGTTTGGACATTCCTGATCGCAGCGGGATCGGGCATCGGGCTCGGCTTTCCGCTCATTCATCGTCTTCGTCGATGCGACTGGCCGAAAGGCTTCTGGTTCTATGCCGTGGTTTCTGGCCTTATCTCCAACGTCTTGCCGAACCTCATCGTTTTCGCCAGCGCACCGCGTCTCGGCGCGGGTCATGTCGGGCTCATGTTCACACTGTCCCCGGTCTGTACTCTGGCGCTTTCGCTGGCGGTCGGAATGCGGCGGCCCAGCCCCATCGCCCTTGCCGGAATCGCCATCGGTTTTGTCGGCGCCGTGATCCTGGTTCTTGGCAAGGGTGAGGTGAGACCGGTTCAAGCCGATACGCTGTGGCTGTCTCTGGCGCTTCTCATTCCGGTGTCTCTCGGTCTTGGCAATATCTATCGCGGCCTCGCATGGCCCGACGGCGCTGGCGCGATGGAACTGGCTTCGGCCAGCAATCTTACTTCGGCGCTCATGCTCATTGGAGCAATTGCGAATTTTGGCGGGGGTGTTCAGCAATTGGCGACATTAGGCGGCGTGCCTGCCTTGAGTGGGGCGCAACTTGTTCTATCCTGCGCTTATTATCTCACTCTTTTTGCACTTCAGCGCGCTGGCGGACCCGTTTATCTCAGTCAGATCGGCTATGTCGGTGCGACAGTCGCATTGGCTAGCGGAGTGCTTGCGCTAGGTGAGCAGTACGGACCGATGACCTGGGCGGGCGCGGCCATCGTTTTGATCGGCATCGGTTTTACGATACGCGCCCAACTGCGCCGATAGGCGGTTGTGGGAGCGCGTAGGCCGAGTTGATTTGAAATAGTGAAAAGTTAGAACCAATATTTTTGACTTTTACGTAAGAATTTTTCTGTTCAAACGATTGAAATACATGAGCTCAAAAGAATCGGTTGCGAAATAGTTCGGTTCGGCCTAATTCCGTTTCATCCTTTTCGATGCCGGTCTCCAGATGGGCCGGCATTTTGCACATTAGCCGGCATAGGCCGGCGTCGACCGGGAGACATTGTCCATATGGCACGCAATAAAATCGCTCTTATCGGTTCCGGCATGATCGGCGGCACGCTCGCCCATATGATCGGTCTGAAGGAACTCGGAGACGTCGTTCTGTTCGACATTGCAGAAGGCGTGCCGCAAGGCAAAGGCCTAGACATTGCGGAAAGCGCGCCGGTCGACGGGTTCGACGCCAATTTTTCAGGGGCCAACGATTACAGCGCCATCGAAGGCGCCGATGTCTGCATCGTGACCGCCGGCGTGCCGCGTAAGCCAGGCATGAGCCGCGACGACCTGCTCGGCACCAACCTCAAAGTGATGGAGCAGGTGGGCGCCGGCATTGCGAAATACGCGCCGAACGCTTTTGTCATCTGCATTACCAACCCGCTCGATGCGATGGTCTGGGCGCTGCAGAAATTCTCCGGTCTGCCGAAGAGCCACGTCTGTGGCATGGCGGGCGTTCTGGACTCGTCCCGCTTCCGCCACTTCCTGGCCGACGAATTCGACGTCTCAGTCGAGGACGTGACGGCGTTCGTGCTGGGTGGCCATGGCGACACGATGGTGCCGCTGACCCGCTACTCGACAGTCGCAGGCATTCCCTTGCCGGATCTTGTCAAGATGGGCTGGACCACTCAGGGCAAGCTCGACGAGATCGTCCAGCGCACCCGTGACGGTGGGGCGGAGATCGTCGGACTTCTAAAAACTGGTTCGGCTTTCTATGCGCCAGCTTCATCCGCCATCTCGATGGCTGAAGCTTACCTCAAGGACAAGAAGCGCGTTCTGCCCTGCGCCGCCTATCTCAACGGCGAATATGGCGTGAAGGATATGTATGTCGGCGTGCCGACCGTGATCGGCAAAGGTGGTGTCGAGCGCGTCATCGAGATCGACATGAATGGCGACGAGCAGGCGCAGTTCGACAAGAGCGTCGAGTCGGTTCAGGGCCTTTGCGACGCCTGCCGCAATATCGCGCCGCAACTGGGCGAATAACCGTTACCGGGGAGCTTCTGGAGGATAGGCGGATGAGGCGATTTGCTTCTGCTTTGCTTCTTCTAATGGCGGCGACATTGCCTGTCGGCGCGGCGGAGTCCGTCTATTCCAAGCTCGACCTCGATCGGTGCGACATTCTCGATCAATATGAGGAGGGCGGGGGTTTCGATGCACGTTGCAGGGGCATTGACGGTTATCCCGTCTATGTCAGCGAAGGCGACGCCCGCATGAGCGTCAGCTTCGGCGAGCCCGGCAAGACCTTCGGTACGTTCGGCCCCTTCAATTCCCTTGGCAAGACGGTCGAGTGGCGAATGTTCAATGGCGAGCCGCATGCCGCCATAATCCGATATCACCTGGAGACCGGGAGTGAGCCCAATGAAAAGGGCGATGCACTCGTGGTCTACAAGGTTGCGCGCAGCGGCGATGCGGGCTGCCCCATGGCGGCCATTGATGTTTCCACGACGGAGCAGCCTAACGGCGTCGCCAGAGGCGTCGCGGCATTTGCGCCGCGTTTCGACTGCGAGCGTTCCGCCATCATTATCAGCGGTCCGGAGGGACTCGGCCGCTCATTCAATCCCGCCGTGCCGGAAGGCCGCTAGGCGGACCCGCCCCAAGAGGAGTCAGAATGAATATTCATGAATATCAGGCCAAGGCGCTGCTGAAGGAGTATGGCGCGCCCGTGGCTGAGGGTGTGCCGGTTTTTGAGGCCACAGAAGCAGAGGCTGCGGCCAAGAAGCTGCCCGGGCCGCTCTATGTCGTGAAAAGCCAGATTCACGCGGGCGGGCGCGGTAAAGGCAAATTCCGTGAGCTGCCCGCTGACGCCAAGGGCGGTGTTCGCCTCGCCAAATCCGTCGACGAGGTCGTCCAGAACGTCAACGAGATGCTCGGCAATACGCTTGTCACCAAGCAGACCGGCGATGAGGGCAAGCAGGTCAACCGCCTCTATATCGAAGACGGCGCCGACATCGACCGCGAGCTTTATCTCTCCATCCTCGTCGACCGTTCGACTGGCAAGAACGCCTTCGTCGTTTCGACCGAGGGCGGTATGGATATCGAGGCGGTCGCCGAGGAAACGCCGGAAAAGATCCTGACCCTGCCGATTGATCCGTCGAGCGGTGTGACCGGAGAGGATTGCGACAGGCTATGCGAGGCGCTGAAGCTGGACGGCGCGGCCAAGGAGGACGGCCACAAGCTGTTCCCGATCCTCTACAAAGCCTACACAGAGAAGGATATGAGCCTGCTCGAGGTCAATCCGCTGATCGTCATGACGGACGGCCATCTTCGGGTGCTCGACGCCAAGGTCTCGTTCGATGGCAATGCGCTCTTCCGCCACGACGACGTGACGGCTCTTCGCGACAAAAGCGAAGAGGATGAAAAGGAAATCGAGGCGTCCAAATACGACCTCGCTTATGTCGCGCTCGACGGCAATATCGGTTGCATGGTCAATGGCGCGGGTCTGGCCATGGCGACGATGGATATCATCAAGCTCTATGGCGCGGAGCCGGCCAACTTTCTCGATGTCGGCGGCGGCGCAACGACCGAAAAGGTCACAGCGGCGTTCAAGATCATCACTGCCGATCCGGCGGTCGAGGGCATTCTGGTCAATATTTTCGGCGGCATCATGAAGTGCGACGTGATCGCCGAGGGCGTGATCGCAGCGGTCAAGGAAGTGGGCCTGAAAGTGCCCCTCGTTGTCCGTCTCGAAGGCACCAATGTCGAAAAGGGCAAACAGCTCATCAATGAAAGCGACCTGAACGTCATCGCCGCAGACGATCTGGACGATGCGGCGCAGAAGATCGTCAATGCGGTGAAGGGCTGAGGGCAGATTCGATATGAGTATTCTCGTCAATAAAGACACCAAGGTCCTCGTGCAGGGCCTGACCGGCAATACCGGCACGTTCCACACCGAGCAGGCGCTGGCCTATTACGGCACGCAGATGGTCGGCGGCACGCACCCCAAGAAGGGCGGCCAGACCTGGCAGGGCTCCAATGGCGAAGAACTTCCAATCTTTGCCTCCGTGAAAGAAGGTAAGGACGCCACCGGCGCCAATGCTTCCGTCGTCTATGTCCCGCCGGCAGGCGCGGCCGCTGCGATCATCGAAGCGATAGAGGCGGAAATTCCACTGATCATTTGTATCACCGAAGGCATTCCGGTGCAGGACATGGTCAAGGTGAAGGCCCGCCTGGCGGACAGCAACTCGCGCCTTATCGGGCCGAACTGCCCGGGCGTGCTGACGCCGGAAGAATGCAAGATCGGCATCATGCCGGGCTCGATCTTCAAGAAGGGCTCGGTCGGCATCCTGTCGCGTTCGGGCACGCTGACTTATGAGGCCGTCTTCCAGACTACCAATGAAGGCCTCGGCCAGTCGACCGCGGTCGGCATTGGCGGCGATCCGGTCAAGGGCACCGAATTTATCGACATGCTCGACATGTTCCTCGACGATGACGAGACCGAGTCGATCATCATGATCGGCGAGATCGGCGGTTCTGCCGAAGAAGACGCCTCGGAATGGCTGAAGGAACAGGCCGCAAAGGGCCGCAAGAAGCCGATGGTCGGCTTCATCGCGGGTCGAACCGCGCCTCCCGGACGGACCATGGGCCATGCCGGCGCGGTCATCTCCGGCGGCAAAGGCGGCGCTGACGACAAGATCGCGGCAATGGAAGATGCCGGCATCACGGTCTCGCCGTCGCCCGCGCGCCTCGGCAAGACGCTGGTTGAGGTTCTGAAGGGCTAAGCCCACTTTAAGATTTATCCTGGCCGGTCGTGAGGCTGGCCGGGATTAGAAGTGGCGGTCGGGGAACTGCCGGAACGACAGGCGAGGGTGCCGCAAATTGGATTGGCGGCGAACATTTCAGGAGCCGGGTGTAACGTCCGGATAAGTGCGATGGCACGGAACGACCAACAGAACGAAACCTTTGCCGAAAGCTCGTTCCTTTACGGCGGCAATGCCGACTATCTGGAGCAGATTTATGCGCGCTGGCAGGACGATCCGTCGTCGGTCAGCGAAGACCTCCGCAGCTTTTTCGAAAGCGTGGGCGACGAAGCGGCGATCGTAAAGAAGAACGCCGAAGGTCCGTCGTGGGAGCGACCGGACTGGCCAATCGCCGAGAATGGCGAAATGGTCTCCGCGCTGGATGGCGACTGGGGCGCGGTCGAGAAGACGCTCGAGACAAAAATCCGCTCGAAAAGCGAGAAAGTGGCGGCCCTGCGCGGCGAGCCGGCTGTTTCGCAGGAGCAAATTCACCAGCAGACACGCGATTCCGTGCGCGCAACGATGATGATCCGCGCCTATCGCGCGCGCGGCCATCTTCACGCCAATCTGGACCCGCTCGGTCTTGCGGGCGACAAGGAAGATTACGACGAACTGTCGCCGGCCAATTACGGTTTTGAGGAAAAAGACCTCGATCGTCCGATCTTCATCGACAATATGCTGGGGCTGGAGACCGCGACCGTTCGCCAGATGATCGATATTCTGCGGCGGACCTACTGCTCGTCGATCGGCGTGGAGTTCATGCATATCTCCAATCCGGAGGAGAAGCTTTGGATTCAGCAGCGAATCGAAGGTCCCGACAAGGGCGTCGATTTCACCGATATGGGCAAGAAGGCGATTATGCAGAAGCTGGTCGAGGCCGAAGGCTTCGAACAGTTTCTCGACGTCAAATATCGGGGCACCAAGCGTTTCGGCCTGGACGGGGGCGAAGCGGTGGTGCCTGCGCTGGAGCAGATCATCAAGCGTGGCGGCCAGCTCGGTCTGAAGGAAATCGTCTTCGGCATGGCCCACCGCGGCCGTCTCAACGTCCTCAGCCAGGTGATGGCGAAGCCCCATCGCGCGATCTTCCACGAGTTCAAGGGCGGCTCGTTCAAGCCGGACGAGGTCGAGGGATCGGGCGACGTTAAATACCATCTCGGCGCTTCGTCGGACCGCGAGTTCGACGGCAACAATGTGCACCTGTCACTGACGGCCAATCCGTCCCATCTGGAGATCGTGGACCCGGTGGTGCTGGGTAAGGCGCGAGCCAAGCAGGATCAGCATTTCGGCCGCAAGCGCGAGGAAATCGTCCCGCTGGATGCGCGGGTCAAGGTCCTTCCGCTTCTTATCCATGGCGACGCCGCCTTTGCCGGCCAGGGCGTCGTGCCGGAATGTTTCGGCCTTTCCGGTCTGCGCGGCCACCGCGTCGCCGGTTCGGTGCATTTCATCATCAACAACCAGATCGGCTTCACCACCAATCCGCGCTTCTCCCGCTCCTCGCCCTATCCGTCAGATGTCGCCAAGATGATCGGGGCGCCGATCCTGCACGTGAACGGTGACGATCCGGAAGCGGTGGTCTATGCGGCGAAGGTCGCCATCGAATTTCGTATGAAGTTCTTCAAGCCGGTCGTCATCGATATGTTCTGCTATCGTCGCTACGGGCACAATGAAAGCGACGAGCCGAGCTTCACCCAACCGAAGATGTACAAGGTCATTCGCCAGCATCCAACGGTCGTCTCGCTCTACGGTGAAAAGCTGATCGAGGATGGTTTGATCAGCGAGGGCGAACTGGACAAGATGCAGAGCGACTGGCGCGTCCATCTTGATGAAGAGTTCGACGCTGGAGACGCGTACGAACCCAATAAGGCCGACTGGCTGGACGGTGCGTGGCGTGGTCTTCGCAAGGCCGATGTCGCCGACGAACAGCGCCGTGGCAAGACCGCCGTGCCAAAGAAAACCCTGGAAGAGATCGGTCGCAAGATCTCGACCGTTCCGGAGGATCTGGAAGCGCACAAGACGGTTCGGCGTTTCATGGACAATCGCCGCAAGATGATCGAAGCGGGCGAGGGGATCGACTGGGCGACTGGCGAAGCGCTGGCTTTCGGCTCGCTTCTGATGGAAGGCAGCCCTGTGCGCCTTTCCGGTCAGGACAGTGAACGCGGCACGTTCAGCCAGCGTCATTCGGTGCTCTACGATCAGCGCACTGAAGACCGCTATGTGCCGCTCAACAATCTCGGTGCGAACCAGTCCTATTTCGAAGTCATCAATTCCATGCTCTCCGAAGAGGCTGTGCTCGGCTATGAATACGGCTTCAGCCTTGCCGAGCCACGGGCGTTGACGCTTTGGGAGGCGCAGTTCGGCGATTTCGCCAATGGCGCGCAGGTGGTGTTCGATCAGTTCATATCGTCTGGCGAGCGCAAATGGCTGCGTATGAGCGGTCTCGTCTGCCTCCTGCCGCACGGCTATGAGGGGCAGGGGCCGGAACATTCTTCGGCACGGCTGGAGCGGTTTTTGCAGCTTTGCGCCGAAGACAATATGCAGGTCGCCTATTGCTCGACGCCGGCGAACTATTTCCATATTCTGCGTCGCCAGCAGGTGCGCGATTTCCGCAAACCGCTGATCCTGATGACGCCGAAAAGCCTGTTGCGCCACAAACGCGCGGTTTCCAAACTTTCGGAAATGAGCGGCGAAAGCACCTTCCATCGCCTGCTTTACGACGATGCGGAGTACAATCCGGATTCGGTTGAGACCAAGCTCGTCAGCGACAGCAAGATACGCCGCGTGGTGATGTGCTCCGGCAAGGTCTATTACGATCTTCTGGAGGAGCGCGAAAAGCGCGGCATCAACGATATCTATCTGCTGCGCGTCGAACAGCTCTATCCTTTCCCGGCCAAGGCGCTCATCAACGAATTGTCTCGCTTCAAGACAGCCGAGATGGTCTGGTGCCAGGAAGAGCCGAAGAATATGGGCGCCTGGAGCTTCATCGACCCTTATCTCGAATGGGTGCTGGCCCATATCGACGCCACACATCAGCGGGTTCGTTACACCGGACGAGCGGCTTCGGCCTCGCCGGCAACGGGTCTGATGAAGAAACATTTGGAACAACTCGAGGCTTTCCTCGAGGACGCGCTCGGCGACTGAGCGGATCAACGGAAACGAAGAACGGATCGAAAATATGGCAACCGAAATCCGCGTCCCCTCGCTTGGCGAAAGCGTGAGTGAGGCCCAGATCGGCGAAATCTACAAAAAGGTTGGCGACACGGTCGCCAAGGATGAGAGCCTTCTGGAACTCGAAACCGACAAGGCGGCGCAGGAGCTGCCTTCTCCCGTTTCCGGCACGATCACCGAGATCGCCGTTGAGACGGGAGATGAGGTCGAGATCGATACACTGCTCATGACGATCGAAGAGGGTGCTGCTTCTTCTGGCGGTGGTGAGAAGGCCGCGGATAAGCCGGCGGCCGACAAATCGCAGAAAGAGCCATCCGGCAGCGGCGGCGCCGGCGGAAGCAGTGGCGGTAAGCTGGTCGACGTCAATACGCCGTCGGCTGGCGAAAGCGTGACCGAAGCGGATATTGGCGAAATCTTCGTCAAAGTGGGCGATACGGTGAAAGCCGATGATCCCTTGCTCGAACTCGAAACCGACAAAGCTGCGCAGGAAGTGCCGGCTCCGGTTGGCGGCGTCATTCGTGAGATTGCCGTTTCCGAAGGCGATACGGTCGAGCCGGGCGATCTGCTGGTCAAGATCGAAGAGGGCGCACAGGGCGGTTCGGCTTCGAGCGATGACAAGGCTGCCGATTACGGCGGCGGCAAGCAGATCCGCGGCGAATCGGGAACCACCGCCAGCCGCGATGAACGTCACGATGGCGATATGGACGGTGCAGGCCGCGATCCAGCGCCGGCAGCGGCCAAGCTCATGCGGGAAAACGATCTGACGAAGAGCGAAATCTCCGGCTCCGGCAAGGGTGGTCAGATTCTGAAGGGTGACGTGCTTGCAGCCATCGAGCGCGGCAAGGATGAAAGCTCTTCCCCCGCGCCGAAGAAGGAAAGCAAGCCGGCGCCGGCGCGCCCGGCGTCACAGCCGGACGACGCGGAACGCGAAGAACGCGTGAAGATGAGCCGGCTTCGCCAGACCATCGCGAAGCGCCTGAAAGGTGCGCAGGAGACAGCCGCGATGCTGACCACCTTCAACGAGGTGGATATGAGCGCGGTGATGGATCTGCGTAAGAAGTACAAGGAAGTGTTCGAGAAGAAGCACGGCGTGAAGCTCGGTTTCATGGGCTTCTTCACCAAGGCCGTCTGTCATGCGCTGCAGGAAATACCTGCTGTGAATGCCGAGATCGATGGCAGCGACATCATCTACAAGCATTTCGCTCATATCGGCGTAGCAGTGGGCACCGATCGCGGGCTTGTCGTTCCGGTCGTTCGTGATGCCGATCAGATGTCGATTGCCGAAATCGAGAAGGAAATCGGCCGGCTTGGCCTTGCGGCGCGCGATGGCGAACTGACCATGGCCGACATGCAGGGGGGTACCTTCACCATATCGAATGGTGGCGTTTACGGCTCGTTGATGTCCACGCCGATCCTGAACAGTCCGCAATCGGGCATTCTCGGCATGCACAAGATCCAGGAGCGGCCGATGGTTGTCGGCGGGCAGATCGTTGTGCGGCCGATGATGTATCTGGCGCTTTCCTACGATCACCGGATCGTCGACGGCAAGGAAGCCGTAACTTTCCTCGTGCGCGTCAAGGAAAGTCTGGAAGACCCCGAACGCCTCGTTCTGGACCTGTAGGGGAAGATGCGGCCCGGCGCGCCATTGCTGTTGGTTCTGGCTGTCGGGCTTGCCGTTTCGCAGCCGGCCTACGCCATCTGTCTCCAGGGCCATGCGATCTATCACACGGCCAACAGCCGGACTGAACTGGCCTTCGTGACGCCGAAGGACGTGCCGCCTAGAATCCATGAGGTCGATGTGCGGCTCGGTGCATTGGAAAGCCGGGCCTACATCAACCCGTCCGCCGAACTGGACCAGCCGGTGATGACGCTGCCACATCAATGTCTTGAAGACGATTTGACGCAAGACGATCTGGAGTCATGCATTCTTTACCGCAGCGTGGTGTACGCGCTGTCTGCGGGCGAGACGCTGCGTATGCTTCCTGATGCTGACGAACAAGCGGCCTCGCAGATTCTGCTGCCGAATTTCAGCATTTCACTCTACCACAATCCGGCGCTCGATCCCATCGAAGCGCGGCAGAATGCGGGAGACATCTTCACGCTGTCGGGGTGTGGGCATGAGTGACAAAGGCCTTCTCCTCGTCACGGGCGGCTCGCGCGGGATCGGCGCAGCGGTCTGTCGGCTGGCCTCTCGGGATGGCTGGGCAGTCGCGCTCACCTACCGTTCAGCGAAAGGCGAGGCGGAAGCGGTCGCAGCCGATATCAGACGGGGTGGCGGAACCGTCTCGATCCATCAGTGCGATACGGCGGACCGCAGTTCGATCGCGGGGCTGTTTGGCGAGATCGATGCTTTGGGCATTCCGTTGAAGGGCCTCGCCAATAATGCCGGCATCATCAACCCTTTCACCGCCTTTATCGATGCCGACCCGGATCGCATGGAACGGCTTTATGCCGTCAATCTAACCGGTGCGACGATCGTTCTTCAGGAAGCTGCAAAACGCATGGCGAAGAGCCGCGGCGGGCAGGGCGGCGCGATCATCAACACCTCCTCCATCGCCAGCCGGCTGGGCGGCGCCGGTGCATGTGTCGACTATTCGGCCTCGAAGGCCGCTCTCGATGTGCTGACCTTCGGCCTCGGACGGGAACTGGCGAGCGAGGGCATCCGCGTCAATGCGGTGCGGCCCGGCATCATCGAAACTGACATTCATTCCGACACCGGCAATCCCAACCGCGTGGCGGATCTGACCGACGAATTGCCGATGAAGCGGGCGGGAAGCGCCGAAGAGGTGGCGGAAACCATTCTCTTCCTGCTTTCCGAACGCGCCTCTTATGTGAGCAACGCGCTCGTCGATATTGGCGGCGGACGCTGAGGTCGGGACGTGAAATCCAACGAAGTGACGACAAGGACGAAGTGACAGTATGGCCTATGATGTGATCGTAATCGGAAGCGGACCGGGCGGCTATGTCTGCGCCATCAAGGCTGCGCAACTCGGCCTCAAAACCGCTGTGGTGGAAAAGCGCGCAACCCTTGGCGGCACTTGCCTCAATATTGGCTGCATCCCGTCCAAGGCGCTGCTTCACGCATCGGAGGAGTTTCACAAGGCCGGCCACGAATTCGAACAGCTCGGCATCAAGGTCGGCACGCCGGAACTCGATCTGCCGGCGATGATGGCGCACAAGGACAAGACGGTGAAGTCCAATGTCGACGGCGTGGAGTTTCTATTCAAGAAGAACAAGATCGACAGGTTTCGCGGCACGGGCCGCATTGCCGGGCAGGGGCAGGTCGTCGTCGCCAAGGATGACGGATCGGAAGAAACCGTCGAAGGCAAGAATATCGTTATTGCGACAGGCTCTGACGTCGCCGGTATTCCAGGAGTCGAGGTCGATATCGATGAAGAGGTGATCGTATCGTCCACCGGCGGTATCGCGCTGGATAATGTCCCGCAGCGTATGATTGTCGTCGGCGGCGGCGTGATCGGGCTGGAGCTCGGTTCGGTCTGGAAACGGCTTGGCGCGGACGTCACGGTTATCGAGTTTCTGCCGAAGATCCTTGGCGGCATGGATGGCGAGATTTCCAAACAGTTCCAGAGGCTTCTGAAGAAGCAGGGTGTCGATGTCCGGCTATCGTCCAAGGTGACGGCGGTTGAAAAGGGCGAGAACAGCGCCTCCGTCACGTTCGAGCCGGTCGATGGCGGCGATGCGGAAACGATGGAAGCCGATATCGTTCTGATCTCGACGGGCCGCCGGCCCTACACCGATTCGCTTGGCCTCGACGATGCCGGGATCGAAACCGATCGCGGCCGCGTGGTCATCGACGATCATTTTGCTACCAATGTGAACGGTATTTACGCAATCGGCGATGTCGTGCGTGGGCCGATGCTGGCGCACAAGGCCGAAGACGAAGGCATAGCCGTTGCCGAAATTCTTGCCGGGCAGGCCGGCCACGTCAATTACGACGTCATTCCTTCTGTCGTTTACACCGCGCCGGAAGTCGCCTCCGTCGGCAAAACGGAAGAAGAGTTGAAAGAAGCCGGTGTCGAATACAGCGTCGGGAAATTCAGCTTTTCGGCCAATGGCCGGGCGCGCGCCATGCTGACGACTGACGGGTTTGTGAAGGTTCTAGCCGATAAGAAAACGGACCGTGTGCTTGGCGTTCACATTCTTGGGCACAATGCCGGCGAGATGATCCACGAGGCGGCCGTTCTGATGGAATTCTCCGGCTCCAGCGAAGATCTGGCGCGTACCTGCCACGCGCATCCGACCATGAGCGAAGCCGTGCGGGAGGCGGCGCTAGCCTGTTTCGCAAAGCCAATTCACAGCTAAAGCGGATACTCGAAAGGGAAAAGCCCGCCGATCAGGCGGGCTTTTCTATGGCCAATGCTATAAAAGCAGTCCGAAATTCTTACTGACCGCCATCGGGCGCGGGTGCGTCAGGCACTTCCGGTGCTTCGACATTGACGTCGACATCTCCGCCACCGCCAGTCATTTCGCCAAAGCCGCCGCCAAAGAACCACCATAGACCAAGAGCGATCAGGATGACGAGGATGATGGCGAAGATCCAGCCGCCTCCGCCACCACCGCCGCCATTGTTCGTGACGATAACCTCACGTTCGCGTTCAGCCATGAAAATCTCCTAAAATAATTTAAGTCCCGGCGGAGAAATGTCGTTCATATGCAAAAGGTTCCCTGCATAGAACCGGATGCTTAATATCGACTTCTTCCTCTACGTCAATTCGGGTCTGAACCGTTCGTAAGTCCCTATGCCAGAAAGGCTATCCAGCCTGTGATGGTGAAGATCGACAGGATTGTCGAGACCATGACCACTGAGGCCGAGAGACGCACGCCCTTGTCATAAAGCAGAGCGAACAGATAGGTATTCACCCCCGCGGGCATAGCTGCCAAAAGGGTCGCACCCCGAATTTGCGTGTCATTTAGACCGAGGCCGAAACGCCCCAGCGCCCAGGCAATAGCGGGATGCACGATAAGAAGCAGGGCACAGACGATTAGCGTCTCCGACAGTTCGCTGCGGATTTGTAATGTGGACAGGCTGATGCCGATCCCGACCAACGCGGCCGGGATAGCGCTTGCCGCCAGCATATCGACAGCCATCATCAAGGGTTCGGGAACCGGCAAGCCCGTCAGATTAACGACAATTCCCGCCACAACGCCTGCGAGAAGCGGGTTGGCGACGATGCGCCTCAGCCCATCGGCAATACGGCGCGATCTGTTGCCATTGCTCGGTCGAGCGATCTCCATCGCTGTCATCCCAACGGGATATAGCAGCAGGGCATGAATGGAGACGATGCCGAAGACCACCGTCAACTCCGCTTCGCCATAGGCGCGTTCGGTGATGGAGAGGCCAAGCAAAATCGTGTTGGAAAAGGTTGCGGCAAAGCCGACGGCAACCGAGCGTTCGGCGCCATCGCGAAATGCGATGC
The DNA here is from genome assembly GCF_024158145.1 of Notoacmeibacter sp. MSK16QG-6. Lineage (GTDB taxonomy): Bacteria > Pseudomonadota > Alphaproteobacteria > Rhizobiales > Rhizobiaceae > Notoacmeibacter. The sequence continues at coordinate 1,490,163 of NZ_JAMYXM010000001.1, forward strand.
GACTGATCGCAAAACCCAGGAAGAAACAGGCGAGAGCGCCAGTGTAGAAAGCGATCAGGACAGGCGGGGCGAAAGCCTGGGCGAAATCCAGACGCACCATTGCGCCGAAAAGAAGCGCCGGTACCGCGACTCGCAGTGCATATTGGTTGAGAACATGGCCGGCTCCGTCAGGCAGCCAGCCAGTCTTTGCCGACGCAAAACCGACGAATACGACCAGGAAGACCGGCAGGATGGCGAGAAATGTCTGTAGCACGTTGTTCCGGTATTGCGAGGTGAGCGGAGCCGGGATGAGCGGTGGCAGGTCAACGCGATAGCGATTGCCGTTGCGGCCTGCAAGCGCGCAACAACTACAAAGCGTTCCCTAATGGCCCGCTAGCGAGAACTGTCGATTTCCGGACATGCTGCGGCGGCAACGGCTTCTATTTCGACGAGAAATTCAGGACTGGTGAAGCCGTCCACCGCGACAAACAGTGCGGCCGGCGCATGATCTCCCATCATCGTATCGCGGAGGCGCCGGTAGGACTCGACGGTCTCGGGATCGTTATCGGCCGCGAAGACACGAAGCGTCACAATATCGCTCGGAGACATGTCAGCTTCGGCAAGAATTTTGAAGACGTTCGTCATTGCTATCGCCATCTGGGCCTCGAAACCGTCAGCCAGGGCGCCGCGGCTATCGACACCGAGCTGCCCGGAAACATAAAGCCAACGGGCATTTGGCGGCACGAGAACAGCCTGAGAATAGTTCGATGGCGGTTTTGCAACTGAAGAAGGATTCAGCGTTTTCAGCATTGACCGATTTCCGCGGTATGAACGCGTTTGCCGCGCGTCTTCAATACCGCTCGATATTGATGTTGACGTCGTCATAGCGGCTATGATCGCCATTGAAAATCACGGTGGGACCGGTGCCGGGACGGCGGCGATACCGGTATGTGCCTGCCCGAACGATCTGCGGTCGGACGACAACGGGCCGTTGCACGAGCGGCCGCGTCAATGTTGGGACGATGGGCGCCCGATAGTGAGGATGGGTCACGATCTGCCTGACGATGAGTGCCGGCTCTTTCGATGCCGGCTTGGAGCGTCCCGGGCCGCGGACGATGACCGGCAGACCGCCATCCTGGATATCGGCACTGGCTCTTTTGCCTGCCAGAGCGGCCTGATCGCCGGAACCAAGATAGTGTTCCTCGACGTTGCCATGGTCATCGATATGAATGATTTTTGGCGCGGCATGAACGGCGTGAGCGGCCAGCGCGATAAAGCCGAATGCGGCAGGAAGAATGAACAGGGTGCATAGTCTCGTCATCGCTCGCTACGCCTTTCCGTGATGTCGACTCTCCATTTACATTCTTTTAACCTTTTTGATCGCCATGTGATCCCTTCGCCGGTGCTTTTTCCGCCATGTCGTTAACAGTTAAAAAACCATGAAAATGCTAGTGATCGCTGTCCGTTTTCAGCGTTACGGGCATCACCTCGGTGGGTACAGATAATGAGTAGAGTGATATGTGTGGCCGCCATGTGCATGGGCATTCTTTCGGCGCTTGCCGGGTGCACCACCGGGACGGGAAGCAGCCGGTCCGGCGGGCCGGGCGGAAGTCCCTACGGCTCGTTCAGATGCGATGGCGGGACGGCCATGGAGGTGCGCCGAGCATCCGGTAGCGCGATCGCCGTTTCAGCACCGAATGGCGAAAGCATTGTGCTGCCAGCATCACCTCCGGGACAGAGTGCGCGTTACGGCGCCGATTCCTATGCGTTGGTGATCGAAGGGCCGGATGCACTGTTCATGAAGAATGGCGACATGCCGCTTAACTGCCGGCGATAAGCACTCTTCACTAGTTCAATCGATTCAATTGGATGCGCGTCGTTTTTTGATGATATTTCCGGCCTAGATTGCTTGTCGATCCTTTGACGCGCTGCGGTTTCTGGCCTATCAAACGGCCAGCTATTCTCTGGTTGAACCTGACTATTTCAGCCAACTTTAATTCCGGCCAGCCGTTGAAACGGGGGGAAGATGAGTACCAACGCGCCTATGCGGCCACGGCCCCTGTCGCCGCATTTACAGATTTACAAGCCCATTCCATCCATGATGATGAGCATTCTGCACCGGCTTACCGGCGTTGGGCTCTACTTCGGCATGGCCATTGTCGCGCTGTTTCTGCTGGCGCTGGCTGGCGGTGAAGGAGGGCACGATCTCTTTTCCGAACTGTTCGGCTCGATCATCGGTATAGTGGTCCTGTTCCTCTTTTCCTGGGTGCTGTTCCACCACATGCTTGGCGGCGTGAGGCATCTGGTCTGGGATTTCGGCCATTTGCTTTCGCGCGAAGAGAGCCGGTCGACATCGATGGCGCTGCCTGCCGTCTCACTGGTCATGACTGTGATCTGCTGGCTGATAGCCTGGCTACTGGTCTAAGGGGACGATCATGACCATACAGAACGACATGCGGACGCCGCTTAAAAAAGTACGTGGTCTCGGCGCAGCGCGCGACGGTACAGAGCATTTCTGGCATCAGCGTCTGACGGCCGCACTCAATATTCCTCTGACCTTCATCCTTTTCGGCGTCGTTGCCGCGACCTTCGGTCTTGGATTCGAAGAAACGCGCGCGCTTTTCGCCAATCCCATCATTGGGCTGCTTCTCGCTGCTGCGATCATCAACATCGCCTGGCACATGAAGCTCGGCATGCAGATGGTGATCGAAGACTATGTTCATTCCGACGGCATGAAAGCGCTGCTGCTTCTTGCCAACAATGCTTATTGCGCAGCAGTGGCTCTCATCGCCCTCTACGCGCTCATCAAACTCGCCCTTCTGGGTTGAGGAGAAGACGGAACGATGGCTGAAACCAATAACGCCTACACCTATATCGATCACCAGTTCGACGTGGTGGTGGTCGGGGCCGGCGGCGCGGGCCTGCGCGCAACGCTCGGCATGGCTGAGCAGGGATTGAAAACCGCCTGCGTAACGAAGGTTTTCCCAACCCGTAGTCATACCGTCGCGGCTCAGGGCGGTATCGCCGCCTCGCTGAAGAACATGACGCCGGATAGCTGGCAGTGGCATATGTACGATACCGTGAAGGGGTCGGACTGGCTCGGCGATGTCGACGCCATGCAGTACCTCGCCATGGAAGCGCCCAAAGCGGTCTATGAGCTAGAGCATTACGGTGTGCCGTTTTCGCGAACCGAAGATGGCAAGATCTATCAGCGGCCTTTCGGTGGCCACATGCAGAATTATGGTGAAGGCCCGCCCGTGCAGCGCACCTGCGCCGCGGCGGACCGCACCGGCCATGCCATTCTACACACGCTGTATGGTCAGTCGCTGAAGAACAATGCGCAGTTCTTCATCGAATATTTCGCGCTCGACCTCATCATGGAAGAGGATGGCCGCTGCACCGGAGTCGTCGCCTGGAACCTCGATGACGGCACGATCCACCGTTTCTCCGCCAAGATGGTGGTGTTGGCGACGGGTGGCTATGGCCGCGCCTATTTCTCCGCCACTTCTGCCCATACCTGCACCGGCGATGGCGGCGGCATGGTGGCGAGAGCCGGGCTGCCGCTGCAGGATATGGAATTCGTGCAGTTCCACCCGACTGGCATATACGGCGCCGGCTGCCTCATCACCGAGGGCGCGCGCGGCGAGGGCGGCTATCTCGTCAACTCCGAGGGCGAGCGCTTTATGGAGCGCTACGCGCCTTCCGCCAAGGATCTGGCGTCGCGCGATGTGGTCTCGCGCTGCATGACGATGGAGATTCGCGAAGGACGCGGCGTCGGCAAGAACAAGGATCACATCTTCCTGCATCTGGATCATCTCGATCCGGACGTTTTGGCCGAGCGTCTGCCGGGCATTTCCGAAAGCGCCAAGATTTTTGCCGGCGTCGATGTGACCAAAGAGCCGATCCCGGTGCTGCCGACAGTTCACTACAATATGGGCGGCATCCCGACAAACTATTGGGGCGAGGTGCTGAATCCCACTGCCGACGAGCCGAATGCGGTCGTACCCGGCCTGATGGCTGTCGGCGAAGCGGGTTGCGCCTCGGTGCATGGCGCCAACCGCCTCGGCTCCAATTCGTTGATCGACCTTGTGGTCTTCGGCCGTGCGGCGGCGATCAAGGCGGCGGAAGTCGTCGACAAGGATGCGCCCGTGCCGCACCTGAACGAAGCGGCCTGCGATGCCATCATGGAGCGGTTCAACGAAACGCGTTACGCCAATGGCGGGACGCCCACCGCCAAGCTACGCGAGAAGATGCAGAAAGCGATGCAGGAAGAAGCTGCCGTCTTCCGCACCCAGGAAACGCTTGAAGCCGGCTGCAAGCGCATCAGTGAAATCTGGAACGAGCTGGATGATGTGAACGTCACCGACCGATCCATGATCTGGAATTCCGATCTGGTGGAGACGCTGGAATTGCAGAACCTGATGGCGAACGCGATCGCCACGGTCTATTCGGCCGAAGCGCGCAAGGAAAGCCGCGGCGCTCACGCGCGCGAGGACTTCTCCGAACGCGATGACAAGGACTGGCGCGTGCATTCACTGGCGACGGTCAGCAAAGAGGGCGATGTCGGTCTCTCTTACAGACCTGTCCATGTCGAACTGATCGCGGAAGGGATCGATCTGGCAAAGATCGCACCCAAGAAGCGAGTGTACTGAGGAAGAGATATGGTTGAAATCACGCTTCCCAAGAATTCGCAGGTCACGGATGGCAAATCGTGGCCGAAGCCGACCGATGCCGAGAATTTGCGCGAGTTCCAGATTTATCGCTGGAGCCCGGACGATGACGATAATCCACGGATGGACACCTACTGGGTGGACCTTGACGATTGCGGGCCGATGGTGCTCGACGCGCTGCTCTATATCAAGGACAAGATCGATCCCACGCTGACGCTGCGTCGCTCCTGCCGGGAAGGCATTTGCGGCTCCTGCGCCATGAATATCGGCGGCACCAACACGCTGGCGTGCACTAAGGGCATCGATGAGTTCGAAGGCGCGATCAAGATCTATCCTCTGCCGCACATGCCGGTGGTGAAAGATCTCGTGCCGGACCTGACACAGTTCTACGCGCAGCACCGCTTCATCGAACCCTGGCTGAAGACCACCACGCCGGAGCCGGCGACCGAATGGCGGCAGAGCCATGATGACCGGGCCAAGCTCGACGGGCTTTATGAGTGCATTCTCTGCGCCTGCTGCTCGACCTCGTGCCCGTCCTACTGGTGGAACGGCGACCGTTATCTCGGCCCTGCTGCGCTGCTGCAGGCCTATCGCTGGCTGATCGACAGCCGCGACGAGGCAACGGGTGAGCGGCTCGACGATCTGGAAGATCCGTTCCGGCTCTATCGCTGCCACACCATCATGAACTGTACGCAGGCCTGCCCCAAAGGTCTTAACCCCGCGAAGGCGATTGCGGAAATCAAGAAGATGATGGTGGAACGCCGAGTTTAAGCTTTGGTCTCCCGCGCCATCGATTTTTCCGGCCCCCGCCCTCTTAAGTGTTAGAGGGCGGGGCCATACGTTTGACCATTCAAACTATGTGAAGAGAAACGGTTCGCGACCGGCCACATTTGTTGCGCGCCAGCCACAGTATCTCGCCATATTATCGTCACATGAAATAAACGGCTGCATTGCCGATTGTCCATCGTCAACGAATCTCACAAGCTACGTAAACGTCAACGCCGCGAGGGCGGTCTGGGGGAGATAGTTTGATGAAGTTCTTAATTACACTGACGAGCGTTCTGGCTCTCGGCACTGCCGCCGCGAATGCAGCCGACGCCGTCTATGTCGACGAAGCGCCGATTGCGGTGGAAACGCCTGCTGTCGAGCCGGGTCGCTTCTATATCGAAGCGCGCTTCGGCTATGGTCCGGCGCTGGCCGACCTTGATGTCGAAACTGCCGCCACAACTGGTACTGTTCTCGGTGGCGCTCTTGCTGTCGATATTCCGGCAACCAACGGCACGATCGAGAGCGAGCTTCTTTACGGTGGCGTGTTCGAAGCCGGTTATTTCGTAACCGATATCTTTCGTGTTGGCGTCGAGGCCGGTATCGGTCGTCTGAAAAACGACTATCTCGATATTTCCGATCCAGCCGCGATTACCGCTCCCGCGCTTCTAGGTGCCACCGTCGGTACAATTCAGGATGCGCAGCTGGATGGCGGCTCGACAATCTATCAAGGCTTCATCAAGGGCGCCGTGGAAGTTCCCGTCGCGCACAATATCGGCTTCGCCCGTCAGATTTCGGTCTTCGGCACGGCGGGTATCGGCCTTCTCCACCTCGATGTCGATGTCGAGCAGGAAAACACTGCCGACAACAACGGCACGACGATTGACGACAGCGATACGGTACTGGCCGGCAAGATCGGCCTCGGCGTCGCAACTCAGTTGACCGATCACATTTCGCTCGTCACCGAAGCGAACTATATTTTCGCAGAAGATGGTGAGTTCACGGCGGTTACGGCCGAAGGCACCGAGATCGATACGAGAATCGAAACAGAAGCCATTACGCTTCAGACCGGTCTTCGTATCCGCTTCTAAGCGAAAACCAGGATGTCAAAAGAAAACGCGGCTCCGACCGGAGCCGCGTTTTTTGTGTTTCGTTCAAAGGAACACGGGAATAGAAGCGAGAACTCGCCCTACTTCCATTCGCGTATATCGACAAAGTGGCCGGCTATGGCCGCCGCCGCCGCCATGGTTGGCGAGACGAGGTGTGTCCGGCCCTTATAACCCTGCCGACCTTCGAAATTGCGGTTCGAGGTGGAGGCGCAACGCTCTTCCGGCTTGAGCCGATCATCGTTCATGGCAAGGCACATGGAGCAGCCCGGCTCGCGCCAGTCGAAACCCGCCGCCTTGAATATTGCGTCGAGCCCTTCTTCTTCCGCCTGTTGCTTCACAAGGCCTGATCCCGGCACGACCATCGCGTCGACATGATCGGCGACCTTTCGGCCTTCGACGATCTTGGCTGCGGCGCGCAAATCCTCGATCCGGCCGTTCGTGCAAGAGCCGAGAAAGACGCGGTCAAGCTTGATGTCCGTGATCTTCGTGCCGGGCGTCAGTCCCATATAGGCGAGAGCACGTTCCTTGCTGGCGCGCTTGTTCTCGTCGGTGATCTCGGACGGGTCCGGCACGACGCCGGTTACCGAAACCACATCTTCTGGCGAAGAGCCCCAGGACACAATGGGCGGGAGATTGGCCGCATCAAGCTCGATCACACGGTCGAAATGAGCGCCTTCATCGCTCGTCAGCGTTTTCCAATACGCGATAGCCTGTTCCAGATGCTCGCCCTTGGGTGCGCGTGGCCGGCCTTTGATATAATCGAAGGTTTTCTCGTCGGGCGCGATAAGGCCAGCGCGGGCGCCGCCCTCAATCGACATGTTGCAGACGGTCATCCGGCCTTCCATGGAGAGCGAGCGGATCGCTTCGCCCGCATATTCGATCACGTGGCCGGTTCCGCCGGCGGTGCCGATCTCCCCGATGATGGCGAGGATGACATCCTTGGCCGTCACGCCGTCGGGCAGTTGGCCATCGACCCTGACGAGCATGTTCTTGGCTTTTTTCTGAATCAGTGTCTGTGTCGCCAGAACATGTTCGACTTCTGAAGTGCCGATGCCGTGGGCGAGCGCGCCGAATGCGCCATGCGTCGAGGTATGGCTGTCACCGCAGACAATGGTCATGCCCGGCAGTGTGAAACCCTGCTCCGGACCGACAATGTGCACAATGCCCTGCCGGATATCGGCTTCGTTGTAATATTCGATCTCGAAATCAGCGGCGTTCTTGGCCAGCGCTTCCACCTGGATGCGGCTTTCCTCATTTTCGATGCCGAGATGCCGGTCGGGCGAGGTCGGCACGTTATGATCCACCACGGCGAGCGTCCGTTCCGGATGGCGGACCTTCCGGCTTGCCATGCGAAGACCTTCGAAAGCCTGCGGGCTGGTGACTTCATGCACCAGATGGCGGTCAATCCAGAGCAGGACGGTGCCATCTTCCTGTCGGTCGACGATGTGATCGTCGAAAATCTTGTCGTAAAGCGTGCGGGGTTTATCGGTCATGGTTGGCATCCCTTTCAGGGAAAATCAGGCAGTTGTAAGGGCTGAAACGGTGTTGGACCGTCAGCCTAGCCGCGCCAGGGCGCTGCCGGCGCGATGCGCATCGAAACGGTTCGGCAGGCGCTTTCTGTCCTGCAAAACGAAACCGTATGTCGCAATCTTCGCGCGTCTAATCATGGCGTCTTTGTATCAACCCGCAGCGTTCGCTTCAATGCATGGCCGACGGCCCGACCGAAATTCCTGCTCAACGAAAAAAGCCGCAGCATATGCGCTGCGGCTTTAGATATTTAAGTTTCGGGCCTTATCAGCCTTCGGCGTTTTCAGCCTTGGCGGCGTCTTTCTCGGCCTGCTTGGCAGCGCGAGCCTCGTTGGCCGCGTTGCGGGCCTCATCGTTCAGACGACGCGCGCGGGCGTTGGTGGCTTCAGCAATACGAGCCGACTTGCCGCGGCGATCACGCATATAATAAAGCTTGGCGCGACGAACCTTACCGCGGCGCACGACCTCGACCTCTTCAACCATCGGCGAATAGACCGGGAAGACGCGCTCGACACCTTCGCCATAGGAGATCTTGCGAACGGTGAAGTTCTCGTTCAGGCCGCCGCCGGAGCGGGCGATGCAGACGCCTTCGAATGCCTGGAGGCGGGTACGCTTGCCCTCGGTCACGCGAACCTGGACGCGGAGCGTGTCGCCGGGCGAAAAGGTCGGGAATTTGCGCTGTTCTTCGATGCGGGCGCATTCTTCCGCTTCGAGTTGACGAATAATATCCATGTCTTCGATCCTTGTTCTTCTTCGGACCGCCAGAGCGACACCCGCCCGCAGCCAGTTATTGCTGGCCTGCATGATGAAAGCGGTGCGGACGGTCATTTCCCGCCGCAGGGTCGTGTTCACGGAATCCGTGGATGCTTCGTCCGGTCGTCTTGCCGGATTTTCGCCAGCGCATACAGCAAAAGGCTTCGCCGATCAAGCGGCAGACGTGTCGGCGCTCCTCAAAGCTCTCCAAGATGAGTGTGCCGGAAACCTTCACGCTTTTTGAGGCCGAAACCCAGCGTACGGTCCAGACCGATATGAGCTAGCCAGATCGCTGCGATATCGATGGAGAAATGCAGGTCGACCATCCAGCCGACAATGGCAAGAAGGATTGGCCCCACCGTCATGTGGAAGATGTTATAGGTGACAGCGCCGATGACCGGGCCGGCCAGATAGCCGAGCATGGACAGGTCCGGCACAAGAAGGCCGATCAGATAGATCCACCAACTGGCGGGCGCTGGCAGCTGCAGGTAGAGCAGCGTGGCCGCGCCAAAAAGGGCGAGACCTTCGAGCCGTAACAACCAGTTCATGCCACTTTGTCGATGTTCGGCCATTCGCATTCCGTCATTCTCTTTTACCGAGAAGATCGGGACGCCGTTCCGCCGTCAACCGTTCTGATTGTTCGCGCCGCCATGCCTCAATGGCTGCATGATTGCCGCTTTTCAGAATGGCCGGCACGGTCCGGTCGTCCCAATCGGCTGGCTTCGTATAGTGCGGATGTTCCAGAAGGCCTGTTTCGAAACTCTCTTCCGCGCCGCTTTCATCATTGCCCATAACGCCGGGCAGAAGCCGAACGATCGCGTCGAGAAGGGTCAGCGCGGCGGGTTCTCCTCCGGAGAGGATATAGTCGCCAATCGACACTTCCGTCAGACCACGCGCTTCGATGACGCGTTCATCGACGCCTTCGAACCGGCCGCAGACGATCAGTGCGCCTCGTTCCAAGGAAAGCTGCCGGACGTAATCCTGTGTGAGAGGTTTGCCACGCGGGCTCATGAGAAGACGCGGCACGTCAGGGGAGATATTTGCGCTGTCGATGGCGGCGGCGAGGCAATCGGGACGCAGAACCATACCCGCGCCGCCGCCGGCCGGTGTTTCGTCGACAGCACGATGCCGTCCAAGTCCAAATTCCCGCAGATGGATTGTCTGAAGCGACCAGACTCCCTCGGCAAGCGCCTTACCGGCAAGCGATTGGCCGAGATGGCCCGGAAACATCTCCGGATAAAGCGTCACGACGGTCGCTGCAAAATTCATTGAGCTTCAGTCCGATCGTCGTCGTCGGCCTCGTCGCGTTCGGAAACCTGGTCCGGCAGGACCAGTGTCAGTATGCCTTCGTCCAGATCGATGGCGGGCACAGTATGCTTGGAAAAGTCGACCATTTCACTGCCGCTACCCACCATGCGGATTTCCAGAATATCGCCAGCGCCAAAATTATGGACAGCGGCGACCGTTCCGAGCTTCTCTCCGCTTTCGCTCTTTGCGGTCAGCCCGATAAGATCGGCAAGGAAGAACTCATCCTCGTCCGCTTCGCCAAGCGCGTCTCTGGAGACGGATAGTTCGACACCGTTCAGCGCTTCAGCCGCCTCGCGGGTCGTGACATTTTTCAGCCGAGCGATCATCATGGTTTTTTGGGGCCGGGCGCTCAGCACCTCGAAGGTGCGTCCATTATCCGTGGCGAGCGGACCGTAGGCCGCAAAATCGGCAGGGTTTTCGGTGAAGCTCTTGATCCGAACCTCGCCGCGAATGCCATGCGCCGCGCCAATTCTGGCGACGACCACCCGATTTTCATCGCTCTTTTTCATTCGGCGCGTGGTGCCTTTCTCTTTTGCTGTGCGCCAGAAGCACGGCTGCTTTCATTCCGTCAACCTTCTGCCGCTAGGATAGAGATATGAGCCGCGATGATTCGATTCTAACCTTTGCGACGCCGGAATTGCTGGCATCACGCTCCGCCTGGCTGAAAAACCTGGCGGAAGAGCGACGGGTCGCCGATCTGACGCTGGACGCCTATGAGCGCGACACGCGGCAGTTTTTCACATTCCTCACGCAGTATCACGGCCAACCCGCCAGTTTCGCGGTGTTGACGAAATTGAAGCCGACCGATTTTCGCGCTTTTCTCGCCAATCGACGAAAGGCCGGTACGGGTGCGCGGTCGCTCGGCCGCAATCTTTCCGGTATCCGTTCGTTGCTGACCTTTCTGGAACGGCAGGGCCACGCCTCCAGTGCTGCCGCAACCGCCGCCAAGACGCCGAAGAAGAAGCGCAGCCTGCCCAAACCGCTATCGATCTCCGAAGCGCAACTGGTTGTCGAACTGGGTGAGCAGATCGAGGAGGGCTGGATCGCCGCGCGCAACGCAGCGGTTTTGACGCTGCTTTACGGTTTGGGGCTCCGCATTTCCGAGGCGCTGGGCCTGCCCGGCGATGCGCTGACCGATCCGGAGCAGTCAACGCTGCGCATTACCGGCAAGGGCGGCAAGACACGGATCGTACCGGTGCTGCCCGCCGCCATCGATGCCACTGCTGCCTATCGCAAACTCTGCCCTTACGACCTTTCCGCCGACAGTCCGCTTTTTCGCGGAGCCAGAGGAGGCGCGCTCAATCCTGGCGTCCTGCAACGGGACATGCAGCGCCTTCGCCGCGCGCTGGGCTTGCCGGAAAGCGCAACCCCGCACGCGCTTCGCCACTCTTTCGCGACGCATTTGCTGTCGGCGGGCGGCGATTTGCGAACCATTCAGGAATTGCTGGGTCATGCCAGTCTTTCGACCACCCAGCTCTACACGGAGGTCGAGACAGCCCGGTTGATGGAGATATACGATAGCGCCCATCCGCGCGGCCGAACAGGCTGATCCGGCAGCCATCGTGTTTCGTCGCGGCACACCGCGCGTTTACTCTTTGTGATGGCTATCGATGGGATAAAAGCGTCATGAACGCGACCTCTTCCTTTCTTGCCCGTCTCGCCAGTCCTGCGCTGATCGTTGTCAGCCTGCTGCACGGCCTGCTTTTTGCCGGTTTTGCGGTTAGTCTTCTGCTGATCGATCCGGGTTCTGCCCGTGCAGAGGAAGCCGCCCGCTGTCAGGGCCGCGATCTGTTCGCAGAGCTTAAAGCACGCGATCCCAAGGCCGCAGCGAAAGCCGAAGCGGCCTTCGAAGCGATGCCCAATCGCCGGGGTCGTTTCTGGCGGATCGAGAAAGAGGGCGTTTCGCCGTCCTACCTGTTCGGCACCATCCATACCACCGATCCGCGCGCTCTGGCTCTGTCCGGGCCGGTGGAATCGGCCTTCGAGAAGGCTTCGGTCTTCGTGATGGAGGCAGCCGATACGCGCAGCACGATCGCCGCCACGCTCGCTATGGCTCGTCATCCATCGCTCTTCCTCTACACGGATGGAACCAGCGCCTTCGATCAGCTGAGCGATGAGCACGGCGCGGCCGTAAAGGCGGCGCTGAAGCGGCGCGGCATCGATCCATCCACGGCGACCAAGCTGAAGCCGTGGCTGATCGCCGGCATGCTTGCCGCGCCGCCCTGCGAATTGCAGCGCAAGGCGTCGGGCTTGGTGTTTCTGGACAATGCGCTTGCCGATCGCGCTGAAGAAGCAGGCAAGGATGTCGAGGGCCTTGAGACCATGGTGGACCAGATGAAGGCGCTCGCCGCCATGCCGATGGAGAGCCACATTGAAGGCCTCGCCAACGCTGCCGAACTGGACAAATACGCGGCCGATATGACGGAAACGCTTACCATTCGCTATTTGAGCGGCGACCTTGGCCTCATCATGCCGGCGCTGCAGGCGATTGGCGAAGATATACAGGGCGAACCGAGCGAGGAGGAGCTCGCATCGGTTGCCGACTTCGAAGAGAAGGTCGTGACGAACCGCAATCGCGACATGGCGGAGGCCGCCGAACCCTTTCTTCAGACCGGCAATGCCTTCATCGCGGTCGGCGCGCTCCATCTACCTGGCGATAAGGGCGTGGTCGCGCTTCTTCAACAGGCGGGGTGGAAGCTCACTCCGGTTCCGCTCGGCGTTTCGCAGTAATCACCCATCGCTCGTCTTAAAGAGCGTGGATCAGCGCCTGGCCGGTCGCACCGTTCATCAGATAGAGCAGTAAGGTCAGGCTGAAAAAGGACGCCGCCGTCATCACGATGAGCGCAAATCCGGCTTCGGCTCCATAACCGTAATTGCCGGCAAGGATCGGATAGACCGAAAAGGCCGGTAGCGCGCCAGTTACGACCAGCGCCAGGATCATCGGATGGTCGAGGTTCGCCATACCGAGAGCGAACAGGCCAATATAGACGCCGATCAGAACGAGCGGATGGATCACCAGCTTGCCGATCACCGTCACAATCGCCTGACTGTTCATCCCGGTCAGTCCGAGAATAGCCAGCATCGCACCGACGTAAAAGAGAGATGCGCCGACCGCGACATCGGCCAGCAAGGCGAGTGGCCGCTCCACGACAGAAGGTATTTCAAAGCCCACCAGGGATACAGGGATCGACAGAGCGATGGCGATCATCAGCGGGGTGCGGGCCAGTCGACTGAGTGTCGCCAACACCGTTTTCCAGACAGAGCCGTAATGTCCGTTTTCACGTCCCTGCTCGGCTAACAAAAGCAGGATCGGCACCAGCATGACGTTCTCTACAATGAAATTGAGGGCGAGAATCTGTGCGGCAATATCCGGCAGGAGAATCAAGAAGACCGGAAAGCCGATGAACCCAGAATTGGGACAGGTCATGCCCATGGACCGCATGGCGGCCTGACTTTGGTCGAGACCAGTGATCCTGCGGCTGAAGAGATAGGCTGCCGCGAGCATTACGAAGGAACCGAGCGCATAGGCCAGTACATAGCCTGGTTCGATCACCTCGCTCATCGGCCGGATCGCGACCGCCCGGAAAATGAGGGCGGGCAGCGCGATCACGAGTACGAAACGCCCGACCCCACGAATATCCGCTTCGTTCAACAGACCGGATTTGGTCGCCGCAAAACCCACTGCGATGATGATGAAAACAGGGCCGGTGATTGAAATGATATCCAGCATCCGTCAGCGGTCGCTTCTGCCGTTTCATCGATCCACCCCGGCGCTTGGCACGATGGCCGGCGAAAGGCAATCGGCCTTGCGGGCTTGCACGATGGGCCGTGGCCGTTACTGTGCGGATAATCATCGGAGGATATGGGAGGAAATTCGATGAAACGATTGACACTCGTCGCGATGGCGGCGGCGCTCGGAACTGCTCTGACCGCGCCGGCATTCGCTGTCGAATGGAATGTCTCGGTCTGGGGCAAGCGCCGCGCCTTCACCGAGCATATCGAGAAGATGAAAGAGCTGGTGGAACAGAAAACCAATGGGGAGTTCACCATGAACATCTCCTATGGCGGTCTTTCCAAAAACCGCGAAAATCTCGACGGTATCTCTATCGGCGCGTTTGAAATGGCGCAGTTCTGCGCGGGGTATCACCGCGACAAGAACCCGACGATCACCGTGTTGGAACTACCGTTTCTCGGTGTCGACACGCTGGAACTGGAGCGCGACCTGTCGGAGGTCGTCTATGCTCACCCGGCAGTGAAGGAGGATCTGGCACGCTGGAACGCAACCATCCTGATGCCCTCGCCCATGCCGCAATACAATATTGTCGGAAAGGGCGAAAAGCCGGCCAAGCTGGAAGATTTCTCCGGCCTTGCCGTCAGGGCGACCGGCGGCATCGGCCAGGCGATGGAAAAGGTCGGCGCCGTGCCGACATCGGTGACAGCGACGGAAGCGCGTCAGGCGCTCGATAGCGGCATCGTGCAGGGCGTCGCCTTCGCGCCCCATGCGCACATGTCGTATGGCACGGTGGAGGGCGGCCAATGGTGGACGACCAACCTCAATCCGGGCACGGTCAATTGTCCTGTCGTCGTCAACACGGACGCGCTGGAAGCGCTTTCGGACGAGCATCGTGAAGCTTTGATGAGTTCGGTGGGAGAATCGCTCGACTATTACGTCGAGAATTACAACACCAGCACCATGTCCAAGTGGGACCCGACGCTGCAGGAGAAGGGCGTCGAGAAAGTCACCTTCGGCGATGAGGAGATTGCCGCATTCGAGGAGAAGGCGGCAGGGCCGATCGCCAAGGCGTGGGTCGAAGAGATGAACGGGCGGGGTCTGCCCGGCCAGGATCTCTACGATCTGGTGGCCAAAACCATCGAGGAAAAGAAGGCGCAAAGCCAATAAGGCGCGCCTTTCGGCGCAAGGGGCAGGACCGCGTCAATGGCGGGTGCATCGTCGATTCTGGCAAATGACAGCCTGGTATCGCGGCTGGACCGCGGGCTGTTCCGGGTCGAGGGCTGGCTGGCCCTTGTCTCGGGGCTCGCCGTCTTTTCCCTCATGCTCCTGGCCGTGGTCTCTGTCGGTGGCCGAAACTTTTTCGGCCAGCCTTTGCCGGGCTATGTCGACTGGATCGAACAGGCGATGCCGCTGATCGCCCTTAGCGGCATCGCATTTGTCCAGCGGCTTGGCGGCCATATCCGCATGGATATTGTCGTCGGCATGCTGAAGGGGCGGGCATTGTGGATCACCGAATTCGTGACCACCTCCCTTGTCCTGTTGCTGGTGCTTGTACTCATTTACGGATCTTGGGCGCATTTCCAGCGCTCTTTCGATTTCGCCGCGCCGCTCTGGTCGCGCGATTCCTCCATCGATATTGCGCTGCCGCTCTGGCCGGCCAAACTGGTCGTGCCGGTCGCGCTTTTCATTCTGGGCCTTCGGCTGATCCTTCAACTCTGGGCCTATGGCCGCGCCATTGCCAGCGGCACATCCGCCCCGGTTGCGGTTCCGCTGATCGAGGATGCGGCAACGCAGGCTTCGCGGGAGGCCGAAAGCGTTCACGATGTGCGGGTGGACGACGAAACCGTGCGCGATACGCCGATGAGCAGGGATTAGCCGATGGAACCGATCGAAATCGGCATCGCCGTCACGGCTGGCTTGCTCATCGTGGTGATCCTCGGAATGCGCGTTGCCTTCGCCGCGGCCATTGCCGGGGTCGTCGGACTAATCTGGATCTTCTGGTCCAAGAAAGGATATGCGCCAGATCAATTCGGGTGGGCGCTCACCGTGGCGACGAAGACAGCCGGCCAAGTCCCGCACTCCAAGGTTGCGAGTCAGGCGCTGAGTCTCATCCCGACCTTCATTCTGATCGGCTATCTGGCCTATTATGCGGGTCTGACACGCTCGCTTTTCGAAGCCGCCAAACGGTGGATGGGCTGGGTGCCTGGAGGTCTTGCCGTCTCGACCATCTTCGCAACGGCCGGCTTTGCCGCTGTTTCGGGCGCGTCGGTGGCGACGTCCGCCGTGTTTGCGCGAATCGCTATCCCCGAAATGCTGTCCGTTGGCTATGACCGACGCTTTGCCGCCGGCGTCGTTGCTGCCGGCGGCACGCTCGCCTCGCTGATTCCGCCATCGGCCATTCTGGTGATCTATGCGATCATCGTGGAGCAGGATGTCGGCATGTTGCTTCTTGCCGGCTTTCTGCCCGGCATGGTGTCGGCCGTTATCTATGCTGCTTTGGTCATCGCGCTAGCGATGGTCATCAAAGGGTTCGGCCCCCCGGTCGGCGGGTTCTCCTGGAAGCAGCGTTTCGCCGCCATTCCGGCGACCTTGCCGATTTTCATTGTCGTCGCGGTGATCATCCTATTCGTCTACAACCCGTTCGGCGGGGCGGCGTGGGGTACGCCGACGGAAGGCGGCGCCATCGGCGCATTCGTGGTGTTCTGCATGGCCGTTTATCGCGGTATGCGGTGGCCTGAGCTGAAAAAGGCACTGATGGAGACGGCAAAGCTCTCCGTTATGATCTTCTCGATTATCTGGGGCGTCCTGATCTTCGTTCGGTTTCTTGGCTTCGCGCAATTGCCGACAGCGTTCGCCGACTGGATCGGCGGGCTGGAACAGTCGCCCTGGATTACACTGATCCTCATTCTTCTGGCCTATGCGGTGCTCGGCATGTTCATGGACGCCATCGGCATGATGCTGCTGACGCTGCCCGTGGTCTATCCCGCGGTCATGGCGCTCAATGGTGGAGCCTTCGTTTCCGCCGACGAAGCTGCTTTCGGCATGAACGGGATGCTGTGCGGCGTCTGGTTCGGTATTCTCGTGGTCAAGATGGCCGAGCTTTGCCTGATTACGCCGCCGATCGGGTTGAACTGCTTCGTGGTGGCGGGGGTTCGCGAGGACATTTCCGTGCAGGACGTCTTCAAGGGCGCGTCGCCCTTCTTCATCGCCGATGCGCTGACGATCGCGACATTGCTGGCTTTCCCGGCCATCGTCCTATGGCTGCCGCGTCTGGCGATGGGCAATTGATGCCGTCTGCAAAAAAACCCGCACCGTGGCGATGCACGGAGCGGGCCTTAAATTGCGGGTGGTCCGCCTCGATTAGACGAGGCGTGCATCCAGAGTGATTTCGATGGACGCCAGCGCTTTGGAAAGCGGGCATCCTTCCTTTGCCTTTGTCGCCAGCTTCTGGAATGTCTCGTCATTGATGCCGGGCACATGGCCCTCCAGCGTGATTTTCGACGATTTGATCACGAAGCCTTCGCCTTCCTGCTGAACGTCGACAACGCTCTTGGCGTCGAGCTTGTCGGCAGGCGTGCCGTTCTCCGCAAGCATATGGGACAGTTGCATGGCGAAGCAGCCCGCATGGGCCGCAGCCAGCAATTCCTCCGGATTGGTGCCGGACTTGCCATTCTCGTCCTCAAAACGGGACTTGAACGAATAGCCATGACTGGAAAGCGCGCCGGATTGTGTGTCGAGCGTACCCTTGCCATCGGAAAGGCTGCCCTGCCAGATCGCGGTTGCGTGACGTTTCATAATATGAACCTCTCAAAATTCATTATTGCAGATCGACCGTTTCGACGGCCCCGGTCCGGAAACGGCGACCCGCGCCCTACGGTTGCATGAAACAAGGTTGCCGCCCGCCATTCTTGCCGAAAACAGCCCCGCTGTTATGTTTGTTGCGACCTGAAGCGAAGAAAAAGGTAGCGCGCATATGGCATTGTCCTGGTCCGCCCGGCTGAGAAAGAAAATTCACTATGCGGAGCGGCATCTGGACAGCGGTCGCCGTTCCATCCGCCGTCGGCTTGGCCTCAACAAGCCGGCGCTCATCCAACCTTATCTCGGTTTCGGCACGGCGGACCGCCTCTGGTTTCGCGGGCGCGTCATAGAAGATCGCAATGAAGTGGCTCATCTGAACAGCCACTCTTTGCTGACCAATCTACGCTATACCTATAAGCGTTATGCCACGCGCGAAATACCCGGAGCGAAGGTCGCCTGGCGGATCGGCAGCCAGAGCGGTGAGCTGGTGACGGACGACGAAGGCTATTTCGACCTGACCATCGCGCCGGGTAACGATTTCGACGAGAGCGGACCATGGCAGAATGTCGACCTGACGCTTGTCGATGTGGGTGAAGCCGATGCGCCGCCGCTCGAAGCGCGGTGCCGCATTCGTACACCGCGGCCCGATGCGCGGTTTGGCGTGATCTCAGATATCGATGACACAATCGTCAAAACCGGCGCCTTCAATTTCCTGAAGCACTGGCGCACGGTCGTCTCGCATTCGGCTGCGGGACGGCAGGTTCTGCCGGGCACGTCGAAACTTTATTCGGCTCTGGCTGCCGGCGCGGTAGGCCCGGAAACCAACCCCGTCGTCTATGTCTCGTCCAGCCCCTGGAATCTCGCCGATCTGTTCGAACGGTTCATGGCGCTCAACGACATTCCTCTCGGACCGATGATGCTGAAGGATTTCGGCCTGGACGAGACCAAATGGTTCACCGGCGGCCACACAGGCCATAAGGGCAAGATGATCGACCGGGTGATGAAAACCTGGCCCAATCTCAATTTCATTCTGATCGGCGATTCGGGGCAGCGCGATGCGGATATCTATGCCGACGCCATAGAGACCCATCCGGGACGTGTCATGGCCGTTTTCATTCGCGATGTGGCGCATGTGAACGAAGAGCAGATCGCGCGATTGCGGAAAGTGGCGGATAGCCATTCCATTCCCGTTGCCGTGACCGACGATCTGTCGGCGGCCTCCGAGATCTGCGTCGAACGTGGCTGGATCGACAGGCAGGAAAAGGCAGAGGTCGAGGCCGAGATTGCCGCCGAAGAGGCCAAGCCCGAACTCTGATCGGGCTGTGGCTCGCCCAAACAGCGCGGCGCCTCTCGTTATCCAGTGAAACAAACCCGGTTCGCCTTCCGTTATTAGTGCAGATAACGGATCTGGACGCGGCATTCTGCCGGCGTTCCGACACGCTGGAGGATTTCATGGCCCGACGCTATCTCGCCGCCGCTTTCGCCCTTTGCCTATCGAGCACAAGCTTTGCCGTGCCCGCCTTTGCCGAGACGGCCATCTTCGCGGGTGGATGTTTCTGGTGTGTGGAAAGCGATTTCGACAAGGTCGATGGAGTGAGCGAAACGGTGTCCGGCTATATTGGCGGCAAGACCGACGATCCGACTTACAAGACCTACGAGGCTGGTGGACATCGCGAGGCCGTTCGCATCACCTACGATCCGGGCAAGGTAAGCTATGGCGAACTGGTCGGTATTCTGCTCCACAGCATCGACGTGACCGACGATGGCGGTCAGTTCTGCGACCGGGGCCACGGCTACACATCGGCAATTTATCCGGTGTCCGAGGATCAGGCGTCTGAGGCCGACGCCGCCAAGGCGGCAGCCGAAAAGGAGCTAGGCGCGAATATCGTGACGCCGGTCGAAGGGGTTGTGACGGCAGACGCCTTTACCGATGCCGAAGATTATCATCAGGACTACTACACCAAGGACGATTTCCGCCTCTCCCCCGGCGGCGTCACGGCCAAGGCGGCCTATAAATATTACCGCGCCGCTTGCGGACGCGATGACCGCGTTCGTGAAGTCTGGGGTGACAAGGCCTTCGAAGGCATTGACGGGTTGAGCTAGGATAATCCACCCAAGAGCAGGAGGAGGCTGGAAATGAAACACATTGCACTGGCGGGCGCGGCGGCGCTGGGCATTGCGGGGCCCGTGATCGCTGCGGATTCGCAAATGATCGTCAAAGAGGCGCAAGGCAGCGTGGACGATGTGGCGGGACGACTCGTCGCAGCCGCAGAACAGGCCGGGGCGATGATCGTGGCTCGGGTCGATCACACGCAAAACGCAGCATCGATTGAAACGGAAATGCCGCCAACGGTTCTCGTGATCTTCGGCAATCCGAAGATCGGGACGCCGATTATCCAGTCGGATCGCCGTGCAGGGCTCGATTTACCGGTGCGGGTTCTGATCTGGCAGGACGGAGAGACAACCAGGATCGGCTATCTCGATCCCTCGGTGCTTGCGGATCGTTACGAACTGGATGAAGCGGCACAGGCATCCATTGAGAAGATGACCGGCGCGTTGAAGAAACTCACCGAAGCGGCCGCTGCAGCCAATTAGTCTGACATTCCGTTGCAGGAAATGAAAAACGGGCGCTTGGTGCCCGTTTTATTTTATCGATATCGAGCCGGGATGATCAGCCGGCCAGATAGGTGCGCTTGATCTGTGTAGCGATGTTTTTGAAAGCGCTCTCAAGTCCGCCGCGAACGGCATTCAGGGCCTGAGCGCCACTGTCCGCGCAGTAGGAAAGGAGCGATGAGTCACCGTCGACCAGATTAATGGTGTAGATCTCAACACCCTGCGCCTTGGCGTTGTCACAGGCCAGTTTGGTCCGGGCGTTGATGGCCGTGCGCTTCGCTGTATCCACGATCCAGTTCGAGCCGCTTTTAACGTAGACATTGGTCCAGCGGTTCTGGGTGTTCTCGCCATCCGTCATCAGGACCATGATCTTCCTTGCGGCCGATGCGCCGCGCGCACCGGTGAGCGGCGGGTTCTGCGAGAGGGCTTCCATGCCCCAGGCCACACCGATCGTGATATTCGTATAGCCGGCCGACGCCATTCCATTGACTTGGGTCTTGATCGTATCGTGCTGATTGGTCAGCCCCGTGATGTAGCTGAGGCTATTATTGGCGCATTGCGCCTTAGTATATTGGGTATCCTGGTTATTAACCGGCATGACGTAGCCGGTGACGTCATAGTCGAGGGCGTTACCGCTCGCATCTTCTTTCAGGCGGTCGATATAGCAGCCGTCATAAGAAGAGGTACCGTCCCAGATCAGCGACGAATCAGCTGTACGGGTGGTGTCGCTATCGCTTTTGTCGCTCTGCGGCGTGTAGGTATAGGCCGTGACCGTGTTGGTGACAGTCTGCGTGGTTCCCGCTGGCGCGGCCTGGTCGAAGATTGTGGTTGACGATCCGAAAATCGAATAGGTTTTGCCCCAACTCGTATATGTTGTCGCGCAAGGGCTGGTTGCGCCGACAGAGGGGTTCCAGCTCAAGTCACAGCTACCGAGTTCACGTTTAATCTTATAGCGGTCACTCTCGTAGACAGCCGTATAACGTGCGACATAAGTCTCGTAGTAGGCGCAGAACCCCCAGCATCCCACACGATAATTCGTGGCGTAGACGTAGGTCCCGGTCGACCCGGTCGTTCCGCTGAAGGTGAAACCGCTCTTGCCTGCAGCGCACCACGTATCCTCAAGATCGTAGGGCATCTGGGTGCAATCCATCGTGAAAACACCCGGAATGGTGATCGTGGTGGTGGTTGTGGTGGTGGTCTGGTTGTTCTGACAGATCGTTAATTCGTCGGGGTCGGTCAGGGTGCTACAGTCGATCTCGGCATAGGGATTGGTTGCCGTTCCGGATTGGCTGGGCGTCAAGTTCACCCGCACTTGCGAATCGAACGGCACCAGGCCGATCTTGACCTGGCTATCGCCGGCAAACTGATCGATGAAGGTGTTGGCGGCCGTTTTCAGTTCTGTGAGGCGCGTTGTGGATTTGCCATCGTAGCTACCCATCGAACCGGAATTGTCCAGCACCAGAGCGATATCCAGCATCTGGTTGCCGGTCTTGACGACTGCGTCGATATCGGCGCTGAAAAGCGTGCCGATCGGCAGGATGGTCGCTCCATCGCCAACCGTGGCCACCACGCTGTAGGTGTAGGTGTCGGGGTTGGAGCCGCCCGAGCTGCTGCTTTCCGTCAATCCCGCAGACGAAATGTTCAGGTCGAGCTTCGCCGCATCGAGATTGGCCTGAAAAACGGAATCGGCCAGCGCACTGCGCTTCGCCTTACTCGACAGGCCTGACGTCGCTGCTGCCAAAGCGGCCGCGTCCGACGCCTGTTGCACGACCGTTCGAACGCCCAGTGCGCGCACCGTATCGATCGGCACAGTGACGGCAATCAGGAGAGGCACCGTAAGCAGGGCGGCCATCATCCCGTAATTACCTCGCTTGTGGCGAAGAAAGTGACGTACGGTAAGGCGAAGATTGCGCAACATCGAGATATCCCAGCGTTTCATTGTCGCTGAGGATAAGTCGCGTCGCCTAATATCGCGTTGAGCGAAAGGGTAAACTCGGCCTAAATCCCATGCATAGAATGCAATATGAAAAGCGGTTCCGCGTGTCCGATAGTTTCGCCGCGGCCGAAAGCCTTAGTTTTCCTCATCGGTCGCCTGATAGCGCGTATCGTTTCGGCGTCGCGCCGGGCGCGGCGGATTATCGCCTGCCGGCCATCCTTCACGCTGGCTCGATCTGTCTCCATCGATATCTTCGGTTTGGTCATGAAAGAGCGAGACGACCGTCTCGTAGGGCAGGTCGATACCCGCTTCGTCGAGGCCGAGCTTGATCGCCTCGATCACGTCGGATTTGACATCGAGTACGTCAGCACGGCGTGGATCGGTCCACCAGCGCGCCCGCAGCGTGACCCAGGAAGCGGCGAGATCAACCACCAGGACGTCGGGCGCCGGATCGCTCAGCACGCCTTTCGCATTGCCTACGGCTTTCAATATTGCGGGTTTTGCCTTTGCGATTTCGTCGCCGTAACCGATCCCCACATCATATTCGCTTCGCCGAGATTGGAACGCAGTGTTGACGACAACGGCATTGGTGTAGACATCGGCATTGGGAACGAGAGCCAAGCGTCCGTCATAGGTTCGGATCGCCGTCGCTCTTGTTTCAATATGATCGACCGTCCCCTCATAGCCATTAACGACGATCTGATCGCCTGGGCGGAACGGTTGGCGGATCAGGATCAGCAGTCCAGCAAGCCAGTTCTGCAAAATATCCTTGAACGCAAAGCCGATTGCCACCGAGCCGATGCCGAGGCCGGCGACCAGATCGGCAGGTTTGAGTGTCGGCAGGATGATCGTCATGGCCAGAAGGGCGCCAAGCACGATCAGCGCGGCTTTCAGAAACCCTCCGAGCACCTCACCGAGATTAGCGCGGTCGTTGCGCCCCGCCCAGAGAAGAAGAGACCGTTTGACGCCGATGCCGATCATCCAGAACAGCGCGAATACGACGACAGCGACGAGAATATTGGGCAGAAGGGTTACGAAACCGTCGAGCCAGCCATCCAACTTTTCGTAGAGCCCGCGCGGGCTCACATCGATCTGCTCGGGCGTCGTTGCGACGTCTCCATCGCTGGACAGGGCGGCTTCTTCTGCCGCCTGCCCGCCTGTCTGGGCGAAGAGCATCAAAAAGGTCGGCATGCTTGCCCCCGGTCTTTGTTACGTGGAGGCTGGAATAGCCAGGAGACGGTCCAACATGGCGATGTCGCAAGGCACGCTTTCGGCAAGCGGCTCATCCAGAGGCGGATGGCTTTCCGGCGCGATCTTTTCAATGGCGATCCGCCGCGAAAGCCTGGCGACATCGGCATCGCCCTCCAGAAGCGAACGGCCCTCGCCGTAGAGAAGCCGGGCCGCTTCTGCCGGGCGATCATCCGTTCCAAGGAAAGCGATCGACAGATGGTCGCCGCGCTCATGAGCGCCCATGGCAAGAAAGGCGGCGAAGAGAACAGCGCCCGTCTTCGGTCCGTCGATCAGGGCGGGCCACTGGAAGTCGCTATAGTGATGGTGGATGAACAGGCCTCCAAGAACCGGATCGCTGAAATGCACGGAGCCATCTTTTTGCGGCTTGGGCTGAGCGGCCTGCTGATCGAAACGTGGCGCCGGTTCAAGATGATCGACCATGGCGGGAAGTCCCGGCAGGCGATGCCGTTGGCACCAAAGTGTCATCTCACCGGCTAGCGAAGCCAATTCCGGGGGATAGGAGCGAGCACGCGCTGCCGCCTCTATGGCTTTCGAAAATTCATCGAAAGAGGTACGCCGGAGGGATCCTTTGGACTGCCGCCCATCATCGGCCAAACCGTTTTTCATATCGCCTCTCCCTTCAAGAGGCGGGGCATGGGCCCTCCTTTGCCAGCGGCCTGCGCAATGAAGTCCCGCTTGAGTCCCGGCATGCGGTCGACGAGACCGAGCCCGATATCGCGGATCAGTCGGATCGGCGCGATGTCATTCGAGAACAGCCGGTTCAGAATATCGGTGGTCGCGCCCATCCGCACCGTGTCGAAACGACGCCAGCGCTGATAGGTCTCCAGAACGTCCTCCTGACCGAAGTCCAGTCCCAACCGGTCAGCATCGACAATAACCTCGGCCAATGCGGCTGCGTCTTTGAAGCCCAGATTGAGGCCCTGGCCGGCAATCGGGTGAATGCCGTGGGCCGCATCGCCGGCCAACGCCAGCCGGTGGGTTACGAAGGCCCGCGCGAGGGTGAGGCCGAGCGGCCATGCGCGAGGCTTGCTCTCCACGGTGATAGCGCCGAGCTTGTGGCCAAAGCGCGATTCCAGTTCCGTTTCGAAGAGGAAGGGGTCGGAATTGACCAGCCGATCGGCATCCGCGGTTCGCTCGGTCCAGACGATCGAGGATCGGTTGCCGGGCAATGGCAGTGTTGCGAACGGCCCGGCTGGCAGAAAGTGCTCTTCGGCGCGGCCATGATGCGGCCGCTCATGGGCCACCGTGCAGACAATGCCGCTCTGGCCATATTGCCAGGACACGGTTCGGATTCCCGCCCAATCGCGTAGTCTAGACCGCGCCCCATCGGCGGCTACGATGAGGCGCGCGCCGAAGCGCCGTCCGTCGGCGGCGGTCGCCACCGCTCTTGGGCCGCTGCGATCCAGTCCGGCTATGGGCGTGGCTTGATTGATTTCGATGCCGAGCTCGTCGCAACGTTGGCGGAGCGCTCCGTTCAGATCCCGGTTCATGATCATGTGGGCGAAGGGCTGGCCCGGCTCGACCTCTCCGGAAAATGTCAAATAAATGGGTCGGATGGGATCGGAGGTGCGGCTGTCGGTGACGATCATTTCGTTGATCGGCTGGGCGCCTTCTTCGAGGCTTTCCCATACGCCTAGCCGCTTCAGCATGGCGCCGGCCGCCGCCGCAATCGCTGACGCGCGTCCGTCTTTCTGCCAAACGCCTTCCGGAGCGGCGTCGGCCAGAACGACATCCAGGGAGGGGCGCGCCTGTTTGATGGCCACTGCCGTTGCCAGGCCCACATAACCGGCGCCGCAAACCATAATGTCAGCCTGCCGCTCTCCGCCTTTATTCGCAGTCATGGCGATACATACTCCTTTGCGGGCAAAAACTTATTGCTTCTTGACTGGCGCTGCACCCTGTCCGACACCATGCGCACTTGTCCACGGGGGAATTTATTTGCGCTATGTCGGACCCGATCGCCGAACTTCTTAATACGCTTACACTCGAACGGCTCGAACATAATCTCTATCGTGGCAATTCTCCCAAGGTGGGCTGGCAGCGCGTTTTCGGCGGCCAGGTGATCGGCCAGGCCCTGGTTGCCGCGCAGCAGACCGTCGAACCGGAATATGGGGTTCATTCGCTCCACGCCTACTTTTTGCGTCCGGGCGATCCGACCGTGCCCATAATTTATCAGGTCGATCGCATCCGCGATGGACGGAGTTTCGTCACGCGCCGGGTGAACGCGATCCAGCACGGCCATGCCATTTTTTCCTTTATGGCTTCGTTTCAGCTTGCGGAGGAGGGGCTGGAACATCAAGCCGAAATGCCGGATGTGCCAACGCCTGAGGAACTCGATAGCGATGGCGAACTGATGCGCGGCTTCATCGACAAGCTGCCTCAAGCGATGAAAACCTGGTGGGAGAGGCCTCGTCCATTCGAATTTCGCCCGGTGGTGACGGATCACTATCTGACCCGGGACAGTCTTGAGCCGATCCAGCATGTCTGGATACGCACTCTGGGCGAGGTGCCGGATAACCGCCCGCTGCGCGCTTCGATTTTAGCCTATGCGTCCGACATGACACTTCTGGACGCAGCGACATTTCCACATGGCCGCTCCGTCTGGGATCCGCAGCTTCAGATGGCGAGTCTCGATCACGCCATGTGGTTTCATCGCCCAAACGACCTTTCCGATTGGTTGCTCTATACCTCCGATAGTCCAAGCGCGATGGGCTCGCGTGGATTCACGCGCGGCATGATTTTCAGCCGGGACGGCACTCACATTGCTTCCGTTGCGCAGGAAGGTTTGATGCGAGTGCGAACGCCTAATAAATAGGCAAATCGCTTCAAACAGCATAAATTTTGTGCACGTGAATCGGGAATGAGCAAGCATGCCGTTCCGTCATGCAGCCTGAAGCGCCATCTTTTGCTGCATAGCATCGCCCCTGTTTCCATCTGGCACGATCCTTGAATCTCTTTGCGATGAACCCGCGGGGCAAAGCTCGCATGCGTTCACGAACCATTGCGTGATCTCACGCGAAAGAGAGGGTCGAACCGAATGAAAATAGTGATGGCAGTCATCAAGCCGTTCAAGCTGGACGAGGTGCGCGAAGCCCTCACCGGCATCGGCATTCAGGGCCTGACCGTGACCGAAGTCAAAGGTTACGGTCGCCAGAAAGGCCATACCGAAATCTATCGCGGCGCCGAATACGCCGTGAGTTTCCTTCCCAAGCTGAAGATCGAAGTGGTCGTGAATGCGGCCGATGTCGACAAGGTGGTCGAGGCCATCGCCGGCGCCGCCAAAACCGGCCAGATCGGCGACGGCAAGATCTTCGTCTACTCCGTCGACAGCGCCATGCGTATCCGCACCGGCGAAGTCGATTCCGACGCGCTTTGATCCATGAGGGGTGATAGTCATATGAACCGCAAACTTCTCGCCACGGCCGCCCTGACGGGGCTCGCAGGCCTGGCCTATCTCGAACCTGCGTTCGCGCAGGAAGCGGCGGAAGCCACCGCCGAAGCCGCGCCTGCGGCAGCTGAAGCGGCGTCCGACAGCGGTGTCACGCCGCAGACCGCCTACATCTTCAACACGCTTCTCTTCCTGATCGGCGGCTTCCTCGTCATGTGGATGGCAGCCGGTTTCGCCATGCTGGAAGCAGGCCTGGTGCGTTCGAAGAACGTATCCATGCAGTGCCTCAAGAACATCGCGCTCTATTCGATCGCCGGTATCATGTACTGGGTCGTCGGCTATAGCCTGATGTACACGGATGTGAACGGCGGTTTCATCGGCTCGTTCGCGCCTTATGCCTTCGATCCGGTCGGCGGAGACGCACTCGACACCGGTTACTCCACGGCCTCCGACTGGTTCTTCCAGATGGTGTTCGTGGCGACAGCCGCATCGATCGTTTCCGGCACGCTCGCCGAACGCATCAAGCTGATGCCGTTCCTGATCTTCACGGTCGTTCTGACGGGCTTCATCTACCCAATTGCCGGTTCATGGCAGTGGGGCGGCGGCTGGCTGTCCGAAATGGGCTTCTCCGATTTCGCCGGTTCGACGCTGGTGCACTCGGTCGGTGGCTGGGCCGCTCTGGCGGGCGCGCTTCTGCTGGGCGCACGTCACGGAAAATACGGTCCTGGCGGTGTCGTTCATCCGCTTCCGGGCTCGTCCATTCCGCTCGCCACGCTCGGTACGTTCATCCTGTGGCTCGGCTGGTTCGGCTTTAACGGCGCATCGCAGCTTGCGATGGGCTCGATCGGCGACGTCTCCGATGTCAGCCGCATCTTCGCCAACACCAATCTTGCCGCCGCTGGCGGCGTGGTGGCCGCACTCATCCTGACCGCCGTCCTTTACAAGAAGGTCGATGTGACGATGGTGCTGAACGGCGCGCTGGCCGGTCTGGTCTCCATCACGGCCGAGCCGCTTCAGCCGAGCCCTCTTGCGGCAATTCTGATCGGCGCTATCGGTGGCGTGATCGTGGTCTTCACGGTGCCGCTGCTCGACAAGCTGAAGATCGACGACGTTGTCGGCGCCATTCCGGTTCACCTTCTGGCCGGTATCTGGGGCACGATGATCGTGCCGGCGACCAATTCGGACGCATCCTTCGTGACGCAGTTCATCGGTGTTGCCGCCTATGGTGTGTTCACGCTGGTCGCATCGTTCATTGTCTGGCTCATCCTGAAGATGATCGTCGGCATGCGCGTTACCGAAGAAGAGGAAATGATCGGTCTGGACCGCGCCGAAGTCGGTGTGGAAGCCTATCCGGAATTTTCTCCGACTGGCTCGGTCCGCTAAGTCCGCCACTTCTCGGCAAGGGCCTTTTGCGAGGCCCTTGCCTACCAGACGAGACCCGCGCGGCCATCGGCCGGGCGGGTCTTCCTTTACCAGCATTTCATCGGCTCTCTTGTGACGGGGCGTTGCGCCCGCTACATCGGCAGCGGACCATCCGATCAGAAAAAGGATATCGCACGTGCTGAACGCGATTCTTCTCACGCTCTATTACGCACTCGAGATCTATAAATGGATCGTCATCGCGATGATCATCGTATCCTGGCTGGTCGCCTTCGACATCATCAATCGGCGCAACCGCTTCGTCGATATCGTCTGGGATTTTCTGATCCGCGTCACCGAACCCGCGCTGGCGCCTATTCGCCGCTTCATGCCCAATCTCGGCGGGATCGACATTTCTCCGATCATTCTGTTTATTGTGATCTTCTTCCTGCAGACGCTGATCCTGAACATGGCGCGAGGCGTCTATCTCTGATCGACGCCCATGGCCGGGTTCACCGTGCCGGCATTCCGTCTGACGGGGAAGGGCGCCGAACTCGTCGTGCGCCTGACGCCGCGCGCAGCCCATGACCGCATCGACGGCTATGAGACAGGCTCTGACGGGCAGACATATCTTGCCACGCGTGTGCGGGCCGTGCCGGAGCGCGGCAAAGCCAATGCTGCGCTGATCGCGCTTCTTGCCGGTCAGCTCGATTTGCGCAAAAGCGACATATCGGTCATCTCGGGACCGACCAGCCGGATGAAACGCCTCGAAATCGGAGGCGATTCTAGCGAACTGGTCGCGAAGCTGAACGAACTCTGATCCCTCAGTGGCGGCTGTCGAGATGCTGGACGCGGGCGAGTTGCGGGAACAGCCAGGCCCAGAGGCCGGCACAACCCATTGCTGCAAAACCACCAAGTACGACTGCCGGCACCGCCCCGATAAGATAAGCCATGGTGCCGGCGCGAAATTCGCCGAGTTCGTTGCTGGCGCCGAGGAAGACCTGATTGACGGCGTTGACGCGGCCGCGCAGATCGTCCGGCGTCCAGAGCTGGATCAGCGTTTCGCGGATGACGACGGACACCATGTCTGCCGCGCCCATGACGACCAGAGCAGCGATTGAGAGCCAGGCCAGTGTCGAAAAACCGAACACGACCGTAAAAAGGCCGAAAAGCGCGACCGTGCCGAGCATGATCACACCGGCGTGCGCGCGGATCGGATAGCGGGCCAGCCAGAAGGCCATCGCCAGAGCGCCGATGCCAGGCGCCGCACGAAGCATGCCGAGGCCGAGCGGGCCGACGGTTAGTATGTCGCGTGCATAGACCGGCATCAGGGCCACCGCACCGCCCAGCAGCACTGCGAACAGATCGAGCGAGATTGCACCGAAAACCACTTTTTCACGGCGTATATAATCGAATCCGGCGAGAACGGTGCGGACGCTGATACGCTCACGTTCGATCTGCTGCGCCGGCTGGGAGATCGAGATGACGAGAAATGCGCCGGCGATGAACAGAATCGTGGCAACGCCATAGGCGACCGTAGCCCCCGCGCCATAAAGAAGCCCGCCAAGCACCGGACCGACGATGGTCGCCGTCTGCCAGGCCGAGGCGTTCCAGGAAACGGCGTTGGCGAAAGTATCCGCCGGCACCAGATTGGCGACGAGGGCCGAGCTGGCGGGGCTGTAGAAGGCGCGCGCGCTGCCGAATATCACCAATAGTGCGAAGACCGGCCAGACCACCGTTGGATTGGTCAGCGTGTAGGCGAGCAGAGCCGCCGCTATCGCCGCCTCCACAGCCGCGCTGATGGCCATAATACGACGGCGGCCGAAGCGGTCGGCGGCTGAGCCGGTGACGAGGACCAGCAGCAGCGCGGGCAGGAATTGCGTCAGGCCGATCAGCCCCAGATCGAGCGGATCGCGCGTGATGTCGTAGACCTGCCAGCCGAGTGCGACGATGAAAATCTGGGTCGCGAAGGTCGAAAAGAAACGCGACAGCCAATAGAGCGTATAGGCACGGTAGCGAAAGGCCGCGAAGCGGTCTTCGGGTCCGTGGGGCCTGGTTGGTCTGATTTCGGAATCGTCGGCGTCGAGATCGGCCATTGTGGGTCCGTCGGTTGGCATTTTGTGGAGAGGGGCTGGCGGGCCAGGCAAATTGCCGTGCATGCACAGTTTTGTCTATCATTCATTGCCGAATGCGCCACCCGGCGATTTGCTTGACACAAATCGCGGCGCTTCGGTAAATGCCGCTACTGCGCGGGTCAGTCGAAACCCGCTGCGCGGGGCCGTAGCTCAGTTGGGAGAGCGCGTCGTTCGCAATGACGAGGTCAGGGGTTCGATTCCCCTCGGCTCCACCATTCTTCTCAGTCGAAGACCACCACCTGGCGGATCGCGTCGCCCGCTGCGAGCCGCTCGAAGCCCTCATTGATGTCGTCGAGCTTGATCGTATGCGTCATCAGCTTTTCGATCGGCAGGCGGCCATCCATCATCATCGCCGCGTAGCGCGGGATGTCACGCACCGGCACGCATGAGCCGACGTAAGACCCTTTCAGTACGCGCTCCTCCGCCGTCAGCGTGACCGGCGCGAAGGAGAGTTCGGCTTCAGGGTGCGGCAGGCCCGCAGTCACGGTTGTGCCGCCGCGCCGGGTGATCGCATAGGCGTATTTCAGCGCCGGCACGGCGCCGGCGAGTTCCACGGCCAGATCGACCCCGCCGCCTGTCCATTCCTTGACCGTTTCGACCGCGCCATCTTCAGTCGGGTCGATGGCGTGGGTCGCGCCGAGTTCCAGCGCGAAGTCGCGTTTGTCCCTTGCCAGATCGACAGCGATGACGCGCCTTGCGCCTCCTGCGATTGCGCCGAGCAATCCGGCGAGGCCGACCCCGCCAAGACCGACAACCGCGACGTCCTGGCCCGGCCTCAGATTTCCAGAGTTCAGGACCGCCCCGACCCCGGTCAGCACGGCGCAGCCGAGAAGCGCCGCCCGGTCGAGCGGAATGTCCTTGTCGATTTTCACGCAGGAATTTTCTGAAACGACGGCTCGGTCGGAAAAGGCGGAGACGCCGAGATGATGGTTGATCGTCTCTCCCTGACGGTCGATACGCCGCTCGCCGGAAATCAACGTGCCGGCCCCGTTGGCCGCGGCGCCCGGCTCACAAAGCGCGGGACGACCCTCCGCGCAGGGTACGCAATGGCCGCAGGAGGGCACGAACACCATGACCACATGATCGCCGGGGGCAAATCGCGAAGCGCCCGGCCCCACTTTCTCGACGACGCCCGACGCTTCGTGTCCGATCGCCATCGGCATGATGCGCGGCCGATCGGCATTGATGGTCGACAGGTCCGAATGGCAGAGCCCCGCCGCCGCCAGCTTCACCAGCATCTCGCCC
Source organism: Notoacmeibacter sp. MSK16QG-6 (assembly GCF_024158145.1). Lineage (GTDB taxonomy): Bacteria > Pseudomonadota > Alphaproteobacteria > Rhizobiales > Rhizobiaceae > Notoacmeibacter. Next base: position 1,521,732 of record NZ_JAMYXM010000001.1, read on the forward strand.
GGGCCCGGTTCGTCAAGCTGCGCCTCGACGACGTCGAGCGGTCGGCTGTCGGTATAGGGGCGGGGCAGGCCCATTTCGCGCAGCAGGGCAATCCGGGTCTTCATCGGGCAATCCTCTCCTCAACTCTTTCATCGAAGATGGCCGGCTTCCTATGGAGGAGGCAAGAGGCGGTCGAGGTTGAACAGGCGCCGGGAATGGCTCCGAGCCATTTTTCGGCATGTCTATGCGCAGATGCTTTCGATTTAAGCAGTTCGACTTGCCTAAGCCCGCTGCTCCGCGCTAAACGGCTGTGCCTTTGCCTGATTATTGACCATTCAAGTGCGCGTTCTGAGGGGAACGCCTGGGCGAAGTTCGGAGGGGAACTAACGCATGACCAACGCCATTGGCGCGGACGTCTTTTTCGTCCTTCTCGGCGCCATTCTCGTCTTCGCCATGCATGGCGGCTTCGCTTTTCTGGAAGTCGGGACGGTTCGCCATAAGAACCAGGTCAACGCGCTGGTGAAAATCCTCGTCGATTTCGCGCTTTCGACCCTTTCCTACTTCTTTATCGGCTATCTGGTTGCCTACGGCGTCACCTTCTTCGTCAACGCCGCGACACTGTCGGGCACCGAGGGAGGCGATGTCTTCGCGCCGCAGGGCTTTGCGCTGGTCAAATTCTTCTTTCTGACCACTTTTGCCGCAGCGATTCCCGCCATTATTTCGGGCGGCATTGCGGAGCGCATGAAATTTGCGCCGCAGGCTTTGGCAACGGTCATACTCGTCAGCTTCGTCTATCCCTTTTTCGAGGGGATCGTCTGGAACAATAATTTCGGTATCCAGTCGGCCGTGGAAGCCATGTTCGGCGCGCCGTTCCATGACTTTGCCGGTTCGGTGGTCGTGCATGCTGTCGGCGGGTGGATTGCCCTTGCCGCGGTTCTGCTGCTCGGCGCGCGGCTTGGACGATACCGCCCGGACGGCAAGAGCCAGGCCTTTCCCCCTTCGTCCATTCCCTGGCTGGCCCTTGGCTCATGGCTGCTTTGCACCGGCTGGTTCGGCTTCAACGTGATGAGCGCCCAGTCGCTGGAGGGCGTCTCCGGTCTTGTCGCACTCAATTCTCTGATGGCGATGGTCGGCGGTATCGTGTCGGCGCTGATCGCCGGTCGGAACGATCCAGGTTTCGTTCATAACGGAGCGCTGGCGGGCCTCGTCGCCGTCTGCGCCGGCTCCGATGTTTTTCACCCGATCGGGGCTTTGATTACGGGCGTGGTGGCCGGTGTGGTTTTCGTGCGCGGGTTCATCTGGTGCCAGGAGCGGCTGAAAATCGACGATGTGCTGGGCGTATGGCCGCTGCACGGACTTTGCGGCCTCTGGGGCGGGATTGCGTGCGGAATCTTCGGCCTGCAATGGGCCGGCGGTCTCGGTGGCGTTTCGTTTATGACGCAGCTTGTGATGAGCGTTGCGGGCGCAGCCTATGCGTCGATTGCCGGCTTCATCGTCTACGGCATCATTCGCGCACTAATGGGGCTTCGTCTTTCCGAAAGCGAAGAGATGCGGGGAGCGGATCTCTCCATTCACAAGATCGGCGCGAATCCTGAGGAAGAAATCCGCCGCGCCTGACGGTGCAGCGGCCATTTTCACGCTTATTCGGTCAATCCTTGAACGAGGCGGCCTCGCGGCGTGCGGCATTTGTCATGGCGCTGTCATGCAATCGCATTAGTCCGCCGGTCATTCCGTTCAATCAAGGAGAGACCCATGACGATCCGTGTTCTGTCATCCGTGTCGCTGGTCGCGCTGGCCGCCGCTTTCACCCATCCCGCCTCCGCCGAACAAGTGTTCAACCGGATCGCCTCCTTTCCGGTGAACACCAATCTAGGCGCTGACGAAGATCAGGCGACGGAAACGAGCGCAGAGATCATTGCGGCAAGCGAGGACGGCAATATGCTCGTCTATACGGACAGCCCCGCCGAGCGCGTGGGATTTGTCGACATCACCGATCCGAAAAGGCCGCAGGCCGCAGGCTTCGTTGCAACGGATGGCGAACCGACCTCAATTGCTGTTTCGGGCATGACGGGTTTTGCGGGCGTAAACACTTCGGAGAGCTTCACCGCGCCATCGGGCTATCTTGCCGTAATCGACATCGCCGCAAAGAGCCTAACAAAAAGCTGCGATCTTGGCGGTCAGCCCGACAGTGTCGCGATCAGCAAGGATGGTAGACGTCTCGCCATCGCCATCGAGAATGAGCGCGACGAAGACCTTAATGACGGCGTCATTCCGCAAATGCCTGCAGGTTATGTTGCCATCGTGCCTTTGACGGATGGCCAGCCCGACTGCGAAGCGATGATCAAGGCAGACGTTACCGGACTTGCCGAGATTGCCGGCGACGATCCGGAGCCGGAATTCGTCGACTTCAACGAAGCGGGCGAGATTGCCGTCACTCTGCAGGAGAACAATCACATCGTGATTCTGAACGGTGAAACCGGCGATGTGATCAACCATTTCTCCGCCGGCACGGTCGATCTGGACAAGATCGATACCAAGGAGGATGACGCAATCTCCTTCGACAGCTCGGCGGAAGACGTTCGCCGCGAGCCGGACGCGGTGCAGTGGATCGACAATGATCGCCTGGCGACCGCCAATGAGGGCGATTATAAAGGGGGTAGCCGCGGCTTCACGATCTTCACCAAAGCCGGTGACGTTGTGCAGGAAAGCGGGCCGTCCTTCGAATATGAGGTCGCACGCGCCGGGCACTATCCGGAGGGTCGCTCCGAGAATAAGGGCGCCGAGCCAGAAGGCATGGAAGTCGCCACCTTCGGCGATTCAAATTACATGTTCCTTCTTTCCGAGCGCGGTTCCGTCATCGGCGTCTATGGTATTGATGGCGACGGTCAGGCGGTCTTCAAACAGCTTCTGCCGAGCGGGCTTGCGCCGGAAGGCGCTATCGCCATTGCCTCGCGCAATCTTCTGGCCGTTTCCAATGAAGCCGACCTGATCGAGGATGGCGGCGTGCGCAGCCATGTTACGCTTTACGAATTCGCAGAGGGCGAGACGACCTATCCGCAGATCGTTTCAGACGACGATGAGAACGGGACACCTATCGCATGGGGCGCGCTGTCCGGCCTTGCCGCAGACCCGGCGGACCCCGCCAAGCTCTACGCCGTCAACGACAGCTTCTATGCTGGCGCGCCTTCGATCTTCACCATCGACGCCTCACAAACGCCCGCCCGGATCACAAAAGCGATTGCGGTCACAATGGATGGCGAGCCGGCCAAAATGCTCGATCTTGAGGGCATCGCGACGGATGGCGACGGTGGATTCTGGCTGGCGTCGGAAGGTCGCACCGACAAGGAAATTCCACACCGCCTGCTTCATGTCGACGCGAGTGGCGCGGTGGTGGAAGAAGTCGTTCTACCCGACGCCCTTCTCGCCCATGAAAAGCGCTTTGGCATGGAGGGCGTCACCAAGCTGGACGATACGCTCTATATCGCAATCCAGCGCGAGTGGGGCGACGATCCGGACGGCATGGTGAAAATCCTTGCCTATGACCTCGCCGGCAAGAGCTGGTCGGCGGCGCATTACCCGCTGGAGAGCGCGGAGACCGGTTGGGTCGGCTTGTCGGAAATCACGGCTCACGGCGATAATCTCTACATTATCGAGCGCGATAACCAGATCGGCGAAGCGGCGAAGATCAAGCGGCTCTATCGCGTTTCGCTTGCCGGCGTGGAGATGGCCGAACTCGGATCTGAGCTGCCCGTCCTGAAGAAAGAGATGGTTCACGACTTCATGGACGATCTGAAAGAAGGCAACGGCTATGTGGTCGACAAGATCGAAGGCTTCGCCATTGGCGGCGACGAACGTGGCTGGGCGGTGACGGACAATGATGGCGTCGACGATTCCAATGGCGAGACCCGCTTCTTCACCATTGGCGAGATTGCCGTTTCGACCAATTGATCGATCCTAGGTTCGCTCAACGAAAAAGGCCGGGAAAAGCGCCCGGCCTTTCTGCGATTGACGTAACGAGCGGCTTATTCTTCAGCCGCAGCCTCTTCCGAGGCTTCTTCGGGCTCGGCGCTGGCTTCGGCGGCCGCTGCCGCAGCTTCTTCCTCGGCAGCCTTGCGTTCGGCTTCACGCTCCTGCGCCTTCTTGCCGGGCTTCGCCTTTTCCGGATTGTTGCGCGCTTCGCGCTTGGCCAGTCCGGCCTCGTCGAGGAAACGCATCACGCGGTCGGTGGGCTGAGCGCCTTTTTCAAGCCATTCCTTGATCCGGTCTTCCTTCAGTTCGACGCGCTTTTCGCCCTTCGGCAGCATTGGATTCCAGAAGCCCAGATCCTCGATAAAGCGGCCATCGCGCGGCGAACGGGAGTCAGCTGCGACGATGTGATAGTAAGGGCGCTTCTTGGAGCCTGCGCGAGCGAGGCGGATTTTGATGGCCATTGTGTTCGTTCTCCTTGAATGTCGTGATTTGGCTATCGTTGGTGTGTTTCAGCTCTCCGCCTTCACATCCTCGGCGATCCGTTTGTGATGATGGATCACCTCGCGAATGATGAAGGCGAGGAATTTCTCAGCGAAATCGGGGTCGAGATCGGCGTCTTCCGCCAACTGGCGCAGACGGGCGATCTGCTTCTTTTCGCGATCGGGGTCGGAGGGCGGCAGATCGTGTTTTGCTTTCAATTCCCCCACGGCCTGTGTGCAGCGAAAGCGTTCGGCAAGCGTATGGATCAGCACCGCATCGAAATTGTCGATCGATTGGCGGTAGCTGGCAAGCAGTTCGGCTGCGCGGGTGGTGTCGTCAGTCATGGCCGGCTCACTTCTTCTTGCCCGGCAGGCCGGGAAGGCCCGGCAAGCCGCCCGCACCCGGCAATCCCGGAAGGCCGCCGGGCATTCCGCCGCCGAGACCGGCTGCCTGCGCCTGCTTGGCCATCTGCTCGATCTGCTTCGGGTCCATTTTGGAGAGGTCGGGCATTCCGCTGCCCATACCGCCAGGCATTCCCATCTTGCCGCCCAGCATGCCCATCATCTGGCGCATCTTGCCGCCGCCCTTCTTGCCGCCCACGGCCTTCATCATGTCGGCCATCTGCTTGTGCATCTTGAGCAGTTTGTTAATCTGTGCGGCGTCGGTGCCGGAGCCTGCGGCGATGCGCTTCTTCCTGCTATGTTTGAGAAGAGCGGGGTTCTCGCGCTCCTGCCGCGTCATAGACTGGATGATCGCGATCTGGCGGTCGAAGAGCTTGTCGTCGAGGCCGGCAGCGGCCATCTGATCCTTCATCTTGCCCATGCCGGGCATCATTCCCATGATACCGCCGAGGCCGCCCATTTTCTGCATCTGGCGAAGCTGGTCGGCCAGATCGTTCATGTCGAACTTGCCGGCGGCCATTTTCTTGGCCATGGCCGCTGCTTTTTCGGCGTCGATCTGCTCAGCGGCGCGTTCGACCAGCGAGACAATATCGCCCATGCCGAGAATACGGTCGGCGATGCGCGAGGGGTGGAAATCCTCCAGGGCGTCCATCTTCTCGCCGGTCCCGATCAGCTTGACCGGCTTGCCGGTGACCGAGCGCATGGAAAGTGCTGCGCCGCCACGTCCGTCGCCGTCCATCCGGGTCAGGACGATGCCTGTTACGCCGACAGCCTCGTCGAAATTTTCCGCCAGCGTCACGGCGTCCTGGCCGGTCAGGCTGTCCGCGACGAGCAGGATCTCATGCGGATTGGCCGAGCGCTTGATGTCGGCGGCTTCGGCCATCAATTCAGCGTCGATCGAGGTGCGACCCGCCGTATCGAGAATGACGACATCGTAGCCGCCAAGCTTAGCCGCCTGCACTGCGCGCGCCGAAATCTCGACCGGTGTTTGTCCGGCGATGATCGGCAGGGTCGCGACATCGACCTGCTCGCCGATCTGGCGAAGTTGCTCCTGCGCGGCGGGGCGGCGCGTATCGAGCGAAGCCATCAGGACTTTGCGTCCCTGGCGCTTCTGCAGCCGCAGGCCGATCTTGCCGGTGGTGGTGGTCTTACCGGAGCCCTGCAGGCCGACCATCATGATGACGACCGGCGCGGCGGCATTGAGATCGATCGGATCGGCGTCGGAGCCGAGCATCTCGACCAGTTCGTCATGGACAATCTTGACGACCTGCTGGCCGGGCTTGATCGCCTTAAGCGTCGAAACGCCAACGGCTTTTTCGCGAACGCTCTCGGTGAAGGAGCGGACAACCGGCAGCGCGACATCGGCCTCGATCAGCGCGCGCCGCACTTCGCGCAGGGCGGCCTGTACGTCCTGTTCGGACAGCGCACCACGACCGGTCAGGCCGTCGAGAATTCCGGACAGGCGATCCGATAGGCTGTCGAACATTCGGTTACTCCTTTGCTCCGCAGATACAACGGAGAATGGGAACGGTTGCGTCTCCGAACAAGCGGACAAAGCACAAACGCACCCGAGGGCGCATCGCGCTGTCGGGTGTTGACCTCCGGGGTCCGCGCCGTTCTCCGCTATCGGAAAGGTCGGCCCCGGTCGGCTTCGCAAAGCTGTCCGCTCTTCGAAATCGCGCGGGTCTTAGGCCAAAAGCGTGGCAAAGGCAAGGTCGGCTGGTTCATCCGACCGCTATTTGGCGGGAGTGTCCTCTTCCGGCGGCTCGAACCGCTGATCGCTGGGCCATTGTTCTTCAGAAAGGACGCGACCGGTTTCGACGAGCGTCTTCAGATTGGAGAGCACGCCCGGCCAGCCTTCCGTCACGCCCTTGTGCATCGTCGAACCTTCATCCAGCATAGAATGGGTCACGGTCAACTTGGTGTCCGGTCCAAGGGCAATGAGATCGTAAGTCACTTGCGAGGGGTGAGGTTCGCCCCATTCATGGTCCTCGGCATTCCATGTGACGACAAGCTTTCTCGGTGGGTCGATCTCGACGACGTGGCCGCGAATGTCGACGATGCCCGAGCCGTCCGCGCGTATATGCTCCCACAAGGCGCCCTTCGTCCAATCGGAGCGGTTTTCGTGGTTCCAATATCGTCCGGTCATTTCCTTATCCATCAGCGCATTCCAAACCGTTTCGGCCGATGCCGCGATGTAGATTGTGTAGACAAAGTCAGGCGCATTGCCCTTTGGCTCGTCAGCCATGTCTTTTCTCCTTGCGTTCTGCGTTTCGTTTGATGTCTGCGAGATTTTCCAGGCGGGCATCCTCGAACTTGCCGACCCAGCGATGGACGATTTCCGCGATCGGCATGGGGTTGAGGTAGTGGCGTTTTTCACGGCCATGCCAGTGCACTGAAATCAGGTTCGCATCTTCCAATATGCGCAGATGCTTGGAGAGCCCCTGACGAGACATGTCGGCATCGTTTGTCAGCTCGCCGAGCGTCTGCCCGTTTCGCAGAAACAGACGATCCAGAATGGCCCGCCTTGCAGGATCGGCCAGAGCGCGAAAAACATCATCCATGGTCCAGTTAATGCAACTATTTGGTTGCATGTCAATGAGCGGTCGCTTGCCACCGTCGTGTTGGCGAGGCGTTGCCATCGGCGGCCAATCCGTTAATCTTCGCGTGATAGTTCAAAATCCGGCCCTATTGCGTCATTATGGCCGTTAGCAACCCGTCCCATTCCATTTCTGGAGGAACTGCGCCCCATGGCCAATATTCGCCCGGTCCGTATGATGACCGGAACCGTTCTCGCTCTTGTCCTGGGCCTGACTGCCGCTCAGGCCGCGCCGCGCTGCGGCAACAACGCGTCCGGCTTCGATCAGTGGAAGCGCGACTTCGCACCCGTCGCGCAGGCCAACGGTGTCGGCCAGCGCGGTTTGAAAGCGCTTTCCGGCGCGCGATATAACAGTTCGACAATCAAGGCCGACCGTGCTGTGAAGAAGGGCGGTTCGGCCTTCTCGATGTCGCTCGGGACCTTCTGCAAGAAGCGCGGTTGCGATGCGATCGTTCGGATCGGCAAGCAGAAGAAGAAGCAGAATGCACGGCTTCTGGCCAATATCGAGCAGCGCTACGGCGTACCCGCAGGCCCACTCATGGCGATCTGGGGCATGGAAACCGGGTTTGGACGGTTCACCGGAAACGAGCCGGTGATCTCATCGGCGGCGACGCTGGTCTATGATTGCCGGAGGTCCAACTTCTTCCTGCCGCACCTGATCGCAGCGCTCCGCATGGTCGATAGCGGCGTCTTCTCGTCCAGCACGAAGGGCGCGGCACATGCCGAATACGGTCATACGCAGTTTCTGCCGAACAACATTCTGCGCTTCGGAGTCGATGGAAACGGAGACGGCCGCGTCGATCTGAAGAATGCGACGGATGCGCTGTATTCGACGGCAAACTTTCTTCGGGCCCATGGCATGTCGCGAAATTATCAACCCGGACAGGGCGGTTTCCGCGGAATCCAGGGGTGGAACGCGGCATCGGTCTATCAGCAGGCAATTGCCCAGATGGGCGCCCAGATCGACGGCTGATCCCGCCGACAATCAAACAAAAAAGCCGGTGCGAGAGCGCCGGCTTTTTTTGTTCTCACGCGATAATCACGAAGCGTCCATCTGCTTTTCGAACTCGCCGCTTCCGGTATTGAGCGTCCATAGTTCACCGGTCGAAATATCGAACCAGCCTCCATGGAGCGAGAGCTTGCCCCTTTTCTCCAACTGATCGACGCAAGGGAAGGTGCGGAGGTTCCGGATCGAATGTTTGACGGCCGTGCGCTCCAGCGCGGTCTGTCTCTCGGTCTCGTCTTCGATGGCGCGCGCGCGAACCTGCTCGGCGGGCTCCTCCAATAGGCCGATCCATTTGCCGATAAAATCGCCTGGCGAAAGCGGCTCGGAGGGGTTCAGTTTGGCAGCGATGCCGCCGCAGCGGCCGTGGCCCATAACCAGGATATGCTGGACACGCAGCGCCTGCACGGCAAATTCCAGCGCCGCTGAGGTGGAGTGGTAATCGTCATCCGGTGCATAGGGCGGCACCAGATTTGCGACATTGCGGATGACGAAGATTTCGCCAGGCGCTGAATTGAAGATCACTTCCGGGGCGGCGCGGCTGTCGCAGCAAGCGATGACGAGTGTGGAAGGTTTCTGTCCTTCCTCGGCCAGTTTGCGATAGCGCTCGGTCTCGAAGGAGAAGCGGCCGCGCATGAATGCGGCGTATCCCTGCGCGAGATGATCCGGGAGATGACCCATCGGCGTTCGTCCTTTCCTGTTCCGTCGCAGCCTCTGCTATGGGTATTTCAGGCGCAGATGGCAATCGGCAAAGCCTCGGAAAGTCCGCTCGGTTTACCTGTCTGACGCCAAGAGCACCAAATTTGAGCGGAAAAGCTCAGTTCAGTCATTGCCCGGCATGGCCAGCGAACGGTCCGTGACCATCGCCATCGGGCGGGCGAGACACGCCTGCTCGGTGGCCAGGGCCAATTCGTCCAGACCCGCCCTGCGCGAGCGAGCCAGCATTTCGAAGACGGAGGCCGTCGCTGCGGAGAGCGCTTTGCCATCGCTCTGGCCCTCCAGCAGCCTTGCCAAAAACAGAGCGCTGAAAAGGTCGCCCGGTCCGTGAGGCGCGTCGGGCACGATTCGGTTCTCCGTCAATTGCGCGCGTCCGTCGCTTATCAGGAGATTGCCGATCGCGCCCGTCATCAAGCCGAAGGCCGACGTCACGACAAGGCGCGGCAGTTTGAGCGAGCGTCCGGCGTCGAGCAGGGCATTGTTGTCCGGCAGGTTGCCGCCGGTCAGCAATTCCAGTTCATAGCGGTTGGGCGTGGCGATGTCGGCGAGAGGCAACAGCTTTTCGGCGATGGCATCGATGACTCCTTTGGGTCGATACGCCCCGCCGGCATCCCCGATCACGGGGTCGCAGAGATAAAGCGTTTCGCGGTTTGTCCGTTTGACCGCCGCGACGAAGCCGGCGAGCGCATCGACCTGCGCTTCATCGGCCAGCCAGCCGGAGAGGATGGCCGCGGGGGCAATGTCATCGGCTCGTGAGAGAAGATCGTTCAGCAAACATTCGAATGCTCGGCTATCGGTCGGAACAAACGTGCCCGCGCCATGGCCGGGGTGCCATGGCAACAAAACAGTCGGTACGGCGACAAGGTCGCGTTGTCGCGCTTGCATGGCGGGCATGATCGCGCGAAGCCCGACCGTGCCCCGTGCGACCATGGAAGACACCGCGATTACCGGACCTTCGATTGCCGTCATGTTGTCTCCCTCGGAAAAGTGTGCGCGTCGAATTTAGTGGATCGCGACGATTTCGCGAGCCGACCGCCATTCGACATCTTGCCTATCGCCGGATCGGCTCTCTATGGTTAACCAGTCATGAACACGCTTTCGATCGACATAAGGAATGCGTCAAGATCCGACGCAAGCGGCATTGCGGCAACGCACCACGAATCGTGGCGTGGCGCCTATGCCGGTATTATTCCGCATACTGCCCTTACGAAGATGATCGCTCAGCGAGGGGAAGACTGGTGGGTTCGCGCTCTATCTCGTTCAGCGTCGGTTCTGGTGGCCGAATTTGGCGATGAAATCGTCGGCTATACGACCTATGGCCGGAACCGGACAAAAGAATTGCCTCAGAAGGGCGAGGTGTATGAGCTTTATCTCCACCCGCAATATCAGGGTATCGGTATTGGCAGCCGGCTGTTCGCCGCTGCACGCCAAAAGCTCGAAGACTCGCATCTGAACGGCACAGTGGTCTGGGCGCTGGAAGACAATCATATCGCGCAGCAATTTTACGCCGGTCACGGCGGCCATGACATTGCCGAAGGCGTCGAGCAGCTTGGCGGCGCATCGTTTAAAAAGGTCGCCTTCGTCTGGGCCTGATCGATTTGTAACGCTTACGTCTTGATGCGTTCAGGCATGTGCGCGCAGTAAATGACGCTCACAGGGCGGTCACAAGCTCATCGTCATACCAATTGCCTGTGCCGCTGCCGATTGCATGGGCTGGCCGCCTTCGCTATCAGGACGCCATTCGATGTCTCCAGGGTTCACGACCCTGTTTCAATAGACTGGAGCCTTTATGCGTATCGACGCCATTTCCATCGGCGAGAACCCGCCAGAAGACGTTAACGTCATTATCGAAGTGCCCGTCGGCGGCCATCCCATCAAATATGAAATGGACAAAGAGGCCGGCGCTCTCGTGGTCGACCGCTTCCTCTATACGCCGATGACGTATCCGGGCAATTACGGCTTTGTACCGCATACGCTTTCCGACGACGGCGATCCCATCGATGTGATGGTGCTGAACACCCGGCCGCTGGTCCCCGGTTGCATCATTAATGTGCGTCCGGTCGGCGTTCTTTTGATGGAAGATGATGGCGGCGTGGATGAAAAGGTTGTCGCCGTGCCCAATCATCGGCTGACCAAGCGATATGACGGTGTCAACGATTTCAGCGATCTGCCGGAGATCACCCGCCAACAGGTCGAGCATTTCTTTGAGCACTACAAGGATCTGGAACCCGGAAAGTGGGTGAAGATCGGTGACTGGCACGGAGCCGATTTCGCCAAGGAAAAAATCTCCGAGGCTATCGAGCGGGCGAAAAAGTAGGCGGCCGGCTTTTCACGATAAGCTTTCGAGGCGGGTCGATGTTGTCGATCCGCCTTTTTGTTACGCTTCAGCCTCGATGAAGAGGCGCTGCAGTAGTGTGACTGCAAATTGCCGCAAGGGAGCGTCGTGGATGAGACGGCCCTGAAGGCTCTCTCGTGCAGATTGTGCGCCAGGCATCTGAAATCGCTCGTGGGCCTTGACGACCCAGCGATGCAGCATGACCGCCGTCAATTCGGGATGAAACTGCACTCCGATCGCCTTCGGCCCAACAGCAAAGGCCTGGTTCGGAAAATGATCTTCGCCTTTGGCAAGAAGCGTGGCGCCCGTTGGCAGGACGACACCCTCCTTGTGGAATTGCAGCACTTTTGCCGGCCAATCGGCGATATAGGAAGAGCCGTCGCTCGTCGGCTCCAGATCGTACCAGCCATATTCCGCCCGGCCTTCGGCGTGAGGGTGAACCCGCCCGCCAAGGTGATTGACCAACATCTGCGCGCCAAGGCAAAGGCCGAGAAATGGACGACCTTCAGAGAGCGGAACGGCAAGCCAGTCCGTTTCGCGCCGGATGAACTCCTCATTGTCGTTGGCGCTCATCGGCCCGCCGAACACAACTGCGCCGGCATGACCCTCCAGCGTGGAGGGGAGCGCATCGCCGAGGGGCGGGCGGCGAATGTCGAGTGGAAAACCCATCTCGCGCAGCAGGATGCCGACCCGACCGGGGGACGACGTTGCCTGGTGCAGGATAACAAGAACCGGTCTGTATGCGACCTTTTCATCACCATTTGGCCGAAGCGGCGGTTCGATCATCGGGATTGCGGCGCGCTCTCATCGCTTTCAGGGCGCGGCCTAAGTGAAACCCCTAGCCGCGCGACGGCGTCCTGCCGTTGGTGGATGCGTTCACGTCCCGCGACGCCCATCAATTCGGAAATGCGCCAGACGAGATTGTCTTCGAGTTCATGGGCCATGCCGTCCGCATAGGCCATTTCCCAGAGCATGCCGATAAAATCGTTCCGCTCCCCGATCTCGAACTCGCGTTTGAGAACAGAGGTGAACGCGTAAAAATCGGCGCTCTCAGCGGCGGCGGACTTACCCTCTGCGACGAGCGCTTCGATCCTCTCCTCATCCAGACCGAAACGTGCCGCCAGATTGGCACGTAGCCGAGCTTCTTCTTCCGGCTGACGGATGCCGTCTGCATCCATGAGGATGACCAGCAACGCCGCAGCAGCGCGGCGTATGTCACTTTCGCTCGTTTTCTCGTTTGCCGAATCGGGCAGACGAAAAAGTTCGGTCAGACGTTGTAACATGACGGATCTTGACTGCTAAAACAGGCGATAACGACTGTCCTTTTGGGGTGGGGGACCGACCGGACCCGGATCATCCGGCGGGCCTGGCCGGTGGATAGGCGCAACCGCTGGCTCGGCGGACACCGGTTCCAGCGGCTCTTCTGCGAGCGGTGGCGCGTCATTCGAGGCATCAGGGCCCGTGGAGACAGGTGCTTCGCTCGGCAGGTCAGGCTCGATCTCGTCGACTGACAGGGAGACATCCTCAACAGTGGTGTTCGGACGGCTCTCGGGAATGGCGCGATCGGCCTCGATGATCGGGATTACCGGCACCGTGGCGTCATATTCGAATGCACCGACAGGTTTGCCGTCCACAAGCGGCAGCACCTGCTCGACCGGCACACGCCATTCGAACGCATCGAGACGGCCGGTAACCGGGCTGATCGGCGCCCAGTGCTCCGAGACATAGCCGTCGGCCGTCCAGGCCGGGTCACGCGGCGCCTTGACGGCTTGGGCGAGCCAATGGCGGACACGGCCTTCATCGCCGGTCTGCTCATCCTCGATGTCTGCAAGAAGAAGGAAAGCGCTTTCGCGCGGCTCGGTCCTGACGACCGGTTCGATTTTCTGGCGCGCTTCGTCATATTCGCCAGCTTCGTAAAGTGCGCGGGCAAGCACCAGTGCCGCGACGCTGTTCTGTGGCTTCCACTGCTCAAGCTTACGGGCGCGGATCAATCGGTCCTGAACCGGATCGCCCGGCCGCAAATGGAGATAGAGGTCACCAATTTGCGGATGCGGTTCGCGCTTCCAGGCTGCTTCCAGAACTTTACCAGCGGTGCGCGTGTCGCCCTTGCGGATTGCCGCCTTGGCTTGCGCCAGAACCGCCGGTACGAACTCCGGCTGCATGGAAACGGCTTCAGCGGCGAGAGACCTCGACCGCGCCGGATCGGTATCGACGATCTCCATCGACTTGGCGGTCATCAGAACGGCGCGCTGGCGCTCGTAGATTTCCTTGGCGATCTGCTTGGTCGCCAGCTGCCGGTCCAGCAATGTAAGCGCACCATCCCAATCGGCGTTGGCGGTGCGCGCCTCCATTGCCGCGCGCGACGCCCAATCAAGCTGCGGAGCGTCCTTGGCAGCCAGCTCCGCAAAATGGCGGGCGGCTCGCGTCTCGCCAAGCTTTTGCGCTTCGAGATAAAGCCCATGCAGACCGAGCGGCCGAGTTTCGGGGTCTTCCAGCATGGCCTCGAATTTATGGCGGGCCTTGTCGTGATTGCCTTCGAGCAAAGACGTCTGCGCATCGAGCAAATGCAGAAGCGGTTCCGTTGAGGGGTCGAGATTCTGCAGAGCGCGCGCATTCATCTTGCGGGCCAGACCGCTATCGCCAGCGCCTATCGCGATCATGCCGGTCGAAAGCGCCTGATAGCCACGATCGCGCTTGCGCGACCGGAAATGCCTGGTCAGCCGTTCGGGGCTGCGGATGATACCCTTGATGAACCACCAGGCGATCATGGTCGCGGCGATCAATGCAACGATAGCGACTGCGGCAAAAAGGAGTGAGACCTCCAGCTCAGTGTCGGATAGCGTGACCATGACGCTGCCTGGCAGATCGGCCACCCACGCGAAAAGGCCGGCAAGGCCCAGCACCAGCAGGAAAAAGAGGACGAGTTTGATCATCGTGACTGCTCCGTCCCGGTGGTCGCGGGTTCGACCTGTTCATCCTGCGGTGCGGCATCGGCGGCTGCTGCCGGGCCAGCATCGTTGGAAGGCGCGTCTTGCGGGGAAGTTTCGCGACCCGGGGCAGTTGGCAACTCACTCGTTTCTGTCGATGTGGCGTCAGCAGTCGGCGCGCGAGAAGTGGCGACCGCTTTGATCACTGCGGGAAGATTGTCGCGAGCCTCAATGGTTGCGCGCAAATCATTCACGAAAGCATCTCCGGTCTGCTGAACATCGGGCGGAAGCGTTTCATACTCCACAAGTCCTTCCTTCAACCCGCCCGCCTGGACGGCGTTTTCAAACCGCGTAATAGCGCTTTGTGGCCCTTCTGCCTTCGGATCACCGACCCGGCGTATCGTGACGAGCGATCTGGCACCGTCCCGAAGCTGCTCCAGCAGGCCGCCATCGCTTGCGGCAGCGGGTTGAGGAGATGCAGCTTCGCGCATCGCGTCCGCGACGTCTGGAACGGCCTCAGCCAGTTGCGCTTCGGTTTTGACGCCACTGTCAGCATAGGTTGCGAGCGCTTCAACAGCTTCGCCGCCGGCACCGAGCGACTGCGCCGTCTGCAGTTCGTTTTCGAAGGGTCGACCGTTTTCAACCGCACTTCGAAGAGCCGAGGCGGCAATCGCCCGCGCAACTTCCTCTTGCGCGCGATTGGCATCGGCGAGTTGCTCCACCTGCGCAATGCGGCCATCCAGATCGGAGACCTTTTCGGACGTGGCGCCAATTTGCTCTTGCGCCTCGGTCATGCTGCCGGAAAGATTTTCAAAACTGTCACCGATCTCCGTCAGGGACTGTTCCAGCCTGGTCGCGGCGTCCTCCCGGTCGCTCGCAGCACTTTGCAGATTTTGCTGCAGGGTTGTCAGTTCTTCCCGCAGGCTGGCGATGCGTTGGTCGATATTTGAGAGAGTCTCGTCAGTCGCCGCGTTCTGCTGTGCGCCGGCGGCGGTCTGGTTGTCGATTTCAGCGGTTTCGAGCGCTGAAACTCTGTCGGAAAGAGCTTGGAGGCCTGCTTCTTCACCGGCACCTCCGCTTGAAACCGTCTCACGCAACTGCTGCACTTCTTGCTGAAGAGCGCCAAGATCGTCAGCAGCGGCATTGTTTTGCGACACGGTATCGAGTTGCGCAGCAAGACCAGCCTTCAGATCGTCTACCTCCTGCTGAAGCCGTTCGATCTGCGGCCCGGCAGCCTGTTGTTCACCGGTCAGTGGAATATAGCCGAGGCCCACAGCAGTACCGAGTGCGAGCGCCACCAGAAGCGCGCCAAGCAAAAACGCCGTCAATCCGCCCATGCCTGAACGGGCGGGCGCTGTCGCGGTAACGGGTTCGGCGTGTTGTCTGCCATGTTTCGTTTCGGTTTCGGCGGTCTCCGGATCGGAAGGGCGCATTTGATCCGCTTCGCCTGTTCCGGTCGTTTCTCCCAAGGCCGCAGTCTGGTCAGCGACAGCGGAATCGCTGGCGACTTCGTCAAGCACAGGCTCATTCGCTGTCGCTTGCTCGCCTTCCTGCGCGCCGGTCTGTTCATCGATGACGTCGGTAGATGGTTCTTCGACGCTACTCTCGGTGATCGAAATATCCTCGTCACCGTCGCCTGATCCGGCTGTTACGTGATCATCTTCGGGCTCAGGAACGTCATCGGGCTGCATGGGTGTCGGTTCGGCTGCTTCCGCCGCCGCGCCATCCGATCCGGTCTCACTCTCGTCCAGCCGCTTTACGTCTTCGCCATCCAGATCGATGGTGACGGGATCGCGATTGACGGCGGAGTGACGGTCGCCGGGCTTCTTCGCCATTCAGGGGCTCCGAGAAAAGTAAGGTCCACAAAAATTCACCGGCAACGGATCGCGGAACGATGTCGCCAAGTCATAAGCGTAGCGCGAAATTTGCGTTTCGCCAGCTTGTAACAGCGCTTTGATATAGATCGCTAGTGTTCATCGGCGGGCAATTTCATCGAGAAGCGTTAAAGCGGCCTGTTCGGTGGCGTTCCTTGCAATTTCGCAAGTGCCGCCGGCCTCATCGGCAATTCGCCGGGAAAAGCAGAGGCGAACAGCATTTTCGCCCAAGCGCTCCTTTTCGGTGAGCGCTCGGAACAGACGCGCTGCCAAAGTCGATGTCAGCAGAACAACATCGATGGGTATCGCGCGCAGATTGTTCAGATCGGTATCTGGAATATTCTTCTCGCGCGTGTCGTAAATTTCCCTCGTGACGATCTCCATACCTACCTGTCTCAAGCGCTCCTCAATATGCTTTCGACGGACTCTGCCAGCGAGATACAGAAGGCGCTGCGGCGCTCTATCGATCAGTGTGTCGGTGAGCGTTTCGGCGTCGCCGCCAAGCGCCTCGGCATGGGTAAACCCACGATCTCTCGCAGCGTTTGCGGTCGCCGATCCGACGGTCCAGACCGGTAGATGCCGGAGACCGGACGCTTTTGCCTTGGGCAGGTGGCGTATTGCATTGGCGCTTGTAAGGATAACGGCGTCAAAACCCTCGGCGGGCGGCAGATCGGCATCGAGGCCGGATATCGTCGTCAGAGGAAGGAGATGGGCGTCGTGGCCATGCTCCCTAATGGCTCGCGCCGTCCGTTCGGCCCCCGGCATCGGGCGGGTAACGAGTACGGACAGCCGGCGCGCCACGGTTCAGGTCCAGCTGGCGAAAAAGTCCGGCCCGGCCCGACGGCGCAGTTCTTCGCCGGCTTGCCGGCCTATCGCTGCAGCGTCGGCGGCGGGGCCGTCCGTCTCGATCTCATGGGCATCCCTGCCATCCGGTGTCAGAATCATGCCGGAAAAGAGGATCTTGCCATCAGAAAAACGGGCGTGACCAGCAATCGGGGTCCGGCACGAACCGTCCAGCGCTGCGAGAAAGGCACGCTCGCAAGCGAGCGCAGACGCCGTTTCCTCATGGGCGATGGGTAAGAGCAAGGCGTCGACCCGCTCATCGCCGATCCGGCTTTCGATACAGATGGCGCCCTGGCCCGGCGCAGGAGGAAAGCTCGTCAGCGGAAGTGCCTCGGTGACCTGATCGGCCAGGTTGAGGCGGCGTAGGCCGGCCATCGCGAGCATCGTGCCATCGACCTCGCCGGCTGCGAGTTTGCGCAGTCGGGTCGGAACATTGCCGCGGTACAGAACGACGTTCAGGTCGGGACGCATTCGCCGCAGAAGCGCCTGTCGGCGAAGCGAGGACGAGCCGACCGTGGCCCCTTGCGGCAAATCCAGCAGCTTTTGCGCCGAATGCCCAATGAAGGCGTCGCGCGCATCCTCGCGCGGCAAAAAACAGGAGAGATGGAGGCCATTCGGCAGTTCGGTTGGCATGTCCTTGGCCGAATGCACGGCCAGATCGATGCGGCCATCGGAGAGGCGTTCCTCGATCTCCATCGTGAAAAGGCCCTTGCCGCCGACCTCGGCCAGCGGGCGGTCCTGAATGCGGTCGCCGGCAGTGGAGACGACTTCGATCTCGAAAGCATCTTTTGGCAGACCATGCGCCGCCATCAGCCGGGTACGGGTCTCGTGCGCCTGAGCCAGCGCAAGATCGCTACCGCGGGTTCCGATGCGGATAAGGTCCGTTTCCATCGCCATGCCGTCCGTGTTAGGTGCCGCTCGGCGCATGCCGCGCCGCCGTTGCCATAAACCGAGCGAAGATGCCCGACAACCCAGCCGCTGAAGTTGAATTCCCTGTTACGGTTCCGCCGAAACGTGCCGGCGAGCTTCTGGTTCTCGGTATCGAAACAAGCTGCGATGAGACCGCTGCCGCCGTGCTGTCGGGGGCGGGCTCCGATGGCGGTCACGCGCCAGAGACGCGGCTGCTTTCCAATATCGTCCTGAGCCAGATCGAAGAGCACGCGGCATTTGGCGGCGTGGTGCCGGAGATTGCCGCACGCGCTCATGTCGCCGCACTCGACGGGATCATTAAAGCGGCTCTTCAGGATGCTGGCGTTGAACTTCCCGATCTCGATGCCATCGCGGTGACGGCAGGCCCCGGTCTCATCGGCGGGCTCATGGCGGGCTTTACCACGGCCAAGGCGCTGGCTTTTGGGGCTGACCTGCCGCTTTTGCCGATCAACCACCTTGAAGGCCATGCCTTGACTGCCCGCATGACGCACGGGCTGGCTTTTCCCTATCTGCTGCTGCTTGTCTCCGGCGGCCATACGCAGATTGTGCTCGTCCGTGGCGTGGGCGATTACGAACGGGTCGGCACAACAATCGATGATGCGCTCGGAGAAGCTTTCGACAAGACAGCGAAATTGCTTGGCCTTCCCTATCCAGGCGGGCCAAATGTGGAGAAGGCGGCGCTTGCCGGGGATGGAGACCGCTTTCCGCTGCCGCGGCCTTTAAAGGGAACGGATCGTCCGGACTTTTCTTTTTCGGGACTGAAGACCGCAGTGCGTCAGGCGGCGCAAAGCGTCGCGCCGCTCAGTGAAAAGGATGTCGCCGATTTGTGTGCCTCCTTTCAGGCAGCGGTGCGCGATACGCTGAGCGACCGGGTTGGCCGCGCGCTCGACCGGTTTGCCCGCGATTATCCCTCGGTTGCGTCGCCGGTTCTGGTCGTCGCCGGGGGCGTCGCCGCCAATTCCTTTCTGCGGAACGGGCTGGAGGCCCTTTGCCGGGAAAAAGGGTTTTGGTTTGTTGCGCCGCCATTGGCGCTCTGCACCGATAATGGCGCGATGATCGCTCATGCCGGTATGGAGCGGCTGCTGGCGGGATTGACGCCCGATCCTGAAGCGGTTTTCGCAATGGCGCCGCGTTCGCGCTGGCCATTGGACGAAAGCGCCACACCTGTCGTGGGATCGGGGAAAAGAGGAGCCAAGGCGTGAGCAGCGTTGAACCAACAAAAGGTCCTGTCGCGGTGCTGGGTGCTGGCGCGTGGGGCACGGCATTGGCCGTATCCGCCCACCATGCGGGCCACGAAGTGCGTCTATGGGCCCGTGATAGCGCGCTTGCCGCAGAAATTGACCATCATCGCACCAATCGCCGCTACCTGCCCGATGTGCTCCTCCCGCCGACGCTCAACGCGTCGGACTCGCTGAGTGACACTTTATCGGATGCAGCGCTCGTTCTTTCGGTGGTCCCAGCTCAAGCGACGCGTACGGTGCTCGCTGAGGCTGCTGCCGATCTGCCGAAGGGCACGCCCTTGGTTCTCTGTGCCAAGGGGATCGAGCAGGACACGGGAAAGCTGGTGAGTGAGCTGGCCGCAGAAACCTTGCCCGATGCGCCGCTTGCTGCTCTTTCCGGCCCATCCTTCGCCGCCGATGTGGTCCGTGGCCTGCCGACCGCCGTCACCGTGGCTTCAGCTGACGGTGAACTGGCACAGCATCTTGCCGAGATGCTCAGTGCCCCGGCTTTCCGCTGTTACTCCACCGATGATCTTGTCGGTGTCGAGGCCGGCGGGGCACTGAAGAACGTGCTGGCGATCGCGGTCGGCGCAGCCGCTGGCGCCAATCTCGGGGCCAGCGCCAGGGCCGCACTCGTGACACGCGGTTTCGTTGAGTTGCGGCGCCTCGGCGTCGCGCTTGGCGGACAGGCAGATACGCTGATGGGGCTATCTGGTCTTGGCGACCTCATTCTGACATGCAGTTCGGAACAGTCGCGCAATTTCACCTACGGTGCCGCCCTGGGACGCGGCGAATCCACTGACGGGCTAAAGCTGGCGGAGGGCGTCGCAACCGCTTCGATCGCGGCAAAACTCGCCGATCGATATGATATCGATACGCCAATCATCGATGCCACTGTGGCTCTTCTGGCAGGTGAAAGCTCCGTCCGCGAACTGGTCGCCAGCCTGATGGCGCGGCCGGTCAAGCCCGAAGACCATATCTGACCCAACCGGAGAGAGAGTTCATGCACTACGCCCTTATCTGCACCGACAAGCCGGACAGCGTTTCTCTTCGCATGGAGACGCGCGAGAAGCATCTGGCCTGGCTGAAATCCTATCCGGGTGATGGGGAGGTTGTCGCTGCGGGACCTTTTCTCGACGATAGCGGCGCAATGACCGGCTCCATGCTAATCGTCGAGGCGCCCGACCGCCAGGCCGCAGAAGCGATAGCCGCCGACGATCCCTACGCCAAAGCGGGACTTTTCTCCGCAGTCGAGATCAAGGCGTGGAAATGGGTTGTCGGCAACCCACAGGACGCGGCCTGATGCAATACTGGCTGTTCAAATCCGAACCGTTCAAGTTCTCTTGGGACGACCTCGTTGCTAAAGGCAAGCGGGGAGAGGAGTGGGACGGCGTCCGTAACTATCAGGCGCGCAATAATATGCGAGCGATGCAGGTGGGCGATCGCGGCTTCTTCTACCATTCCAACAAGGGGCTGGAGGTCGTTGGAATTTGCGAAGTCTGCGCACTTGCCCATCCGGACTCAACGACCGACGATGCGCGCTGGGAATGCGTCGATATCCGCGCTCTTGCACCTATGCCCGACCCGGTCACGCTGAAAGATGTCAAAGCGAACGAAGCCCTTTCGGAGATGTCCCTGGTAACCTCGATGCGCCTTTCCGTGCAGCCGGTGAAGGCGGATGAGTGGGCTGAAGTCTGCCGGATGGGCGGCATCGATCCCGACAGCCTGAAGCCGGTCTGACCGGGCGCGGCGCGGCAAGTCGATATGGTGACGCCAGCCAGTGCGGAAGCGTTCATTCTGGCCAACACCGTGCCGCATAGACCACCGCACGTGCCCGAAATCACACTTCATCTCGCCGATGAAGCCATCGCGCTCTGGCAGAAGACAGAAGACGAGCTTGAAGCGATTGGTCTACCCCCGCCTTTCTGGGCATTTGCCTGGGCCGGTGGGCAGGGACTCGCCCGATTCCTGCTCGATCACCCCGAGATCGTCTCCGGAAAATCCGTTCTCGACTTCGCCACGGGCAGCGGACTGGTCGCGATTGCCGCAATGAAAGCTGGCGCTGCGCGTGTTCTTGCCGCCGATGTCGATCCTTTCTGCGCCGCCGCCGTTCGGCTCAATGCTCGGGCCAATGATGTTGCAGTCGAATTTACCGAAAACGATTTAGTCGGACACGACGAGGGGTGGCCTATCGTTCTTGCCGGCGACGTTTTTTACGACAAATCAATGGCCGAAACGCTCACGCCGTGGTTCGATACCCTCGCCTCCCGCGGGGCGCGGGTTTTGATCGGCGATCCGGGTCGGGCCTATCTGCCAAAGCGGGGCATCATTGAAATGGCTTGCTATGAGGTTCCGGTAAGCCGTGCACTTGAGGATGCTGAGATAAAGCGCACGACGGTTTGGCAGTGGAAAGGACAAGATCACTCATGACCTATTCGATTATCGGCCGCGACAGGGACAGGGGCGAAATCGGTTGTGCCGTCCAATCAAAGTTTCCTGGCGTTTCATCGGTCGTTCTGCACGGGCGCGGTGGTGTCGGCGCGGTGACGACGCAGGGCTTCGCCGATCCGTCGGCCGCCGCCAAGATCCTCGATCTGATCGGGCGCGGTG
The DNA here is from genome assembly GCF_024158145.1 of Notoacmeibacter sp. MSK16QG-6. GTDB lineage: Bacteria > Pseudomonadota > Alphaproteobacteria > Rhizobiales > Rhizobiaceae > Notoacmeibacter. The sequence continues at coordinate 1,543,619 of NZ_JAMYXM010000001.1, forward strand.
CGAAAGCAGATGAAGCCGTTACTATCGCGGTGCGCGACCTCGACGGCGTCTCGGAGCGGCAGTTCGGCGTCATGGCGATGCATGGCGAAGGGGTTGGTCATACCGGTGCCGCGATGGACAATTGGAACGGCTTTGCCGCTTGCATACCGGGCAAGGAATGTCTGGTCGGCGGAAATGCCCTCGCTGGCGAAAACGTCCTGACTGCGATGATCATGGCATACGAGGCGACGTGTGAACTGCGATTACCCGACAGATTGATCGCGGCGCTGCGGGCGGGACGGGATGCGGGCGGCGAGTTGCGCGGCCAACAGGCTGCCGGCCTTCTCGTTGTCAAGGAGGAAGGCGGCTATGGGGGCCTCTCCGACCGCATGGTCGATATCAATATCTACGATCATGAGGAGCCGATTGAAGAACTGGCGCGGTGCTTCAAACTTCATCGGCTGTCCTATTTTTCCTCCGAACCCGATAAGATGGTGACAATCGAAGGTGAGATCGCCGAATTCCTGAAGGCGCTTATGAAGCGGCAGGGCTACGAAACATCTGACGGCGATGGCTGGGTCGAAGCCGATACGGATGGTTTGGCCCGCTTCATGGGCGAAGCCAATTACGATAACCGGATTCATTATGACGGGCGCATCGATAGCGAGGTGCTCGACGATTTGCGGGTGCGATACGGCTAAGCTGACAGCGTGTCATTGACCCGCCGTCTCAGTCGGTCCAGCTTGGCGGAATTCGTTGAGGGAGGCGATCATGACTGTGAACTGGCTGGCCATTTTTGTCGCGGCAATCGCCGCGTTCGCCTTTGGAGCGGCATGGTACATGGCGCTTTCGAAGCCATGGATACGCGTCGCCCGCGTCAATACGGAAGCGATGAACCGCAAGGATCCTACGCCCTTCATCGTGTCCTTCGTCGCCGAATTGGTGATGGCCTGGGTTCTGACCGGAATCATTTTTCATGCGACGGACGGCGCGATGGGTATATCCGAAGGGCTGCTATCGGGTCTTCTGGCGTGGCTGGGCTTCATGCTGACGACTATCGCGGTGAACCAGCGCTATCAGGGGTTCTCCTGGACCCTGACCGTGATCGATGCAGGGCACTGGCTCGGTGTCGCGCTGATACAGGGCGCTATTCTCGGCTGGATGGGCGTTTAATCATCTCAACCAATCAGACCCGACCGATCGGCTGGCCATGTGTTCCGTTCGGAATGCGCAGGTGGCTGGCGATTGTCTCGCCAATATCTGCGAAGGTTTCGCGCATTACGGCAAGCCCCGGCGCGGTTTCCGCGCCGGTCATGAGCACCGGAACGCGTTCGCGCGTGTGATCGGTGCCCGTCCAGGTGGGATCGTTGCCATGATCAGCCGTGATGATCAGAAGATCGTCCGGGCGTAACCCACCCAGAATTTCCGGAAGCCTTGCATCGAACCATTCCAGTGCGGCGGCATAGCCGGCCGGATTGCGCCGGTGGCCATAGAGTTGGTCGAAATCGACGAAATTGATGAAAGCAAAGCCGCCATCGGGCAGTTCGTCGAGCGCCTTGAGAGTTTCTTCCATCAGCGCCGGGTGGCCGGACACCTTGCGGGTATCGGTGACGCCGCGATGGGCGAAAATATCGGCCACCTTGCCAATGGCCCGCACAGCGTGGCCGGCGCCTTCCAGCCGATCCAGAACCGTCGGTTCGGGCGGCGGCACAGAATAGTCCCTTCGATTGCCGGTGCGTTCGAACGTTTCGGGATTTTCACCCAAAAAGGGGCGGGCGATAACACGGCCGATCTTGTATTTATCAGCAAGCTTGCGGGTGGCTTCGCACAGATCGTAGAGCCGTTCCAGCCCAAAGTGTTTCTCATGGGCGGCGATCTGGATCACGGAGTCGGCCGAGGTGTAGACAATCGGCTTGCCGCTTTCGATATGCTCCTGTCCGAATTCTTCGATGACGCCCAGTCCTTCGGCGTGACGATCGGCGAGGATGCCCGGCAGGTTGGCAGCGGCGATCATGCCGTCGCGCACATCGTCGGGCAGGGTGGGTATCGTCTTCGGCAGATAGCCCCAGTCGAACGGCACCGGCACACCGCCGATCTCCCAATGACCGCTGATCGTATCCTTGCCCTTGGAAACCTCGGTCGCCGCGCAGGCTCGACCAATGAGGTCAGTTTCTTCTGAAAACCCGTCCGGCCACTCTCCCGTCGCCTGATGGGCGGCATGGCCGATCCCCATCTTTTTCAGGTTGGGCACGCGCAATGGGCCGCTTCTGTCCTTTGTGTCGCAGCGGCCTTGCGCACAGGCTTCGGCGATATGCTGGAAGGTCGCCGCTCCGTCATCGCTATGCTCGCCATTATAGTATTCGGCGGCATCCGGCGCGCCGCCGATGCCAAAACTATCCATCACGATCAAAAAAGCGCGCGCCATCAGACCACCTCAGCTATCGCCGCACGATCAGCATGCGGCCAGATGTCAGATAGGGTAGCAGGCGCGCCATGTCCCGTGGTGCAATCGCGATGCATCCTTCGGTCGGAGGATAGTTTTTCTCGGCGAGGTGGAAGAAGATTGCGCTGCCGCCATGGCGCACGCGCCGGCAGTAATTATAATCGAGTACGACACAGCAATCATAAAGCCGATCCGCACGCGCCATTTTCTCGCAACTTGCCGCGAAAGGCCGTTGGACTAACCGGTTATAAGCAGGATGGTCTGGCGCGTCACACCATCCATCATTGCGCTTTATCGAATAAAGCGAGAGCGGACCGGTTTGCCGCCAGCCGCGATCTGAGCGGCGGTAGCCGAACAGGATCGGGTGACGGCCAAGAGGGGTTCCGCCATCGCCTTCACGTTTCCGCGACACGATGCCGGCATGGCCGAGCGCACAGCGAAAACTGAGCGGGCCGAGGTGCAGGCGACCGTGATGGATAGCGCCCGCCGAGCGGTTGACGACAAGCGGCGCGCGCCGAAAACGCCTGCCAGTGAATGGAACGTTAACGCGCTTGGTGTTTCCTAGGGCTTGAGTCTTCCGGTATCCGCAGTATTTTTTCACCCTATGTCTCCGAGGCGCCCATGACCACGCGAACCATTCTCGTCGTCGATGACGACGATACATTAAGGCAGACGCTCGTCGAGCAGCTCGGCCTCTATGATGAGTTCGAGGTCATCGAAGCCGATTCCGCGACGGCTGGAATCAATATGGCGCGCACCAATGTGGTCGATCTGATCATCATGGATGTCAACCTCCCGGATCTCGACGGACGCGAGGCCGTCAAAATGCTGCGCAAGAACGGGCTGCGCACGCCGATCATCATGCTGACCGCGCAGGATACCGATTCCGATACTATCCTCGGGCTGGAATCGGGCGCGAACGATTACATCACCAAGCCATTCCGCTTTGCGGTTCTGCTGGCGCGCATCCGGGCGCAATTGCGCCAGTTCGACCAATCGGAAGACGCCAGCTTCACGGTCGGGCCCTACACGTTCAAGCCCAAGCAGAAGGCCTTGTTCGACCGCAATGACGGCAAGATCAAGCTGACGGAAAAAGAAGCGAATATCATCCGCTACCTGATCCGCGCCGACCAGCGGGTGGTGACGCGGGACACGCTTTTGGAAGAGGTCTGGGGCTATAATAGCGGCGTTTCGACCCATACGCTGGAAACGCATGTCTACCGCCTGCGCCAGAAGATCGAGCGCGATCCGTCCAATTGCGAAATCATCGTGACCGAAGGCGGCGGCTACAAGCTGGTTCCCTGATCTGCCGCTTGCGTGATAGAAGCGGCGCCGAACCCTTCCCAAAAGCGAACATGCATGGCTCTTCAAGACGACATCGCCGCCCTGTCGCAAATCCCGCTGCTTTCATCGCTGAACGCGGAACAGTTGCGTATTCTCGCTTTCGCCAGCGAAGTCATCGATCTGGCAGAGGGACAGGAACTGTTCCGCGAAGGCGCCAATTCCGATAGCGCCTATGTCGTCCGGTCCGGCACAATCGCGTTGAAGGCCCGCGCGGATCGCCACGAGGATATGCTGGGGCGCGACGCTGTTTTGGGAGAACTGTCGCTGATCGCAACGACGACGCGGCCGGGAACGGCCAAGGTCGTGGACGGCCCTGCGAGTGTTCTGCGTCTCAATCGCACCACGCTGCGCCGGGTTCTGGAAGAATATCCCGAGCTTGCCGCCACCATGCATGAGACCATCCGCCGACGTCTTGAGACCATGACGGCCCGTATAGGCGCGCTTTCGAGCCGGTTCGACGATCCCGCCTGACTTGCATCGGTTCTGACAGATCGCTCTTTTGGCAGGGCATAGTTCGGGCGGTCAGCTAAACCGTTTCCGCAGACCCGGCACCAATCAATCGAAATTAAAACGGGCAATGACCGGCACATGGTCGCTCGGTCGTTCCCATCCACGCGCTTCGCGCAGAACATCCAATCCGGTCAGGTGCGGCACCAGCTCCGGGCTGCCCCAAATATGATCGAGCCGGCGGCCCCGGTCGGACGCATTCCAGTCGCGCGCCCGATAGCTCCACCAGGTGTAGAGCTTCTCTTCCGGCGGAATGATGGTGCGCATGAGATCGGCCCAGCCATTGCCGACGCGCAGACGCTCCAGCGTATCGGTTTCGATGGGGGTGTGACTGACCACCTTTAAAAGCTGCTTGTGGCTCCAGACATCGGTCTCGAGCGGCGCGATATTGAGATCGCCGACGAGAACGGATGCATCTGCCCGGTCATCCTCGGCATGGACGCCCTGCATCTCTTCCAGAAAATCGAGCTTGTGACGAAATTTCGGGTTGATCTCCGGGTCCGGCTCATCTCCGCCCGCCGGCACATAAAAGTTATGCAGCAGGATCCGCCTGTCACCTTCCTCGACGATGACGGAGAGATGCCGGCAATCGCCCTTGGCGCAATATTCACGCTTTTCGACCAGCCTAAGCGGCCTGCGAGAGAGTGTCGCCACGCCGTGATAGCCCTTTTGGCCATTCACCTCGATTGCCTGGTAGCCTTTTTGCCGCAGGGCATCGAAGGGGAATTTGTCGTCCGGGCACTTGGTTTCCTGCAGGCAGAGCACATCCGGGGCGTAGGTAGCCAGAAAACTTTCGACCAGCGGCAGCCGAAGGCGGACCGAATTGATGTTCCAAGTGGCGATGGATAGTGACATTGCGTTTCGCGATTTTCCCAAGTTCGGGCGCAAATTGACTGCGCATGTTCACTCATGCAACGAAAAAGGCCCGCTTTTTGCGGGCCTTTGCAGGTTATCCAAATGGTTTCGGCCAAAAAGCCGAATGGCTATCGTTCAGCGTTTGGCGCTACTGGCGGCCTCGTTACCGGCCTGCCAGTTATATTTGCTGTAATCGATGCGGAACCGCGAAGTATCGACACGCGCGCCTTCCTGCACGTTGAACAGCATGACCGTGGTGTCCTTGCCCTGATTGTCCGTCACCGTCCACTGGCGCAGCGCGTTTGTCTTCGGATCGAACATAATCGTGATCTTCGAATTGCCGAAGACACTTTTGTCGGCCATCACGACCGTCACCAGATCAGGCTCTTCCTTGATGCTCTGCACCTGCCGCCCCGACAGATTGATTTTATTGTTGAGCAGCAGCTTCAGCGGCGTCTTGGACAGTGGATAGAGGTCGAACGTGTCGAGCTTCTGATTGTTGAGCAGAAGGTTGCGACCGTCTGAGATCACCCGGAATTTCGCTGGCGGCTCGTAGTCGAAGCGAATTTTGCCGGGCCGCGCGATCTGGAAAGTGCCCGCAGTCTGTTCGCCGCGCGGGCCGAACTGGACGAATTCGCCCCTCATCGTCTTGACCGAAGCAAAATGGTTGGCGATCTGCTGCGCGGTCTGGCTGGCCTGAGCCTGAATGCCGGCACCGAGAGCAATACCTGCTCCGATCAGGAGAATGGCCAGACTCTTGAAGCGGCGCTTGGTCTTAATCATGGAAGTCCTCGTGATTGGCGTCGTCCTCTTCTTCGGCGCACCGATAGCCGCATAGATAGGCAACAGGATGGCACGTTTCGAGCGCTGTGCGTTCATTTTGCCGACCGGATCAATCGTCGAACTCGTCGCGCGGCACGAGGATCTCGCGTTTGCCTGCATGGTCGGCGGGACCGATCACGCCTTCCTCCTCCATCTTCTCGATAATGGTGGCGGCGCGATTGTAGCCGATGCCGAGGCGACGCTGGATGTAAGAGGTGGAAGCCTTGCCATCGCGCAGGACGACCGCGACTGCCTGATCGTAGGGATCGTCGCTGTCAGTCGCGGGGCCATCTCCACCGCCGCCGCCGCTACCGCCCGCGCCTTCGTCCTCATCGTCGGTATCTTCGGTCACCGAGTCGAGATATTCCGGCACACCCTGCGTCTTCAAATGATTGACGACGGTCTCGACCTCTTCGTCGGAAACGAACGGTCCATGGACGCGCTGGCTGCGGCCGCCCGCGGCCTGGTAGAGCATGTCGCCCATGCCGAGCAATTGTTCAGCGCCCATCTCGCCGAGAATGGTGCGGCTGTCGATCTTGCTGGTCACCTGGAAGGAGATGCGGGTCGGGAAATTGGCCTTGATCGTGCCGGTGATAACGTCGACCGAGGGGCGCTGGGTCGCCATGATGACGTGAATGCCGGCGGCGCGAGCCATCTGCGCCAAACGCTGCACCGCGCCTTCGATCTCCTTGCCCGCGACCATCATCAAGTCAGCCATCTCGTCGATGATGACGACGATGTAAGGCATTGGATCGAGATCCATTTCCTCATGCTCGTAGATGGCTTCGCCGGTTTCGCGGTCGAAGCCGGTCTGCACGGTGCGGGTAATGGTCTCGCCCTTGGCTTTTGCTTCGCCGACGCGGCTGTTGAAGCCGTCGATGTTGCGAACGCCCACCTTGCTCATCTTGCGATAGCGCTCTTCCATCTCGCGCACCGTCCATTTGAGCGCGACGACGGCCTTCTTCGGATCGGTGACAACCGGCGACAGAAGGTGCGGGATGCCATCATAGACCGACAATTCGAGCATTTTCGGATCGATCATGATGAGGCGGCACTGCTGCGGCGTCATACGGTAGAGCAGCGACAGGATCATCGTGTTGATCGCCACGGATTTACCCGAGCCGGTGGTGCCAGCGACCAGCAGATGCGGCATCTTGGCGAGATCGGCGATGACGGCTTCGCCGCCGATCGTCTTGCCAAGCGACAGCCCGAGCTTGCTCTTGGTCTGCTGAAAGTCCTTGCTGCCGATGATTTCCCGCAGATAAACGGTCTCGCGGTGATCGTTGGGCAGTTCGATGCCGATCGCATTGCGGCCCGGCACGACGGCGACGCGCGCTGCAATGGCGCTCATGGAGCGGGCAATATCTTCGGCAAGACCGATGACGCGCGACGATTTGACGCCGGGCGCCGGCTCCAATTCGTAGAGCGTTACGACCGGGCCGGGGCGCACCGTCATGATCTCGCCCTTTACGCCGAAGTCGTTGAGAACGGCTTCGAGCTGGCGGGCATTGTCGGCCAGCTGCGCTTCGGTCACGCGGATGCCGCTCTGCTGCTTCTTCGGCTCGGCTAGAAAGCGCTGCGAAGGCAATTCGAATTTGCCGCTACGGGCCGGTTTGGCTGCCGCACGCCTTGTCGCTGCCGGCGCGGCCGGTTTTTCAGCCTTTTTCTGCTTCTCGCTGGAATGAACGAGTTGCGGGCGAAATGGCACCACTCTTTCATCCGGTTCCGCATCGGCAAAGGCCTCGTCCTCATCTTCGAGGAAACCGTCATCCTCATCCCATGGAGCGTCCTGCTCATCGGTATCGGCGGACGCTTCCTTGCGATCTTCCAGATAGGCGGCGTCTTCATCATCGATCAGAAGGCCGTCCGGGGGCATATCCGGCAATTCCTGCTCCCGCTCGTCATTCCAGTCGACAGCAGGCTGGCGCTGGGCCGGTCGGTCATTGGCAGGCCGTAGACGAGGCGGCTCAAGGCGTTCGCGATTCGCTTGCGCCATTCGGCTGCGCTTCCTGCCCGCCCGTATTTTATAGAATGTGTGGGTAAGGGCGCCGAGCAAGGCCAGCGAAGCCCTGCGCCAAAGCGGTTCATCGCGCGGTTCGTCGAGGTCCCAATCGTCGGCGGTTTCCGGCTCGTCCTCAATTTCGGGGAGTTTCGGCTTCAGAGCCGGCAGAAGCGACCAGATTGCCGCGCGCGTGAACAGCCAGATAGCGCCGGCGCTGGTCAGCAGGCCGATCACGACCGCGATCCAACCGGCCACCGGTCGTCCGAAAGCGAAAGCCGGCAAACGCAGCATCATGTCACCAATGACGCCGCCATGACCGGAGGGAATCGGCCACGCCCGGTGGACCGGAAGGCAAGCCAGTGCGGCTGCCGCGAGGGCGATACATCCAAGCCATGCGGCCAGGCGGATCGCCTTTTTGTCGATCGGACGAGCCGCCGCGAGCAGGAAGCCCCACGCAATCGCGGGCAGAAGCGCCACGATGGTGGCAAGCCCCAGGAATTGGACGGCGATATCGGCGAAGGCCGCACCGGGAAAGCCCATGGTGTTTTTTGCCAGGCGCTCGGTCGCCAGGCTGAAGGAGGGGTCGTCGACATGCCAGGAGGAAAGGGCCACGACGCCGAACGCAACGAAAGCCAGAATTGCCAGACCGAAGAGTCGGCCAACCGCGTTGCGCAAAAAAGTCCGGACCGCGCTTTCATCGGCATCCTCCATATCGAAGGCGTAACGGTCGTGAATGTCGCTCATCGCTCGGATTTCCCCATGGCAAAGCGGGCGGGACATACCCCGCCATAATGCGCTCAGCCTAGGGCCGAAGGGTTAAACCCCTGTTAACCATCGACGCGCCGTTCAGCCAATGCGCAACAGAGTTTGGGGATCGGCAGCGGGATAAGGCGTTCGTACGGCGATGGCGAATCCGATGATCAGGAAGAGCAGAATAACCGACATGCCAAGCGCCGCCGATCCGCTCACCGTCGTGACGATGCCGACAAGGAGAGGGGCGAGAAAACTTGTGGCGCGGCCCGACAGGGCGTAGAAGCCGAACCAGCGGCCCGCCTCTTCCTCCGGCACGCTCCGCGCCATCCATGCGCGTGAGGATGCCTGAACCGGACCGAAGGTGAGGCCGATCAACAGACCGTAGAGAATATAGGCCTTCTCGGCTGCGGTCCCGAACAGGCCGCCGCTATCGTCGGTCGATAATGGAATGACGCCGAACAGCGTGGACCCGGCCTTGGTCGAGACGATGCCGAGCGCGGCAATGAAAAGCAGGCAGACCGACCCGATCACCAGCTTTTTCGACCCGAGCGTTTTGTCGAGCCTGGCGGCAAGCAGGCAGCCCGGGATTGCGGTCAGATTGAGAATGATGCCGAAAATGCCGATCTCCATGACCGGCCACAGAAAGAGCGCGGCGGCGTAGGTCCCGCCCAGCGCGATCAGGGCGTTCACGCCATCCTGGTAGATCATCCGGGCAGCCAGAAATCGTGCGATGCCAGGCTGGCGTTTCACTTCGGTCCAGGTCGACCGCAATTCTGCAAGGCCACCACGCACGGCGCTGCCAAGCTTCAGTTTCCGGCGCTTGGCGTCCGGGGTGAACAGGAACATTGGCAGAATGAAAATGAGGTACCAAATCGCCGCCATCGGGCCGGTAATGCGGGCGTCTTCACCTTCCGCCGGATCGAGACCGAAAAGCGGCTCGATGCCGATCAGTGTTCGTCCGCTTTCGGGATTCGCCGCCAGAAGAGCGATGGTGAAGGCGAGGACGATCAACCCGCCAGCGTAGCCGAGACCCCAGGCCGTGTTCGAGACCCGGCCCGCTTGCTCGGCAGTGGCGATGCGCGGCAGCATGGAATCGTTGAAGACAATCGAAAACTCCGCCGCGATGGTGGCAATGGCGAAGGCGGCCACGACCCAGACCAGCGATGCGCCGGGAGCGGCAAACCATAGCGTCAGCAGCATGGCGACCTTGAGAACGGCAAAGCCGGCGATCCAAGGTTTCTTGCGCCCGCTCTGATCGGCGATCGAGCCGAGCACGGGCGATAGCACCGCGATGATCAATCCCGCTGCCGCAACGCCGAATGCCCATGCGGATTGGCCCGTGGCCGGATCATCGGCCAGTCGGCTCACCACATAGGGTCCGAAAATGAAGGTGGTGACGACGGTGAAGAAGGGCTGCGCCGCCCAGTCGAAAAACATCCAGCCCCATAGACCGCGTTTGCCGGCGCGCTCCATGGGCTTCGTTGAAATTGGTTCGCTGGTCGCAGTCGATGCGCCGTCGTTCATGGCGGCCGTCCTCCGGCGCTTTCGTTTTCCACCGGTGCCTGCCTGCCACGTTGCGGCGGCAGATGGTAGGGGGATCGTCGAAGAAGACGCGGATGGAGGATACAAAATGGCCGATGCGAAGGAGAAGCAGCCGATACCGGAAGGGCAATGGCGGCAAGACGGGCTGCCAAGGGCCATGGCCATCGATCTGCCGCCGGAAGAGCCATTGCCCGAGGGGGTCGCAACCTATTTCGACAAATGTGAAGAGAAGCTCGGCCTTGTGCCCAATGTACTCGTCGCCCACGCTTTCGATGCCGAGCGGCTGGACGCTTTCGCCAGGTTCTACAATGGGCTGATGCTGGCGCCTTCCGGCCTCACCAAGGCCGAGCGCGAGATGATCGCGGTCACGGTCTCGGCGATCAATCGCTGCCATTACTGCCTGACAGCCCATGGCGCGGCGCTGCGGCAGCTCACCGGCGATCCGGCATTGGCGGAAACGATCACGCAGAACTGGCGGGCGGCCGATCTGCCACATCGTCAGAAGGCCATGCTGGCCTTTGCCGAGAAGCTGAGCGTGACCCCGGCCGCAATGGAGGAAGCGGACCGGCAGGCGCTGCGCGATGCCGGCTTTTCCGAACGCGATATTTTCGACATCGCCTCCGTCACCGGTTTTTACGCCATGAGCAACCGGCTGGCGAGCGCGACGGAAATGGCGCCGAACTCCGAATATCACGCCATGGCGCGTGACTGACAGGGCAGGTCCGGCGCCTACGCGTCCAGCGTGTCGATGATCTTTTGCGCTTCGGCCAGGAAAGCGGCGATGTGCCCGCCATCGACGAGGCTATGGTGCACCTCGACCGACACCGCGCAGGACCAGCGGCCCACGCCGTTCTCGACGAACTTGCCCCAGACGATGCGCGGCACACAATCACGCCGATCGCGCATCGCATTGGTGAGCGCGGTGAAATCGACGGCAGGCGTGCAGCTCAGATAAAGCCAGCCATCGCCCTCCGCCGGATCGTCCAGCCCCGCATCCTCCGCCGCCCGTGCGATCCGCTCGGCGGCATCCGTCGCGAAGGCGGCGTAATCATCGGCGGCGGGCACAGCGCAGAAGCCGAAGCTGCCATCCGGTCGCGCCACGGTGGGCGAGACGCCGATGCGCTCATGCTCGACCGCACTGAGCGCCTCGCCATTCATGCCGCCGCGCAGGCGCTGGCGAAAAGCCGGCACCGCATTGCCGGCCTGGCAGAAGGCGTGGAGCATGACGATGAAGGGCCGGTGGCCGGCGGGCTTCAGCACATGCATCAGGCGCGTGACGTCGAGCCGCGCCGTCAGCCCGTATTGCGGGCGCTCATAAGTGGCGAACAGCCGGAACGGGCCGGCGCGGTCCCAGGTGTCGATGTCGATTCGGCGCATGAAACGCCTTTTGCGCCTGCGCGCCGCGCCATGCAAGTCCAGTTCAGATCGGCACCGATCAGATCAGCCAGAGCACGACGGCGACGATGGCGCTGGCAACGCCGAACAGCGCGGCGACCGTGCCGAGATGGCGGCGTGGGATGGGCTCGGCGGCATGGCAGTCCAGCCGGTCGAGCAGGCCGCAGCAATTCTTCCAGGCCAGGAAAAAGATCAGCACGCCCACGGCGATGAAACCGCTGGCGGCGAGCTTGGCGACCCAGGTCGGTTCGGCGGCGCGGAAAATCGCCTGCGTGCCGAGGCCGATGCCGACGGCGGCAAGGCCCGTGCGCATCCATCCGGCGAAGGTGCGCTCATTGGCCAGCACCGTGCGGTCCTCGGCCCAGTCGGTCCGCTCTTCCGCCCAGTAGGTCTTGGTGTCCTGCTCGCCGGTCTCTTTCGTCGCCATTGCGCCAGTCTGCCCCCGGCGCGCTGAAAAGCAAAGCGCCGGTCGGTTGATTTATGACAAGCGCGCGCGAATGCCGCCACGCCCGGCCTTGCGCCGTCTGGCCAATGAGGAGTGGAGCGGTGGATGGCGGCCGAAAGAACGCGTCATCTGTTGTGTGTGGGTGCGACCTTCCGGCCGCCATCCGGGCGAATTGTGGCGTTCACCGCTGTGACGGGCGGCCTTCCCGGTGGCAGAACCCCCCGTGGCCGAACCCCGCCGCCGGTCCCTTGCCCGCAGGCTCGAACGGTCCCGGCTGTCGCAAACCCGTAGCCGAAGGGGATTGCTGACACCCCACCGCCGATGACCACGGATTCGCCATCGGCGCGCTACGCTCGCCCCGCCCCCACGACATCTCCGGTTCGCGATCCCGTCGCTCCTGGAAGGCAGTGGCGAGGAGGATAAGAGAGGTTGAGAAGGGGTGGATAAGAATATTTCGACCGCGTCGGCAGCGCGCCATCGTTCCGGCATGGATCCTCGGATCAAGTCCGAGGATGACGACCGTGTTATTGGGCCTGAACGTTCCGATAGGGTGTCAAAAGCGGCTCCGCATCGCGGCGTTGAAGGACTTGGCACTTCTATAGCAGCTTCGTCATCCTCGGACTTGATCCGAGGATCCATGCCCGGCACCTTCGAACGTCATCATGGCGGGGCAGGAAACGCCCACCTCCCCCTTGAGGGGAGGTCGAAAGCGCGCAGCGTCTTTCGGGTGGGGGTGTTCTGGCTGACCGGGCTCGGCGAATACCCCCACCCGGATCGCCTTCGCTTCGCTTGCCTCTCCGACCTCCCCTCAAGGGGGAGGTGGAACGCGCCGTCAATTCCGACCCAGCATCAGCGTCGGGTCGAAGCGCTCGTCCTTGCGCAGCGGGCGCGGCGGGCGGCCCGTCCCGCCATTCTCCTGCCAGCGCAGATCGGCCAGCGTCGCCTCCATCATCCGCTCCCATTCGGCTTCGTGCGCGGCGCGCTCTATCGCGTAATGCCGTTCCAGGCGCCGCGCGGCGCGGAAATGATGCAGCATCACGGCCAGCTGGCCGAGCGCGAAGACCAAAGGCAGGATCAGCATCAGCGCCTTGATCGCGTCCGGCGCGGACTGGAACGTATCGAGCAGATCGGCGCGGAAATTATAGTCGTCCATGGTTCCGCCTTTCAGCGATGAACATCGATAAAATATGTATTATGATACATAGAACTTTTCAACCACCGACCGCTCCTTCTTTCTCATGGAGATCAAGAAGCGTTTCGGTCAGGCAGTTCGGCGGCGCCGGCAGCAATTGAAGGTGTCGCAGGAGGAACTCGCCATGCGGATCGGCGCGGATCAGGCTTATGTCAGCCGGATCGAAGCTGGACAGATGAACGTCACATTGGAAACGCTCGACCAGATTGCTGCTGCGCTGGAGGCGGATGCAGCGGATTTGGTGAAGGGGGAGTAGTTGCGAGATCAAATGCGGTAGTTTTAGATGGAGCTTAGCTCTTCGAATTTCTGCCGATAAAGGATGGGACGTGAACGAGGAGGCTTTTAGGTCGCGCTGGGCGACAAGATCATGCAGACGCTTACGAAGATACGAAACGCGGGCCGCGTGGATACACGCAATGGGGCGGATGGTGTATGCTGGTTCCCGCCGAAGTAGAGCCCGTTAGCAAGGGCGCCGACGAGCGCGGGAATGTCATCGAACCCTTAGCGCGGGTTGAGAGCGCGAGATAACAAGCCGCAACAAAAGCTGATTTGCCGTTGTTCCATGATGAAGCTGTCTTCAATGGACGCCAGAAGGCGGGTCGCTGTGGCCTTATCTATGCGGCCAATCGCTTCCATAGGATCTGGCAATTCGCCAGCGTCGTACGTGACTATTGATTGGCACGAAATATACGAGTCATATTCAAGGAATTCGTGATTTTCAGCATATATTGGGCAGCACCCGCCGTAATCAGCAGAATTCACAAATAGAAAAGCATGGTCTCTATCGATAGACCAGTCAGAAGGGCCAATATAAACATGAATCTTTGGCCGCAGGTCATAACCTACAGCCCTCTCTGTAATCCACTTGTAGGCCTCTCCGATTTTCATGCGCTGCCTACATGCGCTGAGCTACTTGATTGATATCAGAAGAGATTTGCGTACGACGAGCGTCATCCTCTATCATCTCTTCATAAAACATCTCCGCACGTTTCGTGCCGGGCTCGCGTCTATTCTCCCACGCTTCTTTGTATGCAAGATGAGAGTGCGTCAGATTGTATAGTTCATCGAAATCTTTGTCGCCGTACTCCTCTATTATCTCGTCAAAAATTGAAAGATCGCTTTTGGAAAATAAAGTTCTGTCAAACTCTCGATGCGGCATCCCGAGGACCGGAGCTTCGTACTGATTTCCTCGATGTTCAAAAGTTATATCGATTGGGAGTCTTTTTATTCCAGCTTCCCTTAAGGCGTAGGCATTACCGTTCACCAGATCCATCGCTATTGAAGCAACGGGGCCGTAAGGAAGGGCGAAATAACGGTCGAACGAAATAGGCCTTCCAAAGCGCTCGAAATGGCGGCGGTCAGCGAGATAAAACAGCTTGACTACTTGGTAGATATCGCAGCCCGGCCGCCGCTCAGCCAAATAGACTAGCAGTTCGATAATCTTCTGAATTTTTGGCTGAAACTCAATCATCGCACCGCGCCTTAAGAAACTCAATCAGTACGACGTGTCTAACTTGTCGCAGTCGATTTTTCGTTTGTCAAGCAAATTATTGCTGCCAGTACCCGCCAGTACCCGCACCACGTCCAGCTTGCCGGGGAGAGAAGCGCATTGCCGATCAGACTGAAAGCGTTCCTACCATTGCCGCGGTGGCGGTAATCTTCGCACAATGTCGCGTTGGCTGGGTACTGGTATAGGCATTTGTGGCTGACGCCATTTGCTGCCTCCGAACCATAAGGCGCAGTTGGGAGAAATAGCTTTACACCCAGTTCGTGTGTTTGCCGTTGCCCAAGCTATAGGCCTCGCTATGATTGATGCGGTCTGTCGGGAAGAACGCTTCCAGAATATCCCAGTGTGACGCTTCATCGGCGAACATGTGAGCGCCAGAGGCAAAGCGGGCCTTTGCCGGTTCTACCGGCGCTATGGGTTTGGACGCTGCTGCTAAGCTGGATGCCGGTCATCGGCGATCCGCTGACGGTGCTGGCCGGCGCGGCGCTCGTTCCCGGTTAGCCCGCTTTCGCCACCTTCTCAGCGCGTTTGCGATCATGAGGGTCGAGATAGAGCTTGCGCAGGCGGATGGTCTTCGGCGTCACCTCGACCAGTTCGTCATCCTGAATCCATGAGAGGGCGCGTTCCAGCGTCATGCGGATCGGCGGGGTGAGCTTCACCGCCTCGTCCTTGCCGGATGCGCGCATGTTCGTCAGCTTCTTGCCCTTCAGCACATTCACTTCCAGATCATTGTCGCGGGTGTGAATGCCGATGATCATGCCCTGATAGACCTTCTCGCCGGACTCGATGACCATCGGGCCGCGATCTTCCAGGTTGAAGAGGGCGTAGGCGGCCGCCTCGCCATTGTCGTTGCTGATGAGCACGCCCTGCACGCGCCCGCCGATCGGCCCGCGATGGGGCGCATATTCATGGAACAGGCGGTTCATGATGGCCGTGCCGCGCGTATCGGTGAGAAGTTCGCTCTGATAGCCGATCAGTCCGCGCGTCGGGGCGTGGAAGACGAGACGCTGGCGGCCGCCGCCACTGGGGCGCAGCTCGATCATGTCGCCCTTCCGCTCGCTCATCTTCTGGACGACCGTGCCGGCATATTCCTCGTCGACATCGATGACGACTTCTTCGATCGGCTCCATCAGATTGCCGGCCTCGTCATTATGCATGACGACGCGCGGGCGGCTGACGGCGAGTTCGAAGCCTTCGCGGCGCATGGTCTCGATCAGGACGGCGAGCTGCAATTCGCCGCGCCCGGAGACGTAGAAGCTATCCCTGTCCTCCGCTTCCTCGATCTTCAGCGCGACATTGCCCTCGGCCTCCTTGAAGAGGCGGTCGCGGATGACGCGGCTCGTCACCTTGTCGCCCTCGGTGCCGGCGAGCGGTGAATCGTTGACGATGAAGCTCATGGTCACGGTGGGCGGATCGATGGGCTGGGCTTCCAGCGGCTCGCTGACGGATGGATCGCAGAAGGTGTCGGCCACGGTGCCGTCGGAAAGGCCGGCAATCGCGACGATGTCGCCCGCCTCGGCGCTGTCGATCGGCTGGCGCTCTAGGCCGCGGAAGCCGAGGATCTTCGAGATGCGTCCGGTCTCCTTCAGCGAGCCGTCATGGTGCAAAACCTTGACCGGCTGGTTCGGCTTCAACGTACCGGACGCGATGCGCCCGGTGATGATGCGGCCGAGAAAGGGGTTGGCTTCGAGGATCGTGCCGATCATGCGGAACGGGCCGGCTTCGGTGGTCGGCTCGGGCACATGCTTCAAAACGAGATCGAAGAGGGGGCCGAGGCCGTCCGTGGTCGGGCCGTCGGGCTCGGCGGCCATCCATCCATCGCGGCCGGAGCCGTAAAGGACCGGGAAGTCGAGCTGGTCCTCATCGGCGTCGAGATTGGCGAAGAGGTCGAAGATCTCGTCGAGCACCTCGTCATGACGGGCGTCCGGCCGGTCGATCTTGTTGATCGCGACAATGGGCTTCAGCCCGACCTTGAGCGCCTTGCCGACAACGAATTTGGTCTGCGGCATCGGCCCTTCGGCGGCGTCGACCAGCAGCACCGCGCCATCGACCATGGAGAGGATACGCTCCACCTCGCCACCGAAATCGGCGTGGCCGGGCGTATCGACGATGTTGATGCGCGTGCCCTTCCACTCAACCGACGTCGCTTTGGCCAGGATGGTGATGCCGCGCTCCTGTTCCAACTCGTTGGAATCCATGGCGCGTTCGGCAACGCGCTGGTTTTCGCGGAAGGCGCCGGACTGCTTCAGCAGCTCGTCGACGAGGGTGGTCTTGCCGTGGTCGACGTGAGCGATGATGGCGATATTGCGCAGGGCCATGGTGGCGCACTTTCTAAGAAGAACTGTCGGAGAAGGGAAAGCTGGCGCGCATATAGCGGCAAATGTTGCGTCGCGAAAGGGGCAGTGCCCGATCGCTCGCAACTGGTCGGCGAACGCTCGCACTCTATCTCTTCAAGCAATGGCTAAAAGAGGAGGTCCATATGCGATCCATATTGATGACGATGGGGCTGATGGCCGCCGGTGCTATGAGCGCACAGGCCGGCGAAGCCGTAACCTATCAGGCCGACGGCGCGGAGTACGAAGGTTATTACGCTGCGGCAGGCGAAGAATCCAAGGGCCTGGTTCTCGTCATTCACGATTGGGACGGCCTCGACGATTATGAAATGAAACGCGCCGATATGCTGGCGGAAATGGGCTACAACGCCTTTGCGCTCGACCTCTATGGCAAGGGCAACAGGCCGGAAAGCGTCGATGCGCGCAAGGCCGAGACCGCTAAGCTTTACGATGATCGGGAGGCGATGCGCACGCGCATTCTCGCGGGTCTCGACGAAGCGCGGAGCCAGAGCGGCGGCGAAGGTGAGGCTGTGGTGATGGGCTATTGCTTCGGCGGCGCGGCGGTGCTGGAACTGGCGCGCTCCGGCAAAGCGCAAAACGTCGCCGGTTATGCGACTTTCCATGGCGGGCTCACCACGCCGGAGGGGCAATCGTACTCTTCCGACACGCCGCCTCTACTGATCGCCCACGGTGGGGCGGACAGCTCGATCTCGCTCGACGATGCCGCCGGTCTGGCGAAGCAATTGGAGGAAGCGGGCGTGACTTATGAGCTGGAGGTTTATTCCGGCGCGCCGCATGCCTTCACCGTTTTTGGCTCCGATCGGTATCAGGAGCGGGCCGACGAAAAGAGCTGGATGTCGTTCGGCAACTTTCTGGAGCGAAATTTAGCCGGCGATAGCTGATCCGGGCGTTCTGTCTCCAGGCGAGACAGAATGCTTCCTTGCCACACATCCCGAACCGATCTCGCGGCGTCCAAATAAACGATCGGGCGCAACGGTTGACTTTGATCTTTCGGCTTGGTTCAAGCCGAAAGTGATAAGTGCCGGGCAGGCGCGGTGGGGATAAATGAACAGCGAAGTTTCGTCGTCAGGGCGGCCGTTTCATCGGTGGTGCGGCTACCTGATCTATTTCATCATAGCCGCGCTGCCGCTGTCTTTCGCCATTGCTGATATCCTTCTCGATTTGGAAGACTATCAGACTTACCGGGTCCGACGTGAATTCACTGGCTATTGCGAAGTCGTTCTGATTGCCTTGCTCTTGTGGGGAGCACTTAAGAGCTGGAGAGTTTTCAACTGGTGTGTTCTGGCTCTGATGGCCGTTCCTCTATTGGTCCTCCTAGGACATTTTCTGTTTAATCCCTATGACGGTCCCGCCGACGAGATTGCACGCTGCCTATGGCGCTGGACGCTGATCTTTCTATTCGCACTGGTATTCTACGGCGCCGTAGCAGGCAGGGTTATCGACATCACGGTGCGAGGGATGGTGATAGCGCTGGTTGTCGGTGCTTTTGCTTATGCGGTCTTCGCCCTTACGTTTCATTTCGGGCTTGGTCATCTTGCCAAGCTAAAGAAAAACGACCTGCTCGGTTTTGGGAATGTGCGCGCTTCTACACGTCTCTTCGTGCCCGCGCTGATGTGCGCAATCATATCCTTTGCCCTGCCGTTCGAAAGCTGGCGAAGACGCTATGCCTTTCTGGCAGCAGCGCTCTTTATAAGCATATTGAGCGGATATACAGGCTCGCGCAGTACAATCTTTGCGCTGGTCTCAGTCGGTATGCTTGCGGCCCTCCTATCACCAGGCTTTCGTCATCTGCGTATTGCTGCGACAACTGTCGGTGTCATCGCGTTTGGGCTGCTGATCGCCAATCTTATACCGCCGGTCATCCAATGGCTTAGCACCACCGAACCATCTGGAGCCTCAGGATCACTGAGTGTTTTTCGATATAGTAGCAGCGGCCGAACGCGGATTTGGAACGAAATTATTGAACTCTCGCTGCAGCAGCCAATCTTCGGTTTTGGCGGTGTCGACTACGCAACACCTGGCATCAGGCATTTGAGCAATGCTCACAACATCGTGCTCCAGATCTTCTACGAAGTCGGGTTGGTCGGATGGGTGGCGATGGCGACACTGGCGACGCTCTTTCTTCTGCGTGTCCTGAAGATCGTGCGCGCCGAAATGCCCGACCCTTATGTGACGGCCATGGCACTTGCCGCCTGCGCCATTATGGCCGATGCGCTGGTGTCGCCGGCCTTATGGTTTCAATATTCCGCTTTTCTGTTTGTGGTGCTGACAGTCATGACACTTGCTGGGCAAAGAGCAGTTGATACTGTTTTCTCGGCGAAGTCGTTGCCAGATGATCCGCGCGCCAAGGACGGCGCTGTAGGATAGTATTTCGCTAAGTCTGGAAGTCTATCCGCGCGCGATGGTGCGCGCCTGCCGGTCTAACGCTTCCACCTCCGACAGCGTTTGCGGCTCTGGCAGGCCGGCCAGGCTTTCCATCGCCAATTCCACACGATCGGCCATATCGAGGAAGCCGATGCGCCCTTCTATGAAGCCGTCGAGTGCCGCTTCCTTGGCGCCATTCAGAACGGCTCCGGATGCCCCCCCCTCGGCGAGGGCTCGGCGGGCAAGCATAATGGCTGGAAACCGGGCTTCGTCCGGCGCTTCGAAATCAAGCCGGGACAATGCGGTAAAGTCGAGCCGATCGGCGGGTAACTCCATGCGATCCGGCCAGGCCAGGGCATAGGCAATAGGTATGCGCATATCAGCGGGGCCAAGCTGAGCGAGAACCGAGCCATCGCAATAGCGCACCATGGAATGGACGATGGATTGCGGATGGACAATCACTTCGACCTGCTCAGGCGTCAGCGTGAACAGGTGCTGTGCTTCGATCATCTCCAGCGCCTTATTGAACATAGAGGCGCTATCGATGGAAATCTTCAGACCCATCGACCAATTGGGATGGTCCGCCGCCGTCTGTGCGGTCACATTGGCCATTCTTTCGCGGCCCCAGGTTCGGAAGGGGCCGCCAGATGCTGTGAGTATGATGCTTTGCACCGCTTCGCGTCTCTGCCCGGCCAGCACCTGATAGATGGCATTGTGTTCGGAATCGACTGGCAGGAGTGTCACGCCATGCGTTTCGCACTCTCGCATGAAAAGGCTACCTGCGCAGACCAAACACTCCTTATTGGCCAGCGCGATCGTTCCGCCATGACGCACTGCGGCCAAGGTCGGTGCGAGGCCGGCAATGCCGACAATTGCAGCCATGGTGACGTCGACGGGTC
This sequence comes from Notoacmeibacter sp. MSK16QG-6, assembly GCF_024158145.1. Lineage (GTDB taxonomy): Bacteria > Pseudomonadota > Alphaproteobacteria > Rhizobiales > Rhizobiaceae > Notoacmeibacter. Next base: position 1,564,022 of record NZ_JAMYXM010000001.1, read on the forward strand.
GGCTGGCCGCTTCGATCACGGCCTGTCGCCCGGCTGCGACCTCAATATCAGTGCCGGAAAGAGCGTCTCGAAGATCGTGATACCGAGCTTCGTCTGCCGTGACAGCGAGACGCGCGTGACAGGCCTTTGCCTGTTGGGCCAGAAGCGGAATGTTCGATGCGCCTGTCAAAGCTTCGATAGTGAACGCTTCGGGTTCCATATGACGAAGGACATCGAGCGTTGAAACGCCAATCGACCCTGTGGCGCCAAGGATGGTGATCGAGCGAGGGCTCGCCGCCATCAGCAATAATCCTCGACACCCATCGTTTGACCCGACGCATAGCGCGAGCCATGGGCGAACCCTGCCGGCAGAACGGTTTCGATCGCCGCCATTTGTTCTGTCGTCAGCGTAACGGCAGCCGCTTCGGCATTCTGCTCCAGATGAACCGGGCTTCGCGTGCCAGGGATGACATGGATATGCGGCGCGCGCGCCAATACCCAGGCATTGGCGAGAACCGGCGCCGGCAACCCTATCTCGGTGGCCAGAGCGCGAAATGCAGCGACTTTCTCTTCGTTTCTCGGAAAATTCTCGGCGCTGAAGCGGGGATTGGCGCGGCGAAAATCTCCCTTGTGAAATTGTTCGGGCGTGAGCGGGCTCTCGCCGAACATGCCTCGCCCGACCGAAGAAAAGGCCACGAAGGCGGTGCCAAGCCGTCTGCAAAGATCGATCATGCCTAAATCCGGAAGCCTGGTCCAAAGCGAATATTCGCTCTGAACGGCGCGGATCGGAAAAACGGATGCGGCGCGTTCCAGGGTGGAAGGCGCACATTCGGACAGGCCAATCCCTCCGATCAACCCTTCCTCGACCCAGCGGCCCATGACCTCGATGATCGTCTCGATAGGCGTGTCATGATCGCGCCGGTGAATATAGTAGAGATCGACATGATCGGTGCTGAGGCGTTCGAGCGATTTTTCCAGTTCCCCGCGCATATATTCCGGATCGTTTCGGATCTGACGTGGTGGACCCGGAATGATCGCGCCTTTGGTAGCCAGAGTGATACGAGACCTGGCATCGGGGTGATCCTTGAAGAATCGTCCGAGGATGTTTTCGCAGACACCTTCGCCGCCGTAGATATTTGCGACATCCCAGTGGTTCACGCCGATTTCTAGCGCTTTAGCCATTGTGGCGCGGCTCGCTTCTTCCGTCGTCGCGCCGTACATGCCGCCGAAACTCATGGCTCCGAGACCCACCGACATAACGAGAGGGCCGTCTGCGCCGAGCGTGCGATGTTCCATGAAAAAATCCCCTGCTAGACCGACCGGTGGCTTAGCAGGGGATGTTTGGCAAGACCAGCCATTGCGCGATGACCGTTGGTTGGCCTAGGATCATTCAATTGCTCCGCGTATCGCCCGATAAAGGCGGAATGAGATTAGTGAACGCGGAAATCACCAGGCCAGTCCTGTCTCTCCGCGAGCCCGTTTCGCTCCGAGGGCGAACTGCCGGCTGCCTCGTCATCCACCGGCCATCCGATGTCTTTCTTTTGCCAAACGGGCATCGCCTCTATAGCGCGTTGAAGCTTTCGATGGTTATGGCGACTGCGCGCCTGATGAAGCTGCGTTCTGGCCCATTCAATACCGAAAACCATTGTTCCGTCTCCATATTTCCTTTCGACTTGCGGGGACGGTACGAGCAGGCTATCGTTCAATCAAACGAATTGTATTGAGAGAATGATCAATGAATTTGATCGACCAGAACGCGCCTTTTGGCGCGCCCTTGCTGGATGCCGATGTGCTGCGCAGTTTTGTCGCTATCGTCGAAACCGGCAGCTTCGCCAAGGCGGCGGATGCCGTAGGTCGGACACCGTCGGCGATTTCCATGCAGATGAAGCGGCTTGAGGAACAGCTCGGAACAGCGGTTCTGGAACGGGGACCGCGGCATGTGCATCTTACCGCGACCGGCGAGACGCTTCTTCGCTACGCGCGGCAGATGCTGGAACTGAACCGCGCGGCGCTCGACACGATCCTGCGACCGGAAATGGCCGGACGTCTCTGCCTCGGTCTGCCCGATGATTATGGTGAAACGGTTCTGCCGAACGTTCTGAAGAAGTTTTCCGAAAGCCATCCCGGCGTCGTTGTCGACGTGATTATGAAAGAGAGCGCCGAACTGCGTCGGCTCTTTCAAGAAGGGCGTATCGATCTTGCGGTCATCTCATGCGACGAGCTCAAAGGCGAAGAAGTTCATGGCGATCTGCTGATCCGTGAGCCGTTGGTGTGGATCGGAGCTTTTGGCGGGACGGCTCATCTGCGCGATCCTTTGCCGATTTCAATGTGGGAAGAGGGTTGTGTGTGGCGCCGGCGAGCGGTCGAAGCCCTTGAGACTGCCGGGCGTGACTACCGCGTCGCCTATCTGTGCGCCCACACATCCGGCCAACGGGCAGCAGTTAAGGCAGGTATGGCGATAGCGCCCGTAGCCCGCGCCTTTGCGGGAGGAGAGGTGCGTATTCTTGGGGAGGACGATGGCCTGCCTGCAATGGGCGACTATACGATCAACCTGCTCATCAAGGACAATCCGACGTGCCAAGCCGAAGCCATGGCCGGTCATTTGCGGGCTTTCTTCGACCGCTTGTCGCGACAGCCCCGCGCGCTGGCCGCTGCGGAATAGACGGCAATTGTCCGCCGGCCATAATCGCCGGCGGATATGTTTTCGGGACACGCTTCAGCTCGTTTTGGGATCGATCGTCGTCTGCCAGAGTTCGTTGTCGTCGCGATCCATTAGTCTGACCGTCATCTGCTCCGTGTCGCCGTCGATTTCGACCATGCCGAAGAATTGTAACCCGGCCGAGGGCGGTAGATTGGCCTCGCCTTCCGGCGGCGCTTTGACGAATTTCACCTCCGGTCCGAATGTCATGTCCAGATCGTTCGGGCCGAATGTTCCGGCATGGATGGGGCCGGAAACGAACTCCCAGAAGGGCTCGAAATCCTGAAAGGCAGCTCGATCCGGATGGTACTCATGGGCTGCGGTGTAGTGCACGTCCGCTGTAAGCCATAGAGTGTTGGCAATGTCGTTGTCCTTGATGAATTTTAGAAGGTCCGCAATCTCCATTTCGCGGCCCATCGGCATGCCATTGTCTCCATTGGCGACCGCCTCGACATATTTCGTCGTTTCGTTGATCGTGTCCCACACCAGAAGGCCGATCGGCATGTCGCAGGCAATCACCTTCCAGGTCGCGGTCGACTGCTTTAGCGCGTTTTTCAACCAGGCGATCTGCGTTTCGCCGAGAAGGGTCGTGCCGTCGCCTTTCGCGTTCTGCAGGCCGGTATTGTTGCCGTCTCGGTAAGATCGAAGATCGAGAAAGAAGATATCGAGCGAGGGGCCGTAATTGATCGTTCGGTAGACGCGGCCAGGCTCGGCCGGCGCGTAGGAGATCGGAGTCATCTCGTGGAAGGCGCGGCTGGCGCGGGCGGCCAGCACATGGATATCCTTGACGCTGTAGCGGTCGTCGGCAGATAGATTCTTCGCGGAAGACCAGTTGTTGACTACCTCGTGGTCGTCCCATTGGAATAAGGTCGGGACAGCGGCGTTGAAAGCCTGCAAATGGCTGTCCATCATGTTGTACTTCCACTGACCGCGATATTCGTCCAGCGTTTCGGCAACTTTGCGCTTTTCGTCGGTAAGGATGACGTTCTTCCAGACGCGGCCATCCGGCAAATCGACGCTCTCCTTCATCGGTCCGTCCGCGTAAACCGTGTCGCCGGAATGGATGAAGAAGTCCGGCTCGTGCCTGGCCATGGTGGCGTATGTTTTCATGCCGGTCTCGTCGATGCCCCAACCCTGCCCGGCCGTGTCGCCCGACCAGACGAAGCGGATGTCGCGTTTCTCAGTGGGAGCGGTCCGGAAGGACCCGGTAATGGGTTCGGAAACCATGTTGATGTCGGAAAGGTCAGCGGCCTTCATCCGATAAAAAATCGTCTGATCGACCGGCAGATCGGTCATCATTCGCTTCACCGCATAATCACTGTCCGGCAGTGCATTAAGCGGCGCCATCGCGATTGGGTTGGAGAAGCTTTCGGTGGTCGATGCCTCGAAAAGGATCCGGGCCGGTTTGTCGACTCGCCCCCAAACCATCCCGGACGACGACGAGATGTCGCCGGACTGGATACCATGGGTGAAGGTGGGCGCCTGATTGGCGCGGAGGTACGATGGCAGCGCGAGGCCCGATGCGGCGACAACGCCGCCAGCTCCGGCAGAAGCCAGAAAGTGACGGCGCGTCAGGCGATTGATACGGTTCATGGACGACTCCTTTGGCGAAAAACGCCGTAAGGATTCCCGAACCTCGTGACAGCGCTATTGCGCCATCATGACAGTTTGACGATCAGTTTCTCTCGCCGACCTATTTACGCAAGATAACCCACAGAGCGTGGATGATGCCGGGCACATAGCCAAGCAGGGTCAGCAACAGGTTCAGCCAGAAGTGCAGGCCAATGCCAACCTGGAGGAAGACACCGAGCGGGGGCACGAGAATGGCGAGAAGAACACGGATAATATCCATCGGGGCAAAAGTCCTTTGATCTCTTCGTATAAAAGAGCAACGCCAAGAGGGCGGTCCGGTTGCCGAGAGCTTCTGAAATTTCCTGCCATGCGGGATGGTCTGACAGTCGATCGGCGAGCGCGAAGCTTCGGAAACGGAGGCTATGCCATAGCTTTCCGCTTGCGCGCCAGACAGCGTATCCGATCCTGACAGTCGAACAAAAAAACCTCCGTGCGCAGACCCATCCGGGCTCAACACATGGTCTAAGATCGGTCGAAAAGACTGGTCTACTTCGCTCAGCTTCGGTTAAAGAGCAATCGTGGCGCTCGTGGAGCGACCGATGCCTGTGGGAGCACGGCTTATCGGCGCAATGAGCGAAGAGGGGAGGCTTTCATGAGTGAACAATCATCCAAAGCGGATGCCTATTGGGCTGAGAACAAGCGTCTAATGGTCATCCTACTTGTTATATGGGCGCTGGTGTCCTTTGGATTCGGCATCATCTTGCGGCCATTGCTTTCGAGTATTGAAATCGGAGGAACAGACCTCGGTTTCTGGTTCGCCCAGCAAGGATCAATTCTGACATTCATCGCACTGATCTTCATTTATGCCTGGCGTATGAACGCGCTGGACCGCAAATACGATTTCGACGAGGAGTAAGTTCGATGAGCCAGTACGCGCTAAACCTGATTTTCATCGGCGGATCGTTCATCCTCTACATCGTTATTGCCTGGGTCTCGCGGGCCGGCTCGACCTCCGAGTTCTACGCCGCGAACCGGGGCGTGCATCCCGTGGTCAACGGCATGGCTACCGCCGCCGACTGGATGAGTGCCGCGTCCTTCATTTCCATGGCCGGGCTCATTGCCTTTACCGGCTACGGCAATTCGTCGTTCCTGATGGGTTGGACCGGCGGTTATGTGCTGCTCGCCATGCTACTGGCGCCCTATTTGCGCAAGTTCGGCAAGTTCACCGTGCCGGAATTCATTGGCGACCGCTTCTATTCGAAAACCGCGCGGCTCGTCGCCGTCTTCTGCCTGATCGTTATATCGCTGACCTATGTCATCGGTCAGATGACAGGCGTCGGTGTCGCTTTCTCGCGCTTCCTCGAGGTCGACAATGCGACCGGGCTGTTCATCGGCGCAGCCATCGTCTTCTTCTACGCCGTGTTTGGCGGCATGAAGGGCATCACCTACACGCAGGTGGCGCAATATGTGGTGTTGATCTTCGCCTATACGGTGCCGGCGATCTTCATCTCTTTGCAACTGACCGGCAATCCGCTGCCGCCACTCGGCCTGTTTGGAGAAGTGTCCGATGGCACGTCGCTTCTGGTCAAGCTCGACCAGGTGGTGACAGATCTTGGGTTTGAGGAATATACGGCGCTGAACTCTTCCATGTTCAACATGGTGCTGTTCACGCTGGCGCTGATGATTGGCACGGCGGGTCTGCCCCACGTGATCATCCGTTTCTTCACCGTGCCGCGGGTTCGCGATGCGCGCTATTCGGCCGGCTGGGCGCTGGTGTTCATCGCGCTTCTCTATCTGGTCGCTCCGGCGGTCGGAGCGATGGCGCGGCTCAATCTCATCGACACCGTCTATCCGAACGGCACGCAGGCCGAGGCGCTGGAATATGAGGCGCGTCCGCAATGGATGAAGAACTGGGAGATCACCGGTCTTCTGACCTTCGAGGACAAGAATGGCGACGGGCGGATCAACTATTACAACGACGCCAATGAGGAAGCGGCTGGCGCGCTCGCCGGTTCGCCACAAGGCAACGAGTTGGACGTCAACCGCGACATTCTGGTTCTCGCTAATCCGGAGATTGCGCAGCTTCCGGGCTGGGTGATCGCGCTGGTGGCGGCAGGCGGCATCGCCGCGGCCCTTTCAACGGCGGCCGGTCTGTTGCTCGCCATCGCCTCGGCGGTCAGTCACGATCTCGTCAAGGGCGCGATCAATCCGACGATTTCTGAGCGGGCCGAGCTGATGTGGGCGCGCGTGGCCATGGCGGTGACGATCGGCGTCGCCACCTATCTCGGGCTCAACCCGCCCGGATTTGCTGCTCAAACGGTGGCGCTTGCCTTTGGTCTGGCCGCAGCTTCCATCTTCCCGGCTTTGATGATGGGTATCTTCTCCAAGACGGTGAACCGTTCCGGAGCCATTGCCGGCATGCTGGCAGGGCTTCTGTCCACGGTGATCTACATCTTCGTCTACAAGGGATGGTTCTTCATTCCGGAGACCAATCAGCTCGCCGATGTTCCGGAAAACTGGCTGTTCGGTATCGCTCCGACATCTGTCGGCGCCGTGGGCGCACTGATCAACTTCGTCGTCGCCATCGTCGTTTCGAAGATGACGGGCGATGTACCGGCACATATCAAGGAATTGGTGGAAAGTGTCCGGACGCCTCGCGGCGCTGGTGTCGCGACCGACCACTGACATTCCGATCACAGGAAACAAGAACATCCCGTCCGGTCCATCCGGGCGGGTTTTTCATGTCGGCCTTGCGATTGCAGCCTCTTGCACAGCGCGACAAAAATCCCCACACTCCGATTCGTGTTCAACGAATGAAAGGAGGTGATCTGATGTCGAGTGTTTACCAGTTCCGTGATGTGGTCTCGGCGGATTGCCTTCACGGGAAGCAGTCTTCCCGCTGACAGCGCATGACGTGCGGCCCTCGCCGACTTCGATCGGCCGGCTGACGACCGCACCATGAACGGAAACACGGGGCCCGCTGAAAAGCGGGCCCTTTTTCTTTGCGCCAAGCATTTTCACCCGCTGGGCCATTGTGCCGCCATGATGAGAGTGCTTTAGCAAATGACCTCTCAAGCAAGGGACTGCATTTGGGAAGGGCCGGTATGGATGCTTTTTTGCCCTTCAAAGCGCCATGCCCGATCATCATATCCCACGGATTAAAGACCGATATTCCATGACCCCTTCCGTGCCATCAATGCGCGACACGCGGATCGATGTGATCCGCGCGCTGATCCTTCTTTCGATATTCATCAATCATGTCCCCCATAATCCGCTGGAGTTCCTGACGCACAAGAATTTCGGGTTTTCGGATGCGGCCGAGGCATTTGTGCTGATCTCAGGCCTGTCGGCAGGCATGGCCTATTCCTCCAAATTTCAGACGGGCAAAGCATTGGCCGCGACGATCAAGGCCTGGCGGCGCGCCGGGGTGCTGTACGTCTCGCAGCTCTGCACGACCCTTTTTACGCTTGGCAGCTTCGGCTTCTTCGCCGCGCTCTGGACCCGGCCCGATCTGATGGAGAAGATCGCCATCCGGCCAGTCATGGAGCATCCCGCGGAAGCCTTTGCGGGTATCGTTCTGATGACCCATCAGCTCGGCTATAACAACATTCTGTCGATCTATGTCGTCATGCTGCTGATGCTGCCGCCGATGATGCTGCTTGGAAAGCGTAATGTCGGCGCCATGCTCGGTCTCAGTTTTGCGATCTGGCTCGTCTGCGGATTGCTGCAGATCGGCCCGCCCAACTGGCCGATGGAAGGGATCTGGTTTCTCGACCCGCTCTCCTGGCAATTTCTTTTCTTCATCGGTGTCGCAGCGATTTTGCATATCCGCGCCGGCGGCTCCTTGCCCCGTCACCCGGCGTTGATCGGACTGGCGGCCGGCTATCTGATCCTTTCGCTTCTATGGGTGCGGATACCGCTGTGGGGTGTGGACGTTTCGTTCGGCCTGCCCAAGGTTCTGACCGGGTTCAACAAGACCTTTCTTTCGACCTTCCGGCTGGTTCATGTGCTGGCAGCGGCCTATCTGATCGTCGCCATCGCGCCGCTTTCGCAGTTATTTCGCCGGCCGCTCGCCAACCCGCTGGCGATTATGGGCCGGCACGCGCTGCCGGTTTTCATCGCCGGCACATTGCTGGCCATGGTGCTGCAGCCCTTGCGGATGGTGGTTGAGCCAGCACCGGTTCTGGACGCTTTGCTGGTGATCGCCGGCTGTGCGCTGCTCTTTGCTCTTGTCTATTGGCTGGAATTCTTGGGCCGTCTGAAAAGGAGAGCGACCGCGCCGGCTCTGCAAAAGGAACGTTCGGGCAACGGGTCGATGGTGGCCCGCATGGACAAGCCGCGCATTCCGGAGAAAATTGCCTGATCTTCGAAGAAATCAGTCGGTCGCGCCAACGACGATACGGTCGATCACACGCGCCGCGGTTGCGCCGCCGCCGCACCAGTCGATGCGTTTGCCGCCGTGATAGGGCAGGGCGTAGCGCCCATCGATCATGATATCGCTCATATCCCGACCGCCGCCGATCCGCACATCGGCCAGCACGCGGCCATAATATTTGTCCGCCTCCACCTTGATGAGCGTGATGGGCGCAGAGCGTAGCAGGGTCTCAGCGCGTCGGGTCGCTGCGAGGCCAGCCTGTTTCTCTGCCTCGCAACCGGCGCGTCGCGTTTCGGGCGTGTCCATGCCCTTGACGCGGACCGTGTAGCGAAGACGCATGCCCGGCCAGACCAGCGCATCGGCAACGAAGCTGTCGCCATCGATGACATTGACCACCGAAACGGTAATCGGACCGGAGACGATATCTCCAGCCGTCGCATCTGGGCAGAGCGCCATAGCGCAGAGGATCATGCAGGCGAATCGCATGAGACGATTCTATCTCTGATTGTATAAACCGTGAATCCCGAATGTTCCGGTAGGGGCCTGATGCGGGTTGACCGAGCGTCAGCCACGCGGTCGCTGACCCGGCCGTCGGCCCTCTGTCCGTCAGACAGTTTTCCTGTGCGGGTAGAGGTTCTAAGGATCGGACCATGATCACAATCGTGATTCTTTTGGCCGTCGCCGCATCCGCTGCCTTTCTGTTCTGGCCACGCATCGCAAGGGCGACGCTCTGGCGCGCGACTATCACGCCGCTGGCGTCTATCATCGGCAGCGGTTTTCTGGTGCTGGGTCCCATCCTGCATGTTTCGTTCGGATGGTACGCGCCGTTCGTCATGGCGGTGCTATGCGCGGGCGCGTGGGGTTTCGGCAGCGCCATTCGGTTCAATATCGCAAGACGGGCGACAGGCGACCGCAGCCGGTATGAGCGATGGATGGAGACGGCGGCGTCGTGGTCTCTGGCTTTCGCCTATTTTATCTCGGTCGCTTATTATTTGAATCTGTTCGGCGCATTCGGCACCGAGCTGACGCCGTGGCGTTCCGATGCTCATGCGCGGCTTCTTACCAGTGCGATGCTGCTCGTTATTCTCGCGGTCGGCTGGATCTGGGGCTTTCGCGCGCTTGAGCGGCTGGAAACGCTCTCGGTATCATTGAAGCTTGCGATGATAGCCGGCCTGCTGGCAGGCCTTGCCTGGTTCTTCGTGGGCGAAGCCACGACTGGCGGCCTCATTGTCAGTCTGCCGACGGTGACAGGATGGCCGGCCATCGCGCTGACCTTCGGCCTGATCGTTACCGTCCAGGGTTTTGAAACGTCCCGTTACCTTGGCGATGAATACGATGCGGCGACCCGTATCCGCTCGATGCGGCTGGCGCAGATCATCTCCACAATCATCTATCTGATCTATATTCTGCTTATTGCCTATGTTTTTCGGCCCGACGCCGTGCCGCTCAGCGAAACCGCGATCATTCAACTGATGGCAATCGTTGCGCCTATTCTGCCGATCCTGCTGACTGCGGCGGCGCTTGCCGCGCAGTTCAGCGCTGCCGTGGCCGATACGGGCGGATCGGGTGGGCTGGTTGCAGAACTGAGCGGTGGCCGGGTCTCAATCCGTATGGCCTATGTGCTGCTTGTGGCTGTCGGGCTCGTCTTTACCTGGGCCTTCGACGTGTTCGAGATCATCGCTTATGCATCGCGCGGATTTGCTCTCTATTACGCGATTCAATCCGCTATCGCGGCGCTGGGGGCACGACGCGAGGAGCGCCATGCCCTCGCGGCGTTTTATTGTGTACTTGCCGTGACGGGGCTCGCCATCGTTGTTTATGGCGCGCCCGCGGAATAGGTTCGCGGCTCTAAAACTTGTAGGCTAGGCCGAAGCGTATCGTATGCATATCGAGGTCGGTTTCGATCTCGTTGCCGCCGTCCACGGTGAAATCTTCGTCCTCGAAATTGTAGTAATCATATTCTGCGCGCAACACGACATTGGAACCGATCAAGGTCTCTACGCCGCCGCCGACCGTATAGCCGAGAAGGACTTTTCCTTCATTGTTGACGTTTCCGGTGAGATCCTCGGTTTCGATTTTCATGTGACCGAGCGCAAGGCCGCCGGTTCCGTAAGCGAGAAAGCGGTCTGCGGCATAACCGAAACGGGCGCGCAGCGAACCGAAGGCATTGACTTCGCCACGGCAGTCGAACGCGGCGGAAGGGCAATCTGTCTCGTCATCGATATCGGCAATATTCGCCTCGATTTCCGCACCGGCAACCAGCGATCCGAACTGATAATTGTAACCGGCATAGAGCCCGCCAAAGACGCCATCGGGATCGACATCGACGGTGTCGCCACCAGTCTGATAGGTCCAGTCCGTATCGGCCCAACCATAGCCCAGTTGCAGGCCGGCATAGGGTCCAGACCAGCTAAAACCTTCTTCCATCACGGGTGGATCGTAAACCACCGCATCTGCCGCGAAGGCCGTTGTCGATGAAATTCCGAGCGCCGTCGCCAGAAGCATGACTCTAAACATGGATATGCCGTACCAATCTCTGCGTTGTTCCCGATCCGTTTTTCACAGCGAATCTTCAGGCTGATACGGGTTCTAGCGGAAGATATTCCTTATGGCTGTCACCAATGCGCAACGCTTTGACAGCAATGCGGACCGGCGTCAAAAATCGACAGCGATGCCCTTCTTCTCCCAGTCGCCATAGCGAACCGGCTCGCGACCGCCGCGCCCGTCGATCTCACGCGGCATGCTGTCCTCGAAAGCATCGAAGGCTTGCCGGCGCTTTTGTGCTTCCTGCAACGCGCGTTGGGCGGCGGGGGGTAGATCCTCGAAACGGCGCGCCTGGCTTGCGTTCTCCGTAAGCCTCGCATCCTTTTCGTTCGATTGTCCTGTCTCGGTCATGGCGCCCTCGATTGATGAATTCACTGCTGCCTCCCATATAATCCCTGCAACAGCACTGTGCATCCCTCTAGAAAGGACGGGCCGGTTCGATGAATTACGTGAAGACGGCGATGCTCATCGCCTTCATGACCGCGCTTTTCATGGGCGTCGGTTTTCTAATCGGCGGACGCGGCGGCATGATGATCGCGTTCGGCGTCGCGGTCGCGATGAATCTCTTTTCCTACTGGAATGCCGACAAGCTGGTGCTCAAGATGCACGGAGCCAAACAGGTCGATGCCCAGAGCGCGCCGGGCCTTTACCGAATGGTCGAGCAGCTCTCGCAAAATGCCGGCCTGCCTATGCCCAAAATCTACATCATGGAGAACGACCAGCCGAATGCGTTCGCCACGGGCCGCAATCCGCAGAACGCCGCCGTCGCCGCCACGACAGGACTGTTGCGTCAGCTCGACGAGCGTGAAGTGGCGGGCGTCATGGCGCACGAACTGGCGCATGTGCAAAATCGCGATACGCTGATTATGACCATTACGGCGACACTGGCCGGCGCGATCTCCATGCTGGCCAATTTTGCTTTCTTCTTCGGAGGCAACCGGGGCAACAATCCGCTCGGCGTTATCGGCATGCTGGTTGCGATGATTGTCGCGCCCATCGCTGCGATGATCGTGCAGATGGCGATCAGCCGCACACGCGAATATGCCGCCGACAGGCGCGGCGCTGAAATTTCCGGCGACCCGCTCGCTCTGGCCAGCGCTCTGCAACGCATTGCCGGCGGCGCAAAGGCCATTCCGAATATGGATGCGGAGCGCAATCCCGCGACGGCACATATGTTCATCATAAATCCGCTATCAGGCGAGCGGATGGACAATCTGTTCTCCACCCACCCAGCGACGGCCAATCGCGTCGCCGCCCTTCAGGAAATGGCCGGTGAGATGAGTGTGCCGGGGCCGGCTTCTCGCGCCGGTATCGAAAGGGCAGGCGCGCGCGTACCGACCGGCGCGGGCCGACAGAGCCCTTGGGGCGGCGCGAAACGCCGCGGTCCCTGGACGTGAACACCAAGCCCGTTAACCGGTCCAAACCGCGTAAGAATTCACACATATTGTCAGAACGGCCCGATCCTTCGGCCAAACCGGGTCTGGCCGTTCGGCTTGCGGCTTCACGGTTGCTCGCGGCCGTTGTCGACAAGGCCACGCCGCTCGATGCGCTGACCGACGACGAAAACGGCAATCCGGCCTATCTGGCGCTCGAAGCGCGTGACCGGGCGCTGTGTCGCGCCATCCTGCTGACCGCGCTTCGCTATCGAGGCAGTCTCGCCGCCCTGATCGCCGCAAAGCTCGACCGGCCGCTGCCGCCGAATGCACGGGCGCTCGATCATCTGCTGCATGTCGGGGCAACGCAGATCGTGCACCTGTCGGTGCCCGATAGCGCTGCGGTGGATCTCGCTGTAACGGCCGCTCATGCCGATCCGCGCTTGTCGCGGTTCGCGTCTCTGGTCAATGCCGTGTTGCGCGGTCTGGCCAGAATGCCGGCGGAAAGGCGTGACCGTATCGCCTCCGCGGCGACCGATGCGCCGGACTGGTTCGCCGAGGCTCTGCGGCGCGATTACGGTATGGACAAAGCGATTGCTATCCTCGCCGCCCATCGAGCGGAGGCATCGGTCGATATCACGTTGAAGGGCGATGAAGCCGATTGGGCAGGCCGTCTTGGCGCGCGGCTGCTGCCCAACGGTTCGCTGCGCCTGCCGGCGGAGACTTCGCCAATTCCGACATTGCCGGGTTTTGAAGAAGGCAGATGGTGGGTGCAGGACGCCGCCGCGACCATTCCAGCGCGTCTTCTAGGCGCGTCTTCCGGAATGCGGGTTGCGGACCTTTGCGCGGCGCCGGGCGGCAAGACGGCGCAGATCGCCCTGACCGGCGCGAATGTCACGGCGGTGGATCTTTCCGCTTCGCGTCTGCGGCGTCTGGACGCCAATCTGAATCGGCTTGGCTTTTCCGTTCAAGCCGCGCAATCGGATCTACGCAAATGGCAGCCGGATGAACCGTTCGACGCCGTGCTGCTCGATGCGCCCTGTTCCTCAACGGGAACGGCGCGCCGCCACCCGGATATCCCGTGGACCAAATCCGACGCCGTGGTGGAGAGAATGGCGGCATTGCAGGGCGAGCTTCTCGAACGGTGTGTGGAATTCGTCAGACCGGGCGGAATCATCGTCTTTTCCAATTGCTCGCTCGATCATCGGGAAGGCGAAGCAGTGGCCAGTGCTTTCGCCGGGCGTGGTGAAATCGAGCCTGTTCCCGTGACCGCAGAAGAGCTTCCGGGTTTCGAATTCGCCGTTACATCTGATGGCTGGGTGCGTACGACGCCGGACGACTGGGCGTCGCTCGGTGGTGTCGATGGGTTTTTCGCGGCACGATTCCGCAGGATTTGAAGCAGTTATCCACCGGCAGCGCTTGGTAGTGAGCCGCGCGACGGCGTAAAACGGCGCATTGTATCGAGAATTTTGAGAAAATGGGGCATTGGCCATAAGCGGGAATTTCGGATCGCTGCTTCACCTCTTTGCGGATGCTGCCGGCCGGCAGCTGACCAGTCCCTTGCGAACCGGCAGGCTCGCCCGCATCCGCGCGCTGCGACCCGTTTCCAATCCGCCTGCCATTCTGTTTTCGCCCGTCCGGCTCGTTAAAGGCGATGCAGTGAAGGCGCGGGATTATTATTCAGGCGAATGGCAACTGGCCGGCCATACCATAGCGGTCGGCGCGGACGGGCCGTTCGACCAGCCCGATGTGCCGGATGCGTGGCAGCGCCAATTGGAGCGTTTCGGCTGGCTTGCAGATTTTCAGGCGGCCAACAGCGATCTGGCGGCCGCGCAGTCGCGGCTCCTCGTCGAGACTTATCTTTCGCGCCCTCTTTTCATGACGAGAAACGGACGCAATGTGGGGATCGCCGCGGAACGCGTGCTGCAATGGCTGCGAAGCGCGCCGCTCCTTTTCCGCGGCGCCGATTCCCGCTTTGCTTCTGTTCTGGGGCGCGGCTTTGTCCGTCATGGCCGATGGCTGCGCCGGGCAATCTCACCGGCGCCAGAGCCCTTCGACCGATTGCGCGGTCGCGCCGCCCTTCTAGCGCTCGCACTCTGCCTTTCCGATGGCAAAAGACGGCTTGAAAAAGCGCAAAAGAATTTCATCTCCGAACTGAATGCGCAGATGCTCGCCGATGGCGGTCACGTCAGCCGCGATCCATCCGCTCTGCCGGCTGTTCTGGACGACCTACTGCTGCTCCGTCAGGCTTACGGCAATCTGGGACGCGCGCCGCCTCAGGCGATCAATGAAGCCATCGAACGCCTGTTCGTCCTGTTGCGTTTCTTCGACATGGGAGACGGGCGGCTGGCCCGCTTCAATGGCGGAGGTTGGGTCGATCCGGCCTGGATTCGCGCGCTTCTGGCGGAGGACGATGTAGAGGGCCAGCCAGCAGGGCTCGCCGCCGCATCTCATTATCTTCGCCTGTCGGCTGGCGGCAGCGTGCTTCTGGCCGATGTCGGCGGGCCGCCGCCGCTGAACTTTGCCGGTCACGCCCACGCCGGGGCGCTTTCCTTTGAGTTTTCTGTCGATGGCGATCCGTTGATCGTCAATTGCGGGGCAGCGCGTGATCCGGAATCCACGGTCTTCGGCCTGTCGCGCGTGACCGCAGCGCATTCGACGCTGACAGTCGGCGACCGCTCTTCGGCGCAATTCGCGCAGGCGGGTCGACTGCTGGAATGGGTAGGCCGGCCGCTGATCGGACCTATCCACGTGACGGTGGAGCGCAAGGGCGCTTATGCGGCGGCGATGCGCCACGACGGTTATGCGGAGCCGTTTGGTGTTCTGCATGAGCGTTCGCTGGTCTTGGCCAATGATGGCCGCTCTCTCGGCGGGATCGATCGACTCCTGCCGTCCAGTCAGAAACCTTCCATCGAGATCGGCGCGCCGGTGACACTCCGGTTCCATCTGCATCCGGCGGTGAATGCCTGGCAGGATCGCGATGGCTCCATAACGCTTGCGGTGAATGGCGGCTGTCGCTGGCGCTTCGTCGTCGATGGCCAAGAGGCTGCGCTGACCGACAGTCTCTATCTCGGCAGGAGCGGTGGTCCTGTTGCCACCCGTCAGATCGAGATCGCGATTGCCGATGCGGCGGCACCGCTGACGATAGAGTGGGGCCTCGTCTATGAGGGCTGAGGCCGTTTGGCAGAAACTGGTGATGGTCGAATAAACCTGCCTCGCCATTGGACGGGCATCGTGCTAGGGCGCGCCATCTCCATCTGAACGCCAAGCAAGCCCGCCTTTCCAGCTCGCAGAATCATCGACAGGATCCGCTCCATGGCCGTCGCCGCAAAAGCCATCACTCCGCCCGATCGGGTGACCATCCGCCGCGCCCTTCTTTCCGTTTCTGACAAAACGGGGCTTCTGGATCTGGCCAAATCGCTGGCGGGGCGCGGCGTGGAATTGTTGTCGACCGGCGGTACGGCCAAGGCGATCCGCGAGGCCGGGATCGCGGTGAAGGATGTGTCGGAGGTCACCGGCTTTCCCGAAATCATGGATGGCCGCGTCAAGACGCTGCATCCGAATGTGCATGGCGGTTTGCTGGCGATCCGCGACGATGCCGATCACAAGGCCGCGATGGACGAGCACGGGATCGGCGCGATCGATCTGGCGATCATCAATCTCTACCCGTTCGAGGAAGTGCGCGCCGCTGGCGGTGAGTACGGGCTGACGGTGGAAAATATCGATATTGGCGGGCCGGCCATGGTACGCGCTTCGGCCAAGAACCACGCTTATGTTTCCATCATTGTGGACCCCTCCGATTACGCGCCGCTTCTGGCGCAGATGGCCGAGAATGAAGGCGCGACGACCTATGCGTTTCGCCAGCGGCTCGCTGGCAAGGCGTTCGCGCGTACAGCGGCCTACGATGCGGCAATTTCCGGCTGGTTCGCAGAGACGCTGGAGATCGACGCGCCCGAATATCGCGCATTTGGCGGCAGGCTGGCCGCCGTTATGCGCTACGGCGAAAATCCGCATCAGAGCGCCGGATTCTACAGTGACGGCACCAACCGGCGGGGTGTGGCAACGGCCACCCAGGTGCAGGGCAAGACGCTCTCCTACAACAATATCAACGATACGGATGCCGCCTTCGAACTGGCGGCGGAGTTCGACCCGGCAAAGACCGCTGCCGTCGCCATCATCAAGCACGCCAATCCTTGCGGCGTCGCGGAGGGGCAGACGCTCGTGGACGCCTATCGCAAGGCACTGCGTTGCGATCCGGTGTCGGCATTCGGCGGTATCGTCGCGCTGAACCGGGCGCTCGACGCCGAGGTCGCCGAGGAGATCGTCAAGGTTTTCACCGAGGTCATTATCGCGCCGGACGCGAATGATCAGGCGAAGGCCATCATCGCGGCGAAGAAGAATCTGCGCCTGCTTCTGACAGGCGGGCTACCGGACCCCGCCGCGCGAGGTGCGATGGTAAAGAGCGTCGCCGGTGGCCTTCTGGTACAGGATCGGGATTTCGGGCGGATCGACGATCTCGATCTGAAGGTGGTGACGAAACGTGCGCCGAGCGAGCAGGAAATGGCCGATCTGCGTTTTGCCTTCCGTGTCGCCAAACATGTGAAGAGCAACGCCATCGTTTACGTCAAGGATGGCGCGACGGTGGGTGTCGGGGCAGGGCAGATGAGTCGGGTGGACAGCGCCCGCATCGCGGCTCGCAAGAGCGCGGACGCCGCCGAGGCAGCGGGCCTTTCCGAGCCGCTTTCGAAGGGCTCGGTCGTTGCCTCAGACGCCTTCTTCCCCTTCGCGGACGGTTTGCTCTCTGCAGTGGAAGCCGGTGCGACGGCGGTGATCCAGCCGGGCGGTTCGATGCGCGACGACGAGGTGATCGCGGCGGCCGATGAGCATGGCATAGCCATGGTGATGACCGGGATGCGCCACTTTAGGCACTGATCGGTTTGCGCGACACGCCCGCGGTCGAGCGCGCCTCGGCGTCGGATCAGCGTTGCGGGTTGCCTTTCGCTTTTTCCTCGGTGGTCAGCGCGTTCCACCAATCGGCGTAAGAGGTATTCCACGGGGCTTTGCGAGTCTCGTCAGGGGCGTCATCGTTCCACCAGACCGGACCACGTTCACCGAGACGGCGTTTAGCGGCATCGACCCGTTGGCGTGCTGCGTGTCTGGCATCGCCGTCGCGCGCATCGCGAACGGCGCGGCGGGCTGCCATCAAATCGTTGACCGCCGCCTGCCGCTCTTCCTCGGGAAGGTGCGGGTCCGATTTCCGCCATAGCCGGCCCTTGGCGACGAAATATCGTCCGTCGGGTGTCTCCGGATAGGGAGCGCTCATGGCCGCTGCGCCTTTTGCAGATTGGCGATGGTGTTGCGCATCAGTTCGATAAGGGCTGTCCGCTCCCATTGGGTCAGGCCTGCAAGAGCGGTCTCGTTGACGACTGACGCTGCATCGGTGGCTGCTTCTCGAAGCTCGCGCCCCCGTTCGGTCAGCCAGATTTGTCGAGCGCGATTGTCTTTCGGGTGCGGCTTCGGCTCGATCAGCCCGTCGCGCGCCATGCGCTTGAGGGTATTGGCCATGGTCGCCTGCTCTACATCAAGCCGCTTAACGAGCTCGACCTGCGTTAGACCGTCCTCCTCCCACAATTCCAGCAATGTCATGAATTGGGCTGGGGCCAGATCGAGCGGGGCGATCTGGCGTTGCAGGGCAATCGCGAAGAGACGCGCCATGTGACTGGCCAGATAACCCGCCGAGTAATGTTTATCGAACATGCAATAAGCCTTTTCAATAGCGCGCTATTTAAAATATAAACAGCATGCTATTTATGATCAAGAGCGCTATTCGCGCTCGTCGCTTCTGTCGATATCGAGCCGATTTTAGCCTGCTGGACTATCTCGAATGGCGGGGCAGGCCAGAAACCGAACGGCCCGCCCGACGTCGGCATAACCGGATTTCGATTGTGGAAATGAAAAAGGCGGGCCGCTGCCCGCCTTCTATTCACTCGACAAAGAAGCTCAGCTCTTCTTGTTCTGCCGGTTGTCGATCAGATCATCGACGACTTCCGGTTCGGCAAGTGTCGAGGTGTCGCCGAGGCTGCCGAAATCGTCTTCGGCGATCTTGCGCAGGATGCGGCGCATGATCTTGCCGGAGCGAGTTTTTGGCAGGCCCGGGGCGAACTGGATCATGTCGGGCGAAGCAATAGGACCAATCTCCTCGCGGACATGATTGCGCAATTCCTTCCGCAATTCGTCGCTGCCTTCCTCGCCGGCCATCAATGTGACGTAGCAATAGATGCCCTGACCCTTAACATCGTGCGGATAGCCGACGACGGCCGCCTCGGAGACCTTCGGATGAGAGACAAGAGCGCTCTCGACCTCGGCGGTGCCCATGCGGTGGCCGGAAACGTTGATGACATCATCGACGCGGCCGGTGATCCAGTAATAGCCATCGGCATCACGGCGGGCGCCATCGCCGGAGAAGTAATAGCCGTGATATTGCTGGAAATAAGTGTTGGCGAAGCGCTCGTGATCGCCATAGACCGTGCGCATCTGGCCCGGCCAGCTGTCGGCGATTGCGAGGACGCCTTCCGCTTCGGTGGTTTCGATCACCTTGCCGCTTTCCGCCTCCAGCATGACCGGCTTGACGCCGAAGAACGGTCTCGTGGCCGAACCGGGCTTAAGGGGCGTTGCACCCGGTAGCGGCGTGATGAGATGGCCACCCGTTTCGGTCTGCCACCATGTATCGACAATCGGTGTCTTGCCCTTGCCGACCTTATGGAAATACCACTCCCAGGCTTCCGGGTTGATCGGTTCGCCGACCGTGCCGAGTACTTTCAACGTCGAAAGATCGTGACCTTCGACAAAGCTGTCGCCTTTGCCCATCAGCGCGCGGATCGCTGTCGGAGCCGTGTAGAACTGGTTGACCTGGTGCTTGTCGATGACCTGCCAGAAGCGCGAAGCGTCCGGATATGTTGGCACGCCCTCGAACATCAGCGTTGTCGCGCCATTGGCGAGAGGTCCGTAGACGATATAGCTGTGGCCGGTGACCCAGCCGATGTCGGCGCCGCACCAGTAGACATCGCCCGGATGGTAGTCGAAGACGATCTCCTGGGTCATGGAGGTCCAGACCAGATAACCGCCCGAGGTGTGAACCACGCCCTTCGGCTTGCCGGTGGAGCCGGAGGTGTAGAGGACGAAGAGCGGATCTTCGGCGTTCATCGCCTCCGGTTCGCAATCGTTTCCGACCTTGTCTTCCATCTCATGGAGCCAGAAATCGCGGCCGTCCGTCATATCGACCCCGTCGCCGACACGCTTGACGACGAGGCATTTGACGTCGTCGCCGCATTTGGCCAACGCCTTGTCGGCATTGGTCTTCAGCGGCGTCTTGCGGCCGCCCCGCGGCGCCAGATCTGCCGTGATGAGCAATTTGGCGTCGCAATCGTTGATCCGGTCGGCCAGGGCGTCGGGCGAGAAGCCGGCGAAAACGATGGAGTGAATGGCGCCGATCCGCGCGCAGGCAAGCATGGCGTAGGCGGCCTGGGGGATCATCGGAAGATAAATGACGACACGGTCGCCTTTGCCGACACCCATTTCTTTCAGAACGTTAGCGAATTTGCAGACATGGGCATGGAGCTGCTTGTAGGTGATGAATTGCGCCTCTTCATCCGGGCTGTCTGGCTCCCAGATAATGGCGGTCTGTTCACCCTTGTCCTTGAGATGGCGGTCCACGCAATTGGCGGAGACGTTCAGCTCGCCATCCTCGAACCATTTGATGGAGATGTCGGGGTAGTTGAAATCGACCGCCTTGATCCTGGTGGGCTCCTTGATCCAGTCGAGGCGCTGCATGTGCTCCTTCCAGAAACCTTCCGGATCGTCGATGGAGCGCTTGTACATCTCCTCATACTGTTCGGCATCGACAAGGGCACGCTGCTTCCATGCATCCTGAACCGGATGCACCTGTACGTCACTCATGGAATTTCCTCCCTCCAACAGGTTTCGGCGACAAGCCGCCATCTCTCCGCCGGGCGTTCATCTTCGCCCCGGTCTCTTCGCCTCATCTAGCGCGTGACCGGCCGCTCTCCAATTGGACATTCGGTGAGTATTGGCTGTCTCTCACCTGTTGCGGCGACCGATGAGCCGTTTGGCATGCGGCTTGTTAGCAGTCTTCTTTCATGAACAGCAACAGTCTGGCAAGTAAAGGGAATTAGCGGGAATTAATAGTCTGTTTACCATGTCGGGTTTTCAATCGATTCATCGATTAGAATAGGAGCAGGCAGGCAATGAGCGATCAGCGCGAAATGGAACTCATGCTCAAAGGCTACGGGCTGACTACGGCGGAAATTCTCTATCGTATGCCGGATCATCCCGACTTCCTCCAAACTTATCTCTGGCAGGAATATGATGTGGCGCCGCGCTTTCCGGCCATGAAGAAATTTCTTCATTTCTGGCAGGAAAAGCTGGACGGTCCGCTGCATTCCATCCGTTATTGTCATCGTCGGCTGATCCGGCCGGGCGAATGGACAAACGTGGCCGGGGAAATCCAACTGCACTGAGCGGAATCGTTCATCGTGGCGGTTGGCGAAACGGATTGTCCGCACCACCAACCGCCTCTTCAAAGCCGACGGTGCCAGATCAGTGTGCCGTCATCTCTTCGACGATCTGCTCGCCATTGAGCGATGAGGGGTAGTAGGTCGGCCAGTTGGTCAGTTCGCTCAAGAGAGCTTGCCGGTCGTCGCCCCAATAGAGATGGTAATGATCGGCTTCGCCAGGCGTGATGCGGTGATCGCTGAACTGAATGATCTGCGGTGCGTCCTCGTCGCCACCGGTCTTCTTGAAGATGTAGCGGACGCCGCGATTGCCCTTTTCGTAATTGAGAATTTCGTAGCCGTCATCGGCATATTGCCCTTTGGCCGGATTCCCATCCTTGTAGAAGGTAAGCGTCTCGCCATCGATTACGATGCGGTCGACATCCGTCTGATAGCCGGTCGTATAGTAGGTTTTGTATTCCTCGGCGGTCTTGTCACCCGACTCCGCTTTGTGGGCCATGACGGGATCCAGCGTCCCATCCTGAAGATATGGGTAGACGGACTGCCAGTCGCCCTGCCAGTCGGCGAGCGTGCGACTCTCGATCTGACTGTCCTCGAAATAGCCCTTGTAGATATCGGTCTTGGCATCCTTCTTATCGTGGGAATGCGCATGCGCCGACGTTTCGTCGGCCTTCCTGTCTTCGGCAAATGCCGGTGCTCCGACGAGCAGGGCTGCCAAGAGGGCGAGCGAACCCGCCTGTTTCATGAAATCGATATTCATTTTCTGGAATCCAATCCTCGTTGTCTAGTTATGTTATAACATAACAAGTATGGTCTAGTCGGATTGAAGTAGGATGGTCAAGGGCGAAGGGAGAATTATCGGACCGTGATCGCTGCCAATCGGGGCCGGGCGTTAGTGGTGATCGTCATCGAGCCATTTCATGGAGGCGGCACGTGCCGATAGCAGGACGTTCAGCCGTAATCCCGCTCGCCGAAGATGGCGGAGCCGACGCGGATATGGGTTGCGCCAAAGCGAATTGCCGTTTCGAAATCCGCGCTCATACCCATGGAAAGCGTTGAAAGCCCGGCCTCGTTGGCCAGCTTGTCTAAAAGCGCGAAATGCGGGCCGGGATTGTCGTCAACGGGCGGAATGCACATTAGCCCGTCAATTGTCAGGCCGTATTCGTCGCGACATCGGGCGACGAAGGCAACGGCGTCTTCCGGCATGATGCCGGCCTTCTGCTCTTCCTTGCCGGTATTGACCTGCACCAGCAGACGCGGCGTCTTGCCCTGCTTTTCGATCTCCTTTGCCAGTTCCCTGGCGATCTTCTCGCGGTCGACCGTTTCGATCACATCGAAAAGTGCAACGGCATCTGCGGCCTTGTTGCTTTGCAGCGGTCCTATCAGATGGAGTTCGGTGTCGGGATAGTCTTCACGCAAGGCCGGCCATTTGCCCTGCGCTTCCTGAACTCTGTTTTCGCCAAAGATACGCTGGCCGGCATCGAGAACCGGGCGGATCGTCTCGGCGTCATGCGTTTTCGAAACGGCGACGAGCGTGATGTCGGACGCCGGGCGGCCTGCTTCTTCAGCAGAGGCATTCATGGCGCGTTTCACATCATCGAGCCTTTCGGCCGTCTCACTCATTGTCATTGCTCCCCTTTCAAAATGCCGCGACGGTTGACGCTTTTCGCAAAGCGTGGTCAAGCATCCGCCGATCATCTGCCAGTACTGAAAGATAGAAAAGCTCCGACCATGGCAACCGAGCGCTACAATTCCCGAACCGTTGA
The DNA here is from genome assembly GCF_024158145.1 of Notoacmeibacter sp. MSK16QG-6. Classification (GTDB taxonomy): domain Bacteria; phylum Pseudomonadota; class Alphaproteobacteria; order Rhizobiales; family Rhizobiaceae; genus Notoacmeibacter. The sequence continues at coordinate 1,586,860 of NZ_JAMYXM010000001.1, forward strand.
GCCGAAATGGCAGGCCGCCTGGGAGGATAAAAAGCTCTTCGAAACCGACAAGGACGATCCGCGCGAAACCTATTACGTGCTGGAGATGTTTCCCTATCCGTCCGGTCGCATCCATATCGGCCATGTGCGCAATTACACGATGGGCGATGTCGTGGCCCGTTATAAGCGGGCCAAGGGGTTCGCTGTCCTGCACCCGATGGGCTGGGACGCCTTCGGTATGCCGGCAGAGAACGCGGCTATGGCCAATAAGACCCATCCGGGAACATGGACCTACGCCAATATCGACACGATGCGCGGTCAGCTGAAGAGCATGGGCCTGTCTCTCGACTGGAGCCGTGAATTCGCGACCTGCGACGTCGATTACTATCACCGCCAGCAGATGCTGTTTCTCGATATGCTGGATGCCGGCCTTGTTACCCGCAAGAAGAGCCGGGTGAACTGGGACCCGGTCGACATGACGGTGCTCGCCAATGAGCAGGTGATCGATGGCAAGGGTTGGCGTTCCGGCGCCGATGTCGAGCAGCGCGAGCTGGTCCAGTGGTTCTTCAAAATATCGGACTTCTCCGAAGACCTGCTGACTTCGCTCGACGATTTGCCGAACTGGCCGGACAAGGTCCGGACCATGCAGAGAAACTGGATCGGCAAGAGCGAGGGGCTGCAGATCCGCTGGGCGCTGACCGACAGTGCGCCAGAGGGTTTCGACGAGATCGAAGTCTATACCACGCGGCCGGACACCCTCTACGGCGCATCCTTCATGGCTATCGCGCCGGATCATCCGCTCAGCCAGAAGCTGGCGGAAGACAATGCCGACCTCGCCGCATTCAATGCCGACTGCAAGCGCATGGGCACGTCGGTCGCGACGCTGGAGACGGCCGAGAAAAAAGGCTTCGATACGGGCCTCTTCGTCGAGCATCCGCTCGACCCAAGCTGGAAAGTCCCGGTATGGGTCGCCAATTTCGTTCTGACGGATTACGGCACGGGCGCGTTGTTCGGATGCCCCGCCCACGATCAGCGCGACTGGGAATTCGCCACCAAATACGATCTGCCGATCACGCCGGTCGTCGCGCCGGGAGGCGAGAGCCCCGACATCTCCCAATCCGCTTATGATGGCGACGGGGTGATGATCAATTCGCGCGATCTGGACGGTATGACCAGCGACGCGGCCTTTAATGCGGTGGCCGACAGGCTTGCCGCCGAGACGCTGGACGGCCGCCCGATCGCAGAGCGGCAGGTCAAATACAAGCTGCGCGACTGGGGCGTTTCGCGCCAGCGCTACTGGGGTTGTCCGATCCCGGTCGTGCATTGCGAAAGCTGCGGCACCGTTCCGCTAACGAAGGCGGACCTGCCGGTGAAGCTGCCGGAGGACGTTTCGTTCGACAGGCCGGGCAATCCGCTCGACCGCCATCCGACCTGGCGCGATGTCGCCTGTCCGAAATGCGCTGGGCCGGCCCAGCGCGAAACCGACACGATGGATACGTTCGTCGATTCATCCTGGTATTTCGCGCGCTTTACCGCGCCGCATGCCGATGCGCCGACCGAACCGGAGATGGCCAATCGCTGGCTGCCGGTCGATCAGTATATTGGCGGGATCGAACATGCGATTCTTCATCTGCTCTATTCGCGCTTCTTCACGCGGGCGATGAAGGCGACCGGCCATCTGGATCTGAAAGAGCCGTTCAAGGGTCTCTTTACGCAAGGCATGGTCGTTCACGAAACCTACAAAGCGGCAGACGGGCAATATGTCACGCCCGCCGAAGTGCGCGTCGAAGGCGAGGGGAACGATCGACAGGCGGTGCTAATCGCCACCGGCGAGGCGGTCGAAATCGGCGGCATCGAGAAGATGAGCAAGTCGAAGCGGAACGTCGTCGATCCTGAGGAAATCCTTGCTTCCTACGGCGCGGATACGGCACGCTTCTTCATGCTGTCGGACAGTCCGCCGGAGCGCGATGTCATCTGGACGGAGGGCGGCGTGGAGGGCGCGCATCGCTTCGTTCAGCGGGTCTGGCGGCTGCTCTCTGAAGCGGCTCCCGCCCTGCAAGCAGTCGCGGCGAAGGCCGCGACGGACGGCGAGGCGGCAGATATTTCAAAGGCGGCGCACCGGACGGTCAAAGCGGTAGGGGAAGACATCGAGAAGCTCGCCTTCAACAAGGCGGTCGCCCGGCTTTATGAGTTGGTGAACGGTCTTTCGGCTCCCCTGCAATCGGCAGCCAAGGGCGAAGCCAAGCCTGAGACGCTGGCCGCGCTCGCCGATGCAGCCGACAAGCTGGTCGCCATGCTGGCGCTGATGATGCCGCATCTAGCCGAGGAATGCTGGCAGATGCTCGGCCACGAGCAGATGGTGGCCGAAACCGCGTGGCCGTCCTATGAGAGCGGCCTCATCGAGGACGACACGATGACATTGCCCGTGCAGGTGAACGGAAAGAAGCGCGCCGATGTCACAGTGGCGAAGAATGCGCCCAAGGAAGAGGTCGAAGCAGCCGCTCTTGCTCTCGACGCCGTGCAAAAGATGCTTGATGGTGGCGCCCCGAAGAAGGTGATCGTGGTGCCGGGGAGAATCGTCAATGTGGTCGTATGATCGCGTCCAGTCTGCCATTCGCATAGCACTTGGCGCTTTGGGACTGATGGTTCTGGCGGCCTGTACCGCACAGCCGCTTTACGGAACTGGCGGCGGTGTCACCACCAATCGACTGCCGATCGAAGTCTCGACGATCAGCGGACGGGCCGGTTTCATGCTGCGCGACGAACTGGTCTTTCTGATCAATGGCGGGCGCAGCCAACCGGTCGCCGCGCCTTTCCGTCTCGATGTCGATCTGCGCAAGAGAGTACGGACCTCGAATACCGCGCCGGTCGCCGATGGTGAGATCAGCCGGACATTCGCCGGTCAGGTCGAACTTCGCGGGACGTACAAGCTCACGATCATCGAAACGGGCGAGATCGTGGCCACGGGCGAACGCCGCGCCTTTGCGCAATATGATCGGTCGACCCAGCTTTATGCTTTGCGATCTGCCGAGGAGGACGCCGAGGAAGATGCTGCGCGTGAACTGGCGCGGATCATCGTTCTGGCGCTGAACGCGAAGCTGAAGAATTACGCGCCGCCGCAAGTGCTGGCGAAGTAGCGCAGGGAATTACGAGCGGCTATGGCTTCGATAATGGAAGCCAGTCGACAGTTGGGGCATCGTCTGCATGTTGAAAAATCGTCTCCGTCTGGCCGGATCGCTGTTTGCGCTGTGTCTGGTCGTCAGCGGCTGCACCACAACGAATGTTTCGACGAGTTATTACGAAATCTCCGGCAAAAGTTCGGAAGAACTCGACAGGGAAATCGACCGAAAAGGGCCTAAAACGCATCGCGGCAAAGCGATTGCGACGGCGGCCATTAGCATGAAGCCCCTGGCTCTCGACCTCGACCGCCGGGGCGGTCGCTGCAGCATCCGCCGGGCAAAGTTCGGCATCGATGCAAACATCACTCTACCGCGATGGCGCGAGGAGGCGCTCACAAAGGACAGGAACCTTCGGCGCAACTGGAAGGGGTTCGCCGCTTACGCCCGTGCCCATGAAAAGGCTCATGTGGAAATCGCCAAAGCGTTTGTCCGACTATTGGAGAAAGAGTTGGAAGCCATTCCACCGCAGCCGACATGCGAAGCGCTGAAAGCTCAGTCACGCAAGATTACCAAACGGCTGGGCCGTCTGCATGAAAAGGCGCAAAACGCTTTCGATGCCAGTGAAAAGAAACGTATCGAGCGACTGATCGCGGAAGCCAAGCGACGGAAAAACAGCTAGGCGAGCTGCGCTGGGCGATCCGGATTGAATGATGCATTTCGTCTGTCGCTGTCAGACAAACCAGTAAAGCACGAGCGGGAGTGTCAGGGCAGCCATCACCGTCTGCGCTGTTGTAATGCCCGCCATCAACGTGCCGTCACCCTTCATCTGCGTCGTCAGAACATAGGCCGTCGCCGCCGTCGGGATGGCGGTGAAGGTGATCAGAACCAGCATATCAGTCGAGGCAAGGCTCATCGCCGTGCCGATGGCGAAGGCCAGCGCCGGCACGGCCAGAAGCCGCGCGACACTGTTCGTCAGTAGGGTCACGGTTTCGCGGCGCGCGGCAGCGGGCTTCAGCGCCGCACCGACGCAGAGCAGGCCGAGCGGCAGGCTGGACTGCGCCAGAAAATCGAAAATCTCTTCGCTATAGGGCGGCATGCCAAGTCGGCTGAGCGACAGGCCGATCCCGATCAGGCAGGCGATGATCAGAGGGTTGGTCAGGAGCGGCCTGACAAGCGCTTTGGCGCCAACCCCGCGTTCACCGGCGAGCGCCAGAACCGATAGGACATTGACAGTCGGAACGGCGATGGCGAGGAGCGCTGCGGCACGGCTTATCGCCTCCTGTCCGCCAATGTTTCCCGCGATGGCCAGACCGAGATAGGTGTTGAAGCGGATCAAGCCTTGGAGCAGCGGCCCATGGCGAGCGGCATTCCAGCCCCGAATCCGCGCTGCCAGAGCGGTGAGGGCCGTGACGATGAGTATCGTGATGAGGATCGCGCCGCCGAGATTAAGGATCGCTGGATCGTCTAGCGGAGCTTTGGAAAGGCTGAGGATGAGCAGCGCCGGGAATAGAAGAAAATAATTCAATTTTTCGGCGGCGGGCCAGAACGCCGGATCGGGAAAGCTCGCCCGGCGCAACAGAAAGCCAATCATAATCAGGGCGAAAACCGGCCAGAGCGCAGCGATCATCGGTTGATGAAACCTCTTGAACTTCGAAGCGCTAACGCATCCAGACGGCGAGTTCGGGTTTTGTCAGCATCAGCCAGATGATGGCCAGCACGGCAAAAAAGGCAGGAAAGCCGAAGGCGAACCAGACCCTATAGAGACGATAATAGGCATTCGGCAATGGCGCGCCCTGATCAGCCGCCCGGCGGGCGAGATCGCGCATTCGGACCTGCATCCAGACAACCGGCAGCCAGAATGCACCGACGAGAAAATAGAGGCCAAGAGACAGCGCGATCCAACCTTCCGAAAGGGACCAGCCAGCTTCACGAACGAGAAGGTAGCCGGTGATAGGCTGTGCGATCGCTGCCGTGGCTGTGAAGACCATATCGGCCAACACTACGATTCCAGCGACATGCGCGATCAAGACGGCACTACCGCTGCGATGGGACACCACCATGAAGAAAGCGATGCCGGCGCCCGTGCCGAGGAGGACGGTGGCGCCAATCACATGCAGATAAAGGAGAAGCTGGTAGCTCATCGATCTTTGGCGATTGCGGCGACGAAAAGGGCTAGGCCGAGGGAGGGCAGCACCTTGACGAACGGGCCGAGCGGATCGGCCCAGAGGTCCGGCGTCATCATCGAGCCGCCAACCAGATAGCCAAGAGAAACAATTACCATGCCGAGAGAGGCCGCGCGCACCCAAGGCCGCCAAAGAATAGCGAGACCCAGTGCAATGTCCATAATCGATCCCGCGAACACTGCGGTAGGAGCCAGACCACCGCTCATTCCGCGAGTCGTTAGTATCGCCGCTGCCCGGTCATACTCCGTGACGCCGATGATGCCAGACAGTATCCAGAAGACCGAAAGCAGCGCGACTCCGAGCGGAAACAGCAAGTAGAGACGGGCAAACCAACGCTCCTGAACCGTTGCCGGCATGGCGGAGAGAGTTTCATCAAGGGAGCGACAGGGTGTGCCTCCAGCCTTTAGCCACGCGTCCGGGTCGCCTTCTATGCCATCGGCGAGGGCGGCGAGCGCATTACTGCGCAAAGGCGAGCGCCAGCCGAGATAACCGAGCGCATCGGCGCATTTCGCCAGAATGGACATAAACACTGTCGGAACCGGAATTGTAGCGCGCGGATCGGCAAATCCGATCCAGCGACGGATGGTCCGGATGGTTGCCGATAGCGAGCGCCCCTCCGGCTCGGTCAGATCGGCCAAAGTGCCGTGAGGTATTTCACCTCTTGCCGCCTGCACCACTGCCTGCGCGACATCGTTCAGAAAGACGGTCTGCACGGTAACATCCGGAATGAAGTGCGGAGCCAACATGGGTAGCGCCGCCGCCGCGCGCAAAAGGGCGGTGCCGCCATAGGCTTCCTGGCCGATAACGAGAGCAGGCCGTAAAATCACCCAATCGGCTGAGGATTGCCGAATGATCGTCTCGCCCTGACCCTTGGTCGCAAAGAAATCAAGCTTTGCCGTCTGCGAAGCGCCGACCGCCGATATATGAACAAGGCGCGTCGACGTATCCGCCAAGGCTTCGGTCAGCCGCTCGACGGCGGTGACGTGAATGGCATGCAGCGAATCGCGCGCGCCATCCTGCAGTGCGCCAGATGCATTGATCACCACATCCTTATCGGCGGTAAGCCTTTGCCAGTCCTCAACCGAGAGCTTCGTGACATCGCGGATGATCCACTCGCCATCCGGATCGACTTTTCGTGCTGCATCGACATCGCGTCCCACACCTGTGACTGCAAAGCCGGCCTGTCTCAGAGCCCTCAAGCAGGCCGCTCCGATCAAGCCGTATCCGCCGATGATAAGGACTTTCATGGTCAGGTCGTTTGTTCGAGAGAGGTTGCGAAGTCTTCGATCTCGGCCAGGAAATGGGTGTCCCGGAATTTTTCGATGCAATTCTCCTGATAGGGCGGCGGATCGGACACGATCTTCTGCATGGCCGTCGCCAAGGCCTCCACATCCTTGTTCGGAACAAGAAAAGCACGCTGTGCGCCTTGCAAAATCTCGGACGGTCCGAAGGGGCAATCTGTGCTGACCACCGGTGTGCCGACGATGAGCGATTCGATCAGGACGCCGGGCAATCCCTCGCGTTCGGATGAAAGAATCAACGCATCTGCGTTGCGGATGAGAGGATAGGGGTTGGATCGATAAGGAATGCAGATGACGTTTTCTGTCAGCCCTAATGCGCCGATCTGGTCTGTGACGTGATCCTTGATCTTGCCGAGAAGGACCAGCTTGCGATCCGTCCCGCTCGCCTTGAAGGCGTTCAGCAGGATGTCATGGCGCTTGGCCTGTGCGCTACGGCCGACATGGATGATGTAGCTGTCATCCGGAATTGCCGTATCTTCGTCTCTCGACTGTGTACGGATCGCTTCGAAGTCGAACGGGTTGTAAATGGTGCGGATGCGTCGATCGCTTCTTTTGAAAAGTCGTCGGACCGCATCCTCCATTGCCTCTGACACGCACAGCAGCGGCTTATCGCCGTAGAGCTTCTTCAAGCGCCGCCGGCGCGACATGAGGCCGATGCGACGGCTTTCCAGATGTTCGGTAAAATGGTCGTTGGCCAGCCGGAAGATGAAGCCGCACTCCGGCAGAACCGCAACGATTCGGTCGGCGACAGGCAGGCTGGACATCTTGATCGAAAAGCTGTCCGGGCCGCCGAGATCGGCTATCGCGTCCCACATCGCCCCGGCCGTTCTGCGGCGGTGAAACAGTCCCCGTTTCACCTTTGGCAGGACGATGTGTCGCAGGAAATCCGGTGGCGGAAAATTCTTCCGGTCGGTCAGCGTGATGGCGACCGTTTCATAGCCTGCATCGTGCAATATCTTGGCGTATCGCGTGATCGCGCGCTCCGCCCCGCCTCCGGCGAAATGGGGCAGGACGAAGAGTGCGCGTTTGCGGACTTCACTCATTGCATCAGAAGGCCTGAGGGGCAGGGATCAAAGGATGCTCTGTCCGGTTTTTTTCCAGTCAGCGGTGAAGGCGTCGAGGCCCTTGTCGGTCAGCGGATGCTTGACGAGGGTGTGGAGCGTGGAGGGCGGCACGGTCGCCACATCGGCGCCGATC
>NZ_JAMYXM010000002.1 GCF_024158145.1 Notoacmeibacter sp. MSK16QG-6
GAACATAAGACCCAGCGCCCCTTCTGGCAAGACCCTAAAACCAGGTTCTCAACAAACCCGGCAGCCCCGCCAGCGATGGGCGGCTTATACGCACCACCACACAAAACCGTCAACACCAAAAATGAAGTTTTTTGCCGTTACCCCGAATTTTTATAAATCGCTGGATTTTCGGCACTTTTCCATACGAAACTTCATCGAATGGCCGAACGAGGAGCGGCCGTTCCTCTCATCCCGCCTGTCTGATGCGGCGCATCGCATCGCGCGTGATAAGCACGTGAAACGGCATGACGGCCGCAAGATAGGCTCGACCGAGCCAATTATGCGGGCGCACCCAGGTCGACATGATGATATCAGAACTTTGCCGATACAATGTGATGCGAAAATCCAGATGCTTGTCATCGAAGCCGAGAACAATTTCGTTCTCGTTTTCATATCTCACCGGAAACATGCCGAACCGGTCCGCCTTAGCGCTCTCTTCGGGTTCCGTCTTAAGCCCAAGCGGACCGACAAGCATATTGCGTAAACGAAGCAATCCCTTCGCCCAAACAGGCATATCGAGCCCGACCGACGCGGCCGTTCGTGCATCGAGCGGCGAAGATACACGATAACCGTCCAGAAAATCGTCCGCGGATACGCGCGAGCAAATGTGGGCACCTTTGGGAAGACTGGCCCGGACAATTCGGCTGTGTGACATGGCTATCAACCAACGATAGACAAGAATGCCGCCATGATGCGCACACGCGATGGTTCGCCGCAAGAGACGGCGACAACGTACCGGCGACTAAGTCTGTCAGTCGGTGATGAGAAGAAATTTGGTGCGGTCGAGAAGACTCGAACTTCCACGGGTTGCCCCACAGCGACCTCAACGCTGCGCGTCTACCAATTCCGCCACGACCGCACTTGCCCGACCAACCCTTGCGGCCCGGCAGGCGGCGATGTAGCAAACTCATATCATGCACACAAGCCTGTCCGACGCGCTTTTTCGCCAGGGTCGTCTCGTGATGTTCACTGCTGCCCGACCGAGCCGGAACCGTTGATGAAACGCGACGAGATTACAATCGATTTCCGACCCCAAAGTCCCGCCGACCCGATACTCTGGCGGGTTCAGCCAGGTCTGACCGAGTACGCTTTCGCCGTTGAGAGAATGGAAGGACTGGCGACAAAGATTGCGAATGGCATGGCGCGCGAAGAAATTTGGCTGGTCGAACACCCGCCTCTTTTCACTGCCGGCACCAGCGCAAAGTCGGACGATCTGATCTGGAAGAATCGTTTTCCCGTCCACTCGACGCGGCGCGGAGGCCAGTACACCTATCATGGGCCGGGGCAACGCGTCGCCTATGTGATGCTGGACCTGAAGCGGCGTCGAACGGACGTTCGCGCCTTCATTGCAGCACTCGAACAATGGATCATCGACACTCTTGCCGAATTCGGATTGCGAGGCGAACGGCGCGATGACCGCGTCGGCGTCTGGATCGTCCGTCCCGATAAACCGCCAACCGTGAATGGTTCGCCAGCCGAAGATAAGATCGCGGCGATCGGTATCCGCCTGCGGCAATGGGTCTCGTTTCATGGCATCGCCATCAATGTGGAGCCCGACCTCTCGCACTATGACGGAATCACGCCCTGCGGCATCAGTGAACATGGTGTCACCAGCCTGGTCGATCTTGGCCTGCCGGTAACGATGGACGATCTCGACCAAGCGCTGAAAGGCACATGCCGTGAACTGTTCGGGCCGCTCGAAAGCACTGCCCCCTGCCCCGATGAACTAGCTGCTTGCTGATGAAGACACCTACCATCTGGGTCGACGCGGATGCCTGCCCTGTTCGATCCGAAATAGAAAAAGTGGCCGAACGCTATGGGCTGAGCGTCGTTTATGTCGCCGCGTCGGGCCTTCGCCCATCGCGTTATGACCTCGCATCGATCAAACTGGTCGGAGGCGGGTTTGACGAAGCCGACGATTACATCGCCGAGAACATCGCGGCCAACGATCTGTGCATCACGGCGGACATGCCCCTGGCAGCCCGCTGCGTAGAACGGAAAGCTCTGGCGCTGACGCCCAAGGGTCGGCTGCTCGATCAGGCCAATGTCGGCGGCGCGCTCGCAGCCCGTAATCTCAGTCAGCACCTCCGCGAGGCGAACCAGAGCCAGACCTATAATGCGCCGTTCGGCAAAGCCGACCGGTCGCAATTTCTGCAGGTGATGGATCGCGCGATCCGGCAGCTTCAATCGACATCGCAAAGCTAGAGTCCGGGAAATTTGCGCTCAAACGGCAAAAAATCCCGGTAATCTAGCGTTTTCCGTGTATAAGCCGTGAACATTGACGGAACGTGCTCGCATGAAACGAATCGGAATGCGAGACTTGAGTGATTCGGGGATCATGTCAGAACGGAAAGCGGCAATGGAAGGCGCGAAGGATCTTTTCAGCGGCGGCTCCGCAAACACTTCGCAACGCCGGTCGACAATCGCCGCGCCGAAGCAGGATAACGCGCCACCAAAGCAGACGACAACGCCCCACGTGCAGCCTGATGGCGTTGAGAGCTATTCTGCAGCCGATATCGACGTTTTGGAGGGTCTTGAACCGGTGCGGCGGCGCCCCGGCATGTATATTGGCGGCACTGACGCCAAGGCGCTGCATCACCTGTTTGCAGAAGTCATCGACAATTGCATGGACGAAGCCGTGGCCGGCCATGCCAGTTGGATCGAGGTCGAGCTGGAATCGTCCGGCCATCTCAACGTGACAGACAATGGACGCGGCATTCCGGTCGATCCACACCCGAAATTTCCGGACAAGAGCGCTCTCGAAGTGATCATGACGACGCTTCACGCTGGCGGGAAATTCGACAGCAAGGTCTACGAGACCTCCGGCGGCCTGCACGGTGTCGGTATCAGCGTGGTCAATGCGCTATCCGACGATCTGACCGTAGAGATCGCGCGCGGGCGGCGCCTTTATCGCCAGCATTATGCCAAGGGCCTGCCGCAGGGTCGCATCGAAGACCTTGGGCCGGTTCAGAACCGGCGCGGCACGAAACAACGCTTCCACCCCGATCCGGAGATTTTCGGCAAAAGCGCGCGGTTCGATCCGGATCGCCTGTATCGCATGGCGCGCTCGAAGGCCTATCTGTTTGGCGGCGTGGAAATTCGATGGAAGTGCGCCCCTGAACTTCTGAATGAAAAAAGTCTCGCAAGCCCTAGTGACACATTCCATTTTCCGAACGGTCTGAAGGATTATCTCGCAGCGTCCATCGGTAAGGACCGGCAGATTACGACCGAGATTTTCGCTGGCCTGAGCGAGAAGAAAAGTGGGCATGGTCGTGTCGAATGGGCCGTTACCTGGCACGGTGGCGACGGTTTCCTGCATTCGTACTGCAACACGGTTCCGACGGCAGAAGGCGGTACGCATGAAGCCGGCATGCGTGCGGCGCTGTCGAAAGGGCTTCGCGCCTATGCGGAATTGACCGGCAACAAGCGGGCCGCCATCGTGACCAATGACGATGTCATGCTGAGCGCGGCTGGCATGTTGTCCGTTTTCATCCGAGAACCGGAATTCGTCGGCCAGACAAAGGACCGGCTTTCGACAATCGAGGCCAGCCGGATCGTTGAAAATGCTGTGCGCGATGCCTTCGACCATTGGCTCACCGCGTCGCCGGCCCAGGCGGACCGCCTTCTGGAATGGGTGATCGACCGCGCTGAAGAACGCCTCCGGCGAAAAAAAGAGCGCGAAGTCAGTCGCAAGAGCGCCGTGCGAAAACTTCGCCTACCTGGGAAACTTGCCGATTGCTCGCAAAATGCGGCGGCGGGCGCCGAACTCTTTATCGTGGAGGGCGACAGCGCGGGCGGCTCGGCCAAGCAGGCGCGTAACCGAACCAATCAGGCCATCCTGCCGCTTAGGGGCAAAATTCTGAATGTCGCTTCCGCCGGGCGAGACAAGACGACCAACAGCCAGCTCATCCAGGATCTCATTCTGGCGCTCGGCTGCGGCACGGGCGCGAAATACAGAGATGACGATCTGCGCTATGAACGGGTCATTATCATGACCGATGCCGATGTCGACGGTGCGCATATTGCGTCACTCCTGATCACGTTTTTCTATCAGGAGATGCCGGATCTTATCCGCAACGGCCATCTCTATCTTGCTGTTCCTCCCCTCTATCGTATGAGCCAAGGCAGCAAAACGTTCTATGCGCGCGATGATGCACACCGGGCCGAGTTGATGGAGACCGTGTTCAAGGGACGTGGCAAAGTCGAAATCGGCCGGTTCAAGGGATTGGGCGAAATGATGCCCAATCAGCTCAAGGAAACGACTATGAACCCGGCGACGCGTACGCTTCTTCGTGTCGGAATCGAATCGGAAGCCGACGAGACTCGGACAACAGTCGATGCGCTGATGGGCACGAAACCCGAAGCTCGGTTCCGCTTCATTCAAGATAACGCGGCCTTCGCTTCGGAAGACATGCTGGACGTTTGAACGCAACCGAAAATCTAGGCGTAATGTCCTACTTCGGACTGCCTATTCGGCTTCGCAAGATGGAGCCTTGAGCGGCTCGAGTTCTACGAGTTTCTGTCGAACGATGAACTCGCCGTAGTCCATTCGAAAGTCGCGCGTTACGCCGTTATCGTAAAGGTCGAAGGAGAGCCGGAACACTGGTTCGTCCTCGCCGTCAGACGGCGAGGCGACATCGTAATAGGACATGGAAACCGGCCAGTAGCTCCCCTCCGCCAACTCGCCCAACGTCTGCGAAATGCTTTCCTCGTTCGCCTGAAGCGGCTCTCCGATCACGATATTGGTCAGCAGAACCTTGTCGCCATCCTCAGTGCCATCGAAAACGGAAGCAGCGTAAATGCGCTCGCCAGCTTTTGCGCGAGCCAGAAGATCCTTCATATGCTCGACCGGAAAAAGGGCATCGGAGAGTTCCAGATTTTTGCGGTCCGGTAGTGACAACGCCACCTTCAGTAAGCCATCGGCAGCGCCGTGCTGCGCCTCGCCCTTCACCTCCTTTTCAAGCTTGTTGTCCGTGAAGGACTGCGTGGCAAAGGAAAAATTGGACTTTGCAGTATCCTCGAATGTGGTGACGCGCTGATCGATCAATTGCCGACCGGCTTCGCTACGAAAGGAAGCAACGGAACGAAATCGAACAGCATAGCCTTTACAATCGTTACCGAGGAACTCGTACACCATACGGCCATCGACGCCGGTAATCCCTGATCGCTCGCTCGCTTCTAGAAGTTCCATATCGTACACGGCCCGGTGAGAAACCAGCTCTCCCGCATTCGCCAGGGCAGAAACAGTCCATCCCGCAAGGGCGATAGCGAAGATACGGCAGAGAATCATGGGCGGCAGTCCTTTTCCATCCTATAGCTCGCCCTATGCTCGCTTTGAACCGGAATTGAGGAACTCTATGACCAACTCGATTGAAGAACGCCTTGCGCAGGCCGGAATAGAATTGCCAGTGCCCGGCGCGCCAGTCGCCAATTATCTGGCGGCCGTACGCGCCGGCGATACACTCTATATATCCGGGCAGTTGCCGCTTCAGGATGGGAAGGTTGCGGAGACGGGCCTGTTGACCGGTGACGGCGATGTCGAGCGCGGCCAGCGCGCCGCACGCCAGTGTGCTGTCAACATCCTGGCGCAGGCGAAAGCAGCGCTTGACGGGTTCGACGCCATCGAACGTCTCATAAAGATCGGCGTGTTTGTCGCCTCGTCACCTGAGTTTGCGAGCCAACATCTCGTTGCCAACGGCGCATCGGATTTTTTAGTCGAAATTCTGGGTGAAACCATTGGCAAACACGCGCGGGCAGCAGTCGGCATGTCCGCCCTACCCCTTGATGCTTCCGTTGAGATCGAAGCGATATTTGCGCTCAAGAGTGACTGCTGATCTGTGGTTGGCGATGTCGCATTTCTGACAGAGCGTCCCATCGCACATCGCGGCCTCCACAATGCAAAGGAGGGGCGGCCCGAAAACACGCTCGCTGCGGCAGAAGCGGCTTTAGATGCCAATTACGCAATCGAATGCGATGTGCGGCTTTCCGGCGATGAAAAAGTCATGGTTTTTCATGACAAGGGTCTGGACCGGTTGACCGGCCAATCGGGCCAATTCGCTGATCTGTCGAAAGATCGGCTGCAAGAACTAAAAGTACTCGGTTCAAACGAGGGCGTCGCGAGCCTCGCCCGGCTGCTGTCGCTTATTAATGGCAGAATGCCGCTCGTCATTGAATTGAAAAGCGATGGCGAAGGGGCGGACCGGCTCGCGCCGGCTATTGTCGAAGTCCTACGCAATGCTCCAGGCAATATCGCCTTGATGAGTTTCTCGCATGACCAATTGCGCCAATTGCGTCAGCTCCTACCGGACCGGCCCACAGGTCTGGTAGCGACCGGGCAAACGACGCAAGACCTCGCCCGCCATTGCCAGATGATCGACGCGGTCGACTTCGTTTCGTTCAATGTGGACGAGTTGGATAATCCGTTCTGCGCCGAAGTGCGCGAACGCAACCTGCCGCTCGTCTGCTGGACGGTCCGTTCAGCCGATCAGGCGCGAAGAGCATATCGCTATTGCGATCAAATCACTTTTGAAGGCTTCCGCCCCTGACGTGAAGCGGTCCTGGCCCCATATTTCTCGCATGATCGACAGCTCAACGAACACACAACACGAAGCCGAGACGTCAACGCTCCGGCTCGTCGAAGGTATGGGAGCCTTCACGCTAGCGGAATGGGAAAGCTTGGGCGGTACAAAACGCGGCAACAGCGATTATAACCCCTTTTCCTCATATGCGTTTCTGTCCTCCTTGGAAGATAGCGGCTGTGTCGATGGCGATACCGGCTGGCTTCCGCGTCACGTTCGGCTCGAAGCCGGTGATGGTGTTTTGCTCGGCGCGGTGCCCACTTATGTAAAAGGCCATAGCCAGGGCGAATATGTCTTCGATCATGGATGGGCCGACGCGCTGGAACGCGCCGGCGGGCGCTATTATCCCAAGCTTCAGAGCTGCTACCCCTTCACACCCGCCACGGGCCCTCGCCTGCTGGTCGGCCACGAAGCTGCCGAAACGAAAAGCCTTCTTGCACAAGGTTTGCGGTCAGCCTGCGATCAGATCGGCATCTCATCGGCTCATGTCACATTTCTTCAAACCGACGACCGGATTGCATTGGCAGAAGCCGGCTTTTTGGAGCGACAGGACATCCAGTTTCATTTTCCCAATCGCGCATACGAAACCTACGAGGATTTTCTCGGCACTCTCGTTTCGCGAAAACGCAAGGCCTTGCGACGAGAGAGACGCGACGCGCTTGCCAATGGCATTGAAATCGAGTGGCTGACCGGGCCTGAACTGACCGAAGAGGTTTGGGACGACTTCCATGCCTTCTATATGGATACGGGCAGCCGCAAATGGGGTCGCCCCTATCTGAACAGGGCATTCTGGTCGCTGATCGGCGAACGGATGGGGAAGGACATTCTGCTCGTGATAGCAAAGCGAGATGGCAGACGAATTGCCGGTGCGATCAACTTTATAGGCGCCGACACGCTATTCGGCCGGCACTGGGGCTGTATTGAGGACCACCCCTTCCTGCATTTCGAACTGTGCTACCATCAGGCCATCGACTACGCGATCCAAAATGGCCTGAAGACGGTGGAAGCGGGTGCACAGGGCGAGCACAAGCTGCAGCGCGGTTATATGCCCGTGCTGACCAGATCGGCGCATTATGTGCGGCACGAGGGTCTCCGCCGCGCCGTGGCAGAGTTTCTCGAGACCGAACGACAGGACGAGGCATCCATCGCTGCATTGCTCGCCGAGCACTCCCCTTATCGACATGATGCAGCGATTGACCGGCTTGGACTCCTTGAGGAAGGCGAGTAACGCCGACAACGCAAACGCCTTGGAACGACCAACGGAGATTGAAATGCTCGAAACCGCGACGGCCTATGATGACAACAATATCTTCGCCAAAATCCTTCGGGGGGAAATGCCGGCGAACCAAGTGTACGAGGATGAACACTGCATTGTCATTATGGATGTCATGCCAAGCGCCGACGGTCATTGCCTGGTCGTCCCGAAATCGCCGTCGCGAAATCTGCTCGACGCCGCTCCGGACGTTCTCGCCCATTTGATCGCGGTGACGCAAAAAATTGCGCGCGCCGCAAAGCAAGCGTTCGAGGCTGACGGCGTTCGCATATCGCAGTTCAATGAAGCCGCTGCCGGGCAAACGGTCATGCATCTGCATATTCATATTATACCGGTAAAAGAAGGCGTTGGCCTGCGCCGTCATGCAGAGGAAATGGCGGATGCCGATCTTCTCAAGGAGCATGCAGCCAAGCTGCGATCGGCTTTAGCAGACAGCTGACAACGGCTACTACGGAAAAAGCCCGGCAGTGCTGCCGGGCTTTTTGTTTTCTTCATGCAATGTTCGAGGGACGTCTAGGCGTCGGAGTCCGACGCGGTCTCCTCCGCGGGACTGTCGCCGCTATCCTTCTTCGGCTTCACCGGCGCATCGTCGGGAATGCTCTCCAGCGCCAGCCCCTTCTTGCCATCCGCCTTGTCCTCGACCGAGACCTTGACGGTGCCGCCGTGCTTGAGCTTCCCGAACAGCACTTCCTCGGCCAGCGGCTTCTTGATGTGCTCCTGAATGACCCGGCCGAGTGGCCGCGCGCCCATCTTCTGGTCATAGCCCTTGTCGGCGAGCCATTCGATGGCATCCGGCGTCAGTTCGAAGGTGACGCCGCGCTCGGTCAGTTGCGCTTCCAACTGCATGACGAACTTTTCGACCACGCGATGGATTACCGGCACAGGCAACGGCCCAAACGGGATAATGGCGTCGAGACGGTTACGGAATTCCGGCGTGAAGAGGCGGTTGATCGCTTCTTCGTCCTCGCCTGTGCGGCGTGACGACCCGAAACCTATTGCCGCCTTGCTCATCTCGGATGCACCGGCATTTGTCGTCATGATGAGAACGACATTGCGGAAATCGATCTTCTTGCCGTTGTGATCGGTAAGTGAGCCGTGATCCATGACCTGCAACAGAATGTTGAACAGGTCGGGGTGCGCCTTCTCGATCTCATCGAGCAACAACACGCAATGCGGATGCTGGTCCACGCCATCGGTCAGCAGACCGCCCTGGTCGAAGCCGACATAGCCGGGAGGTGCACCGATCAATCGGCTGATCGTGTGCCGCTCCATATATTCGCTCATGTCGAAGCGTAGCAGTTCGACGCCGAGCGACGATGCCAACTGCTTGGCCACTTCGGTCTTGCCGACGCCTGTTGGGCCGGAGAAGAGGTAAGAGCCGATTGGCTTGTCAGGCTCGCGCAATCCGGCGCGCGCCAGCTTGATCGAACTCGCCAGCGATTCGATCGCCAGATCCTGCCCGTAAACGACAGTCTTCAGCTCCTTCTCCAGATTTGCCAGAACGGCCTCGTCGTCAGCCGATACGGTCTTCGGCGGAATACGAGCCATCGTCGCAATTGTCGCTTCGATCTGATCGACATCGATCGTATCGACGCGATCATCCTTGGCGAGAAGCTTCTGCGCTGCGCCGGACTCATCGATCACATCGATCGCCTTGTCCGGTAGCTTCCGGTCGGTGATGTAGCGGCTGGAAAGCTCGACCGATGCACGAATGGCGTCATCGGTATAGGCGACCTTATGAAAGTCCTCGAAATAGGGCTTCAGACCGCGCATGATGGCTATGGCGTCATCAAGCGTCGGTTCGACCACATCGATTTTCTGAAAGCGGCGAACTAGCGCGCGGTCCTTTTCGAAGAACTGACGATATTCCTTGTAGGTCGTCGAACCGATGCAGCGTATCGCGCCGGATGACAGCGCCGGCTTCAGCAAATTGGATGCATCCATAGCTCCGCCGCTGGTCGCGCCAGCGCCGATGACGGTATGAATTTCGTCGATGAACAGAATAGCGCCTGGAAACTCTTCCAGTTCCTTGACGACCTGCTTGAGACGCTCCTCGAAATCACCCCGGTAGCGCGTACCGGCAAGCAGCGTTCCCATATCCAGCGAAAACACCGTGTCCTCGGCTAGCACCTCCGGCACATCGCCATCGACGATCCGTTTGGCAAGACCTTCCGCAATAGCCGTCTTACCGACCCCGGGATCGCCCACATAGAGTGGGTTGTTCTTGGAGCGCCGACAGAGCACCTGAATGGTTCGGTCGATCTCCGCGGTCCGACCGATCAGCGGATCGATTTTTCCGTCTCTCGCCTTTTCATTGAGATTGACGCAGTAAGCTGTCAGCGCATCCTGGCCTTTCTTATTGGCGCTCTCATCATCGCCATCGGTCTCGGATGCATCCTCGTTTGCGCCTTTGATGACGCGATTGCCGGTCGCACCGGGTTTTTTGGCAATGCCATGGCTAATGAAGTTGACCGCGTCATAACGCGTCATCTGCTGTTCCTGCAGGAAGTAAGCGGCGTGGCTCTCACGTTCCGCAAAGATGGCGACCAGCACATTGGCCCCGGACACTTCGTCGCGGCCGGAAGACTGGACGTGAATCACCGCCCTTTGGATGACGCGTTGGAAACCGGTGGTCGGCTTTGAATCCTCGTCATAGCCGGTCACCAGATTGTCGAGCTCGTTATCGACATATTCGATTACGGTCTTGCGCAGATCGTCGATATCAACACCGCAGGCCCGCATAACGGCGGCGGCATCCTGATCGTCGATCAAAGCCAGAAGCAGATGTTCGAGCGTTGCATATTCGTGTTCGCGCTCATTGGCGTAAGTGAGCGCATCGTGAATCGCCTTTTCGAGGCTATCGGAGAATGCCGGCATCTAATTCCTCACTTTTTCTCCATCACGCATTGCAGCGGATGTTGGTTCTGATGAGCGAAATCCATCACCTGGGTGACCTTGGTTTCGGCCACCTCAAAGGTAAAGACGCCGCACTCGCCCACACCCTGTGTGTGGACGTGGAGCATCACGCGTGTCGCCATCTCCCGATCCATTTGAAAGAATCGCTCCAGGACATGAATGACGAACTCCATGGGAGTGTAGTCGTCGTTCAGGAGAAGCACGCGATACAGGCTGGGACGTTTTGTCTTGGGTTTGGTGCGTGTGATGACCGCCGTGCCACGGCCCGCACCATCATTGCCGTGATCGGAGTTGTCCTCTGGACCCAGATGAAGCGGACTGTCGATGAAAAGCCCTTGCGTCATGCCAGATGGTGATCCCTGTCGCTGTTTGCCATGGCAAATCAAATAGGTTCTCAGAAGACGCAGTTTAAGCCCCCGCTCTCACCATTCAAGCGTCCTAATCGTAAGATGCATCACATTTGCTTTGAGGATTCCGCACAAATAAAAGCACCCGCCAGTTTCCTGACGGGTGCCCGATTTTTCATCGCCTGTTTTCAGTCAGGCAAGATATCGATAAAGCGGCTTAGCGAGCCTTTGCGACGGCCGTTTCGACCGGCTTGACCATCTCTTTGGCGAGGTCCTGATAAAGCGCGCCGAACTTCTTGCTTTCAGCGACGAAGTTTTCATAGGCAGCCTTGGCATATTCGGTCTGCACTTCGACAGCGCCTTCAACCGATTTCTGGCCCATGAGCTTCTCGAAGAAGGAAGCGTTCATTTCCATCGACTTCTTGGCGTAGTCTGCCGTTTCAGTAGCGATCGTCTGCATGGATTTGGAGACGGCCGATACCGTGGCGAGCTGGCTGTCCATGACTTCCTTGGAGGCGGCGTTGAGCTGTTCAATGTTCTGATACATGGTGTTCCTCATATTGTTCCGGCGTGATGAGACAATTCGCGTCCCCAATCACTTGCCAAACAACTTATTGTGCACTGCACAAAATGTCAAGTGCGTCGCACAAATTTTACGTTGGGTCAGCGTCCCGATCTGGCACAAGCTTCTCATTTTGACGTTTTGCTTAAACGTTTTCTAAAGGACGCCTCGCCTATCAAAAAAGGATGAGAAAGGGTGGCCGATCCCTGTCCCCATCGTGTCGGCCATCGTCCCTACGGTTTGATGTACAGGTGTTGTCTTGCGTTTTACGTCCCCCACCCGCCCCCGATTTCAACGACTGACGATCCTGTCTGGCACGCTCAGCGCCCTGCTCCTTGGTGGAACAGTAGCGGCCGGTGCGGCCGAATATGCGGGCATCGTCATGGATGCAAAAACAGGACAGACGCTCTATTCGCATCAGGCCGACTCGCTTCGCTATCCCGCGTCGTTGACGAAGATGATGACGCTTTACATCACCTTCGAGGCGATGAAAGCCGGCAAGATCGGTAAAAACACTCAAATTCCTATGAGCGCGCATTGCTCGCGCAGGCCGCCGACGAAAATTGGTATTCGTCCCGGCGGCTCAATCAGGGTCGAGCCGGCCATTTTGTCTCTTGTGACGAAAAGCGCCAACGATGTGTCCTGCGCGCTCGGCGAATATTTTGCCGGAAGCGAGGCTCGTTTCGGAAAGGTGATGACCGCAAAGGCTCGTGGGCTCGGAATGTCGAAGACCGTTTTCCGTAACCCTCACGGGCTGCCGGACAGCAAACAGGTCACGACGGCGAGAGACATGGCTCGGCTGGGCATCGCCTTGCGTGAGCATTTTCCAGAATACTACGACTACTTCGCCACCCGCAGCTTTTCATACGGCAAGGCGCGCTACGGCAATCATAACAAATTGCTCGGACACGTCCGCGGTGTGGACGGCATCAAGACCGGCTATACTCGAGCATCGGGCTTCAACCTCGTTTCCAGCGTCAAGGCAGACGGTCGCTCGATCGTCGCCGTGGTTATGGGCGGACGCACAGGCGCATCTCGCAATGCCCAGATGAAAAAACTGATCGCCGGCTATTTGTCCAAAGCGTCGCGTCAGGGATCGGGCAATCTTATAGCTCGCGCCGCGCCGGCAGGCGTTCAGTACGGCATGACCATCGCATCGATCGATCCGTCCGATCTGCCGCTGCCGATGCGCAACCCCGCCTTCCGTCAGCCAGAGGCGATCACCCGATCCAATGCCGTTGTCGCTGTCGCCGCAGCGCCGCAGCTCCCGCCTGCCCCCGTGTCAGCCTATGCCCCGGTGGCGCCGCGTCCACAGCAGATCGTCGCCTCGCATACACCGCCTGAGCCTGTCGCCAGGATCGATACGATCAAGACGTCGTCCACGGTGCCTGGCGCCGGACAGTGGGTCGTGCAGGTGGCTTCCGTCGGCAGCCCCCAACAGGCCAACAGTATGATCGCTTCCATGCAACAGAAAGCATCGTCTCTTCTCGCAAAGCGCCAGGGCTTCACCGTTCCTTTCGTCAAGGACGGCACCGAATATCATCGCGTCCGCTTCGCCGGATTTGATGGAAAGTCTGATGCATGGTCGGTCTGTAAGGGCCTCAAGCGTCAGAAGATCGCCTGCTACGCGGTGCAGCAGTAAATTGGGATCAGAATAGTAAGTCTTCAAAACCTCCCGGTTCGTATTTAGTCGAAGGAGATCGCATCAATGAAGATGCAGCATGCACAGAGCAACGTCACCAAAATCACGTCTGAACCCGCCGGCGACGGATCGCTTAAAAATCCGCATGCTATGCACCCTCTTCGTCGCGCAGCCCGCCATCTTGCCGAGGTCGGCGCGGGTAAGGCCCGCACGCGGGAGATCGTTGGTGTTTTGATGACGCATGCCGCGCGCTCGCGACGCATCGCCCTGCCAGCCGCTTCGATAAGGCTTCGCGTTCAGGGGCCGAGAGGACAGGCTGCAATCGGAATACGCGTTTAAGCTCTACTGCCTACTGCGTGAAACTATAGAAAGCCCGGCGACAATGCCGGGCTTTTTTTGTCTTGGCACGTCACGCCAGGAATTCAGGCACAGGAAATTGCAACGTCTCCGCCCCACACAGCGCCTGTCGCGCGACCAAACGCTGGCGTCCGTCTTCATCTACAGGAAGGCGGAGCATGCGCACCAGTCGCCCAATCTCGCGGCAGGCCGCAAGATGCGAGGGGCTGTTACGTTGACAGACATTCAGTTCATAGAGCGCTTCAGCGTCCATGACAGTGAGACCGAGCGGGAAAAGTTCGCGGTAGACCACTCGCTCCCCTATTCCGTCGGCCAGACGAAATCCCAGTTGCATGGCAAGTTGCCGTAAGCCGCTATCCACCTTGCGCTCATTGCGCGAACTGAAGGTCGACTGACGGTTGCGCACGACGACCCAATCCAGCATGGCCCCATGCATGCGTCGCCGTTCGCGCCGCGCCTGGCGAACCGTATCGGTGTATTGAGAGGTATTTTCCAGCCCGCCGCTGACCGGATCGATCCGTCCGAGAACATCGAAATCCACGAAACTGTCGTTCATCGGCGTGATAAGCGTATCAGCCTGGCTGTGAGCAATATCCGATAGATTCGTAGAAGCGCCTGGCGTATCGACAATGACGATGTCGCAATCGTTTCGCATATCGAGCAGCAACCGGAAAAGGGCGCATCGCTCTTCATGCGCGACATCGCTGACACGATCACGCCGAACAGGCGCAAGCGTCTCGACGCGAGGATGAGCGATGGATAGCGATTTGATGGCAGCGGTCTGGGCGCGATAGGCGAAGAACCGCGCCATGGTCTGCTGGCGAATGTCCAGATCGATGATTCCGACCCGTAGGCCCTTGTTCAGAAGATCTGTTGCGATGTGGAGACCGAGGGTCGACTTGCCGGAACCGCCCTTCTCATTGCCGCATACCAGCAGATGAGCAGGACCATCCTGCCGGGCCTTCCGCGCGCATCGCCAACCGAACATCGTTTCTCCCACTCTCAATAGGTAAACGAACGCTAGAGAAATATGGATAACGAAAAGTTACCTGCCCATGCGCCTTGGATTGGTCAGGCCAGCCCGAGGCTAACGAGTTGTGCCATGAGTTCTGGCGGCACGTCCTCGGCGGCGTCCGCCGACAGATCCGGCGGTGCATCGTCGGCCGGCAAATAACGCCAGCCCTGGAACACGCGACGTGGCACCGGCCGCACCGGATGAAGCACTGGCTCAAGAACGATTCCGCATCGCTTTAGCCCGTCTGCGCCCGAGAGCGGTCGGAGCTCCAGGATACGCTGCCTCACCTGAACCGAGCCCTTGATAACCCAGTAAAGCGATCCGCCATCGAGGATTTCGTCAGCGCGCTTCGGCATCATTCGGGTGGAATGAATTTGCTCGAGTTCAGGACCGCCAGCTCCCTTACCGATGCGGCGGTCAACGCTGCGTTGCAGATCCGCAATGCTGTCGACACCGACACAGAGCTTGATGAGGTGGAGCGCCACTGTAATGGTCCCATCGAACGTCTAAACCGACGGAAAACGCCGGCTCAAAGCCGGCGTTCTCGAAGATCTGTCATTTGGCAGCAAGGCTGCGTTCAGCTGGCTGCTAGAATCGTCGCTTCCGCGCCACCGACAAGCCACGCAACAAAAACGATCGTCGCGAAAGCTGCCACTGCCCAAGCGGTTACGCTCCAGCAGCTCTTCTGGACATTTTCATCCATTCAGAAATGAAACCCCGTTTTTTTAAGTTTCCGACCTACGCTTTCCGTCGCGAAAGCGCCCCCGGCCAGACCATCGATATTATGGTAACGAAATCGTGAACGCAAGTGTCGAGACTTAATTCGGCCACAACTGCGCCGCGCCTCCGCCGAAAAAACCGCGCAAATGCTTGTTTTTCGCCCGCTACGTCATTTCGTCATAGCTGTTACGTTCCCGTCACATTGCCCGTCCCGATTGTCAACCGCCGAAAGCTTGACCGGGAGGGATCGGCCATGGTCTGCCTCTTGTCGAGCAGGCAGGAGCTTCAATGAATTCGACCCCCATCTCCGAACGCATACCGCGGGTCAACACGATCGATGTCGCCCGAACAATCGCGCTGATCGCCATGGCGATTTACCATTTTTCGTGGGACCTGGCGATTTTTGGCTATGCGGAACCGGATCTACCGCAACAGCCTGGGATGATCGTCTTCGCCCGATGCATCGCCGGAAGCTTCATCTTTCTGGCTGGCGTTTCGCTTTTGATCGCGCACGGCAAGAGCGTCCGGTGGAAAGCGTTCTGGAAAAGGTTTTTGCAGATCGCCCTGGCGGCTGTCGCCGTGACAATCGCGACTTTCTACGCCTTTCCAAATGCTTATATCTTTTTCGGGATTCTTCATCTCATCGCCGCAGCTTCGGTTTTCGGACTCGCCTTCCTGAAACTTCATTGGTCCGTTACAGCTGCTGTTGGCGCCTTTTTTCTTGGCCTGCCACAGTTCTTCCGCGCTGAGCTATTCGAGGCCGGTCCCCTTCTGTGGCTGGGCCTGGCCG
The DNA here is from genome assembly GCF_024158145.1 of Notoacmeibacter sp. MSK16QG-6. Taxonomy (GTDB): domain Bacteria; phylum Pseudomonadota; class Alphaproteobacteria; order Rhizobiales; family Rhizobiaceae; genus Notoacmeibacter. The sequence goes on from NZ_JAMYXM010000002.1 coordinate 16,240, forward strand.
AGAAGCCACCGGTCTCGAACGACTATGTGCCTCTTTTTCCGTGGTTCGGCATCTTTCTGTTTGGCATCGCTTTCGCGCGGATCGGTCGCGAAAGAGGTTGGTTCCGACGCTTGGCGATGACACGCTTCGATAAGGGCTTGCCGCCATGGGCGGCATTTCCCGGCCGTCATTCGCTGATTATCTACTTGATCCATCAACCCGTGCTTCTCGGCCTCGTCTGGTTGGCGACAATCATTTTTCCACCTGCTGTAACTGTCGAAGACGTTCGCGAACCTTGTGAAAGGACCTGTCTCGCTCAAGCTGACGACGCTCGGTTTTGTACGCGCTATTGCAGCTGCATTCTGGGTGCTATGGAGAGGGAAGGCCTCCTTTACCGTAGCGCGAGGGCTGGCTCGCTCACCGAGCAGCAACTGCGTTTTGTGGATGAGCAACGCGAGCTTTGTGTGAGGGAGGTAAATGCTGATGGAATGGACACGCCCACCGATCCGCAGCCTCCGCTGGAAGAGGTAAGTCCAAGATGAGCCGTCGCAAAACACGTCCGCTACAGACCGAAGGTCGTCAGGAGGATGTTATCGAGGCGAAGGAATCCGGCCCGACCCGGTTTCCCTGGCCGCCAGTCATCGCGCTGATCGCAGGGGTGAGCGCCTATCTGTTAGGACTTCTGTTCACACCTCTTTCTCTCCTGCCACCCTCCTATGCGCCTGTTCTCAAAGCTTTCGGCTGGCTCTTAATCGGAGGCGGCATCGCACTCGACACTCTGGCAATGATAACCTTGCGGCGAGGCAAAACGACTGTCTCGCCTATCCACAGTTCGGCCCGTCTCGTGACGAATGGACCCTACGCTATCAGCCGTAATCCGATTTATCTTGGGAACACACTGATCCTGATTGGGCTGGGCTTCGCGCTAAATAATTTCTGGTTTCCGCTCTTGGCAGTCATCGCAGCCTACGCGGTTACGAAATTACAGATCGTCCCCGAAGAAAAACATCTGGCTGCACGCTTCGGAAAGGGTTGGCGGCAATACAGCAAGCGCGTTTCACGCTGGTTCTAACGGCTCAGAAGAAGGAAAGCGCCGATGAAATTGCGCGCTAGCCCTTTACGCCCAATTCGGCAAGGCGTTCGACGCAGCCTTCTTCGCTGGCGTTCAACTCCGCAATTGTGTCTTCGATGTCGCGCCGCTTTTGACGCAGTTCATCCCGCTTTTCTTCGATTTTGGCGATGATCTGTTTTAGCTGCCCGACTTCACCGGGAGGGTCGCGATACATCTGAACGATCTCGCGAATCTCTGCGATCGAGAAACCAAGTCGCTTGCCGCGCAGGATCTGTTTGACAAGATGACGGTCTGCAGGACGGAACAAGCGTGTACGCCCGCGACGAACAGGCGAAATCAGCCCCTCATCCTCGTAAAAGCGTAATGTCCGTGTCGATATGCCGAATTCTCGGGTCAGTTCGGTGATCGTGTAGAATTCGCGCATTCACAGGGGTCCGGTATGTCGCTGCATTGGGTCGGCGGAAGGTCAGCCATAGTTACGTAAAAGTCAATTTTCGATCGACAACTTTCCCCAGCGTCATTCAGAGAAGGGCAAACCACCAGGCCGCAAGGCCGAGAAAGGCGAAAAATCCAACGATATCCGTTACCGTCGTTACGAAGACGCCCGACGCAATCGCGGGATCGGCGCCGATCTTGTCGAGCACAAGTGGAATGAGAATACCCGCAAGCGCCGCGGCCAGCATGTTAACGACCATCGCCGCGGCAATCACCCCGCCAAGAGAGGCATTGTCGAACCAGAGCGAGGCCAGAATACCGATGAGAATGGCAAACATCACACCATTCAAAAGGCCCACCAGCGTTTCGCGCCGAATGATCCTTGCCGCATTGTAGATATCGATGTCGCGTGTCGCCAGAGCGCGAACCGCAACGGTCATCGTCTGTGTCGCAGCGTTGCCACCCATCGAAGCAACGATTGGCATAAGGATCGCCAGCGCCACCATCTGCTCGATGGTTGCGTCGAACAGGCCAATCACCAGTGACGCCAGCACTGCCGTTCCGAGATTCATCAAAAGCCAGATGAAGCGTGATCGCGCAATCTCCAGCGTGGTGTCCGATAGTTCCTCGTCGCCAACGCCGCCGAGCGCCTTGATGTCCTCTTCAGCTTCTTCCTGAATGACGTCGACGACATCGTCGATGGTCAGCACGCCGACAAGCCGGTCGTTCTCATCGACCACTGCGGCCGACAACAGGTCGTACCGCTCGAATAATTGTGCAGCTTCTTCCTGATCCATTTCGACCGGGATGGCGTGCCGCGTCTCATGCATCACGCTCTCGATCTTTTCGGCCCGCTGGGTGCGCAGAATGCGGTCCAGATCGACCGCGCCGAGTAGTCGAAAGCCGGGATCGATAACGAAAATCTGGCTGAATGTTTCGGGAAGATCCTTATCCTCACGCATGTAATCGATGGTCTGGCCCACCGTCCAGAAGGGCGGCACCGCCACGAACTCGGTGGCCATGCGTCGGCCGGCTGTCTCTTCGGGATAATCGAGGGAGCGCCGTAGCCGGACGCGCTCCGTAAACGGCAACTGCCGGAGGATCTCCTCCTGATCCTCTTCCTCCAGATCCTCCAGAATGTAGACGGCATCGTCGGAATCCAGTTCCTGAACGGCCAGCGCGATCTGGTCGTTCGGCAATTGATCGACAATTTCCAGTCGAATGGCCTCGTCGACTTCCGTCAGGGCCGCGAAGTCGAAATCGCCCTTCATCAAGCCGACCAGCGCAAGGCGCTGATCCGGAGACAACGCCTCGATTACATCGCCCAGTTCGGAGCTGTGCAGGCCGGCCAGTTCGTCACGCAGCCAGACGTCATCATTGGCAGCTATGGCCGTTTCGATGTTTGTAAGCAGTTCCTGCCGCACCGCGCCGCTCTCGGTGTAGATCGAATCATCCTGCTCTTCCTCAACGACCAGTTCGTCCTCGGCCATGCAGGACCGTCCCCTCGAATTTTAGTGCGACTTCGCGCCTACCTAGCGGGCTTTTGGAGAAGAGCAAAGGACAGTGCGCCTTCCCTGCAACTCTTTTCGCTTCCCAAACGTAACGATAGGCAAGAACAGATGGAAACCGCCATGAAACCGTTTGCCTTGCTAATTTTCGCCTTTTCTTTCGTCGTGCTGGCAGCGGTCAGCGTCTCGGCACAGGAACCGCCGCCATGGCAGCAGACAATCGACGATCAACTGCGATCGTTTCAATCGGGTGACGATGTAGGCGCCTATGCACACGCCGCACCAAATGTTCGCAGCATGTATCCGACCCTCGAAGGATTCATGGCGATGGTCGAAGGCGGCTACCCCCAAGTGCGGCGCCCCAAAAGCTGGAAGATGGGGACAGCGACGCCGCTATCGGAAAGCCAGATCGCTCAAGAGGTCATCATCGTTGGACCCGACGGAAAATTATGGAAGGCTCTCTACATGCTTCAACGCCAGGCCGATGGCCGTTGGCAAATCAGCGGTGTTTCGCTGCGCGGCATGAAAAGCTTCGGCGTTTGACAGCGTTTTATCCAAGCGCTCAGCTCGCGGACGGTTCCCAAATGAGCGCGCCGATCCAGACTGTGGTTGCCGCGGTAAAGCCGGTAATGATCGTTCCCCAGACTGTATCGACGACCGCAACGACGGGGTCGAACCCTTCTACAACCGAATAACTTGTAGCGTCATAGGTTAGATAAGCGAAGAAGCCGAAAAACGCGCCGTTGAGTGCGGCCTGCGTCCATCCGCCGCCATTAAAGGCCGGCCAGACAGCGAAATAGATCAAACCAATCACATAGACGGCATAAAAGAGCGCAGCGACGGAAAGTTTCGGGCTGTCGCGCATGATCGCGCCCATCCGCTCGGCGTAGAAATTCTTGGCGACAAATCCGAGCCAGACGAAATCGATGGTGAAGAAGATGACCAACGCGATCAGATAAAGATAAACCGGTCTCATATACGCTCCGCATACTGAAATATCCGGCAGAGGCCGGTTGAGAGAAGATGTGGCGCTCAGCCGATAGGCGGCAAGTCGCCTTCTGCCCAACGAGCGCGTTTCGCTTCGGCAAAATCGTTCAAGCGACCGGCGCTTATGGCCTCTCTGATTCCAGCCATCAGATGCTGATAGTACGCCAGATTGTTCCATGTCAGCAGCATTCCGGCCAGCGGCTCCCCTGCCCGCACCAGATGGTGGAGATAGGCACGGCTATAGTCGCGGGTGGCCGGGCATTCGCTTTCCTCGTCGAGAGGCCGGTGATCTTCGGCATGACGCGCGTTTTTAAGATTGATCTTGCCGTGGCGTGTGAAGGCGAGACCGTGACGCCCTGCCCGCGTCGGCATCACGCAATCGAACATATCGATTCCACGCTGAACCGAGCCAAGGATGTCGTCGGGTGTGCCAACCCCCATCAGATAGCGCGGCTTGTCCTGCGGGAGCGAAGGCATGACCGTCTCGATCATATCGAACATCACCGCCTGGGGTTCACCCACGGCGAGCCCGCCAATCGCATAGCCCTTCAGGTTCATCGCCGCGAGCGCCTCAGCCGATTGCACGCGGAGTTTTTTATTATCGCCGCCCTGCACGATGCCGAACATGGCCTTGCCCGACTGATGGCCAAAGGCTGCCTTGCACCGCTCGGCCCAGCGAAGCGACAATTCCATCGCCCGCGCAATCTCGTTTTCCTCCGCGGGCAGAGCGATGCACTCATCCAGTTGCATCTGGATATCAGAATCGAGCAGCCCCTGAATTTCTATTGAGCGTTCAGGGCTCATGAAATGTTTCGCGCCATCGACATGGCTTTGAAAGGTCACGCCCTCTTCGGTGATCTTGCGCAGGCCCGACAGGCTCATCACCTGGAAGCCGCCGCTATCGGTCAGGATTGGGTACGGCCATCGGGCAAACTCGTGCAAGCCGCCCAGCTTCGCCACTCGTTCGGCACCTGGGCGAAGCATGAGGTGATAAGTGTTGCCAAGGATGATGTCGGCTCCAAGATCGTGCACCTGGTCCAGATACATGGCCTTGACTGTTCCGGCGGTTCCGACCGGCATAAAGGCCGGCGTTCGAATCGAACCGCGCGGCATGTCGATGCGTCCGCGTCGAGCCGGGCCATCCTGCGCCAGTCTTGTAAATGTAAATTTGTCGGTGAGATGCTGCTCGCGATCGGCGGTCATGGATCGTCTTTCCGAAACAGAAGGCTGGAATCGCCATAGGAGTAGAAACGATAGCCAGTTTCGACGGCATGGCGATAAGCCGCCTGCATGGTCTCAAGCCCGCTAAAGGCGCTAACCAGCATGAAGAGCGTCGAGCGGGGCAGATGAAAATTCGTCATGAGCACATCGATGATGCGAAACCGGTAGCCGGGCGTGATGAAAATATCGGTCGCGCCAGACCATTCCGCCAGTTCGCCATTTTCATCCGCCGCGCTTTCAAGAAGCCTTAGAGAGGTGGTGCCGACAGCGACGATCCGGCCGCCTCTTGCCCGAACCGCGTTCAGCGCAATGGCTGTTTGCGCGCTGACGGTGCCCCGCTCGGAATGCATGACGTGCTCCGCAGTATCGTCCACCTTAACCGGTAAAAACGTCCCGGCCCCGACATGAAGCGTGACGAAATGCCGTTCGATGCCGGCTGCCTCCAGTCGCGCCATGAGATCACTCGTAAAGTGCAGGCCGGCTGTCGGCGCAGCAACAGCGCCATCTTCGCGCGCATAGATGGTCTGATAGTCGGACCGATCCTGTTCATCGACCGCTCGCTTACCGGAAATATAGGGCGGCAGGGGAATCTTGCCGCTGGTATGGAGCGCTTCATCCAGCGCCGCGCCCGCCAGATCGAAAGCCAGGGTTATCTCGCCGCCATCGCCTTTTGCCTCGACGGTTGCATCCAACGCACCCACAAGACAGGCCGTGTTGACGTGGCCAAACCGAATGCGGTCTCCTGTTCGCAATTTTTTCGATCCGCGCACAAAGGCTTTCCAGCGACTGCCATCGAGCCGCATATGCAACGTCGCGCTGATTCTTGCAGCCTCGCTCCCCTCACGCTGACGGAGCCCATCCAATTGCGCCGGGATCACTTTGGTATCATTGAAAACGAGCGCATCGCCCGGTTGTAGAAGGTCAGGCAGATCGGCGATCCGCCTGTCAGCCATGACCGGTTCGACATTTGGACGGACAAGCAGCAATCTGGCCGCTTCGCGCGGTTCCACCGGACGCAGCGCGATAGCGCTCTCAGGTAATTCGAAATCGAAGAGATCGGTTTTCATGGCGGGGCATTAGCCGCATGAGGCCGCGTTGGGAAGCACCGAACGCGTCTTACCAGCCGCCCCCGCCCCCGCCGCCGCCGCCGCCGCCAGAAAAACCGCCCCCGCCAGAAAAGCCCGACGAAGATGAAGATGGCGATGGCATGGCGGAGGACACCGCGCTGCTGGTCCGCTCACCGATCTCGCTCATGCTGTCGATCCAGCGCGATCGATCGCCGGGACCCTGATACCAGCCCGGCGCCCAATAACTGGAAGCCGCGGCGGCACTTGCCGCAAGCCAGGACTGGAAGGTTTTTGTCCAGGGTTCCTCAAGATCGAGAGCGACCGCATACGGCAACAGCGTTTCGTAATGAGTTGGCGACATGGTCGGCGCGCCGCGAAGGTTCATCCGATCCGCTTCCGCCAGCTGGATATAGGTTCGAAGACCCTCGATTTCGTCCATTTTCCGACGGCCAAGCGGGGTTGGCGCCCCCATGATCATGACGAAAAGAATGTTGATCAAAAGAAGCGCGCCCAGCGCAACCAGCGACCAGTCGAGCTTGATATCGGCGATCAGTTCCTTCGCTGCGCCGACAACGCCGGACAGAAAGCCAAAAACGAAAATTGCCGCGAAGAGAAAGTTGAATATCCGCTTTCCTATGTTCTCGCCACTCGACCGAAAACTACGAGCAACCAGTACGGAGATGATCACTGCTCCGAAAATAAGAGGCAGACCGATGGGCAGAACATCTGCAGGAAAGCCATTTGTTGCGACTGCGAGAAGGAGGATGACGGCACTAAGGGCCACGCCTAGAATGATCCATCCGGCATTGCTGTGGTAATAGGTATTGCGATGCTCCCGAAGCATGGCGCCCTGGAAATCGTCGACCAGTTGCTTGACCGCCTTTCCGTTGGACTTTGCCAGCGTCATTCCATCACCGTGCGACACAAGTGTCTTCGCCAAGGCTGCCTCACCCACGGGCAGCGCGGCCTGAGCCTGGCCATAAAGCTTATCCGTCGGTTGGATTCTCATATCGTCGCGAATATCGACGAGGCGAACCATGCCTTTGACCGCCAGCGAAAGCAGCGCAGCGCTCGTCATGCGGCTGCTTTGCCCTGAGCGCGCTTCGATATAGGCGACCAGTGCCGGAGAGAGATCGGCCGGCACATTCCAGCGCGGAACGACGACGCCTTTGGCCGGGTCCTTGCCGACACGTAACCACATGAACAGGTAATAGATGGCAATCAGCGCTGTGCCGACGATGAGGATGATGACACCCAGCCTGTCGCGGATAAACCAGCTTGCAAGCTGGGAGGACGTCGGCGCGGCAACGATCCCTTTTTCAAAGGCGATTCCCGCTGTCAGCCCCTCACCGGCCCTTAATCGGCCGGTGGTTGTGAAAAGCGCGGTCCGGCCGCCGTCTGTCTTGCTGAAGCGCGCCGCCTTTCCTCTTTCGCCATAGCTGCCGGTGTAGGCCACCATCCGGTCAATTTGTCCGCCCGGAAGTCTGACGGTGGCCTGCGCCTGTTCGATGGGGAACGCCCACTCGGTTCCTGTCACGTTCCAGAGCAACTCGTCATGATCTTCGAAAAAGCGGATCTGGCGGTCGGTCCTGTAGACGATTTCGTATTCCTGCAGGCCATATTCCAGGAAGCGGTCTGGATTTCCGATCTTCAGCCGGGTAGCGCCCGAAACGCGCTCACGCTCATAAGGCTCGTCGGCACCGTTTCTCTTAACGGACACGACATCGAAGGACACCCTTTGTGATTGACCGTCGGGGCCAGTATGAAATCGTGGAAAATCCCGAAAAATCCCGCGCTTGATCGTCTGACCTTCGACAGTGACCGCAATGGTTTCGCGTACGGTCAGTTCGCCATCAGCCGCGATAGCAATGTCGCTTTTAAAGCTTCGAATACGTTCTTCGGCAAAAGCCTGCTCAGAAACCAGGGCGAGAAGCAGTGAAGCGGCAAAATAGGCGAGACCGGCGCGCATTGCGCTGACCATATTCACGGCATCAACCAGTCGGGCCGAAATCGACCTTGGGCACCGACCGGTCCGCAGCCGATTCGATCTCGAAGTAATTCGCCTGATCGAAGCCGAACGGCCTCGCGACCAGATTCGATGGGAAGCTTTCCACGCGCACGTTCAGATCCCGCGCCGCTCCATTATAATATCGGCGCGACATTTGAATTTCGGATTCGACGTTCTGTAACGACGTCTGTAATTCACGGAAATTATCGCTGGCCTTGAGGTCCGGATAGGCTTCCGCGACCGCAAGCAAACGGCCGACAGCGGTGCTGAGCATCGATTCGACTGCTGCACGTTGCTCGACGTCGTCGGACGGAACGCCAACTGCGCGGTTCCGAAGTTCGGTTACGCGCTCCAGGGTCTCGCGTTCGTGCGTGACATAGCCTTTAACGGTATCGACCAAGTTGGGAATGAGATCGGCCCGACGCTTGAGCTGGACATCGATGCCGCTCCAGGCCTCCTTGACCATCTGACGCGCTTTCACCAGCCCATTGTAAATGAGCACGACGTAAACGAGGATTGCCACAATGGCGGCGAGAACGATCAATGTGACCATTTTACAGTCTCCCAGCTCACCCCCGCTTCCAACATAGATTAAAGCGCGGAACGAGCAAGATCGTTCACGTCTGAAATGCTCAACAAATTCTTATACTAAACGGCTGTTCTCAACCGCCGCTTCAATGAAACTGGCGAAAAGAGGATGCGGCTCAAAGGGCCGACTTTTCAGCTCCGGGTGATACTGGACACCGATGAACCACGGGTGATCCGGATATTCCACGGTCTCCGGCAAAACGCCATCCGGGCTCATTCCTGCGAAGAAAAGGCCTGCATCTTCAAGTCGTTCACGATAATCGACATTGACCTCGTAGCGATGTCGATGTCGTTCGCTTATCGTGTCCGAGTCATAAATCTCGGCTATGCGCGAACCATCGGCGAGCGTGGATCGATAAGCGCCAAGTCGCATCGTGCCGCCGAGATCGCCACTGGCCTTGCGCTTTTCCAGCATGTTGCCCTTCAGCCATTCAGTCATCAGGCCGACCACGGGCTGATCCGTCTGGCCAAACTCCGTGGAGGACGCATCTTCGATACCGGCAAGATTACGCGCCGCCTCGATGCAGGCCATCTGCATGCCGAAACAGATGCCGAAATACGGCACCTTACGCTCACGGGCGAAACGGACGGCGGAAATCTTGCCTTCAGCCCCGCGTTCGCCGAAAGCGCCCGGCACGATGATACCGTTGACCTTTTCCAGATAGGGTGCGGCGTCTTCGCTCTCGAAGATTTCCGACTCGATCCAATCCAGATTGACCTTCACGCGATTGGCCATGCCGCCATGGTTCAGTGCTTCGATCAGTGACTTATAGGCATCCTTGAGACCGGTATATTTACCGACGACGGCAATCGTGACCTCGCCTTCCGGATTGTGAATACGCTGGGTCACTTCCTCCCACCGATCCATCCGTGGTTTCGGAGCGGGATCGATGCCGAAGGCAGCCAGCACTTCCTCGTCCAAGCCCTCGCTGTGATAGGCCATAGGGACATCGTAGATGTTCGCAACGTCTAGCGCCTGAATCACCGCACTTTCGCGCACATTGCAAAACAGCGACAATTTACGACGCTCTTCGGACGGGATCGGCCGGTCGGCCCGCACAAGCAGAATGTCCGGCGCGATACCGATCGACCGCAACTCCTTGACGGAATGCTGCGTCGGCTTGGTCTTCAACTCGCCCGCCGCGGGGATCCAGGGCATCAATGTAAGATGGACGTAAATGGCATTGCCGCGCGGCAGATCGTTGCCGAGTTGGCGGATCGCCTCAAGAAACGGCATGGCCTCGATATCGCCGACCGTCCCGCCGATTTCGCACAGAACGAAATCATAGTCCTCGTTGCCGGAGAGCACGAAGTCCTTTATCTCATTGGTCACATGAGGAATGACCTGAACCGTCGCGCCGAGATAGTCGCCGCGCCGCTCCTTATCGATGATGTTTTTGTAGATGCGACCGGTTGTGATGTTGTCGTCCTGAGTCGCCGAACGGCCCGTAAACCGTTCGTAGTGACCGAGGTCGAGATCGGTTTCCGCCCCATCGTCGGTGACGAAAACCTCACCGTGCTGATACGGGCTCATCGTGCCCGGATCGACATTCAGATAGGGATCGAGTTTGCGAATGCGGACCCGGTAGCCACGCGCCTGGAGAAGCGCCGCCAAAGCGGCCGCTGCAATGCCTTTTCCGAGCGATGAGACCACGCCGCCAGTGATGAAAATATACCGCGCCATGGGTTTATGGGTCTAACCCGTTCATTGCGATTCCGAAAGAGGCCAATGAGCGCTCCACATATCTTTAGCTGGGGATGAAACAATCGCGACGCAGGATAGCGCAGCCGTGCTTCACCTCGGTCTGGGGTAAAGCGTTCAACTGAGGACGATGAGGAGCCTTGAGCGAATAGCCCTCCTCGGAAGCCAGTTAGCCGCCAGACGGGACGGACGGTTCATCCGGCTGAGGGGTGACAGGCTCAGCAGGTGCGGTCTCGCCGCCTTCCGCCGGCTGACCGGTAACTGCCCCCTCGTCCCCACTCGGAACTTCGCCTTCCGTCGCGGGCGCGGGTGATTCCTCGGTTTCGCCGGAAAGTCCGCCACCGAGTTGATCGAGCAGGTTACCGCCGTCTTCCGTCGGTCCACTTTGCGGAATTTGGTCGAGAATATCTGTCGGACGCTCGCCATAGCGGGCGAAGAGAGACAAGCCGAGCGAGGTCGCGAAGAACAGCGCCGCCAGAATGGCCGTTGTGCGCGTCAGCGTATTTGCGGTGCCCCGCGCGCTCATGAAGCCCGATCCGCCGCCAATGCCGAGACCACCACCTTCAGACCGCTGGATCAGCACAATCCCGCAAAGCGCGATGACAATAATGAGATGGATGACGATAAGGACCGTAGCCATGATATTCCACTAATGATGTTTGGCGCGGGCCCGCGCCTGCGCGCCGCGCTTCTAGCGTCAATTTCTTTCCGTTCCAACCCCGGATCGTCAGCCGCGATAGGTCTTTGCAATGCCGAGGAAATCGGCGGCTTTCAGACTGGCTCCACCAATCAGGGCACCGTTTACGTTCTCCACCGCCATCAGTTCGTCCGCGTTGGAAGGCTTTACCGACCCGCCATAAAGGATGCGAACCGTCTTTCCGTTGTCGCCGAGGCGCTCGATCAGCCGCTCGCGAATGTGAGCATGGGCTTCGGCGACATCGTTTGCCGTTGGCGTCAAACCCGTACCGATAGCCCAAACTGGCTCATAGGCCACGACCGAATTTTCAGCATTCGCGCTATCGGGCACCGATCCGGCAATCTGTTGCGCAAGAACATCGAGCGTTTCATTCGCCTTTCGCTGCGCTTCCGTTTCGCCAATGCAGATAATGGCGACCAGACCGCCGCGCCAGACCGCTTTCGCTTTTTCGGCCACCATCTCGTCGGTTTCTGCGTGATCGGTGCGTCGCTCGGAGTGCCCGACAATGACATGGGATGCACCGCAATCGGCAATCATTTCAGCGGAGACATCGCCCGTATGCGCGCCGGTCTCGTTCGCGTGGCAATCCTCGCCGCCGATCGCCAAAGCCGTACCATCGACCGCGCGGACGGCTCGCTCGATCAGTGTAGCGGGCGTGCAGATCAGTCCATCCGCAGCACCTCCCGATGCATCTTCGAATCCCGCAGCCATCTCTTTCAGCTCGGCCAGATCGGAAGAAAGGCCGTTCATCTTCCAGTTTCCGGCGACAAGCGGGCGGATCGAAGCTGTCATGAGAGAGGTCCTTTTGCAGATTTCAGGATTTGCGGTGGCTTCTCATTGCGCAAATGAGCCGTACTTGCAATCGCATCTCCAGCGATCATGGCCATGAGGAAGCGATCTGACGCCTTGATCCTGAAAGGCCGAGCCCGTAAACCGGCCCTAACATTAAACGACCAGACGAGACGGTTTTCCATGCTTCAAATGCTACGCCAGGCTGCCGGAACTTGGGTCGCCAAACTGCTGCTGCTGCTTTTGGTCGCCAGTTTCGCCGTCTGGGGAATTTCCGGCCAGGTTTCCAGCGGTTTCGGTAATAAAGTTGTGGTGGCCGGTGACGCTTCGGCATCGGCGGTCGACTACCGGCTGGCCTATGACCGCCAGCTTCTGGCGCTTTCGCGTCAGTTCGGTCAGCGCCTGACCCGTGAGCAGGCCCGTTCGCTCGGTCTGGACAATCAGGCTCTTGCCGAACTGGTTTCCGGCACGCTTCTGGATGCACAAGCAAGCGACCTCGGTCTCGGCCTATCGCGTCAGCGTCTGGCGCAGATTGCCGGGTCCGATCCCACTTTCCGCGGTCCCGACGGTCGCTTCGACCGTGGCACGTTCGATGCTGTCCTGCGCGAAGTGGGCATGCGGCCGGAAGATTATCTGCGTAGCCAATCGCAGGTCGCCGTTCGGCAACAGATTGTCTCGGCCATTGCCGACGGCACAGGCGTACCCGACGCTTTCTTCTCGGCTGTCGCGCTTTATCGCGGCGAACGCCGCAATGCCGACTATCTCATTCTGACACCTGAAGCCCTGCCCTCACCAGCCGCACCGGCAGATGACGAACTGGCAAAATGGTACGAACAAAACAGCGATAGCTTCGACGCGCCCGAATATCGGGATGTGTCCCTTCTGGTTCTCGACGCGCAAGCGATCGCCGATCCCGAAGCGATCAGCGATGACGAGGTCGCGGCCGAATATGAGCGAACGAAGAACCGGTACGGCCAGCCGGAAAAGCGAACGGTAGAACAGATCCTTTATCCGGACCGGCCAGCGGCCGAAGATGCACTTGCCAAATTGAAGGGCGATGCCGATTTCGACACGCTTCTTTCTGATGCTGGCAGAACCGCCTCCCAGGCCAGTCTGGGCAGCGTGGCGAAATCCGATATTTCCGACCCTGAAATTGCCGAGGCCGCGTTTGGATTGGACGGCATCGGCACCACCGGCATTGTGGAGGGCAAATTCGGACCGGCTATTCTGAGAGTTACCGATGTGACCCCTGCATCGGTCAAGCCATTCGAGGAGGTTGCCAGCGAAATTCGCCAAGAGATGGCGCTTGTTCAGGCCCGCAACGAATTGCTCGACCGTTACGACAGCTATGAGGACGCCCGCGCCGCTGGCGACACCATGAGCGAAGCCGCCGAAAAGATTGGTGTACCGGTTCGACGGATCGAAGCCATCGATGCGCAGGGAAACGGCAAAGATGGCAAACCCGTTGCCGATCTGCCCGATGCCGACAAGCTGTTGTCGAGCGTCTTCGGGGCCGAAGAGGGCTTGGAAAACCCGGCGGAGAATTTGAAAGGCGACGGTTTCGTTTTCTATGAAATCAATACCATTACGCCGACACGGCCGCGTCCTCTGGATGAAGTCAGTGAAGACGCTCTGGCGGCCTACCAGGCAGAGAAGTCTGGTACTGCGGTAAGCGATCTTGCCAAAGCGCTGCAGCAGCGTCTTCGGGAGGGCGAGGAACTGTCCGCGATCGCCGAAGAACTCGGCCTGACCGTCCAGCAGGCGAGCGATCTAAAGCGCGAAGGACAGTCAGGCGCGCTCGATGCCAACGCCGCGGAAGCGATCTTTGCCGTCCCGGCCAAAGGCACCGGTCAGGTACGGGCCAGCGAGGGCCAGTCCAACATCGTGTTCCGCGTCACAGATGTGTTCAGGCCTGTCGCGAGCGGCGCCGATTCTGTTCCCTCCAACGATCAGGATGCTTTCGACCGCGCTGTTGCCGACGACCTTCTCCGACAGCTCGTCGACAGACTCGAGACGATTTACGCGCCTCAGATTGACCAGGCTGCAGCCCAGCGCGCGCTGAGCTTTTAGGATTGACCATGACCGACGCGATGAAGCCTCTGATCGCCAAATTGGCCGATGGCAAGATTCTCGATCGCCGGGAGGCGAGGCAAGCTTTCTCGATCATGATGGATGGTGAGGCCGACCCGGCGCAGATCGGCGCATTTCTGATGGCTCTTCGGCTACGCGGAGAAACCGTAGAGGAAATCGAGGGCGCTGTTGGCGCCATGCGCGAACGGATGACCGGCGTTGGTGCTCCCGCCGAGGCGATCGATATCGTTGGAACCGGCGGAGACAATTCCGGCTCCTACAACGTATCGACGGCTGCCGCATTCATCGTTGCCGGCTGCGGCGTACCAATCGCCAAGCATGGCAACCGGAACCTGTCCAGCAAATCCGGCGCGGCCGATACCTTGGCCGCTCTCGGCGTCAATATCGAGATCGGCCCGGAGCTGATCGCCAGATGCATCGAAAAGGCCGATATCGGTTTCATGTTCGCGCCGAGCCACCACGCTGCCATGCGCCATGTGGGTCCATCCCGCGTTGCGCTGGGAACGCGGACAATCTTCAACCTCCTTGGCCCGATGTCCAATCCTGCGGGTGTCCAACGCCAGCTCATCGGCGTTTTCTCGCCTGCCTGGCTTGAACCGATGGCGCGTGCCCTGCGCGAACTCGGCTCGGAAAAGCTCTGGATCGTCCATGGAAGCGGCCTCGATGAAATGACGACCGCCGGCGAGACCGAAATAGTTGTTCTCGATAATGGCGAAATTTCCCGGCGCACCGTGACTCCGGAAGATGCGGGCCTGCCACGTGGAAATCTGGCCGATCTGAAGGGCGGGGATGCACCTTATAATGCCGACGCTCTGCGGCGTGTTCTCGGTGGAGAGAAAAGCGCCTACCGGGACATCGCGATATTCAACAGCGCGGCCGCGTTGATTGTCGCGGGAAAAGCGAGTGACCTGCGGGAAGGAGCCGAACAGGCAGCCCGTTCCATCGACGAAGGCCACGCCGCGGACCGGCTGACCAAACTGATCGAAATTTCCAATAGCGCTGCGGCTTAGCGATGACCGATATTCTGCGAAAGATCGAAGCGTATAAGCGTGAAGAGATCGCGGCGGCGAAAACCAAAATTCCGCTTGCCGACATGAAGCTCCGCGCGAATGAGGCTGACCCGGTGCGCGGCTTTACCGACGCGCTGAAGAGGGCCGTACAGGCTGGCCGCCACGGCCTAATTGCGGAAGTGAAGAAGGCCAGCCCTTCCAAGGGGCTTATACGATCCGATTTCGATCCACCTGCGCTGGCCAAAGCCTATGCGGACGGCGGTGCAAGCTGCCTTTCGGTACTGACTGACGGCCCCTCTTTTCAGGGTGCGCCGCATTATCTGAGTGAGGCGAGAGCCGCTTGCGCCTTGCCTTCCCTCCGCAAGGATTTCATGTTCGAACCCTACCAGGTTTACGAAGCGCGAAGCTGGAACGCCGACGCCATTCTTATCATCATGGCGAGCCTGTCCGATGCCGAAGCGATTGCACTGGAAGAGACAGCGCATGATCTCGGCATGACGGCGCTGATCGAGGTCCATGATGAGCCGGAGATGGAGCGGGCGCTCAAGAGCCTCTCATCGCCCTTGATCGGCATCAACAATCGTGACCTGAGAACCTTTGAGGTATCGCTCGAAACGTCAGAGCGACTCGTCGCCATGGCTCCGGACGACCGCCTGGTTGTCGCCGAGAGCGGCATCACGACGGCAGACGACTGCGTTCGCCTCGCCAAGCACGGCATCAATTGCTTCCTCGTCGGCGAAAGCCTGATGCGCCAGATCGATGTCGCCGCAGCCACCCGCTCCCTGCTCTCTGGCGCGCGGATTGAGGCGCAAATATGAGTGACGATGGCGGCAGATTGACCCATCTGGCGGCTTCCGGCGAAGCCCACATGGTTGATGTCGGCCAGAAGAACGAAACCGTCCGCACCGCAATTGCCAGCGCCACTGTGACCATGGAGCCCCGGACCCTTCAAACGATTCTCGCCGGCGATGCAAAAAAGGGCGACGTCATCGGCACGGCGCGGATTGCCGGCATTATGGCCGCCAAGCGAACCCACGAACTGATTCCGCTCTGTCATCCGCTCCTGCTCACCAAGGTCACTGTCGAGATCGAGCCGGACGAAACGCTGCCGGGCCTGCGCATTCAAGCCACCGCAAGCCTTACCGGCAGAACTGGCGTCGAAATGGAAGCGCTTACGGCCGCTTCGGTTACGGCGTTGACGATCTACGACATGGCCAAGGCAGTCGATAAGGCCATGTCCATCGGGGATATCGCCCTGATCGAAAAGACCGGCGGAAAATCGGGCGACTGGCGAAGGGCGGCGAATTAAGTCATGACCATGCTGGCGGTCGAAGAAGCCCTGTATCGGCTGCTCACCGATGTACGCGCCCTTCCCTCCGAAACGGTGACACTCGAACAGGCCAACGGCAGAACACTGTTCGCCCCTTTACGGGCACGGCGCACCCAACCGCCTTTCAACGCTTCGGCAATGGACGGATACGCGGTCCGCGCCGGCGACCTCGAATCAGATGGGGCGCCCTTGCAAGTGATCGGCGAATCCGCTGCCGGACATCCATTTGAGGGCGGCGAGATGGCCGCCAATCAGGCTATCCGCATCTTTACCGGAGCACCGATGCCTGACGGAGCGGATACCGTGCTCATGCAGGAAAATGCCGAGTTGATCGGCGACAGCGCCATTCGTCCGACCCAGTCTGAAGACAAAGGGCGGCACGTTCGCCTCGCGGGCAATGATTTCGCTGATGGCGATCTCGTCCTGAACGCCGGCGAACCGCTCGATTTCGGCGCTTTGTCTTTAGCCGCCGCCGCATCCTATCCCGAGTTGAATGTTTACCGGCAGCCGAGGGTCGCCATTTTGGCGACCGGCGATGAATTGAAACGCCCCGGCGAAACGCTGGAGCCTGGCCAGATTATCGCCTCGAACAGTTTCGGTATTGCGGCACTCGTGGAAGATATGGGCGGCGTACCGCTCGATCTAGGCATCGTGCCAGACGACCCAGCAGCCCTTTCGGCTGCAATCGAAAAGGCGCGCGCCGAGAATGTAGAGGTCATCGTCACCCTAGGCGGAGCATCGGTCGGCGATCACGATCTTGTTCAGGCCGCCATGATTGACGCGGGAATGGAGCTGGACTTCTGGAAAATCGCAATGCGTCCTGGCAAACCGCTCATGGTTGGAAGACTTGGCGAAAGCCATGTGCTCGGTCTGCCAGGCAATCCCGTCTCATCGATGGTCTGCGGTCATCTTTTTCTTCGCCCGCTTCTGGCCCGCCTTCAGGGCCGAAACCACCAAACCGTTCTGCAAGAAGCGAAACTTGCGGAGGCCCTGCCGGCGAATGGCGGCCGGCAACATTATATGCGTGCGACAGCGTGGCGGGAGAATGGTGGGTGGAAAGTCAAACCCGCTCATTCCCAGGATTCGTCGCTCGTCAGCGTTATGGCGGCGTCCAATGCCCTGATCGTACGCCCGCCCCATGCGGACCCGGCCGCTGCCGGAGGCAGCGTTCTTATCGACTTATGGCGTCGTTCTTCCGCAGGGTGACGACTTGCAGAACATGATAAGAACAGATAGTGTCTGTTCATTCTATGTATCGCTTTGATTCTGTGGGGAGCCGAAGATGTTGACCAAAAAGCAGCGTGAACTTCTTCTCTTTATCGACCAGCGGCTGAAAGAGACCGGCATTCCTCCCTCGTTCGATGAGATGAAGGACGCTCTCGACCTAGCATCAAAAAGCGGCATTCATCGGCTGATCACTGCTCTTGAAGAGCGCGGTTTCATTCGCCGGCTACCGAATCGAGCCCGCGCGCTGGAGATCATCCGACTTCCGAGCGGCGGCGTACCGGGCGGCGGAACAGGCTTCCGACCCTCCGTTATCGAAGGCAGTCTCGGTCGTAAGCAGGAGACGCCGAGCGCCCGGCCTGCACCCGAAGCAGCCAATGAAGGTGGCGTGAGCGTTCCGGTCATGGGACGGATCGCCGCGGGTGTTCCGATCTCCGCTATTCAGAACCAGACCGACAGCATTGCCGTGCCGCCATCGATGATTGCAGGCGGGGTGCATTACGCCCTCGAAGTGCGCGGCGATTCCATGATTGAAGCCGGTATTCTGGATGGCGATACAGTAATCATCAAGGACGGGACCGTTGCCGACCCCGGCGATATTGTCGTGGCGTTGGTCGATGATGAAGAGGCGACCTTGAAGCGGTTTCGGCGCAAAGGCGGTTCAATCGCTCTGGAAGCGGCAAATCCTTCTTACGAAACCCGAATCTTCCCTCCAGATCGTGTGAAGGTCCAGGGCAGACTGGTTGGTTTGCTGCGGAAATACTGAGCTGTAATGCTTGCCAGTTCGGAGAGCACCGCATTTACCGGCTAGCGCAAAAACGGTGCTTTACTGAGCGATCTTTTCGTTTTTCGTCTGCTTCTTTCGCGGTTGCCAGTCTGCAAGACCGCGTGCTGGTCTGCTCCATTGACGCGATGCGTGCCAAGGCATGGAAAGGTCGGGAATGGCGTAGCTGATACGCCAGCCGCCCTCTTCGGTTCGCCATAAAGCCGCAGATCCCTGCCGAGCCAGTTCCATTCGACTGATAGTCAGACTTTGCGAGGTTGATGAACACGAGCCGGCCTTTGGCTTTGTCGTATCACCGACGATAATGATCCCCGCTTTTCCGCACCAAGTATAAAGGTCGGCAGCATGGTTCAGCCAGACAATCGGCAAGCTATTCTCTGTTTCGTAGAGACATTGGCGGTCATCGCAGTGGAAGGATTGCCCCTCCGTTCGAGATCCGAAAGCAGACATCACATTATCGACCTTCACCGGCTTCGTTAGCCGGTCGGCGTCCAGCGCGCGCATCCATTGATCACCCACAAAATCGGACAATCGCGACCGGTTGGATGCCAATTTTCCGTCCTCGGTCAGTATCCCAACGGCGCGCCCGTTTTCCAGAACGAAACCGGCCGGTCGTTCGCCGCTGCCAAGCAAGCAAATGCCCACAAGCGCGATTGGTAAGGAAATCCAACGCAACCTGGTTTGAAGTACGGCAAACGAACCGAGCGCGACAGCGAGAAGAAAAACTGCCGGGCCAGCGACCAGACCGGCACCGTCCTGCGGCGAAAGATCTGAAACGATGGCCGCGATCCACCGCATGGCGTCGATCCCCTGCCCCATGATCCTCAGAAACGGCGCATCGAGCCCGAGCGGCATGAGAAGAAGCGACAGCACCGCCATCGGCATGACCAATAGAGAGATAATTGGCGCCGCCATCAGATTTGCGATTGGCGCCAGCGGGGCAAGCCTTTGGAAGTGCCAGAGCGCGAAGATCGTCGTTGCCGCGCCGGCAATCAGCGTTGTCGCCAACACACCAAGCGCGAACCGCCCGACTAGTCTGCCAGGTCCGGAAGACGGTGCTTCGCTTTGCGCCCTGATGCGTTGCCACTGCCAGCTATTATGCGCGCGATAGGCCGCAATAAGTGCAGCGGTAGCGGCAAAAGACATTTGAAAGCTTGGACCCGCGACCTCGTGTGGCGCGATCAGCACGACAATGACCATCGCCAGCGCCAGATTGCGCATTGTCAGCGCCGTACGGTCTAGAAGCAGGGCGCACAACATGATGGCGAGCATGATGAAGCTGCGCTGGGTCGCGATTGCAGCACCGCTGAGCAGCAAATAGAGGGTTGCCGCCATAAGCCCCCCGCTAGCCGCCCACTTACGAATAGGCCACCGCATGGCTACAACCGGAAACAAGGCCAGTATTAGCCGCGCCGCACCGATAACCGTCCCGGCGGCCAGCGCCATATGCAGTCCGGAAATCGCCAGCACATGCGCCAGGCCGCTCGCCCGGAGAGCCTCCCGCTCTTCGTCGGGGATAGCCGCGCCGTAACCAACTGTCAGCGCTGAAGCGATTGCCGCCGTCGGCCCGTCAAGAACCGAAGCAATTCGCTCATCGATCCGCTCGCGCAGATGACTGACCAGAGCTTTGGTTCGGTCGAAGAAGGATGACGGCGGTCCATCCGTAACCAACGCCATCTTGCCAAGAGCGAAACCCGTTGCGCCCAAGCCGTCGAACCATGCGCGAAAGGAGAAGTCATAACCGCCGGGACGCACAGGTCCCGATGGCGGCAAAAGGCGCGCGCGCACCGTAACGATATCTCCGGCGCGGAACGCCTCATTCGAATTGCGGACGGTGATGCGGACACGCTGCGGCGCATAACGCAGTTCGGGCTTTGCGGTTTTTAGGATTTGGACAACGAACCGCCGTCGCCCATCATCCAGACGTTCGCTCGATTGTACGCGGCCGGTTAATTCGGTCGCGACTGGCGAGCCAAGCGTTTGATGATCCCGTACCCAGACATGCGCTGCCGAAACAGCGCCACCGCATATGAAAGCGAACAGGATGACTCCAAACACGCCAGCCAACCGACCCCGATAGGCCATCGCAGCCAGGAGAAACGGCAAGCTGACGATTAATAGTTGGATCGGATGAAAGGTCTCGCGCAGAGCAAAATATGAGAATGCTCCGCCTGCGAAAACAAGCGCCGTCGCAACAAACAGGCTGCCGCGCTCTGCTTCCTCCCTGAAAAGGCCTTCAACGGTCCGCAGCCAGCCAAGTCGCGGCCGAACGCGCTTGATGAAAATCCGCCCCGCCTGCCGCTGCTCGGTGCGGGGCCTTTTAAGCTCCGGAATAGCACCGGTATTTTGCGGACGAAGTGGACGCGAGGCAGCGGTCCCATCCAGTAACGCACGCTCGTCAATGTCCTGCTCTTGCGTCACTGGCCACACGCCATGTCGATCGATCCACCCCGCCCCGGCTTGCACAGGCCGCCGCCTATGCTACACGGAGCGGACATGGCCTGGCAAAGGCTGCCACCCACTTATCTCACAAGCGATTCGAGCCTGATGAACGACCGTACTGTCACCCGCTTTGCGCCCTCGCCAACTGGTTTCCTGCATATTGGCGGTGCGCGCACCGCCCTCTTCAACTGGCTGTTCGCACAAAAGCACGGCGGCAAGATGCTGTTGCGGATCGAAGACACGGACCGTGCCCGCTCAACCGATGAAGCGACGTCAGCAATATTGGACGGGCTGTCATGGCTGGGACTCGGCTGGGAGGGCGATCCGGTCTCGCAATATGAGCGAGCGGCGCGGCATCGCGAAGTCGCCGAAGAAATGCTTGCGGCCGGCAAGGCCTATCGTTGTTATGCGACGCCCGAAGAACTCTCCGAAATGCGCGAGAAAGCCAAGGCCGAGAAGCGCCCACCCCGCTACGACGGGCGCTGGCGCGACCGTGACGCATCCGATGCGCCCGAGGACATGCCTTATGCTATCCGCCTGAAGGCTCCCCAGGAAGGGGAAACCGTCGTCCGGGACAAGGTGCAGGGCGATGTGCGCTTTCCGAACAAGGATTTGGACGATTTCATCATTCTCCGGTCGGACGGCAATCCCACCTATATGCTCGCCGTTGTCGTCGACGATCACGATATGGGCGTGACCCACATCGTGCGCGGCGACGATCATCTGACCAATGCCGCACGCCAGACCCTTATCTATCAGGCCATGGGGTGGGACATCCCGATCATGGCGCACATTCCACTCATCCATGGTCCTGACGGCGCAAAGCTGTCCAAGCGCCACGGCGCCCTGGGCGTAGAGGCATATCGCGCCATGGGATATCTGCCACAGGCGCTTCGCAACTATCTCGTCAGGCTTGGCTGGAGCCACGGAGACGATGAAGTGATAAGCCTGGACCAGATGATCGAGTGGTTCGCATTGGAGGATATCAACAAGGGCGCATCTCGTTTCGACTTCAAAAAACTCGAAGCCTTGAATGGACAGTATATGCGCGCAGCCGACGCTGAGGCGCTGACCGACACCTTTCTCGACACATTGCAGCATCTGCCAGGTGGCCCTGAACTTGCTGAACGGCTGGACGGGCAGAAGACCGCGCAATTGCGCGCGGCGATGCCCGGGCTGAAAGAGCGCGCGAAAACGCTCGTAGAATTGGTGAACGCCGCCGAATTTATCGTGGCGGAACGCCCTCTTCCACTCGACGAGAAAGCCAGCCAGCTCCTTAACGAGGATGCCAGAGGGCTGCTCGCGGACCTTCAGCCAAAACTGCAGGCCGTTTCAGAGTGGAGCCAAGAGCCGCTGGAACAAGCTGTGCGCGATTTTGCAGAACAGAAAGAGCTCAAGCTTGGAAAGGTCGCGCAGCCATTGCGCGCCGCATTGACGGGTCGTGCAGTCTCTCCCGGCGTTTTCGACGTGATGCTGGTGCTGGGTCGTGAAGAAACGCTTGGCCGGCTTTCCGATCAGGCAGAGGTGGCCTCTCGCTGATTGCTGCAGCGCAAGCAGGTGACCTTACGGTTGCTTGGCACGGTGCCCCAAATAGGATAGTCAGAGCCACATCCCTGCCGTGCTGCGCTGCAACAAGGCAGGTTTTGGGGGAAGTGTTTTAACGCGAGGAAAGAAATTATGAGCGACACCAAGGCGAAACTGGCACTCGGTGGCGAAAGCTACGAGTTCGATGTTCATTCCGGCACGCTGGGCCCTGATGTCATCGATATTTCTTCTCTGTATGCCTCCACAGGCGCTTTCACATACGATCCCGGCTTCACCTCCACAGCGAGTTGCGAATCCGACATCACCTTTATCGATGGCGAAAAGGGCGTTCTGCTCCACCGCGGCTATCCGATCGACCAGTTGGCCGAAAAAGGCTCGTTTTTGGAGACATGCTACCTGCTGCTCTACGGCGAATTGCCGAACAAGAGCCAGATGGACGATTTCGAGCATCGTGTGACCCATCACACTATGGTCCATGAGCAGATGAACCGCTTTTTCACCGGCTTTCGTCGGGATGCCCATCCGATGGCGATCATGTGTGGTGTCATCGGTGCGATGAGCGCGTTCTATCACGACTCCACCGACATTTCCGATCCGCGTCAGCGCATGATCGCATCGCTGCGCATGATTGCGAAAATGCCGACGATCGCCGCGATGGCCTATAAATATCATGTCGGCCAGCCCTTCGTTTACCCGAAGAACGATCTGTCATACTCGGCCAATTTCCTGCGTATGTGCTTCGCTGTCCCGTGCGAAGAATACGCGGTGAACCCGGTCCTTGCACGGGCAATGGACCGCATCTTCATCCTGCATGCCGACCATGAGCAGAACGCCTCCACATCGACCGTCCGCCTGGCTGGTTCGTCGGGCGCTAATCCCTTTGCCTGTATCGCGGCCGGCATTGCCTGCCTCTGGGGCCCGGCGCATGGCGGCGCCAACGAAGCGGCGCTCAATATGCTGTCGGAGATCGGCTCGGTCGATCAGATTCCTGAATATATCGATCGCGCCAAGGACAAGAACGATCCGTTCCGCCTTATGGGCTTTGGGCACCGCGTCTATAAAAACTACGATCCACGCGCCAAGATCATGCAGAAGACCTGCCATGAGGTTCTCGGAGAACTCGGCATCACCGACGATCCCCTTCTCGATGTCGCGATGGAGTTGGAGAAGATCGCTCTGACCGATGAATATTTCGTCGAGAAGAAGCTCTATCCGAACATCGATTTCTATTCGGGCATCACGCTCAAAGCGCTTGGCTTCCCGACCACCATGTTCACCGTTCTTTTCGCGCTGGCGCGGACTGTCGGCTGGATCGCGCAGTGGAAGGAAATGATTGAGGACCCGCGTCAGAAAATCGGCCGCCCGCGTCAGCTTTATACCGGCGCGCCGCAGCGCGACTATGTTCCGATGGACAAGCGGTGATCCATTAGACAAATACCAAGAGAAGAGATCTCAAGCCGCCGCGTTTTCCGCGGCGGTTTTTTTATTGAGCGGAAAGCTGCTCGACGCTCGCGTCCCGCCTCCTGATCAGATCGAGCAGAATGGTCGCGCCGACCTTGCCCGATTCCGTCGACGTTTCCATCCGCCTGCGTATCTCGGCAAAGCCGTCTTTCTGTGCCGCGCGGGCCGGCTCACTCTCAAGCAGCCGTGCAATCTCCCGCGCAATGTTGGATGCCCGCCCATCGAAGTCGTGAAGTTCTGGGATCACGGGCCGGTCGGCCACCAGATTGGGTAACGATGTCGACCAGACCGGGATATATTGATGTGCCCACCAAGCAATACGGTCGATACGATAGGTCGAGACGAAGGGTAGCCCGGCCAGCGCCAGTTCGAGCGTGACGGTACCCGAAGCGGCCAAGGCCACATCGGCACGTTCAAATGCTTCGTGTCGCACCTCTTCACCACTGACAATGTCGACCTCATAGGGCCAGTCAGCCACGATCTCCCGGATGAGAGGCTCGATTCGCGACACGGTCGGCAGGACAAGTTTTGGGCGATACCCCAGTTCCTCGAGGATTTCGACCGCTCTCCGATAACGCGGCAGAAGCACCTTGGCGTCCCGGCTGCGCGAACCTGGAAGGAGAAGAAGAACCGGATCGGCCGAGACCGGGCGCTCTCGATGAGCTTCAAAGCTATGACGCAGGGCTTCCAGACCCGCCAGTCGATGGCCGACATAGGTAGCAGATGGACCGTTTAGCCGTTCCAGCGCTTCTGGCTCGAATGGCAGGAGGCAGAGCACATGGTCGACATAGGATCGCATGGCCTTGGCGCGCCAGTGGCGCCAAGCCCAGACCTGCGGACAGACCAGATCGACGATAGGCAGATTGGGAAGGCGCGCCCGAACGCGTTTCGCGACTCGATGGGTAAAATCGGGATTATCCACGATGAGCATCGCATCGGGTTTGAGGCGAACGATTTCCGCCGAAACATTACGGATATGGCCGAGTAGCTTGGGCAGGCTGGTCAGAACCGCCGAGATACCTTTGATAGAAATATCTTCCGGGTCGATAAGAGAGCGCTGACCCAGCGCGGCGAGATGGTCGCCGCCCGTCCCTATCAATTGAACATCACAGCCGGCGATTTCCTTCAAATATCTGATGAGGTCGGCTGCCAGAACGTCTCCGGATTCCTCTCCAGCAACCACGGCGATTTTCAGCCCCGCGCTCATTCTTCGCCTCCATCGATGCCCCAAAGATAGAGATCAGCCGCCTCGGCGGCCTTGAGCGTATCTTCCAGATTGAGGATCAGCGACCGCCCTGCTTCGATAGCGACGCCGGAGAGACCTGCGGCCGCAGCCTGTCGGATGGTTTCCGGTCCGATAGCAGGCAAGTCGCTGCGAATGTCCTGCCCAGGCTTTGCGCATTTCACCAGGACACCACGTCGCGCGCCAGCGATCCGCCCGTGGTCGCGAAGGTCGCGTACGCGCTCCAGCATGCCTTCTGTGCCCTCTATCCCCTCAACGGCTACAGCACGCGTGCCAAACACTACCACGGCCTGCCCGATATCGAGGCGGCCGAGTTCCTTTGCAGCGCGATATCCTGCGGCAATAGCGTCATGATCGGCTTTGACAGGAGAAAGCTGGCCAATCCGCCCCGAAGGCGCGATCAGCTCTGGCATTACCGCTTGTATAGAGACGAGTTCGACGCCCAATCGCTCCAGGGCACGATGGGCCGTCTGCAAGAGTGCATCGTCACCGGCAACCAGGGCACGGATGGCGCGAGGCAGTACGGGCATCAGCTTCAATGGCAGACGAATAGCCTGCCATCGCGGACGGCGAACGACACCGCCACCCAATACGATTTGCGTCACTTTCTGTTGGTGCAAGACATCCGCCAACGTCCGCAAATCCTCTATCGGCGCGCGGAAAACCGGGACATCGCCGAAATCGCGGTCGGCTTCACCCTCAATCGCAAGAACGATCACGTCTCGTCCCGCCGCCTGCAGATGCCGCTTCAGAATAAGCGGCAGATCGCCGCTGCCCGCCAGAACGCCTATCGTGCCTGCATTCTCGTCCGCCATGTCACATCAAAGGCGCGTCGTCTTGGCCATCGGGGGACGAGCTGCTCTCGCGGCGCGGACGCATGACAGGCCTTTTGCCGCGCTTTTCCAAAAAGTCGATAATCTCCGCCACGATAGGGTGCGTGCCATATTGCTCACGCGCTCTCTCCAGATTGGCGGCTATCGTCCCATGACTGTCGTAGATGATCGCGTAGGCAGAGCGCATCGTGTCGATATCGGAGCGCTTCATGCCGGCGCGGCGCATGCCGATGAGATTGAACCCGTGAAGAACCGCTGGATCCCTTGCAGCGAGACCAAAGGGGATCACGTCGTGCCCAACAGCAGATGCTCCGCCCACAAAGGCGTGATGACCGATCCGCACAAACTGTAGAACGGCGGTAAAGCCGCCAACGCTGGCATGATCGCCGATTTCAACATGGCCGGCCAGCGCACTTGCCCCGCCGACGATGACATGATCGCCGATATGGCAATCATGCGCCACGTGGCACTGCGCGAAGAGGTGACAATGCTCTCCGATCAGTGTCTTACCGGTACTGTTGCTTGAGCCGACGTGAACCGTGGCCCCTTCACGGACGATCGTTTCCCGCCCTATTTCCAGCGTGGTCTCCTGACCCTCATGCCGAAAGTTCTGTGGCTGGCCGCCGAGAACGGCAAAAGGATGAACGATGCAACCTTCGCCAAGAGTCGTTCGGCCGCTTAGACTGACATGGCTGAGAAGTTGCACGCCATCGCCCAGCACCACGTCGCCCTGAACATGACAGAATGGGCCGATCTTAACACCGGAGCCAAGTTGAGCTCCATCCTCGACAATGGCGGTGGCATGAATGTCGGTGGTCATTAGCCAATCGTCTCGGAATCGCCCAGCATGGCCGAGACGGTCGCCTCGGCAACCTTCTGTCCGGAGACGATGGCAACGCAGGAAAAACGCCAGATGTTACGGCGTTGCTTCTCTTTCTTGACGTGAAGCTCGAGCACGTCTCCCGGTCCGACGGGCTTGCGAAACTTCGCGTTGTCGATGGTCATGAAATAGACCACGCTCTTGCCGCCGCCTCCGGTATGACGCGCACAGATCGCACCCGCCGTCTGGGCCATCGCTTCGATGATGAGGACGCCGGGGAATACCGGCTGCCCCGGAAAATGCCCCATGAACTGCGGCTCGTTCGCGCTGACATTCTTGATGCCGATCGCTTCTTCATCGTCCTTGATGCTGACGATGCGGTCGACCATGAGAAAGGGATAGCGGTGCGGCAGCAGCGCCATCACTTCAGTGACGGTAAGGCTTGGTCGGGTATCGTCGATTTCGATCATGTCTTGTCTTTGCCCTTCTTGCGTTCGCCGGGCCGCGCGAGCCGTTGTATCGCAGCCGTAAGGCGAAAAAATTGACGTGCCGGCATGGCTGGCGCGCCCGCCCACCGCTCTCCGGCGGGAATGTCGTTCATCACCCCGGCCTTCGCCGCGATCTGTGCGCGGGAACCGACCTTTAAATGATCCGCAAATCCGACCTGACCACCGATCAAGACGCCATCGCCGATGCTGACCGAGCCGCTAAGACCTGTCTGTGCGGCAATCGCACAGGCTTGGCCGATCTGCACATTATGCGCCACCTGCACCTGATTATCGATCTTGGTCCCGGCACCGATGACGGTGTCGTCGAGCGCGCCACGGTCGACGGTGACATTGGCGCCAAGCTCCACACCGTCCTGAATGATGACCCGTCCGATCTGAGGCACTTTCTGCAGCCCGCGCGGCCCGGGCACATATCCAAATCCGTCCTGACCGATACGGCTGCCCGCATGAACGATCACGCCGTCGCCGAGATGGGCATATTGAACGGTTACGCCAGTTCCGATGAAGCAACCTCTGCCGATGGTCACATTCTTCCCGATAACCGCATGAGGTGCGATCACGCTAGCCGCCCCTATGCGAACACCAGCGCCGATCACCGCGAATGGCTCGACCGTCGCGCCGTCTTCCAATTCGGCAGTTGGGTCGACCGAGGCCTGAGCAGAGACACCTCGCTCACCTGCCACCGGCGAAGGCGTGACCGCTTGCGGATAAAGCCGGGCAGCAACGGCCGCGAAAGCCGATTGCGGATGATCGTGTGTGAGAACAGCCGTACCCTCCGGCGCTTTATCCTTCAGCTCCGTTGGAAGCAAAACAGCGGCTGCGCGAACGCCCTCCAACTGCGGGACATAACGCGGTGCGGTGACAAGTGTCAGATGACCTGGACGAGCGGAGGCTAATGACGACAGCCCTTCAACGCGAAGCGACGCATCGGCGCCGTTGAGATCGAGTTCGGCGCCGGTCAGTTCGGCAATCTCGCTAAGCGTTAGATATGCGTCGGACGAGAAAAACATACATCCCTCAAATCAAAGGCCCGCCAACCCAGAAGGATTGCGGCGGGCCTTTCATATAATTTCAGTGGCGCGAAGGTCTAGAACTTCGAGCCGATGCCGAAGCTGAAACGCTGCACCTCATCCTCGTCCTTCTTGACGAGCGGCTCGGCGTAATTGACCTGCAATGGGCCGAAAGGCGAATCCCACTGAATGCCGACGCCAATGGAAGCGCGCATTCCATCCGACTCGTTTACGCCGCTGAACGGCGTGCCCTGAACAGTCGCCACATCGGAGAAGACTGCACCACGGAAGCCGAGACCTTCCGGGATCACCGGCATCGGGAACGTGACTTCCGCAGACGCATGCGCATAGCTCTGGAAGCCAAGGTGATCGCCCGAATCGATGGGGCCGATCCCGTTATATTCGAAGCCGCGTATAATCTTGTTGTTGCTGCGGAACAGATCGAAGGTGCGCAGGCCCTCGCCTCCCCACGAGTCAATGTATCCGCCACCGACAGTTCCGACAAAAGCAAGGTCGTACTCTTCGTTCAGAAGGGCGAAATACTGGCCGCGAGCGGTCAGCTTGTAATAGCTGGCATCGCCGCCGAGGCCGGCAAGTTCGAGCTCGGTCTGAGCGTAGATGCCTTCGCGAGGCTTCGAAAAACTGTCCAGCGTATTGAAGGTCAGCCCCAGCGACACCGCCGACGTGTGCCAGTCACCCTTCGAGATATCGCGGGCGATGAAAGGCGATAGACCGCATGTATTCGCGCCCGTCGACGAATTGGTTATCGAGCAATCGTCCAGATCGTAATTGTCGACCTTATAGGTGTAGCCGATCTGTGCCGAGAGCGCCTCGGTGATCGGCAGACCGAAACGGACTGTGCCGCCCGTCGTCGCCGTGTCGTAATCGTCAAGCTCTTTCGTCGAACGGAACAGGTCGAAGCCAGCCGATATACGCCGTCCAAGGAAATATGGCTCCGTGAACGAGATGCGGTAGTCACGTGAATTCGCGCCGCCGCCGCCAGCCAGTCGAATGAACTGGCCACGACCCAGAAAGTTGCGCTCCGTCACGGACAATTCGACGCTTGGGCCGGAATTGGCGCCACCGGTGGAATAGCCACCACCGACGGTGAATTCACCGGTGCTCTTCTCGACCACATCGACGACCATGACAACCTGATCCGGCTGCGAGCCCTGCGTGGTGGAGATATTGACCGATTCGAAGAAGTTCAAAGCTTCCAGCCGGCGCTTGCCGCGCTGAACGAGAACCTGGTTGAATGCATCGCCTTCCGCGAGGTCGAATTCGCGGCGGATGACGTAATCGCGCGTACGGTCGTTGCCGCGAATTTCGATGCGCTCGACATATGTGCGCGGACCCTCGTCAATCGTATAGACGACGGAGATCGTGCGATTGGCGATATCGCGGTCGCCGCGAGGATTGACCTGAGCGAAGACGTAGCCCTGACCGGCGACGGATTCGGACAGCGCCAGAATGGAATTTTCGACGTCACGGGCAGAATAATAGTCGCCCTCGTCGGTCTCTACTTCGCGAAGCAGACGGGTGCTATCGACATCGGGAATCGTGGAGTCGATGGACACATTGCCGAAGCGATAACGCTCGCCCTCGGAAATGGTGAACGTCACGACATACTCGTTTTCAGCGTCGTTCAGAATGCCATCCGACGAGATGATCTGGAAGTCCGCATAACCCCGATTGTAATAGAAATTGCGAAGCGCGGCTTCGTCGGCACGCAATCTGTTCTCATCGTACACATCGTTGCGGAAAAGGAATGACAGGATATTGGAACGCTTGGTCGAAATCACATCGCGCAGGCGACGATCCGAATAGGCGTTGTTGCCGACGAATTCGATGCGGGCAATCTTTGTGCGGTCGCCTTCCTGAATGTCGTAGATGATGTTGATGCGGCCATTGCCGACTTCGCTGACCTGCGGCGTCACCGTCACATCCGAACGGCCGATGCGCGAATACACCTCACGAACGGCTTCCGTATCCTGCTCAAGCGCCGCCTGGCTGAAGGTGCCGCGCGGCTGCAACTGCACCGCAGCGGCAAGCTGCTCATCCTTGGCCTTCTTGTTGCCGCGGAAGATGACAGCGTTGACTGTCGCATATTCGGACACTTCAACAACGAGCGTACCGCCACGCTGCGTTACGCTGACATCGGAGAAAAGC
The DNA here is from genome assembly GCF_024158145.1 of Notoacmeibacter sp. MSK16QG-6. Taxonomy (GTDB): domain Bacteria; phylum Pseudomonadota; class Alphaproteobacteria; order Rhizobiales; family Rhizobiaceae; genus Notoacmeibacter. The sequence continues at coordinate 46,764 of NZ_JAMYXM010000002.1, forward strand.
CCGGTCCCGTAAAGCGATTTCACCGCCTCGTCGATGTCCGCCGGGCCGTAGCTCTGCCCCGGCCGGATACCGGTGTAATTGATGATGGTCTGGTCGTCGACACGCTGATTGCCGCGTACATCTATCCGGCTCGCCGTCGCAGCAAACGCCGCATTCGCGCTGTAAAGAAAGGCTGCGCCTGTAACCGGACCGACAAGGCCGACAGTCAGCGCCGCAGCCGAAACCGCACGGGTGAATTTGGAAGATGCCATCATAGGGCCTGCTTACCTCTGTGTCGTATCGTGCAGGTTGCATGTCCCGCACACGTACCCCAAACCGTATGGCCGGGTTCGGCCCACGTAACAAGGTCCGGGGTTAATTCTCGTTTACTAATTCTGCCGTCGTTGCATTCTGGACACGCCCATTCTGCCCGGATGGTAAAGATATCCTAAATATCAGGAATCGCTCACATCCGCTCCCCCGCGCGGTGGTCTAGCAGCCAAAAATGTCGTTGAACAGTACGAATCCCATGAAGATCAGAACCGCGACAAATCCGACACGATAACCGAGTTCCATCAGACGCTCGGAAACAGGCCGACGCATTGCCGCTTCAGCGGCGTAAAACACCAGATGGCCTCCATCGAGCGGAGGAATCGGCAGAAGATTGAGAAATCCGATGCCGACCGAGAGCAATGCCATCAGCTCAACCAGCCGCTCGAACCCCTGCGAAGCCGCCTGCCCCGCAAGGTCGGCGATTTTTACAGGACCGCCAAGCTGACATTTGTCTTCACGCCCCATGGCGAAACGGCGCATGAAATTGAACGTCCGCTCCAAGATGGAGCCTGTTTCCTCGATCGAGCGCGCGAATGCTGCGGGTAGGCTCATTGTCTCGTGGCGAACCGCTTCGCTGTCGCGGCCCATGGAGGTAATGCCGACAATACCCATGCGGAGTGTGTTGCCGGCGGAATCGGTCCGTTCGATATAGCGCGGAGCGGCGTCCAGCTCGATGTTCCTGCCATCGCGCTCGACGAGGAACCTGATACGGTCTCCGGTGCGGCCCGAGACGTATTTCTGTATATCGGAAAATTCTGTGATCTGTCTGCCATCGACAGCAACGACTCTGTCTCCGGGCTCGAACCCAGCCTCTGCCGCCGGAGATTGCGGGCGCACCTCGTTGACGACCGGTTCGATGACCGTCCGCCCGTAAAGGTTCAGAAATACGGTGAAGACGACGATTGTCAGAATGAAATTGGCGACGGGTCCGGCAAGAACGGTCAGAAAACGCTTCCAGACCGGCGCCAGATGAAACGCCCGTCGTTTTTCGTCTTCGGCAAGATTGTCAGCCTCGACCGATGGCGAACTGGTCACATTCATATCGCCGACGAATTTGACGTAACCCCCGAGAGGAATGGCGGACAGTTTCCAGCGTGTGCCGGCGCGATCTGTGAATCCGGCAATCTCCGGCCCGAAACCAAGCGAAAAAGCCTTGGCGCCAATCCCGCACCAGCGCCCGACGAGATAATGCCCCATTTCGTGGACGAAGACGACGACCAGAATGACGAAGAGGAACGGCACGACCGTTCCGATCAGAAGACCGTCAGCGGAAAAAATTGCGGAGAATAAATCGTTCACGTGCCTATCGGCTCCCCGTCAGATCGTTTGCCGCGCGATCTCAGCGCTGCAGCAGCACCGTTTTGCCGAAGACGTCGAAACCGCCAAGCGACAGGCCGATGGCGTAAAGACAAACGGCCGCCACGACAAGCCCGTCCACCCGGTCGAGGACCCCGCCATGACCGGGAATGAGATGACCCGAATCCTTCACGCCCGCGCGCCGCTTTGCACCGGATTCGAACAGGTCACCGAGCTGCGAGGCAATTGAAAGAAGAAGGGCGATGGGCAGCACTGTCCAGACGAGACCACCTGCATGAATGCTGACCACGATGAAACCGCATAAAGACGCAAGCAACGCGCCGCCTATTGCGCCCGACCATGTCTTGCCTGGCGAAATGGCCGGGGCAAGTTTTGGACCGCCGATGGCCTTACCGGTAAAATAAGCGAAGATGTCTGTTCCCCACACAACGGCGAAGAGAAACAGGATGGCTGCCAGCCCGCCGGCTTCCGACCCGCGGATAGCGATCATGGCCAGGGCTGGCAGAGCGGAATAAAGAAAGCCGAATGCGAGAGCGTGCGATAGAGCCCCGCCTCGCCGTCCAGTCACAGAAGCGATCACCGCCAGGACAATATAGAACCCGACGATCATGGCCAGAGCCGCCGCTCCAGTCAGACCGAAGAGAAGCGCGACGCATGTCAGAACGAGTGTCGCAACCACACAACCCTTCCAGAACACGGACTGGTCTCGACCGAACATTCCAAGCCATTCATAAAGAATCGCGCCGCTCGTCACGACAGCCAGCATACGGAACGGAAGACCACCGGCCCATGTCAGTCCCAGCGCGACCGGTGCAAGGATCAATGCAGACAGAACACGAGTCGCGAAATTGTTCGCCGCCATTGGTTATCCTGTTGCCGTCCTGACGGCTCCAAGGCCGCCATAGCGACGCTCCCGGCAGGAAAACTCCGAAAGCGCGAGGGCAAAATCATCGAAGCTGAAATCCGGCCAGTGCGTGTCGATAAACATCAACTCGGCGTAAGAAAGTTGCCACATCAGGAAATTGGACAGGCGCGTGTCGCCACCGGTGCGGATCAGCAGATCGAGCGGCGGATCGCCAGCCGTGTCGAGATGCGAGGAGATCAGATCCTCGGAAATTGCTTCGGCGTCGATATTGCCGGCGGCGACATCTTCGGCCAGCCTCCGCGCCACGCGTGTGATCTCGTCGCGCGAACCGTAATTGAAGGCGATATTGAGTCGCAGTCGTCGGTTGTCGGCTGTCAGCGTCTCCGCCTTGCCGATCAGGTGCAGCAGATCGTCAGAGAGGGTCTCGCGATTGCCGATCATTCTGACCTGCACGCCATTCTCATGCAGCTTCTTCAGATCGCGATCGACGAAATGGCGGAAAAGGCCGAGAAGATCGGAAACTTCCGTTTCGGGACGCGACCAGTTCTCCGAAGAGAAGGCGTAGACCGTCAGAACCTCGATACCGAGATCGCCCGCAGCGCGCACCGTTCGACGGAGAGCTTCCACGCCAGCGCGGTGCCCAGCCGAGCGCGGAAGGCCGCGCGCGGCAGCCCAGCGGCCATTGCCGTCCATGATAATCGCCACATGGCGAGCGGCTCCCATCAGCGCGGTACCTCTTCCCTTGGCCGGTGGACCGGACAGATCGTCAGACCTGCATGATCTCCTGCTCTTTTTCCGCAACCAGACCGTCGATCCGACCGATCGTATCGTCGGTCATCTTCTGCACCTGCTCCGAAAGGGCGCGGCTATCGTCTTGGCCGATATCGCTCGCCTTTTCCGCCTTTTTGACGGCATCCATCCCGTCGCGGCGGACATGGCGAACGGCCACTCGCGCCTTTTCCGCATAATCATGTGCGATCTTGACCAGTTCCTTGCGGCGCTGCTCGTTCAATTCCGGCAGCGGAATGCGCAACGTCTGCCCATCGACGATAGGATTGAAGCCGAGATTGCTTTCGCGGATCGCTTTATCCACGGTACCGACCATCGATTTGTCCCACACATTCACAGCGATCATGCGCGCTTCTGGCACGGTCACATTGGCCACCTGGTTCAGCGGCATCTGCGATCCGTAAGCTTCGATCGTGATCGGATCGAGCAGATTGGCCGACGCCCGGCCGGTCCGCAGCGAAGCCAGGTCGCTCTTGAACGCATTCACCGCGCCATCCATTCGGCGTTGAAAATCGGAAAGGTCGATGGCGTCTGCCATTGGGTGCTCCTGTTTGTCTCTGCGGGCCAGCCAGCGAATTTCCGCTTAGTGTGCCGGCACCAGCGTATGACGTCCTTCGCCCGAAAGGACGCCGGCAAGGCCACCCTCCTGCAACAGCGAATAGACGATGATCGGTATATGCGAATCGCGCGCGACAGCGACAGCGGCGGTGTCCATGACGCGCAGGCCCCGAGCCAGCACATCTTCATGCGAGATCGTGTCGAAACGCTCGGCGTCCGGGTTTTTCTGCGGATCGGCTGCGTAGATGCCGTCGACTTGAGTCGCCTTAAGCAAAACGTCCGCGCCGATTTCTGCCGCACGTAAGGCTGCCGCCGTATCGGTCGTGAAAAATGGATTGCCGGTTCCGGCCGCGAAAATCACGACACGACCTTCTGATAGATGCGCCATAGCCGAACGCTGGGTGAAACTGTCGCAAATCTCTTCCATCGCAAGAGCGGACAGAACAACGCAATCCACGCCAGCCTGGCGAAGCGCGGTGCGAAGCGCCAGCGCGTTCATGACGGTTGCCAGCATACCCATATGGTCACCCGTGACGCGATCACCGCCCGTATCGGCAATCTGCACGCCGCGGAAAATGTTGCCGCCGCCGATGACGATCCCGACGGAAACGCCTTTTTCCCAAACCGACCGCACATCGGCCGCCAGACGGTCGCAGATTTTCTGATCGATGCCGAAAGCCCGGTCGCCCATCAACGCCTCACCCGATGCTTTGAGGAGAATGCGTTTGTACTGGGGCGCGTCGGCCATGGAAAACAACTCGTCTTTCGGCTTGCGATAAAGTCTCCGCCCGATACACGAAGGGCGCGGCGATGTCACGCCACGCCCTCACGCGATTTCAGGTAAATGACAAGCGTTTACTTACCGGCAGCCGCTGCGACTTCGGCTGCGAAATCATCTTCTTCCTTCTCGATGCCTTCACCGACAAGGAAACGGACGAAACCGGTCAATTCGGCATCGTCACCGAGACCGGCATCCTTGAGCGCCTGCTCCACGGTGACATCCGGGTTCATCACAAATGCCTGCTTCACCAGCGCCGATTCCTGATAGAATTTCCGCATCCGCCCTTCCACCATCTTTTCGATGATGTTTTCCGGCTTGCCGGATTCGCGGGCCTGCTCCACGAAGATCGCCTTCTCGCGCTCGGCGACATCGGCCGGAATGTCGTCCGGTGTCAGCGCGACAGGGTTCACCGCAGCAACATGCATGGCGACCTGACGGGCGAAAGCGGACGCCTTTTCCTTATCGCCGGACGTCTTCAATGCGACGATCACGCCCAGCTTGCCGAGATTGTCGGCGACGGCATTATGGATGTAATGCGCGACGATCCCTTCCGGCTGCGAAAGCTTCTGCGAACGGCGCAGCGTCATGTTTTCGCCGATCGAGCCCACCGCTTCCGAAATGGTGTCCTTGACGTTCTTCTCACCGCCCGGATAGGCGGCTCCGGCAACGGCCTCGACCGATCCGTCAGTACCGAGAGCGGTCTGCGCGACATTGCGGACAATGCTCTGGAAGGCGTCGTTACGTGCGGCGAAATCTGTCTCGCAATTGACTTCGACGACGACGGCGCTGTTGGCGTCTGCAGCGACGCCGACGAGGCCCTCTGCCGCGGTACGGCCAGCCTTCTTGTCAGCCTTGGCGATACCCTTGGCGCGCAGCCAGTCGACGGCGGCGTCGATGTCGCCGTCATTTTCCTGCAGCGCCTTCTTGCAGTCCATCATCCCGGCGCCGGTCTTCTCGCGCAGCGCTTTAACGTCAGCAGCTGTAAAGCTCATAATTCTGTTCCCGTAGATGTGAGTTGTCCGGCGATCCACGCGCCTCCAAAAAGGCACTACGCCGGAAATGAAACCGTTCTGAAACGAAGTGGCCGGAGACCGGCCACCCGATGCGTCGCAAGAAGGGGCGCGTTCATCCGGCCGTTTCAGAGTAGCAGCGGCGGACGTATCGCCCGCCGCGATGATCCTACGATCAGGCGTTGCCCTTCAGCGCATCCGTGTCGAGCGGTGCACTCTTGCCTGCAGCGTCGCTGTCGAGGCCCGGAGCAGCGGTGCTGACATTTTCAGCGCCCTCGCCGCCGGCAGCCGGCGCTTCCAGCGTTTCTTCGGCGGCCGGCTCGGCTGATTCGCCGATATCGACGCCCATGGAGCCCTGCTGACGTGCGATACCGTCAATGGCGGCCTTTGCGATCAGATCGGCAAAGAGCGCAACGGCGCGCGCCGCATCGTCATTGGCCGGAATCGGATAGTCGACCACCGCCGGATCGCAGTTGGAATCGACCAGCGCGACGACCGGAATGCCAAGACGCTTGGCTTCCTGAATGGCGATGGCTTCCTTATTCGTGTCCACAACGAACATCAGGTCCGGTACCGAGCCCATGTCCTTGATGCCGCCGAGCGCGCGGTCGAGTTTGTCGCGCTCGCGCTCAAGGTTCAGCCGTTCCTTCTTGGTGTAACCCTGATCGTCGCCTTCCAGCAGATCTTCCAGCTTGCGCAGGCGGTTGATCGAATTGGAGATCGTCTTCCAGTTCGTCATCATGCCGCCGAGCCAGCGCGAATTGACGTAGTACTGCGCCGAGCGCTTCGCCGCGTCGGCAACCAGCTCGGACGCCTGGCGCTTGGTGCCGACGAACAGCACGCGACCACCGCCGGCGACCGTGTCCGACACGACCTTCAGCGCCTGATGGAGCAGCGGAACGGTCTGCGACAGATCGATGATGTGAATATTGTTGCGTGCGCCGAAGATATAAGGCGCCATTTTCGGGTTCCAGCGGTGTGTCTGGTGTCCGAAGTGCGCACCAGCTTCCAGAAGCTGACGCATGGAGAAGTCAGGCAGAGCCATCTCGTATCCTTTCCCGGTTGAACCTCCGCGAGCCAAAGGCAGGAACCCTGCCACCGGTGGACTTGAACGGGATGTCTCCCCGCCAGGCCCGAAGCTCACGTGTGGAATAATTGCGCAGATAAGCGAAAACGTGCTGCAGCGCAACCCTGGTAGTTGAGCCGACGAAATATTGCGGCGAACCGGTACCCGGCGCCTCCAAATCTATTTTAAAGCAGCTCTGAGTTGTATGTGCTCCATGGTGCGAATAAGTTTCTGAGCGCCGTGCACAAGGGTCATGGTTGTTGCGTCGCCTTGAACCTCGAGTAGGGAACCGATTGATGGCGCGTCCTTCCTTCCATACACTCAAGCACTCAAGGTCGCGCATTCTCGTACTGACTTTGTGCGCAATTTTTGCGGGAATTGGTGCGGCACTGTTTCAAACCGTCGCAGCCGAACGCGCCGCGCGGGAACAGCTTTCGAACACGGCCGCGATATTGTCTCAGCTTCGCAATGTTTTGCGCATGGGTCTGGATGCGGAGACTGGTCAACGCGGATTTCTCCTGACCTACGATCTTGGCTATCTACAGCCCTACGATCGAGCCAATCGTGAGTGGCTGCCCGCCATTCAGAAACTGAGACTGGCGCTCGGAGACGACCTCACTGTTACGCAATTAGCCGCGATCGACCAGATCCAGTCTGCTGCCACCGCGAAACTTGAAGAACTCACGCAGACGGTTTCGCTTGCACGACAGGACCGGCGCGATGATGCGCTCGCTCTTGTCGAAACCGATGAGGGAAAGCGGCTGATGGATCAATTTCGCAGCAGTGTTGATGCTTTGGAGGAGGAAGAGCAGGCAATTCTGTCTAACGAACTACAGCGGGTTGCAAGTGTTGAGGCGCGCACACTGCCAATATTACTCGGTTTGACCCTTGCGGTTATCGCGTTGGTCGTCGCGGGCCTACGGTTCGAGCGGCGTATGCAGGTAGCCGAAATTAAGGCCGATGAGGCCGAAGAATTAAGACAGGCGCGAGAGCGGTCAGATCTCCTTGCTCGCGAACTCAATCACCGGGTCAAGAACCTTTTCGCCGTCGTGTTGTCGATAGTCTCACTGACTGCAAGAAATGAAAAGGACGCAAAGGAGCTAAGCAGGAAGATCAAAGCAAGAATTCACGCGCTCTCACTTGCACATTCGGTCGGCCAGGGACAGTTGGATTTCCATGTCGCGGAGCTAGGAGAAATCCTGCAAGCCACGCTGGAACCTTATCAGAGCAGCGCTAATGAAATAAGCAGAATTCGATTGCAGGGTCCAAGAGTTGAATTACCTGCCAAAGCGGTCACTCCGATCGGACTGGTCATTCACGAACTCGCGACAAATGCTGTTAAGTACGGTTCGCTGGCCGATACGAACGGTCACGTCGACATTGACTGGGATGTGACGAATGAACCGAATGGAAGTGAACAGGCCAAGCTTACATGGCGGGAGCGCAACGCCAAAGTCATAAGTAAGCCTCGCCAAAACGGGTTCGGTTCGACGATGATACGGCAGGCGGCAAATCAATTGGGAGGAGCGATTGATCGCCGGTGGAAAAAGGACGGGCTAGAGGTCGAGCTGGTTTTTCCGGTCAGATCGAAGGGTGACGAAAAGGTATTGATTAAGTCCAAACAATTACATTCCGATTCATCATCGGTCCAATAGCGGTATTCAGATGTACTCTCGTCGAAACCGCTAGCCAAGGTAACAAACTGTCATGACGTCCACTATTGAATTGCCGGGACTATTTCATACGCATTTTTCTCCTCTACTATCCTTGTCACAATCAAGGGATTTCGGTGGAAAAGAAAAATTGTCCGGACGGAGCATTTTGCTCGTCGAGGATGAGTTGATGCTGGCTCTCGACATTGAACTTGAACTTGAGGACGCAGGTGCCAGCGTTATCGGTCCCGTGGACCGTCTCGACCTTGGCATGGCCTTACTCGACGACGCTCCAATGATCGATGCTGCGATTCTTGATATTGATCTGCACGGAGTAGAAAGTTTTCCGATAGCGAGCCGGCTGCGCGAGCGGGGTGTGCCGTTCTTATTTCACACCGGTCACGGCACACGCTCCGAGTTGAAAGAGCAATTTGGAGACGTAACGGTGTGCAAAAAGCCTGTCCTGAGCGAACAATTGATCGACGCGGTCGCCAAATTGCTTTGATCGGCTCACGCCGCTTTCGTGATCGACAGGGCGTGAGTTTTCGCGTTGCGGCGCAATTCGTCCAGATGCATGGCGCGCAGCAGGGTCAGAATATCGTCATTGCCCGGCTTCGGCAGGCCAGCGCGCTCAGCTTCCACCGCCTTCATCATCCGATAGCAGACCTCCTGCACGCCCATTGTCGCCTTGCCGTCTGCCACTTCACGCCAGAGCCGAATGGCATTGACGATGGCATTGGCGCCCGGATCGGACAGGCCGATCTTTTTAAGCAAGGCAAGCAGCGCGTTGCGCCGGCCTCGCGCCAATATGGCGTCGGTTCGGACCTTATCGTCGGCCAAAAGGTTGCGCAGCACGACCGATAAAAAACCCAGCCGCCCGTGTGCGGCCAGCCGGATTATGAAATGCTCGGTCAGGTCGCCCCGCAGGCGAAAATGCTCGGCTAGAGCAGGATAGTCGACGGCCGGGGTCTTGCTGACCAGCTCAACGGAAGCGCGATGACAGGCTTCACGCAAAACGCGTGTAGAGCGCATCGGTCCCATCAGGCGCTTAAGGAGCGGCGCTTCTGTCAGCACCTCGCCGACCTTGACCAGCAGAAGGTGGCGAACATCGCCGGGCAAATCCGTCCGGGCGAACAAGGCCGTCCGTATCGCGCCGCTCTGTCCGAAACGCTCTGCGATTCGGCGAAGCGAATGCCCGGCCAGCTTCGCCGCAGGATTTTCCACGAGCGACTGGCACGCCTGGCGATCGCCGAGTTCGGCCAGCGCGGCGCAAACGACCGCAGCCAGCGGCGAACGGCGCGCGATGATCGCCTGTGTCCGCCTGTCCCCGTCTCGCACACGCTCGACGAGATCGGCATCGGAAAGAAGCGGAGACCGCAGTAGAACATTGCCGGCGACATCTGGCTGATCTGCAGCAAGGGCGGCGACGATCTGAGGCGGCGCGCCACGAACCGCGCAGAAGACATCGGCCAGCCTCTGGCGCACTTTCGGGCTGGGATCGTCGAGAAGAAGCGTCAGCGCGGCCTCGGCATTGGCGCGTTCATCGAAATCCAGATCCGACTGCAGCCAGGCGCGGGCAAGAGCGTTGGCGGCGCTCGACCGCTGATCGACCTTCGCGGTCTCGAGCCATTTGAGAAAATGCTGGACGATCATACTGATGAACCCGGACGCTGAGAACTTTGACCCACCATGGCAGGCAAAAGGTTTACGTTCGGTTCACCATGATCGTCAGCCTGGCGCTAACCATGTTTCAGCCGTCCGTGATCGGCCATTTGGGCCGGTGCATCTCGAAAACCTTATCGGTCGAAAGATAGTCCATATAACCGAGCCGGGCGAGCAGACGCGCCCTCGTCACATCGAACCGCCCATCATGAATGGCCCGTTCGGCGATATGAACGCCTACGACCTGCCCCGTAACCAGATGGTTGTCGGTCGCCTTCCCATCCAGATCGGTAACATCGCGCACTTCAAGCACCTTGCACTCCAAAGCGGCGACCGCCTCTGCCACACGCGGGGCCGACACAACTTCGCATTTGGCGCGAGTCAGGCCTGCAATATCGAATTCCGAAACATCACTGGGCGCGGCGGCAGACGACAGATTCACCGCTTCGGCCAGATCGTGCGAAGCGATGTTGACGACGAACTCGCCGCTCTCTTTGGCGGCGCGCGCGGCGTCCTTCATGCCAACGGACGAAAAAGCGACGATGGGCGGCTTCGCTGATATGGCCATGAAGAAGGAATATGGCGCCAGATTATCCCGGCCCGATAAATCGCGTGTCGATATCCATCCGATCGGCCGGGGCGAAACCATCGCCTTGAAGGGATCGTGCGGCAGGCCGTGGCCGTCTTCGACGCGGTAAAACACGAAGTCATTCCTCACCGTTGGCGGAAAAGTCGCTGATTAGTCCGGCAATATCCGGTCGCTCCCGATCGGGCACCGTCATATCCGTCTTGCCGATATGAACGAATCCGGCGACGCGCTCACTGTCGGCGAGGCCGAGAGCCGCGCGGGCCTTCGAATCGTCGGAATACCAGTTGGTGATCCAGTTGCCCCGATAACCAAGCGCTGACGCCGCATGAAGAAGGTTCATGCAGACCGCACCAGCGCTCAGATACTGTTCCCATTCGGGAATCGGCTTCGGCCCATTGTTCTTCGGCGTGAAAACCACGCCAATCACAAGCGGCGCGCGCGAAAAACGCTCTTCTTCTTTTTGCCGGGCCGCATCGCTTAGCGGACCGTCACGCTCCTCAAGCCGCCGGGCGATCCGCCGTCCTGCCTTTAGCCGTTCGTCGCCGCGATAGAGAATAAAGCGAAAAGGCGTCAGCATGCCGTGATCGGGAACCCGTGCGGCAAGCGTCAACATGGTTCGGATCACATCTTCCGGCACATCGCCTCCGAGAGAGGCGATAGGAGGGGAGCGCCGCGAAACCAGATGCTCCAGCAATGCGTCATTCGTCATGAAGGACCTTCGCAATCGATAAAATTCCACCGGGCTCATCGCATGGCGGTCTTGAAATTGCCACCCGCCCGCGTTTGATGGCTGACATGAAAAGAAAACCGTCTGCTGTCCGACATGCTGGAAGAGCGCTCGCATTCGCTCTCGTCTGCGCAATGGCTTGCCCTGCGCAGCTTTTCGCGCAGGGTCCACAGGGCGGTCCTGGTAATGGCCCCGGCGGCGGCCCACCTCCCGGACATATGCCGCCCATTCCGCTACCGCCGCCCGACCGGCAATTGCATCCACCGCCTCGATCCGACGATCCATGGTCCGGCCAGCCGGATGTCAGACCGACGCCGCTGGTCCTGCCCGACATGCCGCGCATTCGAATCCGCCGCGGCAAAAGCGCTGGCGCAGGTGGCGATGAAATTCCGCGCGCCCGACCGCAGGGCGAAGGCGAACTAGTGCTCTCCGCGCGACTGGTCGACAATGGCGACATCATACCGTCAGGCCTGATATTCCGTGTCTTCGAGCCGGAAACAGGCGCCGAGGGCAAGTTGCCTCTGATCGCGACCGCGACGGGTGGAAAGGCCAGTTTCAAGCTGCCTGCCGGCCCTTATCTCATCCATGCCAGCTTCGGGCGCGCTGGCGCGACACGCCGAATAAACATCACCCCTGACCGCAAGAGTGCAGAGACCCTCGTTCTTGACGCAGGAGGACTGAAACTGTCGGCGCGCCTGCCCGATGACGGGCCGATCAGCGACAGCAAGGTCCGCTTCACGGTCTATGAAAAACTGTCGGGCGTTCCTGATGAACAGGGATCGCTCGTGCTGCCGGACGTTAAGCCCGGCTCTGTCATCCGCCTGCCCGCCGGCGATTATCATATCGTTTCCAATTACGGCAAAGTGAATGCATCGACGGGCGTCGATATCCGCGTCGATGCCGGAAAGCTGACGGATGCTTCGGTGGAGATCGCGGCGTCTGAAGTCACGCTGAAGCTGGTGCGCAACGCCGGTGGCGAAGCGATTGCCGACACCTCATGGATTATCCAGTCCGACAGCGGCGAAAAGCTGGCCGAACGCATTGGAGCATTCACCACGCTGGTGTTGGCTGAAGGTGAATACAATATCATTGCGCGCAACCGCGACCAGTTCTACACGCGGCAAATCAGCGTTTCGGCGGGCCGTCATAACGAGATCGAGGTCGTGGCGAGTCAGGTCAATCAGGCCGATAGCAGCGAGTTTCTGGCAGAGTAGTTCGACCAGGACCCCTTCCGCGCTAATTGTTTTTCTGCCCGCAACAATCCCGGCTTCGCTTTCTACATGACCATTTCGACGACCTCACGCCGGTTTCGATTTCGCGCACATCTTCACCGTTTGTATAACGGCCAGAGCCATCAGGCGAAGATGTTTCGCTGGGCTCTTCTAGCATTCGATATTGTTACCATCGGCTATTTCATCGCCACGGCGTTCGGACCGATGACGACCGATCTGATCGTTGTCGATACGCTAATCGGGATCGTCCTGCTGCTCGATTTCCTCGCGCGGCTCATCGTTGAACGCCCACTTTGGAAATTTCTGCTGTCTCCGGTTACATGGGCGGACATTATCGTCCTGCTATCGCTGCTTGCGCCGTTGCTGATTGGACCGAACTTTGCGTTCTTGCGCGTGTTGCGCGCACTCCGTCTCGTTCGTTCGTTCCGCCTGGCTCACGAGCTTCGCCGGATCACTGGCGATATGCCCGTCAATACGCGCGTCGTCGTTGCAGCAACCAATCTGGCAGCGTTCATTTTCGTCGTCACAACGCTTGTCTGGGTGCTGGAGCATGAGCGCAATCCGGCGCTCGATAATTACTGGGATGCCCTCTACTTCACCATCACAACGCTCACGACGACCGGCTATGGCGATATAGTCCTCTCCGACCGACTCGGCCGGGTCATCACCGTGCTCATCATGATTTTCGGTGTAGGTTTCTTCCTGAATCTTCTGCAGGCCATCTACCGGCCCGCCAAGGCCAACGCGCCCTGCCCTGAATGCGGTCTGAGGGTGCATGATTACGATGCAAGCCATTGCAAGCACTGCGGCCATGTCATCCGCATCGAGACCGATGGCAGCACCTGAACAAGAAAGGGCGCACCTCTCGGCGCGCCCAGGAGTTTCAAATCATTTCCGCAGACGCCCTCCGCACGAAGACTACCGGCGGTCGGTCCGATCCGGCGACGCGGCTTCCGCTGACAGTTGCGTGATCGCCTCATCGACCGACATGGACGTCTGATCGCGCGTTCCCAACCGGCGGATATTGACGGTGCCCTCCTCCGCCTCCCGCTTGCCGCATACAAGAATGGCCGGCACCTTCGCCAGACTATGCTCGCGCACCTTGTAGTTGATCTTTTCGTTGCGCAGATCGGTCTCGACCAGAAGACCGGCAGCCCTCAGCTTGGCGGCGACCTCTTCGGCGTAGCCATCGGCCTCGCTCGTGATCGTCGCCACGACAGCCTGAACCGGGGCGAACCATAGCGGCATATGGCCGGCATAGTTCTCGATCAGAATACCCAAGAAGCGTTCCATCGATCCGCAGATCGCGCGATGGATCATCACAGGTTGTTTCTTCTCGCCGTCACTGTCGATGTAGAAGGCGCCGAACCTTTCGGGAAGGTTGAAATCCACCTGCGTCGTACCGCATTGCCAAGAACGGCCGATTGCATCCTTCAGCACATATTCGAATTTGGGTCCGTAAAAGGCGCCTTCGCCCGGATTGATCCCTGTCCTGATCCGATCGCTTGATTGCGCGATCCGCTCCAGCACACCCCCCATCACCGCCTCGGCATGATCCCAGCTCGCATCGTCGCCGACGCGCTTTTCGGGTCGGGTCGAAAGCAGCACGGTGATCTCATCGAAGCCGAAGTCCTTATAGGTGGAAAGAATGAGATCGTTGATCTTCATGCATTCTTCGGCCAGTTGTTCTTCAGTGCAGAAGATATGAGCATCGTCCTGGGTGAAGCCGCGTACGCGCATTAGCCCATGCAGCGCGCCGGACGGCTCGTAGCGATGCACATTGCCGAATTCGGCCATTCGAATCGGTAGATCGCGATAGGATTTCAGGCCGTGTTTGAAAATCTGCACATGGCCAGGGCAGTTCATGGGCTTGATGGCAAACACCCGATGATCGGCATTCTCATCTTTAGGATTGGTGAAAGCGTGTGCGCTCTTCACAGCGAACATATTGTCCTGGTACCAGCCCCAGTGGCCGGATGTCTCCCATAGCGATTTGTCCAGGATCTGCGGTGCGTTCACCTCCTCATAGCCCTCTGCATCGAGCCGGCGACGCATGTAGGAGATCAGCGACTGGAACATGCGCCAGCCCTTGGAGTGCCAGAAGACCACGCCGGGACCCTCTTCCTGGAAATGGAAGAGATCCATCTCACGCCCAAGACGGCGGTGGTCCCGCTTCTCAGCTTCCTCCAGCATATGGAGATAGGCGTCGAGCTGCTTCTTGTCGGCCCAGGCCGTGCCGTAAATGCGCGTCAGCATGGGATTGTTGGCATCGCCGCGCCAATAGGCCCCGGCGACCCGCATCAGCTTGAAGGCGTCACCGATCCGCCCGGTCGAATCCATATGCGGACCGCGACAAAGATCGAACCAGTCGCCCTGAAAGTAGATCTTGAGGTCCTGATCATCGGGAATCGCGTCGATCAGTTCGATCTTGTAGTCCTCACCCTTGTCGACAAAAACCTCCTTGGCCTTCTGGCGGTCCCAGACTTCCTTCGTAAACGGGCGATTGCGCGCAATTATTTCGCGCATCTTCTTCTCGATCACCGGAAAGTCTTCCGGCGTAAAGGGCTCTTCACGGGCAAAGTCGTAATAGAAGCCGTTCTCAATCACCGGACCGATCGTCACCTGTGTGTCGGGCCACAATTCCTGCACGGCTTCCGCCATCACATGGGCGGCGTCATGGCGGATAAGTTCCAGCGCACGTGGGTCGTCGCGCGTCACGATTTCGATGGCGCCATCCGACATTGGATCGGCAATGTCTCGCAACTCACCGTCGAGAGCGATGGCGACCGACTTTTTCGACAGCGATTTGGAGATGGAATCGGCAACGTCCTTGCCGGTCGTTCCGGCAGGAAACTCACGGACGGAGCCATCAGGGAAGATGAGCGAGATGGAAGAAGCCATGGAAACGATTCTCCTTTTCCAGTCCCGCCTACGAGCGCGGGTGGCGTGGATGTGGCGGCGAAGATTGACCAGAGGCCGCCAGCAGATGGCCGCGATCTAACAATCCAGCGAAAGGAAGGAAAGAGCGCAGGTCACTATTTGTCAGGCACTGGATCGTATCCATGTGTGCCGCCGGGTCGACATTGGAAAACGCGCCTGGCGCCTAACCATCCGCCACGGATCAGACCATGGCGCGCAATTGCCTCATAGGCATATTCGGAACATGTCGGCTGATGCCGGCATCCCTGCCCGACAAAACCAGAAAGTGTAAGCTGGTAGAGCCGCACCAGCCCAGTGCCGAATACGCGCGCAGGGGTCTTCGGCCAATGGCCCTGATAATTACGGCCAGCGTTCGTCGTCACGCCGCTTCTTCGGCGCGCTTCTTCTCGATCTGGTCGAGACAGTCGATCACCGCATCGAAGGTCAGCATGGTCGAGGCGTGGCGCGCTTTGTAATCGCGGACTGGCTGCAGATATTTCAGATCGGCAAAACGACCGTCCGGCGGCGCCCCGTTCTCCTTCAGCATTTTACGCAATGCCTCACTGGCCAGACGAATTTCCTCGGCCGTGGCGCCGATTACGTTCTGCGCCATGATCGAAGACGACGCCTGACCAAGAGCGCAGGCCTTCACTTCATGAGCAAAATCGCTGACGACTCCTTCTTCCATCTGCAGATCGACCGTGACCTTCGAACCGCACAGCTTGGAATGCGCCGTCGCGGTTGCATCAGGAGAATCAAGACGGCCCGTTCGCGAAATATTACCCGCGAAGCCTAGAATTTTCTCATTGTAAACGTCGTCGATCATCAGTGCCTTCCGTTGACCGGCTCTTCTCTCTATATAGGGGCCGAAGCCGCAGGCCGGCAAGAAGGCATGCATCGTGGAACAGGCCGGCCGGATCGGGATCGATCAATCCCCGAACGTTAGCTGTTTCGACCGTTTAACTCGTCGCGCCCTAGAGCGGGACTACGGGAGATACTCATCATGGACGCTATGATCCATAAATTTGTCGAGACGGCGAAAAGCAAAGACCGTCCCAGCCGCGATGAAGCGGAAGAAGCCGTGCGGACGCTCCTGCGCTATATTGGCGAAGATGAGATGCGCGAAGGTTTGCTCGATACGCCGGCCCGGGTCGTTAAAGCCTATGATGAGATGTTTGCCGGTTACGATCAGGACCCGGAAAAAATCCTCGGCCGTACATTCGAGGACGTATCGGGTTACAAGGATATCGTGCTGATCCGTGACATCGCGTTTCACTCGCATTGCGAGCATCACATGGTGCCGATTCATGGCAAGGCGCATATTGCGTACCTGCCCGATGGAAAGGTCCTCGGCCTCTCCAAGATTGCGCGGCTGGTCGACCTCTTCGCCCATCGGCTGCAGACTCAGGAATCGATGACAGCGCAAATCGCCAACCAGATTCAAACGGTGCTGAAACCGCTGGGCGTCGCCGTCATGATCGAGGCCGAACACATGTGCATGGTCATGCGCGGCATTCGACGAGAAGGCTCCGATACTGTGACGACGGCATTTACCGGTATCTTCTCCGACGAAGTTGCCGAACGCGCACGCTTCTTCGATCTGATCCGGACAGGTAGCGGACGCTGACGTGACGAACGATCTGCCAGGCAGCGATGCAGTCACCGACTTCGTTTTTTCCTCGCCGCCGGATGATAAAGCCGCGCTCGAAGAAGGATCGACCTTCTCGCCGCGCTTCGACGCCAATGGATTGATTACCGCTGTCGTCAACGATGCAGACGATGGCCGTCTCCTCATGGTCGCTCATATGAACGCCGAGGCGCTTTCGAAAACCCTCGTCACGGGTATTGCGCATTACTGGTCTCGCTCGCGCCGTTCCCTGTGGCAGAAGGGTGAAACCTCCGGCAACCGACAACGCGTCATCGAGATTCGTACAGACTGCGATCAGGACGTGGTTCAGCTCAGTGTTCACGTGGAAGGGCACGCCGCGACTTGTCACACAGGCCGTCGCTCATGCTTTTACCGCCTTGTCGTAGCGGAGAACGGAACGGTAAAACTGCGCCACGACGAAACCAGACCGCTTTTCGAAACGAAAGAGGTCTATGGCAAGTAAGGGCCGAATAAGCTCTTTCCGGTAAAGTCGGAACACCATGGATCAGCGCAGCAGCGGCCCAAAACATCATCCTGAAGGTATTGCGGTCGCCCTTGGCGGCGGCATCGGTCGCGGCTGGGTGCATATTGGCGTTCTGCGCGCCCTCGATGAGTGCGGCATCCCGATCCATACGATCGCCGGTACTTCTATCGGCGCCATCGTGGCGGGGGCTTATCTTGCTGGAAAGCTCGATGAATTGGAGGCTTTTGCCCGTGCGGCGACCTGGCGGCGCATGTTCGGTCTGTTTGACCTGCGTTGGGGCGGCCAGGGCCTCGTAACCGGCGCCAAGATCGACCGGCTTTTGCGAGCCTCCCTCGGCAACATGCAGATCAGCGATCTTGATCGACCCTTCATCGCCACCGCAACGAGTCTTCCGGACGGAGAGGAAGTTTGGATTACGTCCGGCAGCTTGGTTCTGGCCATGCGGGCGTCTTACGCGGTGCCCGGCATCTTCGAGCCGGTGAGTTGGGGACGCCGCACCCTGGTCGACGGTGCCCTGACGGCCCCTCTTCCAGTAAGAGCCTGCCGTATGCACAGCCCATGTCCCGTCATCGGCGTCACGCTTTCCGGCGAACCTGGGGTCAAGGAAGTGGTTATCGAGGAAGCCAGCGTCGATACCGATCCCGCGCGTGCCCACGAATCATCTGGCACAAAGGCCTCTGGCGGCCAGCTCGGTTTCGGCGGGGTTATTCTCCGTTCCTTCGCAGTTCTGCAGGATCAGATCATCCATTCGATGATGACGAGTTCGCCGCCTGACATGCTTCTGGCGCCGCCAACCGAAACAATAGGACTGCTGGACTTCCACCGGGCCGATGAATCTATCGCCATCGGCTACGAATCGGTCATGCAGCATCGGGACCAACTGCGCATCTACGCCGCAGCCAAATAGCTTTCCATTCAATAGGTTAGGAAAGAAAACAGAATCGTTTCGTGAGCGCCGTTCGATCCCTCAAACGATATCGGCAGCATCTTCGACTTTGAACTGAACGCGGCGCTGCCCGTTCCAGTAATTAACACTGAGCGTCCCGGCGAAGTGCAGCATATCGCCCCGCCGTTTCATCAGAAAACGGCCGAGATCGGTCTCCGCGCAGCGGAACGCCACAGCCTGAAGACGCCCGCCACTTTGTGAACGCAGCGCCAGCCGCAAATGGCTGCCATCCCGCCCCATCGTGTCGATATTTTCGATGCGATGCCGCGCGAGGACAAAGAAGGGGCTTGGATGGCCCGCGCCGTAGGGGCCGGCGGCATCGATCCGTTCACAAAGATCGAGAGTTAGCGCCTCGGCCGTAAGCGATCCGTCGACTTTGCGCATTGCCGACTGCCTGAGTTTGGCGACAGTATGGGCCAGCTTCTCCTCCAGAAATGTACGGAACGGGCCAAGTTGATCGCGATTGATCGTAATGCCGGCCGCCATGGCATGACCGCCACCCTTTATGAGAAACCCGCGGTCAACGGCTTCGCGCACCACACGGCCCAAATCGACGCCGGCAATAGAGCGGCCCGATCCGGTGCCCGTTCCATTCGCATTGAAAGCGATGGCAAAGGCCGGACGACCGAAACCGTCCTTTATCCGGGATGCAAGAATCCCAACCACGCCGGGATGGAATTGCGAATTCTCGGCAATGAGAACCGCCGGCCCCTCGCCTCGCGCCGTTTCTGCCTCGGCCTGCGCACGGACGTTGGCCAGCATGCCCGCCTCCATCGCCTGCCGCTCGCCGTTGAGCACATCGAGTTTGGCCGCGAGCGTTTCAGCATCGGTCGGATCGTCCGTGGTCAAAAGACGCGCGCCAAGCGACGCATCGCCGATCCGTCCGCCGGCATTGATGCGCGGGCCGAGAATGTAACCGAAGTGAAAGGGTCGGATCGGCTCGCCGAGGCGCGCTGCCGCTGCCAAGGCCGCGATTCCAGGATTGCCGTGATGGCGCGCCACCTCGAGGCCGCGAACGACGAAAGCCCGGTTGAGACCGGTAAGCGGAACGACATCGCAAACAGTCGCAAGGCCCACCAGGTCGAGGAAGGCGCGAAGATCGGGTACGTCCCTGCCCTCGCCTCGCAACAAAGCGTTTGCTGCGACGAGTGCAAGAAATGTGACACCGGCCGCGCAAAGATGGCCTTGCCCGGAAAGATCGTCATCGCGGTTGGGATTTACGACTGCCAGCGCATCGGTCGGCATTGGTCCGGAGGGTTGATGGTGATCGAGAACGACCACGTCTGCGCCCGCTCTTTTTGCCGTCGTGATTGCATCCGCGCTGTTCGTTCCGCAATCCACAGTGACGATCAGCGTGGCCTCGCCCGCCAATTTCTCCATGGCGGTCGCATTCGGGCCATAGCCCTCGAAGATGCGGTCCGGGATATGGATGGTGGCCTCGATACCGAAAAAGCGTAGCCAACGGGCCAAAAGCGCCGAGGACGCCGCGCCGTCCACATCGTAATCGCCGAAAACAGCGACTTTCTCGCCAATACGCGCTGCTTCAGCCAGACGTTCGGCGGCAGGCGCCATCTCGGTCAGTGTCTTCGGATCCGGTATCAGATGACGAAGTGTCGGCTGAAGAAAACCGGCCGCATCGTCTTTTCCAACCTGACGGCCAGCCAGGATGCGAGCGACAATTTCGTCGACGCCGCCCTGCTGTGCGATGGCGAGCGCTGTCTGCTCCTGCATATCCGTCAGACGGTGATGCCAGGCAAAACCGGTCGCGCTCTTTTTTACGTTGAGAAAATAGCGTGGCTGCATGCATCACCTCATATCACAGAGGCAGATCGGTGCATCTTTTGTATAGACGTAGATCTAGTCGCCGTTGAATTTTCCGAGGTCGCTGTGGCGGGCGCGGATTTCGCGTATCGTGCCACTCGACGAACGCATCACCACGGTATGCGTTTCGATCCGTCCGGGACTGAATTTTACGCCATCGAGCATGTTGCCGCTCGTCACGCCAGTCGCGGCGAAAATGACGTCGCCGCTCGCCATATCCTGCAAGCCATAGATCGCCGTTGGATCGGATATCCCCATACGCTCGGCTCGTGCAGCCTTCTCCGGCGTATCGAGGACCAGTCGCCCTTCCATCTGGCCGCCTATGCAGCGAAGGGCGGCGGCGGCAAGAACGCCCTCAGGCGCGCCGCCGATGCCGAGATAGATATCGACCCCGGTTTCATGAGGGTTTGTCGTATGAATAACGCCAGCCACATCGCCATCGCCAATCAGTTGAATGGCTGCGCCGGTCGCTCGGACTTCGGCGATAAGGTCAGTATGACGCGGCCTGTCCAGAATGCAAACGCTGATGCGGTCGGTGGGTACGCCCTTCGCTTCAGCAAGCGCCTCAATATTCTGCGTCGGCGTTTTGGATAGAGCGACAAGGCCTTGTTCGAAACCCGGACCGATAGCGACCTTGTCCATGTAGACATCAGGCGCGTTGAGCAGGCTGCCGCGCTCGGCAAACGCGATGACCGCCAAAGAATTGGGAAGGTTTTTCACGCAAAGCGTCGTGCCCTCCAGAGGGTCAAGCGCGATGTCGACGACACTGCCCTTCCCAGTACCGACCTCCTCGCCAATGAAAAGCATGGGCGCATCGTCTCGCTCGCCCTCGCCGATGACAATCCGCCCATCGATGGGTAAACGGTTCAACTCAGTGCGCATGGCGTCAACGGCTGCCTGATCGGCTTCGAACTCGTCGCCACGCCCACGGACGCGCGCCGCGGCAACGGCGGCTGCTTCCGTCACCCGCGCAATCTCCAGGGCAAGAGCCCGGTCGAGCTGTCCACTTTGGGTCATATCGGCAACCTCCCGATCATCGCTGCAAGCTGTGAGCAGCCTGAACTGGCTCGGCTTGTGTCAGATCAAAATGACACTGGCAAGAAGCCGTCCAAGCCGCTGCGCCAACCGCGGGATGACAATGCGAATGAAGGCCCGCATGCTCCAAAAAACACTTGTGAGCATGGCCTTCAGCCCGCCGGCTCCATCCGGATAACCTGGGCGGACCCCCGAAGGTGTCCGTCGGATTCAATGGCCGCAATGGCCTCGCGGATCGATGTTTCCATCGTGGCGTGGGTCGTGAGAATAATGGCCTTGCTTGCTTTATCGGGACTTTCCGGATCGTCGCGCTGAACGATCGACTGAAGCGAAATACCGGCTGAAGCCATGCGTTGTGCGATGGCAGCAAAAACGCCAACTTCGTCCCGCACCAGAAAACGAATGAAGTACCCACCCTCATGACTGCGCATACGCGCTCTCTCATAAGGCATGAGTTCTTTTGCCGGCGTACCGAGCGCTGGCCCGTGCTGACGACCCGGACGGCTTTTGGCGATGTCTGCCACATCACCGATAACGGCGGATGCGGTAGCCTCGCCGCCCGCGCCCGGACCGCTCATCAGCAGAGCGCCTAGAAGATCGGTTTCAAGCACCACCGCATTGGTGACATCGTCGACCTGCGCGATCTGCGATTCGATAGGAACCATAGTCGGATGCACGCGCTGCTCGATGCCCCGATCCGTTTTCTGGGCGACCCCGAGAAGTTTGATCCGATAGCCGAGGTCGCGCGCCGCCCGAATGTCGGCCAGGGTGATGTTGGAGATACCTTCGAGATAGATATCGTCCGCCGCGATCTGCGTGCCGAAAGCTATTGAGGTCATGATGGCAAGCTTGTGGGCGGTGTCGTTGCCTTCAATGTCGAAGGTCGGATCGGCTTCGGCGTAGCCAAGGCGTTGCGCCTCTGCCAGCACCTCTTCGAAGCCGATTTCCTCGTCCTCCATGCGCGTCAGAATATAATTACAGGTCCCATTCAGGATACCGTAGAGACGCGAAATCGTGTTACCGGCCATGGCTTCGCGCATGGTCTTGATCACCGGAATGCCGCCTGCCACCGCAGCCTCGAAATTCAGCAGGACGCCCTTCTCTTCAGCCATAGCCGCCAGTTCGACGCCATGGGCGGCGATAAGCGCCTTGTTGGCGGTCACGACATGCTTGCCTGCGGCAAGTGCCGCTTTGACCGCAGATAATGCCGGCTCGCCGTCGCCCCCAATAAGTTCGACGAACACATCGACGCTCTCGGATTGCGCAACAGCAACCGGGTCGTCCAGCCACTGCACTCCTGAAAGATCGATTCCCCGGTCGCGGTTGCGATCTCGGGCGGTCGTCGCGACGACTTCGATCCGACGTCCACATTGACGGGTCAGCAGAGCGCCCTTTTCGGCGAGAAGACGCACCACCGCGGCACCGACAGTTCCGAGCCCCGCGAGACCGATACGAAGGGGCTCGGTGGTCATGACACTATCCTCTTGATTGTTCATTTCTTGGACGATGCGGCCTCTGGTTCGGCGATTTCGGGAGCGTTGCCAGAAAGGAAGCGCTTGATATTGCGCGCTGCCTGCCGGATGCGGTGCTCGTTTTCGACAAGCGCAAGCCGCACATGGCCGTCACCATGTTCACCGAAGCCAATTCCGGGCGCTACGGCAACATGCGCCTTTTCGACCAGCATCTTGGAAAATTCCAATGACCCCATATCCCTGAATCGTTCAGGGATTGGCGCCCAGGCAAACATGGTCGCTGGCGGTGGCGGCACTTCGAAGCCGGCCCGTCCAAAGCTCTCCACCATAACGTCGCGTCTCTTATGGTAGATCTGCCGCACTTCCTCGATATCGGAGCCATCGCCATTCAGAGCGGCAGCCGCCGCCACCTGAATCGGTGTGAAGGCACCGTAGTCGAGGTAGGATTTCACACGGGCCAGCGCCGCTATCAGACGCTCGTTGCCCACCGCAAATCCCATTCTCCAGCCGGGCATGGAAAAGGTTTTACTCATCGATGTAAATTCGACCGCGACGTCTATCGCCCCATCGACCTGCAGAACCGAAGGCGGCGGATCGTCATCGAAATAGATTTCCGAATACGCCAAATCCGACAGGACGATCAGTTCGTTCTTACGGGCGAACGCAACGACATCCTTGTAGAAATCCAGCGTGGCCACTTCGGCAGTCGGATTGGACGGATAATTGAGAATCAGCGCGAGCGGTTTCGGAATGGAATGCTGCATCGCCCGCTCCAGCGCAGGCACGAATTTGTCGTCCGGAACCACCGGCATCGAGCGAATGACGCCACCGCTCATGATAAAGCCGAACGCGTGGATCGGATAGGTCGGGTTCGGGCACAGAACGATGTCGCCCGGCGCCGTAATCGCCTGCGCCATGTTGGCGAAACCTTCCTTCGATCCGAGCGTCGCGACAATCTGCTTGTCAGGATCGAGGGTCACGCCGAAGCGACGCTTGTAGTAAGCGGCCTGCGCACGCCGCAGGCCCGGTATGCCGCGCGACGTGGAATATCGGTGAGTTCTCGGGTCGCGGATGACCTCTACCAGTTTGTCGACGACTGCCGCCGGCGTCGGTAGATCCGGATTGCCCATACCAAGATCGATTATGTCGGCTCCCGCCGCTCGCGCTGCCGCCTTGAGCCGGTTGACCTGCTCGAAAACATAGGGCGGCAATCTGCGAACCTTGTGGAACTCTTCCATCTATCTGATCTCTTCGGGTTTCAAAAAATGGACCGGCGCAAAATGAAGCGCCGGATACCGGGCGAATGAGGCTGGCCTATACACTCTTCGACGAAGGGGGAGAAGGTCTGCGGCAGGCTGGACAGAACTGCCCGGTCAATTTCCGGAAGCTTCAATCTGACGCAGCGCCTCCTGACCGTGGGTTCTGCCGAGACGGCGCAGATAAACTGCCTCGCTTTCCGAGGTGGGCAGCCCGCGCGGCGCAGGTCTGGCGGCCTGAACAGCCTGTATCTGCGCCTGCGCCTCAGTCGAACTCATTGGCGCGGCCGCCGGAACAGGAACGACGTTGAGATTGGGGTAGGTCCCATCGTCAGCGATGCGAGCATCCGAGTAAGGCAGCACGTCCGGCGTACCGCAGGACGCGCAAACGAAGAGCGCCGCCGAAAAACCGAAAACTCGCATCAGCCTATGCATCGAACGTCCTCGTTTGACCGCCGAACCACTTATTCCAATGGCCTAGCCATTTTGTTCGCTGGGAATATTCCTTTTGTGCCATAGTGTTGAAAACATGTCACCTGCGTCGGATACGCCGCGCGTGAAAATGGACTCTGGGAGGTGGTTCGATGGGCAAAGGCGAGGACAAGAAAAAGCAGACGCCTGACGAAAAACAAACGTCGGACGAAATGAAGACCATGGCCACGCAGGACCCAGAGGCCTTTGCGCGGAACATCGCACTTGCCATGGAAAATGCGGGAAAGGCCGCTGCTGCCTGGCTACGTCCCCGCGAGCAACACCCGGAAAATTATGTTTCCGAAACGCCGGAGATCGTCAAGGAAACCGTAGAGACGATCATGCGTGTTCGTCACCATTTTCTCGCCGATCCGGTACGCGCGGTCGATATGCAAACCCGCCTGATGTCCAGCATGCTGGACGTCTGGAGCAAGAATGTCAGCCGACTTGCGGGTCAGACCATCGAGCCGGAGCCAGAAATCCAGCGCGACAAGCGCTTTGCGGGCGACGATTGGTCAGGCAATCCCTTTTACGCCTTTTTGCGCGACAGCTATTTCGCGCTGGATCATTGGGTGAAGGCGCTCGTCGATGACATGGAGGAAATGGACGCCACCGAGAAACGGAAGGCCGAGTTTTTGCTCGGCCAGGTCATGAATGCTCTTTCGCCAAGCAATTTTCCGCTGACCAACCCGACCGTCATGCGAGAGATGGTCGAATCGAACGGCGAAAATCTGGCCCGTGGCATGAAGATGCTGGCTGAAGACGTGGAGCGCGGCGGCGGCGAGATCAGGCTTCGCCAGGTCGATGCCACACCATTCAAGGTCGGCGAGAATATTGCGGTAACGCCCGGCAAAGTCGTCGCGCGCAATCGGCTGTGCGAAATTCTTCAGTATGAGCCGAGGACACAGAAGGTTCTAAAGCGCCCGCTGGTCATCGTGCCGCCATGGATCAACAAATTCTACATTCTCGACCTCAACAAAAAGAAGAGCTTCATTTCCTGGGCGGTCGAACAGGGTCACAGCGTGTTCGTGATCTCCTGGGTCAACCCTGATGAACGCCACCGCAACGAAAGCTGGGGCAATTACGCCCGCGATGGAATCGGTTTCGCGCTGGATACGGTCGAAGAGATCACCGGCGCAGACCGTATGAACATGATCGGTTATTGCGTGGGCGGCACGCTTTTGTCCTCCACGCTCGCCCTGCTTGCGCAGGAAGGCGACAAGCGACCGGCATCCGCAACTCTCTTCACCACCCAGGTCGACTTCGAATTTGCCGGCGATCTGAAGATCTTCGCCACAGAGCGACAGGTCTGCGAAATCGAACAGGAACTTGACCGTACCGGCTATCTCGCGGGCGACAGGATGGCCAACGCCTTCAATCTCTTGCGCTCCAAGGAACTGATTTGGCCGTACATGGTGAACAACTATATGCGCGGCCAAGACCCGATGGCGTTCGACCTGCTCTACTGGAACGGCGATCAGACGCGCATGACCGCAGCCAATCACAGCTTCTATCTGCGCAATTGCTATTTGGAGAACAATCTGTCGGCCGGGCGTATGAAGATCGACGGACGGACGATCAGCCTATCCGATATAAAAGTCCCGATTTACAATCTTGCAACAAGGGAAGACCACATCGCGCCGGCCAAGTCCGTTCATAAAGGCAGCCGGCTCTTCGGCGGTCCGGTGCAACTGGTGGTTTCCGGCTCGGGACATATTGCCGGCGTCATCAATCCGCCAGCGTCGAAGAAATATCAGTACTGGACCAACGACGCTGCCGACTTCTCAGAAAGCTACGATGAATGGCTCGCCGGTGCGAGTGAACATCCTGGCTCGTGGTGGCCACACTGGCAGGCTTGGATCGAAGGCATGTCCGATAAGAAGGTGGAGGCGCGCGAGGTAACCGGTCTCGGTGGTGAGGTGCTCGGAAATGCGCCTGGCTCCTATGTCCAGATGCGAATCTGATAGGCTCGGCTGAAGCATTGCGAGGTCGGAGCGCAACCCTTAATTGCGCCCTATTTCTGTCACAGGATCGTCATGGCTGCTTCGGCAGGCATTGGGGGGCGCTAACCGGTGATTAAGCCAGTTCGCTATATGTGATTTAAAATTTTCTGCGTGACCGCCTTCAATAGCGGTTTCGTCTGCCAAGAGGGGCGTTCCGTTTGCGGGAGCTTAAGAACAGAAGCCATGGTACGCGTCTGGCCGCTTTGCTGCTGTTGTCAGCATCCGCACTATCCGTCGCGGGATGCACCTCTGGAACACCGGTTCCGCCTCTTGGCCTCGCTCTCGCCGATGTCGCCGCCACGGAGTCTTCTACAACCCCGCCCCAACAGGTCGCCAGCGACGACAGCTCGGCTCCAAGTGGCAGTGCTTCCGAACTGGCAGTTTTTGAGCAGGGCGATGGTGATGGCGGCAGCGAGGACGACGGCGATTCACGCCTTGCGATGAATGACGGCGCGGGAGCAACGCCCGCGCAACTCGCACCACCGTCGTCCGGGGCAGTTTCTACGCCTCCGCCGATCCAATTGGCCAGCCAACCCGCTGCTGCAAGCTCGACCGATGCGCCAGCTCTGGCAACGGCCGCAATGGCGCCGGTTGCCGCCCCATCAACGCAAATGCCGCGTCCGATTCCCCTTCAGCAAAACTCGGTTCCCCGCGCGCAGGGGCAAGGACAAGTGGCTCTCGCACTTGCCGAGCCACCACGTCCGATCAGGCTTGACCGGCCTGTTTCAAACAGCCTTTCGCCGACGCCCGCCATGCAGGCCAGTGTCAAATCGGAATCGACCGCTCAGATCGTTGGAGCCGGCGAATCCGTGCTGCCGGGGGTTGATAAGAACCGCCTGTTCGAAATCGAACGCAAGGACGGCCTGTCAGACAATAGCGATATCGATCTGGAGGAATCAGACGAACCCGTCCGGCTCGCTTCCCTTTCCGGCCTTGCACGGCTGGCGCCGAATGGTCTGAAGACGCAGCATGACGGTGTCGACGTCAAATGCCTGAAGCCGGCTCTCGTGCGGGTGTTGAATCAGGTGGAACGAAAATTCGGTCGTCCAGTAATTGTCACGTCCGGTTTCCGTTCGCGCAAACGCAATGCAAGCGCGCGAGGCGCCAAGCGCTCACTCCATATGTTCTGCGCAGCAGCCGACATACAGGTCGAGGGCGTCAGCAAATGGACGTTGGCCGAATATCTGCGCGGCATGGATGGCCGTGGCGGCGTCGGCACTTACTGCCACACCAAATCCGTCCATATCGATGTCGGGCCGCAGCGGGACTGGAACTGGCGCTGTAAGAGACGTCGGCGCCGCTAATCTTCGGCCTGCCGAAGTGCCTGGCATGGCTATCGCCGAGACGATTTATCCCCAATCGCGCTTTTTCGAATTTTCATGACAATCCGCACTTGCGTTTGCCGGGACCTTCCGACTATACGGCTCACACCTTATCCGCGCCCTTCGTCTAGCGGTCTAGGACGCCGCCCTTTCACGGCGGAAACACGGGTTCGAGTCCCGTAGGGCGTACCATCTCTTTCTCCAGCGAACATACTTGCATTTGCGCGGTGGCCTTGCCATGTCGCTAGTCAATGCGAACGGCGCAGAGCCGGAAATGCCGGAGAGAAAGCCAATGACCATCTATATTCAGGCCGAAGATGATGTCTTGCGGAATACCGGCCAGATCCGTCTCTACGGTCCAGAGGCTTTCGAAGGCATGCGCAGGGCTTCGGAACTGACAGCCCGGTGCCTCGACGAATTGGTGGAGTTAGTAAAGCCCGGCACCCCGACCGAAGAGATCGACGATTTTGTGTTCAGCTTTGGCTTGGACCATGGCGCTGTTCCGGCGACGCTGAATTATCGCGGCTACCGCAAAAGCTCCTGCACCTCGAAGAATGAAGTGGTGTGTCACGGCATTCCCGACCGCAAACCGCTTCGCGAAGGCGACATTGTGAATATCGACGTCACCTACGTCCTCGATGGCTGGCATGGCGACTCGTCGCGCATGTATCCGGTCGGACGCATCAAGCCTTTCGCACGCAAATTGCTTGAGGTGACGCAGGAATGCCTGATGAAGGGTATTGGGGCGGTCCGCCCTGGCGTGAAGACCGGCGCCATCGGTGAAGCCATACAGACCCACGCGGAAGCAAATCGCTATTCCGTCGTTCGTGATTTCTGTGGCCACGGCGTAGGCGCACTTTTTCACGATGCCCCTAATATTCTGCATTATGGACGCGCCAATGAGGGCATAGAGATGCGTGAAGGCATGATCTTCACCATTGAGCCCATGATCAATATGGGCCGCCCTCACGTCCGGGTGCTCAACGATGGCTGGACCGCGATTACCGCGGATCGCAAGCTGACCGCGCAATATGAACATACGGTCGGCGTGACCGAAAACGGGTGCGAAATCTTCACCCGCAGTCCGGCCGGACTTGACCGTCCCGGTCTCGACGACCCAAGCTAAGACAGCCAGACGAAGCGAGACAGGCCGGAAGAACAGATGGGCGAAGCGGACGAACGTGGTTTCTTCGAGCGCTTCGGTCAGAACGATGCCGAACCCGATACACCCGATGCTTCTCCTGTCAGGAAGCAGCGATCTGGCTATCGGGGCAAGACGGAAGCCGCAAACGGCGCAAAGCCCCTCTATCACGGCCACCGGGAGCGGTTGAAGGAACGTTTCGATTCGCATGGCGACGAAAATTTTCGCGACGATGAGTTGCTGGAACTCTATCTTTTCCGCGCTGTTCCCCGCGCAGATACCAAAAGCATCGCCAAGGCGCTTCTCGCACGCTTTGGCAGCCTCTCTGCCGTTCTGTCGGCTCCTCGCCATCTATTGCGTGAAGTTCCGAAGGTCGGCGATGCGGTTGCCCGCGATCTTGCAGTAGCCGCAGCAATCCACCGCCGGTGCCTCAAGCGGGACATCCAGCACCGCGAGGTGCTCTCCTCCTGGTCCGCACTTATCGATTATTGCCGTGCAGCCATGCAGCATGAGGCAAAAGAACAGTTCCGCATTCTTTTTCTCGACAAAAAGAACGTTTTGATCGCCGACGAGGTGCAACAGGTAGGCACGGTCGACCATACGCCCGTCTATCCACGGGAAGTGGTCAAACGGGCGCTGGAATTATCGGCGACGGCTTTGATTCTGGTGCACAACCATCCATCCGGCGATCCGACCCCTTCCCGAGCGGATATCGCGATGACGAAGACGATCATCGACGTTGCGACGCCACTCGGCATCGCAATTCACGATCATGTGATCATCGCACGATCCGGAGAAGCCAGCCTGCGTGGCCAGGGCTACCTCTGACGACCGATCCAGCAACATGACTGCAATGTGCCGCAGCCGGTAGAATTTACCGAAAATTTTATGGTTAACCATAAGTAAACATTGATGGTTACCGAACGGTTACTCTTCTCTCGCCTTCGACTAGATGTTGTGTCTCATAACGAGACAGGACACGCCGATGAGTATCGTATTGAAACGGAAAGCCGCGGAGAATCACGCTGACGCAACCGTGACCGCGCTCCGCGATCCTTATCGCGACCCGGCCAGCCGGGAATTTCGGTTTCGCCAGGCGCGTTTCCGTCTTGTCAGGGAAATGATCGAAGCCGCTCTGACCGAGCGCAACCAGGTAAGAATTATCGACCTTGGCGGCACGGAGAAGTATTGGGAGATCGGTCGTGATTTTCTCGATGCGCATCGTGATCGCCTGCACATAACGCTGGTCAATCCGGAGGTATTTCCAATCCGGGACCGGGCGCTGTTCACTTCACTGAAAGGCGATGCCACTGCGTCGGACCTCATGATGGGCGAGACCTTCGATATCGCTCATTCCAACTCGGTTATCGAACATGTCGGCTGGATGAATGATATGGCGCGGTTTGCCGATAATATGCGGCGGCTCGGCAATCGATATTACATGCAAACGCCGAATTACTGGTTTCCGCTGGAGCCGCATTTTCGCTTTCCGGGTTTCCAGTATCTGCCTGGGTCGATACGCATTGCGATGCTGCAGCGCGTGAAGCTGGGCTTTTTTCGACCGCTTCCATCCTACAGCGAGGCGAAAGATGTTATCGATCATCACCGCCTACTATCGATGCGCCAGGTCCGGCGTCTGTTTCCGGATGCGCAGTTCGAATATGAGTGGGTTTACGGACTTCCGAAATCGATCATGGCGATGCGCCATCATCCCGTACGCCACTCTCTCTCCGCACCGCCAATTCTGCCTGACGATTTGGAAGAGACGGCGAACGCAACGCGCCAGCCGGCCTGAATCCGAAACATAGACAGATAAAGAAAAGGCCGCGTCGTCGGACGCGGCCTCTCTTGATATCGCTTCCGAGGAAGGGCGATCAGGCGTCGTCGCCTGCCGTAGCCGTGCTGCTGCCGAACTCTTCGTCCTCTTCCGCCATCAGTTCTTCCTTGCTGACAGTCTTGTCGTTGACGCTGATCTCTTCCATCAGGTGGTCGATCACCTTCTCTTCGAAAATCGGCGCGCGCAAAGCGTTCACAGCATCGGGCGTGTTACGGTAGAATTCCATCACCTGCTGCTCTTGTCCGGGATAGCGGCGGAGTTGCTCACCAAGCGCCTGCTGCAGTTCCTGCTCGGTGACTGTGATTTCCGCTTTCTCGCCGATAGCGGACAGAACGAGCCCGAGACGAACGCGACGCGCGGCCAACTTCTGGTAGTCTTCGCGAGCAGCTTCTTCGGTCGTGTCCTCATCCTCGAAGGACTTGCCGTTGCGCTCCAGATCGGCCGTCACCTGATTCCAGATATTGTTGAACTCAGCCTCGGTCAGCTTTTCGGGAGTCTCGAACTGGTAGCGCTCGTCGAGTGCGTCCAGAAGCGAACGCTTCACCTTCTGGCGGGTCATCTGGCCGTACTGACCCTGCACCTGATCGCGAACGATCTCGCGCAGCTTGTCCATGCTCTCTAGACCGAGCTTCTTGGCCAGTTCGTCATTCAGTTCCTGTTCCTGAGCAGCTGCGACTTCATGGATCGTGACGTCGAAAGTCGCTTCCTTGCCGGCAAGATGTTCGGCTCCGTACTCTTCGGGGAAGGTGACGGTAATCGTTTTTTCGTCGCCCTTTTTCAGACCCACAAGCTGTTCTTCGAAGCCCGGAATGAAATTGCCGGACCCGAGAACCAGATTGGCGCCTTCAGCCTTTCCGCCGTCGAACGGTTCGCCATCGATCTTGCCGAGATAATCGAGCGTGACACGGTCGCCATCTTCTGCAGCGCCCTCTTTTTCCTCGTAGGAGCGAGCGGACTGGGCGATCTGCTTGACCTGATCCTCGATCTCCTCATCGGCGACTTCTACGACCGGGCGTTCGATCGTAATGTCGGACACGTCCTGAAGTTCGAACTGGGGAACGATTTCGTATTTCAGTTCGAAAGCGAAATCCTGCTCGCCTGCCAGGATTTTCTCGGCTTCTTCCTGATCTTCCGTCATGACGATTTCGGGCTGCATGGCGGCCTTTTCATCACGCTCGGCGATCACGTTGCGGGTCGAGTTCGTGACGATATCATTGACGATCTCGGCCATGAACGACTTGCCGTACATGCGCTTCAGATGGGCCGTCGGCACCTTGCCGGGGCGGAAACCCTTCAGTCGGACCTTGTCCTTTGAATCGTTGATCCGCTCCATCAGTCGCGATTCCATATCGGCGGCCGGTACGACGACCTTGATTTCGCGCTTCAGGCCCTCATTGAGCGTTTCGGTTACCTGCATATTCACTCTCTTCTGTCGCATGCGGGAGAACGACCGGCTCTTCGTGAATACCGGGTCGTCACTCCTGCGAAATTTCGGTCTCGCGGGGGCTGGCCCTGCGGGTGGAGGGACTTGAACCCCCACGCCTTGCGGCACCAGAACCTAAATCTGGCGTGTCTACCAATTTCACCACACCCGCTCATGCCGATGGTTGGCCACCCGCAAAAGCGCGGCCCTCTTATCACGCCGGTCTGCTGCTTCAAAGAAAAAATCGGCCCTTTGGGGACGATTTCGTAAATTCCGTGCAGCGGCTCAGGCAGCCGATGCCGACGACGGAAATGGTAAAGAAAAGATGACACGAGCCCTGCGCCTGTTGCACCGCACCAATGCAAACGCATCACTGGTAATCAGCCCCTCAAAACGGCAAATGCATAAAAACAAACCAGCGAACTGCATATCGCAGGCGCACAACACAATAAGGAAATGAAATGAACATCGTCGACAACTATCGCCGCTGGCGGATGTACCGCAAAACCGTCGAACAGCTTTCCTATCTGTCCGACGCGCAGCTCAACGACATCGGTATCAACCGCTCTTCGATCCAGCAGGCCGCACGGCGCAGCCTTTGATGGTCGTCGCTTGGACGACGGATGACACAACTGAATATACCTTATAAGGGCCGCTCCGATTGGGCGGCCCTTAGCTTTTGCAATGAGCCATGCAAGTAAAAACGCTATAGGCGTCGCGAGATACCCGCTCGGTGCAATGCTGCTATGCAACATGGACGCTAGCGAGCGTGAAACGGATCGCTTAAATATTTTCTCGACCGGGGCAGACAACTCCTCCTCCCAATGTCTCCCCGGAACATATTCGCCGAAGCCAACTCCTCCTCCCAGGCTTCGACGGAACGCGAGAGCCGGTCATCCTCCTCCCAGACCGGTTCGAACGCAAAAGGCGCTCGTCGGATCCTCCTCCCCCGACGGGCGTTTTGCGTTTCTGGGTGGTTGTATCCAGCCAGACGAACTTCTATTGCCTGCCTGTCCGTTTCGGGGAGACGCGCATGACCGATCAACCCATCCACATCATAGGCGGCGGCCTAGCCGGCTCCGAAGCTGCCTGGCAGATCGCCAGGACTGGCATTCCCGCGATCCTTCACGAGATGAGGGGTGTGCGCGGCACGCCTGCGCATCATACCGATGGCTTGGCCGAGTTGGTTTGTTCCAACTCGTTCCGCTCGGATGACGCGCAGCTGAATGCCGTTGGCGTCATTCATGCTGAAATGCGCATGGCCAATTCTCTTATCATGCGATGCGCCGATGCGAATCAGGTTCCAGCCGGCTCTGCGCTCGCTGTCGACCGCATCGGATTCTCTAATGCAGTTACGGAAGCGCTGGAAGCCGAGCCGCTGGTGACAATCGTGCGAGAAGAAATCACGGGTCTGCCGCCCAAGGAGTGGGATCAGGCTATCATCGCCACCGGCCCCCTCACCGCACCCGCCCTGGCCGATGCGATCGCTTCGGAAACCGGCGCGGATGCGCTCGCCTTTTTCGACGCCATCGCTCCCATCGTGCATTTCGATTCGATTGATCTGGACACAGCCTGGTTTCAGAGTCGCTACGACAAGGTGGGACCGGGCGGCACCGGCAAAGATTACATCAACTGCCCGCTCGATGAGTCGCAGTATAACGCTTTCATCGACGCGCTGCTCGATGGCGACAAGACCGAGTTTCATGAATGGGAAGGCACGCCCTATTTCGATGGCTGCCTACCGATTGAAGTCATGGCAGAACGGGGCCGCGAGACGCTGCGTCATGGACCGATGAAGCCAATGGGTCTGACGAATGCGCACAACCCCACCGTCAAACCTTATGCCGTCGTGCAATTGCGTCAGGACAACGCCCTTGGCACCCTCTATAATATGGTCGGTTTCCAGACGAAGCTGAAATACGGGGCCCAGGCCGAGATATTCCGTATGATCCCGGGCTTGGAAAACGCCGAATTCGCCCGTCTCGGCGGCATCCACCGCAACACATATCTGGACTCGCCCCGTCTGCTGGACAGCTCACTGACGCTCAAAGGCCGACCGGGCCTGCGTTTCGCCGGGCAGATCACTGGCTGTGAGGGCTATGTTGAATCGGCAGCAATCGGTCTTCTGGCAGGCCGGTTCGCCGGCGCGGAGCGTCAGGGAGGCCGACCCGATCTTCCGCCTCAAACAACGGCCTTCGGTGCGCTTTTGAGCCATATCACCGGCGGTCACCTTTCTAGCGACGAAGAAACCGGCAAACGCTCATTCCAGCCGATGAACGTCAACTTCGGACTTTTCCCGCCACTGGCGCCAGGCACCACATTAAAGCCGGACGACTGGGAGGGCCGTTTCAGAGGCAAAGACAAGGCTATGGCGAAAAAACGCGCTCTGTCAGGCCGCGCGCTGGCCGATTGCGAAAACTGGCTCGGCGCGAGAAGCACCAGGCCGCTGAATAAATTCAGTTATTCAAGGCAAGCCAGTCTGCCCGCCGAATGAGAAAACTGCCGTGGAGACGGCGAAGCTGCTCGCCTTCACCGCTTTCCGGGTCCGACCAGTTCCAATGTTCCACCAGAAGTCGGATGCGCCGCCCGTCCGACGCCAGGTCGAGTACCCGTGGAAGCGCCTCCCCGGCTTTGACCGCGCGGCCCTCGACGCGGAGGGGGAAAGCCGCAGTCTCCGAACCGATGGACAGGACCACTGCCCCATCGCGCAATTCGATTCCGATCGACGGATCGCGGGCGGTCTGAGTCCCTTCCCGCATGGAAGAACGTTCGCCACCGGAGGCGAATACGCTCTGAAGCATCAGATCGTAGCCCGAGAGATCCACGGGACGTCGATCCTGATTATGGCTGCCCTGAAGGCGGTCGATTCGGAGGCGACCAAGATCGAGTCCGAAATGGTTTGCATAAGCTGTCAGTATGTTCTCATCGTCGGGAACAGCCAACGGTCTGTCGACCGTTCGGTCGCCCGCGTCGGCTCTGACAAGGTAGGTCAGGGCGCCCAGCGCCTGCTGTTCTGCACCCGTCCGGCCTTCGCGAAACGCAGTAATCGCCCTCTCGAAGCGAGCCAACTGGCTGCTGATTGAAACCGATTGCGCACTCCATGGGCCGACACTTGAGAGCAATAGCGCCAGCCCGCCGAGAAAAAGCAGAACCCGGTGATCGTTTCGAAAACGCGGGCGGAATTGCAAAGCCGCCCAAACTAAAACAACAATACCGGCAAGTCCCAGAAGATAACGTTCCTCCGTTACACCGTAATCGCCGATGCGTTCGTAGAGCGAGATAAATAGCAATGCGATGGGTACTGCGATAAAAGTCGGCCAGTAGCGCATCACGAAACGGCTCGTCGCGGGGCGTCCCAGGCGCTCATGGCCTCCAGTCACGATCAACGTGCCGAACAGCGTGAGCAGATAGGCCAGCACCATCCAGCCGATCTGCCCTCTCGGCAGCTCCGTTTCGATTGCGATCTTTGCCGCGTAAGCATGAAGGACCAGCGTATAGACGATCAAAAGCGGAAAGGCGCCGAAGTCGAAAAGGGCCAAGGCGGCGCGATCGAGAAGGATACGCCCGCCAAGATTGACCTCGCCACGTTCTGGAATGCGCCCCAATGCAAAAAGCGGCGCAAGAAAAAGCCCTGTCCATATCCATGTCTGCGCAAATATGCGGTCAGGCACCGGCAGGCCGAACAGATAGTGCAGACTGGCAAGAGTGCCTGACAGACCACCTGCAAAAATCAGAAGGGTTAGAAGACCGAGGGCAGCCGCAAACCCCAATCCCCCCAGAACAACCGGTAGATCCTCGCTGTTCGCCCGAGCTGCAGCGGCGGGAACAAGCAGAATAAGCCCTCCGACGATCATCGGGGCGGCATAGTCAACCGGGATCTGAAATGCAGCGATGGCTCCAAGCGCCACAGCAAAGCCAAGCTCGATCAATCGCGCGTGGCGAAACGGCGCGGCTTCATAGGCAAGTCGAATGACAAGGCTCGCCAGGGCCGCAACGAGAAAGAATCCACCGCCTCTTTCCATCAGCTTTTCTTCGAGCACCTCGGCCTCGGTCAGCGAGGCAGCCAGAGCCAGCCCGAAAAGAGCCGTGATGGTAATGGGAAATCGCGCAAAAGCGCGCTGCATACCGTCGGCAGCCAAACCACGGAGACTTGTAAGCGAACGGAAGCCTTGCCCGAACCGGCGCGCCATCACGGCCCTTTCATCAAAAGCGCATGAACCGCCGCAGTAGCGCTAAATGATGGCGGAACGGCGATAGATGGAGAGGCGTCTGAACAAGCGATCCACCCCGCCGCCTGGCCGCGTTAAGCAGAACTTCCGCTTCACAAAGCGGCAGGTAGATTCTCCGAGCCTCCGGATCGAGTGCCGCAATAGCCTGGTTGGCTTCTGTCAGATGCGAAATGCCAAGGGCGACAAAGGCAGCGACAGCACGATTAAGAAAGGCGTCGTCTTCGGCCCGCAGCCAATCCTCGGCGCTGCCGCCGGCGCTTGCCAGCATATCGTCGGGAACCCGCACCTTTCCCCCGCCCCTGTCCATGGCGGCATGGCTCAAAATCTCCGCGATCCCCAATGCACATCCGGCGTGGCCGGAGGCATCCGCGGAGACTGTGATCGAAACCGGGTCGACGATTTGGAGAAGCAATTGGAAGAGCGCGCTACGCGTCTGTCCGCAATAGCCTTCGAGATCGCCACGGGTCTCGAACCGATCCGCATAGAGGTCGACAATCCGCCCATCCAGCATCATGCCGAATGCGCTCATCGGCAATTCATGATCGCGAACCACATCCATCAGAGCGGCAGCGAGCGGATTGCTACGCCCCTCGCCTGCGCGCTCGCCCAAAAGAACTTCGCGCCACCATTGCAGGCGGATTTCGCCAGCCATCGGCTCCCTGACGAGGCGCGGAATGCGGGCTAGCTCGAGATTGAAGAGATGAAGCGTGGCGAGCGGAACCCGGTGAGCCTCTGCCATATAGAGCAGTGCCGCATATCGCTGCGGATCGGCATTCTGGAGAGCACTAAGCGGGTCGAAATCCGCCATCGCGGTCACTCGACTGCAATCAACATCGCTGCGACGGCG
The DNA here is from genome assembly GCF_024158145.1 of Notoacmeibacter sp. MSK16QG-6. Classification (GTDB taxonomy): domain Bacteria; phylum Pseudomonadota; class Alphaproteobacteria; order Rhizobiales; family Rhizobiaceae; genus Notoacmeibacter. Next base: position 84,178 of record NZ_JAMYXM010000002.1, read on the forward strand.
CGCTCTTCCGCTAGAAGAACGTTATAGGTGCGGACAGCAGCGCCCGTCGCCATGGGATCGGCGGAGATACCGGCGTCCCGCAGCACAGGGCGAACCTCGCGCGGCAAGGGCTTCAAATCGACGCCGGTTCCGACCAGCAGGATTTCTATCGCATCCGCTTCCTGCAGGACCGCCTGGAAATCCTCGATGTGGAGCTGATCCGGATCCTCTGGATACCAGTCCCGAACACCAGACGGTAGCAACAGCAAAGAGCCGCGATGACTCATATCGGCGAAGCGGAAACCGCCATTGCCGTATGCGTCTATAGGCGGACGGCCTGGAAAATGGGCAGGCCGTAGTTCGAAAGATCCTCCGGACCGGTCGTCCTCGCCAGCCATTCAGACCCTGGCGCCTGCAGGCGCATCCTCATCACCGCTCTCGTCCTCGGCGACACGCGTGCCGCGTAACTTGAACAGGATGAGCAGCGGAGCGGCGTTGAATATCGAGGAATAGGTGCCGATAAAGACGCCGAATATCATCGCGGCCGTGAAAGATCGGATGACTTCGCCACCGAAGAAGAACAACGCACCGAGCGCCAGGAGCGTGGTCAGCGATGTCATGGTCGTGCGCGAGAGCGTATCGTTCATCGACAGATCGAGAAGTTCCGGCAAGGGCATCTTGCGATATCGCCGGAGGTTCTCGCGAACACGGTCATAGACGACGACCGTATCGTTGAGCGAATAACCGACAATCGTCAGAATCGCGGCAATCGATGAGACGTTGAACTCGATACCCGTCAGGACGAAAAAGCCGAGCGTCAGGATCACATCGTGCATGGTCGATATGATCGCGCCGATTGCGAACTGCCATTCGAAGCGGAACCAGATGTAAAGCAGAATCGCAAAGAGCGACACGGCAACGCCAATCGTGCCTGCTCGCGCCAGTTCCGAACTGATTGTCGGCCCAACGACCTCCGTCCGGCGGAAATCGTAATCCTCACGCAACTCGTCCTGGACCTTTGTCGCGGCGCTCTGCTCGGCATTGTCGCCGCCCTCCTGCGAGGCGACACGGATCAGAACCTCACGTTCCGAGCCGAAAGACTGGACCTGCACATCGCCGAGATTGAGTTCGGACAGCCGGCCCCTGATGTCGGAAATATCGGCCTGTTCCGACTTGGATTGCACCTCGATCAGCGTGCCGCCCTTGAAGTCGATGCCGAGATTCATGCCGATTGCGAAAAACGCGACCAAAGCTGCGATTGAGAGAAGCGCCGAAACAGCGAACCCAACCTTACGCAGCCACATGAAAGGTATGCGAGTGACGTCCGGCACCAGTTTGACCGGGGCGCCCGGCAATTCCTTGGCGCGTGTGCGCTTGTACCAGAAGCCGACCATCCAGCGGGTCAGGGTGAAAGCGGTGAAGACAGTGGTGACGATACCGATGGCGAGCGTGACCGCGAAACCGCGAACCGGGCCTGTGCCGAGATAGAACAGGATCACCGCAGCGATGAGCGTGGTGAGATTGGCATCGACGATCGTACTGAGAGCTCGCTCGAAGCCGGTCTCAATGGCGTTCAGTACTTTCCTGCCATTCCGGCGCTCTTCACGAATACGCTCATAGATCAGCACGTTGGAGTCGACCGCCATACCGACGGTAAGCACGATACCGGCAATTCCAGGCAGCGTTAATGTCGCACCCAAAAAGGTGAGGATCGCGATCAGCAGCGTAATATTCGCCGCCAGCGCAATATTCGCAATGACACCGAGCTTGCCGTAGACCGCCACCATGAAAATCACGACGAGAATCGCGCCGACAATGGAAGCGATCAGGCCCGCATCAATGGAATCCTGACCGAGGCCGGGGCCGACCGTCCGCTCTTCCACGATACTCAGGGTGGCCGGCAGAGCGCCAGCTCGCAGCAATACCGCGAGGTCCTTGGCTGAGTCGGTCGTGAAACTACCCGAAATCTGGCCCGAGCCGCCCGTGATGGGTTCTCGGATGACAGGCGCGGAAATGACCGCTTCATCCAGAATGATAGCGAATGGACGACCGACATTCTGCTGGGTCGCCTGCCCGAAACGAACGGCACCGCGATTATCGAACCGGAAGGAGACAACAGCTTCCCCGGTCCGTTGATCGAAAGTCGGCTGTGCATCGACGAGATTTTCACCCGATACGATCACACGGTCCTCGATCAGATAGGGCACGGGCGGATCGTCGGTCGAATACATGATGGTGGTGCCGGCTGGCGGGCGCCCATCGATCGCTTCCTGCACCGGCGTCGATGTATCGACCATCTGAAAAGTAAGCTGTGCGGTCTGGCCGAGAAGGTTCTTCAGCCGCTCCGGATCGTCGAGGCCCGGCACCTGAACCAGAATGCGATCGTCGCCCTGCCGCTGAATGACAGGCTCGGTCGTGCCGAGCTCGTTAACGCGCCGACCAACCACTTCGACCGATTGGGTTAACGCAGAAGAGACACGGTAGGTCATGCCCTGATCGGTAAGGGAAAGGCGGATCAGTCCGTTCTGCCCCTCTTCCATCTCGACTTCGGTCACCTGCCCGCCGGAGAACATACCAGCGGAAATCGGCGAAAGGGTATCGGATAGCGCTTCGCGGGCGGCCTCCAGTTGCGACGGATCGCGCAGGCGAAACTGCACTGTGTTGCCGCTGACGGCGAGGCCGGTATAGCCGATCCGCTCGCCGCGCAGCGCACTACGCGCCTCATCGCGGATGGCCTTCAGACGGTTTTCCCGAATCTCGTCGGTATCGATCTGGAGCAGGATATGAGAACCGCCCTGAAGATCGAGCCCAAGCGTCATTTGCCGATCGGGCACGAAGTCCGGCAGCGCATCCAGCGTCGACCGCGAAAAAAGGTTTGGCAGGGCAACAATAACGCCGACTAAGATGGTCAACCAGATCAGTATCGTCTTCCAACGGGCGAAGTGCAGCATGGTGGGTCCGGCGTTCTGTTGTTATTTGCCCAGCCTTTTGACGGGGCAAGGCGGCAGAGATTTGACGAAAATGGCGGCCCTCGCAGCCGTCCCGATCTCTATTTGGTGTTGGCTGGCACCGGTTCGCCTTTTACGCGAACGTCCATGACACTGGAACGTAGAACTTTCACCCGCGTGTCGGTGGCGATTTCGACTTCCAGTTCCGTCTCGTCGGCCTTGACGACCTTCCCGATAATTCCGCCGCCCGTGACAACGGTATCGCCGCGGCGAACCGCCGACAGCATTTCCTCGCGCCGTTTGGCTGCCGTGCGCTGCGGACGAATGATGAGGAAATACATCACCACGAAAATCAGGACGAAAGGCAGGAACTGCAGAAAAGCGTCGCCGGCACCGGCCGCACCGGTCCCCTGAGCGAAAGCGGGGGTTACGAACATAGAAGAAGCTCCTGCGGAAATTGGAGTTGAATAGATGGCGATTCAGGCTTCGAAACGCGCGCGAAATATAGAACTTTGCGCCTCTGGCGCAACCGTGGCACATGACGGCGGCGTTGAAGAAGCCGTGCAATGCCTTTTCTGAAGCAAGAGAGCAAGCGTCGATGAATGACAATTCAGCCATGACAACGGAACTGGTGGCCATTCGCGAGGCGCTGGAGCGGCTTGCACCGGCCCCGCCAATGGCATTTGACTTATCGGCAGCGCCGGCCTTTGTCTGGCAGCCAGACCCTTTTCCCGGCTGGCTGGAGCCGGTGGAACAGGTCGCAAGAGTGCCGATCGGGCTGATACGCGGCGTCGACGCCAGCCGCGACCGCCTTCTCGACAATACGAGGCGCTTCGCAGCGGGCCTGCCAGCCAATAACGCGCTTCTCTGGGGCGCGCGTGGCATGGGCAAATCGTCTCTTGTCAAGGCTGTTCACGCCGAATGCGCAGATCAGGCCGACGCCGCCTCACCTTTGAAACTGGTCGAGATCAACCGCGACGATATCGAGACCCTGCCGCGACTGCTAGGCACACTCAAGAAATCGCCAGCTCGTTTTATCCTCTTCTGCGACGACCTCTCTTTCGACCGTGACGACACCTCCTACAAATCGCTCAAGGCAGCGCTTGACGGCGGCATAGAGGGCCGTCCTGAGAACGTTCTGTTTTACGCGACATCCAACCGCAGGCATCTCCTGCCGCGCGACATGATCGACAATGAGCGCGCAACGGCCATCAATCCCGGAGAAGCAGTCGAGGAAAAGGTGTCGCTATCGGATCGTTTCGGCCTTTGGCTGGGTTTTCATAAATCCAGTCAGGACGATTATCTGGAGATGATCTCAGGCTATGCCGACTATTTCAGTCTGCAAATAGAATCGAACGAGTTGAGAAGGCGCGCGCTGCAATGGGCGGCCGAGCGTGGTAGCCGGTCGGGTCGTACAGCCTGGCAGTTCATTCAGGACATGGCCGGCGAACTTGGACACCGTCTCGACACATGAAAAAGGGCCGGCAGAGACGCCGGCCCTTTTTTCTTGTCAATAAGATGGCGCTATTCAAGCCATTTTTTTGGATCGACCGGGTTGGACTTCTTGCGGACTTCGAAATGAACCTGCGGAGCGCTGGCATTACCCGTCGTGCCAGCGCGGGCGATCTGCTGGCCACGCGCGACCTTATCGCCCTTCTTGACCGATAGTTCGGACGCATTGCCATAGACGGTGGTGGTGCCATCGGCGTGTTGCACCAGCACCGTGTTGCCGAGATCCTTCAGGCCGCTGCCGGCATAGACCACCACGCCATTTTCGGCCGCCTTGACGGGCGTACCCATAGGCACCGCGATATCGATACCTGGGCTGCCGCCTCCGAAGTTCCGGATAACGCGGCCCTTTGCAGGCCAACGCAGCTTGGAAACGCCTGTCGATTGCGGAGCGTCTTTCGTTTTCTCAGCCGCCTTTGCGAGCGTCTGCGCCTTGTCGGCCTTTGGCTTTTCATAGCTCGGCAGCGCCTTGCTGGACTTTGCCGACTCAGCATGCTTGGCGGCGACAGGGCCGGTAGCGATCGGATCGACGGAACGGCTCGCCATATTGCCGGAAGCAGAAGCGACTTGGCGACCGGGAAGACTTAATGTCTGGCCGATGCGGATATTGTCATCGGACATGCGATTCGCTGCTTTCAGCGCGGAAACGCTGGTGCCTGCCCGCCTTGCGATACCGGCCAGCGTGTCGCCGGCAACCACCTTGTAGGTTCCCTCACTCGATCCGGACGTCACCTTGGCGGGCATCGAGGCAGATTCGGGGTCTGCTTTTGTTGGAGATGCGGCTGCAGACTGGCCGAAGCTCGGTATCACGAGCGTCTGGCCGGCGCGGACAGCCGACGCGTCATTCAACCCGTTGGCTTGCTTGATCGCATCGACCGGCACGCCATAGCGCCGCGAGATGCTGTAAACGGTTTCACCATCGCCAAGCGTCACCCGCGTGCCTTGACCGCTCCAGCCGCCTTCTACACGCTTCGGCATGGGCTGGCTGGTAGCAGCGGTCGCGGTCCTTGCCGGAGTAGAGGACGATGCCGGTGCGAGAGGCGCGCTGATTACCTCGGAACGGACCGATCCCGTTGTTACCCTATCGGCGGCATTGCTGGGCGGCGCCAGAAGCGGTGCGCCTGCGCTGGCCGATGCGCCGCCTCCGTTCAGCTGGCGGCGGTCATAAACGGGCGCTCGTGCGCTACCGGGATACGAGGCTGCGGGAGCGTTCTGGTAGACGGGTGCAGACGCATAAACCTGAGAACCGCCGGCGCCGACATCTTGCTGTGGCCGAACAGGACCGCTTGTCCCGGTAATCTGATTACCCACCGAGCCGGTGCTGATCGTATCGACATTTGCAGATTGCGGAACCGCGCTGGCATAAAAACCATCCTGCCCCAAACGAAGCGCGTCGGTGCTGCAACCGGCCAACAGACCCGCCACAAGCAGAAGAGCCGCGCCCTTCCCCTGTCCGAGATAATTGCGCCGCGCTGTTGAAACGTCACTCCGCATGAAACACCTGCCTTATACTCAAACGCGTACTGCAGGCATTAGAACCTATTAATCTTACTGCCCCGTTAAATGCTAAAGATATTGGGCCTTCTGCTCGGCCAGAGGTTGCATTCTGGCCTGGGCGAAATCTGTGCGCTCAAACCGGCTGCCGATTTTTTCAAGCCGGGCCACGGTCTGCAATTCATCTGCCGCGCCGATGGCGACAACCGCCACGCCTCCCCCGGATAGCCATCCGGCGAGATGGCCCGGCAACTGATCGAAGGACGCCCAGATGACGATGCGATCGAATGGCCCTTCCTCCCGCTCCAGCGCTTCGAATGCGCTGCCATGACGAATGATGACGTGATTGTCGAGCCCGAGCCGCTTTATCTGCTCGCCGGCAGATGCGGCCAAGGTTCGGTAGCGTTCGATCGAAAGCAGTTTGTCGGCCTGAGCGGCGAGTACGGCCGTGCAGAACCCGCTGCCAGCGCCGATTTCCAGCACCCGCTGGCCAGGCTCCAGATCGAGCTTTGATAGAAGTGCTATCTGAAAATCCGGACTCTCCAGCGTTTCGCCACATGCGATAGGAAAACAACGAGGCGACCAGACTTGGTCTCGGTGGGCAGCATCGACGAAATGCGCCCGCCCTGCTTTCTCGAAAGCCGAAACCAGCGCCGGATCGGTGATCCCGCTCTCCCTCGCGCGCAGCGCAAACGCCGCGAACCCTTCGCTCATCATCAGCCGAGGCGGTCCCGCAGCGCGACGAGCGTGTCATCGTCAGTCAAGTTGAGTTTGAGAGCCGAAACGGAGATACGGTTTTCGCGTAGCGCCTGAATGTCGGTGCCCTCCTGCTCATCGGCCTTTTCACGCCCGAAACGGACCCAGTAGTAGGGAAAGCCTCTCCCATCCGCGCGTTGTTCGATACCGATCGAGTGCATCATCCGGCCTTGGCGCGTTACTTCGACGCCTTCGACCTCTTTTGCAGAACATTTCGGAAAATTGATGTTGAGGAGCGTTCCGTCAGGAAGAGCCATATCGATGAGTTTGCGCAAAATATCGGGGCCGAGTTTCTCAGCGGGCTCGTACGAGACAGTCCGCTGGTTCTCGCCGTCCCACTGATAGGCCTGGCTTAGCGCGATCGATCGGATGCCCATAAGCGTGCCCTCAATCGCACCGGCCACCGTGCCCGAATAGGTGACGTCGTCAGCGATGTTCACACCGGAATTGATGCCGGAAAGGATGAGATCGGGCGGGCTGTCCAGAATGTGCTTCACCGCCATGATGACGCAATCGGTGGGTGTACCCTGCACCGCAAAACGGCGGTCGTCGATCTGCCGCATCCGCAGAGGATGTGACAGTGTGAAGGAGTGTGACAGACCGGATTGATCGGTCTCCGGAGCCACCGTCCAGACATCGTCGGACAAAGCCGACGCAACGCGTTCCAGCGCGGTCAGACCTTCCGAATGAATGCCGTCATCATTGGTGAGCAGAATGCGCATCTTTTCCCCGTCTGCCGCTACCGGCACATCTTAAACGTTTGCCTGAAGATAATCCTACAGGCCACTGGTCGGACCCTATTTTACGGCTTCCCGATTATTTCCATGCCGCCCATGTAAGGCCGTAGCGCGTCCGGTACGGTGATCGTACCGTCCTCGTTCTGATAGGTTTCCATTACCGCGATCAACGCCCGCCCAACCGCAACGCCGGAACCGTTCAGCGTATGGACGAACTGCGTCTGTTTTTCGCCCGCTGCGCGGTAGCGCGCATTCATTCGCCGGCCCTGAAAATCGCCGCAAACCGAGCAGGACGATATTTCACGGTAAGCGCCCTGGCCCGGCAGCCAGACCTCGATATCGTAGGTCTTGCGTGCGCCAAATCCCATATCGCCGGTGCATAGCACGACGGTACGGAAATGCAGGCCAAGCTTTTCCAGCACCGTCTCGGCGCATTTGGTCATACGCTCCAACTCCGCTTCGCTGCTTTCGGCATCGGTCACGGAGACCATCTCGACCTTGTAGAACTGGTGCTGGCGCAGATAGCCGCGCGTATCGCGCCCCGCCGAACCGGCCTCGGAGCGGAAACAGGCTGTTAGCGCCGTATAGCGCCGCGGCAGATAGTCATGGTCGATGATGGAATCGCTGACGATGTTGGTGAGAGAGACCTCAGCAGTCGGGATGAGCCAGCGGTCATCCGTCGTTCGGAATGAATCTTCCGCGAATTTCGGCAACTGCCCGGTGCCGTACATCGCCTCGTCGCGCACCAGCAGCGGCGGCTGCACCTCCGTGTAGCCATGCTCGCTTGTATGCGTATCGAGGAAGAACTGGCCGAGCGCTCGCTCCAGCCGGGCCAGCGGGCCGGACAACAGGGTGAAGCGCGCGCCGCTCATCTCTGCCGCCGTCTCGGCGTCCATCATGCCGAGCGCTTCGCCGAGTTCGAAATGCTCCTTTGGAGCGAAAGCGCATTCGCGCTTTTCGCCCACCTTACGAATTTCTATATTGTCGCTTTCGTCCGCGCCGACCGGCACGTCCGGCAGCGGCACGTTCGGCAGCGTCGCCAGCAGATCGTTGAGTTCGGCATCGAGTTCACGCGCTCGCGCTTCGCCGATCTGCAGATCGCTTTTCAGCGCCGACACCTCGGTCTTTAGCGCTTCGGCTTTGACCTTATCGCCCTGCCCCATGGCCTGGCCGATCTGTTTGGAGGCAGCGTTACGGCGCTCCTGCATCTCGTTAAGACTTGCCTGATGGGCGCGGCGGTCGGCATCGAGCGCCAGGATTTTGCTGGCTTTGGGCTCTGCGCCACGCGCCTTCAGCGCCTGGTCGAGGTCGTCGGGATTCTGGCGAATCCATTTAATGTCGAGCATGAAAAAGGCTCTCGGAAGTTAGGAATTTGCCGCTGAGATGTTCGGCGTTCCTATTGCCACGGCGTCGCCTGAAAGGAAACCGGCCATTTGCCTGACGAATAAATGAAGCTGCTCAGTCAGTCCTCAGATTCGTCCTGCTGCGGTTCCGGCGGGCGCTCCACGCGACGCGCCATCAAGATCGCGATCTCGTAGAGAAGAATCGTCGGCAGGGCGAGACCGATCTGACTGATCGGATCTGGCGGCGTCAAAATCGCAGCGGCAACGAAGGCCAGAACAATCGCATATTTGCGCTTATCCTTCAGGCCTTCGGAGGAAACCATGCCGACGCGCGCCATCAGAGTGGTCGCGACCGGCAGTTGGAAGACAAGGCCGAACGCGAAAATCAGGGTCATACAGAGACCGAGATATTCCGAAACCTTCGGCAAAAGCGAGATTTCGACCTGTCCCGCAGTACCCATCTGCTCCTGGCTCAGAAAGAACCACATGACCATAGGCATAGTGAAGAAATAAACGAGCGCTGCGCCTGCCAGAAACAAGACCGGCGAAGCCAGCAGAAACGGCAGAAATGCCGACCGTTCGTTCTTGTAAAGGCCGGGCGCCACGAATTTCCATATCTGCGCTGCGATCAATGGGAACGCCAGAACAAACCCGCCAAACATCGCGATCTTCAGCTGGGTGAAGAAAAATTCCTGCGGTGCGGTGTAGATCAGTTCGACCTGGCGATTGTCGAGGCCAGCCCACTCCACTGCCCAGCGGAAGGGCTGGACGAGGAAATTGAATAGCGGCTTGGCGAAATAGAAGCAGACGAGAAAGGCGATGAAGAACCCGCCCACGGCCCACATCAGGCGTTGGCGCAATTCGATGAGGTGCTCGATCAGCGGAGCGCTGGACGATTCGACTTCGTCGTCCTCTTTGAACGTGCTCACGACCGGCCCTCTTCAGCCGCTTTTGTCTTCATTGCCGTCTCATCGGCCGGTTTCACGGCTGTGGCGGCAGGCGCGGGCGAGTTATTCTCGCCCGAACCGGACCCCTTGACTGGAACGGCTGGCTCTGGCGTCTCGGATGCAGCTGGTCCCGCACTCGCCGAGGCCGGTGCTTCCGCTGCGCCCTTGAGATCGGTTTCCATCTTACGACCGATCTTGTCGAGCGACGCCAGCTCTCGGCGGATGGCGTTTTTCGGATTGAGCGAACGCGCCGTATCGACGATGTCTTTCACATCGTCGAGTTCGGCTTCATTCAACGCCTCATCGAACTGCTTGCGGAAATCGCCGGCCATGGACCGCATTTTCGAGGTCGTCCGCCCGAAGGTCCGCAGCATGCGCGGCAAATCCTTCGGACCGACCACCACGATCAGCACGACCGCCACGACCAGCAGTTCTGGCCAGCCAATATCAAGCATCAGGCTCTAGCGCTCCGCAAGTCGCATGGCAGACACGCCGGAAATCAGGCCTTGCGGTCTTCCGAAGTCGGTTCGTTGTCGATCGTCGTTCCGGTCGAATTACGGCGATGTTCGACGGAAGCTTTCTCGCTCTCATCGTCGCTCATGCCCTTTTTGAAACTCTTTATGCCCTTGGCGACATCGCCCATCAGTTCCGGAATCTTGCCGCGTCCGAAGAGCAGCAGAACGACAGCCAGAACGATAAGCCAGTGCCAGATCGAAAACGTACCCATGATCTCTTCCTCAATCCCCGGCGTTCCTGATGGATGTAGGCCTAGTTCGACGACGATGCAAACACAAGAACGTCAGAAAGACGCAGAGAAAGACGGACATTCTTAACGCCGGGCGGCAAATGTCCCTCGCGAACGGTGGCCCGCACCGTTCTCTCCGCGCCTGATACCGCAAGTTCAAGTACTTCTGTTACTCCCAGAAAGCGCCGCCGGACAATGCGCGCCTCGATCTCGCCTTCCTCCGTCGAAACCTCAATCCCGACCAGCCGTACCGCGACTTTCACGGTTGCTCCGGTAACGAAGCCGGGCGCTTCGATCCGGCCAACCGGTGTTTCGACGGCCCCCTCCTCGACCGTTCCGGGGAAAATGTTGACTTCGCTGAAGAAGCGCGCGGTAAACAGATCCACGGGCTGATGGTAGAGTTCTTGCGCCGTACCGACCTGAACCACCCTACCGTCCTTTAGAAGCGCTATGCGATCGGCGATTCGCATCGCTTCTTCCGCATCGTGCGTGACGATGACCGCCGTCGTTCGGCTCTGCCTGAGAATGGCCAGGGTTTCGGCGCGCACTGCGTCCTTGAGGCGGGAGTCGAGCCCGGAGAATGGCTCGTCCATCAGGAGGACCGCCGGGCGCGGCGCGAGTGCGCGGGCCAGCGCGACGCGCTGCTGCTGCCCTCCGGACAATTCGTGGGGATAAGCGTTCATCTTGTCGCCAAGCCCGACACGCGACAGCGCGATACGGGCCTCGGCCAGCCCGTCCTTGCGGCTGAGCTCTGTTAGGCCAAAGCGCGTGTTCTCAAGAAGCGTCAGATGCGGAAAGAGCGCGAAATCCTGAAAGACGAGCCCGATCGAACGCTTTTCCGGAGGAACGAATACCGACGGCCCTGCAATCTCGCGATCATTGAGGAGAATACGCCCATCTTGCTGCGGTTCGATCCCCGCCGCGATCCGCAAAAGCGTCGATTTTCCTGAACCGGACGGTCCCAGAAGGCAGAGCACTTCTCCCGCCTCGGCAACCAGACTGATATCTTTCAGAACAGGCTTGTCATCGTAGGCGTGATGGATGTGTTCGAAACCCAAACGCGCCGCAAAGCTGACGCCAACGGACGTTTGCGGACTGTCTGGTTGTTTTTGTGGCAAGGACATGCGGTCCCGGATTGCTGATGGCGTCGACAACCGTCAAGCACCGAGGCGAAGTGCCGTCAACCGGGTGGCCTCGAAAACGCGGCTCCTGTCAGGCGAAAACGCCCATGAGTTCAGAAAACTCATGGCGACAGGCTTCTTCGTCAGCCTCCATGTCGCGGCCGAGCGGTTTCTTTGCCCGCTCTGCACGCGCGGCGATCTCGCCTGTGACCAATGGCGTCTTGCTGGCGAGATCACGCATCTCGTCCAGCTGGCCGTTGCAATGGAGCGCCATGTCGCAGCCGGCGGCGAAAACCGCTTCAGCTCGTTCGGCATAGGTGCCGCTCATCGCTTCCATGCAAAGATCGTCGCTCATCAGCAGCCCATCGAAGCCGATTTGGCCGCGAATGATATCGTTGACGACGGTCGAAGAGGTCGTCGCCGGATGTTCAGCATCGAGCGCGGTATAGATGACATGAGCCGTCATCCCCATGACGGCCTCGTTCAGCCCTCGAAATGGAGCGAAATCCTGCTCTAGCTCTTCACGCGACGCGGTCACGACGGGAAGTTCGACGTGGCTGTCCACCCCAGCACGGCCATGACCTGGAATATGCTTGATAACTGGCAGAACGCCTCCATCCAGAAGCCCCTGCATGACGGCGCGGCCAATCGCCTCAACCTGCTCCGGTCGCCTGCCATAGGCCCTGTCGCCGATAATATCATGCGCGCCCGCGACCGGCACATCGAGAATGGGAAGACAATCGGCATTGATGCCGTAGCGTTTAAGATCGAAAGCATGAAGCCGCGCCAGAAGCCATGCTGCCCTTAAACCCTCATCGCGGTCGCGGGCATAAAGCTCACCGATGGCGGCGCCCGGCGGGTACTGCGGTGCAAGTGGCGGCACCAATCGCTGAACACGGCCGCCTTCCTGATCGATGAACACTGGCATATCGGATCGGCCCACACACTCGCGGACCGAGGCGACAAGGTCCGTTAGCTGCCCTGCCCCGTCGATATTGCGCGAAAACACGATGAAGCCCCACGGCCTCTCATCGCGAAAGAAGGCGATTTCGTCATCGGTCAGCGTTAGGCCGGCCGAACCGACGATCATGGCTTTTGATTCGGTCATGTCAGATGGTTGCGCCCGTTCTCGCCCGTCGGGAAGAGACTTGTTCGGTTTTTCACGCAGAAAGTGCATGGACGCGAATGCTGTCGCGGCACCCGAGGCAATTAGACCGAGCGCTTTGCGCCGTCCAAAACCCTTCATGCAGTCTCCCGGATAGGCGGCTGGCGATCAGCGCCGGGCGAGACAATCCCCGCCCGCACTTTTGATCTGGCCGCACAGGGCCGTCGCGTCAGCAAAACTGGAGGCGGAGATGTTGACCCGGTAGTAGGTTCCGCGACCGGAAATCTCCGCAGGCACAATATTGACGCCCCTGCCCGCAAGAAGAGAATTGTAACGCTGGCTCATGGCGCGGTAGCTGACCTGCGCCGCTTCCCGGCTTGGATGCGATGAAATCTGCACCCATGCCGGCGGCGTCGCGGCTGACGTCGCCGTCTGTGCCGGACTTGCATCCGCTTCAGCCGGCAAAGTTGCCGTCGGTGCAGCGGCAACCTGCTGCTGTGCAACACGCCCGACGTTAGGTCTCGATAATGGAAGCGGAATATCGACGATCTGCTCGGCGATGTTGGCCGCATCGGGGTCGTCTGCGACCGCATCGGTCACGGCAGCTTCCGTTGCGCTCGCGGCCAGTGCTTCAGTTGTCTCGTCGCCATCGGCCGAAGCGAGTGCGAGATCGTCGGAGTTCTCGTTGCTTGCATCTGCATCGATTGGCGTCGCAGTCGCTGCATCTACCCTGCCGGGCGCAATCGCTTCTGCCGATGCGCCCGCAGGTTCTCCCGCAGAGCCGGCGGTAGCCGCTGCCAACGTCGTGCCTGTGGATACGGACGCTGTGGCATTCTCCGCCGCGCCGCGCGGCACAATCGAGCCGTCCGGCTTGACGATGAAGGTGCGGACTTTGCGAGGCTGGATCGACACGACATCCGGGCGAACGGGCGTATCGGAATCGGCGTCCTGCGCGGCAATGCGCGTCTCGTCCTTCGCCGCAATTTCAAGCGGCTTCTCTGTCGTATCGACCAGTTCATTCTGCTGAGGCTGTTGGTCGGCCCGCCCCTCGACGGTCTCGTAAACCTCATTTTCGTTGGCATTGGTCGCGACGGTCTCGGGCTCGGCCGGACGTACCTTCACCGGTTCCTGATCCGCGCGAATGATGGCGACTTCTGTGTTGCCATCGTCTCCCGACAAAAACGCGTAACTGCCGCCCGCGAGGAGCAAGGCCAGAAGAGCCGCCCCGCCATAGAGCGCATATCGTGAGAATGGCGTCCCTCGGTCCGGAGGAATAAATCCCGTCCGCGAATCCCTGTCGTCGAATTCATCGTCAAAGTCAGCCGGCGGTTCGGCGGGCGACAACTGGCTGATGTCGAAGGACGGATCGGACGTGTAATCGACTTCCTCGCCTTCGTCGAAGGCAGCTTCGTTCACAACATCATCGTTTTGGCCATCGACAATCGGATCGCCCGCCTCATCGTAATCCAAATCAGCATTTGGAGAATGCACGGACATCCCTTCCGCACGCAGGATATCGGCAAACTCATCAGCCAACGCATCTTCCTGAAAAGTGCTTTCGCTGACCGGTTCGACGCTCGCCACATCGGGAATATCGAGCGGATCGGTCGCTGGTACGATCGCTTCGTCGTAAACATGCGTCTCGATGTCAGGCACATCAGGATCACCAGCCATGGCAAGATCAGGCTCCGCCACAACCACATCGTCAAGATCGAGATCGGCTTCCTCAACAGGCCACGATGCAGTCGATTCCTCCTCAAAAGCTTCCGCGGCGGGCATGAGGTCCGCCTCATCTGCGATGGTTGTCGAAGCGAGTACCGGTTCGACCATTGCCGTATCTGTATGGAGATCGATGTCGCCGATGATCGGTTCCGAGACATCGTCAGCGCCGCCGAGTATCTCCGTCAATTCGCCGGCCTCATCGATCAGCGCCGCCTCTTCATCCATTAGAATGGCTTCGTCAACCGAGAGGGTTTCATCTCCCATCTCGATCGCGTCTTCTTCCCAAGCAATCGCGGGCTCACCGAAAGACTCCGATGTCGCGGCAAGTTCTTCTGCTGGCTGTGAAGGCTCAGGAGATGAAGAACCTTCGGCACCGAGATCTTCCTTGAGCGCAGCGTCAAACGCATCGGCAAAGCTGTCCTCATCGAGGTCGACGAGGACGTCAGAAGATGCGTCCGTCACCCCCGTTTCAGCCAGCGCTTCGTCAAAGAAGCTATCTTCGTCGAATTCCGCCATGGAAAGATCCGAAGCATCCAGTTCCACATCGAGACGATCTGGATCGATTGCAGCGACGTTTTCCTCGCTCAACCCGAACGCGGCAAGGCCATCATCCGCAGAGACATCGCCCGATAGAGAAACGTCCTCGGAGGAAACCGCGTCGATATCGTCAAAGGCGGTAGCGGAGTCGCCAGCGGCAGCGGGTTCATCGGCCATAATGGCCGCGAGCTCTGATTCATCGAGAATGGTCTCGGAAGCGGCTTCAGTCTCAGGCAAAGACGCCTCGTCCCGCACCGGATAGTCATCATCCAGCGATGCAGCAACCAGATCCTCCGGATCGTCTGACGCATCGAACGATATCTCCGGATCAACGGAAGCACCCACGTCGGACGAAGTAATCTCGTCCGTGACCGACTCGTCAGCGGCCACCAATTCGTCTTCGTTCAGCCGATCGTCGAAAGCGACGCTTTCATCGAGATCATCCAATTCCGAAAGATCGAAATCGGGCTCGCTAAAAGCGACCTCGTCAGCCTGATCGCTCTCAGTCGTCTCAGTATCTGCATAGCCTCGCGAGACAGGCGAAGCCGCCGCTTCAGGCACGAAGTCCAGATCCTCGCCAAGAGACGGATCGAGCATATCGGCGAGACTGGAATCGAGCGGTTCGGCCTCGGGCTCTTCGCTCTGAGAGGATGCGTCCAGGCCAATAATACGGGTCAGTTCAGCCAGCGGATCGTCATCCGGAATTGAGAAGTCTCCATCGAAGGGCTTCTTCTGGGAATTGGCTGACATGTTTTTCTCCGCACACCATACTTGCTCGGAGCGCTGCAGGCGTCCGGCCCCACTGTGGCTGGATAGCAACGCAATGTGGGCAAATGGTGACAGATAGACGCCGGCGTCTTGACAGTACTAGCGCATCTCTTCCGGCGCGGAAGCGCCGGTGATCGCAAGACCTGCCGAAAGAACGTTTCGTACAGCCATCACCAGACCCAACCTGGCTCGCGTCAACACTGCATCATCATGCTTAACGAACCGTAACTGCGCGTTGTCGGTGCCGCGATTGTAATGCGCGTGAAACGCGCTTGCGAGATCGTAGAGGTAGAAGGCGATCCTATGAGGCTCCATCGCACCGGCAGCCGCTTCCACCAAACGCGGCCATTCGGCAAGTTTGCGGATGAGCGCCAGTTCGCCCTCGTCGGTGAGTGCGACGGCGCCGTCTCCGATACCTTGCTCGCCTGCCACGTCAGGGCCGAATGCCTCAATTGCCTGCCGAATGATCGAATGAGCGCGCGCGGACGCATATTGGACGTAGAAGACCGGGTTGTCCTTGCTCTGCTCTGTCACCTTGGCGAAATCGAAGTCGAGCGGTGCATCGGCCTTACGGTAGAGCATCATGAACCGGACGGCGTCGACGCCAACTTCATCGACGACATCGCGAAGCGTGACGAAATTGCCCGTGCGTTTGCCCATACGGACCGGTTCGCCGTCACGATAGAGCTTTACGAGCTGGCAAAGCAGGACATCGATATCGATCTTTTCCGATACCGCCCTTGCGAGCGCCTCCATACGTTTGACGTAGCCGCCGTGATCCGCGCCGAGTACGAAGATCAGCTTGTCGAAACCCCGACCGAACTTGTCGCCCATATATGCGACATCGGCGGCGAAATAGGTGTAGGAGCCATCACTCTTCACGAGTGGCCGATCGATGTCGTCACCCACTTCGGTCGAGCGGAAGAGAACCTGCTCGCGATCCTCCCAGTCCTCCGGCAGTTGCCCCTTCGGTGGCGGCAGCGTGCCGGTATAAACGAATCCCTTTTCACGCAGGTCGTCCACTGCCGTGCCGATCCGGCCGCCATTGCCACCATGCAATGTGCGTTCGGAGAAAAAGACGTCGTGACGTATGTTGAGCGCGGCCAGATCGTCGCGGATCAAATCCATCATCATGGCGACGGCCTCGTCCTTGGCGATTGCCAAGGCCTCCTGGTCCTCCATCTTCAGCAGCGCATCGCCATGTTTGGCGGCAAGCGCCTGACCGACCGGCACCAGATAATCGCCGGGATAAAGACCTTCCGGGATATCGATGGTTTCGCCGAGAGCCTCGCGGTAGCGAAGAAGAACCGATTGGCCGAGAACGCCTATCTGGCCGCCGGCGTCGTTGACGTAATATTCGCGTGTAACATCGTAACCGGCGAAAGCCAGAAGCCGCGCCAGAGCGTCGCCGACAACCGCGCCGCGACAGTGGCCGACATGCATCGGGCCAGTCGGGTTAGCGGAAACATATTCGACATTCGTTGATCGCCCTGCCCCAACTTCAGAGCGACCGTATTCTTCGCCAGCATCGAGCATCGTCCGCAATTGATTGTGCCAGAAGCCGTCAGCCAGCCGCAGATTGATGAAGCCCGGTCCTGCGACCTCAACCGACGCAATATCGGCATCCTTCGATAATTCATCCGCCACGGTCTGCGCCAGTTCGCGCGGCTTTAGGCCGAGCGGCTTTGCCAGTACCATCGCCACATTGGTGGCGAGATCGCCATGGGACGCATCGCGGGGCGGCTCGACCGTCATACGCGAAAGATCAGGTACGTTGCCCTCTTTATTTTTCAAATCAAAGGCTTGGACAACCGAACGGATTCGCTGGGCGAAGTCGGCGAATAGATTCATCGCGTGATCTCATTATCGTTGAGGCAGCGATTTCGCTACGAAACCCTGCCCGTTGGCGTGCCGCGTAACCGATCGGCCCTTAACCGTCAAACAGGCGCTTGCTTTCATTCCTCGCATAGCTATCCGTCATGCCGGCGATGAAATCGGCGACGATACGCGCCGAGCGGGCTTCGTCAGCAGCCTCCACCGCTGCTCTTCGCCACTCTGAGGGCAGCGAAGACGGATCGGTAAGATAGCGCTCGAAAAGCTGCGAAACCGTCCGGTCAGCCATCTCACGAAAGGCCATGATGGCGGGGGAGCGGTACATACGCTCGAAGAGAAAGGCTTTCAATTGCCTGTCTGTTTCCCTCATCGCTGGTGAGAAGCCGACCGTCTGCGCGCGCCGCTGGCGAATGGCGTCAGCGTTTTGCGGCCGTTCGCGTTCCAGAACCTCGCGCGCACCGCAGATGACATCTTCCACCATTGCGGTGATCTGACGACGCTGAAATTCATGGATCAGCCGCGAAAATTCCAGTTCGGGCCAGCGATCGCGCACTTCAGCCAGTGTTTCCGCGACGAAAGGCACCGCTTCCGCCAGTTCCTCCAATGTGAAAAGACCAGCGCGGATTCCGTCATCGATATCATGCGTATTGTAGGCCACATCGTCGGCGATGGCCGCAGCCTGTCCCTCGATGCCGCACCATTCTGAAAGCTTCAGCGGAAAGAGAGCGTCGAATTCCAGAAAGTAGCCGGGCACCTCGCCATCGTACTGTGCCGCAGGTCCAGTGAGCGGCCCATTGTGCTTGACCAGCCCGTCCAGCGTTTCCCAGCTCAAATTCAGCCCGTCGAAACCTGCATACCGGCGCTCCAGTTTGGTGACAATGCGCAGCGACTGCGCATTGTGATCGAACCCCCCAAAGGGTTGCATCAAACGGTCGAGCGCATCTTCACCCGCATGACCGAACGGCGTGTGGCCAAAATCGTGACAAAGCGCGACGGCCTCGGCGAGATCCTCGTCCGCCTCCAGCGCGCGGGCGATGGCTCGTGCAATCTGCGCCACCTCGATCGTGTGGGTCAGCCGTGTGCGGTAGTGGTCGCCATCGTCGCTTATGAAGACCTGCGTTTTCAGCTTTAAACGGCGAAAGGCCGTGGAGTGAATTATGCGATCCCGGTCACGCTGAAATGGCGTGCGTGTGGCGCTTTGCGGCTCGTCGATCAATCGGCCGCGGCTCCTGTCCGGGTCACATGCCCAGGGCGCGCGTGGCCGGTAGCCGAAACCAATTCCCGACAGCTCCGGAGATTGAACCTTTTCCATTTCGCCCTTTCTGCCTGCCGGTCGGAGATGCGTTGACGTTCGCCCGATTGCTTCTTACCTCTGTCGGAACAACAGACAAAGGCGAGTTCGGCATGAACGCGATCGACCGTCCAGATAAGACCATTATGATTACAGAGAATGCCGCGCGGCGGATCACAAAGGTCGTCGCTGGCTCCACCGACAAGATCGGCCTGCGCGTCACGGTCGAAGGCGGCGGCTGCTCCGGCTTTTCCTACGCCATCGACCTGACTGATTCGCAGCAGGATGACGACCGGGTCTTCGAGCGGGATGGCGCGAAGGTCTTTGTCGACGAACTTTCCATGGTTTATATGGCCGGCTCGAAAATCGATTTTGTCGACGATCTGATCGGCCAGGCCTTTCAGATCGATAATCCAAACGCAGTCGCATCCTGCGGCTGCGGCACGTCTTTTTCAATCTAATCGGCTTTCGCTTTACCTCGCCCGTCCGTCCCGCTAGGTCGGTGTCTGGACCGTAGGGGACGTACCAGCATGAAGATCGCGACCTTCAACATCAATGGAATCAAGGCGCGCAGCGAGGTATTGCTGGCATGGTTGGAGGAGAGCCAGCCGGACATTGTCGGTCTTCAGGAGATCAAGAGCCAGGACGAGACGTTTCCCCGTGCCGCCCTTGAAGAGAAGGGTTGGCATGTCGAGACACATGGCCAGAAAGGTTTCAACGGCGTCGCGTTGATTTCCAGAATGCCACCATCGGAAGTCAATCGCGGTCTGCCCGGCGACGAGAACGGAGAGGCCGACGCGCAGGCCCGCTTCATCGAAGGCGTATGGGAAACGAAGAGCGGACCGCTAAGGGTCGTTTCGCTTTACCTGCCAAATGGCAATCCAGTCGGCGAAGATCGCAAATGGGGCTACAAGCTGCGCTGGATGGAACGCCTTCAAAGATGGGCGGAGGAACGCCTCTTTCTGGAAGAAATGCTCGTTCTGGCCGGCGACTACAATGTCATTCCCGAACCACGAGACGCACGCCATCCTGAAAACTGGGTGGATGACGCCCTTTTCCAACCGGAAAGCCGAGCGGCATTCCGGCGTTTGCTCGGCCTCGGTTTCACCGATGCCATCCGCGCCTGCGACCAATCGGACGGGCTCTTCACATTCTGGGACTATCAGGCCGGTGCCTGGCCGAAAAACAACGGCATCCGCATCGACCATCTCCTGCTTTCGCCGGAGGCGGCCGATCGTCTGTTATCCACCGATATCGAAAAGCATGTTCGTGGTTGGGAAAAGCCGTCCGACCATGTGCCGACGATCGTCAATCTCAGTATAAAATAAGTGAGATTGATGCCGCTTACTGCGCGCTGACCACGACTTCTCCGAGCTGGTGACGGCTCATTTCATAGGCCAGGCGTCGTTCGGCCTCCGACGCCAGTCCGAACGCCTGCTCCTGCCGTTGCCGAATCCAGCCGCGATCCTTTTCGCTGGCCTTGTTCAGCGCTGTCGTCAGCATGGCAAGACCCTCGACGGTTCGCCCCTTCTGAAACAGCAGATCACCCAAAAGAGCCTGCGCGCCGACATGGCCCTTATCAGATGCTAGCTGCAGCCAACGTGCAGCACGCCGCAGATTTCGATGCTCGTCGAGCAGCATATGCCCGATCTCGAACTGCGCCTGCGTGTTGCCGTAGATGGAGGCCGCGCGAATATAGAGATCCATGGCGGCAGCGGGGTTGGCGCGCACTTCAGTGTTCGCAATTCCCCTGCGATAATAGCGAGCGAGAGCCACCAACGCGTCGGAAACGAAGATTTCCTCCTGCGATCCCGGCGTAACACCGCTATCAACGATCTTCTGGAACATTTTGAAGGCGCGGTAATCGTCCTGCGCAATGCCATCGCCATCGGCATACATACGAGCGACCTTCCACTGCGCACCCGCATGGCCGTCTTCGGCGGCTTTGGCGTAAGCCGCGAGCGCACCGTCCTTGTCGCCGTCGCTATAAAGCCGATAACCGCTACGAAACTGCGCCCACGGGTCCGGGTTTCGCTGCGTGGGATCGGCCGCCGATGCTTCGGTGGCAACGACCGCGCATGCAGCCGCGACCAGCATCGCCGAGCGAATGACCATAAGTGATGAGCGTAGCGAACGTCTCATCGCGCCCTCTTTCTTGCCCCTTGCGTTCAACCAATCGTCTCATCGATCGGTCGCCATCTTCTTAAAGACGATGGATGCCGCGCCCTCGCTGCGGCTGTCTTTTTTCACTGGAATGGCTTTGTGGCGGCTTCCGGGCACATTGTCGTTTTGAGCGCACACCTGTTATGCGCTCGGAGCCAGCTGTTGCACAATTCACACAGGCAGGCGGATGCGCATAACGTCGCTCGACATCTTGACGCCATCATGAAGGGCCTCAATGTGGAGCTGAAGCTGAACCGGACATATTCGCGTTCCGGATGATTGATGGAGCATCCAAAATCCGTCGTTTGATGTCGGGAATAGGCGATATACTGGCCGGTATTTTCCTTCTCGGCACGGCTCTTGTCGCCTGCGCCGGCGTCTGGCTGGCCTCGATGAGTGTCGCTGGCGACTACGACCGCGCTTCTCTTTACCATCGCGCCTATTCATCATGGGCTTATGTGCGACCAGGGTCCGACGGCATTCGCGCTCAAGACGTGCAACTCGTCGCGCCACTTCATCTCCAGCCAAGCCAAATCTCCGAGACTGTGCGCGAAGCGTTCCTCACTGCTGAAGATCGCTGGTTCGAGGTCCACCCCGGCTTCAACCCGCTGGCTCTTGCCCGCGCCATTGCACAAGAAACCCGCGCGACATTCAGCGGTGGGGAAAGCGGCGGCGGCGGCTCGACGATTACCCAGCAATTGGTCAAGAACCTTATCCTGACCAATGACCGTGCCTACCTGCGCAAATTCCGCGAACTTCTCATCGCTCTGCGGCTGGAGACCATGTTCAGCAAGGATGAAATCCTTGCGATGTACCTGAACAATATCTTCTTCGGCCAAAGCGCCTACGGTATCGAAGCTGCGGCGCGTACCTATTTTGGGCGCAGCACGGTCTGGCCAAGACAGACCGGCACCATCAACATCGGCGAAACCGCATTGCTGGCTCTGAGCGTGCGTGCTCCGTCGCGCACCAATCCCAATCGGGGACGAAAAGGGCTCGACGCGGAAGCGCGCGATCTGATCTCGGCCATGCGCGAGCGCGGCTTTCTGACGGCGGCCGAAGCGAAAAACGCCACGACACAACTCAACCGCAAAAACGGCCAACTGGATTGGTCCATGCATGTTGCACGTGCGCGCGATTTCGCCCTCGGCCTCGGCCTGCCGTCAGTGCTACAGCAGCGCCAGCAGCCGATGGTGGTGTCCACGACGATAGAGCCGGAAGCTCAGCTTTACGCCGAGCGCGCCGTCGACAGGCTGTTGGATCGCGCACGACGCACCGATCGCGCCTATGATGATGCCGCCGTTGTGATCCTGAGACCAGATGGCGCAATCGCCGCGATGGCAGCAGCGCAGGCCTACGGCGAGAGCGGCGGCTTCAACGTGCTGTCGGAGGGTCGGCGTTCTCCCGGCTCAACCATCAAGCCCTTTGTCTATCTCTGCGCTTTCGCCAACGGTAAAACGCTTGCCAGCACCGTGTCAGACACCGCACAGGAATTTCGCAATGGCTGGACGCCGCGCAACAATGACGGTCGGTATCTCGGCCGGATGACCATGGCTCGCGCGCTCGCGCTTTCCCGAAACCCGCCTGCCGTCTCGCTTTGGTTTGAGTATGCAGACTGCTTCAACAGGACAATGACCAGTCTCGGTATTAGCGGGCATTTGCCCGATCAGCCGAGCGCCGTTCTTGGGACAGGTTCAGTTTCGCCGCTGGACATCGCACGCTGGTACGCTGCTCTCGCCAATGGCGGCCATCCGGTCGACCCTTACGCAATCTGGTACGCTCGAAGCATGGACGGCCGGACGATCTTTCATCACGAGCTTTCTCGGGAAATGACGGCCCCGCTGCTGGAAAACGACGATGCGAGATGCACGCTCGAGAAAGGCCTGAAAGCGGTCGTCTCGGTTGGCGGCACCGGGCGACGCGCAGCATTCGCCCAGCCAATGGCTGGCAAAACCGGCACCAGCCAGAACGGGCGGGATGCATGGTTTGCCGGCTATACCGGTCGATATGTCGCGGTGGTTTGGCTCGGCGCCAAAAAGCAGGCGCCTCGCCAAGTGATTACGGGAGGCGGACTGCCGGCTCTTATCTTCGCCAACATGATGGCGACGCTTCATCAGGGCAAAACAGCGTTGCCCCTGCCCTGCGATCGACCAACCCGCAACCGGCGAGCGGCGGATGTCGCCAGCGCGAACTGAGACCACTCAGCGGCGCAGATTCGCCAACGCATGTTCCAGCCGGCTTGCCTGACGGGAAAGCTCGCCTGCCTTCTCTCGCTCGGCCTCCACGACTTCCGGATCGGCCTTTGCGACAAACTTCTCATTGCCGAGTTTCTTTTCGCTACGGATGAGATCCGCCTGCACCGCCTTCAACGATTTTTCAAGCCGCGCCGTTTCCGCATCGATATCGATGAGATCGCCAAGCGGAAGGCACAATGTCGAATCCCCGACAACCACCTGGGCCGATTGCGCCGGCGCGATCTCCGCATGGTCGATCGTCTCGATACGCGCCAGTCGCTGAATAGCGGCGTGATGCCGGCTCATCCGCTCAAGCGTCTCCGTAGAACCGCCCATGACAACCATCGGCGCTTTCGCAGCAGCCGGCACATTCATTTCCGCCCGCAGAGAACGAATGCCGCCAATCGTCTCGATCAGCCAGTTGATCTCGGCGGCCGCCTCTCCGTCCCGAACCGTCCCTGTCGGCCATTTTGCATGACAAAGAAGGCCCGACCGCTCGGCCGTTCCCGCCCAGAGCTCTTCGGTCAGGAACGGCATAAAGGGGTGCAGCAGCGCAAAGGACTGGTCCAGCACATAACCGAGACAGGCCTTTGATTCCGCTTTTGCTTCCTCATCGTCGCCGTTGAAGACCGGCTTCAGCAGCTCCAGATACCAGTCGCAAAGCTGGTTCCAGACGAACCGGTAGAGAGCAGCCGCCGCTTCGTTGAAACGATAATCCCGAAGTGACGTATCCACCAGATCGATCGTTCGTGACAACTCGGTCAAGATCCAGCGATTGAGCCGGGTGTTGGCCGAAGACGGCTCGAAGTCGCCGCCGTGCACCGCGCCGTTCATGCCGGCAAACCGCACCGCGTTCCACAGCTTCGTGCCGAAATTGCGATAGCCGGCGATCCGCTGTTCGTCGAGCTTCACGTCGCGGCCCTGCGCCGCCATGATCGCCAGGGTGAAACGCAATGCGTCGGCGCCATATTCATCGATCAATTGCAGCGGATCGATAACATTGCCCTTGGACTTGCTCATCTTCTGGCCGCGTTTGTCGCGCACCAGTGCGTGGACATAGACTGTCTCGAACGGCTCGGTTTCCATGAAATGGAGGCCCATCATCATCATCCGGGCAACCCAGAAGAAGATGATGTCGAAGCCGGTAACGAGCGCGCTGGTCGGATACCATGTTTTCAGCGCTTCGGTCTGCTCCGGCCACCCCAGTGTGGAGAACGGCCAGAGCGCAGAAGAAAACCACGTGTCGAGAACATCGGTGTCACGCGTCAGAAGATCGCCCGGTTGCAGATGCTCGAGCTTCTCTTCGACGAATGCCTTCCATGGTCCCTCATGGGCAATGTAGTGCTGGATCGCAGCTCCGAGCGCTTCTTCTTCCGTCTTTCGAACGAAAACCTGCCCATCCGGTCCGTACCAGGCCGGAATACGATGCCCCCACCAGAGTTGGCGCGAAATACACCAGGGCTCGATGTTTTCCATCCAAGAGAAATAGGTGTTTTCCCAGTTTTTCGGCACGAAATTGGTGCGGCCTTCGCGAACGGAGGCGATTGCCGGCTCGGCCAGGGTTTTAGCGTCAGCGAACCACTGGTCGGTCAGCATCGGCTCGATCACGTCGCCGGACCGGTCCCCGAATGGCTGCATGATTTTTTTGTTTTCGACGAAAGGAACGGCGTTGCCATCCTCGTCCAACGCAGTAACGGCAAGGCCTTCGGCGTTGATGGCTTCGATCACCCGCTTGCGGGCCTCATAGCGGTCGAGACCGCGCAACTCGTCCGGTACCAGATTGATACCGTCGACGATATCGGCCGCGGGCATTTCGCCGGAGCGGACGATCGCCATCGCTTTGCCTGCTTCGTCGGCGTAAGGCTCACCATCGGCCCGCATGCAGGCCTTCTCGTCCATTAAGCGGTAAAGCGGAATGGCGTTTCGCTGGGCGACACCGTAATCGTTAAAATCGTGCGCGCCGGTAATCTTTACCGCGCCCGAGCCGAATTCCGGATCGGGATAGTCATCCGTGATAATCGGAATCTGCCGGCGATGTTCTTTCGGACCGACAGGGATTTCACAAAGCTTGCCGACGATTGGGGCGTAACGCTCATCCGATGGATGAACCGCGACTGCACCATCGCCAAGCATGGTTTCGGGCCGGGTGGTCGCGATGGAAATATAGTCGCGCGTCTCGCGCAGGACTTCGTTTCCGTCACCGTCCTTTTCGACATATTCGTAGGTCGCGCCGCCGGCAAGCGGATATTTGAAATGCCACATATGGCCGTCGACCTCGCGATTTTCGACTTCGAGGTCGGAGATCGCGGTTTCGAATGTCGGGTCCCAGTTGACCAGCCGCTTGCCGCGGTAGATCAGCCCTTCATCGTAGAGACGGACGAAGACTTCCAAGACGGCCTCGGACAGTCCCTCATCCATGGTGAAACGTTCGCGACTCCAGTCGCAAGACGCGCCGAGCCGCTTGAGCTGATTGAAGATCGCGCCACCGGACTCGGCTTTCCATTGCCAGATCCGTTCGATAAAGGCATCGCGCCCCATCTCGCGACGGTTTGGCTCCTGCCTCTCCATAAGCTGGCGTTCGACCACCATCTGCGTAGCGATACCCGCATGGTCCATTCCTGGCTGCCACAGCACATTGTCGCCCAGCATCCGCCGCCAACGGACAAGAATATCCTGCAGCGTGTTATTGAGTGCGTGGCCCATGTGGAGAGAACCGGTCACGTTGGGCGGAGGAATGACGATGCAGTAGGGGTCGGCGTCTTCCCTCGCCCCGGCTCCGGCCGCAAAGGCATCGGCGTCGTCCCAGCGAGCGACAATTTTCGGTTCGATTGCGGAGGCGTCGTAGGTCTTGTCCAGCATGGCCTTCGGGGGTCCGTTGAGGGAAGCCATGCATATCGCGAGCGAGCGCTGCGAAGTCAACTGGAAGCAGCGGCCCCACGCCACCCATCCGTTAAATGGATAGGTAGAAGAGCGCTCAGCCCCCCTGAGCTATGCGCTCGATCTCTTCCTTCACCAGACGCTCGACAAGTGTCGGCAGATTGTTATCGAGCCAGTCCTGCAACATGGGCCGCAGCATCTCTTCCGCCATCTCGTCGAAATTGCGCTGACGGCTGGCAAAGAACGCTTCCTTCAGCTGTCCAAACGAATCGGCGACGGCCTTGCCGGCCTCTTGCGACACGATGGGAGAGAGAACAGACGAAACATCCGAAGCAGGTTGAGTGGCCGAAGGCTGGTTGACCGGCATCGGCGCCCGACGCCCACTCATTTCAGGATTGCTTGTCCGGCGATCGAGCCGCTCGGCAACAGCCCGAAACCTGTCTTCGGAGAGAACCTGCTCTTCGATGCCGACATCATCCGATTGCTTTTCGGCCGATGGATCGGGCTCCGCTTCGCTTTCGTCCGGCTCGACCGTCATGCTGGATATAGCCGTTGGAGGTGCGTCCGAAAGGGTATCATCAGCGACATCTGCTGGCTCTGAACGATCTTCCAAGTCGTCTGAGGCCGATTTTTCGCTGGCGTCGAAGTCGTCTTCGCCCCCTGGCGCAAGTTCTGCATCGGCAGGCCGACTATCGAGCTCATCGGCGCGAGACGATAGCTGCGCTTGAATATCGGCGAGACTCAGAGGCCGCCGATCACCACTGCCGGAAGATTTGGATGATCGATCTTCCGAAACAGCGGGGGATGCGCTGCTATCGGCCTTTTTCGCTGACGTGACCGGGTCGCGATCATTGATCGCCTCGCGAAACGCGTTGAGTTCGGCCTCGCCGGCAGCAACGATCTCATCGTCGATCTGGTCGTCGGCATCCAGAATATCGGAAAGGCCCGTCAGTTCGTTGTCGGCTTCGTCCTCATCGTCGTACTCCGATGACGTGAAGGAAAGGTCGATTGAGCTGGACCGTCTGGAGGTGCGTTCACCTTCGGCTTCGGCAGCGGATGCCGCCGCGTCCGATTCCTCGATGATTTTGCGAATGGACGCCAATATCTCGTCCATCGACGTCTCTCGTGCGGCACCGCTTGCCTGCGACATCACTCCGCCCTCTCCCCGGTATCTTTGTCCGGTCTTTCGGCAATACGAATCGCATCAAGCCTAGCGGAGGGGTCCCGGTATGAGAATCCCCCCGGACACGTTGCAAGCGCGGATTCACAGCTATCGGCAGGGAAGAGGGTTAACGGCCGTCCGGTGTCCGAAGCCCGTACCAGGCGTCTTCCACCGCTTCGAGGTGCTCATCAGGATCGTGGCGCTTGACGCCAAGGCCGAGTCCGTCTGCAGTCAACTGGCCAGTTGCCGATAATATACCGAGAGAAGCGACAACGGCGTCGCGTTCAGCGCCGACCTGCGTGACCTGAGCTGTGATGAGAGCGGACTGCGCGTCCAGTACATCGAGCGTCGTGCGTTGGCCGACATTGCGCTCCTCGACGACGCCATTCAGCGCCAGCGTCTGTGCCGAAATGAGATCGAGACCGGCCGTAATCGCCTCGCGCGCGGCCACGTACTGGTTCCATGCCGCGATCACATTGGCTCGTACCTGGTCGATTGTGACGTCGACATTGATGCGAGCCTGCCCCAGTTGCTCTTTGGCCTGGCGGGTTTGCGCCGAAGCAATGCCGCCCTGATAGATCGGCACCGTCACCGTTGCGCCGATCGTGCCGGTCAGCGTGTCTCGATCGCCGGAGCTGCCCGGCACGTTTTGAACATCGATATTGGCGAACTCGCGCGTCAGGGACGCGGAGGCGCCGACCTGCGGCAAAAAGGCCCCTTCCCTGGACTTGACGGTGAAACTTGCCGCGTCGACGAGATGGCGGTTCGCTTGAATGGCGGGATGGTTATTGAGCGCAATCGCTACCGCCGTATTGAGCGAACCCGGCAGGTTGCGCGTCAAGGGGGCTGTCGGCCTCAAATCGGTCGGTGTCCGCCCGACGATCTGCCGGTATGTCGCTTCACTGACCGCAAGGTTCGACCGCGCCAGATAAAGCAGCGCCTGCGCTTGAGACAAAGACGCCTGCGCCTGCGAAACATCGGTGCGGGTCGACTCGCCAACATCGAAACGCGCCCGGGCGCTCCGCACCTGCTCCTGCAGAAACTCCAGATTGCGGGAGCGGAGCGTAACGAGCTGACGGTCACGAAGCACATCCATGTAGGCCGTGCCGGCATTGAAAAGCGTATTCTGTTCGGTATTGGTCAGGCTGGCCTGACTAGCGTAAACATTCGATTTGGCGGCCGCGACGTTGTTGCGGGTCTGGAAACCATCAAACAAAGTCTGGCTGATCTGGATACCGAAATCGATGGAAAGCGAGTCGGTGTTGGTTCGGGTGCTGACGCCCAGATCGCTGTCAAAATCGCGGCGGACTGCGGTGCCGGCCACGGTGCTTGTCGCCGAAACCTGAGGGCGCATCCCCCCTTTTGCGATCGGCACATTCTCGTCGGCGACGCGTACGCCAGCTCGCGCGCTGTTCAGATCGGCATTATAGCCGTAGGCCGTCGCCATTGCACCGAGAATGGTTTCCGCGCTCGCCGGCGCGGCGGTAAAGGCAAAAATACAGGAAAGGCTCAGTATTCGGAAAGTGCTGTTCAACACGGACTCATCCCGTTCGAAGCGGTCTTTTACGTCTTGGTAAAGCGGGCGGCTCTGCCACGTCCAGTTACGAAGGCCGAACCGAAGGTGTCTGCTTCACGATCCTTTTTTAAGTGTGTCTTAAAAGACAAAACCTGGCTGGCGGCGAAAACCAGGAACCGGCTTGACCGCGCAATTGAAAGCCGTGCGGCCCCCACCGACGCCCCGTCCACCGACATATAGAACCGCATTGGCCGCGTTCCCGTGCCCCTCTACGGTAACCAGTCGCCCGCCAGGCTTGAGTTGCTGGAGAATGGTATCCGGCACGTAACCGACAGACCCGCCTATGAGAATGACGTCGAAAGGCGCTTCATCTTCGCACCCGTTCTCCGGATCGCCATGCAGAACAGCGACATTGTCATAACCAAGGGTCGACAGGCGGCCCGTCGCCGACTCGGCAAGATCTTCGTCCGGCTCGATGGCGATAACGCTGGAAGCGATGGTCGCCAGTATGGCCGATGAGTAGCCCGTCGCGCAGCATAGATCCAGAACGACGTCGCCTGGCCGGACTTCCGCCAATTGGATCATTTTGGCGAGCGGGCCGGGTTCGACCAGATAACGCGATGGCGCAACCTCGAGATCTTCGTCGATGTAAGACAGATCGCGCAGGCGGGTCGGCACAAACTCCTCGCGCGGTACGGACAAGAATGCCTCAAGCACCGGCAGCGACGTCACGTTTGTCGTTCTCAACTGTCCGTCAACCATCTTGCGGCGAAGGTCTGAAAAAACCTGGCTCATCATCATCCCCATCATGTCGGCGGCAGGCCGATAGTCGATCCGGTCGATAGCAATTAGCACCCCCCGCCGCAAGGCGCGCGCCGGCCGAATGAACCGCTATCGGATTGGCGCGGTAAGTGCGATATCCCCGATGGAAAGAGCACTTGACGGGATCGAACTGCAACGGATATTGAGAGCGCGCCGAGGACGGGGCGGTCAGGTAAATTTCTGACGAACCAAATCCTTGGGATAGCGCGGATTTATCACGTTATCGGCCTCGTGGCGGAGTGGTTACGCAGAGGACTGCAAATCCTTGCACCCCGGTTCGATTCCGGGCGAGGCCTCCATCCGTCTTATCGACATCGCGTTTTCCTTCGCAATCGTCTTGCAACGCGCCAGACGGCTTACTTCTTCGCTGCCGAAGGTCGCCTGATTGCACGTATACCCGACCAGCGCCGGCCAGCCCATGCGAGAAACCGTCGCCTAAGCCGTCTGGCGGATGGATTGTCGATGGACAATACGCCCAGCCCAAGCGGAATCATCCAAAATCCGACAATTGGCAGAAAGCCGACGACCCCACCGGCAATCAGCGCCTAGCCCAGCACCAGACGTCCAGCTTTGGTACGCGGCATCGAAACAGACCGGCCGAATAACGTTATGGACCGCTGTGGCGTTGTTTTCGTTGCATCTTTCATCGGCACAAAAGCTGAGATTCTTGCAAGGTTTGTCCGGAACGATATAGGTACTCATAGATTTTTTATCAGGGCGACTTGGCAAGCCGGAAAGGGCTCTGCTATAGGCCGCTTCGCTTGAGCCGCTGTTCCCCGGTAGCTCAGTGGTAGAGCAACCGGCTGTTAACCGGTTGGTCGCTGGTTCGAATCCGGCCCGGGGAGCCATTTTTCTTCGTTTCTGCCCGAACGCATTGCAATCCACGGTCGATTGGATGGCTGTGGTCGTTCACACTGCTTGGTCGATCAGATGCTTGCCTGAAATTTTTACTCGTGTAAAAGATTTGTCTGTGCTTTTGTCGGATACTGACTGACGGAGCGTCGCGAGGGAGGTCGCGTCGCACTATGGATTTGTATCTTGCGATTTGAACTGGGAGGCTTTCTTGATGGAGAAACGCGCCGTGAAGGCCGCTTTTGGTGAGGGCGGCATCCGCCAATTTATCGCATGGCGTCAATACTTACCGGGCTGTCACTCCTCATTTCCGGCCGCTCTGACCGACAATCATAACTGAAACCAATGCCCGCCGCGGCAAATTGAAGTTTATAAGGATCCCTCATGGCCGTACGGTTGAATATGTCAGCCCTGCCGCATATCGAAAGCGCGGATGTTCCGTCCTATGATCGATCGGCGTTGAAACCGGGCATTCTCCATATAGGCGTTGGCAATTTTCATCGTGCGCACCAGGCCGTTTATCTCGACCGCCTCTTCGAAACCGGGCGCGATCATGACTGGGCGTTTTGTGGCGCAGGCCTTATGCCTTTCGACACCAAAGTGCACGAAGTGCTGGCAAGTCAGGATTTTCTGTCAACGACCGTCGCGCAGGAAGCGGACAGCACGACCGCGCGCGTTACAGGGCCAATGGTCGAATTCGTTGTACCCGAAGACCCGCAGGCCATTGTGGACCGTCTGGCCGATCCTGCGATCCGGATCGTCTCGCTGACCATCACGGAGGGCGGCTATTTTCTTAACGCGGACGGCCATTTTAACGCGACCCATCCGGCGATCGTCGCCGATGCGAAAAGTCCCGACAAACCGTCGACCGTTTTTGGCGTCATCGTCAAAGCCCTTCAAGCCCGCCGAGACGCCGGCCAGAAGCCCTTCACGGTGATGAGTTGTGACAATTTACCCCATAATGGCAGGATTGCCCGAGAGGCAGTGACCGGCCTGGCCGGGTCGTTTGATCGCGAACTCGCAGACTGGATCGAAAACCACGTCGCCTTCCCAAATGCCATGGTCGACCGCATCACTCCGGCGACCGGTGAGCGCGAACGCCAGATGGTTCGTGAGATGTTTGATATCGAAGACGAATGGCCGGTCTTCTGCGAACAATTCAGCCAATGGGTTCTGGAAGACAAATTCGTCAATGGACGGCCGGCTCTCGAGACGGTGGGCGTGCAATTCGTGGAGGATGTCACGCCTTATGAGGTGATGAAAATCCGCATCCTGAATGGCGGTCATGCCATTATCGCTTATCCAGCCGGATTGATGGACATCCATTTCGTGCACGAAGCGATGGAGAACGACCTCATTCGCGATTTTCTGACGAAAGTCGAAGAGGACGAAATCATACCTGTGGTTCCGCCGGTCCCCGATACCGATCTGAACGACTATCACCAACTGACCCATAGGCGCTTCGCAAACCCGAAGATCGGCGACACGATCCGCCGGCTGTGCCTGGATGGCTCAAACCGGCAGCCGAAATTCATTGTTCCATCGATCGTCGACAATCTGGAACGCGGAAAATCGCCGGTTGGGCTTGCGCTGGAAAGCGCGCTTTGGTGCCGTTACTGCTACGGAGAAACAGATAGCGGAGCGGTGATCGAACCGAACGACCCGAATTGGGACCGCCTCAAAGAGGTAGCCCAGGCTGCGAAACACGATCCTTCAAAATGGCTGGCCATGACCGACATCTACGGTGATCTCGGCAAGGACAAGGTCTTCGCCAAAATATTCGCCGACTGGCTTGAGAGCCTGTGGCAAAACGGGACTAAAGTCACTCTTAGGCAATATCTGGAACGCTGAAACGCAAAGCCGTGATCCTGCCGGAGAAGGACGAACGGGCGCAACTTATTCGCGCACAGATTGTAGCGAGCCATTGAAGCATTCGCTTTGGGCAATACAACCCTCCCATGTCAGTCATTCGTGGGGAAGCCGTGCCTGAAGCCGATCAAAACACTCCGGTTCTCGTTCTTTTTCGCAACGACCTGCGACTTCGGGACAACCCGGCCCTTATTGCTGCCAGCCGCAGCGATGCTCCGATCCTCTGCGTCTACGTTCACGAAACGGAGGGTGGGCCGGCCTTCAGGCCATTAGGCGGTGCGAGCCGATGGTGGCTCCATCATTCCTTAGACGCTCTGTCCACGGCGATTGCCAGACAAGGGGGCGAACTGATCCTGCGATCGGGTCGCCTCGTCTCCGTCGTCGAAGGACTTGTCGCGGAAACCGGCGCCAAGCATGTCCATGCGGCGCGGCGATACGATCCGGGAGGAGACGAGGCCGACGAGGAACTGGCCGACGCGCTGGCCGCAGCCGATGTTGCATTTGAAAGGCACGAAGGATTTCTCCTCCACGATCCGACCGCGATCAGGACATCGACAGATCGCCATTACAGCGTGTTCTCACCATTTGCGCGAAAACTTGTCCCCCTCATCCAGGATATCGAGCCGGTCACGGAGGATACGCCACTTCGCTTTGCGGCGGCTCCGGATAGCGAAGAGCTTGCCAGTTTCGCTTTTTTGCCGAACAGCCCGAACTGGGCTTCCGGTTTTGAACCGCTCTGGCAGCCGGGTGAGGCAGGTGCGCAAGCCGCGCTCGAACATTTCGTAAGCGATGCGTTGGCAGATTACGCGGTAGGGCGCGACCGCCCGGCAATGTCTGGCACCTCGAGGCTATCGCCCCACCTCGCTTTCGGCGAAATCAGTCCCCGGCAGGTTTGGCGCGCCGTCGAAGCCGCCGCTCCCCGATTACCGGCGCGGGACGTCACAACATTCCAGCGCGAAATTGTATTTCGCGAATTCGCCTGGCATCTGCTGGCCAACAGACCGGATATGGCGTGGGACAATATCGACAAACGCTTCGATGCCTTCCCTTGGAACGCGGATCGCGAAAGCCCCGCGCTTCTTGCATGGCAGAAAGGTGAGACCGGCTACCCCATTGTCGATGCCGGTATGCGCCAGCTCTGGCAGACCGGGTGGATGCATAACCGTGTCCGCATGATCGTCGCCAGCTTCCTGACAAAGCATCTGATGATCCACTGGAAACGCGGCGAAGAGTGGTTCATGGATACGCTGATCGATGCCGACCCAGGCAACAATGCCTTCAATTGGCAATGGACCGCAGGTTCGGGCGCGGACGCCGCTCCATTCTTCCGCATCTTCGCTCCCGTCACCCAAGGGCGAAAGTTCGATACCGGCGGCGCGTATGTCAGAAGATTCGTCCCGGAAATCGCGGCCCTGCCCGACAAATATGTTCATGCGCCCTGGGAAGCGCCCGACAGCGTTCTTTCTGAAGCGGGTGTGAAACTCGGCGACCACTATCCTCGTCCCATGGTTGACCATCGCGCTGCGCGTGAGCGCGCGCTGGATGCTTTCAAGGCCATGAAAGGCGAGTAATGAGTTCTGTAAATCCCGCTCTCCGGCCTGCCGGTCATAGCGTCTCCGGCAAGCCTCGTATTGCGGTCATCGGGTCGGGAATATCCGGAGCGTCCTGCGCATGGGCGCTGAGGGATAAGGCGGACGTCACTCTTTTCGAGGCCGACGATCGACCGGGCGGGCATACCGCCACCCGCGATATCTGGATCGGTGGCCGGTCCGTTTCTGTCGATACCGGATTTATCGTCTTCAACACGCTGACCTATCCCCTTTTCACGGCACTCTTGAACCACCTCGATGTGGCGACGGAAGAAAGTGAAATGAGCTTTTCGCTCTCTCTCGATGATGGCCGTCTGGAATGGGCCGGCTCGGACGATTGGCGTCAGGCCATCGCGCAGAAGCGCAACGTCCTCCGTCCTCGCTTTTGGAGCATGCTTTGGGGGATGAAGCGGTTCAACGAACTATCGGCCGCAGACCGAAATTCATCTTCTCTGGCGAATCTGACATTGGGCGGATGGTTGGATCGCCACGACTTCAGCGCTGCATTTCGCGATAATTATCTGATCCCGATGAGCGCCGCGATCTGGTCCACGCCACGCGATGAGATGCTGGACTTTCCCGCCGATGCGTTTTTATCCTTCTTCCACAATCACCGGCTGAACACGATGGATCGGCCGAAATGGCGGACCGTAAGTGGCGGTGCGCGCAATTATCTCGACTGCCTGCTGGGTCCGCTGCTTGGCGAAGGAAAAGTGTTACTCGGTGCGAAGGTGTTATCGGTCAGACCATCCGACAATGGACCAATCGTCAAAACCGCGCGCATCGAAAAGCAATTCGATCACGTAATTCTGGCGAGCCATAGCGACCAGTCTTTGGCAATGCTCGGAACCGACAGCAGTGAGGCGCGACGCGCTATTCTGTCATCGATTGCCTATCGCCCGAACCGCGTGATCCTTCATTCTGATCCATCCTTCATGCCCAAGCGTCGGCGCGCCTGGGCCGCCTGGAATTATCGCCGTTCTTCTAATGATGAGTGCAGAGAGGATGTTACGGTTACTTATTGGATGAATCGCCTGCAAAATATCGATCCGGCGATCCCATTGTTCGTGACATTGAACCCTGATCGTGAGCCTGACGCATCCAGAGTCTACGGCGAATGGACCTATGATCATCCGCAATTCAACGCGGGGGGTATGGCCGCGCAAAAACGGCTGGACGCCATTCAGGGTCAGGAAGGGATCTGGCTTGCGGGCGCGTGGACCGGTTACGGTTTTCATGAGGATGGATTGCGCTCTGGTCTCCGGGTCGCCTCTGCGCTTGGCGCAGATCTGCCATTTCCTGCGCAGTTGCAGCCCTTTGCGGTGGCCGGCGGCAATGATGACAATCCGCAGGCCACGACCGTTCCGCGCGAGGCGGCGGAGTGAGCCGCCGGCGACCCTCCACGATGACGGCGAACGGCTCGCCGCCTGACGCCGCCGCGACCCTTTACGCCGGTCCGGTGATGCACCAGCGGCTGCAGCCGGTCGGACACCGCTTCACCTACAACGTTTATTCGCTTTTAATCGACGTCGACCGGCTGGACGAGGCAAATCGCTTGTCTCCATTGCTGGGCGTGGAATCGCCGGGACTGTTGAGCTTTCGTTCGAGCGATCATTTGCGCGGCAGCGCTACCCATCTTCGCCGCCAGGCCGATGACTGGTATCGGGAAACACGTCCGGATGGCGCCCTACCCTCACGTTGGCTCCTCCTCTGTTACCCCCGCATGTTCGGCTGGGTGTTCAATCCGATCAGCGTCTGGTTCGCCCTCGATGAAAGCGACGCGCCTATCATGCTCGTCTACGATGTCCGGAACACATTTGGCGGCCGCCATGCCTATCTCGCACCGGTCGCTGCTGGCGAGGCGACGGATGCCGGCATTCGCCAGACCTCCGACAAACGCCTTCATGTCTCACCGTTTCTCGGACCGGATCTCACCTATATGTTCCGCGTCATGCCGCCCGGCGAGACAGTCAAACTGCGTATTCACGAAACCCGGAATGGCGAACCGCTCTTCGACGCAACGTTCTGCGGTCACGCCCGGCAGGTCACGACGCTTTCACTGATACGCTATCTCGTCACGATTCCGTTTCTGCCCTTCAAAATCTATGCCGCCATTCATTGGGAAGCATTCCGACTGTGGATGAAAGGCGTGAAATTTCTTGGCGCAGGCGACCAGAGCCGGGAAGATCACGCCCTGATTACCGAGCCCTTTCAGACCGATACCCCATCGACAACCGGACCACTTAGGGAGCGCGATGCCGCATGACCGACACGACCATTCACGAAATCCATCTGCGCCCCGGTATGGAACTGCCCAAGGCGCTCCGCGATATTCCGCTGACGGCGCGAAAATCGCTTGCCAGCCTGTCGCGTCTGCGCGCCGGGTCGCTACGCGCCACCCTCCCCGACGGCCACAAAATATTCATCGAAGGCGCGCAGCCTGGCCCGAATGCTGAGCTTCACCTCTACAATTGGCGTCTTGCTCGTCGGGCATTCGTCGACGGCACCGTCGGTGTTGCCGAAAGCTGGATCGACGGCGACTGGGACAGCCCCGATGTCGTCTGCTTTCTGCGCCTTTTCGTCGCCAACAGCGAGACCATGAGCGAGGTCGCCACCACCAGCGGCAAGCTTTCCCACGCCATCCAGAGATTCCGCCACTGGCTTAACGACAACACGCCGAAGGGTTCGCGGCGCAATATCGCGGCCCACTACGATCTAGGCAATTCCTTCTACCGGCTCTGGCTCGATCCATCGATGACCTATTCGTCGGCGCTCTGGTCGGCCGGCAGCGAGACGCTGGAACAAGCACAAACAGCGAAATACAACGCGCTGCTTGACGATATGGGCGCGCAATCTGGCGAGCATATTCTGGAAATCGGATGCGGTTGGGGTGGCTTTGCCGAAACCGCCGCCCGGCGAGGCTGCCATGTCACGGGCCTGACCATAAGCCAGCAGCAACACGACCACGCCGAAGCAAGACTGGCGACCGCTGGACTGTCCGACAAAGCGAAAATTGCGTTTCGGGACTATCGCCACGAAATCGGCCAATACGACCACATCGCTTCGATCGAAATGTTCGAGGCTGTTGGAGAACGCTGGTGGCCAACGTATTTCGAAACGCTCAATCGAACGTTGAAGCCCGGCGGAACGGCAGGCCTCCAGATCATCACCATCGCCGAACATGCATTTGAGGATTATAGGCGCTATCCCGATTTCATTCAGCGCTACGTTTTTCCAGGCGGTATGCTGCCGACGCCAACCCATCTGCGCGATCTCGCTGCTACGGTTGGTTTGACCATCGAAAACGAACGCCGCTTTCCGCAGGACTATGCCAGAACACTCGCCCTCTGGCGCGAGCGTTTTGAAGAAGTGTGGCCGAAAATACGGGCTCTCGGTTTCGACGAACGGTTTCGCAAGGTCTGGCTTTTCTATCTGTATTATTGCGAAGCCGGCTTTCGCGAAGAGAACATCGACGTACGGCAAATCATACTGCGCAAACCGGTCTAGATACGTGTTGGCGAGTGAACGCTATTCAGTTTCTCCGCTCTCTCCTTAGCACTCAGTGGGCGGATGGTGCCCTGGGAGCGCTCTGTCACCTCGAACCCGAAGCGCTGGTAAAGCCTCAGCGCAGCCGGATGATCGAGTGAGGTCGTGCCAATCGTGACACGCTCGGTCGCCCCCTCCCATGCGGCGCTGAGCGCGGCATGGAAGAACCAGGGCGACAGGTTCCGGCCTTGGGCGTGTTCGATCAGCCCGAAATGGACGATATGAGCAACGCCGTCGCGCTTGCGGTCGATCTCGAAAAAACCAGCCGGCGCGCCGTCCAGATAAAGAACGGAAATATCCGTCGTTTCCGCATCAAGAATTTGGCGAACCGCCGCATCGGTCAGCCGCATTCGCTGGACCCAGTAATGATTGTGTCCGACCTGATCGAGCAGGAAGCGATAGTAGGCCACCGGTATGGCTGTTGCGCGCATCAATGCCAACCTGCCAGTCAACGGCGCTGGCGGCATCGGCCCGGGCGGCTGCCGCTTTTCGAGCCAGGTGAAGACGGCCCTCAATTCGCCAGCGGACCTGTCGGCGGTTGCACTCACTTCTGCAAATTGCTCGCAGGACCGGTTTCGACGTCGGTATCGGATCGGCCGCCCCATTCCGACCACGAGCCATCGTAAAGCCGGATATTCCGATAGCCCGCTTCTTCCAGCGCGAGCAGCAGCGCCGCGGCCGTCACGCCCGATCCGCAACTGGTTACGAGTGGGCGATCCGTAGGGACTCCAACATCTTCGAACAGCGCCTTCAGCGCATGGGCATTCTTCAATCGTCCGTCCTCGGCGAGATCGAGGAATGGGACATTCAGTGATCCGGGAATGTGGCCGGATCGCATACCTTCGCGCGGTTCCGGCTCCTCGCCGGTAAACCGTCCGTGCGGACGGGCGTCAACCACCACCACGTCTCCCGATCCGGATATTGTCTTCATCTCATCGAGCGTCACGACGGCGTTCTCGTCGAACTCCGTTTCGAACAGACATGGCGCAACCTTGGTCGGCTCGCTCGTTATTTCGCGGCCCGCATTTTTCCAGCCATCCATTCCGCCAGCCAGAATGGCAACCGTTTTGGCGCCCATGGCGCGAAGCATCCACCAGACGCGGGGTGCGGAGAAAAAGCCCGGACCGTCATACACCACGATATTGTCATGAACCGAAATGCCCATCGATCCAAGATGCTGAGCGAAATGACCGGGCGACGGCATGGCGTGAGGTAGGTCAATCCCCGGCTCCACCACCAGATCCTGATCGAAAAAGACAGCTCCAGGAATATGAGCTTGCTCGTATTCCTGCTCGGCATCGCGCCCCTGCACCGGCAGATACCAGGACGCGTCGATGATCGAGAGGCCGGGCTCGCGCAGATGTTCCTCGACCCACTCGGGTGAAACCATCGGCATTGGTAGTGAGTCGGTCATCAAGGCGCCTTCCATTCATGCCGCTCGTGCCATTCGGCCAGCGACTCGTCGGGATATTCATCGAAATGCCTGTCGCCCGGACCATCATGCACTTCCGCCCAGTTCGCCTTATAATTCAGCATGAGAGACGTGATGGTCGGCGGCTCGGGTAAATCGGTATCGATGGCGGAAGCGAAGGGGTGAATCAGGTCTGGCCATGATGGATCGAACAGCCAGAGCGCGCAGCCGCAGCGGCTGCAAAAGTTCCGTTCGCCCGAGCTTGTGCCATGCTCCATTGTCGCACGATAGACGGTGATGTTCTCGTCGCCTTCGACAACCATTGAATTAGCGTCCGCGCCGAGATTGATCGCGTAACCGCCCCCGCCCTGTTGTTTTCGACAGATCGTGCAATAGCAGCGCTGGTAGGGCACCGGCGAAGACGATTGGCAACGAAACCGCACTGCGCCGCAATGGCAGGAACCTTCAAGTTTCATCCGAACGCTTTCTTCATGGCCGGTCAGGCAAGATCTAGGGCACGGAAGCGGATACGGAAACGCCGGTTTTCACGGCCTTTCTTCTCGATCTTGCCACTATGGACCGGTCTGACTTCCACCGTTTCGGACCCCTGACTGCCGCCGCAGGGTTGGCCGCCAGCATTACGACCGATGACTTTGGCTTCGGCCGTAGAAAGATACGCACTGTCGAGAAACAGGCGATCTGTGGTTTCAGCCATCGACTGCCTCGAACGGAATATCGATCTTGGGTTCCTGTTCCATCCAATCCGGTACGGGAAGGTTCTTCTCACGCAGGAACTCCGGATTGAAAAGCTTGCTTTGATAGCGGGTGCCATAGTCGCATAGAACGGTCACGATGGTATGTCCCGGACCAAGGTCCTTTGCGAGGCGGATAGCCCCCGCAATGTTGATGCCCGACGATCCACCGAGGCAAAGCCCTTCTTCCTGAACCAGATCGAAAACGATAGGTAGCGCTTCTTCGTCCGGTATCCGGTAAGCGAAGTCTGGCGTGAAGCCGTCCAGATTGGCGGTAATGCGCCCCTGGCCGATCCCCTCTGTGATCGATGTGCCTTCACTTTTCAGTTCACCCTCGGTGTAATAACTGTAGAGCGCCGCACCGCCCGGATCGGCAAGCGCAGAT
Organism: Notoacmeibacter sp. MSK16QG-6; assembly: GCF_024158145.1. GTDB lineage: Bacteria > Pseudomonadota > Alphaproteobacteria > Rhizobiales > Rhizobiaceae > Notoacmeibacter. The sequence continues at coordinate 124,191 of NZ_JAMYXM010000002.1, forward strand.
TTGATCTGCGGGTTATGCTCTTTCAAGCCGATGGCCGTGCCGGCCAGCGTTCCGCCCGTACCGACGGCTGCGACAAAACCGTCTACCTTGCCATCCGTCTGCCGCCATATTTCCTGCGCCGTGGTGCGAATATGGCCATCGCGATTGGCCAAATTGTCGAACTGGTTGGCCCAGACCGCGCCCTTGTTTGACTCGCGCGCCAGCTTTTCAGCCAGCCGTCCCGAAACCTTCACGTAATTGTTCGGATTCTTGTATGGCACTGCCGGAACTTCCAGCAATTCCGCGCCAAGTAGCCGCAGCGCATCTTTCTTTTCCTGGCTCTGCGTGTCCGGGATCACGATGACTGTCCGGTAGCCGAGCGCTTTTGCAACTACCGTCAGGCCGATACCCGTATTGCCTGCCGTGCCTTCCACAATCGTACCGCCGGGCTGTATCAGACCTTTTTCCTCGGCATCACGAATGATGAACAGCCCTGCCCGGTCTTTGACCGACTGGCCCGGATTCAGAAATTCCGCCTTTCCGAGAATTTCACAGCCGGTCATCTCAGACGCCTTGTGGAGGCGGATAAGCGGTGTTTCGCCGATGCAGTCGAGAACGGAGCGGGCCATCGAAATTTCCATTGGTTTTCTTGTCTGAAGAATAGTGGGCGGAGGGTATGGTTGCGATCAAGCGAGTTCAAGCGCTGACGTTTCGCCGCAGTGCCCATCGGCGCAAAAATACGTCTTTTCATCCGGCGGTTCACGCAATTGCGCAGAGCCCTATCTCTCTGATGCGAAACGCCTGCCAGCCGGAGTTCCCATCAATGTCACTTTATCGCGCCAGACCGGACGACGGACTATGTTTCATGACCGGAGCCTCATCCGGAATAGGCCGCGCGGCCGCCCTCGTCTTGGCGCGCAAGGGCTGGACTGTCGTAAGCGTCGCCCGCAGCGCCGATAAACTGCAAAGTCTGGCCGATGAAGCGGAAGGCCTGGCTGGCCGTATCATACCGCAAACCTGCGATGTCACCGACGAAAACGCCGTGAATGATCTGATGCGGCGCGTCGTCTCAGAATACGGTCCCATCGCTTTGGCCGTCTTCGTTGCCGGCAATTACTGGCCGGTCGTCGGCAGCGACCCAAGCCTTGAGAACATGAAGAAGACTTATGAAGTGAACGTCTTCGGCGTTCTTCACGGCTTGGTTCCCGCCATTCTTCATATGCGGGATCGCAATAAGGGGCAGATCGCTATCGTCGGCTCGGTCTCGGCCTATGGCGGCCTGCCCATGGCATCCGCCTATGGCGCATCAAAGGCGGCGCTCAACAACATGGCTGCTGCACTGAAATTCGATCTCGACAAGCTCAATATCCGGGTGCAGATCGTCAATCCCGGCTTTATCGATACCCCGCTGACTGAGCAGAACAACTTCAAAATGCCATTCCTGATGAAAGTGGAAGAAGCGGCCGAAGCGATGGTGGACGGCCTGGAAAATGGCAGTTTCGAAGTCACCTTTCCCAAATCGCTCGCCACGATTCTCAAGGTCGTCAATTTCTTTCCGTATGGCGTCTATTTCCCCGTCATGCGCCGGATAATGGGCTGGAAAGATAGGAAACTGCCCGCCCCGAAACATTTCTTTGCCAGGCAGGATCGTGATGAAGGGCCGGGCAAAACCGAAGCCGTCGAAGGTTGATACTCTTCATGGCCGACAGGGAGATAACCCTGACATTGCACGCGGTCTTTTCGATTCTCCGCCAGCGATTTACGGGCAGATGCGGAATCGCTTTCTTATCAAGCGAACGTGATATTTGACTCAGCTGCGGGGGCGCGCGTCCCGAGCGAACAGATATAGAAAGAGCCCACTCGCCAAAACGATCGCGTAAAAAACGAAGACGGCTTCGTAGCGGCTATCGGATGGGACTGTTGCAGCGATGCCGCCGCTCAACCACTGAAGTAGGCCGGCGCCGCCAATCGAAAAGAAATTGATCAGCGTCACGCCACGGCCCGTGAGCTCCTCTGGCACGAAGGCGCGTCCATGCGCCATGACGACACCATATGCGGCGCCGAACAGACCGATCGTGAAAAACAACATCGCCGCGCTCATTATCGAAATATCCACCCAAAGCCCAAGGAAGGCCAGCGCCGCAAGGACGGGCAGATTCCCACCGAGCACGACCCATTTGCGTGTGCGAAATAGTGTGTCCATCGGTCCATACGCGACGGAGCCGATCACCATGGCGATAGCCATGGCCAGTGTGACATTGCCGATCAGGATAGCATCGGCCCCAAAGCCTTCTGCAAGATAGGGGCCGGTCCAAAGGCCCCGAATATTGGCTGCGGGACTGTAGACAACGGCAGACATCAGCAGCACCGGCCAAAGCGCCCTGATCTTCAAAAGGCGTAGTGTGCCGGCGATACCGTCCGAAGAGGCCGAGCCTGACAGTCGAGGCGGATCTCGAACGAGAAGAAAAGTCAGACCGGCCGTCGCGATAGTGACGATCCCCAGTCCGCCGACGACATATCGCCAACCATAGGCTTCGGCGGCAAGAGCGAGCGGCGTCGTTCCGACGACATTGCCGGCAGAGCCTATGCCGATGAAGACGCTCATCAGAAGCGCCAGCCGGGCGGGATCGAATCGTCGGGCGAATAGAAACGTCGTCGCCATCAGCACAGGCGAACAACCCAGACCGAGAAGCCCCATGGCAATGACGATCATGAACGGTTCGGTCGCCAGCGCGAAGAGCATGGCGCCACCGCCGCCTGCAAAAAGCAGAATGGTCGAAGCCGTCCGTTTGGGGCCATATCTGTCAAGCGCGACACCTACGCCGAATTGCGACAGGGCAAACACCACGAAAAATGCGCCTGCCGCGACAGACAGCACACTGTCGCTCGCGCCGAGATCACTTTTCAGTGCCGGCACAAGAACGGCCAAAAAGGACCGGTAAAATTGCGACAGCACATAGGCCGCGCCCAAAACGATAAGATCGACCATCCCACCTCCAAGGCGGGCAAACTGACTGCGTAAGACACAACAGGCAACGATTAGCCTGTCGCCGGAACAATCAAATCAGGAGATTGGCCAGCAAATCGTTGTCGGTAATGTCCTGCCACTCCCAGCCGGCTTCGTCGAAACGTTCGATCAAAGCTGGAAAGTTCGACGCATTGTCGGTCTCGATCCCAATGACCACAGATCCGAAATTGCGTGCGCTCTTTTTCAGGTATTCGAAGCGGACAATGTCATCTTTCGGACCGAGAAGATGAAGAAAATCGCGTAATGCGCCTGGCCGCTGCGGAAAACGGAAAATGAAATATTTCTTCAGCCCTTCAAAACGAAGCGCCCGCTCCTTGACCTCCGGCAGACGTTCGAAGTCGAAATTACCCCCGGATGTGACGCAGAGCACGGTCTGACCGACAAGACCTTTCCCGTCTTCTCCCGCCAGATCGCCAAGCGCGTCGATGGCCAGCGCGCCCGCTGGCTCAAGCACCACGCCCTCAATATTGAGCATTTCGATAATGGTTCCGCAAAGCCTGTTCTCAGGTATGGCGAGAACCTCGGCCGGGTCGATGTGACGCAAAGCCGCGAATGGCAATTCGCCGATTTCCGCGACGGCCGCACCATCCACAAAACCGTCGATCCTTGGCAATTTCACGCGCACCCCGGATTCGAGGCTTGCCTTCAGGCTGGCCGCTCCGGCAGGCTCGCAGAGGGTGACCTTCGGATCGATCCCCGCCGATTTGGCAACCGCAAGAACACCTGTCGCCAGCCCGCCACCGCCGACCGGCAGAACGAGACGATTAAAGGATCGGCCCTCGGGCAATTGATCGAGAACCTCCGTCATCACCGAACCTTGTCCTTCGATGATATCGGGATGGTCGAATGGCGGAACCATCAAGGAATCGTTATGCGCCGCGAAGTTCTTCGCAGCGCTATAACACTGGTCGAAAATATCGCCGATAAGTTCGATCTGGACGAATTCGCCGCCGAAGGTCCTCGTCTTGCCGATCTTCTGGGACGGCGTCGTGACGGGCATGAAGACGGTGCCCTTCCGGCCGAAATGGCGACAGGCATAGGCGAATCCCTGCGCGTGATTTCCGGCGGACGCGCAGACAAAGCCGCCTGCGTGCTGCAGAACCGATTTCCGCATGAAATTGAATGCGCCACGCAGCTTGTAGGAGCGTACTGGCGAAAGGTCCTCGCGCTTCAGCCAGATATCGGCGCCGTAGCGCTCTGAAAGATACGCATTCTGCTGCAGGGGCGTGGGCTCGAACAATTCGCGCAGGGCATGCTGCGCCTCACGCGAAGCGCTCAGCGGATCATGGGAGCCAAAAGCGGACTGTTGTTGCAAAATGGGCTTCTCCACGGTTAATCGGCTACAAAACGGTGATCGTATTCTATAGGCTTTCTAAGAGCTCGGATGATCTGACTTCGTCATGGCAGCCTGAAAGGCCTGTCGCAAGACACCTTGGGAGAAGTGTGCCAACGTGACCACCTCGATTGTCCGCGCCACGCTGTTCATCGCCGCCTATTTCGCCCTCTATCTGTCTATGCTGATGCTGATTCCGGCCGCGGTCGACCTCTATGTCGGCAATCCGGACTGGCAGATTTTCGCCATCTCCGCCTTTTGTGTCGCCGGGCTCGCTCTCGCCACGATTTTTGCTACCCAAGCCCCGCCGCCGCCTCCCAGTTCGCGGCTCGCATTTCTGGTGGTCAACGCGCTTTGGCTGACCTTAAGCCTCGTCGGCGCGCTGCCGCTTTATATGTCCTCGCTCGACATCACTTTCATCGAAGCCCTTTTTGAGGGCGTCTCAGGCGCCACGACAACCGGCTCTACCGTACTGGACGGATTGGACGATCTGCCGCCCGGCCTTCTGCTTTGGCGCTCGATCCTTCAATGGATGGGCGGCGTAGGGGTGATCGCGCTTGGCGTTTTCATCCTGCCCTATCTCAATATCGGCGGGTTCAGCTTTTTTCGCATCGAGAGTTCGGACATCGAGGACCGGCCTTTCGCACGCTTCTCTACCTTCTCGGTCTCGATTCTTCTGATCTACACGGCGCTGACGGCGCTTTGCGCGCTCTTCTATGTCATGGGCGGCATGAGCGTTTTCGATGCCATCAACCATTCCATGACGACGCTGGCGACGGCTGGCTTTTCGACCCACGACGCCAGTTTCGGACATTTCTCCGCCGATCCGGTCCTGTTGTGGACAGCGATCGTATTCATGATTATCGGCGGCCTGCCCTTCACGGTCCTCGTCCTGTTTGCTTTTCGAGGACAGACCGAAGCGGCGCGCGATCCGCAGATCACGCTCTTTCTCTGCCTCATCGCCGGCGCGGCGATGGCGATGACGATCTGGCTGGTCCTTTACCAGGATTGGTCGTTCTTCCGCGCCCTCACCCATGCTGCTTTCAATGTCGTTTCGATCATCACGACCACCGGTTATGCGAGCGACGATTACACATCGTGGGGCCCGTTCGCAGTGGTAACGTTCTTCGCTGCGACCTGGCTGGGCGGTTGCTCCGGTTCCACCTCGGGCGGCACCAAGCCCTACCGATTCTTGATCTTGTGGCAGCTTCTGCGGACCGGCCTTCAACGTCTGCTTTTCCCGAAGATCGTCACGCCAATCCGCTATGGAGGCAGGCTGGTCACGACGGAAATGCAAGCGGCGGTGCTGCTTTTCGTATCGACATCGCTGGTCCTATGGATCGTGCTGGCCGTGGCGCTCGCGGCAATGGGCCTCGACCTGGTAACAGCTCTCTCCGGCTCCCTCACGGCTCTCATGAATGTTGGGCCTGCGTTCGGACCGATTATCGGGCCTGCGGGCAATTTCCAGCCTCTCGGCGACGGCGCGCTTCTGGTTCTGATCTTTGGCATGCTGCTCGGCCGCCTAGAGATCCTGACGGTTCTTGTTCTCTTCACCCCGCTCTTCTGGCGCCGATAAGGCGTACGGCCTGATTGTCCAGCCCAAAAATAAGAGCCCGCAAACCGGTTTGGTCCCTGTTCAGCTGCGTAACGACGCACTAAAAACGCTTTGGAGACACCTGTTCGGGGTTCCACAGTCCTGATCGTCTCCGCCGCAATGGGACGAATGCTGAATTGAACCTCGAACTTTTTCGGACCGCGCTGCATATCGCAGCGCATTTCGCGCTCTATCTGGCGATTGCCATGCTCTGCCCCGGCGCAGCCGACCTCTATGTCGGTAATCCGGACTGGCGGGTTTTCGCGATGACCTCATTCATCGTGGCGGGAATCGCTCTGGCCGTGATTCTCTCCACGCGTGGGCCGGCCCCTCGCCCCTCCGTTCGGCTGGCTTTTCTCGTGGTCAACATTCTCTGGCTGACCTTGAGCGTCGCCGGCGCAATGCCTCTCTATTTCTCGTCTCTTCCAATCGATTTCATCCACGCGCTGTTCGAAAGCGTGTCCGCAGTAACGACCACTGGCTCGACCGTGATTTCCGGCCTCGATGAGTTGCCGCCCGGTTTATTGCTTTGGCGCTCGCTGCTTCAGTGGATCGGCGGCATCGGCGTGATCGCTCTTGGCCTCTTCATCCTGCCTTACCTACGTCTCGGCGGGTTTTCCTATTTCCGGATCGAGAGTTCGGACATCGAGGATAGGCCATTCGCCCGCTTCTCAACCTTTTCCATCGCGCTGGTCAGCGTCTATCTCGGCCTCACATTTCTCTGTGGTTTCTGTTACCTGATTGGCGGGATGAGCCCGTTCGACGCGGTCAATCACGCATTGACCACGATGGCGACCGGCGGCTTCTCCACCCACGACGCATCCTTCGGCTTTTTTAGCAGCCCGTGGCTGATCTGGACCGCCACGATATTCATGGCTTTGGCAGGTCTGCCGTTCACGATCCTGGCGGTCGTCGCCTTCCGCCGACAGACCGACGCCTTCCACGATCCGCAGATCGAAACCTATCTTCTCATCCTGCTTGGTCTGATAAGCGTCTGCAGCATCTGGCTGATCGTGACCGACCAGTATGAACCCTTCGACGCGTTTACCCACAGCGCCTTCACCTTTGTCTCCATCGTGACGACAACGGGTTATGCGACCGAGGATTATAGCGGATGGGGCCCGTTGGGACTTCTTTTGGCATTCACAGCCATGTGGCTGGGTGGGTGCTCCGGCTCCACCGCCGGTGGCATCAAGACCTACCGCTTTGTCATTCTCTGGCAGGCTTTCACCAACAATTTGAAGCAATTGCTCTTTCAGAGAATTGTGTCGCCGATCCGCTACGGCGAGCGGGTGGTGACCGGCGATATGGAAAAGAGCGTGGCCCTATTCGTCGCCTCTTACGTCTGCATATGGGTCTTGCTTTCCGTGGCCCTGGCGGCAAGCGGCCTTGATATCATGACATCCCTGACGGGCGCTCTCACGGCCATCTCAAATGTCGGCCCCGGCCTCGGCACGCTGATTGGACCGGCGGGCAACTTCCAATCGCTGAATGATATTTCCCTGTCCATCCTGATGGTCGGCATGTTTCTCGGCCGACTGGAGATTGCGACGGTTCTCATGCTACTGATGCCGATTTTCTGGCGTCGCTAGGCCGTCTTCCGCATCAGGACTGGCTGGCAGTCGATTCACCGAGGTGATCGGCAACGAATGCGCCACGTTCGCCCATGGGTTTTTCAGGCGGCACTGTCGTGTCGGTTGCCGTCTGATGCTCGATCTCCGCATTGAGCTCGGCCCCCAGCATGATGATGGTGAGCGTCAGCCATATCAGAGTCATGAACCCGATCACCGCGCCGAGGGAGCCATAAGTCGCGTTGTAATCGGCAAAGTTGGAAACATAGAAGGAAAACGCCACCGAAACGGCCATGACGAGAACAACCGCAGCCACTGCGCCGACCGGCAGCCACTGCCATTCGGCGTTTTTGCGGCTCGGGCCGTATCGATAGAGAAGCATCAGACCCAGCGTGACCATCACGGCCAGAAAAAAGAAACCGGCAATACGGATCAGCGGGTCGAACCCGCCGAGATGAAGGAATTCGAGCACGATGGGCGTCACGACCACGACACCGATCATGCAGACGATCCCGATAACCGCGCCGAGCGTGAAGAGAAGCGCAATCGCATTAAGCCGAAAGAACCCGCGTTTTTCCGTTTCGTCATAGGCGACATTCATCGCCTCGAAGAGCCCCTTCATCCCGGAATTGGCGCTCCATATCGCAAGGCCGAGCGATAACAGAAAGGCGAAGGACAGCGTGGCGTCATCCTGGGTGGTCAGTCGCTGCAACTGATCGTGAATCAGATCGATTGCTGCGGAAGGCATGAAGCGCGACATCAGTGTAAGATGATCGGAAAGGGAGGCGGGATCGAAAAGCAGCCCATATGTGCTGATCAGCACGGACAGCGACGGTACGAGAGCCAGCAGCACGTAAAACGTGCCTCCCCCGGCGACCAGCAGGACACGATCCGAGCTTATCGATTGATAGGTACGGACGAAAATATCTTTCCATCCCTTCCACGGAATGTCCGCCACCGATTCAGCGCGACGTCCCCTGCCGCGCTCATGCTTCAGCACTTTGTTCATTGTCATCCCGCCCCTCGATACTCCTCTGTTTATAATCTGAAATCCGGACCGCTATCAAATGGATGGAAGCAGTCAAAGCCTCAGCGGAGCAGTTGCGAAGCGGCCAATGGCGATATACCGTCCGCGCCGCAAACGGGCGCCCCCTTGGCGGAATTGGTAGACGCAAGGGACTTAAAATCCCTCGACCTCGGTCGTGCCGGTTCGAGTCCGGCAGGGGGCACCATCGTTGCGGGCAGCGGAGCTGCACGGCATCCACCTCATCCTGCATCGACGCGGACACTTATGACAGATCAGCCCTCACAGCCCACAGCCGCAATGATCGTCATCGGCGACGAGATTCTCTCCGGTCGAACGAAGGATCGTAATGCCGGCCACCTGGCCGAACGGCTCGATGCGGTTGGAATCGCGCTACGTGAAATTCGGGTGGTGCCCGATGAAACATCGAAAATTGTCGAAGCCGTCGACCATCTACGCAGGCTTCATACCTACATTTTTACAAGCGGCGGTATTGGGCCGACCCATGACGACATAACAGCCGATGCCATCGCAAGGGCGTTCGAAAGACCGCTGATCGAAGATCCGCGCGCCATCGATATTTTGGAAGCCTATTATGCTAGACGGGAACTGCCTTTTACCCCGGCGCGTCGCCGGATGACACGCATGCCGGAGGGCGCTGGGCTCATAGAAAACCGTGTTTCCGCCGCGCCGGGCTTCATTGTCGACAACGTCCACGTCATGGCGGGCGTCCCGTCGGTTTTCGAAGCCATGCTCGATGCCGTGCTGCCTACGCTGAAAACCGCGCAGCCTCTGACGATCAAGACGATCGCAGCCGATTTCGGCGAAGGCACCTTCGGCGATGCGCTCGCCGGTGTTGCCGAGAACCATCCAGAGGTCTCCATCGGCTCCTACCCACGTCATGACGGCAAACGCTACGTCGCTGAAATCGTCATTCGCGGGCGCGATCAGGGAAATGTCGACGCGGCTATGGCCGATGTGCGCTCGATGCTGGAAAACCTCGCCGGAGTCGAATGAGGGGGTGACTTTTCACTTTACCGGCGATAGCGCCGTTGAAACACTTGCCGCTCTCGCCTTCGCGAAATAATTTGGCCGGCGCCTGTAAGGAGACCTGCCTTTCATGACACTTCCAGACAAAGCCTTTCCCGTATCGTGGGATCAGTTCCATCGTGACGCCCGCGCTCTTGCGTGGCGCCTGTCGTCGCGTGAGCAGCCGTTCCGTGCGCTTGTCTGCATCACCCGCGGCGGCCTGGTGCCGGCGGCTATCGTTTCGCGTGAATTGAATATCCGCACGATCGAGACCGTTTGCGTTGTGTCGTACACCGGCGAGATCGGGACTGAGCAGAGCCAACTCCGGCTTCTCAAGGAGATCGACGACGCCATCAAGGAAGATGGGGGGCGCGATGTGCTTATTGTGGACGAGTTGACCGATACGGGCCGGACGGCATCGTTCGTTCGCGAAATGCTCCCCAAGGCTCACTTCGCCACCGTCTATGCCAAGCCCGCAGGGCGACCTCTCGTCGACACCTACATCACCGAAGTCAGCCAGGACACATGGATCTATTTCCCCTGGGATCTGGACGTTACCTATGCGCAGCCCATAGCAGGCGCAGACTTCGATTAAGGCAATGAGATTTCGCCGTTTTCTCGACAGTGCGCTGGGGCATGTCGCCACGCTTCTAGGCGCTCCCCCGCCGAGATTACAGGCGGCAGCATTGCCTTACCGCCTTGTCGACGGCGAATTTCAGTTTCTGCTGATCACGAGCAATCGTACGAAACGCTGGATCTTGCCCAAAGGCGGCATCGAAAAGGGAGAAAGCACGGCCGAGGCCGCGCAACGCGAAGCCTTCGAAGAGTCCGGTGTGGTCGGCCAGGTCGGCAAGGAACCGATCGGCGTCTATGACGGGCGCAAATACCTCGGCAATGGCGCCACCATGCGCCTTCGCATTGTTGTCCATGCACTTTCGGTCGAAGCAATGGAAGACGAATTTCCAGAGGCAGGAGCGCGTGATTCGATGTGGATGTCTCCAAATGAGGCGTCCGAGGCCGTCGACGAATCTCAACTCGCTGCGCTTTTTCTATCCGCGCCAGAGAAACTCTTGGATTGAGAAGGCCTATAGGCCGCTGCCTGTTGTCATCCCATCGCAACCTGCCGTAGGCCTCAGAGGCTAGGCACTAGGGAGGCGAGCAGATGGCCGACACATTCCGTAAGGAAACGCTCGACAAGGATCTCTCTCGCGTCGGCGAGATCGAAGCTGCGACCAGCGCCCTGAACCGGCCGATGGTCGGTGTGGGGATCGCCTTCCTCTTCATGGTGCTGGTCATCGCCTTCGTCTCTATTGGACTTTCCGGTTCACCGGCCATGATCACCATCGTCGCCGCGGCGGCAATCGGCGCTTATATGGCGATGAATATTGGCGCCAATGACGTCGCCAATAATGTCGGCCCAGCCGTGGGCGCCAAGGCGATGACGATGGGCGGTGCACTGATTATCGCCGCTATCTGCGAAAGCGCAGGTGCGCTGATCGCCGGCGGCGACGTTGTCAGCACCATCTCCAAAGGGATCGTCGATCCCGCCGGCCTTGCCGAGACTCACACGTTCATCGCCGCGATGATGGCGGCGCTTGTCGCAGCCGGTCTATGGGTCAATCTGGCCACCGCCATTAACGCGCCCGCATCGACCACGCACTCCATTGTGGGCGGTGTCATGGGCGGGGGCATCGCGGCAGCCGGTTTCGCGACGGTCGACTGGGGCATCATGGGTGCTATCGCGGCGAGCTGGGTGATTTCACCGCTGCTGGGCGGCGTTATCGCAGCCTTCTTTCTTTACCTGGTCAAATCGCTGGTCATCTATCGGAAGGACAAGATCGCGGCGGCGCGACGCTGGGTGCCGATCTTCATCGCCGTGATGTTCGGGGCCTTTGCTGCCTATCTGACGATGAAAGGCCTGAAAAAGATCATTAAGGTCGATGGCGCGACCATCTGGATGATCGGGGCGACGAGCTTTGCGCTGAGCTGGGCGATCTTCCATCCGCTGATCCGTTCGCAGTCGGAGGGGATGGAAAACCGCAACCAGTCGATCCGCAAGCTGTTCCGCATTCCGCTGATCATTTCTGCGGCCCTCCTCTCCTTCGCGCATGGCGCTAACGATGTGGCCAATGCAGTCGGCCCTCTTGCCGCGATTGTCAGCGCGACCAGCGCCGACACTGTGTCGGCGAAAGTCGGCATTCCCTTGTGGGTCATGCTGATCGGCGCTGCCGGCATTTCGCTTGGCCTACTGCTGTTCGGGCCGAAGCTGATTCGCCTCGTCGGCAGCCAGATCACCAAGCTTAATCCGATGCGGGCCTATTGCGTGGCGCTCTCCGCCGCCATCACTGTCATTTTCGCGTCCTGGTTCGGCCTGCCGGTTTCTTCGACCCATATCGCGGTGGGCGCGGTGTTCGGCGTCGGCTTCTTTCGGGAGTTGTGGACCGCGCGATCTTCTCGCCGGCGACGTTATCTCGCCATGCAGCGCAGCCAAGGCGGGGCGATAAACGAGAATTCAACCGATGAGGCGTTGGAATCAGACGATACAGATAGCCAGCCCTCCCCGGAAGTCACCCGCCAGCGACGCCTCGTTCGCCGCGCACATGTAACGACGATCGCGGCTGCCTGGATTATCACGGTGCCGGCAACCGCCGTCTTGTCGGCGCTGATCTTCCATCTCATTCGCCCCTTCGTCTGACCGGCGGGCAATTAGCCTACCAAATGTCGCGAGAACTTCGCTTTCGCGCCCATGCAAGACCCTTTCTGCGTCGTCCACACTATCCCCAAACCACGCACACAAGATTTGGTAGGATGCACCAATTTGGATCACTAGCGGTCTTGCCTATTGATTCTCCCGCCCGACTCGCCTCCTTTTAGGATTTAGCGGAAGCTCCAAAGGCCTATGGCCCGCTTTTCGCAGCGTTTCCGGGGCATTGGGGATTGTGATTTTTTACCATTGCTTAACGCAATATATGGTAGTTTACTAAGTAACGAACCGCGACATGTAGGGGTGAAGCGGTCAAACAATAAGACGATTACACAGAGAGCGTGCCGACCCGAACAGAAGCCCAGAACGGCAATGCCGTCTGGCGCTGCTGGGCATGAATGCGGACAGAAACAAGGCTTGATCAGATGAGCGCCGGACGCGAAATCGACCAAGTCTCACACTATATATAGGGCCTCGAACGGGCCTCCATACGAGGGGATTAGAATGCAGATCACACGACGTTTCACCGAGGCAGGGCAGTCCGCCTACGAATCCATCGCCTTCCGCAAGGCGACCAGTGAGATCCGCAACCCCGATGGCTCCGTCGTGTTCCGCGCCGAGAACATCGACGTGCCAGCCCAATTCAGCCAGGTGGCGGCCGACATCATCGCACAGAAATATTTCCGTAAGGCCGGCGTGCCGGCGCGCCTGAAGAAGATTGAGGAGAACGATGTTCCCTCCTTCCTGTGGCGCTCGGTCGCCGATGAGGACGCCCTCGCCGGACTGCCCGAAGACGAGCGCTATGTCGGCGAAAGCGATTCCCGGCAGGTCTTCGACCGTCTCGCCGGCACCTGGACCTATTGGGGCTGGAAAGGCGGCTATTTCGATGGCGAGGAAGACGCTGCCGCTTTCCGCGACGAACTGGCCTATATGCTCGCCACTCAGCGCGTCGCGCCGAACAGCCCACAATGGTTCAACACCGGCCTCCACTGGGCCTATGGCATTGACGGTCCCGGCCAGGGCCATTTCTACGTCGATCCGTTCACCGGCCAGCTTGAGCAGAGCCAGTCGGCCTATGAACACCCGCAGCCCCACGCCTGCTTTATCCAGTCCGTCGCCGACGATCTGGTCAATGATGGCGGCATCATGGATCTGTGGGTCCGCGAAGCGCGTCTGTTCAAATACGGCTCCGGCACCGGCTCCAACTTTTCGCAGCTTCGCGGTGAAGGCGAAAAGCTCTCCGGCGGCGGCAAGTCCTCCGGCCTGATGAGCTTCCTGAAGATCGGCGACCGTGCCGCCGGCGCCATCAAGTCCGGCGGCACCACCCGCCGCGCCGCCAAGATGGTCGTCGTCGACATCGATCACCCGGACGTCGAGAGCTACATCGACTGGAAGGTGAACGAGGAGCAGAAGGTCGCCGCCCTCGTCACCGGCTCCAAGATCGTCAAGAAGCATCTGGCGGCGATCATCCGCGCCTGCGTCCATTGCGAAGGACCGGATGGCGACTGCTTCGATCCGAAGAAGAACCCGGAACTGAAGCGCACCGTCAAGGCCGCCAAGCGCGATCAGGTGCCCGAGAACTATATCCAGCGCGTCATCCAGTTCGCGCGCCAGGGCTACACAGATATCGAGTTCAAGACCTACGACACCGACTGGGACAGCGAAGCCTATCTCACCGTCGCCGGCCAGAACTCCAACAATTCCGTCTCGCTGAAGGACGACTTCCTGCGCGCCGTCGAGGCCGATCTCGATTGGCATCTGACCTCGCGCAAGACCGGCGAGACGATGAAGACCGTCAAGGCCCGCGATCTGTGGGACAAGATCGGCCATGCCGCATGGGCCTCGGCCGATCCGGGCCTGCACTTCAACACCACCATGAACGACTGGCATACCTGCCCTGAGGGCGGCCGCATCAATGCGTCAAACCCCTGCAGCGAATACATGTTCCTGGACGACACGGCCTGCAATCTCGCATCGCTGAACCTGTTGCAGTTCTACGACCGCGAAACCCGCCGCATGAAGCTTGACGATTACGAACATGCCGTCCGCCTGTGGACGGTTGTGCTCGAAATCTCAGTCATGATGGCGCAGTTCCCGAGCCGGCAGATCGCCGAACTCTCCTACCGCTACCGCACGCTCGGCCTCGGCTTCGCGAACATTGGCGGCGTGCTCATGACCGCCGGCATTCCCTATGACAGCGACGAGGGCCGTGCGATCTGCGGGGCGCTGTCCGCCATCATGACCGGCGTTGCTTACGAGACCTCAGCCGAAATGGCGTCCGAACTCGGCGCATTCCCCGGCTATGAGGACAATGCCGACGCCATGCTGCGCGTCATCCGGAACCACCGCCGCGCCGCACACGGCCAGACGGACGGTTTCGAGCATCTCGCGGTCAATCCGGTGCCGCTCGACCACGGCAATCTCGATGACGAGGATCTGACCGCCCGCGCCAAAGCCGCCTGGAACCGCGCTCTCGAAAAGGGCCAGGAGCATGGCTACCGCAACGCGCAGGCCACCGTCGTCGCGCCGACTGGCACGATCGGCCTCGTCATGGACTGCGACACCACCGGCATCGAACCGGATTTCGCGCTGGTGAAGTTCAAGAAGCTGGCCGGCGGCGGCTATTTCAAGATCATCAACCGCGCCGTGCCGGAAGCGCTCCGCACGCTCGGCTACAGCGAAAGCCAGATCGCCGAGATCGAAGCTTACGCCGTCGGCCATGGCAATATGAACCAGGCGCCCGCCATCAATCCGGGTTCGCTTGCCGCCAAGGGCCTGCCGGATGACAAGATAGCCATGCTGAACGAGGCGATGAAGAACGCCTTCGACATCAAGTTCGTCTTCAACAAATGGACCCTCGGTGAGGACTTCCTGCGTGACGAACTCGGCGTCACCGACGAACAGCTCGAGGATATGAGCTTCGAACTCCTGCCCCATCTCGGCTTCTCCAAGAAGGAGATCGAGGCTGCCAACATCCATGTCTGCGGCGCGATGACGCTGGAAGGCGCGCCGCACCTGAAGGATGAGCACCTGCCGGTCTTCGACTGCGCCAATGCCTGCGGCAAGATCGGCAAGCGCTACCTCTCGGTCGACAGCCACATCCGCATGATGGCCGCGGCGCAGCCCTTCATCTCCGGCGCGATTTCCAAGACCATCAATATGCCGAACGAGGCGACGGTGGACGATTGCAAGGCGGCCTACATGCTGTCCTGGAAGCTGGCGCTGAAGGCGAACGCCCTCTACCGCGATGGCTCAAAACTCAGCCAGCCGCTCAACGCTTCGCTCGTCGAGGACGATGAAGACGAGGACGCGCTGGAGGAACTGCTCGAAGCGCCAGCTGCCGCCCGCACGGCGGAAGTGGCCGAGAAGATCGTCGAAAAGATTATCGAGCGCGAAGTGCAGGTGCGCAGCCTCCGCGACAAGCTGCCCAATCGCAGAAAGGGCTACACGCAGAAGGCCGTCATTGGCGGGCACAAGGTCTATCTGCGCACCGGCGAATTCGATGATGGCCGCCTCGGCGAGATCTTCATCGACATGCACAAGGAAGGCGCCGCCTTCCGCGCCATGATGAACAACTTCGCCATCGCCATCTCGCTCGGCCTGCAATATGGCGTGCCGCTGGAAGAATATGTGGAGGCCTTCACCTTCACCAAGTTCGATCCCGCCGGCCCGGTCATCGGCAATGACGCCATCAAGAGCGCCACCTCGATCCTCGACTATGTCTTCCGGGAACTGGCCGTTTCCTATCTCGGCCAGAACGAACTGGCCCATGTCGACCAGTCGAATTTCGAGACCACAGCGCTCGGCAAGGGCATCAAGGAAGGCAAGACCGTGCCGGTCAGCAAGGGCTGGACGCGCGGCCACACGCTGAAGCTGGTGCCCGGCCGCGACGGGGCCGATGCCGGAACCGCCACGCCAGCGGGCTTTGCCAGCGGCAAGGCGCCCACCGGGGCCAACACCAACACGGCCAGCGCCAAATCCGGCAATGCGGCGGCGACCGCCAGTGGCGGCCACGCCGTGGCTGCGGCCAAGGGCGGCGCGGCGGTGGCGCTCGCGCTCAACGAAGAGCCGGCGGCCTTCAAACGCGACTATGAGGAGCGGCAGAAGGATTTCGAGGAAGACATCGCCCTCGACCATGAAGAGGAAGGCGTCACCGGCCTCTTCACCGCCGACAACGCCTCCTCCGCTGAAGCGGCCCGCGCCGAAGCCAAGAAGCTGGAAGCCGACCGCCGCGTCAAAGCCCTCTCCATGGGCTACACCGGCAATAGCTGCCCCGAATGCCAGAACTTCACGATGGTCCGCAACGGCACCTGCGAGAAGTGTGATACCTGCGGGTCAACGAGCGGCTGTAGCTGATCGCTAAAATGGAACTGCCGCCCTATTCCCTAAGCTGGGGATAGGGCATTTTTCCGTTGAGTAAGATTGAAATACAAGGATACGATCTGATTCGAAATTAGAAACACCAGCACCGCCCCTAAGGGCGGTGCTGGCTACCACGTTAGCCGGAGCTACGTGGGGCGAAAGAGCCAAAGCCCTCTCACCGCTTGCACCACAGAGAGTATGCTTTTTCCGAACTTCGTCGAGTTGCTCCGGCTCAAATCTTGAGCTTACAAGGAGTATCCAGTGCTCATACACAACGTATCAACAGGCGGTTTCAACCCCGTTCATAGCCAGATTCGTACGCTAGAGGAAGATGGTAAAATCGCGAAGTTTATCACGGAAAATTTGATCCACAGACATATCGCCTCCAGAGAATTAGTCACCAACGTTCTGCAGATTTCAATCATCGGATCAGGAGGGCGTTGAGATGTCGGTGCAAAAAATTCAACTTGGAAAACTTCTCCGCCTGATGGGCTCCGCCGACGAAAAGAGGGATCGCCTTCTAAAAAAGTTCATTCGAGAGGACATGAGGCGAGAAGCAAATCCGGGATCTGGTGGCGACTTCCATGTTCCCTTTTGGCACGATGCAAAGCGTCACGTTAATGGAGACGATTATCTACCAATCATGGTCGCTAAGCGCATAGCCGCTAGTTCCCGCAGGAAAAGACTCTATCCTGAGCTGGCGAATGGCTTCTTGGATTTTTGGAATACTAAGCGGCGATGGACAAACAAGGCCCTAATCTCAGAAGTATCAACCGTTCACGCCAACATGGCAATAACAGAACTTGGCGGCATCATCACTGTAAGAAACATGATGTACCTCAAAGCTGACAACAATACTGAGCGAGCATACTACCCTTACTTTTCGGAATGGCCAGCACTAAAACAAAATGAGGCACGGCTAGGACTATGGATATTAGCAAACTCTGGGATCGAAGTCGAAAAATCTAAGATTCGAATTCTAGATTTGATTCGAGGAAATTCGATATCCATCGCTGATGTTGGATTTTACGGTAACGAACGAGAGCAACTCGTAAAACGGTATCGGCGTTTGATAGAAAATTATGAACGGATAAGGGCCGAAATTGAATTAACAGGTTAGAAGCTCAGGGCGCGACCGCAGCCTCCAGCTGCAATCGAGGCACGTTCTCACTCCCGTAAACCTATCCACCCTCACCCGCGTTGCCTTATCATCCCCGCCGTCACCTTCCAGCAGGCGCGGGTCGCGAACCGGAGATCGGCGGGGGTGAGGCGTCGCGCGGCGCGGGTGGAAGGAGCCGGTCCTTCGCCCGGTGGGCAGGGAAACCCCTTTGGCCGCGTCTCTGTGCATGTTCGTCACCTTGGCCCGCAAGGGGGGTGGCGTCCGGCGGTGGATGCCAGCGCTGCACCCTCGCGTTCAGTGCGAAGGCCCCATCGTCCTAAAGGCATTTCAGGGTCAAATACGCCACGGGCGACCGGATCAGGTCGCGAAACACATAGATAGATTGAGCGCGTCCCCCGGTCGCCCGTCTGCCTGCATCGTCTCTCAACAGCCAGACGGCTCATCAAGCCGGGCGTGGCGGCGATGGCGCATGCGCGTCATTACCGCCCCGCTCACATCTCCGGCACGGTGAAGGACGTGGTCAGCACCGCCGTTGCCGCAAAGACGGCCAGAAAGAGCACGCCCTCCACCAGCAGCGACCGGCGGAACCGTGCCGCCGCACCGGGCCGAGACGCCATCAGACCGGGCACGAAGCGTAGCTTGTTCAGCGCCGCCATCACCAGGACAAGGCCGACAAGGCCAATCTTGATCAGCAGCATCCGCCCGTAGACGCTTTCGAAAAGCTGCGCCGGCCCGCCGAGCAGGAACCATCCGAGGGCGAGGCCCGCCGCGATCAAAAGCGGCACGATGAGGCTCGCCTGCCGCCCGAACCGTTCGGCAATGGCCGCCGCCTGCACATTGTCGTAAACCGGCCCGCTCAGGCGATGGAGCGGCAGGATCGCGCCCCACCAATAGAAAATGCCGAGCAGGTGGACGGTCAGAAGCGCCGCCAGCGCCCATTGCGGATCGCGTGTGGCGTGGCCCACCAAGGCGAAGGAAAAGGCGACGAGGATTGCGCCGAGAAGAGATGCGAGCACGCGCAGGCGCGGCACCAGAACGGCCACGAGAAGCAGGGCCAGACCGATAAGCCGGATCGCGCTGGACTGGCCCAGCGGACCCTCCACGCTGAGCGCGATCATGTCGGGATCGACCATGCCGGATAGCCCGTCATCGAGCAGGCGCCCGGCCTGTATGCCGACCCGCAGGAGCGTGGCGGCGGCGGCCACGACAATCGCCATAAGGGTAACCGGCTTCAGGCTGGCGAACAGCCGGTCGCCGGCCTCGGGCAAAGCGAGGCGAAAGAGCAGCAGCCCGCAGGCGAGAAAGGCCGAAACATAGAGCGTGAATTTCGTCGCGGCGGCGGCCAGCGCCCATGGCATCAGCACCGACGCCAGCGTTGCGGACCAGCCGGCCGTCTCGGCGTCCAAACCTAGTTTCCGGTCACTTCGAAGGAGAAATCCCCTTTGATGACATGCCCGTCATCGCCCAGCGCGCGCCATTGCACGCTGTATTGGCCCGGCCCATCGAATTCCGGCTCGAGCTGAATATCGGTCACGGGCGAGCGCGTCGGGATGGCGACCTTCGTTTCATCGGTCATGTCGCCGGTCTTGTGGATCAGAACCACCTTCACCAGCCGTGCGGGCGCACCGAACGTCAGGTCCAGCGTTTCGGGCGCCGCTTCCAGCACCGCTCCGTCCGCCGGCACGCTCTGCTTGAGCGGCGAATGCGCCAGAGCCGGCATCGTGAAGATCACAAGGGCGAGCGTCGCGCGAAGCATTTTCTTCATTGGCATTGACTCCCATTTCGATACTCGGATGCACCATCTAGTAGGTAAACGCTGTTTCGTCCCCTTCAAGGCGATCGCCATTGTCCGGCCTCATGGCTCGCGCAGATCGGCAAAACATTTGAGGGAGAATGATTCGATGAGCCTGACCCGCCGCGCCCTGTTCGCTGCACCCCTGCTTGCGCTGGCTGCCTGTACGTCCGGTTTCGATCCCGCTCTGCTGGAGGCATCGGGCGATCAGGCGGTCAATCGCCTCCGGGCCGACAAGGGGCTGCCAGCGCTTCGCCGCGATACCGGGCTAGCCCGCGCTGCGCAGCAACAGGCCGACGCGATGGCTGCGAAAGAGACGATGAGCCACGCCGCCGGCGGTGCCTTCGCCGGGCGCGTCCGCCGCTTCTATGACGGCCAGTATTTCGCCGAGAACATCGCCGCCGGACAGCGCGACCTTGGCGGGGCGGTCGCTTCATGGATTCAGTCGCCGCCCCACCGCCGCAACATGCTGAACGCCAAGATGCGCGCCTATGGCATTGCGTCGGCCAAAAGCGCCAGCGGCAAGCGCTATTGGGCAATGGTTCTCGCCGGCTAGTCGTGCCATCCTCGGTGGAAGACGCAGCCGGCGGCGAAAGAGGGTGAAGCGCATGACCGACACCATCGAAATCTCCCGCGAGGAAGGCGAAACGAAAGGCCGCTACGTCGCACTGGTAGACGGCCTTGAGGCCGAGATGACCTATTCCCGCCTCGGCGACATCTCCATCATCATCGACCATACCGGTGTGCCGGATGCGCTGCGCGGCAGGGGCGTCGGTGAGGCTCTGGTCAAGCGCGGGGTCGAGGATGCGCGCGCCGAGGGGCGCACCATCATTCCACTCTGCCCGTTCGCCAAGGCGCAGATCGCGCGGCATCCCGATTGGCAGGACGTGCTGAAGCACTAGATCGGGAACAAACCGGACGACCAGGAGGAACGCGCCATGTCCTTTTCGCCCTGCCCAGATCCCGTCCCCGGCGATGCCGACAGTGTCGACGCCATCGAGACGCTGATCGTGCCCCGCGCCGTCGATCTCGGCGAAATGGAGGTGCGGCGCGCCCTGCCCTCGACCAAACGGCAGATGGTCGGCCCGTTCATCTTCTTCGATCAGATGGGACCGGCGGAGTTTCTGACCGATCAGGGCATCGATGTGCGCCCGCATCCGCATATCAATCTGGCCACTGTCACCTATCTGTTCGAGGGCGAAATCCGCCACCGCGATTCTCTCGGCACGGACATCGCCATCAATCCGGGCGCCGTGAACTGGATGATGGCTGGGCGCGGCATCGTCCATTCGGAGCGAACGAGCGAAAAGCGCCGGCAGACCGGCCAGAAGCTGTTCGGCATACAGACCTGGGTGGCGCTGCCGGAGGACGCCGAAGAGCGCGATCCGGACTTTATCCATCACGGCGCGGCCGATCTGCCTATTGTCACCGATCATGGAGTGGAAGCGCGGCTAATTGCCGGCCAGTGGATGGGCGCATCATCGCCGCTTCGAACCGCATCGGAAACGCTGTATGCCGATGTTCAGATACAGAACGGCCAGTCCGTGCCAATCGATCCGACATACGAAGAGCGCGCGCTCTACACGATTGTTGGCGCCATCGAGATTGCCGGCCAGAGTTTCGGGCCGAACCAGCTTCTGGTCCTGCGACCCGGCGATTCCATCAAAGTCACGGCCACCTCAGACGCCCGTTTCATGCTGTTCGGCGGCGCGTCGATGGGCGGTCCGCGCTACATATGGTGGAACTTCGTTTCCTCACGCGCCAACCGGATCGAGCAGGCGAAGGAAGAGTGGCGGCAGGGCCGGTTCGGCACCGTGCCGGGCGATGAGGACGACTTCATCCCGCTGCCGGAGAACGCCAGCAAGCCGCGCCGCGCCACCGGCGGCGTCATCTATCCTTGAGGGTTAGCGCAACCGCCGCCCTTAACCGGCCTCAATTGGCTGTCAACGCTGGGAAACGCTGATCGGGGACAAGGCGGGGAATCGCTGTGGCGATAACGATGGGACAGGGGCACGAAAGCGGGCTGACGCCGCGCGAAAGTCGGCTCGTTGCAATGGAAATCGATGGCGTCAGCGGCTGGGTTTTCTCCGCCGTCGCCTTTCTTGTTGCGTTCGGCGTGCGCTATGCGCTCAATCTCGATCTGCCGATCGGCTTTCCTTATCTGACCTTCTTCCCAGCGGTCATCATCACAACCTTCGTCGCCGGCCTTTGGCCTGGCATCGCCAACGCCGTCGCGGGTGGGCTCGCGGCCTGGTATTTCTTCATCGCGCCCTATGGCAGCTTTGCCTTGAACGGTAACTCGGCCCTCGCGCTCGGCTTCTACATCTTCATCGTGGGCACCGACATCGCCATACTGCATGTGATGAGCCGGGCTCTCCACCGGTTGGCGGAGGAGCGCCAGCGCAGCGCTGAACTGGCCAGAAGCCGCGAATTCATGTTCAGCGAATTGCAGCATCGCGTCTCAAACAATCTGCAGGTCGTCGCCTCGATGATGCAGATGCAAAAGCGCCAGATCAACGATCCGGACGCCATGAAGATCGTCGATGAAGCCATTCGCCGCCTGCAACTCGTCAGCAAGATCCAGCGCGCACTTCACAATCCGCACGGTCAACGCATTCCGCTGCGAGAGTTTTTGAATGGCATGGTGCCGGACGTGATCGAGGCGGCAGGCGGACCGCCCGGCATCACTTACGATGTGACGGCCGACGCTTCGGCTCAAAACGTGATTCTGACCAGTGAGCAGTCTGTACCCGTCGGTCTGATCGCAGCGGAACTGGTGGCTAACTCCGTAGAGCATGGATTCAACAAACGCGATCGAGGCCATATCGATATCCATGTCGGCCGCGCCCCCGATGGACGGATCGCGCTTGGCATCAGCGATGATGGCCACGGCATAGCCGACGATTTCGAATTGGCTAAATCACGTTCGCTCGGCATGCAGATTGCGCGGGCTTTTGCGCTGCAGCTCGGCGGTGAATTGTCCTTGCAGCGCGACAATGGAACCCGGGCAATGCTTATCTTTCCAGAGGGCGCTGGCGATGACGCCCTATTCTCGGATACGAATACATTGGCCGGCCTGAATTGATTCACATACCTTGTTGATAAGCCATGCATTAATGCAATGCTGCTCCGCAGCAAAAGCGCTTCAAAATTCCCGCCCTCTCTCGCATATTAGCGTCAACGCAATTGAGATAAACCGAGGGAAACAGACCAATGGGTAGCCGTTTTTTCAAATTCCGCAGCCGCCGCGAACGTGACGAAGACTATCTGGCCAAGGCGACCGATCTGGTCGATCTGGAGCGCCGCATGCGCGAACTGGATCGGGCCGCAGGCCGCATCCCGAACTTCTGATCGTGATGATATCGAAAGACTGAGAACCCGCCGAGATCGGCGGGTTTTTTCATGCTCTTAGCCGAAACTGTTTCCGCCATTTTGCGGAGACGTTCGAATAAGGCGCGACGTCAGCACCGCTGCCTGGCGATGTTTTACCGCTTGACGATAGGCGGGATCGCGAACCATCTCGACGAAAGCCTCAAGGCTGGGATATTCCGCGATGAAACAATGGTCCCAATGTTCCTGCTTCGGGCCGATCAGCATGAACTCGAAAGCACCGCGCCAGACTATACGTCCGCCAAGCCGCTGAAAGACTGGGCCGCTTTCCCGACCATAGGCCGCATAGGCATCGGCGCCACTCATCTTTCTTCCGTCGTCGTAAACCGCAAAATCCCGAAGGCGGACGAGATTGAGCATGTGAAGCGGCCCTTCCCGCTCCATAGCGCGAAATGCTGCGAAGGTCTCTTTGTCGGGATCGACATAATGGTCCGTCATCGAGTTTCGGCGCTCACTGCGCGAGTATCCAATTAATCGTACGACGCCAGTCGATCATGCGGATCGGCGTTCCATGATTGCCGCTTTCATAGCGGTCCATCCTCACCGGGTAGCCATCCGACCCGGCCCGGAGCATCCCGTAAAATCGGTCCGCATCACCGATGGCGAACACCGGATCGCGGCTGCCATGACCGATAAAGACGGGAAGGCGCGCACGATAGGCGGCGCTGGAAGTGAAGTTTTTATCGGCCGGCGCGGCCAGATATATCAGGCCAGTGAGTTGTTTGACGGTGGCTTTGCCG
Organism: Notoacmeibacter sp. MSK16QG-6; assembly: GCF_024158145.1. Lineage (GTDB taxonomy): Bacteria > Pseudomonadota > Alphaproteobacteria > Rhizobiales > Rhizobiaceae > Notoacmeibacter. The sequence goes on from NZ_JAMYXM010000002.1 coordinate 147,857, forward strand.
TGAGCGAGGCGGTGGCAAATGTAGCCGCCCATCGAACCGCAGGCGACAATAACCTCCGCTCGCGGCGACTGCTTGAGCAGTTCATCGATGAGCGAAGCAACCTGGTCCGCCCCCGTTTCACCGAAATCACGAAAGGTCGGCGTTACATAAAGCCCTCCGTTCCGGGCCATCAAATTGCGGATACGGTTGAAATTGCCGCCGAAAATCAAATCGCGACTGCCGAGCTTCTCGTCGCCGCCCTGCCCATGCAGAAAGATCGTTATCACGGATGCGCCGCGTAGTTTGCCGGTCGCGATGAACGGAATATTTCCAGCCCCTGTCTGCAGAGCGAGAGAAGTTTCCTTACGCCGCACCGACATATCCAGATAACGGCGCTTCGCGCGCCGCTCGGGGACGGCATCGCGACCATTTATGTCCCGCATCTCCTGGTAGTCGATAACTCTATAAGCGCCATCATCGCGCTCTGCGACAACTCGGTTCGTAAAAAGCTCGTCCTTGAACGGCGAGAGCCCCCCCTGCGCCAACCCCATTGATGTTGGAGCAAGATAAAAAAGGGCAATGAGCCAGGATACTCTGAGCAAACGTACCGACCGCATAAGCGGTAGCATCGCGGGAAGACGCCGGCAGGACAAGCCCAAGCAGAGGATCATTGCTCGAACGAACCGCCAGCGGCAGCCAACGCTTCTGGCGTATCGATATCGATCAAGGCGGCGTTGCCGATCTCAACCAAGACCGTTGGTGCCCCACTGGCTTCGATCAGATGTCTCGCGCCAGTGTCACCCGTGAGATGCATGGCTTCGCTGACGATACCGGCGGGCAAAATTACCGGATTGCCAGCCTTTCCACGGCTACTTCCGCGGGTAACAGCTCGTCCGCCATGTTTTTGAAATTCTTGGATTATCCTGTCGATGTGATCAGCGGTCACATGCGGCATATCGCCGAGAAGAATGACAGCGCCGTGTCCGGAGGGGACAGACTCAAGACCGGCTCGGAGAGACCCAGCCATGCCTTCAGCAAAATCTGGATTATGTCTGAACGCAACGGAGAGGTCTGCGAGCGTATCCCCGATCTTCTCTACATCGTGGCCCGTGACGACAATGACGCCGTCGACGACGCTTCTCAGCGCCTCACGCGCCACGCGATGGACAGACGTCTCGCCGTCGAATGAGGCGAGCAGTTTGTTGCGCTCGCCCATGCGCTTCGAAGCGCCTGCGGCCAGAACGATTGCCGAGACGGGAACGGGTTCGGGGTTGTTCTCGCGTGGGCGGGGACGGGTCTCGATCTCCTGCAGCAAACCGCCCACGCCCATCGCCGCGATCTCCTCAGACGACGGCGGATTGTCAACGAGAATGCGATCCAGAACCCAGTCGAATCCGTTCTCCTTCGGACTTCTCGCGCAACCCGGCGCGCCGATGACCGGCTTGCCGCGAATGGTGCCCAGGACAAGCAGGTTGCCGGGATCGACGGGCATCCCGACCCGTTCGACCGATCCCTCGGCCCTGTGTATCGCCGCCGGAATGACATCGTCGAAATCACAGACGGCGCTCGCACCGAAAACGATCAAAAGATCATGATTGTCAGCCATCCTGACAAGGGCGTCCGACAACGCGTCATCGCGGTGTGCGACCCGCATCTCCCGTGCAATATGGCTTCCGGCCCGCGCCAGACGTGCCGCCGTCACCTCTGCCGTCTTGGAAAGCATCTTGTCCGCTGTACCGCCAACTGTGGTTTGGATAAGACCGACACGTTTCGGCTGAAAGGCTACGAGTTCGAGCGCAGGTCTCTTGCCGCCTAGCGCGGCAATGCACTCATCGACGGTGTTTTGCGAGACGAAAAACGGAATGATTTTCACCGTTGCAAGCATCTGGCCAGTTCGCACCATCGCGCCATCCGGCAAAGTTGCAATCGTCACAGCGGGATCGATGGCGTTGAGGGCGTTGAGCGCTGCAATATCGATTGAGAGAAGCCCCGGTCGCCCGGCATGAAGATTGACACGTCCGGTTCCCGCCTCGCCCGCATAAATGCCCAGTGCGATCAGACGCTTCGCAAGACGATCGGCCGCATCGTTTTCCGTCAGGTCGTCAGCATCGGGTTGGGCGGCAATGACCTCTGTAAATTTCTCACGGATCATCTGCGCGATGATTTCCCGGCCCAGCAAGGTGCCTTTCGACAGGCGCCTGCCGCCTAGCTGAAGTGAATGCGCGAGCGTCGCTCCCTCCGCATCCGCGACCGGAATTGGTCCAAATCGCATCAGACCAAGCTTTCCATTCCACGCTTTCGAAAAGCGGCAATCATCTGCGCCAATACGGCAACCGCAATCTCCTGAGGATTGGCTGCGCCGATATCCAACCCGATGGGCGCATCGATGCGCCCAATGGCAGCTTGGCCAAAACCTGCATCCGTCAACCGCTCGATCCGCCGCCCATGCGTTTTGCGGCTGCCAAGCGCACCGATATAGAAACAGTTTGCCTCAAGAGCGGCAATCAATGCCGGATCGTCGATCTTTGGATCGTGGGTGATGGCAGCGAGCGCGGTATAGGCATCTAACGGTCTGGAGGAAAGCACATCCTGTGGCCAGTCCGCGTGTAGTGTCACATCGGGAAATCTGTCCGGTGTCGCAAAAGCTCCACGCGGATCGATGATTTCGAGATCGTAACCCGCTGCCCGCGCCATCGGCGCCAGCGCCTGGCTTATGTGCACTGCGCCAATCACGACGAAACGGACCGGCGGCACATAAGCATTGAGAAACAGCGCTTCGCCGTCGACATCCGCCGTTCCGGCCTTGCCCGCCCGCAAAACCTTGCTTGCAGCCTGACCAAGCGCATCGTCGGGCATTTCGCCTTCCAGCAACAACTGGCGGACGCCCTCCTCTTCGCTTGCAACGGTGACAGCGCCGCGCCGGCTGGCCCGCGCTTCATTGAGCTGTTCGAGGATGCTCTTCTTCATCGCTCTCAGCCCAGCGGCTCGACTAAAACACGGATACGGCCGCCACAACTTAGGCCAACGCGCCAGGCGGTCTCGTCCGCGACGCCGAACTCCAACACGCGAGGGCGATCTGTTTCGATCACGTCGATCGCCTCGGCGACGACGGCGCCTTCCACGCAGCCGCCCGACACAGAACCTTCGAAATCGCCGTCTTCGCTGATCGCCAAGTGGCTTCCGGTCGGACGGGGCGCCGAGCCCCATGTCTCGATGACGGTCGCCAAAGCGACCTTTCGGCCGTCGGCCAGCCAGTCTTCAGCAGCTTGCAGAGGATCATGCGACCGGGCGCTCATGTCCTGAACCATCTTCTATCTCCCGACCCACGAAGGAATAACGATTTGCCACAACAGGCCGACCATTGTCGATCCACCGCCTTGGATCGGTATCGTCCGCCTTCATGCCCGTCGAAAGAGCGGCACACAGACCGGCCAAACTGTCCATATTGTGCACCGGACGAAACTCGTCCACGAAAGGCAGCATGGCCCGTACTCCGGCGGCCCGCGCTTCAAAGCCATCGAAACGTAGAAGTGGGTTGAGCCAAATCAGCCGCTTGCAACTCTTTTGAAGCCGCTCCATCTCACGCGCCAATAATTCGCTGCCTTCGCGCTCCAGACCGTCCGTAATCAATAAAACGCTTGCGCCCTGCCCCAGAACCCGCCGCGACCAGTCGCGATTGAAATTGTGCAGCGTCTCGCCGATCCGCGTGCCGCCCGACCAGTCCTGAACGCTTGCGGCGACATCGGCCAATGCTTCATCCGGATCTTTATGTCGCAACTGCCGGCTAAGATTGGTCAGCCTCGTGCCGAAAACAAACGAATGCACTTTGCGCCGGTGAGCAAGGGCGTGAAGAAAATACAGCACGACGCGGCTGTATTGGCTCATCGAACCGGAAATATCGCAAAGGGCGACAAGCGGTGGATGAACGCGCCGGCGCTTTTTGTAGCGCGGCAGAATGATGTCGCCGCCACTACGCATCGCATGTCTGAGCGTTGCCCGCCCATCGAAACGGCGACCACGCATATCCGGACGGAACCGACGAGCCGGTAGTTCATCCATGGAAAGTTGGAGGTCGGCGATGAGATCACGCGCCTCCGCCAGTTCGGCGGCGGTCATCTGCGCGAAATCTTTCTGACGCAAGATTTCGTTACCGGAAACGGTATGGCGGGCATCGACCTCGATTTCCGGCTTTTCGCGAACCGGGCGAGCATGATGATGCTTTTCGAAAAGGGCGTCGTTGACCCGTTGTTCCGCCGGCTTGGGTTTTTGCCTTTCCTGCTCCCTCTCCATGGTCGGCGAGAACATTGCGATCATTTTTTCCATGAGTTCGCGCGACCGCCAATAAAGTCGGAAGGCCTCGTCGAAAGTTGCGCGATCCTCGCGCCGTTTGACGAAGACAGAATGGAGTGTCCAATAGAAATCATCGCGGCTGCCGATACCGGCGGCCATCACGGCTTCGATTGCCGTCACCACTGTCGCCGGCCCGACCTTCATGCCTGCCTTTCTCAAGGTACGGCCAAAATGAACGATATTGTCCGCCAATCTGCTTTTATCCGGGCTGCCATCAAGTGCCCGTTCAAGCGAAGGTCCGAACGTGTTCATGCCTTGAGCACGAGCTTTTTCGGCGTCATTTGAACGCACATCGACCAGACCTGCCGCATCGCCAAAAGCTGGCTTGTCGGAGGCGGTCATCCCTCTATTCCGCCGCCGCTAGGTCGCGTTTGACATCGGTCAGAATTTCCGCTGCGGCGCCTTCCGAAAGCCGCTGGATGTCATCCTGATATTTCAGCAGAACGCCAAGCGTGTCGGACACGGTTTCAGGATCGATAGCCATCTTGTCGAGTTCGATCAGGGCCGTCGCCCAGTCGATGGTTTCAGCAACGCCTGGCACCTTGAAGAGATCCATTTCACGGAGGCGCTGAACGAACGCCACGACCTCGGCGGAGAGCTCTTCGGAGGCGTTCGGAACGCGCCGTGACACGATTTCCAGTTCGCGTTCAGCGCTGGGATAATCGACCCAGTGATAGAGGCAGCGACGTTTTAGGGCGTCATGAATTTCGCGCGTTCGGTTGGTCGTGATGATGACGAGGGGCGGCTCTTTTGCCTTGATTGTTCCAAGCTCCGGCACGGTGACCTGAAAGTCGGACAGGATTTCGAGGAGGAAGGCCTCAAAAGCCTCGTCGGTTCGGTCGAGTTCGTCGATCAGAAAGACCGGAGCGCCGCCGTCCTGCGACTCGAGCGCTTCCAGTACAGGCCGGCGAATAAGGTAGCGCTCGGAGAAGACATTCTCCTCCAGCCTGTCTTCATTGGCCGTCCCGCTCGCCTCTGCGGCGCGAATGGCGATCATCTGTGCAGCGTGGTTCCATTCATAGACGGCGGACGCAACATCGAGACCTTCATAGCATTGCAAGCGGATGAGCTTCCGCCCCAGGCTTTTGGCCAGAACCTTCGCGATCTCCGTCTTGCCGACACCAGCCTCGCCTTCCAGAAAGAGAGGCCGCCCCATCTTCAGAGACAAGTAAAGAACGGTGGCAAGGGATCGGTCGGCCACATAATCCTGACTGGACAGCAGAGCCTGCGTTTCGTCAATCGAACATGGAAGTTCGCTCATGCGGTTTCTCTCCCCGGCACCGCCATGCTCTGCTCTTCCTCCGGTGCAAGCTGGCGGTAATTACGATCGTAATAGATCAAGGGGGTAAGGCTAGGACCGATTGCCAGAGCTGTCACTCTGCCAAAAAGTACCCGATGGGTCGCATGGTCGTGAACATGTTCGATTTCACAGTCGAAGACGGAGGCAGCCTCTGTCAGTACAGGCGACCCGCTCTGCAACACCGTCCATTCGGCACGCGCGAATCGATCCTCCTGCTCTTCACCCGTGAAACCCGCAAAAGCGTCGGCAATATCCGTTTTGCCGTCCGGCAGCGTGTTAAGCGCAAAGCGACCGTTCTGGACGAAAAGCTCATTGCTGGGATTATGTCTGTTTAAACAGACCAGAACGGTGGGCGGATCATCCGAGACCGAACATCCCGCTATGATGGTCACCCCGCGCCGGCCAGCATCGCCATCCGTGGTGACGATATGGACGGCTCCGGCAAAACGCGCCATTGCATCGCGATAGGATTGCGGATCGACATCGCGGCTTACGAGCAATTGGCACCTTTTTGCTGGAACTGGACATTGCCGTCTGCGGCTTCGGCTCTGGAGGCCTGCAACGGCATATAGGTGTAGGCATCCAACACGCAATGCCGCTAATGCCGTTCTTGTCTGCCGACACATTGAATGCGAACACGGTTTCTATGTGGGGCGACGGATACTGAAAATTGGAGGCACTGATGAAAGCCGGGGCTCGCAATACAATCGCCGACGTCTCGTCCATTCGCGTGGGTCACGCCACCGATGAAGCGGCGAAAAGCGGTGTCAGCGTTATCTGGCCGGTGCACCCCGCGACCGCGGCCGTCCATGTCGCGGGCGGCGCGCCAGGCACGCGCGAGACCGATCTTCTTGCCCCTGAAAACACAGTCGAACGCGTTCACGCACTGGCGTTGTCAGGCGGCTCCGCCTTTGGTCTGGCCGCAGCCGACGGCGTGATGGCCGCGCTCGCAGAAGCTGGCGAAGGTTTTGCGGTTGGCCCGCACCACATACCGATCGTGCCCTCGGCTATCCTTTTTGATCTGATGGCGGGAGGTAATGATTCCCGGCCCGACTATCGCGCACTTGGTCGCCAGGCGCTGAGACAAGCATCCACCGACATTAGGCTCGGCTCCCTCGGGGCCGGAACTGGCGCAATGACTGCGACTGTCCGCGGCGGGATCGGCTCGGCCTCCAGCGTCCTCGACGGTATCGGCACAATCGGCGCTCTCGTCGCGGTCAACGCGCTAGGCAACCCATTGATCGGCTCGACACGCCATTTTTGGGCCGCTCCGTTCGAGCAACGTGGTGAACTCGGCTATCTCGGCTGGCCGGCCCTGATGCCGGAAGATGCAATGACGTTGCGCCTGAAGCATCGGCCTGTTCTTCCAAACACCAATACGACAATCGCGGTGATCGCCACCGACGCCGCCCTCACAAAGGCACAGTGCAAACGTCTTGCCATGGCCGCTCACGACGGCTTTACGCGGGCGCTCTGGCCTGCGCATCTTCCCATGGATGGCGACCTCGTTTTTGCGCTTTCAACCGCCGAGCCCGGCTCGACGCCAGTCGGCATTGAAACGATGATCGATCTCTGCGCGTCGGCGGCGTCCACCATGGCGCGCGCCATCGCCAGAGGCATTTATGAAGCGAAACCGCTTCCAGGCGATCCGAAACCCGCCTGGCGTAACCTTTAGGAGGCCTGGGGTGACAGTCCTGCGTATCGTCCCCAATATTTTCGCCGGCGATCCTGCTGAAGCGGATCGCTTCTACGGTGACGTACTGGGTCTTGAGCTGCCTATGGATATGGGCTTTATCCGCACCTTCCGATCTGAACGCGAGACAGCGCAACCACAGATAAGCGTAATGACTGAAGGCGGCAGCGGAACACCCGTTCCGGCAATCTCGATCGAGGTCGACGATCTGGGCGAGGTGCTGGAGCGCGTTCGCGCCAACGGCATCCAGATCGAGTACGGGCCGGTGAAGGAGCCGTGGGGCGTACGTCGCTTCTACGTCCGCGATCCGTTTGGAACGCTGGTGAATATTCTCCAACACTGAACCGCATTGCTTGTGACGGCGGAATGCCTCTGCTAGCGAGACGCAACCCGTCTGAAATCGAGCTTGCGCATCATGACAAACCGCCCCCTCATCATCGCGCCTTCCATACTGTCCGCGGATTTCTCGCGGATCGGCGAGGAGGTGAGAGACGCTGTCGCAGCAGGCGCGGACTGGGTGCATCTCGATGTGATGGATGGCCATTTCGTACCCAACATCACTTTTGGCCCGCCGGTCGTGAAGTCGCTACGCCGCTGGACCGACGCCACCTTCGATTGCCATCTGATGATCGCGCCTGCCGATCCTTATCTGGCAGCCTTCGCCGACGCCGGCTGCGACATCATCACCGTTCACGCCGAAGCCGGCCCGCACCTGCACCGTTCGTTGCAGACCGTTCGCAATCTCGGCAAGAAAGCCGGAGTTTCGCTCAATCCCGGCACACCGGAAAACGTCATCGAATATTGCCTGGACATGATCGATCTCATCCTTGTCATGAGCGTCAACCCGGGCTTCGGCGGACAGAAATTTATCGAAAGCCAGATCGAGAAGGTCCGCCGAATCAAGGCGATGATTGGCGATCGTCCGATTGACATCGAAGTGGATGGCGGCGTCTCGCCCGAAACGGTCGGCGCACTTGCCGATGCCGGCGCAAATGCCTTCGTCGCGGGTTCGGCAATCTTCAAGGGCAACGGCAAAGACGATTACGCCGCGAACATTTCGGCCATACAAAGCGCGGCCCGCGCCAGATCGGGCGCGTGACAAGGCTTCGTTTCCCGATACGGCGTTTTCTGCTGGTTCTGACGACCTGGCCCCTGATCTGCGCAACAAGTTCGGCCCTGACGGTATTTCTGAGAGAGGCCGAAGCGCTATCGACGGCGAACGACGTCATTCTTCTCCATGCCGCCGCCGGTTGGATTGCGGCGTTGATCTGGTTTTCGCTGGACCGGCTTTTAATCAGACGATTCGAACGTCTTTCGGCTCGCTTCGTTCTGTCCTTTACTCTGCTCATAGGCCTCACCGTGGGCGTCAGCGCCGGCCTTTTCGCGATCCAGTTCTGGGTCTATTTCAGTCAATGGCATGAACCACTGACCAGCCGCATCGGCCTCTATCAGGCGATTTTCACCTCCGCATCCGCGATTTACCAGTATGCCGTTCTGGGCGCACGCCATCTGATAGTCCTCGCGCTGCCGGCTGCAGCGCTCTTTGCGAGCATCGCTGCGCGTCATCCACACATTGAAGCGCGTGAGCCGATACGATAACGACCACGACAGCATTCCAATCCGACAGTGTCAGAAAAGGTTTTCCCGATGATTCCGCGCTATTCGCGACCCGACATGGTTGCCATCTGGTCTCAGGAAACGAAGTTTCGCATCTGGTTCGAGATCGAGGCGCACGCCTGCGACGCACTGGCGGAAATCGGCGTCATTCCAAAGGACGCTGCCAGGACGATCTGGGAAAAGGGTGGCGCGGCGACCTTCGATGTGGAGCGCATCGACGAGATCGAACGCGAAACCAAACACGATGTTATTGCCTTTCTGACCCATCTTGCCGAGTTCGTCGGCGAGAACTCCCGCTTCGTTCACCAAGGCATGACCTCGTCCGACGTTCTCGACACCTGCTTCAACGTTCAACTCGTTCGAGCGACGGACTTGCTGTTGACCGGCATGGACGCCCTGCTGGCCGCCCTGAAGAAGCGTGCATTCGAGCACAAGGAGACCGTCACCATCGGCCGGTCTCACGGAATTCACGCCGAACCGACAACCTTCGGCGTCAAACTCGCCCAAGCCTATGCGGAGTTCGACCGTTGCCGGACGCGGCTCGTCAATGCGCGCGAGGAGGTTGCTACGGTTGCGATTTCAGGCGCCGTCGGAACCTTTGCCAATATCGACCCGCAGGTCGAAGAACACGTTGCTGACAAGATGGGTTTGAAGCCAGAACCTGTGTCGACCCAGGTTATCCCACGCGACCGTCATGCCATGTATTTCGCGACGCTCGGCGTCGTTGCATCGTCTATCGAGAGGCTTGCGACGGAAATTCGTCACTTGCAGCGCACCGAGGTGTTGGAAGCGGAAGAATTCTTCTCCAAGGGCCAGAAAGGTTCGTCGGCCATGCCGCACAAGCGCAATCCGGTCCTGACGGAAAATCTGACCGGATTGGCCCGCATGGTGCGAGCCTACGCTATGCCAGCCATGGAGAACGTGGCGCTATGGCACGAGCGGGACATCTCCCACTCTTCGGTAGAACGCATGATCGGGCCAGACGCCACGATTACCCTGGATTTCGCGCTCGCCCGGCTGACCAATGTGGTGCAGAATCTCGTCGTCTATCCGGAGCGGATGGAAGGCAATATGAACCGGTTGGGCGGCCTGGTGCACAGCCAGCGCATTCTGCTGGCGCTGACGCAAGCGGGCGTATCGCGCGAGGATGCCTATCGTCTTGTTCAGCGCAACGCGATGAAGGTGTGGGACAGCTATCAGCAATCCGGCGCCGCCAGCGTCGACTTTCTCGACCAGTTGCTGGGCGATGAAGAGGTGCGCGATCATTTGTCGGAGACCGCGATCCGCTCGCGTTTCGACCTCGGCTACCACACGAAACATGCCGATACGATCTTCCAGCGGGTGTTCGGCGAAAGCTGATAGGTCAGCCGGGACGGCCCCAAATCATTCGAAGCCGCCGTCCCGTTATCTCGCCGAACACATTCACCGCCAGCCCTGCGAAGATCAGTGCGATGCCGATGACTGAAAGCGGCTGCAGCTCTTCGCCGAAGGCGATTGCAGCGCCCGACAGGCCGAAAACGGGAATAAGCAACGCGAAAGGCGTGACCCTGGCGGCGGAGTGGGCGCGCAGAAGGAAGACCCAGGCCGTAAAGGCATAAACCGTGGTCGGCCAGGCGAGAAAGGCGATCGAACCGCTAACGGGCAGGCTCGGCATCTGATCGGCGATTCCGAACCACGTACCCTCCAACAACATGGATGCGGCAAAGAGCGGAAGCGGTGCAGCCAGTGACGACCAGGCCACGAAAGGCAGTGGCTCGGTCTTGGGCATAATCTTGGCGATCATATTGGCAACGCCCCAGGCGGCAGCCGAGGCAAGACAAAGGACAAAGGGCAAAATGGGCGCGACATTTGCTCGCCCTACCCCGATGGCGACAATGCCGAAAAGCGCTATTACCGCCCCCAGCGCCTGCGAAGGCAGAACGCGCTCTTTCATGAAGATGGCGGCAAAGACGATTGTGAAGAAAACCTGCATTTGAACAACCACCGACGCCAATCCCGGCGGCAGGCCAAAAGCGATGGACATGAATAGCAAGCCGAACATGACAGCGCCTTGCGCCAACCCGAAGGCAATCGGCCAGCGCCATGCGATCTTGGGAATCGGTACGAAAAAGATCAGTGGCACGGCGGCGAAGAGATAACGATAACCGGTGAGCAGCAAGGGCGGTATCTCATCAACGCCAATGCGGATGGCGACGAAAGCGAAGCCGTAAATTGCAGCGACGCTGATCGCCAGCAGGATGTGGCCGATAGGCATGGGTGAATGGCCCGATTGGCGTTTCAGGTACCCGTCTCTTCGCCGCCGAATGTCGCACCCGCAACCCCGACAAACGTCACCGTGACGCAAATTGCAGTCGTCTCGATCCTGCGGCGCGGTTGCGCCGTGAAATTTCGAGGCCTATCTGGCCCACATGAAAGCAAAGAACGCGACCATTCTTTTTCTACCCGATCAAGGCAGGACCGACGACGGTCATTGGCTAAGCCGCTGGCAAGCGAAACTGTCGACGGGGCACATTGTCGATGTCGACCCGGACGCTCCGAAAGCCGATGATTGGTTTGGCAAATTGGAGAGCGCGGTCGAAGCCCATGACGGGCCTATTGTACTTGTGGGACATGGGCTGGGTGCAGCGACCGCCGCTCTTTCAGCGCCGAAATTGACAGATCGCGTCAAGGGCGCGTTTCTGGTCGCCCCTCCGGCGTTGGATGAAGCACGCAAAGACGATACCGAATCCTTCGGCCCCTATCGGCGTGATCCCTTTCCGTTTCCTTCAATCGTAGTCGCTAGCCGCACGGACCCGAATTGCCCCTTCGAGACGATTGAAGATCTGGCAGGCGCCTGGGGCTCGCTGCTGATCGATGGCGGCGATATCGGCCGTATCAATGAGGAAAGCGGGCATGGTCCGTGGCCGGAAGGGCTGCTGACTTTCGCACGTTTCCTGTCACGCCTGCCCGACTAGTCCGAAAACGCCCGGCGGCTGGCCTATCGGTCAGCCGCCGGTGATTGAAAAATTGGCCAAGGCTTCAGTTGCCTGCGCCAGGCACGATTGTCGACTTCTCAACCGGTTCGCTCTGGCCGCCTGCGCCTGGCTGCCCATCACCGCCCGGAGGCGGACCAGCGGGGCGTTCGCCGTTGGCGCCGGGAGGCGGTCCTCCAGGCTGGCCGCTCATGCCCGGATCGGATGACTCAGCGTTAGGATCGACACCGACGACCAGCAGCGCCAGATAGGATTCGTCCATCTCTTTCAGCAGGGCGTGAGACGCCCGCGTGGCCTGCTGCGCGATGGAGTCGGCGCTATTGTATGTATCGCGCTCGGTGTCGCGCTGATCGTACGGCGCGACATTGTCATAGATGAATTGCGACAAGGCGTCCGGAAAGAATATTTGTCCGGTCAGTACGTTCGCCTCATCAAGATAAACCTTGAAGTGGATATGGGTCGTACGGCCGCGATACCAGCCGGGATAGACGGTGGTGAAATGGACGATACCATTTTCATCGGCCATCTGCGTGCCGCGGCAGAACGTCTGCCCGCTCGTATCGACAGACTGGCCTCCACCGGAGATGCCTGAATAGATGCCCTCCGCCGAGGCATGCCACACATCGACGCGCGCATTGGCAATCGGCTTACAGGTCGCATCGACGACCTGCATCTTGAGATCGAGCGGCACACCATGCTGATCTTCAGTAATATCGCTACGGACCAACTCAGGGTCGACGTAAAATGGTCCCTCGGTAACTTCCGGCGTCAGTTGACAGACCGAAGCGCCTTCGAGCAGCGAGACCGCGCTTCCATTTTCCGCGGCAGCAGCAGCGGTGGTCAGCGACGATCCCGCCACAGCGCCGCCAGCCGTAATCGCAACAAGACGCAATGCGTCGCGCCTCGACAGGTTGGAAGGCGAGTTTTCTGATTTATCCATATGTTCGCTCCATTGTGATCGTCAGCACAGATAGGAGCGCACCCGCCAATAGTCCTGTTACAATGTGGATAGGTCGGCAAGGCTCGCTTCAGCTCTTCTCGACATCCATCACGGCCTGCGCGATCAATTCCTGCATTTTGGCGCGAATTTCCATGTCGGAAACACTGTCCGGCAAATCGGCCCGAAGCTTGCGGAAAACGTCCTCATCGCCAGCTTCCTCAAAATCGGACGCGATGACTTCCTTGGCATAGGCTTCACGTTCGTCGCCTTCTTTACCAGTTTGATCTGCAACCCAGTAACCGAGCAGCCTGTTGCGGCGGACAGTCGCCTTGAACCGCAACTCCTCGTCGTGAGCGAACTTGGCTTCGTAACCCTTTTCGCGGTCGTTCATGCTGACCATCTGCACATCCTTCATATCGTAGCGGCCGCCAAATTCGGCCTTCATCCTGTCTAGATAGCCGTGCCGATAATCGCAGAAAAGGCTTGCCGGCACAAAAGATGGTCGTCTTTCCCCAAGTGAAGTCCCGGCCAATGGTGCAAGATAGATTGAGCCGCCTCGAAGATTGCGCTACAGGGAGCGCGAAAACCCCGCGCAGTGCCGAGAACGCAAAAAAAAGCGGGTCACGTGACAAAGGCCAGATTTCATGAACCGTCGCCGGCGTATCTACGAGGGCAAGGCCAAGATCCTTTATGAAGGCCCGGAGCCGGGCACGCTTGTCCAGTTCTTCAAGGACGACGCAACGGCCTTCAATGCAAAGAAGCATGAGGTGATCGACGGCAAGGGCGTGCTGAACAACCGCATCAGCGAGTATATCTTCACGCACCTAAACCGCATCGGCGTGCCGACTCACTTCATCAAGCGGCTTAACATGCGCGAACAGTTGATTCGCGAGGTCGAAATCGTGCCGCTCGAAGTGGTTGTGCGGAACGTCGCCGCCGGTTCGCTGGCCAAAAGGCTCGGCATCGATGAAGGCACTATGCTGCCCCGCTCGATCATCGAGTTCTACTACAAAAGCGACGCGCTGGACGATCCGCTGGTCTCCGAAGAACACATTACGGCCTTTGGCTGGGCCAGCCCGCAGGAACTCGATGACATCATGGCGCTTGCCATCCGCATCAACGACTTTCTCTCCGGCATGTTTCTGGGAGTCGGCATCCAACTCGTCGACTTCAAGATCGAAATGGGCCGGCTTTGGGAAAACGACATGATGCGGATTGTCCTTGCCGACGAGATATCGCCCGATAGCTGCCGCCTATGGGATGTCACGACTCAGGAGAAGATGGACAAGGATCGCTTCCGCCGCGATATGGGTGGCCTGTTGGAAGCCTATCGCGAGGTCGCCAAGCGCCTCGGCATTCTGACCGAGGAAAACGGCAATCGCGGCAAAGGTCCGGTTCTGGTGTCGTCTAATGACGGCAATCCGGACGGATCGCTTCACTGATCGGCGCTGGACTGGCGCCGTAATATCTTGCCTCTCGGCATCGATGGAGATCGTTGAAATATGAAGGCCCGTATCACCGTCACCCTGAAAAACGGGGTTCTGGACCCGCAGGGAAAGGCCATAGAAGGCGCGCTTGGCACGCTCGGCTTCGAGAATGTCGGTGGCGTGCGCCAAGGCAAGATCTTTGATGTCGAGCTGGCTCATGACGATAAGGCAAAGGCCGAGACGGACCTTCAGGCGATGTGCGAGGCGCTGCTGGCCAACACGGTTATCGAGAATTACGCGATCGAGATTCGTTGAGAGCCGATGAAAACCGCTGTCATTCTTCTGCCGGGCCTGAACCGCGACCGCGATATGATCGCGGCGTTGACCAAGGTGTCGGGCCGCGCGCCGACGACGATCTGGCAGACTGAGACGAATATCCCGTCCGATATTGAGCTGATCGTTATTCCTGGTGGTTTTTCCTATGGCGACTATCTGCGCTGCGGTGCAATTGCCGCGCGGATGCCCGTCATGCAGGCCGTTGCCGAGCGTGCGAAAACCGGCACGCGTATCATGGGTGTCTGCAACGGCTTTCAAATTCTTCTGGAGACAGGCCTGCTACCCGGCGCGCTGATGCGCAACGCCAATCTCAATTTCGTCTGCAGGGAAGTCGAACTCGAAGTCGCCAACGCAAAAACGGCCTTCTCAAGCGGCTATGAGCAGGGCCAAGTCATCCGTTGCCCGGTCGCTCACCATGATGGCAATTATTTCGCGGATGAAGAGACGCTGGCGAGGCTGAAGGGTGAGGATCGCGTGGTGTTCCGCTATGCCAACGGCACCAACCCCAACGGCTCGGTCGACAATATCGCCGGCATCGTCAACTCGACAGGCAATATTCTTGGCATGATGCCGCACCCGGAAAACCTTATCGAACCCGCTCATGGCGGCGATCACGGCCGTGGCATATTCGAAAGCGCCCTCAATATCGCGCTCGCCTGAATCATAAGAGAGATGGTAGGTCTCTATCTATGAATCGGCCGGCGACCTTTACCACAACCATTCTGACGGCGCTTATTTCCGGCTGTACGGCCACGAATGCGCCGTCTGTGTCCGGCTCATCCATACCGACACTTCAGCGCATAAACGATACGGCCCAGCGTTGCTGGATGAAAAGCGGCGATGAGGCGTTTAGGCCATACCGTATTGTGCCAGAACTGGACACGCGCACCGGCAAGCCACGCATCCTCATGCTACGCGCCGGAAGAACCGCAGGCCTCCCCGAACTAGTGATCGAACTGTCCGGCTCTCAGATCGACGCCTATGGCCCGATTCAAAACACGGCCCTCGCCGGCAGGATCAATCGAGATATCGTACGCTGGGGCAATGGCGACGCGTCCTGCTGAAGAACGCGGACGAGCCTGGAGCTGCTCGCCCGTTTCGATCACTGATACCAGTCGCCTCGCCAGAGTACCCTTTCGGCCTCTCGCATGGCCTGATCGCGGGTCACGCCGATGTCCAACAGCTGGTCGTTGCTGAGGCGGCTGAGCGCCCGGCGGCTACGGCGTTTCGCGGCATATGTCGTGTAGATGGCAATGAGCGCATATGGATGGAGCCAGCGCGGGTCGAAACGCGACGTCGCCCGTTGGACCGGCATTGCGCCCTGATCAGATGAACCCCTCAAGATTGTCATGATTGCCATCGTTCAATTCCTTACCTCGTTCGTGTCATGTATCACGATGCAGACAATACAGTGATTGACTTGGGTTACAATATTTGGAATTGTCCCTGAAACACGATAATTGCATTGATAAATGGCTGGATTGTATCGATGACAGACTGGGTTCCGGAACTGAAAGATAGTCGTCAACCCATTTATCTGCGTCTTGCCGACGCGATTGAAGAAGCGATCGTCTCCGATGAACTGCCACCCGGCTCCAAGCTCCCACCTCAGCGCAATCTGGCCTTCGATCTCGGCGTCACCCTCGGCACGGTAACTCGCGCCTATCAGACCGCGCGGGAGCGCGGTCTGCTGACAGGAGAGGTCGGACGCGGAACCTTCGTCAGAAATGGAAACGGAGGGGACGACAACGACCTGAAGTCCAACCATGAGCCGATCTTCTCGATGCTCGGACGTGGTTTCACCGATGAGGCTTCGCAAAAAGGCCCATTGATCTTTTCGTCGACCTCGGCGCCCAACGTCGGACAGATGGGTCTTATCAGGCCGGTCCTGGAACGTGTCATGGCCAAGGATGAGCACCGCTCGATCGACTATGTTCGACGATTGCCTCGCTCCTGGTCCGAAGCAGGAGCAAAGTGGCTGGCCGTTGGCGACTGGGAGCCTGACCCCTTCTCGACCTTCGCCACACACGGCGCGGACCCCGCAATTCTTGCTGCTATGGCGACTGTTGCCGCGCCTGGTGAGCGGATCGTCATGGAGACACCGACTTACAAATGCGCGGCCCAGGCTATCGGGCTGATCGGACGGATTCCGATTGTCGGGGAGTGCGACGAGGAGGGTCTGCGGCCGGACGAATTCGAGCGTCTCTGCGCACGCCAGCACCCACGCGCAGTGTTCCTGATGCCGGCGGCGCAAAATCCGACGCACGCGAGAATGAGCGAAGACCGCCGACGCGACATTGTCGATATTGCCCGCCGGCACAATGTCTGGATTATCGAAGACAATGTGTACGGTTCGCTTTTGACGGACCACTTGACGCCGCTGGCTGCCCTCGCCCCGGAGCGTACCTTTCATCTATCGAGCCTGTCGAAGAGCGTTGGCGCTGGTCTGCGCGGCGGCTGGATGACCTGTCCGCCGGGACAGGCGCCTCGTGCTGCCTCGGCTCACAAGGTTTTGGCTGGCCCCAAATCGTTTCTGCTCGCGCAATTGAGCGCTGAATTGGTTTTATCGGGGGCCGCCGACGAAATACGGGAACAGGTGCGCCACGAACTGGCAGCGCGACATCAACTGATCTGCAAGTATTTCGATGGGTTCGAATTCGCCTCGAATCCTCATCTGCCGTTTGTCTGGCTGAAATTGCCGGAACAATGGAGTTCGGCCAGCTTTGTGCGAGCAGCCGAAGCGCATGGATTGAGGATCGACGGCGAAGACGAATACAAACCCGTCCGCTCCGAAACGCAGTTGCATCGGGTCAGGATTGGAACGTCAGCCGTTCCGACGCGCGAGAATGTGGAACATGGTCTGTCATTGCTCGCCGGGCTGCTCCTGCACGGAGCGGCGGCCTACGAAACCTTTGCATAGACGAAGCTGGCGTCACCTCTTTGCGCTCTAGCGGCTTGTTCCTCCGCGTCTGGCGATGTAGCAGAGGCCTCTCATCTGGCCCGCCGGAGAAACCCGTTTATGACGACCTCGAACGAAACGTCGATCACGCCCGCACTTGTTGCATCCCATGGGCTGAAGACCGACGAATACCAGCGTATTCTGGATCTGATCGGCCGCGAACCGACCCTGACCGAACTCGGCATCTTCTCGGCCATGTGGAACGAGCATTGTTCCTATAAATCGTCGAAGAAGTGGCTGCGCACGCTGCCGACCACCGGCCCGCGCGTCATTCAGGGGCCAGGAGAAAATGCCGGTGTCGTCGATATTGGCGATGGCGATGTCGTGGTCTTCAAGATGGAGAGCCACAACCACCCTTCATACATCGAGCCCTACCAGGGCGCTGCGACGGGCGTGGGCGGTATTTTACGCGACGTTTTTACCATGGGCGCACGTCCGATCGCGGCGATGAACGCGCTACGCTTCGGCGCTCACGATCATCCAAAAACCCGACACCTGATCTCTGGCGTTGTGGCGGGTGTTGGCGGCTACGGCAATTCCTTCGGCGTACCGACTGTCGGCGGCGAGGTGGAATTCGACGCCCGCTACAATGGGAACATTCTCGTCAACGCATTTGCCGCGGGTCTGGCGAAAGCCGATGCAATTTTCCTGTCCGAAGCAAAGGGGGTCGGTCTGCCAGTCGTTTATCTCGGCGCGAAGACAGGCCGTGATGGTGTTGGCGGCGCGACCATGGCTTCGGCGGAATTCGATGAATCGATTGAGGAGAAGCGGCCGACCGTTCAAGTCGGCGATCCCTTTACGGAGAAATGCCTGCTTGAAGCATGTTTGGAACTGATGCAGACCGGCGCGGTCATCGCTATTCAGGATATGGGAGCGGCCGGCCTCACCTGTTCTGCGGTCGAAATGGGCGCCAAGGGCAATCTCGGCATCGAACTTAATCTGGACGACGTACCCGTACGCGAAGACGCAATGAGCGCCTACGAAATGATGCTGTCGGAAAGCCAGGAGCGGATGCTTATGGTGCTGCGTCCCGAAAAAGAGGACGAGGCGGCTGCGATTTTCAAAAAATGGGGTCTCGACTTCGCAATTGTCGGCAAGACGACCGACGATCTGCGATTCCGTATCCTCATGGCCGGCTCCGAAGTTGCAAATTTGCCGATCAAGGAACTGGGCGACGAAGCCCCTGAATATGACCGTCCCCATGTCGCGACGCCAGACATTCCGCCGCTCGATGCCAGGCAGATCGCTCCGCCGCAGGATTACGGCAAAGCCCTGATGACATTGATCGGCAGCGCCAATGGCTGCTCGCGTCGCTGGGTGTGGGAACAGTACGACACCATGATCCAGGGCAATACACTGGTGCGCCCCGGGGGCGATGCCGGCGTGGTCCGCGTTGAAGGTCACGACACCAAGGCCCTCGCATTCTCGTCCGACGTGACGCCCCGCTATGTCGAGGCCAATCCTTACGAAGGCGGCAAGCAGGCGGTGGCGGAATGCTGGCGAAACATCAATGCGACCGGGGCTGAGCCCCTCGCCTCGACCGACAATCTCAATTTCGGCAATCCCGAAAAGCCGGAGATCATGGGCCAGCTTGTCGGCGCAATCAAAGGCATCGGCGAAGCCTGCAAAGCTTTGAGTTTCCCTATCGTCTCCGGCAATGTGAGCCTCTACAACGAGACCAATGGTGTCGCGATCCTGCCGACGCCAACCATAGCTGGTGTTGGCCTTTTGCCAGACTGGAATGTCATGGCCCGCATCGACACGATGAAGGATGGCAACGTTCTCTTTCTGATTGGCGAAGACGGCAGCCATCTCGGCCAATCGGCCTTTCTGCGCGATGTGGGCGGTAAGGTGGACGGTCCCCCGCCGCCCGTCGATCTGGATAAAGAAAAGAAGCACGGTCTGTTCGTCCGCGAAGCGATCCGATCCGGCACGCTCTCCGCCTGCCACGATATTTCTTCTGGCGGTCTTGTGGTTGCCCTTGCAGAAATGGCTATGGGAGCATCTTGCGGGCTGACGATCGAAGATATTGGTGAAGACCTGCCTCACGCACGGCTGTTTGGCGAGGACCAGGCGCGCTATGTTGTCGCTGTATCGGCTGACAATGCTGACGATTTTGCGGGAACGGCATCTGCAGCCAGCGTACCGGTACGGCGGCTTGGAAGCGCAGGCGGCGCGGCATTCCGCGTGACCGAGCTGATCGATCTCGATGTCGAGCATATGAAAGCGGCCCACGAAAACTGGTTTCCGGATTATATGGCTGGCCCCGCTGCCATGGACCGCCCGGCCGCAGCCGAGTGACGAGCAAGCCGATTTGCAAACGACCCGCCGGCATGATCTGCTTGGCCCCTGACGAGAGGAAAGACGAATCCGATGCCAATGAACGCTGGGGACATACAACGCCTGATCGAGGAAGCTTTGCCGGACGCCGAGGTTACGATTAGGGATCTTGCGGGCGATGGCGATCACTATGCGGCGGAGGTCGTTTCCGAGGCCTTTCGCGGCAAGTCTCGCGTGGCCCAGCATCAGATGGTCTATCAGGCTCTCAAGGGAAAGATGGGCGGAGAGTTGCACGCCCTTGCCTTGCAAACCAGCGTTCCCCAGACCGATGGCTGACGCTCAGACGTCGGCCATGGCTTGAGTCGGGCGGCGCGAAGGACTATCTCAACAGCAATGTTTTCAAGCGGCGATGCTGCTAAAAAAGGAGCCGATAATGGCCGAGATCAACGACTGGATCGACAGTGAAGTCAAAAACAACGACGTCGTGCTGTTCATGAAGGGCACGCCAGGCTTTCCGCAATGCGGATTTTCCGGCCAGGTCGTCCAGATACTCGACTATCTCGGCGTTGAATATAAAGGCATCAACGTATTGTCCTCGGACGAACTGCGCCAGGGCATCAAGGACTTTTCGTCTTGGCCGACCATCCCGCAGCTTTATGTGAAGGGCGAGTTCGTCGGTGGATGCGATATCATCCGTGACATGTTTCAGGCTGGCGAACTGCAAAGCCACTTGGCCGAGAAGAATATTTCCGTAAAAGGCGCAGCCTGACACGGCCCTAAAACGAAATTGATGTGAACCTGCGATCAGGCGTCGGCGATCCGGCGCCTTTTGCCGTTTCCCACCGGCATCGCACTCAATGGCATTGATGGCCAGGATTCTCTGATGGATCAACCGTTCGGCAATCTCGATGACGAGCCAGGCGAATTGCCGAAGCCGCCAAAGCAAAGCGATTTATCGACTCTGCCGAGCGGCATTGGCCGACCGGAATTTGTCTCCATTCTTGCGTTGCTCATGGCCCTGAATGCCTTGGCGATCGATATTATTTTGCCGGCCTTTCGGCCGATTGCCGACAGTTTCCAGTTGCAGAACGCGACTGATACGCAGTTCACCATCCTGGCTTATCTGATCGGCTTTGGCGCAGCCCAGCCCATCTTCGGGCCGATATCGGATCGGTTCGGGCGAAAGATGCCAATGGTTGTCGGCATCGTCGCCTATATTCTATGCGCCGCCGCAGGCGCTCTCGCGCCGACTTATGAGTGGCTACTGGCCGCTCGTGTGGTTCAGGGTATAGGCGCGGCCGCGACACGCATCATCGCCCTTTCAGTCATTCGTGACACCCATTCCGGCCGTGCAATGGCCTCAACCATGAGCCTCGTTCTTATGGTTTTCATGATCGTTCCGGTTATCGCCCCGATGGCAGGCGAAATCATCGTCATTTTCGCCGATTGGGAATGGATTTTCGCGGCAATGGCTCTGATTGCGCTCGTATCCGGCCTGTGGACATGGTTTCGGATGCCCGAGACATTGCCAATCGACAATCGCCGCCCTCTTACAGCCAAAGGCGTTTTGGATGCTTTCCGCATCGTGCTGACGACTCATTCGGCTTTCTGGTATGCGTTTGCCGCCGCCGGAGCGTTTTCGGTTCTGTTTGCATATATCAATGTCGCCCAACCCATTCTTGACGAATATTACGGCCTCGGCAGTTGGTTCCCGATTGCTTTCGCCATCGTCGCCAGTTTCATGGCGGCCACGGCCTACGCGAATTCGCGACTGGTGCAGAAGCTCGGACAGAAAGTGATCTCGCATTCGGCTCTTTGCCTGCAGATCGCCGCCGCGCTCGCTTTTGTCCTCTTCGCTGCAATCGCTTCCGTCCCGCTCTGGCTCTTCATGATACTCTCGACGCTGATCATGGTCAGCTTCAGCCTCATGGGCGCAAACTTCAATTCTCTGGCTATGGAAGAGGTTGGACAGGTCGCCGGTTCGGCATCATCCATTCTTGGCTTCAGCCAGACGGTCGTCGGCGGCATCGTCGGGACGATTGTCGGTCAGTTGTGGAATGGCGATCTGCTGCCGGTCGCAGCGGGTTTTGCCGCTGTTTCTATTTCGACGCTCGTAATCGTCATGATCGGCGAAAGAGGGCGGCTGTTCGATAGTAGCGGGCGCTAAAACCTACTCCGCTGCATCGGCCGCTGCGAGTGGCGCAGCAGCCATCAGACCCGCAAAATCGAAGAGGGTTCGATCCAGCATCTGGCTGGGGCGGATATTGGCAAGCGCCCGGATCATGGTGCCTTTGCGACCCGGCATACGTTGCTCGATATCGTCCAGCATCGCCTTCATGGCATTGCGTTGCAGCCCATCCTGAGATCCGCAAAGATCGCAGGGTATGATCGGAAACGAGAGCGCCGACGCCAGCTTCGCCATATCGGCCTCCGCGCAGAACGCTAGCGGACGAAGCACTTCCACGTCTCCCTCGTCGTTCAGCAATTTCGGCGGCATGGCCGCGAGTCGTCCGCCATGAAAAAGATTCATCAAGAATGTTTCAAGGATGTCTTCCCGGTGATGGCCGAGGACAAGCGCCGAGCATCCCTCTTCCCTGGCAACGCGATAAAGATGGCCGCGCCGCAACCGCGAACAGAGCGAACAATAGGTAGCATTGTCCGGCAGTTTGTCCGTGACGATGGAATAGGTGTCCTGATATTCGATCCGGTGCGCGATGCCGTTGGCCTCCAGCCATTCGGGCAAAATGTGCTTGGGAAAGTTCGGCTGACCCTGATCCAGATTGCAGGCGAGGAGTTCGACAGGCAGAAGACCACGCCACTTCAGATCCAGAAGGATCGCCAGGAGACCGTACGAATCCTTGCCACCCGACAAGGCCACCAGCCAGCGTTCGCCCGGCCGCACCATACCGTAATCGTCGAGAGCCTGGCGGACCTGCCGGATCAGTCGCTTGCGGAGCTTGTTGAACTCGACGGATTTCGGCGCTTGACGAAACATCGGATGGACGCCGTCGCCTTCCATTTCCCTGTCACTTGCCATTCTTCTCCTGCCGATCACCGAACTGACTACGATCTGCCCATAGCGAAAAGGGCCGCCAAATGGCAGCCCTTCACCAAAATTCAGTAGGGGTTCCGCGCTTAGCGCGAATAGAACTCGACGACCAGATTCGGTTCCATCACGACGGCGTAGGGCACGTCGTTCAGGCTTGGCACGCGCACGAAGGTCGCGGTCATCTTGTTGTGATCGGCCTCGACATAGTCCGGCACATCGCGCTCGGCGAGTTGAATAGCCTCCAGAACCGAAACGTTCTGTTTGGACTTCTCGCGAACCTCGATCACGTCGCCAGCGCGGCAGCGATAGGACGGAATGTTCACCCGCTTGCCGTTGACGAGCACATGGCCGTGATTGACGAACTGGCGCGCAGCGAAGACCGTCGGAACGAACTTTGCACGATACACCACGGCGTCCAGACGGCTTTCGAGAAGACCAATCAGATTATCCGGCGTGTCGCCTTTGCGGCGGGTCGCTTCTTCATAGATGTGGCGGAACTGCTTTTCAGAAATATCGCCGTAGAAGCCCTTGAGCTTCTGCTTGGCCCGCAGCTGCACACCGAAATCGGAGAGCTTGCCTTTGCGGCGCTGGCCGTGCTGGCCGGGGCCGTATTCACGGCGGTTCACCGGCGACTTCGGGCGGCCCCAAATGTTCTCGCCCATGCGGCGGTCGAGTTTATACTTTGCAGATTCGCGCTTGCTCATCGCATTTCCTCATCAATACGTTACAACCATTGCTTGAAGCGATGGTCGAAGGAAACGCGCCCTCCTCTGCCCGATCCCTCGGACTGACAGGCCAACCCACGCACGCTTTGCGGTCAGAAGGCCACGGGACACGTCAAATGAAACACCGGCCCTTGAACGGAGCCGGTGATGCGTGTGCCATTAAGAAGAAATGGTTCCGATGTCAACGATTAGGCGTTGTAATCGGCATCGGCAACCGGTTCGAGCCAATCGACAGCCGAGCCATCCTGCTTTTCCTGAACTGCAATATGGCTCATCGCCGCCGTCGCGGTTGCGCCGTGCCAGTGCTTCTCGCCAGGGGCGAACCATATGACGTCGCCTGGAGAGATTGTCTCAACCGACCCGCCTTCGCGTTGCACCCAGCCACACCCCGAAGTGACGATGAGGGTCTGGCCAAGCGGGTGAGTGTGCCAGTTCGTTCGTGCGCCAGGCTCGAACGTTACTAACGCCATCGCAACGCGTGCCGGATCGTTTGCCTCGTGAAGCGGATCGAGCCGAACTTTCCCGGTGAACCATTCACTCGGGCCTGTTCGTGACGGTTGCGAACCACTGCGCTTGATTTCCATGACAATCTCCGTCGGTCGGAATGCCTGATAGTTGGCGCACTACCGGTCAAAGTCATGTGAATCGGATTCAAATGGCGAAAGAAAAACGCGCAAGGCAATCAGCCATGCGCGCTTTCCATTCGATGGCTGCTGCCGTCAGACGCCGATCTTGCCGCCGTCCTCTTTCGTCACCACGACGACGGACGGGCGGACTGGCATGGCGTCTTTGAAGTCAGGCCAGCGTGTGGCTGGCTTTTCAAAGGTCGCCAGTCCTTCGTCGCCCGGATGTTGGACGGCGAGGAACAGCGTCTCGCCGTTCGGCGTGAAGACCGGTCCGCACATCTCAGCGCCCACAGGGCAGCGGAAGAAGAGGCGCGATGTACCCCGATCCTCGCCTTCGGTGCCGACCGCCCAAAGACCGTCGGTTCGACCGGTCTTGTCGCCGCTATTGCCATCGGTCGAAACCCAGAGACGGCCATCGGCGTCGATTGCGCAATTGTCCGGCATGCCGAACCAGCCGTTTTCGCTTGTCGCTGGTGAAAAGGTCGCGCCGACCTCGGCAATCGAAGGATCTCCGCACTTAAGCAGGATTTCCCACGTCGACTTCGTCGATGCGAAATCGCCATCTGTCTCGCTGATCTCGATAATATGACCGAAGGCGTTTTCCGCGCGTGGATTGGCCGCGTTCGTGTCACCTTCCCCACGCTTTGTATTGTTCGTCAGCATCACATAGACCTTGCCGGTCTCGGTGTTTGGCTGCACGTCTTCCGGCCGGTCCATTTTCGTTGCACCCAGAAGATCGGCCGCACGGCGCGTCTCGATCAGAACATCGGCCTGGCTCTCGAAACCATTTTCTGCAGTCAGCGGCCCTTCGCCATGGACGATAGGCATCCACTCCACTGTCCCGTCTTCGTCGAAGCGAGCCACATGGAGGGTGCCCTCATCGAGAAGGTCCATATTGGCTTCACGATTCTCGTCATCGATCATGCCGCTGCTGACGAATTTATAAACGTAGTCGAAGCGTTCGTCGTCGCCCGAATAAGAGACGGCACGGCCGTCTTTGTTGCGGATCGTCTCACAGCCCTCATGCTTGAAACGCCCAAGCGCGGTGCGCTTTTTCGGCGTCGAATCCGGGTTCATCGGATCGACTTCGACGATCCAACCGAAACGGTTCGGTTCGTTCGGCTCCTTCGAAAGGTCGAAACGGTCGTGGAACTTGGCCCAATTGTACCAGCCGCCCGGGACGCCCATGCGCTCGTAATTGGCGATTTCCTTGTGATCGGCTGGCAATTCGCCCTGGAAGTAACCGTGGGTGTTTTCCTCGGCCATCAGATAGGTGCCCCAGGGCGTTACGCCCCCAGCGCAATTGTTCAGTGTACCGAACACCTTGCGGCCGGTGGCATCGGCATTGGTTTGCAACCGGGCGTGGCCGGCAGCGGGGCCGGAAATCTCAATCGGCGTATTGACGCTGATGCGGCGATTCTTCGCGCCGTCGCCGACCGGAGACCAGGCGCCGTCTTCACCCTTTTCGATCTCGATAACGGTGCCGCCATGGGCCGCCATTTCGATATCGACCATCTCCTTCGTCCACTCATCGATGACGATCTCATCGTCGCGCTCGACTGCTGCGCCCGGAAACATCAATTCCGGATTTGTATATTCGTGATTGACGACAAGCAGGCCGCGATCATCACTGCCTTCGAGCGGTATGAAACCGACATAGTCGTTATTGTAGCCGAACTGCTTTTCCTGAGCGGCGGCAGAATGGTTCTGGGGATCGAACTCTGGCGCATCGGCCAGAACGGGATCGCCCCACCGCAACAATATCTTGGCGTTGTAGCCCGACGCGACGTGGTGGTTCTCATCGACACCCGCGGCAATCTCCTCGAAAGAAAAAGAGCCCTTGCCCATCTCTTCGGCATTGGCCTTCTCCGCCGCGATAAGCGCCAGCGGGCTGACCGTGACCGCTATCGCGCTTGTCGCGAGCGTACCTTGCAAAAACCCCCGGCGAGAATAGCGACGATTGATGATGTCACCCATCGTCGGATTGTCAGCGACATTCCGGCCGACATCTTCGGTGGCTTCGCGTTTGTCGGTCGGTGTCTGAATGAATTTTGCCATAGTCGCTACCCGTTTTTGCAAGAAGGTTGTTGCTTTCGGCCGTTCGACTACAGCAGCGACGTGACACGTCTGTAACATCTGCTGGAGCAAGCTATACAGCGCGATGTCACTGCTAGGTCACACTGGACTTCCTCGCAAACCTCATCGAAAACAGCCGGTCTGTCCGACGGACAGCAGGAAATGAAGGCACCCTTCGATGATCTATGAATTGGCTGCTCTCAGTGCGGCCCTCTGCTGGGCCTTTGCCGGGATCATCTCGCACGGTCCCTCGACAAAACTCGGCGCGGTCGCGTTCGTGCGCCTGAGGCTCGTCATCGTTTCTGTACTGTTCGGCATTTGGGTCTTCTATGTCGGAACATGGTCGACATTGACGGCCAGCGCGACAGCCGCGCTCATCCTTTCCGGCATGATAGGCATCTTCCTGGGCGACTGGGCGCTCTTCGTCACGATGAACCGTCTCGGCCCACGGCTCACTAGCATTTTGTTTTCGTTGAATGCGCCCATGGCAGTCATACTTGGCTGGGTCGTGTTGGATGAGCGACTGAAAAGCACGACTATTTTCGGAATCGGCCTGACATTGATCGGCGTTATTCTTGCCATCGCTTTCGGACGCCGCGCCAGCCAGCGCCATATTTTCGAAACCACTCATGGAAGTTTGCGCGCCGGCGTCGCGCTCGGATTGATAGCCGCTTTCTGCCAGGCAGTGGCCTCTCTCATCGCCCGACCGGTCATGGAAACCGGGGTCGATCCCATAGCGGCCTCACTCGTACGCCTTGCGACGGGCGCCGTTGCGCTTAGCCTGCTAATGCTGTTCGTCCGCTCGACGCGCCAGCAGGCGCCACTCGATCCGAGAACCTTTGTGATAGTCGTCGTCTCGGCCATTCTTGCAATGGCGCTCGGCATGACCCTCGTCCTCTTCGCGCTGATTGGAGGCGAAGTCGGCATCGTCTCGACGCTGACGGCGACGACGCCTGTTCTGATCCTTCCTCTTTTGTGGATCACCACGCGCGAACGACCTGCCGCCGGCGCGTTCGCCGGCGCAGCGCTCGTTGTCGTCGGAACGGCACTGCTGTTTAACCGCTAGCTACTGCGGGCGCTGACGAACCTCAAAGCCAAAACCCTTTGCCAGTCGGCACAGTTCAGGCGGCGTCATGCCGGAAGTGAAGACCGCCAGATCCGCAGCGTCCAACAAATTGGAGGGTTTCATTTCGCCAATGAGACTTAGAGCTCTACGCGCGATGGCCTCTGATGTATCGATCCAGTCCACAGGCCAAGGCGCGACCTTGCGCATGCGGTTGATGAGAAACGGATAGTGCGTGCAGGCCAGCACCACAATATCGGTCCGTTTGCCGTCCTGTTCGACGAAACATTTGGCGATCTCGTCACTGACGGCTTTCTCGTCGACAAAACCACGGCGCATGTAATCTTCGGCAAGAGCGGCCAGCCTCTCGCTGCCGACCAACCGCACGTGAACGCGCGCGGCGTATCGATCGATCAGATCGCGCGTATACTGCCGTCTGACCGTACCTGGCGTCGCCAGAACTGACACAAGTCCGGAAACCGTTCGCTCCGCGGCAGGTTTGATCGCAGGAACGGTGCCGACAAATGCCTGATCGGGAAAGGCATTGCGCAATGCCTCGATCGCAAGCGTCGAAGCGGTGTTGCACGCGATGACGATCAGGTCGGGCCGGTGCTCCGCGATCAGTTGGCCGAACAGAGCGATCATTCGATCCAGAAGAGCCTGCTCTTCCCACGCGCCGTAAGGGAATGCGGCATCATCGGCGACGTAAACCGATCGGTATTCCGGTAGCAGAATGCGCGCCTCTTTCACCACCGAAAGGCCGCCGATTCCGCTGTCGAAATAGAGGATGGTGCCCCGCGAGTTCACTGGCTCTCGCTTTCGGTCTTTGCGCCGCGCGGCCGAAATCTGTCGAGCGCTGTGAAAACGCCGCGAAGTACGGCGATCTCATCGGCCGAAAATCCGGGGCGCGTCAGAACGGCTCGCAAATTCTCCATCATCTTTGGCTTTTTCTGCTCGGTCCTGAAATAGCCACGCTGATCCAGTGCCGGCTCCAGCCAATCGAACATGGCGTTGAGCACCTGTTTCTGTGCAGGCGCTCTGTCAGGGGCGGAGAAATTCGTATCCGCGCTACGACCCCGCGATAGTTCATATGCCATGAGCAGAACCGCCTGCGCGATATTGAGAGATGCAAAGGCGGGATCGACCGGAAAGGTGACGATAGCGTCAGCCTGACCGATTTCCTCATTGTTGAGACCCCAGCGTTCCCGACCGAACAATATACCGCTCTGGGAACCGCCCTCGCCCATCGCGCCGATACGCTGACAGGCCTCCACCGGACCCAGAACCTCCTTGTGACCGTCTCGTTGACGCGCTGTGGTCGCCAGAACAAAATTGAGATCGGCGATGGCGGCGGGAAGGCTGTCGAAAACAGTCACGGCATCGATCACATGATCGGCTTTGGACGCGGTGGCCCGCGCCCGCTCGTTGGGCCAGCCATCGCGTGGCGTGACGAGTCGCAGGTCGGACAGACCGAAATTCGCCATCGCACGCGCAACCATACCGATATTGTCGCCAAGCTGCGGCTCGACGAGAATGATCACAGGTTTCGACGGCGCGGCTCCAACCGCCGCATTCTCGGTCATGCACTATTCTCCCATCGGTCAGCGGAGCCGATACATCAAGCTGGCGCGAAGGCAAAGCGCGGGGACGCCAATATCCCTCGTACCCCTGCTTGGCCGCAAATTTGGTCTACTCCGCCTCTCCGAGAAAGGCAGCGATTAACTCCGCGACCTTTTGCGCCTTTTCATGAAGCACCCAATGACCCGCGCCCGGAATGAAGACGCGCCGCAGATCGTCGGCATACGAATCCAGCCCCTCAATGACCGAAGGGCGTAGCGCGGCGTCGTCTTCGCCCCAGATCAAGAGGTGCGGCATCCGCACACGCAAGCGCTCCTGATCGATAGCGAGAACAGGAACGTCCTCGACCGCTTCGTTCTCCACAGGCACGACAATCGGCGATGCGCGATACCAGTTCAACATCGCCGATAGCGCGCCAGGTCTGCTCCAGGCGTCCCGGTAAGCCTGCCGTTTTTCCTTGTCCAGAAACGGACAGTCGGAAAATCTCTCCATCATATCCAGAAGGCGACGGTAATTGTCTTCGGCCAAGCGGCTTTCGGCATTTTCTGCCTTCAACCTGGGGATATAGAAACTGGCTTCGCGCTGTTGCGGATCGTCGATGAGCGCCTTTTGAAAAGTTGCCGGATGCGCCCCGTTGACGATCACCAGGCGATCGATTTTTTCGGGTTCTGAAAAGGCCATGGCATAGGCAACCGAAGCACCCCAGTCATGTCCGGCCAAGAAAAAGGATTGTTCGGGTGCAATGGCATCCATCAACCCGAACATATCACGAGCCAGATGATGAACGCGGTAAGCTTCGACATCCTTGGGCTTGTCACTCTCGCCATAACCACGTTGATCGGGTCGAACGATACGGAACCTGGCTTTCAGAAGTGCGGAGACATCAGACCATCCGGCACGATATTCCGGAAAACCATGCAGACACAAAAGCAGTGGTGCATTCTCAGATCCATCGATTTCATAGGCGATAGAAAGCCCATTCACCTCGACGCTTTGCACCTCTGTCATATCTCTGTCCCTGAATGGCGTTCCGATAAGCAAGCTGATAGCTGCGTTCAAACTCTTTGCACCTGCGCGCGTGGCTGCTATGGGGCCACCACGAACGGCCCGCTGGCCGATGATAACGATAAATAGAGGGATCGATACTGATGGCGAAGATCAAGGTGGACAATCCGGTCGTCGAACTCGACGGCGACGAGATGACTCGGATTATCTGGCAGTTCATCAAGGACAAGCTGATCCACCCCTATCTCGACATCGATCTGCTCTATTTCGATCTGGGTGTCGAAAAGCGCGACGAGACGGACGATCAGATTACCATCGATGCAGCAAACGCCATCAAAGAGCATGGCGTCGGTGTTAAATGCGCGACGATCACCCCGGACGAGGCCCGTGTCGAGGAATTCGGGCTGAAAAAAATGTGGCGGTCGCCGAACGGCACGATCCGCAACATTCTGGGCGGCGTTATCTTCCGCGAGCCGATCATCTGCAAAAACGTGCCGCGTCTGGTCCCGGGCTGGACCGAGCCGGTCATCGTAGGCCGTCATGCCTTTGGCGATCAGTACCGCGCCACCGACTTCAAGTTTCCCGGCGCCGGTAAGCTGACCATCAAATTCATCGGCGAAGACGGCACCGAGATCGAACACGAAGTCTTCGACGCGCCGTCCTCCGGTATCGCGATGGCGATGTACAATTTGGACGATTCCATTCGCGATTTTGCCCGCGCTTCGCTCAATTACGGTCTGCAGCGCGGTTATCCGGTCTATCTCTCGACCAAGAACACGATCCTGAAAGCCTATGACGGGCGCTTCAAAGATATCTTCCAGGAGATTTACGAAGCCGAATTCGAGGATCAGTTCAAGGAAGCCGGCATCACCTACGAACATCGACTGATTGACGATATGGTCGCGGCCAACCTGAAATGGTCGGGCGGCTACATCTGGGCCTGTAAGAACTACGATGGCGATGTGCAGTCGGATACAGTTGCGCAAGGCTTTGGCTCGCTCGGTCTGATGACCTCGGTCCTGATGACGCCCGACGGCAAAACGGTCGAAGCGGAAGCCGCACACGGCACCGTCACCCGGCACTACCGTCAGCACCAGGAAGGCAAGGAAACCTCGACCAATTCCATCGCCTCGATCTTCGCATGGACCCGGGGCCTGAAGCACCGCGCCAAGCTTGACGGCAATGACGAGTTGAACAAATTCGCTGAAACGCTGGAAAAAGTCTGCGTTTCCACAGTGGAAAGCGGCTTCATGACGAAGGACCTCGCCCTCCTTATCGGCCCCGACCAGCCTTGGCTTTCAACGACGGGTTTCCTCGACAAGATCGACGAAAACCTCCAGAAGGCGATGAACAAGTAAGCCCGTCTTATTTCAGTCAACCTTCAAAGCGCGGCTCCAAAAGGGCCGCGCTTTTTTCGCTAATAGCCGAGCCACCAGTCGATAACGGCAAGTCCCCATGTCCACGCCGCGATAATCGAGGCGATCAAGACGGCCAGCGAACCGCAATCCTTGGCGACTTTTATTCGCTCGTCGAATGTCGTCGAAAGCGCGTCGCAGGCTTTCTCGATGCCGGTATTCAGCGCTTCCACCAGCATCAAGATCAAAATGACCGAGATTAAAAGGGCGTAGCCGCGCCAGTCTTCCGCAATCGGCACCGCGACTATCAGCGCGATCATGAGGAGCATACACTCCTGCCGGAAAGCCTTCTCGTGCCTTGCCAGAAACCGGAACCCGTCGACGGAATTCCAGAAGGCATCGATCAGTCGCTTCATATCAAGCCCCAAGCGCGTTGTTCGCGGGGCAGATACAAGATGGGTATCGGCTTGGCTAGTCGAAGCGATAGACGTCGAAGGTCAGCGCGCCGCCAACACGCGAGTGGTGGATGCGCCGCCCAGTTGCTTGCGGCCCTGCCGCACCGTGCGCGAAGAAGATCGGCATGAGGTGTTCGTCGGTCGGATGATTATCAGCAACAAACGGCGCTTCCTGCTTCCATGCGAGAAGCCTTGTACCGCCCTTCTCGATCGCCTCTTCGAACCAGTCGGTAAAAGCATCCACACGCGCGGTGAACGATTGAGGCACCGGCTTCCCGCTACTCATCTCGGTAAAGACCGCGCGGAGATTGTGCGTGATGTGACCGGAGCCGATAAGAAGAACGCCCTCATCCCGCAGTGGCGCCAGAGCTTCACCGATCCGGTGATGCCATGCGGCGTCACGTGACGGATCGATGGAAACCTGAACGATGGGAATGTCGGCATCCGGATAAAGCAGCCGCATCATCGTCCAGGCGCCATGATCGTAACCGCGATGCGGCATCCGCGATGGCGAGAGAGCTTTATCCGACAGCATGGAAAAAATGCGCTCCGCCAGATCCGGTTCGCCCGGCGCGGGATAAACCATCTCGAACAGTTCGGATGCAAAGCCACCGCCGAAATCATAGATCATTTCCGGGGTCGGGTCCGTGACAACCGCGACCCCGTCTGTCTCGAAATGCGCGCTCATGATGACCACTGCCTTCGGTGTCGGCAGATCGGCCGCAAGCGTTTCGTAAAAGCGCCGGGCCGGACTTTCATCTGTGACCACATTTGGCCCGCCATGAGAGAGAAACAGCGTCGGCAGTTGAGAGGCGTCGAATTCGGGCTGAGACATTCATTTTCTCCTTTGACACAAAGATGCGCACGGAGCCTCGATCCGAAAGGCCGCCTCTCGACGACAGATCATCGTCATTTTGTGAACGAAAACACCCGACTCGTTCAATAAACGAGGCGGGTGTCATGAAAGCGCCGGGTTTGTGAAATCAGCCAGTCGCAGCCAGTTTCTGCCGTTCATCCTGATTTTTGCGCAACAGCTCAGCGATCATAAATGCAAGTTCGAGCGCCTGCTCCGCATTCAGACGTGGATCGCAATGGGTATGGTAGCGGCTAGCAAGATCGGCTTCACCGATGGCACGCGCACCACCCATGCACTCGGTCACATCCTTGCCCGTCATCTCGACATGAACGCCACCGGGATAAGTGCCCTCGGCGCGGTGAATATCGAAAAAGGCCTGCACCTCGCGCGTGATCCGCTCAAAGGGGCGCGTTTTGTAACTGCCTGCCGAGATCGTATTGCCGTGCATCGGATCGCACGACCATACAACGGTCCGTCCTTCCTTCTCGACCCTGCGTATCAGGCGCGGCAGATGATCGCCGACCTTATCGCTGCCGAAGCGACCGATCAGCGTGATGCGGCCAGCTTCGTCATTCGGGTTTAGACGGTCGATAAGCCGGATCAGATCGTCCTCTTCGGTAGACGGTCCGCACTTCAGTCCGATCGGATTTTTCACACCGCGGCAGAACTCGATATGAGCGTGATCGTACTGGCGGGTTCGGTCGCCGATCCAGATCATGTGGCCGGAGGTGGCATAGTGATCGTTCGACGTCGAATCGACGCGTGTCAGAGCCTCCTCATATCCGAGAAGCAGAGCCTCGTGGCTGGTGTACATATCCGTCTCGCGCAAGCGGCGGTAATTGTCCGAATTGATGCCGATGGCGTTCATGAAATCCATCGTCTCGGAAATACGCGCGGCCAGGGCCTCGTAGCGGTTTCGCTGGGGGCTATCGGTTACGAAGTCCAGCATCCATTTATGGACATTTTCAAGGCTCGCATAACCGCCCTGCGCAAAGGCGCGCAGCAGATTCAACGTGGCCGCCGACTGCCGATAGGCCATTTCCTGGCGAAGCGGATCCGGTATGCGCGAAGCATCGTCGAAATCGATGCCGTTGACGATATCGCCACGATAGGACGGCAGCGATTTTCCGTCTTTCGTCTCGGTATCGGACGAGCGCGGCTTAGCGAATTGCCCTGCGATACGTCCGATCTTTACGACAGGCTTTCCACCGGCAAAGGTCAACACAACCGACATTTGCAGGAAAGCGCGGAAGAAATCACGAATATTGTCAGCGCCATGCTCGGCGAAACTCTCGGCGCAATCGCCACCCTGTAGCAAAAACGCACGCCCGGCAGCGACTTCCGCCAGCTTCTCGCGAAGCGAACGCACCTCGCCAGCGAAAACAAGAGGCGGATAGGAGCGCAAGCGTTCCTCCACCTCACCCAAAGCCGTCGGATCAGGATAGACCGGAACCTGCTTGATCGGCTTCTCGCGCCATGATGACGGCGACCATGCTTCAATGCTCACGGCTCCGCCCTCCTTTCCTGGATTGTTTTTGTCACTGTTATCGACAGCGATACGAGGACGGGCAGGCGCCTGACTCGGATCGGCGAACGCACTATGCGGCGGAACGGCGAGTGTCGCTTCATCGGCCAGCGATCGAATTTTCATCGCGGCGATCGTCTCGAATGGGCGGTCGGCATCGGCTTCCATGCGATTTATCGTCGGCTGTGACACACCAGTCCGGCGGGCCATCTCGCTCTGGCTGATATCGAGCATGGCTCGAATGTATCGGATCTGCCGACCCGTCAGGCTCGGAATATCGACCATTTGGTAGGGGCTCCCTGTCTGATGAGGCGAGCACCTAATGCAATCCGCTTATTTATTCAACCCGAAAAACAGAATGAATAAAATATTCATTCTGTGACGCGCTCTCCGTTTTTCACGCGATATGATGGCTCATACATCGTCACCAACTCTTCGGCAGCGGATGGGTGGAGAGCCATGGTGGAGTCGAAAGCATCTTTCGTAAGCTGGGCTTTTACCGCAATGCCAAGGATCTGCGCCATTTCTCCGGCGTCCGGCCCGAGAATATGGCATCCGACGACCCGGCGACTATCGCCATCGACAACCAGCTTGATAAGCATCCGCTCATCACGCTTTGCCAACGTATTGCGCATCGGTCGAAACGTGGCTTTGTAGATTTCGATGTTCTCGTACTGCTCGCATGCATCGTCTTCGGAAAGACCGACTGTGCCAATTTCCGGTTGGGAAAAGACGGCCGTCGGAATGCAGCCGTAATCCGGCTCGGTCGGATTGTCGTGATAGAGGGTTTGAATCAGGCACATCGCTTCATGGATGGCGACAGGCGTCAACTGCACCCTGTCGGTGACGTCGCCTAGCGCCCAGATATTCTTCACATTGGTCCGCGACAGCTTGTCGACACACACCGCGCCCTTCTGATCGCTCTCGACCCCGGCAGCCTCCAGCCCAAGCCCGTCTGTGTTGGGCGAACGACCGATGGCCATCATGACCTTATCGAATGGCAAGGCCTCATCGGCATTGTGGAGGCATGCATCGATCCGGCCATCGTCGCGCTTTTCCAGCTTTCGCAGATTGTCACGCGTGATGATGCGGATTCCCTTGCGGGACATGGCGTCGTGAAGACCGCGTCGAACATCCTTGTCGAAGCGGCCGAGAATTTCGACGCCCCGGTAGAGAAGCGTCGTCTCCACCCCGAGGCCGTGAAAAATGTTGGCGAACTCGACGGCGATATAGCCGCCACCATAGATAAGAATGGATTTTGGAAGTTCTTCCAGGTGGAAAGCGTCATTGCTGTCGATTGCCAGGTCGAAACCTGGCAATGCGATATGTTCGCTTGGCTTGCTACCTGTCGCAATGACGATTTGATCGGCGGTAACGACCATATCCTGGCAGGACAGACGCAATGTGTGGGCGTCTTCCAGAACGGCGCGACCACAAAAAATATCGGCGCCGGCGTTTTCCAGCCCTTTTGAATACAGGCTCTCCAGCCGGTCGATCTCGGCATCCTTGTTTTTAATGAGAGTCGGCCAGTCAAAGCTGGTTTCACCGACCGTCCATCCATAACCAACCGCATCTTCGAAATGTTCATGGAATTGGCTGGCATAAACGAACAGTTTCTTGGGCACGCAGCCCCGGATCACACAGGTCCCGCCAAGTCGATACTCTTCCGCGATGGCGACCTTTTTGCCCAGCTTCGCAGCAAGGCGCGCGGCGCGCACACCGCCGGAACCGCCACCGATAACGAACAAATCATAATCGTAACGTGGCATGGCACCATCTCCGATAATATAGGGAAATTAAAATACGAACCGGCGCGAAAACTGGTTCCGCGCCGGTGAAAGTCAAATCGAATGAAGGTCGGCGCGTCAGTTCGCAGGCTGTTCAGCGGCTCCTTCGGCCGGGGCTTCAGAGGCTTCTGCCGGAGCCTCGCTCTTCTGAGAGCCGACAATCTCTTCCACGCGGCTCTGCACGGCCGCTGCGAGATCTTTCCGGAAACCTTCCCGCCAGATTTCAGCCGCACGGCCCACTTCGCGATACATGATCTCCTGTTCGTTCAGCATTTTTTGGCCGACGTCAGTGGCGAAGAAATCGGCAAGTTTCTTCAGCTCCTCCTCGGTAAATGCCTTGGCGTAGATCAGAGCGGCCTCGCCCTTGAATGCCTGGAAACGGTCAGCCAGGCTCAGCGCCTCTTCCTGCACGATCTCGTTAATGCGGTCCGCCAGATTAGGATAGGCGACCACGATCTGCGATTCGATGATAAGCGCATCCTTGATCGGCGCATCGGCGAAAGAATCGGTGACGTGGATCGCATCGATCAGCCGCATTGCCTGTTCTTTTTGCCCATCGGTTACAGCCTGGGCGCTTGCAGGACCGGTCAGCAATACGGCCAGCGCGCCCAGCAGGAACATTGCGCTACGAAATGTCGGCATCGAAAGACTCCATCATTATACTGCGAGCGGCGTGAAGCGTCTTACGCCTTCCGAACTGGCGATAACAGCCAGATCCGCCATATCGAGGAAAAGACCGTGCTCAACGACACCGGGGATGTCATGGAGCGATCTCGCTAGGGCTCTTGAATCCGGAATGCGGCCAAATGATGCATCCAGGATCAAATGTCCGCCATCGGTCACGAATGGATCGTCCGTTCCGCCGCGTAGCTCCACCGGACCTGAAAGCCCCAGCTTTTTGGCCACCGCATCGATAGCGACCCGCGTGGCCGCAAGTCCGAAGCGGTTGACCTCGATCGGAAGAGGAAAACGCCCGAGCGTGTCGACCATCTTGCTTTCATCGGCGATGACAATCATCCGCTCACTTGCCGCGGCGACGATCTTTTCACGCAACAGCGCGCCGCCACCGCCCTTGATCAAGCCAAGCGATGGGTCGATCTCGTCAGCTCCGTCGATCGTCAGATGAAGCGAAGGCTGCTCTTCCAACGTCGAGAGAGGCACTCCCAGATCAAGGCAGAGAGCCGCCGTCCGCTCCGAGGTGGGCACGCCGATAATCGAAAGTCCCTCAGCCACTCGCTCGGCGAGCAAATGAACGAACGCCTCGGCGGTCGACCCCGTGCCAATACCGAGCTTCATCCCTTCACTAACTTCGGATAGCGCCTCGCGCGCCGCTTCCGTTTTAAGCGCTACTGCATCCATTCTCACCAACCAGATCCATTGCGTGAATTCCGCTTAGCAGCTTTGGCCGGACCGTCAAAGCCCGGCTTGACGCCGGGCAAGTGACTGGCAAAGAAGACATCCCGCACACGCGATAGTCAGGCAGGAAACCGTTTTGCGTCCCACAATCGTCTTCGACCTCGATGGCACTCTCGTCGATACCGCACCCGATCTGGTCGATTCGCTCAATCACTGCCTGATCACCCAAGGTCTGACTCCGGCGCGAGAAGAGGATATCCGCCACTATGCCGGTCATGGCGCAAGGGTTATGCTGCAGAGGGCTTTTGAGGCGCAGGATCGCCTGGCGGAACTGTCGGAGGAGATGCTCGGCACGCTGCTCGATGTCTTCATTGACCATTATAGAAAGAATATTCCCGGCCGCAGCCAGCCATTTCCAGGGGCCGTCGCAGCAATGGACCGTTTCGCCGCCGCCGGATGGGCGCTCGCCGTCTGCACCAACAAGTTCGAAGGTCTTGCAATCCCCCTGCTCGAGGGTCTTGGCGTGAAACATCGCTTTGCCGCGATTGCCGGGTCCGACACATTTGCCTATCGCAAACCCGATCCACGTCACTTGACCGATACGATCACGGCGGCGGGCGGCGATTGGCGCAACAGTATTCTCATCGGCGATTCGCGAACCGACGTCACTACTGCCAAGGCTGCTGGCGTGGCAGTGGTCGCAGTGACATTCGGCTATAGCGATACTCCGGTCGCCGATCTGGCTCCTGACCACGTCATCGATCACTTCGACGAACTGACGACTGCCTTGGCGAGCGAACTGATTGCCTGCATGGCCAAGCCCAAGTGAAAGTAAGAATGGTGGGCGGTACTGGGATTGAACCAGTGACCCCTCGCGTGTGAAGCGAGTGCTCTCCCGCTGAGCTAACCGCCCTTCTACAGGCCACCGAAACGATCTGCGGCCCTGAACCGCGCGTCCTATACGGGCGGCAGCTTTACTCCGTCAAGCATCCGCCCGAACGAATCGGAACATAAAGGATTGCGTGGGGCTACGTTCGATCAGATCGCGCGTGATCCACTGACCTTGTCGAGCGACTCCAGCAAATGCGCGTCCCGACCGTAGACGTCCTCGAAGACGTTGACCCGTCCATCTTTGTCCGGCCATGCGGTGAAATAGCCAAGATAGACCGGCAATTTCACGTCGACCGGCTGTCGCTCGCCATTCGTTGCCGAACCCAACCGAGACGCGATGGTGGAGGTGTCGGTACCGAGAACCTTCGCCGCCATCAGGCGGGGGTCGGATAGGCGCACACAGCCATGCGAATATGCCCGTTTGCTACGCGAAAACAGATGTTTGGTCGGCGTATCGTGCATGTAGATATTGTGCCTGTTGGGGAAAAGGATCTTCAGTTCGCCTAGCGCATTTCTCGGCCCCGGCTTTTGGCGCACACCGACGTTCAGGCTTGAAGGCGACGTCCACCAGTTGACGGCCGACGATGAAACCTGCCGTCCGCCTTTGACCACCTCATATCCATTCCGGTCAAAATAGCTCGGATCGGACCGGAGTTTGCCGAGATATTCGTTGACGATGATCGAGCGGGGCAATCCCCAATAGGGCCGAAACACGACGGTCTCGATTTCATCATAGAAGAAGCTCGTCTGATTGGTCTTTGTGCCGACAACGACAGCCATCTGCGTGTCTTCGATGCCGTTTTCGTAATAGCGAGCGACATATTCCGGCTGGTTGATAAACACGCGCCGCGGCCCGAGCTCGCGCGGAAGCCACCGAAGACGCTCCAGCGCCAGTTCGACCTTTTCGATCTTTTCGGCCGGGCTGACCGGCACGAGGCCGGAAATGGTGCGCGGGCCGATAACGCCGTCTGCTTTAAGGCCAGCATTCTCCTGCAGCGCCTTGACCAGCGGCACGAGTTCAGCCGCGTAGGTTTCGCCGCGATGAGCGACAAGCGCACTACGATGTTCGGCAAGAACCGACGATGGCGCGGTCGCTTCGACAATCGTCAGGAAATCAGCAAAGCGGGGATCGTTTGCACCCGCTTTCCACAGTACGCGCCCCTTGATCTGCGGCAACTTCGATGATTTGCCACGAAGGTCGGCCAGTTCCGACAGAAGGCGCGCATAGGATGGATCTTTCGGCGCCAGATCTCGCGTCGCGGCTGCGGGGGTTTTTCCCCCGGCGATAGCGTTCAGAAGCGCGACGCCGTCGAAGGACTGGCGCGGCAGATCGTGAAAACCTGATAAGGCATTGGCGTCGAGCCGGCCAATCGCCAGATCACGTCCGTAACGCATCAGGCGCGCGGAGAGAGCCATCTCGAAACGGATAGCAAGATCGCGGACGCTTTCCATACTCTGCTTTGGATCGATAGCGCCTGTCGTCTCTGCGCTTGGCGCAAGGTTTGGCGACTGCGTTTTCCGCTCTGAGGAGGCTGTAACAGGAATTGCCAGTGAACGTGCGACAACCGGCTCTTCCTGCGGGACCGGCGTTCCAAGCGCATAGTCGGCGACACGCAATCCATCATCTTCGGCGGCAGAGAGTAATGCCAGCGCAGCGCGGGCGTTCTGGTTGGGTTTCAGCCCATCCAGCCAAAGCGGTTCTGCGTGGCGGGCGTAAAACTGCGTCAACGCTTT
This sequence comes from Notoacmeibacter sp. MSK16QG-6, assembly GCF_024158145.1. Taxonomy (GTDB): domain Bacteria; phylum Pseudomonadota; class Alphaproteobacteria; order Rhizobiales; family Rhizobiaceae; genus Notoacmeibacter. Next base: position 187,791 of record NZ_JAMYXM010000002.1, read on the forward strand.
AGCGATCTCCGGTTCGGCCTTCAGATCGTAGCTGTCGAGCCGCGGAAGCAGAGAAAGAAACAGACCGCTACCGACGAGATTTGAGCGCTCCGGCCGAAGGGCCCGAAGTGAAGCGAAATCGACAGACGTCATCGAAGGCGCGGTAAACGCCTTGAACGTTGGCGGCGCGACCTTCTTTATCGGCGCGACGGCGCGCTGCTGCGACTGCTGCGTCGAGCGACGGATCACCCGGCGCTTTTGTACAGGAGCACGGCGAATGACGCGGCGCTGTGGCGCGCGGCGGATAACGCGGCGCTCATTTCCGCCTCCTCCACGAAGGATTCTCTGGAAAACACCTGGAAGGCTGCCGCGATCGGACACAAGGCGAACGTCGATATCCTGCGCCATGACCGTATCGACGGGTATGGCGATCCCAAAACCGATCGCGAAAAAGACGAGCGTCTTCAGTGAAGGTCGGCGCAACAACATCAAATCTTCCTTGCTCAAAGCGCGATTGGCAATCTGGTCGCTACTTGGATACGTCGTAGAAACGACAACAGTTCCATCGATTCAGTCAGGCCATCCTATCGGAAACGGATCGGCTGTTTAAAGCTATGTCCCATTCCTCCATAAATGGTTTCCAAGACGTGACATTCCGGCAACCCTTATGGTCGATTTGCAATTGGTGCGCGGATCGCTAAGACCCGGAACATCAAGCTTTTTGCGTAAATGGGAGAACTGGCCATGGCTCAGGCCGCGATCACAGAAATCTTTCCGCTTGCCGAGGATGAGACGCCCTGGCGCAAAATTTCCAGTGAGTATGTGTCGGTCGATTCGTTTCGCGGCGAGGAAATGCTGACGGTTGAGCCGGAAGCTCTACGGCTATTATCCGAAACGGCCTTCGCCGACATCAACCACCTGCTTCGTCCTGGCCATCTCGAGCAACTTCGCAAGATTCTCGATGATCCCGAAGCCACGGAAAACGACCGTTTCGTCGCCTTCGACCTGTTAAAAAACGCAAATATCGCTGCAGGCGGCATCCTTCCGATGTGTCAGGACACCGGCACGGCCATCGTTATGGGAAAAAAGGGGCGTCGGGTGTGGACCGAAGGCGGCGACGCCGATGCCCTAGGTCAGGGCGTTCTTGACGCCTATGAGAAAAAGAACCTCCGCTACAGCCAGCTGGCGCCAATGAAAATGTTCGAGGAGAAAAACACCCGCAACAATCTGCCAGCGCAGATCGACATCTACGAGGAAGGCGAAGACGCCTACAAGTTCCTCTTCGTCGCCAAGGGTGGCGGCTCGGCCAACAAGACTTTTCTTTACCAAGGCACCCCTTCCCTTCTGACACATGACCGGATGATCGAATTTTTGAAGGAGAAAATCCTGACGCTCGGTACGGCGGCCTGCCCTCCATACCATCTTGCCATTGTGATCGGCGGGACGAGCGCGGAGATGAACCTAAAGACGGTCAAACTGGCGTCCACCCGCTATCTGGATGGCCTGCCCACCGAAGGATCGGAAAGCGGCCACGCTTTTCGTGATCTGGAAATGGAAGCCGAAGTCCACAAATTGACCCAGCAGATGGGCGTTGGCGCTCAATTTGGCGGTAAATACTTCTGTCACGACGTTCGCGTTATCCGCCTTCCCCGCCATGGCGCATCGCTTCCAATCGGCATCGGGGTTTCCTGCTCGGCCGACCGCCAGGCGAAGGGCAAGATCACGAAGGATGGCATCTTCATCGAGGCCTTAGAGCGCGATCCGGGCAAATATCTTCCGGAGATCGAGGACGCTCATCTGGGCGGCGAAGTTGTGAAGATCGACCTCAACCAGCCGATGACTCAAATCCTGAAGACGCTCTCGGAACAGCCGGTAAAGACTCGCCTTTCACTGACAGGACCGATCATTGTGGCCAGAGATCTGGCCCACGCGAAAATCCGCGCCCGACTGGAAGCGGGCGAGGAAATGCCGGACTATTTCAAGAACCACCCGATTTATTACGCCGGTCCGGCCAAGACACCGGAAGGCTACGCGTCGGGCTCGTTCGGACCGACGACGGCCGGACGGATGGATTCCTACGTCGATCAGTTCCAGAGCTTCGGCGGCTCGATGGTGATGCTCGCCAAGGGCAACCGGTCTGCACAGGTGCGTCAGGCCTGTGGACGCCATGGCGGCTTCTATCTCGGCTCCATCGGCGGACCTGCGGCGCGGCTGGCCCAGGATTGCATCAAAAGCGTCGAGGTCGTGGAATATCCGGAACTCGGGATGGAGGCGATCTGGAAGATCGAGGTCGAGGATTTCCCGGCTTTCATCGTCATCGACGATAAGGGCAACGACTTTTTCAAGGAGTTGAACCTGAGCTGACGGCTGCGACGCTATGGCGGATTTACAACAGTGCGAGAACGGTCCGATCGCCTCACGCAAATGTGATCGCCGCGTTATTTGACCCTTAACCGGTCCTTGCGGAATCTCCCCCACGACTTTGGATAAAGGGGACCGCTCGCATGAGAATGATTCGTAAAGCCGCCGCCATGCTCTTGTCGATTGGCATAGCGCTACCGGGCGTCGCCATAACCACGACCCCGGCCTCTGCTGAAAATGGGTTTGTGAACTTTCTGCGAGGCGGCCGCGAACCGATCCGCCACGGCAAATTCCGCTCCAACAAGAGCCCTGTCCCACGCAAAACGGTGCGGTTCGACAAATATCCGGCGAATACGATTTTTATCGATACCGCAGAACGCCGGCTCTATTATTCGCTGGGCAATGGCAAGGCCATCCGGTACGGCGTCGGTGTCGGTCGCGACGGCTTCCGCTGGTCCGGTTCTCATAAGATCACCCGTAAGGCAGAATGGCCGGGATGGACGCCGCCAGCGGTAATGCGCGCCAGGGTCAAGCGACAGACAGGGCGCACGCTCCCTGCTTACGTTCCCGGCGGCGAAGACAATCCGCTCGGTGCGCGCGCTCTTTACATCGGCTCGACCATCTACCGTATCCACGGCACCAATCAGCCTTGGACGATTGGCAAAGCGATGAGCTCAGGCTGCATCCGAATGGCGAATGACGATGTTATGGACCTCTACCAGCGCGTTGGCGTCGGAACGCGGGTCGTGGTGCGCCAGTAAGACGGACGATAGCCGCAATCTCCCTATTGCGCAGGGCCGTCCGAAGGGCGGCCCTTTTTTGTTTACTATGGTCGGAGTGACGGATGCTCGACCGATGAGGTCGGCGCTTCCATACGGTTGCGGCCCATAATGGGAATATCAGGATGAAAGGCGTGGGCGACGAAAGCGAAGGTCTCATGCGCCACAACAGGCTTTCCATCGCGTTCAACCGCTATCTGCATAAGCTTGCGTCCATTCGATATGGCCGCATCGTCTAGTGCCGACGCCACCGTTCCCGATTGGCGGATCGTGACGCCATTCTTTTGGAAACGCCCGTCCTTCAAAGCGTCGAGCGCCACGATCAACGGCTCTTCATCATTGGCGTTCGGCACGACGACGACGCGCGCCATGGCAGGCAAATCGTCGGGCAAATTGCCGCGATAGAGAAAGGGCCGTGAGGTCGTATCGTAAGCGACGTAGGGATTGCGCCCGTAAGGACGCAGGCTTGGATCGTTCGGCACCAATACCTGCGCAGAAGGATTGCTCTTGCGGAACGAGCCAAAGGCCTCGGTCGAGGAAGGAAGCGTCTTGAGCGCTTTTCCCGCGTGACGACCGACAATGGCCTGACCGGTAAATTGCTGCCACCAGCTTTCGGTCGCGCGGTCATACATCACCAGATCGGAATTGCGCAGACGGCCCGTGGTGCCGAACGTCGTTGCCTCGCCATCGATGCGTCGGTCGAAAACGATTGCGGCATTGCAGAGAGGGCAGTAGGTCACCGCCACCGGTGTGCCGGCGACGACGTCATTGACGATCTCGTGATACATCATGATCTGCATTGGGTAGGCGCGAACCTCACCCCCATGGCGCAGCACCATGACCGGCTCGCTTTCGCCGACATCGTCGATCTGCACGGCCGGTTCGAACTGTGGCTCATCAATGGAAGGGATACCGTCTTTCGGCGGTCCGCCAGACTGAATTTCAGAAAGCGGTACAATGGCTTTGCCGAAGTCGGTCGTCCACTCCGAAAGGCCGGCGATCGTTGGCCGGCCCGCCGCCTCCTGTGCCGAGACCTCGGAGAGGTCGAGGCTGGCTGTGCACAAAGCGCCGACGAACAGCGCCAAAGCCACTTTCGTCATCGATCATCCTCCCTCGCCGTCACGGTGACAACAACGTTCGTCGGAAGGCAGATGTTACGCTATAAGTCGCGGTCGACGCCTAGAACAGCGTTTTGGATGCTCGCTCCTGCCAGGCCCGATCATAGGTATCGCCGCCTTCGCGATTATCGCTCGCCTCGGCGAGCATCTCACCGGCGGTCGGCAATTCGCCAGCAGCTGCAAAATAGTCGGTATTCCAGAGTTCGGCGCGCATTACGGCCCGCGCACATTGGAAGTAAACGCTTTTGATCTTCACGACGATAGCGCTGCGCGGCTCTTTTCCGTCTCGTTGCAACGTCGCCAACAGATCGGCAGCGCATGTGACGATTGCCTCGCCATTGACACGAAGAGTTGTTCCCGATCCCGGAAGCAGGAAGAGAAGCGCCACCCGCGGATCGCCAACGATATTGCGCAAGGTGTCGATGCGATTGTTGCCGCGCCAGTCGGGAATGATCAGCGTGCGGTCGTCGGCGATGACCACGGCCCCGCCGCGCTCGCCCCGCGGCGAACAGTCCAACCCATCCGGTCCGGCGCTGGCCAGCGCGAAAAAAGGCGACGCCTCCACCAGCTTACGGTAGGACGGTATCAGCCGATCCTTCTCCTTGACGATGGAGGCGGGCGCCGGCTCACCGTAGATTTCTTCCAGAATGTCTAGATCGACCGGCTCCCAGGTCAACGGCTCAGCCCCTTCTCTTCCAGTTCTTTTAGATAGCCGGACCAGCGCTCATCCATAGTGTTCGCCAGGTCGGAAAAGAAGAGCCAGGTGTAGAGGCCGGTATCGTGCATATCGTCGAACCCGATACGAACTGCATAATTGCCCACCGGACTGACCGACAGAATGAGGACGTCTTTTTTACCCGACTGCAATTTTCGCTGATCGGGCGAATGGCCCTGCACTTCCGCGGACGGGCTGAAGACGCGCAGCATCTCTGCTGGAAACTTTGTGGCCGTGCCGTCCGGCCAGTCGAGACTGAGCGAACGGCGATCGGATGCGACACGTAAGGCTTTCGGCGCCTTGACCACCACCTGTTCCTTCGGTCTGGTTGCGGCTCGTAGAAGTTAGGCATATTTGTAGCCTGTGGTCAGCGCAAGATGCGCATTGGCTGCGGGGAAACGACAAAGGCGACTTTAATGTCTGGTGAGACCCAGCCCGCCATGATCGACCCGTTCGGTCGGCATGTAACTTATCTGCGCGTATCTGTGACGGATCGCTGCGATTTCCGCTGCACCTATTGCATGGCGGAGAATATGACGTTTCTGCCGAAAAGGGACCTCCTGACGCTGGAGGAGCTCGACCGTTTGTGCTCGACCTTTGTCGCCAAGGGCGTCCGCAAATTGCGCTTGACGGGCGGTGAACCGCTCGTGCGCAAAAACATCATGGGCCTTATCCGCAATCTTTCCCGTCATCTGCAGACGGGCGCTCTCAGCGAACTGACCCTAACCACCAATGGTAGCCAATTGGCGAAATATGCCGATGAGCTGGCCGACTGCGGTGTTAAGCGGATTAATGTCTCCGTCGATACGCTCGATCACGACAAGTTTCGCAAGATCACCCGATGGGGCAATCTCGGCCAGGTGATGGAAGGGATCGCGGCGGCGCAGAAAGCCGGGATCGACATAAAGATCAATGCCGTTGCGCTAAAAGATTTCAATGATCGCGAACTGCCCGCAATGATCGAATGGGCGCACGGTCAGGGCATGGATTTCACGGTCATCGAAACAATGCCGATGGGCGAAATCGATGTCGACCGGACCCATCAATACCTGCCTCTGTCAGTCTTTCGAGAACAACTCGAAGAGCGCTGGACGCTTCGCGACATTCCGCTCAAGACCGGCGGCCCGGCCCGCTATGTCGAGATCGCGGAAACAGGCGGACGGCTCGGCTTTATCACGCCACTGACGCATAATTTCTGCGAAGGCTGCAACCGGGTCAGGCTGACATGCACGGGCACGCTCTATATGTGCCTTGGCCAGGACGATGCTGCCGATCTGCGCGCAACGCTCCGCGCCTCGGAAAGCGATGAAGCGCTATCGTCGGCGATTGACGAAGCGATTGGCCGCAAACCAAAAGGCCACGATTTCGTCATCGATCGGACCGCTCGCCCCTCCGTCGGGCGTCATATGAGTGTCACCGGCGGTTAGCAGGGCGCCAAAAACTTCCATCGCAGCGCAACGCATCCATTCGGCTCGCCATGCATTGGCTTTAATGAACGACCGGAGGATGACATGAAACCAATCGTATTCGGCAGAATCTCGAGCCAAGGCCGCGGCCTACTTGCGGCCTGCATCCTTGTGGCATTCACTCTGCCAACGACTGCAGACTCGTTGACCTACCGTAACGACCGGTTTGGAACGACGATCCGCTTCCCGACAGACCTTTTCGATACGCTATTGCCGCCCGCAAACGCTGATGGACAGACGTTTCTGGGTCCGGACGAAGCGGAGTTGATCGTTTATGGTAGTCGAGGCGAAGACTTTCGCCAGATGGCAGATCAGGCTCGTCAGCAACTTGGCGACATCACACTCGATCGCGTCACGCGAGACTGGTTCGCGATTTCCGGTTTCGATGCCAATGGCAATGTCTTTTACCAACGAACCGAGCGAGGTGCCGGCGGGGTTCTCCACACGGCCATCCTGCGCTACCCGCCATCGCAAAAGCCCTCTATCGATCCGCAGGTCGGTCGAATCATGCGGACACTCGCCGGTCCCTGAATGACTGCTCCGAATAGCTACTCATCACTTTTCGCACAGCTCGCCATCTATCTCGTCGTCGACCCATAGGATAAGGCTCTGAAAGCGCGCCGTGGACGGCCTTTCTTGATGAGTGTTTGCCTTGCCATTTCAGACCGTTCGGCCGTCTCGCCTGCCTAAAAATATGAAAGCCGCGTTGCTGACGCTTCTCGGTGTCAGCGCTTTCGTCGTGAACGACTCGCTTTCGCGTGTAGCGGGTACGCATTTGCCCGTCAGCCAGGTGATGCTGATCCGCGGCGTGTTTGCAGCCCTGACCCTCTACATATGGCTGCGCTGGCACGGGCCGTTACCCCCGCTTCGGGATATGCTGGATCGACGCCTTCTGGCGCGAAACGTTTTGGACGGGTCGGCAACCATACTTTTTCTTATCGCTCTCGCTCAAATGCCTTTGGCCAATGTGTTTGCAATTCTTCAGGGAATTCCTCTTGCAGTCACGGCTGGAGCGGCGCTTTTGTTGCGCGAGCCCGTGGGCTGGCGGCGGTGGTCGGCCATCGGCATAGGCTTCATTGGCGTACTGATATGCCTGCGCCCAGGCGCAGACGGCTTCAGTGTCTATGCAATATGCCTGTTGGTCAGCGTTATCTGCTCGGCCCTACGAGAGATCGTGACGCGCACAATCCGCCCGGAATTGCCCTCGACAGTGGTGGCCTTTGTTACCTCTATCGCCGTAGGACTGTTCGGCCTTCTGATCCTGCCGTTCGAGTCCCGGTCCTGGCAGGTCGTATCTACCCCCGATCTCGCTGCGCTTTTCTTTGCTGGGGTATTCGTCGTTCTCGGATTGCTTGCGACGACTGCCGCTGTGCGTAGCGGCGATGTCTCGTTCTCTGCACCTTTTCGCTACGGCAACCTCCTCGTCGCAATTCTCATCGGGTGGATATTTTTCTCCGAACTGCCTGACTTCGTCACCCTGATCGGCGCGGCGGTCATTGTCAGTTCCGGCCTTTTCACCCTCTACAGAGAGAATGTACGGACAGACGCCAAGCCAATCGCCGCCGAAAATATGGCGCGCGGCGCGCCACGCGGCATCTGACCGCTTCTCAGCCATTCTATCATTCTGACACTTGTCAAAGTTGCATCGAACAAAAGCTAACGTCTAACGTTACCCGTCTGGATGTGAACACACGGGGCTGCCCAGAGGAGTATCCAGGAGTTGCAACCGGCAGGTATTATCCTTGCAGGCGGTCAAGCGCGCCGGATGGGAGGCGGCGATAAACCGCTTCTTCGACTGGGCGACCGACCGATAATCGACAACGTTATAGAGCGGCTTCAACCTCAGGTCAGCCGGCTTGCCATCAGTGCCAACGGCGATCCTTCCCGCTATGCGCATTATGGCCTGCCGGTAATCGAGGACGATGAGCAACTCGGCCCGCTTGCTGGCGTACTGGCAGGGATGGAATGGGCGATTCAGCAGGAGAACCCGGCGTCCCACCTCATTACCGTTTCGGGCGACACTCCCTTTTTGCCGTTGGACCTTGTTCTGAGGTTGGAGCTTGCGTCCGAAGGCGAGAACGACCGTATAGTTCTGGCGACATCCGGCGGGCGTAGACATCCCACGGTGTGCCGCTGGCCCGTTTCCATGCGGCTAGCGCTCAAGGAATGGCTGACGACATCGGAGACCTATCAGGTTCTCGGCTTCATTCATCGGCATGATTTTGCCCTGGCTGACTTTCACGGCTCCGATGGTGACGATCCGTTCTTCAATATCAATACGCCTGAAGATCTGGAACGCGCTCGTGATAGAGAGAAGCAGATGCAACTTAAGCAGCAGAGCCTCTCAGAAAGGCATTGAAGGGGATTGCCTTTTCCCTTCGCAGTCTGCGACTAATTCCACATGCATAGTAAGCGCCGGCAATCGGCTGGCGCTAAAATGAGAAGGATCAAACGCTTATGATGATACGCCGCACATTTCTCGCTCTTTCCGTCATGGCGCTTACCGTCCCAGCCGCCCTCGCCCAGGACAAAATGACCCTGAAGATTGGCAGCGAAGGCGCATATCCCCCGTTCAACCAGCTCAATTCCAACAATGAGTTGGAAGGCTTCGACATCGACATCGCTCGCGCCCTCTGCGAGGAGATGAATGCTGAATGCGAATTTGTCACGCAGGATTGGGATGGCATCATTCCGGCGCTGCAGGCCGGTAAGTTCGATGCAATCATCGCATCCATGAGCATTACGCCGGAACGCCAGGAGCAGGTGACGTTTTCCGAGCCGTACTACACCAACTCGCTCCGCCTGGTCACCGCAAGCGATGGCGACATCAAGGACGCCACGGCTGAGACCCTGTCCGGTAAGACCATCGGCGTTCAGCAAGGCACTGTCGCCGAAACCTATATGACCGAGAATATGGGCGATGTTTCGATGAAGCCTTACCCGACACAGGAGGAGGCTTATCTCGACATGAAGAATGGCCGCCTCGACGGTGTCGTGGCCGATTTTGGCGTACAGGACGAGTTCGTCAAACAGAACGAAGGCTTCGAGGTCGTCGGCGATCCGCTTCTGGAAGATGACGAGATCGCAATCGCCGTGCGTAAGGACGAGCAGGAGCTGGCCGACAAGTTCTCGGCGGCCATCAAGGCGATCCGCGACGATGGTACCTATCAGAAGATCAACGAGAAATATTTCGGCTTCGACATCTACTGAGGCTGAGAGCAGGGCTCCGGCCCAGTAAGTTCTGCCCGGTCGGATAACGACCTTTCCGGCCGGGCGCTTCGTTTCAGTCAGCGGGACTTAGCGGATGGAGAATGATATCCTGCCTTTGCTGGGATTCGGCGCTGATGGATGGGGTGACCAACTCCTCTGGGGCGCAATTCTTACGGTTTCTCTGGCGCTGTCGACGCTGCCGCTCGGCCTGACTCTCGGTTTTCTCGTTGCTCTTGGCCGCCGCAGCGAAGAACGTTCCCTGCGTTTCAGCGCAACGCTTTTCACCACCATCTTTCGCGGCTTACCTGAACTTCTAACGCTCTTTCTGATCTACTACGGCGTGCAGATCGGTCTTTCTGCAGCACTCAGGGCGATCGGCATTGAAACGGTCGTCGAGATAAACGCTTTCGCTGCTGGTATGATTGCGCTCGGTCTGGTCTTTGCGGCATACGCGAGCGAAGTCTTTATATCCGCGTTCGCCGGCATTGCGGACGGCCAGTCCGAAGCCTCACGAGCGCTCGGCATCGGCCGGCTCACGACGATGCGGCGCGTCATCATGCCACAGCTTTTCCGGCTGGCCCTCCCCGGACTTGGCAATCTATGGCTCATCCTGTTGAAGGACACAGCGCTCGTATCCGTCATTGGCTTGTCCGACATTCTCCGTCAAAGTTCGATTGCCGCACGTGTTACACAGGAAGCGCTTCTCTTTTATTCGATCGCCTGTCTGATCTACCTGGTGCTTTCACTTATCTTCACCCTCCTGATCGGACAGCTTGAACGGCGGTTCGACCGCGGGCTGGTTCGATCATGAGCGCGACGTCCATCGGTAGCAGCGAAGCCACTGCCGGAATGCCTCCGGCTTTCGGGATCGAAGCGCGGCCTGCGCCCGATCCGACACCGCGTGGTTGGTCCGCTGCCCGGATCGGCGGATATGCAATTGCCGCGATCTGGCTTGGAGTCCTGGCGCTTCTTCTGTTTTATCTCGTCAGCGTTTTTTCTCCGGAATTCATGAAGCGGTATGGGCCTCGTTACCTGAACGGCCTGTGGACGACATTGCTTCTGGTCGGGATCTCCGTGGGGATAGGCGGCCTCCTGTCGTTACCTCTCGCGCTGGCGCGTCTGTCCGCTATTCCGTTCTTAAACGGCCCCGCGCTGGCCTATACGACATTCTTTCGCGGCACCCCGCTCATCGCGCAGACATTTCTCGTTTATTACGGGCTCGGCGCGCTCAATGCGGAACTGAAAAGCATTGGGTTGTGGTGGTTCTTTCGCGAAGCCTGGTACTGCGCAATTTTCACCTTCTCGCTGCACACTGCCGCCTATCAGGCAGAAATCCTGCGCGGTGCGATTCGCACGGTTCCGAACGGACAGCGGGAAGCTTCCAAGGCGATGGGCCTTTCGCGCTGGACGACCTTTCGTAAGATCATCCTGCCACAGGCGCTGATCGTCGCGCTCCGTCCCTATGGCAATGAGATCGTCTTGCTGATCAAGGCCTCGGCCATTGTCGCAGTCATCACTGTCTATGATTTGATGGGTCAAACGCGATTTGTTTTCTCACGATCGTTCGATTTTCAGGCCTATCTCTGGGCAGCACTGCTTTATCTGGCGATTGTCGAGGTGTTGCGTCGGCTATGGGACGTGCTGGAAGGCCGCCTGACACGCCACTTGAAAAGATAATATAAAATCAAATAGCTGGACAGAGATTCGGAATCGAAATTCGAACATCCTGATTCCGTTTATGAGGAGAGTTTTCATGGCCAGAACGGCATTCATCGGCTTGGGCGTTATGGGATTTCCGATGGCCGGGCATCTGAAACAGAAGGGCGGGCACGATGTCACCGTCTACAACCGGACTGCCAATAAAGCCGACGAGTGGGTTGAGACCTATGGCGGCTCCCGCGCCGACACGCCTGCCGAAGCCGCACGTGACGCCGACTTCGTTTTCACCTGCGTCGGCAATGATGACGATGTGCGGTCTGTTGTTTTCGGTGATGACGGCGTTCTATCCGCCATGTCGGACGGCGCGATCCTGATCGACAACACAACCGCCAGCGCAATGCTGGCCAAAGAGATCGGTAAGGCCGCTGAAGAAAAGGGCGTAGGTTTCATCGACGCACCCGTCTCCGGCGGTCAGGCAGGCGCGGAGAATGGCGTTCTGACGGTTATGTGCGGTGGCGACGAGGCTACTTTCGCCACGGCGAAACCCGTCATCGAGAGCTATGCCAAGATGGTCGGGCTGCTTGGTCCGACCGGATCGGGCCAGCTCGCAAAAATGTGCAACCAAACGGCGATTGCGGGGCTGGTTCAGGGGTTGTCGGAGGCCATTCACCTTGCAAAAAAATCCGGCCTGGACGTCGAGAAGCTGATTGAGGTCATTTCGCAGGGCGCTGCCGGCTCATGGCAGATGGAAAATCGGTACGCCACCATGAATCGCGGCGAATTCGATCACGGTTTCGCGGTGGACTGGATGCGTAAGGATTTGGCTATCGTATTGCAACAGGCAGACGAGATCGGCGCAAGCCTCCCGGTAACGGCGCTGGTCGACCAGTTCTACAAGGATGTGCAACGCATGGGCGGCAAGCGGTGGGATACATCATCGCTGATCGCAAGGCTGGAGTCTTTCGACCAGGAGTGATTGGGATGGGCGGCTACTCGCCCTTTTCCACCACCATGTAATCGAGCGGCAACTCGGTCGTGTATTTGATCCGCTCCATTGCGAATGCCGACGAAACATCGCTGATTTCGATTTTCTCGATGAGCCTGCGATAGAAGGCATCATAGGCAGCGATGTCGGGCACCACCACCCGAAGCAGATAGTCGACATCGCCGCTCATGCGGTAAAATTCCTGTACTTCCGGGAATGAAGAGATCACCTCGGCAAACCGCTTGAGCCATTCGACCGAGTGCGAATTGGTGCGTATGGAGACGAAGACCGTAACCGCGGCATTGACCTTGGCCGGATCGAGGATGGCGACCCGACGCTTGATGACGCCTTCTTCTTCCAGTTTCTGGATGCGCCGCCAGCAAGGGGTGGTGGAAAGGCCCACCTTTTTGGCAATGTCGGCAACGGCGTAAGTGGTATCTTCCTGCAGAATACGCAGGATCTTCCGATCCAGTCTGTCCATCATGTCCTCTGGTCGTGCGGGGAGGCATTGAGCGCCTTTTGCAGCAAAGCCGCCGACTGAGCAAGGACGCGATAACAAGGCTGTCCTGCATCACTCGTTGTTATAAAGTTCATCCGCTACTCGTGCCCGCAGAACAGGCAGCACTTCCTCTTCAAACCAAGGATTGCGTTTCAGCCAGCCCGTATTGCGCCATGAAGGGTGTGGCAGCGGAATGACCGCCCTGCCCTGCTTCGCTTCGGTTCTGTCTAAAATGAACCGCCAATTCCTTACGGTCTCTGTCATGCTGGGCTGCCGAAGTACTCCGAGATGATAACGCTGGCTGTAGAGACCGATACACAAAACCAGCCTTACGCTTACCATCTGCGCCATCAGCCCATCGCGCCATATCGGAGCGCATTCGCGGCGCGGTGGAAGATCGCCGCCGTTTTTGTCGTAACCGGGAAAACAGAATCCCATCGCCGCGATCGCGATGCGGGACGCATCGTAAAACGTTTCTCGATCAACGCCCATCCATTCGCGCAACCTGTCGCCGGATCGGTCGTTGAAGGACTGTCCAGTTTCATGAACCCGCAAACCCGGAGCCTGACCAGCAACTAGGATAGTTGCGGACCGCGTGACGCTGAGAGTCGGGCGAGGCTGGTGCGGAAGCGGCCGACCGATCGGATCGTCTCGGCAGATCGTGCACTGACGGATCGTCTTCAGATAATCGTCTAGCGAGAGGTCGTTCTCGGTCGTTGGCGCGTCCGCTCGTCGAGAAACCAAGTCACGCCTTGTAGCTGGGACGCGCTTGCATTCGTTCCACATAGCTTGTGACGTTTGGCACATCGTCTGGCATGGCGATCCTGGCCGGTTTCATGAAACCGGCCGCCACCATGGCGGTGATGTCAGCGACCGTGAACCGATCCGTTATCAAAAATTCGCGGTCGGCCAAATGCTGATCCATCAAACGAAGATAGTCTGCGACCCGTCCGCGATTGGCGATGCCCCACTCCTCGACCTGAGGCACCTCCCAGTCTTTCATGGCGGGATGAGTATGCCGGAACGCCTGCGCAGTCGGATAGAGAAAGTGAAGTTCTATCTGCCTCTGCCACATCTCGACCTGCGCTCGCTCAAGCGCTGTCGTGCCGAAAAGCGGCGGTTCCGGATTCAACTCCTCAAAATAGCGGCAGATTGCGATGCTTTCGGTGAGGATCGTGCCGTCGTCCAGTTCAAGAACAGGAAGGCGTTTGAGGGCATTGCGTTTTGAAACTCTCTCGCTCGTATGCTCAAGAGCGCCCATATCGACCGGCTCTAGCGGAACATCGATACCCTTTTCGGCAAGATAAATCCGTACCCGCCTGGGATTGGGCGCCATACCGCCATCGAACAGCTTCATCGTTTCGGTCTCCTGACATCACGAGACCGAAGATGTAGCAGTTTAGCGCATTTCGCGACAGGCGAGGACGCTCCATCCCCATGCATGGCGTATGGCAGGACATGGCTCGGAAACACCATCTTAACCGTGCCTCTCCACACTTGTGGAGTTGCAACATCCGCTCTGGGTCGGGCGGGTGCGGCCATGGCTGAAATCTGTCACGTTGATCAATATGTCCTTCACCGAAGTCGGCACCGCCGACAAGATCATTGTCGATAGACGGAAGCGCTCGCGCAATGCGACGTTGGCGCGCACCTTGCGCGAACAGCGTGACAAGATGCGCGAGCGGTCCGGCGACGTGCATTTCGCCCGTACCTTGGTGCTCATCAACGCGCGGACAATCCGCTCGACTGCGCTTCTGTTCCCCGCAATAGCACTGGCTATCGCAGCGCTTGGCCTCTATCGAGGTACGCCATCGATTGCTCTCGCATGGGCGCTCGGCTCGTTGATCTGCTTTATCCCGCGTCAGATTGTCGCATGGCAGGTATTGCGATTGCCGGAAAGCAAGGTCGATCTGAACGCCTATCGGACCTGGTTCCGCATCACTCATATTATCGCCAGCCTGCCGTGGGTCGCTTTCATCTTCGTGCCCTGGCACATCACCGGCGTTGCGGGCGACATGGTGTTTCGCGCTGGCTCGATGCTCCTCGTCATGGCGGCAAGCGCCTTTATCATGAGTTCGATCCGCGGCGTGCTGCTTCTATCCTTCGCTCCGGCCGTCGGCGCTTTCTGTTTCGAAGCGGTGCGCAACGGCGATCCGACCAGCGCGATGCTGGCCTTGATGATGATGGTCGGTCTCGTTTTCTTCATTTTCATGGCGCGACAACTGCATGCCAGCCAACTGTTGGAAATTTCCTACAGGGCGGAGAAGGATTCGCTGATCGCCGAGCTCGAAACCGCCAAGGGGATTTCGGACGAAGCGCGCCGTCGCGCGGAAGAAGCGAACCTTGCCAAAAGCCGGTTCCTCGCCTCCATGAGCCATGAATTGCGGACGCCGCTAAACGCCATCCTCGGCTTTTCCGAGGTGATGGCCGAGGAAGTTCTCGGCCCAATGAAAAACGATACCTACCGAGAATATGCCAGCGACATTCACGCTTCCGGAAAACACTTGCTCGATCTGATCAACGAGATTCTCGACCTCTCCCGTATCGAAGCGGGCCGTTATCAGATCAATGAAACAGCCCTCTCCCTCGCCTTTCTGATCGAAGAGTGCTGCCACATGGTCGAACTTCGAATGCGCAATAAGGACGTGCAGCTCGATATGAGGATCGAACCGGGCCTTCCTCTTCTGACCGCCGACGAGCGCTCGGTGCGACAGGTCCTGCTAAATCTTCTGTCTAACGCCATCAAGTTCACCCCGGCGGGCGGTTCGATCACGGTCAAAGCCGGGTGGACTACCAAGGGCGGGCAATACATCTCCGTCGCTGATGACGGACCGGGCATCGCAGAAGAAGAAATACCCGTCGTGCTTTCGGCCTTCGGCCAAGGCTCGATCGCTATAAAAAGCGCTGAACAGGGAGCCGGGCTCGGCCTGCCGATCGTTCAGGCCATTATGCATATGCACGATGGACAGTTCACCCTGCGCTCGGAGTTGCGCCAGGGCACCACGGCTATCGCGAGCTTCCCGAAGAAGAGGGTCATGGTCGACCCACCGCCTTTGGCATCACAACCTGCGTCATCGTCGACGGAACAGGTCGAACCGGCAGCTCAGTAGTCCACCCTAGCGATTGCGAATGCGATATCCGGCCTTATTCGGCGCGGTCGGGCTGTGTCACGACCGAGCACGTATTCACAGCCGTTTTAACGATGCCGGCGCCAAGAGCAGCGGATGCACCGTCATCGGTGTCTAGACCGTAATCGGGCAGAGTCGTCATACCAAACCGGCGAGTCGCGAGAGAAACGCCGGGCCGATGGCCCGGATCGGCGAGAATGCAATGGCCCACTGTCATGGCGTTCGCCTTGTGCAAAACCGCTACAACTGCCAGCGCAGCGCGGCCGGATATGACCACCGGCACGTTCTCCATCCTGGCTGCCAGAAGAAGGCCTGCCATGGCCGCATGCTCCCGCCCGCCCAAGCGACGAAGCGCTTCGAACGGGTCGGACAGGTGGCCCTTATGGCAACGCAGAGCAGTTTTTACGGTCTCGGCACGCACTTCTGAAAGCTCATCAGTCGCCTCGCCCAAGAAGACATCCGCCGGCTCGCCAAGCATCGCGGTCAATAGGGCCACGGAAGATGCTTCACTTCCCTCCCCCATTGCTCCGACCGCGACCAGATCAACGCCACCCGCCATCGCCTCCATACCGAAAGCCATGGTGGCCGCACAGCCGCGTTCGTCCAAAGACGCTTCGGCGCGCATATCAGCGGTTGGATGATCCAGCGCCAGGTCGAGAATGCGCAGGCCCACATCCTGCGCGACGCAGACGCCATTGACCGGGCTGCCGCCCGCAGCGGCAAGATCCACTGCGGCCTGCGTGCGTGACATATCCCATGGCGTATCATGAGCTGAGGCATGGCCATGGTTTCCCGCAAAGACCGCGCAAAGCGGCCGTACAACAGGTTGAAGTGCCCTGCCGGACCATTTGGCGTACCAACTGGCGATCTCGCCGAGCCGGCCTAGCCCTGCGTCGGCGTATTTCGCTTTCAGCGCATTAGTGACCGTCTCACCAGCGGCGTGATCCGGCGGCGGCAACATGGTCAGCAGATTACGAAAATCGTCGAAGGGAAGGCCGGACGCCATAATGTCTCCCGGTTGGAATGGCCGATCGGCCCTAGTTGAATAGAGGATTGCTGCCTCGCCTTACTGTCTCTGGCTATCGTGAACAAGTCGGCGCCTGCCTCTAAACTTGCGGTCCGACTGTCCGATCACCATTTGATGGGGCGGAGACAAATTCTTGAAACCATCGCCTCTTTCACCCTGCAATCGAATTTGCACTTTGGACGACAAGGCGCACATGTGTATCGGCTGTGGCCGAACGCGCAGCGAGATCGCCAACTGGTCAGCCATGGATGATCGGACACGGCGGGTTATAATGTCCCAATTACCGGCGAGAATGGCGAGAGCGGGAATCAGGCCGGAAGAATGGCAGTGATGAGGAATTGAACGGCGAATGCTGAAATGGATCGCCATAGGCGGCATTGGAGTGCTGCTGATCATCTATATGCTCGAAAGCGGGCTTGTGGAGTCGCTCGGTTTGCCCGCCGAAGACGGTGCCGACGTCATCTACCTTTCATTGTGGGCCGCGATGCTGGCGCCAGTAATTCTGTTCTCCGGTATGCCATTCGGGCGGCTCTTCCGCAGCCTTGCGACCTGGGTCGTAATCGGCCTCGTACTGGTCGTCGGCTATGAGCGGCGTGACGAACTGGAGAGCTTCGCGCTTGATATTTCGGCTGGCCTTTCGCCCGGAACGCCCGTCACATCGGTATCGGACGATGGCCGCCCGACCGTTACGCTGAAGAAGGGTTTGGGCGGCCATTTCTATGCTCAGGCAAAGCTGGACAAAGCCGAAATTCGGATGCTCGTCGATACCGGCGCGACCACCACGACTTTGCGTCAGAGCGATGCCGAACGGATTGGCATCGACCCGCGAGACCTACGTTTCATTCTTCCGGTTATGACGGCAAACGGCCCGACCCTTGCCGCGCGCGCGAACGTGTCGCGCTTTTCCGTCGGCGGCATCGAGCGCCGCGACGTGACGATCATGGTCGCAAAGGATGCGCAGCTGGGACAGTCCCTGCTTGGCATGAACTTTCTCGGCTCGCTCGAAGCTTTCGAATTTCGCCGCGATCGCCTTGTTCTAAAAGGCTGAGAAAAGCGCCTGAGCCTCAGACGAGCGAATAGAAAAAGCGTGCGGCGACTACGAGCAGAAACAGGCCGAAACCAATGCGCATGGACCGCTCGGGCAGTCGATGCGCCATGGCGACACCGACCGGCGCCATGAGCAACGTCACCGGCACGAAAATCGCGACGGCCATGCCATTGACGAAGCCGAGCGAGAACGGCGGCAGACCCTCTGCATCCCAGCCTGCCCAGATGTAGCCGAACAGGCCAGGCACCGCGATGAGAACGCCGACCGCCGCGGATGTCGAAACCGCCTCCTTCATCGGGCGGTTGTAGAGGGTCATGAACGTATTGGTGAGCACGCCCCCGCCGATACCCATCAATGCGGACAAAAGCCCGATAAAGAAACCGACAACGCTCCGTCCGGCTTTGCCGGGAAGATCCTGACCGAGCGAAAATGTCACGCGGTCGAACAGAAGGCGGATCGCAATGAAAACCGATATTGTGGCAAAGATCGCTCGCAGCGTATCGCCGGATATCGAAGCGGTGATGGCGCTCGCGAAGATCGCGCCTGCCGGCACGGCGAAGAGAAAGATCCCGAGTAGCCCATCGTTCATCTGGCCATAGGCGCGGTGCGACAGGTAAGAGCGCAAGGACGTCGCCACTATCACCGCCAGCGAAGTCCCGACGGCAAGATGCATGCGAATTGACTGACCAACATCGGCAAATGTCAGCATCTGATCGAGAACGGGCACCAGGACCGCGCCCCCGCCTATCCCGAAAAGCCCGGCCAGAAAGCCCGCCAAGGCGCCGGAAACGATCGCGAGGACACCGAAACCGATCAGTTCGGGCGTCATATAATCGGTGATATTCAATCGCGGCATTCCTTCGGAAGGCTGATCATGCGACCGCCGAGGCGGGAGCGCTCCCCTCCAGATGAGGCGAGACGGCCGCGAATGCCTTGGCAATGACCGTTGAGGCTGCATCCGTTTGCGTCGCCTCAGTTGAGAGTATTTGGCGCCAGCGACGTGCGCCGGGCAAGCCAGCGAACAGGCCAACCATATGACGCGTGACGGCAGACAAACGTCCACCCCGCGCAATGTGTCGCGTGGAATAGTCCATCATCGCTTCGATGATCGCGGGCCAGTCGGGGTCGAATGGCGCTTCGCCGAAAAGCGTGTCGACGCCGGTCAAAAAGCCCGGTTCGCTGTAAGCCTTTCGCCCAACCATCACACCATCCATGATCGTCAGATGATCCCGCACGGCGTTCATTTCGGTTATGCCGCCATTAATGCCGATGAACCAGTCAGGATGCTCTTTCTTCAGCCCGTGAACGAGCGGGTAATCGAGTGGCGGAACAGTGCGGTTCTCTTTCGGCGACAGACCCTGCAACCATGCCTTCCTCGCATGAACCCAGAGCGCGTCCGCGCCTGCCTGCCGCATGCGGCGGGCGAAATCCGGCAGAACCTCCTCCGGCGTCTGATCGTCGACGCCGATGCGGCATTTCACCGTGACGGGCACACCCGCTGCCGCCTCTTTCATCGCCTGCACACAAAGCTGCACCAGCGCAGGATCGCGCATCAGGCACGCGCCGAAAGCGCCGGACTGCACGCGGTCGGATGGACACCCTACGTTTAGATTGATCTCGTCATAGCCAAAATCGACGCCGATGCGCGTCGCCTCGGCCAGTTTGACAGGATCGGAGCCGCCGATCTGCAGGGCGAGCGTGTGCTCGGTCTCGTCGTGCCCGAGCAACCGTTCGCGATCGCCATGAATGATGGCATCGGCAACCACCATCTCGGTATAAAGCAGCGCCCTGCACGTCAGTTGGCGGTGAAAGTACCGGCAATGCCGATCCGTCCAATCGATCATGGGCGCGATGGCAAATTTTCTGGCGTCAGATAGGGTCATTATTCAGAGACAGATAGAGGGTGCAAGTGCTGGTTTTCGGGCAAATTGGATGATGTTGCCCTAGGCCATATCATAATTGACATTGATGTGCATTTGCCGGCCAGAACCTGGGTGGAAGCGGGTCTGTATGAGTTTCGTTTTAACCTACAACCATTTGGCTTTCTTGGCATATTGAAAGCGAAAAAGATAGGAGCCTACGTTCGGGTTCAATAAGAACGTTGTTTCTCGTATTTTCAGTTGACGTGACTTTGACAGTGCCAAGTGAAGTCCATGTCCAACAGCGCTACCCGTCCAAAACGTCCAGTCTGTATTCTAATCGCGTCAGACATGGCTTCAATTTACACGAGGCATAGCCGAATTTCGAGTGTCGCACCCTTGGCATGGATCTCGACGGCTCTCGGGACTATGGCGAGTTTCTGTTCAAGGAGTTCCCTTCCGTCGGGGGGCACGAGACAGCCGCGCATTTGAATATCCTGTTGAGACTCTCCAAACGGCGGGCACGCCGGAGTATCGTCAGTGAATGCCAGCGTTACGGCTTTCGGTAACTCTTCGTCATGCTGTGTGGCGAGGCGAACCCTCGGGGTATCAACCGGGTCTTGCACCGTTGGTTGCATATTCCCCGCTATATCGTTCCATTTGCATTCGTGTCGCAAGGACCGCGTTTTGCATGAGAGTGGCGACGGTGACCGGGCCGACGCCGCCAGGCACGGGGGTAATCCAGCCTGCCACCTCGGCACAGCTTTCGAAATCCGCATCGCCAACGGTCCGCGCTCCCTCGGGCGTCTCAATCCTGTTGATACCGATGTCGATGAGAGCCGCCCCTGGTTTCAGCATGTCCCCGGTTACAAGGCCGGGTTTGCCGACCGCGACGAAAACTGCGTCGGCGCGGCGGGAATTCACCGCGACCTGACGGGTCATGTGGTGGCAGACAGTGACTGTCGCGCCAAGGCCCATCATCAGAAACGCAATAGGTTTTCCGACGATTTCGGAATGCCCGATCACCGTCACGTCCAGACCTTCGATAGTCAGTGGCAGCGTTTTCAGCATCTCGACGGCTGCAACGGCGGTACAGGGCCCGAGCGCCAGATCGTTGTAGACGATATTGCCGATCGAGGCGGGGTGCATGCCCTCGACATCCTTGAGAGGATGCACCGTACGCTGAAGCGTGCGGACCGGCAGATGCGTCGGCAATGGGCGCTGGATGATAACGCCATTGACACTGGGGTCTGCGTTGAGGCCGGCTAGGACTCCGGTCAGTTGTTCAAGGCTGATCGTTTCGGGATAGTTTCGAGCCTCGAAGGCGATGCCGGTGGCCTCTGCCCGCCGGCTCTGGTTGCGCACATAAAGCTCGGCCGCGGCGACATCGCCGACGGAAATCGAAACGAGCTTCGGCGGCCAGCCCGCGGAGGCGAGTTCCTCCGCTTCGGCTGCGGTCGCGGCGCCCATGCGCGCAGCAATCCCTTTGCCATCGATGCGAGTTGCCGTCATGGCCAGTTCCTTCGTCTCTATTCCCACACGTCATCCCATCTTCTCGGAGGCGTAGCCTCCTGGGCTTGTCGGAAAGACGACGGTCTTGTTTCCGTTCACGAAGGCCCGGTTGTGGATGTGGGCGTGAACGGCGCGGGCCAACACCTGGCTCTCCACATCCCGCCCAAGGCTCACATAGTCCAGTGCGCTCTGCGCATGGGTCACGCGGACGGTCTCCTGCTCGATGATCGGGCCTTCGTCGAGATCGGCGGTGACATAATGCGAAGTCGCGCCGATGAGCTTCACGCCGCGCTCGTGTGCTTGCTTGTAGGGGTTCGCCCCCTTGAAGCTCGGCAGGAAGGAATGGTGGATATTGATGATCCGGCCCGACATCTTCTGGCACATGTCATCGGAGAGCACCTGCATGTAGCGGGCGAGCACGATGAGTTCGGCGCCGGTGTCCTCGACCACGTTCATGATCTGCGCCTCGGCCTGCGGCTTGTTGGCCTTGGTGACCTTGATGAAGTGGAAGGGAATGTCGTGGTTCACCACCACCTTCTGGTAGTCCATGTGATTGGAGATGACCGCGACGATGTCGATGGGCAGTGCACCGATCCGCCAGCGGTAGAGAAGATCGTTCAGGCAATGCCCGAAGCGCGAGACCATGATTATCACCTTCATCTTCCGGGAATTGTCGTGGAAGGCGAAGGTCATGCCAAGCCCTTCGGCCACTTCGCCAAAGGCGTCGCTCAGTGCGTCGAGCTCCGCCCCTGTTTCGCTATCGAAGCTGACGCGCATGAAGAACCGACCGGTCTCCATATCGTCGAACTGGGCGCTGTCGGTGATGTTGCAGCCGTTATCGGCAAGGAAGGTGGTGATCGTCGCGACGATGCCGCGGGTCGAAGTGGCTTGAACAGTCAGGGAATAGTTGCTCATCGGATTGTTGTCTCGTCTCGAAATTCAGGTCAGAGGCTTGGCGCGAGCCCCTCGGGCTCGTCCAGCTGGTGGATGCGGCAGGCGGCTGTCAGTGTATTGACCAGCAGGCAGGCGATGGTCATCGGCCCCACCCCGCCCGGCACCGGCGTGATGGCCCCGGCGGTCGCAAAAGCGCCGTCGAAATCGACATCGCCTACCAGACGCATCTTGCCCTCGCCTCGTTCCGGCGCGGCAATGCGGTTGATGCCGACATCGATCACCACGGCCCCCGGCTTGAGCCAATCGCCCTGGATCAGATGCGCCCGCCCGGCAGCTGCGACAACGATGTCGGCCCTCCCAACCACATCGGGCAAATTTCGGGTTCGGGAATGAGCCATGGTCACGGTGCAGTCATGACCCAGCAGGAGGGCCGCCATAGGCTTGCCGACGATGTTCGAACGCCCGACCACGACCGCCTCGCGGCCTGCGAGCGATCCCAGATGCGCCTGCAGCAGCATCAGACAGCCAAGTGGAGTGCAGGGCACCAACGCGCCCTGTCCGGTACCGAGGCGCCCGACATTGGTCGGGTGAAAGCCGTCGACGTCCTTGCGTGGGTCGATCGCCTCAATGATGACGCCCGGATCGATATGGTCCGGAAGCGGGAGCTGAACAAGGATGCCGTGCACGTCGGCGTCGGCATTCAGCTGGTGGATCAGGTCGAGGAGACGTTGCTGCGTCGTCTCAGCGGCGAGACTGTGCTCAAAGCTCCGCATGCCGGCAGCGGTCACCGCCCGCTGCTTTGACTGTACATAGACGCGACTTGCAGGGTCGTCTCCGACAAGCACGACAGCGAGGCCGGGGACGACATCGCCTCTGGTTGCGAGACGGCCGACTTCATCGGCAACCCGCTCGCGCAACTGCTCCGAAAACCGTTTGCCATCGATCAGGGTCGCCTTCTTTGCGATGTCATCCATGGCCACGACTCTCCCGGTCGCGGGAATCCATCTCCCACGTCACAATCTTCATTCTGCGTTTTCCTCCCTTTCGCACCGAGTGCCGGTGACTTCGCGGTGGCGCTTCGGGTCACGCCGCCGCTTCTCGGACCCACATCAGGCCAAGATCTTGCGCTCCTTCAGTATCCCCGACCGCTCCACGATATCGGCCACCTCGTGTTCGCGCCTGTAAGCCATGACGTGAACTCCGGAGACGCCGGCAATCGCACGGATTTCCTGGATCAGTTCGACACAAAGCCGCTTCCCTTCGGCAGCCTGATCCGCCGCGCCCTCGACGCGTGCAATCACATCATCGGGAATGTGAATTCCGGGCACATTCTTGCGCATCCAGCGCGCGGCGCGGCCCGAGGCGAGCGGACCAACTCCGGCGAGAATGTAGACCTTTTTATCCAGCCCCTCATCGCGGACCCGCGACATGAATTTCTCGAACAGCGGAATGTCGAAGATGTAGTTTGTCTGGATAAAGTCGGCGCCAGCGGCAATCTTCTTCGCCAGCCGGTGCGGGCGCCAGTCATGAGGCGGCACACAGGGATTCTCGGCTGCACCGAGGAAGAGGCGTGGCGGGGTTGTAAGCTTCCGCCCCGACAGAAAGGTCCCCTCGTCGCGCATCTGGCGGATCGTACGCAGAAGCGACAGCGAATCGAAGTCGAACACCGGCTTTGCACCCGGCTGATCGCCAACACCGACGCCATCGCCGGTGAGGCAGAGCATGTTTTTCACCCCCATGGCCGCGGCGCCGAGCACGTCACCCTGAATGGCGATCCGGTTCCGGTCGCGGCAGGAAATCTGGTAGATCGTGCTATGGCCGGCCCGCGTCAGCAGCGCGCAGATTCCGATCGAGGACATGTGACAGTTGGCGCCCGACGCATCCGTCGCGTTAAGGCTGTCGGCTACCGGAAGAAGCGGGCGCGCGGCCGCGTAGACATCTTTTGGGTCGGCACTGTCCGGCGGATTGAGCTCGGCGGTGATGGCAAAGGTGCCCGCCCGCAGCAGCGCCTCCAGCGGGCTGTCGGAAACCAGCGCCGGCGATGAAGCGATTGCGGCGGGGGCGGGTTCGACAACTGCCGTCTGCATCCCGGCCCTCATCGCGCCGACCTCCGGTCGAGATCGGACTCCGGCGCCTCAGGCGCGGAACTCGGCTCGATCCGCCGCGCCTCCCAGAAGGTACGCGCCAGCGTCAGCCGGCCACGCTCGCCCGATGCTTTCCGGGCACGGTTCTGTTCGGCCCGTTCACGGCTGGCGCGCAGCCAGGAGGACGAGCCCTCGAGGCGGCGATCGACGGGCGGAAGCACCACATCGATCCGCCGACCGCTTGTCATCCGGGCCGCGCCTTCCCAGGCAAGCGCCCAGACGCAGCGCATTTCGGGCTTGACCTCGCAATAGCCGCCCGGACGCACGCCGCCGCACGGGCCGTTGCGCAGCTGCTTGGGACAGTTCATTGGGCAGGACATACCCGTCGAGGACAGGACACACTGTCCGCACATCTTGCAGTCGAACAACAGCCCCTTAACGTTCCGCTCGACGAAGGCTACGGGCCGTTCGATGCGGGAATAGCCGACGCGCGCGAATAGCGGGTCCATCGCCGCGAGCACCGATTCAAGGCACTGGTAGAGCCACTCGAACTGCCGTGCCCGCCGGTTGGCGAGGTTTCGGAGATAGAGCATCGCAGGAGCCTTATTGCGTCGCGACGCGCGGCCAGGAGGCGAGCAATTGAGCGGCCCCGCGCTTGGCGAGGCGCGCTGCGGACCGATTACCCTCCTGCGCAGCGGTGATCGAGCCCTTCATCATCATGTGCCAGATCGCGGCAAAATCGCCTGTATCGGCAAGCCCTGCAGCCTCGGCACATCCTTCCAAAATCCGGCGAATCTTGGCCAAATGTTCGGCGGCGAGCCGATTCAGCCGACTATTGTGCTCCGTTTCGTTCAACGCATTGATAAAGGCGCATCCCTCAAAATCCGTGCGGCGAAACCATTCGTCGAAGAGGTCGAAGATGGCCATCAGCCGGCCCTCTGGGTCGGTGGAACGCGCGTGAATTTCGGTCTCCAGCCAGCCGCGGGTCCAAACCGCCTCGCGCCTGTCGAGATAGGCTTCGATAAGCCCATCCTTCGATCCGAACTGGTTGTAGAGTGTCGCCTTGGCGCAGCCCGACTTGGCGATGACCTTGTCGACGCCGACCTGCGAGATGCCCTGCATGGAAAACAGGTCATAGGCCGCGTCGATAATACGTTCGCGCACCGGATTGCGGCCACGAGAGCCAGATCTCGACCCGGTGACCGATTCGCGACCGCTCTTGGTGTCTGCTGCAGACAATCCACTTCCTCCCGTCGTGGTTCCTACTGGCACGGACAATGCCATGCATTTCAACCCGCCGATCCTCAAGGTTCAATGATTTGAAACTTTTTTGTTGACCGAACGGCTACCAATGAAGCTATAGTAGAAAGACAGGTCTGTCTAGGACAAAACGCAGACCCCGCTGGAGAGACCGTAGCAAACACGGTGCGGGGGCGTGTGTAGGGAGGAATAACGATGGCTCAACCAAAGCCGTTGCCGGTGGGCAACGCTGTTCTAGGCGGCCCGCTGGGCAGCCACACCGGAGTCGCGTTCGGAAGTATCTTTTATGACAACCATTCGGTGGTCGTTGACGCGTTCGAGGGTACGTTCGATGTCGAGCGCGCTGATCGCCTCGTGCGCAAGGTGGTGGAGCTTTCGCGCATCCACGGCGTCCAGATGGGATTTGACGTCATCGGAGCCACCGAGGAGGCGATGGCGACCGCGCTGCCTTTTGTCGCCGAGCGGTCTGACCTGCCGATGATGATCAACGGCACGGAAGCGGAGGTTCGAATCGCCGGTCTCCGGCTCGCCTCGGAACTCGGCCTTCTCGACCGCTGTATATACGCCTCGCTCAACGAGGACACCGAGGATGAGGAGATCGAGGCGTTGGGAGAGTTCCGCCCAGCCGGCGTGATGATCCTGGCCAACGACATCGGCGACCAGACCCCCGAGGGAACCTGCGCGATGATCGAGTCGCATTTCCATCCTATGCTGAAGGAAATCGGCGTCGACACACCGATCGTCGATGTGGGCGTGATGGACGCGCCGTCCGTCGGGCTGGCGATTCGTGCCATCTCCGCGGTGCGCTCCAATTTCGGCTATCCGGCGGGCTGCGCGTTCTCCAACTGCTTTCCTCAATGGACCGGCCTGCGGGAAATCGGCCGTGAATGGATCAATCTCTCGCTTGCTACCGCCATGGTCTCCTGCCGCTCCGCCGGCGGCGACTTCCTGCACTATGGCATCATCGAGAAGGCTCGCCTTGCAGCCCATGCGCTCGGATCGGCCGAGGTTTTCCTAGGCTTTGCGGCGCAGGAGCTTGACGAGCACAAGCTCCCGCCGGACCACGCGCTGTTGAAGATGTTCAAGCTCGCCGAAGCGGCAATGCCATGAAGATGGTCCCCATGGAACGCGCGATGCCGGCCATGGAAGTCGATATACGGGAGCGCATCCTCGTGGACCTTGGCACGAGTTCGCTCAATGCGCCAAGGGTCCAGGCCGTCGGACCGGATGCCAATCCGGCGCTTGTGGCCCACCCCATCTATGAAACGCTCGCGCTCAACGCATGGGAGTGCCGGGCGCTTGGCTCGAACTTCCAGCGTATTGGCCCACTCTTTTCCCGCCTAAAAAGAGACGAGGAGGACATCGCGCGGGACAATTCGGGGGTCGATTGGCTCTGGTCGGACGGCTTTCCCGCCCAACTCGGGCACCCGCTGGAAAAAGCCGCTTGGCCGGCCATTGCCTGCCATCCCCGGCCGTGCCTGCCTGAGGAGATGCAGATCGCCGATGTGTCCGCAGGCGCTCACATCGTCGCGGACGCACCTTGTCCCGGTCTCCTGGATACCTGCTTCGCGCTGCGCAACGGCTGGCGCTTTCTCGACGACATCACTGGTGATTGGCAGGTCGCCTCGGCCTTGCTTGACTGGGCGTTGGAGACCTGTGCCGCTGCTTATGAACACATGCTGAGCGCCGCCCCGGTCCAGCCCGACATCGTCATCTATGGTGATGACCTCGGCTTCCAGGGCGGAATGTATCTGTCCGACACCGATTTCCGCCATTTCGTCCTTCCACGCCTCAAGACCCTGATCTCGCGCATCCGGGCAAAAACAGATGCGGTTATCGTGCTGCATTCGTGTGGTGGTGTGCGCTCGATTCTGGGTGATCTGGTGGCTCTCGGCATCGAGGGACTCAACCTCGACTTCTATGCCAAGGGCATGGAGATCGCCGCGATTCGCAAAGCGATCCCGAAGGACATGATTCTTCACGGCCCGGTCGATCTCGGTGTGCTTGGCCGGGCCGCGCGGCGCAGGGACCGTGCGGCGGTCGCGAGCCATGCCATGCAGATCGCGGCTGCCGGCCGCCACATCGCATCGGCCCCCGACAACATCTCGGAGCGCGGGTTTCTAGACGAATGCGTTGCGGGCGCCGCTGCGGTGCGTGCGCTCGATACCGATGATCTGCGCGCGCTCCGACGAACTGGCCCGGTCAAATCGATCATCGAGAAGATGATCGCTACTGCCGAAGCTTTCGAAATGCCGGAGATATCCGGCGAAACGCCGAGGGTTGCCTCCGTGACCCGCACCCATTCGCCGCAAGGCATTGAGGGCGGTGCGTCTCAGCCCCGGTACACTGCCGCAACAAGCGGCGCCGCATCGCACGGGCGATGCGCTGACTAGGAGGAATGAAATGACCCAGGTTTCAAAGATGACATCACGCGAGCGCATGTTCGCAGCAGTCACGATGAAGGAGTTGCCCGATCAGGTCCCGGTTGTGCCGCTCCTCATGACTCGCGGAATTCGCGAGGGCGGTGTGCGTGTTGACGAGGTGCTGCTTGACGGCGAAGCGCAAGCGCATGCCAAGAAGAAGTCGCTCGACAAGTTCGGCGGCGACGTCATCATCTGCGGCACCGACCTCTTCACGCCGGTGGAGACAGTCGAGGGCTGCGAGCTCGACTACCTGCCCTATGCCCAGCCCTCGCTGGTCAAGCACCCGACGCCTACGAAGGATGCATTCTACCGCTACAAGGAAAAATACGAGCGCGAAGGCTTCCAGCCATCGAAGCGCGTACTCGCCATCCAGGAAGAAGCGCGCACCTACGTCAAGATGGGGCTGAGGGACACTCATGCCATCCCGACGCCGGTCGGCGGTCCGATCACCACGGCGCAGCTGATGACCGGTTCATCGGAGTTTCTGACTTATCTTTCTGAGGATCCGGACTATGCGCTGGAGGTGACGGAACTGGCACTCGACATCGTCAAGAATGTCTGCCGGATGATGTTCGAATCCGGCGTCGATGTCTGCAACATTCTCGATCCGTTCAACTCCACGGACATCCTGCCGCCTGAGGTCTACCGCAAGCACGGGCTGCCATTCCAGCAGCGCCTGTTCAAATACATCCACGAGGATCTGGGCGGAATTGGTTTCACCCACACCTGCACATACACCCAGCCGATCTGGCGAGACATCGCCACCAGCGGGACGATGAACTTCAACGGCGACATGTATCCCGGCATGGACAAGGCGAAGCAGACCATCGGCGGTGAGATTTCGCTGATGGGCACGCTCTCGCCCTATTCGACGCTGGTCCACGGCTCGACCGATGACGTCCGCAACGAGGTCAAGAAGCTTGCGGCCGAGGTCGGATACAATGGCGGCTTCATCTGCATGCCCGGCTGTGACATCGACTGGAACGTGCCCGACGAGAACATGCACGCCATGATCCAGCAATGCGCCGAGATCAAGTATCCGATGGACGTGAAGGCACTTGGCGATCTGACGCAGGTCTATCTCGCCGGCCATCCGAAGCACGCCGGCAAACGCAGTTCCTCCGCCGAGGGCGATGACGCCATCGCCAAGCTCTGGGACAAGGCCGAGGGCGAAACGACTCCTGCCGACGAGGTCAATCAAAAGCTCGTAGAGGCGATCATGGAATATGATGGCGACAAGGCGATCGAATGGACGAAGATCGGTCTCGAACGCGGCATGAGCGCCCAGGACATCGTCTTCGACGGCCTCTCGCTCGGCATGAAGATCGTAGGCGACATGTATGAGCGCAATGAGCGTTTTGTCACCGACATGCTCAAGGCCGCCAAGACCATGGACAAGGCGATGCCGATCCTGACGCCGCTCCTGGAATCCTCGGGTGGCGGGGACGGGCCGACCGGCACGGTTATCGTCGGCCTCGTGCGCGGCAATACCCAGGATATCGGCAAGAACCTCGTCTGTCTGATGCTGAAGGCCAATGGCTTCAATGTCATCGACCTCGGTAAGAACGTGAAGCCCGAACAGTTCATTGACGCGGCCGAGCGCGAGGATGCCGTGGCGATCGGCATGTCGGTCATGACCAATTCTTCGACCGTCTACGTCAAGAAGGTCAAGGATATGCTCGATGAGCAGGGCAAGGCGGACAATTTCCTCCTGATGTGCGGTGGCGCAGCCGCCAACAAGGGGATCGCGGGCGAGATGGGTGTCGCCTACGGCCTGGATGCCAATGCGGCAGTGCAGCTCGTGAAGGACCGACTCGCCGCCCGTCAGGCGGCCTGAGGGAGCGTCGCGCCGGATCATGCCGAGCTACGAATTCCACTGTGCCGATTGCGGCAACCGGCGCGGCGTATCCGGCGGATACGCCGAGACCCGGGATCTTATCCTCATCTGCGAGGGCTGTGGCGGCGACATGTGCGTCGCCCCGGTCCTCGCGGTCCGCGTCCTCTCCGGTGCCGAGCCGCCGGAAGACGCCTCCGTGCTCCGCAGGAAACCCTGCGGCCACGACCACAACTGCCGGTGCGGCAGCATCAAGCTGAACCGGCCGAATCCGTTCCGCAAGGAAATCGACCTCGCTAACGGGGTCATCGAAGACAGCTAGAAAAGGAAAGCGGGAATGTCGACCTATCCACTTCCGGTCGTACGCCGCAGGGCGGAGGCCTCCGACACGACGAGCCTGTGGCTTCAGGTTCCAAGCGATCTGGTGGGCGCGTTCCGCTATCGCGCCGGCCAGTTCATCGCCGTGCAGGCCGAGATCGGCGGCGAGACGCTCGTGCGGCAATATTCGCTTAGCTCGACCCCCGGCGCCGAGGCGGATCTTCGGATCACCGTCAAGAAGGTGCCGGACGGCCACGTCTCGTCCTGGCTGGTCGATCGGGTGGCTGAGGGCGAGGTTCTCGAGGTCGCGTCGCCACGTGGCGTGTTCTTCAAGGAACCCGACGTCGCACACCATGTCCTGTTGCTCGCCGCCGGCAGCGGCGTGGCGCCGCTCCTGCCCATCGCGCAAATTCTGGCAGCGAGCCCACTCGGGCACGATATCAATTTCGTATACGGAAACCGCCAGTTGGACGGGATCATTCTGCACGACGAGGTCGACGAACTCGCCGCTCTTGACAACGTTACCGTCGAGCATGTGCTGACACGGCCGCATGATGGGTGGAACGGCGGCTGTGGCCGGATCGACAGAGCCTTCATCCAGCAGAACTTCGCACGCTGGACCGCGAGCACGGACAAGCCGGTCTCGGCTTATCTCTGTGGACCCGAGGGCTTCATGGACGCTGCGGAATCCGCACTGATGGCCTGCGGTCTGTCCAGCGCGGACATCCGTCGGGAGAGCTTCGATCTCGTCCTGAACGATGACGGCGCCGAGGACGATATCCGCATCGTCGCCGAAACGGACCCCGGCGATGAGGGAGAGTGCGAGGCCATCGTGGCTGTGGTCGGTGGCGAGGAGGTTACGGTGGTGCCGGAACCCGGCGAATCGATCCTCTCCGCGCTGATCCGGGTTGAAGCCGATGTGCCCTATTCCTGTCAGGAAGGGACCTGTTCCTCCTGTATCTCGAAGCTGACCAGCGGTGCCGCTGAGGTTCGCCCTGCGGTCCGGCAGACCCTGCGTGACGACGATCTGGAAGAAGGGCTCGTCCTTGCCTGTCTCGCGCGACCGACGACCCGGCGCATCCGGATCGATTTCGACGAGTTTTGATGGGATGAGGCATGAAACAACAGTATCAATTCCTCAAGCGCAAGGAAATCCGGGCTCTGAAGCGTCTTGTCAGGCGCGGTGATTCCAATGCGGCGCTACGCCTGCTCGAACATAGCGTTCGCTGTGGACACAAACGTCTCGCTTTGCGCCGGCTCTTTGTCGCTCTGGCTCTCGGTTCGGACGAAGCGCGTCAATATATCGGCTATTGCAATGAGGTCTCGTTGGAGTTCGGACCCGAGGCCTTGCGGGCCCTTAGAGAATCGGCGGTATCCGATCTTTTCACGGTCAGGTCGAATGATTGCGCGAAGATGAAAACGGCTGCGGGCTAAGGCTCCATAAATTTCATTCTCGTGATTTTGGATCGTTGATGTGATCCCCGAAAATGCCCTGGGGTTCGGCTAGAGTTTTCTGCGAGGATTCCCCGGCTGGGAAGGAGCAGAAGATATGAGGCATCGAAATTTTCGGACGCGCAGAAGGCGTTCATCGTAAAGCGCGGCGAAGAAGGCATTCTGGTTATAACCGGACAGTGTCTCTCCGCGGCAGAGCCGTCACCGAGGAGCACGCCGAACTTCGCGGTCTGACGCCGCCGTCGATCTCCGGAAGCGCCAAAGTCGCAGCGCGGTCCAGCACATCATGGCGTCCGGCGGCTTCGGTTAAGCGGCCTGCTCATCCCTCGCCCACTCCGCGAGCTTGCGCAGGGCAAATTCGTACCCACGGATCCCGAAGCCCTCGATCTTGGCCGAGGCCGCTTTCGACACATAGGAGAGGTGTCGGAATTCGTCGCGCTTGAACAAGGGCGAGATGTGAACCTCGATGATTGGCTTGTCATATATCAGCAGGCTGTCGAGAATAGCGATGGAGGTAGAGGTGAACCCGGCCGGATTGATCAGCAGGCCGCCGGTCGTGCCGCGGCCCTGCTTGATCCACTTCATGATCTCGGCCTCGCTGTCGCTCTGACGAAAATCGATGGCTACTCTCTCCTCCTTCCCAACGCGGCGGCATAGAGCCTCGACATCATCCAGGGTATCATGACCGTAGACCTCGGGCTGGCGCGTGCCGAGCATGTCGAGGTTCGGCCCATTGATGACGAGCAGCGTATCGGTCATCGGTTTCTCCGTTCAGGGTTTAGCGGGCCTCGCCGGAACATCAGCCGTTGTAGCCGTAGAGGCGTGGCAGCCACAGTACGATGTCCGGCAGGAAGGTGATCATGGCCAATCCGGCGATCATGATTCCGAGGAACGGCAGCAGGAAATAGATGGTGTCGCGCACCGGCGAACGGGTGATCGAACTGACGACGAAAAGAAGCAGCCCGTAGGGCGGCGTGGCAAGGCCGATCATCGTATTGACCACGACGATAACGCCGAAATGGACAGGGTCGACACCGAGCGCTACTGCCGTGGGCAGGAAGATCGGCACGATCACGAGGAGGATTGCGTTGGCCTCCAGCAAGCAGCCGAGCACAAGCAGTATCGCATTGACCATGAGAAGAAAGGTCACGCTATTCAACTCTGTGTCACCAATCGCGTTGCTGATGACGTTGGGAATCTGCTCAATGGTGACGACATAGTTGAAAGCGAGAGCGCCGGCGATAAGAAATCCCACAGCTGCGGTGGACTTCGCGCTTTGGCGAACCGTGTTGTAGGCCAGCTTTATTGAAACCGAGCGGTAGAGAGCCGTCGAGACCAGGAACGCGTAAAGGGCCGCAAGCGCTGCCGCCTCGGTCGGTGTGGTGACGCCGCCATAGATGCCGACGAGCAGAATGACAGGCATTAGCAGGGCCGGAACCGCGCGCAAGGTGATCCTCGGCAACTCGCTCAAAGGCACTGGATCATCGACTGGGTAATCGTGGATTCGCGCCTGCCAGGCATTCATCGCCATGAGAAGGACGCCGAGTATGAGCCCGGGCGCGACGCCGCCGAGAAAAAGGTAACCGATCGACGCGTCCGACACGAGCGCATAAAGCACCATCGGGATCGAGGGAGGGATGATTGGACCGATGATGGCGGAGGCCGCTGTGATGGCCCCCGCATAGGCGCCAGGATACTTTCCGTCCTTCGTCATCAGATTGATGATGATGCGACCCATGCCGACTGCGTCGGCGATTGCCGAACCGGACATGCCCGAAAAGATCAGCGACGATACGACGTTGACATGGCCGAGGCCGCCACGGAAACGGCCAACGAGTGCACGGCAGAAATGCAGCAACCGGTCGGAGAGAGATCCGACGTTCATGAGGTCGGCGGCGAAGATGAAGAGCGGGATAGCCAGCAGCACATAGGACCCGTAAAGTCCTGTCAGCATCTGCTCAAAGGCGATTGACATGTCCCGGCCCTGCAGCAGCAGGTAGAAGACCGAAGAGGCCAGCATGGCGTGCCCGATCGGCAGTCCAATGATAGCCGTTGCGACGATCGCGGCGACGGTGACGCCGAACTCCCAGCTCATTCGGAGAAATCCTTGCGACCGATGTCATCGGCGGTGCTGACCCCGGATTCGCCATAGCGCGCCGCGGTCCAGAATATCCAGAGGTAACGCAGAATGGTGACGGCGGAGAAGATCAGCGCAATCGAATAGACCCAGTTGAACCCGATATCGAGATACGAGGTCTCTTGGATCTTCATGAAGGTCACGAAGTCCCAGAGCGCCGGCAGCGACCACGCATAAATCCCCACGAGCAAAAGCGAGAATACCACGCGGAACCAGCGTCGGACCGAATCCGGAACACTGCTATAAAAGATGTCGAAACGGATCTCGTCGGTCTCGCTGGCGGAAACCGACTGGCCCCAAAGCAGGATCCAGAGCCATGAGATGACACAGACTTCCACTGTCCAACCGACCGGGCTGTCCATCACGTAGCGCATGAAGACCTGGATGATGAAACTGATGAACATCGCTGCCAGCAGCACAGCGGGAACCGCCTCGGCAAAGCCTCGCAGTAGCTTGATGTATCGGCTCGCCGAGTTCATGAGCGGCTCCGTCGGAAGCGGGCCCGCGCACAGCGCGAGCCCGGCAGCGTGTTGCCGCAGGGCTTATTCGGCCAGAGCGTTGATCTTGTCGATCATGCCTTCCGGCCAGCTTTTTGCGAACTCAGATTCCAGATATTTCTGCTGAGCATAATCGCGGAACGCGATCCGGTCCGGCTCGTAAACCTTCAATCCCTCGTCCTTGAAAAACTGCACGAGCTCCTCTTCACGATCAAGGTGGCGCTTCGTCGATTTCTCGATGGCCTCATCGACTGCCGCTTGGAGTGTTTCCTGTTGCTCGGGGGTGAAGCCCTGCCAAAGTTCGGAACTGATCGCCAGCACATCGAATCCAACGAGGTGGCCTGTCAGAACGATCTGGCTCGTCACCTCATAGAACTTCATGTTATAATCGTTTGGCAGCGGATTGTCCTGACCGTCGATCGCTCCGGTCTGGAGCGCGGTGTAGACCTCGGCATAAGCCAGCGGTGTCGGATTCGCGCCGATCGCCTCGCCGAGGAACTGCCACGCGTCGCCGCCAGGCATCCGGAGCGTAATGCCGTTCAAATCCTCAGGCTTCATCACTTCGCCATCCGTCGCCAGGTTCACCTGACGGGTACCGAAATAGACCGGCGCAAGCACATGGATGCCCGCTTTCTCGGCCATCGAGATCAGTTCTTCGCCAACTTCGCTGTCGAAAGTGGCGTCGAGGTGCGCTGCGTCGCTGAACAGATAGGCCGAGGTCACGATCGACCATTCCGGAATTTGCTCGGCGATTGTCTGTGGCGCGATCAAGCCCATCTCGAGGTTGCCGCGCTGGATCGAGGTCATTTCGGATCCCTGAGCGACGAGCGTGCCACCGTTGAATACCTGCATTTCGAAGGTTTCCGATACCGCGTCGGCGATCTCCGCGAAGGCTTCAGCGCGTATGTCGTTCTCGGAAACGACAGAGCTGAGCCGCAGGGTCGGTTTGTCCTGCGCGAAGGCCGCGGCTGGCACCGTCAGTGCGGTAAATGTCGCGATTGCGGCAGTGAGCGCCGTTCGTCGATTTAGGTATGTCATTGGTATCCTCCCTATGACGTTGTGACCGGAACGCCGGTCATTCGGTTTTCATATGACGTGCTCGATCACGTCATAAATTTTT
Organism: Notoacmeibacter sp. MSK16QG-6; assembly: GCF_024158145.1. Classification (GTDB taxonomy): domain Bacteria; phylum Pseudomonadota; class Alphaproteobacteria; order Rhizobiales; family Rhizobiaceae; genus Notoacmeibacter. Next base: position 223,155 of record NZ_JAMYXM010000002.1, read on the forward strand.
ATGCAGCCACCATTCCCTTCTCTTTTTGATGCCGCTTCTGCGCCGCAATACGGAAGGGCGCATTCGGGGCGCCGTAGCCAGCGTACTCACCCCGGCGTTCGACGATTTCGATAAACATCTGCCCCGCGAAGGGCTGGGAGTAGAGCTGGAAGTACTCACCGTCATTGTCGGCATCGTAGAGAATGTTGGCTTGGCGCAGGCTCGCCAGCAGGTCCGGCGAGATGTCAAACCGGGCTGCTAGGTCGTCGAAATAGTTCGGAGAGAGCTGGAGGCCCGGAAAGCCCTTTTTCATGAGGGCGCGCGCCGTCGCGAAGATATCATCGGTCGCAAGCGCCACATGCTGAACCGTCCCACCGAAGCCTTCCGCGAGAAAGGAGCCTGCCAGGGTGCGGTTGGTTTCCGCGCCGTTCAGCGTGATACGGAAATCGCCATTAGGCGTGGCGATCGCACGACTTCGCACCAGCCCGTCCGGGTCCACGACGTCCACCATCGGAGCTTTCTGCATGTCGAAAAGCGTCGTGTAGAACAACGACCATGAGAGCATCTCGTCATAGGTCATGGTCTGCGCAATATGATCGACACGTGTGAGTCCAGCATCTTCGGGGGCGCGCTCTTCAGCCATGAATTCTACATCCCAGACCTGCGCCAGCGCACCTTCGTCAATGAAGTGCATGACGCTGCCGCCAAGCCCGTGAATAGCGGGTATGGGCAACTCTCCAGGGCCGAGCGGCTGCGAAAAGGTCGTTGCGCCCAGCGCCGTCGCACGTGTTACCGCATCCTCCGCGGACCCGACGACCAGCCCGATGTCGCAGACCGTCGTACCGCGCGCGTTCCAAGCCGTCCCGGCATGGCCGGTCGTCTCCGCGTTCAACACGATGCGGATTGCACCCTGCTGCCAAAGCGTCACCCGCTTGGAAACGTGCTGTCCCGCGCGACGGAACCCGAGCGTCTCCACAAGGCCTTCGAGTGCGGCGAGTTCTGCGCCTTGCGCTGCGAACTCGACGAAGGCCGTATCATGCACTGCGACGGGCTTCGGTAGCGGCTGAATATCGGATACCGCCTCAGGCTCCAGGCGGCGAACGTCGTCCATCAGCGCGATCAGCGAACGGTAGCCGTCAAGCGCGATTGTATGAGGGCGCCCCCCACGGAACTGGTCGTTGAAGATTTCTAAACTTATCGGACCGGCGTAACCGGTAGCCATGACCGCCCGCATAAAATCCGTGACGGCAAGGTCACCCTCGCCTGGCATATTGCGGAAATGGCGTGACCAATAGAGCAGGTCCATCTCGATTGCCGGCGCGTCGGCAAGCTGAACGAAGAAGATGCGGTCGCCGGGGATGCTACGGATCGATTCCGGGTCGATGCCGCGTCCGAGCGTATGGAAACTGTCGAGGATCAGGCCGACAGCTTCGTGGTCCGCCCGGCGAACGATTTCCCATGCATCGCGGTGATCGTTGATGTGCCGTCCCCAGGCCAGCGCTTCATAGCCGACGCGTAACCCGCGTCTGCCCGCGCGCTCGCCGAGATCGAAGAAATCATCGGCCGCCCGATTGATGCCGCCGAGTGCCTCCGGGTGAACCGAGGAGCAGACGAGCATCATGTTGCAGCCAAGATCCTGCATGACGTCGAATTTGCGCTCGGCGCGGTCGAACGCCTTGGCGCGCAACGCGCCCGGCAACCCTTCAAAATCGCGGAAGGGCTGAAAGAGCATCACCTCAAGGCCGGCGTCGCGAATTCGCTGGCCGACAGTCCGCGGGCTGCGGGAATCTGCGATGAAGTCCTGCTCGAAAATCTCGATGCCGGTATAGCCGGCGGCAGCGATGGCCTCGATTTTCTCATCAAGGTTGCCGGAGATAGAGACTGTTGCGATGCCTGTCTTCATCCGGCCCTCACCTTGGCCCCAGACGCCGGAACGTATCGCGCATCCGGTCCGCGTCTGCAGCCCGCCCGGTGAAGAGCTCGAATGCACGCACGGCCTGGAACACGGCCATGCCCTCGCCGCTCAGCGTACGGCAGCCACGCGCGCGCGCCTCCTTGAGAAGAATGGTTTCCAGCGGGAAGTAGACGATATCAGCCACCCAGTGGCGCGCCTCGATTAGAGCGGGGTCGATAGGCGAATGCGGCAGCTTGGCCATGCCGACAGGCGTGGCGTTGACCAGACCGTCTGCCATCGCCACCGCTGCCGCTACGTCGCCGACCGCTTCGGCGCGGGGCCCCACCGCTTTTGCGAGATCGTCTGCCGCGCCGGATCGCGTATCGAAAATGAGCAGCCGCTCCACTCCGAGGTCGATCAGGGCGTGAGCAATCGCGCAACCTGCGCCCCCCGCGCCGATAAGGAACACGATATCCGGCGAAACGTCGGACATCCCGCGCCGGAGGCTCTCGGAGAAACCCCAGAAATCCGTATTATGGCCAAACCGTTCGCCGTCCCGGAAGACGACAGTGTTGACGGCTCCAACGCGCTGAGCGGCCTCCGAAAGCTGATGAAGATGGTTCATGACTTCCCGCTTGTACGGGAAGGTCACGTTTAGCCCGGCAAAGCCGTCGGCCTCCGCGCGGTCCAGAATATCCACCAACGGAACGTCGCTGGGGCGAACATCCATGTCGAGCAGATCGTAGCAGCAGGAGAGCCCTTGGGCGGCGGCTTCGGTTTCGTGCATCGCTGGCGTTCGCGAGGGGCCTATACCCCGGCCGATCAGCCCCAGACGCAACTCGCACGCGCCGACACTCGATCTCCCCTCGACTTGACCCAGCCCCATGGATCCTCTGCCTCCCGTCCACCTTATTCTTCAAAAATGTTCTATTCGGTACATTTGGTCAAGGAGAAATGTACCGTTTCGATCATTTTATTTATAATGGAGGTGATGTAGGGAGGCGGAATGAAGACGGACATCGAGCGGCGCAGTTGGACCCAGAATCCCGAAGCGGTGAAGCAGGACATACTGTCGGTGGCTATTTCGGAATTCGCTGCCGCCGGACTGTCAGGCGCCAGGGTCGATACTATTGCGTCCCGGACCCGGACATCCAAGCGCATGATCTACTACTATTTCGGGGACAAGCTCGGGCTTTACACGCGGGCGCTCGAAGCAGCCTATCTCAAGGTCCGCGAAGGCGAGGCAGCCCTGAACCTCGATCACCTGCCGCCCAGAGAAGCCCTGACGCGACTTGTCGCATTCACCTTCGAGCACCACCGGCAGAACCCGGACTTCATTCGTATGGTGATGATCGAAAATATCCACAACGCCGAACACCTCGCCTCCTCGCAGGTCATCCGCGACATGAACATCGCCGCCATCGACAAGCTGGCCGCGATCTGCCGTCGCGGGCAGGAGATAGGCGTTTTCAGAGACGGCCTCGATCCGGTCGCGCTGCACTGGCAGATCAGCGCCGCCAGCTTCTTCAATGTGTCGAACCGGCCGACGTTCTCGGCGATCTTCGGGGCTGAACTGTTCGAGGAAGACGCGCAGGAGCGCATCCGCCAGCAGACTGTCGACAGCATTCTCGCCGTAGCGGAACTGCGTCCGCTTTCCTCCTCCGAATGACACCGAAAACCGAATGTCTCATCCGGCCCCTTTCGGTCATCGGCAGACAGCGCGCTCGACTAGTTCTAAGGAAAAATTCGGTAAAGCGTGCGTGGTTTATCCGTTGGAAGACTTTCTTATACGGGAAGGAGAATTGCAGTCATTTCACGCCAGATCCTGAAGTCCAGACTGTCAGTTTCGCTATGCTAGGAGATTTGAATAAGCATCTGAAACGATAGCCTGACCAACCGCCAGACAACTTAAGACCCTGCCTGCCTGACATTCTCACTAACGCCATCACGCCACGAGCAGCGTCATGCTCGTAGCCGAGTACAGCAAAAGTGCCAGTCAGAAGTTTTTCAGCGAGCATCGATCGGATTGTTAAACAATATGCTGCGACCGATGAGGATCGGGACGAGACGGCGCGATGGGCCAAAGTCACTGGTTTGCCACTTATCAAGGGCTTTCGGGCGTTTTGGGAAGGCAAGTACGACGAAGCCGTCGAGGTTCTTCATGGCGCGAGGTTTGTGGCCAATTCCTTCGGTGGTAGCCATGCTCAACGTGACATCATCGACTGGACATTGACCGAAGCCGCTGTGCGATCCGGCAACAAGCACGCCGCGGAGGCCCTCGCCAATGAACGCTTGGCCTTGAAACCCCATAGCCCGGTCAACAAGCGCTTTCTGCAACGCGCCAGCGCAAACCCGCAAGTCGCTGTCGCTGTCGCTGCCGAGTAGCACTCTGGCACGGCAAACGCACAAAAAATCCAGAGTTTTGCGGCTGGTGGGAACGTCCGCCGGCCGCCTGATCGTCAACGTAATTTAATCTGGAGACGATCTCTGTATCCGCCCGCAAGGGTGATGGTAAGGCGAAGATCGCTATGGAGGCGCCTGTCGCGCCGGGAACGCCTGATATCGTCGACGATGTGCCGATTTTTGGATGGCTCAACGAGGCGATGACGCCCCGCCTTAACGTGGATGATGCGGGTGAAGACCAGGTCATCACGGGCCGGCATTCATTGAAATCGGACCGCAAGCGCATTCGAATTTTCTTCAGTCCGGCAGGACCCGCACGTCAAGAAGCGCCTGACGCCTTTCCTCGGTCACCACGCGGATCGCCTCGGCCAGTTCGGCCTCCAGTGTCGCCGGATCGGTGACCTGTTTGGCGTAAGCGCGAGAGGCCTGGGCCGTTAGCGTGAAGTCGGGAGATGGAGACAGGGCCGTCAGTGGCATCCGGTTGGCCTTGGCCGCGCTGCCCTCTGGATAGAGACCCTCGACCGAGGCGCGCACAGCGCCCCACTCGGCATTGTTGGCGATGACCGTAAGGAACGGAATGCCTATCGCTTCGGCGACCAGGTGACAGGCCGTCGGGTTGGCGAACATGTAGGAGCCGTCGCCGCAGACAGCGACGCAGAGCCGTTCCGGATCGGCGAGCCGGGCGCCCATCGCCGCCGGCACGCTCCAACCGAGGCCGCCGGAATGCGGTTCCTGAAACCAGCTCTGATAGTCGGTGCATTTCAGAACGCCGAGCTGTGCACCGAGTTCGGAGAAAACGCTTGAACGAAGGCCCTGAAGCATCTCACCCAGTTTCAGCGAAAGATAAGCTTTCGTGATGCCGCCAACGGCGCTGTCCTGCGCCGATTGGCGGGCCTTGCTGCGGTTCTCTTGCGACTTCGCGATGATATTTTGTCGACGGTCCGACAACGCTTCGGCATCGTGAGGCAGCGCCTCCATCGCTGAAAAGAGGCGCGGCAGAAGCAAGTTGCTCTCGCCAGCAAGAGATAGGTCAGAGCGGAAATTGCGAATGGGAAAGCGGGAAAAGAGCGGGTCCGGCCCGGCATGGATGATTTTCGCATCCGGATTGACCGGGTGCTTGTCCGGCCACCACGGCGCCAGGCAGTCGAGAACGAGAACGCAGTCCGCTTCCGCGAGCCAGCTTTTCGGATCAGGCCCGACATGCATCGGATGTTCGGTAGAGATGGCAAGCCGGGTCGCCCACCAGGAGCAGACGGGGATAGCCCATTTGTCGGCCCAGTCGGCAAACTGAGCGAATATCTCTTCATCGCCCGCGCCGCGTTGGGCGATCACCAGTGGGTGCCTGGCCTCCGCCAGCCATTTTGCAGCGGTGGCGATGGCATCGTCGGTCGGCGAACCGTTGACCGGTGTCATGGCCGGCGGCTGATCGAGGTCCGCTTTGATGGTCTCGCACAGCACCTCGCGTGGCAGCGATAGATAGATCGGTCCTTTCGGAGTGGATTCAGCAATCGCCCAGCCGCGATCCAGCACTTCGCCGATCTGTTCGGGAAAGCGCAGTTCATAGTCCCATTTGCTGGCTTCGCGGACCAGCGCTGTCTGATCGCGCATCTCCTGTCCCCAGCCAATCGGCACGGTGCGCGCGCCAAAACGCGTGTGCTCGGTGACGGGCGTCCGCCCGCTCATCAGCAGCATCGGTACATGTTCGCAGGCGGCATTGATCGCGCCGATGGCACCGTTGGCGAGACCGACATTGGTGTGCAGCATAACCGCCTGTGGTTTGCCGCTGATCAGCCAGTGGCCATGCGCCATTCCCATCGCGACATGTTCATGCGGAATGGTGACCGCCTCTGGCAGGGCGATGCCGTCGCGCTGCGCCCGCACGAGCCCCTCGATGATCGGTGGAAAGTCGGTACCGGAATTGGCGAAGACGTACTCCACCCCCAGCGCTTTCAGGCGCTGAAAGATCGCGGCCCCGGCAGTCGTCTTTGTCTTGCCGCTCATCGTCATACTCCCGGCGATCGCTGCTCAGAACGGGTAATGTTGGTTCGGATCCTCAATCGTTATCCACCGAAGATCGGTGAATTCTGCGATTGACGCCTTGCCGCCGAAGCGCCCGTGACCGGACGCTTTCACCCCACCGAACGGCATTTGGGGCTCGTCTGAAACGGTCGGTCCATTGATGTGGCAGATACCGCTCTGGATACGGTCTGCGACGGCCATGGCCCGCGTCAGATCCTTACCGAAAACGGCAGCCGACAGACCATATTCGGTGTCGTTGGCCACCTGCACTGCCTCGTCCACCCCGCGCACGCGGATAATCGGCTTGACCGGCCCGAAGCTCTCTTCGGCGTAGACGCGCATCTGCGGATTGACATGATCGAGCAGCGTCGCTTCGACCACCGCACCGTCGCGGCCGCCACCGGCGATCACCGAAGCGCCCTTATCCGTGGCGTCGGCGATGATATCGTCCATCTTTTCCGCCGCCTCACGAGTGACGAGCGCGCCGAGCACGACGTGATCCTTCGGATCGCCGGCCGGCAGCGCACTGGCGCGATCGGCGAGCTTTCTCACGAATTCGTCGGCAATCGCGTCATCGACAATGATCCGCTCGGTCGACATGCAGATCTGCCCCTGATTCATAAAAGCGCCGAAGATGGCGGCGTTGACCGCGCCGTCGATATCGGCGTCATCCAGCACCACGAGCGGGGCCTTGCCGCCAAGTTCAAGCAGCACGGGCTTGAGGTTCTCGCCCGCAAGACGGCCGATGATCCGGCCGACCTTGGTGGAACCGGTGAAATTGACGTGCTTCACATCAGGATCGGAGATCAGTGCCTCGACGATTTCCGGAGCGTCTTCCGGCGCATTGGTGATGATGTTGAGCACGCCTTCCGGAAAGCCCGCTTCCGCAAAACACTGGCCGATCAGCCGGTGCGTTGCGGGGCACATTTCGGACGCTTTGAGCACGACGGTGTTGCCGCATGCAATCGGCATGGCGACAGCGCGTGTGCCAAGAATGACCGGCGCGTTCCAGGGCGCGATGCCGAGGCACACGCCCTTTGGCTTTGCGACTCCCATTGCCAGCGTGCCGGGCTTATTCGATGGGATGATCTCGCCGCCGACCTGTGTCGTCATGGCTGCCGCTTCCCGGATCATGCCCGCTGCGAGCATGACATTAAAGCCGGCCCAAGGCCCGGTCGCACCGGTTTCGGACATCATCGCTTCGGTGAATTCCCCGCTTTTGGAATCCATGATGTCGGCCGCTTTCATCAAAAGAGCGCGCTTTTCGCCCGGCCCCGTCGTCGACCACTCGGTAAAAGCCTTCGCGGCGGACCCGACCGCGGCTTTCACATCGTCGGCAGAAGCGCGTGGCGCTCGTGTCACGACCTCTTCCGAAATCGGGTTGCGCCGCTCGAAGGTGTCGCCGCTGCTGGCTGCCCGTTCTTCGTTGTCGATGAGAAATCCGATATCCATAATTCCTACTCGTCTTTCCGAATGGCTATTGGAGAAGTCGTGGCAGCAGCAGCGTGATGGCCGGGAAAGCCAGAAGAAGCGCCACGCGGACGATCTCCGAAGCGAAGAACGGCATGGTGCCTTTGAAGGTCTCCCTCATCGGTACGTCCCGCGCCATCGCATTGATGATGAAGACGTTCAGACCGACTGGCGGCGTAATCAATCCAAGCTCGACCACCACGAGGATCACAATGCCGAACCAGATTTTCAGTTCGTCCGGGCCAAGACCGAAATCGAGGCCCGCCACGACCGGCCAGAAAAACGGGATCGCCAGGATCACCATGGAAAGGCTGTCCATCAGACAGCCGAAGATCAGGAAGACCACGATGATCAGCAGCATGATCGCCATGGGCGGCCAGCCCGTCGATTGCAGGAAGTCGGCGGCGGCCTGGGGCACACCAGCGCGCGACATGAAGATTTTGAGTAGCTCGGCGCCGAACAGGATCAGATAGATCATGCCGGTCGTCCGGGCCGTTTCCAATAGCGAGTCGCGGCACAAACCGAAGGTCAGTTTGCGTGTGGCGAAGCCGTAGAGACCGACGAGCGCGACACCGATCGCCGCTGCCGGCGTCGGGCTGTAAATGCCGGCATAGATGCCGCCGATGACGATTCCGAAGATTATCGCAACCGGCACCACGCCGAGCGTTGCTGACGCCAGTTCCGACCGCGAAACCCGTTCGCCTTCCGGCCCGCTGCTGGGAACGAGGCGAACATAGAGTGCGACCGTCGCCATGAAGAGCAGCATGGCGAGGATACCGGGAATAAGCGCTGCCGCGAACATCTTGACGATATTGGTCTCGACGATGATCGCATAGACAATCAGCACGACCGATGGTGGAATGAGGATGCCGAGCGTGCCGCCTGCGGCGATGGTGCCGGTCGCAAGACTTGGCGCATAATTGTAGCGCCGCAGTTCGGGTAGGGCGACCTGGCCCATGGTCGATGCGGTCGCAGTCGATGACCCGCAGAGCGCGCCGAAACCCGCGCAGGCGGCGATGGCCGCCATGGCAACACCGCCGCGAAACTGCCCCAGCCAGGCGTTGGCGGCCCGGAAAAGGTCGCGCGACAGGCCGCAACGCGCCGCCAGACCACCCATCAGAATGAACATCGGCAGGACGGTCAGATCGTAGTTGGAGAACTGCGCGTAGGCCAGATCCTTCAACTGGTTGAGAAGGATCAGCGGGCCCGACATGATGATGGTGCCGCCAATGCCGACGAGGATCATCGTATAGGCGATCGGAACGCGGATCGCGATCAGTCCGAGCAGGACGACAAGGCCGCCGAGACCGAGCAGTAGATCGCTCAGCATGGGCTGACCCGGACTCGCTCTTCGTTGAGCGGAATGGTAATCGCCTTCATCATTCTCATTCGATCGGCATGGCGTCGTGCGACGCGAGGAACACAGGCCTGTTGCGGATGGCGCGCCAGCCGTCGAGCATGGTCAGCACGGCGGCGACGAGCAGCAAAGCGAGCGAAATCAGGATCGGCGGAAAAGCGGTCCACAGCGGCAGGCGCAGCACCGGGGTGATCTCGCGATAAGTGATGTAACTTTCCATGCCAAGCGACATTTGCCGTAGGAGCAGAATCGAGAAGCCGACGGCGAAGATTGCTGCGAACAGAGCCATCGCCGCCTTGGCCCGTTCGCTGGCCCGTTCGGTGAAGATGTCGACGGTGACATTGCCGCCGACCAGCTGCGTGTAAGGCAAGAACATGAAGATCGCGATCGCCACGAAGTGCTTGACGAGTTCGTGATCCGCGGAGAACGGCTTGCCAAAGAAAAGGTTGGAAAGCGCGCTGATGGTGCTCATCACGGCGATCGCGACAAGAATGATCCCACCGAGCAGTGCCCAGAACCGGATGATGGTCGCCAGCAGACGGACAAGACGATTCGGCTGAATGGCCGGGGGAGGCGTTTCATCCTCCTCCGGCTCGGCGAAGCTTCGGCTTTTCAGGGAAGCCTTTTCCATCAGCTGTTGTCGGCAATCGCCTTGCGAGCTGCTTCGACGAGGCCGGCTGCGTCGAAATCGCCGCTATGCTCTTCGATCCACTTGTCAACGACGGGCGCCAAGGCATCGTCGAACGTCTTCATCTCCTCTTCGGTGAGAACGATGTGTTCGTTACCGGCCTTGGTCGCGACTTCGATCCCATGGTCATCCGCCGCGCGCCAGACTTCGCCGATCTCCCGGAGCCAGTCTTCGTTGGAAGCCTCGTTGAAGACCTGCTGGAGATCTTCCGGCAGGCTTTCCCAACGGTTCTTATTCATCGAAACCTGGAAGGTCGTGGTGCCGAAGCGCTTATTGTCCGGTCCCTCGATCTGATACTTCGTCACTTCCTGAAGCTGCAGTGGCGGGATGATCTCCCACGGGATTAGAGCGCCGTCGACACCACTGGTCGAAAGAGCCTGAGGCAGATCAGGCACCGGCATCGTAACCGGCGTCGCACCCATCGCTTCGACGACGGCATTTCCCGTCGGGCCGGGCACACGCAGCTTCTTGCCCTGTGTGTCGGCTACCGTGCGAACCGGCTCCTCGGCCATATGGAACGCCTGGCCTGCATGAACGTGATTGAATAGCACGTGAACCGGCTCGTATTCCGGTGCGAGCCACTCGTCGAAGAGCTGCCGCATCGCCAAATTTGTGGCCGTGATGTCGTTGACGTACACGCCGGGCAGTTCGAACGCTTCCGAGCGCGGGAAGAGACCGGGCGTGTAGCCATTGACGGTCCAGACGATGTCCACGACGCCGTCAGCCACCTGCCGGAAAAGCTGGGGCGGTGCGCCACCGAGTGTCATCGATGGATAGATCTCGATCTTCACCCGACCGCCCGATTTCTCGGCAATCGTTTCCGCCCAGGGCGTGAACATCTTCGTATGTGCCGGTGCTTTCGGCCCAAGAAAATGGTGAAGCTTGAGTGTGATCTCCGGTTCCTGCGCCCATGCGGTGCGCATCAGACCCGGCATGGCGAGCGCACCTGCTGCCGCGCCCGCTAGAAATTGACGTCTCTGCATCGTCGTTCTCCTCCCTTGGAAAGGCGCTGCCGGATTTCGAATCGACGGCATAACCTCCGTTTCGTCGGGTCGATCGGCTGAAACTACGGCAATCCTCACGAACCATAGTTGCGTCCTGCGACCGGCGACCTCTCTCAATCTAGAGGCCCTAGCCGCCGCCGATAGGCACTTTTCAGATAGAAAGAAGTACTTTTAACGAGGTTATGGCCAGGCAGCGAAACTGGTTTGCCGTTCCGGGGGCGGCCTATTGACGTCCTGACGGAATTTAGCCGGCGTGTGACCAGTCATACGCCGAAAAAAGCGGCTGAAATAACTGGCGTCCGAAAAGCCCAGGGCGAAAGCGATTTCCGTGGTCTGCATGCCTGATCCGGCGAGCAGCCGTTTCGCCTCCTCAAGAGTAGCCGCGTGGATGATTTGCAGCGGTGACTGACCGCTCGCCCGGCGAACCGCTGTATTCAGGCGATCACGCGAAACACCAATGTCTTTCGCGTAGTCCTGCACAGACCAGTGTTCGCGAAAATGGCGCTGGACCAAAGCATGAAACCGGTTGACGATCGTTCGCGGGGCCGACTGGCGAAGAAGCTGGTCGGGCGGCATGGCATGGCGGTGAACTTCAACCAGAACTAGAGCGATGGCGAGGCGTATACTATCGGATTTTCGGGCTTCGTTTGCACTGATCATCTCGTCCAGCTGCGAAACGAGCGAGGCGAGAAAATGCGCCGTCTCCGCTCTCATTTCCGAGATTGAGAGGCGCACGAATTCGGTCAGGTCGAGATGGCGACATGCCGTCAGTGCGTCCAGAAGAACCGTCATCGGAATGGCGACGATGGTTCCTCGAGCGCCGGCGCTAAGGCTGAGGCAGTGCCGACCGTGACGGGGAAGAAGGACTGCGGACGGCGATGCCAGACTCTCGGCAGGTGGAGGAGCGTCACCTGAGTGATCGACCGAACGCAACTCCATCCGGCCGGACTTCAGGATAATCACGTAAGCGCGGCCGCTTGGCAGTGTCATGTCTTCTTCTGACAGACTTGACCGTATAGGCCATACTTCGAGACGCTCGCTTTGAATGGTGGAGATAACCATGGCGTCGATGCGACCCTCATCCGTCAAATTTACAATTCTACCCTACAAAAACCACTTCAAACGGGTTTTCAATAGCCTACTGTTTCGGCAACAGCTCGAATGAGCCTGTAGCGGGTCTTTGCAGAGGATGGCAGACCCCGCGCCATCACAGGGAGGATTGCAATGAGGAAATTCATGCGAAGGCACGTCTTGCAGTGGGCGCTTGCCGCAAGCGTGACCGCAAGTCTTGGCGGACACGCAACAGCCCAGGATTCACAGCCGGTAAAGATTGGCTACGCCGTCTCCAAAACCGGACCCAGTGCCGCAGGCGCGGGTGTCACTACCATTCCCAATTACGAACTGTGGGTAAAGGACGTGAACGAGGCTGGCGGCCTGAAGATGCCGGACGGCAGCCAGCGCAAGATCGAGGTCATCGAATATGACGACCGTTCCGCTTCCGACGAGGTGGTACGCGCGGTCGAGCGCCTTGCCACGCAGGACAATGTCGATTTCATCTTGCCGCCGTGGGGCACCGGCTTCAATCTGGCGATCGCCCCTCTCATGGACCGGCTTGGATATCCGCAGCTTGCGGTGACGTCGGTGACCGACAAGGCTCCCGAATTCGCCAAGCGCTGGAAAAAGAGCTTCTGGTTTCTGGGTGGCGGAAAGGACTATGCCGAGGCTTTGGCCAAAGTGATCGGCGATGCGAAGGCTGCAGGCAAGGTCGAAGGAAAAATCGCAGTCGTTTCCGTTGCCGACGGTTTTGGTATCGACCTCATCAACGCCGCGCGTCCGGCTTTTGAAGAGGCAGGTCTGGAAGTGGTTCTCGACAAGACCTATCCGCTCGGGACGAGCGATTTCGCGACGCTGATCAACGATGCAAAGGGCTCGGAAGCGGATGGTTTCGTCGCCTTCTCCTACCCGCCGGATACGTTCGGCATGACCAAGGCGGCTCAGGTCGCCGCCTTCAATCCCGCCATCTTCTACGTCGGTGTCGGCACGGCCTTTCCGATCTATGAGAAAGTGGCGGGAACCGATATCACCGGGGTGATGGGTATCGGCGGTGTGAATGCGTCCGATCCAAAAATCGCCGACTACTTCCAGCGCCACACCGACTCGGCAGGTCAGCCGCCAGACAGCTGGGCCAGCGCCATCACCTATGCCTCGCTGCAGATGCTCCAGCAGGCGATCGAGCGCGTCGGCGTCGATCGTGAGGCGGTCGCCGAAGAACTCTCGACAGGTACGTTCGAGACGATCCTTGGTGAGACCAAGCTGGAGGATAATCAGTTGCGTCAGCTTTGGTGGGTCGGGCAATGGCAGGATGGCAAGTTCGCAGCCATCGCGCCCGCTGAAAATGAGGGTGCGTCGGAACCGATTATTCCGAAGCCCGACTGGAAGCAGTAGTACAAGAGTTCCGGCGGGTATCTGCTGAAGACCATGTTTTTTTCCACCTTACTCTTCGGCCTGGTGCTCGGCGGAACTTACGCGCTCGTCGCGCTCGGTCTGACGCTGCAATACGGCATCAGCCGGATCATGAACCTGGCCTACGGCGATCTGCTGATCGCCGCGGCTTTCCTGACGATGCTCGGTTTCACCAGCTATTCGGTGCTGCCCCCGATCGCCATGCTGCTCATCGTCCCGCTTGGCTTCGTCTTCTCCTACCTATTGTACCTCTTTGTACTTCGGCCACTTGTCCGCAGGGCGGAAAACCGCGCGGCGCTCGAGATAGATTCGATCCTCGCGACCTTTGGCCTGCTCTTTGTAATGCAGGGCGTCATGCTGCTGATCTTCGGCGGCAATATTTTCGGCTATTCATGGCTCGACAACGCGGTGGATCTGTTCGGCGTACGGATCGCGACCAACAGGCTTCTTGCCTTGGCGCTGGCCATCCTGCTTGCCCTTGGTCTCTATCTGGTCGTGACCCGGACAAGGCTTGGCCTGGCGCTTCAGGCCGTCGCAAACCGGCCCGAGTCCGCGCCGCTTGTCGGCATCAATGTCGAACAGGTCGCCGCGTACGCCTTTGCTCTCGGCGGAGCAATGGCAGCCGCTGGCGGCGTCGCCTTTTCGATGATCCAGACCTTCACGGCGACCAGCGGCACGGCATTGACGCTGAAAGCACTCGTCATCGTCATCATGGGCGGCGTCGGCAATCTCCCCGGGGCGCTGATGGCAGGGTTTGCGCTCGGAATCACCGAGACCTTCGTCGCGGCCTTCATCGATCCCGGCCTGACGCTCGCCGCGACCTATGGCATTTTCCTGCTGGTCCTGCTGATCCGGCCCAACGGCCTTTTCGGAAAGGCGGCCGGATGATGAGCAGGGCTTTCCTTTTTCCCATTGCCGTGATTGCAGTGGCAGGGTGCCTGGCGTTTTTGCCATCCTACCTCGACGACTACGGAATCGGCATCATGATTGGGTTGCTCAATGCGGTTATCCTTGCCACCGCATGGGCGCTTTTTTCCGGTCCGACAGGCTATATCTCGCTCGCGACGGCCGCTTTCTTCGGGGTGGGCGCCTACACTGTCGCCGTCCTGAACGAAAGCGTCCCCTATCCGCTGATCCTGATAGCCGCCGCGATCATCGGCGCGCTTGTCTCGCTTTCCATCGGCCTTGCGACACTCCGCCTCGCCGGGATTTATTTCGTCATCTTCACCTTCGGCCTATCGGAGATGGTCCGTCAGATGATCACCTGGTTCGAGGTGAACATTACCGGCACACTTGGCCGCTATATCTTTCTGCCAATCGAGCCTCGTCACATCGCCTGGCAGCTTCTGGGTCTGGCTGCGCTGACGCTCGTTGTCGGCTGGCTGATCCGTCGCAGCAAAACGGGGCTGGCGCTTCGTGTCATCGGCGATGATGAAGTCGTCGCTGCCCATTGTGGCATCAACATCGCACGGGTGAAGGTTCTTCTCTTTGGCGTCAGCGCGACGCTGCTGACGCTGGCAGGTGCGATCCAGGCGCCGCGCTACGTCTATGTGGAGCCGGCGATCGTCTTCAATCCGACCCTGTCGTTCCTGCCGGTCATCATGGCGCTTCTGGGCGGGGCGCGAAGCCTTATCGGACCGACGCTCGGCGCCATTCCGCTGTTCCTTCTCTTCGAATGGCTATCGGCCAGTTACCCAAATGCCTACTCCATTCTTCTCGGCGCCGTCTTTATCGTGATCGTCTATGCTTTGCCGCAGGGCGTAACCGGTCTGATCCGCCGCTGGCGCGAACGTAGCGCGTCCGTTGTGCAGCCGGAGGAAGCGGCATGAGCGCGCTTTTGACCGTCGATGGTCTGACAAAACGATTTGGCGGCCTGACGGCAGTCGATGGAATGAGCTTTGAGGTGAGCGAGGGCGAGACAGTTGCTTTGCTCGGTCCCAACGGCTCAGGCAAGACAACCGTGCTCAACATGATATCCGGGGCGCTTGATCCGAGCGCCGGGTCCATCTTTTTCGATGGGGAACGGATTGATGGTGACCGGCCGCATGACATCGCCAATATCGGTATTTCCCGGACATTCCAGCTTGTACGAATCCTGCCGTCGCTTTCGCTTCGCGAAAACGTCGTGGCGGCTTTGGCATTTGGCCGTGCCGATCTTTGGGGCGGAGAAGCGGAGCGGGAGGCTGACCGCCTGCTTGGTCTGGTCGGTCTTCGAAGCGGCGTCCGGGCCGCCGATTTGACCTATCTGGACCAGAAGCGTCTCGAAATGGCGCGTGCTTTGGCGGGCCGGCCCCGACTTCTTCTCCTGGACGAATGGCTGTCAGGACTGAACCCGACGGAGATGCGCGAAGGCATCGCACTGGTTCGCCGGATCGTCGACGGCGGAACGACCGTCTTGCTGGTCGAGCACATTATGGACGCTGTAAGGGCGCTCTGTTCGCGTTCGGTTGTGATGAAGGCCGGTACCCTTCTAGCAGAAGGACCGACAGCGGACGTTCTGGCCGACGCGGCAGTGATCGAAGCCTATTTGGGTGATGTCCATGCTTGAGGTGAAGGGTCTCGCAGTGCGCTATGGTCGGCACGAAGCGCTGCACGAGGTCTCGATCAATGTTGCCGAGGGTGAGACCGTCGTCATCCTCGGCGCCAATGGCGCTGGCAAGACATCGCTGATGAACGCCATTGCGGGCCGCGTCTCGCCTTTTTCCGGCAGTATCCGGTTTCTGGGCGAAGAGATCGACGACCAACCATCGCATGATCGTGTCGAAGCCGGCATTGCGCTGGTACCGGAAGGAAGAGGCATCTTCCCCGGCCTGAGCGTTCGGGACAATCTCAAGCTTGGTGGCTACCCGAAGCGGGCAAGGGAAAATGCCGGTTCGACGATGGAGCGCGTTCTGACGCTTTTTCCGCGGCTGGCGGAGCGGCTCGATCAGCTTGCGGGAACGATGAGCGGCGGTGAACAGCAGATGGTCGCAATCGGCCGGGCTGTGATGAGCGCTCCGAAGCTTTTGATGCTTGACGAACCGAGCCTTGGGCTCGCGCCGATCGTCACCCAGCAGCTCTTTGGGGATCTGGAACGGGTCCGGCAGGCCGGCACGTCCATGCTGGTCGTCGAGCAGAATGTCCGCGCCGGCCTGAAGCTCGCCGATCGTGGATATTTGTTGACGGCCGGACGCATTGTCCGCGAAGCTGCCGCCGCCGATCTTCAGGGCGACCCCGATGTCAGTCGGGCGTTCCTCGGCGGACTGGAGGATGCTGTTCATTGACCGCCGCCGCTAGGCAAAATGAGGGTGCACGATCCGTATCATTGCTGATCGCGGGCGAAGATCGCTGGGCCTCTGATGGCGAAACCTTCTGCCGGGTCGGCCCTCTCGATGACCGAGTCGTCACGGAGGCTGCGGCGGCAACGCCGGACGACGCCATTGCCGCGGTCGATGCAGCGGCCGCAGCCTTTCCCGAATGGTCGCAGAGCGGTCCCCGTGCACGCCGTCGAATTCTTCTGAGGGCGGCCGAAGCCATTCGCGCACGGCGCGAGGAATTCATAGCGATCATGTGCGATGAAACGGGAGCGGCGCCCGAATGGGCGGCCCACAATGTCGAGCTGGCAGCCGACATGCTGATGGAAGCGGCGGCCATCACCACACAAGTAGCTGGCGAAATGCTCGCATCCGACCGCCCGGCAACGACAGCCATGGCGGTGCGGCAACCGGCGGGGGTGGTCCTTTCCATTGCGCCCTGGAATGCGCCGATCATCTTGAGCGTTCGGTCGATCGCGACACCGCTGGCCTGCGGCAACACGCTCGTGCTGAAGAGTTCGGAAATCTGTCCCGCGACCCATCGCTTGGCTGCATCCGTTATTTGCGAGGCTGGCTTGCCAACGGGCGCGCTGAACGTGATCTCGCACGCGCCGGAAGATGCGGAGACCATTCTCGAAACGATTGTTTCTCAGCAGGCCGTGCGACGGGTGAATTTCACGGGATCGACAAGAGTGGGAAGGATCGTCGCTGAGATCGCCGCCAAATATTTGAAGCGGCCACTTCTAGAACTCGGCGGCAAAGCGCCGCTTATCGTTCTTGACGATGCCGATCTGGACGCAGTGATTGAAGGAGCCCTTTTCGGCGCCTTCACCAATCGCGGCCAGATCTGCATGGGAACGGAGCGGCTTCTGGTCGATGCAAGGATTGCCGACGAGTTGCTGGAGCGACTGACACCCAAGGTCAAGGCGCTGGCGGATGGTGCTGACTGTCCCGGCATTCTGAGACCTGGCCCGTTGATCGATCGGGCCGCAGCGCGAAGGATGTCGGAGCTTGTCGACGATGCCCGGAGTCTCGGCGCCCGCGTACTGGCAGGCGGTGCTTCGCAGGGCATGTATTTCCCGCCGACTCTGATCGACGGCGTGATGGTTCCCATGCGCCTCTATGCCGAGGAGAGCTTTGGGCCGCTTCTGTCCGTCATCCGCTTCGAGACGATCAACGAAGCCATCCGCATCGCCAACGATACCGAATATGGCTTGGCGGCAGCTGTATTCGGGCGCGATACCTCGCGCGCCATGCGCGTTGCACGTCGTGTCGAGAGCGGCATCTGTCATATTAATGGTCCGACAGTGCACGACGAGCCGCACATGCCGTTCGGCGGTGTCAAGGAAAGCGGCTACGGTCGGTTTGGCGGCAGCTCGGCGATCGACGAATTTACCGAGATGCGCTGGCTGACAGTTCGCGAAGAAACGCGCTGAACACAACCGCCTTATTGCAACGCCGCAGCGGCAAGAGCATCGAAGGCACGTTTGCGACACTTGCTCTGGCCTGCAGAAGACCCGCTGAACGTGTTAGGTCATACAGTGCAAAGCGGCATATTCTGGCAAATTGGTGGCCCAACATCACATACAACTGACAAGCCGTCCGACCTCTAAGGGAAATTCGGTGCAGTCAGTGCACGTCAGTTCCGCGGAGTCCGAAATGTCGATCAGGCTATGACAAGAGACGAAGACAAACGCTCAAGACCATGGTCTGACAACCGGCTGACGACTTGAGAACCCTGCCCTCAAGACCGTGTGCTAACCTGACTATCAGGGGTTCGGCTTCTGCGAGGTTTCCACCGGTTAGACGATTTGACTGTCATCTTTGCCTAGGGCGCGGAAGCGCAACCGCGAGAGAACCGCGCCATCCATTTCGGACACGGCATTGAGGCCCAGCATACCGAGATCTGCCCTGAGTTCGCCCTTGAGCAATCCTATGGCGTGCTCCACACCTATCCGGCCCGCCACCGCAGAGGCGTAATTGAAAGGTCGTCCGACAAAAACCAACGACGCGCCGAGACCCATCGCCTTCAGAATATCGGTGCCGCGCCAGAACCCGCCATCGATCATCACCGGAAGGTCAGGCGTTTCCGCAACGATGGCAGGCAGGACGCGTATGGGCGCGATGGCGTGATCGAGCTGACGGCCGCCGTGATTGGAAACGATGATGCCGTCAATGCCCGATTTTTTCGCGCGCCGCGCATCCTCGGGATGAAGTATCCCCTTAAGGATCAGCTTGCCCGGCCACTGCCGCCGCACCTGTTCGATCTGCGTCCAGCTCAGCTTTTCTCGGCCTGAAAAATCGCGCACCGCGCGGCTGGAGAGAAGCGGCGCACCGCGTTGCGCCTCGGCATTCTCGAAATAAGGCATACCATGCCGGACAAACGTTCGCAGAAACGTTCCGATCGCCCAGCGGGGGTGCGTGATCCCGTCCCATGCGAGCTTCAGATTGGGCCGCAACGGTGTTTTGAAACCGTCGCGAACATTGTTTTCGCGACTGGGAACGACTGCGGTATCCACCGTGATGATAAATGTTTCTATCGCCGTTGCTTTGACGCGCTCGACCAGCGCTGCGATCGCATCCGTTTCGGGCGGTAGATAGGCCTGATACCAGACGCTTGGCGCTGCCTCTGCAATCTCCTCCAGCCGAATAAGCGAAGCTGCGCTTATCGCCATCGGGATATGCGCGGCGTGGGCCGCTTCGGCCAGCGCCAAGTCACCACGATATCCTGTCAGGGCAGAAACGCCCATCGGCGCAATGCCGAACGGAGCAGCATAAGTCTCTCCGAGCAGTTCGACATCGAGACGTCGCTGCGAAACATCACGCAGCACCCTCGGCACGAAGTCGATTTCCGCAAGAGCGTCGCGATTGCCGGAGAGAGATGCCTTCGTTTCAGCGGCTCCCGAAATATAGCCGAATATCGGCTTCGGCAATTTGCGGTGGGCCGCCCGTTCGAAATCCTTCAGCGCGAGATAACGACGCATTTTGCGCGGGGGATCGGCTAGGGCAGTTGGCCGAGAAGACGGATCGAAAACCGTGTTGTCAGGCATGGCTCTCCTACTCAGGACATCGGGCAGAGACCAGGGCGAGTGGTCGTCACCAAAAAATTTTCCAGGCAACCTTGAACTGGCCATACTGATATATCAATATTTCACCTAGCCAAGAAAGTGTTTTAACGCGTTTGTGGGGGAGGAAATGAATGGGACGCGCCCGTAATCCGGTCCATCGCTTTCAACTGGGCATTTACAATCGCCGGTTCGTCGACTGACACCGGTGATCCAACTCTCCGACAAACAAAATGTGCGCTGGTCATATTCGCACTGGCCGGAAAGATGACATGACTCGCAAGACCCCCAAGGATCTCCGATCCGCACGCTGGTACGCGCCTGACGACCTTCGATCATTCGGCCATCGATCACGCATGATGCAACTCGGCTATGCCGAGGAGGATTTCCGCGACAAGCCCGTTATTGGGGTTCTTAACACCTGGTCTGAACTCAACACCTGCCACGCTCATTTCAAGGACCGCGTCCAGGATGTGAAACGGGGGGTACTGCAGGCCGGCGGCTTTGCTGTAGAAATGCCCGCGCTTTCGGTCGATGAGAGCTACATCAAGCCGACTTCCATGCTCTATCGCAACATGCTTGCCATGGAGACGGAAGAGATGATCCGGTGCCATCCGCTGGACGGTGTTGTCCTTATGGGTGGGTGCGACAAAACAACGCCGGGCCTTGTGATGGGCGCCATCAGCGCCGGTGTTCCAATGATATATCTGCCGGCAGGCCCCATGCTGCGCGGCAATTACGCCGGAAAAATTCTCGGCTCGGGTTCCGACGCCTGGAAATACTGGGATGAACGACGCGCAGGCAATATCAGCGACGAAGAATGGATCGGCGTGCAAGGCGGTATTGCACGATCGGCCGGCACATGCATGACGATGGGCACGGCGTCCACGATGACAGCCATCGCCGACGCGATGGGCCTGACCATGACGGGTGCGTCCTCAATCCCCGCCGTCGATGCCAATCACCAGCGAATGGCCGCCGAATGCGGACGGCGTATTGTGGCAATGGTCTGGGAAGACTTGACGCCCGATAAAATCGTAACAGCCGGCGCTTGCCGCAACGCTGCAATTGTGGCCATGGCGACCGGCTGTTCGACCAATGCCGTTGTGCATTTGATCGCCATGGCGCGCCGCGCTGGCGTCCCGATGCAATTGGAGGAGTTGGACGAATTGGGTCGAACGACGCCGCTCATCGCCAATGTGCGACCATCGGGCAAAGACTATCTGATGGAGGATTTTTATTATGCCGGCGGACTTCGCGCCTTAATGAAGCAGATCGAAGATCGGCTGGACACCTCCTGCCTGACGGTCAATGGCCAAACGATCGGCGAAAATCTCCAGGGAGCGGAGGTTTATAATGACGATGTCATCCGCCCGCTTTCAAATCCCGTCTATCAAGAAGGCTCGCTTGCGGTGCTGAAAGGCAATCTTTGCCCCACCGGAGCTGTTATCAAGCCGGCCGCGTGTGACCCGAAATATCATGTGCATGAAGGTCCGGCAGTCGTCTTCGACAGTTACCCCGAAATGAAAGCCTTCGTAGACGACAAAGACGCTGAAGTGACGCCCGATCATGTCATGGTGTTGCGCAATGCGGGGCCGATCGGCGGTCCCGGATTTCCCGAATGGGGAATGCTGCCGATCCCCAAAGCCCTGATCAAGCAGGGCCATCGCGACATGCTGCGGATTTCCGACGCGCGGATGTCCGGCACCTCATATGGCGCCTGCGTTCTGCACGTTTCCCCTGAGAGCTATGTCGGCGGCCCGCTGGCTCTCCTGAAAACCGGGGATACCGTGAGGCTGAATCTACCCAATCGCACGCTCGACATGCTGGTTTCCGATGAGGAACTGAGGGAGCGGCGTCAAGCATGGACTCCGCCAGAGCCACGCTATGAGCGCGGCTGGGGCTGGATGTTCTCTAAACACGTCGCGCAAGCCGACCAGGGCTGCGACTTCGACTTCCTGCAATCGGACTTCGGCAAGACCGCCGGCGAGCCCGATATCTTCTGAGGTAATCATGACCGACTATGTGCTTCCTGACGAGACGCGCGCCAAATACAAGCGTATCTCAACCGCCTCGATTGCGACGCAGCTCTACAAGCGTGGACTGCGCAACCAGTTTATCCAAGGTGTCAGACCGGTTTCCAGAAAGCCGGAAAACATGGTCGGCCAGGCTTTTACGCTGCGCTACATTCCCGCGCGCGAAGATCGAAACCAGCTTGACGTCTTTCGCGATGCGGAGCACCCCCAGCGTGTCGCGGTCGAAACCTGCCCGCCAGGCCAAATTCTCGTGATGGACGGAAGGGGCGACGCCAGCGCGGCGACTGCCGGGTCGATCCTTGTGACCCGTATGAGCGTCCGCGGCTGCGCGGGCGTGGTATCCGATGGCGGCTTTCGCGACTATGAAGGCATCGGGGAACTGCCCATGCCGGCTTATTGCGCCGGCCCATCCGCGCCGACGAACCTGACAAAGCACGAAGCGCTCGACATCAATGTGCCCATTGCCTGCGGCGAGGTCGCGGTTTTTCCCGGAGACGTTCTGGTGGGCGATGGCGACGGTGTCATGGTCATTCCTGCCCACCTCGCCGAGGAAATCGCTGAGGTCTGTTCCGGTATGGAGGACTTCGAGGCTTTCGTGCTTGAGGAAGTGCTGAGCGGCACATCCATCATTGGCCTTTATCCGTGCACGAAAGAAGAAAACCAGAGAAATTTCGACGCATGGATGGCGAAGAAAACCAAGTAAGGAGAGACCTATGGGCTTCACCCCTCACGGCAAACATCTGATTGCCGGCGACTGGGTTGCCGGGCAAACGACTTTCACTTCCGAACCGGCTCACGGCCCGGCCCATGCGTTCAGCACTGGCACACCGGATCTGGTTGATCGGGCGTGCCAGGCTGCAGAGGACGCGTTTCTGTCCTACGGCTATTCGTCGCGGGCGGACCGGGCTGCGTTCCTCAACGCCATCGCTGACGAGATCGATACGCGCGCGGACGCCATTACGGAAATTGGTACGCAGGAGACCGGTCTGCCTGAAGCGCGCCTGCAGGGAGAAAGAGGTCGCACAACAGGCCAGCTCCGTCTCTTTGCCGAACATATCATAAAGGGTGATTACCTCGACCGCCGGCATGATGAGGCAATGCCGGATCGTCAGCCGATGCCGCGTCCAGACCTTAAGATGGTGCAGCGTCCTATCGGTCCCGTTGCCGTTTTCGGCGCCTCGAATTTCCCTCTTGCCTTTTCGACTGCTGGAGGTGACACGGCCTCAGCTCTAGCGGCGGGTTGTACCGTCGTGGTGAAAGGCCATTCAGCCCATCCCGGCACCGGCGAAATCGTTGCCGAAGCCATTCACGCCGCGATCGATAAATGCGGCCTGCATCCTGGTGTGTTTTCTCTTATCCAGGGCGGCGACCGCCATGTCGGCACGGCGCTGGTACAGCATCCGCTAATCAAGGCAGTAGGATTTACCGGCTCGCTCGGTGGCGGGCGAGCGCTCTACGATTTGTGTGCGGCACGGCCCGAGCCGATTCCGTTTTTCGGCGAACTGGGTTCGGTCAATCCGATGTTTGTCCTGCCCGAGGCGGCCAAAAATCGTGGCGCGAAGGTCGGTGAAGGCTGGGCAGCCTCTCTGACGATGGGCGCTGGTCAGTTCTGTACCAATCCAGGCATAGCAGTGGTGAACACGGGCCCGGATGGCGATGCTTTCGTGACGGCGGCTGCAGAAGCGCTAAAAGACGTGCAGACGCAGTGCATGCTGACCGACGGCATCGCCAGCGCCTACCGTGATGGCAAAACGCGATTCGACAATCGCAACGCGGTGGAGGCGGTTCTGGTTACCGATAGCGAGGGGCGCAGCGCTGCCCCAAACCTCTACCAGACAGATGCCGCGGCTTATCTTCAGGACCATGCTTTGGGAGAAGAGGTGTTCGGTCCGCTGGGGCTCGTTGTGCGGGTCTCCGGCGCCGATGAGATGGAAACGTTGGCGCGCGGTTTCGAGGGCCAACTGACGGCCACGTTGCAGATGGATGACGGCGACACCGAACTGGCGCAGCGCCTGATGCCGATACTCGAGCGCAAAGCGGGCAGAGTATTAGCGAACGGCTTTCCAACCGGCGTCGAGGTTTGCGATTCCATGGTTCATGGAGGCCCCTACCCGGCGTCGACCAATTTCGGTGCGACTTCCGTCGGTACGCTCGCGATAAGGCGCTTCCTACGTCCCGTCTGTTACCAGAACATGCCAGATGACCTGTTGCCAGACGATCTGAAGTGAAAATGAGAACGGTGCCGGTTTCGCAGCCGGCACCGCTCACTAATCAGACAACCGGAAACGGGTTGCGGCTACCCCTACCCGATCGGGCCGCGTCCTTAGCCGTTGGCAATCATCCCCGACCGATAAAGGGCATGTTCGTCGCCATGATCGTCATGAACTGAATATTGGCCGATAGCGGCAGCGTTGCCATGTTCAGTACCGCATCCGCAATGTGAGACACATCGATCGTTGGCTCGACCCTTGTCGATCCATCAGCCTGTGGCACGCCATTTGTCTGACTCGCTGACATTTCGGTCAAAGCGTTACCGATATCTATTTGACCGCAGGCGATGTTGAACGGACGACCATCGAGTGAGATCGAGCGTGTCATGCCTGTAATCGCGTGTTTGGAAGCGGTGTAGGCGATAGAACCGGGTCGCGGGACATGGGCCGAAACCGATCCGTTATTGATGATACGCCCGCCTTGGGGGGTTTGCCCCCTCATCGCCGCAAAAGCGGCCCGGGCGCACAGAAACGCGCCCGTGATATTGACATCCGTAACGCGATGCCAGTCGTCGACGCTCATCTCATCGATGAGTACGGATTTGAGCCCTTGGCCCGCATTGTTGAATAGAATATCGATATGACGCCATTTTTCGCGTGCGCTCGTGAAGGCAGACTGAACGGCGTCTGGATCGGTCACGTCACAAGGCAACAGAAGTGCGTGTTTGGCATCGCCCGCTGTCTCAGCCAATGCATCCGGGCGGCGCCCTATAAGCCCGACTTGCCAACCCGCCTGAAGAAAGCGCCGAGCTGTCGCCCGGCCAATTCCGGACGATGCTCCAGTAACAATGATTGTCCGCTCAGACATGTGACTGCTCTGTGTGTAAATCCATGTTCGCTTTGCCTCCCCTCTGTTACCAACGTCTCTCAAGCTGCTCGGATACAGCTTGGCCGACGTAGAACCACTACGCGGAAGGATATTGATGACAGGCTGATTGTCCATTTCACTTTTGCATTGCCGTGATATAATTTCTGACATACTCGATCTGGATTGTGAGCTGTCGTGGCAAAGACGCCGTTTGAACTTTTTCAACTTCGCTGCTTCGTCACGGTTGCGGAGGAACTCAATTTCCGGCGCGCTGCCGAGCGGCTAAACATGACGCAACCTCCCTTGTCGCGTCAGATCAAGCTGCTTGAGGAAGGTATCGGGCTGGCATTGCTCGACCGGGACAATCGGACAGTGAGGCTAACCTCCGCCGGTGTCATGTTTCGCCTGTCAGCAATCGATCTGCTGGAGCGCGCCGAGGTCGCCATATTAAGCGCTCGGCAGGCCGAACGCGGCGAAGCCGGAGCGATAACGATGGGGTTCGTGCCATCGGCCGCCTTAGACTTCGTGCCCCGGATTGTCTCGGCGCTGAAACGCGAATTACCGGCCGTGCGCTTCACGCCGATCGAGATGATGAGCTATGAGATTACCGAAGCGCTTAAGGTCGGCGGTCTGGACCTGGGACTAACGCGCTCTTCCGGTCCGGCACGAGAGATCAACAGCACACGGGTCATTCGTGAGCCTTTCGTGTTGGCACTGCCGCTTGGCCATCGGCTGGATCGGCCGGGTCCGGCATCGGCGATCTCCCTCGATGACGAAAACTTTATCGGCTATTCATCCGGTCGCGGCGGCTTTCTGCGGGAGATCCATACCGCTCTTTTTGCCGCTATCGGCGTTCAGCCCAATATCGTTCAGGAAGTAAGCCACACTCATACGGTGCTATCCCTTGTTAATATCGGGCTTGGCGTCGCACTTGTGCCGAAATCGGCGATGGCAATGCAGATGAACCGGTTGAGCTATCGAACTATCGATCTTCCGGACCAATTTCACTCAACGATCTATCTCAATGTCGCCCGCAACCGCACTACGCCACTGAACCGCAAGGTGCGCGAGACGATTTTAATGGCGCTGTCTCACGTTCCGGCCTGAGCCGGCCTGAACGCTTGCAAAGTCCTTCTATACCGGTTGCTTTGCTAGGTCAGGTTATGTTCCCTGCGCCGCGTTGTGCGAGCCATCAGAAATGTAGAGACGAAGATGACGATACCGCCGATCCACGTGGTTTGCGGCACCGTCTCAGCCAAGAGTAAGTATCCAAGTACGGCGACAAAGGGCAGTCGCAAAAAGTCGAAAGGCGTGATCAGCGACGCCTCGGCAAGGGAAAACGCCTTTGTCGCGAGTGTCATGGACGCAGCGCCGATGACGCCCTGGATTGCCAGAATTATCCACTCGGTCGGACTCGGGGTGGTCCAGACGAAAAGAGCCGGAACCGCAGCAATAGGAACCATCAGAATAAGGTTCCAGGCGACCAGCGTCTCGCTGGAGTCGCGCGCTGTCATCGGTTTGAGGATCAGTTGAATTGCGGCTGTCAGCACCGCGCCGAGCAGGGCAAAGAGCAGCCCTTCCGATAACTCCTGCTCATGGCCCGGCATCAGGATGACCAGGACGCCGGCAAAGCCGAAGAAAATGGCGAGAAGCCTCGCTGGCCTAAGCGTTTCACCGAGAAACATCCATGCGCCAAGCGTTACGAAGAATGGCGAGGTAAACGCAATGGCAGTGACATCGGCAAGCGTTGCAAGCGCAAAACCGTAGAAGAATGCGACGAGCGAAGCGAGCTTTAACGCTGCGCGGAAGAAATGACGAAACCGGTAATGACTGCGCAGGATACCCGGTCGGCCAAGCAGCCAGGGAGCGACGGCGATCAGCCCGAACAGTGCGCGAGTAAACCCGATCATGAAGGGGTGCACGGTATCCGAAACGAGACGGACCAGAACCGAATCCACCGCCATCAGCGCCGAGACCAGCATCATCAGAATTGCGCCTATAAGAGCGGACCGGTCGAAACTTCCCGTCTGATCGCGTTCGGATGGCATTGCGGTCTCCTGGACCCTGTCAGGCGCGGAGACGACCAGCCAACTGGCCTGTCCACACCGTTCCCGGCTCAACTGATTTTCGACGATCCAACTTTGTGCAGCGGCCAGATCAAGGTCGCTGGCCCAAGCTCATATTCGCTTGCTTTCACCAAAATCAAACGGTTTTCCCAAATGGCTATTAATCCAGCCCATCAGGCCTTCTTTGATTTAAAATATGTATCGAAACAATCTAATTATGAAATTTACATGCCCGCATTCCCTTTCGTAGTCTGAACGACACCTGCCGACGCAGCGACGTGACGATCATGGAGGATCGGATCGCCAAGGTCGGCCAGGATGCTATGGGAGGAGAAACATGGCTTACAAATTGGGCCGAATAGCAGCGGCTTTCATGGTATCGGCAGTGGCCGGTCATGCGATGGCGCAAGAGGTAACAGTCGTATTGGCGGAGGAGCTCGACAATGTCGACCCATGTGAAGCTTCACGCTCCAACATTGGGCGGGTAATATTGCAGAATGTTTCGGAAACGCTGACCGAACTGGTGCCGGGCACCGGCGTCGAGCCCCGTCTGGCGACGAGTTGGGAAGAGACCGAAAAGGGCACCTGGCGCTTTCATCTCCGCGAAGGAGTCAAATTCTCGGACGGCACTGCGTTCGATGCTGAGGATGTCGCACATTCGATTGCCCGCATGACGAATCCGGACCTGATCTGCGAAATTGGCAACAAGTATTTCGGTGGTATCGAGCTGAAAACGAACGTTGTCGATGAGAACACCATCGACATCACCCCGGACCCGGTCCAACCAATTATGCCGCTTTTGGCCTCGACCATTACCATCGCGCCGTCCGAGGCGCCTATGGATGCCTATGTTGACGTTCCGATCGGGACCGGCCCTTATGTCTGGGACGAATATGTACGCGGCCAGAGGATAAAACTGAGCGCCAACCCCGATTACTGGGGCGAAGCTCCGAGCGTGACGGGCGCGACCTATCTGTTCCGCAGCGATGCCTCCGTGCGTGCTGCAATGGTCAAGACCGGCGAAGCCGATATTGCGCCGAACATCGCCCTGCAGGACGCGACAACGGATATGGATTTCTCCTATCCTAACTCTGAGACGGTCT
Organism: Notoacmeibacter sp. MSK16QG-6; assembly: GCF_024158145.1. GTDB lineage: Bacteria > Pseudomonadota > Alphaproteobacteria > Rhizobiales > Rhizobiaceae > Notoacmeibacter. The sequence continues at coordinate 251,073 of NZ_JAMYXM010000002.1, forward strand.
ATATGCGGCTCGATCATTCGATCCCGCCGCTTGACGATGTCCGCGTTCGCCAGGCCTTGAATTATGCGGTCGACAAAGAGGCTTTTCTGGGCACCATCCTCGCCGATGGCACGATCATCGCAAAGGGTATCACCCCGCCATCGACGATCGGCTACAATGACGAGGTCGAGCCCTACCCCTTCGATCTGGAAAAAGCCAAGGCCCTTCTGGCCGAAGCGAAGGCGGACGGCGTTCCGGTCGACACCAAGATCACCGTAGTCGGCCGTATCGGCAACTTCTCCGCCGTTCAGGAAACGATGGAAGCGCTTCTGTCGATGTGGCAGGACGCCGGCTTCAATATCGAGTTGCAGATGCAGGAAGTCGGCGACTGGGTCGAACATCTCGTACGGCCCTTCGCTGAAGATCGCGGGCCGGAGATCGTGCAGGCAATGCACGACAACGCCAATGGCGACCCGGTCTTTTCCATGTTCTTCAAATATGATTGCGAAGGCGCCCAGTCAGCGACCTGCGATGAGAAGTTGGACACGATGATCGAGGAAGCGACAGCGTTAAGCGGCGATGAGCGCGCGGCAAAATGGAGTGAAACATTTGCCTATACTCACGAAATCGCTGCCGATGTGATGCTTTGGCACATGGTCGGGTTCAGCCGGGTGAACCCGCGTCTTGATTTCGAACCAACGATCAAGACCAATTCGGAGCTTCAGCTCGGCCAGATCAAGTTTAACTGATCGAACTCCCAGAGGGGCGGCGCGACCGTGCGTCGCCCTTTGGCTTTCGCCAAGGCAGAACAACATGAAAAAATTTCTCTGGAAACGTGCGGTCGCCAGCGCCATCTCGCTGATCTGCCTCATCATCCTGGTGTTTTTCCTCAGCCGTCTGACGGGCGATCCGACAGATCTGTTCCTGCCAGAGACGGCCACTCAGGAAGCCCGCGACAATTATCGCCGTGTACACGGTTTGGACCAGCCGCTTGTCTCGCAGTTCTTCCGCTATGTGACCGATCTCGTGCAGCTGAATTTCGGCGAAAGCGTCCGCCGTGCGGAGCCAGCCATCGATCCGGTTCTACGTGGCTTTGCATGGACGCTTCAGTTGGCAACCGTCACCATGGCGCTCGTGACATTGGCGGCTATCACACTCGGTTCGCTCGCGGCGTTTCACGTCGGCGGATTTTTCGACAGGGTGGCGACATTCTTCTCGCTCATGGGCGCCAGCGCGCCGGACTTCTGGATAGCGATCATCGCTATTGTGGTTTTTTCCGTGGGGCTGGGCTGGCTGCCGACGTCAGGGACCGGCTCGGTTTGGCACTGGATCATGCCTGTCGCCGTTCTCTTCATCCGCCCATTTGGTCTGATCCTGCAGGTCGTCCGCGGCTCCATGATCACGGCGCTGAATTCAGCCTATGTCAAAACGGCCCGTGCCAAGGGCGTCGAAAATCGACCGATCATCTTTGTGCACGCGTTGCGCAATGCGTTGCTGCCGGTCATCACGGTCATCGGTGATCAGACGGCCGCGATTTTGAACGGGGCAGTGATTGTGGAGACGATTTTCGGCTTCCCCGGTGTCGGCAAACTGATGATCGACTCGATCCTGCAACGCGATTTCAATGTCATCCTCGCGGCGATCATGGTCACGGCATTCGCAATCTTCATCCTGAACATCATGATCGACCTTCTCTACGCAGTGCTCGATCCACGCATCCGGTACTGATCTCATGGAAATGGCAGAACAAAAGACGGCAATCGTAGCCGATGCCCCACATCCGGTCGCACAGACCCTGCGGATGCTCTGGCGCGACAAGTTTGCCCTGGCTGCAGCGGTCTTTCTTCTGATTGTGCTGCTCTCGGCCCTGTTTGGCCCGGCCTTACTTGAGGGTGTAGCGACCAAAACGAATTTGCGCGGCCGCAACGCACCGCCCTTCGACTTTTCGCAGCCTTGGTATCTCTGGCTTGGCGGCGACGCGCTGGGCCGGCCGCTTCTGGCGAGGATCATAGTCGCCGCCCAGAACACAATGGCGGTGGCGGTGGGCGCGGTCCTGTGCTCGCTCGCTATCGGTACGACACTGGGAATGATCGCGGGATACACGTCCCGGATGGCAAGTCAGGTCATAATGCGACTGGCGGACGTTATCATGTCGTTCCCCTCGCTTCTGCTCGCAGTGATCGTCCTCTACATGCTGCCGCCTTCGGTGTTCAATCTCATCATCGTACTGGCGATCACCCGTATACCGGTCTATCTGCGAACCAGCCGCGCCGAAGTGCTGGAAGTCCGTGAACGGATGTTCGTGCAGGCAGCGAAGGTAATGGGCGCAAGCTCCGGTCGGATTATCTTCCGACATCTTCTGCCGGTGATCTTGCCGACCCTCGTCACGATCGCGACACTTGATTTCGCGCTAGTCGTGCTGGTGGAGAGCGCGCTCTCGTTTCTGGGTATCGGCATTCAGCCGCCTGAGATTACTTGGGGACTGATGGTCAGTCAGGGGCGTGCCTATCTGACGACCGCCTGGTGGCTGTCATTCTGGCCGGGCCTCGCGATCATCCTGACGACCCTTTCGCTCAACCTTCTTGCCAACTGGCTGCGCACGGCGCTCGATCCAGTCCAGCGTTGGCGCCTCGAAATCGCGGTGAAGAAAAATGGCTGACCATCTGATCGAGGTGCGCAATCTGTCGGTGGATTTCCACACCGCGCAGGGTACGGTCCATGCCGTGCGCAATGTCTCATGGCATCTCGATAAGGGCGAGACGCTGGCCATTCTCGGCGAAAGCGGATCTGGCAAATCGGTATCCGCCTCGGCGATTATGAATCTGATCGACATGCCGCCTGGGGAAATCACCAGCGGCAAGGTGCTATTCGACGGCCGCGACCTGCTTGAGATGAGCTCTTCGGAGCGCCGCAAGATCAATGGCTCCAGGATCGCTATGATCTTTCAGGACCCCCTCAGCCATCTGAATCCGGTCTATACGGTTGGCTGGCAGATCGCAGAGATCATGACTGCCCATGGCATGCCTGCGGAGAAGGCGCGCACACGCACGCTCGAATTGATGAAGCGCGTCAAAATTCCCGACGCCGAAAACAAGATCGATTCCTATCCGCACCAGTTTTCGGGCGGCCAGCGTCAGCGCCTGATGATTGCAATGGCGCTGGCGCTCAAGCCAGACATTCTTATCGCCGACGAACCAACGACCGCGCTCGATGTGACGGTCCAGGCGCAGGTTCTGTCGTTGCTCGAAGAGCTACAGGAAGAGACCGGAATGGGCATGCTGCTGATCACGCATGATCTCGGCGTGGTCGCCGAAGCAGCAGACCGTGTAGTGGTTATGAATTCCGGCGAAATTGTCGAAACCGGCACCGCCAATGAGGTCTACCACACTCCGAAGCACCCCTACACAAAAAAGCTGATTTCGGCCGTTCCGGGCACCGGCAAGATGACCGACCCGCTTGCTACCGGCATCGAACCCATCCTCCAAATCAACGGCTTGACCAAGCATTTCGGGGGTTTCGTCGCGGTCGACGATGCGAGCCTTACGGTCCTGCCGGGCGAAACGGTCGCGATCGTCGGTGAAAGCGGCTCGGGGAAATCGACGTTGGCCAAGACCCTTCTTAGGCTGGAAGATGCAAGCTCAGGCTCCGCTCTCTATCTCGGCCGTGATCTGGTAACGATGCCATCCGATGAGTTGTTCGCGCTGCGCCGTGATATCCAGATGGTATTTCAGGATCCAACGCAGTCGCTCAACCCGCGCATGTCGGTCTTCCAGATTATTTCGGAAGCCTTCGAAATCCACCCGGACATCCTGCCGAAACCGCAGTGGAAAAATCGCGTACGCGAATTACTGGAGCTTGTTGGGCTGGAAGCGTCGCATATGCATCGCCATCCGCATCAGTTCTCCGGCGGTCAGCGCCAGCGAATTGCGATTGCCCGCGCCCTCGCGATGGAACCGAAGCTGATCATCTGCGACGAAGCCGTGTCAGCGCTAGACGTCTCTATTCAGGCGCAGGTGATCGATCTTCTGGTCAAACTGCAGGAGGAACTTGACGTGAGCTATCTCTTCATTGCGCACGATCTGCCGCTGGTTCGTGATTTCGCCCATCGCGTCGTCGTGATGCAGGGCGGCAAAATTGTTGAACAGGGACCAGTGGCTCAGATTTTCGATGATCCGCAGGAAGATTACACGAAGGGCCTGATGGCCGCAGGCCTTAGTCCGGACCCGGAAATACAGGCCGATCGTCGCCGTGCACGCGCTGAACTTCTGGAGACGACAATATGAGCAGACGGGACGTGCTGGTGATGGTTCCGCCGCGGCCCAAGGCCATGGCGCAATTGGAATCGGAGTACACGCTGCACCGCTACGATATGGCGACGGACAAAGCGTCGTTCTTGGCTCAAAACGGACCGCACTGTCAGGCTATCGTGACGAACGGCCATGCTGAGCTGACAAGAGAACAGCTTGAGCATCTCCCCAATGTCGGGATCGTCGCCTGCTCTTCGGCCGGTTTCGAAAAGATCGATATCGACGCGCTTCAGGAACGTGGCATTGCGCTGACGAACAGTTCCGACGCGCTTTTGAATGAGGTTGCGGATGTAGCGCTGATGCTGACGCTGGCGACGCGGCGCGAGCTTGTCCAAGCGCATGACTATGTACGGTCCGGCGACTGGGCGAAAAAGGGAATGTATCCGCTTCTTTCCTCAATGACGGGCAAGCGTGCCGGCATTGTGGGTCTTGGCAATATCGGCAAGGCGATCGCGCGTCGGCTCGAGGTGCTTGGCGTTGAAATCGGTTATATCGCGCGCAGCTCGAAACACGTGCCGTACCGGTTTTTTGAAGATGTCCGGTCGCTGGCTGGCTGGGCCGATATTCTGGTGGCGATCGTGCCGGGCGGCGACGAAACGCGCAACATGATTGACCGCACCGTCCTTGAAGCTCTTGGACCGACTGGCACCCTTATCAATGTCGCGCGAGGCTCCGTGGTTGACGAAGAGGCGCTGATCGAGACACTCAGCACCGGAAAGCTGGGAAGCGCCGGTCTCGATGTCTACGTCGACGAACCCGATCCGAACCCCGCTCTTACATCATTGCCCAATGTCACACTCTATCCGCATCACGCCAGTGGGACAGTCGAAACGCGCGATGCCATGGCGCAGACAGTAGTCGACAATCTTGCGGCCCATTTTGCCGGACAGCCTCTTTTGAACCCGGTCTTCGCGGAGCGGGCCTGATGGCTGGCGGACTGAAGAACTCCCTGAAATACCTTCTCTGGCCGCTCATCTTCACGGCCATCGGACTGGTAATGGCATTCGTGTTAGGCTGGAACTACACAGGCGATCTCGGCGGAGCTCTGACCTTTCTGACGATCGGCGCCGTACTCGCCGTTCTGGAAATCTCGCTCAGCTTCGACAACGCCATCGTCAATGCCAATAAGCTCAAAACCATGAGCCCGGTTTGGCAGCGCCGCTTCCTGACATGGGGCATTATCATCGCGGTGTTCGGTATGCGGATCGTTTTTCCGCTCGCCGTGGTGTCTATCGCCGGCAATATCGGCCCGTGGGCGGCCATGGTTCTCGCGGCAGTTCAGCCGGAAGAGTATGCGCGCGTGATGGACGAGGCGCATCTGTCGATTTCAGCCTTCGGCGGGACATTCCTGATGATGGTGGCGCTTAGCTACTTCATCGACCATGACAAGGAGATCCACTGGATCGCACCGGTCGAGAAGCGCCTGAGCGCATTCGCGGCCATTCGCGGCCTCGAAATAGCGGCGGTCCTGCTGCTTGCGCTACTGTTCAGCGCGAACCTGTCCGCACCATCCGGTGCGGAGTTCCTGTTTGCAGCAGTTTGCGGCATGGTCACCTATCTAGCGGTCGATCTGTTGGGCCACGTACTGGATCAGGCCGAGGAAGCCCGAAATGTCGCGGCTACCGGCGGGCTCGGCGCTTTTCTTTATCTTGAAGTGCTGGATGCCTCGTTCAGTTTCGACGGTGTGATCGGTGCATTCGCCCTGACGCAGAACCTCTTCCTGATCGCTATCGGTCTTGGCATCGGCGCATTCTACGTGCGGGCGATGACGGTCATGCTGGTCATGGAAGGCACGTTGGCCGAATTCCGGTATCTCGAACACGGCGCCTTTTATTCGATCCTCGTTCTGTCGGTCATCATGTACCTGCAGTCGATGGTCCACTTCCCCGAAATGTTTACGGGGCTGATCGGCGCCTGTCTGATCGGCCTCTCCCTATGGTCGTCCATTATTTACAACAAACGTATGCGCGGTGGCTGATACAGGCCGTACCGCACTTGGGCGGTTCACGCTTTTCACCTCAAACAATTTTTAACCCGATGAAATAAAAGGAAGAAATATGATTGCGCCTACCGATCTCAAAGGCATCATTCGATCAGGGTTGCTCTCGTTTCCGATCACGCCGTTCGATGCCGAAGACCGGTTCAATGCCAAAGCTTTTGCCGAACATCTCGAATGGCTCCGGCCGCACCAGGTTGCTGGGCTCATTGTAGCTGGCGGAACGGGCGAACTGTTTTCGCTTACGCCGGCAGAGGTTGTCGAAGTCGTCAAAATCGCGCGTGAAGCTCAGACAGATCAACCCGTGATTGCGGGCTGTGGCTATGGCAGTCGTTTGGCCTGCGATATGGCGCAGGCAATCGAAGCCGCCGGTGGTGACGGCATTCTGCTCCTACCGCACTATCTGATCGGCGCGCCGCAGGACGGAATCGAGGCGCATATTCGTACGGTCTGCAAGTCCACAAAGATGGGCGTGATCGTCTACAACCGGGGTCAGTCGGTCGTCTCGGCTGATACGCTTAAAAGGCTCGCCGACGATTGCCCGAACCTGATCGGCTTCAAGGACGGAACCGGCGACATCGACACCGTCAAACGCATCACCGTAAATATGGGCGACCGCCTGGCCTATATCGGCGGGATGCCGACGCACGAATTGTTCGCCCAAGCTTTCCGGGGTGCCGGCGTAGATACCTACTCCTCCGCCGTCTTCAACTTCGTGCCGGAAACCGCACTAAAATTTCACGCTGCCTTTCAGGCGGGGGACGATGCAACATGCGATCAGCTGCTGCGCGATTTCTACTACCCCTTTGCCAGGATCCGGGACCGCAAGAAAGGCTATGCGGTTTCGGCGATAAAAGCTGGCGTGGCTTTACGTGGCTTCGATACGGGTCCCGTGCGTCCGCCACTGACCGATTTGACCGCCGAAGAACGCCAGATGATGGCCGAACTATTGAAAGGTCGCGACTGAGCCGATCGCGCCTAACTCGCCAAAAAAGAGGTACCCATGACAGCAACAACGCTCCGCATCGCACCTGAGGAGTTGCGCGCGGCAATGGTCCGGCGTTTTGAGGCCGCCGGGTTAGCAGACTCAATGGCAGAGGCAACCGCGCAAATCCTTCTGGAAGCTGACCTGCTGGGGCATCGAACGCACGGCGTGGCCATGGTCCAGACCTATTGCGATGCAATCGAAGATGGCTCAATGGCCAGATCGGGCGAGCCGGAGGTGCTCTCAAAGCGAGGTGCAAGCGAGTTCTGGCAAGGCAATCGGATCGCCGGCGCCTGGTTGACGCTCAAAGCCATCGACCGAGCAGAAGAGATGGCGCGGGACTATGGTACGGGCACAATTGTAATGCGCCGCAGTTTCCATATCGGGGCGCTTGCCGCTTATCTCGAAGCGGTTGCCAAGCGTGGTCTGGTACTGTTGTTGCAAACGTCCGCGCCGCATGCAGCAACGGTCGCACCTTTTGGCGGTTGCGCGCCTGTCATCTCTCCGAGCCCGCTGGCCATAGGCTATCCGTCGGGCGACACGACTGTTCTGATCGACATCTCGACATCGGTGACATCCAACAGCCTCGTGCGTCGCACGAAGCGAGAAAACAAACGCCTTCCACATCCTTGGGTCATCCGCCCCGACGGGCAGGTAACCGACGATCCAGGCGAAAGCGAAACAATCCTGCCGCTCGGCGGGTTGGAGGCCGGTCACAAGGGCTTCGGCATGGCGCTGATGGTCGAAGCGTTGACGGCTGGACTGGCCGCCACCGGACGCAATGAGCCGTCACCAAATCTCGGCGCGTCCGTCTTTGTGCAGGTGATCGATCCCGAGGCTTTTGGCGGCCTCGATGGCATGGCCGGGGTCATGGGACATATGAGCGATCTTTGCCACGCGGCCGAACCGATATCCCCCGATGCGCCCGTTCGCCTGCCGGGCGAAGCGGCGCTCAAACGAAAGGCCGAACAGCTCTCAAACGGCGTCATCGTAAGCGCACAGTACTGGGACCAGGTCAAACCGAACAGCTGACGGGCGCGGATGGGCGGTAACGGTCGATTTGGGCCGCACTGTTGTCCAAGCGGCAGGCGCATCTGGAAGATGCAAGGAAGGGAAGAAATTCAATGGCAGGTAACAATGATCTGCGTGCGGCTCTCACCGGTATTTCGGGCATTCTGGTTACGCCCTATGACAGCGATGGTACGGTCGCGCCAACGCGCCTCCGGCCTATCGTTGATCGCTGCGTCGAGGCAGGTGTGCACGCGCTGGTGACCAACGGCAATACCGGCGAATTTTACTGCCTGACCTACGATGAGGCGGAACGGATGATCCGTGGCAGCGCCGAAATCATCGACGGGCGCATGCCGCTGATTGCCGGCGTCGGTCGCTCCGGCAAAGAGGCTGCCGCCTTGGCGCGCGCCAGCAAGATAGCCGGAGCCGATGCCATCATGATCCAGTCGCCGCCAGACCCGTTCGTTTCACCGCGCGGTGTTTTGGCCTATGTCACGGAGGTCGCCGAGGCGGCGGACGGTTTGCCCCTTCTTCTTTATAACCGCAACGATGCGCTGGACGTCGAAACAATCGCTGCGCTATGCGGGGTCGAAGGCGTAATCGGCGTAAAATGGGCGACACCGAACGTACTCAAACTCGCCGCCTGCATTGAGCAGGTCGGCGACCGCGTTGCATGGATCGGTGGGCTGGCAGAGGTCTGGGCGCCGCCACTCTGTGCAGTCGGCGCGCGAGGGTTCACGTCCGGTCTGATCAATGTCTGGCCAGAACATTCTGTCGCCATCCACAACGCACTTGAACAAGGCGACTACAACGCAGCCGCGAAAATGATCGCGCTCATGCGTCCGTTCGAGGAGGTGCGAGCCGAAGAGGGCAATGGGGCCAATGTGAGCGGTGTGAAAGCGGCGCTCGCATTGCTCGGTCATGATTGCGGCCCTGCCCGGCCGCCGGCCGCCTGGCCTCTAAGCGAGGCACAGCATAACCGCCTGTCGGCTTTTGTCGCCAATGCCGCCATCCCGACCTATCAACACCAATAAGGCTCTGCCCATGCTTCGAGAGACCAAGGGACTTTACGTCGTCGCCCAAACCCCGTTCCGCGAAGACGGTGCGGTGGATTTCGATAGTATCGATAGCCTGTCCGACTTTTACTATCGGCATGGCGCTAACGGCCTGACGGTCCTTGGCGTCAGTGGTGAAGCAGCAAAACTGACGCCGCGCGAAGCGATAGAGACAGCCACACGATTTGTCTCGGCCTCCGGCGGGCGGCCGATTATTGCCGGCGTTTCAAATCCGAGCCTTGCACAACTGGCAGAAGTGACAGGCGCAGTCATGGATGCGGGGTGCAGCGGTGTGATGATCGCCCCGGCATCATCGGTGCGCACCGATGAGGACCTGCTGCGTTATTTCGATGCGATCTTTCAGCGTATCGGCGACGTTCCGACGGTCTTGCAGGATTTTCCGTTTGCTTCCGGTGTCAAAATGTCAGTGCCAGCCATTCTGAAGCTGGTCGCTACGTTTCCACAGATCCAAGTGCTGAAAGAAGAGGACTTGCCGAGTTGCCAGAAGATCACTCGGCTTAAGGCCGAAATGGACCGGCCATTCCGCATCCTGGTCGGCAATAACGCGCTTTATCTGCCGCATGAACTGGAGCGCGGAGCAGATGGTCCAATGGCAGGCTTCTCTTTCCCCGAAGTGCTATCTGGCACTTATAAACTGATGGCGAACGGCAAGCGGGACGAAGCCCATGATCTCTTTGACCGATATCTGCCGCTGATGCGCTACGAAGCGCTTGGAGAATGGGGCATCGCGGTGCGCAAGCTCATCATGCATAAGCGCGGCGCCATTGCATCGCCCGCTATGCGTGGCCCATCACCTAGGCTGTCGGATACGGACATCGAAGAGATCCAATATCTTCTGAACCGTATCGAAGGACAGGAACCGATCACGCTATCGTCGTAATTTATCGTCGCGGGCAAGAAAGCGATCGATGGCGTCGATTTCGGCGCGGTCGCCTTCGTAATCGTCGGCCATATGCTGATAAAAAGTCGCCGCGCTTGCCCATATTCCGGCTTCTGCTCGGTTTTCACCGAGGAAGGCGGCGATATGCTCCATCTCCGCCACCCAGCGATAGGCCTTGGCATAAACAGATGGAATGAAGTTTTCCGCAGCCGTCAGCCGAGCTCTCTGGCTGTCTTCCATTTCAGCGTGAAGCGCCGCGCCAACCCCTTCCCGCTCGGCAGCCATGAGGATTGCGGCTGTCAGAGCTGCATTTCCCTTTGTCAGCGCACCGTAGCACATTTTGAGAGCCGACGCCGCCCCCGTGCCTCCGTCAAGAGGCTCGATATCCAGTCCATGGTCTCGCAAGGCTAATGCTTCACCGGCTGCGGGTCCGGAGACATAAAAACGAGGAATTTTCGCATCGCTCGTTTTCGGCGCGGCGCCGATAATGGAACCATCCGCGAAGCGTACGCTATCCGGCAGCGCGGCCTCAATCTGCCGCACGGTTTGCGGATTGACGGCATTCAGATCGACATAGAGCGGTGCGGCACCATCCGGCATCGCTTGCGCTATGTTCTTCGCCATATCAAGTGCGAGTGACGGCGGCACGATAGAGAGGATTATGTCGGCCCTGGCAAGGTCGGTGAAGCTGGCATCTTGCATACCCGCATCGACCGCCCGGAGCCGCGTTGCCTGCGAACGCCCTTCGACGCAGGTAAGAACCGTATTGCCGCTCCGGACCAGAGCCGCACCGATACCGGCTCCCATCTCTCCGGCCAGTGGTATGGCGTAAATCATAAGAACGTCCTCCTGAAAACGACGAGACAAATCCTCAATGAACTTGAGGAATGGCACCGATGGTTGTCGTGGTGTGGGTGCGCTCGCGCGCCTTATCTGAAAAGGTCAGCCCGAATCCGGGCCGATCCGGAACCCAGATACGACCGTCACGAAGATCCAGCCCCTCATTGAAGAGGTCGTCAAGGCAATCGAAATGCTGGATCCAACCGCCGATCGGGTAGATTGCCAGCATCTGAATATGTTGTTCCATCAGGCAGCCAGGGGCCAACGCCGTGCGTCGTCGTTTGGCGAGTTCCATGATCTGCAGATAGGGCGTGACCCCGCCAACCCGCGCCACGACTGCCTGGGTCGTGCCCACACCGGTATGCATCAGCCTCTCATGCTCTGCAATGGATGTCGCCATGGCGCCTGTTGCGATGGGTGTGTCCAGGGCATCGGCGAGCGCACCGTAACACTCCTTATCCGTCGCGTTGAGCGGCTCTTCGATGAAAGCCAGTCCCAAATCGTCGACCTGGGTACAGAACGCATAGGCTCTCTCACGGCACCATTGCCTGCGCGCATCGATCATGAGTGCAATATTGGGACCGACCGCATCCCGTACGGATTCGATCCTCCTAACATCCGCGCGCCAGTCGGGCTGTCCAACCTCAATCTTGATCCCGTCAATTCCCTTTGCCACGGAAGCCTTGGCCGCAGCCTGCATCTGATCGATATTCGCCTTGAGAGATTGACCGCGTGAACTATAGACGCGCACGCCGCGCCGGTAAGCGCCAATCAACTCTGCAAGGGGCAGCCCGGCCTGCCGGGCTTTCAGATCCCAGAGCGCGGTGTCGAAACACGCAAGTGCCTGATTGGTCATGCTATTCGAGTTGAGTGACAGAGGATGGTTCGACAGAAAAGTCCACACATCCTCAACGTTCTCTGTCGAGAAACCATGCAAATCCGAAGCCATAGCCCGCACCAGTGCATAAAGCGCCGAGCAAGATGGTTTCGGCGCGTAGCTAAACCCGGTGCCGATCTGCCCATGACAATCGACGATTTCAACGGCAACGACTTCGATATTCCCCCATGGATACGAGCACAGAGCGTCCTCGCTGTCAGGCCATTGAGACCTTAGCGGCTGGATGATTTTGGACACCCTCAATCCCTGGATGGTGTTTTGCACGACACGGTTCAGCAAATGTCGCTCCTCAACAACTGAGGCACTAATATATTGGTTGACTGGCCGGAGCAACGTCCGATTTCGATTTGCCAGTGAGGCCCGCGGTTAAACCCGCCGAAAATCGGGGGTTCGCCCGATATCTCATCCATATTTGGCTCCCACTCTGCGCGCGTGATTCACAGTTCTGGCGCTACCTCCGATCATCGCCGCTCCAAATCGCGGCATCGAGCCGGAACGCGCTCACCAAACCCCCGAAAACATGGAGAAAAGTCCCGTGAGCCTTTGACACTTCAAGGCTTAAATATTAGAATATTTAGTATCGAGATTGATCGGATTGGAGGTGAAAAAGTGAACGATAAGAAGGGCATGCGCAAAGGGCTCACCCAATACGGAGACGCGGAGTTTTCGCTTTACCTTCGGAAAGTGTTCATCAAGGCGATGGGCTACTCCGACGACGCGTTGGAGCGGCCGGTGATCGGCATTGCCAACACCTTTTCGGACTTCAACTCCTGCCATGCCAATGTGCCGCAGATCGTCAAGGCAGTTAAACGCGGCATCATGCTGGCCGGCGGTCTGCCGATGGAGTTTCCGACCATCTCGCTGCATGAGGCCTTTTCCAATCCGACCAGCATGTATTTGCGCAACCTTATGTCGATGGACACGGAAGAAATGCTGCGCGCACTGCCCATGGATGCCTGTGTTTTGATCGGCGGATGCGACAAGACCGTCCCGGCTCAGCTCATGGCCGCGGCTGCCGCCGATGTGCCCGCGATCAGCGTTGTTACCGGGCCGATGTTGTCAGGCACGCATATCGGCGAACGGGTCGGAGCGTGCACCGATTGCCGCCGCCTTTGGGGAGAATTTCGGGGCGGCAGGATCGACCGCGATGAAATTTCCGAAATCACCAATCGCTTGGCGCCGACCGCTGGCACATGCGGCGTGATGGGTACAGCGTCGACTATGGCCTGCATCACCGAATCTCTAGGTATGATGCTGCCGGGCGGCGCGACGATCCCGACCGTCAATGCCGACCGTCTGCGACATGCCGAAGCTGCCGGCGCGCAGTCGCTTAAACTGGCTGAGAACGGCCTTTTGCCTTCGACGATCATGACTCCTGCCGCATTCGAGAATGCCTTGAGAGTTCTTCTTGCTATTGGCGGATCGACCAACGGCATTGTTCATCTCGCCGCAGTGGCAGGTCGGCTCGGCATCGAAATCGACATGGAAGCTTTTGACCGTATGGGCGTCGACACGCCCGTGCTCGTCGATATCAAGCCGACAGGTCGGTTCTACATGGACGATCTCCATAAGGCTGGCGGCATTCGTGCGATCCTCCGCGAATTGAAACCTCTTCTCAATCTCGATTGCCTGACGGTCGGCGGACAAACCCTTGGGGAACAGATCGATGGCTATACCGAAACGTTCGAGCAGGACGTCATCCGTCCGTTAAATAACCCCATTCATTCGGGCGGCGGCATCGCTTTCCTTAAAGGCAATCTTGCTGGCGATGGTGCGATCATAAAGCAATCGGCCTGCAGCACCGACCTTCTGGTCCATACCGGCCGCGCCGTGGTGTTCGACTCCCTGGCTGACATGTCGGAAAGGATTGACGATCCCGATCTCGATGTCACCAAGGATGACGTCTTGATCTTACGCAATGCCGGTCCGAAAGGCGCGCCAGGGATGCCGGAAGCGGGTTATCTGCCAATCCCGAAGAAGATTGCTGCGCAAGGCATCAAGGATATGGTGCGCATGTCGGATTGCCGGATGAGCGGAACCGCTTTTGGCACCATCATTCTGCATTCCACACCGGAAGCGGCCGTTGGCGGTCCGCTCGCTTTCGTCGAAACAGGCGACACCATTCACCTGGACGTTCCGAACCGAAGTCTCACGATGGATGTGAGTGAAGAGGAACTCGAACGCCGCCGCGCCAATTGGTCACCGCCTGATACGGTCAAGGCCGAATTTGGTTATCGGAAACTCTATATGGAGCATGCCACGCAGGCAGATCAGGGTGTGGACTTCGATTTCATGATCCGGCCTTACACCCGCAAAACCCCTCTGAATGCTTGAGGGGAAACGATGGGGGCGCCAAGCAGTGGCGCCCCCGTTTTTTTCAAAATTGACGATTAGAGATTTGCGCGTTGATCAGTGCGTCCGAGGCGGCCCAGCAGGCCCTCGATCTCGCGAATTGCGCTATCCGATAAGGAAGGTGCCGGCGCGCGCAGCACATCGTGGGCGATAACGCCGCGGCGCATCAAAACATGCTTTCGGACGGACAGACCGATAACCGGCTGATGTTCATAGCGCAGCAGCGGTAAATGGGCGTCGAATAGCGCCCTTGCCGATTCCGGCTCACCATTCTGAAACCCGCTGACAACGTCAATCAACATTTCCGGGAAGGCATAGCCTGTCATCGCGCCATCGGCGCCACGTTCCATCTCGAAGTCAAGAAACAGACCGCCATTACCGACCAGGATCGAGATTTCGCGCATAACGCCGTTGGCTTGCCAGTTGCGCAGCGCAGAGATTTTTTCCAGCCCTGGCCAGTCCTCATGTTTCAGCATCACGCAGGAAGAGTGGTTTTCGACGATCCGGCGAATAACGCCGTTCGACATCTTCACTGTCGTCGCCTGCGGATGATCCTGCAGCACGAACGGCACATCGTCGCCGATCTGTTCGATAGCCTGGGCGTAGTAACCGACAATCTGTTCATCGGTCCGTAGCGCCGGCGGCGGCGCGATCATCACACCATCGGCGCCCATGTCCATTGCCGCTTTAGTCAGAGACGTCATAGCGGCAAAACCGGGGGCCGAGACACCGACGACGATCTTTCCATCGAAACGACCGGTTATCGTTTCTACAATGCGAAGAGCTTCAGCGGCCTCAAGCTTGTGTGCCTCGCCCATGATCCCAAGGATCGTCAGGCCGTCCACACCGCAGGCAGTATAAAAATCCGTCATTCGATCGATGGATTTCCAGTCGACCGCCCCATCGGGCAGAAACGGCGTCGGCGCGATGGCAAACACGCCCTTCTCGTTGGATGTCAGGGCCATTCTACGTTCTCCGCTTCAGATGCTGGGAATATAACCGCCATCGACGCGGATAATACTTCCGGTAAGGTATGATGCCCGCTCCGAAACCAGGAACGCTACGACATCGGAGTATTCTGACGGGTCGCCATAGCGGCCGAGCGGGATAGAGCCCGTGCTTTCGTTCCGGACATCTTCGACACTGCGGTTTTCCCGCTCGGCGCGCTTTTCGTCCAGAAAGGTGATGCGCTGCGTCGCCACGCGCCCCGGCAATACAATGTTCGCGGTAATCCCGTCCTGCCCGACTTCCCCGGCGAGCGTCTTCGACCAGCCGACCAGCGTCGAGCGGAGCGAGTTTGACAGTCCGAGATTCGGAATGGGCGCAACGATCCCTGACGACGTAGAGGTGACGATGCGCCCCCACCCTTTCTCACGCATATGCGGAAGCACTCGATCAGTGATCGCGAAGACCGAAAGGACCATGCTTTCGAAATGTTTGCGCCAGAGATCCACAGACTGGCCGACAACCCCACTTGGCGGCGGTCCTCCCGTGATCGAAACCAGAATGTCGATACCGCCAAGTTCCTCCTCGATCCGGCTGACATTGGCATCGATAATCGACAGATCACCGAGATCCCAGGCAAGCGCCATGGCGACGCCGCCCTCATCACTGACCTTCGCGCGTGTCGCTTCGGCTGCCTCGGCATCGATATCGGCGATTGCCACCTTCGCACCTTCGGCCGCCAGCGTCTTAGCAATTGCGCCGCCGAGCCCTCCCCCAGCGCCAAGCACCAACGCAACCTTTCCATTCAGACCAAGATCCATCCGCAAATCTCCATTCTTTCCTGCTTGATAATCCACCCATGAACGCAGACAAACATTGTTGATGTTCGATTTTTCCGAAAGAAAAGTTGGTTATGGATACGCGTTTTCTGAAGACGTTTCTTGTTGTGGCTAAGCGGGGCTCACTTGCTGCGGCTGCGCAGGAGCTCAATCTCACTGCGACTGCCGTAGCGCAGAGGCTGGCCGCGCTCGAAGCGGAATTCGGAACTGCGCTTGTAAGCCGCTCCGGCCGAACGGTCCGCCCGACGGAAGCCGGCTTTGCCATATTGGACAAGAGCGAGGCTTTCCTTCGCAGTCTGCGTTCACTGAAAGCCGCTTCGCGGGGCGATGCGATCCGCGGAGAGTTACGGGCTGGCGCAATATCTACTGCTCAGACAGGCCTCTTGCCCGATGTTCTGCAGGTTCTCGCGACACGTCATCCAAATCTGGCGATCTCTCTGGAGCCGGGGACGTCCGGCGAGCTTTACGCCCAAATTCTATCAGGCCAGCTCGATTTGGCGGTGATTGTCAGACCGGGTTTCGACTTGCCGAAATCATTGGTCTTCGACGCATGGCGAACCGAGCCGCTGATTCTTCTTGTACCGGCTGCCGAAACCTCTGACGATTTCCGGGAAATATTGGGGCGGCTACCGTTGATCCGGTACGACCGGATGCAGTGGGGCGGAAACCTTGCCACGCAGTTTCTGGACGATGCCGGTATTCAGCCGCAGGATCGCTTCGAGCTCGATGCTTTGGACGCGATCGCTATTATGGTTGACCGAAAATTAGGAGCGGCCATTATTCCGGACTGGAGCGGACCATGGCCACAGGGGCTCAATGTTCGAAAAATTTCGCTCCCAGATCGAGAGCTTTCTCGTCAGATCGGTTTTCTCTACCCGAAAAACACTCCGCAATATCATCCAATACAGGCTGTGATCGGATTGGCGCGCGAATTGGATCAAAGGGCTAAAGGGCTCCCAAACGCCGACTAGACCCCCTTCGAGCATCACGAGAAATGCTCAAATCCACAGGCAATTTCGAACTGTCATACCCATAAATGCGTAAAAATCGCGGTGGCGTCACAAGGGTCTTGTCACTTCTTCCCACCTAATATATTAGTTATAAATGTGTGGACGCTTGCTGCGTTGACGCAACTGAATTTCATATTTCTGGGAGGAGAAAAGTGGATATGAAGAGTTTGGGAACGGCACTTGTTGCGGCAGCCATTCTGGGTTCTGCAAGTGGAACTGCTTACGCAGCTGATCGCGTGCTGAAGGTTCAGACATCACAGTCTGCCAGTCACGTCTCGCTGTCGTATTTAACCGAGGAGTGGGGTCCGAAGCTGGAAGCGATGACCGGCGGCGCTCTCGGTATCGAACTTCTGCCGGTTGACGCTGTCGTACCGCGCCGCGAAACGCCCGAAGCCATCGGCGCAGGAATTTTGGACGGCGATATGACGGCAACCAGCTACTTCGCCGGTGTGGACCCGGCATTCGCCCTGATGGGTGATCTAATTGCCGGCTACGACTCCGCTGACCAGACGCAGGCTTTCTGTGCGCAGGGCAACGGCAAGGAAGTGCTTCAGAAGCTTATGGACGAGCACTATCCGGGTGTTCACGTTATCGGCTGCGGCGCATATTCGCGTGAAGCATTCGTCTCCAAGGTGCCAATCCGAACGGTTGAAGAGTTCAAGGGTGTGAAAGTCCGTTCGCCCGAAGGTCTCGCTGCCGATGTCTTCAAGCGCGTGGGTGCTGCTCCGGTCTCCATGTCCGGTTCCGAGACGTATGGCGCGCTGGAGAAAGGCGTGATCGATGCGGCCGATAACTCGGCCTATGCCAACAACGATTCCAATGGCATGCACAAGATCGCAAAATATCCGATCTATCCTGGCATCCATTCGACGCCGTTCATTCAGTTCACCCTTTCACAGGACGTTTGGGACAGCCTGACCGAACAGCAGCAGGTCGCTCTGGAAGTCTGGTATCAGGCAGCGTTCACAGGGCTGCGCCAGAAATTTGATCGTCTCGACCAGCAAATCGTCGCGCGCGACCGCGCAGCCGGCGACCTGACGATTATCGACTGGCCGCAGGAAGAACGCGACAAGTTCCGTGAAACCGCTCAGCAGGCCTGGGAAGACTTCGCGTCGCAGTCCGATTTGGCCAAGGAAGCTTACGACGCGCATGTCGCCTTCCTGAAGGAAGCCGGACTTCTCTGACGTCTTCTAATCGCAAAGCTGCGCGCCCGCTCCACTATCCGGCGGGCGCGCAATCGACCGCTCGCCGCCATCGGCAGGTCGCATACGGCAGGGGCAAATGCCGTAAATTAGCCATGTGCCGCGTTTGGGGGGAAACCAATGAGCCAGGAATATCAGGATAAGCTGCAGGCCGCGCCGCTTGAGGCCGGCGGTGACGATCCTGTTGAGGACGAAGCGCCCGAAATTACAATCAGCGAATATGGGCCGGTCGATCACGTAAGCCATCTTGTCGGCATCGGCGTGTCAGCCTTCTACATGGTCGCTGCGCTTGCCACGCTCTATGAAGTATTTTCGCGCTATTTTCTGAACGCTCCGACCTATTGGGGCTTCGAGACCGTCATGATGCTTTGTGCCGCCGCATGGATGCTATCATCGGGCTTCGTCACATTGAAACGCAGGCATATTGCCATCACTGTTTTCCATTTGATGGCTTCGCCAAGGCAAAGATGGTGGTTGGATCTCTTCGCCATGGTGGTCGGTGTCGTCGCCCTCTACATGCTACTGTCCGACGCCTCCATCCGCGCATATGACAGCGTCGCAAGACTGGAGAAATCCGGCTCGGCCTTTAATGCCCCGCTACCGATGCTCCTGAAATCGTTGATGGTGACTGGTGCCTTTCTTTATCTCGCTCAGCTTCTCATGAACCTCTACAGGCACTTCGAAAACCGCGCTGCTCGCAGCGCTGTCCAGCTTGTCGCGCTTTTTATGGTGATCTATTTCGCGGCGGGCTTCATGGGCCACGGTCTCGAGATTTCTTGGGCCAGCGCAATTTCCGACTTCTTCTCCGATATCGGAGCGGCGCTCGATCCGTCAAAGGCGCTGAACATGCGCGCCATGGATCTCGGCACCGTATCGATCATCATGGTCGCGCTGCTCATTGCGTTGATGATGACCGGCATGCCGTTGGGCATTGTCACTCTTATCGTCTCCGTCATCATGGCCATCGCATTTTTCGGACCGCGCGGCCTGTTCCTGGTGTCTTCCAACGCCGCTGGCCTTCTGGAGCATTACTCGCTCGTCGCCGTGCCGTTTTTCGTTCTGATGGCCTCTATCCTGGAGCGGGCTGGCATAGCTGAAGACCTGTTCGATGCCATGTCGGTCTTCGCAGGCAATTTGCGCGGCGGCGTTGCCGTGCAAACGACCGTCGTCGCGGTGGTCCTAGCCGCCATGTCTGGTGTTATGGGTGGCGAGATCGTCATGCTCGGCCTTGTGGCCCTGCCGCAAATGTTTCGCCTCGGATACGACCGGAAACTGTCTATCGGCCTGATCTGCGCGGCGGGCGCGCTGGCCACGCTAATTCCGCCATCGATTATCATGATCGTGTATGGCCTCTCAGCCGAGGTCGGCATTGGCGATCTTTTCATGGCGGGCGCCGTTCCGGGCCTCATGCTGGCGATTTTTTATGCCGGTTACGTGCTGCTTCGCGTCAACATCAATCCGGCTCTGGCGCCCACGGCATCCGAAGTGGCAGAACTCACCGGCCATGACCAGAAGCTGTCGCGCGAGCGGTTGATCGCTGTATTCCTCTGCATTCTTCTGATTGGCTCCGTGATGGGTTCGATCTATGGCGGCATCGCCAGCGTGACCGAAGCGGCGGCGGTCGGATGCGTCGGCGCCATGCTCGTTGCGGCAGTCCGCAACAGCTTCAACTGGAACGTCACGACCGAAGCGCTGATGGGGACAATGTCGACAGTCGGGACCATTATCTGGCTGGTGCTCGGCGCCGTCTCCTTCGTGGGTATTTTCAACCTCGTGGGCGGCGGCGATTTCATGCGCTCCATGTTCCTCGACCTTGGGCTTTCGGCTATCGGCACGGTGCTCGTGATGATGCTGATCCTGATGGTGCTCGGCACATTTATGGAATGGATCGCCATCGTCTTCATCACCGTTCCGGTCTTCGCCCCGGTCGTCATGGAGCTGGCGCCAGACCTTGGATTGACGCCCGATCAGGCGAAGATCTGGTTCGGTGTGCTATTTGTGATGAACATTCAGATCTACTTCCTGTCGCCGCCCTTCGGACCGGCATGTTTCTGGCTGAAATCGGTCGCTCCGAAAGATGTCACCTTGCAGGAAATCTTTATATCCGTGCTGCCCTTCATCGTGCTGCAGATTATTGGTCTCGCCTTGGTGATGATGATCCCGCAGATTGCGCTGTGGCTGCCTGAATTCCTGACAGGAGGAACGTTATGATCGGACGCGGCTCTAGAGAAGATATTGACGGCTACGGCGTCTGGCCGTGGATCGGAAGTGTGATCTTCGCAGGTATCCTCATCTGGATCATGTTTGCCTACGCCAATCCAATCTCCTGACGATCAATCGTCGCGGATCGGACGACAGTCTCCTCCCGTGGAGAATGCGCCGCCCATGCCTCCTCCGGCAGGGCGGCGCAGCCTGTAAAAGCGCTGGTCGTTAGCCGCAGAGATCAGTACCCAACCAAAGCCAGATGACCGTTTACCGCGTGCCGAATATTATTCTGTCCGTTATCATGATGACCATGATGGCGCTGGTGCTGGTCGTCCGCTTTCTGGAGCCAGACGGCTTACTGCCTGTCCTATGGGGCCTGTGCGCGGTCTTCATTCTGATGGCGCTGCCGAGGATCGGCCTGCGCGAAGCCTATCTTTTGGCCGTTTGCGTGGCGTTGTCTGGCGCAATTGCCTTAACGGATGACGATCCAGCAACCGTTATCGGACGAGCTGCCGAGCAAGGCGCATTTCTCATAGCTTTCATTCTGCTGCTTGGGCTGCTTCAGGAGGCAGCCTCCACTTCGCCGTCGGTTGGCAAGCTTGGACAATACCTGACACGTCAACCAGCAGGGCGGCGCTTCTACGCGCTCTATCTTGGCACGGGGTTCATGGCCGTGCTTTTCAATATCGGTGTGATTGGTCTGTTGGTTCCGCTGATCCAGCGCGGTATCGCGCTGAACCAGTCCGACGACGGTCTCAACCCCGTGCGCGAGCGCCGTCAGGTCAGTGCCACGCTTCGCGGTTTTGCCTGGTGCGTTATCTGGTCTCCGACCGCAATTGCACCGCTCACGGTGGCCGACCTCATTCCTGGTGTGGATCGTCTTCACTGGCTTTGGGCCGGTTTCATCATTTTTCTCGTCATCATGATGATCGGCGCCGTCGAAGACCGAGTTCGCTTCCGGCATTACCAACCCAAGGCAGAGCGCCCGGCAAACCCTGCTCCAATGCGTGCAATAGCCAGTTTTCTTTTGGTTTGCCTTGTTCTGGTCGCGTTGATTTTCGCCATCGCCGAGCTCACCGGCGACAGTCTCATTGTAGGCGTCATGGCCGCCTGCCCCATTATGACGATCGGCTGGATCGCCATACAGCAATTTTCCACCTCGGCCGACGCCGGATCACGACTGAACGGCTTTCAAAAGCGATTGGCGGACATCGCGTTCGTCAATCTGCCGCAATCTGCGCCAGTTGCGATTACGCTCGGACTATCGGGTTTCCTCGGTGTGCTCGCAGCAGCCATTCTCCCCTCTCAGGAGATCGCCGCGGCGATCGGCCTCGACGGAATGCCCGACTTCGTCTTGCTAACTTTGCTGCCAATTCTCATCGCAGTGATCAGTCTGCTCGCTCTTAGCCCGATTATGCTGGCTGTGTTTTTCGGCACGATCTTCGGCAGCCTGCCCAGCCTGCCTGCCGATCCGACATTGCTGGCGCTGTCCATATCGTGCGGATGGTCGCTATCCATGACGATGTCGCCCTTTGCAACGGTCGTGCTACAGATTTCGCGCATGGGACGAATTCCCGCCACCACCCTCACATTTCGCTGGCAGTGGCTGTTTACGGTCGTCGCTGCTCTATCCCTGCTGCCTATTTTCGCTCTTTTGACCGGCGGGCAATGAAAGCGTTTAAGGCTTTGTGCAGCGCTTGTTATCTCCGCCGGGGCGGACAAAGCGCCTTGTCCTCTGTCAAATGATATATTAGGTGACTAGAACTGCTTTTGATCCGGTGTTTTCGCTGAACGCATCGGCGATCTGCCGAAGACGAACGTCGCCTCCGGGCAGACTGTTTAGCTGGTTTGATATTGCATCCGGGATCGAACTCCTTCGCCCGGTTGAGAGGAGGAAAGACGATGCGTGCCAATAAACTGAGAGAAATCTGGGCTCGTGGGGAAGCTGCAGTGAACGGCTGGCTGGCTGTGCCGAGCAGTTTTTCGGCGGAGACCATGGCGCATCAGGGCTGGGATAGCCTGACAGTCGACCTCCAGCATGGCGCACTGGACTATCAAGCTGCTCTGTCGATGTTTCAGGCGGTTTCCAGCACGGATACCGTGCCCATGGCTCGTGTCCCCTGGCTGGACCCGGCGCATCTGATGAAAGTGCTCGACGCTGGCGCGTATGCGGTCATCTGCCCGATGGTCAATACGGCCGAGGACGCAGAAAATCTGGTGGCGTGGACGCACTATCCGCCCCGGGGAACCCGCAGCTTTGGGCCTATTCGCGGTCTTCTTTACGGCGGTGCGGACTATCCGCAGAAAGCGGACGAAACCGTCGTGATCTTCGCCATGATCGAAACTCTGCAAGGCCTCGACAATCTCGACGAGATCCTAAAAGTGCCGGGACTCGATGCCGTCTACGTCGGCCCTTCAGATCTTTCGCTTGCGCTTGGCTGCCGTCCGACATTCGACGATGTCGATCCGCCGGCGGCGGAAGCTATAGAGATGATCGTCCGCAAAGCGACCGAGGCCGGTAAAATTGCAGGCTGCCATAACGGCGCGCCTGCCCAGGCATTGAAGCGCATCGAACTCGGATACCGCTTCGTCACCGTATCGTCCGACGCCCGCCTGATGGCGTCCGGCTCGCAGGACATCCTGTCGCAAATGCGCAGCGGTAGCACCGCCAGCGCCAATGAAACTTACTGAAAACAGGAGCTATCCAATGAGCAAACTCGGCTTTATCGGCTTAGGCATCATGGGCGCACCGATGGCCGGTCACCTGATTGCGGCTGGCCACGATGTCTCGCTGGCAACGCGCAGCGATATACCGACGGCACTGACCGACGCGGGCGGCAAGGCTTGTAAAAGTGCCAGGGAAGTTGCCGAAGCATCGGACATCATATTTCTGATGGTGCCAGACACGCCCCATGTCGAGGATGTCCTTTTCGGTGAAAACGGCGTCGCCGAAGGACTTGCGGAAGGCAAGACGGTGGTCGATATGAGTTCGATCTCACCAATCGCCACCAAGGATTTTGCCGGAAAGATCAACGATCTGGGCTGCGATTATATCGACGCACCCGTTTCCGGTGGAGAAGTCGGAGCCAAGAATGCAGCTCTGACAATCATGTGCGGCGGCAGCGAAGAGGCGTTCGCCCGCGTCAAGCCGCTGTTTGAATTGATGGGCAAGAACATCAATCTCGTCGGTGCAAATGGCGACGGCCAAACGTGCAAGGTCGCCAACCAAATCATTGTGGCGTTGAATATCGAAGCTGTCAGCGAAGCGCTCGTCTTCGCCTCCAAGGCAGGGGCAGACCCGGCCAAGGTACGAGAAGCGTTGATGGGCGGCTTTGCCTCTTCCAAAATTTTGGAAGTTCACGGCGAGCGCATGGTCAAGCGCACCTTCGATCCGGGTTTTCGGATTGAATTGCACCAGAAGGACCTGAACCTGGCCCTGTCCAATGCGCGGCAGATGGGTATCAGCCTGCCAAATACGGCCACTGCGCAGGAACTGTTCAATGCCTGCTCTGCCAATGGCGGCGCCGAATGGGACCATTCGGCCATGGTAAAAGCGCTTGAAATCATGGCCAACCACGAAGTGGCCTGACTTCATGGTCAGGCCGGAAGCTCTGCTTCGCGCCATGTTCGAGGCGGCGGTCGCCGCCGCCCAACCGGATGTTTGCGTTCCCCCGGCTTTGCCGGCCTATCCGCAAAAGGGCCGTCTTCTCATAATCGGTGCGGGCAAAGCCTCGGCAGCTATGGCGCGGGCGGCAGAACGACATTACGGCAGGCCGCTCGAAGGTCTGATCGTCACACGCTACGGCCACGCCGTGGCGTGCGACCGCATCGAGATCGTGGAGGCGGCCCATCCTGTTCCGGATGAAGCGGGTGCTGACGCGGCACGCCGCATGTTGCAACTCGTGGGTGGGTTGTGCGCAGACGATACAGTACTCTGCCTGATTTCTGGTGGGGGATCGTCGCTACTCCCCCTGCCGCTGGACGGAATAACGCTTCAGGACAAGCAGACGGTAAACCGCGCGCTCCTCCGTTGCGGTGCGACGATTTCGGAAATGAACTGCGTCCGCCGCCACCTCTCGGCAATAAAGGGCGGACGTCTCGCGGCGGCATGCCACCCGGCGCGGCTTATCAATCTGCTCATTTCCGATGTGCCCGGCGACGATCCTATCGACATCGCATCGGGTCCAACTGTAGGCGATCCTACGAACCGCAAAGACGCGTTGGAAATTCTTCGTCGCTATCGCCTGGACCTTCCGCAAAGCGTTCGAGAAGTTCTGGATAAAGAGGTCTCGGAAAGCGTAAAGCCAGGCGATCCGCGCGTGGCCAATGTGGAAACCCGTTTTGTCGCAACGCCTCAACAATCTCTGGAAGCCGCTGCCTCCATCGCAAGGGACCATGGGATAACACCCCATATTCTTGGCGATGCTATAGAAGGAGAAGCGCGAGAAGTCGCAGTCGTGATGGCGGGCATGACCCATCAGATCACAAAGCGTGATCAGCCGTTCGAACGTCCATGTGTGCTTTTGTCTGGCGGGGAAACGACCGTCACCATAAACGGCGATGGCCGTGGCGGCCGTAATGTGGAATTTCTTTTATCGCTCGCCGTCGCCCTGAAAGGCGCTGATGGCGTTCATGCGATTGCTGGCGATACCGATGGCGTCGATGGCGCGGAGGAAGTGGCCGGAGCGGTCATCCGCCCCGATACGCTCAGTCGCGCGCAGGCACTCGGTCTTTCAGCCGGCGAAAGCCTGCTGAACAATGACGGGCATGGCTTCTTCGAGGCGTTGAATGATCAGGTCATTACGGGTGCGACCCTGACCAACGTCAACGATTTCCGAGCGATCCTTATCGACAGATAATGCGCATCACTGAATGCGAGCGTGATCTGTTATGCGATGTCGGGCCTGAAAAAGGTGAAACGACATGTACATTGATGCGGCCTCGGCGTCTCG
This sequence comes from Notoacmeibacter sp. MSK16QG-6, assembly GCF_024158145.1. GTDB lineage: Bacteria > Pseudomonadota > Alphaproteobacteria > Rhizobiales > Rhizobiaceae > Notoacmeibacter. Next base: position 276,550 of record NZ_JAMYXM010000002.1, read on the forward strand.
CGAACGAATGGCTTCGAAAATGTGCTGATGTTCACGGGCCACTTGCTCGACGCGTATTTGAGCACCTTCGCGTGTAAGTTTTTGCGCCACGTCAATGCCGTTCTCGATGAGATTACGTGCGCATTCGAGCATGTCGACCAATACATTGTTGCCGCTCGCCAGAGCGATTGCCCTATGGAAAGCATAGTCGGCCTCGACGGAGGGCGTTCTCGCCTCCATAGACGAAGCAAGATCCTCAAGGGTCTCCTCGATCAGCGCGAGATCCTTTGGCTCCGCCCGTTGGGCTGCCAGACGGGCTGTTTCGCTCTCCACCGCAATGCGCGCCTCGATCGCCCGCAGGATTGAGCCAAGATTTTGTCCGGTGGAAAAATCGATCAGCCGCGAAGGCGGACGGCGGCGGACAAACGTGCCGGAGCCGCGTCGCGCCTCCACCAGACCGTCATCGCGCAACTTTCGAAGCGCCTCACGAACGACCGGACGCGACACACCAAACGATGCGGCAATCTGGTTTTCGGACGGCAGCTTTTCTCCCTCCTGAAGAACATTAGCGATAATCTGCTCAAGAATCTGGCCATAGAGCTGGTCGGCCAGCGTCTGCCGTTTGCGGATTTTCAGCCCGATCTCTTCCAACTGCTCGCTCCCAGTTCGTCTTGCCATACCGCAAATAGGTCATAGGCCACTGAACGGCACAATGTCATAAAAAATTACAGAAAAATTCGTAGAACAGCAAAATCTTTTCGAACTTGTAATTTTGAAATACAAATGTAGAAGAGGCGGTAGGGCGATCCGTTTAGGCGGGCGCCGATGCTGAGACGGAGTAGAAATTCGAGATGGCAGGCAAGCTAAAACCACGATCGGGCGGACAAATCCTCGTCGATCAGCTGCTCATCCACGGTGCGCACACCGCATTCTGCGTCCCTGGGGAGAGCTATCTCGAGGTTCTCGACGCCTTGTACGATGTTCAGGACCGGTTCACGCTCATCAACGCCCGGCACGAGGCCGGCGCGGCCAACATGGCTGAAGCCCAGGGCAAGATGACCGGCAGACCCGGCATATGTCTTGTGACGCGTGGGCCCGGCGCTTGCCACGCTGCCGTCGGTGTCCACATCGCGCAGCAGGACAGCACGCCGATGATTCTTCTCGTCGGGCAGATCGCACGCAATACGACCGACCGTGAAGCTTTTCAGGAAGTCGATTATCGCGCCATGTTCGGCCCCATCGCGAAATGGGCAACACAGATCGATGATGCGCGGCGCATCCCGGAATATATGGCGCGTGCTTTTCGGGTAGCGACATCGGGGCGGCCCGGCCCCGTTGTCATTGCTCTGCCCGAAGATATGCTGACCGATGTCGTCAGCGTAGCCGACGCAGCGCCCTATACGGCGACGCATGCGAGCATTTCGCCAAGACAACTGGATGCTCTACGAATTGAGATGGAAGCTGCGGAGCGCCCGCTGCTACTGGTCGGTGGTTCCGGCTGGGACGATGAAGCCGCTCGCGCGATCACGCAATTTGCCGAAACCAACAACATTCCGGTCAGCAGCTCTTTTCGCCGGCAGGACATAGTGGACAATCGCTCATTCGTCTGGGCGGGAGATTTTGGCACCTCGACTGCGCCCACGCTCATCGCCAGCCTGAAAGAGGCGGATCTTTTGATCGTGGTCGGGGCTCGACTGGGTGAGATGACCACCAGAACCTACACGACGCTCAATCCGCCCAATCCGGCGATGCGGCTGATCCACATTCACCCGGATGCAGATGAGATCGGCCGGGTCTATTCACCGACATTGGGCCTGGCAGCGTCTCCTCGTGAGGCGTCCTTGGCCCTTTCTCAAATGGAACTCAAGCGTTCAGACGATTGGGTGTCCTGGTGTCGGAAGCTGCATGACGACTACCTTCTCGATACCGAACCGCCTGAAAGCCGCGAGTGGACACTGGATATGGGCACGGCTCTGTGCGCAATCAGGGACAGCCTGCCGGACGACATTGCGGTCACGCTCGACGCCGGTAATCATACGGGCTGGGCGCAGCGCTATCTGCGTTATCGCCGGCCCGGACGCGGCATAGGCTCAACCTGCGGATCGATGGGCTATGCGGTGCCAGCCGCAGTGTCCATCGCCTTGACCGAACCGGAACGTCTTGTTCTCTGTTTTGTAGGAGATGGCGGCTTCATGATGAGTAGCGCGGAAATCGCAACCGCCGCCGAGCATGGCGCCTGCCCGATCATCCTTCTGTTCAACAACGGCATTTACGGCACGATCCGGATGCATCAGGAACGAGAGCATCCGGAAAGGATATCCGGCACCACGCTCGTCAGTCAGGACTTCGTCAAAATGGCCGAAGGTTTAGGCGCCTATAGCGAGCGAATTACCCGAACGGAAGATTTCGCGTCCGCCTTCGAGCGCGCCCGCGGCGCGGGCCGTCCCGCAGTCATAGAACTTGTGACCGATCCCGAACAGATTTCCACACGTACGACGATCAGCAAGCTAAGAGCGGCATCTTCCGCGAAGCCGGGCTCCTGAGGGGATTTGCCATGTCTATCAAAGGTGCACACTCGGCATGCAATGAGCCCACCGATGGCGAAACGTTGCTGCTCGATAGGCTGAGAAAGGCCGTTGGCTCCAAACATGTTCTGACTGAAGGAACAGCGCTTGCGGGCGCACTATCGGAGGAGCGTGGCCTATATAAGGGCAACGCGTTGGCTCTTGTTCGACCGGCAAATGTCGAGCAGGTCTCGGAAGTCGTGCGCCTCTGCTACGAGACTGGCGTTTCGATCGTCCCTCAAGGAGGCAATACTGGACTTGTCGGTGGTGGCGTACCGAATGGCGGTATTGTGCTGAGTACCGGTCGACTGAACAAGATTTTCGACATCGACCGTGTCAATGCAACGATAACCGCTGGCTCAGGCTGTATTCTGGCTGAAATCCAGCAGGCAGCGGACGACGCCGGTGCCCTCTTCCCGCTCTCGCTTGCTTCGGAAGGTTCCTGTCAGATCGGAGGAAATTTGGCCACCAATGCCGGCGGCACAGCCGTGCTTCGCTACGGCAACACGCGCGATCTCGTCCTGGGAATTGAAGCCGTGTTACCGGACGGCCGTATCCTTAGTGATCTGAACGGCCTTCGTAAAAACAATATGGGCTATGATCTGAAAAATCTGCTGATCGGCTCGGAAGGAACGTTGGGCGTCATAACTGCAGTGGTGCTGAAACTCTTTCCGAAACCCGTGCAGCGTATGACCGCTCTTGCAGCTTGCACCGATTCGCAGGCGGCACTCGACTTTTACGGCATGATGCGCACCAAAAATGCCGACATTCTCTCAGCTTTCGAATTCATCAACCGGTTCGCCCTCCAGACTGTGCTGGACCATGGGGGCGGCAGCGACCCGTTCGGCGATATTCATCCCTGTTACTGTCTGATAGAACTGAGTAGCATAAATCCGGATGACGAACTTCGCAGTCGACTGGAAGCAACGCTGACGGAAGCCTTCGAAACGGGCGCAGTTCTGGACGCGGTGATCGGTGCATCCGAAACACAGAATGAAGCGCTTTGGCAACTACGTGAAAGAATTGCCGAATCGCAGAAGTTTGAGGGCGCTTCGATCAAGCACGATGTATCGTTGCCCGTGTCGAAGCTGGCGGAGTTTATCGAGGAGGCAGTGGCTGCCTGTCTCGATCATGTTCCAAATGTGCGACCGTGCTATTTCGGGCATTTCGGCGACGGCAATCTGCATTTCAACTTCACGCGTCCGAAAGATATGTCGGACGCAGACTTTTTAGCTGAATACGCCAGCGTCAACCGTATCGTGCACGATATCGTCAACCGCATGAGCGGCTCCATTTCGGCCGAACATGGGATTGGTCGGACGAAGCGCGAAGACCTTCACCGCTACAAGGATCCGGTCGCCATTGAAGTGATGCGGCAAATCAAAAGCGCGCTCGATCCCAAGGGATTGATGAACCCGGGCAAGGTTCTCTAAACCCGATATCTCTGGCTCGCTTGGTAAGTGCTCAGAGCTGGTTCAGTCGCGAAAATAATTGGGATGCTCGCTGCGCAATTGTCCAATCTGAGTAATTGTCTTGGACAAATGATCGCGCATTGCATGTTCTGCCGCGACCGGATCGGAAGCGAGGATCGTATCCAGAATGGCCTTATGCTGGCGTACGATACGCTGGAGCTTGGGCTTCTGCCAACTATCGAGCCGTCGCAGACGGTTAAGATGCCCCGAATTGGCGCGGATAATCTTATGGATACCGGGATAGCCAACCGCCGCCATCATGGCTTGGTGGAAAGCCTCATCGAGATCCTGAAAGGCTCCGACCTCTCCATCGCCATTACAGATCGTCTCCTGCAGGCTGACAATCATTCTTAGGCGCGACACATCGTCATCGGCAATTCCGGCGGCCAGTTTTCGCACGACCTCGACCTCGACGGCGCGCCGAAGAAACATCGCCTCGCCAATCACGCTGGCATCGATGCGTGTAACGACTGTTTTCGATTGCGGCTTGATACTGACCAGTCCCTCAGCCTCAAGGATCTGGAGAGCGTCTCGCAGTGGGGTCTGGCTTATCTCGTATTGACGGGCAAGCTCGTTGCGACTGAGAACCGTATCTGGCGGGAGCTCGAAGGAGATAATCCTGTGGCGCAGTGATTCCAGCGTACGCGCGGCTGCCGGTTGGGGCGCGGAGGATTCGGCACGCGCGAACCATCGTAGCGTTTCGCTGGCCATTACGTTGTTCTCATCCGTACACCTCGTTGCTGCCGCAGTTTCTATCAACTGCCGCAACTTTGACAAGTTGCAACATATTTCAGACTAATATACTAGTTGCACGTCACGCAGGGAGTGAAGCGAATATGACCGAAACAACTGCCATGTCGACCATTGAGGGTCTGAAAATATCCCAGGTCGAGCAACCGCTGAAGACCTCGTTCTCCGATGCAAAGGTCGCGACCGGACGACAAACCCCTCTTACGCGAGTCGATGTGCTGTCCGTTGAAATTATAGATAGTGACGGGAAGACCGGCATCGGATTCGGCTACACGCTTCGGGCCGGAGGATCGGCGCTCTATGCTCTTGCAAAGGAAATCGCGCCGACATTAATCGGCCTTCCAACCGCAGCGATTCAGGATGCGTGGGACAGGTTGGCCTGGCGGACAAATTCTCTTGGTGCAGGCGGAGCCGCCTATCAGACGATAGCGGCGTTCGATTCGGCTCTCTGGGATCTGAAGGCTCGACGGGCCAATCTAACCCTTGCCGACCTCCTCGGTACGTATCGCCGCGGCGCGCAGGTCTACAACTCCGGTGGACAATACCTCCAGGCCTCGATCGACGAGATGCAGGCCGCCGCAAAGGAATCGGTCGCGCGAGGTATCGGCGGGATCAAGATGAAGGTCGGACAGCCTGACTGGCGCGAAGACATCCGACGGATCGAGGCGGTCCGCGATGCCATTGGCCCCGACGTAGCGTTGATGATTGACGCAAACCAGCAATGGACCCGCTCTCAGGCCCGCGCCTTCTGCTCCAAGGTCGACGATATGGGACTCACCTTTATCGAAGAACCGCTGAATGCTCGTGATTATGAAGGGCATGGTGAGCTTGCTGCGGCGCTGAACACACCCATTGCCACCGGCGAAATGCTGACATCATACGCCGAGCACGCTCAGCTTATAGCGGCGGGCGTTAGCGTCAATCAGGTCGACGCCCCGCGAATTGGCGGGATCACGCCATTCCTGCGGGTGATGGAATTGGCGCGTAGTCAGGAAGTGATGCTCGCACCGCACTTCGTAATGGAGCAACACCTGCAGATGGTAACTGCCTATCCGACCGATGGATGGGTAGAACATTTCGACTGGCTGGAAGACCTGTTCGATGAGCGCTTCGAACTAAAGGAGGGACGGATCTGGTTACCGGAGCGTCCTGGCTTCGGCCTCACTCTGTCCGATGCCGCACGCGAACGGACCGTTGCGACGTCGACGGAAGGTGCGGCTCTTTAAGCTGAATGCAAAGGCGGAGCTGCCAAGTATCGTCGCCGCTCCGCCAAATTCTCCGTAAGACCGCCAGCGGCTTTAATGGCTCTTATCGTCAACGATCCTGATTGACGACATGCGATCGAAGCTTGCCCATTCGCATGGCTGCGTGCGCCGCACCGAACCCGTTGCCGATATTGACGGTTACAATGCCCGAAGCGCAACTCGCCAGAGCCGATGTGAGAGCCGCTTGCCCCTTCTCCGCCACGCCATCTCCTACAGGAGAAGGAACCGCAATCAGTGGAGCGGAAATGAGGCCTCCCAGCACCGAAAAGATTGCGCCCTCCATACCCGCGACCGCGATCACTACGTCAAATGTTCGAATTTCATCGAGACGTTCCATCAAACGCCACAAGCCTGCAACGCCGATGTCCGGAAATTCCGTGCAGAAAATCCCGCTGAATTCCAGCGTACGGGTCGCTTCGCGTGCGGTTCGCATATCGGCGAGCCCTCCGGTAACGATGGCGACCCGGATATCCAACGACTGCTCGATTTTAGCACCGGGCAGGATCGCCGTACGCGAAAGGGGATCGTAGTCGAGCAGAGTTTGCAGTTCCTGCCCGAGACAATGGTACTTCTGCTCTTCGAGCCTTGTCACAAGAAGAGCCAGGCCCTTTTGCCGAGCCTCCTCGACGACAGCAGATATCTGTTCAGGCGTCTTGGACTGGGCATGCACCGCCTCAGGCAGGCCGATCCTTTCGACGCGCTCCCAGTCCATTTTAAATTCCATCAGGTCTCCAAAGCCTTCACAAAGGCCGATCCGCGTCGATAAGGCTGCAATCCGGCATAAACATAGCCGCCATTTGCGCAAACCTCCGCGCATACAGAATCTATGTTTTCCGCCACGGATGATATTCCATATATCGATGGATCCAGTTCCACGACGACGCCTTCGCGCCGCAGACGAGCGCGCAGCGTAGCCTCATGGCCTGTAATGTCACGCAAACGGCCTTCCAGCTCGTCTATGAAACGTAGATCACCTTCCGCTATCGGAATGCCGGTCTCGATGCGGCTCGCGAGGCAGGGTTGCGCCGGCAGCGATTCAAACCCGGAGAGGCCGAGGTAGCTGGCGATCGAACGGATCATTGGCTTGCCGATCCCGGCCTCGATCAACGGATGGCGCACGCCATGTTCCGAAGCAGCGATGAGACCCGGCCGGTGCTCGCCCAGATCATCCATGTTTGCGCCAGAAGCCAGCACCATGCCGTTCTCCATACGATCCGACAACTGGCGCAACATCGTGGTGTAAAGTGCAGACTTACAAAAATAGCAGCGATTGTAGGGGTTCGCCCGGTATGATGCATCTTCGAGCTCAGCGGCATAGACTATACGCAAATCCCAGCGCTCCGCATTGGCAAGCGATTGCAGGCGCGGCAGCGCATCGGAGGGCACCGCAGGCGAGACGGCGTGTACGATGACCGGCGCAACGGACAGCCCAGCGCGTTGCGCTACAGCCGCCAGTGTCACCGAATCCACCCCACCGCTGACGGCAATGGCCCAGCCGTCGGCGCTCGCAAATATGCCATTGAGTTTTTGGAAGGCAGCGGACACGTCACCCGCAGCGCATGCTTGCCTTATCACGAGGCTTCTCTTGCCAGCCGAATATTCTCTTCGACGTTCGAGTGCGGCTCTTCATTGTGAGCCATAGGCAGCGCTTCCGGTTCGGCAGATGCTGTCTCCAAGACCAATGCGCGCAAGACATTCGGACGATCAGGCAGATCGCGCGTGCCGCCTCCCATACCTTGCCTGCCCATCACGGCCGACGCAGGAGGCGCACGCGTCAAGCCGTCATGCAGATGCGCCGCGATAGCCGCGCCGGTCGGCGTGACGCGCTCTCCGCCAATACCGTCCTCGACTACCGAAAGTCCTTCCAATAGCACCGCCGTGGCGGGAGCTGGCACCGGCAAAAATCCATGGGCAGTCTTTACCAGACCGCTACCGAGTGGGAGTGGGCCGATGCTCCAGCCTGTGCCGCCTAAAGCGCCGATAATAGCGCCAGCGCCAACGACATCTGCCAGCGAGTCCCAATCGGCGAGTTCATGAAAATGGACTTCGTCCAGCGGCAAATCATGCATGCGGGATTCGGCTTGAGCGATCAGCGTCAGGATCGCGAGGGCATGGCGCTGGGTCTCCGAAGAGATCGTCGCTTTCTCGATCCTTTTCACCAAGCTGGTGAAATATTCGTCGGGGCAATGCGTATGGTGATGGTGGGTCGCGGCTCTATGAATCGGCTGCTTTTCCGATATCTCCACAGCGAAACGCGACACCGCCATGCCGCCACTCTTGCCTCGTATCAGCGTCGCCCTTGCGCGGTCTGGCGGCAACACCGCCTCAATCTCCGCCAGAACAAAAGGCTCGATTTCGGGCAGAGCATCGAGCATCGCCGCGATGAACATATCGCCAGCAATCCCGCCAACCGGATCGAGATGGATATGGCGGGAGGGGATGCTCATCGATGAAGAGTTTCCCACATGCGATGATCGAGATTGCCATTCGCATCGAAGGCCATCTCCTGCGGTTCTCCAAGAATGTCGACGCCATGTCTGGAGGATAGCTCGTCCAGCAGCGTTTCGGAGGCGAGCATGTACTCCAAATGTAGCGAGTTGGGAATCCGCAGCATGGTGATACGGTCGGGATCGCGTGCGCCGCAGGTCTTCACTGCAGCCATTATGGCGCTCCGATCGTCGGGCATGGAAACGGGAAGTGCGCCGGAACTGAGCATGTTTGAGGTCAGACAATTGGCGTAAACCGCCTCACGATCGAATGCATCGAACAGCCGGTCCGTTATGACATCCGCGCGCGCGACGCCATTGGCGTTTCCGCCGCTGCGCTCCGACACGTCGAGTACGGCGATACGGGTAATGTCGGGACCACCTGTAAGCGCGTCGGATGAGGCGCGACCTGTAATGTTGGGGTCCATGCCGGTACCCGCATATTCCTTGCCGATCTCATCGACCACCAACACGTCGAGCGGGCCGGATGCCAATGGAGCATCGAGCGGGCCTAGAGGCAGCCGCGGCAGATTGCGCATGGCTTTCTGAAGAAGAGGCCGCTCAGCCTCGATCATGCCCTCAGGCGGCAAAACGACCACCTCGGAAAGGCGATCGTAAGCATTCTCGATAGTCCCGATGCCGAAAAGGATCGATGAACGCTCAAGCTTCACACGCGCCATATCGACAATAATCTGGCCAACCCAGTCAATTCCCCAGGCGTGGCAGTTATCCGCGCCGGACTGCTTGCCCAGGCCAATGGACAGCATTTTTATTAGGCCGCTCTCATTGGAATAACGGAATGAAGTATGGGGCTTGATACGGTTGAATAAAACGATCCCGTCCGCCTCGTGAGCGAGACGGTCGATCACAACCGGCATACCGTTTTCCAGTCGGCCTACTTCAACAGTATCCATGGAAGAGCGGATCGGACAGCCGGCGCTTTCCTCGGTAACACCGAGCTTGGATAAAACCTTGACCTGCCCTTCAGCCGTCGCACCGCCATGGCTACCCATTGCCGGAACGATGAACGGTTCGGCGCCAGCTTTACGCAATTCCAAGACGATCGCTTTGACAAGCTGGTCCAGCGCGGCGATGCCACGGCTGCCCACGGTAATAGCCACGGACATGCCGGGACGGATCTTGGCAGCGCAATCGCTCTCCTGCATGGCTTTGCGAACGGCTTCGGTTGGATCGCCAGCCTCTATCGCCTCGAAATGCTGCCTTATCGGCGCCATACGAGGCAGGCGCGTGCCCTCCAGCAGCTTGACATAGCCCGGCGTCGCCATCAGCAGACAATCCCGATCGGCCAGGGCATGAATTCATTGGTGCCCATGCCGGAGATTTCGCTTTTCGTCGGCTCGCGACCTGAAGCATGCTCCAAGAGCTGCTCGAAAATCTCCCGCCCCAACGCCTCGACCGTCGTTTCGCCATCGATGATGCGGCCGCAATTGACGTCCATATCCGATTTCATCCGTTCATACATGGGCGTGTTAGACGCCAGCTTCATTGTCGGAGCCGGAACCGAGCCAAAACAGGAACCACGGCCGGTCGTGAAACAAACCATATTGGCGCCGCCGGCGATTTGCCCTGTTGCTGCAGCCGGATCGTATCCGGGCGTGTCCATGAAAACAAATCCTTTAGCCGTTACCGGCTCGGCATATTTGTAGACGTCCATCAGGCCCGTATTGCCACCCTTTTTGGCGCCACCCAGCGACTTCTCCAGAACATTGGCGAGACCGCCCGCATTGTTTCCCGGACTGACGCGGCCGTTAATCTGGGTATCCTTGCCGCTGTTATATTCGAGCCACCAGTTCATCCGGTCGACCAGCTTTTGCCCGACTTCCGACGAGACGGCACGCTGGGTCAATGTATGTTCCACACCGAAGATTTCCGATGTCTCGGACAGGATGGCGGTCCCGCCATTGCGCACTAGAATATCCATCGCAGCGCCGAGTGCGGGATTGGCTGACAGTCCCGAAAATCCATCCGACCCGCCACACTGAAGGCCAACGGTGATATGTTCGGCTGAACAGGGCTCGCGATGGCACTCATTGGCGATGGGGAGCATCTCTTTGACAAGCTCGCGGCCAGCCGCAATGGCCGAGCGCAACCCATCGGTCTGCGAAATAAGCATGGTCTTCAGGCGCGGGCCGCGTTCCAGTCCCTGATCCTGCAGCAGTTCTTCCAGATCGTTCACCTCGCCACCCTGCGCAATAATCAGCGCAGCGCCCGTGTTGGCGTGTTTCAGATAGCCGCCAATGGTACGTCGAAGCAGTTCCATCGGCTCGCCGGTCCACTCCATCCCGTCGCCTTGCTCGTGGACATAAGGGACCACGCCGTCGACCATCGGAAAGTCGGCCAGATCGGTCTCGCTGAAGGATTTGGCAATCTTGCGCGCGGCCGTGCTGCTGGCGGTGCTGACCACAAACACGCCGACATAATTGCGCGTGCCGATCCGTCCGTCGGCGCGAACGATGCCGTCAAAGGTGGCCCGCTCGGCTTGCGGGATGAAATCGGTCGGCTCGTAGCGTGTACTGAAGGCGTAATCCTTCACCACCTCGTCGAAGCGGATATTGTGGCTGTGCATCCAGGTGCCAGCCGGCAGGTCTTCGGCCGCATAGCCAATGACCGTATTGTATTTGAGAACCGGATCGCCCGCCTTGATGTCGTGAGCGGCGATCTTGTGACCGGCTGGCACTTCCTGCAGCGTTATGACGCTCTCGGACGGCACGTCCGTGCCTACCGGAACCGGCATGCGGGCAACGACGACATTGTCCTCCGGGTCCAGTCGGATAAATGGATTGACCGGGCTAGTATCGCTTTTCATCTTTCTATCTCCAATTCCCGATCAGGCCAGCACACCGATGGACCACGGCACGAATTCCGTCTCGCGCATGGTTTCATATTCGCTCTTGGTCTGCTTGCCGGAAGCAGCCTCCAGCAATGCGGCGAATACCGTCTGCGCGATGTCGTCGACAGCCTCTTGGCCAGCCAGCGCAGGCCCGCAATCGATGTCCATTTCGGCAGAGCGATGCTCGAATAGATGCGTAGTCGACGACAGTTTCAGCGTCGGTGAAGGCATGCTCCCAGCGACCGAACCAGTGGCCGTCCCCATGAGGATCATTGTCGCGCCGGTCGCAATCTGTCCGGTGATCGAGACAGGGTCGAAGTCGGGGCTGTCCATGAAAACCAGGCCCTTCGCAGCGCCCAGCGGTTGAGCGTAGCGACGGACCGCCGATAGAGGTGAAGACCCCTGCTTCGCAAGCGCGTCGGCACCCCGTTCTAGCAATGTCGTGACGCCATGTTTGGCCGCCGAGCGGGGCAGTCGCCCGGCCAGCACCGTGTCGCGTCCCCTGCTCCGCTCCTGCCACTCGTCCATGATGTCATCCAGCGCAGCCTTGGTTCCCGGCTCAGCCCGATCGCGCAACCCAGCCTCGCACCCGATGATTTCCGGCGTCTCCGATAGAATAACGGTGCCGCCACTGGCGACGATGAGGTCGGCAACGCGCCCCATGACCGGGTTCACGGTCAGACCGGACAGACCATCGGCCGTTGAACTCTGCAGACCAACGACAAGATTTTCAGCGGAAACGGTCTCTCGCACGCATTTATTGGCTTCCGGCAGCATCTCTTCGATATAGCCGCGAGCAGTTTCGACCGCCTTGGCAACCCCTCCGACATCCTGCAACGTAACAGTTTTCAGCCGTTCGCCGACTTCCAGTTTTTCCTCTTCCAGGAAGACGCCGAGATTGTTGCGCTCGCAGCCGAGCGCCATAACAACCGCACCGAACACATTCGGATGCCGAACATAGCCCGACAGAGTGCGGCGGAGCAGATCCATCGGCTCCCCCGTCATTTCCATGCCGCAACCGATGGCGTGAATAAACGGCACGACAGCGTCGACATTGGGGTAGGCTTCAAGCGTCTCTTCGTCGAATAGGTCTGCCGCCTGGCGCGCCGCCGTGGCCGCGCAATTGCCGACAATCAGCACGGCAATTATGTTGCGCGTACCGATCCGGCCATCGGCACGACGAAAACCGCTAAAACTGACGTGATCCGCATCGGGAACCGGATTGAGAGCCCGTGAAGCGCTTATCTCAGGCAGCTTGCGGTTTGCCGCCATATTTTCGATATGCACGATCTCGCCGGCAGCGATCGGTGCAATGGTCCAACCAATAATGTGTCCGTTCTTTTTGACGGCAGCACCCTCTGCCATATCCGTCAGCGCGATCTTATGGCCACCCGGGACGGCAGTCGCGACGCGCAGCCCCTCCGGCGTAATCGATGTCCCTTCCGACAGATCATCGACAGCAACGGCGACATTATCGCCATCGCGACAGGATACAGGTGCAGCGTCCAGGGCAACGGTCATCGGGAGTCCTCGGCCAGAATATCTTTGACGAGACATTAATGACCGTTGCGATACCGATCCAACATTATTAAGGTATTTCAACGATACCAGATACGCATCGCCATGGACCTCAATCAACTCCGCTCTTTCGTCACGCTGGCCCGCGAATTGCACTTCGGTCGCGCAGCGCAAAAGCTGAATATGACCCAGCCGCCATTGTCGCGGCAGATCAGCAAACTTGAGGATAGTCTCGGGGTACGGTTGTTTGACCGTAGCAGTCATAGCGTCGAGCTATCTGCCGCTGGACGCCAACTGCTGCCAGAAGCCCTCACCATCCTTCAGAAATGCAGCCAGGTTGCCGATGACCTGCGGCGCGGATCCGACGTACAAACAGGTGTTTTGAAGTTGGGCTTCATCGGTGCATCATCGTACCGCTTCATGCCAACCCTGCTCGACAAAGCGGCGAGAGATTATCCGGGCGTCGATATCTCGCTTCACGAGATGACCGGTGCCCAACAGCTCGATGCCCTTTCGCTTGGCGAGATCGATATTGGCCTGGTTCGCCCTGTCGTCCCTCCGGCAAACATCGTCTCAGTTCCCGTATGGACCGAGAAACTGGCGGTCGTTTTACCTCTGGACAATCCCTTGGCGCCGCGACGGCGTCTGACCATGAGTGATATCAGGGCTGAAAGGTTCGTCAGCTATCGCGCCGATGCGCCCTACATGCATCAAATACTCAATGGTATTTTTCGAGATGAGCAGGTGTTTCCGGAAATAATCCAGCAGGTCAATCACGCGCAGTCGATCCTGTCTTTGGTCAGTGTCGGAATGGGCATTGGGATCGTGCCGCAGGATGCCCGCAACGCCAGTTTCGACAATATCGTCTTCCGCAATCTGAAGCTCAGAAAACCCGTGGAAGCGGAACTGCACCTGATCTACCGAAGCGACAGTCCAAACAGATCGATCCCTCCATTCGCCGATCTGGCCAAGGCTATTGGCAATCAGGGATAGGTGCTCACGGTCGCCTATCGGCTCTCCGAATTAACACTAGGCGCGAGAACGTCTTAGCAGCCGCAGTCCCCCAAGCGACAGGAAAAGCAAGAGGACCACGAAACCGAGAAATGTCGCAGATATCGGTCGGGTTACAAAATCCATCATATTGCCCTCGGAGAACATCATCGCGCGGCGGAAGTTCGTCTCGAATATCGGGCCGAGAATGAATCCGAGGATTAACGGCGCCAGTGAAAATCCAAACCGTTCAAGCAGATAGCCAAGAATAGCGAATCCAAGCATCAGCCAGACATCGAAGACGCGGTTATCCGAAACGTAAGTGCCGACGACCATCAGCATCAGCAAAAGCGGGTTGAGAATTTGAGGTGGCGTCAGCAGCACTTTGGGAAAGAGCCGGATCGTGCCGAGTTGGATAACCAGCAGAACCAGCGTCGCGATAGCGAAGGCCGCATAGATCATTGACATCAGATCGGGCTGCTCCTGAAAAAGTAGAGGTCCGGGCTGAAGGCCGTGAATGGTGAAGCCGCCGATCAGGATAGCCGTCGCTCCATCGCCAGGAATGCCAAGTGTTATGAGAGGCAAGAGCGCGCCGCCCACGCTGGCATTATTGGCGGATTCTGAAGCGTAAATTCCGCGTACATCACCGGTACCGAAGGCTTCCGGATCCTTTGCGCTCTGTTTGGCGGCGCCGTAGGCTAGGAGGTTTGACGCCGAACCGCCGATGCCAGGCAAAATTCCGATTCCGACGCCAATGGCTGAAGAGCGCAGCATGTTTTTGATGTTGTCACGGAATTCCCGGAGGGTAATGCCCTGTCCGGTCACTTTCAGTTTTGCGCCGGATGCAACGCTTGGCGAAAGAATACCGGAGATGACCTGCGAAGCGCCAAACAGGCCGACCATCAGCGGCACGAGCGAGACGCCTGCCATAATGTCGATAATGCCAAAGCTCAGTCGAGCCGTTCCATCGATTGGCGCGAAACCCACCGATGCGATGGTCATGCCGAGAATGGCCGCTATCAGTCCCTTTATGAAATTACCGCTCGACAGAAAGACGACCAGTATGATGGCGCCCAGAGACAGCATCGCATATTCATGCGGCCCGAGCTTAACGGCAAAAGCCGAGATGGTCGGAGCGAAGGCAACGAGCACCATAAGACTGATCATCCCGCCAACGGCGGAGGCGACCATAGCGGTGCCGAGTGCTTTCTGCGCAAATCCCTTCTGCGCAAGCGGATAGGCATCGAATGTAGTGGCGATAGACGACGGCGTTCCCGGAATACGGAGCAGTGTCGCCGATACCAGTCCACCGGTTACGCCGCCTATGTAGACGCCAATCAGCAGGGCAATCCCAAATTTTGTCTCAAGGGTGAAGGTCAGCGGCAGCACGATGGCGATAGCCATTGTGGCGCTCATCCCCGGCAGAGCACCCAGAACCAGGCCGAACAAGACGGCAAAGAGCATGAATAGCAGTACGCTCGGCGTCATCAGCCAGACGATATTCGTTAGAAACATATCGAACATGGCTATACCTCAGAGGAGATCGCCGACTGGAAGGCTGACCTCTAGAAGATGGGTCAGAACCAGCCCGACAGTCGCAGTTGTGGCGGCTGCGACGATGATCGCGACGACGATGTCACGGATGCCGCGCGTGCCGAGTGCGACAATCGAAAGAAAGAGAAAAACTCCAGTGGCGATATAAAAGCCGAGGTGCTCGAACGACCAGACATATACAATGCAGAGCATCGCAACGGCCAACAATCGCGGCAGCATCGCGCGTTCCTGATCGGCTGGATTATCGGGGGATTCGACGTCAGCGGCTTCGTCGCCGTCAGCGTTGTTGTACTCTTCAACGATCTGCAGAACATCCGCGCCGAGTGGTGCTGGACGCAACCCGCGCAGGAAAAGCGCTGCCGACAGAACGATCAGTCCGGCGCCATAGATCAAGGGCAAAAGCCACGGCCCCGGATCGCCGGGACTCAGTCGAGGCTCACCTGAGAGAAAAGGCTGTATCGCGACGAAAACCGCCAGTGCTGCAAACACGACGGATGCGACAAGATCAGCCGGCTTGACCTGCCTGGAATGAGACATCGCTTTTGTTCCTGGACAAAGGGGACGGCCCAGCCAAACCGGGCCGTCCGGCAGAAGCTCTTACTTGGAGATGAACTTCTCGATTGTGCCGTACTCCTGCTCCACAAACGAGCCGGCTTCGTCACTCGTGCGGATCGCGGGAGACTGACCGAGATTGGCAAGGCTTTCGGCAAATTCCTTGTCGTCTCGCAGCTTTTCCAGAACCTCGTCGACAGCCGAAACCGCAGCATCGTCGATGCCTTCTGGCGCCGAAATCGTGAAATAATACGGCATATCGATATCGTAGCCCTGCTCAGCAGCTGTCGGCCAGTCCGGAACGAGTGGGTCACGGTCGGCACGAAGAACCGCGAGCGCCTTCAAAGTGCCTGCACCGGTGTGTTCCTTCGCGAACCGGACGCCCTCAGCCGAGACGTCGGCATTGCCGCCGAGCAGCAGCACGATCCGGTCTGCACCCGAACCGCCATCGACGATTTTGAAGGAGTCGTCCGCCGCGCTGTTGATGGCATTCGCTTTCGCTTCCGTCGTGCCGCCAAATTGCGTCACATAGGTCAGTTCCTTGGGATGCTTTTTCGCGTAGTCGACCAACTCACCAAGCGTGTTGTAAGGGGCGTCTGCCGGAACCAGCACGACATCGCTCAATGCTGCTGTCGTGCCGAGTGTGCGGAAATCCTTATAGCTGAACGGCGTCTTACCCAGCAGGTTGGCCACATGGTCAGCGGCGTGGTTGAAATAAAGCTGTCCGCCGTCGGTTGCGCCTTTGAGCACAGTCTGTTGAGCGACCACGCCGCCACCGGCCTTCTGATTGACGACGACCATCTGCGCGTCGGTGTATTTGTTGAACATATCGGCAAACAGGCGCGCGCTGGCATCGGTGCCGCCGCCTGCGCTCTGCGGCACGACTAGCCGGACGCTATCAACCGGATAGTCGATCTTTTCCTGCGCCTGAACTGCGCCGGCAATGCCGAACGCCGTCGCAACGGCGAGGCCAAATTTCATGGTTTTATGAAACACTGTTGTTTCCTCCCAAGGAACGTTTTCGGGTCGATGGCGGAATATCCGCCGGTTTCGCACCTGCCGCCCGTAAGAGAGCCGCAAATGTCGAAATTCTAGAGACGCCCGCGACGTCGCGGGCGTTGCAGCGTCAGCCTTTCTGCCAGCCTGCAAGTGCGCCACCGCTTGCTGCTTTTGAGTCACCCACCCAGTCCGGCGCAGGATAATCGCTTTCGTTCAGCACGAATCCAGGCCGCTGGGAGAAGTCCGCGCGCGGCGGCGCGAAAATATCGACCAGACGGGCAATACCCGGTCCGACATCCTGCGTCGTGTGCTGTGCTGGCGGGGGAATGATCAGAACAGAAGGGCTTTTGGCTTCAATGTGCTCGTCCTGATGCCAGCGCGTGGAGTCACTCTCCCAAGGGTAACGGATGTGATGCACGAATTCGCCGGATATACCGAGCGAGGCCTGTTCGAAATCATCATGCCAATGCGGACTAAGCGTCTTGGGGTCGCGGCGGTCATGCCACGGCGCAAAGACATTGATCATCATATTTGTGGACCGGAACACGCGCGGCTGGATTCGTGCTCCGTCAGGATCGACATATTTTGCCAGCGGATATGTCCGAATCCGAAAACCGCCGGGCGGGTCTGGCCATGCCTCGGCCTGCCGCACGTCAGTCTCGTAGCCGGCGGCGAAATCACGCGCATTCCCCGCCTGCGCCATCATGTCCAACGCACCGACCGCAAAGACCCGGGATACGACGCCTTCTCCCCTCACGGTAATCCGGGACGCCCCCGGAGGGACGATGGTCAGACTGTCGGCGACCGCCGTCACTTTCTCCGAACCGGCCTCGATTGAGGCCGAAACTTTTTCCGGTAAGATCAAGATATACTCTTCGGGCTGATCCTCAGCCGTCCGCTCAAGAATGGTGCCGTCTTTGGCTTGAGTAACCGACACACAGAGGCTGACGCCGCGCGTCACCCAAGTCGACGCACCATCGTCGTGCTCGATCTGGGGAGGCTCTTCATAATGGCGTGCGCAATAAGCCGTCATTGTGGGCGGCAAGGCCATGCGTTTTCTCTCCCTATCATCGTTCCGACTGCCAGACCCAGCGCGTGGCCCTTACGAGCGCAATGAATAAGCTGGCTGTCCCACATGTTGGGAATTAAGTGCCATTAGACGGCGCGACTTTCAAGCGCCATTTATCACAATGTAGATAATTTTTGATCGCCACTCAGGGAAATTGAACTTTTCCATACAGCCGTGATCCCAGCCCAAACAGCCAGATGAAAATAAATTCTCACAGCATTATCAGAATATTGTTACGATAAAAACAGTTTGGTGTAACGCTTATCGGTCGAAAAATCTTTCATCGGATTCAGAAAATTATTGACGAGCATGTCCACATTGTAGGAGCAATGCACATCGTCATGAGTGATCGTGCTCATGGCGGTGTTCAGGGAGGACCATATAAATGTTTCATTTTTCCAGGCTGCGGCATGCAGCCCAGATTGCCGCAGCGGCTTTGCTCATGAGCGCGGCTTCGGCATCGGCCCAGGACATGTTGCTCACCGCGGTCGATCCGACCGGATCGCTAAATGACAACATGAACCTCAAATTCATTGAGGAACTGGGGAGCCGCAACGAGTCGATCAAGGTCAACTACGTTAACGGCGGCGCACTGGGCAGCGGACAGCAGATACTAGATCAGCTCAGCCAGGGGAACGTTCAGGGCTTCGGAACGGTGTTGGACTGGTTCTCGGCTTTGGAGCCGGACCTTCAGGCTTTGTCCTGGGGCTTCACCTTTCGCGACGCGGACCACATGCGGCAATTTCTAGCCAGTCCGCTCTTCGAAGAGATGAAGGAGAAAATCGTCGACAAGGCGAATATTCGCATCCTTACGGTGGCGCCCACCCAGGCCCGTGTGATGTTTGCCAAAGAGCCAATCATGAGCGTCGATGACGTCAAGGGTATCAAGATGCGCGTTCCGGGCATCAAATCCTACGTTGAGCTTTGGCGCGCCTTCGGCACAGAGCCGACGCAGGTTGCATGGGGCGAAGTCTACCTGGCGCTGAAAACCGGCGTGGTCGATGCGGCGGAAGGCCAGCCGACCAATGGAGCGGCCAACCGGATGCATGAGAGCGGACCGCATATTTCGATGACGAACCACGTGATGACCGGCAACGTTATCGCAGTCAACGAAACGTTCTGGCAGTCGCTCGATGACAAAGGGCGTGCCGACGTGATGGAAGCCGCAGAAGCGGCAGTCAATCATGCCGCCGACGAGTCCGACGAGCAGTTGCAAGCCACTCTCCAGATGATCAAGGATAGCGGCGGCGAGATTCACGAGCCCGATGTCGAAAGTTTCCGCAAGGCTTCGCTGGAGGCAGTACCCGCGATCGAGTCCGAAGGACTGTGGCGCAAGGGTCTGATTCAGGAAATTCAGGATCTGAAATGATCTTTTGGCCCGCGCCTTGCGCGGGCCTTTCCCTTTCAGCCAATCACCGGAGACCGCCATGCGTGCGTTCAGTATGATCTCCGCGCTCAAACTCTGGGCCCGGCTCGAACTCATCGTCGCCAGCACCCTGTTGACCCTTATCGTGGTGCTGATCGGTTACCAGATCGTCGCACGTTCGCTCTTCGGCGCACCGCTCGTATGGGCCGAGGAAGCGGCGATGTTCTGCTTTCTGTGGGTGACGTTTATTGGCGCAGGCCTGGCGGCAAAGCTCGGCCAGCACATCCGTGTATCGGCCTTGGAAGCGTTTGGTGGCGAGCGTCTGGCGCTGGCGCTCGATATCTTCGGCGCAATCGTAGCTGGCGCTACGCTGTTCTATATCGGCAAGCTTGCCTTTGGATTTCTGCCAATCGAGATGCGCACGACCTCAATCGCCCTGCCAATCGATATTCCCAAAGCATACTTTTTCTCGATCCCTCTTGTTTATGCGTCCATCTCGATGACGGCGGGACTGGCCGGTGCGGCGTGGATCGGCCGTACACATGAGGGAAAAGAACAGCTGCAGAGCCTGCGTCATCAGATCTTCGACGCCGACCATAGTGAGGGAGTGCTCTAATGTCTCTCTGGTTTCTTTTCGGCGCCGTGTTTCTGCTAGCCATCCTTCAGGTGCCCATCAGCATAAGTATGCTTGCAGGAGCGCTCCTGTGGATGCTGCTGGACGGCGGCTTACCCATTTCGATTGTCGCGCAGCGCATGGCGCCCTCGCTGGACAGTTTCCCGCTTCTGGCCGTGCCGCTCTTCGTCCTAGCCGGCAATCTCCTCAACCGCTCCGGCATTGCCGAACGCATTTTCGAATTCGCCGGAAATCTGGTCGGTCATATTCGAGGCGGATTGGCGCATGTGAACATTCTCGCCAGCCTGATCTTCTCCGGCATGTCTGGCGTTGCGCAAGCCGATGCTGCTGGTCTGGGCACGGTCGAAATCAAAGCGATGAAAAAGGCTGGCTACAGCTCAGAGTTCTCCGCCGCGATTACCGCGGTGTCCGCTATCATCGGACCGATTATTCCGCCCAGCGTCATCATGGTCATTTACGCGGTGCTCGCTGGCGTGTCCGTCGCAGACTTGTTTCTAGCCGGAATCGTACCGGGTCTCATCCTGACCCTGGCGCTGTCGGTCACAACCTACCTGATCGCTTTTCGCCAAGGCGACAAAATGCCTCGCAGTCCCCGCGCCAGCTTTTCCATGGTGGCAAGTTCATTCTGGCGGGCGCTGCCGGGTCTGCTCGCACCGACCATTCTGATCGCCGGACTACTCTTGGGTATTGCCACTCCGACGGAACTCGGCGCCATTATCGTCCTCTATGCGGTACTGCTCGGTTTGATCTATGGCGAGCTGAAATTAAGGGACATCAAACTCTGTCTGGCCGATACGGTCATTACCACCGGCGTGCTGCTCTTTATCATCGCAGCCGCTGCGCCCTTCGCCTGGCTAATCGCGGTGCTCAACGTCCCCCAGCACCTAGCTGGCGGCATCACCGGTCTCACGACCGATTTCGTGCTGACGCTGCTTCTGATCAATGTCGGCCTGTTAATCGCTGGGCTATTCATCGAAACGACAGCGATTCTGATTGTTGCGGTGCCAGCGCTTTTACCAATCGCAATGCAGATCGGGCTCGATCCGGTGCAGTTCGGCGTCATGATCGTCTTCAACCTGATGATCGGCACGCTGACACCGCCTTTCGGCATCATACTCTTCATTATGATGGACATCGCAAAGGTGCGTCTGTTTCCGCTGATGCGACAAGTCACGCCCTTTTATGCCTCGCTATTTGGCATGCTGGGATTGATCACCTTCGTTCCGACAGTGACATTGTGGCTGCCGGGTTTGGTCCGCACCATGCTCGCGGGTAACTGACATGCGTGAACCCCTCTCCAATTTCGCCGAAACGGAACCGCGCTGTTTGCTGGATTGCCGCAACAGTCTAGGCGAAGGCCCGGTGTGGGACGACCGACGTGGATTTCTGTGGTGGATCGATATCAAAGCCGGTGTCATTCACTGGATCGATCCCGACTCGCTGCAGACCGGCGAACACCGGATGGGCGAAGATGTCGGCAGCATCGGCCTGTGCAATTCAGGTCGATTGATCGTCGCGCTGCGCCAAAGCGTTATCCTGTTCGATCCGAAGGCTGGTGACAGGGATATCCTTGTACGGTTTTCTGATCTGCGACGGGATGAACGCTTGAATGACGGCAAGGTCGGACCGGATGGCGCTTTCTGGGTCGGTGGAATGCACGAAACGGAAATCGATAAGATGCAGCCTGTCTCGGCGCTCTACAGAGTCGCGCCTGACGGTTCGGTCAGGAAGGTGGTCGATGGGCTGAAGGTATCGAATGGTTTGGCTTGGACGCCTGACGGGCGCACCATGTATCATAGCGATAGCTGCGCACCATGGCTCGACCGATGGGATTTCGACACAGCAACCGGTGAGATCGGCAACCGCACCAGAATCGCCGAGCCTTCCAATGAAGTCGGCCGTCCTGACGGCGCAGCCGCCGACAGTGACGGGCGCTACTGGAGCGCTGGCGTTTCGGCGTCGCGCCTGAATATCTGGAGCCGCGACGGCGAGCTCTTGGGCAGTATCGATCTTCCGGATTTGCCGAAACCGACTATGCCCTGCTTTGGCGGTGCCGACATGAAGACGATTTTCATCACCGGACACCGAAATCAGATGACGCCCGAGGTTCTTGCGAGCTTCCCGCATGCTGGCAGCCTGTTCAGCATGCGCGCCAAAATCTCCGGTGCAAAGATTGCGCGATTCGCCGACATTCCATCTTAGAGCCGGAACACCGATAACGGAGATACCCTATGCGCTTCCACCCGGAGCGCTGGCAATTCCTCAATCGCCGATGGGTTCGATGGCGTCACGGCCTATTGCATGGGATGGTCTAGTTGCGGGCCGCCTCACGCCTCGCTTTTAGCGTGGGCAGGCTGGCTACGTCGTCTGCCTCGATCTTGGCGGTTGTCGCACCATCTGGACGTCGCGCATATTTGGCGCGGGGTTCGATGCCCTCGGACGGCCATCTCGGCAGGATGCGACGCGCTTGCCGATCATATCGCAAGCCCAGCGTGGTGGTCTGCTCGAACGCCGCCGCGATAATCGTATCGAGCTGTTCCGGCTGAGCGAGAAGCTCGAAACGCATCACCGGGCGGCCCTTCTTCCCCTGCCCCGCAAAAAGCGACAGATCGATAAGGCCGGAAAGCGATCGCAAATGGTCGCAGGCATGAGCGATCTCCTCTCCGGTCATGTCGTCGATATCGAACGCAATCCAGCCAACAGTGTCCGAATCTGCGTAGTCGAAGATCTGAACGAGTGTCGTGCCGGCGGCATCGCTCGCGCTAGATAAAGGCGCGCCGAAAGGCGTGCATCCGGTGCTATGGCTGGAATTGAGTTCGGAAATGATTGCGCAGGCGGAAAGGTCGGGACAGGCACCGGGCCCGGCGACCCATCGATATCCCTCCAGCAGACCGAAAATTGCAGGATTGGCGCTTGTGATGTCGCCGAGCGGCAGATCGCCTACGCTCCACACAGCTTCTGACAATTCCGCCTGGACGGACGCTGCGATGGCGACTGCTGCGAGATCGACAGAATTGTCTTCGCCGCCATATTGCCTGACGCGAGAAAGGATCGCATCCCCAATCGCACGGACATCGACATCGAGCGGGGCAGCCTGCCAACATTTATGAGCCGCTTCGACGGTGAGCACCTCAGCGCCGACAAGCTGTCGGATCTCCGCCAACCGCTGCTCCAACGCAGGAAAAGCCGCCGCTAACGCTTCGGCAAGGCGTCGCGCGGAGCTGGCGCCGGAGAGTGTTATGTGAATGTGGTGCCGTTGCTTCGACATCGGTCTCTCCCCGTCATCGTTGAGACCGATGCTGGCTCGCTATCGACGGAGTAGCAATGAAGGACCCCGAATAAAAAACGGGGCGTCCATAAAGAACGCCCCGAAGAGAAGTCATCGCCCGCTTAGCCGCGGGTCTTCTTCCATTCCTCAAATTCGGCGCGGGTTTCCGGTCCCATTGGGAAGTTGCCCCAGATCGGTGCGCCGCCCTTGATCTTTTCATAGATAAATTCCTCGGCAGCCTCCTGATTGGAGGCCATCTCGGCAACCTTGGCGGCCTCATGCCGTGGAATGACGCAGACGCCGTCGCGGTCGCCCATCACGACATCGCCCGGATAAACGGCGACGTCGCCGCAACCGATGGGCAATTGCACGTCTACGGCCCGAAAATAGGCCGGGCGCGTCGTCGCGGTATTGCCACGGGCATAGGTAGGAATATCCAGTTCGCCGATTTCATGGCCGTCACGGAAGGCGCCATCGGTCACGACGGCCGCAACCCCGCGCAACATCATGCGATAGATGAGAATATTACCTGCCGAAGCAGCGCGGGTGTCATTGCGGCTATCGATCATCAGAACCTGGCCCTCGCCAACGTCTTCAACCGCTTCCCACTGCATATTGTCTTCGCCACGCTTGGCGAGGTCCGACAAATCCCAGTCTTTGTCTTCCCGGGAAGGAATGAAACGTAGCGTGTAGGCTTCACCTGCAAATGCCTTAGCCTTTGGATTGAGCGCCTCAACCCCAACGAGAAACTGCTGGCGGTACCCCAGCTTGAAGAGCTGGGTCGTTACCGTCGCTGTGGAAGACCCGCGCAGCTTGTCGAGAATATCTTTAGTAATTTCAATTTCTTCTGTCATTTTGTGTTCCTGGAGTTGCACTTTGCTGGCACGATGAGGTGGCGCGCCTATCGCAGATCTTCGGGCAGAAGGACCTCGGGGAAGTTCTGATAGCAAACCGGCCGCAGGAAGCGCCGGATCGAAAGCGTGCCGACCGATGTTGCGCCGAAATTGGTCGAGGCCGGATAAGGTCCGCCGTGCACCATGCTGTCGGCAACTTCCACGCCTGTCGGAAAACCGTTGACGAGCAGGCGGCCCGCTTTCCGTTCCAGAACGGGCATCAGTTTGCTTGCGAGATCCGTATCGCTGTCATCCATATGGATCGTGACCGTCAGCTGGCCTTCGAAGCCCTTCGCGAGGGTCGTCATTTCATCGGTATCCGCAACGCGGATAACCAGTCCGAGCGGCCCGAAGACTTCCTCTCCAAGAGCGCGATCCTGGAGGTAGTTGGATGCCTCGGTCTCGAAAAGGTTGGGGCTGGCATTTCGACCGGCCGCATCGTTCACGAGCACGGGCTTGACGGCGTTACGGCCATCGAAGCGCGATTTGCCGTCTCGATAGGCATTCGCGATGCCATCAGTCAGCATGCATTGAGCCGGAACACCCTTTAGCGCCTCCGCGGCGGCGGCAACAAAGGCGCCACCTTCAGGCCCTTTCTCGACAACGGCAATACCGGGATTGGTGCAGAATTGCCCGGCTCCCATGGTCAGCGAACCGGCCCAACCCTCTCCAATCGTCTCGCCACGAGCAGCCGCGGCGCCAGGCAGGACGAACATCGGGTTGACGGAGCCGAGCTCGCCGAAGAACGGAATGGGTTCCGGTCGCTGTGCGCAAAGATCGAACAGCGCCCGACCGCCTGCAAGCGATCCGGTAAACCCGACGGCTTTGATAAGAGGATGCTTGACCAGCGCTGCGCCGACGTCACGATCGCCGCCCTGGATCAGGCTGAAGACACTTTTTGGCATACCTGTCTTCTCAATGGCTGCCGCGATGGCTTCGGCCACGATTTCACCGGTGCCCGGATGGGCCGAGTGCCCCTTGACGACGACTGGGCAGCCTGCCGCCAGTGCGGCGGCGGTGTCCCCACCGGCAGTGGAAAAAGCAAGCGGGAAATTCGATGCCCCAAAGACGGCGACAGGACCGATTGGCCGCTCGATCATGCGCAGATCGGGCCTTGGAGCCGGCTCGCGGTCGGGAAGTGCAGGATCGTGGCGCTTGTCCAGATAATCGCCTTGCCTGATATGTTCTGCAAACAGGCGCAACTGACCGGTGGTGCGGCCGCGCTCTCCTTCCAGCCGGCCTGCCGGCAGACCGCTCTCCGAAGTGCCTATCGCCGTGATCGCTTCGCCTCGCGCTTCAATCTCGTCAGCGATCGCTTCCAGAAATGCGGCGCGCTCCGAGCGTGACGAATAGCCGTAGGTCCAGAACGCTTCCTCGGCAGCCTTACAGGCCTGATCGATAAGTTGCGGTGTACCGACCGCATAGTCATATGCCTCGCCACTGGCAGGTTCGGAGCGGAACGTCGAAGGTCCGGCGACCCATTCGCCAGCGACCAGATGTTTCCCACGGGGGGTGAAAGGCATTGAGGTGCCTCCGTTCATATTGTTTCCTTTTGTTTCTGTCCGGCTCTGTCCGCGTGCCGGCAAAGTGTAGGCTGACCGTTAGCCCGCCATCAGTTTGGGCCAGTCCACAAAGCGCATCGGAAGAATTTCGATGTCGCCCCAGACGCCCTCTCGCGCGTAAACCTCACGCTCCAGATAGGCATCGAGGTCGGCGCGACTGTCGAATTGGCAGAGAACGACCGACCCGACCATTTCACCCTTGTCGTTGAGAATAGCGCCGCCATCGACGATGCGATCCGCCGCTTTCTCGGTCTTCAGGCCGGCCATATGGTCGGCGCGCGCCGCCATTCGACGCTCTAGAACGCCGGGTGCGTCACGGCAGATGAGCGCGTATTGCGGCATCAGTCTCGCCCCTCTACTGCCGGAGGATGCAGATGGTAGCCACGCCCCTCATAATCGAAATCGTGGAGTTGGTTGACCGGCTCGTTTTTATTGACAGGGCTGGCGTAATAGGCGCGAATTTCACGGATTTTGGTGATATCGTCGTTGAAGATGTACCATTCGTCGCCGCGCAGCACCTCACCGATCCCCGTCTTCCAGTGGGTCCATTCAATAACGGCTTCTTTGCCGTCCGCACCGGCAAGAATTTTCTCGATCGTCCATTTTGAACCCATCTTCTCGACGCAGCGAACCCAACCATCCGCAACGGCCTCAGCACCGCGCCAAGGCGCCCCGGGAAGCCCCGGTGGGAAATAGTGTGTGCCATCTGCGGTGAA
The DNA here is from genome assembly GCF_024158145.1 of Notoacmeibacter sp. MSK16QG-6. Classification (GTDB taxonomy): domain Bacteria; phylum Pseudomonadota; class Alphaproteobacteria; order Rhizobiales; family Rhizobiaceae; genus Notoacmeibacter. The sequence goes on from NZ_JAMYXM010000002.1 coordinate 303,038, forward strand.
GCAGTCGATAAGGCCTTGCCGGTCGCCGGCATTGCACATTTCAAAATAGTGCCGGATCAGCGCCTCGGCCTTCTCTGCGGGTGTGGTCAAAGCGTATGTCCTTTCTCCAGCCAATCCTTGTATTCGGCCATTGTTTCCGGTCCTGCCGGATAGGTCCCGAACAGCGACGCGCCAGCATCGATTTTTGTGAACAGGAATTTCTCGCGACGCTCCTGCTCGTATGCGTCTTCGGCGATTTCCGCGGCAAGATGTCGGGGGACGACCGTCACGCCGTCGGCATCACCGACCAGGATGTCGCCCGGATAAACAGCGACGCCCGCGCACCCTATCGGCTCCTGCATGGCGACGGCGCGATGATATGCAGGGCGTGTGGTCGCGGTGTTGCTGCGGCAGAATGCGGCGAAGGGCATTTGTGAAATTTCGGTGCCATCCCTGAATGCTCCGTCTGTGACGGCTGCCGCCACTCCCTTTCTCATCATACGGGTCATCAACATGTTGCCTGCCGATGCGGCACGGTCGTCATTTCGGCTGTCGATGACCATGACATTACCGGAACCGATTGCCTCGACAGCCTCCCACTGAACGTTGTCATCGCCCCGCTTGTGCAGGTCAGCCAAATCCCAGTCACGATCCTCGCGCGAGGGAATGAAACGCAGCGTAAAGGCCTCCCCCACGAATTTCGCGGCTGCAGGGTTGAGTGGCGCGATCCCGACCATGAACTGCTGACGGAAACCGCGTCGGAACAGCTGCGTGGTCAAAGTGCCCTGACCGCATTTGCCAAGCTTTTCGAGCACCGAAGTGGCGATCGGCTGCATTGTCGCTGCCCTCATGTTCCTGATATCAGTTGGTTCATATTGTAGGACAATATCTACAGAATGCGAGACTGGAATTGCAAACAGGATTTTAAAAAATCCTCAGAGATACTCAGGATTTCTCCATATAAACGTATGATTTTGCTATTGATATAATTTTACAAAAGGATCTCCCGCTTCAATAGGCATGAAGAATATTTCCCATTTTGTGAGACAATGATTTAGGAATATGATCGGATAAATGTCCAGACTGTCGCTTCAAAAGGCGCGAAACTGCATGCCGATCGTCACCCTAGACGTGACAAATCGCCTCACCTAGAAATGACCGACCCGACCAGACGGACAGGATACGAGCCGACACGATGAACGAGATCAACACGCCTGTCCGCGGAACCGCCCTTCTGACAAAGGCGCTCGATATTGTCGAACTGATTTCCGACACCGATAACCGATTGAAATTTAAAGACATAGCCGAGCGGACAGGCCATTCGAAGTCGACACTCTACCGCATTCTATCCGCCCTTTCGGCACGCGGCATGATCGATATCGACCAGCGCGATCAGTCCTATGTTCTCGGCCCGAAATTCACCGAGATGGCTGGGTCGATCAACAGTTCCTCCGATTTGATCGCAGTCTCCGCCGCGCCGCTGAAAGGCCTGGCCGACCAGCACGGAGAGAACGTCAACCTCTCGATTCTCCTTGGCACCGCGCAAGTAACGATTTCCCGCTGGCAAGGCCGGCTATCGCAACCGTTCCACTCTCCGATCGGCGAACGCAAACCGCTCTACGCAACCGGCCTCGGCAAATGTCTCCTTGCCTTCCTGCCCGAGCAGGAGCGCGAAGCATTGATGTCTCGCATGCGTCTTACGGCTTACACGCCCTATACGATTACGGATCTGGAAAGCCTCCGTGCCGATATCGAAATGACCCGAGCTCGCGGATTCGCAATCGATGACAACGAAATCATTGAAGGTGTGGTGTGCGTTTCCACTCCAATTCTCAGTGCGGAAAACAGGCCCCTCGCCTCGGTCTCCATAACGGTCCCGGCTCACAGAATGAACGAAGAGCGCCGTCTGGAATTGGCTTCTGTCCTTCAAATGACGTCACGCCATATCGGTCAGTTGCTCCTACCCCAGAATAACGGTCAGGCCACTTACCCCTCCCCGCCGGCTGGCGGCCGCTTGGAAGTGATCGATACGCGGGCCTTTTCCTCCAAAGCGCTTGGATATAGCAGCGTGTGGGGCGGGCTCGTCTGGCAGGACGGACCTGGCGGATCGATCCATTTGGAGCGCGACGGTGAAAGCGCCAGACTTGTAGAGACATCGCAGATAGACGCATCGACACTCATGCCATCTGGTCACATTCTGTTCGTGTCCGATGGGGCGTTGATGCGCTTGGAGCCAAGCGGCAACGCCGCTTACGAAGAACGGACCGGCGCGGATTTTTCCGATGTGAACGACATCGCAGCATTGTCCGAAGAACAGTTACTGGTATTGCGCGAAGGAAACCTGGTCAGCATCGACCGTTCTTCATGGAACTCGACCGAACTCATGAGCGGCCTCTGCGGCAGAGCCGGAATATCCATCTCTGATGACGGCGACGCCGTTTTGGCCGCTCGCATGCAGGACAATTGCCTAGTGCGGCTTGCCCTTTCGAAGAATGGGACGGCATTGACCGAGATCACGGAAATAAGTCGCTCCGGCAATGGACGGATCAGCGGCTTGAGTTTCGACCGTTCCGGTAAGATCTGGGTAGCTTACCATCAAAGCTGGTCCCTATGCATGTATGACGCCGACGGCGAAAAGGCCCAACACGTGCCTGTGCCGATGCCGAATTTGCAGGGACTCGCCCCAGGTGAGCGGGTAAATTCGGTGGTCGCCGGTTCCGACCGTTACACCATGTCGCAGAGCCTGATCCAGGCGGCTCCCTCGTCAGGCGGGCTGGTCAAGATCACGCTATAGGCTCTTTCTACTTTCTTGTAGTCGACTGACATTAGCTGCATCCATGCGCCAAAGTTTTCACTGATCTCTCCTGCCCGGCTTGAATTTTCAGCTGTCTTTAGCCTCTCAGATAGAGGGCGAGCGCGCCTTCATGACGGCTGCGTCTATTCCAGATCTGAGGACCTGTCGCTCGAAAATCCTCCCCTTTGAATCATCATGATCGCGAGTCCCGCTCCCTGTGTCCGGCAATCAAGAAATTTATCTTTGTAAATATGCATTGACATATGTCAGATAATCGATTTTCCTGTGGTTGGGATGGAAAAGCTGTTTCACAATCATTCCGGAGATGTCCGGCAAAACGTCGCGCCGATGCGGTGTGACAGCCTGCGCCGCCTCGAAGCGTTGACCCGGCCGGAGGTTGTTGTCCTCGGAGGTGGCGTGAACGGCGTCGCAACGCTGCGCGATCTCGCACTGAACGGCGTGTCCTGCGTATTGCTCGATACCGGCGATTTCTGTGCTGGGGCGAGCAGCGCTTCCAGCAGAATGGCCCATGGTGGCCTACGATATCTGGAGGGCCGCGAGTTCCGTCTCGTCGCCGAGTCTGCGCAAGAGAGAAACCGGCTGATCGCCCATGCCGGTCATCTTGTTCGTCCGATGGAAGTGGTTGTTCCACTGGACAATATCGTCAGCGGCTTCGGGAGCGCGGTCATGCGCTTCCTCGGGCTTACGAAAAGGAGCGGGCCACTCAGCCTCCTCGCTCTGGAGGGCGCGCTGACGCTTTACGAAAGTTTTGGGCGACGCGAGCAGCCACTCCCGTCACACAGCATAAGTCTTCGGCGCAGCAGTTTTCCGAAGGGCCTTCAACCGAGCGTAAAAGCCGTGGCGCGCTATTTCGACGGGCGGATATCAAACCCCGAAGGACTGATCCTGGAAATGCTGGGTGAAGCGCTCAGTACCGGCGATAGCGTAGCCGCTCTCAACCATGTCCACTGGTCGTTCGACGGCTCTGCCTTCACTGTACAAGACCGGTTCGGATCTGATTCTTATGTTCTTAAACCCAGCATTGTCATCAATGCCAGCGGTAGCTGGATAGACAGGGTCAACTCTGCCCTCGGTTGCTCAACGAATTACGTGCGAGGCGTAAAGGGCGCGCACCTCGTTCTCGACAATCCAGCGCTGAAACGCCGCATGAATGGGAAAGCCTTCTATTACGACGATGGCGCAGGGCGCATGGTCATCACTCTGCCTGTCGGAAACAACGTTCTTATCGGCACAACAGAAGTGGAAACACCTGACCCCGAAGATCGAGAAGTGTCCGGGACGGAAGTCGATTATCTTCTGAAAGCTATAAACGGCCTCTTCTGCGACATCGAGGTCGAACGGAGCCAGATTGTCTCCGTCACGACAGGCATTCGCCCCCTGCGGAGAGGAAACGGGGGCTCCGCCACGAGCGCGGCGCGCGATCACGCGCTCGAAGAAGATCGTGTCGCCGATTCTCGACTACCTGTGCTATCGCTCGTCGGCGGCAAATGGACGACCTTTCGCGCATTTGCAGAGGAGGCCGCTGACCGGGCTCTTAGTCGGCTTGGCAAGAGACGCGTAATTTCGACGGCCAAACGCGACTATCCGGGCGCCGATCTTTGTGTGGCGTCAGAGATTGCCACGATCGGCCGACTTTCTATCGACCGTGCCGAAATACTCCTACAACGCTATGGCGCCCTTGCGCGCAAGGTGGCCGAAGCATGCAGAGACAGCGATAATCACCTTCTGGCTGGCGCACCTGCTTACAGCCGCGCCGAAATCATTTGGCTGATCCATGCGCGCGCCGCTTGCACGGTCCAAGATATTCTTCTCCGGCGGACGCAACTCACACTTGGAAGCGGACTGAGACGAGAGACCATCGAAGACGTCGCGCAGATCTTGCTTACAGAAACCGGACGCGATCCGAACGACGTCGATGCCGAAGTCCATAGTGCCCTCACCGACCCTCGCATCATGGGCGCAAGCGCCGAGAACGAAGGTGAGAACCGATGAGCGAAGATATACTGATAGCCATCGATGCCGGCGGTACAGTTGTCAAAGTCGTAGCCTTCGACCTTTCGGGCAACGAAATGGCTCAGGGAACGGCTATCGTGCATACCGAGCATCACGCCGACGGACGCGTTGAGCGCGATGTTGAGATGTTCTGGCAGGGCATTGTAGCAGCAGTTCGCCGGGTGACCGAACAGTGCCGGGGACAACGCATTCTTGGCGTCGGCTGCACCGGGTTCGGCAATGGCATCTTCCTGATCGACGAAAAGGGCCGAGGCACCCGCCCCGGAATTGTTTCCGTTGATCATCGCGCCCAACCGATCGTCGACCGACTGAATGCGTCCAATCATGCTGCGACCATCTCTGAGGTGACGGGTAACCGGCTCTGGGGCGGTCAGACACTGATGCAATTCGCTCATCTTGCATTGAACGAACCCGAGGTCATGGCGCGTACGCGGTGGGCATTAGCGTGCAAGGATTTCATACGCTTTCGCCTTACGGGCGAAGTTCTGACGGACCCGACCGACGCGAGTGGCGGCGGAATGATGGATATCGAGGCTGGCGAATATGCTTTTTCCGCCCTGGAAAGTCTCGGCGTCTCCGCGTGCCGTGATCGTTTGCCGCCAATTGTAGCGAGTCATAGCGTTGCGGGCCGCGTAACGAATACCGCCGCTCTCGAGATGGGTTTGCCGGAAGGTATACCGGTGGCTGGCTCGATGATGGATGTGGCGGCCTGCGCACTCGGCGCGGGAGCAGTCGATGCACCCGTGCTGACGATGATAGCCGGCACGTGGTCAATCAACAGCATCGAATGTGATCGACCTCAATCTGACGCCACACCGATTCTCAACATGCTCTACCGCGATGGCAAACGGCTTATCGCCGAAGGCAGCCCGAGTTCTGCGGCCAATCTTGGTTGGTTTCTCGAACACGGCCTGGCTGGCCGCGTCACCCTTGATGAAGCCAGTGCCATGGTCGAAGCAACAGACGTAACCGCGCGTCGATGCCAGTTTCTGCCGCATGTGCTCGGGCCCGAACCGCGTCGCGGTGCATTTGTAGGCATCGGTGTCGGGGACAATCTGAACACCATGCTGCGTGCAATCTTCGAAGCTGTAGCTTTTCAGGCTCGCGCGCATGCCGAAAAAGCGGTGACGCTATCTGACAAGCCATTTCCGGAGACGATCCGTCTCGCCGGCGGGGCGGCCAAAGCCCCCATCTGGGCGCAGATTTTCGCGGACATATGCCAGCAACGCGTTGAAGTTGTCCGTGCCTCGGAGGTCGGCGCGCTGGGTGCCGCAATCTGCGCGGCTGTTGCATGCGGTGCTTACGGAGACCTACCGGAAGCGGTTCGCAACATGACCCACGTCGCTCGGGAACATCGGCCAGATCCGACCTTGCGTGTTTTCTACGACCGCCGGTTTCAAGAATTTCTACGGCTGGATCAGGGAGTGGTTCAGCTTCTGACAGGCGATGCGCCGACAACGGTACAGCAGCAAATCTAAACCAGGGAGAGAGAGAATGAGAAACGCAAAAATGATGGCTGGCACGGCCTTTATTGTGCTGGCTGCCCAAACGCAGGCCTTTGCGCAAGAAGATGCCACGGCTTGCAAGGGAAAAGTACCGACCCTGAACGTCATCGCGCAAGGAATGCCGGCTGTCACCGCGCTGGACGAGCATCTTGGAGAGTTCAACGAAAAATGGGGTACAGAGGTTAAAATCACGCTATTGGGCGAGAACGAGCGCCGGGCCAAATCGCGCCTCGATGCCTCCACAGGCGCAGGCTCCTATCATGTGATCTACATCGATGAAGCCAATCTGGCGGAATACGTGTCGGCGGACTGGGTCTACCCGCTGGCGGAAGTGGTTCCGAAAGAATATGACATATCGGACTTTCGAACCGACCTGAGCAATGTCGCAACTGTCGATGGCGTCCAGTATTTCGCCCCCTTTGTCGGCGGTGGCGATGTGATGATGTATCGCAAGGACATTCTTGAGGAGAAAGGCATCGACGTGCCAACTTCTCTTGATGAGCTCACGGCGGCGATCAAGGCGACGAACGATCCGGATGCCGGTCGCTATGGATGGTCAGCACGCGGCCAGCGCGGCTCAGGGATGAATGTCTGGCGCTGGACACCTTTCTTCCGCGCCAAAGGCGGAGAATGGCTTAAAGAAAAGCAGCCCGTCTTCAACAACGAAGCAGGCGTCGAGGCGACCGAACTCTATATCGATCTGATGGAATATGCGCCGCCGGGGGTCGCGACCTTCAACTGGTCGGACTCCGTTGAGGCCTTCAGGGGCGGACAGGTCGCATTCCTTATCGAATCCGATGTTTTCGGCCCCTGGATGGAAGACGAGGCCAAATCGACGGTGGTCGGCAAGGTCGGTTACGCACCGCCGCCCGATCCCCTTCCATCGGCTGGATGGGCTCATGGCTGGGCCGTCTCGAAGGTCGGTGCCGATACCGACTGCGAGAGAGCGGCAGCGGGAGATTTTGTCGGCTGGGCGACATCTCAGGAGATGGAGCAAAAGCGTCTCGCCGCCGGAATCGCCTCCGATATTGGCCGCGTATCCACCCTGCAGAGCGATGCCTATAAAGCCCTTGTACCTGCAGAATATATCGAAGCCCTTCTTGCAACGTCCGAAAAGACAAGCCTGCTCATCATGGCAAATCCGGCATGGCCTGAGATCGGCGACAATCTCGGCCTCGTCCTCGAAGAACTTTTTTCCGGAACACGCGATGACGTCAAAAGCGCGCTCGATGAGGCCGCGTTCTTCGCCGAAGACAGCTTGGCGCGGGTGAAATAACCACGCGCCTCCCAGTCCGGCGGCTGGCATCTACCCGCCGCCGGATTCCGCCTACTCTGAGGACAGGACATGACACGCAAACCGTTTGCCGCGCTGTCGCTGGCGCCGGCTATCGCTCTTTTGGCCATGCTGGCGATTGTCTCGGTCGGCGGCGCTATTTGGCTAGCACTCATGAATCGCACTCTGCGATCACCCGATGCCGAATTTGTCGGCGCCTACAATTTTTTGCGACTTCTGCGTGATCGGCGCTTCTTCAACGCACTGGAAATATCCGTGATCTGGGAGTTGTTTACAGTGGCGGGGACAATACTTCTCGCGGTGACGCTAGCGATCCTGATCTTCGAGACCGTCAAAAAACCGATTTGGCGCAATCTGCTTTGCTTCGCATTTCTCGTACCAGTGCTGCTGCCGCGTGTGGCTGCCGCCTTCATATGGCGGTTTCTCTATTCGCCTTCGCTCGGCGTCATCAACTATTTGCTAGGCCTGGTCGGCATCGGACCGGTCGAATTTCTTGCCGATCCGTCTTTGGCTTTGGTTTCGGTTGCCGTGGTCGACATCTGGCAGTGGGGGCTCTTCTTTACTGTCATCCTTTTGAAGCTGCTGGAAACCCTGCCCCGCGATCCGATCGAAGCGGCTATGTTGGATAACGCCCGAACCTGGGAAATCCACGCCTATGTGACATTGCCGATGCTGAAAGGACCGATCATCAGCCTGGTTCTGGTCAAGGCTGTGGAATCGCTGCGTTCCTTCGATCTCATCTTCGTTATGACAGGCGGCGGGCCTGGCACAGCGACTGAGACACTGGATCTCTATGCTTATCAGATGGGCATCAATATGGGCGGTCGGATTTCCTACGCTTCAGCGATGTCAATTCTTCTGCTTGTCGTCACCACTATCGCGTTCACAATCATCTGGAAGGCCGGCAGACGATGGGCAAACTGATCGGTCACGCAGCAATGCGTATTATTCCTGCTGTCTTGGTTGTTGTTGCGCTGGGACCCATTTTCTGGACGGTACTCGGCGCTTTCAAGGAATTGCGTGATATCGTCACTCCGATACCAAAGCTGGTATTCGAACCCACCATCGACAATTTCGTCACGATTCTGCGCAATCCAACGATCCGTGATGGCCTGCTAAATTCGGTGGTCGTCGTCTCCGCTACAGTACTGATCGGCGCTCTGCTCGGCATTCCCGCAGCGCATGCCCTCGCTCGCTATGCGCGGCGATGGGGCGACGATATCCAATTCTTTGTTTTGTCACTGCGCTTCATGCCGCCGGTTGCCATCGCGATACCGTTCATCGTGATCTACCTCGACCTTGGCATCTACGATACGCTGTTCGGGCTCGTGCTCGTCTATCTTACTACGTCGGTGTCGACGATTATCTGGCTCGCCGTACCGGCTTTCGAAAGCGTGCCCCGCGACATCGAGGAAGCGGCAGCTATGGAAGGCTGCCCTCCTTGGGAAGTCTTTTGGCGCTTCTCTCTTCCAATTGCCGCTCCATCGCTTTTCGGCGCGCTGGTCTTCACTTTCGTTCTTGTCTGGAACGAACTGCTTCTGGCGCTGACACTGGCCGCGCAGAACGCAACGCTACCCGTTGTCGCGGCATCGATCACCTCTTTGGGCAAGGAGGTGCCATGGGGTGTGATCAACGCTGCGACCGTACTTCTGGTACTGCCGCCGCTCGTCTTCATCGGCCTGCTCATGGGCCTTCTCAACAGCATGGTCCGAAGCGGCCCGAAATAGGAAACGGTCATGGCCAACATTTCCTGCACCGATATAGTCAAGGCTTACGGTGCCCATCCCGTGATAGACGGGCTCAACCTTGAAATTCCGGACCATCAATTTGTGGTCTTTCTCGGCCCCTCCGGCTGCGGCAAATCCACGATGTTGCGCATGATCGCCGGCCTGGAGGATGTAACGGGCGGTACAATCGAGATCAGCGACGAGGATGTGACGACCCTGCCGCCCGGAGAACGCGATGTAGCGATGGTGTTTCAATCCTACGCGCTCTATCCGCACATGTCGGTGGCGGACAATATTACCTTCGGCCTGCGCCGTCAGAGCGTGGCGCGCGATGAGATAGACCGTCGCTTGAATCATGTGGCGGGGTTGCTTGGCTTGGAGCCTTTTCTGGACCGCAAGCCAAAAAACCTTTCTGGAGGCCAGCAGCAACGCGTCGCCATGGCGCGCGCCATGATAAAGACGCCGAAAGTTTTTCTGTTCGACGAGCCGCTGTCGAACCTCGACGCCAAGCTTCGCGAGAAACTACGAACCGAAATACGCAAGATTCACCTCTCGCTCAAAACCACGACCATTTTTGTCACCCACGACCAGTTGGAGGCGATGACAATTGCTGACAGCATTGTGTTGATGCAGTCTGGCCGGATTGAGCAGATCGGTACTCCCGACGAGATTTTTGAGCGTCCGGCGAGCCGTTTCGTTGCCGATTTCATTGGCACACCAGCGATGAACTTTCTGCAAGCCAAGATATCCGTCGATCCGGAAGGATTGCTTGCGACAGCAGGCGAAATTGCGTTGCGTTTGTCGCCCGAAATGTTTCCTTCGCTCAAGGACGGGAGCGATGTCGAGTTGGGGCTTCGGCCGTCTCGCATGGATCTTTGCGAACCAGATGCCACCAACGCCCTGACCGGCCACGTTGTTCTGGTTGAGAATATGGGGAGCGAGGGTCAGATCATCACCGAGATGGACGGGCAGGAAATTTCGTTTGTCACAAAAGAGTTTCGTCGGCTTCAGCCGGGCCAGACGGTACATTTCGCTATCCATCCCGAACACATTCACGTCTTCGACCCGAAGACCGGAAAGTCACTCCGCAGCCCGGATGAAACGCTATGAGCAGTAGCCGTTATGCTGAAAAAATCGCACGAATTCGCAAGGGTGATTATCGCAAAGGCGATTTCATCATCGCCGATGCAAAGGATGCAGACGTAACCGGAGGCGTAACGGCGCCGGGTGCGCGACGAGATGCAAGTGGCCAGATGTCCGGCTATCGCACACGACCCGAATTTCTCGACCAGATTCGCAAGGTGATAACGCAGGATAAGGTAGACATTTTACTCGCGTCGGCGAGCAATCTGGAAGTTCTGCTCGCTGGCGGGGCATTTGATAAGACATCTGTTCAGCCTGCTTTCCGCGCCAACGAGACGACTGACATTTGGGGAAACGTCCGCGCCGGGCGTTATCGGGAAGCGCCCTCCCGACCATACAGAGGAGCCAGCCTGGCGCACGCGCCAGTGAAACTTGTCCTTTATTCTGTGACCTTCAACAATAACGCCGAGGCTGACGCGCGAGCGCTCGAAGCATATGCCGATTTCCGCCGCGAGGCAGAAGAATTTGGCATCAGCCATTTCCTGGAGGTTTTCAATCCCAACATCGATGACGCGGTGCCAACGGCGAATACGGGTGCCTTTGTTACGGACTGCATCATTCGCTTGCTGGCAAGCCTGACAAAAGCAGAGAGGCCTGAATTTCTCAAGGTCGCCTACAATGGTCCCGAGGCGATGCAGGAACTGACCTCTTACGACCCATCAATGGTCGTCGGCGTTCTAGGCGGGGCGGGCGCGACGCATCGCGATACTTTCGAACTGATCGCCCAGTCGGAACGCCACGGCGCGCGGATTGCTCTGTTCGGACGGAAAATCAATCAGGCGGAAAATCAACTCGCCATGATCGAATGGATGAAGCGCGTCGCCGACCGGGAGGTCGAGCCAGATGAAGCCGTGCGTGGCTATCATAGCGATCTCGCCGGGCTTGGAATCCTTCCGGACCGCAGACTTGCCGACGACCTCTCCGTGACTGAAGAAATCTTACGCCTTGACGCCAAGGCGGCATAAACAGAACAACACGCGATAAGCGAAGCGGCGAAGAGAACCGACCCATATGACAAGAGTGAACCACCCCTCGGACCGAAACGTGGCAGAAGTGGCTTGGCTCTACTACATCAAGGGTCTTAATCAGGCGGAAATTGCCAAGCGGCTCAATCTTTCACGACCGACCGTCATCAACTACCTGCGCCTTGCCCGTGACCGTCAGATTGTTGGCGTCAAGATCGTCGGCACGCATTTCCGCGCCAACGATCTGGCCGACGCATTATGCGAACGCTTTGGCCTTGAGATGGCCTACGTTGTCGCCGGCGAGGGCGACGAGCGCGATGTCACATTACAGGTCTGCGAAGCAGCGGCGCACTATCTGCCAGACTTTGTCGAAGAAGGAGACGTGCTGGGCGTCTCCTGGGGACAGACGGTATCGTTCGTATCCGAGCGGGTGCCATGGTGGCCCGTCCCCGACCTCGTGGTGCGTCAGCTCATCGGTTCGCTTGCCAACCCGCTTTTACCGACTTCCGAAAATTGCACCACCGAAATTGCGAGGCGATTATCGGCGCAGTGCATCAATCTCAATGCTCCAGCTGTTTGTACCGACCGTGAATTGGCGGCCAGATTGCGGGCAGAACCGATTCTTTCCGAGCAGTTGGAACGCCTTCTGGACTGCAATAAAGCCATCTATTCGCTGAGCCCATGTACGTTCGACACGCATGTGGTTCAGTTCAAGATTGCGACAGAGGAGGACATCTCCTACTACAAGTCGAAAGACGCGGTCGGCATCATAGCGGGTCGATTTGTCGATGCGGTTGGCGAACCAATTTTGGGAGATCTCGACGAACGTATGATCGGCGCGGATCATGCCGCCCTAAAAGGTATGCAAGGACTGCTGGTTGTTAGCGGCCTCAGCAAACTTGACGCGACACGCGCTGCATTGTTGGGGGGGTATGCGTCCAATGTCGTTCTTGAGGCAGCGCTTGCGGAAGCGCTGCTGGACCGGCGCAGTTAGCCAGCCGCTATCGTTACCTCAATGCGATGAGAAATCGATACCATCCTTATCCGCTATCGTAAGTCGAGACAGTCTCTACCTCGCCTCACGATAGTCAGTTTGCCAATATGCATGGAGAGGTATCGAACTGCATCTTGCCCTTACGGCATGTGCGAATATAGAACCCCGCCTGCGGGCGTTCTCGACTCGGCATGATGCAAACCGAAACCGCTCACTTTGAGCGGGGCTCCATGGCACCGCCCGCCTCACAAAAGGGACTTTTCATGAATACGCGTAGTCTTTCCTTTATCGCCTTGTTTGCTGCTTTCATCGCCGTGCTCGGTCTTGTACCCGCCATCCAGATCCCTGTCTTGGCCGTGCCGATCACCGCACAGAGTTTCGGCGTGATGCTGGCTGGCGCCATCTTGGGCGCCCGGCGCGGCGCTCTGGCCGTTCTACTCTTTCTGGTTCTCGTCGCGATCGGATTGCCGCTTCTGCCGGGCGGGCGGGGCGGCCTCGGCGTATTCGCCGGCCCATCCGCCGGTTTCCTGTTCTCCTGGCCAATTGGCGCATTTGTTGTCGGTTGGCTTGCCGAGCGGTTCTGGCAGCGAATGAATTTCGGATGGATGATGTTGGCCTGCGTCACCGGCGGCATTCTAGCGATTTACCCGCTTGGCATACTCTGGCTGTCTTATGCGACGGATATCTCGGTGATAAAGACGGCCATCGGCTCAGCCAGCTATCTTCCAGGCGACTTCATCAAGGCGGCCATCGCGTCCGCCATCGCCCTGATGGTCCGCCGGTCCTACCCGCTGATCGCGACGCACGAGCGCGCTACTTCGTGAAGCTTACCTTCTCCGACGTAATGCTGGTGCGGAACGGCAAGACCGTTCTGCATCCGCTCAATCTGGAATTGACACAGCATCGCATCGGCTTCATCGGAGCCAATGGGTCGGGGAAGTCGACACTGGCGCGAATGGCGGGCGGCCTGATCCGCCCGACCAGCGGATCGGTCAGCGTTTGCGGACACGATACGGCTAAGAATGAAAAAGATGTACGCCGCATGACCGGCTTCGTCTTTCAAAACCCCGACAGCCAGATCGTCTACCCCATCGTCGAGGAAGACCTCGCTTTCGGTTTGAAGGAACGAGGTTTTCCGAAAGCCGAACATGCCACCCGCATATCGGGCGTACTGGAACGTCTTGGCATATCGCACCTGCGGCAACGTCTTGCGCATGAACTGTCGGGCGGCGAACGCCAACTTGTCGCTTTGGCCGGCGTTCTCGTAACCGAACCCGAGCTGCTTATACTCGACGAGCCAACGACCCTTCTGGATCTTCGCCATAGTCGGCGAATTGCCACCCATGTCGCAGCCCTGCCCCAGACCGTCATTTTCGTCACCCATCATCTGGATTTGCTGGCCCATTTCGACCGGGTCATTGTGCTTGACGAAGGCAGGGTCATCGCCGACGGCGATCCGGAGAAAGCCATCGGCCTCTACGAAAAGGCCATGATGTGATAAACGGGCTTTACAGGCCCGGAACCAGCCTTATTCACCGTCTTCCCGCCGGGCTGAAGCTCATAATCCTGGCGGTGACCTGCACCATCGTGTTCTTCCTGGAAGGCTGGAGCCTGGCGGTGGTGCTGGCCCTCACGGTCGTGCTTTATCTCGTCGCACGCTTCAGCGTCCAAACCCTCTATAGCCAGCTTCGGCCCGCATTGCCCTTTATCCTGCTGCTCGCCCTTTTTCAGGTTTTCGCCGCCAGTTGGGTCGAGGCCATCGAAACGATCCTGCGGTTCAGCAGCCTGATCCTTCTCGCCGCCCTGCTCTCTTTGACCACATCCCCCGCCGCTCTTTCAGACGCGCTGCTTGCCGCGATGCGGCCATTCAAGCGCTTTGGCATACCGGCAGAACGGATCGCGTTAGCGATGACGCTGGCGATTCGTTTCATTCCCGTCATTACGCAAGCTGCGGAGGACGTTCGCGAAGCGCAACGGGCGCGTGGCGGGCGCGATCGCTTTTTTCGAAGCGCAGGGCCGACACTCATCCGCACACTGAGGCTGGCGGACGAAATCGCGGAAGCGCTGGAGGCGCGCGGTCTCGGTCTTTCGGACGACGAAACGCCCGCTAAACGCACAGCCGCTTTGGAATGACAGCATAATTGAACTGGCGGTTGTCACGGTGCGATGGGAGGCCATCTCCCATGACAAAGCAAATAGTCACGGGACGATCATGACGGCATTCGATGAAACAACCCTCGCCGAGCTCGCGCCGACGGGTCGCCTTCGGGCAGCAATCAACCTCGGCAATGCAGCCTTGGCGCGGAAGGGCGCAGAGGGGCAGCTTGAAGGCATTTCGCCCGATCTGGCGCGAGAACTGGCCCGTCAGACCGGCCTGGAACTTGAGATGATTACTTACCAGGGTGCGGGAAAGACCTTCGCTGACGTCGAGGACAATGTATGGGATGTCGCCTTTCTGGCCGTGGACGAAACGAGAGCGCGAAAGGTCGATTACACCGCGCCCTACGTCGAAATCGAGGGCACTTACGCCGTCCCCGCCGATTCTCCATTTCAGGAAATAGACCAGCTCGACGTACCGCATGCCAAAATTCTCGTCGCTCAGAATTCGGCTTACGACCTCTATCTTTCGACGGCCTTGGAAGCGGCGGAAATCGTCCGCGCAGAAACTCCCGGCGCGTCCCTGGACCAGTTCGATCGCGGCGGTCATGACGCCGTTGCCGGTGTCAGGCAGACACTTGAAGCCCGCTATATCGACCGGGAGGACATCAACATTCTTCCGGGCAGCTTCATCTCCATCTTTCAGGCAATGTGCGTACCAAAGGGCAGAGACAATGCCCTCGCTGCACTCTCCGCATTCATTGAAGACGCAAAGGGCAATGGTTTCATAGCCGAGCACCTTCAAGCCAATGGCGATAAGACGGTCAAGATCGCCGCCCCGGCGGGCTGAAGCCATCTGACGAGACAGTCCATGTGCGCCGCGAAAAGATCAATGAAGGCGATCCAGCCCAATTCTCATGGTAAAGTGAGGATGGGGCATATAGATCTGAAATAAAACGAAATATAGTCTCGGCTGACGAAATTGGTGGGGACGTTGGGTGAACCTCCCCCCGGTTGCCTTGGCTTTCAGAAGCGTTATGGTGACACAACCAATCCTTTTGGTTGTGCGTGAACTACATGCGCGATCCATCTCAAAAAAATCGTACGGGAGAACGACGAGACATGATCAACAAACAACTTCTTACTCTTGCCGCCGGTGCAGCCGCCCTCGCCTTCAGCGCGACAGGCGCCGCCGCACAGGACTCCAGCTGCGGCAGTGTCTCGATGGCTGAATTCGATTGGCCATCCGGTGAGTTGATGGCCAATGTCGACAAGATCATTCTGGAAGAGGGTTATGGCTGCGATGTGCAGCTCGTGACCGGCGGCACCACCACCATCTTCGCCTCAATGAACGAGAAGGGCGAACCGGAAGTGGCCGGAGAACTATGGATCAACGCCGTCCGGGACCTTTTGGAAAAGGGCATTGAGGAAGGCGAACTGAAGATCGTCAATGAAGGCCCGATTACCGATCTTGGCGAAGGCTGGTGGGTGACGCCCAAATTCGCCGAAGAGCATCCCGAGCTCGATACGGTCGAGAAGATCCTGGAACATCCTGAACTCTTCCCCTACCAGGAAGACGAATCCAAGGGTGCTTTCATCGGATGCCCCGCCGGCTGGGGTTGCCAGCTCGTCAACGCCAACCTTTACCGTGCCTTCGACATGGAAGAGAAAGGCTGGGAGCTGGTCGATCCGGGTTCGGCCGCTGGTCTGGATGGCTCGATGTCGAAAGCCGCCGAGCGTGGCGAGCCGTGGTTCGGCTACTACTGGTCGCCCACCGCCATGATCGGCAAGTACGAAATGGTTCTGCTGCCGTTCGAAGCCGAATTCGCCGGTGACGAAAACTGGAACGGCTGTATCGCGCTGGCCGAGCAGGATTGTGAAGATCCGAAGAAAACTGCATGGACCAAGTCCGAAGTGCGGACGGTCGTGACCGATGAGTTCGCCGAGAAGTCGGGGCCGGCTCAGGACTACCTGTCCAAGCGTGTCTTCCCCGGCGAGGTGATGAACCAGATGCTCGTCTATATGCAGGACGAACAGGCCGGTGGCGAGGATGCAGCCTTCTACTTCCTCGAAAAGCATAAGGACCTCTGGAGTGAGTGGGTCACCGAGGACGTCGCCAAAAAGGTCGAAGAAAAACTCTAAGACCAATTGATTGCGGGAGTCGCCCACCGGGCGGCTCTCTTTTTTGTCGGTAACGAGCGCCGACAGCGTGAAGGCAATTTAGATGATGGGTGGAGTATATGGAATTCTTTGATGAATTCCCGACGATGGGCCGTTCGGACCTTCGCGATCTGAAAAAGGCGATCGATAGCGGTTTTCGGAACTTTTCACGGAATTACGGAGAAGGACTGGAAGATTTTTTCGATCCGCTTCTGCAGTTTCTGGTGTGGTTCGAAAG
The DNA here is from genome assembly GCF_024158145.1 of Notoacmeibacter sp. MSK16QG-6. Taxonomy (GTDB): domain Bacteria; phylum Pseudomonadota; class Alphaproteobacteria; order Rhizobiales; family Rhizobiaceae; genus Notoacmeibacter. Next base: position 319,968 of record NZ_JAMYXM010000002.1, read on the forward strand.
GCTTCTGGTCAATACGCCATGGCCGATAGTCCTTGCCGCCATTGCAGGCCTGGTATGGTTCGGTGCCAGGTCGGTAACGATGGTGATCGCCACGATCGTCTGCTTCATGGTCATCGGATATCTCGATATGTGGGAAGATACGATGGCGACATTGGCCATCGTTTCGGTCGCAACCGTTATCTGCATCGCAATCGGCCTGCCTGTCGGCATTCTGATGGCGCGTTCGAACAAGTTTCAGGCAGCGATCACCCCTATCCTGGATGTGATGCAGACCATTCCGAGCTTCGTCTATCTTATCCCCGTCGTCATGCTTCTTGGCATCGGCAAGGTGCCAGGCCTGATCGCCGTGTGCATTTACGCGCTGCCGCCAATGGCGCGTCTGACCAATCTCGGTATTAGGCTGGTCGACAAGGAAGTTCTTGAAGCTGCAACGGCCTTCGGCGCCGACTACAAGCAAAAGCTCTTCGGCGTGCAAATTCCACTGGCGCTGCCAACCATTTTCGCCGGCGTCAACCAGACCATCATGATGGCTCTGTCGATGGTCGTCATCGCCTCCTTGATTGGCGTTGCGGGACTCGGTGTGCCGGTTCTCCGCGCGGTATCGAACCAGTACCTCGCTCTCGGTCTGATGAACGGGCTGGCCATCGTTGCACTCGCAATTATCTTCGACCGCGTTTCGCAAAGGTTCGGCCGCCGCATGCAAAGCTATCGTGAGGAAGGGGCGGGCCATTGACGCAGACAGATTCCACAGCGCCTGTCTCCGCAGGAGACGAGATAAAGGTCTCCATCCGAAATCTGTATAAGATTTTCGGCGATAATCCGCAGGCTCATATCGACGCCGTCCGAAACGGCATGGGCAAGCCGGAACTGCTGGAAAAACACGCTCACGTTCTTGGTTTGCAGGATATCAACGTCGATATTCCCGCGCGTAAGCTTCAGGTCATCATGGGCCTTTCGGGGTCGGGCAAATCGACGCTGATCCGCCACATCAACCGGCTGATCGATCCCACGGCCGGCGAGATAATCGTCGACGGCGAGAACGTCCTTGAATTCGATCAGAAACGCCTGATGGAATTTCGTCGGCATAAGACCTCGATGGTCTTTCAGCGCTTTGGCCTCTTCCCCCATCGCACGGTGGAGGAAAACGTCGCCTACGGGCTGACCGTTCAGGGGATCGACAAGAAGAAGGCGGCTGATGCAAGCCGATACTGGACCGAGAAGGTCGGCCTCGCCGGCTATGAAGGCAGCTATCCGAACCAGCTTTCCGGCGGAATGCAGCAACGTGTCGGGCTCGCCCGCGCTCTTGCAACAGATGCGGAAATTCTGCTGATGGATGAGGCCTTTTCGGCGCTCGACCCGCTCATCCGCACCGATATGCAGAACCTGCTTCTGGAACTGCAGACGGATCTGAACAAGACCATCATCTTCATCACGCACGATCTTGATGAGGCGCTGAAACTTGCAGACCGCCTGGTGATCCTGAAGGATGGCGCGGTTGTCCAGCAGGGCGAGCCGCAACACATTCTACTTCATCCGAACGATCCCTACATTGAGGACTTCGTGGCCGACATCAATCGCGCGCGTGTTCTCCGGGTTCGCTCGGTCATGGAGCCGCTTGCCGGCTCTGCGACGGTCGAACAGGCTGCACAGATCGAAGCGGGCGATCATCTGATCGATCACGATCAGACGCTTGAGGAGGTCATCGGGCATTCGCGCGGCGAGGTCGATCGCGACTACCTCGTACTCAAAGACGGACAGCCGGTCGGCAATCTGCACATGGAAGATGTCGTGCGAGCTCTTGTGCCGCGAGTTCCGGAAAACGAAGCGCCCACGGAAAAGACAGGCGACGCCTGAGACTTACACGCCTCGCTTACTCGTCGCGCGCTTTTCCCATCGTCTCGATCTGATCGAGAAGGCGCGTCGACAGAAGAAGCGCGCGACCGGTTGCGAGGCACATGGCTGGCAGAACCATCCATTCCAGCGTCCATGCCGTGCCGCTACGCTCCTGTTCATGCACGAGAGCGCTGTGCAGAAGCCCTGATTGCGCGGCATTGTAACGGGCGAGCGACACAAGAACCTCGGCCGCTACGGGGTTGGATTTATGGGCCATGGCGGAAGAACCGCCGGCTCCGGATAGCGTCACCTCATCGATGCCATTCTGCGCCATCAGAGCAACATCCTGCCCCATTTTGCCGAGAGCGCCGGAGAGCCGCGCCAGCATTTCACCCTGGGCAATGATGGGACGGCGATCATTGTGCCAGGCATAACCGGGATCGATCAGGCCGAGCTTCCCGGCAAGCATACTCGCCACCCCGTCCGCCTGATCATCAAATCCGCGTCGATCACCCACGGGACCGCCCAATTGCAGCCACTCGATACTGGACGACAGACGCGCCCAATCCTCCAGTAATGCCCGCAGCGGACGACGCCAGTTCTCCAGACGATGAGGTAGTTTGATCGGCAGAGCCGCCTGCATGCGCGTCCGTCCCATAACGGTGCGGTCACCGAAACGGGCGGACAGATTGTCCAATTGCTCGACGAGATACTGGAGACGAAGTTCGAGACGCGCATTCACATCTCGCAGGCAAAGCGTAAGCGCCGTATCCATGACATCCTGGCTTGTTGCACCGGTGTGAACGGCGGCAGCCGCCTCTTCGCTTAGCTCCTCTTTCAGCTGCTGGACGTAACCGGCGATTGTTACGCCATCGCGCGCTGTCCGATCCGCAAGCATCTCCGTATCGGGCAAGAATCTCGCCAGATGCCGTATCGCTTCGGAGGCGGGCTCTTGCTCTACAAGACCCAGATCGCGCTTGGTTTCGACAAGCGCGGTTTCAAATTGACGATAATGGGAAAGAATGGCGATGTCGCCAAGCAACGCCTGCAATTCGCGGTCGCCCAAAAGATCGGCGAATATCGCCGAGGACTGAACGGTTCCGCCAATTCCATCGAGTGCAGGACCTTCTTTGACGTCCATCGAAATCCTTCCGGAAGAAGAGAATGGCCTGCGGTGCCGCCACACGCCTAGCCCAGCGAAACGTCACCTAGATATCGAAAAAGATCGTCTCATTGTGACCCTGAATACGGATATCGAAACGATAACCGTCCGCCTCCTTGCAGGCAATCAAGGTCGGCACCCGGCTCTGGTGCTCGATTTTCGTCAGGATTGGGTCTTCACTATTCGCCTCCTCTTCATCGGCGAAATACATGCGTGTCTGAAGACCGATATTGATACCCCGCGCAACGATCCAAAAAGTGAGGTGTGGCGCCTGATCCCGCCCGCTGGGATGCGCAACCCTTCCAGGCTTGACCGTTTCAAACGAGAACGACCCATCGGCCCCATCGACAGGAAACCGGCCCCATCCACGGCATTTCGGATCTGCTTCTCCGCGTGTCTCGCTTGGTGAATTGTACAGACCGTCGGCATCTGCCTGCCAGATTTCGATCACCGCATCTTTCAGCGGCGTGCCGGTGCCATCGATCACCTTGCCCGCCACCGTGATGCGCTCGCCTCTGACGCCATCCTCGATGATTCTGGTTCCGAGATCTTCGTCGTAAATACCGGAGATGCCAGCGAAATTAGGCGTCAACCCAATGTGAACGTAAGGTCCAGCCGTCTGCGACGAGGTTTCCTTGAGCGTATCGAGCGGTTGCACCATCAGTTCCCCTCCAGCCGGTTTTCGAACAATGTCGACCGGCGTCCGCGCAGCACGATATCGAATTTATAGGCTCGAGCATCCATCGGGATCGTGTGGTTCATGTCGAGCGGCGCAATCAGCCGTTTGATCGCCTCCTCATCCGGAATTGTCCGCACGATCGGGCAAAGTGGAATGAGAGGATCGCCCTCGAAATACATTTGTGTAATCAGCCTCTGCGCAAAACCGTGCCCGAAAACCGAGAAATGAATGTGCGCCGGGCGCCATTCATTCGGCCCATTGGGCCAGGGGTAAGGCCCTGGCTTGATCGTCCTGAAACAATAATAGCCGTCATCATCGGTAATGACCCGGCCGCAGCCGCCGAAATTCGGGTCTAGCGGGGCAAGATAGGATTCTTTCTTATGGCGGTATCGTCCCCCGGCATTGGCCTGCCAGACTTCGATGAGAGCGCCCGGAACAGGCCGCCCGCGCTCGTCCAGCAGACGACCATGAACGATGATCCGCTGTCCGATTGGGCTTTCCCCTGGCGCGGCGAAATTCAGGATCATATCATTGTCGAGGTCACCTAGAATGTCGTGGCCGAAGACCGGACCCGTCATCTCCGACAGGGTCATGCCGAGCGAAAGTTTTGCGTGTTTCGGCGAACGCGCGACGGAAGTCTTGTATCCCGGTGTGTACGAGGGCGGATGAATGCCGGGATTTCGCGCAACGAACGCGCCGGTTTCAGTCGGGCTGAAAAGTTTCGACATTAAACGCTCTCCAGTTCTCCCAGATCGACACCAATCGATCTGTAATAGTCCTTCGCCAGTTTGAAGCCGTGATTGGCGGCTGGCACGCCGGCATAAATCGCAACATGCAGCAACACCTCGCGCACGTCTTCCGGTTCCGCACCGGTCTGCGCCGTCGCCCGCAGATGCATCGTGAATTCGTCCCAATGTCCGCCGGCTGCCAGAAGGGAAAGCGTCAGCATCGAACGCTCGCGCCTGGTGATGGCGTCTGACGACCAGACGCGGCTCCATGCGGCATCGACGATCATGTCCTGAAACGGCGCGTCGAAAATCGTTTTGTTCTTTTCCGCCCGGTCGACGTGGTCGTTGCCTAAAACGCCCCGCCGTGTCGCCATTCCTTCATCATGCCGTTGGGTAGCCGGCGTACGGGGTACACGGTTCGAAACGGTCATGCTCTCGTTCCTCCCAGCCCATTCAAAAATGACCGCATATGACGGACGACTGCTCCAGGTTGCTCGATATTGGGCAGATGCCCGGCTCCGCCAATAGTTTCGAACAGGCTCCCTGCAATCAGATCGGCCGTGCTCTGGACCAACTGTGGCGGCGTCGAACCATCCTCCTCACCGACCAGTAGCAGTGTCGGCACAGTTATCGATTGCGCCACCTCCGTGAAATCGCTGTCGCGCAACGCCTCGCATGTCCCTGCATATCCTTTGACCGGCGTGCGTTCGAGCATGGCGCGGTAAAGCGGAAATTGCGGATCGCCGCGCCTGAAATCATCGGTGAACCACCGCGCGAGGATATCGCTGGAAATGGCCGCTATGCCTTTGCTCCGAACATGCTCGATGCGCGTATTCCACATCTCGTCCGAGCCAATCTTGTGGGCGGTATCCATGAGAACCAGCGCCGAGACGAGATCGGAGCGCTTGCCATAGACACCCTGGGCGATCTGACCGCCGACTGACAGGCCGCATACGATTGCGGGACCGCAATCTACATGTTCGATCAGTCCGATCAAGTCATCGACGTGATTGCTCATGCTCAGCGGTCCGTTCGGCAGGCCAGAAAGGCCGTGTCCGCGCTTGTCGTAGAAAACAAGGCGGTAATCGTCGGCCAATTCGCTCCCTACCGCGTCCCAAATGCGAAAATCCGTTCCGAGGGAATTGGAGAAAAAGATCGTCGGACCGGAGGCGTTGCCTCTCACATCGTAATGAAGCGCAACGCCATTGGGCGAAACCGATTGCATGTTGTCCCTTTCTCGTTCAGCGCACGGCCTTCAGATACGATCGCTTGCGTCACAACCGCATCAAACTTGAGTATCGAGGTGTTGGAGCCCTCTGTCGTAAGGCAAGCCTGTGTAGGTTTCGGCCATCAATGTTTGTGCAGCCTCGGAATCCCTGATGCGCTTCAGTTCGACCTCCTGAACCTGCTGGTCGAACGGCGTTTGATCCGGAAAGCGATGCATCATCGACGTCATCCACCATGAAAAATGGATGGCGCGCCATACTCTGTCGAGAGCGCGCGCGGAGTAGATATCGATGCCGTGCTCATCCTTATCCTTGATAACCTGTATGAGGCCCTCGGCAAGATAGCGAACATCGGAGATTGCGAGGTTAAGACCCTTGGCGCCCGTTGGCGGAACGATATGACTGGCATCGCCTGCCAGAAACAACCGGCCATGCCGCATCGGCTCGGACACAAAAGAGCGGAGCGGAGCGATGGATTTCTCTACCGAAGGTCCGGTTTCTAGCGCCTCGGCGCTATCAGCCGGCAGGCGGCGTCGCAATTCGTCCCAGAAAGCATCGTCGGACCAACTCTCGACCTTCTGATTGACCGGAACCTGTATGTAATAGCGCGACAGATTGGCGTTGCGCATGGACGCCAGCGCAAAACCGCGCTCATGATTGGCATAAATCAGTTCGTCGCTGACCGGCTCTGTGCGTGACAGAACGCCAAGCCAACCGAAAGGATAGACCCGTTCGTATTCTTTGCGCACATCTTGCGGAATGGTCTGGCGGCAAACACCGTGAAAGCCGTCGCATCCTGCGACGAACTGGCAATCGATCCGGTGATCAACGCCATCCTTCCGATAGGTGACGAATGGCTTTTCTGTCTCGATGTCCTGTGGCCGCACGTCTTCGGCCTCGTGAACGATTGAGACCGCCCCGGAGCGATCGAGCGCGTCATAGAGGTCACGGGTCACTTCGGTCTGTCCATAGACCATGACCGATCGACCGCAGGCCTTCATGAAATCCACTCTGAAAGCGGTATTGGCCGCCGCCAGATAAGCGCCGTCATGGACGTAGCCTTCACGGTCCATGCGGTCACCGACACCCGCCTGCCGCAGTGTCTCGGCAGATCCCCACTCCAGCACGCCGGCCCGGATTCGAGACAGCACGTAGTCACGGCTTCGACGTTCGAGAACAACCGTTTCCACGCCTGCGCGGCTAAGCAGTCGGGCCAATAGCAATCCGGCAGGACCGCCGCCAACAATCGCGACATCGACCTTCAATCGCCCCTCCTCCATTGGCATGACAGATTACACGCCAACGCTATTTAGAGAATGGACTGACGACGCCTATATTTGTACTTTTTCCGACATGCGCGCCAGCGCGAACGCGCCGACGCCTATCTAAAATTTCGAAGATGTTAGGCGGAGCCCGATCGCAAGACCCGGCTCCGCAGTTTCGAGCGTGATTTGACGCGTCGTTAGTTCTTGATGACGACACGCATGTTGCGCATCCCGACCTGACGGGTCCAATTGTAAAGCTGCGCCGCATGGCTCGGGTGAAGCCGAACACAGCCGTGCGATGCCGGCCGGCCGAGCGAGCGGATCGCCCCTGTGCCATGAATGGCATAGCCTCCGTGAAAGAAAATCGAATGCGGCATGGGCGACATATCGTATTTCCGGCTATACCACTGCCGGTGCATCCGTTTGGCCGAATAGGTGCCGCGCGGGGTGTAGTAACCGCGGCGTGCGGTGGACACCCGCCACCGGCTGAGAACACGGCCATTTTTCAGAACGGTCATGCGCTGCTGGGAGATATCGATCTGCGCAACTAGCTTGGCTGCGGAAGCGGAAATCGGGCTGATCGACAGAATAAGCGTGGCGACGAAAGCGACGAGTACAGACTTCATGGAACCCTCAAACTCATATTGGTACATCCCTTACCTGCCCTAAGGTGACAGAAACACGTCAAGGTTTCATCACAAAATTGCCCCAAACGCTGCTTTTCGCATTCATAGATGCGAAACCCTGCATGGAACTAAGACTGAAAATATGTTTGGCAGCAAACACTTGGAAAATCCGTTCACATCACACCAAAATTTCGTGGGGCAGTGCAGGAAGTGCCGCATTGCCTGAGCTCGATCTAATTCTGCTGGCTTTACTGTGCGTCGGCTTCTCTGCCGGCCTGATCGATGCGATTGCCGGTGGCGGTGGACTGCTGACCATCCCCGCACTTCTTCTCGCTGGCATGCCGCCTTTGACGGCACTTGGAACGAACAAACTTCAATCCATGTTCGGATCGGGCTCGGCCTGCCTGCATTACGCACGCGCGCATCAGTTGGACTGGAGGCTCTGGTGGCCCTACGCCATTGTTTCGGGAATAGCCGCTATGGCCGGTGCGGGGCTTGCAGGACTACTGCCTCAGATCGTCCTTGCCACCCTCCTCCCGTTCTTTCTAATCGCGGTGGCCGTCTGGTTCGCATTGTGGAAATCTCCGGCCAAGACCGAGATCGAAACGCCACGCATTGGCCGAAGAGCGTTCGGTTTCAGCGCTGTGCCGGCGGTTGGTTTCTATGACGGGATTTTCGGTCCGGGAACCGGATCGTTTTTTGTTCTCGCCTTCACGACATTGCGAGGTCAGAACCTGCTGAGAGCCACCGCGCATACAAAACTGATGAATTTCGCGTCTAATATCGGTGGATTTGCCGGGTTCTTGGCGCTCGGCGCGGTGAACTGGCGGATCGGCCTTGCAATGGGCGTCACGCAATTTCTCGGCGCTCGCCTTGGCGCTGCACTGGCGATCCGTGGCGGCGCCTGGCTTATTCGTCCACTGCTCATCCTCATCTGCCTGGCAACCGCTATTCGGCTCTTCTCACAAGCCGATCATCCCGTGGGTAATCTGGTTCGGCACCTGCTGGCCTGAAACTTAAGGGGCGGATTTTACCCTTTGCTAAGGCCACGATAACCCAGAAGTAACGAAGAGAGACTAGAAAGAAAGACGAAGCGGACAGCCGCTTCAGCGCTCCGGATCAGGTATTGCGTACCGGAGCCCGGTATCTTCGCCAGTGTTTGTCGGCGAAGCGCCAGCGTAGATTGGCAAGGCCACGTTTCACCGCGAAGACCGGCGAAACGTGGCTTTTGCGTCTGGGGTTGAAAATTTTCCTATTTGCACGCTTAAATTGCATTGTGATTCGTGGGGACCACATATGCGAGCGGCACAAATTTCCTACAGAGTAGTCTGTCTGCAGATAACTATCGCAATCGGTTCAATACTGCCGGCCATGGCGCAGGAGCAGGCGAGCGAGGGTTCTTCGCAATTATTGAATGCGGACGTCAGGGGCATTGTTCGCCCGGCCAACCGTCTCGATATCGGCACCGACCTAATTGCGCCGGTTGAAAGCGCTCCGTTTCGTGACGGGCAGGCCTTTCAGAAGGGCGATGTTCTTATCCGCTTTGCCTGCCAACGCTACCGCGCCGAGTGGAATGCCGCGCAAGCTTCTGCACATTCCGCCCAGCTGGCATTGAAGCAGAAGACGGAATTGCGCCGCTACGGAGCGGCGGGAAATGGCGAAGTGGATATTGCCAAAGCCGACCTTGCCAGAAGCCGGGCGGAAGCTGCAGCCCTTGCGGCACGGTTGGAAGGATGCGAGATCGCCGCGCCTTTCGACGGTCGTGTCATCGAATTGAACGTCCGAACGTCGGAAATGCCGCGCAGCGGCCACCCCCTGATGACCATTCTCGACGATCGAACGCTGGAGATCGAGTTTGTTGCGCCCAGTCACTGGTTGCGGTGGATCGTCGTGGGGCAGCCTTTCGCCTTTCATGTCGACGAGACGGACGAGATTCTGTCGGCAACGGTAGAGCGGATCGCGGCCGAGGTGGATGCTATCAGTCAAACCATCCAGATTGTTGGGCGTATAGAGGGTGATAAGGGTAGAACATTGGCCGGGATGAGCGGTACGGCGTATCTGCCGTCTGAAACGACCGGTGCGATTGCGAAATGAATCGTCCGGCGCCCTCTTCAGATTTCAAATGGGGCAGCATCTCGGCCAATCCAGATCCTTCGATAAAGGCCGATAAACAATCCGCGCTGACAGATGGTTCGGTTCATTCAACACGTCTGGCTGATCTGGTTCGTTTTGAGGGCCGTCTGCGGATGGCGCAATCCTACGATCAGCTCGGCGTTATCATCACAACCGAACTCGATAAAAACCTGATGCCCGGTTTTCGACGCGCCTTCCTATTCGGTGTCGAACGCAACGGATTGCTGGTTTTACGGCATGCGAGCCACGTTTCGCGACCTGACCGGGATGCACCGGAAATGAACCGGCTGGAATCCGCTATTAATAACCGGGTCGGCTCACTGGAAAAAATCGAAATTTTGTCGAGTAGCGACTTGCCGGCTGTGCAAGGCACAAGATCATCGAATTCACCTGCTAGCCCCTTGGGCGCACTCTTCGCCGCTCTTATGCCCTTACTGGACTGCCGTGAATTCGAGGGCGAAAGAACGGGCACAAAGCCGATGATCGGCGCGCTCCTTCTGGAGTTCGATCACGCGCCACGATCGGACGATCCGGTACTCAACCGCATAGCCCAAAGCTGCGGCCACGCATTATCCCTCTTCGCAAAAGCTCCGTATGCCTTCACCCGCGCACGGCTACCGCGACTGGCGGCGGCTTGCGTGGCCAGCGCCTGTATTTTAGGGCTTGTCCCCGTGCCGCTCTCGGCCCTCGCGCCGGCAGAAATTGTCGCCAACGAACCATTTATCGTGGCTGCTCCCATAGACGGCATCGTTCGTTCTATCGAAGTCATGCCCAACAGCGCGGTTTCAGAAGACGATCTGCTGTTCACATTCGACGATACCGAGCTGTCCGGCCGCGAAACGGTTGCGCGTGAGACACTCGCAGTGGCGGCAGCGCGCGAGCAGCGGATCAGGCAGGCATCTTTTTCGGACCCTGCAGCGCGCCGAGAACTGGCCGAAGTCGAGGCGGCGCGGCGGGTTGCTGAAGCAGAGTTTCGGCAAGCCGAGATCAGGCTGGCCCGAACCGAAGTCCGTGCCGCGCGGGACGGTATCGCTCTTTTTTCCAGACCCGACCGATGGATCGGCCGACCCGTATCGACGGGCGAACGTATAATGGAGATCGCCGATCCCAAATCGGTTCGGCTGCGGGCGGAGTTGCCGGTCGGCGACGCCAATCTTCTGGCAAAACGGCCACCATTTCGTCTCTTCCTCGACGGTCGCCCGTTCGATCCGCTCCGCGGGCGAATTGTCGGTGCAGGCTACAGGGCGGAGGTCACGCCTGACAACCGCCTGGCCTATATCCTGACCGGCAAGATCGAGCAGACGGAAGATTTGCGCATCGGCATGCGCGGAACCGCTCAGCTTCTCGGCGATCATGCACCGCTCGCCTATTACCTCTTTCGCCGTCCGGTCGCTGCACTACGGCAGCGGCTGGGATTGTAGCGATGGAGGAGACAGTCGGTGCTCATGCGCTCCGACAGGATCTGCGCCTGCATGCGCCTGTAGCTTCCGATAGCGTAGTCCTTATCGAAGACCCGGTTCGGAACCGCTTCTTCCGACTGCCAACCCATATGCTGGACTGGCTAACGGCACCGGAAACGGGGTGCGCCGATCAGGCAAGGCAATGCTCGCTGAGGCACGACGTAAATGCCGCGACCGAAAGCGAATATAAGGAGCTTCTATCTTTTCTCCGCGACAATCAGTTGTTGGCAACCGGCGACGCCGAAGCGTTAGTTGACGCTCGCAATCGGCAGCGGCGCTCTCTTTTTTCCCGTCTCTTCCACGCTTACCTCTTCGTCCGTATTCCGCTCATCCGCCCGCAGCTTTTTTTGGACAAAGCCTGGCCGTATGTCCGTTTTCTTTTTTCCCGCGGCTTTCTGGTCCTGACACTGATTGTCGCGCTTTTTGGACTGTGGTTGACCGGCCGACAATGGGATGGATTTCGAGAAACGTTTTCCAGTCTTGCGAGCCTGGAAGGTGCAGCGCTCTACGGAATAAGCCTGATCCTCCTCAAGTTTTTGCACGAAGGCGGCCATGCTTTCATGGCGAAACGCTACAGTATACCGGTGCCGAGAATAGGCGTGGCTTTCATGTTGATGATGCCTGTCCTCTATACGGACACGACAGGCGCATGGCGCCTGCCGCGCCGCCAGCGAATGATGATCGGCGCAGGCGGGCTTATCGTTGAGCTTTTCATCGCCGCGTATGCGACCCTCGCCTGGGCGCTGCTGCCGGACGGAGCGGCGCGGTCAATCGCCTTCGCTCTTGCGACCCTGAGCTGGGTAATGAGTGTGCTTGTCAATCTCAACCCATTGATGCGGTTCGACGGTTACTACCTGTTTTCTGATCTGATTGGATTTGAAAACCTGCAGCACCGCGGTTCTGCCCTTGCCCGCTGGAAGATGCGTGAAACGGTGTTTGGATTCGGCGATCCGCCACCCGAAAAGCTGTCAGGGAAAATGAGTTCCGTCGTGATCCTGCACGCATACGCCAGTTGGATCTACCGCTTCTTCCTTTTTCTCGGCATCGCGCTTGTTGTCTACCATTTAGTCGCAAAGCCGCTGGGAATCTTGCTTCTCTGCGCCGAGATCAGGTTTTTTATAATCAGGCCAATATTCAGTGAATTGAAGAGCTGGTTCGAGCAACGCGGTCGGCTTCGGCTCAATCGCCAGACAGCCATTACACTTGTTACCGTAACCGTACTGGCGCTCGCTCTCTTTGCACCGTGGCAGGGCCATATTCGCGCACCCGCCGTTATGAGAGACCGTCAGGTTACCGATCGTCATCTTGCTGCGCCTGCCGTCCTCGAAAGCATCGAGGAAACGGTGGCAGCCGGCAGGCGTCGTCTCGCCATCAAAGCGAGCGACCCTGACCTTCCCTATCTAAGGGAAGCCGCAACGGCCCGTCTTCGATTGGCCGAAATCCGCCTCGCACGAATTGCCGCGGACACACAGGAGCGAAGCGAAAGGCGCATATTTGCGCAACAGGTCGCTTCCGCGAAGGCCGAATTGAAAGAGTTGGAAGAACGAGCAGCCGCATTGCGGATCGTCGAACCTGATCCAAGTAGCGAGGAGTTCGATCTTGTTTGGGTTGCGGAGGCGCTACATGGAGGCCGCTGGATCGATACGTCGACCTCGCTCGGTACGATTGCGCAACGCGGTGCCCCACTGGCCAGAGCTTACGTGAACGAGGAGCAACTTGAGCGCATCCAAATAGGAAGTGAAGCAGCTTTCGTACCCGACGATCCTGAGTTGTCGGTGAGAAAAGGCGTTATTGTCGAAATTGCAGCCGCGCCGAGCCCGCTTCTCGATCTGCCGCTTCTTTCTGGCGAATTTGGCGGTCCGATAGAGGTCGAAGACGCATCGGGAGTTGGTCAGGCGCCGACCACGCCGCATTTCGCTATTACCGCCAATTTGGAAGCGCAAAGCGACACGCCGCGCTCGGAATTACGTGGGAGCCTCATAATCTCGGCCGACAGGCGAGCGCCAGCCAGCCGTTATATCCGCCACGCTGCAACCGTCCTGCTTCGTGAACTCAACTTCTAGAACGGCGCGTCAACCTGCGATAGTTCTTCTTCACCTGACGCATCGACGGATATAGTGCGGCATTCGCCGCCCTGTCCTGCGCATCGGAGAATGTGGTTGAAACCGAGCGTCCGCTCATAAGGTCGTAGGGCAGCCATGCTGCGCGGGTGAGATAGGCGGAGAAGCCGGCCCACGCGCCGACCTGGGCGGCAATCAGCTTTTCGGTAACGGCTCCGGTCGTCTCAGAACGCTTATCGGCCGGTAGAGCCAATTCGGCGAACATGAGCGGCAAACGCATCGCCATCACGGCAGGAACCAGGAAGAGAGCAGGATCTGCCGAACGAAGCTTAATCATTGAAGGACTTTCAGCCATTAAGGCGTTAGAGGTGCATTTCGCCATGACGCGATGAGAAACAAACGCGGGCTGAGCTTGACCGTTCCTTAACCCTTAGTCCACCTGTTCGTCGATTTATCAAGGGGTCGAAACACACGAGCACCGGCCCGGGGAACGTTATTTATCGTCCGCGGCACCCGTTATCATTCCGGTATCTGGCGTGACTTTCGACCTTTGGCCATCGAAGAGTGCTTGCCCAATGCGGCCCGGCCAACTATCTGCGTGACCGCTGAACCCAAATTCCCGGAGCATCGCTCGCATTGGATCTGCCTGCCCGTCAAAGGCCCCCCTATCGACGCCTCTCCGAAGTGCTTCGGCAAATCGAACCGGAAACCGATGGCAGCGTGGGTATTCGCACGATCGCCGATGCGCTCGGCGACCGTTCGTTCGCGACAATCTTGATGGTGTTCGCCTCGTTCAATCTTTTGCCGCTGCCGTTCGGCACCAGTGTTTTTCTCGGTATTCCGCTCGTAATTATCGCCTGGCAGATGGTGATGCGCCAGGAAAGGGTCTGGCTGCCCCGGTTCATCCTGAAACGGTATCTGCCCGCGAAGGCATGGCGATTTTTGATCGATCGGATCGTGCCGCTTATCGAAAAGGGCGAGCGCTTCATCAAGCCGCGTTACTGGCCCGCAAATCGCGCCCGCGCGGAACGTATGATCGGCTTTCTCCTTCTCATTCTGGGAATTGCCGTTGTCATGCCTATCCCGCTGGGTAACTGGCTTCCGGCGCTGGCATGTTTCACAGTCGCGCTCGGCCTGTCGGAAAGAGACGGGATCGTCCTCGCAATCGGCACTTTGATCGGCGCGGCTTCCCTCATCATCATCGCCCTCGTGCTTTCCGGAGCAGGCTTTGCCGTGGAATGGGTCAGCGAGAAGATCGATGCCCTACCACATGATCCGCCGCGACCCTGATCGCGCTCCCGGCAAAAGATGTATCGATCCGGCACGTTGACCCACCAGCCAGCGTTGAGGCAATGAAGGGCGATAAGAACGGGTCGGGATAAATCAATGATCGCGAGAGCAGGTAGTCCGCAACGCGGGTGGATAAGCATTGCCTTGCCAGGCTTGCTGGTTCTCGGACTGGTCCTCTTTCTGCTTGCCATCCTGATCGTCGTGCGCCACGTGCCCGTCGGGCCGATGTACTGGGATCTGTACATCTATTTCGACGCAGTCCAAAGGCTGCGGACCGGGCAAATTCCGGCGGTCGATTTCTTTATGCCGGCCGGCCCGCTCTTCTACTGGATTTTTGACTGGGCACTGCGACTGCTGCCGAAAGCACAGCCGCTTCTATTGATTAGCTGGTCGGTTCTGTTGATTACGGGTCCAGCCATGGTGATCGCCTGCACAGCGGCAGCGCGCCGGTCGCTGATCGAGAGCCTTCTATATCTTCTGCCGTTTCTGGTGTTCACGGCACTGCCTTTCAACACGCAGGAATTCTACCCCTTCCCCGGTTCTGACGGTTTCGGCATCTATAACCGCCACGGCGCGCAACTCCTCTACGTCCTCGTCGTCACTGTGCTCGCACTGCGACACACCCTGCTCATGGCGGTGATGATCGCCCTTCTCATGCTGGCGCTGTTTCTGACGAAAATTACCGCATTCGCAGCCGGCGGCCTGATATGCCTCTTTGCGCTTGCCACCCTTCGCATTCCGTTCCGCCACGCACTTGTCTCCGCTGCGATCTTCCTGATCGCATTGACCGTTCTCGAACTGGTCTATCGGCTGCCTTCCGCTTACATTTTCGATGTCCTCACCCTTGTCAGTATGAACGAAGGGTCGCTTCTGCCGCGATATCTGCAGGGCGCTTCAATCAATATCGTGCCGCTTTTGGGTGGCGGAATACTTGCACTCCTGACGCTGCGGTGGCCGGCGGGTGGCGAAATCCCTCCCGACGGCGCGCGATGGATGCAATGGCATGAACGTATTGCCGCCTTGCTGGACCGCATCGGACTTTGGGTTCTGGTGACGCTGCTCGCCACGCTCATCTACGAGACGCAGAACACCGGGAGCCAAGCCATGATCGCGGCGATTCCGCCCGCGCTTCTGGCGTGCCAGCGTATTGCGTGGCAGCAGGGTCCGTCGATCGGCAACATCACAAGGGTCGCTATGGCTGCCCTGCTCGTGATGCCGCTTGCCGGCGCGGTCACGGAAAAGGCTGCAAGGACGTGGATCGGCGCAATCAAGAACGAGCCTATCGCAGCCGCCAATCTGAAGACGGTTGGCAGTGTCACGGCTCGGCCGTTTTTTATCCGGCAGGCCGAAGTACATTTGAAGGTCGCACTTCAGCATCAGGAGACCTTCGAGACTTTCATCCAGGAAGGCGAACTGCCCAGTCCGCTTCGCTATTCCGACTTCGAATTCCAGATTCGCCTGATCTGGACGATGGACGCTCTGGTTCGCCAGTTACAGCAGATCGAGAGCCGGCGCGGTGTCCGCTTCGATACCATCATGACGCTCGACTTCACCAACCCGATACCGTGGGTGATGGGTAGGAGCGCCCCAAAACATATCGCAATCGGCGCCGATCCCACGCGTACTGTTCCCGAACCGGATGAGGAAGCGGTCAAAGCCGTCGCCGAAACCGATCTGGCTCTTCTGCCGACCTGCGCCCCTCGCGCCAATACCGCCCACCTTTTGAGAATATATGGGCCAGCCCTGCAAAAACACCGGCGCATGAGACTGACACCCTGTTACGACGGGTTCGTCCATCCCCGGCTAGCCGGTTCGCTAGCGCCCGGCGCGGATCGATCCGCCAATACAGAGGAAGCCCGTCCGCAAAGCGAAACCGGCTCCCCTGAAACGCAATAGCGAAAGCGGGCTTGTCAACCGACCTGGCTGGCAACAAAATCCTTGACGATCCGTACCACACCTTTGGAGAGCACGCCGTCGAGCGCGTCGATAAACTCATCGACATGCGCGCGGGTTGCGATCAGCGGTGGCTCCAGGCGGATGACGTTCCTATTATATTCGGTGAACGCGACCAGCACGCCATGATCGCGCAGAAGCGCCGAGCCGATGAAGCCGGGTAGAGATCCTTTAAGCTTGTCGTCCAGCATCGCGATCATCGGTTTAACGACGAGCGGCATTGCCTGGCTGAAATCGTGGAACTCCAGGCCGATCATCAGTCCCCTCCCCCGGACGTCCTTGATCAGCTTCGGATAGCGAACCTTTAGCTCTTCCAGCCGCTCGATCAAATAAGCGCCGGTCTGCGCGGAATTCTCGATCAGTCCCTCATCGTAAAGCACGTTCAATGCTTCGATAGCGGTAATACAGGCTTCCCCAATGCCACCGAAGGTCGCTTGCGCGTGGATCATCGCGTTTTTCGGCGTGCCATAGGCTTTCATATAGATTTCGCGTTTGGCGATCATCGCCGCCATGGCGGTCTTGCCGCCGCCCAGACTTTTGGCGAGAGCCGTGATGTCCGGGACGATGCCGTGATGTTCGAAGGCGTAGAACTTGCCCGTCCGTCCGTAGCCGCACTGCACCTCGTCGCAGACCATGATGACGCTATAGCGGTCGCAGAGAGCCCGAAGTTTGGTCCAAAAACCTTCCGGCGCCTCGATGATGCCGCCTCCTCCCTGGACCGTTTCCAGCACGATAGCGCCAATGGTGCGGTCCGAGCGAAATGCACTTTCAATGGCTTCGATATCACCGAACGGCACGCGAACCGTCTCATCGACGAGCTTGAACTGGCCGCGGTAGAGTTCGCCATCTGTGATCGAAAGCACGCCCTTCGTCTTTCCATGGAAAGAATTGACGGCGTAAACGATTTTCGGCCGATCCGGGCCAGCGGCGCGCTCCGCCAGCTTGACCGCCGCTTCCATTGCCTCTGAGCCTGATGAGCCGAAAAACACCATATCCAGATCGCCCGGCGACACCGTGGCGAGATTCTTCGCCAGCGCCGCCGCGTACTGGCTCATGAAGGCGATGGCGATTTCGTGCCGGTTCTCATCCTGGAAACGCTTGCGCGCCTCAAGAATGCGAGGGTGGTTGTGTCCGAGCGCCAGAGAACCGAATCCGCCGAAGAAATCGAGAATTTTTCGGCCGTTCTGGTCGTAATAATACATGCCTTCGGCACGCTCGACTTTGACCTTGTTGAAGCCCAGCAGCTTCATGAAATGCATCTGGCCGGGATTGATATGGGCCATGAACAGATCGGCCATCGTGCCGAGCGTCATGGACGTCGCATCCTCCACGGTGAGGAGATCGGGCTTCGGAGCGCCCGGCAGAGTATCCGGCGCCAGTTCGGGCGCATCCAGATCGAGGCGTTCCGCGCTCTGCGGTCTATCGATTACATTCACTGCGTCGCTCCTCATTCCGCCGCCTCGAGATAGCCGGCATCGTTTTTGGCTTTCATTGCGCCGTCACCGCCGGCTTTCTTGGCGTGGTATTCGTCATAGGCGGCGATCAGCATGTCTTCGTCGCGATATTGGGGCACCCAGCCGAGATCGCGCTCGCCCTTCGAGACGTCGAGCAGGCAGTCTTCGTCGGCGATGAGATACTGCTCGGGGTCCATCAGCGGCATGTTCATCCAGTCCAGCAGATTCAGCGTCTGCTTCACCGCCCAACCCGGCGTTGGCACCAGAACGGATTTCGATCCGGCGTGCTTGATGAGCTTTGTCAGAAGGGCGCGAACGGAGGGCGGATTGAGGGAGCCCAAATTGTACGCTTCGTTCGGGCAGCCATGGATCATGGCGAGCCGTGCGGCCTCGGCACAATCGAAAACGGAGATGAACTGATAGGGGTTTTTACCCGATCCGATCATCGGCACCGGCAGATTGCGGTCGACGAGCTTGAAGAGCTTTTCCAAAATGCCGAGACGGCCAGGCCCGATAATGAGGCGCGGGCGGAAGAGCGTGATGTTCATCCCCTTCTTGCGCCACTCCTCGGCCAGTTCTTCGGTCCGCAACTTCGAAAGCCCGTACTCGCCGAGCGGCGCAACAGGGTGATCCTCGGTCATCGGATAATGAACGGTGTGGCCGTAGACCATGTCGGTGGTGAAGTGCACCAGCTCGCGCGCCCCCACCTTGTCCATGGCCTCGATGATGTTGACCGTGCCATCATAATTGACCGGAAAGAAAAAGTCGTGCCGCTTGGCGCGCACCTGAAGGGGCGAGAGCATCTTGGCCGAAAGATTGTAAATCTTGTCGTCCGAACGCAGTTTGAGAGCTTCGATAGACTGCCGGTCAGTCACGTCGCAATGAGTGAAGGCGACGCCCTCCTCATAATGCGGCAATCCACTTTTGACGATGTCGGCTACGATCACCTCATGGCCATCACCGACAAGCTTCGGCGCCAGATGCCGACCCACGAAGCCATCGCCGCCGAAAATGATATGACGTTGTTTTGACATGGGATTGGATCTCACTTGAGCGTTGAAGATGAAACGGGTTTTGCAGCGCTGATGTCCGTCGGCTCGGCGGTATCGGCGTGGCCTTCGCGACCCGACTGGGCGATCAGCACGGTGCCGACGCAGATCAGCGCAATGCCGCCGATACGCAGCGCATTCAGATCTTCGCCGAAGAGTTGCCAGGCCAGAACGGCAACCAGCACATAGGCGAGCGACAAGAATGGATAGGCAAATGAGAGATCGACCTTCGACAGAACGAACAGATGGCTCGCCATCGAGACCACGAACATGCAAAGGCCGAAAAAGACCCAGGGCTGAAAAACGATCTGCAGTATCCTGAGAAGAGGATGGACACCCGGCACTGCCAGATCGCCCAACTGCATCATGCCGTGCTTTAGCATGAGCTGGGCAAATGCATTGGTCGCCACGGTAAACAGGATGAACGGAATATATTTCATTTCGGCACAGTCTTTGTTTGAGTTAGCGACAGCCTAGTGTTCAAAACGTTCGAACCCGTAAACGCGAATGCCGAAATTGGCCGCACAGCAGGCGTTTTGATGCGTAAAGTTAATGTTTTGAATTGAAGGCTTTTCCGTAACAATCCGCTAACTGCGCTCTTTCAGCACAAGCCCGGTCCGTCGCCAGAAATCACTCATGAGTGACGGATCTCTCGATCTCTCCAGCTTTGGCCAATCGGGAAACCCGGCAGCGTAAGTATCGGCGCTCATTCGCGCATCTTTGTAGGGATTGACCGCCCCACCCGCCGCGATCGTGATTGCATCGAGCCGGTTCAGAAGTCGCCGCGTACGGTCGCCCTGATTTGGAAAATCGAGCGTCAGTGTGTAACCCGGCCGGGCAAACCCCATCAGTCCTGCGCTCCCCTCTTCGCCAAACCGCTTCAGTACGGTGAGGAACGAGCCAGCGCCCTCCTTCTCTGCGGCCTCTAGCAAAGCGGGTAGCGCGTCCGCCGCACTATCGTAGGGAACGACGGATTGATGCTGATAAAGACCATTTGGCCCGTACAGGCGGTTCCAGTCACGCACCCCGTCCAGTGGATAGAAATAGCTTTGCCAGCTTGTGCGTGACGGCGTACCGGCTTTACGAAGCTGAGAGAAACGATACGCGCCGTTGAACAATTTGAGGAACGGTCGATTCAAGACGTTAAGAGGCGGCTGGAACGGAACAGAAAGACGCGCTCCGCCAATGGCAACATCGCCCGCCGGGCCGCTCTCAGCATGGTTCGCCGCAAGCAGGACGCCCCTGCCCCGCTTCGCGCCCGACGCCATCTGATCGATCCAGGCGACGGCATATTCGTTCGTCGCATCGGCCGCTTCGGCCATGGCGAGATAGTCGCCGATCGTGCCGAAGGGTGTCACGGTCTGAACGACATCGAGAGAGGCAACACGCATCAGGCGAAGCCGCGCCGAAACGATCACGCCGGTCAGACCCATCCCGCCAATGGTCGCATAAAACAGCTCAGCTTCATTTGTTGGGCTGATATCCCGAACGCCGCTATCGCTACGGGCGATGGTCAGACTTTCGATATGCGCGCCGAATGTGCCGCGGCGATGATGGTTCTTTCCATGCACATCATTGGCGATTGCCCCGCCCAGCGTGACGAAGCGCGTGCCGGGCGTGACCGGCAGAAACCAGCCATGCGGACCGCAATGGGCGATGATGGTTGCCAGATCGACGCCGGCTTCCGCATCGAGAAGGCCCGTTTGCGGGTCGAAGGAGAGGATGCGCTCCGCTCGGCCCATATCGATCAGATGACCCTCATCATTATGGCAGCTATCGCCATAGGAGAGCCCTTTGCCGAAGGGCAGAAACGTATCGGCGAACGACCGATCCTGAAAGCGAGGTAGAGCTTCATCCGGCGTCAATGCGTGCCGCATTGCCGGTCGGAGCCGGCCGAAACTCTGATAATCGGGCTGCGCCATTGTCTACAGAACCAGCGCGCCCACGACCAGCAGGGCGCCAATGGCCGCAACCGCCTGGCTGCGCCAATCGCTCATGATGAAAACAATCGGGTCGTCATGCATCTCGCCGCGATAGGCGAGAATCCATATCCGCATGCAGATAAAGAGTATCGCAGGCGCCAACGGCCACAGAAGCCAGGGCAGCGAATACTGGCCGGCCACGGAATCGGACTGAATGTAGAGAGCCAACACCATAGCCGCGCCGAAGCCCGACGAGACGCCGCTCATGGCGATGATGGCCTTGTCTTCGCCGCGATAGGCGCGGCCTTCGATCTTCCGGCCGACCTGAAGGCCACGATCGTTCAGTTCCACGAACCGTTTCACGAGTGCGAGCGATAGGAAGAAGAAAATGGAAAAGCCCAGGAGCCAGAACGAGACATCCACCTGTGTCGCCGCCGCGCCGCCGATGATGCGCAGCGTATAAAGCGATGCCAGCGTGAAAACATCGATGAGAAGCATCCGCTTCAGGGCGAAGGAATAGGCGGTCGTCGCCAAAAGGTAGACGGCCAGAACGCCTGTAAACGCAACGGGAAGGAACAGAGACAGCGCGAACGCCGCGATGAGCAGAACCGCGGTCGACATAAGGCCGAACGGAATGGAGAGCCTTCCCGAGGCGAAGGGGCGGTTTTTCTTGGTCGGATGGGCACGGTCGAGCGCCATGTCGAAACAGTCATTGACGATATAGATCGCAGATGCCGACAGCGAGAACGAGAAGAATGCGACGATAGCCTGTGTGACCGTGGTCCAGTTGCTGTACTCATGCGCCAGCATCAGCGGCACGATGACCAGCACGTTTTTCAGCCATTGATGAACACGCAGCATTTTACGGATGTCGCGCCAGGAAATCGGCTCATCAACCAACCTTTGCGCATCGTTGCGCAATGCCCAGCGGCGTGCTGAGGCATCTGGCTGAACGACAGTGCCCTGCCTTGCGGCCGCCAGCACCGGCAAATCGGCGCGGCTGTTACCGACATAGTCGAACCCGGCCTCACCATAGAGTTCGACGAGTTTGTCGGCCTTGTTTCGGCTGGTCATATTGCCTTGATCTTCCGTCGCGATGACCGCATCGAAGAGACCGAGATGTTCGGCAATTTCATCGGCCACGGGCTTCGGCGTGCCTGTCGCCAGAATAATTGTCCGTCCCTTTCGCCGCTCATCGCGTATAAGACCCACAACGTCATCCCGGTAAGGCAGTGCCGGAACGTCCCAGTCCGCCCGCCGCGCCACTTCGTGCTTGAGCCGCGCTGGTCCACCGGACGCGATCCAGATCGGCACAAGAAAAAGAATGAGCGGGTTCGACCGCAGCAGACGGAAGAGACCTTCCCATAGGAGATCGGTCGAAACCAGCGTGCCGTCTAGGTCTATGGCAAGCGGGATAGACTTGATGTCGGTCCGTGCATCCATGATAGCTGTCATCGTTTGGTTGTGGTGGCTCATACCTGCTTCATGCCATCAAGAAATGACCACGGACTGAAGAGGCGTCGCCGATCGACGATTGAATGATCTCACGGCTAACAGAAGCCTAACTCCGTGCCGGACACAGCTCCCAAGGCGTGCCGGCACTTCCGCGCTTGGCAAGATGGCGTCAAACCGCTTTGAAAGGGCTGGACAGACAATCGCGCACCGCCTATATGGCCGCGACGGTTCGGGTGATTAGCTCAGTTGGTAGAGCAGCTGACTCTTAATCAGCGGGTCGTAGGTTCGATCCCTACATCACCCACCAAAATCAATGGTTTGCGATCCGTTCTTTAAGCATCGCTTGCAAATTTTGCCCGATGCAAGTCGATTGCTTCTCATGCGGTGAGTTTGAGAAGACCATAGGGCGAGCTATCCGGCTTTTTCCGTTTTTGCTCATACATCATGGTATCGGCGGCCTGCAGCATGCCCAGCACATCGTCGAAATCGCCGTATTCGGCATAGCCGATACTCGCCGACATCTGGATCGTCCGGCCTTCGTGGACAAATGGCCTGCCAAGCGATCGCAACAGGCGCTGCGCAACGCCAGCCGCCTGCTCCTTGTCCGATCCCGGCAGAACAATAGCGAACTCATCGCCGCCAACGCGGCAAGCCATATCCGTACCGCGGCACGAATCCTGCAGTCGGCGGGCGAATTCCTTTAGTACCGCATCGCCGACGAGATGACCGTAATTGTCGTTGATAGGCTTGAAATCATTGAGATCGATGATCGCTACGGAGAATGGTTTGCCATCGGGCTCCCTGGCGAGCCGTTCGAGCTTGGCATCAAAGGCGCGCGTATTACAGAGATTGGTAAGCGGGTCGCGTTGCGACTTCTGCTCCAACTCGTGCTCACGAAGCTTCTCATTCGTGATGTCGACAGTTACGCCGCAAACCGCGACCACCTTCCCGGTCTCATCCACCACGGATTTGCGCCGGCATCGCATCCACCGTGTCTCGCCCGTCAGCGTCGTTATCCGGTAGTAGGTGGTCATGGTGCCGACTTCGCCGCTCATAAGCGTTTCGAGACCGGCAGCGCACCCGTCGGATTCGTGGATCAGCGCCATCCATTGCTCACCGCTGAACGGCTTGCTCGGATCGCTGTCCGCCAGCATGGCGAGGCCTTTCGAGGCGGTAAACTCACCGCTCGCAATATCGAGATGCCAGAAGGCGCCATCGATAACATCGATAGCGAGTTCCAGGCGCGCATTGGCTTCCCGCAGCGCCCTTTTCTGCCTCATCACGTCGGTCACGTCCTGAAAGACCGTCACGACGTGACTGACGCTTTCCGAGCCCGGCTGACGCAATGGCGTCAGAGTGATGTTGAGAAAAGTCGATGCCTCTTCGCCTTCACGCTCATCGGTGAAGGTCGTCATCTTTCCGCCGCTCAGGCAGGTCTTGTATTTTGAAGAAATCTGCTCGCCGGCTTGCCCCGGCCATGCTTCCAACGGTGTTTTTCCGATGAAGTTTTTTTCGTCGATACCGAGCATTTGCTCGACGAGGGAATTCAGTCCGACATAGCGGACCATCCCATCATCCTGAACCTCTACAAGCGAGGCCGGCACACCGAGCATTTCGATATCGATCATCGTCTTACCTCCGTCGGCGTGAAGGTAGAGCAACAGATTTAATCGGCGGTGAATGAAGAGGTGAAGATATTAGCGTTCGGCACCGGCAGGCCCATAAAAAGGCCTGCCGGCATAGGCGATTGCCTATCGGTTGGTAATGATCTCTGGCCCCATCAGCGCGGTGGGAACGGCGGTCGAGAGCCACGGCACATAGGTCACGAGAAGCAGGAAGATGAACAGCACGCCCACGAAGGGCATTGCCGCTCGGACCACCTGTATCAGGCTCATCCCCGTTATACCGCTTGTCACGAAGAGATTGAGCCCGATTGGCGGCGTGATCATGCCGATTTCCATGTTCACGACCATGATGATGCCGAGATGGATCGGATCGACGCCGAGTTCCATTGCGATAGGGAACACGACCGGCGCCACGATCAGCAACAGGCCGGACGGTTCCATGAACTGCCCGCCGATCAGAAGCAGGATGTTCACGGCGATAAGGAAGGTGAACCAGTTGAAGCCGTAGTCCAGCATCATCGCGGCAATGGCATCGGGAATACGCTCCGACGTCAGCACATGAGCAAAAAGCAGCGCGTTGACGATGATGAACATCAGCATGACGGTCGTCTTGCCGGCATCGACGAGCACCTTATGCGTATCGGCGTGGAACAGCGCTCCAAAAAAATGCCGGCCGACCTGTCCGAGATTTCGGCCCCAGACCGGCAGACCCGCTCCCAGCGTACCGGGAACGGCGGCTGCGCCACCCTCGGCCCGCCACAAGGGGTAGGCGATAAGGATCAGAGCCGCACAGACGAGACCGATCAGCGCCCTTGAGCTGAAGCTCCCCTCACCCGCTTCGGCAAAAGCGAAGAAGGACAACATCATCCATACGAAGAAGAATGCCAGTGCATAGACCAGCGCTTTGAAACCGACGACCGCCCGCCGGCTATCGGTCGGTTCGGTCCAGGCCTTCTCCTTCAACGGTCCCATATCGCGATAAATGAAGAGCGCCACGAAGGCCGCATAGACTGCAGCGACGGCCGCCGCTTCGGTTGGCGTGAAGACGCCGCCATAGATGCCGCCAAGGATGATGACGATAAGAAAGAGGCCCCAGCCGGCTTCCTTGCCGCCTGCGATGACTTCTCCGAAGCCCTTCCATTCTTCGGCGGGGAGGTTCTTTCGCCGCGCCTGGATATAAATGGCGATCATCAGCATGAGACCAGCGACGACACCCGGAATGATGCCGGCAAGAAACATGCGACCGACCGACACGTTCGTAGCAGCGGCATAGACCACCATCACGATAGAAGGTGGAATGAGGATGCCCAGCGTACCGGCATTGGCGATGATGCCGGCGGCGAATTCCTTGGAATAGCCCACCTGTCGCATACCGGCGATGGCGATCGTGCCGATGGCCACCACGGTTGCGGGCGACGAGCCGGACAGGGCCGCGAACATCATGCAGGCGAAGACGGACGCCATAGCGAGACCGCCGCGGAAATGACCGATAGTGGCGATGGCGAAATGGATGATCCTTCGGGCAACGCCGCCTGTCGACATAAAGGCCGACGCCAGAATGAAGAAGGGAATTGCGAGCAGCGTATAGTTCTGCGAAGCCGTGAATAGCTGCAGCGCGACCGAACTCATGGAATCCGACGAGAACAGCGCAATTGTCAGGACCGAGGATAGGCCGAGAGAAATCGCGACAGGTACGCCCAGAAAGAGAAGACCGAGCACCATGACGAAAAGAAAAGTGGTTTCCATGCCCTCACTCCTTCAGCGTGTTCAGGTTTTCGGACACGAGTTCTTCCGCCTCGTGGCTTGCGACGATCAATTCACGCTCGCCGAGCGCAATTGCGATGACGGCCTGCAGGGACCGGAATGACAGGAGCGCCAGTCCAATGGGCAACATGAGATAGGCGACCCAGCGCTGTACGCGCTCCTGCACGCCGAAGGTTTCGCTGACCCAGTTCGGATAACGTAAATCGTCCAGTCCCGTGCCGCGGTCGAACATGAAATTCCAGTAGCCGATCGCTCCGCTCTGACGCCAGTTGCCGCCGACATCGACGCCAAAGATGGCAAGGAAGCCGCTATGAAGAAGTATCAGCCCATATGCGAGGGTACAGAGCGCGCCGAATATCGCTGCCGCCTTGAAGAGCGGGCGCGGGAACAACCGAATGACGGCATCGACCCCGAGATGCAGACCTGTCCGGACGCCGTAGCTCATACCAAAGAGGATCAGCCAGGCGAAAAGAATACGAGTCGCTTCCAGGGCCCCACCCCAGCCGGAATTGAACCCGTAACGCGCAACGACCTGCACGAAGGATATGAGAGTAATCAGCGCCAGAAGAAGGGCGATGATATTTTCTTCAAGTTTCGCTACGCCGACCGGCCAGCGCCTTTCGGCAAGAAACAGCCCGACGACGAGTACCACCAGCGCAACGCTGGGCCACAAAAGGTCCATTCGGAACCCCCCTCAATCCCCAAAGAGCCCACCGGCGGGTTTCCGCCGGTGGGTGTGATAGCTGACATGCCCGCCTTTTTCAGACGGTTACATCGATCAGCAATCAGTTGGTGGACGAACTCGAGGCTTTCTCGATGACATCCGCACCGATATCGCCTTCGAACTGCTTCCAGACCGGCTTCATGACGGAAACCCAAGCCTGGCGCTGTTCGGGGGACAGTTCGCGAATTTTACCGCCGGCATCCAGGATGGACTGACGGCATTCGCCTTCTTTATCGGCGACCTGCTTGTTCGCTTCGGCAAGCGTGCTGTCGACGATGCTCAGGAACTGATCGCGAACTTCGCCATCAAGACCGTCGAGAAAGTCCTGGCTGGTGATGACGCCGTAAGCCAGCACCTGGTGGTTGGTCTCGGTCACGCCGTCCTGCACTTCGAAGAACTTCTGCGTGTAGATATTGCACCAGGAGTTTTCCTGACCATCGACAACGCCGGTCTGCAAAGCGCCATAGACTTCCTTGAAAGCCAGCTTCTGAGCCGAGGCATTCATCGCCTCGATCATCGCGACCGCGACGTCGGATGTCTGAACGCGGAACTTGAGGCCCGACGCATCTTCAGGCTTTTCCAGCGGCTTGTTTGCAGAGAACTGCTTCAGGCCGGACACGATATAGCCGAGGCCGGTATAGCCTTCGCTTTCGAGGGCTGCGAGCAGCTCCTTGGCATCGTCGGAGCCCATATAGCCGTTGGCTGTGTCCAGCGATGTGAACAGGAACGGCAGATCGTAGAGACGAAGCTTCTTGGTGTAGGCCTCGAACTTGGATAGCGACGGCGCTGCAAGCTGAACGTCACCGAGCAGCAAGGCTTCCATGACCTTGTCATCGTCATAAAGCGTGGAGTTCGGATAGACCTCCATGCACATCTTGCCGTCCATTTCACTATTGACCTTTTCAGCCAGTAGCTGTGCGGCGTCGCCCTTCGGGTGACCGCTCGCCGCCACGACATGGCTGAAGCGGACAACGGTTTCGTCACCGTCGCAACCTGCAGGATCGGCCATGGCCTGACCGGCACAAACGGAAATAGCGAGCGCCGAAACGGCGCCAAGCATTTTGGACATATGTTCCTCCCTTGGTACCCGAAAGCCATGGCTGATTGCATGGTCGGGCAATTGCATATTCATGGATGGTGGGCGCGCGGCCCAACAGCCTCCTACCTGTTGCAAACGGCGTGCCATTTCCCAAGAAAAGAACGATAACGTTCATTTTCAATAGGATAGATGGATCGCCATTCGCCCATCCATTCGATCGATGCGTATCGATCAACCCATGCTAAGCAGATAAATGGGTGGCTGGCTACACAATACGGTGGTGGAGAAACGCGCCGGTGACGAACCCGATCAGATATCGTCGCCTTCGGTCTCGGCGTGAGCCGCAATACCCAGTCGACGGATCTTGTCGTAGAGCCCCTTTCGCGAAAGTCCCAGCGCTTCATAGGTCGGCTTCATCCGCCCCTCATTTCGGCTGAGTTCCGCTTCGATGATCGCTTTTTCGTATAGGGCGAGTTGGTCGGAAAGAGAGTGGCCGGACGAAGTCAGTCCATCCTCGATCTGCGGCGCGGATGACAGTCCACGCCATAGACCCAGCACCCAGCGGTCGGCGACATTGCGCAGTTCGCGCACATTTCCCGGCCAATCGTATCCCATCAAATCGGCCTCCAGAGCCGGTGTCATCGGTGGAATATCGCGGCGGTAACGCGCCCTCGCCTCACGCGCCAGATGATGGAAAAGTAGCGGGATGTCCTCCTTGCGCTCTTTCAGGCTGGGGATCGTGAGGCTGATCACGTTGAGACGGTAGTAGAGATCGGCGCGAAAGCGGCCGGCCTGACTTTCCTTTGCCAGATCGGCCTTGCTCGCTGCGACAAAGCGGACGTCGAGCGGTTTCACCTTATTCGAACCGAGCGGCTCGACCACCCGCTGTTCGATGACGCGAAGCAGCTTGACCTGCAAGTCCAGCGGCATGCTCTCGATCTCATCCAGGAAGACGGTGCCGCCATTGGCATGCTCGATCTTGCCGACCCTCTTGCTCTTTGCGCCTGTAAAGGCGCCGGGTTCGTGGCCGAAAAGCTCGCTTTCGATGATGTCGGCCGGCAACGCCCCGCAATTGATAGCGACGAAATGGCCGGAGGAGCGCGAGCCTGAATCGTGCAAAGCGCGTGCAACGACTTCTTTCCCCGTACCGGTATCGCCACGCACCAGCACGTCAGCATCCGTATCGGCCAGCGCGGCAATCTCATCGCGCAGGTGCCGCATCGCCGGTGTTCGACCGACAAGCCTCTCTTCGACAGCGGATACGCTTTCCAGATGCTCTCGCAGAGACCGGTTTTCCAGCGCAAGGCGACGCATGTGCAAAGCCCGCCGCACGACGCTGGCAAGTCTTAGCGTTGGAAACGGCTTCTCGATGAAATCGTAGGCCCCGTCGCGCATCGCCTGCACCGCAAGCGGCACATCGCCATGGCCGGTGATCAGAATAACCGGCAGCGCAGGATCGATCGCCAGAACAGCCTTTAACACGTCAATACCGCCCATGCCGGGCATGCGAATGTCGGAGACCACAATTCCCTCAAAACGCCGCGTCACGCTTTCCAACGCTTCGAGCGGATCGGCAAAATCGAGAACTTCATAACCTTCCAGTTCGAGTCCCTGAGACAGCGAAAGCCGCAGATCGTCATCATCATCGATCAGGATCACCTGAGACATGTCGAAACTTTCACTCGCTTATGCTGTTGCGTGATCGGCCAGCGCCTTGGGCGGCTCGCTGGCCTCAGCCGGTAGGAGCCGGATTTCGAAACAGGCGCCGCCCATCGCTGAGGAGCCCGCAGAAATACCGCCACCGAAATCGGTGACGATGCTATCGACAACTGACAAGCCGATGCCCAAACCCTCACCGACACCTTTAGTCGAAACGAAAGGCTCGAAAATCTCGCTAGCGGGACGATCCGGCAGACCCGGTCCGTTATCTTCGATCCGGATCAGACAAAAATCATCCGACCGAGTGGCGGATATGGATATCCGTGGCGTATCCGTTTCGGGCCGTCCCGTGCCGGGCTCAACGCCCAACCCTTCCAGAGCATCGGCCGCATTGTTGATGAGATTGACCAGAACCTGCGTCAGGCGAAGACGCCCGCCCATGACACGGATATCTTTTCCGACATCTTCGCTGTTCAGTGAAATACCTGCCTTTCTGAGGCGTGGTCCCGTGAGCATGAGAGCTTCGTCCAACGCGGCCGACAGACTGGTCGGCGCGATATCCGATCCCGGTCGGCGTGCAAATCCAAGAAGGGACTTCGACAAGTCTCCCATGCGCTCGGTCAGCCGGATGATGTGCGAGAGGGAAATGTCCGCCCGTTCCGGTTTAGACCTTGAGAGAAACGTCCTGGCATTCTCCGCCTGACTTCTCACCGCCGCTATAGGCTGATTGTATTCGTGGCTCAGCGTCGCGCTCATCTGGCCTAGAACGGCGAGCTTGGCAGTGTGAATGAGTTCCGACTGCGTTTTTCTCAATTGCTTTTCGGCCAGTTGGCGTACCTCGACCTCCTGTTCGAGCGACTGATTGACGGAACGCAATTCGACGGTTCGGTCACGAACCCGGCGTTCCAGCCGCAAAGCCTGCGCGCGTTCGTTGCGAAGACGAAGTGCTGCGATTTCCGATCGCTTCAGAAGCGTCAACCCGGTCAGTCCGGCAAGAACGGTCAGGAGCAAGCCCGTTGTAAGAGCGAGATCGACAGTCCGTGATAGCGGCGTCGCGTCCACAAGAGCATGGAGACGCCAGTCGAGAAGAGGAAGGTCGAGTTCTGCGAGATAGGCCAGTTTTGTCGCGTCGTCCTCCGGCTCCGATCTCAGACGGACAAGTCCACGCGTACCTCCTTCAGCGACAAGGAGGCCCGGCGCGTCAGCGTGGGAATGAAGCTGCGCGCCTTTCCAAAGCGGCCGGTTGCCGATCAGGATAACGTCACGCCAGGTGACCAGGATCGGCTCATGGGAAAGCGCCCATATATTTTCGAGCTGGTCCAGCCCGACAAGCACGACGATCGCGCCCAGAAAAGCATCGTCGCGCCGAATAGCTGACGCAAACGCATAGAGCGGTTGGCCGAGAGAGCCGCTGAATGTCTGCCGGCCCAAGCGGTTCTGCATCGCCGTCCGCAGCAATTCGCCCCCACCGAATTCATGCCCATCGAATTCTCCATGGGCTGAAGCGAAGACCGAGCCATCGGGCCGAAGAAAGAGAACATCTTTCGCGCCGGAAAGGCCTGCCGCTCGTTTGGCTTCGGTAATTCCTGAACGGCTATCGTTTTCCGCGAAAATGGTCTGGATGGTGTCGCGCCCTGCAAGCAGCGGCGGAAGAAGGCGAAATTTATCGAGATGGCCGGTCAATGCCGAACTTTGCAACGCCAGGGTCTCGGATGCCTGTCGCCTTAAATCGGCGATGGCGCTGTCACGGGCAAAATGCTGGAGCGTGAGAACAAGCGCGGTGCCAATAATCAGCACGGCAGCGATCAAAGCACGCGTCAGATAGCGGAACTTGCGCCGGACAGCGTAACCTGAACGAACAGCCATAAATTTGTTCCGATACCAAACCCGACAAACACCGAATAGGGCCTTCTAACAGCCAAGCAGGACGGCCAGCAAACCGGAGCGTGGAATATTTGCAGAGCTGCATAACCAGGCGGCGCGTCTTTTAAAGCTGGGTGAAACGAAGCCGGCCCCGAACCTAAGAGGCTCGGGGCCGATAAAATGGCACGCAGCTACAGGCCGCGCGGCGTCAGGCCGCAGCCGTACCGGCGGGCGTCGCCGCCTTGGTATCCGGATCGCCACCATTGGCCAGCACGACCGCGCGCTTGGCCATCGCGACAATCAGCGCCGCTCGATATTCCGGCGATGCATGGATGTCGCCCATCAGATTACTGGAATCGACCGACTTTCCATCGAGTGACGCGGCCGAGAAATCGCCGGCCAACGCGTCTTCGAGGCCGGTCGCGCGGAAGACCCCATCATCGCCGGCTCCAGTCACGGCGACGCGAACGCCATCAGCCGTTTTTGCGACGAATACGCCTGCCATCGCGTAGCGCGACGCCGGGTTTGGAAACTTGCCGTAACCGCTTTTTTCCGGTGCCTGAAAAGCAACGCCGGTAACGATCTCGCCTTCCTCCAGCACGGTATCGAAGAGACCTGTAAAGAAATCCTCGGCGGAGACCTCGCGTTTGTTGGTGCGGATAACCGCATTCATGGCGATCATTGCCGACGGGTAGCAGGCCGCCGGATCGTTGTTGGCGATAGAGCCGCCGATCGTGCCCATGTGACGAACCATGGGGTCGCCGATATGGCTTGCCTGATAGGCCAGGCCCGGCACCTTGGACTGAAGGATCTCACTGGTGGCGATGTCGTTGTGGCAGGTCGCGCCGCCAATGACGATCATGTCGCCCTCTTCGGAAACGCCCTGCATGGCGTCGACATGGCGCAGATCGATCAGATCGGATGGGGCAACGAGGCGCTGCTTCATGGTAGGCAGCAAGGTCATGCCGCCGGAGAGATAACGGGGATCGCTGGCGCCCTGGGCCAGATTGGCCGCTTCTTCAACACTTTGAGCGCGGTGATAAGTTGTCTGATGCATAATATGAACTCCGGGTTCCTGAGACGGTGAAGGGAACCGGCGAGGACCAAGCCCCGCCGGCCTCGTCCGCTTCTATTCAGCTGCCTGCGCCATGGCCGCCCCACGAATGGCCTGCCAGACCTTCATCGGTGTTGCGGGCATTGTGACCGCCTCTGTACCGATCGCATCGGTAATCGCATTGATGACCGCCGGCGGAGAGCCGATTGCGCCCGCTTCGCCGCAACCCTTTATACCCAATGGATTGCCCGGGCACGGAGTGGTCTGGTGACTGACCTCGAACATCGGAACATTGTCCGCCCGCGGCATGCAATAATCCATATAGCTCGCGGTAATCAGCTGGCCGCTATCGGCATCGTAATGCACGCCTTCCAGAAGGGCCTGCCCGATGCCCTGCGTCAGGCCACCGTGAACCTGCCCCTCGACGATCATCGGATTGATGATGTTCCCGAAATCGTCGGCCGCGACAAAGCGGAGAATCTCGGTCTTACCGGTCTCCGGATCGATCTCGACCTCGCAGATGTAGCAGCCGGCCGGGAAGGTGAAGTTGGAGGGATCATAGAAGGCGGTCTCCTTCAGTCCCGGCTCAAGTCCTTCTGGCAGATTGTGCGCCGTGTAAGCGCCAAGCGCCATCTGGAACCACGGCAACGTCTTGTCGGTCCCGGCAACCTTCAACTCGCCGTTCTCGATTTCGATGTCGCCCTCATCCGCTTCAAGCAGATGCGCGGCAATCTTCTTGGCTTTGGCTTCGACCTTGTCGAGCGCCTTCACGATAGCGCTCATACCGACCGCGCCGGAACGCGAGCCATATGTGCCCATGCCCATCTGCACGACGTCGGTGTCGCCGTGGACGATAGTGACTTGGTCGAGCGGCAGACCGAGACGTTCATGCACGAGCTGAGCGAAGGTCGTTTCATGGCCCTGCCCGTGGCTGTGACTGCCTGTCAGAACCTCGATCGTACCGGCCGCATTCACGCGCACCTCAGCCGATTCCCAGAGACCCACGCCTGCCCCGAGAGAGCCGACCGCGGCAGACGGCGCAATGCCGCAAGCCTCGATATAGCAGCTCATGCCGATACCGCGCAGTTTGCCGCGGTTGCGGCTTTCCTGCCGGCGGCTTTCGAAGTTCTTGTAGTCGATCTCTTCCATCGCCGCATTCAGCGAGGCTTCGAAATCGCCTGCATCGTAATTCATGATGACCGGCGTCTGATGCGGGAACTCGCGGATGAAGTTCTTTCGCCGCAGTTCCGCAGCATCGACTCCGAGTTGGCGTGCTGCCTGCGTCATCGTCCGCTCGACCAGATAGGTGGCCTCCGGACGCCCCGCGCCGCGATAGGCGTCAACCGGGGCGGTATTGGTATAGACCGCCTTCACATTGGCGTGGATGTTCGGGATATTATACTGGCCCGATAGCAGCGTGGCATAGAGATATGTCGGCGTCGCGCTCGAAAAGAGCGACATGTATGCGCCGAGATTGGCTACCGTTTCGACCTTCAGCCCGACAATCTTATGATCGGCATCGAAGCCGATCTTCGCCGTACTGCTATGGTCGCGACCATGGGCGTCCGTCAGGAAGGCCTCGGTGCGCGTCGCCACCCATTTGACGGGCACGCCCGTGCGCTTGGACGCCCACAGACATACGACCTCTTCCGGGTAGATGTAGATTTTCGCGCCAAAGCCGCCGCCGACATCCGGCGCGATGACGCGAAGCTTGTTTTCTGGCGCGACGTTATAGAAGGCGCTCATGACCAGACGGGCGACATGCGGGTTCTGGCTTGTTGTCCAGACCGTGTAATGATCCTCAGCCTTGTTGTAATGGCCGAGCGCGGCCCGTGGCTCCATCGGATTCGGCGACAGCCGGTTGTTGCGGATTTCGACCTCGACCACGTGGGCGGCGCCGGAAATCGCATCGTCGGTCGCCTGCTCTTCACCGATCTCCCAGTCGAAAATCAGATTGTTCGCCGCTTCCGGATGAAGCTGCGGCGCTCCTTCGCCGAGCGCATCGACAGCATCGACCACCGCGGGCAACGGCTCATAGTCGACAGCGACCATCTCGGCGGCATCGAGCGCAATGTCCCTCGTTTCTGCAACGACGATCGCCACCGGGTTACCGACATGGCGGACCGTGTCGGTCGCCAGCGGGCTCCATGCGCCCATATTCATCGGCGACCCATCCTTGCTGGAGACTGCCCAGCCGCAGATCAGATCGCCGATACCGTCTGCCTTCAGTTCCGGCCCGGTCAGGACGTCGATAACGCCCTCCATCTCAAGCGCCGCGCTTTTGTCCACGCCGTTGATTTTTGCGTGAGCGTGCGGCGAGCGCACGAATGCCGCATGCATCATCCCCGGCACCTTCATATCGTCGGTGTAGCGGCCGAGACCGGTGATGAAACGCTTGTCTTCCTTTCGCGCCACCCGGGCGCCGATACCGTGTCCTTCAGACATTTCCGATGTTCCTCCTGGCAGAAAGCGCATGCGCTGTCGGCCTTTTACCTGCTTGAAAATCGGCTTTCCGGTTGCTTGATCTGGCGTGCGGCCGGAAGCCGTTCTGCTCGAATTCACTCAGCGGCTTCGTTGAGCCGCGTATCGCTTTTCGCCATCTCATCGGATGCAGCGAGGATCGCCTTGACGATGTTGTGATAGCCGGTGCAGCGGCAGATATTGCCTTCGAGATTCTGGCGGACCGTCGCCTCGTCCAGATTACCCGGCCCATAACGACGAACCATGTCGATTCCGGCCATGATCATGCCGGGCGTGCAAAATCCGCATTGCAGGCCGTGATATTCCTTGAAGGCTTTCTGCATCGGATGCAGTTCGTCATATCCGGCGTTCGCTGCTTCGATGGTCACAACTTCCGATCCATCGGCCTGCGCTGCCAGAACGGTGCAGCTCTTCACTGCCTTGCCATCCATATGAACGACGCAGGCGCCGCATTGCGTGGTGTCGCAGCCCACATGGGTGCCGGTGAGATCGAGTTCGTCGCGCAGGAAATGCACGAGCAGCGTGCGGTCCTCGACGTTCCGCTTCACCTTTCGCCCGTTTACGACAAGCGTCACTTCAGACATTGAATTTTATCCTCCCGATAAGCGCACCCGGCCGCCACATCGCAACCGCCTGCTCAAGTAAATGCCGTCCCATACTCTTCGGTCAATGCGAAAAGGGTGCCATAGGACTTTGGTGCAGTAGCCGCGTGAAAAGCGCAAAATGCTGTAAAAACCGAGACGCAGCCATCGAAATCGAGAGTTGTTAGCGTCGCAAGACGCACAGCCCTCCAGGCGGAGGACCAAATCAATCGGTGGGGCAGCCAGCACCCGCCGCTACCCACGCCTGGGTCAGAGCGCCGAAGATTTCCTGACTGCCTGGAGCCGGCTCTCGGCCCTCCCCCGGTTCCCAGCCCCAGCCCACGAGACCATCTCGCGCGTTATGCTCGACCAGATCCCTCAGCGTCTTGCCACCATTTCGCTCCGGGTCTTTGATCTGTTCGCAGATCGCCCGCAAAGACAGACCGATCCAGCCCATCTCCTTCGGAGCCAAATGCCACGGATCGTGGCCGGGGATAGACCCCTCACCAGTAGTGTAAGCGACATTCTCAGAACCGTGACAGGTATTGCAACGCATCGCCGCCGCCCCGAAATCCGCTTCGCCACGAACGACCGGCGGATTGTGGATCTGCATGGCGTCACCCTGCCGGGGTGTATCGTCGACTGGATGACAGTTGAGGCAGCGCGGATGCTGAAGCACCTTACCCATTTCCTCAAACAGAGCCGCCGCCCGCTTTTCGCGATCAGCGATAGACGCGAATGCATCCGGACCGCTTAAATCGTCCTGTGCATTGGCGGCCCAGCCCACAGTAAGAAACCCTGCCAGTACGACGAAACGGCAATAGCGCATAAGTCCCAACAAGGCGTACTCACAATCACGGGTTGCTTTCGCCCGGAAAGTTAGAGCGTAACAGTCACCAATCGAGCGTTGGCACCCAAACTGCTAGAGAAGCAGCTTGCCTTCCGCAATCTTGACCGCATGGCCGCCCAAACGGGCCTTGGTCAGTTTGCGGTTTTCGACATCCAATTCGAGCCGCAACGCGGAAGGCCGACCCATTTCGACACCCTGCTCGATCAGAACGATATGCGGCCCGTCATGCGGCGCATCGAATTCCATTATGACCCCCGCAAAAGCTGCTGCCGCGGCTCCCGTTGCAGGATCTTCTGCGATCCCGAACGCCGGCGCGAAAAGCCGAACGTGATAGGATGCGTCGTGGCGGATCGTATCGCGGGTGTAGAGATATACCTCACCGAAACCGCTTCGCTTCGAAAAGGCGGGCCATCCATCGGTGTTGGTGCTGGCCCGCCCGATCGCTTCTAGGCCGTCCACCGGCACGCAGAGAAACGGCACACCGGCGGAATAGAGGGTCGGAACATGATTCTCGAACCCGATTTCCGCAGCCGACAGGCCAAGCGCCTCGGCGATCTCTTCTTTCTCAAGGGTCAATTCGGCTGCTACGGGAAGTTTTGGCAGGTCGAACTCGGCAAAATGCGTTCCTTGATCGTCCTTGACCACACAGCGAACGAGGCCGACGCCCTCCTCCAACGTCACGATACGGCCATCGCCGGCGAGGCCGCCGCGTCGTTCTATGATGGCGACGGTCGCGCCCACAGTCGGATGACCGGCGAAAGGAAGTTCCGACTTCGGTGTAAAGATCCGCGCTGCCGCACTGTGCGAGTCGTTCTCGGGCGATACCAGGAAGATCGTTTCAGAAAGATTGAACTCGCCTGCGATTGCCGCCATGTCGGTGTCGCTCAAACCGTCGGCGTCGAAGACCACGGCCAGCGGGTTCCCTTCCAGCTTTGTGGCTGTGAAAACATCGTAGATGGCATAGTCGCGGGTCACATTCACTCTCCATCGTTCTCATCGGAAAGCCACGCCGCCTGCTCGAAGTGAAGCCGGACAAACGGAGCCATGTGTGCTGGCGCGGTGGCCGGCAGATCGTTCAGGCTGCGCAGAATGACAGGCGATGCAAGTTCCGGCTGTGTCTCGGTCGCAATAAAATCCGTTACGGTCTCTTCCGCTTCAATGCTGTTCAGAGGCATGGCATAGCGTTGAAACACGCAGCTTGCACCATCCTTACCGCTCCACAGCCATAGCGTCGGCTCACGCTTGCCGCGCCGCAGATCGAGGCCAGTCTCCTCCGCTACCTCACGCAGCATATTGCCGTGCAGATCGATGGCTTTGTCGCGGACGTCGTTTCCATCGAACGAACCGGCCGCGAAATATACTTGTCCGGCATTGACTGTCTCTTCGCCCATCCGCACAGCGAGCAAGGAACCGTCCGATAACACCGGCACGGCGTGCGCGAAGAGATGTTCGAGACCCGGAAATCGGTGCGAGCGCCAGTGCAGAAACGTCGCAAAGCGCCCCATATGAAACGAACCTTTGAGGAAACGCTCCGCCGACAGGCTCAAACTTCGCATCAGGCAGAATTGGCCGTCGAAGAGTGATGGCGATCCGGCTTTGCGTTGCGCCCACTCCTCTTCGATTGCGGCAAGGTGGCGCTTCTCATAAGGATGTTGCCCTTCGAGCTGGATCAGCTCCACCCCCTCGATCGGGATTACGGTTTCGCGGGGCAGGTCGAAGTGTCCAAGCTGATCGCCATCGTCCCGCTCCGTCATATGTTGAGTTCCAGCGCGATCGGACAATGGTCGGACGCCTTTGGCCGGTCCCAACCCGTGCGGGGAAAGCGCTCCACCTCCTGGCCCGGTGGAACGATTGTGCGCCACGGCTGTCCACGCCGTTCGATTTGCGGCACGGCATCGGGATTGGCCTTTGCCAACTTTGGCGAAAGGAGAATGTAGTCGAGTTGGCAGAGATGCCGTCTGCCAGGACCACGGCTGTGAAACAGCGTCCAGCGCTGCATCGGGTCGAGCTTTTGGGTCGGGTCAAAGGCGAAACCGTCTTCCAGCAGGACATCGAGGCTCGAGTCGGCCTCCCGGACATGCTCGAACCGAAATTCTTCCTCAAACTCGCCGTGAATGACGATCCGCTCGCGATAATCGTTGAGGTCGCCGCAGATCGCCCATCGCATCCGCTCGGGGCCGCCATCGAATTTATCCGTTAAAATCTGGCGGGTTGCCGCCAGTTCGGCCCGGCGCATCGGCATTGTCCATTCGCGGCCTGGAATATCCGGATCGCGTGACGGGCCCATGCTTTTGAGATGAAGGGCGACAAGTGTGAATGGTCGACCGCCGACCGCCATATCGACAACCACGCAGTCGCGCCTGAAGAGTTTCTGTCCCCCATCGACACCCATTTCGGCCAGCTCGGACGATTGAAGGCCGAAATCGGAAACGGTGCGAAAGGCGTGCGTTTGTATATCGCGGATCTCGATCCGCTGGCCCTCGCCGGTTTCGTCCCGCGCCAGCACCGCAATATCGATGCCTCGTCCGTCATTGCCGCGGCTGACATGCCGCTGCCGATAGCCTCGCCCGATCATACGGTAGAGATAATGGCGCTCGAAGGCGTCGAGCGCCTCAAGATTGTCCACTTCCTGCAGGCAAATTACATCTGCCCGCACAGCCGCCATCGCAAGTGCCGACAATTGACGGGTATCGTCCGTCGTGGCGACCGCGCGAGCCGCTTCCAGCGCCTCATATTGCCGTTGGTCGTCGATCTGATAGATCGACAAGGCCCGATCCTGCCGCAGCGCATTGCGAAAGCCCGCAAAATCGAAGCGACTCATCAGATTTTCGATGTTGAAGGTGGCGAGCCGCAATCCCATGGCGTCAGTGTGAAGCCCGTCGCGATCCTTGTAAACTCGGAACCATCGCGCCAGCCCGATTAGCCGCTTCAGGTAGCGCTTGAAATCAGCCTGCCGAGACGCGCCATCCCTTCCTCGATCATCGCGTCATTGGCGCATGAGAAGGACAGACGAATGGTGTTGGCGCCCGAACCATCGGCAAAAAAGGCCTGCCCCGGGACGAACGCAACCTTTTCGGTCTCCAGAGACTTTTCGAGAAGAGCCGCACCGTCGAGCCCCTTCGGTAGCGTCACCCAGACGAACATTCCGCCCTCCGGCTCCGTCCAACTGACCCCTTCAGGCATGTTTTTCTTCAGCTCCGCCAGCAGCTTATCGCGGCGCGCTGAATAGACCGAGCCGATCTTCTCGACCTGCTCATCAAAAACTGTGCGTGCAATGTGATCGATGACCATCTGATTGATCGTCGAGGTGTGGAGATCGCCGGCCTGCTTGATAATGATCAGCCGATCGAGGATTTGGCGCGCGCCGCAAATCCAGCCAATCCGCAGACCCGGCGCAAGTGTCTTGGAGAAGCTGCCGCAATAAACGGTCCGGCACGCTTCAAGATCGCCGCCGCGCTTCTCCTGCTCGATGGCGAGAATGGGAGGGATGGCCTCGCCATCATAGCGCAGCGCCTGATATGCTCCGTCTTCGATGATCGGAATGTCGAGATCGTCCGCCATTTCGATCAAACGTTCGCGCATCTCCCGGCTAAAGGTCTGCCCTGTGGGATTGCCGAAATCGGCGGAGAGATAGGCGAACTTGACCGCTCCGCCTGCCTCTTCGGCCTCATTCGCAATCTCGGCCGCGCTTCGATTGCCCATCGGATCGAGCCGGTCGAAACGCGGCTCATAGGCGTTGAAGGCCTGTAACGCACCGAGATAGGTCGGCCATGTTACAAGCGCCGTATCGTTTGGTGAAAGATAGAGCTTCGCGATGAAATCCAGCGCCTGCTGGCTGCCGGAGGTGATCATCACGTTTTCCAGGTCGCACTGGACCCCGATCGTCGCCATGTACTCGACGATCCATTTACGAAGCGGAACGTAGCCGTCCGATAGTGAATATTGCAGCGAGGTGCCCTGCGATTGCCCGTCGAGCGCTTTGACATACCCCTCTTTCGCGGCTTCCGCTGGAAACAGCGATTCATCGGGGATGCCGCCCGCGAACGAAATGATGTCGGGCCTGGCCAGAAGCTTCAGAAGTTCGCGGATCTCGGACGCGCGCATACGATTTGCGCGACTGGCAAGGCGGGGCTGCAACATGATTTCACCCATCGGTCGAAATTTGGAGCCGCATGTTTCTGCCTCCCATCGCTTTAAGTCAACAGCACTGACCTATTTTTCAGGGCGCAAAAAGGGCCGCATCGTAGGATGCGGCCCATCATTACCAGCACCGATCGACGTTTTCGATCAGTTACGGTCCTTGTCGACAAGCGCCTTGCTCTTGATCCAGGGCATCATGCCGCGGAGCTGTTCTCCGACCTGCTCGATTTGATGCGCGTCGTTGACACGGCGGATGCCCTTGAAGCGGGCCGCGCCGGAGTGCCATTCCTGCATCCAGTCGGAAGTAAACTTGCCGGTCTGAATGTCTTTCAGCACCCGGCCCATTTCTGCCTTTGTTTCTTCGGTGATGATGCGCGGCCCGGTGACGTACTCACCCCACTCCGCCGTGTTGGAGATGGAATAGTTCATGTTCGCGATGCCGCCCTCATAGATCAGGTCGACGATCAGTTTCACTTCATGCAGGCACTCGAAATAGGCCATCTCCGGGGCGTAGCCGGCCTCGACCAGCGTTTCGAAGCCAGCACGGATCAGTTCGACGAGACCGCCGCAAAGCACAGCCTGCTCGCCGAAGAGGTCGGTCTCGCACTCTTCCTTGAAGGTTGTCTCGATAATGCCGGACCGTCCGCCACCGACACCGGCAGCGTAGGACAGCGCGATGTCGAGCGCATTGCCGGAGGCGTCCTGATCGACCGCGACGAGGCACGGCACGCCGCCGCCCTTCTCATATTCGCCGCGCACGGTATGGCCGGGGCCTTTCGGAGCGATCATGATGACGTCGATTGTCTTTTTCGGTTCGATAAGACCGAAATGGACGTTGAGACCATGCGCGAAGGCGATGGCCGAGCCGTCGCGAATATTGTCGGCGATCTCGTCCTTCCAGATGTCGGCCTGCAATTCGTCCGGTGTCGCCATCATGATGACATCGCCCCAGGCGGCGGCGTCGGAAACGCTCATGACTTCCAATCCGTCGGCCTCTACCTTTTTGGCCGTGGTCGAACCGGGGCGCAGCGCGATGCGCAGTTCGTTTGCGCCGCTATCCTTCAAATTCATCGCGTGGGCGCGACCCTGGCTACCATATCCGACCACCACAACCTTCTTGTTCTTGATCAGGTTTAGATCGGCATCGGCATCGTAATAAACGCGCATTGGTTTTTCCTTCCCTTTGGTTTCGATAATTCAGTTGGCCGAGAGCCGACTTGCCGCCGCTTTCCCGGTCTCTGTTATTCCGCTCTTTTCGGTTCCGAAGAGAGCAAGAAACTGCTGAGCCGCCCGCTTCGCGTCGGCGGCGATTGTCTTTTTATCCAGGGATGGCTCATCGCCGAGGAGAAGACGAATTTGCACATCCCGCCCGACAAGGCCGAGGAAAGTACGAAATGCCTCTTCCGTATGGTCGAATGACAAATGACCAGCGGCCCTGCCGGCGTCCAGCAATGGCTTGAGCCGAGCCGCTACGGCGAGCCTGCCGTTGGCAAGAACAATATCGCCCAGCCGACTGTTCCCGGACCCGGCCTGGCCGATAGCGACACGGTTGAGCGCAAGCGATGTGGGCGA
Organism: Notoacmeibacter sp. MSK16QG-6; assembly: GCF_024158145.1. GTDB lineage: Bacteria > Pseudomonadota > Alphaproteobacteria > Rhizobiales > Rhizobiaceae > Notoacmeibacter. The sequence continues at coordinate 361,615 of NZ_JAMYXM010000002.1, forward strand.
AGCGATCACGGAAAGCCAATTGACCGCAAATTCTTCGAGCTTTTCACGGAGCTGCGAAGCATTGAGGCGGCCACTATCGTAATCCCCGACCCTGACCCGCGATGCCTGCCAGCGCACCGTCGCGCCGAGAAGCCCGTCACGGTCGCCGAACCACTTATATAGCGTCTCCTTGGAACAACTGGCGGCTCGCGCGACGCGAGCAACGGAGAAGCGGTCCCCCTCCTCGACCATCAGTCGAAGAACGGCATCGAGCACCTCTCGCTGGCGCGGTGAAAAAGCATCGTCATTGGAATGGACCGAGGACATTCGGCGCATGTACCGTACCGTACGGTACAGCGTCAAATAGTTTCTACCGTTTCGGCGTGTTGGCAGGCATCTGGAAAGATCGAGTGTGCGCCGCCAAGTTTACCGACCGCAACGGCTCATCTGCTGATTGTAAGAGAGCGCCATGTTAGTCGCCTTCTGCGCGGTTCGCGCGAGTCCGGCGTCGCCACGATAGTTGCCGCGCCGGTAGCCGGCATGACCGAGATAGTAGTTGAGGTAGAGATTGTAGGTATCGTTCAGGGCGACCCCGTTTTTCTCATGAGAAAGGCGATGATGCCAGCCGACGAAGTCAACGGCATCGTCGAAATCGCTACGCTTCGCGGCCCAATTGCCAGTTTCCTTGCGATACCGATCCCAGGTTCCGTCGAGAGCCTGTGCATACCCCGTCGCGCTGGATGGACGCTTGCCGGGTATGAAACCGAGAATCTTCTTTCGCGGCGGTTTGGCTTTGCCATCGAAACCGGATTCGACACGGATCGTCGCTAGCAGGACCGCACGTGGTACGCCCCAGCGGCGCTCCGCCTTGTAGGCCGATTTGGACCAATCGGTGAAAAAGCCGTCCGTCTGGTCGAACACCGCGCATATATCGTTGATACGGTTCGGGGGTGTGGCGCAGCCGGCAAGAAATAGAGCCGGAACAAGAAACAAAACGGGACGCATAACTAACCTCGTGCAGATGCACGAGTTAACGGGCTAAAATCATAAAATTTTATGCGTGTTGGTATTAACCATCGAGCCGCAGTAACAGCCGGCTGCGGACTGCAAAAATGGTTTGCCTTAAATCAGATCGTCTAACCGTGGCGCGAGGGGTGGCGGCGTCTCCACAATGACGCGCACGGCTTTCGGCAGTTTCCGGCCATCTCCGCGTTTGCGATCGTCTGCCATGGTCCGCTTTCCAGCTTCGTGTTCGCCGGCGCGTTCTTTTGGATTCTTTGCCATGAAAGGCAAACGGAAAAGGCGGCCGACTTAGTTTCAAACGTGCGGCCATTAGTCAGTTTCATGGTAAAGACTGCGTTAACGACCGTCCGTGCAGCCGCCTTTCAGTGCAGCGAGGAACCGCTCTACCGTTCCAGCCATGCCGTATTCGAGCGCATCGGCCGTCAGCCCATGGCCGATCGACACTTCCGAGAGATTTGGTATCGCAGCGACGAGCGGCGGCAGATTGGCGACTGTCAGATCATGCCCGGCGTTGACGCCGAGCCCCCTCTCCTCCGCAAGGTCCGCGGTTCGGCCCAGCTGATCGGCCTTGTCCGATTGGGCGCTATTGTCATTGAACGTTGCGCCATAGGGTCCGGTGTAAAGCTCCACCCGATCCGCACCGGTTGCCGCCGCAGCGTCCAACTGGCGTTCGTCAGCATCGGGATCACAAAAGTGACTGACGCGAAAACCGTTATCCTTCAGACGCTTGGTGACAGACTTTAGAATCTCTTTCTGAGCAATGAAATCCCAGCCATGATCGGATGTGGGTTGGGACGGATCGTCTGGAACGAGAGTGACTTGATCGGGTCGATGTGCTTCACAAAGTGAAAGAAACTCCTCGGTGGGATAGCCTTCAATATTGAATTCGCCGTGCGGAAATTCCTTATCCAGCAGCGACCGGATATTCGGCAGGTCGGAGAAGCGGATATGCCGCTGGTCCGGGCGCGGATGAACAGTCAGGCCGTGCGCCCCGGCCGCCATTGCAGTCCGTCCCAGCCCGGTCACGCTTGGCCACGGCAGATCGCGGCGGTTGCGAAGCATGGCGACAGCATTGAGATTGACGGAAAGTGCGGCGGGCATGAGTTTCCTTCGGCGTCGAATGAGGTCGCGCAATCATAGCGGCCCAAACCGTTACGACAATTGCGCCTGATGTCACCGTGGCAACTTTGCGCCGATGAGGCCCTACCCAGTGACCAGCAGCCCCATTCCGACAAGGATCACCAGCGACCAGACGAGCCGTCTTGGCAAATCCCCCTCCCCGAGTAGCCAGCCGCCGGCGACGACGGCGAGCACGACACTGATCTCCCTGCCCGGCGCGACATAGACGACCGGTGTAAATCGCAGCGCATAGAGCACCAGAATGTAAGCCAATGGGCTGAAAACAGCGATTCCGACAACCCGCCCACGGTGTTGATGCCAGAGGGAGCGGATCGTCTCGCGCCGGCGATAGGCGAGCGGCGACAGGATCAGGACGCGCAGGACGCTGGATGCGTAGTCGAGCAGAAGTGGCGGCACGAGGATGGTGGAGACGGCATATGCGTCCCATACCGTGTAGCTTGCGATCAGACATCCGACGCCCACTCCGAATGACGCGGACGTTAGAACATGATGCGTTCCGCCGCGAAAACCGCCCGTCAGACAGAGCACACCGCCGATGATGATCGCTGCGCCAATGGCCAATTGAACCGTCACGGTCTCGCCGAGAAACAGAACGGCGAAACAGGTCGACAGGAATGGTCCTGTCGAACGTGCAATCGGGTATACAACCGATAGGTCTCCCGCGCGATAGCCTGCCTGGAGCACAATGAAGTAAGCGAGATGAATCAGTGCGCTGCCTGATATGGCGAAGGCCATCGCACTATCGAGAACAGGTTGCTCGATCCACAGGACGATCACCGCGACCGGCAGATAAATTCCGGTCGCGACCAATGAAAAAAGCCACAACAGTTCGGTGCCGCCGCCGATCCGTTTGACCAGAAAATTCCACGTTGCATGACAGATGGCGGCGGAGAGAACGAGAAAAAGTCCAAGAGCAGTCAAGGCAAACCCCAAGGCTGGATTGAAGACGCGGATATCCGCGCCCCTCCATCCCCTCTGGCGTTTTCGTCCTTGGGTGTCTGCCGTCTTGGCTCATAACGGCGCTCGGTCCGGCTTGCGAATTCTTCGCAACGGAACCCTAGCCGCACATGGATAGGCGGATTGAACTTAGCAGCGCCAATACAAACATGAAAGGCCGATAGGGCGGCAAGACAGCCCTGCCCTTTTCAACTTGGAGCGTGTTTCATGGCCATAAGAATCGAGACGCTGGCGCCGGGCGTCTGCCATTTGACGATCGACGGACGCATCGAGAAAACCGATATCGGCATGGCAATGGCGGCGATCACCGCAGCCAAGAGCGAAAGCGAACGCATCAATATGCTCGTCGATGTGAGAGGCTTTGCCGGAATAGAGATGGCCGCGCTGATCGAAGACCTTCGGCAGGGCTTCAATGAGCTGCGCGATATTTCGCGCTATGACCGCGTCGCGGTAGTGACTGAGAAAAGCTGGATGGAATGGACAGCCAAGACGGAGGGCGCGCTTCTGCCCGGCGTATCCATTCGAACATTCCAGGCCGACCAGATGGATCTGGCGCGCCGTTACGTTCTGGGCGAAACCGTTGTCGAGCAGTCAGAGGCACCCGCCCTCCACCTTATTCAGACAGACCGGCCGGACGCATTGGCCTTTTCCATTTCTGGCCGTCTGACACGGACGGATATCAAGGCGTTCAGTCAGCTTCTGGAAGAGAAGCTTCGAAGCTACAAGGAAATCGATGTAATGGTACGCCTGGACAAAAAGATGCCGCGCTTCGATCCCACCGTCCTGTTCAGCGGCAATAGCTGGGCGACCAAATTCAGCGCCTGGCGTCACCTGCGCCGCTATGCCCTTGTCGGCGCACCGCAGATGCTGGGTGGCGCAACCGATTTTCTCGGCGCGATGATGCCCTTCGATGTCCGTACCTTCACCGTGGAGCGAGAGGAAGATGCGTGGAAATGGATCGGCGCGGCGCCGCTTGCCGAAAGTGGCCCCGCCGCACCAGCGCAGGACAATGCCGGGGCTCATCCCTGATCGGCAATTGACAGCAGACGCTTTTGCGTGAAGTTGAAGCCACCAAACGGAGGTCCCAATCATGTTCTCGCGACTTTTCACACTGTTGCTGGTTTTCGCGCTCGGCACATTGTTCGGCTGGCTTATTCTGCCCGGCATGATCACCGAAAAAGAGGTCGTAGAGACACAGAACGAGATCGAATCGGATCAGGAAACGCTGGAAAGCCGTTTTGACGAATTGCAGGCCACCGTCCAATCGCTCGCAGAGCGCATCGGCGAAGGCGCGCGCGAACTTGGCGGCGATGCGGCTGACGCCATCCAGAATCTGCAGGGCGATGCGCAAGAGGCCGGCGCCGATGTTCGTGAAAGATCAGAGACCGTTACCGACAATGCCCGCGACGAGCTCGATCAATTCAAGTCCGAGATGAGCGAACGATTGGACGCGTTGGAGCGGGCCATCCGCTCCGAACCGGAACCCGCCGAAACGCCAGCCGAAACCGAACCGGCCAACGAACCTGCACCGCAAGAAACCGAAACGAACCAGTAAAGCGAAAGCCGGGCGGCCTTACTTGACGATAGTCAGCGTTTCGGCCGCCCTCGTTACGGCGGTGTAGAGCCAGCGTTCGCGATTGTCGCGAAAAGCGTAGCTTTCATCGAAGAGGACAACATTGTCCCACTGGCTGCCCTGTGCCTTGTGAACCGTCAGCGCATAGCCGTAATCGAAATCGTCATAGCGCCGCTTGAGTTGCCAGGCGATCTCCGTTTCGGGCTCTTCGAACGCCGCCTTCAATAGTTTGATCTTGGCCAGGCCACGTTCGGCGTCCTCTTCCTCGGGACTGACGAGCAGATTAATGCCGGGCTTCACGGTTTCCCGGCTGGAAGAGACGACTGTCCAGAGCGAGCCGTTCAGAAGTCCCTTGGTGGGATCGTTTCTGAGGCAGACCAGCTTGTCGCCGGACTGCGGCGTCGCCCCCTCAAAACCTTTCAGCTGCCGCAAACGACCATTATAGCGGCGGCGCGTGCGGTTCGTGCCGACCAGAACCTGATCGGCTGCAAGCACCATCTCCTGATCGACATCGGCTTTCGAGATAATCTGCGCGGTGCCGTAATCGCCATGCATCAGCGCCTTGCCTTCCCGCACATCCATGGCGAGCCGGATAATCGGATTGTCCGCAGCCTGCCGGTGAATCTCCGTCAGCAGGAAATCCGGCTCCGCGTCAGTAAAAAAGCCGCCCCCGGAAATTGGCGGCAATTGCCCCGGATCGCCGAGCACCAATATTGGCGTGCCGAAACTCATGAGGTCGCGGCCCAGCTGCTCGTCGACCATCGAACACTCGTCGATGACGATCAGCTTGGCCTTCGCGACCGGGCTCTGCCGGTTGAGCGAGAAAGACGGCGAGATCGTTGTCTTGCCGGTTTCCTCATCCTCGACCGCCTCCTCGCCGCGCGGCCGGTAGATCAGCGAATGTATGGTTTTGGCGTTCTTTGCACCGCGATGACGCAGCACTTGCGCAGCCTTGCCGGTGAAAGCCGCGAATTGAACGTCGCCGTCGATCCCCTCGGCAAAATGCCGCGCCAATGTCGTCTTGCCCGTCCCGGCGTAACCGAACAGGCGGAAGACCGGCCCTTTTCCATCCTTCAGCCAGTCGGCGACGGCCTTGAGAGCGGCATCCTGCTGCGGGGAAAAATCCATGACATACGCCGTGCCAGATCAGATGATTCCCGGCAAGACGGTTAGTCGCGCCTGTCGGCGCTGTCCCCCGGTAGAGGCACCTTGGCGCCGTCGACCAGTCCGGCCAGTGTCTCGGTCGCCAGCGTCGAAAGAAACGACAAGCGGGCCTCGGCCAGCAGAGATTTCAGCCTGCACTCCGGCAGGAAACAACAGCCGGGCTTTTGAAAGCACTCGACTATGGCGAAGTCCGGCTCGACCGCGCGAACCACGTCCGAGATAACGACCTCGCCGGCCGGCTGCGCCAGGCGGACGCCACCGCCTCGGCCCCTCACGGCCTCCAGATAGCCATGACGTATCAATGTCTGCGCCGTCTTCATGAGATGATTGCCAGAGACATCGAAGCGCTCGGCCATTGCGCTGACGGAAAGATGCTTTGGCTGCACCGCGGCGAGCGCCATCAGAATGCGCAGGGCATAGTCGGTCTGGACAGTCAGTCGCATAGGCCTGCTTTATTTAACGAAAGCGTAAAGTGGTATTTTGGATATTGATTTTTTGCCGGTGATGATACAGGTATTTGATATACCACTTTTCAGGATCGCCAGCCATGCGTCACATCGTTAATCTGTTTCTTCTGCCCGGAGATTTTGTCAGGCGGCGGCTCGGTATCTCTGTTGAAGAAGACGGTGGCATCATCCGATCCTTCATCAATATGTGCGTCTGGGGCGTTCTGCTGACTGTTCTCGTGCTCAATCTTCAAGGCTGGCTATAGGAGCGACGAGTGAGGAGAACTATCGAAGGTCCGGATGATCTCACGGTTCGGTCCGCGAGCCGCTCGCCGGTGCCCGCCGCGCCTGGCATTCAGGCCGCTGACATTTCGCTGATGGTGGACCGGTTCTACGATGCCATTCGACGCGACGAGCGGCTCGGCCCGCTCTTCGATGGCGTCATCGAGGATCGCTGGCCGGCGCACCTAAACCGTATGAAGGCTTTTTGGCGGTCGGTATTGCTGCGGACAGGCGAATATCATGGCCGCCCCGTGCCAGCGCATAATGGCATTGCCGATCTGAGGTCCAGCGATTTCGAGCGATGGATTGCGCTGTTCGACGCGACGACAAACGAGATTTTCGAACCGCAGGCCGCTATTGTTATCCAATCGGCCGCCCGGCGCGTCGGGTCGAGCCTCTGGCTTGCCCGCTTTGGCTCACCCTTCAATTCGCCGCCCGAAGCGCTCCAGGGCGGCGGCGCGTATCGTGGCTGATCGCTTCGCTTTATGCGGTTTCGTCTGCTGCGTCGCGCGCCTGCAATTGCGGCATCTCGGCGTATGCCGAAACCTTTCGACGCAGCGTCTCGGTTTCCAAAACCTCGACGCCGTCCTGTGATTTCAGCCAGCCGCCGACCGCATGAGGGAGGCTGAATTCTTCGTCGGCTTCGGCCAGCGCCTCGTCCAGTTGCTGAAGCACCTCGACATCGGAGCCTGCTGCCGGATCGGCGGAAAGCGCCTCGGCAAGATCACTGTCCTGGGCGAGCAGAGCCTGCAACGCTTCGACCAAACGCAAATGACTTTCGGCCTCGATAGCCTCAAGACCGCGAACCAACGCCTCCCAGATTTCCGGGCGGTCCATGGCCAGATGCGCGAAGCGGGCGAGTCCTCCCTCAGCAGCATTGCGCCAGAAGAAGTCGACGCTCCACCCCATGAAAGCCGGCTGGGACAATTCCTCTGATGTCACATAGGCGTCGAACAGCAGAAAGTCGCAGATCTGAGCGTTCAATTCATGCGCCGCAGTGTCATCCTCCTGCTCCATCACTTCGTCACTCAACATGAGCGGAATGGAGAGCGTCTCTGAAGCGTTTTGTGTCCCTTCGTCTACTGCATCGGTCGATTGAATTTCGCCGGGCTCAACAGTCTGCAAAGGCTCAAGAGTGGTCGCCTCTTCCTGTGTGATCGGCTCTCCGTGATCTTCTGACTTTTGACGCGGAGCCTCATCGTCCTGTTCGCCTTGATTTTCGAAGCCGCCAGTCACCATCTCTTCCAAGCGACGGAGGCGCTCCTGATGCTCGTCCGGCGTCATGGTAGCGATCTGGTCGCCAAGACTTACCTTTTCGCTATAAGCGTGGTGCGGTTCCGCTTCACTTTTCTGATCGGCGTCCCTAGCCTCATCTGTAGCGAAATCATCATCGGCTTCCTCGCCGAGCATCTCGTCCGCTTCCTCGACAATATCTTCAACGTCCGGGACCATCGAAGGCGCCTTCACCTCATCGGTCGTCGCACCGGCGTCCTCTGACGCCACAGGCTCATCCACTCCATGGCCGGCCGGAGAATCCGCCTGGACTTCGATCTGTTCGTTTTCAGCCATCTGCGCGAAATGGGCGGTGTCAGCCGGCTCATTCTCGGACTGAAGGATAGAAGCGTCATACTCAGTCACAGCCGCTTCAGGGCTTTCGACGTCCGTTGAAGCAGAAACTGCCTCATCACCCGATGATTTGACCAGCACTTCATCTTCTACGACGGCGGCTTCATCGGCCATGGCCGAGCCGGCATCTTCCGGTTCGTCCAGTCGCTTGGTTACCGGCGTCTGCTCTGGACGCGCCTGTCCATTCAGGAATGCCTGAATATCCGCATTCGAGCGACGCAACGTTTCCAGATGGCCTTGAATATCGCGTCCTATATCGCGAAATGTCGGCCCCTTGGCGGAAGCTGAACCGGGTCGGATCGGGTTAGTGCCGCGCGAAGCAGAAATCGCCTGCGAAACGGCGTGAACCGCGCCTTCCGCTTCCTCCACCCGGGCGACATCGTCGCTATCTGTCGAGACTTCGTGCTTCGGGTCACCGAGAGCCTCGCTCGCGGCAGACGCAACAAGGCGCTTCAACGCGCTCCGGTTATCGCTTGGCTGATCGGATTTGCCCGCGCTGTCATCCTTGAAGAATCCTTTGAGGCGCGCACCAACCTCGTCTCGGGACACCTGCGTATTGGCAGACTCGTCTGTCTTCTTCTTTTTTCTCAGCAGACCATTCAGCATGACAAACCCTGACGCGGACAATGAACTGTCGCGGAGTCTGGGGGCGTATGGTCAACATCCTGCTAATAGACCGGAGACCGCCACGTGAAGAAATGCTTATGGTAAATGGCCGGTTAAACCCGGCTCATTCGAGCATTCCCTCCGCGCCGCGAGACAGCGCGACCACACCGGTCCGGCAAACCTCGATCAGGCCAAGCGGCGCCATGATCGCGATGAACTGCTCGATCTTCGAAACACGCCCGGTGATCTCGAATATGAAATGCTCCGTATTGGCGTCGATCACCGTGCCGCGGAAAGCTTCGCAAAGCCGTAGCGCTTCGACCCGCTTTTCGCCCGTCCCGGCAACCTTTACCAAAGCCAGCTCGCGTTCGATCGGCTTATCATGCCCTTTAGAAAGGGCCGTCAGGTTAAGATCGACCACGCGATGAACGGGGACGATCCGCTCAAGCTGGTGGCGGATCTGTTCCAGGACGTGAGGCGGCCCGCTCGTCACGATTGTTATGCGCGACAAGTGCTTCTCATGCTCGGTCTCAGAAACCGTAAGGCTCTCGATATTGTAGCCTCGGCCGGAGAACAGGCCGATCACCCGCGCAAGGACGCCCGGTTCGTTATCGACCAAGACGGAGAGTGTCCGCCGTTCTGCACTCTCGGTTTCCTTGGTAATGAAATAGGCCGAGGCGGGCGGCTGCAATTTGACGTTCATTGGTATTCTCCGTCTCAGACCAGTTGCGCGCCTTCGCGATCGATCGCTTTCGAAACCGCATCATCGCTTGCTTCATCGGGCAGAAGCATTTCGTTGTGGGCTTTACCGGACGGGATCATCGGGAAGCAATTGGCCAGATTCGCCACCTCGCAATCGAAGATGACCGGTCCGGGCGTCTCGATCATCTGCGTGATCGCATCGTCCAGATCGTCGGGCTTGGCGCAGTGAATACCAGTCGCGCCGAAGGCTTCGGCCATCTTCACGAAATCAGGCAGCGCTTCGGAATACGAGTGCGACAGGCGGTTGCCATGCAGCAATTGCTGCCACTGGCGGACCATGCCCATATAGTGATTGTTCAGGATGAAGATTTTCACCGGCAGATCGTATTGAATAGCGGTCGAAATTTCCTGCATTGTCATCTGCACCGACGCATCGCCGGCAATATCGACGACCAGCGCATCGGGGTGCGCGGCTGCTACGCCGACAGCGGCTGGAAGACCGTACCCCATCGTTCCGAGGCCGCCAGACGTCATCCAGCGGTTCGGTTCCTCGAAACCGTAGAACTGGGCGGCCCACATCTGGTGTTGCCCGACTTCCGTGGTGATGAAGGTCTTTCGGTCCTTGGTAAGTTCGTAAAGCCGCTGAATGGCGTATTGCGGCATGATGACATCGTCATTGGGCGTGTAGGCCAGGCAATTGCGCGCTTTCCAGCTGTCGATCTGCTCCAGCCATGGCTTCAGCCGGCTCTTGTCGGCGGAACCGGCGCGCCACAGCCGCACCATGTCCTCCAGCACATGACCGCAATCTCCGATAATCGGCACATCCACATGAACGATCTTGTTGATCGAAGACGGGTCGATATCAACGTGAATCTTCCGGCTGTGAGGAGAGAACGCATCGAGCCGACCGGTGATGCGGTCATCGAAACGAGCACCCACACACAGCATCACGTCGCAATCGTGCATAGCCATATTGGCTTCATAAGTGCCGTGCATCCCAAGCATGCCGAGCCACCGCTCGCCGGATGCCGGATAAGCCCCTAATCCCATCAGGGTCGAGGTGATCGGAAAATCGGTGATCTGCACGAATTCGCGCAGCAGATGCGATGCCTCCAAACCGGAGTTGATGACCCCGCCGCCAGAATAGATGACCGGTTTCTTTGCATTGCGCAGCAGCTCAATCGCTTCGCGAACCGTATCGGCCCGGCTGCGGGTGGCTGGCTGATAGCTCGTCCGCCGTCTTGCCGCGCTCGGCGGGATATAGGTGCCCGTCGCGAACTGAATGTCTTTCGGGATGTCGACGAGAACCGGCCCCGGACGCCCCGTGGTCGCGATACGGAAAGCCTCATGCATGACTTCCGACAATTCGTCGACATGGCGCACCAGCCAATTGTGCTTTGTGCAGGGCCGCGTGACACCCACCGTATCGCATTCCTGAAAAGCGTCGGAACCGATCACGGAAGTCGGAACCTGGCCAGCAATACAGACAAGCGGAATGGAGTCCATGAGCGCGTCTTGCAGTGGCGTCACTGCATTGGTGGCGCCGGGCCCGGAGGTAACCAGCATGACGCCGCAGCGACCCGTCGACCGAGCGTAGCCTTCAGCCATATGGCCTGCGCCCTGCTCATGTCGAACCAGAATGTGGCGAACCGTCTCCTGCTGGAAAATCTCGTCGTAAATCGGCAGAACCGCTCCGCCCGGATAACCGAAAATATCCGTGACGCCATTATCGATCAGCGCCTGCACCACCATTTCCGCGCCCGTCATCTGCCGCGCACCAGCTTCGCGTCTTCCGTTCTTCTCGGCCATCGTCCTGTCGTCCTGTCTACCCGCCCGATCTGGCGGTTTGTCTCAATTCGTGTCGTCAAGGCAATAAAAAAGGCCCTTCCGGGCCTGGTTTTCCGCGCATGGGTGGCAATTGCCGGGCGGCTACGCCACCCTGCCCATGCGCGATCCTACGAGTACGATGCGAATACAAGTCATGGACCGCATGAAGCATGCGCCGTCCGCTTCGTCAAGACAGATGGACCGTTCAGGACGAAGCGCAAAAAGAGGACGGCCGTTAACAGGATATTGGCATCGCCATTTCTATACTTCCCAGTCCCGGCGACACACCGTCGCACCAATTGGAAGCAAGATGGATAAGCCGTCGAACCCATCGTCAGTCGCAAAGTCCGACCGCATCAGCGGGGCCGGCCGCCGCGAGAATGGGTTCTTGGACGACAGCGGGACATTCGTAAAACGCAACCGGGCCGAAGGCCACGTTATCCAATGCGACGGCAACAAGGCCATCATCTTGGCCGAAGGCGGCAGCGACGCCGCCGGCTCGGACGACTATTGGGCCGTGGGCCAGATGATCTCCATCCGCGTGAACGACAATCGGATCGTTGGTTTCGTCTATCAGGTCGATACGGTCGGTGAAATCTGGGATGCCGACGCGATCAATCAGCTTCGTGTCGTTGTCGAAATCGTGGGAGAGGTCCGCTCTACGGAAAACGGTAACGCGGTATTCTCGCGCGGTGTCACCACTTATCCCTATATGGGCGCCATCGCTCATCGCATACGCGCCGTCGATCTGGAAGCGATGTACGCCACGGAAAGTGGCGGCGTCACGATAGGTACGTTGTCGCAGGACGAGCGTGTTTCAGCGACCATTGACGTCGACAAGCTTCTATCTCGCCATTTTGCCGTAGTCGGTTCGACCGGCGTCGGAAAGTCCACCGCCATTGCGCTATTGCTGCGCAAGATCGTCGAGACGAAACCGAGATTGCGCGCTCTGGTTCTCGACCCGCATAACGAATTTTCAGCAGCCTTTGGCGAAAAGGCGCTGACCATCGATGCCAACCAGCTCGACCTACCCTATTGGATGTTCCGCTTCGAGGAATTCATCGAAGTCATCTACCGCGGTCGCCCGGCGCCAGTCGATGAACGCGATGCGCTTCAGGATCTCATACCGCTTGCCAAACACCGCTACGAAACCGGTGGGCGACCCGAAACGAGCGTGCTGGTCCGCGATCAGCAGGAAATATCGAACTATACAGCCGATACCCCTGTCCCCTACCGGATGCAGGATCTTCTAACCCTGATCGATGAACGGCTCGGTCAGTTGGAAGGCAAGGAAGATCGGCCGCATTTGCGAGCGATCCGAAATCGCCTCAAGACGCTTCTTTTCGATAGCAGATTTCAGTTCATGTTCGGTCGCAACGCGGTGGCCGACTGTATGCAAGCGACGCTGTCAAAGGTGTTTCGCCTTCCGATAGACGGCAAGCCGATCTGTGTTTTCGAAATGAGCAACTTGCCGGGTGAAGTCGTCAACGCCGTCGTGTCGGTCCTATGCCGTATCGCGTTCGAGCTTGCCACCTCATCCGATGGCACCATCGAGACCCTCGTTCTTTGCGAAGAGGCCCATCGTTACATACCAGCCGACAAATCCGCCGGCTTCCTGCCCACCCGGCTCGCCATCTCGCGGATCGCCAAGGAAGGGCGTAAATACGGCGTACATCTCGGCATTGTCACCCAGCGTCCAGGCGAGCTCGACCAGACTATTCTGTCTCAGTGTTCGACCATCTTCGCCATGCGTCTGGCCAACGAGTACGACCAGGAGATTATCCGGCGCGCTTCCGTAGGCGCTGCCAAATCAACGCTCTCCTTCCTCTCCTCAATCGCCAATCGGGAATGCATCGCTTTTGGCGAAGCGTTCCAGACGCCGATGAGAATGCAGTTCGAGACGTTGCCGCCTGAGCAGCTTCCGGGCGCACATATCTACGAGCAGCGCAACGCCATGGCCGATGGCGGCAAGACGCCTAATCTCGGCAAGGTCATCGCGCGTCTCCGAAAGGAGAATGGGACCGGAGACGAAGAAGACGATTTCTCATGGTCCGGGTCCGCACAACCGAAGGACAAAACATCCGCACCCGATATAGACAAGCAGGACATGCTCAGCCGTGTGCGCGCTCGCGTTCTGGGGGCGGAAGACGATGCGAACAATAGCGAAATAGAGGACGAGCCGCTGGAAACGAGCAAGACCGCGCCGACCGCACCTGTCAGGCAAACTGGCGCTTCTCCTGCGAAGATATCGGCCGGTCGGCTTGGAAGCGGTCCGCAACGCACCAGCAAGTTCGATCTTTCCGACCGGTCGGGAGCGATGCGAAGCACCAACAACGATTTGATGAAGCAATTTCGCTCGAAGCGCTAACCGAACCGCGAATATCAGGCGCAGACCCGGTTTCGACCTTCGCGCTTCGCCTGATACAGCATACGGTCAGCCCGGCGATACAGCTCTTCAGGCGACTCATTGCCGTTCCAGACCGCAACGCCAATCGATGTTGTCACACGCAGATGCACATTGTCGGTCATAATGTCGATCATGGCCACGGCCTTGCGGAGGCGGTTAGCAAAGTTCGGCAGTCCTTCAGCGCCCATATTCGGGGTAACGACCGCGAATTCCTCGCCACCTAATCGTGCTACGACATCGTGATAGCGCGTAAAATCTTTGAGCACCTTGGCGACAGCTTTCAACACCTCATCGCCGACATCATGCCCGTGCGTATCGTTGACGTTCTTGAAGTGATCGAGGTCGAGGATCAAGAGACCGATCGGCCGGTCGATGCGGCCGAATTCCTCCATATATTCCCGCAATGCGTCATCGAAATATCGGCGGTTTTGCATGCCGGTCAAACCGTCGGTCAGCGCCACATGCTCCAGTGTTTCACTCCGCTCGGAGAGATTTACGGTCATCTTGCGCAATTTGTGCTCTTCGCGAGCGTGCGAGCGAAGAAGCGGATAGATATAAAGAATGCCGAAAAGAAGCGCTGCACCTTGAATGACCAGCGCGCCATGCGTGAACGCGCGCAGACCGTAATGCGAGGACAATTCGCTAGATCCGTAAAGCGCAAACGCTAGCAGGCCGCTCGCGATCACAAGAGCAATGGTGAATGCGAAAAAAGCCAGTTCGGATTTATGAAAGCGCATACGGCCGGCTACCCCTATTGTCCCGGCAGACTAACGCAGCCACCCTAAGCATCTCTTAAGCGACGACCCCATGCCGCTGCGGAAAGGGAGACGCAATTTTTCGATATAAACAGGCAGTTGCTATGTGTCGAGGCGCTCCCATTTCGGGCCAAGCTGATTGCGAAACCACGTCGTTTGACGCTTCGCATATTGTCGTGTCGCATTGACCGATTGGCGAATGGCCTCGTCTTTGTCGATCTGTCCATCGAGCATCGCCGTGATCTGCGAAACACCGATCGCCTTCATCGCGGGAACCGCCGGATCGAGCTTCATCGATAATAATTGCTTGACCTCATCCACCGCATGACCGGCCATCATCGCGTCGAACCGCAGAGCTATGCGCTCTCGTAGCCATTCCCGGTTCGGCATGAGAACCAGGCGACGCGTTCTCTCCGCGTCGACCAGTGGATCGCCTTGCCTACTTTGATGCTCGGTAAGCGGCACGCCCGACGCTTCAAATATTTCAAGCGCGCGGAGAACACGCTGCGCATCGTTAGGACTGATCGCTTTTGCCGCAGCGGGGTCGCACACTGCCAACTCGGCGTGGAGCGCCGCAGCGCCTTCATCTTCGCATCTTTCTCGCAGTCTTTCACGAAGAGCTTGAGGAACTGACGGCATTATGGACAGTCCGCCTTCAAGCGCTCTGAAATACAGGCCTGTGCCGCCTACGATGATGACCGGTCGATCTGCGAGCGGGCCGGTCAGTAGCTTTTCCACATCCCGTAGCCAGCGACCGGTGGAATAGGCATCGGCTGGCGAAACATGGCCGAAGAGGTAATGCGGAGCCAGTCCCAGTTCCGAAGGCTTGGGCCGGGCGGTCAGATGATCGAGTACATCGTAGACCTGCATGGAATCGGCGTTGATGACCGCCGCGCCGGATTGCGCTGCCAGCTCTATCGCAAGCGCCGTCTTGCCGCTCGCTGTCGGCCCCGCTAACAGAGTGGCCGCGCCGTGACCCTTCTTTCCATCATTCATCAAAGTCGAGAGCTCTCTCCATGCCGCTTGTTGCAACGCTGATCACAGCACCGGGTTCAATGGCTTTGAGTCCTGAGCAAATTGAAAAAGCGCAAAACATAACTGCCACCCCAGCCCGCATTCTGGCCGATGGAGAAGCCTGCGATCTGATCTTCCCAGCGGACACGAATGAACGACAGACAGAAGACCGCCTGCGCGCGCTCCTTTCTGGCCAACCTGTCGATATCGTGGTGCAGGACGAGGCCGTCCGACGCAAGAGGATACTCGTGGCGGACATGGATTCGACGATGATTGAGCAGGAATGCATCGACGAACTGGCCGATATGATCGGCGTGAAGGATCGCGTGGCCGCCATAACATCACGCGCCATGAATGGCGAAATCGCTTTCGAACCCGCCCTGCGCGAACGGGTGGCGCTTCTGAGGGATCTTCCGGTTTCCGTCATCGACGAGGTGATCGAAAAAAGGATCACGCTGATGCCGGGCGGGCGAGAGCTTGTCGGGACAATGAAAGGCAGCGGCGCTTACTGCGCGCTGGTGTCTGGCGGGTTTACCGCGTTCACGAACCGCGTCGCCGCCCTTCTCGGCTTTAATGAGAATCGCGCCAACAGGCTGATCGAACGTGATGGCAAACTCACCGGCGAAGTGGCCGAGCCGATCCTCGGCAGGGACGCAAAAGTGAGCGCGTTGCGAGAGGTTGCCGAGGCGAACGGCGCCACCCCCGCCGATGCGATGGCGGTGGGGGACGGCGCCAATGATCTCGGGATGATCCAGATTGCCGGGTCTGGCGTGGCTCTCCATGCGAAGCCGGCCGTGGCGGAGCAGGCTCGGTTTCGCATCGATCATGGCGATCTGACCGCCCTACTTTACATGCAGGGCTATCGGAAAAGTGAGTTTGCCGCCTAAGTCGTTCGTTAGCTACTTGATCGGCAGCGTTTCGATAAACGTCTCGCCATCCGGCCGCGACAATAGCAAAAAGGCGTTCTGTCGCCCGTTCTCGACGAGCGCCTGAAGCCGCTCGGTAGCCTCTTCCGGCGAAGTGACCAGTTCTTGAGCGATGGCGATCACGACCATACCGGCCTCCAATCCCCGCTCTTCGGCTTCCGAGCCAGCCTCAACAGACTCGATCAGAGCGCCGTTCACATCATCTGCTATGGCGTACTGGTCTCTGGCCGCATCATCGATGGCGCCTAGTTTGACACCAGCGAGGCTGGCCTCGCCGACTGAACGATCCGTGTCGGGCGTTTCTTGATCGGCTGCCGATGCCTCATCGTCGCCATCTGCTTTGGCATCGGCGTCTTCCAGCCTGCCGAGTTCGACAAAAACTTTCACCTCCTCACCCTCTCGGATAACCGTGACCTCGACGGATTTTCCAACAGCGGTGTCCGCCACGATGCGGGGAAGATCACGCGATTGCTCAACCTTACGCCCATCGAAATCAACGATGATGTCGCCCGGTAGAATTTCGCCATTATCGACAGGCCCCGGCTCGATAATGGCAGCGACCAGCGCGCCTTCAGCGCGTTCGAGATCGAGGCTCTCGGCAATGGTGTCGGTGACGGGTTCGATCCTTACACCGAGCCAGCCACGACGGGTCTCACCATACCGGATAAGCTGACTGACCACGCCCCGCGCCAGATCGGACGGCACCGAAAAGCCGATACCGATCGACCCGCCGGAGGGAGAGATGATCGCGGTGTTGATGCCGATGACTTCCCCGAACATGTTGAAGAGCGGGCCACCGGAATTGCCACGATTGATGGCCGCATCGGTCTGAATGAAATCGTCATATGGGCCGGCCTCGATATCGCGATTGACGGCCGACACAATCCCGACGGTCAATGTGCTACCAAGACCGAATGGATTGCCGATTGCCATGACCCAGTCGCCGATCCGCATCTCTTCGGACGGGCCGAATTTGACATCGGTGAGCTTCTCGGCGGTGTCGTCGAGCTGGAGAACAGCCAGATCTGTCTTCTCATCTGTTCCACGCAGCGTTGCATTGATCCGCGTTCCGTCCGGGAAGACCGCCGTTATGTCACCGCCGCCTTCGATAACATGGTTGTTCGTGACGACGTAGCGATTTTCGGCGTCGATCACGAAGCCCGAACCGAGCGAACTGGCCGGAAGGGACGGCTCCTCCTCCGAGCGCTTGTTGAAGAAGTCCTCGAAATATTCCTTGAAAGGCGAATCGTCGGGTAGGTCGGGAGGCGCGATTTCACCACGTTCGGAGCGATTTGAGCGCTGTGTCAGCGAAATATTGACGACGGCGGGTAACAACTCCTCCGCCAGATCGGCGACCGATTCCGGCCCACCGGCGAGCTCTCTCCGCCGTGTCGCCGTCAGATTGGGGCCGGTTTCGCTTTCTGGCGCCGGCACCAGATCGAGATTTGGCGGGGCCGGAGGCAGATCGACCTCCGGCGTCGGCTCGACCGGCGCAGCCGGAGCCTCGGGAGGCGTCGGAACGATCTGATCCTGAGGAGGCTGCGGCACCGTTTCCTGCGCGAAAGCCGGCATTGCAAAAAGCAGCGCGATGCCGAAAACGGTGCGGGCAATCATTTCAGGACAAGACAAGCAGCGTTTCGACATCAAAGACTCCCATCCGATACGCATAAGCGAAGCATCGGAATCATAGATCGGCACTTGAGCGATAGCGAGGCACCTTACTGCCTTTTCATATAGAGAGGGCGCGGTTCGAAAACCGCGCCCCTTTTAAATCATTTGCCTGCCAAAACTACCCTAGTTCGCCGGTGCAGGCGCTGGTTCTTCCTGCGCCGTCGAGTCGTCGACGTCACCGGATGTGGAGTCTATCGAGGCTGGCGCATTCTCGGTCGCTATATTGTCCGGCGACGACTCGGATTCATCAGCGGCAGGCTCTTCCTCGGGCGATGCTGTATCCTCGGCTGCTGTCGACGATGGCTGTACATCACTGGCGGACGACTGACGCTCAATCGGCCTGACAGCCGAAAGGTCGCCGCCGCCAGCCTGGCTGAAGTAACGAAAAAACTCTGAGTCCGGCGACAGGACGAGAGTCGATCCGCTATCCTCCAGCGATTGCGCATAGGCCTGCATGGAACGGTAGAAGTCGAAGAACTCCGGGTCCTCGCCATAGCTCTCGGCGAAGATACGGTTACGTTCGGCATCACCCTCACCGCGCAGAATCTCCGACTGGCGATCGGCGTCAGCGCGGATCTCGACGACCTCGCGATCGGCTCGTGCGCGGATGCGCTGTGCAGCTTCACGGCCACGAGCGCGAAGGCGCTCTGCCTCTGCCAGACGTTCCGCCGACATACGGTCATAGGTCTGCTGGCTGACCTCGGTGGTCAAATCAGTCCGGCGAATGCGGACATCCTCGATCTGCAGGCCAAGCGATTCAGCGGAAGGTCGAAGCTGCGCCGCCACTTCGCGCATCATCTCCGTGCGCTCTTCAGACAGAGCGGCCTCGAATCCGCGACGGCCATAAACACGACGCAGTGCCGCATCCATGCGCGTCCGCAAACGCTGCTCGGCCAGTTGCACCGATCCTGAAACGGCCTGGCGGAAACGGCGGGGATCAGCGATCTCGTAAGCGACAAAGGCATCGACCACGTAAAATTTGCCGCCCGATACCTGGACGCGGATGTCGTCCAGATTGAAACGCAAAATGCGATCGTCGACAAGTTGCACGCTATCGAGGACCGGCATTTTGAAATAAAGGCCCGGCTCTTCCTGAACGTCGACAATCTCGCCAAAACGAAGCACGATGGCCTGTTGGCGCTCATTCACCACGAAGATCGAGGAAAGGCCGGCGACAACGACGACAGCGATCACAATAAGGATCAAGGTAATCCGGTTCATCACTGATTACCTCCCGAGGTAGCGGACTGTGTGTTCGCATCCGACGAGCGCGAATTGCTGCCGGAATTGTCTCGCTGCGACCGATTGTTGGAGCGCTGCAACTGATCCAGTGGCAAATAAGGCACCACGCCGCTTGTGCCGGAAGCGCCCTGCTCCACGATCACCTTGTTGGAATTTCGGAACACGTTTTCCATGGTCTCCAGGAACAGGCGTTTACGCGTAATCTCTGGCGCTTTCGCATATTCCTCATAGATCGAGGAGAAGCGCTGGGCTTCACCCTTGGCTTCCTGAACCACACGATTTTTGTAACCGGCCGCGCCTTCGAGAATCTGCGCGGCTTCACCCCTCGCCTGTCCGAGGATCTGGTTTGAATATCGGTTGCCCTCTTCGACGAAGCGATCTTCGTCCTGCTCGGCGCGCTGCACCTCGTCGAAAGCATCGGCGACCTGCGACGGAGGCGCCGCATCCTCGATGGATATGGCATTGACGCTGAGGCCGGCACTGTACTCATCCAGCGTCTGCTGGATGGTCGCGCGGACCTGCTCTGCGATTTCGGCACGATTGTCGCGGAAGATGTCCTGCGCCGGGCGGCGTCCGACAACCTCGCGCATGGCGCTCTCGCCAACCTGCCGCAGCATATCGTCAGGATCAGCGACGGCAAACAGGTAGTTGGCCGGGTCCGCAACCTGATAGGCGATGGAAAATACAACATCCACAATATTCTGGTCGCCCGACAGCATCAGGCCGGATGTATCGCGGGAAGAATTGCTGCTTCCTATTGTGACCAGCTTTTCGGCCGTGGTCACCTTGTCCACCGTTTCGAGAGGCCAGAAATGATAGTGGAGGCCCGGTTCGGAGAATTCCTGCTTAGGCTTTCCGAACAGCAGTTCGACGCCGATCTCATCCGGCTGAACCGTATAGAAAGACTGGAAAAGCACGACGCCGACAACGCCAAGAGCAACGAGACCGGCGATCATTCCAGCACCAAGACCGCCATTGCCCCCATTACCGTTCTTCGGACCTCCGCTACCGATGCGACGAATCCGGTCCTGACCGCGGCGAATGATATCTTCCAGGTCGGGAGTGCTATTTTGGGGACCGCGTGGCCGCTGCGGACCGTTACCCCACGGACCGTTATTACGACCTCCCCCCTTGTCGTCGCCGCCCCATGGGCCACCGCTGCCACCACCGCCTTGATTGCTCCAGGGCATTGCGCCTCCAATTGTGCTGGTTGCCTCCGCGCACACCCACGCGAAGGAAAGGAATTGATCTCTTAATAGGAAGCCGAGTGCCGCAATTCAACGCAAGGAGACGCCTTTCCACCCTCAGCACGGTATTGGGGTGAATTTTTAGGTCAGCGCCTGACCGTTTTCCCGCCTCTGCCATATCTCGTAGCGGGTGGGGTAGCTATCCTTCGGACCGGAGGGAATATCCTCGGCATGGATCCGCTCGAATGCATCCTCGGATATGGTTGGAAACCTTGCATCGCCTTCAATCGTCTCCAATACGCGGGTCATATGAATGGTGTCGGCGATAGCCAAAGCTTGCGAATAGATCTCCCCTCCTCCGATGATGCAGACAGATAAATTCGGCCCATCCTCGCCCTCATCGCATGCCTGGCGCTCGGCGCTTTCGATATGGGCGGTCGCCAGATCGATCGCGGCTTCCAGCGAGCCGGCCCGCAAGGCCCCTTCTGCCTCCCAATCGTAATTGCGCGTTACGATGACATTGAGACGACCGGGCAAAGGCTTGCCGATACTCTCGAAGGTCTTGCGTCCCATAACGATGGGACACCCCATAGTGATCTGCTTGAACCGTTTCAGATCGCTCGACAGTCGCCACGGCATTTCACCGTTCCTGCCAATCGTGCCGTTCTCAGCAGCAGCAACGACGATTTCGATGGCGGGACGCTCGTTCATCTAGGGCTACACCGCAATCGGCGCGCGGATGGTGGGCTGAGCAACGTAATCGTCGATCCGGATATCATCGAAGCTAAAGCCATCGATTTCGCCAATCTGCGGGTTGAGCCAGAGCGTCGGCAGCGCCCCCGGCTCGCGCTTCAATTGCTCCCGCGCCTGCTCGAAATGATTGTGATAGAGATGCGCATCGCCCAGCGTGTGGACGAATTCGCCCGGCTTCAGTTCCGTCACCTGCGCCACCATCGCCGTAAGAAGCGCGTAGGATGCGATATTGAACGGCACGCCGAGGAAAATATCGGCGCTGCGCTGGTAAAGCTGGCAGGACAGCCGCCCGTCCGTCACATAAAACTGAAAGAGACAGTGACAGGGCGGCAGCGCCATTTCATCGACTTGCGCCGGATTCCAGGCGGACACGATCAGCCTGCGCGAATTTGGGTTGGTGCGAATCTGATCGATCACCCGCGCGATCTGATCGATTGCTCCGCCATCTTCGTCCGGCCAGGAGCGCCACTGCGCACCATAAACGGGCCCGAGATCGCCATTTTCGTCGGCCCATTCGTCCCAGATCGTAACGCGGTTGTCCTTCAAATAACGGATATTGGTATCGCCCCGCAAAAACCAAAGAAGTTCGTGAATGATCGACCGCAGATGCAATTTCTTGGTCGTCAGAAGCGGAAAATGCGTCGACAGATCGAACCGCATCTGCCGGCCGAAAACGCCACGTGTACCGGTTCCCGTCCGGTCTCCACGGTCGACGCCGTTGCTTAGAACATCGTCCAGAAGATCGAGATATTGCCGCATCTTTCACCATCCCCGGCGCGCCACGCCGAAGTCATTTCGAGTCGTTTCGGGAGGCTAGCACGCCCTGCCAAAGGGCGCACCGCGTCACTTACATCTTGCGGACAACGTCCAGCTTATCGAGTTTCTTGGCGACAAGATAATAAAAGACGGCCCGGTTCTTGGCCCGGTTTCCCTTCATCATTGCGCACATCGCTTCAACAGCCTTGATGCCGTCCTCGTAGGAAACGCCCAACTTCTCCTGAGCCCAGTTCTTGGCGACGGTCTCTCGCTCGGACTTCTGGCTGCAGGCGACCGTTCGCGTCTCGCTGCGCCCAAGCACGGAAGCATAGCGCTTTTCGATAGCTTCCAGGATCGCCATGTCGGCGTCCTTATCGTACTTTTTCAGCTGCTCAGCATATTTTGCCATGTCGGCTTCCTCTCCGTTGCCTCGGACCGGATCAGTCCAGCCGAAAACACCCTTTTCGGCAAGAGCGCCAGAGCGGTCCTCCACGGCTCTTCCATCCAGGCCGTTCTGACCCTATATTGGCCTTGCCGGTTTTCGGACCGGCTATGGCGATAAACGGGCGATGAAATAAACCTATCGGACCCGGGGGCAGTACCCGGCGCCTCCACCACGAACTGCCGGACAGTGAAGACCGAAGGGCGGCTGGTGATGGGGGCGAAACAGGATCGACGAGGGTGTAAAGATCGACTTTTTGCCCGGCATGATACCACCGTCATCGGGTCGAACCTATAGTTGCAAACGACAACTATGCTGAGGCACGTCTCGCTGCGTAAGCAGTGCGATAGTCTCGAATTGAAGTCCTGACGGGTTAGCACTCTCAGGCGGGGCCCGGAGGCGCCTGGCAACAGAAGCCTCCACTTTTTCTGCAAATCTTCATCGCTTTCGACAATCTATTAACGCATTGCGGACCAAGGATGCGTGACGCGGCGTTGGCGCTGCGCTATACCCCTTCGCCAGATGGTCACAGCCATGGTGCCGACAGGAACGATCACGCAATGACACAGGACCAGATTCGCTACGATATTCTAGCGCAAGAAGCGCTGCGCGGTGTCATGCGCAAAGTGTTGACAGAGGTGACGAAAGCCGGCCTGCCGGGCAATCACCACTTCTTCATCACCTTCCTCACCAAGTTTCCGGGTGTGCGGATCTCGTCGCGTCTTCGGGAGAAATATCCCGAACAGATGACGATCGTGCTGCAATACCAATATTGGGACCTTACGGTCACCGAAACTGGATTTTCGGTCGGACTGTCGTTCTCCGATATCCCTGAAAAACTCGAAATTCCTTACGCCGCGGTACGCGGCTTTTACGATCCAAGCGTCAATTTCGAGTTGGAATTCGATGTGCGTCTGGACGAAGAAGCAAGCGGCGATGCCGAGGTGACGACCCTGCCCGCACCGGCGCCCGCCGTGAAGGAAGTTCCCACTGCCAAGGCTCCGGCTAAGAGTGGCGAGCCGGACGAGAAGAAACCCGCCAGAAAAACCAAGGCGAAAGAGAGCGAAACCGCGGAAAATGAGGAAGCCGAGCAAAAGCCGGCCGCCGATGTCGTCTCGCTCGACGCTTTCAGAAAGAACAAGTAAGGATGGGCGAGATCGTCAATCTCCGCCGGCATCGCAAACGCCAGGCGCGAGACGGCGATGCGGAAAAAGCTGCTGAAAACCGTCATCGCCACGGCCGCACCTCAGCCCAGAAGAAGCAATCGCAGCTTCTGATCGAGCGGGAAGAAAGGCATTTGGACGGCCACAGGCTCGACAAATGACCTCCGAAATTCAGTTCGATCCGGCATGACGATCCGCAAGCGATCGATATCGATTGCCGGCCATCGCACATCATTTTCCCTGGAAGAGCCCTTCTTCGAAGCCCTAAAAGAGTTAGCCGTCAGGCGTGAGGTCTCGTTTGCCGCGCTTGTGAGGGATATCGACGCCGAGCGCCCAAAGGAAACAAACCTATCGAGCGCTCTGCGGCTCGCCGTGCTGACCGATCTCCAAAGCCGCTGCGAGGCCGTGGCTAATCCATCCGTTTCTTCCGCGGGTCAGCCGTCCGGTAAAAGATCGGGCACCAGCCCTTCAAGTTGAATCCGCTCATCCGGCGCGAGGCTTGGCTGAGGCGAAGAGCCGGTCGATGACTGCGCGGGTGATTGCTGATGGCGAGACGCTTCCCGTGCCGCTTCTTCCTCCTGACGGCGCTGAGCTTCTTCTTCTGCGGCACGCCGCTTGGCCTCTTCCTCCTCCTCTTCTCTGCGTCGTCTTTCCTCTTCAGCCCGCTGACGCGCCTCTTCTTCGGCCTTCCGCTTTGCTTCTTCCTCGGCTCGGAGACGTGCTTCCTCCTCTTGCTGACGGCGACGCTCCTCGGCTTCCGCCTTACGCCGTGCAGCCTCTTCGGCAATCCGCTTTTCCAGCGCTTCCAGGCGCGCCTGTTCACGCTCGACGGCGCGAAGCGTCAGATATTGCTCCAGAAGCGTCGTATCGATATCGGCCCTCGCAGCTTCGGGGGGGCCAGCGAGGCGAATCCCGATCGCAGGCTTGAGCGAAGCCATGGCCGCTCCACCGAGTGGTTCCAGTATCAATCTCAAATCGGCTTCAATCTGCTGCAGCGCCAATTCGTAAGCGACGGTGCCGCTCAAGCTTCCACCCGGCACTGTCCATTTCAGAAACGGACTGCGGGCGATGCCGTTTGCAACGGTCCATGTCGATGGTTCGACGTTCAGTTCGACTGCCTCGCCATTTGCCATCAGCGAGCGCGCCATCTCCACAGCGGGTTCGATGGAGGCTGTCGGGTCGATTGGCGCGTTTGTCTCACGCTCTTCCAGGCTGTACCGATCGGCTCGAGCCAAGGTTTGACCAAGAATATCGGTCGCAAGGCCACGCACGGCGATGGTCTCTTCGGAAGGCGTCAGCTGCACCGATCCACTGAGCGATCCGATAAGGCCGGCCATGCTCGTGCCGCCACCGGTCAATTGCATGGAAAGGTCCACCCCGCCATCGAGATAGCCGCCACTATGGGAAGCGAGATCGACACCTGAAACGTCGGCCTCGATATCGCTGAGAAGCGATGGCCCGCTCCGTGTAAAAGTCGCCGCGCCGCTTAATGGCTTTCCGTCCTGTGTTGCCGAAAAGTCCCGGATCGCCAGCCTCGCATCGGCAGCTTCGATGATGAGCGTCGCGTCTTGCGCCGAGAGCGCGCCGAGCCGCACTTCATCGGAACTCAGCGAAAGCTGACCAGCGAAGGGCAATGGTTGAAGTTCGGCAAAGCTGGAGTCCGAAGGCTCTCCATCCTCAGAAACCGGCTGCTCCGGCCGACCAATTTCATCGTCTTCCGAGCCGCCATCCACTTCTTCGCCTTCAAGAGCAGTCGAAAGAGCTTCAGGCAACTGGCCGCCGGTCAGACGAGCGAAAAGCGGCCCGAGATTAAGGCTGTCGCTCCGAAGCTTGCCATCCACGGTGGGGGGCGACATTGCGGTGCCGATGGTCAGTTCACCGCTATAGCTGCTGTCACCAATGCTGCCATTCACGGAAAACAATTCGATGCGGCTCTCCTGGCTCTGCATTTCCGTTTCAATCTCGAAAGCCAGTGAGGAGGCCTCGGTCGGAGGCGCCCAACCGAGCAGTTGAGTAATTTGCAGAACATCGTTGGCCTGGAGCGAAACGGCGCCGCTCGTTTCGCCATCGTCGCGCAATTGCAGATCGGCCTGCCCGATAAGGTCATCGCCTTGCAACTGGCCGCTTAGCGTCCCGCTTTCGTCCAGCGTTGCATCGATGGCGTAGCGACCGCCTATATCGAGAGGCAGCACGTCGAAACCGAGCGCGGCCATGGTCGGCCGAAGACCTTCAGTCCGCAGAGACACCGACCCCGATTGAACTGGCAGGCCCTCTTCACCCATCTGCAGAACAGCGTTTCCCGAGAGTTCAGCCACGGCGGTCTCGCCGCGAAAATCGATAGTCAAATCGGAGCGCGGATCGCCTGCCAGGGAAATTTCGATCCGACCATCCTTGCCGAGGGCCGGCGCATTACGAAGGCGTCGGTCTGCAAGGCTTGCAAGCCTTTCGAACTCCGCCGCTTGTGCAATGGCCATTGTTAGATCGGAGAAGTCGTTCGACAAAGCCGTCAGATCGAAGGCTACAGAAAGTCTATCACTGTCACCCTCGGCGTTTGCGATACGGCCAGCGCCTTCGATCTGGCTCCCGGCGAAATTGTCGAGCCGTAATTCTGCGATCTCAACCGCGCCGCCCCCGACCGTCAATCGAATGGCTCCATCCTCAGCGGAGAGACCTGAATGTACGATCGGGCCGCCGGAAAGCGCCAGCGTCAGGGATGGCCCTTCCTCATCCTGTCGTACCTCGTCGATGAGGCCGGCGATCAGGTCTATGGCAGCCTCGCCGAGACCGTCCGTACGGAAATCGGCGGTTATCCTACCGCCTTCTTCGGCTCGCTCGATCGCGCCTGTAAGGCGGGACGGACCGATGGCAAGTTCAAGACTGGAGAAACGCGTCGTTTGCCGACCGAGTGACAGATCGGCTTCGAACCCAGCGGAAGATAACGTCGCCAATGCCTCATAGCGCCCGACGCCGAGCCAGTTCAGAAAATTGGCCGGCTGACGGATGGCCAGCACGACACGACCGTCGAAGCCCGGATCTTCTCCTGTCCTCAGTCTGCCACTGGCCTCCAGCCGCGTACGTCCGGGCAAGTCGGCGGATAGATTCTTGACTTGCCATTGCTGGTCGCGCGCTTCTGCCTCCAGAACGACATTGCGAATGGTTGTCGCGCCGTCGATCACCGCCGGTAGACGCAAATCAAGCTGGCCGTCTATTCCGGGTGCCGGAAGTGTGCTGAATACGGTCAAGATACGTTGGCGGATTTCAGATAATGAAGCGGGGTCGCCTCGACCGGGACGTCGTCCTTCATCACCGAGGCCACCGCGCAATTCATCACTGTCTTCGCCATCGCCGGTGAGCGTGCCGCCAAGCGTGTCGCCCTGAAATTTCACGGCAAATTCCGGCGCGTCGCTGAGGTCGAGTTCGCCCGAACCGGCAGCGGCGTAAGGCGTCTCTATCGATCCTGTTTCGAGCCTCAGTTCGTCGCTTATCAGACTGTTCGGCGTCGCGGCCAACGTCCCATTGATCCGAATAGCCGCCGGCGCATCGTCATCGTCTTCTGCAGAGGCCACGGCGAGGCGGAAGGTTCCGTCCAGCCGCGGCAGGTTGCCATTGGCGCTAAGCGCGCCATCGACAGCGAGCGATGCCGGGTAACTATCGGGATTGAGCCGAAGAGAAAGGCCAACCGAGCCGTCCGCCCGTTGAATACCAGTCGCCAAGCTGAAAGCCACAGCACCGAGAGGTTTGGAAACCATGCGGCCTTCGGCCTGCCAAGGCCCGCCGAGCGAACGCGCCGACAATTGCGCGTCGATATCGTCGATCCGTATTTCGGTGCGCCCCTCACCGCGAGCGATGAATACGGCGCCGTCGGATATCGCCAGACTCTCGACCGTGATCTGTTGCAGCCCTTCAGGAATGCGCAGATGAAATGGCCAATCGACCTGACCGTCGCGTTGAGCGGTAAGCAGCAGAAGCGGAGAATCCATCCGCATGTCGAAAATACGAAACTCGCCGGAAAGGAGAGGTCCAAGTTCGGCGTCGAGCGAAAAAGTTTCGGCAACGAAGATCGGCTCGCCCTCATCGTCGGCAACCGTCACATCGTGGAAGGTGATCGAGGGAAAGGGTAAAAGGCGCACCGACGTTTGGCCGTCGACCGAAACCGGGCGGCCAAGCAATTGCGACGACTGCTCCTCAAAGCGACCACGATACTCCGTCCAGTCGATGAACGGTGGAACGATAGCCGCTGCAGCCAGAACGAGAACGAGTAAGCCACCAATGACGACCAGTAGGCGGGCCAGAATAAATCTCCTTGGCAATCCGTGCCGTTGCAACGCCACACAAACCGCGAAATGGCGCCTCGTTCAAGTCCGCTCCACGTCTATGCAGCGCTATTAACGTCTAAACCATGATGATTTCGGCGGCCAACTTTGTCAGCACAACGATTTAGAGAATAAGTCCCGTGGCTTGCGCGAAACCGATGACTCTGGAATTGAATGTTGCGTGGAGATCGCGCCGATGACGACCGAGACCAGCAATGGCCAGCAGACGCCGCAATTTGGCCCTGACGGATGGTTTCTGTCGCGGCCGCTAACCGTGCCGGTTGAGTGGATCGACTATAATGGCCATATGAACATGGCCTACTACAACCGCGTCTGCGATCTCGGTCTCGACGACCTTTTCGATCATATCGGCATCGGTGCGTCCTATCGTCGGACGCGCAATCTCTCCATCTACACCGCCGAGTTTCACACCCGCTTTCTGCGTGAGGTGAAGCAAGCGGAAATCCTGATCGTTGCCACCCAGTTGATGGAACGTGACGAGAAGCGCCTGCATTTTTTCCAGGAAGTCCGGCACGCCGGCGAGGGTTGGATCGCAGCCACCGGAGAAGGACTTTGCCTCCATGTCGACATGACAGGTCCGAAGGTCGCGGCCTTTCCTGACGATATCGGGGAGGAAATCAGCCGCATCATCGAGCAGCAAAAGACCCTGCCATGGCCGCGTTCGGCAGGGCGGAGCATCGGCATTGTTCGAAGACCAGCCGCGCGGGATAGATCGTGACAGGCTGGGTACGACCCCATATCGACCGCTTTTTCTCCCGGCTGATCGGTTGGGTGGGACCGAACCTGCGTGATTTCGTCGCTGGTCGCCAGCCTCTTGTATGGCTTATGGCGCTGATCTGCGGTCTCGGCGCGGGCGTCGTTGCCATCGCCTTCCGCGAATCGATCTTTTTTATCCAGAACCTCTGGGTGCGTATCCCAAGCGAATCCCTTGTGCCCTGGATCCATACCAGACCTGCCTGGCAGATTTTTCTCGGCCCACCCTGCGCCGGCCTGCTCGTAGGCATCATTCTGGAGCGGATTTCCGTCCGCCGGCCTTTCGGCGTCGCCGACGTGATTGAAGTCCGCGCGAGCGTCAAGATGCGGCTCTCGAAGACCGATGGCGCATGGAGCGCGCTGGCGACTGTGATCTCGCTCGGCGGTGGCGCAAGCGCCGGGCGTGAGGGCCCTGTGGTTCATCTGGGCGCGACACTCGCAACCGCACTCGTATCGAAGCTGAACCTGCCGCTCTGGTCGCGGCGAACCATATTGGCCGCAGGCGCGGCGAGCGCGATCTCAGCCTCGTTCAACGCGCCGATTGCCGGCGTATTGTTCGCTCATGAGGTCATCCTCAACCATTATTCGCGCCGCGCTTTCGTGCCCATTGTCATCGCATCCGCCGCGGGCTCGGTCCTGTCGCGGCTTTCGAGCGGAGACGCTCCTGCCTTCAACGTTCCGCCACTTGCCGTCGCCAGCTATTGGGAGTTCCCTGCATTTGCGCTGCTCGGCATTGTCTGCGCCATCGTCGCGATTTCATTTCAGTTTAGTCTGTTCGCAGCCGACTACATGGCGCGCGGCGTGCCGATGCCGCTCTGGTTGCGGCCCGTCATCGGCGGGCTGATCGTCGGCGCCATCGGCGTCGTCTACCCCGAGGTTCTCGGCGTCGGCTACGGCACCACCGACCAGGCGCTTCGCAGTGAAATCCCCATTGTCACCCTGCTCATCCTTTTGGTCCTGAAAATCGTCGCAACATCGGTAACGCTCGCTTCCCGCTTTGGTGGTGGCGTCTTCTCCCCTGCCCTTTACCTGGGCGCTGTCGCCGGCGCGGCATTCGGTCAGATCGCGGCATCGGCGGTCGCTATCGACGCATCGAGCACCGGCCTTTACGCCGCACTCGGCATGGGGGCCGTGGCGGGCGCCGTTCTTGGCGCGCCGGTCTCGACGGCGCTTATCGTATTCGAGCTGACCGGCGGCTACGCGCTTTCCATCGCCCTTCTTCTTACCGTCGCGGTCGCTTATGGCGTCAATCACGCCTTCCATGGCCGCTCCTGGTTTCAATGGCAGCTTGAAGGGCGCGGTCTTAATCTGCGCGCAGGACCGCATCGCGACCTGGCGACCCGCACGAAGGTCATGGACATTATGACGATGCCGGAGGAGGACGCCGAGCAGGAGCAGGTTGCCGAAGAGTTGAAGGAATGGGCGCTACGGCCGAGTGACACGCTTGAGAGCTCTTTGCGCCAGTTCGATATGAGCGGCCGCTCTCGCCTGCCGGTCGTCGATCCGAAGGATGACGAAACCGTCATCGCTCATCTGACGCAGATTCGCGCACTCTCCCATTTCAACCGAGCGCTGATCTCGGTTTCCGAGGAAGAGCACCGATAGGGTCGACCGCGGCGTGGTCGTGATGGGCTATCCCATCACTTTTCATGTTCCCGTTCCCGTTTTGTATGGTAACGGCACGCCGAATCGCTACATCTGGTGCCATGATCGATCTACCTGACGAATGGCCGCTGCCTGGAGACGGCCAGAATCCACCCGCGCCCGGCGGTGGCATAGCAGCACGCGCAATGGCCGCGCGCGGCCGCCAGGCGCCAGACTATCTTTCCGGCCTCAATCCGGAACAGCGCCATGCCGTGGAGACGACGGAAGGCCCCGTGCTGGTCCTTGCCGGCGCAGGCACAGGCAAGACACGCGTGCTGACGACGCGCATCGCTCATATCCTTTCCAGCGGAAAAGCCTGGCCAAGCCAGATTCTCGCGGTTACCTTTACCAACAAGGCGGCGCGCGAAATGAAGGAGCGTATCGGCCTTCTGGTCGGCGAGCAGATCGAGGGCATGCCCTGGCTTGGCACGTTTCACTCCATCGGCGTCAAGATGCTGCGCAAACATGCGGAACTGGTCGGGCTGAAGAGCACCTTCACCATTCTCGACACCGACGACCAGATCCGCCTCCTGAAGCAGGTGATTCAGGCAGAAGGGCTTGACGACAAACGCTGGACGGCCAAGACGCTCGCCGGTCTCATAGATGGCTGGAAAAACAAGGCGCTCGGTCCTGACGCCATTCCCGAAGGCGATGCGCGAAGTTTCGGTAATGGAAAAGGCCGCGAGCTTTACCGCGCCTATCAGCGCCGGCTGAGCGAACTGAATGCCGTCGATTTCGGCGACCTTCTGCTGCACCCGATTGCAATCTTCCGCAACCATTCCGATGTGCTGGCCGAATATCATCGCCGTTTCCGCTACATTCTTGTCGACGAATATCAGGACACCAATGTCGCTCAGTATCTCTGGCTGAGGCTTCTGGCTCAAAGGCCAGACGGCGGCGCTGTCAATCTGTGCTGCGTCGGTGACGACGACCAGTCTATCTATGGCTGGCGCGGCGCGGAGGTCGACAACATCCTCCGCTTTGAGAAGGACTTTCCTGGCGCAACGGTGATCCGTCTGGAGCGAAATTACCGTTCGACCGAGCACATTCTTGCCGCAGCCTCCTCGCTAATCGCCAATAATGAAAGCCGGCTCGGCAAGACACTCTTCACCGATCTGACCGACCCGGATGCCGAGCGCGTCAAGGTTCACGCATCATGGGACAGCGAGGAAGAGGCACGGGCCATCGGTGAAGAAATCGAGGCTCTCCAGACCAAGGGCGAGAAGCTCAATGACATCGCCATCCTCGTTCGCGCCTCGTTTCAGATGCGTGAATTCGAAGATCGTTTCGTCACACTCGGCCTGCCCTATCGCGTGATCGGCGGCCCGCGCTTCTACGAGCGCAAGGAAATCCGCGATGCCATGGCTTATCTGCGGGTCGTCGCGCAGCCGGCGGACGATCTTGCCTTCGAGCGGATCGTCAATGTGCCGAAGCGTGGCCTGGGCGACACCACTGTCCGCCTGGTCCATGACACTGCACGTGCGCGGCAATGCCCGATGCTGCAGGCCGCCGCCGATCTTGTCGGCACCGAAGAGTTGAAGCCCAAGCCGCGATCGGCGTTGCGCGAGGTCGTGGAAAACTTCAGGCGATGGAGCCAAACCCTTGATTCGACTCCGCATGTCGAACTGGCTGAATCGATACTTGAGGAAAGCGGCTATATCGACATGTGGAAGGCGGACAAGTCCGCCGAAGCGGCGGGCCGGCTGGACAACCTCAAGGAACTCATAGAGGCGATGGGCGAATATGAGAGCCTGCGCGCCTTTTTGGAGCATGTCGCGCTCGTCATGGACACCAGCGACGATGCCGAACTCGACGCCGTCTCCGTAATGACGCTGCACAGCGCCAAGGGGCTGGAATTCGATACCGTCTTCCTGCCGGGGATGGAGGAAGGGCTGTTTCCGCATCAGCGTAGCATGGATGAAGGAGGCCGCGCCGGACTGGAGGAGGAACGCCGCCTCGCCTATGTCGGCGTCACCCGTGCGCGGCGGAACCTGCACATTTGGTTCGCGTCCAACCGCCGCATCCATGGCCTCTGGCAGAGCACCATTCCGAGCCGTTTTGTCGACGAACTGCCGGAAGCGCATGTCGAGGTGATGGAAGCGCCGACGACCTATGGCGGCTATGGCGCCGGGGGATTTGGCGAGCGCGGCAGCTATGGCGCGTCCCGCTTCGACAAGATGGAGCCGTTCGGCTCTTCTTACGGATCGCCCGGCTGGCAACGCGCCCAGAAAAATCGCAACGATGCCACGCGCGAGAACTGGGGGGGGCGGTCCGGTATGGGCGTCTCATCTCGCGTCGAGCGGATCGGCTACGGCGAACCGCAGGCAGGCCGTCGCGGCCGCCAGATCGAAGGTGAGCTGATCGCCAAGAGCGTGACGGATGAGCCGAGTCGGTTTTCCCAAGGCGACCGCGTCTTCCATCTTAAATTCGGCAATGGCAATGTCGTCGCCATAGACGGCAACAAACTGACTGTCGATTTCGACAAAGCCGGCCAAAAGCGGGTTCTGGAAAGCTTTCTCAACCCGCCCGGTTGTGAGGGATAGCTGAACACGCACCATGCACGATCGGGACCAAACTCAATCGGAAAAGCCCACGAAAAAGGCCGGCCCGCTCGGCCTGTCCAAACGGACACATGCGATCATTTTCGTTATTTCAGTCGCGATCGAGATCGTGCTGGTCGTAATCTTCGGCGCATCGCTATGGCAGGGCGCGCAATGGTTATGGGGCTGGATGACGGGTCGCTGACGCCTGAAAGGCCTGGGCTGCTCGCTGAAACGTAATTGTTTCGAGGCCAGACATGAAAAAGGCCGGCGAGAGCCGGCCTTCCCAGGGCTTCGTCAGCAATGCCAGTTCATCCGTGGTCATCGCGCCAAAGCCATTCCGCCCACGCCTGCTCCCTCAGGACCAGGCAGGCGAACTTCGTTCGATCAAGCGGCCGAAATGTTGTCGGCGGCGCTCTTGCCGGTGCGGCGGTCGGCGACGACTTCGTAGTTCAGCTTGTCGCCTTCGTTCGGAGCGGCCATGCCACTGCGCTCGAGAGCGGAAATGTGAACGAAGACGTCCTTGCCGCCATCGTCCGGCTCAATGAAGCCGAAGCCTTTGGTGGTATTGAAGAACTTTACGGTACCGGTGGCCATTTGGCGATCTCCTCAAAGAAAAATCGGTACAAAGATACACCCCGGGATCGGGGCGCGGTGAGTATCGATATTTCAGAGAGTTCACAGTGCGTGCCGTGGCACGGGGATGGGAAACGTCCATCAAGATCGATGGCTGGGATGTAGCGACTTTGCCCCTGATTTGCAAGGAGTCGCAACGAAGTTTCGTCGGCAATCCATTCCGAGCCGCGTCAATGTCGGAAAGCATATGCGCTTGTGCATCGGCAAGATCGTCGATGGGCCCTACTCCGCAGCAGCGGCCGTTTCCACACTCTGACAAATCGACGCGATTTCGCTACGGCATGAACCGCAATTGGTGCCTGCCCGCGTCGCTTCGCCAACACTTTCGACGCTGAAACATCCAGCCGCGACAGCATCGCGGATCGTATTGATGCCTACACCCTCGCAGGCGCACACGATCCGGCCCGGATCTTTTCCTACCCGAGAGCGGCCTGCGAGAACCTGCCATCGCGCCACTGGATCGTATGGCTGCCCGAGAGCGGCAACGACCGTGTTGCGAGAAACTTCCACCGGCTCGGGCGACAGGAACAACGCGCCGACCAAGCGTCGATCATCGAAGAATGCAAATCGCGTCAGCCCATCCTGTGCATCGATATATCCGATTTCTTCGGCGTCGGGGCACAGCAGGAGGGCGCGGGCGAAAGAAAGCGGATCGGATGGCGCGTTATCTAAAGCGAATTCAGCGCGCCACCCGCTTTCCGTTCGCGCGACGGCCAGATAATTGCAGTCATCCCCTGCCGGTTTTTCAACCGATACGGCAAAACCGTAGCGGGCCAACGACACCGCTGAGAGCTCGGCTGAGCCAGCCTTCAAGGCCGGTTGCCCTGAAACTGGATCGGTCTGTGGCCCGATGAGAGAACCGATCCGGGCGCAGTTGGCGAACTGGTCGTTCCAATGCATCGGGACGAAAATCTCGCCCCGCCGAACCCGATCGGTAATCAGTGCGCGCAGAAGCACTTCACCACGCTTGTTCGACAGTCTGGCGATATGCGCCGGCTCTATACCGTGCATGGCAGCATCGGCGGGATGAATTTCGCAGAACGGTTCGGCGATATGGGCGTTCAGCCGCGGCGCTTTCGCGGTGCGCGTCATCGTATGCCACTGGTCGCGAACCCGACCCGTATTGATACGCAAAAATGCACCCGGCGAAGCTGAGGCCTCCGATGGGGTGACGGCAATCGCGCGCGCTTTTCCATCCGAGGTGAAGAACTTGCCATTTGCAAAGAAGCGCGTCTGCCGCGTTGGTGCGATAAAGTCTGGCGCGGGCCATTGGAACGGGCGCATCGCATCGTATTCGGAGCGGTCGAGGCTCTTGTATGCGCCGATGTCGAAGTCGCGGGCGCCATTGTTTTCGAAAGCCGAAAGCGCCGCATGCTCGGCAAAGATGGATGCCGGTCCGTCATAGGCGAATGACATGTCGAACCCCATGCGCTTGCCGATCTCGGCCAGTTGCCACCAGTCCGCCTTTGCTTCTCCAGGCGGCGACAGAAAACCGCGCTGGCGGCTGATGCGACGTTCCGAATTGGTGACCGTCCCATCTTTCTCGCCCCAAGCCAGCGAGGGTAGAACCACGTCCGCCACCTGCGTAGTGTCGGTCTCGGCCATGACATCCGAAACAACGGTGAACGGACAAGTGGCAATTGCCGACCTGACCCTATCGGCATCCGGCATCGACACAACTGGATTGGTCCCCATGATCCAGAGCGCCTTGATACGGCCATCGGCCACGGCGTCGAAGAGGTCGACCGCTTTGAGACCCGGTCTCGATGCGATGTATGGAGAGTTCCAAAAGCGTTGAACCCTGTCGCGGTCGGACTCGCTCTCGATTTCCATATGCGCGGCAAGCATATTGGCCAGGCCGCCGACCTCGCGGCCGCCCATGGCGTTAGGCTGGCCGGTAACGGAGAACGGCCCCATCCCGGCCTGGCCGATCCGGCCTGTCGCCAGATGACAGTTGATGATGGCGTTTACTTTATCCGTGCCAGAAGCGCTTTGATTGACGCCTTGGCTATAGACGGTCACGACACGCTCGGTGCGCGCAAAGAGATTGTAAAACGCACGTAGCTCCGCTTCCGATAGGCCCGTTTGCCGGCACAAGGCATCCATCGAAAGCCTCGATGCGGCGACGATGGCCCGGTCCAGACCACTCACATGGCGAGTGGCATAAGACTGGCGGACAGCGCCGACACCATAGAGATGGGTCAGCAGACCGACAAAAAGCGCAACATCACCGTCAGGCGCGATCTTCAGATGCATATCGGCGATCGAAGCGGTCTCGGTCCGGCGCGGATCGATCAGAACCACTTTCATATGTGGCCGCCGCTCGCGGGCTGCGACAATCCGCTGGTAGAGGACCGGATGGCACCAGGCGAGGTTCGACCCAGTAAGAACGATCAGATCGGCCAATTCCAGATCGGCGTAGGTGCCGGGCACGGTGTCGGTGCCGAAAGCGCGGCGATGGCCGGCAACCGAACTGGCCATGCACAGCCGCGAATTGGTATCGATGTTGCCCGACCCGATGAAGCCCTTCATCAGTTTGTTGGCGACGTAATAATCTTCCGTCAGAAGCTGGCCTGAAACATAGAAAGCGACCGAGTCCGGTCCGTGTTCTTTTATCGTTTCGGAGAACCTGCGGGAAATCAGATCGAGCGCATCGTCCCAGCCGGCGCGCTCCTTGCCGATCTGGGGGTAGAGAAGCCGGCCCTCCAGATCGACAGTCTGACCGAGAGCCGTTCCTTTGGAGCAAAGGCGGCCGAAATTTGCCGGATGATCGGGGTCACCGGCAATGTCGACGGAGCCACCCGTGCCTGCCGTCGCCAGCACGCCGCAGCCGACACCGCAATAGGGACATGTCGTGCAGGTCGTCTTTTCGGTCATGACCCGTGCCAACTCCGATTTTCAACTCTATGGATCGCCTTCAGAACGGCCCACCTTTTGCGGCGGGGTCCGAACAAGACCCTCACCTCACCAGGCATTGTACGGCAGAAACTTGCCGGTCATCTTGATCTCGATCCGGTCGCCCTTCTCGTAAGGCACTTTGTCGACGCTCATATCGAAATCGATGGCGCTCATAATACCGTCGCCGCCCTTTTCCTGGATAAGCTCTTTCACCGTCTGCCCGTAAACACCCATGATCTCATAGAGACGATAGATGCAGGGGTCGGTCGGCACGGTCTGTACAAAGGTCTTGTTCGGAAATTCGGCGAGTACGATGGCCGCTTCCTGCGGCAGACCGAGATTTTGCGTCAGCGACAGTGCTTTTTCCTTCGGCAGGGAATTCATGCCAAGACAGGCGGAGGTCACAAACACTTCGCTCATGCCGATATCCTCGGCGATCTTTGCCCAAGAAACTCCTGCAGCCCGCTTTTTCTCGTAAATGAGTTCGGTCACATCGGCCTTGCTCAGCATTTTATTTCTCCATCGATTTCGGTTTCGGAATGGTGGTCATGGCATTGCCCTTTCGATCAGCAGGCCAAAGCACAGAAGCGCCAGAAGCAGGCTGACGATCCGCCAGAAACGAACCGGATCGCGCTCCATGAAAGATCGCGCGGCAACGCCTGGCAGTGCTGGGTTGGGTGTCGAAAGATCGGCGATAAATTCCGCCGGCTCTTCGTAACGGCGATGAGGATCGAAGTGGGTGGCGCGGCGGAGCGCGGCATCGATCCATCGAGGTATCGCTGAATCATCGCCGCTTGCAGGCTGATAGGAGACACGCTTTTGCTGAGCGCGCGTCCGGGTTCGCGCCATTTCGGCGCCATAGGGAAGCCTGCCTGTCAGCATCTGATAGGTGATGACCCCGAGCGAATAAACGTCGGAGGTGGCCGTGCCGCCTTCACCGAGGAAGTATTCCGGCGCCGCATATTGCATCGTACCGAGCATGGCTTCATCGCCCGGAGCCGCGCCTGCCTCGTCCACACCCGCGACCCGTGTCGCACCGAAATCGATCAGCGTGACATGACCGGTCTCGTCGATCATCACGTTTTCGGGTCGCAAATCCTGATGGATCATCTGACGCCTGTGCATAGCCTGAAGCCCATTGGCGATCTGGACGACGATAGCCCGGACGCTTGCCAAATCCGGAGCCGGATTATCCGCCATCCAGCGGGTCAACGTTCTGGCCTTTAGCAACTCCATCGTGGTGTAGAGGTATTTTCGTGGCCGCCCTTGCGTATGTGCGTTGAGAAGATGTGGATTGGCGAGTCGGCGGGCGACCCATTCCTCCATCAGCATTCGCCGCAAATGCCCTTTGTCCTGAGACATATCCAGAGCAGGAATTTTTAGGGCGACTTGTGCGCCGGTCTCGACGTCAACGGCCTCGAACAGGTGGCTGCGGGCGGAAGCGTATATTCGACGGACGAGCCTCCAGCCATCGAAAATCTCACCGGCCTCGGGAATGAGCTGTGGCGGCGCCAGATCGCCATCGTAAAGCAGCTCTGCGATGCCCGCCTCAGGCAAGGTTTCGATGCGAACGATCTGAATCGTAAGATTGTCGCTCGAACCTTGTTCGAGCGCCCTTGAAGCAATTGTCCGCGCGGCCGCATCGAGGTCGTTGCCGCCGCTGTGGATCAGGCGCGCCATGTCAGCGTCAGAAACGTGTTCGTGCACGCCATCAGTGGTCAGGACATAGACGTCGCCCTCGCTCAGAGGCACCGTGCGGTAATCGATTTCGACATGCCCGGCCATGCCGAGTGCGCGGCCAAGATAGTCTTCTTCGGCGGAAAATCGGATACGGTGATCTTCGGTCAGTCGCTCGAGCACCTCGCCGGCGAGGCGAAAGATACGACTGTCCCCGATATGGAAAAGATGCGCCGTTCGAGCCTTGAGAACCAGCGCGGAAAAAGTGGTTACATGCCCATGATCGCGATCTGCGACATGGGTGCGACGCGTCTCGCCGTAGAGCCAGCTATTGGCTGCAGCGATAACGCGCGAGGCTGCTGTTTTCACCGTCCAGGAATCGGAAGTGCAGTAATAGTCCGATAGAAAGCTCTTGATCGCCGATTGGGCCGCGATGTGGCTGACGGGTGACGATGAGATGCCGTCGGCTATGGCGACCGCGATCCCTTTTAGAGCGAGCGCCGGCTGGGCAGGAATGATCGCGCCGTAGAAATCCTGATTGGCCGGCTTAAGGCCCGCCTCAGAATATTGTCCGATGGAAATGGCGAGATCGCGGGCCACTGGCTTCAATCTTGTTTCGAAGTGGGAGCAAGGCCCGCTGTTTCAAATATGACCAGCGGGCCCGCCATTCGTTTATTCGGCAGCAGGCTGCTGGGCCAGCGGGCTGACCGGACCGGCAGCGCTGGCTGCATCTCGGCGTTTGGCGAGATTATGGGTTGAGTACAGCGTCGCGCCGACAAACGTCAGGCCGCCGACGACATTGCCGAGAATGGTCGGAATTTCATTGAAAAGGAAATAGTCCGACCAACCGAACTGGCCGCCAAGCATGATACCGGATGGGAACAGGAACATGTTGACGATCGAGTGCTCGAAACCGAGGTAGAAAAAGACGAGGATCGGCATCCACATCGCGATGACTTTGCCGGAAACCGAGGTCGACATCATCGCCGCGACAACGCCGGTCGAAACCATCCAATTGCACATCACCGCGCGAATGAAGAGGGTCAGCATGCCGCCGAAGCCGGCTTCGGCATAACCGAGCGTCCGGCCTTCGCCGATAATGCCGATCTTCTGGCCTACCGCGTTCGGCTCCTGCGTAAAGCCCATGGTGAAGATGATCGCCATGAAGACGGCGGTGGTCATCGCGCCGGCGAAGTTGCCGACGAAAACCAGACCCCAATTGCGCATCAGACCTTTGAGGGTGACGCCGGGGCGGCGGTCCCAGAGAGCAAGCGGGACGAGAGTGAACACCCCCGTCAGAAGATCGAAGCCTAGAAGGTAGAGCATGCAGAAGCCGACAGGAAAGAGCAGTGCTCCAACCAGCGGATTGCCCGTATTGACGGTAATTGTAACGGCAAATGCTGCGGCAAGCGCCAGAATGGCGCCGGCCATATAGGCGCGTATCAAGGTGTCCTTGGTGCTCATGAAGACCTTGGCTTCACCGGCATCGACCATTTTGGTGACAAATTCCGCTGGAGCGAGATATGACATGGGAGGATGTCCTTTGTTCTCACGATGGATGACTGACAGAGCGTGGTGGCTGGCGAAGGGCTAAGTCGTCCTCGGCCTTGGCATGTCGGCCCGCCTGATATGGCTGGCCGGATGGCGTGTCAGGCGGCGCTTGCCGTCTGCGCAATCGAAGCAATGTCCGAGGCCGCGATGAAAATGATGCCGTCGCGCACCTGGGTCCGGAAGGTGGTGACGTGGCCCTCGTCGGCCCCCTGCGCTTCACCGGTGTCGAGCGCGATCACCATATTGTGAAGCGGGCAGGTCACGCAGCCGCCGTGAACGATACCCTGGCTCAGCGGCCCGCCCCGATGCGGACAGCGGTCCTCGATGGCGTAAACGTCGTCTTCCGCCGTGCGGAAAACGGCGACACGAAGGGCACCGGCATCGACGCATCGCGCGCCCTCGCGAGGAATGTCTGTGACAGCGCCTATGGAAATCCATTCTGACTCGAAAGCGTTCATCACGTCCCCTTTCATTCTGCGGCCTGTAGCTTGGAGAGGGTGGCCATCGGCTGGAACTCGTGCTTGTCCTTGCCGGAAACCCGTTCGTCCCACGGATCGACCTGCGCGAAAGTCTGGCTGAAAACGAAACGGTCGAAATAGGCCTTGCGGGCATCCGCATCGCCCATGATCTGGCGGCGAATTTCCTCGACGCCGATGCGTTTGGCCCATTTGTAGATGCGTTCCAGATAGTGGCCCTGCTCTCGGTACATCTGGACGACCGCGACAATGTGCTCCAGCGCCTCGTCTTCGGTCTTCACATTGCCGAGAATTTCCGTGCCCTTGATGTCGAGCCCGGCTGCGCCTGCGAAGTGAATTTCGTAGCCGGAATCCACGCAGATCACACCGACATCCTTGCAGGTCGCTTCGGCGCAATTGCGCGGGCAACCGGAGACGGCCATCTTGACCTTGGCCGGCGTCCACGACCCCCACATGAACTTTTCGATACGGACGCCGAGGCCGGTCGAATCCTGCGTTCCGAAGCGGCACCAATCCGTGCCGACGCAGGTTTTGACCGTGCGCAGGCCCTTTGCATAGGCGTGACCGGAAACGAAGCCTGCCTTGCCAAGGTCGGCCCAAACTGCCGGGAGATCCTCTTTCTTGATCCCGAGCATGTCGATCCGCTGGCCGCCCGTCACTTTGACGGTCGGGATATCGAACTTGTCGACACAATCGGCGATGGCCCGCAATTCGGCGGACGATGTCTGGCCACCCCACATCCGGGGCACCACACTGTAAGTGCCATCCTTCTGGATGTTGGCGTGAACGCGTTCATTGATGAAGCGGGACTGGTAATCGTCCGCATATTCGTCCGGCCAGTCGCAGACCATGTAGTAATTGAGCGCAGGCCGGCACTTGGCGCAGCCCCCGGAACTCTTCCATTCCAATGCCTGCATTAGGGCTGGAATGCTTTTCAGTTCCTTTGCCTTGATGAGACGACGCACATCGTTATGCGAGAGGTCGGTGCAGCCGCACATCGGTTTGACGGCATTGGGGTTGAATGCATCGCCAAGTGTCGCGGCCATCAGGCCTTCGACCAGGCCGGTGCATGTACCGCAACTCGCCGAGGCTTTCGTGTGGGCTCGCACCTCGTCCAACGATGTGAGCCCCTTGCTCGTGATCGCCTCGACGATGGTGCCCTTGCAAATGCCGTTACAGCCGCAGATTTCCGCATCAAGCGGCAAGGCTGCAACGGCCGCCGTAGGGTCCAGAGGGGCACCCCCCTTATAGGCCGAACCGAAGATGAGCGTATCGCGCATCTCCGAAATGTCGGTGCTCTTCTTCATAAGATCGTAGAACCAGGCGCCATCGGCGGTTTCGCCATAAAGGACGATGCCGATGATCTTGTCGTTCTTAAGCACGAGCCGCTTGTAGATACCGGCCGTCGCATCGCGCAGAACGATCTCCTCCCGGTCGTCGCCCTCGGCAAAATCACCGGCAGAATAGAGGTTGATACCCGTCACCTTCAGCCGCGTCGGCGTCTCCGAGTGAGCGAACGCTTTCGACACATCTCCAGAGAGATGGCCGGCCAGGACCTTGGCCATTTCGTAAAGCGGAGCGACCAGCCCATAAACCTGACCTTCCACTTCCACGCACTCGCCGACCGAAAAGATATCTGGATCGGAAGTCGACATGGCGGGCGAGCAGACAATGCCGCGATTGACTTCGAGGCCAGCATCCTTCGCCAAAGCAACGTTCGGCCGAATGCCGACGGCCATGACGACGAGCGAGGCATCGATAACGGTGCCATCTTTGAGTTCGACGCCAGTGACTTTATCCTCGCCAAGAATGCGAGCTGTGTGCGCCTCGGTAATCACCTTGATACCGCGCTTTTGAAGCTCATTCTGCAGCAGATAGCCGGCGGAAGGGTCGAGCTGCCGCTCCATGAGTGTCGGCATCAAATGCAGAACGGTCACGTCCATGCCACGTTCTTTCAGGCCGGCTGCGGCTTCCAGACCCAAAAGGCCGCCGCCGATAACCACCGCCTTTTCGCGCGACTGGGCGGCCAACAGCATCGCCTCGACATCGTCAAGATCACGGTAGCTGAGAACACCCGCAAGATCATGACCGGGAACCGGAATGATGAACGGATTGGAGCCAGTGGCAACCACCAGCTTATCATAGGGTACCGTCTCTCCATGCTCTGAGGTTACGGTCTTGGCCACCCGGTCGATGGCAACCACCTTATGACCTTTATAGAGAGTCACGCCGCGTTCCACGTACCAGCCATCGCCATGAATGACGATTTCATCGAATGTCTTCTCGCCCGAGAGCACTGGCGACAGCATGATACGGTCGTAATTGACGCGCGGCTCTGCATTGAAAATCGTCACATCATAGGCGTCTGGCGCCGCCTCGATAAGATGTTCCAGCATACGTCCCGGCGCCATGCCGTTTCCTATGACGACCAGTTTCTGTTTCATCGGTCTTTCCCCGTCGTTCAGGCGGCTTGCGCGTTTGCGGCGTCGATCATGACCGCCGAAAGGGTTGAGTAGGCTTTGGTCCAGGCGGCCTCCGTCTCGGCGTCGAAGGCATCGCCAAGACCTTGGTCCAGGGTCCAAAGAAGCGCCGCGCCTACTGGCGCGTAGTGCTCGTTCTTCACGCCGTAGTCGGTATGGCGCACCGCAAGATTCTGCGCCGCGGGGACAAGCTCATCGAGCCTGTCCAGCGCGCCGACCACGAAGGTAAGGGTGCCCATCAGCTTGCGGCCCTGCTCCTTCAGGTCGGTGGCGGCGAAGAGGGGCTTCACCTCCGGCGCAATCTCGAAAAGCCTGCCGTAGAAAAGTTCGGCTGCTTGCGGAGCGATGGGCGCTACCTTGGCGAAGGAGGTTCTGACACGGGTAATCTCTTGAGGTGTCATCTGGCTCTCCTACTCCGCTGCGGCCATTGAGGAATTGCGCTGGCGTTCGATCCGCTGTGCGCGTTTCTGTGCAATGGCGGCGAGTTGCTCCTCCGTCGGGTCCGCGCCGCCTTCATAGGCCTCGAGAAACTCCAGCAATTCTTCGCGATAAGCGTAATAGTCCGGGTGCTTGAGAAG
Source organism: Notoacmeibacter sp. MSK16QG-6 (assembly GCF_024158145.1). Classification (GTDB taxonomy): domain Bacteria; phylum Pseudomonadota; class Alphaproteobacteria; order Rhizobiales; family Rhizobiaceae; genus Notoacmeibacter. The sequence goes on from NZ_JAMYXM010000002.1 coordinate 404,823, forward strand.
AGCCTTGCGGCTGCGCGGACGCGGAAGATCGACATCCATGATGTTGCCGATCTTGGCATTCGGCCCATTGCTCATCATGACCACGCGGTCGGCAAGCAGGATGGCCTCATCGACGTCATGCGTAACGCAGATTGCGGTCACGTTGGTCTTGGCCCAGACGTCCATCAGAACGTCCTGAAGCTCCCAACGGGTCAGGCTGTCGAGCATGCCGAACGGCTCATCGAGAAGGAGGAGCTTGGGCGAAAGAGCGAAGGCGCGGGCGATGCCGACCCGCTGCTTCATGCCGTTGGAAAGCTCAGAGGCGTAGCGCTGCATGGAATCGGCGAGGCCGACCCGCGACAGGTAATATTCGACAACGTCGCGCTTTTCCGCATCCGACGCATCGGGATAAACCTGATCGACGCCAAGACGCACATTCTCATAGGCGGTCATCCAAGGCATCAGGGAAGGAGCCTGGAAGACGACGGCTCGCTCCGGCCCCGCCCCTTCCACATGGGTTCCGTCCAGAATGACTGAACCGCCAGTGATCGGGTTAAGGCCGGCGCACATGGAAAGAACGGTCGATTTCCCGCAGCCGGAATGGCCGATCAGCGTGATGAATTCGCCGTTCTTCATTTTAAGGTCGACGTCTTCTACGACCGTCAAAGGTCCTTTGGGCGTAGGGTAGACCTTGGTGAGTTTGGAGAACTCCAGATAGCGATCCTCTGCTCCGCCACTTTCAGCCGCGCGACTATAAGCGTCCGGAAGCTTTTCCGTTTTCGCCTTTGGCGATTTGGGCGTGAGGCTGGGCAGCGCGATGACCTTCTCGCTGCCGGCCGCGTTGCGACTTTCCCCAAGCTCCATGAGATAGGCGGTGATCTCGCTGCGCAGGCGGATGAAGGTTTCGTCATGGTTCATGGCCGCACGTTCGCGCGGCCGGGGGAGGCTCACATTGAAACTCTTGCCCAGGGTGGCGTCAGGGCCGGGAGTAAGCGGAATGATGCGGTCGGCGAGCAGAATCGCTTCGTCCACATCATTGGTGACGAGCACGATCGTCTTCTTTTCCTTCTCGCAGATCGCCGCAAACTCGTCCTGCAACTTGGCCCTGGTCAGCGCATCCAGCGCCGAGAGCGGTTCGTCCATCAGCAGAACTTCGGGCCGCATTGCCAGAGCGCGCGCTACGGCGACGCGCTGGCGCATCCCGCCCGACAATTCGGCCGGCTTGCGATCCTTGGCGTGTCCGAGACCCACCATGTCGATATAGGTGTCGGCGATCTGCCTCCGCTCTTTCGCGCCTTTATCGCCATGGACGCTGTCCACCGCCAGGCCGACATTCCCCGACACGGTGAGCCATGGCATCAGCGAATAGGACTGAAAGACAACGCCGCGCTCAGGATCGGGACCCGAAATTTCCTTTCCGCGGAAAAGCACGCCACCCCGATCCGGCTCGATTAGACCGGACAGCAGGTTGATAAGCGTTGTCTTGCCGGTTCCGGAGAAGCCGACAATGGCGATGAATTCGCCCTCGTCCACCTTGAGGTTTACGTCGGTGAGAACGCGGTTTGCCGCCGCGCCTTCGCCGAAATGTTTGCTGGCATTGGCCAGTTGAAGGATGGGTTCGACCATGATCGCTTCTCCCGTCCGTCAGCGATTGGCCGAGAAGGTGAACGCGCGCTGCAGAGCGAACATTACCCGGTCGAGCATGAAACCGATGAGACCGATGGTGAAGACGGCCACCATGATGCGCGCCAGCGACTGGCTGGACCCGTTCTGGAATTCATCCCAGACGAATTTTCCAAGACCCGGATTCTGCGCCAGCATTTCTGCCGCGATCAGCACCATCCAGCCCACGCCCAGCGATAGGCGCAGCCCCGTAAAGATCAGCGGCAGGGCGGACGGCAGGACGAGCTTCGTAATCGTTTTGCGGGTCGGAAGTTGCAAAACGCGGCCGACATTCATCAGGTCCTTATCGACAGAAGCGACACCCAGCGCGGTGTTGATCAGCGTCGGCCACAGCGAACAAAGCGTCACGGTGATGGCGGAAATCAGCAACGCCTTTGGCAGCCATTCCAGTGGGTTGGCATAGGCAGCCGATACGATCATCGTCACGATCGGCAGCCAGGCCAGCGGGCTAACCGGCTTGAAGATCTGCACCAGCGGATTGATCGCGCCATTGACGGTGCGCGAAAGACCTGAGGCGATACCGAGCGGGACGGCGATAAGCGTGGCGATGCCGAAACCGAGTGCGACCGTTACGAGCGACGTGAATATCTGGTCGATATAGGTTGGCTGACCCGTAAAAGTCCGCCATTTTACGCGATCGGCCTTGCCGGCCTCGATTAGCTTGGCGTTCCGCTCGTCCTGACGTTCGTAGAAGGTCGAAGCTTTCTCGCGCATGCGATTGTGATCGTCGATCAGGTCTCCAGCCGCGCTCCAGACCTGAGCCGGTCCCGGAATCGCGCCGAGCGAAGTCTGCACTTGCGGCGCCAACGCCGCCCAGGCGCCGACAAAGAGGACGATACCGAGAAGCGGGATGAGAAGAAGGCGCTTCAGCTCGTCGAGTTGCTCCGAGACATTCTCTCCGACCGCCATCTTCATAAGTGGGACGGTGAAGCCAAGGCCGAGAGCATCGAGCCAGCCGCCGGCTTTATTGATAACCGGAAGCATCTTTTCGCGCCGCAATTGTGCGCGCGATGTCGCCGTCGGCGAATAAGTCTGAGTTGCATCGGTCATCGAAATATCGAGCCTTTTGCGTTTTGATGTTGTGATCGATGGATTGGTCTGCCGCGTCGGGAGGATCAGCGGCAGACCAGCCCCTATTCGTGTCAGTTCGAGGCAGAACCGCCGACGACCTGACCGTTTTCGACCGTCTCACCGTCCTTCAGACCGATCTTCAGGGAAGCGAGATAGTCGTTCGGCTTTTTGCCGTCGTAGGCGACGCCATCGAGGAAATCCTCAGCTGGAACCGCATCGCGATAACCGTCCGTTTCCGGGATCTCTGACGTTTCCATGTAGCCGTCATCGACGAGGCTCTCGGCTGCCGCTTTATAGATGTCCGGGCGATAGACCTGCTTGGCGGTCTCATCGTACCAGCTGTCGGGATGGCTTTGGGGGATCTGGCCCCACCGGCGCATCTGCGTCAGATACCAGACGGCGTCAGAGTAGAATGGATACGTTGCGTCATAGCGATAGAAGACGTTGAAGTCCGGCACGTCACGCTTGTCGCCCTTCTCATATTCGAAGGTACCAGTCATCGAGTTGGCAATGACCTCTGCATCCGCGCCGACATATTCGGGCCGTGACAGAATTTCGACGGCTTCCATACGATTGGCGTTGTCATCCTCATCCAGCCATTTCGCCGCGCGGATCAGCGCCTTGACGATGGCCTTCGTGGTTTCCGGATTTTCTTCTGCAAAGGCCTCGGTGATGCCGAAGACTTTCTCAGGATTGTTCTTCCAGATTTCGTAGTCGGTGATGACCGGAACGCCGATACCCTTGAACACGGCCGCCTGGTTCCATGGCTCGCCGACGCAGTAGCCGTAGATCGTGCCGGCCTCGAGCGTCGCCGGCATCTGCGGCGGCGGCGTCACCGAAAGCAGCGCATCCGCCTTGATCTGGCCGGTCGCATCGCCCGGTGCGTAGAAGCCCGGGTGGATACCGCCAGCCGCGAGCCAATAGCGCAGTTCGTAGTTATGCGTGGAGACCGGGAACACCATGCCCATGTTGAAAGGCTTGCCCTCGGAACGGTATTTTTCGACCACAGGCTTAAGCGCCTCGGCACTGATCGGATGCTGAAGCTTGCCATCCTCATCGGTCGGGATATTTGGCTTCATTTCCTCCCAGACCGCGTTGGAAACGGTGATGCCGTTACCGTTAAGGTCCATGGAGAATGGCGTGATAATGTCGGCCTGCGTGCCGTAGCCGAGCGTAGCGGCGAGTGGCTGGCCGGCCAGCATATGAGCGCCGTCCAGGCGACCGTCGATCACACCGTCGAGCAGAACCTTCCAGTTCGCTTGAGGCTCAAGCGTGACGAAAAGGCCCTCATCCTCGAAATAACCCTTCTCATAGGCGATCGCGAGCGGCGCCATGTCGGTCAGCTTGATGAAGCCGAAGGTCAGCTCGTCTTTCTCGACATCAAGCATTTCTGCGGAAGCGGGCGTGAGACCGAACGTCAGAGTCGCGGCGGCAGCGCTGGCGACTATGAGACGACGAAAGAGTGGGTAGGCCTTAGCCATAGACACAAATCCTCTGTTCGCCCGTGGCGAGCAGCCCCGGGGCGTGATCCGTTTCAGTTTGGAAAATGAACTGTCGACATGCGCTGCTGGCAGCGATGTATCGACTTGATCTGGCGACAATGCCTCGGAACCCGCCTTTGGACTCCGTCGTCGAACCTAATTCGACACAGCAATAATGGACGGTCCGAGCCTAGCTGGCAAGGAAATTTTTCAGACCGGTATAAGCTAAAAAATCAATAAAAATCAGCTAGTTGAACTGTTATAGCGACCGCTATTTTGCTGTGCAACATGCACAAATTTTATGCAAAAAAGTAAACGGGTCGAAATTTGCTCATCTGAGCGAGCGGCTTTGGCTCGCGATATAGTCGTCGAGTCTTGCCGGGTCGAAAATACGTCCGTCCATGAAGCCGTCGGGACCGATAATAAGGGGACGGCCATCGGCTGCGGGCAGTTCTCGCGCTTCGGTAAGGGCGCCTTCGACCTTTGCATCGCTGGCAGGCAGAAGCGCGTCCGTTTCTGCCAGGGCGGCGCGATACAAATCGGGTCGGTAAGTCGCGTTCGCGGTCCTGGCATTGGCTGTCGTGTGTTCCAGCAGTCCCCACCGAACCATCTGACTGTAAAGCCAAAGCGCGTGACTGCGCCAAGGGAACGTGGCTGCTCGCCTGTCCGTGATGAAGAAGTCAGGATTACCGCTCTCATTGCCAGATCCGAACCGGCCCGCGAGGCTTTCCATGAGGATAGCTGCGGGCACATCGATATGGTTCGGTTCCGACAGCAGGCGCGCGAGTTCTTCGTGATTCTCCGGCAAATCGCACCAGACCGCCGCACGGTAAAGCGCACGAATGAGAGCGTGGACAAGACCAGGATCGTCATCGACGAGCGCTTCGCGGACGGCAAGGACCTTTTCAGGACTTGATCGCCAAATCGCATTCTTGGTCGCGATCACATGGCCAACGCCGCGGGCGACTGCGACATTGCTCCAAGGCTCGCCAACGCAAAAACCGTCGATGCGGCCGCTTGTCAGCGCATCCGGCATGTAGGACGGCGGCACGATCACGATGTCGACATCGTGATCCGGGTCGATCCCGCTAGCGGCCATGAAATAGCGGAGTTCCAGATTGTGGCCTGAATGACTGTGAACGACTGCGAAGCGTGTGCTTCGGCCGCTCGAGAGTCGTCGTTTCAAAGCTTCGGCCAGCCGGCGCCCGGAAAGCGAGGCATCGTTGATCGAAAAGCCCGCCGCATCATCGTCTTGCGCCATCATATCGGAGAGTTCGCCGCTGACGCATATGGCGTTCCCGCCCAGGCCCATCGCAAAGGGCGCCGCTAGGCGGCCGGGCAGCGGGCCGAGACCGAGATTAGCGGCAATGGGCATGGGCGCCAGCATATGAGCGGCGTCGAAATGCCCGATAGCGATCCGATCCCGAATATTGGCCCATGACGCGTCGCGCATGAGATGAAGGTCGATACCCTCCTTCTCGGCAAAACCGAGCCGGGCCGCCGCAATGAGAATGGCGGCATCCATAAGAGGCAGAAATCCGGCGCTGACGCGTGTCATGTCTTATCGTCCAAAAGAGCAGCAGCAGTGATGAGGCTTTCAGCAATTTCAGCGAGCCGACGGTTCTGGTTCATGGCTGCGCTCCGCATGATGCGGTAGGCTTGGCCCTCATCGATATTGCGCTGGTTCATGAGAATGGTCTTGGCGCGTTCGATGAGCTTTCGCTCGGTCAGCGCGTCGCGCGCGATCTGCAGTTCGCGCTCCATCTTTGCAAACGCGTTAAAGCGGCCGACCGCCATTTCAAGGATGGTCTTGATACGCTGCGGCTTCAGACCATCCACCACATAGGCGGACACGCCAGCTTCTATGGCCGCTGCTGTCGCAGCCGCATCCGAATGATCGACAAACATGGCTATTGGTTTTTTGACGGCGCGTGACAGCTGAAAGGCATTTTCCAGCATATCCCTGTTCGGATTGCCAAGATCGATAACGATCACGTCGGGCTGCAAGGCCTCGATGGTGGCTGCAATCCCGTGCATATCGCTAGCAAGGTGAACGCGCATTTCGCCGGAATGTCGCAGCCCCTCCTCGATGATGGAGGCGCGTATCGGATTATCGTCGATAACGAGGACCGACGTCGTTTCTTCACTTGCCATCGCTCGGTACGATTACCCGCCAAAAATTCGGTTTACCCGAAGTAAGCACAACTCATACGGTATGGTAGACCCGAAATGCTGCAAAGCAATATCGACCTTTCGGTCGCAACCTCTGGGTGAAAGCGCGCAATCAAATTATTGATGATTGCCGACCATTTACCGAAAAAATTTACACCAATGCTCTGTCGTCGTATTCCACATTGTAAGGATGAATTTATGCGGGATTGAACGGCAAACCTCGAGAGCCGAAAGTCCATATTCTGGGGCACTATGGATACTTTAAGACAGCGTTTTGCAACAAATTTGAAAGCGCTGGCTGACCAGCGGAAAAGTCACTCTGAGGTCGCGCGCGCGATAGGTGTCAATCGCCACCAATTCAGCGCCTACACGACCGGAAAGAATCTGCCGAACGACAGCATCGTAAGGAAAATATGCGAATATTTTCAGATAGATGTGCACGATCTCTTCAAAGCCGACGACGACAGAGTAAATTATGACGAACTGTATCTCCGGAACATAAAGTTTCTAACGGAATATCTGCTGCATCAGAAAAGCAGCGCGAGCGACTTCCCGGAGGGCCGCTATGTGATCTATTTCCGTGATCCGCGGCAGAGTGACACGATTCAAACTTCGATTTTGTCAGTCAGCAAGCAAAATAATGTGAGAGAATTTCGAAGATTTACAAAGCTTCCCAATAGCGAACGAAGCAATCTGGAAGAATTGCATATTCATACCGGCATCGTCATATCATCGCTCAACCGGCAACTGTTCCTGGGATCGCAAATTGCCGGCAACCCGATCATGTCGATAATGATCTGCAAGCCGGTTTTGTCGGCAAATGTCCTATTTTCCGGCAAGGCTCTCGTTGCCGTCCCGGACAGGTACCAGCCCATCGATCTGGTCATACCCAGCCGGCCGAATATGGAATCGAAAACGTCATCGTCGGAAATGGTCGAAATTTTCGACGCAAAAGCGCCCGAACTCGACAAAGTTGCGATCGAGTACCTTTTCGATGAGAAGAACTTTGCCGAATGGTAGTTCGAGCGATCTATTCGTAGCTAACCCGGATATCTTTCAAAGCGTCGAGAGCAGCGTTCAGCGTCTGCGCCTGAGAGTGATTTTTTTCTGACTTCATAATGCCGATGATGAGTTCGATGTCCCATTCGACGCCTCGAACGAACTGGGACATGGACGACGATGTCGCCTTCGTAATCGGATTTGCGTGATTTCCACTACTCGCCATCGGTTCACCTTACACTGTACTGGCCGCCATTCAGCACGTCACGACGGCGTCAGAGAAGATAAAAAAAATACCTACATCCGTACGGCTGTTATCAAAATCTGCATAAAACCAGAAAATAGTTAACAAACTTCGATCATTGACGACTCACCTGACAGTCTAAAAGTTGTATTGCGCAATAACGAAACTCTGGAGAGAACAATGACCAAAGTACATCCTGTCGTCACGCCAATCAAAAACGACCGTTTTGTACGTCGTGGCATGTATTTTCAAAAGAAATGAGTAAAGGAGGGTCCCGGCGTCAGCCGGGCCCCTTTTGATTATGGATCAGCAGATACAGCCTGTCCGATTTTCGGATTGCGTGGTGATGATGTTCGACCACGATCGTGTTCTGGCTTATAACTATCTCCAGAACAAAACCTCCGCGCTTTCATTGGAAGCGCTTCAGGAAATTTCCAGATTACAAGACTGGCAGGATTTGCCGGAAGATTTCGCCGATTATCGGCAGTCGTTCACCGAATGCGGCCTTCTTCTGGAAAAGGAATCGAACGCGGCGGCAGATGAAGAGAAGTGGCAGCAAGATTGGGAATGGGGCGTACCGTCCGCGTTGTTCCATCTTTCTCTACGCGACGTCGACTTCCTCTCGGTTGAAGAGAGCACCGACCGGCAACTTGGCAAAGTGGCGGCTGCGCCACAGCCCGCGCCTCTTCTCTCGAACCAGGCGTTCAAATCGGTAACCAAACTGCCCGAGCTGGAAGAAACGCAGCTTATGGAAATCATGAGGAAACGCCGGACGGTGCGCGATTTCCTCGATGAACCCGTCCTCCTCACTGATCTTTCGGCAATGCTTTATTCCGGCTTGGGAGTCACCGGCGTCACGCAGAACGAGGCGACCAGGCTGGTGCTGGGAATGACGCCTTCGGGTGGGGCGCGAAACCCCTACGAAGGCTTTGTCATAGCGCGAAACGTCTCAGGACTCCCAAAGGGGGTCTACCATTATTGCGGCGCCGAGCATTCGCTTGGCCTGGTGACGACAGAGCTACCGGATCGGTTGGGGGACGTCGTCGGCAAACAGGAGTGGGCGGACGATGCGCCATGTCTGATCGTACTTTGTGCGTTTTTCGAACGCACAATGTGGAAGTATGACGACCCGAACGCTTACCGGGTGGCCCTGATCGAAGCGGGTCATATCGCGCAAAACGTGATGCTGACGGGCACCGATAATGGCTACACGGTTTGTCCGACAGCGGCTCTGTCTCACACGGAACTATTCGAACTTCTCGAACTCGAGAACAACGTCACGCATTGCCCCTTATACGTCCTGGCCGTCGGCCGCCCCGACCGGAATTCGCCCGACTGCAACTGGCAGGAAATCGACCCAGCCTCCACCGGTTCTATTTTGTAAAAAATCATACAAATTCACAGACCATGCGGTACCGCACCGCACAACGTGACACCTTTTTGACAAACCAGCCTCTGCTTTTGTGATGACAGATTGTGCCGCTTGCTGCATATGCCTGCTCAAGCGGTCTCGCGGCGCACGGGCGAATGAAATGCCTTCGCATTGCCACATCGCAAACCATTACAGGTTTTTACATTGTCATAATCGAGGAGGTCGCGATGAGCGCCTATCAGCAGAATATCCAGGACATCATCGATCTGAAGAAGAAATTTGAAAGCTGGGGCGATATCGAGCCGGAAGCCGTCGCACGCATGCGCGCCCAGAACAAATTCAAGACCGGGCTGGATGTCGCGCGTTACACCGCGAAGATCATGCGCGAGGATATGGCTGCCTATGATGCGGATCCGAGCCAGTACACCCAAAGCCTCGGCGCGTGGCACGGCTTTATCGGCCAGCAGCAGATGATTTCGGTCAAGAAGCACTTCGGCTCAACCAAGCGCCGCTATCTCTATCTTTCAGGCTGGATGGTTGCGGCCCTGCGCAGCGAATTCGGCCCTCTCCCCGACCAGTCCATGCATGAGAAGACCTCCGTGCCGGCGCTGATCGAGGAGCTCTACACTTTCCTTCGCCAGGCCGATGCCCGCGAGTTGGGTATGCTGTTCCGCGATCTGGACAAGGCGCGTGAGGACGGCGACACCAATCGCGCCACCGAACTTCAGCACAAGATCGACAATCACGAAACGCATGTCGTGCCGATCATCGCCGATATCGACGCCGGCTTCGGCAATGCGGAGGCGACCTACCTGCTGGCCAAGAAGATGATCGAAGCGGGCGCATGCGCCTTGCAGATCGAAAACCAGGTCTCCGACGAGAAGCAGTGTGGCCACCAGGACGGCAAGGTCACGGTTCCGCATGAAGACTTTCTGCAAAAGGTCCGCGCCTGCCGTTACGCCTTCCTTGAACTCGGTGTCGAAGACGGCGTCATCGTCACACGCACAGACAGTCTCGGCGCGGGGCTGACCAAGCAGATCGCTTACTCCAAAGAGCCGGGCGACCTCGGCGATCAATACAACAGCTTCCTGGACTGCGAAGAGGTCACGATCGATGAACTCAACGCCTCCGACGTCGTCATCAAGCGCGACGGCAAGCTGATGCGCCCGAAGCGCCTGCCTTCGAATCTCTACCAGTTCAAGCCCGGCACCGGCGAAGATCGCTGTGTTCTCGACTGTATCACATCGCTGCAGAACGGTGCTGACCTGCTCTGGATCGAGACCGAAAAGCCGCATATCGGTCAGATCGGCGGCATGGTGAAGCGCATCCGCGAAGTGATGCCGAATGCCAAACTGGTCTACAACAATTCACCGTCCTTCAACTGGACGCTGAATTTCCGCCAGCAGGTCTTCGATGCGTGGAGCGAGGAAGGCAAGGACGTTTCCGCGTATGATCGCGACAAGCTGATGAGCGTGAATTACGACGATACCGATCTAGCCGAAGAAGCCGATCGTCGCATCCAGTCCTTCCAGGCCGACGCGGCGCGCGAAGCAGGCATCTTCCACCATCTCATCACCCTGCCGACCTACCACACGGCTGCGCTGTCGACCGACAATCTCGCCAAGGGCTATTTCGGCGACGAGGGCATGCTCGGCTACGTCAAACCAGTTCAGCGGGCAGAAATCCGCCAGAGCATCGCCTGCGTCAAGCACCAGAACATGGCCGGCTCTGACATTGGCGATGACCATAAGGAGTACTTTGCCGGCGAAGCCGCCCTGAAGGCCGGCGGCAAGGACAACACGATGAATCAGTTCGCCGCTGAGTGATCGTATTTGAACCGGGCGAGGCCATCGCGTCGCCCGGCTGATCGCTCCGCTTCGGCGGGCGATGTGGGGTCGGCTCGGGGGCAGCCGGCCCTTTTCTGTTGCAGACTCACCTGCCACCGCCTAGTGCCGCTATCCGCTGGTCAAGCGTAAACAGATCGTTAAACTTTTAATCGGATGATGGACAAATGATATTCGGTCGACGTCGCAATATTCGGATTTTCGACCGCTGGCTCTTTGCTTCTCCGAACCGGAAAGGCCAGCGCATCACCGATATTGGCGATCTCTTTCTTTTGAAGCGGCGACCGACAATTCTCGACTGGATTTTGGGCCGTGATACGTTAAACCAGCGCTCTCATCGGCACTGACGCCAGGCGTCATTGGTCGCCTTCACGACCCGCCTCATATTTTGTCAAAAAAGCCTCGATGTTAAGCGTCTGCATGTCGGCAATGGCGTCGTAAATTCGTTCGAGAGACCAGTTCCATAGGTCCAGCCTCTCCATCCGTGCTGCCACCTCTTCATCGAAACGCAAGCGGATCGGCCGCGCCGGGACGCCGGCAACTATCGTGTAGGCCGGCACATCGGCTGTAACGACAGCGTTGGCGCCGATCACGGCGCCATTGCCAATGGCGACGCCTGGCATGACAACTGAGCCGTGCCCGATCCAGACATCGTTACCGATGCTCACTCGCTGACCAGCGCGATTCTCACGCCATGCTGCGTCGAGTGGCTGCCAGCGGAAATATTCGTTCGGACGATAAGTGATTTTGTGGCTGAGCGGGCGCTTTATGGGATGGTCCAGCGCGTTGATCCGGACATTGGCGGCGATGGAACAGAACTTGCCTAAATCGGCATAGATCGCTTCGCCCTGCCGCTCGAAATAGGTGAAGTCGCCGACGGTGACATCACGGAGAAGCACCCGTTCACCAATCTCCGCGTAGCGACCGACCCGACATCCCTTCAGCCGAGCAGTGCTGTGGATCCGCGGACTTGGATCCAGAAACCGCGACACCGCACCTCCATCTTTGTCCGGCGCGGTGTCATCGCAATCCGTCACTGCCCGGGTTCGCCATTTTCCCACGTCACGTCAGCGCTCCAGAGCGGCACGGTGGAAATACTCATCTTCGCCGATCCGTCCTGCACCTGTTGCGCATGAGCCAGATAGATCAATGTCTTGTTCTTCGCATCGTAAATGCGCGTAACGCGAACACTCTTCCAGATCAGCGATTGCCGTTGCGAGAAGACATGCTCACCTTCCTCGTCGAGTTCGATATCGCCGATTTCTACCTTTTCAGCGACCTGACGGCAGGCGATGGAATTGTTGGAAGGGTCCTCGAACCAGTTTCCTTTCTGCAACCGGTCGATCACACCGCGTTCGAAATAGGCGACATGGCATGTGACGCCTTTCACCTTCGGATCAGCGATGGATTCCACGATGATATCGTTGCCGAGCCAGTCGACATCGACTTCGCCGACTTCTTCGGCTGCGACAGGAAAGCTGAAAGCCAGACATCCTGCCAACGCGACAAGCCTGTATCGTTTTCTCAATTCCATGGGTAGAAACCTTTTGGACACTTTGGGCATGGAATGGCATATAGGTAGAATGATACGGCATTCCCACGCCTTAAGCATAACCGGTCGATACCTTCTTGCGGCAGGAGCCCTTGTCGCCGGTCTCGCTTCATTGGCGGGCTGGAGTGCACATGGAGCGGCGATCTATCAGACACTTGTCACCAGCGGCATCAACTGCCTCTGAACGCCGAAGCTGGACTTCTTCATCGCTGAGGCCAAAAAGCTGTGACGCTCAATATTGCCTCGCACGGCCTTTTGGCTATCTTTGCCACAAATAACGGCCGAGCGCCCTCCCGCTGGAGCGGAACTTTTGCACGACATAGCTTTGAAACTCGCCTTTATCGGCGCAGCGGGGATCGTTGCCCAGTGGATTGCCTGGCGGACCCACCTTCCCGCGATCGTCCTGCTTCTCGTTGCGGGTTTCGTTGCCGGCCCTCTCACCGATTTCATCGATCCGGTCCGTGATTTCGGCGACATCTACCGCCCCGTTGTCTCGTTGGCTGTCGCCATCATTCTCTTCGAGGGCGGCTTGACCCTCAATTTTCGGGAAATTCGTGACACGTCGATCGGTGTACGCCGACTGATCTATTTCGCAGGCCCGCTGGTCTGGGCGGCGACAGCGCTTGCCGCACATTATATCGGTGACCTGTCCTGGCCGACAGCCACTGTACTGGGCGCCATTCTCGTCGTCACCGGCCCTACCGTCATCATGCCCATGCTGCGCCACGCGCAACTGGCAAGCAGACCTGCCTCGTTGCTGCGCTGGGAGGCTATCGTCAACGATGCGCTCGGCGCGCTTTTCGCGGTTATTGCCTTCGAAACATACATGGTTACCTCCGGCCATCACGAGGCGGGCAATCTGGTCTTCAGTATCGCAATGGCCGCCATCGCGGCGGTCGGCGGCGGTTATCTACTGGGCCGTTTCGTCGCCTATACCTTCACGCGCGGCCACGTACCGGAATATCTGAAGGTTCCGGTCCTTTTCGCGACGGTTATCACCGGTTTCGCGCTGACCAATCTCATTCTCGAAGAAGCGGGGCTTCTTACGGTCACCGTCATGGGTATCACTCTTGCCAATAGCCGCATGGCGAGCCTTGGCGATCTGCGCCGCTTCAAAGAGGCCATGACCGTTCTTCTGGTCTCATCGCTCTTTATCCTGCTGACGGCAGCGCTGGACCTTGAGGTCGTGAAGCAACTCGGATGGCAGGCTGTCGCATTCGTCGCCATGGTGATGTTCGTGATCAGGCCGGCCATCATCGGGCTCGTCACCATCGGCGCGGGCCTCACCTGGAAAGAACGGCTACTCGTTGGATGGATTGCGCCGCGCGGTATTGTGGCGGTAGCCGTGTCGGGCCTGTTCGGGGCGGCGTTGACGGCCAACGGCGTGGCCGACGGCCCTGTCATGGTGGCGTATGCCTTCGCCGTCGTCACAGCGACCATCCTTGCCCACGCTTTCACACTCACGCCGCTTGCCAGACTGCTCGACCTGCGCTCGACCGCGCGACCTGGCGTGCTCATCGTCGGTGGCTCGCGCTTCACGACAAATCTTGCTGTCAGGCTTCAGAATGAAGAAGTGCCTGTCCTGATCGCCGACCGTGAGTACGACAGGCTTCGTGAGGCCCGGCTTCGGGAAATCCCGACCTGGTTCGGCGAAGTGTTGAGCGAGGAAGCCCATCATCGGCTCGATGTCAGCCAGTTCTCGACCGTCATCGCAGCAACGGCCGATGACGCTTATAATACGCTGGTCTGTACGGATTTTGGACCAGAGGTCGGGCGCGACCGGGTCTTTCAGATCGGCGACGGGCGGCCACGCCCCGACAGCCAGACGATGAACTTCACGCTGGGCGGCCGTCCCCTCACCCGCGATCCCGAGCTTGCATATTTCGATCTGCGCTCGCTCATCGACCGAGGTTATGTTTTTACCTCGACCACCCTGACGGATGAATTCACCTTCGAGCAGTATCAGGACAGCCGTCCTGACAAGACGATCCTGCTGCTTTGGATTACGCCGGCAGGCGACCTCGTCTTTCGTTCGACCACCCGTGACACCAATCCGTCGTCCGGCCACAAGCTCATCAGCTTCGGGCCTCCGCCTCGCGATGCTGAAACGCGCCGGCGGGAACATGAGGAATGGAGAAGCGGAAAGCCGGCGGAGCCGGATGTTGAGCGCCAGTCGCGCGATCCGGTGCCATTGGAAAAGCAGCCCTCTGATCCGCCAAAACCAAGCCTGCCATGACCTGCGAAACTTGTCGTCTTTACCTGACCGCCCCCCGGCACGTGGCGGAAGCAGCCTATGAATGGGCTTGTAGCGCCTTTGAGGACGAGGGCTACGCAGTCGTCATTCAGGAGATAGACGAAGATGAGCAGATATTCGAGACATCGGTTTATCCGCTCGAAGACGCCGAAGCAACGGCCAGCTCTTTTCAGGAATGGATCGACCGCAATGCCGCGGGTGCTGACCTTCGAACAGAGATTTTTCGCGACGTCGACTGGGTAAGCAGATCCCTTGAAGGATTGAAGCCGGTTCATTCAAAACGGATCACCGTACATGGCCGGCATGACCGGGCAGCAGTGAAACCGGGTCAAATCGGCGTTGAGATCGAAGCGGGACAAGCGTTCGGAACCGGCCATCACGGAACGACGACCGGCTGCCTGATCATGCTTCAGGAGATTTTGCGGGCGGAGCAGCCGCGATCCGTTCTGGACCTTGGCACAGGCAGCGCCGTTCTGGCGATTGCCGCTGCAAAACTGTCGCCTGTCGCGGTTCTGGCCACTGACATCGATGCGGTCGCCATCGAGGTTGCGCGACACAATGTCCGTCTCAACGGCGTCCAAAACCGGGTTCGCTGCCAAACCGCTACTGGCTTCGATCACGTCGATATTAGAGAAAACGCGCCGTTCGATCTGATCGTGGCCAACATCCTAGCCGGGCCGCTTAAGCAGCTCGCGCTGCAAATGACGCGTTATATACGGCCCGGCGGCTCAATCCTTCTGTCCGGTATTCTGGATGAGCAGAGGCAAAGTGTGATCGCCGCCTATAGCGGCCAGTCGTTCCGCCATATCCGAACCGTCCACCGGGAGGGATGGTCAACGCTTCATCTGAAGCGCTAGATCGCTCAGGAGCGACGATCGGCGGGCGGGAATTCGCTGCGGCGACGGCTGTCGTCGATCAGTTCGAGATGGTTGCGCACATAGGCAGCAGCCTGGCGGCTTCGAGCCTCGACAAGTGCATCGAATACACCGCGAAGTACGTTTCTATTGCTCATCGTTTATTCCTTCCATCGATCTGCTTGAATTTCTTGCACCCAAGATGCGGTGTGTCGGACCAATCGACCAGCCCCATATGTGCATGACTAGCCTCCACTTTTTGCATATGCGAAGAGGCGGTTCCCTTAACTTGGCCTTTACCATTTCCCTCGTCCGCGTTCGCTTGCCTCTCGATGAACAGCCCCCTAGCTTGGCGTCTGAATCTCATTCAACAGGATCGATGAAATATGGCGCGTTTTCAAACCTTTGCCTCTCATGCCGTTAAAGTGCCCGGGGCGGAACGGGTCTTCGCGTTGAGAAAATTGATGAAGGCGAATGGGATTGACGCCGTCCTGGTGCCCCATGCCGATGAGCATCAGAGTGAATACCTGCCCGAGCGCGCGGAGCGCCTCGCTTATGTGACCGGGTTCACCGGCTCGGCTGGCGCCGCCATTATCATGGCCGACAAGGCGATCCTTTTTGTCGATGGTCGCTATACGCTGCAGGCGAAGAGCGAAGCCGACCCAGAGATATTCGCTATAGAAAGTCTGGTTTCGGAGCCGCCAACCTCTTGGCTGGCAAAGCAGGACGGCCCGATCAGACTCGGTATCGATCCTTGGTTACACACAATCGGTGAGACCAAGGCGCTTGACCAGGCCCTTTCAGCCAAAGGCGGCGAACTGGTCTTACTGGAAGAAAATCCCGTCGATGCCATCTGGTCCAATCAGCCGCCCCCGCCGCTGGGGCAGACACGCATTCATTCCAAAGATCATGCTGGCCGTCTGGCCAGTGACAAGATTGAAGCCATGCAGGCTGCCGTTAGAAAAGCCGGTTTCGATGCGACGGTTCTGACCGATCCATCCTCGATTGCATGGATGTTGAATATTCGCGGTTCGGACGTGCCGCATAATCCTCTGACTCTGGCATTCATGATACTGCCCGCGGCGGACGAGCCGATCCTGTTTGTCGATCGCCGCAAGCTCGACCGTGAAGCTCACGCCTACCTTCGGCAAATGGTCGCCATTGCAGACCCGGAAGCCTTTGCGGAGACCTTGGCGGAACTGGGCAAGTCCGAAAGGCGCGTCGGCCTGGACCCGGCGCTGGCGTCGCGCGGCATTGGCGACGCGATCACGAAGGCCGGTGGAGCAGTCGATCCGTTCGATGACCCGGCGCGGCTTCCGCGCGCGATGAAAAACGATGTTGAGATCGAGGGAGCGCGTACCGCTCACCGCCGCGACGGTGTCGCCATGGCGACATTCCTGCACTGGCTGTCAGAGCAAACGCCCGGCAGCGTCACAGAAAGCATGGCCGTCGACAAGCTGGAGAAATGCCGGATCGACGCAGCCTTGGCCGACGATTCCGAACTCCAGGACATCTCCTTCGATACGATCTCAGGGTCGGGCCCGAATGGCGCGATCATTCACTACCGGGTGACCGAGGAGAGTGACCGGCCATTGGGTGATTGCGAGCTTTATCTGATTGACTCGGGTGGTCAGTATGTCGATGGAACGACCGACATCACACGGACGATTGCCATTGGCGAACCGACAGACGAGATGCGCCGGCATGCGACCACTGTTTTGCGTGGCATGATCGCCCTGTCCCGTGTCCGCTTTCCGGAAGGGTGCTGGGGGTCGGAACTCGATCCAATAGCCCGTCAGCCGCTTTGGCAGGCCGGTATGGATTATGCCCATGGCACAGGGCACGGCGTCGGCTCGTTCCTTGCCGTTCATGAGGGACCGCAGCGGATCGCACGGACAGGCAAGGCGCCGCTGAAAGCAGGAATGATCCTCTCGAACGAGCCTGGCTATTACCGTGAAGGGAAATACGGCATTCGAATGGAAAATCTCATCGTGGTCGAGCCTGCCGCAGAGGTCGGTTTCGGCAACGTTTCCATGCACAGCTTCGAGACGCTGACACTATGTCCCTTCGACCGGCGGCTGATCGAACCGGAATTGATGTCTTCCGAAGAAATCGAGTGGCTCAACGCTTATCACAAGCGGATAGCAAGCGAGATCGGTCCGCGCGTGTCATCGGCGGTAGGAGAGTGGCTAGAAACCGCCTGCGCGCCACTGTGATGCGGGATAGCGGGCGTCCGCCTAGTTAAAGCCGATCTGCCGCAGAACGATCAAAAGAACCGCCGAGGCGAAAAACATCCCTGTCAGCTTGGCACGAAGACCGACGAACGCAGCAAAGATAATGGCCGACCATTCAGCGGGACCAGCATCGATCAGTGCAGGCGCGACCAGCGTCGTGAGGACGGCTGCGGGCACCGCATTGAGACCAGCCTGAACGCGCGGATGTACGTGATCGAAGCGGCTCAGAACCAGATGTCCACCAATCCGGGTTAGATAAGTCGCCGCAGCGCCAAAGATGATGATCCAGATCATCCCGTTCACGTGGTCCGCTCCTTTGGCTTCGGCGGTTCGGACGGCGCGCCGATAATGACGGCAACCGCAATCCCGCACAGCGCTCCTATGGAGACATGCCAGGGCGAACCGACTACAAGCTTCGCGACAATCGAACCGATGGCGCTGGCGATGACGATTGGGAAAAAGGGATGGCGCGCCCGAAAATCATAGAGCATGGCGAAGAAGTAGAGCGGCAGCATGAAATCGAGACCGAGCGCCTCCGGGTCGTCGATCAATGCGCCAAACCGCGCTCCGAGATAGCTTTCCAGAATCCAGAGAAGATACAGAGCAAGCCCGAAACCGAGATACCATGTGAACGGAACAGGTCGCTGCTCTGCCATCTTGGCGGATTCGGCGAATTGTGGATCGGTCAGCAGAAACCAGGCGGCAAGACGCTGCCAGACCGGCCAATGCATCAATTTCGGCCCAATGGCCGCTGAATAGAGAATGTGACGAAAGTTCACCGCGAAAATCGATAGAACGATCAGCCAGCCCGGCACCTGCCCATTGAATAGTTGCAGGCCGACCATCTGGCTGGCTCCGCCGAAGATCGCCGCGCTCATGAAGGTCGCTTCGAAAATAGAGAGGCCGTTGTCAACGGCAAGCGCGCCATACAGGAGCCCGAAAGGAGCAACGGCGGCGCAGACAGGCAGCGCGCGTACAATGCCCGCAAGAAAGCCCGGAGGCTTCGCTGGCAAAGATATTTCAGCCATCAGTCCAACCTTCGTCGCATGATCGGACGCGTCGGCGAGCGCCGCTCGATTTCGTCGAACCCCGCGCGCCGGAAGCTCTCGACAAAGCCAGTCCAGGCGTAGACCGGCGGATATTTCGTCTTCGGCGTATCGATAGGATAGCCTTCCAGCATAGCGCCACCGTATTCGCGGACGAAACCGGCGGCCGCCTCCAGCATACGGGTCGGCAAACCGGTCCGGCGATGCTCTTTGGCGACAAGAAAGCAGGTGATCGACCAAACCGGTTCGTCATCGAACGGCTTCAGGATCTTCGAAGAATTCATGCGCGGGAAAGCCTCTCGCCGGTCGACCGAAATCCAGCCGACCGGTTTGCCATTGATCCGTGCAATCAGGCCCGGCGGCACGCCTTCATTGAAGCGCGCCTTCATCAGCGCCCTGTTTTCGGCGCTCGTCGCGGCATTCATTTCCTTAGCGGTGCGCCGCCAGAGCATGCACCAGCAGCCCCCGCAGCCGCCTTTTGGCCCCATGATCTCCGTGAAGCCATTCCAGTCGGCAGGTCCGATGTCGATGGCCTCTATCACGCGCCCTGCCCCACGCGCTCGAACCATTCATCTTCCGAAATGACTTCGATGCCGAATTCCTCGGCTTTTTTCAGCTTGCTCCCCGCCCCGGGGCCTGCAACCACCAGATCGGTCTTCTTCGACACCGAACCAGCGGCCTTTGCCCCCAGCCGTTCGGCCATGGCTTTGGCCTCGTCGCGCGACATTCGCTCCAGCGATCCGGTGAAGACGATGGTCTGTCCCGCGACGGGAGAATCGGACGCGGCCGGCGCTTCGGCTTCTTCCACGGTCAGCTCCTCGATCAACCGATCGACCATCGCGCAATTCTTGTCTTCCGAGAAATACCGGGCCACGGCCTCTGTTACCGCCCCGCCTATATCGTCGAGAGCCTCCATTTCCGCTTTTGCGGCTTCATCGCCTGTCGCCAGTCTCTCGGCCGCCTGCTCGAACGATTTCCAAGAACTATAGGCGCGCGCAAGCGTTCGCGATGTCGTCTCGCCGACATGGCGGATGCCGAGGGAAAAAATGACTCTGTCGAGCGGCACGGTCCTTCGCGCTTCAATTGCATCGAAGAGGTTTCGAACGGAAGTCTCGCCCCAGCCATCGAAATTCTTCAACTTCGTGAGAGCAGCCGAATCTGCCTGACGTTTCTGCAGCGTAAAAATATCCGCCGGCTCCCGGATGCGCAGATTTTCGTCCTCATGCTCATAGAACCAGTCGATCTGCTTGTCGCCGAGCCCATCGATGTCGAAGCCCTTGCGCCCGACCAGATGTTTCAGATGCTCGCGCCGTTGGTAGGGGCATGCAAATTCACCCGTGCATCGCCGTACCACGCCTTCCACCCCGCCAGCCGTCGTTTCACGCACCAGGGGCGTTTGCAGGTCGCAAACGCAATGCGACGGAAAGGCATAAGGCTCGGCGGTGCTCGGTCGTTTTTCATCCACGACCCCCAGGATTTGCGGAATGACGTCCCCCGCCCTCTGCACCTGCACCGTGTCGCCGATCTGCACGCCAAGTCGCTCGATCTCGTCCGGATTGTGAAGCGTCGCATTCGTCACGACCACCCCGCCCACCGTTACAGGCTTTAGCCTTGCTACCGGCGTGTGAGCGCCCGTACGACCGACCTGAATGTCGATCGCCAAAAGTTCCGTTACCGCTTTCTCGGCTGGAAATTTGTGCGCGATGGCCCAGCGCGGTGAGCGCGAAACGAAGCCGAGGCGTTCCTGAAGGTGTAGATCGTCAACCTTATAGACCACGCCATCGATGTCGTAGCCAAGCGTTGCTCTGTTCTCTTCGATCCAATGATAGTGAGCGATTAAATCGTCGAGATCGAGGAAGCGTTCCATCAGCGGGTTGGTCGAAAAACCAATGGACTGCAGCCAAGTCACCATGCCGCTCTGCGTGTCGTGCGGCCGCTCCGACAATTCGCCCCACGCATAGGCAAAAAAGGCCAGAGGGCGAGAAGCTGTGATCGACGAATCCAGTTGGCGTAGCGAACCTGCGGCCGCGTTTCTCGGATTGGCGAAAACCGTCTTACCAGCCTCCGCCTGTCGCTCGTTCAACGCTGCAAAATCCTCGTGACGCATGTAAACTTCGCCGCGCACTTCGACGATATCCGGAACCTCGCCCGTCAATTCGACCGGAATGGTGTCGATGGTCCGCGAGTTGACGGTGACATTTTCCCCGACACGCCCGTCCCCGCGGGTCGCCGCTGTAACGAGCCTGCCCTTTTCGTAACGGAGCGAAAGCGACAGGCCATCGATTTTCGGCTCTGCCGTCAGGGCTAGTTCGGCATCGACCTCCATTTTCAGGAACCGCCTCACACGCGCAGCGAAGTCTCGAACATCGGCGTCTGAAAAAGCGTTATCGAGCGACAGCATCGGCAGCGCGTGCCTGACTTTCTCGAACTTTTCCGAGACCGGGGCACCAACGCGCCTAGAAGGCGAATCGGCCAGGACCAGCTTCGGGAAGCGCTCCTCAATCGCGCCATTACGCTTGCGCAGGGCATCGTATGCGGCGTCGGAAATGGCAGGAGCGTCTTCGCCGTGATAGCGCCGGTCATGCTCGGCGATCTCTTCGGCGAGGCGATCCAGTTCGGACCGCGCCTCATCTTCCGTCAGCTTTTCGACCGGCTTCGACTTAGCCACGATGACGTACTCACTCCGCGCTCAGACCCGACGGTAGCGATACCGGCCAGCCCTGTCAGCGATCAAGCGCGAATTTGCTTCGGACACACAATCTGCCCCGTCAGCCTGTTTCCGCTGCGTGAAGCAGTTTCTCGGCAGCCGCGCGTGCTTCATCGGTGACGGACGCGCCTGAAAGCATGCGCGCGATCTCTTCGCTTCGCTCGCGACGCGCCATTAGCGAAACGGACGTCGCGATCCGGTCCTGCCCGCTTTTCGCAATCAGAAAATGGTGGCCTGCCTGCGCCGCCACCTGCGGTGCATGCGTCACGGAGAGCACCTGCACCTTTTGTGCAAGGCGGGCAAGCCGTCCACCGATCGCATCGGCCACAGCACCGCCGACACCGGTATCGATCTCGTCGAATACGAGGGTCGGTGCCGATCCCCGGTCGGCCAGCGCGACCTTCAGCGCAAGCAGGAAGCGCGAGAGTTCTCCGCCTGATGCGACCTTCATCATCGGCCCGCCACGCGTGCCGGGATTGGTCTGCACCCAAAACTCCGCGCTATCGATACCCTCAGCGCCACGGGCCTCGGCATCGCTTTCGAAGTGGACGAAGAAGCGCGCGCGGTCCAGCTTCAGGGCAGGCAGTTCCGCCATGACAGCATCGGCCAAGGCCTCCGCTGCGGCATTACGTTTTTCGGAGAGAAGCGCCGCCGCTTCGTCATAAGCGACGAGAGCCTGCTGTGCCGCCTGCTCCATAACGGCAAGGCGCTCCTCCCCGGCATCGATGTCAGCCAGATCGTCAGCCATTCGGTCACGCAGTTCAGGCAGCGTTTCGACCGGCACGTTGAACTTGCGGCTCGCTGCGCGGAGGGCGAACAACCGTTCTTCGGTCGCTTCGAGATCGTGCGGATCGAACTCAGCCGCACGTTGCGCATCATCGACACCGGCCTGAACGGCATCGAGTGCGATCATGGCTTCGTCCAGAGATGCAATAATCGACGATAGAAGTTCCGGATGATCCGCGCTTTTGCGCTCCAGCCGGCGCATCAGCGCGGCAAGCTGGCCCATTGGGGCATCTGATCCCGACAGCACGTCCTGTGCATCGTTGATTTCGACAGCGATTTTCTCTGCGCGCTGCATGGCGGTACGGCGCTCGGCGAGATCGCTCTCTTCGTTCGGCTGCGGGTCGAGTTCGGTCAACTCATCGACGGATGAGCGAAGATAGTCGGCCTCTCGCGCAGCGGCCTCGATCCTTGCACGGTGGGCAGTCAGATCGTCTTCGGCCTTGCGCCATGCCGAGTGAATACGGGACAGGCTCTGCACCTCGCCCAAAAGACCGCCAAACGCATCGAGCAGATTGAGATGCGCGGACAGATCGACCAGAGCGCGGTCATCGTGCTGGCCATGAATTTCAACGAGTTCGATACCGAGCTGCCGCATAAGGCCGACAGAGGAGGCGCGATCGTTCACATAGACACGAGTGCGACCATCGGCGTTCTGCACCCGCCGCAAGATGATATCGCCATCGTCTTCCAGATCGTTGTCGCGAAGGATCTGTCGCGCTGGATGACCGACGGGAACATCGAAAACCGCCGTCACCTGGCCCTGGTCCTGCCCCGCGCGCACCAGCCCGGCATCGCCACGGGCGCCGAGCGCGAGCGCCAGTGCGTCCAACAATATGGATTTGCCGGCTCCCGTCTCTCCGGTCAGAACGGACAGCCCGCCGGACAGGTCCAGATCGAGCCGCTCGATCAGCACAATGTCACGGATCGAGAGGGAAGCCAGCATTGCCCGCCGATAATTTCGTGTTCTGCCGAACCGGCCGGATCAGCCTTCCGACTTCTTGCCGAAGCCAACGCGGCTCAGCCATCCGCCAGCGCTTTGCTGCGGGGTGTAACCGCCCTTCGTCAATAGCGCGTAGGCATCCTTATACCACTGACTATCCGGGAAATTATAGCCAAGAACGGCAGCGGAGTTCTGCGCTTCTTCCACGAGCCCCATCGCGAGATAGGACTCCGTCAGCCGGGCAAGCGCCTCTTCGACATGGCGGGTGTTGGAGTAATTTTCCACCACATAGCGGAAGCGGCGAATGGCAGCCAGATACTCCCGGCGCTCCAGATAATACCGCCCGACCTGCATTTCCTTGCCGGCGAGCTGGTCGCGGCCAAAGCGGATTTTCGCCTCCGCATCTTCCACATATTCACTGTCCGGCCAACGCGTGACGACCTGGTTCATCACCTGGATCATCCGCTTGGTGACTTCCTGGTCGCGCGTCACGTCTTCGATCTGCCGCCAGTAGGACAGTCCGGCGATATAGGTTGCGTAAGCGGCATCGTCGGTCGCAGGATAAAGCGTGGTATAACGCTTGGCCGTCTGGATGGCGTCGTCGAACTGGCCCTGCCGATATTGAGTAAAGGCCTGCATCACCAAGGCTTTACGACCGAAGTCCGTATAGGGATGCTGGTTTTCGACCGCCTTGAACTTGCGGCCGGCTTCCGTCATGCGGCCAGCTTCGAGATTGGCCAGCCCCTGATTGTAAAGGCGATCCGCCGGTTCGATATTTTCGACATAGAGAGCCAGATCGGCATCGTCGGTCGAGGTACATGCGCCGAGGGCAGGCAGAACAGCCAAAACAGCTGCGCCCGCAATCATCTTCAACGCCCCGGTGGGAACGCGCTGGATCCGCTCACTCATATTCAACCCTCAAACCCCAAAAGCCGCACATCGCCATAAAGGAAGCGAAGCCCGGCGGCAATCTCGCATCTGTCGTGTGCCGTCATTGTGGCAGCGCTGGGGCAACCTGCAATTTCGCTACGGCCAAAATGCAATCGTTTTGAAGATGTGGCGCACAGACCTCAGTCGAATTCTGCACCGAGGCTGGGTGCGGCAGCCATCGGAACGGCCATGGCGCTCGCGCGAACGGCCGAACCGGTCTTTTCGGATTCGATACGCCACGCGCTCTTGTCTGCCATCAGCGCCTTCAGGGCCATGGCGTTGATGCGATGGCCGCTACGATAAGAGCGGAAGGTGCCGATAAAAGGCATACCCGCCAGCGCGACATCGCCGACAGCATCGAGAAGCTTGTGACGGACAAATTCGTCCGCGCCCCGCAGACCGCCGGGATTGACCACGCGTTCGTCGTCACCAACGACAACGGTGTTTTCCAACGACGCGCCGAGCGCGAAACCAGCGGCCCAGAGGCCCTCGACATCTTTCATGAAACCGAAAGTACGGGCGAACGCGAATTCGCACTGAAAGGTCTCCGCCTTCATATCAAGCACGGCATGTTGCGCGCCGATAACCGGATTGGCGAAATCGATGGCAACGTCGAAACGCATGCCATCGGACGGCAGAAATTCCGCGTAGGACAGTCCGCTCTGCACACGAACCGGATTCAGGA
Source organism: Notoacmeibacter sp. MSK16QG-6 (assembly GCF_024158145.1). Taxonomy (GTDB): domain Bacteria; phylum Pseudomonadota; class Alphaproteobacteria; order Rhizobiales; family Rhizobiaceae; genus Notoacmeibacter. The sequence continues at coordinate 429,656 of NZ_JAMYXM010000002.1, forward strand.
TTTTCATGTACCGGCGCGGGGCCGACAAAGTGCGGATACCGGCCTCAAGAAAGCCTTCGACGAAAGCACGTGAGGAGCCGTCCATGATCGGCACTTCGCCTTCATCGATCTCCACAATCATATTGTCGATGCCGCAGCCCATGGCCGCCGCCATCAGATGTTCGATCGTAGCGACGGACGTGCCGCAGGGTGCGCCGAGCACCGTTGCGAAGGACGTCGCAACGACAGACGCGGCCTTCGCCGGCAGGCTTACGACACGCCCATCATCGAGCGTACGGTAAAAAACGATGCCGGTATCGGCGTCCGCCGGATGACATTCCATACGAACGAGACGACCGGAATGAACGCCGGTGCTCTCAAATTCGACACTTTCGCACAAAGTGGTCTGGCGGTCTGACACGCGTACTTCGTCCCCAATCTCTTCCGGCCATGAGATGCCGGTTCGAATTTAAGAAGCGCCCGCGCCTCCCCTACTGGCAATCGGGCACCTTGGTTTCCTAAACATCGGATTGGAAAGAAGGAAATCACGCTTGTTTACCTGAACGACACGAATCGTAACGTTCGCGCGCGGCCGCTGCTCAAAAGATAGTCAAACCCTTGCAACACAAAGGGCCGGCTACTTTCGGAGCCAGCCCTCAAAATGTGAAGACTTTGTGGTCGTTAGTTGGCCTGCCGGCGCAAGAATGCTGGAATCTCCAGCGCTTCCTCTTCGCTACGGACTGCCGGATTAAGGCGACCGACCTGATCCGTCTGGCCTCTGCGAGGAGCGTAGACCGACGAGTCCTGCGCAACAGGCCGCCGATCCGCCGCCGGTGCAGCAGGTGCTGCCGGCCGCAGCTTCGGTGCGCGGGGCGCTGCGCTTGCGGAGGATGATTCGCTCGGCCGGCCGGCCTCATCTTCCCTGCGACCAAGGCCGGTGGTCAGCTTCTTGATCAACCCGAGCGGACCGCGCTCCGCTTCGTCGCTACGAGTCTCATGCCGGTGAGCGATCTCGGCGCGAAGCTGTGGCGGAAAATCCTCCACACTCGGCATACGAGGCATTTCATCGACCGGCTCCGAGCGCGGTGTAGGTGCCGGCTTGGAAGCGGCGCGAGGATCAGTGTGTGGCTGAGCCATTGCCGGCTCTTCGAGCGGCAGTGCCTGCTGACGAACAGGTGCTGACTGGGTCGGCATAACAGCCTGAGCTTCAGGGTCTCGGCGAGGCGCCGCCGGTGCTGGCTTCGGAGCCGCAGGAGCCGGAGCGGTCTGCGGCATTGCCCCGAAAATCTGGCTCGTCGGACGCGCGGCCGGTTCGACAGCTGCAGGGCGCGGTTGCGGAGCCGGCGAAGCCGCGACCGCCGGAGCGGTCATCTCGACCGGGCGCTCGGCTGGCGCGGGCCGCGCTGGCTGAGCAGGAGCGGCCGGACGAGCTGAGACCGGACGCGATTCCAGAACAGGCTGCTCTAGGCTCGAGGCGTTGCGATCGATGCCGGTCGCGACAACGCTGACCCGGATAATACCTTCGAGGCTCTCGTCGAAGGTCGCGCCGAGAATGATGTTGGCGTCCGGATCGACTTCCTCGCGAATACGCGTCGCCGCTTCGTCGACTTCGTAAAGTGTCAGATCGCGGCCACCGGTGATGGAGATCAGCAGGCCTTCTGCTCCCTTCATCGAGCTCTCGTCCAGCAGCGGGTTGGCGATGGCGGCCTCGGCGGCTGCCATTGCGCGGCCTTCGCCGGACGCTTCGCCCGTGCCCATCATCGCCTTGCCCATTTCGCGCATGACCGAGCGGACATCGGCGAAATCCAGATTGATCAGCCCTTCCTTGACCATCAGATCGGTGATGCAGGCAACGCCGGAGAACAGCACCTGATCGGCCATGCCGAAAGCATCGGCAAAGGTGGTCTTGTCATTGGCGATGCGGAACAGGTTCTGGTTCGGAATCACGATCAGCGTATCGACCGCCTTGTGCAGATCCTCGATCCCCTGATCGGCGATTCGCATCCGGCGCTTGCCTTCGAAGTCGAAGGGCTTGGTCACGACACCGACGGTCAGGATACCCTTTTCGCGGGCCGCATTGGCCACAACTGGCGCTGCGCCGGTTCCGGTGCCGCCGCCCATGCCGGCGGTGACGAAGCACATATGCGTCGACGACAGATGGTCGACGATCTCGTCTATGCATTCTTCGGCGGCCGCGCGTCCGACTTCCGGCTGGCTGCCGGCGCCGAGACCTTCGGTCACATGCGCGCCAAGCTGGATGATCCGGTCCGATTTGCTCATTGCCAACGCCTGCGCATCGGTGTTGGCGACCACGAAGTCGACACCTTCGAGGCCAGCGGAGATCATGTTGTTGACGGCGTTACCGCCACCGCCGCCGACACCGAAAACGGTGATCCGGGGCTTCAGTTCGGTGATGTCTGGCTTCTGTAGATTGATACTCATGATCTTCCCGTCCTTTACCCTCTGGGAGGCTCCTGCGACTGATTGTGGCGGCGGCTGCGGGGGCAGCCATCGCCGTTTCCTCTAAAAACTTTCCCGCAGCCAGGCGCCGACCCGCGCGAAGCGGCCCCCCGCCTGCGTTGCGAAACCTGCTGTCCCGCCGCGCTGGCGGGTTTCGAAACGGGCCACCTGCGGATAAATCAGCAGACCTACCGCAGTGGCGAACGCCGGCCCCTTGCCCATTTCCGGAAGACCGGAAACCCCAAGCGGACGGCCAATTCGAACATTTCGACCAAGAATGCGCCGCGCGACTTCAGGCATACCGTTCAACTGCGAACCGCCGCCGGTCAGCACCAGGCGCTTGCCGACAATGCCCGCATGACCCGATGCGTTGAGCCGATCACGGATCAGTTCCAGCGTCTCTTCGGTTCTCGCACGGATAATCTTTGTGACCACCGACCGCGGAATGGTCGTGCTGTCATCAGATGAAAGGCCGGGCACAGTAACAAGTTCGCGATCGTCAGCGGCGCTTGGAAGAGCCGAGCCATGCATGACTTTCAGGCGCTCGGCTTCCTCGATCGAAGTGGACATGCCCCGCGCAAGATCGAGGGTCACATGATGGCCGCCCACCGCAACAGCGTCTGCATGGATGAACCGCCCGTTCTGGAAAACCGACAGGGTGGTCGTTCCGCCCCCAAGGTCGATGCAGGCCGCGCCCATCGAAACTTCATCGTCGACCAACGTGGACAGACCCGAGGCGTATGGCGTCGCCACGATCCGCTCGACGGAGAGATGGCAGCGATTAATCGCCAGTTCGAGATTGCGCAGCGGCCCGGCGTCGCCAGTCAGAACGTGCATCGTCACGCCCAGGCGATCGGCGACCATGCCGCGTGGATCGGTGATGCCGCTTTCCTCATCCAGCGAAAAGCCGGTCGGCAGAGAATGAAGAACCGTCCGCTCGGCCTCTTCGGCCAGCTTTGCGCCCGCCGACAGCACGCGGGAAACATCGCCCGTCTCCACCTCATGGCCAGCCAGATCGACATGAGCGACGAAACTCTCGGATTTCAGCCGACCCGCAGCGAGATTTACGATAATGGAATCGACTGTCAGCCCGGCCATATGCTCAGCCGACTCGACAACCTTGCGGATCGATCGTTCCGCCGCATCCAGATCGACGATAATGCCGCCCTTGACGCCGTTGCTACGGCAATGACCGATACCGATGACACGCATCTGGTGCGTACGGCCCTTAAGGACTTCGCCATCGCCGTCGCGCGGCTTCAGCCTGGCGATAATGCAGGTCAGCTTCGTCGAACCTATGTCCAGAACGGTAAGGACACCGCCCCTGGTGCTTCGCTGGCGCGGAAAAGGAAGGATCGTCATGTGCGTCCCTCCACGAGGGAGTGCCTGAGTTTTTTCTCGATGGTTTCGAACGATTTTCTGCGCGCGTCCATCACGGCGTCCGACGTCGCTACCACAAGTTGACCCTCGATCCGCATGTCGATGGAACTGACATCGCGCGCGACCAGCTCGGCGAAGAGGTTCCCCTCCTCCAAGCGCGCAAGAGCTTCGGCGGCACGTCGCTCGGGCAGCTTGACAGTCATGCCGTTGTCCAGTTGCAGATCCCAGCGACGGTGGCCGACACGAATGAACGCGCGAACCCGATCCTTGACCGTGGGATAAGCGGCAACGAGATCGCTGATCTGGCGCGCATGCTCGGCTGCGCCATCACCCACGACAAGCGGCAGGCCGGAAAGGACAACGCCCTCATAGGGAGCAATAACCATTCCGCTCCGGTCGATAACCTGAACCAGCGATCCCACCTGCCACAGAGCAGCCGGTTTGTGTTCGACCAGATCGACGCTGAGCCGTGACGGATAAGCTTTCTTCACTTCAGCAGATTTGATCCAAGGCAGAGCCACGATGGCATGGCGGGCATCTTCCGCGTTGAGGCCGAGCAACGCTCGGCCATCGTCGAGACCAACAGCCTTCGCAATCGTGGTCTCGTCGGTAAACCGGTTGCCCGCCACGGCCAGTTCAGCCACTCCGAAGCCGGTGGCCTTTGCCACAGCGCCGGTGACGACCGGCATATGACCGCCCATGACGGCGCCCGCGACGATCCATGAGGCGAAAAACCCACCTACTATTAAGGGGGTGGCGGCATCGGGAACCGCAATCTGGCCGAGCATAAAGCGACGGCAAAAGCGCACAGGACGACGCAAGGGTTTTGGCAGAACACCAAAATCACGCGGTAGCGAGAGGCGATCGGTCAACGTCCGCATGACGCATCCTCCACCATCCAGCTCACCAGTTCCGCCATCGAATGACCGGCATGCGCCGCGAGTTCCGGCACCAGCGATTGTTCCGTCATGCCGGGTTGGGTATTGACCTCGAGCCAGATGATCTCGCCATCTTCGGATCGCCGATCGTCGTAGCGAAAATCGGAACGCGAAACGCCCCGGCAACTCATCGCCTTATGGGCGCGCAACGAGTAGTCCTGAATTTTGCGTGTCACATGGACGGGCAAATCAGCCGGACAGATATGCGAGGCGCCGTGCTCGGAATACTTTTCGTCGTAATCGTAGAACTTGTCGCTATGCGGCACGATTTCGGTCACGCCGATGGCGACATCGCCCATGACAGCACAGGTCAATTCCCGACCGTAAATGTAGCGCTCCACCATGACGACATCGCCGTACTTCCATTCATCGGAAGTGAGCGATTGCGGCGGATGAGGCTGGTCGCTGTCCACGATCAATACGCCGAAGGACGATCCCTCCGCGACAGGCTTGATCACATAAGGCGTCGGAATGGGATGGGACGAACCGACATCGAAGCGGTTCATGACCTTCGATTCGGCCACCGGAATGCCTGCCTTTTTGGCCAGGATCTTGCTGATTTCCTTATCCATCGCCAGCGCTGAGGACAGAACGCCGGAATGGGTATACGGAATGCCCATGAACTCCAGAATGCCCTGAACAGTGCCGTCTTCGCCGAACGGTCCATGCAGCGCATTGAAAGCCACGTCTGGCTTAATCTCTGAGAGCGTAAGGGGCAGTGTGCGATCTACATCGACACGGCTCACACGGTATCCCGCCTTTTCCAGAGCGGCAGCGCACGCTTCGCCGGAATTGAGGCTGACCGGCCTCTCCGACGAAAAACCTCCCATTAATACGGCGACGTGGCGGCTCATGGCACCCCTTGCAAGCGGCAAGATTGCGGTATGATTCAGCCGCCACCCTATGAGGTGGATGGTTAATCAGTGGTTAGCATTTTAGGAACTGGAAAGATTTTGTCAGGGTTTCGGAAACCTTTCGGCAGACCATCCGGTCAGGACGCGGCCGGGCGCCTGGAGACCGTCAACCACCCATAAATGGCTCGACCTCAGCGCCCGGCGCAAATTTTCCGATTCGTTTGATTTCCCAATGCAGTTCGATGTCCTGACTGTCGCGCACGCGCCGGCGAACCGTCTCGCCCAGCGTTTCGAGATCATGAGCCGTCGCTTCACCGCGATTGATCATGAAGTTGCAATGCATCTCACTCATCTGCGCATCACCGACGATCAGACCACGGCAACCAGCAGCATCGACGCATTTCCAGGCGCTGGTGCCTTCCGGGTTTTTGAAGGTCGAACCGCCTGTCTTCTCGCGAATCGGCTGTACCGTCTCACGGTGGTTCTGAACCTCGTCCATCGCTGACTTGATAGCATCGGCCTCACCCGTCGGCCCCTCGAAGACCGCATGGGTAAAGATATAGTCTGCCGGGGCCTCTGAATGGCGGTAGGCATAGCCCATATCGTCATGGCTGAGGACATGGCGTTCGCCTTTTCGATCATAGGCGATCACTTCGACCACCCGGTCGGTCGTCTCGACGCCATTCGCACCCGCGTTCATACGCAGGGCTCCGCCGATGGCGCCCGGTATGCCATGATAGAAATGAAAGCCCGCGAGACCGGCGTCGAGCGCCGCCGCAGCCAGCCGCTTGTCGGGAGAAGCAGCGCCCACCTTCAACCGGTTGTCACCGACGGCTTCGATCGCGCCGAACCCGCGTGTCGACAGCCGAATGACGACGCCTTCGACTCCGCCATCCCGGACGAGGAGATTGGAACCGACGCCCACGACCATAACCGGAACTTCGGCCGGCAGTGCCGCGAGAAAGGCTGCCAGATCCTCTTCGTCCTCTGGTTGGAAGAGCAATTCGGCCGGCCCGCCCACTTGAAACCAGGTCAGTTTCGCCATGGAATAGTTTGGCGTCAGCCGTCCGCGCACATGCCGCATTTTGTCGGCCAGCGTGTCGAACAGGTTTTCACCGTCGATCATCGAAATACCGGTCACGCTGCCTCGCCCGCCGCCAACTCGTCTGGAAGGCTATTCGCCCAGAGGCTGATCGACCCTGCTCCAAGCATCAGAACGAAGTCGCCCGGCTCTGCGACCTCTCGGACGAAAGATGCAACCGCATCTTTGCCTTCCAGAACACGAGCATCGCGATGACCCCCTGCGCGAATGGAGGAAACGAGCGTCTCGGAATTGATCCCGTCCATCGGATCTTCGCCAGCCGCGTAAACTGGCAGGATCGCCACGCAGTCCGCATCGTTGAAGCAGCCGGCAAAATCGTCGAAAAGATCGTGCAGGCGAGAATAGCGGTGCGGCTGGGCGATGGCGATCACCTTGCCCGATGCCGCGTCCCGTGCCGCGGCCAGGACAGCTCTTATCTCGACCGGATGATGGCCGTAATCGTCGAAGATATCCACGCCATTCCAGTTCCCCGTATGGGTGAAGCGGCGTTTCACCCCACCGAATGAAGAGATTCCGTCGCGAATATCGTCCGCGCTCATATCCAGCGCATGCGCCACGGCGATGGCGGCCGTTGCATTCGAAATATTGTGACGGCCAGGCATGGGCAGTTTGAGATTGTCGATCAGAACGCCGTCGCTGCCCTTTTTCGGGCGGATCATGACATCGAAACAGCTATGGCCGGCTTCAAAACGTGGATTGATGAAGCGGACATCCGCCTGCGGGTTCTCGCCATAGGTGATGATCCGCCGGTCTTCGATCTTGGAAACAAGCGATTGCACCTCCGGGTGATCGATGCACATCACCCCAAACCCATAGAAAGGCACATTCTCCACGAAACGGCGAAAGGCGGCGCGAACCGCATCGAAATCGCCGTAATGGTCGAGATGCTCCGGGTCGATATTGGTGACGACAGCGATCTCGGCGGGCAGTTTCAGAAATGTGCCATCACTTTCATCGGCTTCGACAACCATCCATTCGCCTTCGCCCATTCGCGCATTCGTGCCGTAGGCATTGATGATCCCGCCATTGATGACGGTCGGATCGAGTCGGCCCGCCTCCAGCAGCGTCGCAATCATCGATGTCGTCGTCGTTTTGCCATGTGTGCCGCCAACGGCAATGGCCTGACGAAAACGCATGAGTTCGGCAAGCATCTCCGCCCGGCGGACGATTGGGAGGGTTCGCTCCCGCGCGGCCATGAGTTCGGGATTGTCACGCTTGATCGCGGTGGAAACGACAACAACCTCCGCATCGCCAAGATTATCGCCGCTTTGACCGACAAAGACGCTGATGCCCTTATCCCGCAGGCGCTTGACGTTGGCGTTGTCGGCTTGGTCGGACCCTTGCACCGAATAGCCGAGATTGTGCAGCACTTCGGCAATGCCGCTCATACCGATTCCGCCGATACCGATGAAATGTACGGTACCGATAGTGTGAGGCATAGCCATGGGCAGATAGCCCTTTCTTCTCGTTTGATACGTTCGCGACGCGAAATTAGCGCGAGGCAATAGCCTCTGCCTCGTCGGCAAGCAAGGCGGCAGCATGCGGGCGACCGGTCGCCCGGGCCGCACTCGCCATCCGAGATAGTCGCGCAGGATCGTTCGCCATCTCACCGATAAGGCCGGCAAGCGATTGGGAAGTGAGATCGCTCTGCTCTCGCACAATGCAGCCTTCCGCCGCCTGAAGCGCCGCTGCATTCGCGCTCTGATCGTGATCGAGCGCATGCGGATAAGGCACGAGGATCGACGGTCTGCCGATGGCAGCCAGTTCCGATACGGTTGAGGCCCCTGCCCGGCTGATGACAAGATGCGACCGGGCGATCCGCTCTGCCATGTCCGAGAAAAACGGCGAGACTTCCGCCTTTACACCAAGATCGGCATAAGCTTCTCGAACACGATCTTCATCGTCGCTACGCGCCTGCTGCGTGACTGACAGCCTGCTGCGCAGATCGTCCGGCAGTTGCGCGACTGCAGCCGGCAACGCCTCGCCAAAATATTGCGCACCCTGACTGCCACCGAAGACCAGAAGATTGAACGGATTAGCCTGTTCTGGCGTAGAATATCTAAATGCCAACGCATGGAGCACGGCAGGCCGAACCGGATTTCCGGTCTGTACGGTGCGGTCTGGAAAACCGCTACCCTCCGGCGTCAGGAACCCACCCGCTATTCGCGTCACACGCGCTGCAAGCGCTCGGTTGGCGCGACCCATGACCGCATTTTGCTCGTGGATCATCGTCGGGATACCTCGTCGTATCCCCGCAAAAAGAGGCGGCAATGTCGGATAGCCGCCGAAGCCGACGACTGCGGCAGGTTTCAATTTTTGAAGCAGAGCAACCGATTGCCGATAGCCGGCAAACAATGCAGAGATCGCCTTGAGGACTGAAAGGGGGTTGCGGCCTCCAATTGTGGCCGACCGAACGACATGCACCGGTCCCGGAAAGCCTTCGGCGAATCGCTCGGCGCGCTCGTCCGTGGCAAGATGCACGTCCCAGCCGCGCGCGATCAGTTCGTGCGCGAGCGCCTCGGCCGGAAACAAATGTCCGCCTGTGCCGCCCGCACTCAGCAGCATCATGCCTTTCGCATCAGCCATTCCCTACACCGCCGGTGTGAATGCGCCGGTGGGCGCCGACGACAGATTGAATTCCAGCCCCGCCCGTTTCTCCGGCCGGTGACGCGTCAGCGCCAGAACCATGCCCATGGCGATAGCAGTCGCGATCAGCGAAGAGCCGCCGCTCGACACGAATGGCAGCGTCATGCCTTTAGCGGGAAGCAGCTGCAGATTGACACCGATATTGATGACCGATTGCAGGCCGAAAATGGTGACGAGGCCGCAGGTCGCGAGGCGTGTGAATTCATCGCGTTCACGAAAGGCAAGCCAGAGACCACGAACGACGACGACCGTGAAGACAGCGAGCAGCAGGAGGCAGAAGACCGCGCCGAACTCTTCCGCAGCCACGGAGAAAACGAAGTCGGCATGGCTATCGGGCAAAGACCGTTTGACAATGCCTTCACCCGGACCCACGCCAAACCAGCCGCCATGCTGGATGGCCTGCATCGCTTGCATCACCTGGTAATTGTCGCCTTCTCCGGTGAGGAAGCGATTTATGCGGCTTTGGACATGGTCGAACGAAAGGTAGGCGGCTACTGCCGCGCCGACGCTCAGAACGCCAAGCCCGGTGATAAGCGCCCAGCCGAGCCCCGAAAGGAAGAACAGAACGCCGAATGTCGCCGCGACGAGCATGGTCTGGCCGAGATCCGGCTGGCCGACCAGAAGTGCCGAGACCAGCAGGAAAAGAACAATGGCAAAGATGTTTCCGGGAATTTCGGGCTTCTTCATATGTTCGGAAAACAGCCAGGCGGCCATCACCACGAAAGCCGGCTTCATATATTCGGAGGGTTGGATCGAAAAACCGAAGATGTGAAGCCACCGGCGCGAGCCTTTAATCTCCATGCCGACGAACAGCACCAATACCATCATGATAAGGGTGACGAAAAATAGAATGGCCGAGAAACGCCTCACCTGCCTCGGCGACAGGAAAGACACCGCCACGAGGGCGATGACAGCCGGCACCATGAAGACGATCTGCCGAATGACGAAGTGATAGGGATCGAGCCCGATCCGCTCCGCCACTGCCGGGCTTGCTGCAAAGGATAATGTGATGCCGAACAGCATCAGCAAGAGCGATGAGACCAGCAGCCAGCGATCGATGGTCCACCACCAATCCGAAATGAGTCCACGCTCGGTTCTCTTGAGGTTCATTGGGCATCACCTCCGATAGGTTCGGCGCCGGGAAGCGCGAGGACGGCGGCGCGGAACGCATCGCCGCGCACTTCGAAATTGCGGAACTGGTCGAAACTGGCGCAGGCCGGCGAAAGCAGAACCACGCCACCACCCGCTTCATCTGCATCACGCGCTGCATGAGCGACGGCGACGTTCAGCGTATCGCTGATCTCATAACAAACCTTTTCACCGAGAGAGGCGGCAAAACCCGGAGCGGCTTCTCCGATGAGATAGGCTTTTTCGACACGTTCGAAGAGCGGGGAAAGAGCTTCGATCCCGCCTTCTTTCGGCAATCCGCCGGCGATCCAGCGAACATGGTCGAAGGACGACAGCGCCGGCGCCGCAGCCTCGGCATTGGTCGCTTTTGAGTCGTTGATGAAGAGCGTCTTCCCGATCCGCGCTACCTGTTCCATCCGATGCGCCAAGCCGGGAAAGGTTCGCAGACCTTCGCGGATAATATCTTCTTCCAGACCGAGCTTCAGGCATACGCCAATGGCCGCCATGGCGTTTTGGGCATTGTGTCTGCCGCGCAGCGAGCCGATACCGTCAAGGGATGCGATGACCCTCCGGTCGGGCTCCAAGGCGAGCACAATATCATTCCCATCGGCAAAAAGACCGGTTCCGAGATGCTGCGTCGTCGATATCCGTAGCGGCTCCCGTCCTTCGGCGAGCAAGGAGTCGGAGAGACGCTTCCCGTAGACATCGTCAATGCCGACAATGGCATGGTCGCTACCATGGACAAGCTGCGCCTTGATCGCGGCATAGTTCTCGATATTGCCGTGACGGTCCAAATGGTCCGGGGTGATATTCAGCAGAATACCAACGGTCGGATCGAGACCGGGCGCCAGATCGATCTGATAGGACGAACATTCGACGACGTAGTGGCGGCCTTCCGCGGGCGGATCGAGCGTCAGAACGGCACGTCCGATATTGCCGCCCATTTGCACATCTTTTCCGGCCGTGTGCAGCATATGAGCGATCAGGGCTGTTGTCGTGGATTTGCCGTTGGTGCCGGTGATCGCAATAAACGGAGCGGTCGGCCCGAAAGCTCGGCGTTCCCTCGCAAATAGCTCGACATCGCCGACAATTGGTACACCTGCGTCTTTCGCCAACATAGCCGACCAATGAGGCTTCGGGTGGGTCAATGGCACGCCAGGCGCAAGAACAAGCGCTGCCAGCCCAGTCCAATCCAGTTCGCGAAGGTCGCCGGTCGGCACGCCTTCCTGCCGGGCCTTTTCAATACTATCGGGGCTGTCGTCGAACGCCGTCAGTTCCGCTCCGCCGGCCAGGAGCGCCTTCGCCGTAGCGACACCCGAGCCGCCAAGCCCGAAAAGCGCCACTCGTTTGCCGGAGAAGGAGCGGACCGGGATCATCGATCAGCGAACCTTGAGCGTCGAAAGGCCGATTGCTGCGAGGATCAGCGCGATGATCCAGAAACGGATGACCACTTGGCTCTCGGTCCATCCTTTCTTTTCGAAATGGTGATGAATCGGCGCCATCAGGAAGACGCGCTTGCCGGTCCTCTTGTAGACAGCGACCTGAATGATGACCGACAACGCCTCGATTACGAAAAGGCCGCCGATGATGGCAAGCACCAGTTCGTGTTTGGTGGCGACCGCGACCGTCCCGATCAGGCCGCCGAGCGCAAGGCTGCCCGTGTCGCCCATGAAGATGGCCGCTGGGGGCGCGTTGAACCATAGAAAGCCTAGTCCGGCCCCAACCACAGCGCCCAATATGACCGCCAGTTCGCCGGTGCCGGGCACGAAATGGATCTGGAGATAATTGGCGAAGATTGCGTTACCCGAAAGATAGGCGATGAGAGCGAAACTTGCCGCCGCGATCATGACCGGAACCGTCGCCAGACCGTCCAGACCGTCGGTGAGGTTGACCGCATTCGCTGCGCCGACGATCACCACGGAAGCAAAGACCGCAAAAAACCACCCCATATGGATCATCAGATCCTTGAAGAAGGGAAAGGTCAGCGACGAGGAAAAGGGCTTCTGCCCAGCCTGGATGATCGTCCAGGATGCGATGCCCGCGATAATGAACTCTGCGGCCAGGCGAGAGGCTCCCGAGAAGCCGAGATGGCTCTGCTTCGTCACCTTAAGATAATCATCATAGAAGCCGATGATGCCGAATGCGATGGTGACGAGCAAAACGCACCAGACATAGGTCGAATAGGGATTTGCCCAGAGAAAAGAAGAACCCAGAATACCCACGAGGATCATCAGCCCACCCATGGTGGGCGTACCGGCTTTCTTGAAATGGGTTTGCGGCCCGTCTGCGCGGATCGGCTGGCCCTTGCCCTGTCGAACGCGCATCGTATTGATGATGGCCGGACCGAAGAGAAACACGATCATCGCCGCCGTCACCATCGCCGCACCGCTACGAAATGTGATATAGCGGAACACGTTGAAGAAAGAGACGGTCTCTTTCAGATCAACCAGTAGATACAGCACAGCGTATCGCCCCTTCTTCAATAGTCCCCGCTAGCGTGGCAAAGCTGCCGCGCCGCTATTTACTCTTTTGCAGCCGAACCGCGCATAGTCGTCACCAACCGTGACAGCCCGACACCGTTCGATCCCTTTACCAGAACCACATCGCCATCGCGCAATTTCTGCCGGGCCAGCGCGATGAGCGCGTCGACATCGGCGCAATGATGGCCTTTTATATCGTCAGGAAGCGCGTCCTGCAGCGCTACTATCTCGTCACCAACCGTGAACACTTCGTCCACTTTCGCAGCCTTTATCGGTTCGACCAGTTCCGCATGATAGGCAGCGCTTCTTTCGCCAAGCTCGCGCATATCACCCAAAATCGCGATCCGTCGGCCGCCCTCCGGCAAACTGGCCTGTCCAAGGCTGGCCAGCGTAGCGGCAACGGAGGCTGGGTTGGCGTTATAACTTTCGTCGATCAGCGTGATTGTTCCGCCATCGTTGGATGCGACGGTGTGGGTCTCGCCCCGGCCTGTCCCTGCGCGCAGCGTCGCGAGCGCGATAGCCGCTTTTCCAACATCGGCGCCAGTCAGCTTGGCCGCCCCCAGAACAGCCAGCGCATTTTGCGCCATATGTCGGCCGCCGACGCCCAGCTTCAACTCCATCGCATCGTCGGAAAGGCTGATCGCGAGTTGCCCGCCATCGCGGGTCGGCGTGTATTCGCGGAGCTGAAATGCAGACCGTGGATGCTCGCCAAAACCAAGAACATGATCGACGCCAGCCTGTCGCGCGAGGTCCTCAAGCAACGCGAACCGTTCATCGTCCCGGTTCAATAACGCTGTCCCGCCCGTCACAACGCCTTCGAAAATCTCAGCCTTTGCCCGAGCGATTTCTTCAATCGACGAAAAATGCCCGATATGGGCCGGCGCAATGATCGTGATGATCGCGATGTGAGGGCGTACCATTTTCACCAGCGGCCGGATTTCTCCGGGGTGGTTCATGCCGATTTCGAAAATGCCGTACTGGGTCGATTCCGGCATCCGCGCCAATGTCAGGGGTACGCCCCAATGGTTGTTGAAGCTCTTGTCGGATGCATGAACAGCACCTGACGTTTCCAACGCTGTGCGCAGCATTTCCTTGGTGGTCGTTTTGCCGGACGATCCGGTGACGGCGATAATCCGAGCGCGGCTGCGCGCCCGCGCCGCCTGACCCAACCGACCCAATGCCTCCAGCACATCGTTGACGACGATCATCGGCGTCCGAAGCCGGCCCATCGCCGGAAGCTTGCCTTCCGAAACGACAAGCAATGCTGCGCCGTTGGCGACTGCTTTTGTGCAGAAATCATGACCGTCGAACCGGTCGCCCTTTATGGCGAAAAACACCTCCCCGGTCCGAACGGTGCGGCTATCGATCGAAATACCGCTGATACCCTCGGGCATCTCGCCAACGGGCCGACCGTCCATGGCCGCAATCATATCGTCGCTTGTCCAGAGAAAACTCACGAGGCAGCTCCCGCCGAATGCTCGGCCTGAGCCGCCAGCGCCTGCCGCGCTTCATCATGGTCGGAAAATGGCAGCGTCTCACCCTTGATCGTTTGACCCGTTTCGTGCCCCTTGCCGGCGATCACCAGCGTATCGCCCGGTCCGAGCATATCCACCCCAACCTCGATTGCCCTGCGGCGATCTCCGATCTCCTGTGCATCGGGCACAGCTTCGAGGATCGCGGCGCGGATCAGACCGGGCTCCTCGGAGCGTGGATTATCGTCCGTGACGATGATCGTATCGGCCAACCGTCCGGCGATTTCCCCCATGATCGGCCGTTTGCCAGGGTCACGGTCACCACCACAGCCGAAGACGACCACGACTTTGCCGGTGGTGAAGGGGCGGACCGCCTTCAGCACGTTCTCCAGCGCTTCCGGCTTGTGGGCGTAATCGACGTAAACCGCCGCGCCATCTCTCGTCGCGCCGACCTTTTCTAACCGACCGCTTGCACCTTTCAGTCCGTGCAGCGCTGCAAAAACCGAGGCGGCGTCGCTGCCCGTCGAAATCGCAAGACCTGCGGCAACCAGAGCATTTGCCATCTGGAATTCACCGGCCAACGGCAAATCGACCTCATGATGATCGCCGGCGTAAAGGATCTGCGCACGCTGACCATCCTGCAATTGTTCGCACCGCTCCAAGCGCAGCAAGCTGCCAAGGCGCCCGACAGTGAGAGCCTCGCATCCGCCTTCTTCAGCCGCAGAAATCGTCTTTTCGCTCCAGGGGTCGTCGGAAAAGACAATCGCCGGCGCGCCATTCGGCAGCAACTCTCTAAAGAGCCGCATTTTGGCGCGGTGGTAGTCCTCAGCATCGGTATGGAAATCGAGATGGTCGCGGCCGAGGTTCGTGAATCCGCCAGCCGCAAGTCGCACACCGTCGAGGCGATACATTTCCAAACCGTGGCTCGATGCTTCCATGGCACCATGGGTGACGCCCGAGGCCGCCAGCTCGGCAAGCAGGGCGTGCAATGAAATCGGATCGGGCGTTGTGAGCGAACCAAATTCTTCCCGGCCTGGCGCCGTCACGCCCGT
The DNA here is from genome assembly GCF_024158145.1 of Notoacmeibacter sp. MSK16QG-6. Lineage (GTDB taxonomy): Bacteria > Pseudomonadota > Alphaproteobacteria > Rhizobiales > Rhizobiaceae > Notoacmeibacter. Next base: position 445,147 of record NZ_JAMYXM010000002.1, read on the forward strand.
GGTACCGATGGAAGCGGCCTGCAGACCGATATGGCTCCATATCTGGCGCACGAAAGACGCCACCGATGTTTTACCTGCCGTGCCGGTAACGGCGACCATTGTTTCCGGCTGGCCGCATGAGAACCGCGCAGCAGAGAGCGCTAGTGCCCTGCGAATATTGTCGGTTCGAAAAACCGGAATGGAGAGGTCTTTGAGCACCGCGGCCCGATCGGCGACCACTGCCATGGCGCCGGCCTTTTCGGCATCGGCAGCGAAGGCAGCCCCATCGGTTTTTGTACCGGGAATTGCGAAGAAGAGCGTTCCGGCGCCAACCTGCCGCGAATCGCTAGCAAGGCCTGCAATGGCGTGATCCGAACCGACCTCGCCCAATTGCACCAGATCAGCGATATCCGCGAGTCGCATAAGGTCCCCTTAGCCTGCCGGACTACCTATCTTCAGTAGGCAAGCCCACGGTGATTCTCAATCCGCCGCCAAGACTGCCTCGTTTTCGGGGCCGAATTCCGGCTGTACGCCAAGAAGCGGCGCGGATCGCAAAATAATATCGGCAACCGTCGGTGCAGCGTTCGACCCGGCTGTTACTCCGCCGCCCTCAGGCGGAGCCTTGGGCTCGTCCAGCGTGACGAATACGATGTATCGCGGATTGTCCATGGGAAAGGCCGCGAGGAAATCGTTATAGCGTTTGGTCTTTGAATAGCGGCCGTTGACGACTTTCTCTGCCGTGCCGGTTTTGCCGCCGACATTATAGCCCGGCACTTCAGCCCGCCTGCCGGAACCTTTCTCGACATTCAGCCGGAAGAGGTAGCGCATGTTGGCGCTCGTCTCCGGCTTGATGACCTGTTTGGCTTCACCCAAAGCTTCGTCGATACTGCGGCGCTTGAAGGTCGGTTGAAGAAGACGGCCGCCATTCATCAAGGCCGCTGCAGCGGTCGCCGTTTGAAGCGGCGTCGTCGAAAGCCCGTGTCCGAAGGCAATCGTGAGCGAATTGATACGTTTCCACTCATTTGGATATTGCGGCTTTCCGACCTCCGGGATCTCCAGATCCATCTTGTCCATCACGCCCATCTTTTCGAGAAAAGCGCGATGGTGATCGATGCCAAGCTGATCGGCGAGCTTGGCGGTGCCGATGTTGGAAGAGAATATGAAAACTTCCGGCAACGTCAGTGGACGGTATTTGCCGTGAAAATCGCCGATGGCGAATCGCCCCACCCGCAATTTCTGGCTGGCGTCGACAATCGAGCCCATATGTACGATGCCTGAATCCAGCGCCATGGCTAACGTCAGCGCCTTGAAAGACGATCCCATCTCATAGACGCCAGACGTCATACGGTTGAGACGATCCGGCGCCTGCTGGTCGTGCGGATCGTTGAGATCGTAGTCGGGCAGCGAGGAAAGAGCGACGATTTCACCCGTCAGTGCGTCCAGAACGACGCCCGCAGCGCCTATGCAGCTATAACGCTCCATCGCGTGGTCGAGCGCGTCGCGCAGGACGTGCTGAACACGCAGATCGATAGACGTGCGAACCGGCTCGAGGCTCTCCGCTTTCGCAAGACCGGCAGCGCGCAATTGCTCGAGGCCGCTTGCATCGAGCCATTTTTCCAACCCCGCAATGCCGCGTCCATCCGCGCTCGTCAGGCCGAGCACATGGGCAGCCGTCGCCCCGCCCGGATAGAACCGCTTCTTCTCCGGCTCGAATTTGATTCCTGCCAGACCGAGGTCGTGAATGGCTGACTGTTGCCGAGGCGTCAGATCGCGGCGAAGGCGAATATACTTGGCCGAACTGGTCAGCCGGCGTCGGGTCGATTCATAGCTAAGGTCCGGCAGAACGGTGCGCAGCCTTTCTACCACCTCATCAGGATCGCCGATCCTGTGAGGCTCGGCGAAAAGCGAAGCCGTTCGGATATCGGTCGCCAGCACCTGGCCGTTCCGGTCAAGAATATCGGGCCGCGCCATCTGTGCGGCGCGCGGAATGGAACCGGTAATCTCCCCTTCCTGCATGGCAATTTGGACAATACGGCCGCCCATCACACCATACACGACGACGAAGACACCCATCATCATGGCCACCCTACCACGGGTCCGACCGCCACCTTTTTTGCCGAGTCCGTCGATCTGGATCGCCGCTTCGCTCATTGCCCCGCCTCCTGCGGGATCGAGCCGGTCATCAGAGCGTCATGGCTAAGATTGTCGCGACCCAAAATGGCAAGCGCCTCGTCCAACCCTTCCTCGCTTGTGTTATCCAGCGGGCGCGGCGGCAATTGTTCCACACGCGCATACTGGTCAGGCCGCAAAGGCTCCAGCGGCAATTGCGATTTGAAGGTTTCGAGATGCGCCTGCAGACGATGCGGTTGCGTCATCAGGCTCCAGTCGGTTTCGAGAATTTCAATGGCGTTCTTGCGCCGTTGAATCTCCCGCTCGACACTGGCGATCTCCTCCAGCGTCGTATCCGTACGATGCTTGGCGGTATAGGTATATCCAACAGCGTAAACGATGATGGCGATCATCAGCATGTCGCGCAGGCGAAACATTTTCATCGCCGATCTCCTGCAATCCGTAGGGCATGAACATCCGGCAGCCCGAGCATCTTGCGATTCTCGATGGGCCGGGCGGGGGCATGGGTACGCCGTGCGGCGCGCAACCGCGCCGAGCGAGCGCGAGGATTTGCGGCGGATTCGGTATCCGAAGCCGATATCGCTCCACCGATTTTCTCGAAAGTCGGCATCGGTCCATCCGTTACCGGCATGTGCCGTGACACCGCTGGCGCTTCCGAACGGGTCTGCATGAAGCGTTTGACGATGCGATCCTCGAGCGAGTGAAAGGTGACCACCACCAATCGTCCGCCCGGCTTGAGGATACGTTCCGCAGCCTCCAGCGCCGAGACAAGCTCGCCCAACTCATCGTTCACGAAAATGCGCAGCCCCTGAAAAGAGCGTGTCGCCGGATGAATTCGTTCATGCGCGCGGCGCGGCATGAGATCGGCGATGGCTTTTGCGAGATCGCCGGTTCGCGTGAATGGCTGCTCTTCGCGTCGCTGGCCGATCATCCGGGCCACGCGCGACGCCTGTTTCTCTTCGCCTAAAAGTCCGAAGATGCGCGTCAGATCCTTTACGTCCGCGCTGTTAACGACATCGGCAGCAGAGAGGCCACTTTGCGCCATACGCATATCGAGCGGCCCATCGGACTGGAAGGAAAAGCCCCGCTCGGCCTGATCCAACTGCATGGAAGAAACGCCGATATCCAGAACAATCCCGTCGAGCGGCTCGGAAACATAATCGTCCAGATCGCCGAAATTGCCGGCGACAAAACGAAAGCGCTTGCCAAATTCCCTGGAAATAGCCTCAGCCGTGTCGGCAACATCCGGGTCGCGATCCATCGCGATAAGATGCGCGCCGCATTCGAGTATCGCCCGACTGTAACCACCCGCCCCGAATGTTCCATCAAGCATGGTCTCGCCGGTTTGCGGCGCCAGCTTTTCAATGACCTCTAAGAGGAGAACCGGAATGTGGCGGGCCGGTCCGCCGGGAAAAGACAGTGCGTCTTCGTGGCCCGCCATCATTCCATCCGCTCCTGACCGCGCGCATTCTGCCGCATGGCCAGGAGACGCTGCCGAACCGCCCTCGTATGCGCTTCGGCCTGCTTCGGATCCCACATCTGGAAAAAACGCCCCCGCCCGATAAACGCCACCTCGTCGGTGATACCGGTATGCTCCCTCACGAAATCCGTCACGACGACACGCCCTTCCTTGTCCAGTTTCAGGAAGGCGCCGTCGCCATGAATGAAGAAACTCATATCGTCCGCACTGCCGAGAAAAGGGTCTTCCATCTCGATCCGCTGTTCGTAACGATCCAGAAGATCGGGTCCACCCACGTCCATGGCCGGACAGTCGAGCGCCCGCAGCGCGTAGAGTTCCTGAGTGTTGAGAGATGTAAGAACGGCGCGGAAATGGGCCGGAACCGAAACCCGCCCCTTGGCGTCGATCCGGTTGATGGCATTGGAAAGAAAACGCTCTGCCACCGAACGACCTCACCCTCGTATCCCCGCTCGAAAACCGTGCTTCCCCGACCGCCGTGCGCCCGTTTGCAGCACGCCGCTCCACGAATGACTGAAAAACGCGATTCCCAATCGAATCAGTAGTTTAAAACCCTGCGCAGCTGCCCCATTCTGCACCGGGATACCATCACTCTGACACTGCAAAAGAGCTAACATGGGCATTTATGGGCGTCAATGGGAAGCCTTCGTTTAGTCGACGTAAATTAGACTAGTGTGATAGATCGCCGGGACGTTCTTCACTGTTCATAAACCAAGTGGATTAAGGATTTCTTAGTGGGTCGGTTCTGGCACAGACAAGTGAGCGCAATCGCCCATATCCCCGACCGAATTCGCACTGAAGTGAGATAAAGCGTTGAAAAACGCAAGGTGTGGGAGAGCGACCCATGACAGGAAATGTCAGCCGGCCTGTAAGCCGGGTTCTGTACGTCGCCACCGTGTGATGACGAAGCAGTGACCATTCATCTTGGGCCGTCCTTACGAAAGGCCTCAAGCAACCAACCCGGATAGCGAAAGCGGAAACGCTCTGGCGCCGTAGCGCCGTGCCATCCCTATTCGGTTTTGCTCCCGGTGGGGTTTACCATGCCGCTTCCGTTGCCGGTCGCGCGGTGCGCTCTTGCCACACCCTTTCACCCTTACCCGAACCTGTCGCCCGCAAAAGCGAACACAAGCCGGGCGGTCTGCTTTCTGTGGCACTGTCCCTGGGGTCGCCCCCGCCGGGTGTTACCCGGCACCGTGTTTCCGTGGAGCCCGGACTTTCCTCACCGGCCGCCTTTCGGCATTGGACGGTGCGGTCACCCGGCCGACTGACGTCGCTGATGTAGGCTGTAACGGTGTCGATGTCCACGCAGCAGAAGGCCCGCTTCGCCATCGGCGAAACGGGCCATGCAATATTCGAATTGTCTCGATCAGGCGCCGAGAAGACGCTTCACCTTTTGGCAGTAACGCTTGGAGACCGGATTCATCTTCTTGGCGCCATGGCCGGCATTATACTTCAGAATGGTTCCGCAGGTGGAACCGCCGCCGAGCTTATGCGCCTTCGCCAGATAGGCGACGCCAAAGCGAATATTGGTGGCTGGATCGTAGAGATCCTTGGTCTTCCCCTTGAAGCCCATCATCGCAGCAGTAGCCGGCTTGATCTGCATGAGGCCGACCTCGCCGGCAGCGCCTGTCGCATCGGGACGGAAGCTGCTCTCGACCTGGATGACAGCTTTGACGAGCGAAGCAGGAACGCCGTGCTTCTGGGCTTCCTGATCGATGATCGATCCGAATTTCGAATCGGCAGACTTTTTGGCATGGCTTGGCTTAGCGGAAGCTTTGGCTGTCTCGGTTTCCGCACCGGGGCCGCCCTGGACACCTTTCTTCAGCGCAGCGGCCAATGAGTCTGCGGCAGGTGAAGATTTTTTATCGAATTTTTCCGCGAAATGGCTGACGCCTGGCAGTTTCTCGGAAGAGGTTTCGGCGCTCGCAGGCACACTGATCAAGGCAGCGGCAAGAATCGCCACCGTCGCACCGGTAACTTTAAGCATGATCTCTCATTCACTGTTGCGCAGCGTACCGCTTGGGAGAACCGCTCAATGAGCGTCGTTTCGGTCTGCTGCTTGCCCCACATCCAGCGACAACATCGTGCCGCCGATAACGAGGTGATGTTTCGCAACGCACCTGCACCGAAATTGGGCAAAGTCATTCACGAAATGTAACAGCGATCACATCAACGGAACCCGGCCCGCTGGCGAAAAGCTCACGATGCGCTCTTTGCCTTGCGTGCCAAGCGGTAGAGCCGATCAATGGTCTGTTTGTCGGCCAGACCATTGATACAACTTTGGCGGTAGTGCATCTGAAAAGATGCAATCAAAGTCCGGGTACGCTCGTCATATTCGCCGGTCACTGCCACATCGTAGCCATAGAGTGACAGGAGCCCCTGGACCGCTTTGATGGGCTGACCGCGTTCACCGGGACCGAGCAGGGTCGGCCCGCCCGCCTCTCCGCCATCGTCGTAAAGTCCGACTCCTCGTTCGGCCAATATCCTCCAGGGGAAATGCTCGCCCGGATCGATCTTGCGTCCCGGCGCGACATCGGAGTGGCCGAGCACGTGGTGCGCGAGAATTTGGTGGCGCTCGATAACGTCGAGACACAAACCGATGACCACGTCTATTTGCGCTGACGGATAAGGCGGCAACCCCGCCGGGTGGCCGCCATTGACGATCTCGATACCGATGGACCGCGAATTGACGTCGCGCTCGCCTTCCCAGCAAGAGGCGCCCGCGTGCCACGCCCGCATGGCCTCTGGCACCATCTGAACGACCCGCCCATCCTCGTGGACGATGTAATGAGAGGAGACGTTGCTTTCGGGGTGACAGAGGCGGCCTTCTGCCTCCTCGCCACTACTCATTCCGGTATAATGCAGCAGCAGGATATCTGGGCGAACGCCATTCGCGCGAGGTCCGCAATTGGGTGAGGGTCGAACCCTTGCTCCGCGATAATCTGCGGCAAAGCTCATGCCCGGCGATTCTCAGACACGGAGCGGACTTCCTCGATAGCCGACATCGCGGAGTTAAGAGCGGCCATACGCTGATTGGCAATTTCGAGAAATTCCTCGGGGACACCGCGCGCCACCATGAAATCGGGGTGCCACTGGCGCGCCAGTTCGCGATACCTTCGCTGCACCTCCTGCCAGGAAGCATCGGCTGACAGACCGAGGACCGCATATGGATCGGCCTCGCCAAGCGACACGTGACGCGCGGCGATCGTATCGAAGGCCGCGTCCGAAAAGCCGAAGATCGATCCGACGACACGCAGGAAATCCAGTTCGCGCTCGTGCAGCACCCCATCGGCCTTGGCGATATGGAATAGCCCGTCCAATACGTCTTCGGTCAGGGGCGTTGCGCTTTCGCGCCCATCGCCATCACCGCAAAGCTCTGCCATCTGGCTGGCATACGCTTCGAATCCCGCGACATCCTGTTGCGCCAGTTCATAAAGACGAAAAACGTTCCGTGTTTCGGATTCGGGAATTTCGAAAATTTGCTGGAAGGCGGTCACTTCCGACTGGGTCACGACCCCGTCCGCCTTGGCCATCTTTGCCGAAAGCGCGATCATGGCCACTGAGAAAGCCACCTTGCGTCGATTTTCCGGATCGCCTGCAAAAAACGAGCGGAACATCTCCGCCATGAACAGCAGAATGCTCTCCGCATGAGAGGGCATGCGCCGTATCAGTTCACCGAGAGAAGACCATACATTCATAGCGCGCCTTGTAGCCTTGGCGAGCCAAAGCGCAAAGGATCACATGCGATGGTGACAAAAAAGCCGGCCTTCAGACCGGCTTTTCTGCTTATCGAACGATGGGGATTGTCAATTGGCCGGTTCGGTGGTCGTTCCGTCCATGCCATCGGCCGACTCGCCTTCCTCCGGCTGAAGGGTCAGATCGCTCGGCACTGTCGCCTCGCCGGATTGAGACCCATCTGGCTGAGCCATGTTATCGGGCTGCTGTGGCGAAGCCTGCATCGTATCGTCGGTCGGGGCAACCGGCTGCGTTTCTTCCACCGTGCTCTGAGTGGTGACCTCATCGGTACCGGAGTCCGAGCATGCAGCCAGACCAAGCACGGCGAGAGCAGAAACGCCTGAAATGAGAAGATTCTTCATAGGAAAAAGTCCTTTTCTATTCCATTCGAGACCGACACAAAAAGTCGGCCCCGGCGCTGAAACGCCGAGGCCGCCATTCCGTTCAATCACGAAATGCTAATATACAGAAACCGGGATTGAGATGAGAGCCTTACTCTCGCCACATCGCTCAGTTGGCGGTCGAAGAATTTTCCTCCAGCGGCGGCTCTTCATCGTTACCATCCGTGGCGTTCTCGATGGATTCGCCTGCACTCTCGGCTGCCGCTTCCGCTGCATCGGCGGCGTTTTCGGCAGCGTCGGCAGCGTCTTCCGCGGCCTCGGACGCATTCTGGGCGGCATCCTCGGCGGCGGCTTCGGCATCTGCCGCTGCGTCGGATGCGGCGGCTTCAGCATCATTTGCAGCATCCTCGATGACCTGCTCGGTGTCTGACGCCGTCTCGTCCACGGATCGCTCGACATCGACATTTTCAGTCTCGACAATCTCGTCATTGTCATCGCCACATGCGGCCAGACCAAAGAGGGCGATGGCGGAAATCGAAGCAAGCAAAAGCTTTTTCATGATGATTTTTCCTTCTCGAAATATAGAAATCACAGCCACCAAACGCCCCTTCCTCCATTTCGTTTCAAGCTTGGACAAGAATCTCTTCCCACCGTCTGGACATGAGGCCGGAGCCCATGGCCAAAGAGAGCGCACATACGCAAGCAGGAACCCAACCGCATGAAAAAGCTCTGGCAGTTCTGGATCGACCGTGGCGGCACCTTCACCGATATCATCGCCCGCACGCCGGACGGTCAGCTACTCGCCCGCAAAAAACTGTCGGAGAGCGAAGCCTATGACGATGCGGCGGTCTCCGCCATTCGCGAATTTCTTGAACTCGGCGAAGGAGAGACCCTCCCCGCCGGGCGGGTGGGTTCCATCCGTATGGGCACGACGGTAGCCACGAACGCCCTTTTGGAACGTAAGGGCGAGCCTACCCTCCTCATCACCACCAAGGGGTATGGCGACGTTCTTGAAATCGGCACACAGGCACGACCCGATATTTTCGCCAAGAAAATCATCAAACCCGACATTCTTTACGATCGTGTGATCGAGGTAACGGAGCGCATCCGCGCCGATGGGGAGACCGAGCAGGTCATCGAAATGGCGGATCTGGAGGAGCAGCTTATCGCCGCGCATGCCGACGGCTTCCGGTCTTGCGCCATCGTCTTCATGCATTCCTGGCTGAATGGCAGCCACGAGCACATGGCAATGAGCGCTGCGAAAGCCGCAGGCTTCGAGCAAATCTCCGTCAGCCATGAAGTCTCGCCGCTGGTTCGCTTCGTCGGGCGGGGAGATACAACTGTCGTCGATGCCTACCTCACCCCTGTGCTGGAGCGATATATCGAACGCTTCCAAAGCGCGCTGGGCCTCCAAAATCTTGCCGAGGCAGACCGGCCCGATCTCCGTTTCATGATGAGTTCCGGGGGACTGACGGACGCGGCCCTCTTCCAGGGAAAGGACGCTATTCTGTCAGGGCCGGCCGGCGGCGTGGTCGCCATGGTCGAAACCGCCCGTTCGCTGGAGTTCGACAACGTCATCGGCTTCGATATGGGCGGCACCTCCACCGATGTGGCGCATTCTTCCGGCCGGCCGGAACGCGTTTTTGATACCGAGGTGGCGGGCGTGCGCATTCGTGCGCCAATGATGCTGATCCACACGGTCGCCGCTGGCGGCGGCTCCATCGTCCGTTTCGAACAGGGACGCTATCAGGTTGGGCCACAAAGCGCCGGCGCCGATCCGGGACCGGCATCCTATGGGCGCGGCGGCCCGTTGACCGTCACCGACATCAACGTTCTGCTCGGTCGCCTTCAACCCGACCTCTTTCCGGCAATTTTCGGCGAGAGCGGCAGGGAGCGATTGGACAAGGTAGAAGTCGAAGAAAAATTCCAACGGCTGGCGAGCGACGGCGGCACCGATCCTTTCAGCGCGGCGGAAGGATGCCTCGCCATCGCGGTCCAGAACATGGCCAATGCCGTCAAGACGATCTCGGTTCAGCGCGGTCACGACCTGACACGCTGCCTCCTGAATGCGTTCGGCGGCGCGGCGGGGCAGCACGCCTGCGCCGTGGCTGACGCGCTTGGCATGAAAACCATCCTCATCCATCGACTGTCGGGTTTACTGTCCGCCTACGGCATGGGCCTCGCCGCACTTTTCGCCAGCCGCCAACAGGCCCTGATCAAACCGGTCGACGAACATCTCCCGGCGACGCTTCAGCTCACCGTCAACCGCTTGGTGGATGCAGTGACCGCGGAACTGGCCGGTCAGGGCGTCGAGCGACAGAACGTCGCCTGGCGGGCGGTTCTGCAATGCCGATATGATGGCACTGACACGACACTCCCCGTCGCCGATGAAAGCTTCGATCCCGCGACAATACGTGAAGCGTTCGAGACTGAACACAAAAGCCGCTTCGGCTTTTTCGATGAGGGTCGTTCCATCATCGTGGAGCAGGTTTCTGTCGAAGCGATCGATATGGGCGAAGATGAGCAGTCCGTGATAAATGCCGTCGCCGATCCCCACGAGGCCGAGCCATCTGAATGGCGGCAGGTCCGTTTCGATGGCGAAATGGTCGAAACCGGCATCTTTCATCGCTCGGAATTGCAACCGGGCGCGGCCATCGAAGGGCCGGCTCTCATCATAGAGCCGAACCAGACGATCGTGATCGAGCCGGCTTGGCAGGCCGAAATAACGGCCAGCGACGATGTTCTTATCAAACGTAAGGAAGGGCGGGTAAGCGATTCATCCGCCAATGAAAACGATGCCCCGCTTGAATCAGATCCTGCGCGCCTGGAAATCTTCGCCGGCCTGTTCATGGCCATTGCCACCCAGATGGGCGAAGCGCTCCGCAACACCGCTTCTTCTGTCAACATCAAGGAGCGGCTGGATTTTTCCTGCGCTGTCTTCGATCCCGATGGACAATTGGTCGCGAACGCGCCGCATATGCCCGTCCATCTCGGCTCCATGGACCGGTCGGTCGAGACCGTAATCGCCCGCAATGCCGACGCAATCCGTCCCGGCGATGTGTTCGCGCTCAACGATCCTTATAATGGCGGCACCCACCTGCCGGACATCACCGTGGTCACGCCGGTGTTCGACGACGCCGGTAAAGACGTCATCTTCTGGGTCGCAGCGCGCGGACACCACGCCGATGTCGGCGGCTTGGCGCCGGGTTCTATGACGCCGCGCGCAACGTCCATCGAGGAAGAGGGCGTTCTGATCGATAATCTGCGGATCGTGGATGGGGGCCGCTTCCAGACACAAGCCGTCGAGAAGGTGCTGACTGATCACCCTTATCCGGTCCGCAACCTTGCCCAGAATATTGCCGATCTTCGCGCTCAGGTCGCAGCGAACGAAAAGGGCGTCAGCGAATTGCGGGCCATGGTGGCGCAATTCGGCCTGCCGACCATGCACGGTTATATGCGCTTCCTTCACAAAAACGCGGCGGACGCGGTGCGCGACCTCCTCGATACCCTGCCCGACGAAGCAGAAGCGCGGTACGAAACCGATACCGGGGCTGAGATTGCCGTCAAAATTACCGTCGATCGATCGAAACGTCGCGCGACGGTGGATTTCACCGGCACCAGCGCACAGCAGCCCGACAACTTCAATGCGCCCGAACCGGTCACCCGCGCGGCAGTGCTTTATGCATTTCGGGTGATGGTAGAAAAGCCCATTCCAATGAATGCTGGCTGCCTCGATCCTATCGATATCATCGTGCCTGAAGGTTCGATGCTCGCGCCGCGCTTCCCGGCGGCGGTTGTCGCCGGCAATGTGGAGACGAGCCAGCACGTGACCAACGCCCTGTTCATGGCGCTCGGGGCGATGGCCAACAGCCAGGGAACCATGAACAATCTGACCTTCGGCAATGATGAGAAGCAGTATTACGAGACCATCTGCTCAGGCGCGCCTGCCGGCCAAAACAATGCCGGATCAGGCTTTGCCGGCACCGATGCGGTGCAGGTGCATATGACGAACAGCCGCCTCACGGACCCGGAAATACTGGAATTACGCTTCCCCGTCATGCAGGAAGAATTCTCCATACGGCGCGGATCGGGTGGCGATGGCGCATTTCCCGGCGGCGACGGTGTCAGCCGCAAGATCCGTTTTTGTGAGCCGATGGATCTCGCGATTCTCTCTTCGCACCGCACGATTGCTCCGAAGGGCCTGGCAGGTGGCGAAGACGGCTTGCCAGGCAAGACCGAGATTCTCCGAAATGACGGATCGCGGGATGAATTGGCCGCGTCGGATCAGACAAAGGTCGCCGCTGGTGAAGCGGTTTTAGTCACAACTCCAACGCCCGGCGGCTTCGGCCGTCGGAGCGACGGGCGACAGCTTTAGAAGCCAAGGTCACAAACAGCTTCGCATAGACTTTCATTCGCCAGCCATGACGGTATGTTCGGCGCGAACCAGCAACAGATGAGGATACGAAATGAGCGGTAAGGTAGCGATGTTGACGGCTGGTGGACTGGCGCCGTGTCTATCCTCTGCGGTGGGCGGTCTGATCGAGCGCTGGTCTGAGATTGCGCCGGATCGCGAATTGCTGGCTTACACATCGGGCTATCAGGGCCTTCTGACCGGTCAAAGCGTCACGATAACCGAAGATATGCGGCGTGACGCACCACTACTGCATGGTATGGGCGGCTCGCCCATCGGCAATTCCCGAGTCAAGCTGACCAATGCGGAAGATTGCGCCAAGCGTGGCCTCGTCAAAGAAGGTGAAAACCCCCTCGCCGTTGCAGCGAAGCAGCTTCAGGCCGACGGCGTCTCGATTCTCCATACGATCGGAGGCGACGACACCAATACCGCCGCCGCCGACCTCGCTGCCTATCTGAAAGACAATGGCTATGAGCTGACGGTGGTCGGCTTGCCGAAGACCATCGACAACGACATCGTTCCGATCCGCCAATCGCTTGGCGCGTGGACCGCGGCCGAAGCGGGGGCCGCATTCTTCGACCATGTCGGCAACGAGCAGAGCGCTCAGCCCGGCTGCCTTGTCGTTCATGAGGTCATGGGCCGCCATTCCGGCTGGCTCTGCGCTGCTACTGCACGCGCTTACCGCGCTAGAATTTCGGGCCGCGCCTATCCGGACAATTTCCTTATGGGCGAAGCGATGAAGGATCTTGAAGCGGTGTACGTTCCGGAGATGGCGATCGATCTCGACGCGGAAACCGAGCGCCTGAAGAAGGTAATGACCGACCATCGCTTCGCCACGGTTTTTGTTTCCGAAGGCGCTCTTGTCGACACCATTGTCGCAGAGCGGGAAGCTGCTGGCGGGGAATTACCACGCGATGCTTTTGGCCATGTCCGGTTGGATAAGGTCAATGTCGGTGGCTGGTTCGCCGAGCAGCTTGGGCCGGCCATCGGCGCCGACAAAGTGCTTGTCCAGAAAAGCGGCTATTTTGCCCGCTCCGCCCCGGCCAATGCAGACGATCTGCGTTTGATCAAGGGCATGGTCGATCATGCTGTCGCCTCCGCTCTCGAAAACGTGGGCGGCGTGGTCGGCCATGACACGGAGGCGGACAATCGTCTGCGCACCATTGAATTTCCGCGCATCGGAGGCGGCAAGGCCTTCGAGCCCTCCGTCGAGTGGTTCGGCGCATTGCTGGACGAGATCGGGCAGCCGCTGCCCGCATAGGTTTTTCGCCATAGAATTGGCGTGATCGCAGCTTCTCACTCCCGTAAGAAGAGGGCTGCGGGAAAACACCTATGATACGCGAGACGACGGTGGCGGCGTTGCTGAGTGCAATGCTTTTTGGATGCGCGACGAATACGCCTCTTCAGAATTCATCCGCGATGAAAGTAACGGAAAGCCCGGCACCGCCGCCGCCTGTGGGGAACGCAGCGGGGCGCGCATCCTTGGAGCCTCTGATCTCCTACTACGCGGCGAAGCATGACATTCCGGAGTCGCTCCTCCATCGTGTCGTCACTCGGGAAAGCCGCTATAATCCGAAAGCGAGAAATGGCCCCTACTGGGGTCTCATGCAGATCAGGCCCGATACGGCGAAAACCATGGGCTATCATGGCGCGCCAGCCGGTCTTCTCGATCCTTCGGAAAATCTGGAATATGCAGGGCGCTACCTACGCGGCGCCTGGCTACTCGCCAACGGCAGCGAAAAACGGGCCGTTCAGCTTTATTCATCCGGCTATTACTACGTCGCCAAAAGACGCGGAATGCTGTGTGAAACTAGGCTACGAAACTGCCCGGCACAGAAATGACCGTGTCTATCGCCATGAATGGGCCAAATCTTTTCGAATGGGACGCGAGCGGTTACTTTCTTTTAACCATAACGCCGCAGCATGAATCGATCGCGGCGAGCTCTCTTCAATGTCGACACCAACCCATAGCAGCGGATAGGTCCACATGATCGGCAAATGGTATGGGTCTCGCGCAGCACTTTTCGGAACTCTGCTTTTATCGTCCGTGCTGGGGGCCTGTTCATCCACCGACACGGCGGGCGTGCTTTCACTGACAGAACCGACACGCGGCACGTCGAAGGGATTACGCTTCGACGATCATGATCCTTACGATTTCACGGGCACCGCTCCATGGCATCACCAGGTTCATGGTGTTGACGTGGCGAAGTATCAGAACAAGATCGACTGGCCGCGCGTCAAAGGCTCAGGTATCGGCTTTGCCTTCATCAAGGCGACAGAGGGTGGTGATCGGCTGGACAGCCGCTTTCGCGAAAACTGGGCCACGACAGGCGCTATAGGGCTGCCACGCGGCGCCTACCATTTCTTCTACTGGTGCCGCTCCGGCAGCGAGCAGGCCGATTGGTTCATCCGCCATGTCCCGCGCGAAAAGGGTGCTATGCCGCCTGTGCTGGACGCCGAATGGAACCCCGATAGTCCCACATGCCCCAAAAAGGTGCCGCCGGCTCAAGCGCGCAAGATGCTGCGCGACTTCGCCGCAAAGGTAAGCCGCTATTACGGGCAAACCCCGATTGTCTATACGACTGTCGATTTTTACCACGACAACGATCTCGGCAGCATGACAGGCGTGCAGTTCTGGTTGCGCTCGACCGCTGGCCATCCATCGGAAAAGTATCCGGGTCAGAACTGGACCTTCTGGCAATATACAGGGACAGGAAAAGTGCCTGGCATCGGCACACCTGCCGACATCAACGTTTTCCGCGGCTCGCCGACCGATTTCCGCAAGTGGATGGCCCGGCACGGCTGACAAAGGTCATTTTTATGTGACTGACTGACTCTAATTGCTGCAGGTGCGCTGGAACGCGGCCCCGGCGGCGGTATAATCCCGATCATGATTGTCTTCTCCGATCTCGACGGGACTCTGCTCGACCATTCCAGTTATGATTTTGCTCCGGCGCTTCCTGCCATCCGACGTCTGCAGGATGCCGGCATCCCGATCGTGCCCGCAACATCGAAGACCGCTGCGGAGGTCGCGCCGCTCATGAAGCGGATCGGACTGGAAGGGCCTGCAATCGTCGAGAATGGTGGCGGCGTGATCAATGGTTCGGATACGGCGTATAGGAGCGGCGATTATCTCATCGTCCGCGAGCGTCTCGATCAACTCCCCCCCGCCATGCGCGACCGATTTAAAGGCTTCGGCGATATGGGTGTCGACGGAATCGCCAAGGCGACTGGCTTGCCGCTTGATGCCGCGAAGCTGGCAGGGGAGCGGCAATTCACCGAGCCTGGCCTTTTCGACGGGACGCCTGATGAGTTGAGTGATTTTCTCGATGCGCTGCACAGCCTCGGCATCTCCGCCAAGAAAGGCGGAAGATTCCTGACCCTCGCTAATGGCCGCCACAGCAAGGCGGACAAGATGAGTATGGTTTGCAAGGAAATCGACGCCGAGCCTCCAATCGTGGCGCTGGGAGATGCGCCGAACGACCGCGCAATGCTGGAAGCGGCCAATATCGCGATTGTTGTCCGAAACCCGGATCACGGGGGGATCGATGTGGCCGAGACGGCGCAGCGGCGGGTCATTCAAACGACACAGCCCGGTCCTATGGGATGGAACGAGGCGATACAGGCCATTTTGGATGAGTATGGCTATTAACAGCGACAGGGTCAGAACCCGATGACCGGACAGGAGCGTGTGGTTTGAGCGATTTTCACCAGACAGGTGCGATCACCACCTTTCACAACGTCACCCGACGAGACGAGAACAGCATCACGTCAGAAGTGGCGAAATATGCAAAGGCCCGCCCCGTCACCCTCGTTCTGCCATCGCTCTTTTCCGAACTGGAAGGCCCCGCCCTGGAAAAGATCGTCGACGTGCTCGTCGACCTGCCATGGATCAACAATATCTACATCGGCCTAGATCGCGCCAGCGAGGAACAGTACCGCTACGCCAAGGACTTCTTTTCGAGGCTGCCGCAGCACCATCGCGTCCTGTGGAACGACGGCCCGCGCATGCAGGCCATCCATGAGAAGCTTGCAAGCGAAAATGTCGCCCCGACCGAGCTCGGCAAAGGCCGGAATGCCTGGTATTTGATGGGTTATGCGCAGGCCATGCCGCGCGGCAGCCAGGTGTTGGCGCTGCATGATTGCGACATCATCACCTATGATGGCGCCATGCTTGCGCGGTTACTGTATCCGGTCATCAATCCAGACTTCAAATTCGTTTTCTCGAAAGGCTACTACGCACGAATTGCAGATGGAAAATTGAATGGCCGGGTTGTGCGGCTTTTGGTCGCGCCGCTCCTTCAAGCGCTCGAAATGGTCGTCGGCCCGCATAAATTCATCCGTTATCTGGCCGCGTTCCGCTATCCGCTCTCCGGCGAATTCGCAATGAACATGGGTATCGTGCCAGAAGTTCGCATACCGTCCGACTGGGGGCTGGAAATCGGTTTTCTGTCCGAAGTCCGGCGCACCGCAAACACCGCTCAGATTGCCCAGGTCGATCTCGCCGACATTTATGACCACAAGCATCAGGACCTGTCCGAGCAGGACGCGACAAGCGGGCTTTCTCGCATGAGCATCGACATCATCAAAGCCGTGCTGCGAAAGCTGGCGACCGAGGGCGTCATCATCAGCGACAGCACGCTTCGGGCGTTAAAGGCGAGCTATTACCGCACGGCGCTCGATATGATCGAAGCCTATGCGGCCGATGCCCGCTTCAACGGCGCTCGTGTTGATCGTCATCGCGAGGAAAAGGCCGTCGAACTCTTCGCGAGTAACATCATGGAAGCCGGAGAAACATTCCTCCGCGACCCGTCATCGACGCCATTCATACCAAATTGGCGGCGGATCAGGTCCGCCTATCCGGACATCTTCCACGACCTCGCGGAAGCCGTGAAAGACGATATGGAAGAGGTTTAAGAGGTCTGGCGACGCGCCGGGCGCCGAAGTCTATCCCCGACGATTTGCCAGCCACACGCATTGATACGGCGCCAGTTCGATCGTCTTATCTGCTTCTTCGTAATGGCGGCCTGACAGAAGATCGAGAACGGGCTCGTCCATGATCAGATTCAGCCGGTTCAATTCGACCGTCTGCACTTCGTTGCTGACCGAATGAATGGCGTGGATCGACTGAGTGCGGTCTCGCGACTGACGCCATAGTGAGAAGATGCCAGGCCCGAGGTCTAGGGTCATTTGCGTTGCGTTCGGGTGGAAGGCTGGCTGGCGCGTACGGATGCCAAGTCGGCGCTTCATCTCGGCAAAAACCCTCGACTGATCGCTGTCCGGCTGGCTCAGTCGATCTTCGAGATCGCGATAGTCCCAGATATGCCGGTTGAGGGAGCGCTTCGCGCCGGTCCGATTCATACGTTCTTCGTCGTTCGGGGTCGCCAGAAGGGAGTGGATGTAAATGCCCGGTATACCTTCAAGCGCCATCTGTATCGTCTGATTTACCATGAAGCGGTCGAAACGGAAGGAATGGCCGCCCGGGCCTGCCTTCATCGCATCCCAGAGCGAGACGTTGATCTCATAGGGCCGTTCTGTGCCATCTGACATGGCGCGCATCGAAACCTGGCCACCGACGGCGGAGACCGCCGCAATCATCTCCGACACCTGATCGTCCGTCAGATAACCTTCGGCAGCACGGACGCCGACACCGTCATGACTGGCGGTGAAGTTGAAGTAGAAGCTGCCAGCGGGCGCCGGCGGCTGGTGACGCTGCCAGAGAGTCAATTGCCGTGCGTCGCCTGTTGTCAAAGCATGCAGAACCAGTGGAGGCAGCGCAAAGTTATAGACAGCATGCGCTTCATTGCTCGCACCGAAATAGGAAATGTTCTCTCTGTTCGGGACGTTGGTCTCGGTGATGATGACCATCGCCTCGCGGCTGTAATCGGCCAGCGTGCGCATCAGGCGGATGATTTCATGCGTCTGGGGCAGATGGACGCATTTTGTGCCGATCTCTTTCCAGATGAAGGCTACGGCATCGAGACGCACCGTTCGCACGCCCTCGTCCATAAAAAGACGGATGATACGTATGAATTCCAGCAACACATCAGGATTGGCGAAATTCATATCCACCTGATCGCGAGAAAAGGTGCACCAGACATGCTTCTCCCCCTCGCTGGTCTCGAATGCCTGGAGGAGAGGCTGAGGACGAGGACGAACGACATCTGAGACATCCGTGCCGGGCTCGACCGAACGGAAATAATCGCAGCCCGGCTTCTGGCCCTGCAGAAATTGAACGAACCACGGATGCAGTGCGGACACATGGTTGAGCACGAGATCCGCCATCAGTTTATGGTGACCGGCAATTCGCCGCATATCCTGCCAGGTTCCGAGTTCGGAATGAACGCGGGTGAAATCGACGACCGCAAAACCGTCATCGCTGGTCCACGGGAAAAAAGGCAGCACGTGAACGCCATTGATAACACTGCCAAGATGCCGGGTCAGGAAATCGTCCAGAATATGCAGCGGCGGATGTTCGTAATCCTGGAGCGAATTGCCATAGGTGATGAGAATGGCGTCACGTTCGCTCCATGGCGGCGCGGATACGCGTCGCCGCTGAGGGCGACATAAGACACGCTTGTCACTAGGCCAAAAGGCATCGAGAACACGTCTCGCGAGGTCTTCGGCATCGTGGTGCGGGTAGATGAAGGAAAGGTGATAAACCAGCCTTTTTACCAAAAGCGCTGGAAACGCCATCAGATACTCATCCTCAACGGTCGCGGCGTTGTTCGCCTGATCCATTTCTGCCACTTCGCTCATAGAAATTCTTGCCAGACTGCGCTTTTCTTGTTCACCATCGATCTCTGCACACAATATGCTCAATCATGGCGTAAGGTCACGTCCGATCCGCACCTACGACATGGCTGCTATGCATGATCCTTCGGATCGAAATGATGGGATGGCTGGCTGGTGCGGGCCTGTCGCTTTAATTCGCGCGCTTCACGCCAGCTCCGCTGGCGCTTTCTGATTGCGTAGCGGCCAGCCCGCCATCGCACTTTCATGCCGTAGAAGCGTCGTCCTTGTCGCGCGCGCTCCTCGGCCAGGAATAGCTGCAGACCCTCACGATAATTCCAGTAGCCCTCGGTCGCGATATCTTCCACCCTGTGCATAAGGAAGGTCCATGCCGGCGATACGAGCAGCGTGACCGCTGTCACGGCGATCGCCAGACGGTAGAAATCATAGCCCAATGCGCCCGCTGACAGGCCCGTCGTCGCCAGTACGAACGAGAATTCACCGATCTGGGCGGTGGACAATCCAGCAATCAGGGCCGTTTCGCGGCTATGGCCAGTCATAGCCAGAAGCTGAATGTTGAGAAGGCTTTTTGCCGCGATCACGGCCAGCGACGTTCCGACGACGAGCGCCAGATTGGACCAGATGTAGTTCAGGTCGATAAGCAGGCCGATCGACAGGAAGAACACGACGAGCAGCACGCTCTGGATCGGCTCGATGACCGGAATGACACGCGCGCGAAGAGTGGAATTGCCGAGCAAAAGTCCGGCAAGGAACGCGCCATAGGCCGGTGAAAGGCCGCTGTAACCGGAGGCGGCCGCCCCGCCGAAACAAATCGCCAGCGCACCGAGGGCCAGCATTTCCACATTGCCCTCGACTGCCGAGGTAAATGGAAAGCGCAGCTTGCCGCGTTTACCGAGATACCAAAGGACCACTGCCAGCACCGTGACGGCAGCGAGCACCTTGACGATCAGAAGAAGGATCGAGGCTTCGCCTCTGCCAAGCGCCCCGACTATAATGAGCATAGGCACTACGGCAATGTCCTGCGCGATCAGAATAGCGATGGCGATCCGCCCGGAATCGCCTCGCAATTCGCCCATGTCGTCGAGCATCTTCATGGCGACGACTGTTGACGACAGCGCGATAATGAAGCCGAGCACGACGCCTTCAGCGGTGGTCGCCTCCCCAGCCCATGCGATGAGAAAACCGACGAGCAACCCCGCGATCAATTGCCCGGATGCGATCAGAACGGCAGGCCGCAAGCTGAGAACGAAAGCCTTCAGCGAGATTTCCAGACCGATGAAGAATAGGAGAACGAGCACGCCCATTTCGGCAAGCGCGTTCACCGATTCCGATGTTCGAATGAACCCGAGGGCCGTCGGCCCCATTAGCATCCCAGCCAGAATAAATCCGACGAGAGGCGGCTGGCGCATTCGCATGAGCCCAAGGCCAAGCACAGTCGCCACGGCAATTACCATCGCGACGTCGATAAGCGGAAAGGCGGTATGATGTTCATCCATAACGGCAAATTTATCGCGGATCGCAGCAAGATGATACGCCCGGCCCGCTCCAGCACGGTTATTTTTGCGCGATCGATTTCCGGGTGGCCCAATTCCCGGGAGGGCGGCAAAACGATTTGAAACGCTAATTTGCCGCAGGTAGCCGATGCAATCGCAGCTTCAAACAATGACCGTTGCGCAATGGATGCAACTCATACTGCTCTCGTTGATATGGGGTGGCACGTTCATCCTGACTGTGCCGGCGCTCGAAGGCTTCGCGCCGATTGCGCTTGTCGCGTGGCGCCTGACGATAGCGGCGCTCAACCTCCTTCTGGTCTGCTGGCTCCTACATATCTCCCTCCGTCCACTCCTGTCGCACGGTCCCCGTCTCATAATGCTGGCGGCACTGAACAACGCGGTCCCATTCTTTCTGATCAGTACTGGACAGACGGTGATAGGCGCTGGCATGGCCTCCATCTTCAATTCGACGACACCGCTCTGGACTGCCCTAATCGCGGCCTTCCTGCTTCGAAACGAGACGCTGAGGGGCCTGAAGCTGTTTGGCATTCTTACCGGCATTCTGGGCGTGGCGGTTCTTTTAGGTCCCGCAGCTGTAGCAGGGCTAGGCGGCCCGCCTTGGGCGATGGCCTGTCTCGTCGGCGCGGCAATTTCATATGGCTTCGGCGCCAATCTGGCGCGCGGTCTCGACGATCTGCCGCCCATTCTCATCGCAACAGGCCAATGTCTCTGCTCCAGCATCCTGGTTATGGTCACAGCCCTGGTGACTGTTGGCCCCGACGGCATGGTTACGGATAACGGCTCGGCAATAGCATCGGTTTTCGTCATCGGTACGCTAATGACAGCCGGCGCATATCTCCTTTATTTCAATCTGATTTCGAAAGCCGGCGCGACCAACGGTTCACTCGTGACCATCCTTATTCCTGTAAGCGCCGTTCTGGCAGGAATGGCCCTCTTCGGAGAGGAAATGACTGTAAATGGATGGATGGGCTTCGCGCTTATTTCCTTCGGTCTACTGATGATCGATGGCCGCCTCTTCAAAAAACGGCTCCGGCAGGTTACGCCGATTGCATGAAAATGCAGTCTTACCGCGAAATTCGCGAGGCGATCGCTTCGCATCACCTGACGCCTGCCGAAGCGATCCGCGCCGCATATGAGGCGATCACGCTAGCAGACGGTCACATTCATGCGTTTACCGTTCTGGCCGACGAGGCGATGCGACAACGCGACGGAGCGATGGATGGCCCCCTTGCCGGAATCGCCATCGGGATCAAGGACATCGTCGACACGGCGGACTTTCCAACATCCTATGGCAGTCCGATCTACGAAAATCATCGCCCCGCCGCCGACGCTGCCATCTGCGCGATGATCCGTTCGAAAGGCGGTCATATCGTCGGAAAGACCGTCACTGCCGAACTCGCCTTCTTCCACCCCGGCCCGACGGTAAATCCGCACGATCACGCCCATACGCCAGGCGGCTCTTCTTCCGGTTCGGCTGCGGCGGTCGCGGCGGGCATGGTGCCGCTTGCCATCGGCACGCAAACGGGCGGTTCGGTTATCCGACCGGCCAGCTATTGCGGCATCGCTGGCTTCAAGCCGAGTTTTCGGCTGATACCCACCGTCGGGGTCAAAACATTTTCATGGACGCTGGACACGCTTGGCCTGTTCGCGGCGAGCGTAGCAGATGTGGCGGCGGCTGCCGCCGATACTACCGGCAGACATCTCGACCAGCCGTCCCGTGGCAAACCGCTTCGAATTGCCATTTGGGACGACGACGGCCGTCGCGAGGTCAGCGCCGATATGGCGGCAGCGGTAGAGCGCATCGCTGGGATCGCAGGCAGACAGGGCCACCAGGTAATTACTCTCAAAGAACCGGAGGCAATGATCGAAGCCGACCTCTGCCACGGTCTTCTCCAAGAGTACGAAGGCGCGCTTTCCCTCGCTCACGAGATGCGCACCGCGCCTCAATTGCTGAGCGACAAATTACGAGACGCTCTCGAAGGCGCCAGTCGCATCGATTCGTCGGCCTACGACGGCGCTCGGCGGACTGCCCGCCGGGCGCGGCTGGCGGCACGCGAGCTCTTCGATGAAGTCGATATTGTTTTGTCGCCCGCAGCGACGGGTGCCGCTCCCCGCGGCCTGGCTTCGACCGGATCGGCCGAACATAATCGACTCTGGACCCTTCTGGGCTGTCCCGCCGTCACGTTCCGGGCAGATCGCGACGGCCCCCTTCCCCTTGGCATTCAAATGACAGCGCGATTCGGTAAAGATGCCCTTTTGCTGGCGGCAGCGGCCGAACTGGAAGCAGTATCTAACGCGGAATGATCGCACATTCCGTGTCAAAACCTCGAATGGTCATGCAGAGAAAAGTTGCTGCGCCGCACAACGCTATAAGCTTTGCGTCGCATAGTCTCGCCGACATAAAGGAGAATAGTAATCGAGAACGAGGGCAGTGCAGCACATTTTCGGACTAGGCCGATGCCGATTGCGTCACTATTTTCCTGATTGCCAAACTTGGAAGGGAGACCAGCATGACCTCTGTAAGCTTGGTCAATCGCGTAGTAATCGGCGCTGTTTTCGTTTTTGTGGCAATCGCCATCATCGGACTTCTGCCTTGAACCCGATTTGTACGTTTTAGTCACCACAAAATCTCTGACGGTCAGGCGGCGCTCGTCGGCTTGCACGCCAGCCAGATATCGACTGTCAGTCCCTCATCGGAATTAGCAGGCGCTATCGTTTTGCGATCCGCCAGTTTCAGTCCTTCGGCCTCCAACCAGTCGGTCATCTGCGCATCGGAAAAGCCAAGTCGCCGATGGGCGTAGTCAGTGCGCAGAAAATCCAGCTCATGCGGCTGGAAATCGATGATGGCGATACGTCCGCCTGGCCTCAGCGCCGCCGCTGCCCGCTTCACCGCCAAGGCGGGCTGATCGAGATAGTGCAGAACCTGATGAATAGTCACCAGATCGATGCTGCCTTTTTCGACAGGCAGATCGAACACGCTAGCCTGGCGCAACTGGGTATGTGCGACGCCGGCTTCCTCCAGCCTGGAGCGCGCGATGGCCAGCATCTCTCGTGACGGATCGATACCAACCGCTCGCCGGCACAGCGGCGCAAAAAGCGCGATCATACGTCCTGTTCCGGTGCCGATATCCAGCATGGTCTCGACCGGCCGCTCGCCGATCATCGCGCAAAGCGCCTCCTCCACCGCCTCGTCAGGCGCATGCAGCGAACGAATACGGTCCCATTCCGACGCATTGGCCGCGAAATAGGCAGCGGCGCGGCTCATATGGTCTTCCCGCACGGCTGCCAAACGCGCCAGGTCATCTCCAACCTGTTCGTCCGACAAATCGAGCCGATCCATAAGTCGGTCGCAGAACAGGCGCGCTGGACCGTCCGCGACCAGATGGAAATAAGCCCACGCGCCTTCCTGATAGCGACCGATAAGACCGACCTCCATCAAGAGTTTCAGATGGCGCGAAACCCTGGGCTGTGATTGGTCCAACACCGCCGTCAGATCGGAAACCGTCATTTCGCCCTGCCGCAGAAGCAGCAGAATACGCAGCCGGCTGGATTCCGCCATGGCTTTGGACGTATCCAGCAATTGTTGAAAACTGAGTCGAGGATCGTCCGACAAGCCGGCCTCCGTTCACATAAGGATAGGTTTATGTGCGCGGCCGGATTTTCGCAACCGAAGGATCAACAATGGCTGAATTCGAGCAGCGCGATGGCGAGAGCCGCCTTCCTTTCGACCCCGCGACGGTCGAGGCGGATGCGGGTCTGATCTTTATCGGAGCCATCCGTTCGCCATGGAAAGAGAGGAAGGACTGCCCCAAGAATCTGAGCCAGGCGCGGGAACGCGGGAAAACCGCGATGATAGAAATCAATAAACCCTTCCGCCCGGGCCTAGATGGACTGAAAGAGGGTAATCTTGCGCACATTCTCAGCTGGTTGGATCGCGCCCCGCGCAACCTGATCGCACAACGACCGCGCCATCTCGAAACCGCGCGCGGCACCTTCGCGCTACGTTCGCCGGTACGGCCCAATCCTATCGGCCTTCATACGGTCCGCCTCATCTCCGTCGATATTGCCGCGGGGCTGGTCGAGATCGACGCCATCGATCTGATAGACGGCACGCCGGTCCTCGATCTCAAGCCCTATTATCCGACGACAGACAGTCTTCACGACAGATTTGACGGAGAGAGTGCGTGAGGCCGAAAACGGAACGGCAGAAAGCGTTGCGGGACGCGCTTCGTCTGCTCATTCCGGCTGCGCCATTGGCCGATTTCGAAATTCTCTACGACGATGCATCCCGGCCCCATATGCGTGACCTGCCGGTGGATGCTGCCGCCTGGCTCGCCGCCCTCGCCCACATCCGCCATCAATATACCGATTACGATGCACTGCGCGATGATGGCTACGACCGAGAAAGCGCCCTGCATTTCATCGTCGATGACATCAACGCTGTTCTGACGCGCTGGCGCGCTACCCGCCTGCTCGATCCGGACGCTCTCGCCGAAGAGGATGTCTTTCCAAGCGACGCCCCTTCGCAGAGCGCCCGCCGTAAAGGAAGAAGCGGCAGACGAAAAGAATAAGTCCTTTTCATATCAGATACTTATCTGACAGATCGGAATCGTCTTCCGAACCGCTTGAATCAGTTTATGAGCTGCCGCTAGGCCCTGCGCGCGACGACAAAGAAGCGCGGATAGCGCAGCAGACGCTCTCCATTAGCCATGGCGGGATAGGCCATCTCCAGGCGGCTGCGATAATCGGCGACGAACGCCTCCGCCTCGTCTGCCGACAGCTTGTCGAGATACGGTTTCAGCCCTGTGGAGCGCACCCATTCGACAATCGCATCGACATCGTCCATCCGGTGATAATAGGACGTGTGCCATAGGTCGATATGATCGCTAATACCGCTCAGCGCATCGAAAAAAGCGGTCGGAGCCGCCAACGGATCGCGAGCGGTGCCAGCGACCTTGTCTGCGAAGGGCTTCGCTGCAGCTGCCTCTTCCATCAGCCGATGCGAGGGCTCATTCACATTGTCCGGCATCTGCACGGCGATCCAGCCATCATGTGGCTGCGCTTCGTGCAAGCGTCGAATCGTGGCGACCGGATCGGCTGTCCAGTGCAGCGAGGCATTGGCAAAGAGAACGTCGTCCTCCGGCCCCGGCTTCCAGTCCTCCGCCGATACCTGCTCGAAGGTCGCGTCGGGCAGCCGCTCACGCGCCGCCTTCAACATGTCGGGCGAAGTATCGATGCCGGCGATGCGCGCCTTGGGCCAACGGGCGGTAAGGAGTTCGGTGGAGTTGCCCGGCCCGCAGCCGATATCGGCCACGGCGCGCGGCCTCTCACAGCCGATGCGGGCGAGAAGATCGGCGGCCGGGCGTGTCCGCTCGCCGGCGAACTGCAGATATTGCGCGCTCGACCAG
Source organism: Notoacmeibacter sp. MSK16QG-6 (assembly GCF_024158145.1). GTDB lineage: Bacteria > Pseudomonadota > Alphaproteobacteria > Rhizobiales > Rhizobiaceae > Notoacmeibacter. The sequence continues at coordinate 470,895 of NZ_JAMYXM010000002.1, forward strand.
TCCGCCATGATCCGCCTACCAGCTTTCGCGTTCGCTGCCGTCCCAGTTCCAGAAGCGGCCGGTCTTGTCGATGGTCAGCCCCTCGGCAAGATCGATGATGCCCTTGGCGCTTTCCTCCGGCGTGATGTCGGCCGATGAACCGCCCATATCGGTCCGCACCCAGCCGGGATGCAGATTGGCGACGGCGATGCCGTCGTCGCGCAGTTCGGTGGCCAGCGCCCGACCGATCTTGTTCACTGCCGTCTTGGAGGTGCGATAGGCGATATTGCCGGTATCGGCGTTCAGATCGCCCATCTGCGATGAAACGATCAGCACCTTGCCGGCACCGCTCTTCTTCAATGCCGGCAGAAAAGCCTGCGTCACCATGAGCGGGCCGAGCGCATTGACCTGCAGCGTCTGCATGAAGCCGTCCATATCGTCCACGGAAAGCGGCGAGCCGGACGGCCCCTTAATGCCGGCATTGTTGATCAGAATATCGACCGGCTGGCTGAGCGCACCCGCCGCCTTTGCCAAAGCGTCGCGGCTGGTGACGTCGAGGACGAGCGGCGTGAAACCGTCCCTGTCCTTCAAATCGCCGAAATCGTCGTCGCTTCGCGCCGTGCCGATCACCTTATGGCCGCGCGACAGCGCCTCTAGCGCCATCGCCCGCCCGATTCCGCGCGACACGCCTGTGATGAGAATGGTGGTCATGGAGTATCCGCCTCGTATTTCGTGCAGCCTTTCAGCTAGTGCGCAGTTTGATCCTGACGATGAGTACGACGTGGAAAAGCTTTTGATACGCAGCTTCTAAAATAGCGAAAGATCAACTATGAATGACATGGGGGTGCGGGCTCTGCTTGCGCATGGAAGCAGAGGGGTGCGCTATGAGCGACGACCATCACGACGACGGTAAGCCGCAGGCTGAAAAGGTTTTCGACCCCCGGCAGACCGACAGTTCCGCCAATCAGGATCCGGACGGCATGAATGTCGGGGCGGGCCGGTTTCTGGAACAGGCGATGGAGCAGACCCGCATGGCGATCTGCATCACCGATCCGAAACAGGACGGCAATCCCATCACCTTCGTCAACCGCGCCTTTATTGAACTGACCGGCTATGACCGCGAGGAAGCGATCGGTCGCAATTGCCAGTTTCTTCAGGGGCCGAAGACCGATCCCGCCGACATTGCAAGGATCAGGGAGAGCCTTGAGAAACAAGAAGTCGTCGTCTTAGAAATTCTGAACTACCGCAAGGATGGCACCCCTTTTTGGAACATGCTCCATATCGGACCCATTTTTGATGAAGATGGCGAACTGCAACAGTTTTACGGCTCGCAATGGGAGGTGACGAACTTCGTCGAGACGCGGCAGGAGGCGGCACGGCAGACGCACATCGCCGAGGAACTGCAGCACCGGGTCGGCAACCTTTTCGGCATCATTGCCTCGATCATCCGCCTGTCCTCGCGTGGCGAGACGGACGTAGCGACGGTTATCGAGCGGATCGAGCAGCGGGTCGCGGCACTTGGCCGGGCCCATAGCGTCGCCATCGGCTCCGAGGCAAGCGATGAGGATAGCAGTTCCAATCTGCGGAACATGATCGACACGATCCTTAGCCCCTACCCCAACAAAACGATCTCGCAGATCGACATTGACGGACCACCGACCAGCCTTCCAGCCGCAGCAGTCACGCCACTGGCGCTGACATTGCACGAGTTGGCCACGAACTCTGTAAAATACGGCGCCTTGGGCGATCAGGACGGCCGTCTCTCCGTCAAATGGTCGAACAATGGCAGTCAGCTATCGATTGTCTGGTCGGAACGGCCCGTCGAGCCGGTCGCCGCGCCAAACGGCGACAAGCTTGGCACCGGCTCACGCATAATCGGCGCGGTCCTTCACGGTATTGGCGGCGAAATCGCCTATGATTGGAAGGTCGAGGGACTGGTGGCAACCATCACCGTGCCTACGGTGGAGGCGTGATGGATTGGTGGAATTGACCTATAAACCATAAAGGTGGAAGCGTCCCGCACCCTGCCTATCGGAGAGCTGTAGGGTGCGGGACCTCTCGCGATAACTACCGCGTCAGCCGCTTGTATGTCACCCGTTTCGGATTGACGGCCTCCGGGCCGAGGCGGCGGATCTTGTCCTTCTCGTAATCCTCGAAATTGCCCTCGAACCATTCGACATGGCTGTCGCCTTCGAAGGCGAGGATGTGCGTGGCGAGGCGATCAAGGAACATGCGGTCATGGCTGATGATGACCGCGCAGCCGGCGAAATTCTCCAGCGCATCCTCCAGCGCGGCCAGCGTCTCGGTGTCCAGATCATTAGTCGGCTCATCGAGCAGCAGGACGTTGCCGCCCTCTTTCAGCAGCTTGGCCATATGCACGCGGTTACGCTGGCCGCCGGAGAGCGTGCCGACCTTCTGCTGCTGGTCGCCGCCCTTGAAATTGAAGGAGGAGCAATAGGCGCGGCTGTTCACCTCGTGTTTGCCGAGCTTGATGATGTCGTTGCCGTTGGAAATCTCTTCCCAGACCGTCTTGCCCGGATCGAGAGCATCGCGGCTCTGGTCGACATAGGACAGATCGACCGTTTCGCCGACGCGGATTTCGCCGCCATCGGGCTGTTCCTGCCCCGTGATCATGCGGAAGAGCGTGGTCTTGCCGGCGCCGTTCGGGCCGATCACGCCGACAATGCCACCGGGCGGCAGCTTGAACTCCAGATCGTCGATCAGAAGCTTGTCGGCATAGCCCTTCTTCAGGCCATTGGCGTCGATCACATTCTGGCCGAGCCGTTCGCCAACCGGGATGACGATCTGTGCGTCGCCGGGGCGGCGGTCCGCCGCGCTCTTGACCAGTTCGTCATAGGCCTTGATACGCGCCTTGCTCTTGGCCTGCCGCGCCTTCGGCGAAGAGGCAATCCACTCGCTTTCGCTGCTGATGGCGCGCTGGCGGCCCTTTTCTTCACGGGCCTCCTGCGCCATTCGCTTGGCTTTCGCTTCCAGATAGGCGGTGTAATTGCCCTCATATGGAATGCCGCGGCCGCGGTCGAGTTCGAGAATCCAGCCCGTGACATTGTCCAGGAAGTAGCGGTCGTGGGTAATCATCAACACCGCGCCGGGATATTCGCGCAGGTGCTTTTCCAGCCAGGCGATGGTTTCTGCGTCCAGATGGTTGGTCGGTTCGTCCAGCAGCAGCAGGTCGGGCTGGCGCAGCAGAAGCTGGCAGAGCGCCACGCGGCGCTTCTCACCGCCGGAGAGCTTGTCGACCGACCAGTCGCCGGGCGGACAGCGCAGCGCGTCCATCGCCATCTCGACCTGGCTGTCGAGATCCCACAAATTCTGGCTGTCGATCAGGTCCTGGAGTTTCGCGCCCTCTTCCGCCGTCTCGTCGGAATAGTTCATCATCAGTTCGTTGTAGCGGTCGAGGATCGCCTGCTTGTCGGCGACGCCAGCCATGACGTTGCCCTTGACGTCCAGCATATCGTCGAGCTGCGGCTCCTGCGGCAGATAGCCGACCGTCGCGCCTTCGGCGACCCAGGCTTCGCCCGTATATTCCTTGTCGAGCCCGGCCATGACGCGCAGCACGGTGGATTTACCGGCACCGTTCGGACCAAGAATGCCGATCTTGGCGTCCGGGTAAAAGGATAGATGAATGTTTTCCAGCACCTTCTTGGCGCCATAGGCCTTCGAAAGGCCGCTCATGTGATAGATGAACTGTCGTGCCATGGGGCTGACGTTTCCTGTTGGATCGTGCGTGAATGAGATTGCGCCTCACATAGAAGATCGGCAGCCCGCCCGCAACGCGGATGCTGACGCGCGATTCCACTTTTGAAACTTTTCGCCGTGCCATAGCGTCATAGGAGAGAGCCTCGCGCCTACGCGGACCACCGTCATCCAACAAAGGCAACCACAATGATCCTCCGAACCGCCCTTACCCTCGCACTCCTGTCTGCCGCCGCGACGGCAACGCCCGCGCTCGCCAAAGGCGACGATGGCGAAACCGGCGTCGAAAAATGCAAGCGCGGCGAGGTCTATGACGAGAGGAAGGAAGCGTGCGTTCCGACATCGGCAGCGGAACTGACCGATGACGCGCTTCTGGCCAATGCAAAGGGTCTCGCCTACAGCGACCGCTTTGACGAGGCGATCGCTGTCCTCAATCTCATAGGCGATCAGGACGACACCGACGTGCAGACCATGCTCGGCTATTCGACCCGCATGAATGGCGACTACGAAACCGGCATGAAGCACTATCACGTCGCACTGAGACTGGATGTCGACAATACGGTCGCACGCTCTTACATGGGCGCGGCCTTGGCCGGTAAGGGCGACCTCGCCGCGGCCGAGGCGCAACTCCGCGAAATCGAGGCCCGCTGCGGCACCGGCTGCGACGATTATGCCTTCCTGCGAGACGTGATGGCCGGCGCCCGACCTTACGACAGCCAAACGCGGTAGGGGATCAGAAGCGTTTGACGAACACATGGGTTTCAGGCGATCTGCCGGTTTGGGAGATCACCACATGACCGATGCGGCTATCAGGGAAGAAACATTCGTCTCGCCGACAGGGGCGTCGCTGCATCTTTACAGCGCGGCCCCTGTCGGGATGCCAAAAGCTGTGGCGATCATCTGCCACGGCCTTTCCGAACATGCCGGCCGTTATGCGCCCTTCATGCGGACATTGGCCGAAGCAGGCATCGCATCGCTGGCGCCGGACCATCGTGGCCACGGCAGGACGGTGACGCCGGATACCGCGCCGCACACCTTCGCCAAGGAAGACGGTGCGGCCAAAGTTCTGGAGGATGTCGCAGCCGTCCGAGCCGAGGCGGTGAAGCGCCATCCGGGCGTGCCGGTCATTGTCTTTGGCCATTCCATGGGCGGCTTCATCGCGCTGAACCACGCAATCGAGCGCCCCGCCGATCTGGCCGGACTTGTGATCGCCAATTCCGATTTAAGAGGGGGGCCGCTGCTGGCCGTCGCCAAGGCAGTTCTCGCCTGGGAGCGGTTCCGAAAGGGTTCCGATGCCGAAGAGACGATCATCAAGGCGATAACTTTCGATGCCTGGAACAGTCAGGTCGGCGACGGTCGCACCGAGGCCGACTGGCTCTCGCGCGATCCTGCCCAGGTGGACGCCTATATCGCAGATCCGGATTGTGGTTGGCTGCCGACCGTATCGATGTGGCGCGACCTGTTTCGTTTCGTGGAGGCTGGAGCAGACGACGATCGACTGGCTGAGCTACCGACCGGTCTTCCCGTACTCCTGATCGGCGGCGGACAAGACCCGGCAACCCGCAAAGCCAAAGCAACCCGAGAACTTTATGCCCGAATGCTCGAACGGGGAATGAGCGATGTCACACTCCGTATCGACGAGAACGACCGTCACGAAACGCTCAATGAGATCGGGCGCGATAAGGCCATCGGCGATTTTATAAACTGGATGGTAAACGTCGCTGGAAAGTATCGCCCATAATGCGCCACCGGCTGAAACGACGGAAGCGGCGGACGCGATATAAAACTGTCATATTTGAACTGGTAACACTGGCCCTGAACGGTATCGATCAAAGCGTTCGAGGAGCGCCTTCGACGCCACGACAGGGTGTGACGGGTTCGGCAAGGCGGCGGGCAGGCTTGATTTTCCAGTTCAGAATGGCGAGATATAAATTGAAAAGCCGTGTATATAACCTAGCGCAATGCAGAGAATGACGCTGACCGCATCGCATCAAATCAATCATGCCGGATCGCCGTGTTGGGCGTCACGCCTCCGTGATCGGATGCGTGCCAACGGTCTGCGTCCGACGCGACAGCGTATGCATCTCGCGACTCTGCTTTTCACGCGAGGCAATCGCCACGTCACTGCCGAGGAAATCCACGCCGAAGCGCTCGGCGAGGGCGTGTCCGTCTCGCTGGCGACCGTCTACAATACGCTGCATCAGTTTACCGAAGCCGGCCTGCTTCGCGTTCTTTCTATCGAAACGAACAAGACCTATTTCGACACCGATACGTCCGACCACTATCATTTTCTGGTCGAAGGTGGCGCACAGCTTTTTGATATTCCCGAAGGATCGGTCGAATTGGGAAGCCTCCCGACACCGCCTGAAGGTTATGAAATCGCCCATGTCGATGTCGTTATTCGCCTGCGCCGCAAGTAGCGGCTTGGCAACGTCTTTGCGATAGAGCAGCAAGCCAGACGGCCCCTTAAATAATCGCAGACATAAAAAAACACCGCCAAGGGACGTTGGCGGTGTTTTTCATAATCGCCCGGCGCTGGAGGACGCCGGAAGAAAAATCAGTTGGAGATGAGCGATGTTTCGGCCTGCGCATAACGCGACGTAGCAGCCATTTCGATATCGTCATCGAATTCAACCGCAGCAACAAGCTCGCCGGCGGGGTTGATATCCCACGTGATCCAGGCATCTTCCTGCAATTCATCGACATTGACGGTCACGCACTTGCCAAGGACAAGCGGAGCAGCCGACGCATTTTCGCGAATGGCGCCACCGATCTGCGTTTCGCAAATCTCTTGCGTTGCATATGCTGCCTGCGGCGCTTCGACCTCATTACAGATGGCCATGTCGTCCGAGCAGGAAATCAAAAGCATAATAGCTGCGAGTTGTTCCATCATCGTCTCTCCTTGCGCCATTAACGGAGACTAGGCAGATCGGTTCCATGCTTAAAAGCGTTTCTTTTCGATTAACGCCTTTGATGACGCAGCGCGTGAAAATTGCGAGAAACGAATAAAATGACATAAGCCCGTGGAAACGTTGAACGTGTGGTCCTTTCACAACAGTCAACCAACGGTTCCGATTTTTCCTGCCGCTCACGAAAATGTGATCGCGGCCCGATGCCAAAAGCTGCCTGTCCACAGATAGCTGTCGTTCATTTCACTCTGTTTGAGAGTTGAACATCAGGTCAGTGAGTCCCTGCTCCAATGCAGGCGCACTTCGCAGCTCTCATCAGACCGCTTTTGCGCCCTTATTTCCCGCATACAAAAAAATCGAATTTTTTATGCAACCAATCTGTCATTGGTCCGTTTTGAGAGCAGACCGGGACGGCCAGCCCCCACATCCCCGCACCCCAATGGCCCTCTCGGTAATCTCCTTCGTTCCCCTCACGAGGAGAGTTAAACCGGCTCCGCCTTCCCCGGCGGGGCCGGTTTTTATTTGCGTGCTATCAGACCATATAGATGCCGCCTCAAGAGCCTGCACAAACGGACGACCAGTCGAAACATTTAACCCAAAGAAAAATCCGGTGCGTTTCCGCACCGGATTGAATCACTCTACTGCTGAAGGGTCCGCTCAAGCGGCGTGGCTGACCCGATCATTGAAAAACAATGCCTGGCTAATCAGCGCTTTCACCATGGCCGGGTTGAAAGGCTTGGTCACGAGAAACGCCGGCTCGGGCCGCTCGCCAGTCAAAAGACGTTCCGGAAACGCCGTGATAAAGATCACCGGAACGTCGGCTGTCGTCAGAATTTCGTTGACTGCGTCGATGCCCGAAGAACCATCGGCGAGTTGAATATCGGCCAAAACCATCTTCGGCGCGGTTTCCTCAAAAAGCTTGACCGCCTCGCCATGGGTACGGGCAATACCCGTCACCTGATGACCAAGGTCGGTGACCAGCTGTTCGATATCCATCGCGATCAGCGGTTCATCCTCGATGATCATGATGGAGGTAGCGACCTGACGGCTTATTTCTTCCGACGCCTGCGCGAGTAACGTGTTCACTTCCTCGACGCCCTTCTCCAGAATTTCCGCCGCTTCGCGAATGGAGAAATTTTCCACCGATGTCAGCAGAAACGCCTGACGGGGCACGGGCGGGACATTGGCGAGGTTCGCTGCGGCCTTTTGCTCCCAGGCAAAGGGAGACGACGATCGCGGCTCGATCTCGACATTGATCTGGCTGAAAAGCTTGGCAAACAATTTATAGACGGCGACACGATCGCCGCTGGCCTCCGGAAACATGGAGACGTCTTCAATAAGCGCTTCGAGAACCGCCGCCACATAGGCGTCCCCCGACGCCTGCGATCCGGTCAGAGCGCGGGCATAGCGGCGCAACAGCGGTAAATGAGCCGCGATGCGTGTGGACAAAGACATTCTGTTAAAACTCCCCTACGAGCCGGCCATAACGCTGCAGCACCTCGAATTGTTCCCTGCCGGGCTGGAACTTTCGATCCTCAGCATCATTTAGTGGCAATGCCGGAGGGGCCGCGCGACTGCAAGTATGGCAGTAATCGGCCCGTAACAAGGGATAGGGATGTTTTTGCAAATGAAAGAGCCGGCTCCAATGGAGCAGAACAGCGAAATTTCACAGAAACTGCGCTCACTCTACGAAGCCGTGCAAGAAGAGGCGATCCCGGATAAATTCTTGGATCTCCTTGAAAAGTTGGATCAAGCGGAGCAGGCGTCTCGGAGTACGTCCGATGAGCACTGACGCAACAAATGATAAGTCAGCTGCAGAGAAGCTATCGGACAGTTCAGTGTTCAAGCGCGATCTGCTGGCCACACTCCCTAGCTTGAGAGCCTTTGCGATTTCGCTGATCGGTCGGCACGACAAGGCCGACGATCTGGTCCAGGAAACGATCATGAAGGCTTGGGCCAAGCAGGAAAGTTTCGAGGCAGGCACGAACATCAAAGCCTGGCTTTTCACGATTCTGCGCAATGAATTCTACAGTCAGATGCGTAAGCGCGGCCGCGAAATTCAGGATAGCGAAGGCACCTACACCGAAAGCCTTTCGACGCATCCGGAGCAGTACGGGTCGCTCGATCTTAAGGATTTCCGCAAGGCGCTCGACGAACTGCCCGCCGATCAGCGTGAAGCTATCATCCTGATCGGTGCATCTGGCTTTGCCTATGAGGAAGCGGCCGAAATTTGTGGCTGCGCCGTCGGTACGATCAAGAGCCGGGTGAGCCGTGCGCGAACGCGCCTGCAGGAAATGCTGGGTGTTGCCGGTGAAGGTGATTACGGCCCGGATGCCGGAAGCGCCGCGGTCACGTCGCGCGCGTTTCTCAGCTGACGGCTTTGAGGCCTCACGTCAGGATTTTCGACAGGACGGCTGACAGCCGTCCTGTTTTCGCCTGGTTGTCATTCGGAGAGAGTGAGCGATGAAAACGATTGCCGTGCTCAACGTCGACGGCGGAACGCTGAAAACAACCGACCTGGACGAGTTCAGCGAACACCTTCGAAAGTCGTTCGAAAAGCGCGGGCACGAAATCGAAATCCGCAGAGTCCCCGGACCCGATATCGTAGAGGCGCTCCGCGAAGCGGCCAAGGATTGCGAAGTCATGGTTGTAGGCGGAGGAGACGGTACGGTCTCCGCCGCTGCGGAGATTGCGTGGCGCAATCAACGCGTACTCGGCGTCCTGCCTGCCGGCACCATGAACCTATTCGCCCGCTCTCTCGGTCTTCCGCTCGACATCAACGAAGCGGCCACCGCACTGGCGCAAATGAACATCCGACCGAGCGACATCGCTGACATGGATGGCAAGGCCTTCATCCATCAATTCTCGGTAGGCTTGCAACCACGGATCGTCGCCAAGCGGAGCGAGATGGACTACAATTCCAAATTCGGAAAAATCGTCGCTTCCACACGGGCGTCCTTGTCGGTCTTTTTCCAACCGACCTGGTTCCGCAGCGAGCTGACGGTTGATGGTCGGCAGATCAAGAATGGCCGGTTTTCCGTCATCACCGTCACCAACAATCCCTATGGCGAAGGGCATATGCCATATGCGGACAAGCTGACGACGGGACAACTCGGCGTTTATTGGAGCAGGCCATTGAGCCCATTGGGTTCGATGCGTTTGACCAAAGACCTGCTGCTTGGCTCGTGGAAGCGAAACCAGGACTTTAAGGAGGAAGCGGGCGACACGGTCAAGCTTCGTTTTAAGGGAAAGCTGCATCACGTCAGCGCCTCACTCGACGGCGAATTGCTTGAGCCAAACGATCCGACCGTGGTGACGATCCATCCAGGAGAACTCAGGACGATCTATTGTCCTGACGACGATGAAAGCAATGCTGACCCGGAACAGGTGTCAGAGGTCTCTGCTCGCAAAGATGACGTTCCGGGCCGCCCGGCCTCATGACGGAACGCGCCGACGACCAGCCGCTATGGCGCTTTTTCGATATCATCCGAAATCCTGTCATTGCGATACTGACAATTCCCTCTGCGATCGCCGTGGGCCTTGGTTTGACGGGTCTGGCCTGCAGTTGGCTTGACCGGGTCATCTTTCCGAATCTTCTCGACCATATCTTTGCTGCTCCAGCGGCGCAGTCATTTCTTCAGGCTATCGCCACCAGCGCGATGGCCGCGCTTAGCCTGACCTATTCGCTCATGCTGGTGGTTTACACATTGGCAGCGGGCAACATCGGACCGCGTCTCCTGAAGCGGTTTACGACCGAGCCGATCAATCAAATGACTGCTGGCATTTTGGGCGGCACGTTTCTCTTCGCTCTGGCAGCGCTGTCGCTCTCTGACGATAAGAATCCGCCGGCAATCTCTGTCTCGGTCGGCTTCCTGCTTGCGGTCATATCCGTTCTGCAACTTATCGCATTTGTCCGAAAAGTGTCCCGCCACGTCACGATCGATGACGAAATTGCTGCGATCGGAAGAAACCTTGAGGACGCGCTGAAAACCCGGTTCAGACGCGACGCCGGAATTATGACGGTGGCGGATTGCTCCGAATTGACGCCGGAATCCCATTTCGATCCGGTCCTGAGAGCAAAGCGCTCAGGATATCTCGGCGCAATCGATATCCAGTCACTGGTCAAAAAGGCGCAACGAGGCGGGATCGTGTTGCGGCTTGAAAACCGACCGGGCGAGTTCATTCAGCAGGACGAGACGATTTTAAGCGCCCATCCCACTGGTGACGGTATAGATAAGCTCGACCGGTTGGTGGTCGTGGAAAATGCGCGATCCATTGATCGTCCTGTAGAGTTTCAGACCAATCTTCTGGTTGAAATCGCGCTTCGCGCATTGTCGCCGGGCATCAACGATGTCTTCACGGCGATAGCAGCCGCCAATCAATTGGTTTCAGCCTTACTTACTGTGTCGGATGTCCAACTCGAAGCGATCGTCCATATCGACGATAAGGGAGATCCGCGCCTCGTGACGCCTGCGATGAAACTCGGCACGACGATGGCTCGCGCATTGCATCCCCTTCGCCGCGCGGCCGCTGACCGCATCCTCATGGCCGAGGCGCTAGCGAGAGGATACGGACGCCTTTACGATTCAGGCGGCGAAACGATGAAAAAGGAAGTCGAGAGGCATGTCCGACTTCTTTTCGAGGGCTTGAATGACGCAGGCCACATGCCAGAAGATATCGACCAGGTCCTTAAGGTCTTGCCGAACACTCTCCGTTCGGTGGTCAAAAAGTAGCAACCCGACAGTGCATTTCGCAAAAAAAGAGCGGCAATATCACTACCGCCCTGATTAAAATGGCTGTTGGTGCAAAGCACCAATGTTAGTTTGCGGGCGCCTCTTCAGGCGTGCTCGAACTATCGGTTTCCGGCTCTCGCTGACCGGTCGTACCGCCGGGCGCTTCTTCCAATGTCTCGCTATTCGTAGCGGCATCTGGCGCCTGCGCCGGATCTTCGATAGTCGGTGACGGAGCCTTGTTGTCGAGTTCCTGATTAGAAAGATCCTCATCGCTGGAAACATCGGCATTCTCCGACGCAGCCGGATTGCTTTCCTCCGGCGCAATGGTCTCACCGTAAATCCCGACGAAAAACCATACGATCAGCGCAAGGGCGATACTGATGAGCATGACAATCAGTATCGGTCGCCCACGGCGTCCCTGCCTGGCTTCTGTTGGGGTCATTTTCTCTGACATGATTATCCTTATGAAGTTTGGTGCATCAACGCCTTGCAACGATCAGCGATCGTCGCGGAACGGCCCGACTTCGAAATAACGAGCGGCGAGATAGGCGCTACCCGCAGCAGCTGTTAATCCGAACAGGATGCGGGATTTGACGATCATCGGAACCAGTGGAACGGCCGCGCCAATCATAGCGGACTGCCGGGCTGCGCGCTGTGCCTTGCGGCGACGCATGGCTGCGGCGTTCATGATCGAGGCGGCTATCACAATCAGGATTGCCAAACCGATCAACACCCCGGCAATGGCGAGAGCGGCGACCACAGGTCCGTAAATTTGACCGACATAAACGATTGCTGCCGTCAACAGGCACGCCATAGCCAACAGTCCGAGGACGCCAGCAATTGCATAGGCGGTAGCAAGCCGCTTGGCGCGGTCGAGACGAACACTTAGCTCTTCGGTTGAAAGGCTCGTGAGAAGAGCGATTATAGAACCCATAAATTATCAGCTCCGCCAGATGACACCGACGAGAAAGCCGACGCCAGCGGCGATGCCGAGCGCCTGCATCGGATTTTCCCGCACGCGTTCTTTGATTTCTTCTTCCTTGGCGCGAAGCTGATCGGAGATCTCGTCCCGCTTGCCGTAGGCCCGATCTTGAAGGTCGCGAGCCGTGGCCGCGCCGAAGGACTTGATCGTATCCGTCAGTGAAGCGACATCTGCACGCAGCTGAGCAATCTCGTTCTCGACATCGTTCGAGGTCGTGGTGGTGCCTGCGGGCTTCTTCGGCGCTGATGCTGCGGGCGAACCGCCAGTCGTATTGGCCATGGAAACAGTCTCCTTCTTCTTTTTCCGATTGGTGAACGAAGAGGCGCGTATCGGAGTTCCCGCCAAGCTCATTGATAGCAGGAAAAAGCCGGCCACGAATGGCCGGCTTCTCTAATCCACACCGTTTGGTCGATCCTGAACTTACTTCAGTACGACGCTGTCAGGATTGGATTCGTACTCTTCCTCAGAATACTCAGCCTGTTCGTCGAGCTGTTCTTCGGTGAACTTGGTGAAGATAGCGTAGTCGTCGGACTCAGCCTGCTTCATCAGCTCGATCGCATCCGGAGAAATCGCGACCGGCTTTTCGCCAATTCCAAGGAAACCACCGACATCGATGATGTAGGCTTCGATTGCCTTGTCTTCGCCGAGGATGACGTCACCGATCTCGCCGAGATTTTCTTCGTCCTGGCCGTAAACGGTGGTTCCGATCAACTCTTCGACAGAGACCGATTCCATGTCGGCAGGCTGCATGCTCTCACGCAGGCTCGGCTGCTCAGTTGCCATCTGCTCGCCGGCAGCCGGCTGACCGTCAGCCGGAACGACGGGTGCTGCTGCATCCTGACCTTCGGCCATCTGTTCGCCTTCTGCAGGCTGCTCTTCGCCTTCAGCCATCTGCTCGCCTTCGGCAGGCTGCTCTTCACTCTCGGCCATCGGCTGCTCTTCGCTGCCTTCGGTCTCGGTGGTTTCGGTGTCAGCAGCGGCCATTTCCTGACCTTCCTGCTCGACCTCAAGCGTACCGGCATCGGCTGCCTGCTCGGTTTCTTCAGCAGCTTCCTCCGTTTCAGCTGCAGCACTTTCAGCAGCTTCCTCGGTTTCCTCACCAGCATTCTCGACCGTATCGGCTGCGTCGTCAGCGGCTTCTTCGGTCTCGGCTGCAGCATTGTCAGCGTCGGCGTTTTCGGCCTCGCCTTCATTCGTCATCGCAGCGTCAGATTCCGGCTCGAACATATCGTCGTCGAACTCGGGCATCTGGTTGAGTTCTTCACTCGTAGCGTCGGAAACAATCCAGCGCTCATTATCCTTCATCTCGATGCTGAGACGATCGAACGGCAATGCAACCGACTTGTCGCCTATGCCGAGAAAGCCGCCAACTGAAACGACGACAGCATCGACTTTACCCGTTTTGTCCAGAACAACGTCCTCGACGTCACCGATAGCTTCGGCATCGTCATTCGTCGACGTGTAGACCGTCTTGCCAATAAAGGTAGAGGCAAGCATGTCTTCCTTGTTGATGTCCGAATTGGTGGAGCCAGACGTCTCTTCCGCCGCCGGGGTGGACGAGGCGTCCATCTCCTTGGACATGTCTTTTTCTGCGGTATCCTGAGCCATGACCGGGGCAGTCATCAGCGCGGCAATAGCAGTCGTTGCAAACATCTTGCGAAGCATAAATACCTCCTAATTTCAATGCGGTCGTCGGGGCATGCGGTTCGCCCCTTCGGATTTGAACAATTGAATAATCGACCGTTGCCCACACAACGTGACAATCAATTCATGGTTCCGAGCAAGGCCACGTTTATGCAGAATAAAATGAGTTAATCTCGCACGGCTTGCGAAACCGCATTTTTATATAGAGGCCCACGCCATCAGCCGTCTGTCCGACATCGCCTATGTCGCCTAAAGCGAAGTCCTAAGCTCTGAATCGCCGAGTAAGAGTGGCCTCGCGCTACGCTCGCGCCGGTCGCTGCGCAGGCTCCATTATCACCCTCCTCCGGCGAAAAATTATTGCCGACGCGCGATAAAAGGTTTCTGCCGATAGTGCCACGGTTCGTTGGCGTCATAGCCAAAGCAATCCTATCTCCAGTCGAAACCACAATCCTCAATGAGATGGAATGACCGTGAAAGCGACCAGACGAAACCTTCTTCTTTCCGGCCTTGGAGCCGCTCTTGCCGGCGTGGTCGGGTGGGGAGCGACATCACGCAATCGTTACTACGAAGGACCGGTTTCGGACCATTTCGACGGCGAACGCTTCTTCAATCCGGGCAGTCCGATGACGACAGACCTCGGCGATTTTGTCAGGATGCGCTTTAAGAACGAGAGTGCCGACTGGCCACAGTCCTTTCCGGCCGGACCAGCGGATCAGCCACCGTCTCGTGTTGAGGGAACGGGGCTGCGCGTTTCGTTCGTGGGGCACGCCACCTTTCTGCTCCAGATGGCCGGGCTGAACATTCTAACGGATCCGGTTTGGTCCGATCGCGCGTCGCCGCTCTCCTTTACAGGCCCGAAACGCGTAAACAATCCCGGTATTGCTTTCGAAGACCTGCCCCCAATCGATCTGGTCCTGCTCTCGCACAATCACTACGATCACATGGATGAAGCTACCATCATGCGATTGGTCGAACAGCATAATCCACGCTTCATCGTCCCGCTCGGTAATGACGCCATCGTGCGTTCATTCGCACCGGATATCGATGTCGAGGCTTTCGACTGGGGCGATGAGTTGGCTCTTTCGTCAGACGTCACCCTGCAATTTCACCAGGCGCACCACTGGTCCGCGCGGGGTGTGAAAGACCGGCGGATGGCGCTTTGGGCGGCTTTCTCCCTTCGAACGCCCGCCGGCAATATCTATTTCTCCGGAGACACCGGCTATGCGGGCGGTGAACATTTCCGAACGGCACGGCGAGCGGCTGGGCCTTTCCGGCTCGCGCTTCTGCCGATCGGTGCTTACGATCCTCGCTGGTTCATGTCCTATTCTCATCAGGACCCGGCAGAGGCCGTTATTGCTTTGGACGATTTGGGAGCCGAACAGGCCCTCGCCTATCATTGGGGGACATTCAAGCTGACGGGCGAACCGGTCGATGAGCCGCCAGCCCTACTTTCAAAAGCGCTTCAGGCCCGCGGCATCGACCCGCAACGGTTTCTGGCGCCTCGGCCCGGCGAAGTGTGGGAAGTATCCTGACAGTGGCTGGCACCTTTGAAAGAGTAGCGATATAGTCAGCCTCTTGAAATCGCCTTTCTTGACACGGTTGCCCCATGCCCCTTCCCGAACTGAGTGCCGATACGCCGGCGGACGTTCAGTCCGACTATCTGAAAAACGCCCGCCGCGCGGCAGACTTTCTCAAAGCGCTGTCCCATGAATCGCGCCTCATCATCCTCTGCATATTGTCGCAGGGTGAGAAGTCGGTCTCGGAGCTGGAGGCCATACTGAATATGCCGCAGGCCGCAGGCCGCAGTGAGCCAGCAACTTGCGCGGTTGCGCGCTGACAATCTGGTGGATACGCGCCGCGACGGTCGGATGGTCTTCTATTCGATAGCCGATCCCGAAACCTCGACCTTGATCGAGCACATCTACAATATGTTTTGCGGCGACAGTCCCAAACCGACAGCCGTACAGTAACAGTAGGCTCAGTCCTTAGACCATCGGAACGAAGAAAGCCGGCAATCGATGATCGCCGGCTTTCAGCGCGCTATTTGTTTTTGAAGCTCGGCTGGCGCTTTTCGATAAAGGCCGCCATGCCTTCCTTCTGGTCTTCCGTTGCGAACAGCGAGTAGAAGACACGCTGTTCGAACAGGAGCCCCTCGGCAAGAGTCGTCTCTTCGGCGCGACCCACGGCCTCCTTGGCTACGAAAACCGCGGGACGGCTGAAGCCGGCAATGGCTTGCGCCGCTTCCATTGCGGTCTCCATCAGTGCGTCAGCAGAGACCACCCGTGAGACAAGACCCGAACGTTCGGCCTCCTCGGCATCCATCATACGACCGGTCAGAACGAGGTCCATCGCCTTTGCCTTGCCCACCGCGCGGGTCAGCCGCTGCGTGCCGCCCCACCCCGGAATGACGCCGAGCCGGATCTCAGGCTGGCCGAATTTTGCTTTTTCCGACGCGATGATCATGTCGCACATCATTGCGATTTCGCAGCCGCCGCCGAGAGCAAAACCGTTTACGGCCGCGATGATCGGCTTGCGTATGCGCGTGAGACGGCCTAACTCGCCCATCTTGTTCTGCATGAACATGTCCATATAGCTGCGCTCGGACATGGCCTTAATATCAGCCCCTGCGATGAAGGCCTTTTCGCCTCCACCTGTAATGATCATCGCGCCGATACGCTCATCGGCGTCGAAGGATTCCGTCGCTTCGACAAGCCCGTCGATCACGTCATCATTGACCGCATTCAATGCCTCCGGTCGATTGACCGTGATGATACCGACTTCTCCGTCCGTCCGGGTCTCGACGACTGCCATGAGACTGGAACTCCTTTTGCTCGCCAGAAAACTGCGTTGCATCGTTAATGCTTCACGCCTCGGTCGCAAGGCCGAAACGAACTGTTACGCGCCAATCGTTACGAAGATTTTTCAGGCCTCTCGGCGTGATCCATTCGCTCGCCTGTCGAAGCCCGCCGGATTGAGCCCGGCATGATCGGAAAATCCGACATGCGAGCGGCTGGAAAGCGGATCGCCCTCACCATGCCCCCAAACGCGTTGCAGCGCCTCTTCGCTAAGATAGAGATATTCGGGGTCGAATTGCCCGAGTTTCCAGAGGCCGCTCAGATCGCTTATTTCGACCGTGCTGTCCCGAAACGTCGCCAGACCGCGCTCGCGTAATTCCCGCAGAACACGGTTGGTGTGAACGACGGTCAGGCCGGAGACATCGGCCAAATCCGCCTGCGTCAGTCCAAGATTGAAAGCTGTACCCTTGGATAAACCGACGCCCGTCAGTCGCGCATGGCACTCGCAGAAAAAATGGGCAACCCGCGAGACCGCTCGGAGCCGTCCCAGCCGCCACACCCATTTCCGGTGAAGCGCCGCATCCAACAATGTTGCAAACCACAGTTTGCGCATGATCGAAGGGTGTTCGTGCTGCAGCGTTTCCAGATCGGTATGACGCATCAACGCCACCCGAACATCTGTCAGGGCGCCGACATCGTGATCGAGCGATTTCAGAGGATAGGCATGCAGATCCAGAAAATCGCCGGCGAAGTGTATGGACAAGAGCTGTCGCCGACCGCTGGCGTCATCCAGAAACCGCGAAATGATCCCGCCGACGCAGAGCATAGAAAAGTCGAGGGAATCGCCGTGACGAATGAGGGTTTGGCGCGCAGGCACCATACGTTCTTCCAGTATGCGACTGGACAGAATTTCGGTTTCTTCCTCCGTCAACTGACCGTGATTACGACCGTTGAGAAGGTATGGACCGACACCGGTCTGCGCGACCTTATCGATATGCGTCTGAGTTTGCCTTACGCCGTCGGCCTGGGCGGACATAGTTCCATTCCCCTCAACTTCAGATCGGTTGTCCCACGCCGATGCGCTGACTATTCCATAAATCGACGAAATGGTGAACAGGCCCATGGCCTTCGCCAATATTGAGCGTATCCGCCGCTCCAATAGCCCGGTTAAGCCACTGATGCGCTACCGCGACCGCATCGCTCAATTCTGCGCCTTTCGCAAGTTCGGCCGTTATGGCCGATGAAAGCGAACAGCCAGTGCCATGCGTGTTTGCGGTTTCGATCCGATCCGAAACGAACGCTCGCCGGCCATCGGCCTCGACAAGAAGATCGGTGCAATGCGGACCCGATCCGTGCCCGCCCTTGACCAGAACAGCCCGACACCCCGCACCCAGCAGCTGACGTGCCTGTTCTTCCATCTCTTCCAAATTGCCGGCCTCGCCGCTGTCAGTCAGCGCGGCAGCTTCCGGCAAATTCGGCGTTAGAAGCGTCGCAAGCGGCAAAAGGTGTTTGCGCATTGCGGAGACCGCATCGTCGTCAAGAAGTCTGTCGCCTGATTTGGCCACCATGACCGGGTCGAGCACGACAGGGCCTTCGAAACCCGCGATCGCCTCCGCCACGACGCGCGTCAATTCGCTTGTCCCAAGCATGCCGATTTTGATGGCGTCGACCGTTATGTCAGATAGGACCGCCTCGATCTGAGCCGATACAATCTTTGGCGACACGACCTCGACCATTGTCACGGCCTGCGTGTTCTGCGCGGTAATGGCAGTGATGGCTGAAGCACCATAGACGCCGAGCGCGCTAAACGTTTTCAGGTCGGCCTGAATTCCCGCGCCGCCACCCGAATCCGACCCGGCAATCGTTAGCGCAGTGGGCGTCCTCTTCGTCAATACCGTCCCCTATTCAAAGCGCAGCTAATTTAGCAGCATGACCACCCGCCGCAAGCTTGTTGCCCTTGGCACGAAAAAGGGCTGCCGAAAAGCATCCGGCAGCCCTGTCGCGATCCGATGTCGCGGTTCTATTTCGGCAGATCCCCCTCGATCCCTTCGACATAGAAATTCATGCCCAGAAGCGTGCCGTCGTCTGCGCGCGTCCCTTCAGCAAGAAAATCGGATCCGTCCTGCTTTTTGAGAGGTCCGCTGAAGGGCTCCAGTTCATCGCTGGTGATCTTCTTCTCAGCTTCCTCGGCATCGGCTTTCACATCGTCGGGCATGTTCGTGTAGGGCGCCATGCGCACATTGCCCTCGGCAAAACCGTGCCATGTGTCGGACTGCTCGTAATTGCCATCCAGCAGCGCCTTTACCCGCTCGACATAGTACGGACCCCAATCGTCCACGATCGCTGTCAATTGTGTTTCCGGGCCGAAATTGATCATGTCGGAGGCTTGGCCGAACGCCTTGATGCCGCGGTCCGCTGCAACCTGCATCGGTGCGGTCGAGTCGGTATGCTGCGTTATGATATCAGCGCCCTGGTCGACGAGCGCCTTGGCGGCGTCGGCCTCCTTGCCGGGATCGAACCACGTGTTCGCCCACACGACATTGACCTTGATGTCCGGGTTGACACTTTTTGCCCCGATATAGAACGAGTTGATACCGCGGACGACTTCCGGAATCGGGAACGATGCGATGTAGCCGATCGTATTGCTTTCGGTAAGTTGTCCGGCAATGACGCCCTGCACATACCGGCCCTCATAGAATTTCGAGTTATACGTCGAGACGTTGTCGTGCTCGCGTTTGTACCCCGTCGCGTGCTCGAACTTCACATCCGGAAAACGGCCAGCGACTGCGTTGGTCGCGTCCATGTAGCCAAAGGACGTTGTGAAGATGATGTTGCAGCCGGAACGTGCGAACCGTTCGATGGCGCGCTCTGCATCCGCGCCTTCCGGCACGCTTTCCAGAAATGCCGTCTCGACCTTGTCGCCAAGCTCTTCCTCGACCTGCTGACGGCCCTGATCGTGCTGATAGGACCAGCCGAAATCGCCGACCGGACCGACATAGATGAAGCAGGCTTTGACTTTATCCATCTGTGCGGCTGCGCCGCCGGCGGATGCGAATACAATCGCGGCGGAAGCTGCAAGGAGCGTTGTAAGTCGTTTCATGATGTCAGACCTTTCTTTTGATCGGGAGGAGGATTGAGCCTAGCGGTCAGGGACGAATGGCTGCCCGAGACTGGCTGGCGTGTTGACGAGTGCAAGGCGACGGTTGCGGGAAATCAGCACCAGCACCAAGACCGTGGCGAGATAGGGAAGCGACGACAAAAACTGGCTGGGCACGGCCTTTAACGCGCCGACAATCGAATCGAACGGTGCGGGCAACCCGGTAATGGTGGAAAGGCTCATCGCCTGTACCTGGAGCTGACCGATGGTAATCGCCCCGAACAGCCATGCCCCGACAAGAACGCGAACGGGCCGCCAGGACGCAAAAACGACGAGGGCGAGAGCGATCCATCCGCGCCCGGAGGTCATCGCTTCCACCCATTGCGGCGTATAGACCAGGCTGAGATACGCGCCGGCCAGACCGGCGCACGCCCCGCCGAAGGCAACAGCGCCGTAGCGGATCGCGATAACCGGCACCCCAAGCGCATGAGCGGAAACATGGCTGTCTCCGACGGCCCTTATTTTCAGTCCTGGCTTGGTATGAAACAGGAACCAGGCCACCGCGACCAACAACAACAGCGAAAACCAGAAAATCGGATCGAGGCCGAGAAAGACCGGCCCCATCCGTATACCCGGCTGACCCACATAGGCTTCGCCAATCTGACCGGATATTCCAAGACCGAGAAGCGTGAGCGCAAGGCCTGTCGCCACCTGATTGGAAGCCAGGGTCAGCGTCAAGAAAGCGAAAAGCTGCGAAAAGACCGCGCCGACGACGATTGCCGCCAGCGCCCCGATAGCCGGCGAACCCGTGGCGAGACCCACGCCGAAGCCGGTCACCGCGCCCATCGCCATCATGCCTTCCACACCAAGGTTGAGGACGCCGGCGCGCTCAGCGACCAATTCGCCTATGGCGGCGAGAAACAGCGGCGTGGCAGCCGTGGCGATTGAGATCAGGATAGCCTCAAGCATGGCGCCCGGCCTCCGGAACCGCACTCGCCGCCGCATCGATATCGCGCTTCTGATCCGACCCGGTCGTTGCGGCAGGCGTTTCGGCAATGACACCGCCCGAAGACTGCCCGGCGATGCGAATGCGGTAATTGATCAGCGTGTCGCAGCCCAGCACGAAAAAGAGGATCATTCCCTGGAAAACCCGCGCGATCTTATCGGATACACCGAGCGAGATCTGCGCCGCTTCGCCGCCGAGATAGGAAAGCGCCAGAACCAGCCCGGCAAGAATGGCGCCCGCCGGATTGAGTCGCCCGAGAAACGCGACGATGATGGCCGTAAAGCCGTAGCCGGGCGAGATGACGGGGCGCAACTGTCCGATGGCGCCGGCGACTTCGATAATACCGGCCAACCCTGCCAGAGCGCCGGAGAGCAGGAAAGCGAACATGGTCGTTCGGCCCGGCGAAAATCCGCCGAAACGCGCCGCGCGAGGACTTTGTCCCGTCACTCGAAGCGAGAAGCCGCGCCGCGTCCGCGCAAGCATGTACCAAAGTCCGAGCGCCACAAGAATGGCGATGCCAAAACCCCAATGTGCTCGTCCCGAAGCGTAGTCGATCGCCGGCACCGTTGCTTCTGTCGGGAACCGAACCGTCTGCGGAAAATTGTAACCGGCAGGGTCGCGCCACGGTCCGCGCACCAGCCAGTCCAGGAAAAGTTGCGCTACATAAACCAGCATGAGGCTGGTCAGAATTTCACTCGTTCCAAATTTTGCTTTCAAAAGGCCCGGAATGGACGCCCACAACGCACCACCTAGCATTCCAAGGCATAGCATGAGCGGCAATGTGAGAAGATTTCGAAAATCCGGTATCAGCACTGGCACAATCGCGCCTGCGATAGCGCCCATGACCAACTGCCCCTCCGCGCCGATGTTCCAGTTACCGGAGAGAAAGGCGATGCAGAGCCCTGCCCCAATGAGAATCAGTGGCGTGGCCTTCACTGCCAGTTCGTGCAGAGACCAACCTTCTGTGAGCGGCTCGATGAGATAGGCGTAGAGTGCGGCGCCGGGGCTTTTGCCGATCGCGAGAAACAGGATCACACCGGCGACAAGCGTCAGGGTCAGCGCGATGAAAGGCGAAAGCGTCGCAAAAAGCGGCGACGGATTGGCGCGCTTGTTCAGAGCAATCATCATGCCTGCATCTCCGCCAGCTCCGCATGGTCTGGATCGGCGCCGCCCATGAGAAGACCGATCTTTTCGCGCGTCGCCTCTTCGATAGGAATAGGTCTGGACATCCGCCCGTGATGCATGACGGCAATGGCATCGGCAATCTCGAAAAGCTCGTCGAGATCCTGGCTGATAGCGAGAACCGCCCCGCCGCGGCGCGCCACATTCGCAAGCGCACCACGGATTCGCGCGGCCGCGCCGGCATCGACGCCCCATGTCGGTTGATTGACGATGATGAGCAAAGGCTCGCGGTCCAGTTCCCGCCCAACCAGATATTTCTGCAGATTACCGCCCGACAAGGCCGATGCATGAGGGTCGGGCGCGCCTTTTCGCACATCCATGGTCTCGGAAATGTGCGCCGCGACTGCTTTCAGCTTGTTCTTCAGGATGCTGCCCAGCGTGCCCGTAAAGAGTGCGCTATCGGTGCCATGACGCGATAGAAAAAGGTTGTCGGTAAGCGCCATGGCCGGCGCGGCCCCGTGGCCAAGTCTCTCTTCGGGCACGAAGGCTGCGCCGAGTGCGCGCCGCTCCTCAATATCCATGTGTCCCGCGGCGCTTCCATCTATCGAGACCATATCGGCACGGTTCTGCAGAACTTCGCCGGAAAGCGCTTCGAACAATTCGCCCTGCCCGTTCCCCGCCACACCGGCTATGCCGATCACCATCCCGGCGGGCACAGTCAGGTCGATATCCTTGAGCGGAACGGCGAAGGGTGAAGCCGCTGGCAGAGACAGGCCGTTCAACCGAAGCACCGCTCGGTCGGAAGCATGATCGACAGCGGCGGAGGCCCGAGAAAATCCCTCCACCTCCTCTCCTACCATCATGGCGGCGAGGCTGCCGGCAGTCTCTTCGCTGGGTGTGCAATGGGCGACCACCCTGCCGTGACGCAGCACCGTCGCGCTGTCACACAGGCGGCGAACCTCATCCAGCCTGTGACTGATATAAAGAACGCTGCGACCTTCACTTTTCAGCCGCTCCAGCGTCTCGAACAGCTTCTCGGCTTCCTGCGGTGTCAATACGGATGTCGGCTCGTCCAGAATGATGAGCTTCGGATCCTGCATCAGGCAGCGAACGATCTCGATACGTTGACGTTCTCCGACCGACAGTTCGCCGACAAGTGCATCGGGGTCGATTGGCAGGCCGTAGGTTTCCGAGACTTCGCGCGCCCTGGCTCCAATCGCGCCGTGCCCGGTGCCACCGCCTTCGAACGCCAGCGCAATATTCTCGCCGGCGGTCAGCGCTTCAAACAGGGAGAAGTGCTGAAAGACCATTCCGATCCCGAGTGCCCGCGCCTCGCCAGGCGTCTCTATTGAAACCGGATTGCCTTCCCAGCGAATGACGCCCGCGTCAGGCCGAAGCGAACCGAAGAGCATCTTGACGAATGTCGACTTCCCCGCCCCGTTCTCGCCGAGAAGCGCATGAATTTCGCCGGGTTTTATAACGAGATCGACTGCATCGTTGGCAACAAGCGTGCCGAAGCGTTTGGTCAGCCCTTCGACAGAGAGCATGGCGGTTTGGTGGTCATTCCCGTTCGAATGCAAGACCGTTCGCTTCCCCAGACTGTCGGTTTCATACCGCAACTGCACAATGAGACAGGCTTTCGCATTGTCCGGGATCGGTCAAGCGGAAACTGGCAGGCGAAGAACCTGTCGTCAAAACAAGACAATCTTACCTGTTGAAGTCGATCCGGCGCGCCTTTTGCAGCCAGCGTTCACGCGCCCAAATGAAAAGTCCGGCCGCGGAAACGATGGATGCGCCGATAATCGTGAAGCTATCGGGATATTCGTTGAAGAGCAGCGCGCTCCAGAACGTCATCCAGATGAGGAAAGAGTAGGAGAATGGCGTCAGTACGCCAGCTTCGGCAAACCGGTGAGCGCGCACGAAAACCTCATGCCCGGCCCATCCGAGCAATCCGATTCCGAAAAGCATGATCCATTCCATTGGCCTGTCCGGCATTTGCCAGAACAGAAAGGCGAAAGGCGCGAGCACGACGGTTCCGACGAGGCCGCCGTAAAACTGCATCGTCATCGGCGATACCTCGCCGGATAGTCGCCGGGTAAGTAGCGCATAGAGCGCCATGAGAAACGCGGTGCCAAGAGAGATGAAGACGGCCCAGTGCAGCGTTGCGTCAAACGGGCGGATCGCAACGAGAAGTCCGCAAAAACCGATAAGAATGGCCGACCAGCGCCATGGCCCGACCCGCTCGCCGAGAAGGGGCCAAGACAGCGCGCAGACGATGATCGGCGCAGAGAAGGCGATTGTCGCCGTAAGAGTAAGGGGTAGATAGCGAACCGCGATAAAGTTGGTGACCGATGTGCCGACCAGAAGAAGCGCTCGAAGAACGACAAGCCCGATCTTTTCGGAAGCAAACCGATCGAAACTCAGGCCGCCTCGTGCGATCAATCCGATCGTCAGAACCAGGTGAACCGCGTAGCGCATGAAGGCGATCTGAAGGGCGGCCAGCCCCGCCTGCCCCATCCATTTGGCGCTCGTGTCGACCATGGAGAATGTCGCGTAGGCCAGCAGCATCAGCACGATACCGAGCGTGAGGCGGTCTTCGCGCGCCTTCGATGCCAGCCCGACCATGAACACTCCTTCTGCCTTAACCTATCCTGCCGTCATAAGAGAGACGTGGCTTTGACGCTCAACTGCTTCTTTCTACTTCATCGCGCAAGGTAGAATATTCTGGAGGCGAAATGCGATGAAGCTTGTACGATACGGCGAACGGGGCGCTGAAAAGCCGGGGCTAATCGATGCCAGCGGCGTCCTGCGGGATCTTTCGGGCGAAGTGAAAGACATCACCGGCGCGACGCTTTCGCCAGATAGCATTGAGCGATTGACGGCTCTCGACGCCGATAGCCTTCCGACTGTTCCAGGCGAGCCGCGCCTCGGCCCTCCGGTCCGCGACATAGGCAAATTCATGTGCATTGGTTTGAATTATGCGGATCATGCCGCCGAAACCGGCCTGGATCTGCCGGAACACCCAATACTTTTCATGAAGGCGACAAGCGCCATCAACGGCCCGAACGACGACGTCGTCCTTCCCCGCGGCTCCAAACGATCCGACTGGGAAGTCGAACTCGGCGTCGTGATCGGCAGCACGGCAAAATACGTTTCAGAAGCGGATGCCCTGTCACATGTCGCTGGCTACTGCACGGTGAACGACGTTTCCGAGCGTCGCTTCCAGGGCAAACTTTCCGGCCAGTGGACCAAGGGCAAAAGCTGCGACACTTTCGGACCTGTCGGCCCTTGGCTGGTGACGGCCGACGAGGTCGCCGATCCTCAAAATCTTTCGCTGCGTTGCTCGGTCAATGGCCAAACGATGCAGAATGGCTCCACACGGACGATGGTGTTCACGGTCGCGCAGATCATCGCACACCTGTCTGAACTGTTTACCCTTCATCCCGGCGATATTATCGCAACCGGCACTCCGCCGGGCGTTGGAATGGGTATGAAACCCGAGCCGGTTTATCTCAAATCCGGCGATGTCATGGAGCTTGAGGTCGAAGGGCTAGGCCGGCAGAGGCAAAACGTTCGAATGGACCCGTGACCAAATAAAGACCGGGGCTTGCCGATATCGCCATCTTCCCCGATAGCTAAAATCTACCGACCAACCTACGCTGACCGGAGACAATCGTGGCGAACATTCTTCTGCTGAACGGCCCGAATCTCAACCTTCTCGGATCGCGCGAGCCGGATATTTACGGTCACGAAACGCTGACCGATGTCGAGGCCTCCGTTCGCACAGTTCTAGAAAATGCCAGGCACAGTCTTCGCGCTGAGCAGTCAAATCGTGAATACGAACTGATCGATTGGGTACACGATGCCCGTGACGACCATGCAGCGATCATCATCAATCCAGGAGCCTTCACGCACACGTCGATCGCGCTTCTGGACGCCTTCAACGCCTATGAGGGTTTCGTTTTCGAAGTTCACATCTCCAACGTCCACAAACGCGAATCCTTCCGTCACCACTCCTATATCGGCTTGCGTGCAGACGGCATCATCGTCGGCTGCGGCGTTCAGGGCTATGAGTTAGCGGCGCGACGGGTTGTTACCCTGTTGTCCCAGACGGATTGATCCTGCAGGACGCCATGCCTTCGCTTCTCATCGTCTACCACTCCAAGACAGGCGGCACCCGCCAGATGGTGGAAGCGGCCGCCGAAGCAGCGGGTAAGGAAGAGATCGAGCTGGTCGTCAAGAAGGCGTCACAGGCCGGCCCGGACGATGTCCTCAAAGCGGATGGCTACCTTTTCGCGACGCCCGAAAATCTGGCGGCGATTGCCGGCCTCATGAAGGATTTCTACGATCGCAGCTATTACCCCGTTCTTGGCAAGATCGAGGGACGACCCTATGCGCAGATGGTCTGCGCCGGTACGGACGGAGAGAACGCCGCGCGCCAAACCGCCCGCATCGCAAAAGGTTGGCGGCTGAAAGCAATTGCCGAGCCGCTGATCGTCTGCGTGAACGCTGATTCCAAAGATAAAATTTTGGCCGACAAATCGATCCTACAGTCTGATCTGGACCGCTGCGCCCAACTCGGTCAAAGCCTTGCCGCCGGGCTTTCCATGGGCATTTTTTGAGAGACTGCCGGTGTCTCAGCCCAAGGCATAGCCTTCACCACGAACCGTGCGGATTGGATCGTCCCCGCCGTGCTGGCGAAGTGCCTTGCGCAACCGCCCGACATGGACGTCGACGGTGCGTGTTTCGACATCCAGATCGTGACCCCAGACGCGGTTCAGCAGCTGCTCACGGCTGAAGACACGGCCCGGCCGCTCGATCAGTACCGAAAGAAGCCGAAACTCGGTCGTACTGAGCGATATGCGTTGCCCGCTCCGCTCGACCAAATGACGACCTGCGTCGAGCACCAGATCGTCATGTTCGATCCGCTCACCCACAGCCACCGGATGGGTTCGGCGCAGTTCCTTGCGAATGCGCGCGATCAGTTCAGCCACGGAAAATGGTTTGGTGATGTAATCGTCTGCACCGATATCCAGTCCGCGAATCCGGTCGCCCTCTTCGGTCCGCGCAGACAGCATGATGACCGGTGTGTTGCGGCTGTCGCGGCCCGATTTGATCTGCCGGCAGATCTCGATACCGGACGGACCGGGAAGCATCCAATCAAGCACGACGAGATCGGGCTGGCTTTCCGCCAGATGCTCAAGCGCCTGGTCGCCGGTTTCGGCCAGCACGACATCGAATCCCTCGGCAATCAGATTGTAGCGCAGCACCTCGCGTTGCGCCGGCTCGTCCTCGACCACCAAGATCGATGCACGGCTACTCATCAGTCACCGATCACGGCGTCATCCGCCATGTCCATGGTAGCGTTGGCTTTGGGTCGATCCTCCGACGGCATTTCTCCGGAGACCAGATAAATCGCCTGTTCGGCGATGGACGTCACATGGTCGCCCATCCGCTCGATATTCTTGGCGATGAAGTGAAGATGCATACAGGCCGAGATGTTGCGCGGGTCTTCCATCATGAAGGTCAGGAATTCGCGGAAGATCGCGTTATACATCTGGTCGACTTCGAGATCGCGATGGCGCACTTTTTCCGCTAGCGGCTGGTCGTGGCGGATATAGGCATCGAGCGCGTCCGACAGCATCGCCAGCACCTCGTTGGCCATGCGCTGCAGCGAACCTGTCGCTCCATTAACCGGCATCATCTGCGCCAGAAGATTGGTGCGCTTGGCCATGTTCTTGGCGTAATCGCCAACGCGCTCCAGATTGCCCGCAATCTTCATGACCGACAGCGCGAGCCGCAAATCGGATGAGACCGGCTGCCGGAGCGCCACGAGCCGCGCGCAATCCTCATTGATCTCCGCTTCCAGCTCATCGATCTTACGATCGTCTTCCCGCACCTGATCGGCCAGCTCCAGATCGCGCGATCGAAGTGCGTTGGCGGAATTGCGGATGGCGTTTTCCACGCAGCCGCCCATCCGCATGAGCTTAGCCTGGATAGCTTCGAGATCGCGGTCGAAGGCGGATGCGATATGGGGTTTGTCGTTCACAGCGTCCTCGCTTAGCCGATACGGCCGGTAATGTAGCTCTCGGTCCGTTTGTCTTCGGGCGAATTGAAGATCTTCTCCGTATCGCCATACTCCACCATCTCTCCCAAATGGAAAAATGCGGTCTTCTGGCTGACGCGTGCCGCCTGCTGCATCGAGTGCGTAACGATCACCACGCAGAAATTCTGCCGCAGCTCGTCGATCAATTCCTCGATCTGAGCCGTGGCGATGGGGTCGAGCGCCGAACAGGGCTCGTCCATGAGAAGAACCTCCGGCTGCGTCGCAACCGCGCGCGCAATGCAAAGGCGCTGCTGTTGGCCGCCGGACATGCCCGTGCCCGATTCCTTGAGCCGATCCTTCGCCTCATCCCACAGCGCGGCGCGGCGAAGGGAGGCCTCGACGATATCGTCCAGTTCCGCCTTGTTCCGTGTGAGACCGTGAATGCGCGGACCGTAGGCGACATTGTCGTAGATCGACTTTGGAAACGGATTGGGTTTTTGAAAAACCATGCCGACGCGTGCGCGAAGCTGAACAGGATCGACCCGTTTGTCGTAGATGTCCTCGCCGTCCAGAAGGATATCGCCTTCGACCCGCGCGATATCGATGGTGTCGTTCATGCGGTTCAGGCAACGCAAAAAGGTCGATTTGCCGCAGCCGGAAGGACCGATGAAGGCGGTGACCGTCTTATCCTCGATGTCGACATCGACATTCTTGATGGCGTGGTTCTTTCCGTAGAAGACGTCGACACCGCGCGCCGCGATCTTGACCTCGTTCGCTTCGGTCAGGGGGGCCGATCCTGGCATCGATATCTGATCCGTGTGAGCCATAGCGTCCATGACGTTTCCGTTCTTTGATTTACCAGCGACGCTCAAAGCGACGCCGCAGTACCACCGCCAGAATATTGACGGCGAGCATGAAGACGAGCAGCACGATGATACCGCCCCATGCCCGTTCGTAGAAGGCCGGGTCGGCGCGCTTGCTCCATTCGTAGATTTGGGCAGGGAGCGCCGAATTCGGCGAGACGAAACCGTCCAGAAAGCCTTCTGGATAATTGGAGGCGATGTAGCCAACCATACCGATCAGAAGAAGCGGCGCCGTCTCGCCAAGAGCCTGCGCCAGGCTGATGATGACACCGGTCAGAATACCGGGCATCGCAAGTGGAAGGACGTGCTGGAAAACCATCTGATTGCGCGATGCGCCAATGCCGAGCGCGGCTTGGCGAATCGACGGCGGCACAGCCTTCAGCGCCGCGCGCGCCGGAATGATAATCTGCGGCAGGCTCATCAGCGTCAGGACGAGACCGCCCACCAGCGGCGCTGACTGGGGAAGATTGGCGAACTGGATGAAAGCGGCCAAACCCAGAATACCGAAGACGATGGATGGAACCGCGGCCAGATTGGAGATGTTCACTTCAATCAGGTCGGTGAAACGGTTCTGCGGCGCAAACTCTTCCAGATAGACCGCGGCAGCCACACCGATTGGCACGGCCAACGCCACCACGACAAGGATCATGAATAGCGAGCCGAGAAGGGAAACGCCGACACCGGCTTGTTCCGGACGGTTATCCGATGCGTCCGCTCCTGTGATAAACTCCAGATTGAATCGCCGTTCGATCAAACCGCGCTCATGAAGCGCGTCGGCAACGTCGAGATGAGCCGGCGTCAGAACCATGCCGCGTTCAACCGAGACGCGATCCACGCGGCCCTTGTAATAGCCGTCGATCCGGCTGGAAGCGAGCAGATCGAACTCGACGGTTTTTCCGACAAGGTCGGTGTTCCTTAGAACTCGTTCTCGCACATCGGCAGCAGCGCCGTCCGACAACAGGTCCGCCAGATCGCCTCCATCCTCAAAGGGCGAGGAAATGCCCTGATCGGCCAGCGTATCGATCAGAGCCTGCTCGATGAGCGGCCTGTAGCCGAAGGTGGAAACCTTGCGCATCTCTGACGCATTGCGATTGCCGGTTTTGTCCAGCTTATCCGCTGGCAGAGTTACGGGTACGGTCACATAGGTTTGAGTAAAGGCCGGGATGCCGTTGTAAACGATGGATGCGATTAGAACGACGAGGAAGAACAACCCCGTCATCACCGCCCCAAGGCCGAGCATCTTGAACCAGGACTCTTTGCGGCGACGCTTTTTAAGAAGCGCGTCGGGCTCCAGCAGCGAGCGGTGGCCGACTTGCGAGGCGACTGGCACGGTCGTGTCGCTCATTCATACTGCTCCCTGTAGCGGCGAACGATAGCGAGCGCCACGATATTCAGTCCCAATGTGACGACGAAGAGGGTCATCCCGAGCGCGAAGGCGACAAGCGCTTCGGGGCTGGCGAAATCGGCATCGCCCGTAAGCTGGCTGACAATCTTCGCTGTCACCGTGGTCATGGCCTCGAACGGATTGAGCGACATGCGCGCTGCGGCGCCTGCCCCGAGCACCACGATCATCGTTTCACCGATTGCGCGGGATGCGGCGAGTAGGATCGCCCCGACAATGCCAGGCAGGGCGGCCGGAACGATAACCTTCCGCACCGTCTCGCTTTTTGTCGCGCCAAGGCCGTAGGATCCATCGCGCATCGATTGCGGCACGGCATTGATCACATCATCCGAAAGCGATGAGACGAACGGGATAAGCATGATGCCCATAACCAGGCCTGCGGTAATGACGGCCGTATCGCTCGGCATCCAGCCCAGGCCACCGCGTCCGTACACCGACGAGAGCGCCGGACCGACGATCAGAAGAGCAAAGAGTCCGTAAACGATGGTCGGGATTCCGGTCAGCACTTCCAGCAGGGGCTTGGCGACCGACCGAAATTTCGGGTGGGCATATTCCGCCAGATAAATCGCCGAAAACAGTCCGAGCGGCACCGCGACCAGCAGCGCAATGAACGAAATGTATAGCGTGCCCCACAGAAGAGGTATGATGCCGAGGTCCGAACCGCCACCGAAGCTCGGGCTCCATGTCAGGTTCAGAAAGAATTCGTGCGCAGGGTAGATGCGGAAGAATTCGATCGTGTTGAACAACAGCGACAATACGATGCCGAACGTCGTCAGAATGGCCACGCAGGCCGCCGCCACAAGAAGAGCGCGTACGCCCATCTCGGTGCGGTTGCGCGCGCGAAGATCAGGATGCGCCACGGAATAACCATATGCAGCGCCAGCGAGGGCGAGCAACAGAACGAGGCCGATCTTAATAAGGTCTCCCGCGGCCGAAGCTGAGCGATAGGTGCGCGCGGAATCGAGAATTTGCGGAGGAACATCGGCCAGGACCGGAATGCCGGTCTCTTCGAGGCGGCGACCCAGATCGTCGATGCTGAGACCGTCAAGATCGTCCGAATTGAGTTTGCCGCCCTTGATCAAGCCGTCAATGGCATCTGCAACGCGGCGCACTTCGCTCATCGCGAGCGAGCGTTCGCCGGACGTATCGTAATTCTCGCCGGACAGATGGGATACAGCCGTTCGATCCACCACGACCGGCTGCAACACACTCCATGCAAAAAGCAGTAACAGCGCAGGGACAGCCGCCAGAAGCAGAGCATGCATGCCGTGATAATGCGGCAGAGAATGCAGACGTCGCCGGTCGCCGTCGGCGAGGCCGAGAACCTTTCTACGCGAAAGGAAAAACGCCCCCGCGGCAATGACGATCACTGCCAGAATAAGCGTCCCGAAGCTCATTGCGTCCCCGTTCAAAGCATGCGGACCGGGATCATCCCCGGTCCGCGCAGGCGCTCGTCATGAACGCCGATTAATGGCGCGATGCAACCGGATCAGTTGCTCGCCGGCTCAATGGCCGTTTCGCCTTCGACAGTGGCCTGCACATCGGCCAGATCGGGCGTCGGAACAAGACCGTAATCGGCAAGCGGGCCGCCGTCACCGGCGATTTCGTCGGAAACGAAGAAGGAAGCGTACTCCTTCAGACCCGGGATCGTACCGATATGCGCCTTCTTGATGTAGAAGAAGAGCGGGCGGCTGACCGGATATTCGCCCGAAGCGATCGTCTCGGTCTTCGGCTCGACACCACCCATGGTGGCGACTTTCAGCTTGTCGGCATTGTTCTCGTAGAAGGAGAGGCCAAAAACCCCAATGCCATTCGGGTTGGACTGAATGCGGGCGAGCGTTTCGGTGTAGTCGCCATCGATGTCGACAGACTTGCCATCGGTGCGAACGGCCATGCACTGATCTTCTGCGGCGTCTTCATCCATGC
This sequence comes from Notoacmeibacter sp. MSK16QG-6, assembly GCF_024158145.1. GTDB lineage: Bacteria > Pseudomonadota > Alphaproteobacteria > Rhizobiales > Rhizobiaceae > Notoacmeibacter. The sequence continues at coordinate 503,113 of NZ_JAMYXM010000002.1, forward strand.
CGCCATCCGTGAACGCCTTCATGGCGCCAGTGTCTTCGCAACCTTGCAGAAGAACCTTCTCTTCGAAGACTTCGCGTGTGCCGTGTTTGGTGCCAGGAATAAACGCAGCGATTTCGGCGTCCGGAAGCTCGGAATTGAACTCGTTCCAGTTATTGTAGGCGTTGTCGACGACTTCGCCGTCCTTCACGACCTTGGCGGCAAGAGCGTTGTAGATGTCTGCTGGCTCGAACGCGGAGAAGGCCGGTCCGTCCTGCTGGCTAGCGAAGACAATGCCGTCATAGCCGAACTGAACTTCGATGATCTCGGTGACGCCTGCGTCGGCACAGGCCTTAACTTCTTTTTCGCGGATCTGGCGGGAGGCGTTGGCGATGTCGATGGTGTTTTCGCCCACGCCTTCACAGAAACGCTTCAGGCCGGCCGAAGAGCCGCCGGATTCGACAACCGGGGTCGGGAATTCGAAATTTTCCCCGAAGGCTTCGGCGACGATGGATGCGTAGGGCAGAACGGTCGACGAACCGGCGATCTGGACCTGATCGCGAGCCATGGCAGTCGTTGCTGAAAGGGCAGTCGCAGCCGCGGCCAGCACGGTGAGTTTAGCGATAGACATTGGAGTCGCTCCACTAAGGATTTTTGGTGAGGGATCACGCCATTTCGGATGCGCTCCCCTTGCAGGCGGAGTCCCTAGAGAGGGTTTGTAACAGCCGCGTGACACACAGCCAGATGTTAAGAAAAGTTGAACGAGCAAGATCAGCCGGCAGGCAGCAACACGGTGAATGTGCTGCCTTTTCCAACCTTTGAGGCGATGCGAAGCCATCCGCGATGACGGCGTACAATATGTTTGACAATCGCAAGCCCGAGGCCAGTACCGCCGATCTGCCGGGATCGATGCCTGTCCACCCGGTAGAAGCGCTCCGTCAGGCGCGCCAGATGTTCCTGCCCTATCCCGCGCCCGTTGTCGGAGACCGCTGCACGGATTGCCGGGCCGCGTAGAAGTGGATCGTATTTTTCTTGCGAAATGGCGATTGTGACGATTCCGCCCTTTTCGCCATACTTGATCGCGTTCTCAACCAGATTGTTGAAGACCTGGCGAAGCTGATCTGCATCTCCGTGTAGAAAAGCGGGCGCATCGCATCCCTTCAGGATAATCGAGACGCCGCGCGACTGAGCGCTATCCGAAAGACTTCGCCGGGCTGCGTCGATCACCTCGCAAAGATCGATCCGGTCGCGCCGCGTCACCACATCGGCATCCTCGATCCGATTGAGGGAAAGAAGGTCGGCGACCAATCGCCGCATCCGTTCTGTCTCCTCCGCCATCATCTCCAGAAACCGCACCCGCGCTTCCGGATCATTCTGCGCCGCGCCTGACAGGGTCTCGATCATGCCGCTCAGCGCGGTCAACGGCGTCTTCAACTCGTGACTGACATTGGCAACGAAATCGGATCGCATTCGCTCTGCATCGTGCGCCTCGGTCTGATCGATGAGCGTCACGATCGCGCCGCCTTCGCTCCACGACGAAGCGGTCAGCGAATAAATCCGCTCCTTGTCTTCGATCATCCTGCGCAGTTCGACCGGATTGGTTTGCCGGCCATCGACAGCAGCCTCGATCTGTTGAATGCAAAACGGCTCGCGAATGATCGTCATATAGTGACGGCCAGCCATGTCGGCTCCGAAAAGACCTCTGGCCAGACTATTCAGACTTGCGATCCGGCGATCCCGATTGACGATAACGATAGGAACCGGAACAGCTTCTATAAGAGCGGTGGACATGCAGTTCGACGATCCGTCAGGCCGAGAATGGATGCGGCGCAAACATAGCGGCAAGCTCACAGAACGGAAGCCTCGATATTCGTCGTCCGCCGTCCGCCGTCCGTTTGTTTCATCGCGATTATCGGCAATCCGAAAAATCTCTTCGGCAAAATCGGGTGTCCTTTGCTCACGCATTATGTTCCACTAAACGAACTAAACATCACGGAAGTCGAATAATGTCAGACTATTACAGCCCGGTTGGTGGCCTGCCGGATCGCAATCAACTGCTCACGGGCCGGGCCGTCTTTACCGATGCTTATGCGGTTATTCCGCGAGGCGTTCTCACCGATATTGTTACGAGTCGACTACCGGGATGGGACAAGACGCGGGCATGGATTCTGGCGCGTCCTTTGAGTGGATTTGCCGAGACGTTCAGCGAATCCATCATTGAAATCGAGCCGGGCGGCGGCTCCCAAAACCCTGAACCCGATAGAGAGGCAGAAGCGGTTTTGTTCGTCCTCTCCGGATTGGCCACTCTCGATCTTGAAGGAGAAAAGCAAACACTGATGGAGGGCAGCTACGCCTTCCTGGGACCGAACGCGAATTGGTCTCTGCAAGTCTCGAATGACAGCGCTGTTTCGTTCAAGGCGGTCTGGATCAGAAAGCGTTACGAACCGATCGATGGTATATCGCCTCCAGGCTCCTTCGTAACAAAAGACGGCGAAGTCTCTCCATCGACCATGCCTGGCTATGACGGCGCCTGGTCGACCACACGCTTTGTCGACCCTGACGATCTTGCGCACGACATGCATGTCAACATCGTTAATTTCGAACCCGGAGCTTCGATCCCCTTCGCCGAAACGCATGTCATGGAGCATGGGCTCTACATGTTGCATGGCAAGGGGGTTTATCGGCTCAATGGCGATTGGGTGGAGGTCGAGGCCGGAGACTTCTTGTGGCTGCGTTCTTTTTGTCCCCAGGCCTGCTATGCGGGAGGCCCGGAACCCTTCCGCTATCTGCTTTATAAGAACGTCAACCGGCACATGCCGCTCGGGCTTGGCCGCTAGCGTCCGTCTGCGCGGCCATCAGCGAGCGTGACGGTGAAGGGCGAATCGTAGCGGTATTCTTCCAGATTGGCGCCTGGTCCGATGCGGTCGATGACGGCGAAGAGGCCGCTACCGGCAATCGGCGTCAATACGCCGTGCCATGTGCCCCGATGCAGATTGATCGCCTGGCCGGGACGGGTAACGAAAGCGCGCGGCGTATCGGGCCGGCCATTTTTGTCCGGCCCGACAATCACAAGAAACGGTACGTGTTCCATTGGGATGAAGGCTTGACTGCCCTCGGGGTGACGTTCGACGAGATCGAACAGATACGGAAGCGAACGAATTTGCGCTCTGAACAGGCTGATCCCGGCTTGCCCATCCGAAAATTCCATTGCCGCCAGATCGTGCCATCGACCGCAGGCGCCGTCATTGATGAGCCTGCTCGGCGCGCCATTCGCCTCCAGCACGTCGCCGAAAGGCGCAAACGCCTCCGCTGTTAGCGTTTCAGCTTCAAGCATTCTTGAAGAAATCACTGCAGAAGCGCCTCCAACCGCAGCTCGCCAATCCGTTCAACCTGCCGCGCAGCCGTTTCGCGCTCAGCCTCGGTTTCATTGTTCAAGCGGCGTTCAAACGCATTGAGGATCGATGCCTTGTCATGATCGCGAACCGCAATGATGAACGGAAAGCCGTGCTTTTCGGTATATTCGCTGTTCAGTCGCTCGAAGTGCTCCCTTTCCTCGTCGGTCAACGCATCAAGGCCGGCGGACGCCTGTTCGGACGTCGAGTCGGCCGTCAATCGCTTAGCGGCCGCCAATTTGCCCGCCAAATCGGGATGCGCCTTTAGAACGGCCAGCCGCTCGTCGGGAGAACCGCTACGGAATGCGCGCGCCATGGCATTCGCAAGCCCGCTCGCAGTGTCGTGGGCCGCGCCCAGTTCCAGCGCGTAGGCGCGCTCCGCAACCCAGGACGAATGCTCGTATATCCCGCCGAAACGTTTCATGAAGGTCGATTTATCCATAGCGCTCGGCAACTGACGGGATTGTGGCGGATGCGTTTGCAACCAATGCTCGGCGATCTGCAACCGCGTCGCGAACCAGACGTCGCCGCCGTGCCCATTTGCGTATTCGAGGAACCGCTTGACGGCCATTGCCCTGCCCGGCCGTCCCGCCAGCCGGCAATGGAGGCCAACGCTCATCATCTTCGGCGCGCCAGCCCGGCCCTCTCCCAGAAGCATATCGAATGTATCGCGCAGATAGGCGAAGAACTGATCGCCGGAATTGAAACCCTGAGGGGTAGCAAAACGCATGTCGTTGGCATCGAGCGTATAGGGTACAATCAGCTGATCGCGGTCGCCGAGGCGTATGTAATGCGGCAGATCGTCATCATACGCATCCGCGAGATAAACGAATCCGCCCTCCTCCACACCAAGCCGGACGGACTGCATTGAGGTGCGCCCGACATACAGCCCTTTAGGACGCTCGCCGACAACTTCCCTGTGCAACCTAACCGCCTCGGCGATATGTTCGCGCTCGACCTCTTCCGGTGCGTCCTTGTATTCGATCCATTTGAGCCCGTGGGATGCAATCTCCCAGCCAGCGGCTTTCATTGCATCCACCTGCTCGGGCGAACGCGCCAATGCGGTGGCGACGCCGTAAATCGTCAGCGGAACGCCAGCCTCGGTGAAGATGCGATGGAGCCGCCAGAAACCGGCCCGCGCACCATATTCATAGATGCTTTCCATGTTCCAGTGCCGCTGTCCTGGCCAGGGCGCCGCACCCACAATCTCGGACAAAAAGGCTTCTGATGCTGGATCGCCATGCAGAATATTGTTCTCGCCGCCCTCTTCGTAATTGAGAACGATCTGCACGGCGATTTTCGCGCCATTTGGCCAATTGGGGTCGGGCGGATTGGTCCCATAACCGATCATGTCGCGAGGGTATCGCTTCACGTCCTGTCTCGAATGATCCATCAATCGCCCCATTCATTCGTCAATGCTGCAGAATATATTGTTGGACCATAAGAAAAGACGAACTGGCCCGAAAGTGTCGCATGCCTATGGACCATCCTTGGCAATGACGCATTCTTGAAATGAAATTGGTTCATAAAACAGGGACATCATGGCCGGCTATCTCACCACTCATGTTCTGGATACGGCGCGGGGTTGCCCCGCCGCCGATATGTCGATCCGGCTTTACCGGCTTGATGGCGAAAATCGAACACAACTGGCGGAAATGACCACGAACGAGGATGGTCGAACCGACAGCCCGATCCTCCCCGAAGACCGGTTTTCTACAGGAATGTATGAGCTGGTTTTCGCTGCTGGCGAATATCTTCGCGGGCAACCCGGCGATCAGGATGGTTTGCCATTCCTGGATGACATACCCGTCCGCTTCAGGATGGAGGACCGGACTGCGCATTATCATGTGCCGCTGCTCTTAAGCCCGTATGGGTACAGCACCTATCGGGGTAGTTAATCCACAACCATTTGCAAACTACGTCGCCCTGTCCGTTACGTCTCCGCCTGCAGCAGCGAGCGCCAACGGTTTATTCCGTCCTGACCGTAAATCGCCACTGCGTCCTCCTCTGAGTAGAAGACGTCGAACACTCTTGCATCTTTGGGCAGCGAGACCCAAGGCTGCTTGCTCGCTGTGAAGATATGCACGTCTGGAGGAAGCGCATCAGGATTATCGAACGTACCGACACGGACGAACTTCGCTTTCTCAGCAGCACTCCCATAGTGGCTCCACAGGGCCACCTTGCATTCTGGACATCGGAAGATCGGCTGACCCCTACCGCTCGCTGACGGCGTGTCGATCCGCTCTGGCGTACCGGCTAGAATCTCGACGCGGTCCGCTTCGATCACCGCGTTCAGCGCAAAGGCGCTACCGGTTTCACGCTGGCACCAACGGCAGTGACAGCAATGGACGACGATAGGATCGCTCCGGAAGCGGTAGCGTATTCCTCTACAATCGCAGCCACCCTCATGCATCGGCAATGTCCTCCATCACCGCAGCCTACTGCCACCTATCCGCACAGATCGCGACTTGGCTGCTCATCATCGCGATGACCCTAACTCGGCACGTCGCGCAGGCGGCCGAGAATCCGGTCGATCATGAAGTCCATGAAAAGCCGGCTCTTGGGATCCTGATGCCGCCGATGGATGTAGAGGCAGGCAAGTTGAACGGGAACAGGCGGCGTCTGCTCGCAGACTTTTACCAACCGCCCTTGGTTCAGATGATCGGCGACCTCGAATAGCGGCTTCATCGCGATACCGAGGCCTGCGAGCGCCCAATCGGTCAGGACGTCGCCATCGTCACATTCCAATGGTCCACGCACTCCGTAGGCATGCTCTCCGTCTTCCGCCTGCAGGCTCCAGCGGTATTCCGAAGCACCGGGGAAACGCAGATTGAGGCAATCGTGACGCCCTTCGGCGATCTCTTCGCCGCGCATGGGATGACCCCGTTCGGCGATATAATCGGGGCTCGCGACAAGAACGCGCTGACACTCGGCGATGTTGCGGATGCGCAAATTGCTGTCACGGGGACGGCCAAGAAAGAACGCGATATCGAGACCTTCCGCCGCCAGATCGACTTTCCGGTCCGACAGACGCAAGCGCACTGAGATACGCGGAAACGCAGCGCGAAAATCCGCGATGGCCGGTGCGATAAGACGACGACCGAGACCGAGCGGCGTGGCGACGAAGAGCGTTCCCGCCGGCGCTCCGGTGATGGCAGACACACCGGCTTCAGCATCCTCGACCGCCGCGATAATCTGTGTTGCGCCCTCATAGAAGATGCGGCCCTGTTCGGTGGGCGAAAGACTGCGCGTCGTGCGCTGGAAAAGACGCACATTCAAATGCTGTTCGAGTTGCGAAATTCGCGCCGATGCCACGGCAGGTGAAATATGCAGATCGCGCGCTGCGGCGCTCATCGAGCCCAATTCATAAATTCGGGCAAAGGTGCGAACATTATCCAGATAGGCCATTCTTCGGCTTTCCTTGATGACGCTAACAGGATTAACTGGATAATCGCGGCTTCACCAGCCGCCTAGTGTGATGTTTGGTTAAGAATAAAGCGCGCCGATGATCGATCTTGCCATCGCCTGGGACTGGTTGGCCTTTGCCGTACGCTGGACACATGTGATTGTTGCAATCGCCTGGATCGGTTCCTCCTTCTACTTCATCGCTCTGGATCTCGGTCTGAGGCGGGACCGCGAATTGCCGCCGGGCGTAGCCGGTGAAGAGTGGCAGGTCCATGGCGGCGGTTTTTACCACATCAACAAATATATGGTCGCCCCCCAGCACATGCCGGAGCACCTGACCTGGTTCAAATGGGAAAGTTATTCGACGTGGTTGTCGGGCGCGGCCCTTCTGATGATCGTCTACTGGGCCGGCGCGGAGCTTTATCTGATTGATCCGGCCAAGGCCGATCTGGCTGTCTGGCAGGCAATCGTCATATCCGCAGGCTCACTCACGGTCGGGTGGCTGGTGTACGATTTTCTTTGCCGCTCAGGCTTGGGCGCGCGCCCGACGCTGCTCATGATCCTTCTGTTCATCCTGCTGGTCGTGATGAGTTGGGGCTACAATCAAATTTTCACGGGCCGTGCTTCGCTGCTTCATCTCGGCGCGTTTACCGCAACCATTATGAGCGCCAATGTCTTCTTCATCATCATGCCGAACCAGCGTATCGTGGTCGGCGATCTAAAGGCAGGGCGCACGCCGGACCCGAAATATGGCAAGATCGCCAAGCTGCGATCCACCCACAACAACTATCTCACGCTGCCCGTCATCTTCCTGATGCTGTCGAACCATTATCCGCTGGCATTCGCGACGGAATATGCATGGGTTATCGCCGCGCTGGTGTTTCTGATGGGCGTGACTATCCGCCACTTCTTCAACACCCACCATGGCGGTGGGGGCGAACCATGGTGGACATGGGCTGTCACTGCCATCATTTTTCTGGTGATTGTCTGGCTGTCGTGGATGGGCCGCGCCGACAGCGCCGTCGACGAAGACGATCGAGCTTTGACGTCCGCGCAGCAGGAGCTGGTGTCCGCAACGAGCTATGCCGATGCCGCCGACATCGTCCGCAGCCGTTGCAGCATGTGCCACGCCCGCGAGCCGGTATGGGAAGGGGTCAACTGGGCGCCGAAAGGCGTTTATCTGGAAACGGATGCCGATATAGCTGCGCATGCAAATGCCATCTATCTGCAAGCTGGCGTCACCCATGCCATGCCGCCTGCCAACATCACACAGATTTCGCGGCAGGAGCGCGCCACACTGGCGGATTGGTACCGCACAGCTTCGACCAACTGATCCGGACAGAACCGGCTATCCGCTCCAGCCGGCCGCATAGATCAGCAGTACCAGGGCGACATTTGCGGCCAGCACAGGTACGATTTCCCAGTGCCGACGCAAGATCAGCCAGGCGGCGACGGCGGCCAGAAGCGGCACCCGCCAATCCAGCGTATCGAGGTCCGGCACCCAGGGTTGGACCGGCCCAAGAGCTGCGCGTTCGACAGTGCCAAAGGCAGCATTGAGACCGAACCAGACCGACAAATTGAGAATGACGCCGACAACGGCGGCGGTGATCCCGGACAGTGCGCCTTGCAAGCGCGGCATTTTCTGAATTTCGTCGATGAACGGCGCTCCAACGAATATCCAGAGAAAACAGGGAGCGAAAGTCGCCCAAAGCGTGACGACGGTTCCGGCTGTCCCTAACCCGATATTCGCCGTTCCGTCGGCGCGGGCTGCGGCGAGGAACCCTACAAATTCCGTCACGAGTATCAGTGGTCCGGGCGTCGTCTCAGCCAGCCCGAGCGCGTCGATCATTTCCGATGCCGTGAGCCACCGATATGTTTCGACGGCCTCCTGCGCCATATAGGCGAGAACCGCATAAGCCCCGCCAAAGGTTACGGTCGCCAGAAGAGAGAAGAATCGGCCGATCTCGCCCAACACCGCCTCGGGCATGGCCAGATCGAGAACCATCAGCGGAAGGAGCCAGATCGCCAGCCACGTCACAGCAGTCCTTATCGTTGAAGAAATGGGTAATCGCTTGCCGGGTTCGGCCTTATCATCGTTGGGTCCATCTCCCTGACGAAGCAGAAAACCCGCCAGGCCTGCAACAACGATCACCAGCGGGTACGGCATGGCGAATAGGAACAGCGCCACGAATGCCGCAGCCGCGATAAACCAGTGGACCGGCTTCAAAAGCGCCCGCCGCGCGACCCGCAGAAGCGCTTCGATCACGATGATGACCACCGCCGCCTTTATGCCGATGAACGCTGCTTCGACGAGAGGCACATCGCCAAACCATGCATAGAACGCGGCCAGCGCAAAAACGATAACCGCGCCGGGCAGCACGAAAAGAGAACCGGCTATCAGTCCGCCAGCAACACCATGGGTCCGCCACCCTCCATAGGTCGCCAGTTGCATGGCTTCCGGGCCAGGCAAAAACATGCAGAACGATAGAGCGTTGAGAAATTGCGCTTCGCTCAGCCAGCCGCGCCGGTCGACGACCTCGCGGTGAATGAGAGCGATCTGCGCCGCGGGTCCCCCGAAGGAGAGGATGCCGATCCTGCCCCAAACCTTTGCCAATTCGGCTATGTCAGGCGGAGAAGAGTGAATGCCGGTAGTGGCAGCCGGCGGCACGCTATCGCTCATCACGCTTCGCTGCCTTCCGTTTTACTCCTTCCTCTTGGAGGGGTACTCGATGCTGGCCAGTCATGGCCTTCATCGGTTGCGTCGCGAGCCCAGCGATATAGCGCATCATAGACCGCCATGCCTGCTTCCAACTGAGCGAGATCGTCACGGTACATGCGCGATAGACCCAGCATGACGGCGAGCAGGCCCGGCGCTTCCGGTGCCAACTCGTGACGGTTCGTATCGGCGGCTCTCACGATAGTCGCGACATGATCGAGGGCAGGGTCGGAAAGGCCGAATTCCGAGATCATCGTGTCAAAGGAACAGAATTTGTCGCGATGCGAAAATCTGACGCCTTCGATATCGAAAGGCGTACCCTGAAATCGCTCGGCGACAAGTTCAACGTCCGCTGGAGGTACAAACAGAAATAACGCATCCGGCGCGATGAAGCGGCGGATGAGCCACGGGCAGGCGATGCGGTCGATTTTGGGTCGATGGCGTGTCACCCAGACCATTCGACCCAAGCGGTCGGGCTGGGGAAGCTTCGTTGCCGAAATCATAGGCGCGCCGACATCCCGCCAGGCAAACTGCCCGCCCTCCAGCACTTCGGCTGGGATATCGGAAGCCCTCAGGATCGCGGCAGCGCCCTGGCTGATCTTTCTGCCTTTCTGGCAGTAAACGACCACGCGTTTTCCGACGAGCGAGGGGATAATCTCCTCGACCCGATCAAAGGAAATTCGTCGCGCAGTCGGTACCGTTCTCGGGTCGGCAGCGAAGTCTTCATCGATGCGCAGATCGAGCGTCACCGGCATATCCGGCGTACCGACCAGTCTTAAAAGCTGTGTCGGAGAAATTTCGTAGGGAGCAGCCATAACGGTCCTCAAGCCTCTCAACGTCAATTTTCAGGCGAATGCTTCAAACGAAACAAAGCCAATATGACGCGAAGCTTAGGCCGGAGCCTCACGGGGCGTTCGCATACCCCATGGGAAAAGAATGATTTACGGCAGCGCAGGTGTCAATCGCAAACCGTCCCACAGAAAATGGCCGGTCAATTGAGCGGAATGGCGTTGTGGTTCTTATCGGCCTGATACCTCTCAGAGAGGTCTTCATAAAGTTGCACGACTTCGGCTGCCTTGCGTTGCAGCAATTCGCGCTCGTCATCCGGTAGTTCACCTATAGCTGAACGCATTGCCTGCGCTGTCCAATAGGCATTTTGCCGAGCGTAGCCACCCGGCTGAAGCCGGAACACTTCCTGCAGAATGTTCAGATCGTGCGGAATGGAGAAGCTGTCCCGGCTATCCTCGTGGCTGAAGAAATAGAAGAAGTTGTCGAAACCTGCCCAGGTGATTGCCGAAAGACAAAGCGAACATGGCTCATGCGTTGTGAGAAAGATGAGATCGGACGTCGCCGGTCGCTCGGCGTCCGGCATCTCGTAGAATCGCTTCAGGCAATGGACTTCCCCGTGCCAGATTGGATTCTCCATCTCATTATTCGTCTCGGCGAGGACAAGCGAAAGATCGCTCTTGCGCAGTATCGCCGCGCCGAAAATCTTGTTTCCGGCAGCGACGCCGACTTCCGTCAGCGGGACGATATCATCGGTGATAACATCCAGTAGCCGTTCAAGAAGCCTGGCCTTGGCGTCAGCCATAAGCGTTCCTCAATTCGATACAGCGGGATCGATAACCTTTCGAGAGAAAAGAGTAATCATCGAAATCCGTGAAAGACCTATCCATCTTTGCGGAGGATCAGACCTTGCGCAATCATAAGACCCGACGCACCCTGCCCCGATGACGACAGAAAACACTTCTCTAGAAAGATCGGCTGCGCCATCTATCCGGCGAGCGCTCCGTTTTATCCTCAACGATCGGCCCATCCACCTCGATCGTACTGCGGCAAGCGATACACTGCTCGACTTCCTACGGATCGATAAGCGCCTTACCGGCACCAAAGAAGGCTGCGCCGAGGGCGATTGCGGAGCCTGCACTGTTCTGCTCGGCCGCCCCGATGCAGACGACGAACTTCGCTACGAATCCGCCAATGCGTGCATCGTCCTGATGGGTATGATCGACGGGTGCCATGTGGTGACGGTCGAGCATCTAAGTCCGCGCGGCGGCCCGCTTCATCCCATCCAACAGGCGATGGTCGATGAACATGGCAGCCAATGCGGCTTCTGTACGCCAGGATTCGTCATGAGCCTCTATGCACTCTGGATGCGGAAGCCCGATCCGGACCGGCTCGAGATCGAGCGAGCCCTTCAGGGCAATCTCTGCCGCTGCACAGGCTACGCGCCGATCATCCGAGCCGCCATGGCCGTCACCGCCCTGCCAGCGGAAGACGATCCCGTCCTTTCCGAACGCGAGCGTATAACGGGCATCTTGCAAAGTTGGAACGACGGCAGCCGTTTGGAACTGACGGCGCCACCGAGAGACAACGGTTCGGAAGAGCTGGGAAGCGCCGCCGTCGAACCGTCCGACGTTCCCTATGAAGGCGACGTGTCGAATACCGATAATGCGCTCAACAACCGCATTCTGCGTCCCGCTTCTGTCGATGATCTTGCGCAGCTACTCGAGGAAAATCCAGACGCCCGGATCGTCGCCGGTGCGACCGATGTCGGGCTATGGGTCACAAAATTCATGCGTGAGATCGGTCCGCTGATCCCTGTAGGCCATCTGACGCAACTGAAGAAAATCGAGGAAGTCGACGGCACGCTGCGCATCGGCGCTGGGGCATCCTACACCGATGCGCTCACGGAACTGGCAGGACGCATTCCTGCTTTCGCGCCGCTCCTCTGGCGGATCGGCGGCAATCAGATCCGAAATATGGGCACGATTGGCGGCAACATCGCAAATGGCTCGCCAATCGGCGACATGCCGCCGCCCTTGATCGCACTCGGCGCGATACTGCATCTGCGCAAGGGAAGTGAGCAGCGCAAATTGCCACTGGCGGAGTTTTTCATCGACTACGGCAAACAGGACCGTCGCGAGGGCGAATTCGTCGAGGCCGTCTCAGTACCGCTCCCCTCGCCGGAGGCGCATATCGCGTTTCACAAGGTCAGCAAACGGCGCGACGAAGACATTACGGCTTGCCTCGGCGCCTTCCATCTCAAGCTGGCCGAAAACGGAACCATCGAAACATTGAGGATCGCCTATGGCGGCATGGCGGGGGTTCCGAAGCGCGCCAAAACTGTCGAGAAAGCGTTGACCGGCAAGCCGTGGAGCAGCGCATCCGTCGATGCGGCCCTGGCTGCCTTTGAAGAAGATTTTGAGCCACTCTCCGATATGCGCGCTTCCGCGGAATATCGCATGATGGTGGCGAAGAACCTGCTGCGCCGTTTCTTTGCCGAGACCCAGGACAGGCAACTTGTCGGGGCGGAGGCCGCGCAATGAACGAAGTTCTGGCCCGTGGCGCCGACCGCAAGCACGATGACGATGCCAGATCGGAAGCCGGCGCCGCCTACGCGGATGCCCATGAAAACGCGCCGGCCCATCAGTCGAAGCGTCATGATTCCGCTCATTTGCACGTCGCTGGCAGAGCGCCTTACACCGACGACCTGCCCGAGCCGCCCGGCACTCTTCATGCCTATCTCGGCCTATCCAGCATCGCGCATGGCCGTATCGCGACGATGGATTTGGCTGAGGTCGGCAAACAATCCGGCGTCGTGGCGGTCATCACCGGCCATGACCTCACCCATAACGATGCCAGCGCCTGGCAGATTGGCGACGAGCCGTTTCTGACCACGGAAAAGGTCGAATTTCTTGGACAACCCGTCTTTTTAGTCGTCGCCACCAGCCGAAACGCCGCGCGGCGCGCCTGCCAACATGCGAACATCGAATATGTAGAGGAAACACCCATCCTCGATGTCGATCAGGCTCGCAAGGCTGGCGGTCGCACTGTCATCGATGGCATGACGCTTTCACGCGGCGACGCCGATCGGGCGATTGCGGACGCGCCGCGCCAGCTATCAGGCTCGATGCTGATCGGCGGCCAAGACCATTTCTATCTCGAAGGGCAAGTCGCCTTCGCCATTCCCGGCGAAGACGGAACCATGACCGTCCATTCCTCTACGCAGCATCCTTCCGAAACGCAGATGCTGGTTGCGCATACCTTGCACCGCCCCGCCGCGATGGTGACCGTGGAAGTCCGTCGCATGGGCGGCGCATTTGGCGGCAAGGAGTCGCAGGCCAACCTGTTTGCCGCGTTAGCGGCATTTGCAGCAGATCGCCTGGGCACGCCGGTCAAGATCCGTCCCGACCGCGATGACGATATGGTCGCCACGGGCAAACGCCACGATTTCCGCGCCGATTACGAAGTCGGCTTCGATGATGACGGCCGTATTCACGGCGTGAAGTTCAAATATGCTGCGCGCTGCGGATTCTCCGCCGATCTGTCCGGGCCAGTCACCGACCGCGCGCTTTTCCATTGCGACAATGCCTACTACTGGCCAGCGGTCCAAGCCGTGTCCGAACCTCTTTTCACGAATACGGTCAGTAATACCGCCTTTCGTGGTTTTGGCGGTCCGCAGGGCATGGTTGGCGCGGAGCGTGTTATCGACGAAGTCACCTATGCGACCGGCCTCGATCCGATAGAAGTCCGCCGCCGAAATTTTTATGGCGAAGATGAACGCTCCCTGACCCCCTATTATCAGGAGATCGAGGACTTCGTTTTACCGCGCATCTGGGAAGAATTGCTCCAGAGCAGCGGCTACGAAGCGCGGCGCGAGACCATCCGGCAAAACAATCGTGAGGCTAAAGGATTCATGCGGCGCGGTATCGCGCTGACACCCGTGAAATTCGGCATCTCCTTCACCGCAACCCATCTTAATCAGGCCGGCGCTCTCGTGCATGTCTATACGGATGGCTCGATCCATCTGAACCATGGCGGGACGGAAATGGGTCAAGGCTTGAACACGAAGGTCGCGCAGGTCGTTGCCGCCGTGTTCGGGGTCGCTCTCGATCAGATACGAATAACCGCCACCTCGACTGGAAAGGTGCCGAACACCTCCGCAACCGCTGCCTCCTCCGGGGCTGACCTCAATGGCATGGCAGCCAAGCTGGCGGCAGAGACCATTCGACAGCGGCTTGTGGACTACGCGGTCTCCGAACATGGTGTGCCCGCCGAGCAAGTCGTTTTCCGGGACGGACGGGTGCAAATCGGCAATCGCGAAATAGGCTTTCAGGAACTGGTCGAAGAAGCTTATACCGCACGCATTCAACTCTCCGCGACCGGCTATTACCGAACGCCGAAAATTCATTGGGACCGGACGTCAGGCCGGGGTCATCCGTTCTATTATTTTGCCTACGGAGCAGCGGTTGCAGAGGTTGAGATCGATACGCTAACCGGCGAATATACCGTCGAGCAGGTCGATATTCTCCACGAGACCGGAAACAGTTTGAACCCGGCAATCGATATAGGGCAGATTGAGGGCGGCTTCATTCAGGGCATGGGCTGGCTTACGACGGAGGAACTTGTCTGGGATCAAACGGGGCGCCTCCGCACCCATGCGCCATCCACCTATAAAATCCCACTCGCCTCCGACATACCGCGTGAGTTCAATGTAAGATTGGCCGAATGGTCGCGGGCGCACGAACCGACGGTATTCCGCAGCAAGGCAGTGGGCGAACCACCTTTCATGCTGGCCATGTCCGTTCTGCACGCCCTTTCCGATGCTGTCGCATCGGTCGCTGATTATAAGATCTGTCCTCGGCTGGACCCGCCCGCGACACCTGAACGGGTGCTCATGACCATCGAACGGCTGCGCGCGGAAGCGGCTGCAGCAGACTGATGCGCATCGCCGATCTGGACAGGCTGATCGCAGCGGGCAAATCGGCCGTACGCGTGGAAATCATAGAGACGAGTGGCTCCACACCGCGCGAGATCGGCGCGATCATGATCGTTTCCAGCGATAATACCTTCGGCACCATCGGTGGCGGGGCATTGGAGTTTCGAGCCACCGAACAAGCGCAACGGATGCTTGAGAATGGCGCAGCCGCAGCCGAAACGATGGAGCTGCCTCTCGGTCCGGAGATCGGCCAATGCTGCGGTGGCCGCGTTGTTCTGTCACTCGGGCCAGGCGGCCGGATGATGCTTGAGAACGAACGCCGGCGGCTCAAACGGCAGCACGAGAAAGAACCGACCGTTTTGATCTTCGGTGGAGGCCATGTGGGCATTGCGCTGGCGCGAGCATTTGCTCTCCTGCCCTTTCAAACGTCAATTGTTGAAACCCGGCAAGATATACTGCCTGCCGATCTGCCTGTTACTCACGAAATCACTCCGTTGCCGGAACAGGCGGCCCGCAGCGCCCCGCCGGGCGCGGCCATTGTCGTGATGACGCATGACCACGCGCTCGACTATCTCATCGTCTCTGAAGCGCTGAAGCGTACCGATCTTGCCTATATTGGTTTGATTGGTTCGAAGACGAAACGTGCGACATTCGAACGTCAGTGGCGCCGCGATGGCGGCGCCGCGGAAGCGATGGATCGATTGATCTGCCCTATCGGCGGTGGCGATGTCGACGACAAGCGCCCCGAAATCATCGCCGCCATGACAGCAGCGGAGATGATGAAGCGGCTGCTTGGCCGGGATCGATCCCAGCCAAGCTGACCGATAAATTACTCGGCGTGGTCCGAGGAATCGGCGTTCAGCCCGCCGAACTGCTCAGGACCGATCTTCTCGTAGAGGTGCAACTGCGTTTCGAGGAAATCGACATGGCCTTCCTCATCCTTCAACAGTTCCTCGAAGATCTTCATGGTCACGTAATCGCCGAGTTCGTTGCAGATTTCGCGCGATTCCTTGTAGGACTTCACAGCGTCCAGTTCCCCAGCGAGGTCAGCCTCGAGCACCTCTTTGACATTCTGGCCGATCCGTAGCGGCGCCACCGACTGCAGGTTCGGATGTCCCTCCAGAAATATAATCCGGTCGATAAGCTTGTCGGCGTGATTCATCTCCTCGATGCTCTCTTCGCGCTCTTTCTTGGCAAGCTTGGTGAAGCCCCAATCGTTGAGTAGGCGGTAATGCACCCAGTACTGATTAATCGCACCCAGTTCCAAAAAGAGCGCCTCGTTGAGACGCTCGATCACACGATCATGACCCTTCATAGAAAATTCCTTTAACGCCGTGGCCTTTTCAGGCTGCGCGAACAGCGGCTAGCCGGGCACGCGCTTCCCTGCGCATCTGCTCCAGCCGGTCATGCTCACAACGCAACCGATCGATAAAGTTTACGACGTCGGCGGCAGGAGTAGCAAGACGCTGGTGATAAGCCTCGGTCGTTTCCACGATAATATCGACAACGCCAGGGAAACACCCGCAGCAGCGGCCCCGTTTTTCCATGGCATGATAAATCTGAACCGGCACGATCAGACGCCAGGGATCGGCATCAAGCAATTCCGTGATGACGTCCCGTATCTCCTGAGCCGTTATCATATTGCAACTGCAGACAAGCACGACATTCTTCCTTGGCCTGGAAGCCTGAGAAATAAGCGCGACGGAAAGCTGTGTCAAAATGTCTAGTTTGGAATTGCTCTAATCTATAGCATGTATTACATATGTCGCGAAGGGCGGAGACAGGAGGCGATATGCGGCTTACAAGGCAGACCAATTACGCAATTCGGATGATGATGTATTGCGCGTCGAATCCCGAGGGGCTGAGCCGGATACCGGATATCGCAAAATCCGCCGAGGTGCCGGAGCTCTATCTTTTCAAGATTTTGAAACCCCTGGTGAACTCAGGACTAATGAAGACCGTGCGCGGCCGAAAGGGCGGTGTATGCCTTGCCCGCCCGGCTGAGGAAATTACCCTGTTCGACATCGTCCGCGTGACCGAGGAGGGCTTCTTCATGGCCGATTGCTTCGAGGACGGCGAAACAAATTGTCCGCTGGTCGATCATTGCAGTCTCAACGCAGCCCTGCGAGAAGCCCTCAATGCGTTTCTTGCCGTGCTCAGCCGCCATACGCTCGCCGATCTCGTGAAGGATCGACCGGAAATTCCCGAATTGTTCGGTCTCAAAGTGGCCTGATCCAGCTCAGACAACTTTTTCTGAAACCCAAGTCGCGAACCCAACATTAACCATCCTCTGGCATTCGGTAAGTGTGATACCGCAATCGAGAGAAGAGCCGGATGGAATTCGTTACGTTTTGGGAGCCGGTCCGCAACCTTATGTTTGGTAGCGTCTCCGTTGCAACGATTTTGGCCGTCCTCTCCCTCGTCGTTTTGGGAACGGTTGTTATAAAATTGGTCGATTTCGCACAGGCAGGTATCGGCGATACCGCCCGGGCGCAAAAAGCGGTCAACCTCTATCTCAAAGGCAGGCATCAGCAAGCCACGATCCGTCTCGCCAGCGACCGGAGCGGTGCGGGACAGGCCGTATCGCTTGCGATATCCCGGATAGAAAGCGGAAGTTCACCTGTCGAGCAGATTGCCGACGAAGCAGCGCACTTCGCCAGCGAGAGGGTTCAACGTTATGGAAAAAGCTTGCGCATTCTCGACCGGGTTGTTCGCGTAGCGCCGATCCTCGGCCTCTTCGGCCCGCTCATCGCAATGGTAGAAACTTTTCTGTGGCTCCTGACGGTCGACGCCACCGTCGGACCGGCGCCGCTTGTCGAAAGCCTCTGGCTTGCTCTCTTTACGCTTTCGCTTGGCGCCGGGTCGGCTCTCTTCGTTTTGAAGGCTCTCGACATATTTGAAAAACGTATCGAGACCGAACGGCGGGCCATCGCTTTTCTGGTTGGCGAACTGCTCTCATACAAAGAAGCGCTGAATAAGGACGGCAGAGTGGCAGGCTCAGCCGTGACGGAGAGCGTCACACAGCCGGCGCCACGCCGCCTCGTCACTCGGCAGGCCAATTCTCAGCAAGTCGGGGTCGAACGCAAAACGTCGCGTCCAGATTCCCGCCCGACCAAGCCTGTCGAACAGATCCGGCACGCCATCGCAGCGTAGCGTTCGAAAGAGCGGACTGACGCCCTCGGCTTTAAAGCCGTATGCAATCAGCGCCTGATCCAATCGCTCACTGGCGGCGACAAGCCGCTGACGCTGCGCCTCTTGCCAGGCCGTGTCACGCAATGCAGCCTGGCCAATACCGATAGCCGGTCCGGAAACTGGCCAGGGACCGAGATCCGACCGAAGCCGGCCTGCGATCGCCTCGCCTGCTATGGCAAAACCGAGCCGCAGCCCTGCCAGACCGTAGAATTTCCCGAACGAGCGCAGAACGACGATTGGCAGACCTATCACACGGTCGCAGAGTGACTGACTGTCGGCGGCGCTATCCATGAAAGCCTCATCGACGATCAACAGCCCACCTCGCCTTTGCAAATGCCTGGCGAGATCGAGAAGATCGGACCGACTTGTTAGTGTGCCGGTCGGATTGTCGGGATTGACGACGATAACGCACCGGCTGCTGTCCGGCACATCTCCCACTTGCGCTATATCCCGAACGGAATGGCCGATCTGACGGCAAATTCGGCCATGTTCGGCATAAGTCGGGCCGACAATGGCGATCTCGCTACGGCGCAACAGCCGGAGAACATTCGCCACCAGCGGTTGAGTTCCCGCTCCTGCAACGACCTCTGTTGGCTTCGCGCCGTAAGCCAATGCAGCCGCCGCGCATAAACGCGCGGTCTCTGCCGGTTGCGGCAGTCTGGCCCAGCAATCGGGCGAGAGTGGAGGCAACGGATAAGCGAACGGGCTGATGCCCGTCGAAAGATCGACCCATGGCTGAGGGGCGTCGGGAAAGAGGTTTTCTGCTTCGGACAGATCGCCGCCATGCAGCGCAGGAGGTGCGCCGTTTTTTGCTAGCAGATCGGTCAGGCTATCGGGCATGACGCAACAGAGCCTCGATATCGCAATATTTCTCCAGATGGTTGGCTAGACCGTCGAGCACACTTTCGATCCCCGCTTCAAATGGGGTTGCTGCACTTTGCCCGCCAAGCCTCTCAACAAAGGCGCGGCGGAAAGCGTCATTGGCGAAGACGCCGTGGAGGTAGGTTCCGATCACTCGCCTGTCTGCGCTATACGCGCCATCCATTGTGCCATCCACCAGCCGCGAGAAAGGTCGCGCCCGGTCCGGCCCATCCGTCCGGCCCATATGCATTTCGTAGGCCGTAATCTCATGCCCGCCATCACATGTCGTCGCTGAAACTTCGACGAGCCGCTTGCGGTCCGCAAGAACGGTCTCGACTTCGAGAAGTCCAAGGCCGTTCATCCGATCCGGCCCACCCTCGATGCATTTTGAATCGATAAGCTGCCGACCGAGCATCTGGTAGCCGCCACAAAGACCGAAGACATGGCCGCCGCGCCGGTAATGAGAAACGATATCCTGCGCCAACCCGCATTCCTGCAGGATTGATAGGTCCGAAAGCGTGGCTTTCGATCCCGGCAGGATCACGCAATCGACATCCACCGGCAGCACGTCGTGCCGTCCGATCCGCAACACACTTACATCGGGTTCGGCAATCAAAGGATCGAGATCGTCGAAATTGGAAACAGAAGGCAGCGCAATCATCGCCACCTTCACCGCCGCATCGGACTTTTCAGCCAACTTCGTTCGCAGCGCCAGCGCGTCTTCCGCAGGCAATCTGGCGGCGTCCTCGAAATGAGGTACAAGCCCGAAGGAAGGCCAGCCGGTACGCTTTTCGACCTCCGCCATGCCAGTGTCGAATAGGGTCGGATCGCCTCGAAAACGGTTCACCAGAAACCCGCAAATCATCGCGCCGTCTTGCGGATCGACAACCGCCTCCGTACCGACCAGCGCTGCGATCACTCCGCCCCGGTCGATATCGCCGATGAGAACGACAGGAACATCGGCCTGCCGTGCAAACCCCATATTGGCGATGTCGCCGATCCTCAGATTGATCTCGGATGCCGAGCCTGCACCTTCGACCAGCACGATATCGGCCTGGGACCGCAATCGCTCAAAGCTGTCAATCACCGCTCCCATCAGTCGCGGCTTCATCGCCTGATAGTCCGCCGCCTTGGCAACGCCCCTCACCTGCCCGTGAACGACGATCTGTGAACCGTTACCGCCCTGCGGCTTCAGCAGCACAGGGTTGAAATCGGTATGGGCCGCGACGCCGCAAGCCCGCGCCTGCAGCGCCTGCGCTCGCCCAATTTCGCCGCCATCGATGGTGACTGCGGCATTGTTGCTCATATTCTGCGGTTTGAACGGTCGAACGGTCAGGCCACGACGCGTCAGCGCCCGGCAAAGACCCGCGACGATCAGGCTCTTTCCAACATCCGACCCCGTCCCCTGAAACATCAAGGCACGGCCTCTTCTAGATAGGGAGGTGGAAAGCTCGCTCATCGCCTTAGAATTCGATCCCTTCCTGCGCCTTCACCCCGGCTTTGAAATGGTGTTTCACCGCACCCATTTCGGTCACGAGATCGGCAGCCTCGATCAGTTCAGGCTTGGCATTGCGACCGGTCACGACGATGTGCAGATCGTCTCGGCGGCTCTGAAGTGCTGCGACCACCTCGGACAGATCGAGATGATCGTAACGCAATGCGATATTGAGTTCGTCCAGAACCAGCATCGAGATGGAAGGGTCGGCCATCAACTCTTTTGCTTTGGCCCAGGCGGCTTCGGCGGCGGCGATGTCACGCTCGCGATCCTGCGTTTCCCAAGTGAAGCCTTCGCCCAGAATATGTAGCGCGATCTGATCGCCGAAGCGCTTTAGGGCCGAAGCTTCGCCTGTCTCCCACGCACCCTTGCCGAACTGGACGATACCGACCCGCTTTTTATAACCGAGCATACGCAGGACGAGGCCGAAAGCCGCTGTGCTTTTGCCCTTTCCCGGGCCGGTATGAAGCATCAGGAGCCCCTTGCTCTCGATGGTCTTGGAGGCGACTTCGGCATCCTGAACCGCCTTGCGCTTTTCCATCTTGGCGCGGTGCCGCTCGGCGTCGTTATTCTTCTCCATGGCATCGTCCTTTCGTTCGAAAGAGAAATGCCAATTGCCCGATTTCGGGATGGAAGCGCAAGGTCCGACGGCCTGTTGCGAAGTTGGCCGGCCTCCGCTAGAGATTTGACTGTCTGGTTCTTCCGAGAGGAAGCGAAGAGGGAATACGGTGCGGCGAAAGTCGCCTAATCCGTAGCCGCCCCCGCGACTGTAAGCGGTCCGCGCAGATCCAATAAGCCACTCGGCATTTTATTGTCGGGGAAGGTGGATCGAGCGATCGGCCGCAAGCCAGGAGACCTGCCAGATCGACGAAACCGCTAGCGCTGTCGGTGGGACGGCGAGGAAGGACGATAAATGTCTCTGCACGCCCCTTCGGTGATCCCTTCGCTGTATCGACGACCCGCTTTCGATCGGTCCTAGATCATGGCGATTCGTATTCAGCCGCTGGCCCTGCTCGCGCTTGGCCTGCTATACGGTGGCGGTATCGGCTTCACGCTTGCCGCCGCAAACAATGTCAGCTTTGGCGGGCACAACCATGGCGTGACAGCCGCTCACGCCGGGATCGATACGTCTGCCGCTCACGATCACAGCAGGATGCTCGACGTCTCCGGGCCGAAGGCGCCGATGCTGGAAGCCACATTGGAGCCCGATCCGATAACGGGCTTCAACCTCCATTTGACAACGAAGAATTTCCGCTTCGCGCCCGAAAACGCTGGCAAAGGCGACCGACCCGGCGAGGGCCATGCCCACGTCTATGTGAACGGCGAAAAGATCGCCCGGCTCTACGCGCCGTGGATGCATATCGCCGATTTGCCGCCAAACGCCAAAATCGCCATCACGCTGAACAGCAACGATCATGCCAACCTGTCCGTCGACGGCGAGCCGATCCGCGTCGAACTCTCGGCACCGCAAGCGCCTGCCCTTTCATCCGCCCATAAAGGCCATCACTGATGCAATCGACCGCCCGCATTCCATGCACCATCATCACCGGATTTCTTGGTTCCGGTAAAACGACCATCGTCCGTAACCTGATCGAAAACGCAAAAGGCCGCCGCTTCGCCATCATCGTCAACGAGTTCGGGGATATCGGTATCGATGGCGAAATCCTGCGTGGATGCGGTGTCGAGAACTGCAGCGAGGATGACGTGGTTGAACTGGCCAATGGCTGCATTTGCTGCACCGTTGCCGACGACTTTGAGCCAGCGCTCGACGCGATCCTGAAGCGCGAACCAGCCGTCGATCACATTCTGATCGAAACCAGCGGTCTGGCCCTGCCGAAACCCCTCGTCCAGGCTTTTAATTGGCCAGCCATCCGCAGCCGGGTCACGGTGGACGGCGTTATCACCGTTGCGGACGGTGCAGCGCTGGCGGGCGGGCAGGTCGCGGCGGATATGGACGCACTTTCGGCACAGCGTCTTGCCGACGAGAGCGTCGACCATGACGACCCGATTGAAGAGGTTTTCGACGATCAGATCGCCTGTGCCGACCTCGTCATTCTGTCGAAAACCGACCTTTTATCCGATAAAGAACGCGAGCGCGTCGAAGCGCGACTGCAAGGCGAACTCACTCGCCCGATCCGTATCGTGCCATCGCGCAATGGCGCGCTCGATCCGGCCATTCTCCTCGGTCTCGATGCCGCGACCGAAGACAGCATCGACGCCATCCATACCCATCACGATGCCGACCACGAAAACGGCCACGATCACGATCATGATGAGTTCGAGAGCTTTATCGTCGATCTGCCGCCGATCTCTTCGCCGGAAGAATTGACGGCGCGGGTCGAAGCAGCCTGCGCGATCCCCGATGTGCTACGCGTGAAAGGTTTTGCTGCTGTGAGCGACAAGCCGATGCGGCTGGTCGTTCAGGCGGTCGGCAGCCGCGTGCAGAGCCATTTCGACCGCCCTTGGAAAGCGGACGAAAAACGCGGCACACGGCTCGTCGTGATCGGTTTGCACGACCTTGACGCAACGGCCGTTCGCAACGCATTGGCGGCCTGAGGACGAACGCGCGCCATGCATATCCCATCTATCTCAACCGCTTCTCTGGACGGATCGATCGAACCGCTCGATCTCGGTCAGGATGCAGCCGAGATGGTATTGCTATCCTTCTCCGATTCCGATCTGCGCGGTATTGCCGCCGCCCACCGCCGCGCGGGCGAGGCGCTGCCGGATGGCCTTGGTCTTCGCCTCGCCAGCCTGCGCGATCTGCGACACCCGATGAGCGTCGATCTATGGATCGACGCCGTCGCGGCAAAAGCAACGGTCATCGTCGTGCGCATTCTCGGCGGTTACGAGGCATGGCCCTATGGCTGCGATCGTTTAGCGGAGACCGCGAGGCAGAACGACATCGCGCTGGCGCTTCTGCCCGGCGAATGCAGCGAGCGCGACGACAAGCTGGCGGCCCTCTCGACGCTTTCGGCAAATCAGCTCGAAAACCTGCTCGCCTTTTTTCGACAAGGCGGGCCGGACAATATGGATCGGCTGCGACGGGCGATGGCGGCATTCGCCGATACGAAAAATGGCGTCGCCTCCTTTGCCGAAGCCGAACCCCTGCCCCGGATGGGCTTCTGGTTACCCCAGATCGGAACCGCCGCGACAGCCGGTAAAGTTTTGGCGGAATTTGAAAGTGCCGCTCCATGTGTGCCGATCCTTTTCTACCGCTCGCTTTTGCTTGCTGACGACGCAAATCCAGTTACCGACCTCGCCAAGGCGTTGGCCGATAATGGCGTTGCACCATTGCCGGTCTTCGTCCCATCTTTGAAAGATGAGGAAGTGGCGCGCTTTCTGGAAGAATTGGTGGCGAACACACAGCCCGCGCTTCTGATCACGACGACCGGCTTTGCCGCTTCGTTCGACAGCCGTATCGCCGAAGACGTTGGCGACCGCTCGACGCCGCTGTTCGAACGGCTGAATGTTCCCGTCGTACAAGCCGCCATCGCCACAACCCGCCGTGAGGCCTGGGCGGGAGGCGATCGCGGTTTCGGCGCCACCGACATGGCGATGCACTGCGTTCTGCCGGAACTGGACGGCCGGATCATGGGCGAAGCCATCGCCTTCAAGGCGCTCAACGAACCCGATCCATCGGTTCAGATGGCACTGCAGCAGAACACGTCCGAGCCAAGCCGCATTGCCGCCCTAACCGAGCGGGCGCGACGCCTGATCGCGCTTCAGAAAAAGCCGCGCGCCGAACGGCGGATCGTCTTGATACTGCCAGACTATCCGGGAGCCGAAGGACGTGAAGGCTATGCGGTCGGCCTGGATGTCTTCACGTCCACCATCGCTATTCTGAACGATCTGGCGGAGGCCGGTTATACGGTCGGCGACATCCCCGCCGAGCCCCGCGACCTTTTGGGCCAGCTTCGAGACGTCCATTTCGCGCAGAACGCCGGCGATTGGAAAGAGGCCTTCGGCGGTCTGCCAGAGCAAGCGCGGCGGGCCGTGATCGGCGCGTGGGGCGAACCGGACGGAACCGACCTTCATCTGCGTCACACCCAATTTGGCAACATCACCGTGTGCTTTGCACCGGACCGGGGCCGCGCTTCCGAACGACGCGCCGACTATCATGACCCGGCTCTGCCGCCGACGCACGATCTCCTCGCTTTCGGGCACTGGATGCGCGAGACAATCGCCGCCGATGCAATCCTTCATCTCGGCGCTCATGGTACGCTGGAGTGGTTGCCCGGCAAGGCAGTCGCGCTGTCCAAGACATGCTTCCCGGAAATCGTTACCGGTCAGGTGCCGGTTGTCTATCCCTTCATAGTTTCCAATCCCGGCGAAGCGGCGCAGGCGAAACGCCGCATCGGCGCTGTCACGCTCGGCCATCTGCCCCCGCCGCTTAAAACAGCTGGACTGACCGACGACCAGGCCGAACTGGAGCGGCTTGTCGATGAGTTCGTCCAGGCCGACGGCATGGACCCGCGCCGCCGCGAACGCCTGCGCGATCTGGTCTTGGAGAAAGCCGAAATCACGGGCTTCGACCGCGTGGCCGCTATCGGTTCCGATGACGATCCCGACGAACGGCTTCTGTCTATCGACGCCTGGCTCTGCGACCTGAAGGAGATGGCCGTCAAGGACGGCCAGCACATCTATGGCCGCGCCGAAGTCGATGCGTCGGATGCGCGACAAAACGCCGCCGCCACCGAACAAGCGCGGCTCATCGACGCACTGGACGGCCGCTTCGTTCCGCCCGGCCCCTCCGGTTCGCCGGATCGCGGTCGGCTGGACGTTCTGCCGACGGGGCGCAATCTGACAGTCATCGATCCGCGCACCATGCCGACACCAACCGCCTTCGAAATGGGCAGAGTCGCCGCCGAAGAAGTACTGCGTTTCCATCTTCAGAAACATGGCGACTGGCCGAGGAGCCTCGTCATGGATTTATGGGCGTCCGCATCGCTGCGCACGGGGGGCGAAGAACTGGCGCATGGCCTTTGGCTGATGGGTTGCCGCCCTGTCTGGGACCATGCATCGGGCCGCATCACGGCGATCGATGTTTTGCCGATTGCGCTGCTCGGTCGCCCGCGTGTCGATGTGACGTTTCGGATCTCCGGCCTCTTTCGTGATATGTTTGCCGCACAGATCGAACTGCTGCACGAAGCGATCCGCGCCGTCGCCGAGCGCGATGAGGACGAAACGGAAAATCCGCTTCGCGCAAGTGCCACCGCTGACCAGACGCCAACGCGCGTTTTCGGCACCGCGCCCGGCACCTATGGCGCGGGCGTCGAGGATATGCTGCAGAAGAGCGATTGGGACGAGCGAGAGGCCGTTGGCGAAGCCTATCTCGCGGCGACCGCGTTCAGCTTCGATGCTGCGGGTGATGCCAGTCCCGCCTCGGATGCCTTCCGCCAGCGTGTCGCGAGCGCCGATCTTCTCATCCATACCGGCGATGACAAAGGCCGCGACCTTCTCGAAGGCAATGCAGACGCGGCCCATATCGGCGGTTTCGCCGCCGCCGCCGCCGCGCTCGGTAAAGCAGTCGATTTGATCTGCCTCGATACCACTGACCCTGACCGTCCAAAGGCCCGCGATGTTGCTCACGCGGTCGCTCGCATCGTTCGGGCGCGCGCCACTCACAGAGACTATATCGACGGTCAAATGCGTCATGGTCCGCGAGGCGCATCCGACTTCGCCGAGACTGTCGACCGGCTCATCGCTTTTGCCGAGACGACCGAAGCGATAGACCCCGATCTGATCGAGGCAGTGTGCGACGCCTATCTTCATGACCAGACGGTTCGCGATTTCCTCCTGCGCGAAAACCCAGCAGCGGCACGCGCAATTGTCCGCCGACTGAACGATGCAATCCGTCGCCGGCTCTGGCAGCCGCGCCGCAACAGCACGCAGGCGCTGCTTGCAGAATTGCTCGCCCAGACCAACGATATGCTAGATAAATCAGATATCCGCGAGGCCGCCGAATGAGCGCCTTGCCTGCAACAAAGACATCTGACCTGAACGGTCGCATCAATCAACGGCCTGCACCACCTAGCCGGCGCGGCGCCTGTCCATCGCTCGACCGACCGATGGAAACCGGCGACGGGCTGCTGATTCGACTTGCGCCGGCCCGGAGCGGCCTGAAAGCGGCGACTGTTAAAACGATCTGCGAACTGGCAAGCCGTCATGGCAACGGACGGCTGGAGGTCTCCCGACGCGGAAATCTGCAAATTCGTGGTCTGACGAAACAAAGCGTCCGCCATTTTACCGATGAGATCGCGCCCGTTATCGATCAGTTCCGCTTTGACCTCACCATCGAAGCCAGTCCCCTACCTGAGGATGACGAAACTGGCAGCGCCGCGATGCGAATCGCCGCACGTATCGAACACGAAGCCGAAAAAACGAAACTAAAAGCGCATCTCGCACCGAAATTTTCCATTGTCATCGATGCCGGCGGGCCGGTTGATTACTCTGGTTTGAAAGCAGATATTCGCCTCCGCCGAACCGCGCCTTACCGATGGGCCGTTCTGCTTGGCGGTACGGAGGCGACCGGAAAGTTTCTCGGCGAGGTAACGGAAGAAGAGTCAGCGGTTTCCGTTGCCGCTCTGGCTGCGCTCATCGCAACGATGGGGCCAAAGAAGCGCGGCCACGACTTACCAGTGGCGCGGGCGCGCAATGCGCTCTCATGCGTTTCGCCATCTCTGCTGCCGGCGGGTGCCAGTGGAACACACTTCCCCGTCAGACGCGAGCGGGTTTTCGATGTAGGCGCTGTGGATGTCGATGCATCGAGCTTCGCAATCGTCAGTCCCGCCTTTGGTCTCATGGCCGCTGACGATCTGCAATCGTTGACCGACGCGGCACTCACTATCGCAAAGCCAGATCGATCAGACCGCCTTCGCTTTCATACCGCGCCGGGCCGCCTGATAATCATCGGGGGCCTTTCAAAAGACGAGGCCGGAAAGCTGCTCCGCCATTTTGCTACGAAACCATTCATTACTCGCCCTGACGATCCGCGCCGCGTAATCGCCTGTTGCGTGGGCCATCCCGCCTGCGCATCGGCGCATTTCGATACCCACGGGCTGGCCGAGACGTTAGTTGCGCGGGGGATTTCGCCCGACCGTGACCGCCCGATCCACCTTTCCGGCTGTTCGAAACAATGCGCCAAGCCGGCCCGTGCGGCCCTTCATATTGTCGGTATGGCCGAAGGTGTCGATTGCCTCGATCCCGCAGGAAATCCGATTGCCCGATACACCTCGGCCCGCGACACGATACGGCTTGCCGCTAGCCTGACAAACTCCAAGAGAGGGCAATCATGAACGCCCCCGCGACACTCGACGATCACATCCGCAATGGCACGGCCATCTATGAGAAAAGCTTCGCCATCATCCGCGCCGAGGCCGATCTTTCGCGCTTCACCGAGGCCGAGGCCGATGTTGCGGTGCGGATGATCCACGCCTCCGGGCTGGTCGAGGCGGCGCAGCATTTCGTCTTCGGACCCGGCGTCTGCGAAGCGGCCAGCGATGCGTTGAGACGGGGCGCACCGATCCTCTGCGATGCCGAGATGGTGGCTAGGGGCGTAACCCGTACGCGGCTGCCTGCCGACAATGAGGTGATCTGCACCTTGCGCGATGATCGTGTGCCTGATCTTGCGGAAAAGATCGGCAACACACGTTCGGCCGCCGCGATCGAACTTTGGCGAGATCGGCTGGACGGAGCCGTCGTCGCCATCGGCAATGCGCCGACCGCACTTTTCCATCTTTTGAAGATGATCGATGGGGGTGCGCCAAAGCCGGCAGCGATCCTTGGGATGCCGGTCGGTTTTGTCGGCGCCGCGGAATCGAAGGAGGAACTAGCGCGAAATCCGAGAGGCGTCCCATTCGCGATTATTCGTGGCCGCATGGGGGGCAGCGCGATGACGGCCGCCGCGCTCAATGCACTGGCTCGGAGCGGAATCTGACCATGGCGAAACCTCATCATCGGAACGGCGCGGGGATAGGACAACTCTATGGTGTCGGCACAGGGCCAGGCGATCCCGATCTCCTGACGATCAAGGCCGCTCGTCTATTGGGCGAAGCGGATGTCATCGCCTATTTCGCAAAGGCCGGAAACACATCCAACGCATTGCGGATCGTCGAAACCTATCGCCGTGCCGATATGATCGAAATCCCGCTTCTTTATCCGGTGACGACCGAAAGCCACCGCCATGGCGACGCCTACAGAAAGGCTATAAGCGCATTTTACGACAAGATGGCCGAGCAACTCGCCGAGCATCTGTCTGCGGGGAAGATGGTGGTGGTGTTATCGGAGGGTGATCCGCTCTTTTATGGCTCTTACATGCATCTTCATGTGCGGCTCGCCCGGCATTTTCCAACCGAGGTGGTGCCCGGCATAACAGCAATGAGCGGCTGCTGGAGCCTTGCCGGCTTACCCATCGTCCAGGGCGACGACATGCTGACGGTCCTGCCAGGTACGCTGGATGAAGAACAACTGGCAAGCCGACTGTCCCAAACGGAAGCGGCTATCATTATGAAAATTGGCCGCAACCTACCTAAAGTCCGCAATGCTCTGATTAAAGCCGGACGCCTTGATCAGGCTGTCTATGTCGAGCGCGGCACCATGGCGGAAGGCCATTATATTCCACTCAGTCAAAAGCTAGATGATGAAGCGCCGTACTTTTCGCTGGTTCTGGTGCCCGGCTGGGCTGAAAGAAGCGGACAGGTCAGCCATGAGGCACTGGCACGAGCGACCCATATTGATGAGTTGATCCCGTGAGCGGTCGTATAGCGGTCATAGGCCTCGGTCCCGGATCGGACGCGATGATGACGCGGCAGGCCCATGAGGAAGCCGCGCGGGCATCACATCTCTTCGGCTACTTTCCCTATATTGAACGGCTCTCGCCACGTCCTGACCAGATCGTCCACGGCTCCGATAATCGCCAGGAATTGGAGCGCGCGCGCGCGGCGC
The DNA here is from genome assembly GCF_024158145.1 of Notoacmeibacter sp. MSK16QG-6. GTDB lineage: Bacteria > Pseudomonadota > Alphaproteobacteria > Rhizobiales > Rhizobiaceae > Notoacmeibacter. The sequence continues at coordinate 532,818 of NZ_JAMYXM010000002.1, forward strand.
TCGATCTGGCGGTGGATGGCGATACCGTCGCGATCGTCTCGGGTGGCGATCCGGGCGTCTTCGCGATGGCCGCCGCGGTTTGTGAGGCAATCGAAAATGGGCCGGACGCTTACCGAAAGGTTGAATTGGTCGTCATTCCCGGTGTCACGGCCATGCTAGCTGTCGCTGCCGCAGTCGGCGCTCCGCTCGGTCATGATTTCTGCGCCATCAATCTGTCGGACAATCTCAAGCCGTTCTCGATTATTGAAAAGAGGATCGTGGCGTGCACGCAAACCGGCATGGCGATGGCGCTGTACAATCCAATCAGCCGCTCTCGGCCATGGCAGCTCGATGCAGCATTCGATATTGCACGCCTTCATCTGCCCAAGGATACCCCTGTCATTTTCGGACGTGCAGCGGGGCGGCCAGACCAGCGTATCGAGACAGTAGCGCTGTCGAAAGCGAATGGCGAAAAGGCCGACATGGCCACTTGCGTGATCATTGGTTCGGCCATGACGAAAGTCGTGGAGCGTCACGGGCGCGAGCCTCTTGTTTATACTCCGCGCTACTGGCCTGAGGAGACCGGTCTGCCAAATGTGGATGCGGCGCCATGAGCGAACGACCCTGGCTGACAGTGGTGGGTATCGGCGAAGACGGGGTCAGTGGTCTATCCCCGGCTGCGCATGAAGCGATCAGATGCGCAAAGTACATTTTTGGCGGAACCCGCCATCTGGCGCTCGCCAGTGAGCTGATTGAGGGCGACCGCCGTCCTTGGCCTTCGCCGTTCGATACGACAATGGAAGCCGTTCGCGCCTGCGCTGGAGAACCGACCTGCGTGCTCGCATCGGGCGACCCACTCCATTTCGGTGTCGGCGTAACGCTAGCGCGCGTAATAGAGCCGGCGGCGATGCGGATCATCGCCCATCCGTCAGCATTTTCATTGGCGGCCGCCCGAATGGGTTGGGCATTGCAGGAAGTCGAGACGCTGTCGCTGCATGGTGAGCCCATTGCAAAACTTCGCCGCCACCTTCAGCACAAGGCCCGGCTGCTTCTTCTGACATCGAATGGCGAATCTCCAGCCCAAATTGCCCGCTTCGTAACGGACCTCGGCATGGGGGAAAGCCGAATTGTCGTGATGGAAGCGCTTGGCGGCGAGCGGGAGAAAATCAGCGAGCATTCGGCGAGTGCCCTTGCGCAAAGCGGCGACCGCTTCGATCCGCTGAACGTCGTGGCACTTTCGATTGACGCCGAACCATCGTCTCCTCTCATTCCGCTCGCTCCTGGATTGCCAGACGACTATTTCGATCATGATGGCCAGATCACTAAATGTGACATTCGGGCAATCACGCTTTCGGCTCTGGCGCCGCGCCCTGGAGAAACCCTGCTCGACATCGGCGCCGGAAGCGGCTCCATCGCCATCGAATGGATGCTCGCGCACCCGCGCAACCACGCCATCGCCATTGAGGCAAATGAGGACCGAGCCGCTCGTATTACAGAAAATGCAATTAGCCTCGGCGTGCCGGACCTCGAAGTGGTTCAGGGCAAAGCCCCGGAAGCGCTTTCCGGCCTGACAGCGCCCGATGCGGTATTTGTCGGCGGTGGCGCGAGCGATCACGGCGTTATGGATGCTGCCCTCGACCTGCTTCCATCGCATGGACGGCTCGTTGCCAATGCCGTGACGCTCGAGACAGAAGCTTTATTCGTCGGCCTTCAGGACAGGCTTGGCGGCAGTCTGACGCGCATTCAGATTTCGCACGTCGCGCCCATCGGCGCCATGCGGGGTTGGCGGAGCGCCATGCCGGTCACGCAATGGCGCTATAGAAAGGCGGATTCTCAATGATCGCCGCGGGTTTCGGGTTCAACAGACAGGCCCCCATGACCGATCTGCTGGGTGCATTGGAAGAAGCCTTGCATTTGGCCGGCTTGGCAAGAAACGATGTATCAGCCATCGCCACATTGGAGGCGAAGGCGGAGACGGAGGCCTTCCGCCGGTTTGCAGACTGCATGAAAATTGCGGTCGTGCCTGTCAGCCCATCCCGCGCGGCCATGTTCGATAAACTGTGCCTGACATCGTCAAGCGTGTCCGAAAAGCACACCGGCCTGTCATCCGTCGCCGAAAGCACGGCTTTATCGGCCGTGCTGTCCAACGACTCCAGCGCTTACCGGAAGCTCCTTGTCCCGCGAGTTATTCATGGCCACGCGACCTGTGCGCTCGCCTGTTTTTCTCCGGTTGAGCGACCTCAGTCAAACCACGTGGAAACCGAAATGAGCCCGCTATGACAGTCTATTTCATAGGCGCTGGCCCGGGCGCTCCCGATCTGATCACGCTGCGTGGAAAAACGCTGATCGAACGCTGTCCTGTCTGTCTCTATGCCGGCTCCATCGTGCCGAAAGACATGCTCGAATGGTGCCCAAAAAACGCGACGATCATCGACAGCGCGCCGATGAGCCTCGATGAAATCGAGGCAGCTTTCGTCGAAGCCTATAAAGCCGGAAAGGATGTTGCCCGTCTTCACTCAGGCGATCTAGCCATGTGGAGCGCAGTGAACGAACAAATCCGCCGCCTGAGACGGCTTGGCATCGCTTACGAGATGGTGCCGGGCGTCCCGGCTATCGCCGCCGCTGCCGCTTCTCTCGGCCAGGAACTGACCGTGCCGGGCGAATCGCAGAGCCTGATCCTCACCCGCATAAATGGCCGCGCTTCGCCGATGCCATCCGGTGAAACGCTGGAGAACTTCGCTGAAAGTGGCGCGATGCTGGCCATTCATCTGGCCATTCACGCCCTGTCCGAGATCGTCGCCCGCCTGGCGCCCTTCTATGGCGCGGACTGCCCTGTGCGGATCGTCGCTCACGCGAGCCGACCGGAAGAGAAAATCATAAACGGCACTCTAGCCGATATTGAGCATCGTTTTGCCGCAGATCCTGTCGAACGGACGGCCATCATCCTTGTCGGACACGCGCTTGGCAGCGAAAATCATCGCGAAAGCGCACTTTATGATGCGGCCTATCAGCGACGTTTTCGCGGCCGCCCCGAACTGGACCGCCAATGATCGACAACGCCCTCAACCGATTGCGCGACAAGCGCCCGGCCTTTGAGCCGGGTCACGTCTGGCTGGCTGGCGCTGGCCCCGGCTCCATGGAAATGCTCACAATCGGGGTTCTGGCGGCCGTGATGGAGGCCGATATCATCGTTTATGACGCGTTGGTCGACCCCGATCTTCTCGACTATGCGAGACCGGACGCCGAACGCGTTTATATGGGAAAGCGCGGCGGCCAGCCTTCCGCCAGCCAGGACGAGATCAACCGCCGCATCGTCGAATTGGCGCGCCGGAACCTTCGCGTTCTGCGTCTGAAGGGCGGCGATCCCTTCATCTTCGCGCGCGGAGGTGAAGAAGCGGTTGCCCTGCACAAGGCCGGTGTGCCGTTTCGTGTTCTCTCAGGCGTGACAGCGGCTATCGGAGCAGCAGCATCAACCGTTACGCCGATCACCATGCGCGGGGTGAACAATGCTCTTGTCTTGATGACCGGTCATGACAAGGATGGCGTCACCGAACTCGACTACGCGGCTCTCGCACGGCTCGATCAGCCCATCGTCATCTATATGGGCTTGACCTATCTGGCCGAAATCGCCGCGCGCCTCCGAAAAGGCGGCATGGACCGCGCCATGCCAGTAGCAGTCGTGCAGAACGCCACTCGGCCGAACGAGCGCATTCTTATCTCGACACTCGAAGAGGTTGCCGAAAAGGTGAAAAGCGAAGGTCTCCGCTCACCAGCGCTCGTCTATATCGGCCGTGTCGTACCGGTCGGCGAGAAATTGCGTGAAATGGCAGCCGAGTTCGCATGAGTGTGCCCCGCGCCATCATCGTCGGCGCACCACGCTCGGGCTCCGGCAAGACATCGGTGACGACAGGGTTGCTCAGGGCGTTCGCGCGCAGAGGACTACGCGTTCGCGGAGCCAAGAGCGGACCTGACTACATCGATCCCGGCTTCCACGCTGCGGCCACCGGCGCGCCCGGCGTCAATCTGGATAGCTGGGCCATGGAGCCGGCGCTTCTGGCGGCGATGCTGGCAGACCATATCGATGACACCGATCTTCTGATCGTCGAAAGCGCCATGGGGCTATTCGATGGGATTGAAGGCGGCGAAGGCCGTTCCGGCGCGGCTTCCGATCTCGCACGACGGTTCGGCATTCCAGTGCTGCTTGTGCTGGACTGCTCCGGTCAGTCCCGAAGCGCCGCCGCTGTCGCCCACGGGTTCGCCTCCTTCGATCCGGAGGTCCGGGTCGCAGGCGTCGCACTGAATCGGATCGCGTCGGACCGCCATGAACAGCAGATATCGGCAGCGATGGCAAAAGCCAGCCTATCCGTCTTCGGTACGGTGCGTCGTGACGCTGTTGCCGCGATGCCAGAGCGACATCTCGGTCTGGTGCAAGCACGCGAACATGCCGCGCTCGAAGCTTTTATCGAGGCGATGGCCGATACAATGGAAGTCGCTCTCGATCTTGACGCGATATGGGGCGCCGCAGCGCCTCTTGAAACCAGGGCGATTATCGAAGGGAGCGCTCTTGCCCTTCCGCCTCCGGCCCAACGCATCGCCATGGCGCAGGACGACGCTTTCTCGTTCATCTACCCGCATCTCTTACGCCAATGGCGAAATGCCGGAGCCGAAATCTCGTTTTTTTCTCCGCTTGCCGACGAAACGCCGTCGAGTGACTGCGATCTTTGCTGGCTGCCAGGCGGTTATCCTGAACTCCATGCCGGTCGACTGGCCTCAGCTCACAACTTTCTAACCGGCATTCGCACCTTCGCGAAATCGAAGCCGGTTCATGGAGAATGCGGCGGCTTCATGGTTCTGGGTCAGGCGCTGGAGGATGCCGATGGCGTCACCCATGAAGTGCTCGGCCTTCTTTCGCATCAAACCAGTTATGCGAAGCGAAAGATGAATCTTGGCTATCGCCGTGCCACGCTGAGCGCTGACTGCCCGATCGGCTCCGCCGGGACGGTGGTGCGCGGCCACGAATTTCATTATGCGCGCGTAACCGATCCGGGTCGTGATGAACCGCTTGCGCGTCTTGAAGATGGTGTCGGCAATGATCGCGGCACGTCTGGCGGACGGCGCGGCAATGTAACCGGCACCTTCTTTCACGCTATTGCGCGGGAGCCAGCATGACCGGCACACCGTGGAAGGAAACGGCTGGAGGCCTGGCGACGCAGCTTGAACGCTCCACCGATGAAGCGCTGGCGGCCATCGGATTCTACACACGCATTCCAAGTTGGCGACTGGTTTCGCCGGATCGCGCCACAGAATTCTCGAACACGCAATGGGCCGCGCCGCTGGCCGGTATCGTCATCGGCCTGCTACTTGGCATGTGCAACGCCCTGTTTGACGCCATAGACATAGCCGATCTGCCCCGAGGGGTTTTGGTGATCGTAGCCGGGCTATTGCTGACGGGCGCGCTGCACGAGGACGGCCTTGCGGATGTCGCCGACGGCTTCGGGGGCGGGCCAGACCGCGAGCGAAAGTTGGCGATCATGAAGGACAGTCGTCTAGGCGCTTACGGCGTTTTGGCGATGATCGCGTCGTTCCTGCTCCGCGCAACCCTCATCGCCGCGCTGACCGATCCGACCGTTGCCGCACTGTCTCTCGTCGCAGCGCATGGCGCGGCGCGCGCCCTTATGCCCGCCATGCTGCATCGTCTTCCAAATGCGCGTGGAGAGGGTGTCGCCTGTCAAATCGGCCATCCCTCGAAAGCGGCAGTGATCACTGCTCTTTCCATAGGTTTCCTGGCGCTACTGCCGCTTGGCCTCATTCCACTCATCGTTGCTCTGATAGCTCTTGCCTTTGTCTATGGCGGTATGACCGCGCTGGCGCGCTGGCAGATCGGCGGCCAAACCGGCGATGTCTGCGGCACGCTGGAACAGATCGGCGAGATTGCGGTCCTCGTTCTCTGTGCAACTCTACTCACCTAGCCCCACAGGAAAACCATGTTCGAAAATCTCGATGATATTGCCGAAGCGGTGCGCAATCTCCCTGAGGCCGATAAGATTTCAGCGTCTCAGGCTGCCGAACGTCAGGCTCAGCTGACCAAACCGGCTGGCAGCCTGGGGCGGCTGGAAGAACTCGCTATCTGGCTGTCTGGCTGGCAAGGCAATGCGAAGCCACGGCTGGACAAAGTTGTGACCCTCGTCTTTGCTGGCAATCACGGCGTCGCCGCACGCGGCGTCTCCCTTTTTCCGGCCGATGTGACCACTCAAATGGTCGCCAATTTCGAACACGGCGGTGCGGCCATCAATCAGCTCTGCCGTGTTGCAGGCTCGGAATTGAAAGTCATCGCGCTAAAACTCGACGAGCCTGCAACGGATTTCACGCAAGGCCCATCTCTTTCCGAAGAGCAGTTCCTGGAGGCCGTCAACGCCGGCTATAACGCAGTGCCGCAGAATGCCGATCTGATTTGTGTCGGTGAAATGGGCATCGGCAACACGACCGCAGCGGCAGGTGTCGCCTACGGTCTTTTCGAAGGCTCCGCGGAGGACTGGGCCGGACGCGGTACGGGCGTCGACGATGCCGGGCTGCAGCGAAAGATCGACGTGCTGAACGAGGGCTATGAAGCCAATCGCGATCTCCTTCATTCATCGCTTGGCGCTTTGCGCGCCTTCGGTGGTCGCGAACTGGCGGCCATGTTTGGTGCGGCACTGGCCTGCCGCATCAAAGGTATCGCTCTCGTTGTTGACGGCTACGTCTCGACGGCGGCCGTGGCTCCGCTTTTCGCCATGAACCCGCATGGTCTCGATCACGCCGTCTTCGCTCATCAATCCGCCGAACAGGCCCATCGGCGATTGGTGGCGCGGTTCGGGCAGACTCCCCTGCTCGATCTAGGTATGCGACTTGGCGAAGCCTCGGGCGCAGCTGTCGCCATTCTGATCCTGAGAGCGGCAGTCGAAACGCATAACGGCATGGCGACCTTTGCCGAGGCCGGCGTTTCCGAAAGCGGCGGCTAACTGCAGGAGGCACCACACCCTGTTTGCCGCTCTCGCCCTCGCTGCTTTGCTGATCGAAGCCGCATTCGGCTATCCGAGCCGGCTTTTCAATGCCATCGGCCATCCGGTGACATGGATCGGTCGGCTGATCGATAAGTTGGACCGCCGTTGGAACAGGCCGAGCCTGTCGCGCGAGACCCGCATTGGCTTCGGATGTATCCTGACCATCTCGCTGATCGTGACTTCACTGGCTGCCGGTGTCATCCTTCACCGGCTTGCCGGCGATGGTCTGCCGCCTCTTCCGACCGTTCTCATACTCGGCCTTTTCGCCTCAAGCCTTCTGGCGCAGCGCAGCCTTCACGACCACGTCGCGGCGGTGCGTGACTCGCTCAAAGACAATAGAAGCGATCTTGACGGTGCTCGCCTGGCCCTTTCGAAGATCGTCGGGCGCGATACGGCGCAACTCAGCGAAAGCGAGATCAGCCGTGCGGCAGTGGAAAGTCTCGCCGAGAACTTCTCCGACGGGGTGGTCGCGCCGGCCTTTTGTCTGGTCGTAGGCGGCTTGCCCGGCGGTCTCGTCTATAAAGCCATCAACACGGCGGACAGTATGGTCGGCCATCGCAACAAAAGGTATGAGGCGTATGGGAAAGCTGTGGCGCGTCTCGACGACCTGCTGAATTTGCCCGCCAGTCGCCTATCCGCGCTGCTGATCCTGGTGGCTGCCGCATTCACGAAGGGTGCCGATACACGAGGCGCGTGGCGGGCGATCATCGCTGATGCCCGCCATCATACCTCGCCCAATGCCGGTTGGCCGGAAGCGGCAATGGGCGGCGCACTCGGCATCGCGCTGGCCGGTCCGCGCGTTTATGATGGCAAGACTGTCGATGCGGCGATAATGAACAAAAAAGGACGTCGCAATGCCACCGCAGAGGATATTGACCGAGCCCTGCGGCTTTATCGGAATGCCGATATTCTCTTGATCGCCATCGTCGCGGCTCTGACACTGTCACTTGTCGTCTAGCCTCCACAGCCAGCGCCAAACATAATCTCAGATGGGCACCCTTATGCCGAACGATCATTCCAAGACGTCCGACGCTCAAGGCACGCTGATGCTCTGCCGTCTCTGCTGGCAAGAGAATGGCGCCACCATCGAGCAATGGGCGGAGTGCGCATCCGAATCCGGCGTTCAGGTTCAAATGGTCGATTGCATGGCGGCTTGCGATCACGGCCCGTCCGGCGCAATCGCAGCGCCGGGCGCGTGGACCTACCTTCTCGGCAATCTGGCAGAAACGGACATCGATACACTGCTCTGGGGCGCTTCATCCCTCTCCCAAAGCGTCGACGGTCTCCTGCCGTGGGATGGCCGGCCTTCGCGCTACCGGCAGATCATTCGTGGGCGCATTCCGCCACTGGCGACCGATCAATGATTTCGCTAGCGGGTCGGAGCATCCTGATTCTTGGCGGCACGGCAGACGCGCGCAAGCTGGCGAGCGTGCTCGCCGAACAGGATGCAAACGTGACTCTCAGCCTCGCCGGCGTGACGCTATCCCCGCGCGATCAGGGCGTGCCGACCCGCATTGGAGGCTTTGGCGGCGCGGAAGGGCTGGCGGAGTATCTGCGTGCGAAAAAGATCGATTTGTTGATTGACGCGACGCATCCTTACGCGGCGAACATCTCTCGCAACGCTGCGGCCGCGGCGCTGAAATCTCAAACGCCGCTCCTTGCTCTTCGGCGACCGGCCTGGCAGCCGGAGGCGGCTGATCTATGGCATTATGCGGGAAATCTGGAAGCAGCACTCGAAGCCATCGGCCCCGACCCCAAGCGACTGTTCGTCGCACTCGGTCGCAAGGAGATCGCGCCGTTAGCGACAGCGCCACAGCATATTTACGTGATCCGTTCGGTCGATCCGGTCGAGCCGGTGCTTCTGCCTCCGAAGCATAAGACGATCCTTGACCGCGGCCCCTTCACTTTGGTGGCCGAGCGCGAACTGCTTGAACAGGAGCGAATCGATGCGATCATGTGCAAGAACAGTGGCGGTACGGCGGCCTATGCCAAACTCTTAGCCGCGCGCAAACTCGGCTTGCCTGTTCATATGCTGACGCGTCCTGCCCTGCCCGATGTGCCAGCGGCTTCGAACGTGGAAGAAGCCCTCCGGATGACTAGCGAGTTGGTTCGGCCACGAAAATCTAAGACTCCGGCGAACCGCCCGTAAAGCGAATGGTGCCGGCCACCGCGTTCTGCCATTTTTTATAGCGCCGTTCGCGCTCTTCCTCGCCCATCTGCGGCTCGAAACGGCGTTCCAGCGACCAGCTTTTGGCAAACTCGTCCTGCGAGGGATAAAAATCCGCCGCCATGCCAGCCAACCAGGCCGCACCCTGCGCCGTTGTCTCCAGCACCTTCGGGCGGTCGACCGCCGCGCCCAGAATGTCGGCCAGAAACTGCATCGTCCAATCCGATGCGCTCATTCCGCCATCGACGCGAAGAACCGCTTCGTCCTCTGCATCGAGACCGCCGACCGACTGCCGCCAGTCGGCGCGCATCGCTTCCATAAGGTCGCGGGTTTGATAACCCACGCTCTCCAGCGCAGCGCGCGCCAGTTCGTTCGGCCCGGTATTGCGCGTCAGACCGAAGACGGCTCCGCGGCATTCGGCATCCCAATAGGGCGCGCCAAGACCGGTGAAGGCCGGCACCAGAATCACGCCCTGCGACGCATCGGCGGCTTCCGCCAGCAGCTGCGTCTCCTCGGCGTCGCGGATCATCTTGAGTCCGTCGCGGAGCCATTGCACGACGGCACCCGCGATGAAGATGGAGCCCTCTAACGCATATGTCGGCTTGCCGTCGAGCTGATAGGCGATGGTGGTCAGAAGCCGGTTCTGCGATGTCACCGGCGTATCGCCGGTATTCATGAGAGCGAAGCAGCCCGTTCCATAGGTAGATTTCAACATACCGGGCGAGAAACAGGCCTGTCCGACGGTCGCCGCCTGTTGGTCGCCGGCAACACCGAGAATGGGTATGTCGCCGCCGAAGAGATCGCTCCGCGCCGAGCCGAACTCACCTGCGCAATCGCGTACCTCCGGTAGCATCTGCATGGGAATATCGAGCAGATCGCAAATCGTACTGCTCCACCGCCCGTTGCGAATGTCGTAAAGCAGCGTACGCGCCGCATTGGTGGCGTCCGTCACATGAGAACGGCCACCGGTCAGCTTCCAGATCAGAAAACTGTCGACAGTGCCGAAAAGCAGCTCACCGGCCCGTGCACGTTCGCGAGCGCCGTCTGTCTGATCCAGTATCCAGGCGAGCTTCGTGCCAGAAAAATAGGGGTCGAGAAGCAGGCCGGTCTTCTCGGTGACAATCTCCTCGTGGCCAGCCTCACGCAATTTGCGACAGGTCTGCGCCGTCCGCCGGTCCTGCCAGACGATGGCATTGTGGATGGCCTTGCCGGTATTTTTGTCCCAGACCAGCGTGGTCTCGCGCTGATTGGTAATACCGATCGCGGCAATGTCACTGGCCTGTGCGCCGGCTCGTTCCATAACCTGCCGACACGTTCCGGCCACGGTGGTCCAGATATCGTCCGGATCGTGTTCGACCCAACCGCTTTGCGGAAAGTGCTGGGGAAACTCCTCCTGCGCAGTCGCCACCGGCGTCATCTTCTCATCGAACAGGATCGCCCGGCTCGACGTGGTTCCCTGATCGATGGCGAGAATATAGGTCATGGCCGCAAACTCCTCCCGTCTGAATAGGCAGCATAGGGTCTTTCATGAAAAAGGCGACCGCTGGGGCCGCCTTCTTCGTTTTGTTTCAGCCATTTGGCTTACTGCGCCGGCTGGCTTTCATCCTTCTTTTCCATGGAAGCATCGTCCATCGGCTTTTCAGCATCCGAGCTCATTTCGCTGTCGGAAGCACCGGCATCGGAAGATGTTGCCGACTGATCGGACGACCAGCGCTTGACCAGATCGTCATAGGCGATGGTCTCTGGCTCCGGATCCTCATTATCCAGCTTGGCCTTGGGTGCGCCGTCCTGGTTCAGCCACTCGCTCGGATCCTTCTCTTCGTTCATCTTCGGACCGAGGTCGCCCTGAACGCCGGCGCGTTCCAGACGCTCAAGCACCTGCTCCTGCTGCTGGCAGAGGCTGTCGAGCGCTTCCTGCGCGCTTTTCGCGCCGCTCATCGCATCGCCGATATTCTGCCACCAGAGCTGAGCGAGCTTCGGGTAGTCCGGCACGTTGGTACCGGTCGGGCTCCAGCGCACACGGTCGGGCGAGCGGTAGAACTCGACGAGACCGCCCAGCTTCGGCGCGCGCTCGGTGAACTGCTCCGACTGGATGGTGCTCTCGCGGATGAAGGTAAGGCCGACCATCGACTTCTTCAGATCGACGGTCTTCGACGTAACGAACTGGGCGTAGAGCCATGCGGCCTTGGCCCGATCGACAGGCGTCGATTCCATCAGCGTCCAGGAACCGGCGTCCTGATAGCCGATCTTCATGCCATCTTCCCAGTAAGCGCCGTGTGGCGACGGAGCCATGCGCCATTTCGGCGTACCATCCTCGTTCAGCACGGCGGCTGCACCGTCACCGACCATGTCGGCGGTGAATGCGGTGTACCAGAACATCTGCTGGGCGATATTGCCCTGCGCCGGGATCGGGCCAGCCTCCGAGAAGGTCATGCCCGCAGCGGAAGGCGGCGAGTACTTCTGCAGCCACTCGACAGCCTTGTTGACCGCATAGACGGCCGCTGGCGAGTTTGTAGCGCCGCCACGCGCCGTGCACGAGCCGACAGGCTGGCTGTTTTCGTTGACGCGGATACCCCATTCGTCAACGGGTAGACCGTTCGGCTCGCCCTTGTCGCCCATGCCGGCCATCGACATCCACGCATCGGTGTAGCGCCAGCCGAGCGACGGGTCCTTCTTACCGTAATCCATGTTGCCATAAACGCCCGAAGACGGCTCGCCCTCGATATAGCTCATATCGCGCCCGGTGAAGAACTCGGCGATATCCTCGTAAGCGCTCCAGTTGACCGGCACGCCCAGCTCATAGCCGTATTTTTCCTGGAAATCGGCCTTGGTCTTTTCGTCGTTGAACCAGTCGTAGCGGAACCAGTAAAGGTTCGCGAACTGCTGGTCCGGCAACTGATAAAGCTTGTCGTCCGGGCCGGTGGTGAACTCGGTGCCGATGAAATCCTCGAGATCGAGGGTCGGGCTTGTCACGTCCTTGCCTTCACCGGCCATCCAGTCCGTTAAATTGCGAACCTGCTGATAGCGCCAATGCGTACCGATCAGATCGGAATCGTTGACGTAGCCGTCATAGATGTTCTGACCGGACTGCATCTGCGTCTGCAGCTTTTCCACCACATCGCCTTCGCCGATCAGATCGTGCGTGACCTGAATGCCGGTGATGGCAGTGAAAGCCGGAGCAAGCACCTGGCTCTCATATTCATGCGTCGTGATCGTTTCAGAAACGACCTTGATTTCCATGCCGGACATTGGAGCAGCGGCATCGACGAACCACTGCATCTCGGCTTCCTGCTCTTCACGCGAAAGCGTGGAGACATCGCCGATTTCGCTATCGAGAAACTGAGTGGCTTCCTCCATGCCGGCAAAGGCCGGGCTAGCCATTGCGCCGGCCAAAAAGGCCAGTGCCGTGGTCGTTTTGAATGCGTTCTTCATTCTTTCCTCCCAGGTTGAAGTTCAAGTCCATCGGGCGCCCTGATTTGTGGGGGTGAGCGCCGATCCGGTTAGCTCATCGCCGCTATACCCACCGAAAGATCGGAATGGCGACGACGAGGCTTATGAGTAATCCCCACCATTGGCTGAGATCGGTCAGGCCGAGCCAGGCGAGGTTCAAGAAAGCGGCAGCAAGAAGCGCGATGAACAGGCGGTCGCCGCGCGTCGTCTCCATTCCTAGAACGCCATGGCGCGGCGTTTCAGGAAAGCGGATCGCGAGCACGGTGAAAATGATGAGCACCGTCGCAATCGAGGCAAAGAAGATTGCCGTCGGCAGTGTCCAGGCCATCCATTGCATGGTCTTGTTCTCCTTCTGCCTAGACGCGCCCGAGGGCGAAGCCCTTGGCGATGTAATTGCGGACGAACCAGATCACGAGCGCGCCCGGCACGATGGTCAGAATGCCGGCGGCCGCCAGAACGCCCCAGTCGAGGCCGGAGGCGGAAACCGTCCGGGTCATGGTCGCGGCGATCGGCTTGGCATCGACGGATGTGAGTGTGCGGCTCAGCAGCAGTTCCACCCATGAGAACATGAAGCAGAAGAAGGCTGCCACGCCGATGCCGCTCGCAATCAACGGCATGAAAATCTTTACGAAGAAGCGCGGGAAGGAGTAGCCATCGATATAGGCCGTCTCGTCGATCTCTCGCGGGACACCCCGCATGAAGCCTTCCAGAATCCAGACCGCCAGCGGCACGTTGAAGAGACAGTGCGCCAAGGCTACCGCGATATGCGTGTCGAAAAGACCGACCGACGAATAGAGCTGGAAAAAGGGCAGCGCGAAAACCGCCGGCGGCGCCATGCGGTTGGTCAGAAGCCAGAAGAACAGATGCTTGTCGCCCATGAACTGATAGCGCGAGAAGGCATAGGCCGCCGGTAACGCCACGAGGATGGAGATTACCGTGTTCAGGACCACATAAATCAGCGAATTGACGTAACCCATATACCAGGACGGATCGGTCAGGATCGTCAGGTAGTTGTCGAGTGTGGGTCGCAGCGGAATCAGGCTGAAGGTCGAAAGGATTTCCTGATTGGTCTTCAGGCTCATATTGAGCAGCCAGTAGATCGGTAGCAGCAGGAACAGCAGGTAGAGCCCCATCACCACAGCCGAGCCGGTCGGACGGAAACGGCTCTGGAGCCTTGCGTTCGCGTTGGTTCGTTCAGATGTGACGTCACCGGGGAGCGAGGCGGCGCCGGGCGCGGAAACGGTCGATTTCATGGTGGTGCCGCTCATGCCGCGCCATCCCTTTTATCGAGGTTGGTCATCACGGTGTAGAAGACGTAGGAAATCACCAGGATCACCAGGAAGTACATGATCGAGAAGGCTGCCGCCGGACCGAGGTCGAACTGACCGAGCGCCATCTTCACGAGGTCGATCGACAGGAAGGTGGTGGCGTTGCCAGGCCCGCCGCCGGTCACGACGAAGGGTTCGGTGTAGATCATGAAGCTGTCCATGAAACGCAGCAGGATCGCGATCATCAACACGCCCGCCATCTTCGGCAGCTCGATATAGCGGAAGACCGCCCAGCGGCTTGCCTGGTCGATCTTGGCCGCTTGATAATACGCGTCCGGGATCGACTGGAGGCCAGCATAGGCGAGAAGCGCCACGAGACTCGTCCAGTGCCAGACATCCATGACGATGACGGTGGTCCAGGCGGCGAAGAAATCCTGCGTGTAATTGTAGTTTACGCCGAGTGCGCGGAGCGTGTAGCCGAGAAGGCCGATATCGACGCGCGCGAAGATCTGCCAGATCGTGCCGACAACGTTCCACGGTATGAGGAGCGGCAGGCTCATCAGCACGAGACAGACCGACGCCCAGAAACCGCGCTTCGGCATATTAAGCGCGACGAAAATGCCGAGTGGTACCTCGATGGCCAGAATGATCGCCGAAAAGACAAGCTGCCGTCCGAGCGCATTCCACATGCGATTCGAATGCAGCATCTGCTCGAACCATTCGAGTCCCGCCCAGAAGAAGACATTGTTGCCGAACGTATCCTGCACTGAATAGTTCACCACCGTCATCAACGGGATCACGGCGGAGAATGCCACCAGCACCAGAACAGGCAGGACGAGGAACCAGGCTTTGTGATTGACGGTTTTTTCCATCAGGCCGCCCTCCCCTCGACGCGCCAGTCATTGGCATAAACATTGACGCGGCTGGGATCGAAGGCGATCCGGGCGTTCTCCGACGGCAGGGCGCCGCCCTCATCGGCAATGATATTGACCGGCCGACCCAGCACTTTGGTGCGGACAAGCCGGTGACGACCGACATCTTCGACGCGCTCGATGGTCGCCGGCAGGCCGTTCGCACTCTCTGTCAGACGTACGAATTCCGGCCGGATGCCAATTTCGACCTTGCCGGACAGATCGTCATATCCGCTCCCAAGCGGCACTTCGTGGCTGTCTATGACAGCTCTGTCGCCTTTGACCTCAGCCGGCAGGAGATTCATGCCTGGCGAACCGATGAAATAGCCGACAAACGTATGCGCCGGCCGCTCGAACAGCTCTTCCGGCGTGCCGATCTGTACCACTCGCCCATCATGCATCACGACCACATGATCGGCGAAGGTGAGCGCTTCCGTCTGGTCGTGCGTCACATAGATCATGGTGTGGCCGAACTGGTCGTGCAGATGCTTCAGCTGCGTTCGTAGTTCCCACTTCATATGCGGGTCGATCACCGTCAGCGGCTCATCGAAGAGCAGCGCATTGACATCGTCGCGCACCATGCCGCGGCCAAGACTGATTTTCTGCTTGGCATCCGCCGTCAGACCGCGCGCCTTGCGGTTCAGCTCGTTTTCCATGCCGATCATGGCCGCGACGCGCTGAACGCGCTCGGTGATGATACCGGCATCCATGCCACGGTTCTTCAGGGGAAATGCGAGATTCTCGCGAACCGTCATCGTATCGTAGACAACCGGGAACTGGAACACCTGCGCGATGTTGCGCTCGGCGGTCGGCATGTCTGTTACGTCCTCGCCGTCGAACAGGACGCGGCCATGCGAAGGCCGCAGAAGGCCGGATACGATGTTCAGAAGCGTCGTCTTGCCGCAGCCGGATGGTCCAAGCAGCGCATAGGCTTCGCCATCGCGCCAAACATGATCGACCTCTTTCAGCGCATAATCGGCTTCATCCGATGGTGCGTCCATGTAGGAGTGGGCGATATTCTTGAGTGTGATCTGAGCCATCGTCCCTACCTCAAGCAGCCGCCGCGTAGGAAGCCGGCGCGACCAGCCGCCCGTCCTCGTCGAAAATGTAGATATGAGCCGGCGACAGATAGACATCGAGCGAACGTCCCGGCTCGAACTCATGAATGCCATGCATCAACCCAACCCAGCGCTGGCCGTGATGATCCAGATGGATAAAGGTCTCCGAACCGGTCAATTCCGACACGCTCAGCTTGGTTTGGAAGGCAAACGAATCCGGTCCCGGCCGCTCGAGCGCCAGATGGTTCGGCCGGAAACCGGCCATATATTGGCCGTCACCAAGTGCGCCGAACTGCCCGACGGCTTCCACACTGAGACCGTCGGCGAAGACGATATTGCCGCCACGCTTTTCGAAGGGCAAAAAATTCATCGGCGGATCGGAAAAAACCCGCGCGGTCGTGGCGTCCACCGGCTGGCGATAGACGCTGAGCGTGGGGCCGAACTGCGTGATCCGGCCTTCCCAAAGCGTCGCCGTATAACCGCCCAGAAGCAACGCCTCCTCTGGCTCGGTCGTCGCGTAAACGAAGATCGAGCCGCTTTCCTCGAAGATTTTCGGAATTTCGATCCGCAATTCCTCGCGCAGCTTGTAATCCAGATTGGCCAGCGGCTCGTCCAGAAGCACGAGACCGGCATTCTTGACCAGCGCACGGGCCAGTGCGCAGCGCTGCTGCTGGCCGCCGGAAAGTTGCAGCGGCTTGCGATCCAGCATCGGCGTCAGCTTCATCAATTCAGCGGTTTTGCGGACCTGCCGATCGATCTCGTCTGCCGGACGGCCGGACAACCGCATTGAACTGGCGATGTTGTCGTAGACCGTCATGGACGGGTAATTAATGAACTGCTGGTAGACCATCGCGACGCCGCGATCCTGCACCCGCACATCGGTCACATCTTCCCCGTTCCAGAGGATGCGCCCGGTCGAAGGCTTGTCGAGTCCGGCCATAAGCCGCATCAGGGTCGTCTTGCCGGCAAGCGTCGGGCCGAGCAGCACGTTCATCGTGCCGTTCTGCAGCGTCAGGTCGGTTGGATAGATATGCGTCCGTCCGTTCACCACTTTTGACATATTCTCCAGTTGAAGTGTCATCCGTCTCCTCCTACTCGGCCGCTTTCACGGACGTGGCCGCATTCGGTATGCCGCCCTTTTCTACCATAAAAGCGTCGAGCCGCCGGACCTCTTCGTCCGACATTCGCAATCCCAGTTTCGACCGCCGCCAGATCACATCATGGGCAGTGCGAGCGAATTCTTTTTCCATGAGCCATTCGACTTCTCGGGCGCTCAATGTCGCTCCGAACATCTCGCCGAGATCGGCTTTGGAGGTTGCCCCATTCAGCACATGATCGGCGTCCGTACCGTAGGCGCGCACAAGCCGTGCGGCCCATTTCCCGCCGAGAAAAGCGTACTTTTCCTGCAACGCCCCAATAAGTTCATCGACGCCGTCGACTGGAAAATCCCCACCCGGCAGAGGCACGCCGGCAGTCCAAGACTTGCCAACGTGTGAATTGTCTTCCGTCAGACGGTCGATCGCCTGTTCGGCGAGCCGGCGATAGGTCGTTATCTTTCCGCCAAAAACGTTCAGTACGGGCGCACCGTCTTCGTCGTCCATCACCAGAACATATTCGCGGGTCGCTGCGGTAGCGGATGAAGCGCCGTCATCATAGAGCGGCCGGACACCCGAATAGGTCCAGACAATGTCGTCGACGGTGATTTTCTGTTTCAGATATTCATTTGCGAAATTGAGAAGATAGTCGCGCTCTTCGTCCGATATTTCGACCGGCTTGTTCGGGTCGTCATGCCCAGCATCGGTGGTCCCGATCAGTGTGTAATCACTCTCATAAGGGATCAGGAAGATGATCCGGCCATCCTTGCCCTGGAGGAAGTAAGCCTTGTCGTGATCGTAGAGTTTTCGCGTTACGATGTGGCTGCCCTTTACAAGCCTCACATCGGTATTCAAATCCGAACTGGCCGTTCGGTTGATAAGATCACGAACCCATGGACCCGCGGCGTTCGCAAGCATCCGCGCACGCCGGGTAAATCGCTCGCCCGTCTCGACATTTTCGAGTGTGACACGCCATTCACCGGCATGTCGTTCCGCGTCGATCAGCTTGGTTCGGGTCAGAACGCTTGCACCGCGCTCTGCGGCATCGCGCGCGTTTAGCGCCACCAGCCGGGAATCCTCCACCCAGCAATCCGAATATTCGAACGCTTCCTTGAATTCATCCTTGAGAGGTTCACCGACCGGGTCCGATGACAGATCGACAGATTCGGTGCCGGGCAGGAATTTGCGGCCGCCCAGCGTGTCATACATGAAAAGACCCGCACGGATTAGCCAGGCCGGACGGCGTCCCTTCATCCAGGGCATGACAGTGGAAAGCAGCTTCGACGTCGGCGTATCATTCTCGAACCGCATGGTGTCGGTGTAGGGCAGGACAAAACGCATCGGCCACGAGATATGCGGCATGGCGCGCAGAAGGACTTCCCGCTCCGACAACGCCTCGCGAACCAGTTTGATCTCGAAATATTCCAGATAACGCAGGCCGCCGTGAAACAGTTTGGTCGAGGCCGATGACGTGCCGGATGCCAGGTCGTCCATCTCGACCAACACGACAGACATTCCTCGTCCCACCGCGTCGCGTGCAATGCCGCACCCGTTTACGCCGCCGCCAATGACGAGCAAATCGGAAATTGGCATGTCATGTTGCAGATCGTCAGCCATGCGCCCTCCCGATATCGCGTGGTCCAGTTCCTGATCGGCAACTAAACGCAGACCCACTTACAGGTCAACATTTATGTTCGTAAATTTTCGTTTTTTATAGGTTTGCAGCGCGAAAATTATTCGCAATTGCGAAAAGGAACATAGTCGGATGGACCGCCTTGCATGGTCCAAGGAAACGCGATCTATTGTCGCAAGGGAACCGGGGAGCGTTTCAGCTAAAAATCGATCATGAGCGAAACGCTAAGGCACCCGGAGATTCTTGAGCTCGCCCGCCAGCACGGCAAGGTCACAGTAGAGAGCCTTGCCGGCCATTTCGGCGTCACGGTACAGACTATTCGGCGCGATCTGTCTGAACTGGCGGAAACCGGACGACTCAAGCGTGTTCACGGGGGCGCCGTGCCCGTCTCCGGCGTGACCAATTTCGGTTACGAGGAACGCCGCAACCTGAACGAGGAAGAAAAGCACCAGATCGGGCGCCGCTGTGCTGCGGTGATCCCCGAAAGTTCATCCGTTTTTCTGAACATCGGAACAAGCACCGAGGCAGTGGCGCGCGAACTGCTTCTTCATCGCAATCTACTCGTGGTCACCAACAATCTGAACATTGCCAATATAATGGTCTCCAATGAAAGCTGCGAAATCATTGTCGCTGGCGGCGTTTTGCGGCGAAGCGACGGCGGTCTGGTCGGCGGTATGACCAACCGTGTCGTTGAGCAGTTCAAATTCGACTACGCAGTCCTCGGCTGCTCGGCTCTCGACGTCGACGGCGATATGCTTGACTTCGACACTCAGGAGGTGGGCGTCAGCCAGACGGCTCTTGCTCGGGCGCGAACGAACATTCTCGTCGCCGATCATTCGAAATTCGAAAGAAGCGCGCCTGCGCGTATCGGCAGCCTTTCGGACATCGACATCTTCTTCACGGACCGGCCAGTCAATCCGGATCTTGCACGGCTATGCGACGATTGGGGCACGCAGATTTGCCTGCCTGAATAATCTTCGGCGGAATATGTGGCGTTGAATCCCGCCATGATTTTATCCCATCTTGCGCAGGAACGGGAGAAACGGACATGTCAGCCATCGTCAGAAGAACCGCTGTAATCGATCCGCAATTGAATGACGCCATTGAGGAGCTGCGTGCGAGATTCGACGAAAGGATCAGCACGGGTCAATCGGTTCGCGAACTTCATGGACGTGATGAATCCTGGCATCCACCGGCTCTCCCTGATGCGGTGGTTTTTCCTCGGACAACCGAGGAAATCTCGGCAATCTGCCAAATCTGTTCGAGATACAAAGTTCCGATGATCGCCTTTGGGGCCGGCTCCTCGATCGAAGGGGCGCTAATCCCGGTGACAGGCGGAATTGCAATCAGCACCATCGAAATGGACAAGCTGCTGCATGTCGATCCCATAAGCTTCAACTGTACCGTCCAGCCAGGCATTCGCAGACGCAAGCTGAACGAAGAGCTGCGCGATACCGGCCTCTTTTTCACTGTCGACCCTGGCGCGGACGCATCGATAGGCGGAATGATCGCTACCCGCGCCAGCGGCACCAACACGGTGCGCTACGGCACCATGGCCGATGTGGTCCTTGGTCTCGAAGTCGTTTTGGCCGATGGGCGGGTCGTCAGGACAGGAAGCCGCGCGCGAAAGAGTTCAGCCGGCTACGATCTGACTCATCTGTTTACAGGCTCCGAGGGAACACTCGGCATTGTTACAGAGATTACGGTGCGTTTGGCGCCGCAGCCTGAAGTCATTGCTTCGGCCACCTGTGCTTTTCCGGACCTGAAGAATGCCGTCGATGCGGCCGTTGCGTTGATTGGTAGTGGCATGGGCCTTGCCCGGGTCGAATTGCTGGATGAAATGATGATCGACGCCGTCAACCTCTATTCCAAGACTGATCTGGAGCTTGCCCCTCATCTGTTTCTTGAATTTCATGGCACAACGGAGAGCACCGAAGCCGAGGCCGAGTTGGCTGCCTCAATCGTCGAAGACCACGGCGGCAGCGCCTTTCAATGGTCGACCAGGGCGGAAGACCGCAACCGCCTATGGCGGGCGCGTCACGATTGCGCATACGCTTGCATGGCTTATCGGCCTTCCAAGAAGATGCTGACCACCGATGTTTGCGTGCCACGCTCCGCGCTGGCGGACTGCATCCTGCAATCGCGTCACGATGCTGA
Organism: Notoacmeibacter sp. MSK16QG-6; assembly: GCF_024158145.1. GTDB lineage: Bacteria > Pseudomonadota > Alphaproteobacteria > Rhizobiales > Rhizobiaceae > Notoacmeibacter. Next base: position 553,575 of record NZ_JAMYXM010000002.1, read on the forward strand.
GGAAAAAGGTCTGACCGCGCCGGTCCTTGGCCATGTCGGCGATGGGAATTTTCATATGGCTCTCCTGATCGATCCGGACGATGCCAGCGAGTTATCGGCAGCCCGCGCCGTCAGCAGCAGCCTGGTAGAACGCGCCCTGGCCGCGGGTGGCACCGCAACCGGCGAACATGGCGTCGGCCTTGGCAAACGCGGCTATATGCGACGAGAACATGGAGATAACGCCGTAGAATTGATGGCAGGCATCAAAAAGCTCTTCGATCCAGACAATCTCATGAACCCCGGTAAGGTGCTGCCTGACTAAGACAGCCTCGTAGGCCCGCTCACGCTGCCTTTCGCCAGCGTTCTTCACGCACGAATTCGATAAGTTTTCTGGAGCTCATCGGCATTCCCAACGCATAGCCTTGTAAGGAGTCACAACCGAGATCGCGAAGAATCGCAGCATGTTCCAGCGTTTCGACACCCTCGGCCAGAACCTCGATGCCAAGCGAATGGCCGATCTCGATGATCGAGGCCACAAGTCGGCGTTGGCTGCTGGAATGCGGTATCGGCGCAACCAGCCGCCGTTCGATCTTCAGGCGTGACGGATGAATTTGAATGAGGCTGACAATCGATGCATGACCGGTTCCGAAATCGTCGATCTCAATTCCGATGCCCATCTCGCGCAACTGCTCGATATTGTTGGCGATCATCGCATCGTCGTCATCCAGAAACGTCGACTCCAGCAGCTCGAAAGACAATTTCGTCGCCGGCAACACGAGATCGGAAAGATTCTCGATCAAACGATCCGACTTTAATTGCCCGGTCGAAACATTGACCGACATTCTTGGTATCGAGATGTCGTGTGCCTGCCACTCTGTCGAATGCCAAAGCGTCTGCTCCAAAATCATGCGGTCGATCAACGGCACAACATTCAACTCATCCGCAACGGAGAGGAAGGCCGAAGGAGGCAGCATGCCATGTTGTGGATGAACCCAGCGGGCGAGCGCCTCTACGCCCACAACGTCGAGCGTTTTTGCATCGAACTGGGGTTGAAAGTACGGCACGAATTCCCGGCGTTCTAGACTGCCTAGAACATCGTCAGCCACCCGCTTGTTCTGCATCGCTTCCGCCTTCAGCGTCTCGGAAAAGAAAGCGTAACGGTTCCTGCCCTCTTTCTTGGCGCGATAGAGCGCGATATCCGCGTCGATCAGCAGACGTTCGAGGCTTTCAGTCGATGGACAGATCCCGGCCGCAATGCCGATGCTGGCGCCGAACCGGCATTCCTGATGCCGATAGGGAACTGGCTCGCGCATCTGCTCGATGATCGATCCCGCCATGGCTGATAGATGCTGCTCATCGATCGTCGCCGTCGTTGCGATAATAAATTCATCGCCTCCGACCCGCGCGACGATATCATGCTCACCGACATTCGCTTTGAGCACCGAGGCGGCGTGCATGAGCATCGCATCGCCCGCAGCATGGCCTAGCGTATCGTTAATATGTTTGAAACGGTCCAGATCGACATGAAGAAGAGCCACAGATACGGGTAGGTCGCGGTTCGAAAGAACTTTATCATCAAGGTAACGCCGGTTCGGCAGTCCGGTCAGGCTATCGTGCAGGGAGTTATACTCCATCTGCGCGCGGGCCTCTTCCAACTCCCTGTTTTTGGCTTCGGCGGTCTTCTTCGCGGCCAACAAACGCGTCTTTAATTGAATGTCTGCCGTCACATCCCAATTGACGCCTAGAATAGACCGCCGACCGTCGGCTTCGGTATGAATGGCTCCCATCGTTCTAACCCAGCGCGTTTCGCCATTAGGGAGCATAAGCCGGAATTCGTCGGAGTAAGGGGCCTCGACCGCAATCGAGAGCTGGAATGTCTGGTCAGCTCGCTCTCGGTCTTCGGGATGAAGCGCGGCTCTCCATACATCCGGTCCATCGACCGGCGCATTGGGAGGCAAGCCATAGAGTTCCTTCATTCGGCCATCCCACCGAAGGCCCATCGTATCCAGATCGAGTTCCCATACGCCGATCCGCGACGTATCGAGCGCAAGGCCCAAACGCCGGGACAGTCTATGTAATTCGACCTGCTGTCGTTTCAGTTCACCGACATAGGCGCGCCGTTCATCGTAAAGATGACCGGCAAACGCCACGAGCGCTGCGAGCGGGAGGATCGCCGCGATAATGAAGAGTCGGAAGAGCCAGACATCGCCAAAGGCTTGTTCCCACCCGTCCCTCGGTATCGCAGCAATGCGCCACTGGCCATTCGGTAAAGAGAGATTGGTGGTGACGGGGTCGCTTTGGAAGATCGATGGATCGCCGAAGAACACCGTGTCATCATCGACATTGGTATCCTGCCCCCTGATGGCTAGGTCGATGGGCAGCGACGGATCGAACAGGCCGCTATCGGCGTAAAGCGCTTCGACATCGACGACAGCAGATACAAGTCCCCAGAAGTTATCGGCTTCGTTCGGCCCATCGACGAAGACAGGAAACCGGCCAATGAACCCGCGACCGCCTTGGACAAGGTCGACCGGTCCTGCGAGGATCATGTCACCTGACTGTACGGCGCGCATGGCAGCCGCACGTTGTTCTTCGTTCTCGGTATAGTCGAGACCGATCGCCTGTTCGTTTCCCTTGATCGGATAGATGTATCGAATGACCAAATCCGGCGCGGCGCCGATATTTCGCAATTGAGAGTGTTTTCCGATCAGCCGGCTGGCGATTTTAGCAAATCGAGCTTGGTCCAGATTAGGAGTGGCGGCGATGACGGCAACCAAGCCCCGTACCAATTGAATGTTGCTGTTGATGTTTCCTTCCAACCGCATCCGCACGACGCCCAGTTGCTCGCTGACAGTCGTGCGCGCTTGCTGACGCGAAACCATACGGTTTTGATAATCGGCGAAGAAACCGATTCCGAGAGTAATGAAGATGGCCGCCAGCGCCGCGATCTTACCCGGCTGAACAAATCTCATCCAAAGTCGGAGACGACGGGCGGACAGCGCATGACGATTATTTAGGCGAGCCAACATAATCCCTCGACGATCACCCGGAATGGGGAAATCTTCCTGAGAGCCATGCAATCACGAAAACATGAAATGCGGCTTAATCGGCCGTAGTGCCCAAAACGCATGAGCGGCGCCATTGATCGTGCGGCTGCCTATGGTGGGCCCGGAGGGACTCGAACCCCCAACCAAGCGGTTATGAGCCGCCGGCTCTAACCAATTGAGCTACAGGCCCGACCCGACCATCCGCATAGAGATTTCAGACGCGGGCCGCAAGCGTCCAATTGTGTCGCCCACCGCCGCAATACCGCCTTGCTGGAAGGCGAAAGATCGCAGGCAGATGTCAAGATGATGGATATGCCGATGAAACGCTTAAGCCCCGCCCTCTCGTCTCTATCGCGCCAGAGCCTTACACTGGGCTTTGCTACCGTGATGACTGTTGCAGCGCTCGGCTCTGCAGTGGCGCAGGAATCCGAACCGCCGCATATCGCTGTAACTGCGGAGGGCTCCGCCACTGTCGTTCCGGATATGGCTGTCACGCAATTCACCGTTCTGCGGGAAGCACCGGACACTGTCACGGCGCTCGAAGAGGCGAATACGGCGATGGCCGATGTGATCGAAGCCATGAAGAGTTTCGGGATTGAGCAGCGGGATCTGCAAACCGCCGGTTTCAATGTTCGCCCGATCTACGATCATCGCCGGCGTGAGCCAACCGACAACGGCGAACCGGAGCAGCCGCGCATTACCGGCTATGCGGTGTCCAATTCGCTCACGGTGCGCATTCGCGATCTGACGAAAACGGGCGAGGTTCTCACAAGGGCCATCGAACTCGGCGTCAACGCCGATGGAAATCTGAATCTGACAACCGCCGAACCCGATACCGTCATCGACGAAGCACGACGGGATGCCGTGGAGCAGGCCATGGCGAAAGCCAAAACACTCGCTGACGCCGCGGGTGTCTCGCTTGGTCCTATCGTTTCACTGACCGAGGGCGGCTATTCCCGTCCGCCGATGCCGATGGCGCGGATGGAAATGGCGATGGCGGATCAAGGAGCGGCCGTTCCAGTCGAAGCCGGCGAGAACCAGTATACGGTCAATGTGACACTCAAAATCGCAATCGATCAGCCGTCCGAGTGACAAATGAAAAGCCCGGCGCAATGGCCGGGCTTTTTTGGGACAATAAGTAGTCGCGCTTAGCGGATGCGCGGGCATCCCCGTGCATTGGCGAAGGTCACAACTGTCCGGTATCCATGACGGCGTCCTGAAACTTTTACGACACGATGGTTGCGGCGAACGACATGCGCACGGCGCAGGCCATGGCGCGCGGCCTTGCGGATCGCACGACCGTTCCGGCAGACGCCGCGATTGTAGTGACGATTCCGGCGGACGTCGCGGCGGTTGTAGTGATCGCCGAAGCCGAAATAGATACCTCCGGAGCCAGCGTAAACACGAAGGTCACCAGCATTGGCGGGGGCGGATACGCCGGCGACGGTACCGAGTGCGATCAGGGCGGACAGGACGGCGGTGCGAATGGACTTGAACATGGTTCGTCTCCTTGGTCGGTTTTGCGGCGACATCATCGCCGCCTGTTGCCAACCCTTATGACGACGTTCGGCTGAACCGGTTCGGAACCCCACGTTCATTTCGCATTCAGGTCGCGCATCCAGAGCGTCAGGGAGTGATCGGTCTCATTGCTCTGCCCTTTTTCACGCCAGGAAATATGCGCCTTCGGGCCATCGACGCGGCGATATCCACGCCCGCGCCAAAACGGTTCCAGCGACCGGGCGTTAACGGGTCGGCGGTGATCGCCAGCCTCACGATCGACGGCGCAAAACATTGCCGAAGAAAAATTCTGCCGGCGAGCTTCGTCTTCGCGCATATCGAAAAACCCGTGGCCGATCCCCGCTCCTCTGTATTTTGGCAGCAGGACGGATTCGCTGAGATAAAAGATGCTCTTCGGGTCGAGCCCAAGCTGGCGGATCGGCTCCGCCACATCGTCCATATGTTGGAGTAGCGGAGCCGCCGTCGCCGCGCCGATCAGTGTATCGCCATCGAAGGCTGCGGCTACAAAGGCGCCATCACCATCAATGAAATTGCCGAGATAACGCGCTTCGTAAGCCTCGTCACCATCGTACAGATAGGGCCAGTCCCCAAAAACCGAAATGCGCAGCCTTGCAAGGCCGGTTAGCAAGGAGCGGGCCTCCTCGCCTCGATAGGCTGCCAGTCGAACGGTGCCGCCGGTCGGCTCAGCCACCTTCGACCTGCCGTTGCCAGTCGGCCATATTATAATAAGTCGTCACACGGCTGATCGCGCCACTATCGAGTTCGAAGAAAATTCCAGCCCGAAGCGAATAGGACTGATCGCTTGCATCCGGCTGCCCCGGCGCCGTGGCGATGTACCGACCGCGGACCGTCACTTCCGCGGCGCCCCGGCGGCCACTTTCATCGGTCATCACGACCACATCGCCAAGCTGCTCATCGTAGTAACGGCTATTCTCCACCAGAAAACGGTGGAACGCCTCACGACCGATCTGCCGATCGCCCTGATTGATGTCGTGGGCCACATCCTCTCCGACGAGCGCCGTCATGCCATCCCAGTCGGAGGCATTGAAGCGGTTCAGATAATTATCGATCAATTGACGCGTTTGTTCGGCGCTCATCGCTTAACTCTCCCCTATGATCGTCGTGCCCGCCAGAAGGTGCGGCGGCTAGGCCGGGTTTCAAGAGCTTACGGCTCATCGTCCAGCACATACGGAAAGTAGTCTTCCGGCTCACCCAATTCCGTTTCGGAGATTTTCACCCGGCCGCGCATGCTCTCGCCCCTGTCGTGTATCCGCTCCCGGTCGCCACAGACCAGATGATGCCAAAACGGCAAGGGTTTTCCCTCGGCAACGAGGCGATAAGCGCAGCTCGACGGCAACCACGGCAGTGTCCGAACTTTTTGAGGCGTGAGATCGACGCAATCTGGCACACGTGACAGACGATTTTTATAGTCGGCGCAGCGGCAGGTCTCAGCGTCGAACAATCGGCAGCCCACGCTTGTCCAATAAATGTCGCCGCTATCCTCGTCTTCCAGCTTGGCAAGACAGCATTTCCCGCACCCGTCGCAGAGACTTTCCCACTCATCTTCGGACAGTTCTTCAAGGGATTTGGCAACCCAGAAGGGGGAGGAGTTTTCATCGGTCATGTTGTATCGCCTTGTCGTGGCGCATGGCGCTGGCGTCAAGACCGGCTTTGTCCTGAAAGAACACGGTAAAACCATGAAGAAGATGGAACAACGCCATAATCGGCGCGTTTGCTGTGGTTGAAGGGTTCGATGGGCGTCAGCCCGTAGCTTGTTGGGGAGAATTCCTTGAAGAATAATAGATTGAACTTGGTGGCGAGCACGGCGTTGAGCCTTGTCGTCGCCCACACCGCTTTTGCAAAACCATCGACCGCACCAACCGATAGCACCGCTGACCGGGCCGCAACGTTGATTCTGGCGCAAGCGGATGGATGCGCCGAAGGACAGGCCCCAATCGGAGAAGGCGGTGCCTGCGTCGATGTCGAGGTTGTGCCCGCACCCGAAGAAGAACAGGTCGTAGAGGAACCCGCTGCTCCGGTTGAAGAGCAGCCGGAAGAACCAGTGGACACGCCGGCGGAGGAACCGGCTGTCGAGGAACCAGCCGCCGAAGAGCCCCCGGCAGTTGAAGAACCCGCAGTAGTAGAAGAAGCGCCTGCCGTCGAAGAGCCGGCAGCAGAAACGCAGGCCGCCGAGGAAGAAATGCCGCCGGCTGACGAGATACCCGTCCCGGAAGAGGCCCCGGCACAGCAGGACAATACGGCTGAAGAGGAACCTGCCGAGGAACCGGCTGCCGCAGAGCCGGCCGCTGAGGTCGAGACACAGACAGAGACCGAAGTTCAGGCTGAGACACCGAATACGGAAGCCACAGCAGAAACCGAGGCTGAAGCGGCAACGACCGCTGAAGAACCGGCCACTGCCGAACAGTCTGAGCCGGAACAGCCGGCTGAAGGCGAAGCAATCGAACAGCAAGCTGCAGATGAAGAACCTGCTGCTCAGCAGGCGACAACGCCCGTTGCCGAGGAACAAGCTCCCGTCCCAATGGATGGCGAAGAGGCTTCGCTGACAGATAGCGGCAAGGAGGACGGTGTCACCGCCGAAGAGGAAGCTGAAGCGGCTTCAACGGGTGAAGCACCCGCCGCGGCGGCTGCAACCTCCGAAAAGCCGGCGCCAGTCATCGTTACAGAAGAATCGGTGCCGGAAAGCGATGCAGCCGCGCAAGCGGCAGTCGCTCCTCAGGAGATCGAGCCTGTCAAGGCTGAAGAAGGTCAGGAAATCACCGGCGCCGCTGCGGCGCGTGTCGTGTCGCGGCGTCCCCAGGAGCGCGAAGGCTCACGTGTTGTGGGACGGTTTGGAGATCGTGAGATCGTCCAGCTTGCGACCGGGGCGCTTGTCGTCGCTACGGTGGCGGCTCTTGCTGCAAACGCCAGCAATAACGACGATGGCGACCGGCGCGAATACGTACCGCGCTATCGTCGTAACGCCGAGCGTGTAACGGTGGAGGAGCTGCGCGGCGGACGTTATCGCGAGACTGTGGAGCGTCCGAACGGCGTTGTTCTTGTCACCGTCTATAATGAATATGGCGAGGTTCTTCGCAGAACACGCGTCACACCCGATGGCAATGAACGGACGCTTGTTTACGTGCCGCGTGATCGCTGGGACGATTTGCGCGACCCGTATTACGATCCGGGCGACGATCTACCGCCGCTGGTTGTCCGCATTCCCCGCGATGAGTACATATTCGACGTTGTCGAACCGGTATCTGAGGATCGTTATTACGACTTCCTGGCCCAGCCGCCGGTTGAGACGGTCGAGCGTCTTTACTCGGTCGACGAAGTTCGCCGCAGCGCCCGTATCCGGGATAAGGTTCGCCGCATCGATCTTGGGACGGTCAACTTCGAGTTCGGCAAGGCATCGATCAACGATTCCGAAATCGATGAATTGCAGTCGCTCGCCGAAGCAATGGAGCGCCTGCTCGAACGCAATCCAGCGGAAACATTCCTGATCGAAGGCCATACCGATGCCGTCGGGTCCGATGCCGCCAATCTGGCTCTCTCGGACGCGCGTGCAGAAAGCGTGGCATCGGCGCTATCGAATGTCTTTGGCATTCCGCCGGAAAATCTGGAAACACAGGGCTATGGCGAACGGTACCTGAAAATTCGTACCGAAGAACCGGCCCGGGAAAACCGCCGTGTTTCCGTTCGCCGGATCACCGCGCTTGTCTCACCCGAGAACGTCGCAAGCGCGCAATAGCAAGGAATGATCCGGAAAATACCGGGTCTACAAAAGATAAAGCGGCCAGCCGGAACCAACATCTCCGGCTGGCCGTTCCTTCTCCAACGAGCAGATTGGTGAAGGGGAAACATATGCTGGACCATCAGGACATCGACCCGGCAATCGAGCCCCCCGCTGATATGACCGAAAATAAAATTTCCCCGAATGTTTCGGATCGAGGATCGCTCTGGTTTCTGGCAGGCGTTCTCTCGGTCGTCCTCGTTTTCGGAGCTCTATGGTTTATCGGCGTCGTCAACCCGGCCCTCGAAGGCCAGAGGATGGCGGCTTCGTCATACGACGTCGCGCCCGCGCCTACTGCCATAGATAGACAGATTGAATCGGCGACCCCGTCCGATTGACGCCCCACTGTTTTCAGATCTCAGTTTAGCGATCTGGCTGGAAATGGCAGACGATCTTGCGTCGATGGGGCCGGTCACGATGCTCAAAAAGATAAATCCCCTGCCACGTCCCTAAGAGCATCTTTCCGTTTTCCACGGGGATCGATAGCGACACTGCAGTGAGCGCTGATTTGATATGCGCTGGCATATCATCAGGCCCTTCAGCACGGTGCTTGATCCACCCCATTCGAGGATCGTCCGAAGGTGGCGCGAGCCGGCTGAAGAACGCCTTCAAATCGCGCACTACGTCAGGGTCGGCATTCTCCTGAATAATCAACGAGCAGGAAGTATGCCGCACGAAGACGGTAAGCAGCCCATCGGTCGGGTCCATCGCCTGCAGAGCTTCTGCGATGACATCCGTAATTTCGTACAGTCCCTGACCATTGGTTTCCGCATTAAATTGTCTGATCGACATAATCTCACGGCCTCTTTCCTCTGACACAATTTGCCGTCTGTTGATCGAGATCAACACGGCGACTTCGTAGTGTCCCTAGCGTCCTTTTCAGACTTTCCGGAAGGGTGAGACTCCCTTCGCCTAGCGTTAAATAGGGATATCGATGCCAAACCAAGCCGCAGCTGCAGCAGCCGAAACGATCCTGCGCAATCGCAAGCGCGAACTAGAGGCTCGTCTTTCTGACATTGATGCGGCATTTAGCCAGCCGGCGCCTGCCGATAGTGAGGAAGCGGCAATAGAAGCGGAAGACGATGAAGTTCAGATCGAACTGGGCGTCACCGGCGAGACTGAGCTGAAAGCGATCGACGCCGCGCTGCACAGGATCGAGATCGGCATCTACGGCACCTGCCTCCACTGCGAAAACCCGATCGATAAGAAGCGCCTGGAGCTTATCCCCTGGACGCCATTCTGCCGTAGTTGCGCCCAGACACTTTAGTGGCAACGGCCATAGTCACTCATCCTGGCCCTCGGCGTTTTCGGCATTGGCGCCGCGTATGAGAGGCAGCGGCTCCTTGAAGGTGAGCGTACGGTAGGGGAATGGGATCTCGATGCCCGCAGTATCGAGCGCCCGCTTGACCGAAGCAATCACTTCATCACGGCTTTTGCGTTCATCCACCGGCTTGGACCCGGTCCACCATGTGACCTCGAAATTGATCGAGGAGTCCGCAAATTCCTGCGCGAAAATCTGGATTGGCCGGGCGGCATTGCGCACCACAGTTTCGCAACCTTCGACGGCCTTGCGTATTACCGAACGCGCTTCATCCACATCCTCGCCATAGGCAACGCCGGCAATAATCGTGATGCGCCGAAGCTCCAGATCGGTGACGATGCGAAGCGGATTGGTGAACAGCATCGCATTGGGTACGATGATGAGCTGGCCGTCAGTCCGACGGATATGCGTTTCTCGCACGGAAATCCGTTCCACGCGCCCTTCGATGCCTTCGCATTCGATGAAATCGCCCGTGCGCATTTCTTTTCTGAAAAGAATGATGATCCCGGCGAGGAAGTTCTCGAAAATGTCTTTGAATGCAAAGCCAATGGCGACCGTGCCGATGCCAAGACCCGCGAGCATCGAAGCGGGCGTAAGCGATGGAAACATCACGACAGCGGCGATCATGAAGCCTAGCACCCAGATCGCAATGCCTAGCAGCATGACGAAAAGTTCTTGCAGACTTGGGCGTAGACCTGTGCGTTTCAGACCCCGTTTCAAGAGCCAGCGCGCGCCATGCGCAAGAAGCGCCGTTACGACGATGACGAGAAGGGCCACCAGAATCTGAGGCAGCATGGTCACGGCCGCGCGAGCCATACCCGTCAATTGTTCCTGTAGAATATTTACCGGTTCGATATCGATGGCCTGGATTGCGGTTTCCACGGTCGCTCAATTCCTACACACTCGCCGCAATTCATATGGCGGGCAGAAAGCGCTCTTCAAGAAACAATAAAGCAGAAGGTGGTGGTCGATGAGCAAGCCAAATCCGGACGACCGGCTAGCGGGTGGCTGCCATTGCGGCCGTGTGCGTTTCCAGGTTCGACTGAAGGGTGGCTGGAGGAGGCAAGGCGCTGCAATTGCTCTTATTGCGCCATGAGGGGCGCCGTGGCGCTGACCGCCAGACTAAACGATTTCACCATAGTGGAAGGTCTGGATGAGTTGACGCTGTACGCTTTCAACACGAAGTCGGCACAACATTATTTCTGCAGCCATTGCGGCATCTACACTCATCACCAGCGCCGGTCGAACCCGGATGAGTTCGGCATCAATGCTGCGTGCCTCGACGGGGTCAGCCCATTCGATTTCGAGGCCGTCCCTGTCCATGATGGCCAGCACCACACGAAGGATGGCGGGTCCGACGAGATTATCGGCATTCTACGACTGCATAAAAACTAGGGCCGGCGTTTCCGCCGGCCCCTTCGTTCGATCCAGATCGGTGCTCACTGATCCAAGAAGCTGCGCAGCTTGCGGCTGCGGCTCGGATGTTTGAGCTTCCGCAGCGCTTTCGCTTCGATCTGGCGAATACGTTCGCGCGTTACCGAAAACTGCTGGCCGACCTCTTCCAGTGTATGGTCGGTATTCATGCCGATACCGAAGCGCATACGCAGAACACGCTCCTCGCGCGGCGTCAGTGACGCCAGCACGCGGGTAGTCGTCTCGCGAAGATTGGCCTGAATGGCCGCCTCGATCGGCAGCACGGCGTTCTTGTCCTCGATGAAGTCGCCAAGATGTGAGTCGTCCTCATCGCCGACAGGCGTTTCGAGGCTGATCGGCTCCTTGGCGATTTTCAGCACCTTGCGCACCTTATCGAGTGGCATGGCAAGCTTTTCGGCAAGTTCTTCAGGCGTCGGCTCCCGACCGATCTCATGCAGCATCTGCCGACTGGTACGGACGATCTTGTTGATCGTCTCGATCATGTGAACCGGGATGCGGATTGTGCGGGCCTGGTCGGCAATGGAGCGGGTGATCGCCTGACGAATCCACCAGGTTGCGTAGGTGGAGAATTTATAGCCGCGGCGATATTCGAATTTGTCGACCGCCTTCATCAGGCCGATATTGCCTTCCTGAATGAGATCGAGGAACTGAAGGCCACGATTGGTGTATTTCTTGGCGATGGAGATGACGAGGCGCAGATTGGCTTCGACCATTTCCTTCTTGGCGATCGCGGCTTCGCGCTCACCCTTCTGGACCTGATTGACGATCCGACGAAATTCGGAAATCGAAATACCGGTTTCCTGCGCGAGAACCTGGATTTCCGTTCGCAGGCGCTCCGCCTTGCGCTTATCGGCTGCGAATTTGTCCCAGCCTTTACCACCGGCCGTCGTCATGGCTTCGAGCCAGTTGGGGTCCAGTTCGTGGCCGTAATAGTTCTTCAGAAAATCCTCGCGGGAAACGCCGTGGCTTTCGCCAAGGCGCAGAAGCTGCCCCTCCTGCCGCACCAGACGTTTGTTGATGTCATAGAGTTGCTCGACCAACGCCTCGATACGAGCATTGTTGAGCGCAAGGCTCTTGACCGACTTGATCACCCGGTCCTTGAGCGCTTTGACCTCTTTCTTTTCGTTGTCGGTCAGCGCGCCGGATGCCGCCAGACGGTTTTCGACCTGCTGGTCTTGCAATTTACGCAGTTCGGCGTAGCGGGTCGCAATATCGTTCAGCGTGTCCATCACCTGCGGACGGAGTTCTGCCTCCATGGCGGCAAGGGAGAGATTCTGTTCGTCCTCTTCCTCTTCTTCCTCCTCGGCAACGCCTTCTCCGCCAACATCGGTAATGTCGTCGCTGCGCCGCCTGGGCTGGCGCGCCGCCTTTTCCTTGGCTTCACGCTCTTTTTTCTGCTGCTCAATCTCTTCCGGCGTCGGAACGTTGACTTTCTTCGCCTCAGGGCCGGCATAGGTCGCTTCGAGATCGATGATCTCGCGAAGGAGAATATCGCCCTCGTTCAATTCATCGCGCCAGATGATCAGTGCCTGGAAAGTCAGGGGGCTCTCGCAGAGACCGGCGATCATTGTCTCGCGCCCAGCCTCGATACGCTTCGCAATGGCGATCTCGCCTTCGCGCGACAGCAGTTCGACGGAGCCCATCTCGCGCAGATACATGCGGACAGGGTCGTCGGTACGATCAGACGATGAGCGCGTATTGCCTGTGCTTACGGCTCCGCCAGCGGGCTTTGCGACCGCCCTGCCATTCGGTTTGGGCTCGTCGTTTTGCTCGCTATCGTCCTCGGCAGGCGTTTCCTGCTCGTCTTCTTCGCCTTCCTCCACGACCGTGATGCCCATATCGGACAGCATACTCATCGTGTCTTCGATCTGCTCCGAAGTGACTTCTTCACTCGGCAGGACCGAATTCAACTGATCCATGGTCACATAGCCGCGCTGCTTGGCGGCCTTGATCATTTTCTTGACGGCGGCATCGGAAAGATCGAGCAGAGGGCCGTCAGGGCCACTATCCCGCTCGGCTTCGACGTCTTCCTTCGCCTTCGTTGCCATACATGCTTCTCCGGACCTCTGACCATTCCGTAACGAACAGCTAACGAAACAGTTCAATTCTCTGTCTTATCGGCACGTCGCCCGAACACGTCACGCGGAACCTAGAGCCGGCCCGGGCTCTAGCAACCCACGATTAACGCGTACTTAACCTTGCTTATCCGCCAAAAGAGACCGCTACGGGAACGTTGTGAAAACGCCCGGGCAGTCGCGGCAGGACATCGATAGGCTCGCGCCATATCATTCGAAGTCACACAACGCGAATCAAAATTGTTACGTTGGTCATTCGATGAACAAGACAAGCCCGTTCGCACACGATAAACCTAGCTTTCCACGCGCGTTTTTCCGCGGCCTGACTGCAATCCGAAACCATCCAGCAGAGCTTCGGTCGCCCGGGCGTCCCGAAAACGGCGCTGAATTTCCAGAAAATGCCTGTAATTGGCGTCTGTGGGGTCTCGGCCGAGTTCGGCCTCTGCGTCGCGCAACTCCCTATTTAGGGATCGCGAAACCTGGTGCAAGTGGAGTGCCTGCCGAAACGCTTCGCGCGCATCGTCGAGCGCAGCTTCCGCTTCTGCCGGCCAGAACCGGGCGCGGCGCACCAATTGCTCCGTCTGCGCCAGGATTTCGCCTAGACCGCGTTCGACGAGAAACTGACGGGCAGCTTCATCATCGTCGGAGAAACGGCCGATGGCGAGGCCTTCCATGAGGGCGGAAAGAAGATCCGTCAATTCGCCATGGCCGAGATCCAGGCGCTCCAAAGCCTCGAAATGCTCGCCGACTAGAGCCGGGTGTGTCACAAGTATCATAACGAGCGCAGCTTCCCGCACACCCATCGATGCGCCTTGGCGGGCAAGAAGCCGCGAGCGGGCAAGGCTATCGGAAACGGTCAGGCGGCCGGTCCCCTTTACAGCATCGTCACGGCGCGAGCCGAATCGGCGATCGCCGCCCTGCCCCGCATTTGACTGACGGTTCGCGCCTCCGAACAGGCTATTGAGCCGCCGGCGCATATCCTGACCATAAAACCGCCGGACCGTTTCATCGCCGATACGTCCGACCTGTGCAAACAGCCCGCGTTCCAATTCGGCGCGGCGTTCTGGCGTATTGAACGCGCCTCCAGCTGTCTCACGCATGAAGAGAATATCTGCCAATGGAAGAGCGCGCGTAAGTTCCGACTTCAGAGCATCGGCCCCATCGCTACGGATCAGATCGTCGGGGTCTTTGCCGTCGGGTAAAAGTGCAAACCGCAGCGAGCGGCCCGCAGCGATCTTCGGTAAAGCGAGATCGGCCGCGCGATAAGCCGCTTTCCGTCCTGCCTCGTCCCCATCGAAGCAGAGTATCGGCTCCGCAGTTATCCGCCACATCATATCGAGTTGCTCTTCGGTAAGAGCTGTGCCGAGCGGCGCTACGGCATGTTCAATGCCAGCCTGCGAGAGAGCGATCACATCGACATACCCTTCCACAGCGACCAGCGTCTCAGCACTTTGGGCAGCTCTGCGAGCCGGGCCGTGATTGAAGAGAACACGACTTTTGTGAAACAGCTCCGTTTCAGGCGAGTTCAGATATTTCGCCGGCGCTTCGGGATTCATTGCGCGTCCGCCAAAAGCGATGACGCGCCCCCTGGTGTCCTCGATCGGGAACATGATCCGGTCACGAAACCGGTCATAGGAGACAGCGATACCCTCTCCGGAAACAAGAACGCCGCAAGCCTCCATGGCTTTCTGGTCGATCCCTTTATCCGCCAGATAGGACTTCAGCGCATTTCGACTGTCGGGCGCATAACCCATACCGAATCGGGCCTGCACCGCGGAACCGAGGCCACGCTCGCGCAGATAGGCCCGCGCGTGAGCCCCTTGCGCGCCCTGTAGCTGCTGCTGGAAAAACGCTGCCGCCAACGCCATGACATCGGAAAGCGTCGCGCGTTTTTCTTCGCGGGCAGCCGCCTGCGGATCGGGTGCCGGCATGGGCACGCCAGCCATCTCGGCGATCCGCTCCACCGCTTCTGGAAAGGGCAGCCCGTCCAGCTCGGTCAGAAAACGGAAATGATCGCCCGACACACCGCAACCAAAACAGTGATACCGACCCTTACGGTCTTCACAATGAAAACTAGGCGTTTTCTCCCCGTGAAAGGGACAGCACGCCCAATGATCGCCCTTGGCAGGATTGCTCTTCTTCCTGTCAAAACTCACACGCTGGCCGACAACCGAAGAGATCGGTACACGATCGCGAATCTCATCCAGAAAACTTTGCGAAAAGCGCATGGAAATCCCGTTTTCTGAGAGCGACGGACGAGCTTTGGCACAAAGGCGTACAATCTTGCCAAGGCCAAGGCAAAGCCAGAGTTAGACCATACCCATGATCCACAAATATTCGTGCAACCAAGTGCAGGAGGCATCGAATTATGGCAAGCGTCCCGCCAGAACCGGAGATAGCCAATGCTGCATGCGCTGACGATCATACTTCTATGCCAACTCGCTGGCGAGATTTTGGTGGCGTTTACAGGCCTGCCCTTTCCCGGCCCCGTCATCGGGATGATTCTGCTTCTCGGCATATTTCTGGTGCGTGGGTCGATGAATGCGCAAATCGAACGGGTCGGCGGCGCTCTTCTGTCTCATCTATCGCTTCTGTTCGTCCCGGCAGGCGTTGGTGTCGTCACCCATCTGGCGGCCCTGCAAGCCGATGCACTGCCTCTCGGAATGGCACTGGTCGTACCGACATTGCTCACGATTGCTGTAACGGGCTTCACAATGCTCTGGCTTGAACGATGGCGAGCGGGACAGGCGGAACCTACCGCGACCGATATGACTGGCGGCTCAGATGAAGCCGATTGAGGATATCTGGGTCTATCTGGCCACCACCCCGCTCCTGCATCTGACATTGACGCTTGTCGCCTACAGCATTGGCGAAACGCTTTATGAGCGATTGGGACGATTGCCGATCTTAAATCCGGTCCTGCTAGCGGTCATAGCATTGGCGGGACTGCTGATCGCGACCGATACGAGCTATGCAGCCTATTTCGAAGGAGCGCAGTTCGTTCATTTTCTGCTGGGGCCAGCCACTGTCGCGCTCGCCATTCCCCTCTATCGGCAGATAGAGCGTGTCAGAAAGTCGGCTCTACCGCTTGTCGCCGCTATTTGCGCCGGTTCGACCACGGCAATTGCAAGCGCCCTGGTATTGACGTGGGTAGCGGGCGCAGACCTCCCAATCATCGCGACCGTCACGCCCAAGTCCGCGACGACACCTGTTGCAATGGCGATTGCCGAAGGAATCGGCGGACTTCCGTCCCTCACGGCTGTCATGGTGATTCTCACCGGCATTGTGGGAGCGACACTCGGCCCACCCCTCCTCTCACTTATGCGAGTGACGGACGAAGCTGCGCGGGGTGTTGCACTGGGTACGGCATCACACGGCATTGGAACGGCACGGGCGATGGCGGGTAGCGATATTCAGGGAGCGTTTTCAGGCCTGGCCATGGGGCTCAACGCGCTGGCGACGACGTTGCTCGTTCCATTGATCTGGCTGCTACTAAGCTGATCGAAAAGCTCTCGGCTAACGCAGCATGCCTTTCACGATCCCAGATGCTTGGCCGAAATCCATCTGCCCGGGAAATTTTTCTTTCAGAGCGTTCATACATCGGCCCACATCGCGCAAACCGCCTGCATCGACCTCCTCGATGACCTGGGCACAGGCGCGTCGCGTATCGCTTTCATCGAGTTGCCGGGGAAGAAGATCGCGAACGATCTGGATTTCTTCGCGCTCTTCCTCCGCTTCCGAGAGACGGCCTCGCGCTTCGTATTCGGCTGCGGAAGCCTCGCGCTGATGAATCATCTTCATCAGCATATCTCCGATCTCCGCTTCGGAGATAGGATCTTTGCCGTCTGCGCGATTTGCGACATCACGATCGTTGATCGCCGTCTGAATAAGCCGCAACATACAAGCGCGGCTTCGTTTGTCCGACTGCACAGCTTCATTTAGTGCTGCGCTGATCTGGTCCCGCATGGATATGATATGCCCCGTTGATCCTCGGCGCGTTTTAGACTGCGGCTGCTCGACGGGCAATTCCTGTCCGTTCTTCGCAGCCATTGTCCCGCCGGTCCGTACCAATGGTGTCATTTTTTCTACTCCACACGCAAGCGTGTCGATTGTTTGAATCGTTCTCAAAACGCCTCAGACCTGCACCGGGTTTCAATTTTCTAGCCGACAAAGCATCGAATGGCAGTATCGGCGGAATACTCGCACCGTAGAGCCGGCCTGATCTTGTTTCAGTGCTCTATATATGGTTACGCACTGCCGCGAATGCACGTCCGACCGTCGCAGCCGCATCGCTGCCACGCATCAATGGAGAATGTCATGTCCGCCGCATGGAAAGCATCGAAGCCGACCGCGATTCTTGTTCTGGCGGATGGCACCGTGATTGAAGGTCAGGGTTGCGGAGCAACCGGCGCTATCGAAGGAGAAGTTTGCTTCAATACCGCGCTGACCGGTTACGAAGAGATTCTGACCGACCCATCCTATGCGGGACAGATCGTGACATTCACCTTCCCGCATATTGGCAATGTCGGCGCAAATAATGAGGACATAGAAGATCTCGACCCGCAGAAACCGCAGCGTGCCGTAGGTGCAATTCTGCGCACGGGCATTACCGATCCGTCCAACTATCGCTCGAGCGAACATTTTGACGTCTGGTTGAAAGATCGTGGCATTATCGGACTTTCCGGCATCGACACCCGCGCGCTGACAGCGATGATCCGTGAAAAAGGCATGCCGAACGCCGTGATCGCGCATGATCCGGACGGTCGGTTCGATCTTGACGCCCTGAAGAAGCAAGCGGCCGACTGGTCCGGAATTGTCGGTGCCGACATGGCAAAGGACGCCACCACAACGGAAAGCCGCGAATGGTCCGAGGGCCCGTGGGTTTGGAGTGACGGCTTCGGCGGGGCTGACGAGGGCGACATGCACATCGTGGCGGTCGATTTCGGCATCAAACGTAATATTCTGCGGCTTCTGGCTGGTCTCGGCGCCAAGGTTACGGTCGTGCCGGCAAGTATGAGCGCAGACGATATCATGGCGCTACGGCCCGATGGCGTCTTCCTCTCCAATGGCCCGGGCGACCCCGCCGCGACTGGCAACTACTCCGTTCCGATGATCCGCGCCCTGATCGATAGCGGCCTTCCGATCTTTGGGATCTGCCTCGGGCATCAGATGCTGGCGCTCGCTCTGGGAGCGAAGACCGTGAAGATGCATCAGGGCCATCATGGTGCGAACCACCCGGTCAAGGACCACACGACGGGCAAAGTCGAGATCGTTTCAATGAATCATGGCTTCGCGGTCGACAGCGATTCGCTGCCTGACGCGGTCGAAGCGACACATGTCTCGCTGTTCGATGGCACCAATTGCGGCCTTGCGCTCAAGGATCGGCCGATCTTCTCGGTCCAGCATCACCCGGAGGCGTCTCCGGGACCGCAGGACAGCTATTACCTGTTTCAGCGCTTTGCCGATCGGATCAGGGAACACAAGGCTCGCATCCCGGCCTGAACAGCGACTAGATCTGGATCTCTTCAGCGGCGGCGGTGAGCCGTCGCTGCTCTCCGGCTACCGAACACGGGCTTGCCCCTTAAAGGCCGGCTGAGCCGGTGCAGGAGCGACACCAGAAACGCCACGATCAACCCACCTGCAGCGGCATAGACGAACCCATCTGCCGTGACCGGCACGGCTGGTCGAAAGTCTCGAGCCGCTCCCTCCGACAAGCGAGGATCGGGATTGCGGGCGACGATCAGGGGCCAGGCAATGGGCGGCTGCTCGGCAAACGCGGTCGACTGGGTTTGAAGCCGCTCCAGACGGGCCAGGCTGTCCCGCATGGAGTTGCCGCGATCGTTGAGAAAACGCTCATCCGCACGGTCATATGACGAGAGCGCCTCGTCTCTGGACAAACCATTGTCCTGCGCATCGCGGTCGAAATCGGCGATCACCGCGCGCAATTCTTCGAGCGCGCCTCCAAGACGCTGCCGATATTGCTGTGCGTATTCCGGCGCCTGCGAGGCTGTCACACCGGCAGCGACCGCGGCCGCCAACCAGAAACTGCGGTAGAGCATCGGCCCCTCCCTTTGGCGAACCGCGCCGACTTTAGCGCTTTCGCACGCCGAAAAAAGTCTTTCTTTTCAAAGTACGAGTTGCGACGAATTGGCGCGCAAACAACAGGATGAGAAACGATGGACGAAACCCAGACGCTACCGAAGCCTGCACGCATCGTTTTGGACGACGCGGATAAGCGCGGCATCGCCATTGAAATCGTTAGAACTGAGAAATCGGCCCGTTCGGCGGAGGAAGCCGCAGAGGCCGTCGGCGCCGATGTCGGCCAGATCGTCAAGACACTCGTGTTTCAGGGAAAGCAGAGCGGCGAGCCGCTAATGGTGCTGACGGCCGGTGACAGGCGGGTCGATGAAAAAGCGGTCGCCAGGCTCATCGGCGAAAAGATCCGGCGGCCCGATGCGGAGTTCGTTCGCCAAGCCACCGGCTTTGCCATCGGCGGCGTTTCACCATTCGGCAGCAGCAGCTCGATCCGCTGCCTGATGGACGAAACGCTCTTCCGTTTCGAAACAGTATGGGCCGCGGCGGGCACCCCTTATCACGTCTTCGCGATTGCACCGAAGGCTCTTCAGAAAGCCACCGGCGCAGAGATCGCTGCTATCGGGTAAAGCCGACAGGGTTAGCGGCTAGAGCCGTAACGTCACAGGCCCCTCGCCGGACGAAACGATGCGCCCTCCGTTCATCGCTTTGTGCAAGACGGTGCTCAGATCGGATTGTTCATCGTATCGCAGCTATTCATGCGACCGCTTTCGAAGCCTTTTGCAAACCAGGTTCGGCGCTGTTCGCTGGTGCCGTGATTAAAGCTCTCTGGCACGACGTAACCCTGGGTTCGCTTCTGGAGGGTGTCGTCACCGATCTGTTCCGCCGCATTCAGCGCTTCCTGAACATCGCCCTGTTCCAGAAGACCTTTCTGCTCCGTGTAGTAAGCCCAAACACCTGCGAAACAATCCGCCATGAGTTCGACACGCACACTCATTGCATTGGCTTCCCGCTCATTCATTCTCTGACGCGCTTCGTTGAATTTCGGCAGCACGCCAATGAGATTCTGCACATGATGACCGACTTCATGAGCAATCACGTAAGCAGCAGCAAAGTCTCCGGCTGCATTGAACCGCTGTGACAGGGTCTGGAAGAAGGTCGTGTCGAGGTAAACCTTCTGATCCGCCGGGCAGTAGAAAGGCCCGGTGGCCGAACTGGCGAACCCGCAGGCGGCACGTGTCGCACCGGAGAACAGTACAAGCGTCGGCTCGCGATAGTTGTTTCCCTGCTGTTCGAAAATGCCGTTCCAGACGTCTTCGGTTTCGGCAAGCACAACCGAGACGAACTGCCGCATCTCGTCGCTGGCGCCGTCATCCGCGGACTCAGTTTGGCTCTGTGTCTGGTTTTGCGGCACACCGACCGAACCGCCAGAGCCGCCGGACAGAATGTCGCCAATCGGAACGCCGCACATCTGTAGGACAAAAAAGATTACGACAAGCATGACGATCGTGCCGATCGACAGTCCCCCGCGGCCGCCAATCGGTATGCCGCCGGGAATGCGCATGCGGCCGCCTCGCCCGATGCCGCCGCCAAATCCGCCGCCGCTTCCGCGGCGGTCCTCAATATTGCTACTGCCTCGGCGGCCTCTCCAGCGCATAATCCGTTCTCCGGTATGATCCGTTTGATCTTCCCGAAAGGTTATAGGCGGATCGTGAATGGCTTCTAGAGATCAATCGCCGCCGCCGTCCGGCAAGTATCTCCATTACCGCTACGACTTCGGCTGATCGGCAGCCTCCTCACAGCCAATGATCGGAGGCACTTTGTCATCTGTCCCTGCACATGACTGACGCATGTGAATTCCGTACGGGAACCCTATTTCGGGGGTGTTCGAAGCGATCCATTGTGCCTATAAGCCCCACCTAGCCTTCAATATGACCTCGCTGCCGGACGGGACATCCCGCCCGCGCTTTCGTGCGCAGACAAACGGAACCGATTATGCCGAAACGTACAGACCTGAAGTCCATTCTCGTGATCGGCGCGGGGCCTATCATCATCGGCCAGGCTTGTGAATTCGACTATTCCGGTACGCAAGCTTGCAAGGCGTTGAAGGACGAGGGCTATCGGGTCATTCTGGTCAACTCCAACCCGGCGACGATCATGACCGATCCGGAACTGGCCGACGCGACCTATATCGAGCCGATCACGCCGGAAGTCGTCGCCAAGATCATCGCCCGTGAGCGCCCAGATGCTGTTCTGCCGACCATGGGCGGTCAGACCGCTCTGAACACGGCGCTGTCACTCAAGCGTATGGGCGTTCTGGAGCGGTATGGCGTAGAGATGATCGGCGCAAACGCCGAGGCAATCGACAAGGCTGAGGACCGCAAGCTCTTCCGCGAGGCGATGGACCGGATCGGCTTGGAAACACCTCGTTCCATGCTGGTCAACGCGACTGAGGTCAAGGATGCCGACCGTGAGCGGCATGAACAGCGGCGCTCTGAGTTGCGGAACACCCTGTCCGGCGACGAACTCGATCAAGCCTTGGACGAACTGGAAGCGGAATGGAACCGCGGCGAAGGCGACCGCAAGCAGCGCTATCTCCGCCACGCCATGGCGCAATCGGCCTTGGCGCTGGAGAATGTCGGTCTTCCCGCCATTATCCGCCCGTCCTTTACACTTGGCGGCACCGGCGGCGGCATTGCCTATAATGAAGACGAGTTCAACCAGATCGTGTTTCAGGGGCTCGACGCCTCCCCGACCACAGAGGTGCTGATCGACGAGAGCGTCCTCGGTTGGAAAGAATACGAGATGGAGGTCGTCCGCGACAAAGCGGACAACTGCATCATCATCTGCTCGATTGAAAACGTCGATCCAATGGGTGTGCATACAGGCGACTCGATCACCGTCGCACCGGCTCTGACGTTGACCGACAAGGAATACCAGATCATGCGCAACGCCTCGATCGCGGTTCTGCGCGAGATCGGGGTGGAAACAGGCGGATCGAACGTCCAGTTCGCTGTGAACCCACAAAATGGTCGGCTTGTCGTGGTCGAGATGAACCCCCGCGTTTCACGCTCTTCGGCTCTGGCGTCCAAAGCCACCGGCTTCCCGATTGCCAAGGTCGCGGCGCGCCTTGCCGTCGGCTACACGCTGGATGAGTTGGAAAACGATATTACGGACGGCGCGACGCCGGCGAGCTTCGAGCCATCCATCGATTACGTCGTAACGAAGATCCCGCGCTTCGCATTCGAGAAGTTTCCCGGCGCCAAGCCAAACCTGACCACGGCCATGAAAAGCGTCGGCGAAGTCATGGCCATCGGCCGTAGCTTCCAGGAATCGCTACAGAAGGCGCTGCGCGGTCTTGAAACCGGTCTGACCGGACTCGATGAAATCGAGATACCGGGCATGGTCGGCGATGATGACGACAAAAATGCCCTTGTCGCGGCTGTCCGCAAAGCAACGCCGGACCGCTTGCGCCATGTCGCCCAGGCCATGCGTCATGGTATGACCCTCGAAGCCATTTATGAAGCGTCGGGCATCGACCCCTGGTTCCTTCGCCAGATGAAGGCGATCATCGATATGGAGGCGAAGGTTCGCGAGCACGGCCTGCCGGACGATGCCGAAAACCTTCATATGCTGAAAGCGATGGGCTTCTCGGATGCGCGCCTCGCCAGCCTGACCAAACAGGATGAAGGCGCGGTTAAGCAACTTCGCGAAAGCCTCGACGTTCATCCGGTCTTCAAGCGGATCGATACCTGCGCAGCCGAGTTTGCTTCACCCACCGCCTATATGTACTCGACATACGAGAAGCCGTTTGCCGGTCAGCCGGCAAATGAAGCGCAGGTTTCCGAACGCAAGAAAGTCGTCATTCTTGGCGGCGGACCGAACCGGATCGGCCAGGGAATCGAATTCGATTATTGCTGCTGTCATGCGGCATTCGCTCTGGCGGATGCAGGCTATGAGACCATCATGGTCAACTGCAACCCCGAGACGGTATCGACCGATTACGACACCTCTGACAGGCTCTATTTCGAACCGCTCACCGCTGAGGATGTGCTTGAAATTCTACGCACGGAGCAGGAGGCGGGAACCCTTCACGGTGTAATCGTGCAGTTCGGCGGTCAAACGCCTCTGAAACTGGCGGACGCATTGGAGCGGGCTGGCATACCCATCCTCGGCACCAGCCCTGATGCGATCGATTTGGCGGAAGACCGCGACCGGTTCCAGAAACTGCTCGTCAAGCTTGGCCTCAGCCAGCCGAAGAACGGTATCGCCTATTCGGTTGAACAGGCTCGTCTCGTCGCCAGCGATCTCGGCTACCCGCTCGTCGTGCGGCCTTCCTACGTGCTCGGCGGACGCGCCATGCAGATCATTCGCGATGAAGGCAGTCTGCAAAATTATCTTCTGGATACTGTGCCCGAGCTTGTGCCGGAAGACATCAAGGCCCGCTATCCGAACGACAAGACCGGTCAGATCAACACACTGCTCGGCAAGAACCCGCTATTGTTCGACACCTATCTCGCTGGCGCTATCGAGGTCGATGTCGACTGCCTCTGCGATGGCGAAAATGTCTATGTTTCAGGCATTCTCGAGCATATCGAGGAGGCCGGCATTCACTCCGGCGATAGCGCATGCTCCCTGCCCGTCCATTCGCTTAGCGACGAGATCGTTGCGGAAATGGAAAAACAGACGACAGCCCTTGCCCGCGCGCTGAAAGTCGGTGGGCTGATGAATGTTCAATACGCCATCAAAGACGGCACGGTCTTCATTCTCGAAGTGAACCCGCGTGCATCGCGCACCGTTCCGTTCGTCGCCAAGACAATCGGCCGCCCCATCGCCAAGATCGCGGCGCGCATCATGGCAGGCGAAAAATTGGATGAAGCCTTCGCCGATTACGGCGACAAACCGGATCTGAAAGCGCTGGATCACATTGCCGTTAAGGAAGCGGTCTTCCCCTTCGCTCGCTTCCCCGGCGTCGACACACTGCTCGGGCCGGAAATGCGCTCGACTGGCGAGGTCATGGGCTTGGATCGCGATTATGCCTTGGCTTTCGCCAAAAGCCAGCTTGGGGCCGGCGTCGATCTACCGCGTGGCGGCACGGTTTTCGTTTCTGTCCGGGACGAAGACAAGCAGCGGATTCTTTCTGCCATCCGCCGCCTCAGTGAGAGCGGTTTCAGTGTCATCGCCACCGGTGGGACAGCACGCTTTCTCAACGAGAACGGCGTCGAGGCAAGCAAGATCAACAAGGTGCTTGAAGGGCGGCCCCATATCGAGGACGCGATCCGAAACCGGCAGGTTCAGCTTGTGATCAACACCACCGACGGCGCCAAGGCGGTCAGTGATTCAAAATCGTTGCGTCGGGCCGCGCTTCTCCAGAAAACGCCCTATTATACGACCTTGGCCGGCGCCGAAGCGGCCTCACTGGCCATTGCAGCGTTGCGTGCGGGCAATCTGGAGGTGAGACCGCTACAGGACTACGTCAACTAGAGAATATCCTAGCGGAATATCCAGGGACGGCGGAAACGGTCTTCGTAATCGGGGATCTGGCATGTCAGCAACCGGCAGGTGCCTTCCCGCCGAAAGATCGTTTTCGGCAACGCCACCTCGTCCGACTGACAGAAATAACTGTCTGCGACGAAACGGTCGTATAGGAGGCGATTGGATTGGCGGGATGAGTAGCGAAGAATTGCAGCGCCGTTCTGCGCCACGATCCGTCGCGCGTCCCGACAGCTTGCACCATCGATGTTAATGCGCGGTGCCGCAAATGCGGCCTGCGACCCTGCTGCAAATAAAACGAAAGACAGAATAGCGATCGAAAACGTTCTCATGAGGCTTTCCCTCAGCTTCTGGAACCCTTTGCCAGTCTCGCCGGCGAAAAGGTAACCGGGCCATCCCTTCTTCACGCCAAGATATTTCGGGTCGTGCGTGAGGCGATCAACCCTCGCTCAACAAATATTAGAGGGATAGGTCTGCCATCCTGCTAACTTGGTAGCCAATCGAGCGTGATATGGTCCGGGTCGTTTTCGACCCTGCTTAGCCATGCGCTTAAAGCTGGCATCTCCGACAGATCGAAGCCGCCCCGACTTTCCGCGGTAGCCGTGTAGGGGTAAAGGCAAAGATCGGCGAGCGTGATCTGGTCTCCGGCGAGAAATGGCGTCGCCTCGAGCTGTAAATTCATGCGCCGAAGATTGCGCTGCCCGGCATCGAAAAGCGGATCGAGCACCTCGGAGCGACGCTCCGCTTCGCGATGCGAATAATTGAGAATGGCGGCGCGGACAGCGACCGTAGCCTCGTGTGAATTCTGTTCCCAGAACATCCATTCCAACACTTTAGAACGTTGAAACGGGTCTGGAGGCACGAACCGTGTCCTTTCGCCGAAATGACAAAGAATAGCGTTGCTCTCCGAGAGCACGCGGCCGTCTTCCCATTCGACCAGAGGAACGCGGCCGTGCGGGTTCTTGCTCAAAAAGTCGGGGTGGCGTGTGATCCCACTCCCATATTCAGCGGCGATATGACGGTATTCGATGCCGAGCTTGTGAAACAGCAGCCGCACCTTATGAGAATTGCCGGAACTCGGCATCGAATAAAGCGTGAGCACGAAAACATCTTCCTTTTTGATGGTCGCACATAATTCGACCGGCATAGGCGACTGGGGTCAACGCCTTTGCTGTCACCCATACATGCCTACCTTTCGCATCCGTCTTGCTCGCAAATGCCAGCGGGGCTATGGGTGCCGGGACCTGCGCTTAGCGGTCAGTCTACAAACCGACAAGAGTTCAGGGAGCCTGTTTCGCCATGGCATTTCTCGCCGACATTCTTTCACGCGTGCAGCCCTCAGCGACCATCGCAGTCGTGCAAAAAGCACGTGAGCTGAGAGCGCAAGGGCGTGACGTAATCAGCCTCGGGGCAGGCGAGCCCGATTTCGACACGCCGGATAATATCAAAGCTGCGGCCAAGGCGGCGATTGATCGGGGTGAAACGAAATATACGCCCGTCGCTGGTATTCCGGAGCTACGCAAAGCAATTGCCGAAAAGTTCAGCCGCGAAAACGGCGTGGACTACGACTGGCAGCAGGTGATCGTCGGCACGGGTGGCAAGCAGATCCTGTTCAACGCCTTCATGGCGACGCTGAATCCGGGCGACGAGGTAATCATTCCGGCGCCCTATTGGGTGTCTTACCCGGAGATGGTCGCTATTTGCGGTGGCGAGTCCGTTTGTCCCAAAACCCATCTTGAAGACAATTTCAAGCTCCGCCCCGAAGCTCTGGAGGCAGCGATTACGGAGCGGACGAAATGGCTGGTTTTCAACTCGCCGTCCAATCCCTCCGGCGCGGCTTACACCAAAGACGAGATCAAGGCTCTGACCGATGTCCTGATGCGCCATCCTAATATCTGGGTGCTAACCGACGATATGTACGAGCATCTCGTCTATGGCGATTTTACCTACCATACGCCGGTGCAGGTAGAACCGGGCCTGAAGGACCGGACGCTTACCATGAATGGGGTATCGAAGGCCTACGCGATGACCGGCTGGCGGATCGGCTACGCAGCGGGCCCGAAAGATCTCATCAAGGCGATGGAGACGATCCAGAGCCAACAGACATCGGGCACGGCCTCGATCAGCCAGTGGGCTGCATTGGAGGCGCTGACCGGCCCGCAGGACTTTATCGAAAAGAACAAGGCAATCTTCCAGCATCGGCGCGATCTGGTCGTTTCCATGCTGAACCAGGCGAACGGTCTGACCTGCCCGGCACCAGAAGGAGCGTTTTATGTCTATCCGTCCTGTGCCGGTCTGATCGGCAAGACGGCTCCTTCAGGAAAAGTGATCGAAACGGATGAGGATTTCGTCACCGAACTGCTTCAGGAAGAAGGCGTCGCCGTGGTGCACGGCTCTGCATTCGGGCTCGGTCCAAATTTTCGCATCAGTTATGCGACCAGTGAGGCGGCGCTTAAAGAAGCCTGCATCCGCATCCAGCGTTTTTGCGGCAACTGCAGATAACGGGCATTCTCCTCCTCGCCAGTCTGGATAGAGGAGCGGGAATGAAACTATCGATATATTTGATGCTGATTATGGCGGGAACCGGCTCCGTTGCACCGGATCTCGCCATGGCGGTCCGCTGTAAGGATTATGCCAATTGCCGTCAGGCGGTAGAGAACTGGTGCGCCGGTCTTCATCCGCGCGCTGACGGCGACAACGATGGAATTCCTTGCGAAAACGTATGCTCAAGTCGCGAGCAGGTCGAACGGATCATGGCCGAGATCGGCTGCAGACGGTAAGAGGCTGCTCAGAAGTTCCAGCGGCGCGCCTTGGCGAACATGAAATCACGAAACGCTTCCAGCTTGGCTTGGCTTCGCATGGCCTCGGCATAGACGAAGAACGTGTCGAAGGTCGGAACTTCGATCTCCGGGAGGATATGCACGAAGCCGGAATCGCGGTCGATAATGTAGTCGGGCAGCATGGCGATGCCGAGACCGCGTTTGACGGCGCTGCGGATTGAGTTCAGATCGTTCATCTGAAGACTGGCCTGCAGATGCTCGCCATTGGACAGTTCGACCGTTTCCAGCCAATTCAGATTTCGAAGGTAAGCGATCACCGGCTCGCCGAACGTGATCAGCGTATGATCCTGAAGCGCCTCCAGTGTCTGCGGCTGGCCGTTTCGCCGGATATAGTCCTCACTGGCCCACAAGTGGAAATGCACAGTGAAAAGCTTGCGCTGAATGAGATCGGGTTGCTGCGGCTGGCGCAGACGGATAGCGCAATCGGCCTCGCGCATCGTTAGATCCAGTTCCTCATTTGAAAAGAGGAGTTGGAGCTGAACATCGGGATATTGGTTCATGAACTCGTCGACCCGTTTGGCAAGCCAACCGGTTCCGAGTCCGACCGTGGTGGTAACGCGAAGCGTACCGCTCGGCTTGTCCTTCGATTCCGTCAGGCTGGAACGGACGGTCTCCAGTTTCAGAAGGACCTCTTGCGCCGTCTTGAAAAGAATTTCGCCGGCTTCGGTGAGGACGAGGCCACGCGCATGGCGGTGGAACAGCGAAACGCCGATCTCGTGCTCCAAAGCGCTGACCTGTCGGCTGATCGCAGATTGCGACAGATTAAGGGTATCGGCGGCATGAGTGAACGAGCCAGCCTGCGCCGCTGCGTGAAACACCCGTAACTTGTCCCAATCGACCGGCATTTCTTCTCCTCCTTAGCCGGTCCTTGGACCCTGCGACGGCCTATTCGGCAGCCTGTACTTCGGTTTCAGATGCGATGCCCGCCAAATAACGCTCAGCTTCCAACGCAGCCATGCATCCGAGACCCGCAGCGGTGACCGCCTGACGATAGATATCGTCGGCCACATCGCCAGCAGCAAAGACACCCGGTATGGACGTTCTGGTCGAATCTGCCTCGGTCCAAAGATAACCGTTCGGCTTCTGCTTCAGCTTGCCTTCGAAAAGCGACGCTTCCGGGGCGTGACCGATAGCAACGAAAACGCCATCGATTGCCATTTCGCGCGTTTCGCCGGATTTTGTATTTTTAAGGCGTACGCTATTAACCGATGCGGGAAGCGGCGGTTTGGCCGGCGTGCCGAGGAACTCGTCGACAGCCATGTCCCAAAGGATTTCGACATTGTCTTTCTTGAACAGGCGATCCTGCAAGATTCGCTCCGCGCGAAACTCGTCGCGCCGGTGAACGACCGTCACCTTGTCGGCTATGTTTGAGAGATAGAGCGCCTCCTCGACAGCCGAGTTGCCGCCGCCAACGACCATCACATGCTTGCCGCGGTAGAAGAAACCGTCACAGGTTGCGCACGCCGAAATGCCGAATCCCTTGAACGTCTCCTCGCTCGGAAGGCCGAGCCATTTCGCCTGCGCACCGGTCGCGACGATCACCGAATCGGCCGTCCAGATGGCGCCGCTATCGCAGGTGATACGAAACGGGCGGACATCGAGATTGACGTCGGTCACGATGTCGGACACCAGATCAGCCCCGACATTTTCCGCCTGCGCCCGCATCTGTTCCATCAGTTGAGGCCCCATGATCGGGTCGGCAAATCCCGGATAGTTCTCCACATCGGTCGTGATCATCAATTGGCCACCTTGCTCCAGCCCAGCGATCAGTACGGGCTTCAGCAGAGCGCGTGCGGCATAGATGGCAGCGGTGTAACCGGCGGGGCCTGACCCGATAACCAGAACGCTGGTATGTTTGGTGGACGCTGACATTTCTGTCTCCTGATACGACGAGACCGCCCCACAAAATTATCTGCGGTTCGGTGTGCTGTTGGCAGATAAGCAATGGGCCGGCCTCGCCGCAAGGTCAGTCGGCAGAAACCCCCGATTCATTGCTCAGCCTGCGGTAGATGGCCAGCAGGGTTTCAACCTCACTCTCAATAGAAAAATGCCGTTTGGCATAGGTCCGGGCGCAAGCCGCCATTGCTTCACGCATCTCGTCATTGTCCATCAACGGAGCGAGAGCGCCAATCATAGCGTTCTCATCTGCCGGTTCGATCAGAAATCCTGTTTCGCCTTCTGCGATCAATTCAGGAAATGCGCCAACGCGAGTAGCGACTGTGGGAACGCCGGTAGCAAGCGCTTCAAGAACGGTTAGTCCAAAACCCTCCCAGCGCTGCGGGGCCACGAAAATATCGAGAGCCTTGTACCATCGCGGGATCTGGTCGACCGGCACCTCCGGTGGAAACAGAATACGATCGGCGAGGCCGGCAGCTCCTACTTTCTCTTTCAACTCATTGAGGAATTTCTCGTGAGCATCTGTCGCGCGGCCAAGCACGATCGCCTGCCATGTCGGGCGGTCGGCAAGAAGCGCGATCATCGCATCGACAAAAACATCGGTGCCTTTTTGGCGTCGAATACGACCGAAACAGCCTATCGTCGGGCGGTCGGGAAGGCCAAGCGAACCGCGTATCGATGAGCGGGCTTCCGGCGGCGAAAATTCGCCGATATCGATACCATGATGAACGACCTCGGAGGGTACCTTCAGATAGGCTTGGCCCGCAGCAGACGTCGCGATGATATGATCCATCCGACTGATCAGAAATCGGCTATAGGCCGTATGCTGTCTCTGCGATGCGGAAGTGAACAGCAGCTTCCAACGGCCACGCAACAAATCGCGAAGGATAACGCCAAGCAGCATTTCCGTATTTCGCCGCGCATGAAATACCGGCTGCCCCGACCGTTGGCGATATCCCTCCAGCAATAGCCGCGTCGTACCGATGATGGGGACATCGGCCGGAAGACCAGGCCCATAGGCCGCGACCGGTGCACGAATTGCCTGGAGCGGTACGAGCCTGGCGATGGTAGCAGTGACGCCTGAAAGGCGCTTCTTCAGATTGGGTGCAACCGCCAGCAGTGGCTCGTCTGGAACGACCGTCTCCGGAACGATAGTCGCCATCAGGGCTTCTCTTGGAACAGCCGGATATACTGATCGCAAATCGCGTCTTTCGAGAACCGCTCTGCAAGCGTCGCCA
This sequence comes from Notoacmeibacter sp. MSK16QG-6, assembly GCF_024158145.1. Taxonomy (GTDB): domain Bacteria; phylum Pseudomonadota; class Alphaproteobacteria; order Rhizobiales; family Rhizobiaceae; genus Notoacmeibacter. The sequence continues at coordinate 584,242 of NZ_JAMYXM010000002.1, forward strand.
CGCCACCCGCTGCTATGGAGGCGGACAATTCCTGATCGTCCTGTAGCCGCTGAAAGGCCTTCGCAAACCCTTCCGCATCGCCGATATCGACCATAAGCGCATCGCTTTCGTCAGTCATGAACCACGATGGCCCCTCGGAGCGGGTAGAGACGACCGGCTTGCCTTGCGCCCAGGCTTCGAGCGCCACATTGCCGAGCGGTTCGTGACTTGAGGCCATGGCGAAGACGTCACTGGCGGCGACGAAGGGACGTGTATCGGCCTGCCAGCCGAGAAACCGGACCCGATCCTCTACACAGCGTTCCCTCGCCTGCGCCTTCAGATCGTCAGCCAACTCGCCATCGCCCATGATCCACAGATGCATAGATGGCGTCATGGCCGCGGCATCGATCAATACATCGAACCCTTTTCGCGGTACGAACCGCCCCATCGTCGAGACGACGAAATCATCCGGCCCCGCGCCGTAGGCCGAGCGATCAACGGGCTCGACCCGCTCTGCCGGTGTAAAGTTCGTAATGACTTCGACATTTCGCGTCCAGCCAAGATCCCGAACGCGCTCGGCGATGCCGGGCGCATTGCAAACCAACGTGTCGATCCGGTCAAAATATTTCAGGCGCAACGGATAGTCGCCAAGACGCGCGATCTTATGAGTATTCAGATCGTTCGGCATCAGTTTGGCGCCCTTCGGCATCCATGCCAGCACGGCGTCCGGCTTCTCTCGCGCGACACGATATTTCATGCGGATCGGCAACAGCACTTTGTCGATGGATAGATCGCGGAAATGGCTTTCGATAATTGTCGCATGGGGCGCGATGGAAGGTTTCCACAGCCGCTTCGGCCGGATCACCGCCGTCTGCTCGACGCCGCGCTCAGACAGACCACCGACAAGATGGGTGAAGAACCGCTCTGCTCCGCCATCTTTTCCGAAATGAAAATGAAAGACCTTCACGCCTCTTCCTCTACTTCTCTTGCGGAGACCGTCTGCGTCTGACGCCACCAGACTTCTGCACCCTGTTCGACGGGCGGCCCATCGCGAAGCGCCTTTCGCTCGAACTTCTTCGCTTCCGTCATGAAAGAATAGGCCGCGCCGGTCATCGCCTGTATCAGGCCAGGCACGCCGCATCGCCATAAGCCGGTGCGAAAATAAAGGCGAAGAAAATAGGTTGCCGGGCTAAAGAGGAGCTTGATGAGGCTAGGCTGGCGACCCTTCTCCATCTGCATGTCAGCCTTTAGCGACGAATAGGTGTTTTCCTTTAAAATCTGCTCGTCGAGCGGAAGTGGCCGAAAATGCAGAAGGCTGCCTTTTTGCGACGGTTTCACATCGCCTTCCGGCACGATGCCCTCATGCACTTTCAGCGAAAGATCGTAAGCTCCCTGCCCTCTTCGGATCAAACGCAGATTGCGCCGCTCATGGGCGCGTTCAGGCGTATAACCATATCCGATCAGGAAAGGCCGCCGAGCGATCTTCCATCCCACGACATGCTTCGGTGCATTGAGCAATTCCGGAAGCGCCGCGACGAGCGCGCGGTCGAGTCGCTCGTCGGCGTCGATATTGAGACACCATTGCTGGGTGCATTGCTCAAGCGCGAATTGCTTCTGCGCGGCGTAACCCGGCCACCCCCTCTCATGAAGACGAATTGGGTAGCCTTGCGCGGTGTAGCTTTCGATCAGATCGAGCGTCCCGTCGGTCGATCCGGAATCCACGATGACGATCTCAGCGCAGCAGGCCAGGCTCTCGATACAGCCGCCCAGATAGTCGGCTTCATCCTTGCAAATGATAAAGGCTGACAGCGGTAGAGTAGGATCGTCATGCATCGTCAGTTCTTTGTCACAACGCTTTGCAGAAAGCCACGTTGGCGAAGATCGGCCGCGCTGGAAAAGTGGACCGAGCCTTCATATCGAAGCGAGGGCTCTTCTTCCTTCTGAAGGTGCTGGCGGATTGTCTTGTAGACCGCCGCATCGTTCATGTGCTGCCCATTCTCAATGATCGTCGCCGCTCGCTCGTCCACATCGGAAAAGATTTTAAAGTGTAACAGGACGCCCCATTCGCTGGTCACATTCCGAGCCGTAGGCGTCGGCCAGTGGATCGAAGCGCCGAGCGTACAACTTCGATCCCAATAGATGATCGGATATTTCATCAGATGCATATCGGTGCCGAAGACACGCTGGCGCACGCCGCCTCTCAGGATGGCGCCGCTATCTTCAAATACACCGGAATAGCCACTTTCATCGAACAACGGCGCCACATCCCAAGGCATACGCGCATCGCTTCCATCAAATATAGCATCTGAAAGCGGTCCATCCGGATAGAAATCGATCATTGGCGCTGCGACGCGTCGAATAGCTTTTTCCGTTAGGGCAGCCAGATAGTCCTTCAATGGCATGGCCCCTTCGAGGGGAAAGATCAGATATTCATCGCTATCGATATTGATGTACCAGCGATCGAACCCGTAGAGAGCCATCAACCGTTCTCGCCATATTTTTCCTCGTGCGCTTTCGGCGAAGCGTTTTTCCGATGACCAGAGATCGACATCGCTCTCGCTTTTCAGAAATTCCACCGTTCCGTCATCGGACTGATCGTCGACGATCACGAAGCGATCGACTCCCAGTTCACGATAGTGTTTGAGCAGAGACGGCATGAACCGGCGCTCGTTGCGGCAGACAAGCATGCAGATCAAATCGTCTTTGTTGACACCGCCAGGTCCAGCGCCGGACGCGAGCGATAATCTGGCGCGAAAAGTATTTTTGCGGCGACGCCAGAATGCTGATGTGTAATCACGCAGGCCCGAGCGATGCGAATTGTTCGTCGTGGGTCTGGTTTCGTCGAATGGATAGGAGAAATATCGCTTCATTATTCAGCCATCTCGATCATTCTAGCCTGGCTGGAAGTCTCGGACTTGGTCTCAACCGATCGCCAGCGAGATATGAACCCGGCGGTATTATTAAGCGGGTGTAGCGTCATCGACTGTACGATCAAACCATACCACCTTGCCGCGACGGGCGATTAGATTGAAACCACGCAGGCACAAGCTATCAATAAGATCGTCCGTCGATTCAGCGCCGATGATTTTTGGATGGAGTTCGAGAACGATCGTTCTGATGTTCTCTAATGGCGCATCATTGTCGAAAATATCAATTTCGGCGCCCTCAATATCTGCAATGATAACATTGGGGCGGATATCGGCAATCAATTCGGAAATCGGCACCGCATCGACTTCGATCGTCCGCCTGTTTCCTTCGCGCGCTGCTAGCGATGAGGAAATGATGTTTTCGTCAACCTCGAAGGATACTCGACCCGACGTCTTCGAAACGGCGCCGATACGTAGATTCGGCTGCCAGCCATTGATCGCATAGTTACGTCGTATGATTGGCTCCAGCGTCGGGTTGGCCTCCAGCGACCAGACTTGGCCTTCGCCTGCAACACGCGTCAGGACAAGACTGACAACGCCGATACCGCACCCAAGCTCTAGAACGCAGTCGCCAGCTTTCACAGCCTTTTGTACGAATTCGCGCTCTTTGTTTTCATATATTCCGCGAAAAAGTAGCCGACGCACTTCAAAAGGAAGCTCTCCTTTGGCGGCGCAGATCTTAACGCCGTCAACCCGGACCGTCTTGATACCGCATATCCTTTGTAAATCACCGAGAAGTCGACGCAGCTTTCGGTGGAATTTGCCAACAGGCTTCACTTCCACTTCACATCGAGAATTTCGTAATATTTGCTACCGCCGGGCGCTTTGACCTCGATAGAATCGCCGACCGTCTTGCCGATCAAAGCACGGGAAATGGGGGACGAGATCGAGATGCGTCCCTGCTTCGGATCGGCCTCCTGGTCGCCGACGATCTGATAGGTTTTCTCTTCTTCCGTGTCCTCGTCGACGAGTTTGACCGTTGCGCCGAACTTGATCGTATCGCCACTCATTTTCGAAACATCGATGATTTCCGCTCGCGTCGTCAGATCTTCGAGTTCCTTGATCCGCCCTTCATTCAGGCTTTGCGCCTCCTTGGCAGCGTGATATTCGGCATTCTCGGACAGATCTCCGTGGGCACGAGCCTCAGAAATAGCATCGATAATACGCGGCCGCTCTTCCTGCTGGCGCCAGCGAAGCTCTTCCTTCAATTTGGCGTGACCGGAAACGGTCATGGGGACTTTCTGCATTGTGTCTTCCCGTTTTGTCTCGTCCGCGTCGACCGACAACAGACTCATTGTCGTCTGGCCAAAAAAGAAGACCCCCAGTCGCCGTTTCGGGCAACCGGGCGTCAAATCAGTGTGAAGCTTAACGGAAGCCGGAACGCCTGCCAAGAACCGGCGATATACCGCAGCTTGCCTTGACTTATCGCCGCCGGCGCGCGACGGGCACTTTGACTATTCTAAGCCTTCTGCGGGGCCTCGTGAAAATTGCGCTCATCATCATCGCCAGTTTGGTTGCGTTCGTTCTGGCCGCGTTCTTATTCCTCGTCCTTTATGGCAGGACAACCGGTTGGGAGACGAAGTCCCGCAAGGCCGACCAGGACATTTACGATTTTGCGGCCGGTCGTCGGTCCGCAACCGATAACGATGCGCTGGCTTGCTCGGAAGGGCTGTGCGACGAGACCGACATCGTCCTGCCTGTTCCCTCGGCCGGTCCGGAAAAGGCCTTTGCCGCATTGGAGCGTAACATCGCCGCGGACAGTGACAAGGTAGAGCGGGTCGACGACAAGAGCGATCCGTTCTATCGCCGTTATGTCGTAAGAACCCAATTGATGCGATTTCCCGATACGGTCGATATACGCTGGTCGCCGGAAGGATGGCGCGCAATGAGCCGATCCCTGATCGGCCGAAGCGATTTCGGCGGCAATGAAAAGCGTCTTCGGCGTTGGTTCGGCGTGACCTCATGACCGACGCGTCGATCTCACACAAACAGGTTCCGGTGCGACGGCGGTTCCTGGCCGGCCTGACGCTGCTGGCCGCCGGCGCGATCTGGGGCGGCGGCTTCGTGGCGCAATCCACGGCGATGGATTCGCTCGGCCCGTTCGCCTTTATCGCTGCCCGGTTTGCCGTCGCCTTCTTCGGCCTCCTTCCATTCGCCCTTATAGAAGTAAGACGCGCGCGTATTACCGATCTGACCAGCGAAGTCACCGAAGCGACGCTGGTGCCGGAATGGGGCGGCTACACCCTTGCCGGCCTTGCCTTCTTCGCGGGCATGGCGACACAGCAGATCGGGCTGGTGACAACATCGGTCAGCAATTCCGGCTTCCTGACCAGCCTCTATGTTGTCTTCACGCCCTTCATCGCCTTCATTCTCTTCCGCGAAATGCCCCGTCTCGTCATCATACCGGCGAGCTTTATGGCGTTGACAGGAATTTTCCTGCTCTCCGGCGGGATGGGCGGACAACTGAGCGAAGGCGATTGGTGGACCATTGCCTGCGCCGGCTTCTGGGGTCTGCAGGTCGCGTTGACCGGGCGCTTGGCCGAGCGAACCGGCCTTCCAATCACGCTGACGGCAGTGCAAATGGCGATGGCCTGTCTTGTCGCGCTGCCGATTACGCTCGTCTTCGAAACCACCGAGGTTTGGCAACTGAAAGTTGCGCTACCAGAGATTCTCTATACGGGCCTGTTCGCGGGCGGTCTTGCCTTTTCGCTTCAGGCGCGTGGTCAGCGCTACGTCAAGCCGGGACCGGCAGCGATCCTCCTGTCTTCCGAAGCACTGTTCGCGGCCCTGTTCGGCGCGATCCTCCTCGGCGAACGCCTTGCCCCGATCGCTCTGATCGGCTGCGGCCTGATCCTCGCCGCCATTCTCATCGCGCAATGGCCGCAGAAGCGCCGGAACTCTTAAAATCTAAGATAACTTTGGATTCATTTGTCGTAGCTAAAATGCGCGGGCCGGTTGCATATTGGCCGGCGCGTTCGCGTTTCTGTATCACGGGTTGCGTATCATGGTCCGTCCGTCTTTCCTGCCATCCACGCTGGCGCTTGCCGGCGCGCTATTGATCCTTTCCGCCTGCGGAGGCGATAGCGGTCAATATGGCAAGAGCCGAACATACGGCTTTGCGGGAGGGTTCGGACGGACCATCGATGGCCGGAGCGCCCCGGCCTATATCCCGCGCGAGGAAGCGGAGTGCCGCAAACGGCTGAAGCGCATGAAGGTGCAATTCACCGACATCGCGCCCATCCATGACGGGCCCAATTGCGGCATCGAATGGCCGGTCAAGCTCACCCGCCTTCCCGGCAAGGTGGAGGTCCAACCCGCCGCGACGGTGACGTGCCAGATGGCGCTCGCCACGGCAATCTGGGCCAAGGAGGAGCTGAACCCCTCCGCACGCTGGCGCTTCTTCTCAGGCGTCGACCGCATCCGCAACGGATCGAGCTATAGCTGCCGCCGCATCAACGGCAATGGCAAATGGAGCGCCCATGCGTCGGGCAACGCGCTCGACATCATGGAGATCGTCCTGAAGAACGGCAAGAGCGTCGACGTCAGGAAGCCCGGCTTCTTCTCCTTCCGCCAGAAGGGCCTGCTGAACGCGGTGCGCGAGGACGCCTGCCCCTATTTCAACACCGTGCTCGGCCCCGGCTACAACCGCGCCCATGCCGACCATTTCCACTTCGACCTGATGCACCGGGCGAGCGGCCACCGCGTCTGCAAATAGGCGACCCGCGAAAGCGCCCGCCTACTCGGTCGATTTCAGATAGGCGACGATCGCCTTCTGCTCCGCCATATCCTCCACCCCGACATGGCGCATCCGCGTGCCGGGCAGCATGTGATCGTTGTCGGCCATCCACGCCGCCAAAGCCGCCTCGGTCCAGACGATGCCGGAATTCGACAGCGCCTCCGAATAGGCGAACCCCTCGACCGAGCCGGCTTCGCGCCCGACCACCCCGATCAGCGACGGCCCGTAGCCGACCCGCTCTTCGGCATCGGCAGCGCCGGCGTGGCAGCGGCGGCAGATGCGGTCGAACAGCGCTTCGCCCTCGGCAATCAGCGCGGCGTCCGGCTCCCCGGCGAAAGCAGGCCCGGCCGGCAGGCCGATGGCGAGAAGACAGGCGGCCACAGCCGAGCGGACGAAATGAGACGTTTGGATCATCGAACCCTCCATAGTGCGACTGGCCGGCCCTCAGATCCCGTTGGCGGGAGGGCCGGCGCCGCACCGATTAGAGGCCGTCCACCACTCCCCGCGCTTGATCGAGGTCAATTCGCCCTATTGGACTTTCGGTCACCCCGCCGCATCACTGCACGGTGAATTCGACCCCTTTGGAATTGCGATAGCGGTTCGGCCCGATCTTCTCGAAGGTGACGCATTCGGTGCCCTTGGCCGGCCCGCGCGGAAAGGTGGTGCAGACCTGATTGCCGCGGGCGCGCCAGGTGCCGTCCACCGAGCCGAGAAAGGCGCGCGCCGTCACCGTGCCGTCCGGGCGGTAATTGAGGGTGATGTTCATGCCGAAGCGCCGCGCCTTGATGGTCTTGCCCGCCATCTGCGCCTCGATCTCGGCGGCGGTGAGCGGACGGGCATCGGCGGCGGAGGGCGCGCCCGCCAGCATGGCGGCGAAGACAGAGGCGGAAAGGCAAGACACGAAAACGCGGCGCATGGAAAATCCTCCAATCCGATGCAAAGGCGCGGCCAGCGCCGCGCGATGACGGCAAATTAGCCGACCGGGCGCAGCGGGCCAAACGCCCGTCCGGTTTCGCACAGGGCCGGGGAATGGCCGCGCGGCGAACGCGTGAGGCGGACATGCCGAAAGGCCCGCGGGCCGTGCGCGTCAGGCAGCCGGCGGGTGGGAAAGGAAATGAGCAAAGACGGCGGCCGGAAAGGCGCTTGTCCTTGGGTGTGTGGGTGCGACCTTCCGGCCACCGCCTGACGATTATCGACTGAACGTCTCTGCGACGGCAGCATTCTTCCCGGCGGAGACCCGCCCGTGAATACCACCGCCTCCGCAACCTCGCCCGCAGGCTCGAACGGTCTTGGCATACCGAAAGTCCGTAGCCAAAGGGATCTCTCCACCCACCGCCGATGACCACGGATCGTCACCGGCGCGCTACGCTCGCCCCCGCCCCCATCGAAATCTCCGGTTCGCGACCCCGTCGCTCAAGGAAGGCAGTGCCGGGAGGATAAGGGAGGTTTGGAGTGGGTGGATAAGAAGATTTTGAAAGCCTCAATCGCAATTCGCGCCGGCCTTCCTTCGCCCCATTGGGGAGAAGGATACGAAGCCACGCCGCGTGCGGCGCGGCGATGGCGCAGTTGGATGAGGGGTCTGTCGCCCACGTGTTTGGTGGGGACTGGTCGGCACGGCCAATCAATGGACAACGATTTGTCGATGGAAACTACGAACGCATGAAGCGAAAGAGAAGGGGAAACCGCTCTCACGACATTTCTGGTTCGTGATCCGTGCTGTGTACCCTAAAGAATTCGGCTGATGAGGAGGGCCGGGGATGGTTCTAGTGCTACGGATAGAAACGCATAACCTACCCTGTTCGTTGATTTATGGTCGAACTGTCGGCAGGTACTCTCGTATTCTTTTACCTAATGTCCATCGTCAGTAGACTGTCTCAGAAGCGCAAGCCTCACTATCCACCCCGAACCACTCGCGCCTATATTGGATAAAAATTTGACATGCGGCTCTTGGCAATCGCGCAAACTGTGTTTAGTTAAACCTTAACTCGGACTGCGGAATATGACGCCTAAAGACGCCAAAGACAGCGATGAAGAAAACGATGAAGAAACGGTAGCGAGCGGCCAGTACGCGAGCGTGATTCTACTCGGCGAGGCTGCGACGGAGTGGAGACAGTTGGTCGAAAGAGCCACCTCTAATGCAGACACTACGAGCGTGCGCGAGGAACGGGCGTTGCGAAGATATTTCAATCGCTACGCAGAACTTGGAAGGACCTCACTTGATGAGAAAATGTTCAAGCCGCAGACCCGCATTTCGACATCATCAGGTGCGAAAGTTCAGGTCTATGAATTCAAAGCTTATCAGTTTCGGATTTACGGCTGCGAAACTGCGAGAGCAGGACATCGCTGTTTCGTCGGAACGAGTTGTGATCCGAAAAAAAAGAAAGATAAAGCTGACCCACGTCGGCTGAAACGAGCCGCCGAGAAGTTTGTGGAGATAGAGAATGAGCGAGAGCGAAAAGAGAACGAACGCGGATTTCGTCAGGGCGGAGGAAGACGCGCTCATTGATTTTCAGTTTGCGCTTTTGGACGCACTTGAGATGCGTGGAATGACGAAGACGGAACTCGCTGACTTGATCGGAGTTTCCAAATCTCGCGTTAGTCAGCTTTTTTCGTCTACGGCGAACCCTACGCTCAAACTGGCTGCGCGTGTTTGCGCTGCTCTTGACGTTAAAAACACGTTCGAATGTAGACGCAAGAAATCGAAAAATTATTGGCACTTTGACTGTGAATACGTTGAACGCTTTCCACCCCCTTCTCGAATTGGGTGGAACGCGGTAGCCGCTGCCTCAATGCGCTCCCTCTCGTGGGACTCTAAAAACGATAACTATGCTGGCACTAAAACTAGAGAGGCCGCCTAGATAATGGCGAAAAAAGTCAAAAGCTCGAGAAGCGAGGTCGTCAAATCAAACGATAAAACGGAAGCCGCTCGCGCGGTTGATAAATACAACGCAGCCGTTGCAAGCTCCGAGCTTAAATCAATTATGCTTACCGACGTATCGTTCAACGTTAAGCCAGATTTCTTCTCTCAAGATTTGGAGAAGCAAAAATTGGTATCCAACATTGAACAATCAGAACCTCTGCACGAGGAGGGCGAAGACATTGGGGTTTCTTTTGTAGAATTTAAAGTTTCATCAAGAGAAGGACGAAAGCAGAATTTGGTCTGCAAGGCTCGATACGCGGTTATCTACGGTGGATTTTCTCAGTGCAATGCCAAGGAAGTTAAGCATTTCTTGTCTCGCGTTGGAACCTTCGCCTGCTACCCTTACTTCAGGTCACTTTTCGCGAATTTGAACTGGTCGGCAAATGTCGAACTCCCCCCCCTTCCAGTTTTGAAAGAATCTGTTGTTCCTCGCCAAAACAAAAAATCCGATGAAGCCAATGAATGATTTATAAAAATTGGTTTTATTTAATATAATTATCGATGTGAATCTTCAATATTACAGTAATACGGAACTTCTGAAATAAGCTGTGCGCAATGATTCCTGAGCTCCTACAGACCTGCAAATATCCTCGGGCTCGACCGAGGATAACGACCGTCTTGGAGGGGAGCCCTACCTCCCCGGCTTCCCACTCTTCGTAGGACGTGTCTTTCGCCGCGCGCGCCCCGCATCCTTATTAGGAGCCGAGGCCGATCTTGCCGAGTTTCAACGGCTTCACGCTTTGCCCTTCGCTTGAGCTTCGGGCGTTCGTCTCTGCAATCGATTCACTGGATCTATTGCTCCGCTTCGCGGACTGTTCCTCACCATGATCCGCCCTAACAGACCCGACATCTTTTCCGGCTTGGGATGAACGACTGGACTGGTATGGACAGGCTTTTCGAGAATGCCATTCCCCCTTCCCTCATTCCATCTCTTCCCCTATAAGCATCACGGGCCGGAAAATATTCCGGTCTGGGGCTTAGAAACCCCGCGTACTTGGCCGGTATCGCGCCGGCCGATATCCTTCTCGGACAGCTATGGCCGGGGAGGCCTCGACGTATGTCCAAGGCGCAAGCCTAAAGGTCGGGGTGGCCGTGTACGCGGTTTTCTAACTCCCCGGTCACCAGAGCCCAAAGCCTGGTGGCCGCTTTCCACCAATGATTTCATTGGCTTGCCTTTATCTGGGCAAGCGTGAAACGGGGAGTTGCCGATGGACGACTACAATTTCCGCGCCGATCTGCTCGACACGTTCCAGTCCGCGCCGGATGGGATCAAGGCGCTGATGCTGATCCTGCCGCTGGCCTTTGCGCTCGGCTTGCTCATGGTGCTGCTGCATCATCGCCGCGCCGCCCGCCGCCATGAACGGCTCGATGCGATGGAACGCGACGACCGCCATGCCGAACGGGAGCAGCTGCTGGAGGCGGCTCTGGCCGATCTGCGCTGGCGGGATGGCGAGATCGCCGGACGCTCGCCCCGCCCGCTGCGACAGGACGAGCGCTTCAATGAGACGCTGATGCTGGGCCGGAATTAGGGGGCCATACGATAGGCGGTCACTCTCTCCCCCTCGGGGAGAGATGCCCCGTCAGGGGCAGAGAGGGGTTTTGGCGCCCTCATGCCCCTCTCTGTCGGCTGCACCGACATCTCTCCCCAAGGGGCGAGAGTGGCGCGGCACACACCCTCCCCCATTGTGGGGAGGGTCGGACCATAGGTCCGGGGTGGGGGATGGAGAGGACCGCATCGTCACCCCCACCCGCGGCTACGCCGCGACCTCCCCCATCGGAGGGGGAGGTGAGGCGGCTCGTCTATCGAGCGGATCGATGGCGAAGTTGGATGAGGGGTGGCGCGTAGCAGCCGGTTCTCACCCCCTCACCCAAGTGCGGCATCGGCTCGGCGGTGCCTCGCCTTGCCTGCCTACCCCTCTCCCGTGCGGGGCGAGGGATGCGATCTATTTCGCCTTCGGCTTTTCCGGTTTCTTGCCAGTGCCCACAATCTTCTCGGTGCGGCCAACTGTCATCTCATCGAGGTCCGGCTTCCGAAAATAACTCTCCCTGGGCGGCTTGCCCTGGGCGGCGCGCTTGCGGCTGTCGCGCGTGTTCTCGATGCCGGTGTCGCGTTCCAGCGGGTCGGCGAGAACCTCCAGTTCCGTCTGCTGCAGGCGCCTGATCTCGTCGCGCAGGCGCGCGGCGGTCTCGAAGTCCAGATCGGCGGCGGCGTCGCGCATCTGCTTTTCCAGCGCGTCGAGATGGGCCTTGAGATTGTTGCCGACGAGCGCGCCCTCGTCTTTCGCCACGCCCTTGCGGCCCTTGCCGCCGCCGATATCGGCGCGCACATGGTCGCCCTCATAGACGCTTTCCAGAATGTCGGCGATCTGGCTCTTGACGCTTTCCGGCGTGATGCCCTGCTCCTCGTTCCACGCCTTCTGCTTTTCGCGGCGGCGCGCGGTCTCGTCCATGGCGCGCCGCATGGAGCCGGTGACATTGTCGGCATAGAGGATGACCTTGCCGTCCACATTGCGCGCGGCGCGGCCGATGGTCTGGATCAGCGAGGTTTCGGAACGCAGGAAACCTTCCTTGTCGGCGTCGAGAATGGCGACGAAGCCGCATTCGGGGATGTCGAGCCCCTCGCGCAGCAGGTTGATGCCGACGAGCACGTCGAACGCGCCGAGCCGCAGGTCGCGGATGATCTCGATGCGCTCCACCGTGTCGATGTCGCTGTGCATGTAGCGGACGCGGACGCCCTGCTCGTGCAGATATTCGGTGAGGTCCTCCGCCATGCGCTTGGTCAGCACGGTGCAGAGCGTGCGGTAGCCGGCCTCCGCCGTGGCGCGGATTTCGCCGAGCACATCGTCGACCTGGCTGCTGGCGGGCCGCACCTCGACGGGCGGATCGATCAGGCCGGTCGGGCGGATCACCTGCTCGGCGAAGACGCCGCCGCTCTCGTTCATCTCCCAGTCGCCGGGCGTGGCCGACACGGCGACGGTGCCGGGGCGCATCGCATCCCACTCCTCGAAGCGCAGCGGCCGGTTGTCCATGCAGGACGGCAGGCGGAAGCCGTATTCGGCGAGCGTCGCCTTGCGCCGGAAGTCGCCGCGATACATGGCGCCGATCTGCGGCACGGTGACGTGGCTCTCATCGATGAAGAGGAGGGCATTGTCGGGAATGTATTCGAAGAGCGTCGGCGGCGGCTCGCCGGGTTTCCTGCCCGTCAGATATCGCGAATAGTTCTCGATGCCGGGGCACGCGCCGGTCGCGGCCATCATTTCCAGATCGAAACGGGTGCGCTGTTCGAGGCGCTGCGCTTCGAGCAGACGCCCGGCCTTTTCCAGCTCCTCCAGCCGCCATTTCAGCTCGGCCTTGATGCTCTCCATCGCCTGGTTAAGCGTCGGCTTCGGGGTGACGTAGTGGCTGTTGGCGTAGATCTTGACGCTCTTCAGATCGGCGGTCTTTTTGCCGGTCAGCGGGTCGAACTCGGTGATCGTCTCGACCTCGTCGCCGAACAGGCTGATGCGCCAGGCCTGATCCTCAAGGTGAGCGGGGAAAATTTCGATCGTGTCGCCACGCACGCGGAACGAGCCGCGCACAAAATTGATGTCCTGCCGCTTATATTGCTGCGCGACGAGATCGGCGAGAAGCTGGCGCTGATCGATGCGGTCGCCGATGGCGATCTGGAACGTCATCGCGGTATAGGTCTCGACGGAGCCAATGCCGTAGATGCAGGAGACCGAGGCGACGATGATGACGTCGTCCTTCTCCAGCAGCGAGCGCGTGGCGCTGTGGCGCATCCGGTCGATCTGCTCGTTGATCGACGAATCCTTCTCGATATAGGTGTCGGTGCGCGGGACGTAGGCTTCCGGCTGGTAGTAATCGTAATAGGAAACGAAATACTCCACCGCATTGTTCGGGAAGAACTTCTTGAACTCGCCATAGAGCTGCGCGGCGAGCGTCTTGTTCGGCGCGAGGATCACGGCGGGGCGCTGCGTTTCCTCGATCACTTTGGCCATTGTGTAGGTCTTGCCCGAACCGGTCACGCCGAGCAGCACCTGCGTCCGCTCATTCTGGTTGGCGGCCTCCACAAGGTCGGCAATGGCGGTGGGCTGGTCGCCGGACGGCGCAAACTCCGTCACCATGTCCAGCTTGATGCCGCCTTCGGATTTGGCGGGCCGCGCGGGCCGGTGAGGCGTCCAGGTGCCGTCCTTCATTTCCGGCCGGCCATGCTCGATCAATTTGGAGAGCGCATCGACCGTGGCCGTCACCGCTCCGGTTGCGGCGAGCTTGGAAGCGTCTTCCAGGCTGACATCGAGGCCGGCGACCGGGTTCAGGCCCGCCGCGGCGCGCTCCTTCGGATCGGAGGTGCCGCCGATCAGAATACCGCCGCCGGTGCGCTTGTCGCCGACTGTGTTGGCGGCCGCCTTCTTGGCATCGCGCTTCTTCTTGGCCTCGGCGGCGCGTTTCTTCTTCTCGGCAAGGACATCCTCGGCCTCGGAAAGTTCGACCTTCTTGCGGTGTTTGCCGGCTTCGGAAGCCCGTCGGCGGTTCTCTTCCTTGCGAGCCGCCTTCGCCTCGGCCTCCTCGGCTTCGCGCGCGAGATCCTTCGCCCAGTCCGTTATCGAGCCGCCCTCATAGGGCGCACCCTCGAACGTGGATTGCGGCGCTTCGCCGAAGCCATTGGACGGTTCGGTTTTTCGGTGTGGCGGATATCGTTTTCCCATTGCTGGAATATGGTTCTGCCAAGGCGCGATGGGAAGAGCCAGTCCGCGGACTACTGACAGTCCATTCGTCGCCCACCAAATGGGATCGAGAGGACGCCTGATTGGCTCTTAAACGACCCACGAAACGAACAAGGGCCGGGCAAAAGCCCGGCCGTTAGCGCTTGAAACTTTTTGGCGATCAGAATTTGACGGCAATTCCGAGCTGGACATTATGGGTATAGAGATTGCCGTTCTCCGCCGTATCGCCATCGGAGTCGACAAAGTCGACGTCACCGGTCGCCTTGAAGCGATAGCCGAGATCGATTGAGACGCGCTCGTTGACATCATAAGTAAGGCCGGCGCCAAGCTGACCCGCTACAGTCCAGTCGCTGTCATCTGTGCCCACACCGAAGCCCGGCACGTCGAAATCGACGTCGATATAGGCAGCGCCGACGCCGCCGCCGGCATAGACGCCCACACCGCGATACGCAAAGAGATCGACCCAGGCATTGCCGAGAATATAGACCGCATTGACGTCGCCATCGACGTCCGCGTCGACCGGCCCGACGGAAATGTCATCGGCGTCGAAGCGCTGATAGCTGACTTCGAGTTCGCCGCGGACCCTGCCGAACCGATAACCTGCCGTCGCGCCGACGACGAAACCGGTGTCGAGATCCAGATCGACATCACCCGTGGTCGCATCGAATTCCATATCGTGAGGAAAGGCCGCGCCACCGAAAATGGAGGCATAAAAATTGTGGGTCGGCACGTAAGCCACGGTCTCGGGAACCGGCTCATAAACGACAGCGTCTGCGGCCACTGCCACCGGGATCGACCCGACAAGAGCAAGAGTCGCTGTAGTGGCAATAAGATATTTTTTCATGATGCCCGTCCTTCAAACGAGGTTATCTTCAGATCCGCTAAATAAGCGCCTTTACGTCGAGGACATCCGAAAACCGCGACTGGCTGGCGGTGGCGGCCGCCGGTTTGAAAATGACCGTGACAAAATCGGCACAGAGCGAGTTGCAAAACGCAATGAAACTCCGATGATTTCATTGGATGGAGGACCCAGCGCCGTTGACCCCTGCCTGCCGGGAACCGCAGATTAGGTCCAGCATGATGGACAGGGAGACGTTTATGAACCCGGAACTGCCAGCGGGCCGCTCGACGATGCGCGTTCCCGCCATGCCCGCAAATGCCAATTCAGCCGGCGATATTTTCGGCGGTTGGGTGATGTCCCAGATGGACTTGGCGGCGGGCATCCACGCCGCCGAGCGGGCGGGCGGACGTGTAGTGACCAAGGCCGTGCGGGAGATGGCTTTCGAACTTCCCGTCAAGATCGGCGATACGGTGGCAGTCTATACCGATATCATCTCGGTCGGCCGAACCTCAATTCTGTTGAGCGTCGAAGCATGGGCCCAGCGCCACCTCACACGCGAAAGCGTGCGCGTCACACGTGCAGAATTCATCATGGTGGCGCTGGACGCGGAAGGCCGGCCGACCGCGGTGCCGACAGGCGGCTGACAACGGGTTTTATTCCAAGTTTTACTTGCCGGACCGCAATGTTCGGGCAATAATCAAGTCGATACGGGCGATGGGCTCGGTGGATAGACCCTTCGCGCCGCGACGACTGTTCCCCGATCTCACACTCGTATGACGGTTGGCAGCAGCCGTTTCCACTCCCGTCGGGCCATGACCTCCCCCGCCATGGCTCGACAGACTTTCGCAGAGGGGGAGGGACGACTTCGAATGAGCCAGACCGGCACCGTCAAATTCTTCAATACTGAAAAAGGCTTCGGCTTCATCACTCCCGAGGAAGGCAGCACGGACGTGTTCGTGCATATTTCCGCCGTTCAGGCCTCGGGGCTGGACACGCTGTCCGAGGGACAGAAAGTCAGCTTCGAAACCGAGCCGGATCGCCGTGGCAAGGGGCCGAAGGCGGTCAACCTCACCACGCTCTGACGGTCTTTGCCGATCGTGACATTCGAAAGGTCGCCCTTGGGCGGCCTTTCTTTTTTTATATTCATATGAGTCTGAATATGCCGTTCAGGCGCCGTTCAGGCAGACAGGAGCAATCTTCGAAATACAGGCGGTGAGGACCGCCGATCCTAATTCGGAGTAAACTCATGTTCCGTCGCTTTTTTCACGCTACACTTTGCGCATCCATGATTGCCGGCATCGCCCTGCCCTCGGCGGCTCAGGCTGGCCCACGCCACAGCTACTACGAATATTACGAGAGCTATGACGATGGCTGGGACCGTGACCGGGATTGGGATCGCCGTCATATCAGAATAGAAGAACGCCGCCGTGCGGAGCGCCGGGCTGAACGCCGTGCCGAGCAGCGCCGCGCCGAACGGCGGGTCGAGCGACGTCGGGCAGAGCGCCGCCGCGACCGGGACGATGACGATGCAAAGAAATTCATTGCCGGAGCGGTTGTCGGATTGGCAACGGCAGCCATCATCTCCGGCGCGACCCGAAACGACTCCCGGCCAGTCTATCGGACTGCGCCCGCCCCGACCCGCATCGGCAGCCTGGAGCCGTGGACACCGGAATGGCGCCGTTGGTGCAGCGACCGCTACCGCTCTTTCAACCCCTCGACCGGTTTCTGGCGCGGTTATGACGGCAGAACCTATTTCTGCCGGCCCTGACGGCAGTTGATGGTAGAAACAACAATCGCCCGGCGGCTTCCGCCGGGCTTTTTATTTTAAGAGCCAGGCGCGATGAATGGATTGGTCCGACGTTCCTCGCCAAGCGTTCCGCCCGGACCATGACCACAGATAAACGAAACATCATCACCAAGCGGCAGGATCTTCGTCCGGATCGAGTCGATCAGCGTCTGCGTATCGCCACCCCATAAATCGGTGCGGCCGACCGAGCCACGAAACAGCGTGTCACCGACCTGCGCGAATTTATTCGCAGAATTATGAAAGATCACATGGCCGGGAGCGTGGCCGGGCGTGTGATAGACATCGAACCGATGATCTCCAAAGGAAACGGTGTCGCCCTCGCTGAGCCATTGATCGGGCGTGCAATTTGTTGCCGGGTCCGGCGAGCCGAACATTCTGGCCTGTTGCTCAAGCTGTTCGAGAAGTGGCTTGTCGTCCAGATGCGGCCCGACAATTGGTACACCGCCCAGTTTCTGTTTCAGGTCCATCGCGCCGCCGGCATGATCGATATGGCCATGCGTCAGCCAGATCGCCTCGATCGTCAGATCGTTGCTTTCGATCACACGCATGATTGTGGGTACATCCCCGCCGGGATCGACGACAACGCCGGCGCGGCTCTCTTCATCGAACAGAAGGGTGCAGTTCTGCTGGAAGGCCGTAACCGGTACGACGCCGAATGATAGCTTACCCATAAAATTCTCCGTTGTGGACGGCTGCGGACCTTAGTCAGACCCGCCGGCGAAGAACAGGCAACAATGGCCGGTTCTTGTGCGCGGAGCACGGCTTGCCTATGATATGTCAGCATGACTGACTTGTTCGGCCCGGAGACCGATTGCTGCATGGCACAAGCACCATCTGCAACCGATAGCGGATCGGCCGGCACGAGAGTGGCGACGGTGCGGACGGCGCGTTACGCCAACATGCAGGAATTGCTTTTTTTCGCCTATCGGGATTTTACGGCGGGACCGGACGCCATTCTCAGCGAGTACGGTTTCGGGCGCGCGCATCATCGCGTTCTGCATTTTGTGCATCGCTGGCCCGGCCTGACAGTCGCCGATCTGCTGGAAATTCTCGGTATCACCAAACAATCCCTCGCACGGGTGCTGAAACAACTGATCGATGCCGGCCATATCGAGCAGAAAACCAATGTGCGGGACCGCCGCCAGCGTGAACTGTACCTGACGGATGAGGGCGAAAATCTCGCAGCCGCGCTGTCGGCGCCGCAATGGCGGCTGATCGAACAGGCGTTGCACGCGGCCGGCACAGAACATTATGACGCAATTGTCGCCTTTTTACGCCGTATGATCGATGAGGACGGCCGCCTCGCCATGGGTGCGCTGGAAGATCATCGCAGACGCTCCGAAGGAGATTGAGTGCCATGTCCCTACTGGAAGAGATGCGATCGCCCGCAGGCATGCCGCACCCCGACGACGAGAAGATGCATCTCCTCATCGTCGACGATGACAGCCGTATCCGCGAACTGCTCCAGACCTTTCTGATCCGAAGAGGATTTCGCGTCACTGTGGCCGAAGACGCCGCCACAGCGCGGCGGGCATTGCAGGGCCTTACGTTCGATCTCATAATTCTGGACTGGATGATGCCAGGCGAAGACGGTGTGTCGCTCACCAAGTCACTCCGGGAGACGTTGAACGTTCCGATCCTGATGCTGACAGCCAAGGCGGAGACCGACAGCCGGATCGACGGTCTGGAAGCCGGCGTCGACGATTATCTGCCCAAACCGTTTGATCCTCGCGAATTGCTCCTTCGGATCGAATCGATCCTTCGTCGCGTCTCGCCGCCTCGTGAAGACGAACCGGCCATTGTGACCTTCGGTCCCTTTACCTGGGCAACCGCAGCGCGCGAGTTGAAGCATGCCGGCGAGCCAGTCCATCTAACGGATCGCGAGCAGGACATGATGGGCATCTTCGTCGCGCGATTGGGAGAGACGGTGCCCAGGCATGAACTGGTGGCCGACGGCGTGGAGGTCGGTGAGAGAACCATCGATGTCCAGATCAATCGCCTGCGGCGCAAGCTCGAAACCGACTCCGCCAATCCGCTTTGGCTGCAGACCGTTCGCGGCATCGGATATCGGCTGAACCCCGCTATCGGATGAGCGTCGAACCCGGCACAAGGCAAGAGACATCAGACCCGCCGATCGGACGTTCGCCGGGTCGATTGATCCTGTCCGTGCTGATCGCGATACGCGAGGGCTGGCGCAGGTTCTGGCAGCCGATTTTTCACCGTCTGCCCAAACGACTCTATGCCCGGTCGCTGATTATCGTGATCGCGCCCATGCTGATCCTGCAGTCGGTTGTGGCGCTTGTCTTCATGGAGCGTCACTGGAGCCGCGTCACCGAGATGCTCTCCGACAGCGTCTCGCAGGAGATCGCCGCCATCATCGATCTGATCGAGGCGCAACCGAACACCGCCGATATGGAGCGAATCTCGCAAATCGCCCGCGAGCGGTTCAATCTGCAAGTCGAGTTGCTGCCGGCAACACCGCTACCCAGCACGACCAGCAAGCCTTTTTTCTCGCTGCTCGACAGTGTTCTCTCGGAGCGTATCGAAGACAATATCGGTTTGCCGTTCTGGATCGATACGGTCGGCCAGTCCCGCTTCGTCGAAATCCGCATCGCACTCGATGACGCAGTGCTTCGAGTGGTCACGAACCGCAACCAGGCCTACGCCAATAATAGCGAGATTTTCATCTTCTGGATGGTCGGCGCATCCATCGTTTTGATCGCCGTGGCCGTCATCTTTCTACGCCAGCAGATACGACCGATTCAGCAACTCGCCGCCGCGGCGGAAAGTTTCGGCAAGGGCCAGCCCATGCCACCGGAATTTCGACCGCGCGGGGCTGAGGAAGTCCGCAGGGCAAGCCTGGCTTTCATCCAGATGCGCAATCGTATCGAGCGCCAGATCGAACAGCGTACGGCCATGCTGGCGGGCGTCAGCCACGATCTGCGCACCATTCTGACGCGTTTCAAGCTGCAATTGGCGCTAGCCGCAGAGGATACGGATACCGAGGCTCTGGAACGCGATGTGGCGGACATGCAGACCATGCTGGAGGCCTATCTCGACTTCGCACGAGGCGACAGCGAGGAAGCCGTTGCGCCGTTCGATTTGGCCGCCTTCTTCCAGACCATGGCAAACGAGGCCAAGCTGAAAGGCTGCGATGCCGTCTGGCATATCGAAGGCGATCCGCAATTGATCGTCAGACCGATCGCATTCGGGCGAATGCTGCACAATGTCGTCGCCAATGCGATGCGGCACGGCGAACGTATCGCTCTATCGGCAACCCATTCCGACAAAACCGTTACGATCCGCATCGACGATGACGGCCCCGGCGTCTCGCCAGACAAATACGAGATGATCTTCCGACCCTTCACGCGGTTGGACGACGCCCGCAATCTGGATCAGTCGGGAACCGGACTCGGTCTGTCCATCGCTCGCGATATCGCCCGCAGTCATGGCGGGGACATCCATCTGGACGAGTCCCGAATGGGCGGTCTCGAAGTCACGATCAGGCTACCGCTCTGACGGCGGAACGGGTCAGAAGAGCCGGCCGCCTATCGGCACGTTGTGATCTGGAGCGAGCAGCACGACTTCGCCATCATCATCCGGCACGCCGAGGGTCAGTACCTCGCTCATGAACGGGCCGATCTGGCGTTTCGGAAAGTTTACCACCGCCAACACCTGTCGGCCTATCAGCTTGTCGGGCTGATAATATTTGGTGATCTGCGCGCTGCTTTTCTTTTCGCCAATTGGGTCGCCAAAATCGATCCGCAGCTTGATGGCCGGTTTGCGCGCTTCAGGAAACGGTTCAGCGGCAACGATCACCCCGACCCTGATATCGATCTTTAGAAAGGTCTCGAAATCGGTTTCGGATGCCGGCGCCCCGCCCTTGTCCATGACAATCAAGCCGTGCCGAATGTTTCGAAGATCGCCGCCGCCATGGCGTCTTCCGAACGCGCGCCTTCGATAACGAAATGAAACGCCTGGAAATAGGCTTCGCAGCTTTCCAGCGATGCGGCGAGAAGGCGCTCGACCTGCAGCGCCGTCGGCTCCAGCCCGCCCGGAAGGATCAGCGAATGGCGAAACATGACCGCCCCTTCGCTTTCCCAGAGGTCGAAGTGCCCGAAGAGCAACTGTTCGTTGATGATGGAGAGAAGCCGGGTGATCTCGCTCTGGCGCTGGCGCGTCACCGTCATGTCAAAGGCGCAAGCCAAATGAAGGGCTTCGTGCTCATCGAGCCATGAATAGCTGACATGGTAATCGGCCCACTGCCCCGCCACCGAGATTGCGATCTCATCATCGGTCGTACGCTCGAAGCTCCAGCGATTGTCGTTGGCCACCGATTCGATGACATCCACCGGATGAACGTCACGCGGATCGAAAATGGAATGGAGCGCCATGTAAGCTGTTCCTCGTCGCCTTTTCGAGACCCCATGCCGCCGCGCATGAGGCCTCCCTGCCCCGATCCTCGCTTGGCCGGAAAAGGCTTGGGCTCGAATCATCTTGTAGATTCAGTCTATTGATCCGGAATCCTGGCGAAAGCCCCAAGGCGATTTGAACAGTGAACAACGACACTTCCGGTTGAATCAATTGATTCAGAGATCACCGATAAGTGACTCCTACATCTGCCTTTTTCGAACCGACGCATTTGTTGAAAACTTTTTGTGAAAACGCACGAACGAAAATAATGGGCGCGGCATGAAGGCCGGCCTATTCAGCGTCCGTCGCAGCCTCGTCATCGACGTCGCCCAGCTTCGCTTCGAGCGCGGCCACGCGGTCGCCTAGCGCCTTTGCCTCGGCGCGAGCGCGTAACGCGACATCGCGCATGGCCTCGAACTCTTCGCGGCTGACGAGGTCCAGCGATCCCGTGAACCGCTCGGCCTGCGACCGGACGGCCGTTTCCACCTCGCGGCGCGCGCCCTGCGCTACACCGGCCGCGTCCGTAACAAGACGGGCCAGTTCATCGAGGAGCCGGCCCGGCCCGGCTGCTCCACCCCGCCCGCTTTGACGGGGCCGGCCAAACGGGTCTGTACCATAGGGATCTGCGCCATATGGGTCGCTACGCCCAGCGCCGGCGAAGTCATCCTGGCCGAAAAGGTTGCGGTCGTCGTTCTGCATGGCGCGCTCCAAAATTCATCTGACTGTCGATGTAACGTGACTGTGCGGCGTTGCAAGACACATCTTGACCCGCGAGCAACGCCCCGCGCATGGTCCGCGCCATTCCCGCTCGACGGCTAGAAGGAATCCTTTTCGTGCTGGACGCCCTGCGCCCCTTTGCTCTGATCTCCTATCCCGACATTGAGCCGATCATCTTTTCGGTCGGACCGCTCGCTGTCCGCTGGTATGGGCTGGCCTACATCGTCAGCCTTTTGTTGGGATGGTTCTACGTCAAGCGACTGCTGAGCAATGAGAGGCTATGGGCCTTTGGCAAGCCGCCCATGAGCGCACAGCAGGCAGACGACTTTCTGCTCTGGGCCGTTATCGGCGTGGTGCTCGGCGGCCGGCTCGGCTATGTCCTCTTCTACGAGCCGATGCGCTACCTTACCGACCCAAGCGCCATTCTGCAGATTTGGTCTGGCGGTATGAGCTTTCATGGCGGCGCGCTTGGTACCATCCTCGCCATGATCCTTTATAGCCGCCGACATGGCATTCCGACCTGGTCGATGCTCGATACCGTCGCTGCCGCCGTGCCGATCGGCTTGTTCTTCGGGCGCATCGCAAACTTCATCAACGCCGAATTATGGGGCGCACCGACCGATCTGCCCTGGGCTATGATTTTCCCGACCGACCCGGAAGGACTGCCGCGCCACCCCAGCCAGCTCTACGAAGCGATGCTGGAAGGTGTCGTGCTGTTTCTCGTTCTCCGCTGGCTGACGCACAGCCGCCTGATGCTGAAACGACCCAAATTCGTAGGCGGCGCATTTGTCGCGGGCTATGGCGTTTGCCGCATCCTGGTGGAATTTGTCCGCGTGCCGGACGCTCAGCTTGGCTATCTGCTCGGCGGCTGGCTGACGATGGGAATGGTGCTGTCGCTACCCATGGTGCTCGCCGGCACATGGGCGATGGTGACGGCGAAACGGCCGGAGCGCGAGACGGCACCCGCCCCATGAGTCTGAAGGCGCGCATCAAAGCGCAGATTGCCGCTGACGGGCCGATGCGGATCAGCGATTATATGACGCTCTGCCTGTTCGACCCGGCGGACGGTTACTACACGACGAAAGAACCCTTCGGCGTGGACGGCGATTTCACCACCGCACCGGAAGTCAGCCAGATGTTCGGCGAACTGGTGGCGCTCTGGATCATTCATCAGTGCCATTCCTGCCCCGAAGCGCTCGCGAGGGGTCTGGTCATCGCCGAGATCGGTCCCGGACGCGGAACACTTTTCGCCGATATCGATCGTACGCTGCGGCGCATCGCGCCCGATCTGGTCCAGTTCGCGCAATGTTGGCTGATCGAAACCAGCCCGCGCCTCGTCGGAATGCAGCGCCGAACCCTGGCGAATGCAGCGCTGAGAATCGATCATGCCGCGACTATCGATGCGCTCGACCGCGGCGACGGACTGCTGATCGTCATCGGCAACGAAATCATGGATGCGTTGCCGATCCGGCAGTTTGTAAAGACGGCGGATGGTTGGCGAGAGAGGGTCGTAGGCCTCGGTGATGACGGCGAGCTGATTTTTGGCGCAGGCGCTGCCAGCATTCCCGACGACGCCCTGCCAGACGGCGCTATGGATCAGCCGGTTGGGGCGATCTTCGAAACGTCGAACGCACGCCGCGCCATGATGGCATCGATCATGCGCAAGATCGGCCCTCGCGCCGGCTCGCTGCTGCTCTTCGATTACGGCCACCTTCAACCGGGTTTCGGCGATACGCTGCAGGCGGTTTCACGACACGCCTTCGCCGACCCGCTGGCCGAGCCCGGCAACGCGGACCTCACCTCCCATGTCGACTTTCACGAGTTGGGCCAGATCGCCGGCAGTGCCGGCTTGCGATACGGTCTGCGCGAACAGGGCTGGTTTCTTCAACAGATGGGCCTGCTGGAGCGGGCTGGCGCGCTCGGCGCAGGCAAGGATGTCGCTACCCAGGAGCATATTCGTACGGCGGTACAGCGTCTCGCGGGCGATGGGCCGAACGATATGGGTCGGCTCTTCAAGGTGCTGGCTGGTGGGCCGCATATTGGCTGCCTCTGGCCGGAGAGTGCGCCATCAGAGCCGAAAAGTTAGGTTCCACAGAACGTCGCCGTAACGTGTTCCTGCTCGGTCGGCGGATCGGCATAGTTCGCCTTGTCTGGCTGGTCGCGATAGGGCCGCGACAGCACATCCATGAGTTCTTGCATCGGCTCAAGGTCGTTGTTGAGGGCGGCTGCGATCATGGCCTCGACACGGTGGTTACGGGGGATGAAGGCCGGGTTGACCGCATCCATCGCCGACTTGCGATCCGCCTCAGCACGGCCCTGACGACCGAGACGCCGTCGCCAGCTCTCCGCCCATTGGTCGAAAGCCGTTGGATCGACAAAAAGGTCACGGGCGGGCGCATCCGTATGCGGGCCACCCTCGTCCGGCAGCTTGCCGAGCGCGCGGAACAGATTGGTGAAGTCCACCATATTGGCCGCCATGCGCGACAGAAGATCGGCAATCAGCGCCGAATCGTCCTCGGCACGCTCGTCGTCAAGCCCGATCTTCCGGCGAAACCGTTCGACGATAGCCGCATCGAAACGTGGTGAAACGCTATCGATAAGCGCCTGCGCATCGGCCACGGCCAGATCCTTGTCATCGTTCAGAATCGGCAAAAGGGCCGATGCCAGAATGGCGAGATTCCACTGCGCAACCGGCGGCTGATTGGAATAGGCGTAGCGACCGCCGCGGTCGATCGACGAAAAGACGGTTTCGGGATGATAGTCGTCCATAAAGGCGCAAGGACCGTAATCGATAGTCTCGCCGGACAACGTCATATTGTCCGTGTTCATGACGCCATGAATGAAGCCGATAGACTGCCAGTGGCTGACGAGATCGACCTGTGCATCGATCACGTTTTCCAGCAAGGCGAGATAAGGATTTTCGGCTTGGCGCGCCTGCGGGTAGTGCCGCTCGATGACATGATAGGCCAACGCCTTGAGGCCCTCCACATCGCGCCGCGCGGAGAAATACTGGAATGTGCCGACCCGGATGTGTGAGCGGGCGACGCGTGTGAGCACGGCTCCCGGCAAGACTGTTTCGCGGATGACATCGCCGCCGGTCGACACGGCGGCCAGCGCACGTGTCGTCGCCACACCGAGCTTCGCCATCGCTTCGGAGACGACGTATTCACGAAGAACAGGGCCGAGCCATGCAAGCCCGTCGCCGCCGCGGCTGAATGGGGTTGGCCCCGCGCCCTTCAACTGCAAATCGCGGCGGAATCCATCGCGTCCGGTCACTTCACCGACAAGGATCGCCCGCCCGTCTCCGAGCTGAGGCACCCACCCTCCGAACTGGTGGCCGGCATAGGCCATGGCAATGGAGGCCGCCCCATTGGGCAAGCGCTCCCCTGAAAGCATGGCGAGGCCCTCTTTGCTGCGAAGCCATTCGACATCCAGTCCGAGCGCTTCCGCAAGTTCTTCATTCAGCGCAAGAAGGGCTGGCGCGTGAGGTCGCGCTGGCGCCACATGGGCGAAGAAGCGATCGGGTAGTTGCGTATAGCTATTGTGGAATGTCGGGGATTGCGCTGTCATGATCCAGATGGTTTCCGCGCGCCGTATTTTGGCGCTTTCCTTTCTTTATGTAGGTCGGCAAAACGATCACGAAACCGTTGAAAGGCATCGGACCACGTGAACGACACCAACAACAACGCCGCGCAGTCCGAAGCGCCTCTTTCCATTCGCCACGAGTCGCTAGAGACGCTGAACGGGGTGCGGCATGGCTTCTTCACCCGGCAGGGCGGCGTATCGGAAGGCATCTATCAATCGCTCAATATCGGTGTGGGCAGTGAAGACGACCCAGCCAGCATCGAGGAAAACCGCCGGCGGGTTGCCGATAGTCTCGGCAGCGAAGCGTTGGTCTCGACGCCTTGGCAAATCCATTCGCCGGACGCCATTACAATCGATGCGCCGCTATCGGGCGAGCGTCCAAAGTCCGACGCGCTGGTAACCGGAACGCCGGGTGTTGCGATCGGCGTGGTGACGGCCGATTGCGGGCCGGTCCTGTTCGCCGACGCAGAGGCTGGGGTGATTGGAGCGGCACACGCCGGCTGGCGCGGCGCATTCAGCGGCATACTGGAAAACACTGTGCACGCGATGGAAGCGCTCGGTGCAAAGCGCAAGCGGATTGTCGCCGTGCTCGGCCCTTCGATCAGCCAGCCATCTTACGAGGTCGGCCCCGAATTCGTCGAACGGTTCGTCATGGCGGACGAAGCGAACCATCGCTGGTTCGCCTCTTCACAGAAGTCAGGTCATGCGCTCTTCGATCTCGCCGGCTACACGCTCGCGAGACTGAAAGCGCTCGGCGTTCAAGCCGATACACTCGGTCTGTGCACCTATCAGGACGAGCAGCGCTTCTTCTCATATCGCCGGACAACCCATCGCGGTGAGCCGGATTACGGACGCCAGATCAGCGCGATCATGCTGGACCATTAGGGCCAGGACCCTACACTTCTCCACACTTCGCCACCCTATCGCGGGTTGCATTGCGCGGGCCTGCCCCTTATGGCAGCGGCAGGATATCGGCCGGAACGTCTTTCCATGAAGCTCTTCGCGGGTAACAGCAATTCGCATCTGGCCGACGCGGTCGCCAGTTATCTAGACATGCCGCTCGGCAAGGCCTCGGTCCGCCGCTTCGCAGACCAGGAAATATTCGTCGAAATCAACGAGAATGTGCGCGGCGAAGATGTCTTCGTTCTGCAATCCACCTCGTTTCCGACCAACGACCATCTCATGGAACTGCTGATCATGATCGACGCGTTTCGTCGCTCGTCGGCAAGGCGCATCACGGCGGTCATTCCTTATTTCGGCTATGCAAGGCAGGATCGCAAACCGGCTGCCCGCACGCCCATCTCGGCCAAGCTCGTCGCCAATCTCATTACCGAAGCGGGCGCCGACCGTGTTCTGACCCTGGATCTCCACGCTGGACAGATCCAGGGTTTTTTCGACATTCCGACCGACAATCTCTACGCTGTGCCGGTCATCTCTCGTGACGTCAAAGCAAAATATGACCTATCCAACACGATGGTCGTCTCTCCCGATGTGGGCGGCGTTGTGCGCGCCCGGGCGTTGGCCAAGCGCCTGGACGCCCTGCTTGCCATTGTCGACAAGCGTCGTGACCGCCCCGGCGAATCCGAGGTCATGAACGTCATCGGTGAGGTACAAGGCAAAGACTGTATTCTGATCGACGATATTATCGATTCCGGCGGCACGCTTTGTAATGCTGCGGCGACCATTATGGATCGCGGTGCGAAATCCGTTACGGCTTACATCACCCATGGCGTCCTGTCGGGCAAGGCGGTCGAGCGGATTGAGACGTCCAAGCTGAAGGAGTTGGTCATCACCGATTCCATCCAGCCGACCGAGGCGGTCAAGAATGCCAAAAAAATTCGTGTTCTTTCGATCGACCAGCTCATTGGCGAAGCCATCAATCGAACCGCTCTCGAGGAATCTGTGTCCTCGCTTTTCGACTAGGATACCTGTTTCTTAAATCGCAGACGCAAAAAGGGCGCCTCTCGGCGCCCTTTTCTTCCAAATATATGATCCTTGGGATCACATGCCGCCGACAGCCTTCACGACCGGCTCACCATTGACGGTCATCGGCGTGTCGACATCCGTCGAGCCCGGACCGAAATCATAGGTCGTGTTGCCATTGGTCTCCTCATGGAGCATCAGCGAAAGACCGGAGCCCGGCTCACCGGTGAGATCGATGGAGACGTTCTCCGTGCTACCCGGCTGGACGGCGATGTGGCCGAGGCTTGCAGGCGGCGCGCCGGCAGCGTCATCATGAACGACAAGATAGCCAGCCTTATTGACGTCCACACTGATGCCGGTGATTTTTCCGTCTTCGACCTTGGCGTTGTCGACACCGATCATGGTGGCCATATCGGCCGGCTGATCGGATGCTTCCTGTGCGTAGGCGCCCGAAATACCAAGGGCCATAACTGCGGCAGTAGAAAGAATGAACTTATTCATAATAGTCCTCCTAAGGAGTTTAACGAGCCGCGCAACTTCTGCGCGATTGTCGTTCAGCTAAACAACGCGACCCCTACCAACTCCGTTCCGTGGCGATTTGAGGGAATTTTCATGACGCTTGCCCTTATTGCCGCGATGCGATAATGCCCCTGCCAGCCACGCAGACACCCTTGGAGGCAACGTGGTCGGGGCGAAGGACGGTCAGGCCGTCGGTTCGCCCTCTGGCGTTTCTGCAAAGCGGAACGTCACTCCATAATTTGAAAGGAACTACGCTATGAGCGAGAGCTACGAGCTCGCGGCCGAGCGTCGCGAACGGGTTGGTAAGGGGTCCGCCCGCGCACTGCGCCGTGAAAACAAGATCCCTGCCGTGATTTACGGCGACAAGAAAGATCCCCTGTCTATCGCCCTGCCTTATAAGGACGTGCATCTGAAGGCGACGGCCCCGGGCTTCCTGACCACGATTGCAACGATCAATGTGGATGGCGAGAAAATCCAGGTCCTGCCGAAGGATTTTCAGGTCGATGTGGTGAAGGACTTCACCATGCATGTCGACTTTCTGCGCGTCGGCAAGAATACCCAGGTGACGGTCGCCATTCCGGTTCACTTCATCAATGAAGAGCAGTCGCCGGGTCTGCACCCGACCGAAACGGTCGATGAGGATGGCGAGCCGATCGTGCCGGGCGTGCTGAACGTCGTTCGCCACGAAGTGGAAGTCGTCTGCGCCGCGACCTCGATCCCCGACTTCATCGAAGTCGATCTGGCCGGCGCCGAGATGGGCGCTTCGCTGCATATCTCCGGTGTGAAGCTGCCGGAAGGCGTGGAGCCGTCCATCACGGACCGCGACTTCACCATCGCGACCATCGCTGCGGCCGACGCCCTCGCTTCGCAGAGCGAAGAAGAAGAGGAAGTGGTCGAGACCGAAGTCATCGAACAGAATGCCGAGACGGTCGAGGGCGAAGAGTCCGCCACCGAGGAAGAAGGCACGGACAAGCCGGACGCCGAATAAGGCGAACGCTTTTTCCAGACGAGATGCGAGGGGCGGAGCAATCCGCCCCTTTTCTTTTGGGCTAGCCTTTGCCAAGTCCGACAATGAAAACACGAAAGGTGATGCCATGCTTTTGATCGTCGGTCTCGGCAATCCGGGCGGCAAATATGCCGACAACCGGCACAATGTCGGCTTCATGGCGGCCGATGCGATCGCCCGGCGGCACAATTTCGGCCCCTTCTCAAAGAAGTTTCAGGGCGAAGTGGCGGAGGGCCGACTTGGCGGCGATAAGGCCCTGATCCTGAAACCGCAGACTTATATGAACGAAAGCGGCCGCGCCGTTGGCGAAGCGATGCGCTTTTATAAGCTTACTCCAGCCGATTTGCTCGTTCTCTATGACGAATTGGACCTCGTCCCTGGCAAGGTGCGCGTGAAGACCGGCGGCGGCGCGGGCGGCCATAACGGCATCCGCTCCATCGACGCCCATTGCGGCAAGGACTACCGGCGGGTGCGCATTGGCATCGGCCATCCAGGCGACAAGAGCCGCGTCACCGGCCATGTGCTCGGCGACTTCGCCAAGGCGGATGGTGAGTGGCTGGAGCCGCTGCTGGACGCCATTGCCAACGCCATGCCGATGCTGGCGGAGGGAAAGGACAGCGACTTCATGAACAAGGTCTCGCTGACAATGCAGGGCAAGGTGCCGGCCCAGAAGGAAAAGCCGGCTTCGGCGAAACCCGCAGCCTCCAAATCCGGCGGCGCAGCCCCGACCAAGAAGCCCGCTGCAAAGGGCAAGAGCCATATCCATCAGGCCCGCCAGAACGGCCCTTCCATCGCTCCGCCGACCACCGGCCCCATGGCCGAGATGCTGAAGAAGCTGTTGGGGAAGGGATGAGGCGGCATTGGCCTAGACCAATAAGTAGCAAAATGCTACCTATATCAAATCTGGTAAGGAGAACATGATGGCTCAGTCGGTCAAATTGCCGGAAGAAACCATGGCCTTCGTGCGAGCCGAATCCGCTCGGCAAAGCCGCTCCCTTGCCGGGCAGATCGCCCATTGGGTACGGATCGGCCGTGCGATCGAGCGGTCGGGCAACTTCGACTATCTGCGCATTGCGGCGGCGCTCGACGCATCTCTACCTGCCGAAGATCTCAGCGATGAAGAACACGATGTCTGGGCGGACACTCTCATGAGCGAACTGGCTGCGCCGACAGACGAAGAGCGGTCTTTCTTCAGCGAACGCCAGCGATTGGGGCTTGGTGTCGGACTATCGGATGGCGGCGAGATCGTGAAGGCTGAGCCCACGGCGTGAAGCCTGCCATGGTCCTTATTGTTGGGCCGAACGGCGCCGGCAAATCGACGCTTTATCGCTATCGCGTCGGGCCAAAATTCGCCGGCCCCTTCGTCAATGCCGACATCATCCAGCGTGATGAATTAAGGGATACTTCACCCGAAGCAGCTTACAGGGCGGCAGGCATCGCGGCGAAACGTCGCGCCGAACTGATTGCGATGCAGTGCAGCTTCGCTACGGAGACAGTCTTTTCGCACATCGCGAAACTTGATCTGATCGAACAGGCCAGAGCTGCCGGATACACCATCCTGCTGATGCATGTGGGTCTGGAAAGAGCCGACTTGGCCGTCGGACGCGTCAGAAGCCGGGTCGATGAAGGCGGACATGCCGTGCCGGAAGAAAAGATACGCCAGCGATACGACCGAAACAGTCCTTTGATCCGCATAGCGATGCTCGCCTGCGATGCCGGCCACGTTTTCGACAACTCCGCTCTCAACACCCCACCCCAGCGCATCATCAGTTTCCGTGCCGGTCGCATCAGCTTCGTCAGTCCGCATTTGCCTCGCTGGGCGCTCCAACTCTATCGGGACGACCTTCGTCTATAACGCCTCACTCCTCCGGCTCTGCTGTGAACATCAGTGGATAGCCTTCGCTCTTGGCGAGGTCGGTGCCCTCCTTCGCCTTCTCTTCGGCGATCTCGCGCGTGGCGACCGTGATGACGCAGCTTCCCATACGGTGCGCGGTCATCATGAGTCGATGCGCGGTGTCAGTCGGAATTCGGAAGATCGCGCGCAGAACCATGGTGACGAAATCGCGCGGCGTATAATCGTCATTGAGAAGGATCACCTTATAAAGCCGCGGCTTCTCCACTTTCGGCTTCGTTGCGGTGGTGCGCTCGGTCTCCGGCGCATCGTCTAGCATGGTTGTGGTCTCGCTCATCGGAGCTCCAAGCGAACGCATCTTTGCAATGATATTAGGGCGGCGCTTGACGCCTGCCCTCCCCTCGCCCATAGCCTGCCGGCAAATTTCCAATGCATCGATCCGAGGACCATTCCGCCCATGGGTTTCAAATGCGGCATCGTCGGACTGCCCAATGTCGGCAAGTCGACCCTCTTCAACGCCCTGACCAAAACCGCCGCGGCGCAGGCCGCCAACTACCCTTTCTGCACCATTGAGCCGAACACCGGCGAGGTGGCCGTGCCCGATAGCCGGATGAAGGCGATCGCCGGCATTGCGGGCAGCAAGGAGGTCATCCCGACTCGCATTTCCTTCGTCGATATTGCCGGCCTTGTGCGCGGCGCGTCCAAAGGCGAAGGACTCGGCAACCAGTTCCTCGCCAATATCCGTGAGGTGGACGCCATCGTCCATGTGCTGCGCTGCTTCGAAGATGGCGACATCACCCATGTGGAAGGGCGGATCGACCCCGTCGCCGACGCCAACACGGTCGAGACCGAATTGATGCTGGCCGATCTGGAGAGCCTGGAAAAGCGTATTCTCAACACCCGCAAGAAGGCGACTGGCAAGGACAAGGAATCCATCACCATTCTGCCGGTGATGGAAAAGGCCCTGACGCTTTTGCAGGAGGGCAAGCCCGTCCGCCTGATGCTGGACGGGATCGCGGCGGAAGACCTGAAAATTCTGCGCGGTCTGAACCTCCTGACCAGCAAGCCTGTCCTCTATGTTTGCAACGTCGCCGAAGAAGACGCTGCCGAGGGCAACGATCACAGCGCCGCCGTCAAGGCTATGGCCGACGAACAGGGCGCATCCACGGTGGTCATCTCCGCTGCCATCGAAGCGGAGATCGCCCAACTCGATGACGAAGAGGCCGCCGAATATATGGAGACGATGGGGCTGGACGAACCAGGTCTCGACCGGCTGATCCGCGCCGGCTACGAGCTGCTCGATCTCATCACCTATTTCACCGCCGGGCCGAAAGAAACGCGCGCCTGGACCATTACGCGTGGCACCAAGGCGCCGGGCGCGGCGGGCGTCATCCATACCGATTTCGAACGGGGCTTTATCCGCGCCCAAACCATTGCCTATCCGGATTACGTCGCATTGAAAGGCGAGCAGGGCGCCAAGGAAGCCGGCAAGGCCCGCGACGAAGGCAAAGAATACGTCGTTCAGGACGGCGACGTGCTGCTCTTCCGCTTCAACACCTGATGAGCACCGCGGCTGGACATTGGGAGCGGAAAATTTGAGCCATATGCTGGCCTATGAGGATTTCACGGTGGGCCGGCAATTCCAGCTTGGTCCTCGGAGGGTAACGACCGAGGAAATCATTGCTTTTGCCGAAGAGTTCGATCCGCAACCGTTTCACCTCGATGGCGATAGCGAGCAGGCGCGGCAGACCGGCGGTCTTATCGCGTCGGGCTGGCACATTTGCGGGCTTTTCATGGCCATGGCCTGTGAGGCCTTTATCAATAATAGCCTCTCGGACGGCGCGCCCGGCGTAGAGGAGGTTCGGTGGATGAAGCCGCTGCGGCCCCGAGACACGCTGTCCGGTGTGGTCACGGTCGGTGAACGGCGTGTGTCGCGTTCGCGTCCGAGCCGAGGCTTCGTCCAGTTCGAAACGAACCTGACCAATCAGAGCGGGGAAACAATCGCGTCGCTTCGCTATCCCGCCATGGTGCGGTTGCGTAATCCTGAAAATTTCAGTGACGACGCGGCATCATGATGGAGACATTGTTTTCGCGCCTGAAACCCGGTCTACGCCTCGATCTCGGCAGCTATACGTTCGAGGCCGAAGCGATCAAAGAATTTGCCCGGAAGTTCGACCCGCAACCCTTCCATCTCGATGAGGACGCCGCCGAGCGAAGCCATTTCGGCAAGCTCTGCGCTTCGGGTTGGCACTGCTGCGCAATCTTTATGAAGCTCAATGTCGCAAACGGCGACGCCGCGCTTCGCAACGCAACCGGATGGAGTGGCCCACTCCCCGAACGCGGGCCCTCTCCCGGCCTTCGCGATCTCAAATGGCGGCGGCCGACTTACGCCGGCGATACGCTGTCTTACTCAATGACCTTGAAGGAAGCGCGAGAGTCGCAATCGCGTCCGGGCTGGGGTCTGCTGCAATCGGACATCGAAGCGACGAACCAGGATAGCGAAATCGTCATGCGCTTCATTTCGACGGTGTTTATCCGAACCGACTGATCGGGCGCTCAGTGCCCATCGAAACTGAGTAGAATTTCGACATGGACGCCTCGCGCGGCAAGCCGCTCCGCGCCGCCGAGATCCGGCAAATCGATGATAAAGGCGGCCGCGACGACATGGCCGCCAAGCTCTTCCACCAATTCGACACCCGCCAGGGCGGTTCCACCCGTGGCGATCAGATCGTCGATCACAAGGACGCGCGCGTTTTCCGGCAGCGCGTCGACATGCACTTCCAGCCGGTCGGTGCCATATTCCAACGCATATTCGCGGCTGATCGTCCGGTGCGGCAGTTTGCCGCTCTTGCGGATCGGCACGAAACCAACGCCCATCGCATGGGCAACGGCGCCACCAAGAACGAACCCACGCGCCTCGATACCGGCAACGCTGTCGATGCGCTCATCGGCGAAGCGCTCGGCAATGGCGTTTACGGCATCGCGAAAGGCTGGGCCGTTGGACAGAAGCGTCGTGATATCGCGAAACAGAATGCCCGGCTTGGGATAATCCGGAATGGTTCGAATAGCGGCACGCAAACGCTCCGCCAGGGCCGGATCGGCAATCGTCGATGGCATATGAAATGTCCCTCACAAGCTGACCGGTACGTTGTGCCGTGCCGGGCCATGGCTGACAAGCCGCTCAGGCAAAGGAAAGGGGCGTCACCCGGTAGGTGACGCCCCCGTGATTAGCGATGCTGGCTCGGGCCTAATGCTTAACGCCGTGCCAGACTTTGCGCTTTGTCAGCCACAGCAGCGCGCCGAACAGCACGAGGAACAGCATGACCCGAAGGCCGATCTTCTTGCGCTGTTCAAGCTTCGGCTCAGCAGCCCACATCATGAACGCAGAGATATCGCGGGAATACTGCTCCAGAGTCTGGGGCGATCCGTCATCATATTCGACCATGTCGTCATCGATAGGCTTCGCCATCGCCAGACCCGCGGCCGAGATGAAGTAGGGATTATAGTTCACGCCGTCCGGCAGCTCGATGTGCTCGGGCTGCTCCTCATCGTAACCGTGAAGCAGGCTGTAAATGTAATCCGGGCCATTCTCGGCATAGCCGGTGAAGATATCGAAGATGAACCACGGAAAGCCTCGTTCCACGGCCCGCGCCTTGGCGAGCAGGGAGAAGTCAGGCGGTGCAGCACCATTGTTGGAAGCCGCGGCGGCAGCCTCGTTCGGGAATGGTGAGGGAAAATAGTCAGAGCCGATGGCCGTACGGGTGAACATCTCGCCATCGGCGTCGGGTCCGTCCTCCACCTCATAATCGGCGGCGAAGGCCTTCACCTGCTCTTCGGAATAACCGAGTTCTTCCAGGTCGCGGAAAGCGACGCGAGTCATCCCGTGACAGGCCGAGCAGACTTCCTTGTAGACCTTCAGGCCGCGCTGCAGCTGGCCGATATCGTAATGGCCGAACGGTCCGGCGAAGCTCCAGTCGACATGCATCGGCTTTCTAAGGGGGTAATGCGGGGTGTGAGACGCTTCTTCACCGTCATGGCCCTCTTCGCCGTCATGAGCGGCCTCATCGCCCTCCTCACTTTCAGCGCCCTCGCCTTCAGCGTCGGCTTCGGCGGCCTCGTCACCAGATGGCGAGACTTCTTCCGCTTCGTCAGTTTCCGCGGCAGGCTCTCCCTCTTCGGACGCAGGCTCTTCCGCCGTATCATCGGCTGGCGCGGCCTCGTCTTCAGTCGATTGGGCAGCAGGCGCGGACTGTTCGGTCGCAGCCGGGTCCTGGGCCTGATCCTGTGCGAGAGAGACGGTGGCCAAACCGAGACCGAGACCGATGCCGACCAGGCCTTTCAGAAGCATATTCATAGTTTCATTCCCTGTCGCTGGTCCAAGCCACTCATTCTGCAGGTTGCGCGGCAACTGCATCGTCGTTCTTCTTCAGAACCGCTTCCGTAATCGAATTCGGCAACGGCCTCGGCGTCTCGATAAGACCGAGCAATGGCATGACGACCAAGAAGAAGGCGAAATAGAACAGCGTAGCGAGCTGCGATGCGATGACATACCAACCTTCCGCCGGACGCGAGCCAAGCCAGCCGAGGAATATGCAATCGGCCACGAAGATCCAGAAGAAGAGCTTGTACCAAGGCCGATAGGCAGCCGAGCGCACACGCGAAGTATCCAGCCATGGCACCACGAACAGGATCGCGATCGAAGCGAACATGGCGATGACGCCACCGAGCTTGGAGTCGATCGGCCCGATATTGAAGGTGATGGCGCGCAGGATCGCGTAAAACGGCAGGTAATACCACTCCGGCACGATATGCGCCGGCGTGACCAGTGGGTTGGCCGGAATGTAGTTGTCCGGATGGCCGAGATAATTCGGCATATAGAAGATGAAATAGGCGAAGACGAGCAGGAACACGACCATGGCCAAACCGTCCTTGACGGTTGCATAAGGCGTGAAGGCCAGCGTGTCGGTATTGCTCTTGACCTCGATACCGGTCGGGTTCGTCTGACCGACAACATGCAGCGCCCAGACGTGGAGGATCACGACGGCGGCGATGATGAACGGCAGAAGGTAATGCAGCGAGAAGAACCGGTTGAGCGTCGGGTTATCGACTGCGAAACCGCCCAGAAGGAACGTCTGCAGCCAGTCGCCGATAACCGGGATGGCCGAGAAGAAGCCGGTGATCACCGTCGCGCCCCAGAAGGACATCTGCCCCCATGGCAGGACGTATCCCATAAAGCCCGTCGCCATCATGAGGAAGAGGATCAGAACGCCGAGAATCCAGAGCAGTTCGCGCGGCGCCTTGTAGGAGCCGTAATAAAGGCCGCGAGCGATATGCAGATAGACCGCGATGAAGAAAAAGGACGCGCCGTTGGCGTGCATGTAGCGTAGCAGCCAGCCGGAATTGACGTCGCGCATGATCTTCTCGACGGAAGCGAAGGCGACACCCGTTTCGGCTGCGTAGTGCATAGCGAGCACCACGCCCGACAGGATCTGCACCACCAGCATGACCATCAGAATGCCGCCAAACGTGTAAGCGTAATTCAGATTGCGCGGCACCGGATAGGAGACGAAACTGTCATACATCATCCGCGGCAACGGCATGCGGGCGTCGATCCATTTTTCGACACCGGTATTGGGATTATAGGTGGAATGTCCGCTCATCTCTTTGACCCCCTCTCCTGATTATCAGCCGATACGAATGGTCGTATCGGAGGTGAAGGCGAAGGTCGGGATGGCGAGATTTTCCGGCGCCGGACCTTTGCGAATGCGGCCAGCCGTATCGTAGTGGCTGCCATGGCAGGGGCAGAACCAGCCGTCGAAGTCACCGGCCTGGCCCAGCGGCACGCAGCCGAGATGGGTGCACGAACCGATCATCACGATCCAGTTCTCCTTGCCCTCTCCCGCGGAGCGGTTGAGGTCGGTCGCCTCGGCTTCGCCGGCGATGTTTTCGTTGCGGGCGACAGGATCTTTCAGATCGTCGAGGGGCACCTGATTGGCCTCCTCGACTTCCTGTTCGGTCCGGTTGCGAATGAAGACCGGCTTACCGCGCCATTTGGCGGTCAGGCTCATGCCGGGCTCGATCGCTGAGACATCGACGTCAATCGATGCGAGCGCCAGAGTAGAGGCGTCCGGGCGCATCTGGTCGATAAACGGCCAGACCGCGCCGGCAGCGCCGACCACGGCCGCCATACCCGTTGCTATGTAGAGAAAATCACGGCGGGTCGCTTCATCCTCGCCGGTATGTACGATCGTGTCGTTTCCGCTCACGTTCACCATCCTCTGCTGGAAGACCGGCCTCCGGAAGAGCCCCGCTGGACCAGACGGCCTTCATGCAACGAAAGACTGCTAAAGCCGCCGGAACACCCCACTGCCCGGTCTTTTCGCGCCCTTCTATTGTCCAGACGCACCCTTGTCCAGTGACCCGGGCATTACTTTCGTCCAAAACCGGTGGAGTGAAGGAAGATCGTTTATCCCGCGCCGAGCCGGGCCAGCACGGCCTGCGGAATGCGATAAAACGCAATGACATCGTGGTGCCGGCGAAGACCGCATAATTCTCGCTGAATGAAATAGGCATGTGTCGCTACGGCAGCTGTCCTGAGAAGTTCGCGACGCTCGCGCTGTCGCAGATCGTCGAGACGCGATGAATCGGTCCCGTATCGCTCTTCGAAGACATCGAGCGCGGCGATGGCCTGCCCAACCGCCTTACCGGCGCGGCCCAGACTGCTGGCCTTTTCAGCAGCGATTTCGTAGCCAAGCGCGTCGCAGCTTTCTTCGATGACCGAAAGACGCTCGCGATAGCGGGATGGAGGGCGAAGCGCCATTCGTTCTACTCGGCGGCGAGATTGCGCGGCAGAAAGCCGCCGGTCTGCCGCTTCCAGAGCCGCGCATAAAGGCCCTCCTGCGCCAGAAGATCGTCATGACTGCCCTGCTCGACGATCCGGCCGTCATCGACGACGATTATCCTGTCGAGGCGAGCGATGGTCGAGAGGCGGTGCGCGACGGCGATGACCGTGCGGCCTTCCATCAGCGTTTCCAGTGAGTCCTGAATAGCCGCCTCGATTTCCGAATCGAGCGCGGACGTCGCTTCATCGAGAACCAGGATCGGCGCATCTTTCAGCACCATGCGCGCCACTGCAATGCGCTGACGCTGACCGCCGGACAATTTGACGCCCCGCTCGCCGACATGGGCGTCGTAACCTTTGCGACCACGGTGGTCGCAAACGGTCTGGATGAAGCCATCGGCTGCCGCTCGGCGCGCAGCATCCCTGATATTCGCGTCGCTCGCTTCCGGACGGCCATAGGCGATGTTGTCCCGAATCGAACGGTGCATCAGCATGGGCTCCTGGCTGACCATACCGAACTGGCGGCGCAGGGAACTTTGCGTCAGATGGCGAATATCGCGGCCGTCCAGTGTGATCCGACCCGAATCCACGTCGAACAGCCGCAGCAGAAGCGAAAGAATGGTCGTCTTGCCACCGCCCGACGGTCCGACAATGGCCACCCGCTCGCCCGGCTCGATCCGGAACGACAGGCCTGAAATAACGGGCATATCCTCCCGGCCATAGCTGAACGAGACATTCTCGAACGCTATGGCGCCCTCGGCGCGGTCGATATCGACAGCGTCCGGCGCATCCTGCAAGGCTGGGCGAACTGAGATCGTGGCGGTGGCGTCCTGCACGGTCGCGAAATTGCGAACGATACCGTTGATGTTGAACATCACCCAGCCGCTCATCTGATTAAGGCGGAAGACCAGTCCCATCGCAGCGGCGATCGCGCCCGTCGTGACATCTCCGGCCAGCCAGCCTCGCACTGCGACGATGCCGACTGCCGCCATCATGAAGCCGTTAAGGATCGCAACCGAAGCACGGACAGTGGTGATGGCGCGCGCCGCATGAGCCGTTGCGTAGAGCAGATGCTCGACGCCCTCACGCACGAAAGCATGTTCGCGACGGCCATCGTCGAACAGTTTGACCGCGAGAATATTGGTGAAAGCATCGACGAGGCGACCGCTTAAAATCGAGCGCGCATTGGCCCTGCGGCGCGAAGTCTTCCGCACGCGCGGCAAGAGGAATCGCGCCACGGCGAGATAACAGACCACCCAGACCGCGACCACCACACCGAGAATCGGGTCCATCGCGACGAGGATCGAGCCGGTCAGGACGACGAAGGTTGCGAAAGACCAGAACGTGCCGATGACCGATGTAATCAGATCGGTGGTGCTCTCCCCCGCCTGAATGATTTTCTGAGCGATCCGGCCCGCGAAATCGTTCTGGTAGAAGGAGAGCGGCTGCTCGATCACCCGCCTAAACGCCTGCCAGCGGATCATGGCGATGAACCGCGGCGAGATGACCTGCTGCTCCAGCATGGTCTGCCCGATCATGACCGCTGCGCGGACAATAAGGATGAGAACAAGCAGACCGACAAGCGGCAGCCAGTTCTCCGCAAGAAAATCCGCCGGGCCTTCACGCTCCATCAGATCGACCAGCCAGCCGACAGACCAGTAAAGCGCCGCATCCACCGCGCCGGACAGGCCGCCGACGATCAGCATCGCGGCAAACGGACCTTTCGCCTGCCTTGCAAAATGCAGGATGAAGGCCATCGCATCGCCCGGAAGCAGATCGTCATCGTCCCTTTCGAAGGGGTCGATGACATCCTCGGTCAATCCAAACACGTGATCGGAAACGGTCTCGCGCCGGTTATAGTCGGTGCGCAGATCGTCGGCTTGCGTCGGAAGATCGGGTGACTGTCCAGCCTGCTTCACTGCGCGGCGACCTCCTGCCCATCGACTGGTTCGTCCACGCGCAAAAAGCCGCCCGACTGCCGCGCCCAAAGCCTAGCATAGAGACCATTTTGCGCGATCAGATCGTCATGGGTCCCTTCTTCGACGATGGCGCCGCGATCCATCA
This sequence comes from Notoacmeibacter sp. MSK16QG-6, assembly GCF_024158145.1. Classification (GTDB taxonomy): domain Bacteria; phylum Pseudomonadota; class Alphaproteobacteria; order Rhizobiales; family Rhizobiaceae; genus Notoacmeibacter. The sequence continues at coordinate 624,096 of NZ_JAMYXM010000002.1, forward strand.
CAACAAGCCGGTCCATCTGAGAGATGGTGGAAAGGCGGTGCGCAATGGCGATGACGGTCTTGCCCTTCATCAACTGGTCGAGACTATCCTGAATGGCGGCCTCCACTTCGGAGTCGAGCGCCGATGTAGCCTCGTCCAGCACGAGGATAGGAGCATCCTTCAACATGACGCGGGCAATGGCGATGCGTTGCCGCTGGCCGCCGGAGAGCTTGACGCCGCGCTCGCCGACATGCGCGTCGAATCCGACCCGTCCGGTCGGATCGCTGAGATCGCCGATAAAGTCGATCGCCTTGGCCTCGCGCGCTGCCCGTTCGATTTCATGCATCCCGGCATCGGGGCGCGAATATTGAATATTGTCCCGCACGGAGCGATGCAGCAGCGCCGTATCCTGCGTCACGACGCCGATATGCGCGCGCAGACTGTCCTGACTGACCGAGGCGATGTCCGTGCCGTCGATTGTGATGCGACCGTCCTCCACATCGTGAAAGCGCAGCAGCAGGTTGACGAGGGTGGATTTGCCGGCACCGGAGCGGCCGACAAGACCGATCTTCTCACCCGGCCGGATGGAGAGATCGAGATGGCCGATCACGCCCTCGCCCTTGCCATAGTGAAAACTGACATTGTCGAAGTGAACCGCGCCATCCTTGACGACCAGCGACCGGGCGTCCGGCCTGTCTGTCACGGTTTGCGGCTTCGCCAGCATCGAGGCGGCGTCTTCTGCCATCCCGAGATTTTCGAACAGACCCGCCAGTTCCCACATCACCCAATGGCTCATGCCTTCCAACCGCATGACGAGCCCGAGCCCGACGGCGACCGCACCGACAGACGCCGCGCCGAGCGACCATGACCATAGGCCAAGCGCGCCGATGGCAAAGAGCAGTAGCGCATTGGCAAGGCCAAGACTGGTATTGAGCAGCGTGACCAGCCGCATCTGCGGGAATACGGTGTGCAGAAAACGATCCATCGCATCGCGCGCATAGCGTTCTTCGCGCCCGGCATGGGCAAAGAGCTTGATCGTCGCAATATTGGTGTAGCTGTCGACGACCCGGCCCGTCATTTCGCTTCGGGCATTCGCCTGCACTTCCGACGTCTTGCGAAGGCGTGGCAGAAAATAGCCCAGTATGGCGAAGTAAAGCACGATCCACACCATGAAGGGGATCATCAGAACAGGATCGAACGTCGCCATCAGGATCACCGCCCCGGCAAAGTAGATCGCGACATAGGCGAAGACGTCGACCGTCTTCATCACCACTTCGCGAATGCCGAGCGCGCCCTGCATCAGTTTTGTGGAGACGCGGCCGGCAAACTCGTCGGCGAAGAAGCTAACGGATTGCCGCAGCAGATAGCGATGTCCCTGCCAGCGGATAATCATCGGGAAATTGCCGGCCAGCGTTTGGAACAGCAGCAGATCGTGCAGAATACCGAGGATCGGCATGGCGATCAGAATCAGCGCGCCCATACCCAGAAGCGTCCAGAACTCCTCGGTGAAGAATTCATCCGGCGGCCGCCCTGCCAGCCAGTCGACGACATCGCCCATGAAGCTGAAGATGACGATCTGGGCGACCGAAATGAGCGCCGTCAGAATGCCGCCAAGTGCGACCAGATGCCAGACCGGTTTCGTATGATGCCAGATGAAGGGAAACAGCCCGGTTGGTGGGCGTTCGATTGCAATGTCGGGAAAAGGATCGGCAAACCGCTCGAACCGGCGGAATAGAGAATGGATCATTTGCTCTCCGCCCGTTCGATGGTGAAAGATGGATGTGGAAGGCGCACGCTTGGCGCGTCACGCCGGAACGATATAAGGCGGGTCCGAACCATTTTCCACGCATGCCAGCCGCCCATCGATACGACTGGCTCATGGATCGATTATGACAGACGACTTTCTTCCGCCGGCAGGCAAGCCCCTCATCGCCCTCTATCAGCCGGATATTCCCGGCAATACCGGCACGATTCTGCGGATGGGCGCCTGCCTCGATCTGCCGGTGGCGGTAATCGGGCCGGCGGGCTTCGATCTCTCCGACCGCGCACTGAAGCGATCCGGCATGGACTATCTTGAGAAGGCCACCCTGAGCCGCTTCGACGACTGGGCGGCCTTTGAGGCATGGCGCGCGAGCGAAGGCCGGCGGCTGGTTCTTCTCACTACAAAGGCCGATACGCCCTATCACGGTTTCGACTGGCGTGCCGACGATATCGCCCTGTTTGGCCGCGAAAGCGCCGGCGTGCCGGACCATGTGCACGACGCCGCCGACGAACGCCTGACAATTCCGATGCGAAATGGCGCGCGCAGCCTGAACCTCGCCATCAGCGCGGCAATGGTTGCGGGTGAACTCGCGCGGCGCCTTTCGACCCCCTGACCACTCGACAACGATGCATAAATGCATACATATCTGCATCATATGATGCAGATATACATGAGGATGGTCCGATGAGAACCACCGTCACGATAGATGACGAACTGCTTGCCAGGGCGAGCGAGTTGACAGGGATAACGGATCGCGGCCCCCTTCTGCGGACAGCCCTGAAGGCTCTGATCGCTCAGGAATCGGCTCGGCGGCTGGCGCGCCTGGGAGGCACTGCGCCGGAGATGACGGCGCCCCCACGGCGTCGCGCGGAAGTCGAATGATATTAGCTGACACGTCCGTTTGGGTTCATCATTTCCGCTACGGAAATGAGTATTTGCTTGATCTGTTGAATGACAATATCATCGCTTGCCATCGCAACGTCGTCATAGAACTGGCACTCGGATCGCTGCCGGATCGAAATAACACCCTGGCTTTTTTCGATGGGTTGCCTCTGCTGCTTGAAGCGGAATTGTCGGAGCTGCGACAGTTCATCGATACCCGTCGGCTGTTCAATCGCGGTATCGGTCTCGTCGACCTTTCGCTTCTGGCTGCCTGCCTAATCAATAGCGGCACGGTCCTATGGACACGCGACCGGCGCTTGAAAGATGCCGCGGTGGAGTGCGGCGTTGCGTTCAACCTCGACTAATCCGCGCTTTTCAGCCGTCGCATGGTGAACTCGATCTCATCGTCGCCGACTATCCGCCAGCTTTCCACCTCGCTCCAATAGGCCGCCTTCGGCCAGCGATGCAGGAAATCGCGCGCGGTTTGCCGCGCCTCGGGTCGCGGCAGGCGAAAGGTCTCTCGCACGAAGCTGTCGCCCGCGCCGTTGCGTCCGGCGGCGATCTGTCGCGACAGTCCTTTCAAAGCCGGACGTTTGGGCGGACCCATCATGGCCTCCACAGTCATCGGGCGCGCCCGAACTGGACTTGCCCTGCACCGGAAGATTAGGCATGGCCGAGCGAAATTGCGAATCGCAGGCCGCGCACGCGCCGGCGGCGCCAGTTTAAAACGAGCGAGACCAGCCGAGGATAAGCCATGGAGCGCCCCACCCTGCCGCAGGGCCTGCCGCCCGATATCGAGGCGAAGAAAAAGACCGCGCGCCAATGGTTCGAAACGCTGCGCGACCAGATCTGCGCGGCCTTCGTCACGCTGGAAGACGAAGCCGAAGGCCCGTTTGCCGAAGGCGCGGAGGAGCCGGGCCGCTTCGTCCAGACGCCATGGGCACGTGATGAGGGCAAGGGCGGCGGCGGCGTGATGAGCATGATGACCGGCCGCGTCTTCGAGAAGGTCGGTGTCCATACATCCACCGTCCATGGCGAGTTCTCCCCGGAATTTCGCAAGCAGATACCTGGCGCGGAGGACGATCCACGCTTCTGGGCGTCGGGCATCAGCCTGATCGCCCACCCCTGGAACCCGAACGTGCCGGCGGTGCATATGAACACCCGTTTCGTTGTCACGACGAGCTGGTGGTTCGGCGGCGGAGCGGATCTCACTCCAGTGCTCGATGCGCGCCGCACACAGGACGATCCGGACAGCGTCGCCTTCCATCAGGCGATGGAAGCGCCCTGCCGCGCCCATGCCGTCGCCGACTATCCGAAGATGAAGGCCTGGTGCGACAGCTATTTCCACCTCGCCCACCGGAACGAGCCGCGCGGCATTGGCGGCATCTTTTACGATTGGCAGCACTCGGCCGATGAGGATGGCGGCTGGGCCGCAGATTTCGCCTTCACGCAGGATGTCGGCCAGGCGTTTCTGCGTGTCTATCCGGAACTGGTGCGCAGGAATTTCGGCAAGGACTGGACCGACGAGATGCGCGAGGAACAGCTCATCCGCCGCGGGCGCTATGTCGAGTTCAATCTACTCTATGACCGCGGCACGATCTTCGGCCTGAAGACCGGCGGTAATGTCGCCTCGATCCTCTCATCCATGCCGCCCGTGGTGAAATGGCCGTGAACGAAAGGCCGATTTTTTTTGAACTACAGACCGGCTCTTGGCGTTGATTAAGACCAACAACGCGAAAGAGGAGGTTCACATGAAACGCTTCGATTGCGGAACACTGGTTCCCGGCTGCAACTGGCACACACAGGCCGAGGACGAGGCGGAAGTCATCCGCCGCGCCAGCGAGCATCTGCGCTCCGCCCATGGCGAAACCCATGTCCGCCCCAATATGGTCGATGAGATCAAAAGCCGCATTCGCGACGTGCAAGCGGCGTGATGGGCAGCGCATAGCAACCTAGAGACCCGCCGGGCACCTGCTCGGCGGGGTCAATTACTTAATTTCCTCCCCACCGTCCGAAGCCGCGTCTTCATACCACTCATAAGCAGCATCGACGGCGACAGCGGATGAGTTCGGCATCACATTGAGATAGGCGGAATCGTCGCCGACCGGCGCGGTCCGCTGCGTTACGCGCCAGCCCGTATAGACCGCTATCACGGCGAATAGTGCGGCCAGCAACACCCAAAAGAAGGCCGGCCCGGCCAGTTCCATGGTCTGGCCGATCACCACCGGCCCCGTTACCGCACCGACGCCGTAGATGAAGATCATGCCGCTGGCCGCCGCCGGCATATCCTCGCGCTCCAGATAATCGTTCGTGTAGGCAACCATCAGCGAATAGAGCGGGCTCGCCACGCCCCCGGCGATAAGACCCGCGATCAGCAACACGATAAAGCTGCCCTGAACGATGAAAGGCAGGATGCTCATCAGCGCGCCGATCACGGCAAGGCAGATCATCAGAATGCGCCGGTCCATCAGATCCGACAGACGGCCCACCGGATATTGGAAGATGAGAGAGCCCATGAAGATCGAGGCGATGAAGAGGGAGACGTCGCGGACGCTGAGACCGATCTTTGCACCATAGACCGCAGCCATGCCCATCTGCGCTGCGACCACCGCACCGATCAACGCCGTGCCGACCGTCGCGGTCGGCGAACGCTCGTAGAGTTCGCGCAACGTCATCGGCTTGACCGCCTCCGTCGCCGGCAGAGGCACGGCGGACAGGAGCACCGGCGTAAACGCCAGCGATACGAAGATGGACGCCATGATGAACAGGGAAGCGCCGGCCGCGTCCCCGAAATTCAAAAGACCCTGCGCGCCGACGAGACCGGCCATCTGCGCCAGCATATATGACGATAGCAGCGTGCCACGCGTCTCGTTCGTCGCCCGGTCGTTCAGCCAGCTTTCCGCCGTGACGTAGATGCCCGACATGCAAAAGCCGAGCACGATGCGCAACGCCGTCCACGACCAGGGATCGGTCAGCAGCGGGTAAGCGATGAGAACGGCGGACATGAGCGAGCCGAGCGCGGCGAAGGCGCGAACATGGCCGACTTTGTGGATCAGGCGCGGTGTGATCCGTGAGCCGACCAGAAAACCGAGAAAGTAGCCGGAGGTGACGAGGGAGAGCGCGAAGGTCGAGAAACCCTCGATTTCGCCGCGCACGCCCATCAGCGTGGACTGCATGCCGTTCCCGATCATAATCAGGAACACACCGATAAGCAGCGCCCAGACACCCGCGACAAGCTTCAACATGGCGTTCTCCGATCCCGCCCGCAAAAACGCGCCTTGCCGTTTTTGATCGCCGCCGTCAATGGCCCAAATTTCGTGGGTCTTACGCATGGGTGCGGCATGTAACCACAACCGATTGCTAGGCTTTCTGCGCCTGCGCCAGAAGATCCTCGCGGCTCGCCGAAAAACCGCTCGCGATCCACGCTTCCTCCGCCGCTTTCAACCGTTCGCCGATTTCCGGCCCGGCGGGAATGCCAGCATCGAGCAGGTCCGCGCCGCGCAACGGAAATTGCGGGATCGGCCAGCTTTCGGCGGTCTCGATCATCGCCGCAAACCGACCCGCTTCGACCAGCGCGGCATCGTCACCGCCCGCGCGACTCCGCGCGGAAGCCAGCGCCAATCGCAGCCGATCCGCCACCGCCTGCTGGCCCTGCCGATAGAGCCATTCCTTCAGCGCCTTGTCCGTCATCTCGGCGGATGGAGCAGCGTTGAAGGCAAAAGCCAGCAAACGGTCGCGCTCGGCATTGGCGAGTTTCAATCGCCCGGCGAGCGACGTGATCCGTACTTCGTCGGGCGGCAGCATGGCGAGGAGCCGAAGCAGCGGATCGGGCGCCCAGCCAGCATTCCTGCCGGTCTCGACGAGCGGGCCGACCAGATCGATTCCCCATTTTTCGCTTTCGGGCAGGATGGTCGTCAGAACGCTGGCCGTCCGCATCCAGAGCAGCGCCCGATGCGGATCGGGCGCGGCCAGCAGCTTTCTGAGTTCGGCCCAGACCCGCTCGGCGGACAGACGATCCATCCCGCCTTTCATCGCGGCGCAGGCGCGCAGCCCGTCCGCATCGGGCCGGCCATGGCCGTACCACGCAAAGAAACGGAAGAAGCGGAGAATGCGCAGATAGTCTTCTTCGATCCGGGCACGCGCATCGCCGATGAAGCGGATCGTCCGGGTCTCCAGATCGGGCAGTCCGCCGATAAGGTCGAAAACCCGCCCGTCCGCGTCGGCATAGAGCGCGTTGATCGTGAAGTCCCGCCGGCGTGCATCCTCTTCCCAGTCCGTGCCGAACCGAACCTCGGCGTGGCGGCCGTCTGTCGCGACATCTGTACGAAGCGTCGTCACCTCGAACACCGCGCCATCGGCGACCGCCGTCACCGTGCCGTGCTCGATGCCCGTCGGAATTGCACGGAAACCCGCCTTTTCGACGCGCTTTACCGTTTCATCCGGTTGCGTCGTCGTGGCGATGTCGATATCGCCCGCCGGCAGGTCGAGAAGCACATTCCGAACCGCGCCCCCGACGATCCGGGCCTCTTCGCCACCCGCCGACAGCGCAGCCAGAAGCCTCTGAAGCGCCGGCTCTTTCAGCCATGGCGCGCGGCCGGCAATGGAAATGGCCTGGTTCAAGGGTAAAGTCGCTCCTGCATCATACGAATGATGCCGGCGGTTACGCCCCAAATGTGCCAGTCGTCAAACGGCATGGTCCAGTAAAAGCGCCGTTGGCCCTCCCATAACCTGCTGTCCTGAATGTGATTGGCCTGCTCCATCAAAAAAGAGAGCGGCACCTCGAAAATATCCGCGACCTCCCCCGGCTCCGGTTTCAGATCGAAGGGTGGATGCAGAAGCGCCAGCACCGGCACGATCCGAAAGCCGGAGCCTGTGGAATAGTCCGGCAGGCGCCCGATCACCTCGACACGCTTCGCCGGTAGCGCCACTTCCTCTTCCGCTTCGCGAAGCGCAGCGCCAACCGGCCCGTCATCGCCCGGATCGATCCGTCCGCCCGGAAATGCCACCTGACCTGAATGGGTCTTGAGATGATCGGTACGCCGGGTCAGCAGCACATACGCGCCTTCCGGGCGTTGGACCACGCCGATCAGAACGGCGGCGTCGCGCTTCTTCCGCCGGAAGAAATGATCGGCGATGTCGAGATTCCAGCGGTGATCGCCCCAATCCGTGGTCTCGAACGGACCGGCTTCTTTCCGCGCTCTTTGCCGAAACTCTTCCGCCGTATAAATGGTCGACCCTGAACCGGCCCGTTCTGGCGCGTGGCTCATTCGTCCATTGCCTCGATACGGTCCATCGGCGCGATCGGAAACACAGCACCGCGGCTGTGGAGCGCGAGCACCTCGACATCGCCAACCATCATCGGCCCAGCCATTTCGATCAGCTGATAGGTCACGGCGCGCGTGGCCAGCGCGGTCAGCCGTCCGCGAACACGCAAATAGGGCTTGAGCGGGCCGTCCTCCTCCGCGCCATTGAAATGGATCGGGTGGTCCGGACCGGCCTCGACCAGATCGCCTACATTGGTCCGAAACGTCAGAACGCGGCTCTTGCCGCTGCCGTTGGATGCGCATTCGACCGCCATGAAGTGCGCGTCCGCCACATTTACGAGCACCTTTTCCACCGGCGTGACGAGATAGGTCTTGCCATCTTCATCCTTGCGAAGAACCGACGAGAAGAGTTGCACCAAGCGCTCGCGCGTGATTGCCGAGCCCTGATAAGACCAGGTGCCGTCCGCCGCGATGGCAAGACCGATATCCCGACAGTTCTGAGGTTCCCACTGCTCGACCGGTGCGGGCTTGCGGCCATTCTGCACCGTTCGGGAAATCAGAGATTCGAGCGCTTCGGTGCTGTCTTCTGCCATTTCGGCCCTATCTGTTCGCGGCATGGTCATGGCTTACGAAATAGTCATGCCCGGCGCGCTTGTCAGCCTTATTCCTTCGCTTAAGCTTGCAGGCGGGACGCAGAGCGCGGTCCATGATTCTGAAAAAGCAAGGCGGACCCTCATGAGCGCATTGACCGAGCCTCGAACAATGACCGAGGAGGAGATGCTGGCAAGCGCCGAGACGGCGTTGGCGGATATCGGCCAGATCAGGCAATCCGTGGGCGAGATCATCTTCGGTCAGGAGGCCGTGGTCGAACGCACTCTCGTTGCTGTGCTCGCCGGCGGTCATACGCTTCTTGTCGGTGTTCCCGGCCTTGCGAAAACGCTTCTTGTCGAAACGCTTGGCACGGTCCTTGGCCTCGATGCCCGCCGTATCCAGTTCACGCCGGATTTGATGCCGGGCGATATTCTCGGCACTGAAATTCTCGAAGAGGACGATGGAGGCAAGCGTGCCTTCCGCTTCGTTGCCGGGCCGGTCTTCGCCCAATTGCTGATGGCCGACGAGATAAACCGCGCCAGTCCACGCACCCAGTCTGCCCTCCTGCAGGCCATGCAGGAATATCATGTGACGGTCGCCGGTCAGCGCTACGACCTGCCCCGACCTTTCCACGTGCTTGCCACCCAGAACCCGCTGGAGCAGGAGGGCACCTATCCGCTGCCCGAAGCACAGCTCGACCGCTTTCTGATGCAGGTCGATATTGATTATCCGGACCTTGAAGCGGAGCGGCGGATCATTACCGACACGACCGGTATGACGAACAGGCGTGCGGTCGGCGTCGTGTCCGCAGACCGGCTGATGGAAATTCAGGATCTGGTGCGGCGTATGCCCGTGCCGTCTTCCGTGGTCGAAGCCATTCTGGCGCTGGTGCGGTCTGCCCGGCCCGGACATGGCAATGACGAGATCGACAGGCAGGTGGCCTGGGGCCCCGGCCCGCGCGCCAGTCAGGCGCTGACGCTCTGCGCTCGCGCTCGCGCCCTCTACGATGGACGCCTTGCCCCTTCCGTCGACGATGTGATCGCCCTTGCCGAACCTGTGCTTCAGCACCGTATGGCGTTAAGCTTTTCAGCGCGCGCCGAGGGCACCAGAATACGCGATGTGATCGCGAGCCTGACCAAGGGACTGCAATAGGACGAACGATTGGCGGCAATCGGCACGATAAGCGCGTCCGTCGCGCCGCAAAACGCTCTGGCAAGGGCGCGGGAACGTGCGGCTCTCGTTCCCGACCTGCTGGTCGAGGCGCGCCGCATAGCCGCCGCCGTTCTTTCCGGGTGGCATGGCAGGCGGCGGCGAGGCATTGGCGAGGATTTCTGGCAGTACCGCCCCTACACGCCCGGCGAGACCATGGCGCGGATCGACTGGCGACGAAGCGCCCGCGACGACCACGTCTATGTCCGCGATAATGAATGGCAGAGCGCCCACACGGTCTGGCTCTGGGCCGATCCGTCGCCATCCATGCTGTATCAGTCGCAGGGTGCGAGCGTCTCCAAGGAGTCGCGGGCGATCGTGCTGGCCTTGGCGCTGGCCGAATTGCTGGCGCGCTCTGGCGAACGGATCGGTTGGCTTGGCCTGTCGGAACCGATCTCCGCGCGAAATGCCGCGGAGCGTATCGCCACGCGGATGATGATGGCGCCGCTTCCGGAGCGGCCGAATTTTTCTGGCGTCAATGGCCGCAGCGACGTGGTGCTGATCTCCGATTTTCTGGACGATGCCGATGCTCTTGAGCAGATGTGGCTACCCGTCGCAAAACGGGGCGCCCGCGGCCATCTGATCGAGATCGCAGATCCGGCGGAAGAGAGTTTTCCCTATGACGGGCGGACGCGCTTTATCGATCCAGAAACGGGAGAGCGACTGACCGCGGGTCGCGCGGAGGACGCCGCCATCGCTTATCGCGACATCTATCAGGCGCGGCGCGCCGAAATCTCTCGCAAGGTCCGCAGTCTCGGATGGAGCTTTACGCTCAACCATACCGATCAGCTTGCCAGCGAAGCGCTGGTTCACGTTCATCAGGCGATGACGACACCGCATGGGAGCGCCCTTTGATGTTCGGCTTGCCGCTCGCCTTCACTGCTCCCGCTCTTCTCGCCGGACTGGCTACGCTGCCGGTGATCTGGTGGCTGCTGCGCGCCACGCCGCCGCGACCCAAGGAAGAGGTTTTTCCCCCGCTACGCATTTTGGCGCGCGTGTTGAAAACGGAGGAAACACCACAGAAAAGCCCGTGGTGGCTTACGGCGCTGCGCCTTCTCATCGCAGCTTTCGTCATTCTCGCGCTGGCGGGACCGCTCTGGAACCCACGGCCTCCGGTCATCTCCAATTCCGGCCCGCTGGTGCTGGCGATCGACAATGGCTGGGCCAGCGCTCAAGACTGGGAAGAACGCGCCACGACCGCCGGCGATCTCATCGACGAAGCGGCCAAGGCCGAACGTCCGATTTTTCTGGCTTTCACTGCCGATCCTGCCAATAGCGAAGTCGGTCCGTTCAACGAGGAGGACGCCCGCCAGCGCCTGGCAGCTGCGACGCCGCACCCTGTTCCGGTCAATCGACAGGCGACCTTTGAGCGTCTTGCAACAACGGCAGGCGAAACCGGCGAAGCGATGAGCTTTGTCCTTTTGTCGGATGGGCTGGCTTCGAAGGACGACGCCGGCGCCTTCGCCGTGATCGGCAGTGCTGGCGCGACCCGACTCGTATTGGGTAAGCCGGATCGACTTCCTTCCGTTGTCGCGACCGCTGCCGAAAACGAGGCTGACGCGCTTGTCGTAATATTGCGCAGGCCGGACGAGGACAATGGCCCTGCCCTCATGGCCGTCGGCGCATATGACAGCCGGGGGCGGCGTATCGCTGAGACCGAAGCGCTTTTCGCTGCCAGCGAAATGGAAACGCAGGCAAGCTTCGCCGTGCCTTTCGAACTGCGCAACGATATTGTGCGCATCGCTGTCGATGGCGCGGAACAGGCAGGCGCCGTACGCTTGCTCGACGACGATGCACGGCGGCGACGTGTCGGCCTTGTCGGTGGTCGAGGCGCCGACGCCGGCAGTCAGCCCCTGCTTGCACCGCTATTCTACATTCGACGGGCGTTGGCGCCCTTTGCCGATCTCGTCGAACCGAGTTCGGGTGATCTGAGTGAGGCGGTACCGGCCGTCTTGGAGCAGAAGCCGGCCATGATCGTCCTTGCCGATGTCGGTGTCCTGCCTGAAACGGTGGAGCGCGAATTGCTGCGCTGGGTCCGTAATGGCGGTATGTTGGTGCGCTTTGCCGGCCCCCGACTGGCCGGCACCGATCCATCTGCCGATCGGCTTTTACCCGTCACGTTAAGGAGCGGCGAGCGCGCGCTTGGCGGCGCGCTTTCCTTCACCGAACCGCAGCCTGTCGCCGATTTTCCGGCGGACGGACCGTTCGCCAATCTTATCGCGCCCCGCGAGGTCAAGGTCGAGCGGCAGGTGCTTGCCCAGCCCTCGCCAGAACTTGCCGCGCGCTCATGGGCGACGCTGGACGATGGCACGCCCCTTGTGACCGGGCGGACGGAAGGCGAAGGCACGCTCGTTCTCTTTCACATTACGCCGGAAGCAAGCTGGTCAAATCTGCCGCTTTCGGGCAGTTTCGTCGATATGCTGCGGCAACTGACCCGGCTGTCGCGCAATCAGGGACGCCTCGATGCAGGGGCGGATACAGCGCAGGCGGCAGCGATCCCGCCATGGCGCATTCTCGATGCTGGCGGCGCATTGGTCGCGCCCGGCCCCGAGGCACGGCCGCTGGAACCGGGCGAAGAGAGCGTAACGCTCGCAAACCCACCGGGCCTTTACGGCAATGAGGAAGCGGTCTTCGCGCTCAATCTGATGGCAGCGGACGCGACGCTGGAGCCTATCGAGACACCCGTAATAACCGGCGACGTCCAGCAGATCGGTTATGGCGCGGGTGAGCAGGTCGATCTTCGCGGACCACTCTTTGCCCTGGCCCTGGCGCTTCTGGCCATCGATACGCTTGTCAATCTCTGGCTGGCCGGCGCGCTGTCATCACTTCGACGAAACCGGCGAATGGCGGGTCATGCAGCGGCATCGCTCACGCTGGCACTGGCCGTAGCGCTGATCGCACCATCGCCGCTTCTGGCGCAGGAGCCGAGCCAACCGTCATCGAACAATGCCTCGGAGATCGCCGACGCCGACGCGGTAGAGGCGCTGACGCGCACACGACTTGCCTATGTCCTGACCGGCGACGCTGAAACCGACCGGATAAGCCGCGCCGGTATGCGCGGTCTTTCCGCCTGGCTGATTGGCCGGACGGCGATGGAACCCGGAGAGCCTCGGGGCGTCGATATCGAAAGCGACGAACTCGCCTTCTACCCACTGCTTTACTGGCCCGTTGTCGCCAATACGGAAACCCCATCTGCCGCTACGCTCGCTCGGATCGATGTCTATATGACGAATGGCGGCACCGTGCTCTTCGACACCAAGGACGAGTTTTCGCAGAACCTGCGCCGCAGCGGCACGCTGACACCGGCCACCCGCAAGCTGCGTGAGATTTTGGCCACGCTGAATGTGCCACCACTGGAACCGGTGCCGACCGATCATGTCCTGACGAAGAGCTTCTATATCCTGCCGAGCTTCCCTGGCCGATACGCAAACGGGCCGCTCTGGGTGGAAGCGGTCACGGCGGCCGATGGCAATGCCTCTCGCCCGGTGCGGCGGGCCGATGGCGTTTCCCCCATTCTGATCACCAGCAATGATTTGGCGGGCGCGTGGGCTATTTCCGATGAGGGACGCCCGCTTCTGCCGGTCGTACCGGGTGGCGAACGGCAACGCGAATATGCCTACCGCGTCGGCACCAACATCATGATGTATATGCTGACCGGGAACTATAAGGCCGATCAGGTGCATGTGCCGACGCTTCTGGAAAGGCTCGGCCAATGACCGACCAGTTCTCCGTTGCGTTCGAGCCACTGATTCCGGCTCTCTGGCTACTTGTTCTGGCACTGCCGCTCATCGCCTTCATCCTGCTGGGTTTTATCGTCGGGAGGCGGGGCGCCTTTATTCGCGCTCTGGCCGCCGCCCTTCTGTTTCTTGCTGTTGCCAACCCCGTGGTCCTGCGGGAAGAGCGCGATCCGCTGACGAGTATCGTCGCCGTCGTTGTTGATAAAAGCCAAAGCCAGGAAATTGGCGTACGCGCCGATCAGACAGATGAAGCTTTGGAGCAATTGCGCGAACGCATCGGCGCGCTGCCGCAATTCGAATTGCGCGTGGCGGAATCCGGCGGGCCCGGCGACGACGCCGACCGCACCCAGACACGCCTGTTCGAAAGTCTGAATGCGTTATTGGCGGACGTGCCGCCCGCACGCGTGGCCGGGGCCGTCTTCATCACCGACGGGCAAATCCACGATATTCCGGACGACGCGGCAACAGCCGCCATCGCTGCGCCGCTGCATGGGCTGATTACCGGCGAGCCGGACGAGTTCGACCGCCGCATCCGTCTGGAGCGTGCGCCTCGCTTCGCGCTTGTCGGCCAACCCGTCGAACTGACGTATCGGGTGATGTCCGATGGCACACCTGCTGGCGCAAGCGGGCCAGAGAGCGGCGGCGTCGATGTCACCATTCGCCTGAATGGCGAGGAAGTAAGCCGCCAGCGCGCCTTCATTGGCGAGGAAACATCCGCATCCGTGGAATTGCCCAATGCCGGCCGCGCCATCGTTGAAATGGAGGTCGCAGAGGCCGAGGGCGAACTGACGACAGCCAATAACACCGCCATCGCCAATATTGACGGCATTCGCGAAAATCTGCGTGTTCTGTTGGTGTCAGGCGAGCCGCATGCCGGCGAACGCGCCTGGCGCAACCTCCTCAAGAGCGACGCCGCAGTCGATTTGGTGCACTTCACGATTTTACGTCCGCCGGAAAAGCAGGACGGCACGCCGATCAACGAATTGTCGCTCATCGCCTTTCCAACGCGCGAGCTTTTTGTCGAAAAGATCGACGAGTTCGACCTGATTATATTCGACCGGTACCAGCATCGGGACGTGCTGCCGATCCTCTATTACGACTACATCGCGGAGTATGTGCGCGCCGGTGGGGCGCTTCTCGTTGCCGCCGGACCGGAATATGCTTCCGAGCAGTCGATATCCCGTACGCCGCTGCTTCCCGCCCTGCCGGCATTGCCGACCGGTGAGGTCGAAAATGCGGCATTTCGGCCAATGCTGAGCGAACTCGGCCAGCGCCACCCGGTCACAAGAGGGCTTGACGGCGCGAACGCTCAACCGCCCGCCTGGAGCCGCTGGTTCCGGCAGATCGCTGTGGAGCAGCCTCGCGGCCAGGTTGTCATGCAGGGCATCGACGACGCGCCGCTTCTGATCCTCGATCGTGTCGGCGAAGGTCGTGTCGGGATGCTTCTTTCCGACCAGGGTTGGCTCTGGGCGCGCGGCTTCGAGGGTGGCGGCCCTCATGTCCAGCTTTACCGCCGTATGGCCCACTGGCTGATGAAGCAACCGGAGCTGGAAGAAGAGCGGCTCGTCGCCCGCAGCGACGGCATGGTGCTGGAGATCGTCCGGCAAACCATGGCCGACGAGGCGCCGCCAGCGATCATCACCGGGCCAGCGGGTGAAAGGATCGAGGTTCCTCTGACGATGGATGGCCCGGGCGTTTTCTCAGCCCGGCGGTCCATGCAGGCGATCGGACTGCACCGTGTGCAGAACGGCGATATGAGCGCCATCGCTCATATCGGTCCGGTGAATGCTCCGGAATTTGCCGACACCATTTCAACCACCGAGACACTGGCTGGCCTGGCGAAAGAAACGGGCGGGACAGTGCGTCGCCTGGCCGAGGGAATGCCGTCCGTCGCTCCGATCAAGCCAGGCACGGCAGGGTCAGACCGCTTCCTAGGTCTGCGCGAAACCGACGAAACGATTCTCAGAAGCGTCGACCGGATGCCATTGCTCGCCGGCTTCGTCGGTTTGACCGCAATTCTCCTTTTGCTCGGCGGCATGTGGTGGCGCGAAGGGCGTTGAGCTTCGGCTTGCCGGCCTCCCTTAGGACTTTCGTGCCAATGACATCGAACCGCATACCCGCGTAATCTTCCGTAAGGGAGGATTTTCGATGAAAGCTATATTAGCTGGGTTGTGCGCGGTCTTCCTGGTCAACGCTCTCCATGCCGAGCCGGTGTCGAGCAACGACGACGATATGGGTTCGCTCAATCCGCCCGATACCGGCCCGGAAATGCTCGCACGCAAGATAGAAATGGGCGCGATCGACTCCGTCACCTGTTCGCTGGGCTTCAACGCCGTCAAATACGACAATCACGAGCTGGCGAGACGTCTCGCTATCAAATGCGCCGAGGCTGGCTATGCCAAGGCGATGATGTGGATCAGTCAGCTGGAGAACAACGGCCCGGCTGGAGAGTATAATCCCGACGCCTCTGCAGAATGGGACCGCCGGGCCGCAGAAGCCGGCGATCCGGTCGGACAGTTCAACCACGGCCTGAATCTGATGCGCGGTCATGGGATTGCTCGCGACGAGCCGCTCGGTCGCAGTTTCATCGACAAGGCTGCCGATGAAGGGATCGAAGACGCTATCCGTCTTCGGGATTCGGGGTACGATCTCGACGAAGTAACACCCGACGCCGACAAAGGGAGATACGGCCCGCTATTCTAGGGTCGAGACCTATCGCGTTTGCAGAAGACCGATTGGCGGCCCCGCCTTTTCATCGTCGAAAACGGCTGCCGAAAGTGGACCGCCATAGACGGCGCCGCTATCCACATTGGTCCGGTTGCCGCGGGTGGTCGGATTTGACGCACGCGGCGTATGGCCATGGACGAAATGAAGCGGCGCGATTGCGTCCAGCGTGTCGGATGGTGAAAAGCGTTCCCACAAAACCGCCTTGGCTTGTTGGTCCTCATAGGTGCGTCCCGCGTCGTAATAGGCATGACCGTAGATGCGATGCTCGTCGCGGTAGAGAAGATCGAGCCCGTCGATAAAGCGCAGATGGTCGTCTGAAACCTTGCCGTCCGGGTAGGATGCCAGCGTTTCTTCGCCACCGTTCATGAGCCAGAGACTGGATTTGTCCGAGTCGGGATCGGCCCTCGCCCCATCGATCATCATCGCCTCATGATTGCCGGGCAATACGACCCATCGCCAGCCATCTGGCGGGCCATCGATCAATCGCTGAAGAACTGCCGCGCTGTTTGGGCCGCGATCCACGTAGTCGCCGATAAAGACGACAGTGCCGCCGCTGGCATGTCGCTCGATATTCATCAGCAATAGATCCATTTTAGAAATTTCGCCGTGAATATCGCCAACCGCGAAGGTGAGAGCCATGAGATCCGATCCGTTAGAACAGCGGGTACTAGTAGCGACCAATGCAATGAGCGTGGCGAACGTTCCCGGCAAGACGCTCCATGACCCGCGTTTCCAGTTCGCAAACGAGCAGCCTGCCCGGTGTGACTGGCAACGGCATCCGCACCGCCTCAACCGATATGGGTCGAAATCCCATTGGCCAATAATACGGCGCATCGCCCACCAGAAGAACAAATTTGCTTTCGGCTTTCCGCGCTGCCTCGACACCGAGATTGACCAGGTGCTTGCCGATACCCGCCTTCCGCTTGTCGCTCAACACTGCAAGAGGCCCCAGGAGATGCCCCCGCATTTCGCCCACCGCAATTGACGATAGGCGCACCGAACCGATCAGTTGTTCATCCAGCCGCGCCGTAAAGGACAAATCGCGATCGTGCGGCCCCTGCTCGCGGATGGCGGACGCCGCGCGTACGAAACGTCCCGGCCCGAAGACATCGGCGTGGAGGGCTTCGATCTGGGCGTCATCAGATAGAAGTTCGCGCGAAAACTGGATACTGGAGAAAAGACTAGGCGAGAATATCGAGGACATTGTAGGCGATCCGGGAGGCGTGCATCAAAACGTGGCGCCTGCCACATATGCAGCGCCGTTACCTTTGTGTCGGTCGTCCTCGTCGCAAGATCATCCGTTTCATCCCCGATGCCGGGCGTTGCGCGCCGGGCCTGCTCATCAGCTATCGCAAAGCCATCGCTCTGTCCACTCGCTCGAAAATCGTCGCATGCCATTGCGTCAATGACGAAACGGACTGTTCACGCGGCGGCACTGTGCCGCCGGTCTTACCTACCCTAGCTCTTGCTGTCTGACGAAAGGAGTTTCGATGGGACAGCTTGTCGACGGCGAATGGAAAAGCAGCGATGTCGCGACGGTGAAGAATGGCGGTTTCGAGCGCCAGGCTTCAACGTTCCGCAACTGGGTCACGAAAGACGGAAGCGCCGGCCCCAGTGGCGAAGGAGGCTTTCCAGCGGTCGCAGACCGCTACCATCTTTACGTTTCGCACGCCTGCCCCTGGGCGCATCGCACGTTGATCATGCGTCATCTGAAAGGGCTGGAAGCTGTCATCTCGGCTTCGGTCGTCCACTGGCATATGGGTGATGAGGGCTGGAGCTTTCGGCAGGAGGATGGCGCGACTGGCGATACGCTTTACGGCAAGGCTTTTCTGCATGAAATCTATCAGAAGGCCGATCCGTCCGCGACATGCAAGGTCACGGTCCCTGTGCTTTGGGACAAGCAGAAGGAGACTATCGTCAGCAATGAGAGCAGCGAAATTATCCGCATGTTGAACTCCGCTTTCGCCGAATGGGCGAGCGACGATACGGACTATTACCCGGACGATCTGAAAAGCGAGATCGATGCGGTGAACGATCTTGTCTATCCAAACGTCAATAATGGCGTGTACCGCGCAGGCTTCGCCAAAGCGCAGGAGAAGTATGAAGAGGCCTACGCGGATCTCTTCGGCGCGCTGGACGAGCTGGAAGACCGCTTGTCATCGCAGCGCTATCTTACCGGGGACAGGTTCACCGAGGCCGATATCCGCCTTTTCACCACGCTGATCCGCTTCGACGCGGTCTATCACTATCATTTCAAGTGCAATCGCAACCGGCTGGCCGATATGCCGAACCTTTCCGGTTTCATGCGCGAAATCTACCAGATGCCGGGCATTGCAGAGACCGTCCATCTCGATCACATCAAAGGACATTATTATACGAGCCATCCCGGCGTGAATCCGACGGGAATTGTGCCGAAGGGGCCGGTTCTCGATTTCGACAGCCCACATGGACGTGGATGACGTAAATCGACGCTACCAGTCCGAGGCCGGCGATTGGCCCGCTTGCCATTCCGCGATGCGGCGAGCGGTTGCGGGGGCCATTCCTTCCGGCAGTTCGGTCAATGGAAAGGCGCGCGCTTCGGCGATCTCCCAATTCGGCTCGGGGTCAGAAATCTGGGCGCAATCTTCACTGAGATATAGCAATACGTGGTTGTGCCGTGTCCCACGGTTGAATAGGACTCCCAGCAATACCGGCTCTGTCCTCGGCTCCAACCGTCCCTCCTCCATCAGTTCTTTCCGCACCGCCTCCATTGCCGTCTCACCACGCTCAACGCCGCCGCCGGGCAGATGCCAACCGCTCACATAGGTATGGCGGACCAGAAACACCGTACCGGCTTCGGGGTCATGCACGATGATGCGCACACCGACCGTCATCGGCCGCTTAAACAGAAACAGTGTCTGCAGCAACGTTCCCCAGATACGCCGTATGAAAGGCGGCAAATTCATTTTCATCACGCGATCTGGAAAACTGCTTCAGGCTGACTAGGATAAGCAGCGATGTTCACGCTAGGCCACATTTCCGATCTCCATCTCGGTCCGCTGCCCGACATCCGGTATCGCGAACTGGCAAACAAGCGTATCACCGGATATGTCAATTGGCACCGCACCCGCAGCAGCGCTCTCGGCGAAGAAGTTTTAAATCGCGTCGCCGAACACATACTGGAAAGCAGCCCGGATCACGTTGCCATTACCGGCGACATGACAAATCTGGCGCTGGAGACGGAAATTGAATCGGCCCGGCAATGGCTTGAAGGCTTCGGCAATGGCCAGTTCGTTTCACTGGTCCCCGGCAATCACGATGCCTATGTTCCCGGAGCTTTGGACAAGGCCTGTCGCGCCTGGAGCGAATGGATGGGCAGCGACGGCGCGACGACGCCGATCAACAGCCGGTCCTTTCCCTATATGCGCGTTCGCGGTCCGCTGGCGCTCATCGGCATTTCAACCGCGCGGGCATCCGCTCCATTCATGGCGACGGGATATTTTCGCCGCCGCCAAGCGACGGGTCTGGCACAAATGCTCGACAAAGCCAGGCAGCAGGGCCTTTGCCGCGTGGTGATGATCCATCATCCACCGGTTCGTAGAGCCGCTCAGCAGCACAAGCGATTGAGCGGCATCAATCTTTTTCAGCGCGTCGTGTCGCAGCATGGAGCCGAACTCATCCTTCACGGTCACACCCATCTTCCGACGCTTCACTGCGTCGAGGGCACCGATGGGCCCGTACCGGTTGTCGGGGTCAGCGCGACCGGTCAGCATCCGGGTGGAAACAAGCCCGCCGGGGGCTGGAACAGGTTCGACATCGCGCCCAACAATCATGATGGCTGGGCCATCAATTTGCGACGCTATGCCGTCACCGGCGAAACCACGCCCCTCGAATGCGTTGCCGAAATTCAACTCGATCAGCTCGACATGCCGATTGAGAATCCGGACTGGAGCAATATGCGCAATCCGGTCGCCACAGTCTCGTAAGATACGGACTAGGCGCTGATCGAACTCAGCAAATTCCGCAGAAGATCGGGCGCGACGAAAAGAGCAATCGCGACGAAGCCAACCGCCATACCCAGCAGGATGACGATCAGCGCCAGAAGGATGGTGATCCATATGCTCCGACTGGCCTTTTTTTCGGGCTCAGGCTCGACAGCCTCATCTGCTGGCGCGGGTGGCGACGATCCACTAGCCGGCTCTGATGAAACAGCGACCTCCCTTTCTTTATCGCGATCATCGGATCGTTCAGGCGTCCTGGGAAGGTTCGGTGACATGGGCCGGATCGACGAAATGCCTTCCATCTGCAACCGCTCCCGCTCGACCATCCGTTCAGCGATATAGAAAGTTACGTACTCCGCCATTTCGCGAACATCGGTCGCTTCGGCGACCACCTCACGGCCACGGCGAAGGTCACGCACGAAGCAGTAACTCCGCCCGTCACGCCCGATATGGACATGCGCAACGGCGTCAATCCAGAAACGCGGTTCAACGCCGGACGAAACGGCCAGATCGAACAGATCGTCTTCGGCTGGAATATCGTCGATCAGCGGCTGCAATTCCTGCACGAGAAGATCGATCCGCGCCTGCCGCGCTTCGCGCAGATCACCCAGAATGTCGGATCGGTCGGCGACGGCATTCTTCACTTCGCGGATGGCATCGGAAAGTCGACGTTTGCGCACCGGATCGCCGGCCGGCCGGTCGTTCTGCTCGTCCATCGATCCTCGCTCGTCTAAAAGACTCTAAGTCGCTGAATAGTATTATCAGTGCTGGCTACGTTTTGCACCGACCCATCAGTCGAAGGGACACAAATGCTAACTAACGGATCGCTTCGACGAGTACCTGCGCCACCTCGGATGGACGCTCTTCCGGCAGCATATGGCCGGCGCCGTCAAGCGTATGCAGGGCAAAATGGGCAGGCGCATTTTCTGTCTGACGATAAGGTAAGATGCTGTCGGCCGTTCCCCAGATCAAATTTACCGGCATGGACAGCTTTTCGAGCCATTCGGCAGGCAAGCAGCCCTGCTTGCCATCGCGTGTCATCCCATCGGCGATCCGTTTCAGCGTATCCATCTGGCCCGGCTGTCTGCGCATGGCGACGAGCGGCGCGATATCGTCATCGGTCATTTCGACCCGTGGCCCGCTCATGCGACTTAAGCTTTCCCGGAGTTCGTCATCCTTTTTCGCGGCGGCAAACTTCTTAAGCGTTTCTATATCGATTTCCGGTCCGAAACCGCCCGGTGCAACCAGCGTCAAAGAGGCGGTCGCATCCGGTTTCGAAAACGCGATGAGGGAAGCAATCGCGCCACCCATCGAATGGCCGGCGAGATGGAAGCGCTCGATGCCGCGCCGCTTCAGGTCGGCTGCAATAAGTTCAGCGCTTCGCTTTGGCGGACCGGCACCCGGCGCGTCGAGATTGGCGCCGTGGCCCGGCAAATCGTAAGCCAGAATTGAAAGGCCCTCGTTCTTGCGGGCCAACGCGCCGATAACGGCGCGCCAGACTTTATGTGTTCCGCCAAAGCCATGGAGGAGAACCAGAGGCTCTCCTCCACCCTTCGCGCCGAAATGCTCGGCATGAAGAGAGTGAACGGGCTCACCCTCCATCAGCCGCTATCGCCCGGTGCATTTGCGACGACGCGGTTGGCAGCGGACGTGATCGCCTTAAGCGATGCTGTGACGATGTTCTTGTCGATGCCGACACCGAAGAGCCGCCCGCCCGGATGTTCGATCTCCATGTAACAGATTGCGGCGGCGTCCGAGCCTTTGCCAATCGAGTGCTCGGAGTAGTCGACGACCGACATCGAAATGTCGACATGCTCCGAAAGCGCGGCGATAAAGCCGTCGACCGGTCCGGTTCCCGTTCCGGCGATGCGCATCTCCTGTCCCTGATCGACGATGGTCGCTTCCACCATGCGACGGCCGGGATTGACCGTATCGGGAAAGGTATGGTGATCGACGAATGTCAGCCGCCCATCGGGCTGCTCGACATAGTGCTCCATGAACCGTTCATGGATGCGTGAGCTCGGAAGTTCGACACCCTCTTCATCGGTAATACGCTGAATATCCTGGCGGAACTCCACCTGAAGATTGCGCGGCAGGTTCATACCGTAATCGGCCTGCATGATGTAGGCGATGCCGCCCTTGCCGCTTTGGCTGTTGATCCGGATGATCGCTTCATAGGTGCGGCCAACATCCTGCGGATCGATCGGAAGATAAGGCACTTCCCACAATTCCTTGTTGGCTTGTGAAAAGGCTTTCATGCCCTTGTTGATCGCATCCTGATGACTGCCGGAGAATGCCGTATAGACCAGTTCGCCGACATAGGGGTGGCGCTCTGGAATGGGCATCTGGTTAGAGTACTCAAACACCTCTTTGATGCGGTTGATATCGCGCACATCGAGCATCGGATCGACACCCTGCGTGTACATATTCAGAGCGAGCGTCACGATATCGACATTGCCCGTCCGCTCGCCATTGCCGAACAGCGTGCCTTCGACGCGGTCGGCGCCGGCCATCAGCCCGAGTTCAGTTGCAGCGATGCCTGTTCCCCGATCGTTATGGGGGTGCAGCGAGACGATGACATTTTCGCGATTGTCGAGATTGCGGCACATCCACTCGATCTGGTCGGCATGAATGTTCGGTGTGCTCATCTCGACCGTTGCCGGCAGATTGACGATCAGCTTGTTGTCGGCCGTCGGCTGCACGATCTCGATCACCGCGTTGCAAATCTCCAACGACACCTCCAGCTCGGTGCCGGTGAAGCTTTCCGGCGAATACTGGAAACGATAACCCCCGCCGGCCTTGGCGGCCATATCGGTGATCATCTTGGCGGCATCGGTCGCAATCTCCTTGATGCCTGCGACATCTTTGGCGAACACGACGCGGCGCTGCAATTCGGACGTCGAATTGTAAAAATGGACGATCGGTTGCCTGGCGCCTTCCAGCGCCTCGAATGTCCGCGTGATCAATTCAGGGCGGCACTGGACCAGCACCTGCAGCGAGACATCATCGGGGACATTGCCCTGCTCGACACACCAGCGGGCGAAATCGAAGTCGGTCTGGCTTGCGGCGGGAAACCCTATTTCGATTTCCTTGAATCCCATATCCAGTAACAGCGCGAACATGCGCGCCTTCCGGTCATGGCCCATCGGGTCGACCAGCGCCTGGTTGCCGTCGCGCAGGTCGACAGAGCACCAGATCGGGGCCTCTTCGATGCGTTTGGATGGCCAGGTCCGGTCATCTAATCCAACCATTGGATAGGCCTGATATTTCCGGCTCGCATCGTCCATCGTCCGGTGGCGAACGGGAACATTCATCTCGGTCATTATTCGTTGTCCATCTGTCTTGCCGGGCCGACGGCGCATCCGCGCGTCTAATTGCCGGGTCTTTTCGGCCATTCGGCCGGAAATTTCAATTGAAGTGAACCGGGGCAAACGGCGCGGCGGCCAATCGACCGCCGGGCGCCCCTTAGCGGACCCGACGGTCGCCGAGAAGAAGGAGAAGCCGCGCAGCGCGCTTCGAAGATGAGACCGAAATCGCATTCATTCGCGGACACTAACCCTAGATGTTCGCGCGAACAAGCCCAGTTCACATGACTGATCGGCCGACATGCAGCAACGGATACGAGGAATTCTGCAATGTCTTCGGACAACAACGCCAAACGAGGCACCAGAACGCTGACCAGTCCCTTGGTTCTCGAAACCATTGGCTGGATTGTCCTGGTCTGCTGTCTTCTGGTGGTTTGCACCGATCTGATTCTCGGCTTTTTTCTCCAGCCGAACTATTCGCCGATTTCCGATACAATCAGTGATCTGGCGGCGGGTGGGCGTTATGCGAAGTGGCAGGATCTCGCCATGGAAGCCTTCGCCATTTCCATCGTACTGACGGGTATCGGACTGCTAATGGCGCGCCGTACAGGCGGTCGGTGGATCGCCGGGGCGGCCGCGATGGTCGTGACCGGTATTCTCGTCTTCTTCATCGCCAAGCGCGACGAATATGGCGACCTCGACAAGGGCGGGCTGGTTCTGCACTACTGGATGGTCTACGCCATGGCGGCGCTCGTTCCAGCCAGCCTTTTATTGTTGCGAAAGGACATCGCCCACCGATCCGACCGAACAAGGGCGATCCTCATCCTTTTCGCGGCTCTGACGATTCTCTGGATCGTCGGTTCGCCGATCTTCTACTTCATGGATACGGCCTATGACGGGCTGATCGAGCGCGCATTGGCTGCCGTGATGATTGTCTGGATCGCCGTTTGCGCCCGTTCACTAACCAAAGAGCGACGGTTGGACGAGGATGGTGGCGACGATTAGGGATGAGAACAATCAGGCGAGCGGCAGCCCGTGCGGCTCGCTCTTCTGGTCCGGCTCGACGTGGATGGTTACGCGGGCACCCTCCACCGTTCGGCGAATGCCGGTCTCGATGCGGTCGCAGATTTCATGCGCCGCCGCGACGCTCATATTGCGGTCGACCACCAGGTGGAACTCGATGAAACGTACGGGGCCGGCAATGCGCGTCCGGATGTCGTGCACCTCGATCGCGCCCTCTGCCTGTTCGCGGATCGATTGCTCAATCATGGCTTGCTCATCGGCATCGACGGCGCGATCCATCAATCGGTCGAGCGACGACATCACCACCTTGGCGCCGTGATAAAGAATATTGGCGGCGACGATCATGGCCAAGACGGGGTCGAGCCAAAGCCAGCCGGTCAATGTCGAAAGAATGAGCGCGACGACAACCCCGACCGATGTCCAGACATCGGTGAGTATGTGCCGGCCGTCTGCTTCCAGGGCCGGAGAACGATAGCGTTTGCCCTCTCGCAAAAGCGTGACGGCCAAGGCGGTGTTGATCGCCGTAGCTACAAGGTTGATGGCGATACCGGTCGCGGAATTGTCGAGCGGTCGTGGGTCGAAGAAAGCGGGAACGGCTTCCACGACGATCAGAATGGCAGCCAGCGTAATCAATACGCCTTCAAGCACGGCCGAGAAATACTCCGCCTTGTGATGCCCGAAGGGATGATCGTCATCGGCAGGTTTATGGGCGATGGAGATTGCCATCAGGGCCACACAGGCGGCCACGACATTGACGATGGATTCCAGCGCATCCGACAGAAGCGCGACCGAGCCGGTGAGCCACCAGGCCAGAAATTTCAGGCCCATGACCAAAAATGCCGTTACCAGCGAAATCAGGGCAAGACGGCGCACCCGGATACGACTGTCGCTCAGAGAGCCGTCCGCTGAACCACCTGATGAACCGCCGCCGCCGATTGCCATGAGCGCTCCCTATCACGGTGCGTTGGCAGCGTCATGAGCCTATTGGCAAAGACGGTAGCCGCTGCGGCGCGCGATGACATCGAAATGCAGATGGTCGTTATGGTACTCGTCCGAGCCCGGTCCGAGCACGGTCGTGAAGTGAAGACAGCCGCCAGCCTGCACAGTGCGCTGAAAGGCCTCTTCTATCGTCCCCTTGCCGGCGCGCGGCCTGATCGGCAGAGGCTTGTGACCCTCGAAAGCAAAGCGGACGATATCGATGGCCTGCCCCTTGGCATGCTCGCTCAGCTTGCCGGTCGGCAGGTTGTTTCGCCGGCGGCAGACATAGGTCGAGGCATGGGTAATTTCGGTGAGGCGAACATCCGGGCCGAACGATGCCGCGCTGGGCTGCACCACGCCGCGCAGCCAGCGCGTCAAAGCCAGTGCAGCGTCGCAAGTCATCTGCGTTTTCGGCTGAATCTTGACACCATCGATCTCGGTGACGTTGTAGGGCCGCGCGACACCGCAACCGTTTTCCCCGGCTATCGGATCAAGCACCTCAAATGTCACGTCGAGCGCCTTCAAATCCTTTTCGCAACGCGTAATCTCCGCCGCCGACATACCCTCTGGCACAGTCTTTGTCGGTGGAGCCAGCGCTGCGGGACTTTTTTCGGCATCATCGTCCGCAGTCCCGTCCTCATCATTCGAGGCTTTGTCAGCCTCGGCGCCTTGCGCACTACTTTCTGGAGCATCATCCGGCCGCGACTGCGGAAGAGGCGGCTCGGCATCCTCTCCATCGACCTCATTCTCTGTCGGGACATCTTGCGATGCCTCGGCGGAGGCGGCGTCCGGCTTTTCAGCCTTCGCCGGCTCTTCTGTCGGACGTGGTTCCGGCAGCGGCGGATTTATATCGCCTGGCTCAGAGCTTTGTTGCGCAAACAACATTGGCGGATACGCAAGCGTTCCAACGGCGATAAAACAAATACCGATAGCCAGCGCGCGCAACATAATCATCGTAAGCTTCAATCCTTGAATTCGACAGTTGCGCCCTGCTCGACGGCCTCGGCCAGTTCCATGGCATCCCAATTGGTCAAACGGACGCAGCCATGGCTAGCGGTCTTGCCGATCTCCGCTGGGTAAGGCGTACCATGCAGCCCGTAGGTGGGCTTCGATAGATCGATCCAGACAAGACCGACCGGCCCGTTCGGCCCTGCCGGAATGGCGAGCGTTTCCTCAATATCGGACTCAGGAATGTTCTTCGGATCGAAAGTGTAAGTCGGCTCTACAGCGACCGCGTTTACCTCGACCGTGCCGGACGGGCTCGGCGTGTCATCCGAACCGATGGTCGTCGGATAGGATAGAACCAGTTTGTCCTGACCGTCATAGGCAAGAATGCGCGAGCGGCCCTTGTCCGCGACAATGCGCGCAACGTCAGCCGCCTTGTACTGCCCTGGATCCGCCACCACGATGGTCTCGCCTTCCTTAAACTGACTGTCCGGGTTAAGGGTCTTCAGAAAGTCCTCATCCATGTGGAATTTTTCGGCCAGCGCCTCGCTACCCGACGTGAATCCAAGCCAGTCTTCCTTTGCCATCTCTTCATAATCGTCGGGATTGCTCTCTTTAAGGCGATCCACATCGGCAGCCTGAATAGTGTATTCCATCATCGCCGGCTGATCCTTGCCGGCAAGAGCATTCCAAATCTCGTCGTCCATTTTGCCATCGACGGCAAAGCCGTTCATTTCTTCAAATCCGGTCAGGGCATCTTGGACGTTGCCGCCCGAATACCCATCGATCACGCCAGGCGACGAGCCATTGCGGTCGAGCAAAATCTGAATCCGCGTTGTGACCGGACTTTGTCCTTCTGGCAGAGCACCCCCTTCATAAGATGCCTCGTTGATGGATTGCATGCTCAGATCGGCCGAGATCGCCGTTCCGGTGAGAGAGAAGAGAGCAACACCGGCCGCGACGGAACCGAAAATCTGACGCATCATTATGAAGAACCTCTGAGTGGAGTAGCTGTCCCGACCAACGCCAAACGGTCCTTTTCGTTGCCTCGCCAAAGCCGCTGAACGTGGGCGGCAACCATCTACATCTTATACGGGCATATTTGTTTTATTAAATCCTAAGCGTGCATATCTTATGGAAAACGGGCTCTGGCCGGCGGATTAATCTGGCGCCGCTTCGAGAGCCGGTTTCGCGGGACTGCCCTTAACCTCCGCGTCGACCGATCCGGTTGCACACCGGGCAAACTGTGCAGAAAGGGCCTGTCCGTCATTCCAGCCGGACAGGCCCTTTTTTCGCCTATCGCCATTCGCGCTCCAAACCCGATGGACAAGCGGGTAGCAACAGCCTAAGAGCAGGTTATGAAAACAAACCGCATCGAGAACCGGAACTGGTGGCGCCTCTGAGAGGCGAGCCGATCCACATGCATTCTTGATGCAAGAAATTTGGAAGAGGTCGCCATGGAGATATCCGGGCGGCCTTTTTGCTATGAGCCCGGTACCTTTTGGCCAGATCAGGCAGAACGATTATGACGAGTAAACCGAAATCAGCACCGATCCGCTTCGAAACCAAGGGAGGCGTGATTATCGAGCGGGGTCGCACGCCGGTCGAGTATGAAGGCGCCATCGAACGCTGGATCGATGCTCTGGACAGCCACAGAGGTGCGGTCTTCTCATCCAATTACGAATATCCCGGTCGCTATACGCGCTGGGACACCGCTATTGTCGACCCGCCAATCGCCATTGCCGGACGCAACCGCAAGGTGACAATCCAGGCGCTGAACGAGCGCGGTAAAGCCATGCTTTCCCTTCTGACGAAGCTGGCTTGCAGCCCGGATTCTGCCACTCTCACCAATGAAGGCGACGATCAGGTCACGATAGAAATAGCGCCGCCCGAAGGCCATTTCACGGAAGAAGACCGGTCGCGCATGCCGAGCGTCTTTACCGTGCTGCGCGCGATCACCGATCATTTTCATACCGGTGAAGACGACAATCTCGGCCTCTACGGCGCGTTTGGATACGATCTGGCGTTCCAGTTCGATCCGGTGAAGCAACGGCTCGACCGCCCTGAGGATCAGCGCGACCTTTTGCTTTACCTGCCCGACGAGATACTGGTGGTGGACCACTACACGGCCTCGGCCTGGACCGAGGACTATGTTTTCTCCGGGAACGGATGGACGACGGAAGGCTCTAGGCGTGACAACGGTCAGGAGCCATTCCGCTTCTCGGAGATCGATCCGCCGCGCAGCGATCACAAGCCGGGCGAATATGCACGCCTTGTCGGCGAGGCAAAGGAACATTTCCGGCGCGGCGATCTGTTCGAGGTTGTTCCGGGCCAGACTTTTTACGAAAAATGCGAAACACCGCCCTCTGCCATCTGTCGGCGGCTGAAGGAAACGAACCCCTCCCCCTATTCCTTCTTTATCAATCTCGGCGAGCAGGAATATCTGATCGGCGCGTCGCCGGAAATGTTCGTTCGCGTCAATGGACGGCGGATCGAAACCTGCCCGATCTCTGGCACGATCAAGCGCGGCGCAGACGCCATCGAAGATGCCGAGCAGATATTGAAATTGCTCAACTCCAAGAAGGACGAGAGCGAGTTGACGATGTGCTCCGACGTCGACCGGAACGATAAGAGCCGGGTGTGCGAACCGGGATCGGTGCGTGTTGTCGGCCGCCGCCAGATCGAAATGTATTCGCGGCTGATTCACACTGTGGATCATATCGAGGGGCGGCTTCGGCCGGATATGGACGCCTATGACGGCTTCCTCTCCCACGCCTGGGCTGTAACCGTGACCGGCGCGCCGAAACTATGGGCCATGCGCTTTCTGGAAGAGCATGAGAAAAGCCCGCGCGTCTGGTACGGCGGGGCCGTTGGCATGGTGCACTTCAACGGCGACATGAACACCGGCCTCACCCTGCGAACCATCCGCATAAAGGACGGGATAGCCGAAGTTCGCGCCGGCGCGACCCTGCTTTTCGATTCCGTACCGGAAGACGAAGAGGCCGAGACGGAATTGAAGGCTTCCGCGCTTCGGGCAGCCGTGCGTGAAGCCGGGGCCTCCAACACCAACGCGTCCGCCCGTGCGGCATCTGCCGTTGGCGAAGGCATCCGCATTCTGCTCGTCGATCACGAGGATAGCTTCGTCCACACCCTGGCAAATTATTTCCGTCAGACGGGCGCCGAAGTCACGACTGTCAGAACCCCGGTGCCGGAGGATCTGTTCGAAAAGGTCGATCCGGATCTGGTTGTGCTGTCGCCTGGCCCCGGCATGCCGAAGGACTTCGATACCAAGCGGACGATCAAAATGGCGCGCGACGCCGACCGACCGGTGTTCGGCGTCTGCCTGGGACTTCAGGCACTGGCGGAATCCTATGGCGGCTCCCTTCGTACGCTACATGTGCCCATGCATGGCAAACCCTCGCGTATCCGCGTCGATGCGCATCGGACAATCTTTTCCGGGCTGCCGGAAGAGGTGACTGTCGGCCGCTATCACTCCATCTTTGCCGATCTCGCTCGCCTGCCGAAAGATTTCGAGGTGACGGCGCAGACAGATGACGGGGTGATCATGGCGATTGAGCACAAGAAGGAGCCGGTTGCCGCCGTGCAGTTCCATCCGGAATCGATCATGAGCCTTGGCGGCGAAGCCGGGATGCGAATGATCGAAAATGTGGTGGCGCATCTGCCGCGGAGACGCGGCAACACAGCCTGAGAAACTTATCCGGATTTGGCGAAAATGTGTCAGCGCAATGGCAGGATTGCGTCAACCCTAAAAAAGTTATACACACCTCACCTAAGAGGACCGGTCGGGGATAGGGGGTTCACCCATACCGTGTCTCCGACCGCAAAGTTCTGCGGAACTTCTAGGCGAGGCCGTTTATATGACTTTGGCGACTGACCAATTTCGGGACATGCCCGACGAACAGATTTTGACGTTTTGTGATCTTAACGAAAATATCGACCAAAGCGCGAATTTCCTGGCCGCCCTGTCCAACGCCAAACGTCTCGAAATTCTTTGCATTCTCCATTCCGGCGAGATGAACGTCGGACGCCTTGCCGAACGCGTGCAACTGTCCCAGTCGGCTTTATCGCAGCATCTTTCGAAACTGCGCGCCCGCAACATCGTCAGTACCCGCCGCGACGGACAGACGATTTATTATAGCCTGGACTCCAACCTCGCTCGCGAGCTTCTGGAACTGCTGGACCAGCGTTGCACCGCGCTGTAGCGTTTCCCTTCCACGCCCGACACATTTGATTTTATGGCCGAGCTTATCCGCATCACCGATTGCGGCGATCCTGCCATCGCGTCTTATCGCAATATTCGCGAGCGCGATCTTGCCGGCCGCCACAATCTATTCGTCGCAGAGGGCACCGTCGTCCTCGACGTTCTGCTGACGAGCGGGCGACACGCCGTTCACTCCCTCTTCCTGCTGGAAAACAGGCTTGCCGGCCTTTCGCAACTTTTGGAGAAAGTCCCGGAAGACGTGCCGATCTACGTCGCAACTCGTGAAGTGATGGACGCTGTGGCCGGGTTTCCGATCCACCGCGGCGTCCTCGCGCTAGGTTATCGACAACCGACTTCCGACGACTTGCAATTACCGCCTGGTCCGTCGCTTGTCATGGGACTGGTGGGGATTGCCAATCACGACAATATGGGCGGGCTTTTCCGAAATGCTGCCGCCTTTGGCGTCGATGCCGTTTTGCTGGACGAGACATGCTGCGATCCGCTCTACCGCAAGGCGATCAGGGTGTCTGTCGGCGCAACAGTCAAACTGCCATCCATCGATATGGGTTCCACCTCGGCAATGGTTTCGCGATTGAAGTCTGATGGATACGCGATTTACGCCATGACACCGAAGGCTAGGCTAATTCTTGAGGAAGCGACGCGTCCGGAACGCATCGCTCTTCTCTTCGGCGCAGAGGGCGATGGGCTGCCCGACGATATTTTGGCGCAAACCGAAGGGCTCCGCATCGGAATGTCGGACGACTTCGACAGTTTGAACGTCGCGGCTGCTTCGGCCATCGCGCTCCATCACTTCCGAAAAACGCCGGACTGAAGATCACTCGGTCAGTATCAGCGCTCTCCGGAGAGCCGTGCCGCGAAGCGGCCGGACAAGCCGGCGCTGTCCTGTTCATCCGCTAGCAATTGGTGAATTGCGCCGCCCTCACCCTCTTTCGCAGCAGCGGCAGCCACCGTCTCTTCGGCAAAGCGATCGAGCGCCTCGCGAAGAGCGTCCATCTGTTCCGTTCCGCCCGATCCATTCATCGAACGAAGCTGATCGAGCTGGCTGCGCAGCAATTCGTTTTCTGCCCGCAAGGCGCTGGCATAGGCCGTGGCATCGCTTTCTTCAGGCTCCACAGATTTCTCTGCTTCCAACGGCAATGGTTTGGGATCAGTAGCAGGAACGGCAGCGTCGGACTCTGCAACCGGCTCATAGCGATCGACAGTCTCGCCGAGCGCTTCGAGCCGCTCTTCCAGTGCGGAGCGACGCTCTCGTTCACGGTTCAATTCGCGTGTGCCGGTGGACAACCGGTCCAGAAGGCTCTGCAATTCTCCGTCCTGTAACGCCAGACGTTCTGCAAGCCGTTCTCGTTCACGCCGCCCGGCCTCCACACGAACGCGGTCGACATCGAGGTCGGAACGCAGATCGTCCCGCTCAGCTTCCAGCTTCTCCAGCGACTGCTGCGACTTCTTGAGGCTGGACTCGCTTTTGGCGAGACGCTTTTCTAGAACGGCGATCTTACCTTTCATTTCCTCGATGCTCTGGTCACGAACCGCGACCGCCTGATTGCGCTCGCAAATTTCGCTTTCCAGCGTTTCGATGGTTTCAGTATGCTGGCCGTTGTCGCGAACGATCTGGCGGTTCTCTTCGCGGATGCGTCCGATCGAGGCTTCCGTAAGCGCGACCTTATCGCGCGCCCGCGCCATGCCAATCTCCAGCTTGCGCATGCGCATGGCGTAATCGGCACGAATCTGATCTTTTTCCGCACGCGCCTCTGCCACGGTCGTCGGCACTGAAGCGGCGATCCGCTTGCCAGTCAACGTAACGGCGCGATTCCAGAAAAACGGCGCCAGCAAAAGCGCCAGAAGAAGGGCCGACAGAAAGCCCGCCGCAAAAATCAGACCAAATTCGATCACAGCCTACTCACTCTCTTTTCCGCCATCTGAAAGACGGAACGGCCCTCAAGCGTCGGTTTAACGCAAGAGAGCCGTTCTGTGCAGCCCGAAAAAGGGAAAGAGAGTTTGCCGCTCGCTCAGAACGGGTTCCAGGTCGGCGCCGGCGTCAGCTTCAGATAGCCGACATTCACGCCAAGACGCGCGCCGATGCCGGTGCGCACTGGAACAAGCAGGACATTGTTGCGCTCCAGAACGTTGATGCCGACGCCAGCCAGCACGTAAGCCGCCCCTGCCACGCCGCCATAGCGTGTATAGAGCGAATTCACGCTGTCCAGATTATAGACCAGCATCATGAGCCTCGATCCCTGACCGCCAAAGTCGAAACCGAGGGACGGTCCCTGCCAGAAGACCGGGTGATCGCCAGCATTCTTGGTATAGAGCACACCCTCGCCATAGGTCAGCCCGCCAATGAAGGCTCCCGATCCCTCCTCGCCCAAGACATAACCATTGGGTTGGCCGTATTTGGAGAAGATCGTCTCAATGGCCTGCGCCAGGCCGCCCGATGTGGAACCGAAGAAACGATGGCCGTTATCGACAATTTCCTGCGCGCTGTAGTCATTGCCCGCCGCCTGCACAGGGCCAGCCACGGCAATGGCAAACGACAATACAACGATAAAAGGCGCGAGAATTCGGGTTAGAACGGTAAGGGCGAGCCGGTTCAACATAGCCGCAAACTCCTGACATCTTGTCGGCAGATCTCCCTTCCCGCCGGGATTGGGAGCGATTTGCCATGATGATCGCCGATAATCCTTTTCTTAAGTTTAATAGACGATGAAAGGCTTGCGGCGGCTTTGTGACAAATGAACAGCACGACTCTGATCGAAGTGCTGTCGCTTGCCCCGGTCGCCTCCGACGCGGTAACCGTTCTCCACGCAAGAGCACGCGATTCGTTAAAGGTGCAGCGCGTGTCAGGCTTCAGGACGGGGATTTTAAACCATGGCAAATGTTCTCACCCTATCGGCGAGCGATCTGGCTGCGCTTTTGTGTTCAAAGGTCTGCCACGACATCATCTCCCCTGTCGGAGCCATCAATAACGGCCTGGAATTGCTCGATGAAGGCGGCGCGGACGAGGACGCGATGATGCTGATCCGTGCGTCGGCCACCAATGCGTCGGCGCGGCTGCAATTCGCGCGCATCGCATTCGGCGCCGCCGGCTCCGCGGGCTCGCAGATCGATACCGGCGATGCACAAGCCGTGGCAGAAAGCTTCATCGCCAACGAAAAGCCGGAATTGATCTGGGAAGGCCAGCGGGCTCTTCTGCCCAAGCAGAAGGTCAAGCTGCTGCTCAATCTGATACTGATCGCCAATGCCGCTATTCCGCGCGGCGGTGAAATCAAAGTCTCACTCGACTCGCTGGAAACCGCACCCGTTTTCACCATCAAGGCCACCGGGCGGATGATCCGTGTCCCCCCGCATTTTCTGGAATTGCACGGCGGTTCGGTCGGTGACGAACCGATCAATGCCCACTCGATCCAAGCTTACTACACCATCCTTATGGCTGCGGAAGCGAAGATGGAGATAGGCATTTCCACGACGGGCGATTCGGTCACGCTGACGGCGCGATAGACTACTCATTTCAATCTGGATCAAATGAAAGACAGACCATTTCAGGTTCTTTAACCCGCGGACGATAGTCTTCCTGTGCGGCGCATGTTGGAGCGTTGCATTTGGGGAAGAAGTAAGGGTCCCAACAGGTGATGAACCGATGTCTTGTCATCGACGATGCTCCGGTCGTCCGGAAAGTCGCCTCGCGCATTCTGTCCTCTGAGGGCATGGAAGTGGAGGTAGCCGACAGCGCGAGCGCTGCGCTGAGCATTTTCAACGACATGCGCCCCGATATCATCCTCTTGGATGACTGGCTGCCCGATATGCGCAGCGTCGATTTTCTGCAAAGTCTTCAAAGCATGACCGGCGGTCAGATGCCGATGGTCTTTCTGATGGTGGTGGAGGTCGATCCCGTGCCGATCAT
Organism: Notoacmeibacter sp. MSK16QG-6; assembly: GCF_024158145.1. Classification (GTDB taxonomy): domain Bacteria; phylum Pseudomonadota; class Alphaproteobacteria; order Rhizobiales; family Rhizobiaceae; genus Notoacmeibacter. Next base: position 658,622 of record NZ_JAMYXM010000002.1, read on the forward strand.
GCGCGCCAAGCGCGCCGGCGCCGAAGGCTGGATACTGAAACCCTTCGATCGCCCGCTGCTGATGTCAGCCATCGAAAAGAACGTCGAGAAGGCTATGCGTCGACGCGAAGAGAACGCGGCGAAGGTCCAGGCAGCCTAAACCCAGGTTAGCCAACGACGGCATCCACAATCCTTATCCAGGCAATCGAGTTGGCGAGATCGTCGAGCCAATACGGTCCGACGTTTGCCTGCTGCGTTTCGCGATAAGGCAAACAAGCTTCTGTCTGATCTTCTAATCCGACAAGACTTGGCGCAATTTCCCGCCGACAAGGCAACAAAAAAGCCCGGCGCATTCGCGACCGGGCTTTTCTGCAAAATTTTCGATTGTGGCGAATGACGCCCTATCAGGCGCTGGCGCGAACCTCTTCCGGCTCGCGCAGCACATAGCCGCGACCCCAGACGGTTTCGATGTAAGACTGTCCACCCGACGCCATATCGAGCTTCTTGCGCAGCTTGCAGATGAAGACGTCAATGATCTTCAGCTCTGGCTCGTCCATGCCGCCATAGAGATGGTTGAGGAACATTTCCTTGGTGAGCGTGGTGCCTTTGCGCAGGCTCAGCAGCTCAAGCATCTGGTATTCCTTGGCGGTCAGATGCACACGCTGGCCGCCGACCTCAACCGTCTTGGTATCGAGGTTCACCACCAGATCGCCGGTCGTGATAATCGACTGGGCGTGGCCCTTGGAACGGCGGACGATGGCGTGGATACGGGCGACCAATTCATCCTTGTGGAAGGGCTTGGTCATATAATCGTCTGCGCCGAAACCGAGGCCTCGAACCTTGTCCTCGATACCGGCCATGCCAGAGAGAATAAGGATTGGCGTTTTGACCTTGGAGAGGCGAAGGGTGCGCAGCACCTCGTAACCGCTCATGTCCGGCAGGTTCAAGTCCAGCAGGATGATGTCGTAATCGTAAAGCTTGCCTAGATCGACACCCTCTTCACCAAGATCGGTCGTATCGACATAAAAGCTTTCGGACTTGAGCATCAATTCAATGCTCTGTGCCACCGCACTATCGTCTTCAATGAGCAGAACGCGCATTCAGTCTTCCCCTCTTTCGCCGCCGAGGTCCTGAGCCTGCCCATCGGGCGACAGCTGATTTGCCTTGGCGTAGAGCCTGCCACGAAGATGGTTAACAAAGTCCGAATTGGGATGGCAAGCCTGCCCTGAACCTCTGAAAACCTTATCGTAACGCAATGATCCTACAACAGAAATTGAGGTTAAAGGCCACATGGCCCCACACGAAGAAACGCCTTCAAGTGATTCTTCGGACTCGCCTTCCGGGTCATTTCGTCGCTGTTCGATTTTTTTTACCGCGCCTTAATGACCAGCCACTATGATTAACGACGCCCGTAAACGAAGTCTTACCAAAGCCTGCCAATCGCAACCTTTTTTTAAGGTCGGTTCGAAGGGACGGAAAGACGGAAAAAACGGGTCCCCGGAGCTAGTTTCGCCGGGTGCATCGCGTTTGAGTGTCAGGAGTACACCGATGAAATCGAGGGATAACCTTGTCCGTCTGAACCAGTTTCACGTCAACGAAAAGCGGCGCCAGCTGGACCAGCTTGAGACCATGATGGCGGAGTTTACCCGCAAAGCCGCCGAGCTGGAGCTTCAGATCGAGTCCGAAGAGAAGAAGGCGAATATCACCGATGTCGATCATTTCGCCTATCCAACCTTCGCCAAAGCAGCGCGCGTCCGCCGCGAAAACCTGCTGACATCGCAGGCCGAGCTGAAAATTCAGCGGGATGCCGCCGAAGCCGCACTAGCCGAAGCAGAAGCAGAGCTTTCCCGCGCCGAGATGCTGGATGCCCGTGAAGCGCGCGTCCGTCCCGTAGAAGCGGTCGATCGGCGCCATATGATCGGCTGACGCCAGTCTCCAGACACAGCGAAATTGCTGCCGGCGCTTCGTCCTGACCGAAGCCCGGCAGCGCTTGCCTTATCCGGCGAATGATTTAGGCGCGTTGCGACGGGGCAGGAACAAACACAAGAGACCGTGCCCGCGATCAACTCATCCACTGCCCGCCGTCGACATTATAGCACTGCGATACGATGTAATCTGCTTCGGCTGACGCCAGAAAGACGGCCATCCCGGTCAGATCGTCAGGCGTCGCGAAACGGCCCGCCGGCACACCGGCCTCGACTTCGGCCTTCTTCTGCCCAATTGGCTTGCCCTCGAGCTTGGCGAACATCGAATCCACATGCTTCCAGTGCTCGCCGTCCACAACGCCGGGCGCGATGGCATTCACATTGATGCCGTGCCGGATGAGATTGAGCCCAGCCGATTGGGTCAGCGAAATCACAGCCGCCTTGGTCGAACAATAGACGGCAACAAGACTTTCACCTCTCCGGCCCGCTTGGCTCGCCATATTGATAATCTTGCCGCCATTGCCCTGCGCAATCATCTGCCTGGCGGCAGCCTGCATTGTGAATAGCGTGCCGGCGACATTCACCGCATAGAGCTTTTCGTAACTTTCGCGGCTGATGTCGACGATGGGAGCCGCATCGAAAAGCGCGGCATTGTTAACGAGAATATCGAGTGTGCCGGTTCTTTCGACGACTGTCGCGATAGCCGCATCGATGCTGTCCTGACGGGTGACATCGAGTTCGACCGCGTAGGCCCCCTCACCGATTGCTGCCGCTGCCGCTTCTGCGGCATCCAGATTGATATCGCCGATGGCGACGGTCGCACCCTCTCGGACGTAGGCTTCCGCAAAACCCTTGCCGATACCGCGTGCCGCCCCGGTGATGAGGGCCGATTTGCCCTCCAGGCGTTTCATGCGATCCGAAGACCTTTATCGTTGAACCGATGAAGCTTGTCGGCCTGCGGGGTGAGATACACTCTGTCCCCGTGATGCAGCCCGATTTCGCCATCGGCACGAATGGTGATGGTCTCGGCAAGGCCGGTCTCGTGCACGTGGAAGAACGTATCGGAACCGAGATGTTCGGCCACGCCAATCACGCCGTTCCAGAGGCCCGCTTCGGTCGAAACGTCGATATGTTCGGGCCGGATGCCGATGGTATGGGCATCGTGTTCGGCGGCCTCCGCACCGTCGATCAGATTCATTCTGGGCGATCCGATGAATCCGGCGACAAAGACGTTGCGCGGTGTCCGGTAGAGCTCCAGCGGGCTGCCGACCTGCTCGATATTTCCCGCTCTCAGCACGACGATTTTGTCGGCCATCGTCATTGCTTCCACCTGATCGTGCGTCACGTAGATCATGGTGGTTTCGAGCCGTGAATGCAGTTCGGAAATTTCAAGGCGCATACCGACGCGCAAGGCCGCATCGAGATTTGATAGCGGCTCATCGAAAAGGAAGGCTGCCGGTTCCCGAACGATCGCCCGGCCAATCGCCACACGCTGGCGCTGACCGCCCGAAAGCTGTCCCGGACGCCGGTCCAGATAATCGGTCAGGTTCAGCGCACGGGCGGCGTTCTCGATGCGCCTGTTCTGTTCGTCCTCCGGCACCTTCGCCATCTTCATGGGAAAGGCGATGTTCTTGCGCACCGACATATGCGGATAAAGAGCGTAACTCTGGAAGACCATCGCCAGACCGCGCTTGGCCGGCGGCAGATCGGTGGCGGGCTGACCGTCGATGCGGATTTCGCCGCCGGAGACGTCCTCCAGCCCCGCGATCAAACGCAAAAGGGTGGATTTGCCGCAGCCGGATGGCCCGACGAAGACAACGAACTCGCCGTCTTCGATAGTCAGGTCGAGCGGCGGGATGACCTCCACATCGCCGAACTTCTTCTGAACGTTCTCAAGGGTAATGCGTCCCATGGGAGGTCTCCTTATTTCACCGCGCCGAAGGTCAGGCCGCGGACCAACTGTTTCTGGCTGAACCAGCCCATGATGAGGATCGGGGCGATGGCCATGGTCGAAGCTGCCGACAGCTTGGCGTAAAACAGGCCTTCCGGCGATGAGTAACTGGCGATGAACGCCGTTAGCGGAGCGGCGTTCGATGCTGTCAGATTGAGCGTCCAGAAAGCCTCATTCCAAGCCAGAATGATGTTGAGCAGCAAGGTCGATGCGATACCAGGAACGGCCATCGGCAAAAGCACATAGGTAACTTCGGAGCGAAGAGTCGCCCCGTCCATGCGCGCCGCCTCCAGAATTTCGCCGGGGATCTCCTTGAAATAGGTGTACAGCATCCACACGATGATCGGCAGGTTGATGAGCATCAGCACCGCAACCAGCCCGGTGCGGGTATCCAGCAGGCCCATATCCCGAAACAGCAGGTAGATCGGAACCAGAACGCCGACAGCCGGCAGCATCTTGGTCGACAGCATCCACATAAGAATGTTGCGGGTCTGCTTGCCGGGCACAAAAGCCATGGCCCATGCTGCTGGGACCGCGATAATCAGACCGAGCACAGTCGATCCGACGGAAATGACGACCGAATTCCAGAAGTGCCGGAAATAGTTCGACCGTTCCTGAACCGCCTCGTAATTTTCGAATGTCCAGTCGAAGAAGAACATGGAGGGCGGCGAAGCGATCGCCTCCGCCTCGGTCTTGAAGCTCGTCAGGAACGTCCAGAGGATCGGGAAGAAGATGACCAGGCCGATCGCCCATGCGATCGCTGTGTTCCAGACCTTGCGTGAGTTGGTAACGGAGCGTGCCATCGTGTCCTCCTCAAGCGTCGAGGTTCTTGCCGATCATCCGCATCAGGAAGATCGCGACAATATTGGCTAGGATAATGGCGACCACACCGCCGGCCGAGCCAAGCCCGACATCGAATTGCAGAAGCGACTGGATATAGACAAGATAGGTCAGGTTTGTTGACGCGACGCCCGGTCCGCCAGCCGTCGTCACAAGAATTTCCGCAAAGATCGACAGAAGGAAGATCGTCTGGATCAGAATGACGACCGTCGCCGCTCGGGAAAGATGCGGGACCACGATATAGAAAAAGCGAGAGAAGGCGCTCGCGCCATCCATTTCCGCCGCCTCGATCTGCTCGCTATCGAGCGACTGCATGGCGGTGAGCAGGATCAGCGTGGCGAAAGGCAGCCATTGCCAGGCGACGATCAAAATGATCGAGGCCAGCGGCGCCACGGCCAGGAAGTCGAAAGGCTGCATCCCAAGAAACCGGGCGATGTAGGCGAAAAGCCCGTTTACCGGGTTCATGAACATGTTCTTCCACACCAGTGCCGACACGGTGGGCATCACAAAGAACGGAGCAATCACAAGCAGGCGGACGATCCCCTGTCCGAACATCGGCTGGTCGAGCAGCAGCGCCAGCAGCGTCCCGCCGACAACGGTAATCAGCAGCACCCCCCCGACCAGAAGCAGCGTATTGAGAAGCGCAGTGGTGAATGCCGGATCGGTGAAGAAATATTCGTAATTCTCAAGCCCGACAAACGGCGTGCCGCCCGGCATGAGCAGATTGTAGCGTAGTGTCGAGAAATAGAGTGTCAGCGCCAGCGGGACGATCATCCATAGCAGAAGGACGATGACGGCAGGCGAAATCATCAGCCGCGCGGCGGCCTTGGAATGCTGGGTCGCCATGGCGGCTCCTCCCTCCCCCGGCTGGCAAATAACAGCCCGGAGCCGGCCGTAGCCGGCTCCGGATTTTTATCCCATCGCTCTTATAGAGTCAGTATCCGGCGCGATCAATTTCACGCTGGGTGACCTGCTGGGCATTTGTCAGAGCCTGATCGGCCGAGGACTGCCCGGCGAGCGCCGCCGAAAACTGCTGACCGACCGCCGTGCCGATACCCTGGAATTCGGGGATCGCAACGAACTGGGCGCCCGTGTAGGGAATGTCCTGAACCGATGGCTTCTGCGTATTGACCGCATTCATCGAGTTCAGCGTCATTTCCGCAAATGGCGCTTCGGATGTGTACTGCTCGTTTTCATAAAGCGAGGTACGGGTGCCGGGCGGAACCGACCGCCAGCCGGATTCACCGGCGACAATCTCGGTGTAACCCTTGCTCGTGGCCCAGGAGATGAAGTCCTTGGCGGCGTCCTGCGATTCCGAAGAAGAAGGAATGGCCAGACTCCATGCCCACAGCCAGTTGCCGTGATTGTCCACGCCTTCCTTGTTAGGGAACTGCGCGAAGCCGACATTATCCGCCACCTGACTGTCGTCCGGATTGGTCACGAAGCCCGCTGCAACGGTCGCATCGATCCACATGCCGCACTTGCCCTGCTGGAAGAGCGACAGATTTTCGTTGAAGCCGTTGGAGGACGCGCCGGGAGGACCATATTCGTTCATCATGGTCAGGTAGTCGTTCAGCGTCGCCTTCCATTCCGGACTATCGAACTGAGCCTTCCACTCCGGGTCGAACCAGCGCGCGCCGTAAGAGTTCGCCATAGCGCTGATGAACGCCATGTTTTCACCCCAGCCGGGCTTGCCGCGCAGGCAGATGCCGTAAACCTCGTTGTCCTTGTCGGTCATGGCCTTTGCGGCAGCCATGATATCGGTCCAGGTCGGCTGCGAGGGAATGTCGACACCGGCTTTTTCGGCCAGATCGGTGCGGTACATCACCATCGCCGATTCACCGTAGAACGGTGCGGCGTAGAGCTTGCCGTCCACAGAAAGAGCTTCACGCACTGCGGGAAGCAGATCGTCGACATCGTAATCGTCGCCGAGATCGTCCAACGCGACCAGCCAATCCTGCTTCGCCCAGATCGGAACCTCATAGGTGCCGATGGTCAGAATATCGAACTGGCCGCCGCCGGTCGCGATATCCTGCGTCACGCGCTGACGAAGTACGTTCTCTTCAAGAACGACCCAGTTGATCGAGTTGCCGGTTTCTTCTTCCCACTTGGGAGAGAGACCCTGCATTTTGATCATGTCGCCATTGTTCACTGTCGCGATTGTGATGGTCTCGGCCATCGCCGTTGTCGCGAAGCCTGCGATAAGGCCGAAACCCACGGCAGAACCGAGTAGGGTGTGCTTCGAAATCATAGTATCCTCCCAGAAACTTTACACGGGACAAATATAAGGAGGAAAATTGTGGCGCGTCAACCGTAAATCAGCGGCCGCGCCACTCCGCTGCGACGAGTCCTCTGCCCTAGGCCGACTCGCGCAACTTCAGAGCGCCGTTGAAAAGCTGGATTTCAGGCTGGTCAGGCTCGACATTGCCACTCATTTTTTTGACCAGGCGCGACACGGCTGCCTCGCCAATTTCGTCGACATTCTGGGCAACCGTTGTCAGCGATGGCGCGGTGAAGGGGCACAGCGGATAATCGTCATGACCCGCGATGCGTAAGCCGCCTTTCGCCCCCCGACCGGGAACGAGTCCGTGACGAAACGCCGCCCGCAAAGCGCCGATAGCAACCCGATCGTTGACGCACAGAATGGAGCGTTCCGTCAGTTCTCCGCCGCCGAACGCTGCGTTCATAACCGCCTCGCCATGCTCCTCGAAATACCAGAAATCCTCGATCAGCTCGGTACCGATGATCTCCGGCTCATGGCCGAGTTTTCGCATGCAATCGATATAGGCATGCTCACGCTCCATCGCGTTGAAGTTCACGCGTGGCATGGCAAGAAACACCGGCGGCTCGCCGACACGGCAGAGATATTCCGTTATCAGGCTTGTGCTCTGAAGATGATCGCTGCCGACAAAATCGACGTCCGGCATCGTGGCAGGCCGCGAATCGACCAGAACGAAAGGAAGCCTCTCCTTCAGTCTCTCATAGGCCCTTAGGTCGCTCTGATTGCCCAGCGGCACGACCAATGCGCCGTCCACGCTCATCGACATAAAGGTTTCGGCGGCCCGCGCCTCGATGGCCGGATCGAAATGCGAACACTGCATGATGACGGTGAAGCCCGCATCCATGGCGGCGATTTCAATCGCCTGCAGCAGCTTGGTGAAGAAGAGGTCGTTCAGGTACGGAATGACAACGCCGATCAGACCGGTGGTTTTACGGTTCATCCGGGTGGCGAAGAAATTCGGCACATATTCGATTTTTTCCAGCTCGCGCTGAATTCTTGCCGCTGTTGAGCGGCGCACGCTCGACGGGTCCTGGAAATAGCGCGAAAGAGTGGGTCGGGAGACGCCAATCGCCACCGACAATTCCTTCATCGTATCGATTTTCTGCTTCTTCATGACACGTCCAGATTTCCGCGCTTTTTTGTGTACCTTTACATCGAAAGTGAGCCTGTCAAATCAGCGACAATATGCCGCCCAAATTTTACACGAGTCAAAGTTGTGTCGCTGCATCGGTGCTGTTAGCCATTTTGTGCTTAGGGAAAGCTTGTTATGCATAGGACAGATGTCCTTATTGTCATTGAAGAAATGAACCGGCGGCTACGTCAGTTTCGGGAGGAACGATGGCCTTATCGATAGTGGGAACGGATAAGGATGGCCGCCCCATTCAGGCCATCGACATTGCCAGTGCGGTTTTGAATGCCCGAATTTTGACCTTTGGCGCAGCCTTGCAGGATTTGCGCATGGCGGGCGTGGCGCATCCGCTCGTTCTCGGCTTGTCCGACCCCGGCGATTACCTCGCTAATCCCTCCTATCTCGGAGCGATAGTCGGGCGCGTTGCCAACCGCATCGCCATGGGCCGCGCCATCATCGGCGGCCATACATATGAGCTGGACAAGAACGAGGAAGGGCGAACGACGCTTCATGGTGGGAAAAACGGGACCAGCCATCGCAATTGGACTGTGGTCGAACACGACACTTCGTCAGTCGAGCTCCGCGACGTGCTGCCAGACGGGCATATGGGATTTCCCGGTCGGCTGACCGTGGATACCACCTATCGGATTGTGGATGACGCGATATCGGTCGCCATCATAGCCCAGTGCGATCGCGCGACCTTCTGCAGCTTTGCGCCGCATTTCTATTTCAATCTCGATGGACGTGCGGACATCGCAGATCATCGCCTGCAGATCGAGGCCGATCATTTCATTCCGGTCGATGACCGATTGTGGCCCATAAGCGGTCCTGAACCCGTCGATGGAACGCCTTTCGATTTCCGTATCGCGAAGCCGGTGCCACCCTCTATCGATCATCATCTGTGCCTGAGCCCGGAGGTCACAGAGCTGCGCCCCATCGCCATTCTGCAGGCCAGCAAGCTACGCCTCGACCTTCATTCGACTGAACCGGGGCTGCAAATCTACGGCGGCGCGGGCCTTGCCATAGAAGGGCTTGGCCTGAATGGGCGCGATTACGGCTCCAACTCTGGCATTGCGCTGGAGCCGCATCGTTGGATCGATGCGCCGAACTGGCCCTGGCGCCGTCAGGCCGAACTCAGACCTGGCGAGCGCTACGAAGCTCGCCACACGTTTCGGTTCGAGACGGCGTAAAGAGAATTTGTCTCGCCGCCTCGGCCTTTCAAAGGATGCTCTGTCCGGTTTTTTTCCAGTCAGCGGTGAAGGCGTCGAGGCCCTTGTCGGTCAGCGGATGCTTGACGAGGGTGTGGAGCGTGGAGGGCGGCACGGTCGCCACATCGGCGCCGATC
>NZ_JAMYXM010000003.1 GCF_024158145.1 Notoacmeibacter sp. MSK16QG-6
GAACATAAGACCCAGCGCCCCTTCTGGCAAGACCCTAAAACCAGGTTCTCAACAAACCCGGCAGCCCCGCCAGCGATGGGCGGCTTATACGCACCACCACACAAAACCGTCAACACCAAAAATGAAGAAAAATCATCGCGACGCCGTGACGCTAAGTCAGCGCTGCTTTCGTGATGTCTAGTGACCTCGTATGACAGCCGCGTGACAAAACGGCTTGCACGCGCAATGCGTCATAAGCGGGCCGCATTCCAGCCTTAGCGCAGATCGGCGGCAGTGGGAGATAACGCGCCAACCCTCTTTGAATTGACTTCGAAGGTTGGCCCGGCAATCTTGCCGCCACCAATAGGCAGACCGTCAATAAGCGCGGCGTGGGGCAAACGCCTTTGAAAAAGGTATCGGATCGGGCGGGGATGAAAGGACAGCGCGAACTCATCACTTGGCTGGGCGATCAGCCACCGATTCGTGGCGACGGCAGCGCTTCGGTGCGCGACCGTCGGGAGATTTCTGCGCGCTGGCTTTCCGGCACAGTACTGACAGGCATGACGTCATGCGTTCTCATGGGCGTCGCTTTGTTTGGCGCGATGGACGGCCGGGAAATCCTTGCAACGCCGCCAGAACTTTGGAGCGGCGACGATGGCTCCGACAATGCCAGCGTCACGAGAATGCACCGGCTCTTGCCACCGCCACCACCTCGCGCGCCGGTCAGTGACAAACGCATCGAGGTCGCGACGCTACAGCGCGAAAACAAAACCGATGTCGTGCGCATGGCCAGCTTCGCCTATGCCGATCTCCGCCTTGCCGCCAATTATTCCCGGTCCACGAACTACCCGCCCTTCGATCCGATGAAGATGTTCGCGGTCGCCAAAATGAAGAGCGAATCGGAGCCAACGGGCGAGATTTACGGCGCGAAAATCGAGAACGCCGTCACGCTTCGCCTTTCCGACTTCCCCCTAAACGGCGAAAGCTACGATACCGATGCGGAACTCTCGGTGGAGGAGGTGGAGAACCTTGTGAGAGACACGGGCGGCCTGCTGGTCGCCGAGGGAGAAACGCAGATCGCGGCTCTGCCCTTCGTCAACCCGCAGCGTTTCGGTGAAGCCGACCCGATCAGCGCCATGCTTGGCGCCATTCCCGATAATGCTCGAATCGTGCCGGAAAACGTCTCCATCGCCTACCAGGACAATCTGGGCCGTCCCAGCTTCAGCGAAAGCGTTCTGACGGCGAAGGAGGAAACCAACCTCCAGGCCTTCATGACCAAAGCGGGCTACGACGATGCCAATGCCAAAGGCATGGTCGAAGCGATTCAAACACTGCTTCGCGGCGACACATTGAAAGCCGGCTCGATCATGCGAATCGGGCTGGAGGAAAACAATTCGAACAGTCGGATCGTTCGCACTTCGCTCTATGACGGACGCGAACACATTCTGACCGTCGCTCTGGACGATCGCGGCCAGTATGTCCCTGCCGAGGAACCCAGCGCGACGCCAACGCTGGAACTTGCTTATGCCGACCAGGAGGATGGCCTGGCAAAAGCTCCGGCCATACTACCGACCCGTGCAACGCTTCCAGATGCATACGATGCGATATGGCAGGCGACAGCAGGCGAAGGCCTTAGCCGAGATATGACCCAGGAACTTTTGAGGGTTCTGTCCGGCGACGTCGATTTCCAGGCGCCGATCAAACCGAATGATCGGATCGCTGTTTTATATTCTCATCCCGATAGCGAGGGTGAAGCGACGCCCGACAGCATTCTGCTTCACGCCAAGATCGCACTTAACGGGACCGAACGGGAATTCTATCGCTTTACGACGTCCGAAGGAGAAACGGATTTCTTCGATGCCGAAGGGCGTTCGGCCCGGCAGTTCCTGATTCGCAACCCTTGTCCCGGCGGTCGTTTCCGCTCCGGCTTCGGCATGCGTCGCCATCCAATCCTCGGCTATAGCCGCCTCCACAGCGGCGTCGACTGGGCCGCTCCCCGTGGGACACCGATCATCGCCTCTGGCAACGGTGTTATCGAAAAGGCCGGTTGGGCTGGCGGCTACGGTCGACAGACGGTCATAAGGCACGCCAACGGCTATAAAACCAGCTACAACCATCAGAGCGCCATCGCCAAGGGCGTGAAAAAGGGCGTACGCGTCACGCAGGGCCAGATCATCGGCTATGTGGGATCGACGGGCCTGTCGACCGGCAACCATTTGCATTACGAAGTGTCGGTGAACGGATCGAAGGTCGATCCGATGCGGGTGCGCCTGCCGAACGGACTGACGCTCAGCGACGAAGAATTGGCGCGCTTTCAGACCGAGAAGTCACGGATCGACGCAATCCTGCGCCAACGTGAAGCGCAGCAGATCGCCGCAGTCGATTAAAAAAGCATCTGCGCCGGACGGCTCGCTCGCCCATCAAGCTCCAGACGAATATGGCGCTCGCGTTAGTCCTCGAACACCACCGTGGTGCCCGGCGCGACCATTTTGGCCAATTCTTTGGCATCCCAATTGGTCAAGCGAACACACCCATGGCTCGATGTTTTGCCGATCTTACTGGGCTCCGGCGTGCCGTGAATGCCATAACTCGGCTTGGAGAGGGCAATCCAGACGGAGCCGACCGGCCCGTTCGGACCGGGCGGGATCGTTAGGATCTTGTCATTTTCGCCTTGTTTGAAGTTCTTCACCGGATCGTATGTGTAGTTTGGATTGAGAGCGATCCGCTCGACCTTCACGGTACCGGACGGCGACGGCGTATCGGATGACCCGATCGTTGCGGGATAACTCGCGATCAGACGTCCAGAGGAATCATAGGCAATTACCTGTTCCCGCCCCTTATCGGCCACGATACGAGACACGCTGCCCGATTGAGCCGCCCCAATATTGGCAACCCGGATGACCTGACCCTGACGACCGAAATCTACACCGGGATTGAGGCTTTTCAGGAAGTCCTCGTCCATATGGAAACGTTCGGCAATAGCTTCGCGCGCCGACGTAAAGCGCATGCCCGGCATAGCGGCTTTTTCGCCGTAGTCCGCGGGTATCGCGGCGACATAAGGTCCGGAGACGTCTTCCGACGTGATCGTATAATCGACGAAAGCCGCCCCGCCCCGCGCTTCCAACGCTTCATCGATAGCGCTTTCATCGGTGAAATCGACGAGTTCGCCTGTCAGCTTGCGCCAGCTATCCATGGCGTAGAGAACATTTTGACCCTTCACGCCATCGATCACGCCGGGTGAGGCGCCGACGCGATCCAGAAGGATCTGCGCTTTTGCAACGGTCATTTTGCCGGCACCCAAAGCGGGCTTGGCCGCCTTTGGCGCTTCCACACTTGGTTCGGCAACCGCAGGCGGATTTCCGACGGTGCCGGTCGCCACGCCTGGCTCCTCTGTTGACGCCACCGCTTCGGGAAGCGTCTCAGTCCCCAAGGGGGCCGGTTGCGGATCTGGTATGACAGGAACCTGCTCCTGAATGGTGGCGCGCCTTTGACGTAGCCGCTCTTCCGTACGTTCGCGTTCCAGGCGCATGGCCCGGCGGATATCGCGCTGGCGCTGCCGTTCCGCCTGCCGCTCGGATCGGATAATATCGCGGACGTCCCGCTCGCGGGGGAGAGGCTCGTAGCGCGGTTCCGGCGGCAGTTCCCGGACGGCCGATGGCGGCTGTACCGTCAGCACTTCACCCGTTCTGGGATCTAGGAAAATCCGCTCTCCATTTTGGCCGATCACGACATCGGCCTGAATCTGGGCGTGAACCGCTGGAGCATTGGCGGCAGATAGAACCAAAGCGCCCACAGCTACGGTTAGAACAGGCAGTCGCTTCATCGAACATCTCCTAATGATCCCGAACCTTATGGTTGAGACAACATGAACCTGGCATGAAAACGACAGAGCGATGCAAAGCGTTGCAGCTTATGTCCCCTTTTGGGACATTCATGGTGAATGAAATGTGAATGCGGGTTGTCAGGGCCGAAAACCCGGCGCGTATGCCCATTCATAAAGATAATTATGCCTTGTTAATATATAATTGAATGGCCTTGGCTATATTTTCGGCGAAAGCGCTGCAGCGGAGGTAGTGATGGCAGAGATGGAAGCACAAACATCGTCAGCCAAAACGAAATATTTGATACTACTGTCAATAGCCGCTATTTTTGCCTTCAGCACGTTTTATTCTCTTCGATCTGTCAACAAGCTTCTCGATAGCGATGCCAGCCACACCGTTGAACAGTGGGCCGACGCTTTTGTGGTCCAGGCTGACCTTATGGAGACGGTGCTCTCTCGCCGCCCCTTGACCGCTGAACAGCGCCAGACTTTGGAGATCGTTGCCAAGGAAGGCAGCGTCTTTCGCTTCAACCTTTATGATGCGCAGGGCAACCTCAGGCTGGTCTCCGACGTGGAGGGGCTTCCCGAAAACGGAGAAAACCTTTTCGAGCACGAACCGGAGCTGGCAGCCCGGCTTCTGCAAGGAGAGCGCATTACCCAACTCCAGGATGGACGCGATAAGCTAGATAGGCCCGATTTCTATGCGGAAACCTTCGTGCCGATTATGCGCGACGGCGAAGTCCGCGGTCTCGTCGAGATATATGTCGATCAAACAGAGCGGCGGCAAATCTTCGCCGAAACGCTTTATCCAAATCTTGGGCTAACCCTTGCCCTGTGCATTATCGCCTTGATGCATACCCTTTATACGGCCCGTCTTCTCAAGAAGGAGAAGAACGCGAGCGACCGCGCATTCCACTTGGCGCATCATGACGGTCTGACAGGCATCGCCAACCGTGAAGTGTTTCATCAACGGCTCGCCGATCGACTGGAAGGCAAGCGACAGGCAGATGGGAAAACCGCCATACACATGATCGATCTGGATGGATTCAAAACCGTCAATGATCGCTATGGCCATGGTGTGGGCGACGAGTTGTTGCGTACCGTCACCGATGCCCTGCTTCAGTCCATGCGGCGAAACGATCTTCTGGCGAGGCTCGGCGGCGACGAATTCGCTGTGATCCAGTCCGATGTCGACGACGAGAATATGGCGCTACGCCTGGCGGATCGCATGGTCGAAGCGGCTCGGGAAATAAAGCGCGTCGGCAATGTCAGTGTTCATGTGACCGCCAGCGTTGGCACTTACATGCTTGCCACGATGTCTGACGGCGAAACTCCCGATTTGGTTTTGTCCCGCGCCGATGCGGCTCTTTATCACGCCAAAGCTCAGGGAAAGGACCAGGCGGCATTGTTCGAGCCGGCAATGGAAAAGCTCGTCCGTTCACGTCAGAAACTGCGTGATAGATTGATCAGCGCTGTCCGGGACAACACTATTGAGGTGTTCTACCAACCTCAGCACGACGCCAATACCGGGACGCTTTGCGGTTTCGAAGCACTCGCCCGGCTGCCGGACGGCGATGGTGACTATATCTCGCCCGACCAGTTCATTCCGGTTGCCGAAGAATTGCGGCTGATGCCGAAAATGGGGGCCTGCATCCTCGAACGCGCATGCCGGACAGCCGCGACATGGCCGGACGATCTCCAGTTAGCGGTCAATCTCTCCGTTCAGCAATTCGAGAAAGACCTGGTCGAAACAGTGAGAACCGCACTATCGCGATCGGGTCTTCGGGCCGATCGTCTTGAGCTGGAGATCACCGAAAGCATGTTCATACACGACCACGATGTGGCGTCTGTCGAACGGCAATTGCATGAGCTCAAGAGATTGGGCATTCAGATCGCCATGGATGATTTCGGCACCGGATATTCCAGCCTCAGCTCACTTTGGCGTTTTCCTTTCGACAAGCTCAAAGTCGACCGTTCCGTGGTTTCGCAGCTCGATCAGAGCGAGACGGTGAACTTCGTGCTGGAAACAATCGCCACGCTTGGCCATACGATGCGACTGCGTGTGACCGCCGAGGGGGTAGAAAACGAAGCCCAGCGCGCGTCTGCGGAACTGGCGGGATGCAACGAAATTCAGGGCTATTTCTACGCAAAGCCTATGAGCAGCGACATGGTCGACGGTCACATCCTGAAAAGCGTGTCGAATTTACTAAGCGACAAAAGACCTGCAGAAACCGCAGCCGCTGAAAGCCAGGTCGCGCGGAAAGCCGCGGGCTGACCACGCCACGCCCGAATCGAAAAGGGCCGCCAAATGGCGGCCCTCGTTAATGAGCAAAGCGCCTGGACGTTATGCCGCCTCTTTTGCGCCCACAGATGCCGTGTCGAAGGTCAGCCGATCCGACCCGGCGCCGACCTGAACCTTTGAACCGTCCAGAATCTCGCCCATAAGAATCTTCTCGGCGAGCGGGTCCTGAAGTTCCTTCTGCATCACCCGCTTCAGCGGTCTCGCGCCATAGGCGGGATCGTAACCTTTCTCGGCGAGCCATTCGATAGCGTCCTCGCCGAGTTCCAGCCTGATTTTGCGGTCGGCCAAAAGCTTCTCCAGCCTCTCCAACTGAATGCGGACGATTGCACCCATATCGGCCCTCCGCAGACGGTGGAATAGAATGACCTCATCGATCCGGTTGAGAAATTCCGGTCTAAACGCGGCTCTCACCACGCCCATAACCTCATCGTGAGCGGCGTCGGTATCTTCGTCCTCGCCTAGATTGACAAGGAACTCCGCGCCAAGATTGCTGGTCATAATAATCAGCGTGTTACGAAAATCGACCGTTCGTCCCTGGCTGTCGGTCAGCCGTCCATCGTCGAGAACCTGCAACAGCACGTTGAAGACGTCCGGATGGGCTTTCTCAACCTCGTCGAACAGAACGACCTGATAGGGCCGGCGGCGAACCGCCTCGGTTAGGACACCGCCCTCGTCGTAACCGACATAGCCGGGAGGCGCACCGATCAGCCGTGCGACGGAGTGCTTCTCCATGAATTCGCTCATGTCGATGCGGACCATCGCGCTCTCATCGTCGAACAGGAAGTTCGCCAGCGCCTTGGTCAGTTCCGTCTTGCCGACGCCGGTCGGGCCGAGGAACATGAAGCTGCCGATCGGCCGGTTGGCGTCCTGCAGGCCAGCGCGCGCGCGGCGCACCGCTTTAGCGACCGCCTGAACCGCTTCGCCCTGACCGACGACCCGCTTGGCGATTTCGTCTTCCATGCGTAGCAGCTTGTCACGCTCGCCTTCCAGCATCTTGTCGACGGGAATCCCCGTCCAGCGGGAAACGACAGCTGCGACGTGGTCCGGCGTTACGGTCTCTTCGACCATCGATCCGGCTTCGCCTTCACGGGCCTCCGCTTCTGCAAGTTTCCGCTCCAGGTCAGGAATCTTGCCATAGGCCAGTTCGCCCGCTTTCTGAAACTCGCCAGAGCGCTGGGCAATGGCCAGTTCGTTGCGCGCTTCGTCGAGTTCGCCTTTCAGATCAGCAGCCAGACCGAGCTTCTCCTTCTCGGCCATCCATGCGCTGGTCAGCGAATCGCTTTCCTCTTCCAGATCGGACAATTCCTTTTCCAGACGCGAAAGACGATCCTTGGACGCTGCGTCGGTCTCCTTTTTCAGGGCCTCGCGTTCGATCTTGAGCTGCATGATGCGGCGGTCGATCTCGTCGAGCGCTTCGGGCTTGGAATCGACTTGCATACGGAGGCGCGACGCTCCTTCATCGACAAGGTCGATGGCCTTGTCCGGCAGGAAGCGGTCCGTAATGTAGCGGTTGGAAAGCGTTGCCGCGGCCACCAGAGCGGAGTCGGAAATACGCACCTTGTGGTGTTGCTCGTACTTCTCCTTCAAACCGCGCAGGATCGAGATGGTGTCTTCCACCGTCGGTTCGGAGACGAAGACCGGCTGGAAACGACGGGCCAAGGCCGCGTCTTTCTCCACATGCTTGCGATATTCATCCAGCGTGGTCGCGCCGACGCAGTGCAACTCGCCGCGCGCCAGCGCCGGCTTCAGCAGGTTCGACGCATCCATCGCGCCATCGGCCTTGCCGGCGCCGACGAGCGTGTGCATCTCATCGATGAAGAGAATGATTTCGCCATTCGCAGCCTGCACCTCGGAGAGCACCGCCTTCAGCCGCTCCTCAAACTCGCCGCGATATTTCGCGCCAGCGATAAGAGCGCCCATATCGAGCGCGAGAAGGCGTTTGTCCTTCAGGCTTTCCGGCACATCGCCGTTGACGATACGCAGGGCGAGACCTTCCGCGATAGCAGTCTTGCCGACACCGGGTTCACCAATCAGGACTGGATTGTTCTTGGTCCGGCGGCTCAGAACCTGGATCGTCCGGCGAATCTCGTCGTCTCGCCCGATCACGGGGTCGAGACGGCCCGCCTTGGCGTCTTCCGTCAAGTCGCGCGCATATTTCTTCAGTGCATCATAGGCTTGTTCGGCCGATGCGGAATCGGCGGTCCGACCCTGCCGGATCTCTTCAATGGCGCGGTTCAGTGCAACCGGCGTCACGCCGGCCTTTTTCAACATATCGGCGGTCTTGGCGCTCTTCTCCACGGCAAGAGCCGTCAAGAGGCGCTCAACGGTGACAAAGCTGTCGCCTGCCTTCTTTGCCAATTCCTCGGCGGTTGCAAAGACCTTTGCGAGCGGCTGGCTCATATAAAGCGACGCGCCCGAACCCTCGACCTGCGGCAGCGCATTCAGCGCAGCATCGACAGCCATTCGAACGGCTTTGGAATCTCCACCGGCACGGTCGATCAACGAGGCTGCAAAGCCTTCCTCATCGTCGATGAGAACCTTGAGAAGATGTTCGGGTAAGAGCTGCTGGTTGTTGCGCGTGACGGCAGCCGTCTGGGCCGCCTGCACGAATCCCCGCACGCGCTCGGTGTATTTTTCCATATTCATTTTTCGGTCTCCTTCCCCTCCCCGGCCCGTCAGGCGCCAGTTTGGTAGATGAATGACAGGAAGCCCTTGAAGGCACTTCCGGTTTCAGAAGAGATATGGGTGTCGTGACGACCAATTCCAAGCGCGTGCACACCGCCCATCGCAAAATTGTGACAGGGCAAAATCGCTGCCGCAGAGCCATCATTCTGACCGCAACAAAAAACCGCGGCGTCTCCGCCGCGGTTTCAAAAATTCGCTTGATAAGATCGGCTTCAGCTATTGGCCGCCAAAGGCAGTTCACCGCTGCCCTCATTCGATCCATCCGACGAGGCTTCTTCTTCGGTTTTCGCAGTGCGGCGCGTTCGGCGGGTTCGCCGAACCTTCGTCTCGCCCTCGGCATCCGCGGCTTCTTCAGCAACCGGTTCAGCTTTTTTTCGGCGTGTGCGACGCGGTTTAGGCGCGTCTTCGGCAGCCTCTTCACCACCACCCGACCGCTTCTCGGCCTCCGCGACGATGTCAGCCGGAGATTGCGCCGCAGCCGGCATCTTCTCGTCGTCCGATCCGTCCGCAGCCTTGTTCGGCGCGTCGGCATCGTCCCCATCCGTATCATCATTGTCCGCGCGGTCATCGCGGCGGTTCCGACGATTATCCGACCGGCCCCTCCGGGGTTTGTTTTCGGAATCGTCGCCACGAGCGTCTACCGCGCGATCCGTCTCATCCGAATCGTCATCATTATCGCGATCGGATGCTTCCGCTTCGCGCTGCGCCTCACGTTGACGCTGCGCTTCGGCATTGGCAGCCATGGCAGCCGCAATGATGCGGTTGTAGTGCTCGGCGTGCTGAAAATAGTTTTCGGCCATCACGCGGTCGCCGGCGGATGTCGCGTCCCGCGCCAAAGTGGCGTATTTGTCCGCGATCTGCTGGGCAGAACCACGAATTTTCACATCAGGACCATTGCTTTCATAACTACGCGAAAGCGGGTTCGGCCCCTTGCGATTATTGCCACCATTGTTGTTCCGCCCACGGTTGCGGCGGTTTTGCTGGTTTGGCCTCATCGATAACTCTTCTTTGAATTCATCCTACAATTGGGATGGAAACCGGCATTCACCGGCCTGCGCCGACGCAACGGTCCCGCCGCGCGTCATGCTCGTTGCGACTGCCATAACGAAACGTCAGACAATCGGTGGATCCGTTAACTCTCGGGTCTCTCGCCGAACGCCCCCAGCCCTACAATGCGTAATTCCTACGATTGTCGACCAACCTGCCGCCACTGATCCCGCTTGCAATTTGAAAGCCGGAGATGGCAGAAGTCGTTTGCTTCATTCATCCGGTGTATTGAACTTAATCACCTTTTTCCGCTTTGCCAAGCCCCATGCCCGTTTGAAGCATTTACTCCGCGATTTGGAAGAGCATGGCCCTCCAAATACCGTTCAAATCACGGTTCCGATCGACACATCGAAGACCCGATGCTTGAAAGATTTCGGCGACATCGTCCTCTTGGTCTCGCCCGATTTCCACCCCGATCTTTCCGCCCGGCCGCAGATGAGACGACGCGGTTGCGGCAATTATCCGATAGGCGTCGAGACCGTCGAAACCGCCATCCAGCGCCAGGTGCGGATCGTAGTCGCGAACCGTTGTGTCCAGTTCCGCGATCGTCCCGCTTTCAATATAAGGCGGGTTGGACACGATGAGATCGAAACAACCTTCCACACCTTCGAACCAGTCGCTTTGACGAATCGAAAAACGATCCGCCAGCCCGTTATTCAAGGCGTTTTTTTCCGCTGTCTGTAATGCATCGGCGCTGAGATCGATACCGAGCGCGACAGCTCTCGGCAGCTCTTTCAGCAGCGCCAGCGCGATGGCGCCCGTTCCGGTGCCAAGATCAAGAATACGCAAAGCCGACTCCGCCTGCTTTTCCATCCTGACAGACTTCAGACAGAGGTCGACGATAGCTTCGGTATCATCCCTCGGCTCCAGCGTTTCGTGTGAAAGTGCCAGTTGGAGACCGTGAAATTCACGCCATCCCAAAATACGGTGAAGAGGCATTCCTTCGGCACGTTGATGCGCCCGCTCCAACACAATGGATGCTATACCGTCATCGACGAGCTGCTCTGGATCGGCCAGCCAGGAAGCCGGTGCGATTTCCAAAAGACCAAGGGTGAGCTTGCGCGCTTCAGCGGGGGCATCATTCACATCACCCTCGGCCAGTACTTGGCGCACTCGCGACAAAAGCTTATCGAGCGTCATTCCATTTCGGCCAGAAGCGCCGCTTGATGATCGGCGATCAGCGCATCGACCAATTCGTCCAGATCGCCCTCTATGACGCGATCCAGCTTGTATAGCGTCAGATTGATCCGATGATCGGTTACACGGCCCTGAGGAAAATTATAGGTGCGGATACGTTCGGATCGGTCGCCGGAGCCAACCTGCGCGCGGCGGGATTCGCTGCGCTCGGCATCGGCCTGGCTGCGCTTGGCGTCATAAAGCCGCGCTCGCAAGATCTGCATCGCACGCGCCCGGTTCTGATGCTGGCTCTTCTCCGATTGGGTCACGACGATGCCGGTCGGCAAATGAGTGATCCGCACGGCGCTATCGGTTGTATTGACGTGCTGTCCGCCAGCGCCCGAAGCACGCATCGTATCGATCCGGATGTCGCTGTCATTTATCTCGACGTCGACATCCTGTGCCTCCGGCAGAACGGCGACCGTGGCCGCCGATGTGTGGATACGTCCGCCGGCCTCTGTCGCTGGGACACGCTGAACGCGATGAACGCCCGATTCGAATTTCATCCTGGCGAAGACGCCGCGGCCCGAAACCTCCGCGATGATCTCCTTAAAGCCGCCTGCCTCGCCTTCCGACATCGTATCGACCGAGACCTTCCAGCCCTGGCTGGCGGCATATCGCTCATACATGCGGAAAAGATCGCCGGCGAATAGCGCCGCTTCGTCGCCGCCGGTTCCCGCCCGAATCTCGAGAATGACATTGCGGGCGTCGGCTTCGTCCTTTGGCAGCATCTGAATACGAAGGGCGTCGGTCAGTTTCTGGATACGGTCATCGAGGGCGTCAGCTTCGGCTTCGGCCATCCGCCGCATCTCGGCGTCGCCGCCTGCCTCGTCCAGAAGTTCGTCCACGCCTGCTCGCTCCGACTGAGCGTCACGCAGTTCGCGGATGGCCGCGACGACCGGCTCCAGTTCGGCGTAATCGGCCGCCGCCTTGCCATAACGCTCGGCGCTCGGCCCGGCGGCCAGTTCCGCTTCCAGCATCTGAAATCGCTTTTCCACAGCGTCGAGCCGGGCTTTGGGAAGAGCCTCCATCATGATCAGAGCGTCAGCCCGTTCTTCTCGGCGTAATCGGCCAGGAAGCGGCGAATATTCTGCTTTTCCGAATGATCGATCGCCGCGTTCAGCTTCTTGCCGAGATCGTCGAGATCGACCTCACGCAATGTCGCCTTCACTGGACCGATCGACGCCGCGCTCATCGACAGGGTACGGAAACCGATACCGGCAAGCGCCAGAGCCATGATCGGACGTGACGCCATCTCGCCGCACAGCGATAGCGGGATCGAAAGCCGCCCGCATTCTTTCACGATATGGCGGAGCGCCCTCAAAAAAGTGCATGAGAGAACATCGTACCGGTCGCCGACAACAGGATTGCCGCGATCCGTCGCCATGATGAACTGGAACAGATCGTTGGAGCCGACCGACACGAAATCGACCAGCCCGGCAAGTCGGTCCATCTGCCAGATCAGAGACGGCACTTCCAGCATCACGCCAACCAGCGTTTCACTCGGCAGATCGTAACCGTGACGCGTCAGATAATTTTTTTCGCGCTCGATAAGATCACGCGCCTGCTCGATCTCGGTAATTTCTGTAACCATCGGCAACATGATAGAGAGCGTCTGCCCTCGTCCGGCGCGCAACAGAGCACGGATTTGCGTCCGGAACAGTCCAGCGCGATCGAGCGTCAGCCGGATCGCCCGCCAACCCATAGCGGGGTTATCCTCATGCGGCGCGTTGCGGAAGTACGGCAGAACCTTGTCGCCGCCAATATCGAGCGTACGAAAGAGGATGGGTCTGTCGCCCGCTTTTTCGATGACATCGCGGTAGAGTTCTTCCTGCCGGTCCGCCCGCGGGAAGGTGGATGCGACCATGAACTGCAACTCGGTGCGGAACAGACCGATGCCGTCCGCGCCCGATTCTTCAAGCTGCGACATGTCGACGACGAGCCCGGCATTCATCATCAGCTTGATGTCGATGCCATCGCGGGT
This sequence comes from Notoacmeibacter sp. MSK16QG-6, assembly GCF_024158145.1. GTDB lineage: Bacteria > Pseudomonadota > Alphaproteobacteria > Rhizobiales > Rhizobiaceae > Notoacmeibacter. The sequence continues at coordinate 12,994 of NZ_JAMYXM010000003.1, forward strand.
GCGTGCCGGCTTATCGTGCAGCGCCTGGTAGAGCTCCTGGCGTTTAGCGCGGAACCTGACCTTCTCGGCGTAAAGACTTTCCAGATCTGCCGGCGGGCGAAGATGGACGCGTCCCTCGTCGCCATCGACGATGATCGCGTCGCCGTTTTCGCTCATGGATACGACGCCGCGGGTCTGGCCCGTAACCGGAATACCCATGGCCCGCGCGACAATAGAGATGTGGCTCGTGATCGCACCGTCTTCCAGCACGAGACCGCGAATGCGGTCGCGCGGATAATCCAGAAGTTCCGCAGCGCCCATCGTCCGCGCGACAATGACATTGTCGTCGGCAGCCAGCAGAGCGTCACGCCCGGCCCCGACAAGCTGGCGCAGCAAGCGGTTGGCCAGATCGTCGAAATCGTTCATCCGCTCGCGAATATACGGATCGGCGACATGGATCATGCGCGCGCGGGTATCGTTCTGCACCTTCTCGACCGCGCCCTCGGCGGTCAATCCGTTCTGAACCGCCTCCTCCAGCCGCCGCACCCAACCGGTATCGTGGGCGAACATGCGGTAGGCCTCAAGCACCGCGCGATGCTCGCCATCCGCCGAAATTTCGTCGCGGTTGAGCATATCGTCGATCGATATGCGCAACTGGCCAAGCGCGTCGTGCAGACGCGACATTTCCAGCTCGACATCCTCGGCGAAAAGATTGGTCACGACGATGCGCGGTTCGTGAAGAACGACGTAACCGAGACCGACCCCGTCCGAAATCGCCACGCCATCGAAAGTGATGGGCCGACGCATGTCCAGTTCGATACCGGCGCGTGACAGATTGGCCAGATCGCCGCTGGCCATCATCTCGGCGAGCACCATGGAGACGGTCTGCATCGCCTCCAGCTCTTCTTCCCGATAGACGCGCTTGGTCTTGTTCTGAACCGTCAGGACGCCAAGCGTTCGGCCAGCTCGCAGCACCGGCACGCCGAGGAAGGACGAGAAGGCTTCTTCGCCCGTTTCCGGCAGGTAGCGGAAAGCCGGATGCTTCTCGGCTTCCGGCAGATTAAGCGTGCGCGCGCTTGCCGCAATCGTACCGACAAGGCCCTGCCCGACACGCAATGATGCAAGGTGGACAGCCATCGGGTTCAAACCCTCGGTGGCATAGAGTTCGAGCACCTCATCGGCGCGGAGGACGTAAAGCGAGCAGACTTCCGCCACCATGTTGCGAGCGATTTCCGCCACGATACGGTCGAGCCGGGTCTGCGCATCCAGCGGCTCGGCCATGAGCTCGCGTAAACGTCGAAGCAGGACGCGTGGGCCGACCGCGAAGTCCGTCATGACTCGTCCCTCCTCTTGTCCCTGCTTCGTTGAATTGATGGATTTCGGTCGTAAAGGCCAGCGGCCTGTTACTTGCGGTCCAGACCGTAAGCCGCATGAAGCGCGCGCACGGCCAGTTCGGTATAAGCGCCGTCGATTAGTATCGAAATCTTGATTTCCGATGTCGTTATGGCGCGAATATTGATGTTACGCTCGGCCATGGCCTTGAACGCGGTTGCCGCCACACCAGTATGGCTGCGCATACCGATACCGATCACCGAAACCTTGGTCAGGCCTGCTTCGCTCTGAATGGCGTCGAAACCGACCGTTCCCTTCGTGTCTTCCAGAATCTTGACGGCCCGCTCTAGGTCGCCGGACGGAACCGTGAAGGTCATGTCGGTCGCCGCACCATCCTCGGAGATATTCTGAACGATCATGTCGACATTGATATTCGCGTCGGCGAGCGGCCCGAAAATGGCTGCTGACACGCCCGGCCTGTCAGCCACGCGCCGCAGAGAAATCTGGGCCTCTTCCTTGGCGTAGGCGATGCCTGTCACGGTTTCCTGTTCCACGATCTCGTCCTCGTCGCAAATGAGCGTTCCGGGTGGGTTGGCGAAATCGCCCATTCCCGGCGCATCGGGATCTTCGAAAGAGGAGCGGACGAACGTCCGCACACCCTGTGTCATCGCCAGTTCGACCGAACGCACCTGAAGAACTTTCGCGCCCAGGCTGGCCATTTCCAGCATTTCCTCAAAGGTTACGCGTGGAAGGCGCTTTGCCTTCGGTTCGATCCGGGGGTCGGTCGTATAGACCCCGTCCACATCGGTATAAATGTCGCAGCGATCGGCCTTCACCGCTGCAGCGATTGCAACGGCGGACGTGTCCGATCCGCCGCGCCCGAGTGTCGCGATGCGGCCATCCGGCCCGATCCCCTGAAACCCGGCGACAACGGCAACCTGACCTTGGCTCATTCGCTCGATCAGCCGGTCGCCATCGATGGATTCGATTCTCGCAGCGCCGTGCGCATTGTCGGTTTTCAGCGAGATCTGCCAACCCTGCCAGGATCGTGCATCGACCCCCATCGATTGCAGCGCGATGGCCAGCAGGCCACTCGTCACCTGCTCGCCGGACGCGACAATGGCATCATATTCGCGCGCGTCATAGAATGAGGCGCCAGCGCCGGCGACCTTCGGCATCTTTTCGACCCATCCAACCAGCTCATTGGTCTTGCCAGCCATGGCAGAAACGACCACAGCCACTTCGTGACCGGCGTCGACCTCGCGCTTGACGTGGCGCGCGACGACATGAATGCGGTCCAGATCGGCCACCGAAGTGCCGCCGAATTTCATCACGATGCGCGCCATTTTGGGCGAAACTCTCCCTTTGGATCGGGGACGACAGGGCCGGACCGGTTGGGTGCTTTGCCAAGGCCGGCCCATGAGAAAACACGCCGGTGGGCAGACCGGCGTGACCGGCGGTTCCATAGCCAAAAGCCCCGAATGAAGCAAGCGCGCCAGCTTGACTTGAGTCCGCAACTTCCCGATGTCAGCATCAATATGAACAGGATGGCCGAGATGAACGCGACAAGCGGAACGACGATCGATGCGGCAGAGGTGGATCGCTTTTCCGCGATGGCTGCCGAATGGTGGAACCCGAAAGGCAAGTTCCGCCCACTTCATAAGTTCAATCCTGTCAGGCTACGCTATATCCGGGACGAGGTCATAAGACAGTTCGATCTCGATCCAACGGCCGAGAAACCGTTTCAGGGGCTACGCATACTGGATATTGGCTGCGGCGGCGGTCTGCTGTGCGAGCCGATGCGTCGATTGGGCGCGGAAGTCGTCGGCGCAGATGCCTCCGAAACGAATATCAAGGTAGCGCGCATTCATGCCGAACAATCTGGGCTCGATATCGATTATCGCGCAACGACCGCCGAAACCCTGGCCGATCGAGGCGAACGCTTCGACGTGATCCTCAACATGGAAGTTGTCGAACACGTCGCCAATGTCGACCTGTATCTTCGGCGTTGCGCCGAGATGGTAAAACCGGGCGGCATGATGTTCGTGGCGACGATCAACCGGACGATGAAAGCCTACGCGCTGGCCATTGTCGGCGCTGAATACGTCTTGCGCTGGCTGCCGAAAGGCACCCACTCCTACGACAAGCTGGTTCGCCCGGTTGAAATCCATGATCCGCTATCGAGCGAAGGCCTTTTAAGGCGCGACATTACCGGTGTTTTTTACAGCCCACTATCCGATAGCTGGCAGCGCAGTCGCGATACGGATGTCAACTACATGGTGCTCTACGAGCGCCCGAGCTGAATCGCCCTCAATTCTGGTCTTCCGGCAAATCGGGGATCGGCAGAACCGGCACGCCGTCATCGAGCAGCGATTTGACGTCCTCTGCCTTCGCCGAGCCGTAGATTTTCTTCTTGTCGGTCTCACCGAAATGGATGCGGCGCGCCTCCTCGGCAAATTTCTCGCCAACATCGGTCGCATCCGCCTTCATCTCCCGGACCATTTTCGCCATCTGCTTCAGCATCTGCGCCTGATTTTCATCAGGGACCAGACCGACCGATTGCGGCTGAGGCGCATCGGCAGGCGCGACCGTTTTCTCAGCCGGCGACCTCACCGCTGGCGCCATAAGCGTTTTTTCAACCGATGCCGTGTGACAGTGCGGGCATGAGAGTAAGCCGCGCTGCTTCTGTGCATCGAAGTCACTGGACGAGCGAAACCATCCATCGAACTGGTGGCCATCGACACAGCGAAGGGCATAATGGATCATTGATAGTCAGCCCACGATGTTGAGGGAGAATTCACGCTCATTCGTAAGGTTCGGGATGGAAGCTCTCTGAGAAGCCACAGCCCCGATATCAAGATCGGCGATCACGATGCAAGGCTCATCACCGTCCGCATCGGCCAGTATCGCACCATCCGGCGCGACGATAAGCGAATGGCCAAATGTCTCGCGTCCGTCTTCATGGCGGCCGCCCTGCGCCGCCGCTATGACAAATGCGCCATTTTCAATGGCTCTGGCGCGAAGAAGCGTGTGCCAGTGCTTCTGACCGGTTTGGCGGGTGAATGCAGCCGGCACGGTAAGAATTTCAGCTCCGGCCCTCGCCTGTGCACGGTAGAGTTGCGGAAAACGAAGATCGTAGCAGACCGACATGCCAATCGTACCCAGCGCCGTCCTCGCAACGATGGCTTCTTCGCCCGGACGATAGGTTCGCGATTCGCGCCAGCTCTCGCCATCGGCAAGATCGACATCGAACATATGGATCTTGTCGTAACGCGCGATGAGCGACCCATCCGGCGCGAAAATAAACCCGCGATTGGCGACCTTTTCCCCATCCAGCCGAATAGCGGTGGAGCCGATATGCAGATGGACAGAAAGCTGCTTCGCCAGCGCAGCAGCTTTCGCCACAAGCGGGTCTGACGCTTCGTCGCTGATTTTGCTGAGCAACTCGTCGCGATCCCGGACAAGCATGCCGGTCATTTCAGGGGTCTGAATATAATCGGCGCCCAAGCTCGCAGCTTCCCGCACCGTGTCTTCGAATGTGCGCAGATTGACCGCCGGATCGCGACTCGATCGCATCTGTAAGCAGGCGGCGCTGAAAGAGCCCATCGCTGGCCTCAGTCGTCTTTCAGCAAGGCATCGAGTTTGCCCTGCCGGTCGAGCGCATAGATGTCGTCGCTGCCGCCCAGATGCCGCTCACCGACAAAAACTTGCGGATAGGTCGAGGCGCCGTTCGCGCGATGGATCATTTCCTGGCGACGCTGTGGCTCCTCGGTGATATCGATCTCCGTGAAAGCGACACCCTTACTTTTGAGAAGTCGCACGGCGCGGGTGGAATAACCGCAGAATTGGCGGGTATAGATATCGATCTGCGGCATATACTTCTCCTGCATCGCATCTGTTGCTGCACTGCATATAGGACGTCATCACCTGCCGCCAAATGCGCCTGCTCAGACCACTCGGCCCTCCGCGAGTACCCGCGAAAAGGTCAGTATGTCGACTGCCCCCGCACCGCCACGCAGTAAAGCGCGCGTCGCCGCCGTGACCGTCGCGCCTGTGGTGAAGACGTCGTCGATTAAAAGGACTTGTCTGCCGGAAAGGAGCGGAAAAGCATCCGCAGGGACTTCGAAAGCACCCCTTACATTTGTCCGCCTTTGCTCACGTGTCAGACCCACCTGTCGGGGTGTCGCGCGTTTGCGGATAAGACATTCAGGGCGAAGCGGGATTTGCGCTCGCGATGCAACGGCGCGCGCCAGTTCGGCACTCTGGTTGAAGCGGCGGGCGAGCAGCCGCCGGCGGTGCAGTGGCACCGGCACGATCAGATCGGCATCCGCAAGCAAATCGCCGCCTGCCCGCACCATCCAGCCCGCCATCCACCGGGCCAGATCGGTCCGGTCGTGGTATTTCAGCGCCGAGATCAGACCACGCGCCGGTCCGTCATGGATGACCGCCGCCCGCGCGCGGCGAAAAACCGGAGGGTCGGCCAGCGCCTCGGCGGAAACGATGCCCGCGCCCAGTTCGACGCTGAATGGCGTACCGAGGACCGGACAGACAGGCGCTTCGATTGCCTTCAGATGTGGCCAGCACTCAGGACAATATGTGCCCGGAGCGCTGACAATGCGTCCGCATTCAAGGCAGGAGGGCGGAAAAACCGTCTGAGCAACCGAATGGCCGATAGCGGCGACGAAGCGCCGTATGCCGGCACCTGACCCGCCGCGTTCGACTGGGTCCTGCGTCTGAGCCGGGGAGGCCGCCCCAGGCGGCAACCAGATTTCAGATGGTTCGGTCATGGCCAATTCGATCCGTGCTCAGCGCATGGGCTTGCGGGGTGGACTTCGCCTCGCTAGCTACTCTGGCACTCAGGAACCGACGCGGCAATCGTCAGGAAATCTATTCATCATGTTCGACAGCACACAGGTTCGTAGACGCCGCCGCCGAGCCGAAAAAATGGCTGTCGAAGGAGCTGGTTTTCTTGCCGAACTGGTTGCCGAAGATTTGGATGACCGCCTGCAAAGCGTCACACGCACCTTTCCGACCGTGAAGCTGGTTGGCGCTCGGGGGTCGGACCTCGTTCCGCTTTTGCGCAAACTCGGTCATGGCGAAACAAGCATTGATGCGGTCGATGCTCACGTGGAGGGATGGGAAGATGCGCTGCCGAAAGGGCAGTCGGACCTCATCGTCTCCTTTCTCGATCTTCAGGATGTAGCGGATCCGGCGAGCTATCTCGCCGCCTGTCGTCATGCGCTGCGGCCGGACGGTCTGTTCGTGGGAGCCTTCATAGGCGGCGAAAGCCTTGGCGGTCTTCGGGAAGCCCTTCTCTTGGCCGAGACGGAGCAGCGTGGTGGCGCCAGTCCACGCGTTCACCCAACGATTGCGCTGCGCGATGCAGGTGCGCTGCTTCAACATGTCGGCTTCGCCCTTCCCGTGATAGACAGGCAGACCACGACTGTCCGCTACGACAGCCTTATCAGTCTTATGGCGGATTTGCGGTCGATGGGCGCGACCAACGCCTTGGCGTCGCGGAGCAGGCAACCTTTGACGCGTGCCATTCTGGGACGCGCGGCGGAAATCTATCAGGAGAGAAATGGCGATCCCGATGGCCGTGTCCGTGCGGTCTTCGAAATGATATGGCTCAGTGGATGGGCACCGGACCGAAGTCAGCAGAAGCCGCTCGCACCGGGATCGGCGAAAGCGAGCCTTGCCGATGCCCTCCGACAGGCGGAAAAAAGCGGAGAAACGTCCTAGTCCGTGCCGCCGATGGCCGACGCTACGACGCTTATGATCGACATGGCGCGGCCGCCGCTTGCCTGAATGCTGATGAACAGCAGAACGGCCAGCAGGCTGCATAAAAGGCCGTATTCGATGACGGTGGCGCCACGATTGTCGCCGAGGAATCGTCTCAACAGGCCCGTCACGAATTTGCTCCCGGCACCATGGATGCTGCTATCGCAAGTGCGGCATCAGCAGCCATTCGCTGTCTCGCCGGCGGCATGAAGGCAGATCACTTCCGGCATCGGCGACAACACGCTTCGCCTCAGAATGTAGGGATTGCCGTTTGGCGCGGTCGAGCGGACCGAACCGGTCGATATCATGTCGATGTTACGCAAAGCGGCCGGTTGTTGCCGTTGAGCGTATTGCTTGGCCTTCCGATCCGCCATTGGAGCGAGGAAAAGCGCCAGCATGACCCCTGCAGTGCCGAACAGCAGCGCCGCGCGCAGGATGCCGAACCCCATCCGCGTTACCGCAGAATCGGTCCTGTCGTTCAGCGGCGTTAGATCGACACCCCTGTTCATTATGCCACTCCAAAGATGTCCGCCGGCAAAAACGCCGACGAAACCTCTTCGATCATTGCATCTGCGCATGAACAGCTCGTTAATCCTTCGATGCTCAAACCGCTATTCGTCCATGGCGGCGTTTGAAACAGGCTATGGCGAATTGGGCGATCGGCAGGTTGTCAAGGTCGTGGCTCCGCGCCTTCGCAAGGATCTCAGAGCAAATCTTGAAGAATGGGGATCAGGGGCTCGTCCGCCGGCGGCATCGGATAATCGCGCAACGCGTTCGGCCTCACCCACTTGATCGCCTGTCCCTCACGTCCTACCGGCGTGCCCGAGAAGCGTCGGCAGACGAAGAGCGGCATCAGGAGATGAAAGTCCTCGTAAGCGTGGGAGGCAAAGGTCAGCGGCGCCAGGCAAGCGGCCTGCGTCACGATACCCAACTCCTCGTCCAGTTCGCGGATCAGCGCGTCCTCGGGCCGCTCGCCGGAATCGATCTTGCCGCCGGGAAATTCCCACAGCCCGGCCAGCGCCTTGCCCTCGGGCCGCTGCGTCAGCAGCACACGGCCATCCGCATCGACCAAAGCGCAAGCGACGACCAGCAGAATGCGCGCGTCGGTCTTCGTCATTGGGTGGCGTCCGGGGAACTCATATAGAAATAGTCATAGACCGGTTCGAAGCCGAGCGAGCGCGAAAGAGCCGTCGAAGCCGCGTTGTCGGCCTCGACCTGTTCCCAGACACCGGAGGCCTTGCGCTTTTTCGCCCAGGACAGAACGCCGGAGATCAGCTCCTTGCCAAGCCCTTTGCCCCTTACATCCTTACTGACATTCAGCTCGAAACTGCCAATCATGTCGCCCTGGCGTACGCAAACGACGCTGCCGACAGGGTGATCGTCCCGTTCAAGCAGAAAAAGGAAACTTGGCGGTTCGATGCGCGCCAGAACCGCGCGCAGATCGTCTCCCCGCTCGATCGAACGCGCGCCGATAGCTGCGTGAGCGGCGACGAATTCTTCCGCCTTCACGCGGCGCAATTCCGGCGCATTATCGTCGTTCCAATCGTCGACCGAACGCGACTGGATTGTCGTGCGGGCTTCCGCCGTCCAGCCTCGCTCGATTAGCGAATCCAATATCCGCTGCGACGCGAGGGGGGAGATAAGAAAGCGTGGCCGCTTGCCCGCATCGGCAAATCGTTCGATGACCCTTTTTAGGCGCATATCGATATCGGCATCATCGCTGGGATCGAGCGGGGTGACGCAGTTCTGCCGCTTGGCGGCGCAATCGCTGGAAAGGCGCACCGCCCAAGCCCCATCATAATGGAGCGTTTCCGCCGGCCAGGCCTGGGCGCCCGCCGCCGTGAAGCGGCGCGCGACAGTTAGTGGGGCGCGGGGAACGGTCGGACTGTTCATCGCTACGGTGTCAGCTCCGGTAGTCGCCATTGATTGCGACATATTCCTTGGTCAGATCGCAGGTCCAGATTGTCGCCTCACCGTTCCCGATGCCGATATCGGCTGTGATGACGATCGTATCGTTTTGCATGTAAGCGGATGTATCGTCCTCTGAATAGGATGAATCGCGCTCCCCTTCATGCGCCACGCGAATATCACCGAAATAGATCGCGAGCCTGTCACGGTCAGCGGGTTCGCCGGCCTTACCGACCGCCATGACGACACGGCCCCAATTGGCGTCCTCTCCGGCGATTGCCGTCTTGACGAGCGGTGAATTGGCGATGGACAAGGCGATGGTTCGGGCGGAGACGTCGCTCTGAGCGCCTTTGACTCGGACCTCGATTTCCTTGCGCGCGCCTTCACCGTCTCTGACGATCTGCCTCGCCAGATCCTTCAGCATGGCGTCGAGCGCGCCGCGAAACCCGTCAAGAAGCGGATCGTCCGCGCTGGTGATCCTCGGAGCGCCGGCATCCGCTGCGGTGCCCGTTGCAAACAGCAAAAGCGTATCGGAGGTCGAGGTGTCGCTGTCCACCGTCACGGAATTGAAGCTGCCGCCAACGCTTTCCGACAGCAAAGTCTGTAGAACAGGCGCTTCGATTGGCGCATCGGTTGCAACGAAAGACAGCATCGTGGCCATATCCGGCGCGATCATACCTGCGCCCTTCGCAATCCCGTTCAAGGTGACCAGATGATCGCCAATGGCGACGCTGGCTGTCGCGTATTTCGGATAGGTATCGGTGGTCATGATCGCCTTGCCGGCTTCCAGCCAGCCATCGGCGACGCTCTTCTCGGCCATGCCGGACAGGAGCCCGGAAAAACGGTCGGCGGCGAGCGGCTCCCCGATCACGCCCGTCGATGCGAGAAACACTTCGCTTGGCGAGCACCCGACTGCGGAGGCAGCGGCCAAGGCTGTCACCTCCGTCGACTCACGCCCCTTGCGCCCGGTAAACGCGTTGGCATTTCCCGAATTGACGACGAGAATGCGAGCTGTCCCGTGCTTTAGATTGGCTCGGCAGAAATCCACCGGCGCGGACGGGCATCGCGACCGGGTAAAAGTGCCGGCGATCTGGGTATCTTCATCGAAAATCATCACCATCAGATCGGTTCGTCCGCGATATTTGATGCCCGCTTCCGCCGTCGCTATCCGAACGCCGCCGATCGGAGGCATGGCAGGAAAGGCTTTCGGGGCAAGCGGAGAGACGGCGGAGCTCATACAGCGACTTTCAAATGAAGCGAAGGCGACGGGTTCGGCGGCAGATTTGCCCGACGCCTCGTCAAGTTGCAAGCACGCCACCGGCGAAAAGCGATCAGCAAAAAGCCGGCATCCAAGGATGCCGGCTTGCAAGAGAGTCTTCGGTAAGGCCGCCGCCCGATAAGACCTATTCGGCTTCTTTCGTCGCTTCCAGGGCTTTCAGCTCCGTCTGCAAGGCAGGGTCGCTGATCTCGACAGTCGCTTCGCTCCGCTCGGTCTTCACGGCGTCGGTGTAACGCTTGACGAGAAGTTCATTGCGCAGCTGATCCTTGATCTGCTCGAACTCCGGCGGCTTCACATTCCGTTTGTCTTCCACCTTGATGACGTGAAATCCGAACTGCGTCTGGACAGGCTCCTTCGTGATAGATCCTGTTTCCAGCGCGAATGCCGCCTGTTCGAATTCCGGCACCATCTGTCCGGGCCGGAAATAGCCGAGATCGCCGCCGGAAGGGCCTGAAGGCCCGGTGCTCTTTTCCTTGGCGACGGCCTCGAAGTCGGCCCCGCCTTCAAGCTCGGCGATCACCGCTTCGGCATCCTCCTTGGTCTTTACGAGAATGTGCCGGGCTTTGACTTCCTGCTGCTTCGGCATATCGGCGACGCGCTCATCGTAGAGCGCCTTGACGTCCCCATCGGTAATCTCGTCAGCCAGCTGCTTCTGCATATAGAAGCCGTGCAATGCGCGCTCCGTCATGAAAGCGATGCTGCGCTGAAATTCCTCATCCTTGTCCAGACCGGCTTCACGCGCCTTGCCGGACATCAGCTTGATCTCGATGAGAGCAGCCAGAGCCGCGGCATCACGCTTGTCTTCCGGGATTCGAGCGAATTGGGGACCGAGTTCACCCATCGCCATATCCAGCTCCTGACGAGTAATCGGCGATCCGTTGACGGTGGCGACGGTCTCGTTCTCCTCCTGCGCGAAAGCGGGTATGGTGACACTTGCAGCAAGAACGACGCCGGCAAGAAGAATGCGGGCTGGGCGCAGGGAAATCATGTAAAGGCTCCGGACTGATTGAATGGCGCTTCCATAGTGGCCCGATGGACCGTTTGCGCGCCTTGGCACGCAGGGTGCGAGCGTTGACAACACATAGGGCCACTCTTATCTCTCCGCCACCAACGCGTCCACCCGGCCCTTGAGCCTTTTGGATTGCGATTTGGAAAGGTTTTCAGCGTCACCGCGGCCCCGCGCGGCAGGCCAGGCCCGCCAGATAATGGCGCCAGCAGCAGGCCGGACGCAGCACGCACAAGTGGGGCAAGAAAGGGCCACTATGGTCAGTCTCGGCGGTTTTGCGACAAAGCTCTTTGGTTCGGCCAATGATCGTCGCATCAAGAAGCTTCAACCTTTCGCTGATATCGTGAACGATCTGGAAGACGGCATCGCTGTTCTCTCCGATACCGAATTGAAGGCCAGGACGGACGACTTCCGAAAGCGCCTTGCCGATGGCGAAACGCTTGACGACCTGATGGCAGAAGCCTTTGCTGTTGTTCGCGAGGCGTCCAAGCGCTCGTTGGGAATGCGCCCTTTCGATGTGCAGTTGATCGGCGCGAGGGTCCTTCACGAAGGATCTATTGCGGAGATGCGCACCGGCGAAGGCAAGACTCTGGTAGCGACACTGGCCGTCTATCTGAACGCTCTGGAAGGAAAAGGCGTTCACGTTGTCACCGTCAACGACTACCTCGCCCGCCGCGACGCCGAGCATATGGGTCGGCTCTATGGCTTTCTCGGCATGTCGACGGGCGTCATCGTCCACGGCATGAATGACGATGAACGGCGCGAAGCCTATCGCTGCGACATCACCTACGGCACCAACAACGAACTCGGCTTCGACTATCTGCGCGACAATATGAAGTATGAGCGCGAGCAGATGGTACAGCGCGGCCACAATTACGCGATTGTCGACGAGGTCGACTCCATTCTGATCGACGAAGCGCGCACACCGCTCATCATTTCCGGCCCGCTCGACGACAAGTCCGACCTTTACATCAAGGTCGACACTTTCATTCCGCAATTGGTCGAAGACGATTACGAAGTCGACGAAAAGCAGCGCACCGCGACTTTCACCGAAGACGGCACGGAGAAGATGGAAAATCTGCTTCGCGACGCCGGTCTCATGCAGGGCAACAGCCTCTACGATGTGGAGAACGTCGCGCTCGTCCATCACGCCAACAATGCTCTTCGCGCACACAAGCTTTTCGCCCGCGACAAGGATTACATGGTCAATCGCGGTGAGATCGTCATCGTCGACGAATTCACCGGTCGTCAGATGCCCGGCCGCCGGTTCTCCGAAGGGCTGCACCAGGCTCTGGAGGCCAAGGAAAAGGTCGATATTCAGCCCGAAAACCAAACGCTCGCCTCTATCACGTTCCAGAACTATTTCCGCATGTACGACAAGCTTGCCGGCATGACGGGCACGGCGACGACCGAGGCGGAGGAATTCGGCAACATTTATGGCCTCGAGGTGGTCGAAGTTCCCACCAACCTTCCGGTCATTCGCGAAGACGAGGACGATGAGGTCTACCGGACGGCGGAAGAGAAATACGCCGCCATCGTCGAGGAGATCAAAGCCGCAAAGGAAAAGGGCCAACCGACCCTCGTCGGTACGACCTCGATCGAAAAAAGCGAATATCTGGCCGACCGGCTAAAGAAAGCCGGGCTTAAAGGCTTCGAGGTTCTGAACGCCCGCCAGCATGAGCGCGAGGCATACATCGTTGCGCAAGCCGGCGTTCCCGGCTCCATCACTATCGCCACCAACATGGCCGGTCGCGGTACCGATATTCAGCTTGGCGGCAATCTGGACATGCGCCTTGCCGAAGAGCTTGGTGACATGGCGGAAGGTGAAGAGCGCAAGGCTGCCGAAGATCGCATTCGCGCCGAAGTAGCCGAATTGAAGAAGAAGGCGCTCGAAGCGGGCGGTCTTTATGTGCTGGCTACGGAGCGCCACGAAAGCCGGCGCATCGACAATCAGCTTCGTGGCCGTTCCGGACGACAGGGCGATCCAGGGCGCTCAAAATTCTACCTGTCGCTGCAGGACGACCTGATGCGCATTTTCGGCTCCGAGCGCATGGACGGAATGCTCCAGAAGCTCGGCCTTCAGGAAGGCGAAGCGATCATCCATCCGTGGATCAACAAGGCGCTGGAAAAGGCGCAGAAAAAGGTCGAAGCGCGCAACTTCGATATCCGCAAGAATCTCCTGAAATACGATGACGTGATGAACGATCAGCGCAAGGTCGTTTTCGAGCAGCGTCTGGATCTGATGGATGGCGAAGACCTCACCGACACGATCGCAGAAATGCGCGAAGAGGTGGTCGAGGATATGGTCCACCGGCACATCCCCGAAAACGCCTATGCGGAAAGCTGGGACATCAAGGGCCTGGCCGGCGAAGTCGAGGAAGCGTTGAACCTCGATCTGCCGATTGGCGAATGGGTGGAAGAGGACGGCATTGCCGAGGACGATATTCGCGAACGTATTCTCGCAGCGGCGACGGCTGCGGCCGACGAGCGCGCCAACCGGTTCGGTCCCGATGTCCGCACCTATGTGGAAAAGAGCATTCTGCTGCAGACGCTCGACCATCTGTGGCGCGAACATCTGGTCAATCTGGACCATCTGCGCTCCGTCATCGGTTTCCGTGGTTATGGCCAGCGCGACCCTCTGCAGGAATATAAGGGCGAGGCGTTCGAGCTCTTCCAGGCCATGCTCGGCAATCTGCGTCAGATGACGACGCGGCAGTTGATGCGCATCCAGATTCGCGCAACCGACGAGCCGGAAGGCCTGGAAGGCCTGGAAGGCGACGGCGTGCCGGAAGGAGCCGAACCCCATCATCTCGACATGATGACCGGTGAGGACGATGCCGGCGATGAAGGCGGCCCGCTAAGCTGGTCTGAGGCGCATGCCGTCTCCGCGACCGGCGAAGAGACGACCGACCCAGATAGCTGGGGCAAGGTCGGCCGCAACGAGCCCTGCCCCTGCGGGTCCGGTAAGAAGTTCAAACATTGCCACGGCGCCTTCGTCTAGGCGCTGGGTCGGGCATTTAGATACCACGCTCCGCAGTCTAGCTCCGAATGCCTCGGTTCTCTCCGTGGCGTGCGGATGGTTCAATTCCACCGTTTCTTAAGCATCCATCGCTATCTGTAATGCGAACGTAGCAAACGGAAGCGGGATATTGCGACTGTCGGCCGAACTGACAGCGGAACGATTTTTACCGACGCGCCTTGGCGCCGTCGCCCGTCCCTTCGCGCGGAAATTCGACACAATTTTGCGTGGCGAGGGCGAAAAGGCGCAGGCTGGCCGCGTCGCACTGGTGACATTCGGCGTCCGCCTGATGGCTGCCGCGCTTGCCTATGTCAGCCAAATCCTTCTGGCGCGCTGGATGGGAACCTTCGAATATGGCGTTTTCACCTTTGTCTGGGTGACGATGATCATTCTGGGAAATCTGGCGGGATTGGGCTTTCACACCGCCATCATCCGCTTCGCTCCGCAATATCAGGAAAAGGCCGATCCGGCCCGTCTGCGCGGCATTCTGCGCTTTGGCCAGCTCGTTTCCTTCCTTCTGCCGCTCGTGATAGGTGCAATCGGCGCAGCAATCGTCTGGTCGCTTCGCGGTAACATCGACGGCTATTGGATTCTGCCCTTTATCGTCGCTTTCGCCTCCGTCCCTTTTCTCGGCCTCGGCGACTTCCACCACGGCCTCGCCCGGTCACAGGGCTGGGGCATGCTGGCCATGGGGCCGATCTATCTTCTGCGCCCTTTCCTGATCATTGTCGGGATGGCCCTCGCCCTGCTATTCGGCATGAGTGCTTCAGCTCTAACAGCCGTTGGCGCAGCAGTTGCCGCAACCGCTCTGACCACCGCTTTCCAGCACCTCCTTTTACCTGGCCGCGTTCGAAAAAGCCTCCCGCAGGAGCGCACCATCCGCTACGAGCCGAAGCTTTGGTTCGGCGTTGCCCTGCCGATCTTTCTGGTTGAAGGGTTCTTCGCGCTGCTGACCAATGCCGACGTGCTGATGGTCGGCCTGTTCCTCCAACCGCAGGACGTCGCTATCTACTTCGCCACGGTCAAGACGATCGTCCTGGTCCATTTTGTCTATTTCGCCGTCAAAGCCGCCGTCGCCCAGCGCTATGTACGCCTCGCCAGCCGCGACGGCGACCCTGACGAACTGGCGGCCTTCGCCCGCGAAACCGTTGCATGGACGTTTTGGCCATCGCTTCTGATGAGCGCCGTGGTCCTGGCGATCGGCCCATTCCTTCTGTCCTTGTTCGGCGAGAACTTCGAGCAGGGCTATCCCTTGCTCTTCATCCTGCTGGCGGGTGTCTGCTGCAGGGCGGCGGTCGGTCCGGCCGAAAGTCTTCTTTCAATGACCGGTCACCAGAACATCTGTGCTGCGCTTTACGCAGCGGTCCTTGCCATCAACGTGTCGCTGAATATCGTTCTCCTACCGACGTTCGGCCTTTGGGGCGCGGCCATTGCAACAGCCGTCGCCATCGCCACCGAGGCCGCGCTTCTGATCTTCATCGTCCATAGCCGGTTCGGCTTCTGGATGGTGGTGAACGGGTTGCCTAACTTTCGGCAGGTCACGCGGGGAGCTGCCGCATGACAATCACCACCATCCCTCTCGTCGAAGCCAGCGGCAAAGCCCGCCTGAGCGATCAGGTTCTCGATAATCTCATGGCCCTTCCCAGCTGGAAGCCGCAGCATCAGGCGATGCTCGATTCCGGCCTGCCGGAATTCGACCGTCGCCTCTCCATCTACGATGCGTCGGCTGGATTCGAACTGCTGGACGAACTTGACCATCTCGCTGCGCGCTCCATCGAACGAAACGTCTTCTTCGAGCCGCGCTTCCTGGCGCCGGCCATGCCCCGCCTCGACGATCGCGACGTCTTTCTGGCGGTGCTGCGCGACGAGGATACCACGCGCTCGCGGCTCCGCTTCCTGTTGCCCTATTCCATCGAACGGCCCGGGCTCGGCATCGGTCCAAGCGTCATCCGCGGCTGGACGACGCCTTTCGGTCCCGTGGGAGCGCCTCTGATCGACAGCGACGATCCGGTGCAGATCGTCAATGCCGCTTTCGCACTCATGGCGCAGAAGAAACTCAAACTTCCCAATGTCCTGGTCCTGCCGGACATGCCTCTCGACGGCCCCGCGGCTGGGGCGATCCGCGCAGCCGCGATCTCTTCCGACCTGCCGATCAATATTATCGAGGGCGAGTCGCGTCCTGTCCTTGATGCGACGGGCGACGCCGATGAACACTTTGCGGCAGCGGTAAGCGGCCACCATCGCCGTAACTACAACCGGTTGCGCCGCCGGCTCGGCGAACGCGGGACACTGACGTTCGACATTGCCCGTCAGCCGGAGGAAACCCGCGAGGCAACCGAAACCTTCCTGACGCTGGAGTTGATGAGTTGGAAGGGCAAGGCCCGCTCCGCCATGGCCTCCGACCGCTATCAGGCCGCCTTTGCCAGAGAAGCAATCTACCGGCTGGCGGAACGCGACATGGTGCGCATCGCCACGCTGAAACTGGACGGCGAAACGATCGCCTCACTCATTCTGCTGCTCGCCGGCGGCACGGCCTACACTTGGAAGACAGCCTTCGATGAGACGCTGAAGGAATTTTCGCCGGGCGTCTTGCTGATGATCGATGCGACCGAATATCTGATCAACGATCCAAACATTATGCAGGCCGATAGCTGCGCCGCTGAGAACCACCCGGTCATGAGCCGCATGTGGAGCGACAGCCGGACCTACGGCACGATCATCGTCGGCATCACGCCAGGCACAGACCGTGCGGTCAACCAGACGGCCCGTCAACTCCATCTCTACCGGGGCACACGCAATCTGGCGAAGAATCTTCGCGACAAGGTACGGAAAATCCGTCGCTAACCGCGTCGATTATTGTCGGGCGTCACATCCTTCATCGTGCGCTCGTCAATATCGTCCAGATCGGTCAGGTCGTGGTGGCCGAAATGATCCAGGATCATGTTCAGGTTGCGCCGGTTCGCCTTATAAACGGCATCGAACACATCGCCGAGTATCGGTACTGCGCCCACGACGTAGTCCAGCCCGACATTGCCCAGCATCCGCGTCAGTTTATGAGTCGGCAAGCCCATTTTGCGCGCCTCGTTGACGATCCAGAGCGAGACCAGAACGGTGGCCGTATCGCCGACACCTGGAACGAGACCGACGATGGAATCGGCGCCCAGCCGAAAGCCGCCGGGGAGCCGGACGGCAGTGTCCATAAGCCGCGCAGCACGGGCCACGCGCCGCAGTCGCCGGGTTTGATCCGCAATATTCGCCGTCATATCCACTCCACTCTTAGTCGCAGCCAACCTGCCGGCCATTATATGGGCGGCAGCATAGGCAAGGGCCAGAGCGCAGCAGGGTCTTGATATTCATATTGCCGGCTTACGACCGCACGGCGAGGTTCTGAAAGACGAACCGGGCGTTCCGCTATAGCGACAAGGAGAAGTCCGGTGAGAAATGGTGCCCCCTGCCGGAATCGAACCGGCACTCCCGAAGGAACCGGATTTTGAATCCGGCGCGTCTACCAATTCCGCCAAAGGGGCAACGCGCGGCAACTATATGAGGCCGATAGCGCGCGTCAACAGCCCTTGCCTGCTGGACAGGCCCGGATGGAAGAAATAGGCAGAGGCGCGAAAAAGCCGCCACGGAAGAATCGATGCTGCGCCGCCTTTATGACTGGACCATGGGCCTTGCCCGAACGCGTCACGCTGACAAGGCGCTGGCTGCTGTCAGCTTTGCTGAAAGCTCGATCTTTCCGATCCCACCGGACGCCCTTCTTATCCCGATGGTTCTGGCCCAGCGACATCGCTGGATCTATCTGGCTTTTGTCTGCACCGTATCCTCAATCGTCGGCGCCTTCGTCGGCTACGCGATCGGCGCATTGTTCATGGATGTGATCGGCGACCCGATCCTGCAATTCTATGGGAAGGCGGACAGTTTCGACGAGATCCAGGCGCTTTACAACGAGTGGGGTGGCTGGGGCGTTCTGTTCGCGGCGGTCACGCCATTTCCCTATAAGGTCCTGACTATCTTTTCCGGAGCGACAGGCCTCAATCTAGGGATCTTTGCACTCGTTTCGATTATCGGCCGTTCCGCGCGCTTTTTCCTCGTGGCCTGGCTGCTCGGGCGCTACGGCGAACCTATCCAAAGATTCATCGAACGCTGGTTGAATTGGCTATTCCTTGCCTTCATGATTCTTCTTATCGGCGGCTTTGTCTCGATCCGATACCTGTTTTAGGACCGATCCATGATCTCCAACCGCAACCTGGCGATTCTTACCGGCCTTGGCATGGCGCTCGCTGTCGGAACCGCGCTGGGCTTCGAGCATATTGGCGGCTACATCCCCTGCAAGCTCTGCCTGGAGCAGCGAACCGCTTATTATGTCGGCATACCCTTCATGATTGGCACCGCTATAGCCGCTTCGCACGGTACGCGTCCGCGGCTTGTCAAGACCATGTTCGCAGTCGGCGCACTTCTGATGATCTGGACGATGGCGATCGGCGTCTATCATTCCGGCGTGGAATGGGCGTGGTGGGCCGGGCCTGACGACTGCGCTGGCGCATCCAGTACGGTGAGTGAAGCGGGTAGCCTGCTCGATTCGCTTGGCCAGAGACCGCCTTCCTGCGACCGGGCAGCAGGCCGCTTTCTCGGCATTTCCTTTGCCGGATGGAATGTCGTTGCGGCGGCGATGCTGGCGGCACTCTGCCTCTACGGCGCACTCCGCCGGCAACCGGCTCCCCGGCCTTAAGGCTCCAGTTCGGTATCCCAATAGAGATAATCGAGCCAGCTTTCATGCAGATAGTTTGGCGGGAAGGCGCGCCCGCGCTCGTGAAGCTGGTGCGTCGTCGGCTGGAAAGGCGTCTGCCTTGGCCACATGCGGGCATGATCCGGCATAAGACCGCCCTTTTTCAGATTGCACGGCGAGCATGCCGCGACGACGTTTTCCCAAGTCGTCTGTCCGCCGCAGCGGCGCGGCACCACATGATCGAAGGTAAGGTCGTGAAGGCTGCCGCAATACTGGCACTCAAACCGGTCGCGTAGAAACAGGTTGAAGCGTGTGAATGCCGGCCATGTCGCGGGTTTTACATAGCTCTTCAGACAGACCACGCTCGGCAGTTTCATCGACCGCGATGGCGACGACACGCTGTGGTCATATTCGGCAAGGATGGAAACCCGGTCCAGAAACACGGCCTTGATGGCATCCTGCCAGGACCAGATCGACAGGGGATAGTAGCTCAAAGGCCGGTAATCGGCATTGAGGACAAGCGCGGGAAGCGCTTCAGGACGCACATGCACCGTCACAGCAGGCGGCTCCTTTCATCTTCAGGCCCGGATGACAAAGCAGGGACCGAAAGGCGAACATCATTGATGTCCAGAGATAGTTAAGCGCCTAAATCCGCCGTTGTGAAGACGCTTCGGCATTGGCCCATCCCTGTTTATCCACTGCTTTCTCCACCGCCGATACACAGGCTCGGCAACAAATTCGTAACAGCGGGGCATCAAACCGGTGCGCCTCCACCGGCTTTTCGAACGCCATACCATGCCCACAGCAAACGAGCGGCCACACTGCGGTTTGGAGCCCACCGTTTGGCCAGCTCGGAGAGTGTTTTTTCGTCTGGCCGTGCGTCGAGGCCGAGCGCCTCGTGCGCAGCGGCCTGAAGCGCGAGGTCGCGTGAAGGAAAGATGTCGGGATGACCGGCCGCGAAAAGCAGCCAGCACTCCGCTGTCCAGCGGCCAATCCCGGAGACAGGAGTCAGAGCCGCCACGGCCTCCTCAGCCGGCAGGCGCAGAACGCTATCGAGCGAAAGGCCATCGCGCTCGGCTTCGGCCACGGCGCGCAAAGTACGGATCTTGGGTCGCGACAGGCCCGCACCACGCAACATCTCGTCTGAGGCCGAAAGAAGCGCCGGGCCGGTTAGCGGATCGACCGCTTCCTTCAACCGTCTGAAAATCGTATCGGCTGCGGCTTTGGAGACCTGCTGCGCAACCACGATTGCCGCCAGGCCTGCATAGCCTCCCGCCATGCTTCGCGCCGGCAGCGGGCCGCACATTTCCGCGAGCGGCGTCAAATCAGGGTCTTGCTCAAGAAGGATGCCGAGCGACCGGGCGATCGCCGCTTCACTATCGAGAATCATGCGCACACCACTTTCTTTTTGCGGCTTGGAAAACCGGTCGTCTGTGCTTAGCAAAGCCTATGGTGAACGCGCCGCCAGACAAACCCGTTTTTCGTTTCGCACCCTCCCCCAATGGCGCGCTGCATCTCGGTCATGCCCGTTCGGCCATACTGAACGACATCGCGGCCCGACAATCCGGCGGACGGCTCTTGCTCCGAATGGAAAACATCGATCTGGCGCGCTGTACGCCCGAACTGGAACACCGCATCAATGAGGATTTGGACTGGCTCGGCATCAAGTTTGACGGCCCGGTCCGCCGGCAGTCCGACAACTTCGATTACTATCGGCGGGGACTATCGCGGCTGCGTGAGTTGGGTCTCGTTTATCCCTCCTTCACAACACGCGGCGAACTACGCCAGGTGGTCGCCATCGCAGAAAAGGAAGGTCGGTCTTGGCCGCGCGATCCGGATGGCGCACCTCATCCGCCCGCTTCCGAGAGAACACGTAGCGAAGAGGACTGGGCAACGCTGATGGCGACCGGCCGTTCCTATGCATGGCGTCTGGACATGGATGCCGCGCTCGAACGGCTCGGATCGGAGGAGATCACATGGAACGAAAGCCGGACACTGCTTGACGAACCTTCCGTAGCGCGGTTCGAAGTCCGTCAGTGGGGCGATGTGGTACTGGCGCGGAAGGACACGCCGACGAGCTATCATCTTGCCGTGGTCATGGACGACGCCATGCAGGCGGTCACACATATTGTTCGTGGCCGCGACCTTTATGCGGCGACCGCCATTCACCGTTTACTCCAGCGATTGCTGGACCTGCCCGAGCCGGTCTACCACCACCACGCGCTGATTCTGGACGAAGAAGGTCGCAAACTCTCCAAAAGCGCCGGCAGTACCGCCCTGTCCACTCGACGGCTCTCCGGCCAAGGCGCCGGGAAAATCAAAACGCTGGCACTATCTGCCAGAGAAGCTGTAGCTGACTTTACCCTTCCGAAAACATCCGGCTGAGGGCGGCCTTCACAATGACCATAAACATGACGAGACCGAATGCACCGCCAAAGCCGACAAAGATGATGGATGGCAGCGTATAGAAGCGAAGACCGAATTCCGGCAGCGCTTTGAGAATACCGAAAAAGCCGAACATTAAAACGGCGGTGTTGCCGAACGGACCGAATCCGTCTTCATCAAGCATATTGCTCAATGCAAAGCCCGATACGAGAAGGATACATGCAATGATCGTCGAGCCGATTATGATCGTCGGCATATCGATTGACGGCATCGACGCTTCTCCAAACGAATTGCACAAACCACAGAAGTCGAAACCATAACCTTGGCATATTGCCGTTTGCTTAAAGAGAAGATTGCAATGCAACGGAACGACAATCATGCGTTTTAGTGCGGCTTTCGTTCCGCTACTCTTTGTCGTCCTATGGTCGACAGGCTTCGTCAGCGCGCGATACGCCATGCCCTACGCCGAACCC
The DNA here is from genome assembly GCF_024158145.1 of Notoacmeibacter sp. MSK16QG-6. Taxonomy (GTDB): domain Bacteria; phylum Pseudomonadota; class Alphaproteobacteria; order Rhizobiales; family Rhizobiaceae; genus Notoacmeibacter. The sequence continues at coordinate 34,885 of NZ_JAMYXM010000003.1, forward strand.
TTTAGTTTCCTGGGTGTCCGGTTCGTCCTTTCGGCAGCAGCGCTGGGACTGATCGCCGCCTTCGTAAAAAGCTCGCGGCTCTCTTGGGCGCAAAAGCGTGATGCGATGATCGCCGGCATGCTTATGCATGGCGTCTATCTCGGCATGGTGTTCTGGGCGATCGACAACGGCATGCCCGCCGGCCTTTCCGCGCTCATCGTCGGCCTTCAACCTCTTCTGACCGCCTTCATGGCCGCCGCGACCCTCGGCGAGACGATCACGCGGCGTCAATGGACCGGGCTTGCCGTCGGCTTGGTTGGCGTGACGATGGTGCTTGGCCCGCGCATAGGCCAGATCGGTTCCGGCGTGAATTTCTGGACGGTCAGCGCCATCTGTCTGGCGGTTCTGACCATGAGCGCCGGCACCGTGCTGCAAAAGGGTCGACTGAAAGGCGCCAGCCCCGTCGCGAGCACGATCTGGCAATTCGTCGGGGCGGTCCTACTCACCGTACCGGTTGCTCTGTTGCTCGAGGATCAGACCTTTACGCTGACTACGCCGCTGGTTCTCTCGATGGCATGGCTCGTGCTCGTCCTGTCGGTTGGCACGATCCTGCTGCTGATGTGGCTGATCGAGAAGGGGGCGGTCAGCGGCGTCGCCGCGCTTTTCTATCTGGTGCCCGCTTGTACAGCCATTCTCGCCTACATCCTGTTCGGAGAACCTTTATCGCCGATACAGATCGCCGGCATGGCGATCACCGCCTTAGCCGTGGCGATGACCGATGGAAGGGCAAGCCGCCAGCCGCCCGTAGCGCCCGGTAGCGCATGATGGCGGCGTTCAACTCGCCACCGATGATGAAGATGGCCGACACCATGTAGAGGAAGACCAACGCCACGATGATCGAGGCGAGACCGGCATAGGTCGTCGAATACTGGCCGAAATTGTCCAGATAGGTGACGAAGCCCCACGATCCGACGACCCAGAAAAGGATCGTCAGCGCCATGCCTGGCAGAATATCGACAATGCGGCGCTTTCCTTCCGGCAGATAGATATGGCTCATGGCCAGTCCCACCAGCAGCACGATGATGGCGATGACAATCCGCAAGGCATCGAAGGCGAAGACCTCGGGCACGAGATCGGGCGCCCGGCTGAGCAGCACCGAATGAACGATCGGTGCGGCGACCAGCATGAGGCTGACGATCGTCAGGCAGATTGTCGCAAGCAGAACGAAGCCGAAGCTCTGCAGCCGCAATGAGATGAAAGACCGGCTTTCGACCTGCCGGTAGGCTCGATTGAGCGACGTACGAAGCGCTTCCACACCGTTTGAGGCGAAGAAAAGGGCCAGCAGCACACCGATGGTCAGCAGATCGCCACGCTCGCCGGAGAGAACGGCCTGCACTTCCTGCGTAACCGGTTCTGCGATGGTATTCGGCCATGTTTCGAACAAGAGCGGCACCGCATATTGCGCGAAGTAATCGGCGCCGAGAAAGCCAGCCAGCGAGGCGGCAAAAATAAGAAACGGAAAAATCGCCATCAGCGTGGACAGCGCCACATGGCTTGCAAAGGCCCAGCCATCGTCATTGTTGAAGTGGCTGATCGCGTCCCAGATCACGACGCGGAATGTGTGCCACATAAATGGATTCCCTTGCTGATCATGTCATACCATATGGAACGCCATGACGCGAAATCAGCACGAACGTCGTTTGCACCGCAAGAACGGCATGCGACCTTTTGCCGATTTACCGGCACAGGGATGAAATCTTCCGACGCCGTCCCACATTGCAGGCGGACAGTATAGGATAGATCGATGGCCACCGTTTTTCAGATTGCTGCAATCATCGCCATGTTCGCCGTTGGGATCGTGCTTTTGCGCGGTCTGTGGAACATGATGCGCGCAGGCGACAGCAATACCAGCCAGAAACTGATGCAGATGCGTGTGTTTCTGCAATTCATCGCGATCGTGCTGATCGTCGGCGCTCTCTATTTCGCCCGCCCCGCCTGAAGTGCCGAAGGAAGGTTGAGATGGTCCGGCTGAACAAGATTTATACCAAGACCGGCGATGACGGCACGACCGGCCTTGGCTCCGGCGAACGCCGCAAGAAATTCGATGCGCGGGTCGAGGCCTACGGCACCGTTGACGAAGCGAATGCGGCCATCGGCCTGGCGCGGCTGCATACCGGTAGCGAGGCATCCGACATCGATAAGGTCTTGGCGCGCATTCAGAACGACCTCTTCGACCTTGGCGCGGATCTGTCAACGCCACCGACCGATAAAGAACTGGGCTATGAACCGCTCAGAATTGTCGCCAGCCAGATCGAACGGCTAGAAAATGATATCGACGTTTTCAATGAACGCCTCGAACCGCTGAAGAGCTTCATCCTGCCGGCCGGTTCACCAGCGGCCACTATGCTTCATCTGGCGCGCACGGTGGTTCGCCGGGCAGAGCGGCTGGCGGTCGCCGCCAGGGATGAAGCTGGCGAAAATGTCAGCGATGAAGCGATCCGTTATCTGAACCGGCTTTCCGATTTTCTGTTCGTCGCCGCCCGCATCTGTAATGGTGACGGGCGGGACGACGTTCTCTGGGTTCCAGGCGCAAGCCGCTAGTTCCTCACCTTCACAGCCGGTCAGGGGTCGTATCGATGTTCATTCCGATTCACGACGCCAACGATCTCATCTACATCAAACGCCAATATGTGACGCTGTGTCTGATCGCTGCCAATGCCGCGATCTGGCTCGTGACGGGAACCATGGGCGAGAGCGTCCTCGCCGCCTACGCCACGACGCTCGGTTTTACTCCGGCCTATGTTCAGGACGTGCTTCCCGACCCCGCTGGGCTTGGAATCGTCGGCGAGACAGCGACATATCTGACCTACGCCTTTCTCCATGGCGACATCTTTCATCTTGGCGGCAACATGCTGTTTCTCTGGATCTTCGGCGACAATGTCGAGGATGCGATGGGTCATTTTCGCTTCTTCGCATTCTATCTCTTATGCGCCATAGGCGCAGCGGCAGCACACGGTCTTTTCCTGCCGGCTTCACCCGCACCACTCATAGGTGCTTCAGGCGCGGTAGCGGGCGTCGTAGCCGCCTATTTCATTCTCCATCCGAGGGTCAAAATCTGGGCCTTGGTCTTCGCCAAGATCCCCCTGCGTCTTCGGGCAAAATGGCTTCTGGGCGCCTGGATCGCGCTTCAAATAATCATGTTCTTCGCGCTTCCCGAAGATCAGGTGTCGTGGGCTGCGCATATTGGCGGCATCGTCACCGGCGCGCTTTTGGTATGGCCGTTCAAGCGAAAGGGTCAGCCCATACTGGATCGTCGGATCGAGCCGCCCGACGCCGCCATTTTGAAGGGCGACAACCTTCCGAAGCGGTGAAATTCATCGAGCCGCAAATCTTCTTTGACGTTTACGTCAAAATTTGCTTACTGGCCTTTCGACAGGCTTGCGGATAGGTCGAAGGCGGCAATTTCAACAGGCCGTATGCATGGATTTGTCGGAGCTTTGGCCCAAATAAGCGGCCAAGCCCGCATTATTTTGTACGAATTGGGAGAAGCTGATGAAGATCCTGGTGCCCGTAAAGCGCGTGATCGATTACAATGTGAAGGTTCGCGTCAAATCGGACGGTTCGGGGGTAGAAACCGCCAACGTGAAGATGAGCATGAACCCCTTCGATGAAATCGCCGTCGAAGAGGCGATCCGTCTGAAGGAGGCCGGCACCGCAGAAGAGGTGGTCGCCGTTTCGATCGGGCCGGACAAGGCTCAGGAAACGCTGCGAACCGCTCTTGCGATGGGCGCGGATCGCGCGATTCTCGTCAAGACCGATGAAACAGTCGAACCGCTGACTGTCGCCAAGATTCTGAAGGCGATTGTCGATGAGGAGAGCCCCAAGCTGGTCGTCCTCGGCAAGCAGGCGATCGATGACGACGCCAACCAGACCGGTCAGATGCTGGCCGCGCTTCTCGGCTGGGGTCAGGGCACCTTTGCCAATGAAGTGAAAATCGACGGCGAGAAAGCCGAAATCACCCGCGAGGTCGATGGCGGCCTGCAGACGGTGAGCCTGAATCTGCCGGCCATCGTCACGACGGACCTTCGTCTTAACGAGCCACGCTACGCTTCGCTTCCCAACATTATGAAAGCCAAGAAGAAGCCGCTCGACGCCAAAACGCCGGACGAGTACGGCGTCGAGGTTTCGTCCCGACTGAAAGTCCTGAAAACGGAAGAACCGCCCGAGCGGTCCGCTGGCGAGATACTCGAAAATGTCGACCAGCTTGTCGACAAGCTCAAAAACGAAGCCGGCGTGCTTTGATCGCGGACAAAACGGGAGACTACTGACATGGCACTTCTTCTTATTGCCGATCACGACAATGCGACCCTGTCCGACCAGACGGCCAAGGCGCTCACCGCTGCCAAGGAGATCGGTGGCGACATAGATATTCTTGTTGCCGGCAAGGGTGCGCAGCCTGCCGCCGACGCCGCTGCCAAGCTGGATGGCGTCCGAACGGTGTTGCTTGCTGAGAGCGACCAGCTGGAACATCAACTGGCCGAGCCGCTTGCCGCTCTCGTCGAGAACCTCGCAGGCGATTACGATTATCTTCTCGCGCCGTCGACAACGACGGGTAAGAACGTAATGCCACGCGTCGCCGCGCTGCTCGATGTGATGCAGATTTCCGACGTGATGAGCGTCGAAGGTGACGACACCTTCAAACGTCCGGTCTATGCCGGAAACGCGATCCAGACCGTTCAATCCTCCGACGCCAAAAAAGTGATGACCGTTCGCGGCGCGTCTTTCCAAGCCACAGGCGAAGGCGGTTCCGCTTCGGTCGAGACCATTGACGCTGTGGATGGACCGGGCGTCTCCTCATTTGTTTCCGAAAAGATCGCCGAGAGCGACCGTCCGGAACTGACCTCCGCCAAGGTGATCCTGTCCGGCGGCCGGGCGCTCGGCAGCAAGGAGAAGTTCGACGAAATCATCCTGCCGCTCGCCGACAAGCTCAATGCAGCGGTCGGCGCATCGCGGGCGGCAGTCGATGCGGGATACGCGCCCAATGACTGGCAGGTCGGCCAGACGGGTAAGGTCGTTGCGCCCGAACTCTATATCGCAGCAGGCATTTCCGGCGCGATCCAGCATCTGGCGGGCATGAAGGACAGCCGCGTCATTGTCGCCATCAACAAGGACGAGGATGCGCCGATTTTCCAGGTCGCCGATTACGGTTTGGTAGGCGATCTATTCACGATCCTGCCCGAACTGCAGGAAAAGCTGTAAATCGACCGAAGATATGGCTGCAAATCAGCTGAACATCTTGCAGCGATGAAGCGGAATGCTATCGTGGCTCCCGGGGACACTCGGGGGCCACTTATGCCTTTACAGAAAGCGCAAGATATCATTGCGCGGCCTTATCGCGACCGTCAGGTCATCGTGCTGGCGCACCAGCATAGCAAAGACGACGACACAGCGCCGGTCGAAGCCAAACTGTCGGAATATTATCGCTATAATTTTCTGACCGGCCCTCCTCCCTCGCTCCTGCTGAAACGGGATTACTGGGCCGACAGTAAGAATTACGGCGTTTTCGGCTATCTGTTCGACAAATTACGAGGTCGAACGTCCAATGGCGGCAACGAACAGAGCGGGCGGCTGATACGTGTCGATGGCGCGGGTATCGAACAGATCATCGATTTTCCGCCAGGACATCCGCGCTACGATGTCGCCTATGTCGGCCATCCCCTGCGACCGGAACGCTATGTACCGATGGCCAATTTTCATCGCGCCATGTTCGTCGATAAGTTCTTCGAGTTGACGCACATCCTCACTGCGCTCGGCGCGCGGGAAATTTCAGTCAATTATTCGTCTGACAAGAGCGACAAAAAGGGTGGATCGGTCGGTTTTTCGGTTGCGGAAGAGCTGGTCGGCAAGCTGGAAACGTCCGCAGAGACACGCAATGTACGCAAGAGCTCTGGCGAGCTGAAAGCGACATTCGAGCCGAAAGGCGCGCCGGCCTTGCCGCCCGATCTGGCCTGGTACCCGCATGAAACCGCCTGGCGCTCCGTGGTTCATTCGCGGCTGGAGGCCGGACTGAACACCATAGAGGTGGCCCTACGATACGAAGACGATTTCGGCATCAACGGAAAAATCGCGGCGGGGCTGAAAGGTTTCGGAATCGAACTCGGCGGCAATTTCGAGGAGTTCGAACGCACCGTCTGGCGGTTCTCGGGCGTATTCGCATAAGAAAAAGCGGCATTGCGGGGAGGTCAGCGTTGCTTGGCATCGCGACCTTCACTAGACGCGGCACACATCAACATTTGGACATATGATGGCAAGCTTGAAAAAAATCGGAATTATCGGCGCAGGACAGATGGGCGCCGGGATCGCACAGGTTGCAGCGGTCGCAGGTTATGATGTGCGCCTCTCCGATGTCGAACAAAGCAGATCAGACAAGGGCGTGAGCGGCGTCGAGAAACGTCTCGCTCGCCTCGTCGATAACGGAAAGATGGACGACAAGCTGCGCGATAAGGCGCTCGCGCGTATTGCGCCGGTCGAAGGGCTGAAAGCTCTTGGCGAATGCGATCTTGTCATTGAGGCCGCCACCGAGAACGAAAGCATCAAACATGCAATCTTCAAGGAGCTTTGCACGACGCTCAACCCCGACGCTCTGCTAGCCTCCAATACGTCCTCGATTTCCATCACCAGATTGGCGAGCCAGACCGACCGACCCGAAAAATTCGTCGGCATCCATTTCATGAATCCGGTTCCGGTCATGAAGCTGGTTGAGGTCATACGCGGCATCGCGACAGCCGATCAGACCTTTCAGGCTGCAAAGAAATTCGCCGAAGCGCTTGGAAAGACCGTCACGGTTGCCGAAGACTATCCGGCCTTCATCGTCAATCGCATTCTGCTGCCGATGATCAATGAGGCCATCTTTACCCTTTATGAAGGGGTCGGCACGGTCGAGGCCATCGACACCGGCATGAAACTCGGCGCGAACCATCCCATGGGACCGCTGGAACTGGCGGACTTTATCGGCCTCGATACCTGCCTGTCGATTATGCAGGTGCTGTATGACGGTCTCGCAGACAGCAAGTATCGCCCCTGCCCGCTATTGGTCAAATATGTCGAGGCGGGATGGCTGGGACGCAAAGCCGGGCGAGGCTTCTACGATTATTCCGGCGACAAGCCAGTCCCGACCCGCTGATCCGGGCTGAAACGTTGCGATGAAGCCATCCACTCTTCGGCGCGGCATGAATTTTTGGCCGCCCTATTTCTTTTCCGGCATCCGCGTCACTCATATCTCTGACGACTGGCGACGGGTCGATGTCGAATTGCGTCAGGGCCGCATGAACATGAATTATGTCGGCGTGCATTTTGGCGGATCGATCTTTTCGATGACCGATCCGTTCTACATGCTGATGTTGATGAACATCCTTCCCCGCGACTACACGGTCTGGGACAAGTCCGCCTCTATCGATTTCCTGAAGCCGGGCAAGGGCACGCTACGGACAAGCTTTCATATTACTGACGCGATGATCGAAGAGATAAAGGCCGCAACGCCGAACGAAGGCGATGTCGTGCGGCCGGTCTGGTCGATATTCGTCGAGGATGCGCAAGGCGATACGGTGGCGAAGATCGACAAGACGCTGCATATACGCCGCCGTGCGGACAATCGCAGCCGCATCGGTAATTGATTTTTGAACGGACGGAAAGCGGGCCAGATGACGGGACCCAATCTCTTGATTATTGGCGCCGGCGGTGTCGGTGACGTGGTGGCGAACAAGGCGGTTCAGTTCCGCGAACGGTTCGGCACGATCACATGGGCGGCACGCACCCCGAAAAAGCTTGCCGGCAAAGCGGCAGTGGTGAACGGCCGTTATGGTGCGACCGAAGCTGCGCCTTTTCTTTCGCATGAAGCGGTGGATGCGCGCGATACAGACGCCGTCGCAGCGCTGATCGAGAAAACTGGCGCGAAGATCGTTCTCAACGTCGCTTCGCCCTATTGCAACGTCGCGATTTCGGACGCCTGCCTCAAAACTGGGGCGAGCTATCTCGATACCGCTCTTGCCGAAGACGAATTCACCATCGACATCCCGCCGAACTGGTACGAACATAAGGAATGGCCGCGTCGTCCGGAGTTCAAGGCCAAGGGCGTGACGGCCCTGCTCGGCATGGGCTTCGACCCTGGCGTGGTCAACATCTTCTGTTCCTGGGCCCGCAAACACCATTTCGATGCGATCGATTCCATCGACATCATCGACGTTAATGCTGGCAATCACGGCAAATATTTCGCCACCAATTTCGATCCGGACGTCAATCTTCGCGAAGTGACCGAAGAGGTCATCACCTGGGAGGATGGCGAGTGGAAGTTCATTCCCCATCACAGCGTGTGGCAAGACGTTACCCTTCCGCTCGTCGGTGAGCAGCGCGTTTATTCCATGGGTCACGACGAGGTGCAGAGCCTCGCCGTCAACTTTCCCGACACGCCGCGCATCACCTTCTGGATGGGTTTCGGAGAGCACTACATGAAAGTGCTGGAGGTGCTCGACACACTCGGTCTCACCTCGTCTGTGCCGGTGGAAGTGGACGGGCAGATGGTCGCTCCGAACCGCGTGGTCAAAGCGCTGCTGCCCGATCCGGCGAGCCTTGCGGAAAACTATACCGGCAAGATCGTGATCGGCGTCGATATACGCGGAAAGAAAGATGGCCAGGACAAGCGCCTCTTCATCTGGTCGACGCTCGACCACAAGGAAAACTACGAAGAGGTCGGCGCGCAGTCGATCAGCTATTCGACGGGCGTACCGGTTATCACGGCGGCACTGCTGATGGCGGACGGCACTTGGGATCCGAAGACCATGGTCAATGTCGAGGAACTGGACCCCGATCCCTTCCTCGCGCTGATGCCGGAAGTGGGGTGTCCGTGGCAGGCGGACGAACTGCCTGCGGATGGCTCCTGGCCCTATGCCGACGGAGAGGGTTCGCCTAGTTCCGCTCCGCTCTCTCAGCAGACCGCAGCGACCGATCGCGGCGCGACTTAACAATGAACACAGCTCGTGGTTCGTCTGGCAAGGCGCATAAGCGCGTTTTGCCGCAAGGCAATTTCCATCGCTTCGACCCATCCTCCGTTCCCTCTCCCTGCCTGGTGATCGACCAGGAGCGATTGGAAGAAAATAGCCGTCGTCTCGCCCGTCTGCGGGACGAGGCGGGCTGTAAGGTGCTGCTGGCGCTGAAAGCGTTCGCCCTGCCGGCCTGTGCGCCCATCCTCGACCGTTATCTCGATGGCACGGCGGCGTCGGGCCTCTGGGAAGCGAAGCTTGGACGCGAAGCGTTCGGCGGCGAAGTGCACACCTATGCGCCGGGCCTCAAACCCGCCGAGCTGCCGGAAATGGTGGCCAGCACCGATGCGCTGATTTTCAATAGCCTTGGCCAGTATCATCGCTTCGCGCCACTGCTCGCGAATATCGACGGCTCGGAGCGACTGCATCTTGGCCTGCGCATCAATCCGCGCCATCAGGAAGTGGAGAACGCGCTCTACGATCCCGCCGGACCATGGAGCCGGCTCGGCATTGACGGCGCTACGCTCTCGCCCGACGATCTGGAACCCTTCTCCTTCCTGCACATCCACGCGCTCTGCGATCATGCCTTCGAGGCCTTCGCCCGCATGGTTGCCGCCATAGAAGCGCGTCTCGGCCATCTCTTCGAGGCCATCGAGGAGATCAATCTCGGCGGTGGCGTTCTTTGGACGGATGATGATTTTCCGCTCGACGAGGCGATTGCCTTTTTGACGGATTTTCGTGCGCGCACAGGCCTTCGCATCACGCTCGAGCCTGGCACGGCCGTCGCGCTCCACGCCGGCGCCATGGTCGGAGAGGTTCTGGATGTGATGACGGCGGATCAGGGCGTCGGCGCGCCGGTGATCGTGACGGATCTGTCTGCCACCTGTCACATGCCGGACGCGCTGGAAGCGCCCTTCACCCCCGATTGTCTAAACGCTGAGACGCTGCCCCGCACACTCCGGCCGAACGAGGTCAACGATCCGAATATCGCGCGGGTCGGCGGCCCGACCTGCCTCGCCGGCGATACGATCGGCACTTATCGCTTCAACCTGCTGCCGCAAATCGGCGAGCGCCTCGTCTTTACCGATCTCGGATATTATACGACCGTCAAGGGCACGACCTTCAACGGCACCCCGCTTCCGGCCATCGCTTTGTGGGATAGCAGAAAAGACGCCGTTGAGATCGTGGCGACCTTTGGTTGGAATGACTTCGCCACGCGCCTTGGGCCTTTTTAAACGGCGGCGCGCAGCATGTTTTTTTCATCGGGAACAGCCATCCGGTTCAGCCAGTCCTGAAAATCGGAAGGCGACAGCGCCCGGCTGAAAAGAAAGCCCTGACCGAGATCGCAACCGGCCCTTTGAAGCTCCAGATACTGGTCGTTCTGTTCGATGCCTTCCGCCGTCGTCGCCAGTTTGAGTGTCTGGCTGAGAGCGACGATAGCTTGCAGCACGCTCATGCTGCGCTCATCGGCCATGCACTGCATCACGAAGCTGCGATCAATCTTCACCCGGTCGATCTTCAGGCGAGCCAACTGCGAGAGGCTGGAATAGCCGGTGCCGAAATCGTCCAGTGCGATCCGCACGCCAAGAGCCTTGAGCTGGACAATCGTGTCCAGAGCCACCTCGGCGTTCTGAACAAAGGTGCTTTCGGTAAGCTCAAGTTCGAGACGGCTGGGCAGAAACCCCGTTTCACTAAGGATCGATGCAACCCGGTAGGGCAGCGCCACATCGTCCAACTGGCTGGCTGATAGGTTGAAGGAGAGAGTGACACGCTCGTCCCACTCTTTGGCATCCATGCAGGCGCGCCGCAAAAGGCTCTCGAAAAGTTCGTCGATGAGACCCAGCTTTTCGGCCAGCGGAATAAACGTGCTGGGCGGAACCTGCGTGCCATCCTCCCGAAACCAGCGAGCCAGCGCTTCGCAGCCGACAATCCGGCCATTCTCCAATTCGACCAACGGCTGGTAGTAGGGCTGAATGGTCTCATCGCGGATCGCATCGCGGAGTTGCTGCTCGGACGAAGCCGCTTCTTCAACATCCGTGAGAAACCAGGGATGAAAGACTTCGAAGCTGGACTCTTCGCGACGTTTGGCCTGATACATGGCAAGATCGGCCTTATGGACGAGCCTGCTTGCCTCGGTGCTGTGGTGTGGCATGGAGGCAAGACCGATGGCCGCACCGATCCTGTATTCTTCTCCATCGATCAGGATGGGCGCATCGAGCGCATCCAACATGTCTGTTGCGACGACGCCGGCCCCGGTCGGATCTTCGCCGGGCAGCAGCACGATGAACTCGTCCCCACCATAACGCGTGGCTATAATGTCCGGCCGCACCGAGCGAATGCGGTCCGCGATGGCGCACAGAATGCGGTCACCGATGGAGTGGCCACGTAGATCGTTGATTTTTTTAAAGCCGTTGAGATCGACCATCATGACCGAAAGGCGCCGGTCTTCCGGAACGTTGGCGAGATAATCTTCCAGATAACGGCGGTTGAAGAGCCCCGTCAGCGAATCCCGGTCCGCATTCCATCGCGCTTCCTGTTCCGCAGCTTCGCGCCGCGCCGTTTCCACCTTTAAATCGCTGTAACGGCGGGCAGCATAAATGAAGCCCATCGTCCCTGCAGAGAGCGCCGCCAGGATGATTTCGTCGAGTTCCCAACTTTCGTGATTTTCGACAAAGGCGACAAGTCTGTCGAACAGGTCGAGTTGATAACTCGCGACCCAGAACATGACGCCTGCTACGATCAGCCAGAGAGCATCCTTCAATGCTCTCTTCCTCAGGTTGGCCTGCATATGTGCCCCCAAAACCAACGATGGTCCGGTTGCGTCGTGTCCATCGCCGTCATGGGCAGACCGGTTCGCGGTTTCCAAAGGACGTCATGTCCATAAGTGCCGTATCGACGGCTAGTTGCCCACAATCCTGCCAGCCGATTGCTAAACGCAACTGAAAGAAGCTCGTCGAATTTTATCGACTATGCAATTTATACGGGAAGCGGTTGTAAAATCTACGTTTCTCAGACAGGCGCATTCGAGCGCGGTCCAATCGCGGCGAAGCGATTGGTCAGCCGGCGGTCGCCACCGCATCGATCATTCTGATGGCCTCTTCGCTCGACCATTCTGCCGGGCCATTGATCTGTGCGCGCAGACAGCCATCCTCATCGACGAGGACGGTCGCCGGCAATCCTAACGCCAGCCCGCGTTTCCTCATCTCCTCGAAGATCTCGTTGGAGCTGTCGTGGTAGAGCGCCAAAGAACTCACGCCGATCTCGTCTAAAAAGTCCCGTGGCTTGTCCAGCGATCCCTTGTCGATGTTGACCGCAACCACTTCGAAATCTTCGCCGCCACGAGCAGATTGCAGGCGATCCAGCGCGGGCATCTCCTCGCGGCACGGCACGCACCAGGTCGCCCACAGGTTGAGTAAAACAGCTCTGCCGGAGAAGCCGGCGAGCGTCATCCCTTCCTCTTCCGGGCCGTTGAACGAAAGGTCGGACAGGTCCTGTGTTTCGCTCGCCAGCACACCCGCGACTTCTCCAACGCGCGCATCATCGATCGCCTTTGCAAGGTCTGGCTTGTCGATACAGCGGGCCGCCGCCCGGTCGTCGTCTACTGGCGCTTCGCCGCCGCCATTGCCAGGCACCATACCCAGCACGTATAGCAGCGCCGTGAAGGCCAGCAGAATGAGAAAGCCGATAAAGACATAGCGCCCCATAGGGCGGGTCGGGCGGTCTTTTTCATCCATGAATCAGATACTCCTTGCAGGATACGGGCAGATATGACCGGCGAGAAAAACAGCAATCAGATGTGGGGCGGCCGTTTCGCCTCCGGCCCGGACGCGGTCATGGAAGCGATCAACGCCTCCATTGACTACGACCGGAACCTCTATCGTGAGGATATAGAGGGTTCGCTGGCCCATGCCGAGATGCTGGCCGCCCGGAATATTATTTCCGAAGAGGACCACGCTGCCATCGCCGAGGGTCTGAAGACCATCGAAAAAGAGATCGAGGACGGCACATTCGAATTCTCGCGCCGGCTCGAAGACATCCATATGAATATCGAGGCCCGGCTCGCCGCCTTGATCGGCCCGGCTGCCGGCCGGCTTCACACCGGCCGTTCGCGTAACGATCAGGTCGCGCTCGACTTCCGACTTTGGGTCAAGCGCGAGCTGACGCGTATCGACGGCGCATTGAAAACGCTGATCGAAGCGTTTCTGACGCGCGCCGAAGAGCATGCGGAGACCTATCTTCCCGGCTTTACGCATTTGCAGACCGCCCAGCCCGTGACGTTCGGCCATCACTGCATGGCCTATGTGGAGATGTTCGGCCGGGATCGGTCCCGTGTTACGGACTGCATCGCCAGGCTCGACGAAAGTCCGCTCGGCGCCGCGGCCCTCGCCGGGACGTCACTGCCTATCGACCGGCACATGACGGCGGAGAAACTTGGCTTCCGGGAGCCGACCCGCAACAGTCTCGACACGGTGTCGGACCGCGATTTCGCGCTGGAGTTCCTCTCGCTGTCGGCGATCTGCGGGATGCATCTATCGCGGCTCGCAGAAGAGATCGTGATCTGGTCGACACCGCAATTCGGCTTCATCCGACTGTCGGACGCCTTCTCCACCGGCTCTTCCATCATGCCGCAGAAGAAAAACCCGGATGCAGCCGAACTGATTCGCGCCAAGACCGGTCGGTTGAACGGCGCGCTGATCACGCTACTGACTGTGATGAAAGGCCTCCCGCTCGCGTATTCGAAGGATATGCAGGAAGACAAGGAGGCGGTCTTCGACGCCGCAGAGACGCTCGACCTGATGATCGCCGCGATGACCGGCATGGTGTCCGACATGGAAGTGCGGACCGACCGGATGGCAGCCGCGGCGGGAGCCGGGTTCGCAACCGCGACCGATCTGGCGGACTGGCTGGTGCGAGAAGTGAACCTGCCCTTCCGCCAGGCCCACCATATTACCGGCCGCGCCGTGGCGCTGGCCGAGGGACGCGGCATCGATCTGGCCGACCTTCCACTGGCCGATCTTCAGGCTATCGATGGTGCGATCACTGAGGATGTCTACAAGGTTCTGACAGTCGAAAGCTGCGCCAAGGCCCGCACTTCTTACGGCGGCACTGCGCCGGACAATGTCCGCCGGCAGATTACCCACTGGCGGCAGCGGCTCACCAATGAAAGTTAGGCAGAGGCTCCATCGGGACTTCAATGGAAAGCGGTTTCGGGCTAGAAGGTCCACGATCTGCAGGAATCCATAAATTATGCGTCTGCCATTACTGACCCTTATCGTTCTGATCGTCGGCGCATTGGCCGTCTCGGCCTGTGGACGCCGCGCCGCTCTCGAAAAACCGTCCTCATCGCCGGTGGAAAAACAGGAGCGCGTCGCTGGGCCATTGGGTGTTCCGCTCGGCCGCGAAGATAGTTCCGCTGCGCGCGCCGCCGCGACCGATCTGGAGGACGGCACGCTGGAAACGCAGCAGGGTGAGCGTTCGACCTCGACGGATGATGGCGATACCCGGACGGATCGCCGGTTCTTTCTCGACGGGCTTTTGGAATAATCCATGAACCATTTCGATTATGTCGACGGCGTACTGCACGCCGAAAATGTACCCGTGCCCGCTCTCGCCGCCGAAATTGGCACACCGCTCTATATTTACGCCGCCGCCACGCTGCGCCGCCATTTTCGTGTTTTCTCCGAAGCGTTCGCGCAGATCGACAATCTCGTCTGCTACGCGATGAAGGCCAATTCCAATCAGGCGGTGTTGACCCTTCTTGCCAAGGAAGGGGCCGGCGTTGATGTCGTTTCCGAAGGTGAACTCCGCCGAGCGCTCGCCGCTGGCATTCCTCCGGGAAAAATCGTGTTCTCCGGCGTCGGCAAGACGGCGCGGGAAATCGATTACGCCCTTTCGGTCGGCATTTACTGCTTCAATGTCGAAAGCGAACCGGAACTGGAAATGCTGTCCGCCCGCGCCGAAGCGCTGGGTAAGACCGCACCCATTTCATTGCGCATCAACCCGGACGTGGACGCAAAAACCCACGCCAAGATTTCGACCGGCAAAGCCGAGAACAAATTCGGCATTCCGTATGCGCGTGCACGCGAGGTGTATCGCCGGGCAGCAGGCCTTCCCGGCCTTCGCATCACCGGCATCGATATGCATATTGGCAGCCAGATCGTCGAACTGGCGCCCTTCGATGATGCTGCGACGGTTCTGAGCGATCTCGTCCGCGATCTGCGGGAGGATGGACACGACATCGAACATGTCGATTTCGGCGGCGGCCTCGGTATTCCCTATCTCGACGACAACAACCCGCCGCCCCTTCCTTCCGATTACGCTGCGGTTGTCGCCAGGCACGCGACCGATCTCGGTGTGAAAGCCGTTTTCGAACCGGGCCGGCTGATTGCCGGAAACGCTGGCATCCTCATCACCGAGGTGATCTATTTGAAAGAAGGCGACGCCAAGAACTTCGTCATCGTCGACGCAGCCATGAACGATCTGCTGCGGCCCACTCTGTACGAGGCCCATCACACGATCCGTCCGGTCGAGATCAAGGCGTCAACCACACCATGGATCACGGCGGATGTGGTCGGCCCAGTCTGCGAAACCGGCGATTATCTGGCCAAAGACCGTGAAATGAGCCGTGTTGGCGCCGGCGATCTCTTGGCGATCTCGTCGGCAGGCGCTTACGGCGCGGTGCAGGCCAGCACTTACAATTCCCGGCTGCTGGTTCCCGAAGTGCTGGTCGATGGCGACCGCTGGCACGTTGTCCGGCCTCGCCAGGACTATAAAGCTCTGATCGCCCTGGACTCGGTGCCCCACTGGCTGTAGCCGCGCCCGGCTGGCGATATTACAAATTCGTCATGGCCTCGCAAAACCCGCATTTGCTGCTAGTCTCCCTATATAGCGCGTGGCGGATCACGCAGCGGGAACAAAGGAGTGGCTTTGGCAGGCGAGCCGCAATCGCATTCCCCTCATGATGTCTCGGCAATCGGGCTTCCCGTCCGGTTGCGCCGGACGCGCTTCGGCATGGCTGCGACAATGGCGGTGGAGCGGTTTTGGCCGCTAATCATGCCCTTGCTGCTGATCGCCGGGCTTTTTCTGATCTTCGCCTGGTCCGGCCTTTTTCGCATGATGGGCGATACGGTGCGAATCTCCATCCTTCTCTGCTTCGCCGCCGCGACGGTCTGGTCCCTGATCCGTCTTCGTTATTTCCGATTGCCGCTGACCGAAGAGGTCGATCTTCGGCTCGAACGGCACAACCAACTCCATCACCAGCCCATCGGCACACAAACCGACAGGCTTGATGAACACTCCGAAAGCGATCCTTTCGCCCTTGCCCTGTGGCGAGAACACCAGAAACGGATGGCCGAGCGTATCGGAGCGCTTGGCACGGGATTGCCGGAGAGCGATATCGCGCGCCGTGATCCCTATGCGCTTCGCACAATGGTGCCGTTGTTTCTTGTCGTAGCGTTCGCTTTTTCATTCTCGGAGGCTGGCGGCAGGATCGCCGACGCCTTTTCCGCCAGAGCGGAACAATCCGCAGCAATACCGACCCGCATCGATGCCTGGGTAACGCCGCCCGATTATACCGGGCGTGCGCCGGTTTTTTTGACGGCCGAGCAGAACCGTAACGAAACCCTTTTTACTGTGCCGCGCTTCTCCACCGTTACCGTTCGGGTAACCGGAGGCGAAACCGATATTCGATGGACCCCGATCGGCGGTGCTGCCGAACCGCTCCCGCCAAGCGATGAGGGAACGAAAGCCGGCACCGCACAATATGATTATGTGCTGGAAGGCGACGGCACCCTCGCGATTGGCGGAGGCCAGTCTGGCTCATTTGCGTTTTCCGTGACCCCGGACCGTCCCCCGGAAGTCCGCTTCACCGAAGCGCCGGCGGAGGAAGCAACCGGCGCACTGGCTCTGAAGTACCGGCTGACGGATGATTACGGCGTTGCCTCGGCGCAAGCCATCATCGAAACGCTCGATCCGCCGGACCCCGAATCACGTCCTCTTTACGAACCGCCGATCATCGATCTTCGTATTCCACCGCGCCGAGGCGATGGCTCGGGCGAGACGGTCAAGGAACTGATCGAAAGCCCGTTTGCCGGAATGCCGGTCGGCGTCCATATTCTCGCGGAGGATGCAGCCGGCCAGTCGTCCATGAGCCGGACAGCTGAGATATTCCTGCCCAAGCGGCGCTTTACAAATCCACTCGCACTCGCACTGCTCGAACAGCGTCAATTGCTGGCGATGGACGCCGACGACAAGCCCTACGTTCAGCGCCTCCTTCGCTCCACTATGATGCGACCGGAAGAGACAATACCGCGCCTGGCCGACTATCTGGCTCTCTCGACGGTCGTTTCACGTCTGGATCAGGCCCAGACCTACGATCAATTGCGCGCAGTGGTCGATTATATGTGGGACGTTGCGATCGGCATTGAGGACGGCAATCTGAGCGCAGCCGAAAAGCGCCTGCGCGATGCACAGCAAGCGCTCCGCGAGGCGATCGAGCGGGGCGCTTCGCCGGACGAAATCGATTCTTTAATGCAGGAATTGCGCACGGCTATGGCCGAATACATGCGCGAACTTGCCGAGAATGCCGCGCGCGACCCGAACCGGGCCAATCAGCCGCCTCCCGATCCAGACCAGATGATGACCGGCGAGGATCTGCAGGACATGCTGGACCGGCTGGAAGAGCTGGCCAAGAACGGCGACAAGGAAGCGGCCCAGCAACTGCTCTCCATGATGGAGCAGATGATGCAGAATATGCAGGCCATGCAGGGCCAATCGGGCCAGCAGAGCGCGCAGGGCCAGATGCGCCAGCAAATGGATCGGCTTGGCGACATTATGCGCCAACAGCAGAAGTTGCTGGACGAGACCTTCCGTCGAGAACAGGGCGAGCCGCAGCCGGGTGGCCAGCCACAGCAGAACCAGCAGGGTCAGGCACAGCCCGGACAAGGCCAGCCAGGTGAAAGCCAACCCGGTCAGGGCCAGCAGCCTGGAGAGGGTTCCGGGCAGCAGCCGGGACAGGGACAAAACGGACTGGTGGGCCAGACCCTTCAGGACTTGCAGGAGCGCCAGCGGCAATTGCAACAAGATCTCGGTCGTCTCACCGACGATCTGCGCGGGTCGGGTATAGAGCCGGGCGAAGGATTCGGCGACGCCGGCGAGGCTATGGGTCGCGCCGGTGACGATCTCGGCGACGAAGATGGCCAGGGTGCGGTAGGCAATCAGGGCGATGCGCTGGAAGCGATGCGCAGGGGCGCGCAGGATATGATGAACCAGATGCAGGCCATGCAGGAAAGCCAGCCCGGCGACCAGGGCGGCGCCGGCGAAAATGGCCGGGCGCGCGGGACCGACGATCGCGACCCCCTTGGCCGTCCCCGTGCGACACGCGGCCCGGATTTCGGCGACACAACCAAGGTGCCCGAAGAAATCGAAGCCGAACGCGCCCGGCGCATTCTGGAAGAAATTCGCCGCCGTCTAGGGGATCGGCTCTCTCCGGAACTGGAACGGCAATATTTGGAACGGCTGCTGGAAGCGCGGTAGATTTCCGGCCCTCTTCCCCGTCTCAAATCGGGTCAGGCAGCCTTTCGCTCGGTCAGCGCCTGACTGACGAAGCTGCGTAAATCAGCCAGTTCGAATGGCTTCGATAGCACGTCGATAACGACATTCTTGACTTCACTCGCCTGTTCGCGCTGCTCGGCATATCCCGTCATCAGCAGGATCGGCAGGTGCGGAAACCGTTCGGCAACAGCCATCGCCATGGCGATCCCGTCCATCGCGGGCATCCGGATATCGGAAAGGACAAGGTCGAACTGGCCCTGCCGCTCTTCGATGATTTCGAGACCGAGATCGCCATCTTCAGCCGTTTCGACGATATGTCCGTCACGGGTAAGCGCCCGCGCTGTGAAGTGGCGCACGGCGTCATCATCTTCAACGATGAGAATACGAGCCATCATTCATACCTTTCAGCTTCGAAACACATGCCACCCGCCCGAAACGAGAAAGGCGGTAGCCGACAGCGCGACCAGAAGAATCGCAAAACCGATCTTATTTTCACCACCCCCATCGGCAATTGATGAGCGAGATTTAGCTGTGGGTGAAATAATCTCGAACTCCGCTTCCTCGATCTGCGTTTCGGTTGCATGTTCGCTGCGCAAAAGCTGGGTGTTCATTATTTGTCCAATTCCCGAATGCGCATGATGAACGGGTCCTGACCACGATTGAGCTAAGCGCATTATGCTTAACAAAACCTTAATTTCACCGAATGTTGACGACTTTCTTAAAGCTCCTTTAACCATGTTGGCGCACACGGATTCGATGGAGGCGCGTCATGATGGCGCGGCGGCGAAGCAGGCGGCGGGTTTGCCTTGATCAGTTTCGAGAATGTGGGTCTGAGATACGGCATGGGACCGGAGATCCTCCGTGATGTCAGCTTTGACATTCCGGAGCGCTCGTTCCAGTTCCTGACGGGCCCGTCGGGCGCCGGCAAGACCACACTTCTTCGTCTGCTTTTTATGTCGCTTCGGCCGACGCGGGGCCTGATCACCATCTTTGGCAGGGATCGCGCGCAAGTTACGCGCCACGATCTGCCGGAAATCCGCCGACGGATCGGGATCGTGTTTCAGGATTTTCGTCTCCTGGAGCATATGACGACATGGGAAAACGTCGCATTGCCCCTTCGGGTGCGAGGACGCGAGGAATCGAGTTATGCGGGCGACGTCACCGAACTGTTGAAATGGGTGGGCCTTGGAGACCGCATGCACGTCATGCCGCAGGTCCTGTCCGGCGGTGAAAAGCAGCGTGTCGCCATTGCCCGCGCACTGATCGAGCAGCCCGACATTCTGTTGGCGGACGAGCCGACCGGCAATGTCGATCCGCCCATGGCGCACCGGCTGCTGAGACTCTTCATCGAGTTGAACAGGTCCGGCACGGCAGTCCTGATCGCCACCCATGATCTCGGCCTGATGGACCAGGTCGAAGCGCGGCGCATGGTGCTGGAAAACGGTCATCTGGTGACGCATGACTGAGGACGCGCCAAGCAAGAGAGCGATATCCGGCGACGGCGAACTGCCATCCCGCATGTCGCGCACGGCCAATCGTGTCGGCATGGCCCCGCGCCTCCCACGCCTTTCGAATATCAAGGCCGGCCTTGGTAGACCTGCAAGACCGGGCGGTGGCAAGGCGACGCCGATCATTCCTCAACAGAATGTCGCAGGGCGCGCGCTGACGCTCGTGATCGCGATCATGACCTTTCTGTGCTGCCTGACCACCGGCGCGGTCAGCCTCGTTTCAGATGCCGCTACGCGGTGGCAGAGCCAGATCGCGCGCGAAGCAACTATACAAATTCGGCCGGGCGAATCATTCGACATGACTGAAGCATTGCAGCGCGCTTTGGCCATCGCCGAAGACTTTCCCGGCGTGATCGATACGAAAATCATCGATGACGAAGAGACGGGCCGCCTGCTGGAACCTTGGCTTGGCACCGGGCTCGATCTTTCCGAGCTGCCGGTGCCGCGTCTGATATTGCTGACGATCGATGAAACCGACCCGCCGGATTTTCCAGCTCTTCGCGCGGCGCTGACCGCCGAGGTGGAAAATCTGTCGCTCGACGACCATCGCAGCTGGGTGGATCGCCTCATCAAGATGGCCGGCACCACGATTATCATCGGGATAGCCGTTCTGACCATGATGATCGTCGCCACTATTCTCACGGTGGTCTTCGCGACGCGCGGCGCGATGGCTGGCAACGATCCCATTATTGAAGTGCTGCACTTTGTCGGCGCCGAAGCGCGCTTCATCGCACGCGAATTTCGGCGGCATTTCCTGCTTATCGGTCTCAGAGGAGCGATCAGCGGTGGCGGTGCGGCGCTCCTCATCTTTGCGCTTTTTCACGTCTGGTCGATCAACTCCATGGCGACTCCGCAAGGCGATCAGACAAGCGCTCTCTTCGGCGATTTCTCCATCGGCATGACCGGATGGCTCGGCGTTGCCGCGTTGATAATGGTGATCGCCGCATTGACAGCGATTACCTCTCACGTCACCGTCCTGAACTATCTCGGCGAGATGGATCGACGCGCATTGGAGCAATCATGATGCGTCGTTCGAAAGTGGCGCGGCCCTCATTGGGTTGGCGTGAAAGGGACGGAAATGAGCCGGGCCGAACATTCGGTGGACGACACCGCGGCGACACCCATGCGTCGTAGCGGAGGTGTCGGGCGCGTGCTGCGCGCCGTTGGTACATTGATGAACTGGCTGCTGCTGGCCGCACTTGGCGCAATTGTCGGCGGGTTCATTTTCTTCGTTTATTCCATCCATCAGACAAACGATCCCACATCGTTTCCTGACAACGCAGGCATCGTTGCCTTTACCGGCGCCTCCGGCCGCATAGAGAAGGGGTTGAAGCTGCTCGGCGAAGGCAAGGGCGAACGTCTCCTCATCTCCGGTGTGCATCCCGACAATGGATTGGCTGATCTCGCCGCACAACATCGCGGTTATCCGAAGCTCTTTGAATGCTGCATCGATCTCGATGCCGAGGCGCTGGACACCGCCGGCAATGCCCGCGAAACTCTGGCATGGGCGGACAAAAATGGGTTCGATGCTCTGATCATCGTGACCAGCGACTGGCATTTGCCGCGCTCTCTTCTGGAACTGCGTCAGGCAAACGGCGATCAGACGCTCATTGGCGCTCCAGTGCAGACGGACGTCATCAGCGAGGGCATATTGTTGTCCAATAGCGAGACCCTTCGCCTTCTTGCGCAGGAATATGCGAAATATCTCTTCGCAATGATTCGAAACGTCGTACCCGGCCCGGTGGGATCCTTCGCAGCGGCGCATGGCTGGCCTCTCTGAGCACGAAGCCGCTATTACCATCGGACGCTTTGCCGCGACCTCGTCCTCGTGTATGTGCCAGTCAACTTTACTGTTTCACGCTCGATGGACCGAAAATGCTTGCCATTCGATCGCTGATCTTCAACGCGGTCTTCTATCTGAACCTCGTGGTTCAGATGCTCGTCTTTGGAATTTTCACCTTTCTGGGACCCTTCTGGTATGTCTGGGGGGTGGGTCAGACATGGTCGCGGAGCAGTCTTTGGCTGGCTGAGAAGATCGTCGGCATCCGTCTTCATGTCGAAGGCGCAGACAATATGGTGGATACGAACTGCATCGTCGCCATCAAACATCAGAGCTTTCTGGACACCTTCGCTTTCGTGCCGAACATCAAGGCCGGCATGATCGTCCTTAAGCGTGAGCTGACCTGGATACCCCTGTTCGGCTGGTATCTCCTTCGCTTCCGCTTTATCGCCATCGATCGGGGCAAGGGCCGCGCCGTTATGGACCAGATCGTCGAGAAGGCCGCAAGCCGCATGGCGAACCAGGACCGCCAGCTCATCATCTACCCGGAAGGAACGCGGAAGGCGGTCGGCGCGCCGCCGGACTACAAATACGGCATCGTGGAACTCTATGCGCGGCTCAATGTGCCAGTCGTGCCGATTGCCCATCTTGCTGGTCTGTACTGGCCGCGCCGGCAGTTCCGCCGCTATCCGGGCATTATGAAAGCCCGCATTCTGGAGCCAATCCAGCCCGGACTGCCGCGCCCGGAGTTCCGCAAACTGCTATGCGAGAAAATCGAGACCGCCTGCGACGAGCTGCTCATGGAGGTTGCGCAGGAGCAGGACCCGCCGCCATTTCCGCCTACCGCAATTGCGCGGTTGGAGGAGTTGGGCGTCGATACGGCGAACTTACCGCGCCGAAACTGACGGCGCGTTGCTCTGCAGCCGGCGTGCGACCGCCTCCAGCCATCCATCCCTGATATTGAGTTCGCGGAGGTGGTCGACCGTGTTCAACACATAATCCTCATTCGGCCCGAATTTGCCGGTGGCGCCAGCCACACGATTGGCGGCATCCTGTACGCTTAATGCTCCGAGATATTGATCGTGATGGCGGTCGACCACATAGCATACGGCTGGCACGCGACGTCCATCGACAAGGCGCACAGACCGAAGACACTCCAGATAGACATTCGTCACAAGTTCACGAGCCCGTAGATCGGCCATAATCTTATCGTGTTTGTCTCCATCGACGCGAAAAGCGAGCCCGACGCACGATCCGCCCCGGTCGAGGCCAAGCACCAGTCCGGGCCGTTCCGGCGTACCGCGCATGATGTGCGACGAGATGCACAGAGAACGCCGATAGCCATGCAGGCGCGCACGTACTGTTTCCAGGGGTTCGAATTCGGGCCGCCACATCAAAGAGCCGTAGCCAAAAACCCAGAAATCGGTCATATCGCCTCCATGCGCTTCGCCATCTCCGTTTCCCTCGGTTCGACCTCATGACCAGACGTCTGGCCACCCATCCTGATGACCGGCAATCGCGCTTTCGTTTCGGCGCATTGGCTCTATGGGTGGCGACCGCGATACTGCTGATATTGATCGCCTGGACAGCGGGATGGTTCTATATGGCGAGCCGGCTGGAAGAGCAAACGCGTACGATTCTGACCCAGATCGAAGCCAGCGGCGCCGAAGCATCGTGTGGCGACCTGACGACCACCGGCTACCCTTTTCAGCTCGGCGTTGCCTGCGACACCGTCTCATTCGGAACGGCCGATGGCCAATACACCGCGACAGCGCCCGGCCTTGTTTCCACGGCTGAAATCCGCAAGCCGGAACGGATCGGCGGGCGGCTTGGCTCGCCCTTGACGCTAGAAGGACCGGACTTCCCACCTCTCACTCTGCGATGGGACGATCTCCGCTTTTCGACGGACTATGACGAACCGCTTCCGCAAAGGGCCGCCCTCAGGGTCGATGATGTCAAATTGTTCCAGGAAGAATCGCAAACGCCCTTCG
Source organism: Notoacmeibacter sp. MSK16QG-6 (assembly GCF_024158145.1). GTDB lineage: Bacteria > Pseudomonadota > Alphaproteobacteria > Rhizobiales > Rhizobiaceae > Notoacmeibacter. The sequence goes on from NZ_JAMYXM010000003.1 coordinate 58,730, forward strand.
CCGAAGCATCGCAACTCCACCTGACCTGGCGGCTCCATCAGAGTGATCTCGATCTAAATCTGCAACTGTCCGATTTTTTCGCCGCCGTACCTACGGCCGTTCGTCTACCGCCCCTGACATTGATCGCGAAAGCATCGGTCGCCGATGGTGCTCAAAAGCTCGCCGGGGGCGGCCTTCGAACGATGAGAGGCCTCTCCGGAACACTCAGCGAGCTGAGGCTGCACACAGCCGATGGCGATGCCGAAATTCAGATATCGGGCGATTACGTGGTCGGCGATGATGGCTTGATCGATGGCGATGTGCATGTCCGGATCGAGTCGCCCGAACGACTTGGCGATATTATCGCAGAACTTGCGCCGGACGAGGCCGACACCATCCGCTCGGCCTTCAAGACGCTCGCTGGCTTCACCGTCGATGGTAAAACCCCTTCTATCCCGGTTCGGATAAAGGACGGGGTCCCTTCGGTCCTGTTCATCAAGCTGCCGCGTATTCCACCGCTGCCCTGATTTGCGACCTTACTTCGCGGCCTCGCCGATCTCTCGGCCGCCTGCAGCCGAGCGGCCGAAATCGGCAACATCGACATCCTGTCCGGCCTCGATAATGCTCCGCCGAACGGATCGCGTACGCGTGAACAGATCGAACAGGGCCTCGCCATCGCCCCGACGCACGGCCTTTCGCAGCGCCGTCAGATCTTCCGAAAAACGGGACAGCATCTCCAATATCGCATCCCGATTATGGAGGCAGACATCACGCCACATCGTCGGATCGGACGCTGCGAGACGTGTAAAATCCCGAAAACCGGAAGCGGAATATTTGATCACTTCCCTCTCGGTGACATTTTCCAGTTCATCCGCCGTACCGACGATATTGTAGGCGATCAGGTGCGGAACGTGCGACACCAGCGCCAGCACTTGGTCGTGATGAACGGGGTCCATGAGTTCGGTCCGGCTGCCGCATGCCTCCCAAAAAGCGCTCAGGCGCTCGATTGCCGCAGGATCGACACCATCCTGCGGCGTCAAGATGCACCAGCGATCCTCGAACAGCGATGCGAAGCCGGCGGACGGGCCGCTCTTTTCTGTACCGGCCAGCGGGTGGCCGGCGATGAAATGAACATGGGCGGGCAATTCTGGCGCCATCTGAGCGATCACGGATCGCTTGGTCGAGCCGACATCGGTAACGATCGCGCCTTTCTTCAGTGCCGGAGCAATCTGCCGCGCCACCGCGCCGGACGCGCCGACAGGAACGGAAACGATAACGAGATCGGCATCCTTCACCGCCTCGGCGGCATCCTGCTCATAGCGGTCGCCGAGATTGAGCGCTGCCGCTTCGTCCAGCGTCTCCGCGCTACGGCTTGAAATGACGACCTCGCCAGCCAGCTTCTCGCGCGCGATCACACGTGCGAGCGAGGAGCCGATAAGCCCGATGCCGATCAGCGCAATTCGTCCGAACATTCGTTCGCTCATGCCGGCTCGCCCATGAAATCGGCAAGCGCCGCCAGCACACCGTCATTGGCTTCCGCCGTACCGATGCTCATGCGAAGAGCGTTGGGAAAGCCGTATCCGGCGACCTGCCGCAGCACGAAGCCCCGCTTGGTGAGATACTCATCTGCGGCGGTCGCGCTTTTCGTCTCTTCGCCTTCCGGAAAATGAACGAGCACGAAATTGCCGACCGAAGGTGTGACGCGCAGACCGAGGGCCGCCAGCCCGTCGCTGACCCTTTTGATCCATTCCGTATTGTGCGCGACTGCCCGCGCCAGATGCGATTTGTCGCCCATAGCAGCCACCCCGGCCGCAATGGCCGGGCCGGTGACGTTGAACGGACCGCGCACACGATTGACCGCATCGATAACGGCCTCAGGCCCATACATCCAGCCGAGCCGAAGCGAAGCCAGTCCGTAAATCTTCGAGAAAGTACGCGTCATGACGACATTACCGGCAGAACTGGCCAGTTCGATGCCCGACTCATAGTCGTCCTGACAGACATACTCTGCATAGGCGGCATCCAGGACGAGCAAGACATTTTTCGGCAAACCGTCGTGCAGCCGTTTGACTTCGCTTGCCGGAAGGTAGGTACCGGTCGGATTGTTCGGGTTCGCCAGGAAGACGATCCTCGTCCGCTCTGTCACGGCGGAGAGAATGGCGTCGACATTGGCGGTCTCGTCGGTCTCCGGCGCGACGACCGGGACGCCGCCCGCGGCCAGTATCGCGATGCGATAGACCAGAAAGCCATGTTCGCAATAGATGCCTTCGTCACCGGCATTCAGATAAGTGTAGGCCAGAAGCGACAGCAATTCGTCGGAACCCGCGCCGCAAATGATGCGGTCGGCGTCGAGATCGTGCGCCTTTGCAATCGCTTTGCGAAGATCGGATGACGAGCCGTCGGGATAAAGCTCCAACCTGCTGGCCATGTCGCTGAACGCTTCTACTGCCGCCGGCGAGGGGCCGAGCGGTGTCTCATTTGACGAAAGCTTATGGACCTTGGCCGCGCCTTCGGCTTTGCTCTTGCCGGGCACATAGGGGCTGATGGAACCGATGGACTGGCGGGCCAGTGGGGCGTCCGTTTTTGCGTACTCTGTCATGGCGGTTCTCGAACGGGAGTATGACGGTTCCGCTGATTATCCGGCCCGGCCGTCCGTGTCGAGGGTCCGCGATTGCCGGCTGAGCGCCCCTGCCGGCTGCAGCACAGGCTGGAAAACACGCCGGCTGGCTCGCTCCGTGACCGGCAGCCCCTGATACAGCCGTTTTTCAGCGACGATAATGCGCACACCGGCAAAGAGCGGCCAGAAACGCCGACCTAGCCTCTCCAGGGTGCCGGCGAAGCGCAGCGCCATACGCCGACGCACCGGCGGAAAATGCAGCGCTTCCATACGATGAGTCACGGTCAGATTGCTATCTTCCAGAAGCCGGGAAAGCTGCCCCTCGGAAAACGGGCGGCCGGTGCCGAAAGGCGTATGTTCGAATCGCGCCCAAAGTCCCCGGCGGCTTGGCACGACCGCCACCACCCGTCCGCCCGGAGACAGCACCCGCCATGCTTCTGTCAGCGTTTCACGCGGATTTTCAGAATGTTCCAGCGCGTGCACGTAAAGCAGACGGTCGACCGAACTGTCCGCCAGAGGCAGTTCCTCGTCGAAAACGAGCGCGGTCGCACTATGCTGTTCGTCGGGCCATGCGATGGCGCCCTGCCCCGCTGGCATAAAGCAGAGCGTACGCTCCGCATCGGGTGAAAATTTTTCCAGCCAGGGAATCGGATAACCGATCCCGATAAGGCGTTCCGATGCACTCGGCTCCCAGACGGACGTCAGCGCGCGCCCGATAGAAAGCACGGCGAGCGAGCCGAGCGGGCTGGCGTAGAAGTCACGAAGGGCGCGAATTTCACAGTGCATGAACACAAGATAAGGTCCGCGCTTCTCCTTGGAAACCTTGACCGCCTCGCCGACCGCCGCACCTTGGTAGCGATCGGTCGAATGATGGAGAATCGAGATGGCGCTGGAAATCGAGCAGTTTATGGCAAGGGGCGACAATTTCTGCGTTCTCGTCCACGATCCCGACAGCCACAGCACCGTCCTCATCGATGCTCCGAGGGAAGAGGAAATTCTAGCGGCCCTCGACCGCACCGGATGGAACCTGACCCATATTTTGATCACCCATCATCACGGCGATCATGTCGAGGCGCTAAAGCCCTTGAAGCATCGGTTTACACCGAAGGTTTTTGGCCCAAAGGGCGAAGCCGATAAGATCGACGGGCTTGATGAACTTGTTGGCGACGGCGACACGATCTCGATCTGCAATCAGACCGTCGAGGTCATCGAAACGCCAGGCCATACCGCTGGTCATGTCTGTTATTATTTCCCGAAGAGCGGATTGCTCTTCGCTGCCGACACGTTGTTCGCCATGGGTTGCGGGCGCCTGTTCGAGAAAGGCCCTGCGGAGATGCAGAAGAGTTTCGACAAGCTGGCCGCCCTGCCAGACGAAACGCAGGTTTATTGCGGCCATGAATACACACTTGCCAACGCGAAATTCGCTGTAACGGTCGATCCCGATAATGAGGCTTTGAGGGAGAGATTGACGGTGGTCGATGTCCAGAGACAGGCGGGTGAAATGACCCTGCCGACGACAATCGGATTGGAAAAGCAGACCAATCCCTATTTTCGCACGTCCGATGCCTCGCTGAAGGCGGCGCTTGGGATGGAGAATGCCAGCCCGACGGAGGTCTTTGCAGAAATCCGGGGACGAAAAGATCGGTTCTGACGGGGCATCGAAGCACTGGCTGGACGCCCACTGCGGATCGGATTATCGATAATCCGATGTCTACGGCAAAATCAGAACCTCTTGCTGCCCGGATCAGCCGCGAGCTATCCGACCGGATTGTGACCGGACGGATCGAGGCCGGCGCGAGACTGCGCCAGGATCACATCGCCGAGGAGTTCGGCACCAGCCACGTTCCCGTGCGCGAAGCTTTTCGCCGCCTCGAATCGCAGGGTCTCGTCAGAAGCGAACCCAGGCGGGGCGTCCGCGTTGCCGGCTTCACGCATGACGAGGTTCGGGAGGTCGCGGAAATGCGGGCTGCTCTCGAAGCGCTGGCCTTGCGCAACGCAGCACCGCACCTCACAAACGCCATTCTCGATGAGGCGGAAGAGGCAACACGTGCCGGTGACCGCGCCCGAGATGTCCAGAGCTGGGAAGAAGCCAACAGAACCTTCCATCGGCTGATCCTGGAACCGTGCGGCATGCCGCGCCTGCTGCGCGCCATAGACGATCTTCACACGGCCAGTTCCCGTTTTCTCTTCTCAGGCTGGCGAGCCGAATGGGAAACGCCCACGGACCGCGACCACCGATCCATTCTGACCGCGCTTCGTGCCGGTGACAGCGACAGAGCCGCGAGCCTTCTCGCGCATCATGTCGGTTGGATCGGGAAAAGTGCGTACCGCAACAAGCGCGGCTGACGACAGAGTTTCACCACAAAAACAGACGCTTGCTCTCCTGCTTTTTTCGAGACGTGGGGTGGACGCCCATTATTTCGACAGCGGCAGTTGCATATTTCCGCTCACTGAGGAATCTTTAGCGATAGAATCAATAAATTATCTATAATTAGGAGATGCTCTATGAACAACGTGTCTGCTCAGGCGGCGAAAGCAGTGTTCAGTCCGCTCGATCTTGAGAGCCGGCCATTGATGTGGCGTGTCGGCGCAGTGCTGCTCGGCAGCCTGCTGCTGATACTCTCGTCTTATATCGAGGTGCCGATGTATCCGGTCCCGGTGACGATGCAGACTTTCGCAGTAACATTGATCGGCGCGCTTTACGGTTGGCGCCTGGGTGGGCTGACTATCGTGGCATGGCTCGCCGAAGGCGCAGCCGGCCTACCGGTTTTCGCTGGTGGCGCAGGCGGGTTCGCCCACTTCTTCGGCCCGACTGGCGGTTATCTCTTTGCCTTTGTCGTTGTGGCAATGGTCGTCGGCTGGCTCGCGGAACGCGGCTGGAACGGCCATAATGTCGGCTTGGCCTTTGCTGCCATGCTTATTGGCAATGCGCTATGTCTTGTGCTCGGTGCCGCGTGGCTTGCCGTCATGATCGGGGTGGAAAAAGCCATCGTCGCCGGCGTGCTGCCGTTCATTCTGGGCGGCATTCTGAAGTCGGCTCTTGCCGCAGCCGTGCTGAAAGCAATGACGCGCAGGACCGAGCGCGCCGATACGTGACAGTTCGGCTTCGCCCGCATCATCTGCTGTGCATCCTCACATTCGCCGGCAGAGGTTACAGCCCTGCTTTCACGGAAAATCTGGCCATGATCGCGGGGCGTCTTTCTGCGGGCGAAGAGATTGAAATCGTGGAGGGGCCAGACGATATCTGCGCCCCTCTTCTGACCGATGACAACCCGCATTGCCATCTTGGCAGGGTGAGTGAACGTGACCGGGCCGCAGCCAACGATGTCGGGCGCTTTCTAAAAAGGCCGATCCGACCGGGAGATCGTTTCCTCCTATCCGATATGCGCATCCCGCATCTTCGCGCGGTTTTTGCCTCAGGCGATATCCGGTCGGGCTGCCAAGGATGCGAGTGGGAGGATTTTTGCACGAACATCGCCCATGAGAATTACCGCGAGGCGGCCATTTCCTGGGACAGGAAGTAAGGACTTACCGGTTAGGGCTGTCCGGGACGGCCGCTGACCGGCGGCCGCGGCCGATCAGACTCGACGCGGCAAGCGCGGCCCCTGCGGTGATGAGAAGGCAGGCCAGCGCGATACGCAACGTCAACGCAGCCTGACCGAATGCAATCAGCAGAAGCGTCGAAAGCAACGGAGCGGCATAAGCGGCGGCACCGAGCACCGATACGTCACCGCGCTTCATACCTTCATCCCAGAAGAAAAATGCAATGCCGACCGGTCCGAGACCGAGGCTGAAAACCGCAACCCATTGGATTGTGTTCTGAGGCAGAACCGTCGTCTCGAACATCAGATGGAATACAAAGCTCAATATGCTCGTGCCGAAGCAATACCATGTGACGGCGAGTGTCGGAACATGCGCGAAGCGGCGCGCGGCGAGTGAGTAAGTGGTCCAGAAGAGCGCCGCGCATAGCGCTAAAGCGTAGCCCGGAAGATAGGCAGTATCGAACGCCAGTCCGTCATCCTGAATGACGATCAGGCCGGTTCCGATCAGCCCCAGCACGGCTCCGCCCCAAGCCCGCCAGCCGGGCGCACGGCCTGCGACGAACCCGGAGCAAAGGACGATAAGCAACGGCCACAGATAGTTGAGAAGATTGGCCTCGACCGGTGGCGCCAGTCGCAGGCTGGCGAAATAGAGCGCGTGAAAGCCAAATAACCCTGCCGTGCCGAAGACCAGCACGTAGGGCGGCAGCCGCAGGGTCTGGATCAGGGTTCTGCGTCTTTCCGCTGTCGATAAGCCATAAAGAAGGCCGACCAGCGTTGCGATCGCAAACGAAAGCCCGTTCAGCAGCAGCGGCGGCACCTCGCCCGAAAGCGTGGTGAACAGGGCGAGCGACGCCCAGAGGAGAACTGCGACAAAGCCGATGAGCGTCGAACGGATCATGGCCGGGCTTAGACCAGCCCAACTCTCTCGGCAATAAAGCTCGTATCAGGGCTTTCCGTATAGGCGAGATGCCTTGATACGTAGCGTTGCATCCTTGTGAGGAATGACCGCCGATGCCGGCACCCAATAGTGCCCTACCGGATTGGCCCACACGATCTGGATGGTCTGTTTGGCCAGATGCCGGCGAGAAGAGCTTTTGGTGCTGTATCCGGCAACGGGAGTGAAGCGCGCCTGGCACTGAACGCCCTTTTTCGGCGCACCTTTGATCGAGAGGTTGACGGTCTTGGGGGCGCTCATGGCAAGGGTCATGCGCATCTCGCCATCGAAAAGATCGAGGGTACGCCCACAGACCCCGCCAGCCGTGTCCGATTCGATCACCATCCCGGTGAACAAATCGACGAAGCCGTTGCGCGCCGGTCCGTCGAGCGGAATCCACGCGCTACCGCCCTTGCGTCGGTTGTCAGGTTTGGTTTGCAGCATGGTCAGCGTCTGGCCCGACCATTGCGCCTGGCCTTGCCAGGGGTCCTTGCCTTTGTAGTTCATGGCGAAATTCTGCGGCTGCCAGCCCTGATCTGTCGTCGCGCCATCCACCGAAAGGTCGCCTTTGATGTTACCGAACACACGCCCGATCCCAGCAGAACGAAGCTTGCCGTCGATCTTGTAGCGGTTGCCTTTGCTCGCCCAGTCGATATCGATTTTCATGGCCGGCAGGCCGAATACGGAAAAGACGTAATCGGCGCCGAGACTGACGGCAGACGACGGTTGCACCGCCAACATCGTTGCGATAGCCGATATGACGCCGACGCGCCAAATTTTCCGGATGCTCATGCTTTGTCTCGATCCTTCTGTGCGGATCGTCCCTTGACCACTTTATCAACGTCCTAATTGAGGCGCCATCGCGACCGGACTAGCGCCTTTCTAGCCGCAATCGCGACTTGACGGCACAGTCACTTGCCACTATGGAACACCGACTTTTCCGGCCGACCCGCCGAACCGAGCCGCGCGTGCGCGGCTTTTTCGCGTGTCGCCTCAGCAGCCGGCCTGAGACATCAGCCGCTCGGCCACGGACCAAATGAAGGATCGATCACGATGTCCCGCATCTGCGAACTGACCAGCAAGGGCGTGATGGTAGGCAACAACGTCTCGCACGCCAACAATAAGACCAAGCGCCGTTTTCTGCCGAACCTCGTCAACGTCTCGTTGATTTCCGATGCGACGGGCCAGAGCTATCGCCTGCGTGTTTCGGCAGCGGCACTGCGCACGGTGGAGCATCGGGGCGGCCTCGACAACTTCCTGATGAAGTCGAAGAACGAAACGCTGTCCCAGCGCGCCCGACTCATCAAGCGACAGGTTCAGAAGGCGCTTGAAAAGGAAAACCTTCCGGCGGCCTGATCGCCAAGGTTTTCAGAACTTTTCAAAAGCGGGCCGGCGACGGCCCGTTTTTTTGTTTGGGAAACGCCGATGGCAGCCGACCGACTGAAAATTTTGGCAATTTCAGGCAGCGCGCGTCAGGCGTCGACAAATGCCGCTATGCTGCATGTCTTTCAGCAAATGGCACCATCCGGGATCGTGATGGACCTGCTGCCGCCGGTCAATCTACTGCCGGTTTTCTCGCCCGATACGGAGGGCGAAAACACGCCTCCTGAAATCGAAGCGCTACTGGCCGCCATCGATGAATCGGACGGGCTGATTTTCGCCAGCCCGGAATATGTCCGCGCCATTCCCGGCGGCTTGAAGAATCTGATCGACTGGCTGGTGTCGCGCGACGCTATCATCGATAAGCCGATTGCAATCGCCCATGCTTCTCATCGCGGCGACGACATGCTGGATTCGCTGCGAACCGTTCTGGCGACCGTTTCGGCGTCCTTCTCCAGTGAGATTTTCGTCCGATTCGCGTTGATGGCGAAAACGCCAGATGAGATATCGCAAATCCTTCGACAGCCTGAGAACAGCGCGAAGATTGAGGCGTTTCTATCCGCTTTCAAAGCTCATTGCGTTTCGATTTCGAACTCCAGATAGAGCGTCCGCTGTAGCAGCGAACGGTTGTCGTCCGAGATCAGGCCGACACGCACCGCACCATCGCTCGTGCGGAAGGCGTCGATCCCTTCCATATTGTCGATCTGATATCGCATATCAGTCGTCAGAACGACATCGCCATCGACCACCGCACCGGGCCGGATTGCATCGAGATCGATCATGCGTAATTGCATGCCGACGCCGCGCGCCATGGAAAAAGAGCGCTCCAGCAGCAGCAGTCGCCCGTCGGGCAATATGGCGGCGTCGGTCGGCGAGAAGCGTCCACTCTTGCGCACGGAAAATTCGCCGCGACGCGGGCCTTCCAGAACGGCCGCCAGAATATTTCCGTTTCGGTCGATACTGGTTTCGGCAATGGCAATTCTCGCGCCCTTGAAAACACTGTCGTCCGGTGTTCGGACCAATGCCTCCAACCCGCCGTTCCTACGCAATTCGCGCTCGGGAATAATGATCGGAACGCGGGTCGACAGCGGAGTCGCGCTATCGCCTTCAAGCTGAAACTCAACGATGCGGTCCACACGCTCGAAGGCGACAGACGCCGTGTCACCGCTGAGCGACAGGCCCTCGGCGTCAGAGAGATATTTTGCCCGCTGGGCCTTGCCGGTCTCGTCTGTCATTTCGGAAAGACTGGCATCGGCGATGCTGGCAGGTCGGCCATCTGCATCCCGTTTAATGCGTGCGAAGAAAAAGAAACCGGTGTCGGAGACAGCGACAAAACGTCCTCCGTCGCCGTCGCGATAGCGAAACGCTGAAAAAGCTCCGAGATGCCGATGACCTCCGATCAAATTCAGGCCGCCGACGAATTTCAACGGCCCGAAATTGGTCTCGTCAGAGCCAATGCGGAATCGCTCGATGGTCTCCGTGCGAACCGTAAAACGCTCCGCCTTAGCTGGAATTGACGCGCAGACAACCGCAATCAAAGCAGCGCTCATCAGCGCGCCAGCCTGGCGGAACAGTATAATCAACGCCGTGCGGCCACGCGGCGGGTTGCCCTGGAGGACGTCTCATCCTCGAACAGACCGGCAAGCTGCTCCGTCATCGCGCCGGCGAGTTCCTCCACATCCACAATCGTTACCGCACGGCGATAATAGCGCGTAACGTCGTGACCAATGCCGATTGCCAGCATCTCGACCGGCGAGCGCATCTCGATCCGTTCGATCACCGCGCGCAAGTGGCGCTCCAGATAGTTGCCCGCATTGACGGACAGCGTGGAATCGTCGACCGGCGCGCCGTCGGAAATCATCATCAGGATCTTTCGCTGCTCGTGCCGTTGCATCAGCCGCTGATGCGCCCAGATCAGCGCTTCGCCGTCGATATTTTCCTTCAACAGGCCCTCGCGCATCATCAGTCCGAGATTGGGTTTGGCCCGTCGCCACGGCATGTCGGCGCTCTTGTAGATGATGTGGCGAAGATCGTTTAGCCTGCCGGGTCCGGCTTCCTTGCCGGCTTTCAGCCACTCCTCGCGGCTGCTGCCGCCCTTCCAGGCGCGGGTGGTGAAACCGAGCACCTCCACCGACACGCCGCAGCGCTCCAGCGTTCGCGCCAGAATGTCGGCGCAGGTCGCCGCGACGGTGATCGGACGACCGCGCATGGAGCCGGAATTATCGATCAGCAACGTCACGACCGTATCGCGGAAATTGGTATCCTGTTCCTGCTTGAAGGAGAGCGGCTGCATCGGATCGATGATGATCCGCGACAGGCGCGCCGGGTCCAGATAGCCTTCTTCCAGATCGAAATCCCATGACCGGTTCTGCTGCGCCATCAAGCGGCGCTGGAGGCGGTTGGCGAGACGGCTGACGACCCGCTGCATATTGCCGATCTGCTTGTCGAGAAAGGCGCGCAACCGCTCCAGCTCCTCATGGTCGCAGAGTTCGTCAGCGCCGACCTCTTCGTCGAAGGCGGTCGTGTAGGCCTTGTAGTCCAATTCGGTCGGGATGTCGGAGAAAACATCCTCCTGGCGGCGCGTTTCGCCGGGCGTCTCGGCTTCGTCCTCACCGTCTTCGTCCTCGTCGAACTCGGCGTCGGAAGCGTCCGCCATTTCGGTCTGATCGCTGTCCTGAGGGTCCCCTTCCTGCTCGGAGGCGTCGGCGGATGCATCTTCCTCGCCCTCGGACTGTTCTCCGCCCTCGTCTTCGCTTTCCTGCGGCTCGGGCTCTGTTTCCTCGTCTTCCGACTGGTCCTGCTCGTCCTCCATCTCGTCGGACAGTTCTTCCGCCATCTCCAACGAAACGAGCAATTCGCGGATCGAGCGGGCAAAATCGTCCTGGTTTTCGATGGCGTCGAGCAAATTGTCGAGCCGATCACCGGCCTTTTCCTCGACCCATTCGCGCCAGAACGCCACGGCATTGCGTGCCATGCCGGGCATAGGCCGGCCCGTCAGCTTTTCCCGCACCATAAGCGATACGGCCTCTTCCACCGGCACATCGTCGCGACCGGAGGCGGCTGACAAGTTCGCTTTCTGGCAACGGTCTTCCACCATCGCGCCGATGTTGTCGGCGACGCCTGGCATTCGGTTGGCGCCGATGGAATCACATCGCGCAACCTCCAGCGCGTCATAAACCGCGCGCGCCTGCCGCCCCTCCGGCGCAAGGCGCACATGAAGTCGCTCGTCGTGGCAGGCGCGGCGCAGCGCCATGGAATCGCCGATCCCGCGCGTGATCGAAAGATCGACGGCGCTCGGTTTCTTCGGCAATTCGGGAAGACGCGCCCGATTGCCCACAAGCGCCGGCTTGTCGCGTGAGAAGGACACTTCCAGATCGTGATCGCCGCTCAACGCGCGCACCGTCGCCGAGACGGAGCGCCTGAACCCGTCCTGCGCTTCGCTGATCGCCTTGGCCGCCTTGCGGGAATTATGACCGGAACTGCTCATGAGCCAGATAGAGCACGCCCATCCGTCGCCGCAAGGGGCTTGTCAGATCGTTTTGCATCGGATCGGCTCTCATTGTCGGGTTCGGCAATTCCGTCATAGCGGGAGCGGGCCGCTTTGATCGCATCGGCATTGTCTATCGTCCAGCCAACAAGGGCGCAGACAGGCGCCTGAAGACTGTGGCCAAGCTCCGTCAGGGTATATTCCACCTGCGGCGGCGTGGTCGGATAGACGGTTCTTCCGATGAAACCGTCTCTCTCCAGACGACGCAGTGTCACCGTCAGCATTTTCTGACTGATCCCGCCGATACGCCTTCGCAACTCATTGAAACGCAGCGGCCCTTCTCTCAGCGCACGCACGGTCTGAATTGTCCAGCTATCTCCGACCCTTGAGAGCATTTCGGAGATATGCGCCCCTATGTCGTTTTCACCAGTTCCGGCATCGGATGTGCGGCACATGAGTCACCTCGGGGTGAGAAGGTTTCGGAAAAGTGCCTTCTTGCGAAGGCGATGCTGCGGAGAGATGTATCCCATCGAACCATGCGACACCAGATTACCAAAGGATACTTAGCGATGACCATCAACTCCAAGCCGCGCATTGCGATCATTATCGGATCGACACGCAAATCCCGTTTTGCCGAAAAGCCGGCCGCCTGGATGCTCGAGAAAGCCAAAGCGCACGGCGCGTTCGACGTCGAACTCGTTGATCTTGCCGATTTCGACTTGCCGTTCTTCGACGAACCGGCCTCCAATCGCTGGATGCCCAGTTCCGATCCGAAAGCCGTCGCCTGGCAGGAAAAGATCGGTACGTTCGACGGCTACATTTTTGTCGTCGCCGAATATAACCACTCGATCACAGGAGCACTGAAGAACGCACTCGATCAGGCCTGGGTCGAGTGGAACAGAAAACCCATGGCGTATATCGCCTATGGCGGTGCCGGAGGCGCACGGGCCGTAGAGCATCTTCGTGCCATAGGTGTCGAACTCGAAATGGTGCCGACGCGCAACGCCGTGCATATTGCCGCCGGCAGCTTCATGGCCGTTCACCCAATGGGTCAGGACGGACCTATGGAAGGCATTGAAGAAGCCATCGCACCCGCTGCAAGCGCCATGCTAGACGAGCTGGAATGGTGGGCGAAGGCCACCATGACCGCCCGACAGGAGCAGAAGGCGGCGGCTTGAGTCCCTAGGAGGCTTTGCGCCAACTCGGGCGCAAAGCCTTGATTGATTATATTGAACGCGAAACCAAATTCTCAGAGAGAAATACTTCTATATCGACTCGTGATCGCTCTTCAGTAGATAAATTCTCTAACAACTGTGATTTAAATATACTTTCATCAACGGAAATTTTATCAAAAACTAACACATAAAGAATTTTGTAATTTTTCCAGTGAAGTGACTGAAGTTTGTAAATCAAATTTACAATGTAATTATTGAATACAGTGATAATGTATAGCCGCCTACCTTTTAGTTCTCTGTAATAGGAAACTTCGACCAACAAAGGGTTGCCATTGACGAGCAATATGCCATCGACCGGCAGTCCGCCAGCTCGCACTTGCCTGGTTGCCACTGCAGAGTATTTTCCTTGAAGAGTAAGAAAAACGCTCTCTTCGATTAAAGCTGAATATGAATTCTCATAAGAAACATCACTGGGTTCGACCTCATCCGATGCGTCGCCCTCATTGCCTTCTTGATGTATCTCGTCTGGAACAATGTCAGGAGCCTCCTCCACCCGATCGGCGGGCTCTAGCCCAGGCAACTCAAATGGTCCCAATTTGACGCCAGACCCTTGGTCAAGACGTTTGGCCACAGAGTCTCCTAACACCGCCAATTGTCTGGAAAAGCGCCATAAGCAATAAATAACGATTGCTGGCCAGAACAGGGATGAGATGAACTCGAGCCAGTTCACGCTAAGACCCTACCCCAGTACCACGTGAGCCGCACTCTCCGGCAGTTCCTCGCCAAAGGCCCGCTGGTAGAACTCGGACACGATTGTCCGCTCCATCTCGTCGCATTTGTTAAGGAAGGTCAGCCGAAAGCTCATGCCGATATCCTTGAAGATGTCCGCATTCTCCGCCCAGGTGAGAACGGTTCTCGGGCTCATCACGGTGGACAGATCGCCATTCATGAAAGCGGCGCGCGTCATGTCGGCGACCCGCACCATCTTGTTGACGGTGTCGCGGCCCTGTTCGTTCTGATAGTGCCGCGCCTTGGCCTGAACGATGGCCACTTCCTTGTCATGCGGCAGATAGTTCAGTGTGGTGACAATCGACCACCGGTCCATCTGCGCCTGGTTGATCTGCTGCGTGCCATGATAGAGGCCGGTCGTGTCGCCCAGGCCGACCGTGTTGGCGGTGGCGAAAAGGCGGAAGGCCGGGTGTGGACGAATCACGCGGCTCTGGTCGAGCAGCGTCAGACGGCCGGAGCTTTCCAGAACGCGCTGGATCACGAACATTACGTCCGGGCGGCCGGCATCATATTCGTCGAAGACCAGCGCGACATTGTTCTGATAGGCCCAAGGCAGAATACCGTCACGGAATTCCGTGACCTGCTGGCCTTCCTGCAGAACGATGGCGTCCTTGCCGACCAGATCGATCCGGCTGACGTGGCTGTCGAGATTGACGCGCACTGCCGGCCAGTTCAGGCGTGCGGCGACCTGCTCGATATGAGTGGATTTACCGGTGCCATGAAAGCCGGAAACCAGCACGCGGCGATTATAGGCGAAGCCGGCCAGGATCGCGAGCGTCGTCTGGCGGTCGAAGAGATAGTCGGCATCTAGTTCCGGCACATGTGGGTCGGCTTCCGAATAGGCAGGCACGACCATATCGGAATCGATGCCGAATGTGTCGCGAACCGAAACGGACGTATCGGGCAGGCTGGGCGTCTCGGAAGTCTGGGTATCCATCAGGTCTCGTCACGGCGGTTTCGCGGCGGCATCTGGGCCGTGCCGCCCGCCTTGTCCTTCTTGCGTGTCTTGAACGGTCGTCCGGGGCTAATGTCCCCTAGCAGAAACCGGAACGTTTGAGCAATCGATAGGCGTCGAGCACCTCGCGAAACCGTTCCTCGCTGCCGCGATCACCGTGATTGGCGTCGGGATGATACTGCTTGATCAAAAGCTTGTAGCGTTCCCGGATAAGTTCGGCTTCCGGCCGCCCCTCAAGACCGAGCGTGCGGATTGCCTTTTTCTCCAGCGGCTTCAGCAGCCGCTCATGAGCCACACTCTCGCCATTTCGTCCGGGCTGTCGTCGCCCTGTAGCGCTGTAATAGCCGGCCCGCCCGCTTCGCATCGAGCTGATTTCCGGCGCGGCGGACGTTTCGCCGCCGAGCGAACCGATCTTCCATGTCGGACGATGCCCGGTCGCCGCTTCCTTCTGGTATCGGGCGATCTCGCTATCGGAGAGACCAGAAAAGTAATTATAGCCCTTATTGTAGCGCCGCACATGATCGACGCAGAAGCGAAAATACTCCCCCTCAGCGCTGCGGCCAACCGGAGCCCGGTGTTCGCCGGGCTTGTCGCAGCCATCCCACTGGCAGACCGATTCGCTGGCCGCCTCGGCGCGCTTTTTGTGCTGCGGTTTGACGCGAATGGAATCGAAAAGGTTTGAACGCGGTTTCATGCGCCAAAGATTGGGGTGCTTCGCGTCTCAGAACAAGAATTGACAAGCGCATATTATTCGGCCGAAAGGTGCGAACCATATGCCCTGTCCTCAAAGCGAGAACAAATCATGTCCGGCACCGGCCCAATCGAAACCGCGATCCAGGATAAATTGACGGCGCGGTTCGCCCCGGAGCGTCTCCAGATTGTCAATGAGAGCCACTTGCATGCCGGCCACCACAATCGCGACTCAGGTGAAGGCGGCAGCTTCGATGGCGTCGGGGAAACGCATTTCCGGGTCCGGATCGTGTCGGCGGCGTTCGGTGGAATGAGCCGCCTCGAGCGCCATCGCGCGATTAACGAAACGCTGGCGGAAGAATTGGCGCCCAACAAGGTCCATGCTTTGGCCATCGAACCGGCTGCGCCGGGCGAGACGACCCGATGGTGACTGGCGGCTCGTGACGGAAGAAGGACAGACCGGACAAGCCGCTACCGTCGGCCTTCTGCTGATTTTCATCATCAGCAGCCTTGCCGGCATGATCGATGCGATCGGCCTCATACTGTCGCAGAACTTCGTGTCCTTCATGACTGGCAACACCACCCGGCTCGCCACCAGTTTTGGCGAGGGCGATTATGGCCGCATCGCGGTTCTGGCGACCTATCTCGTCACATTCGTTATGGGCAACGCAGCCGGCATCGTGATTGTCGAAACGACCAAACGGCAATGGCCGTGTCTGTTGACGGTCGCAGCACTTCTCTCCCTATCCGCCATTCTTGGTCCGGCCGTTTGGGCGCTATTGCCAACCGTTTTTGCCATGGGTGCCATAAACGCCACCATGGAACAGGCGGCCGGCTATAGGCTGAGCCTGACCTATGTCACCGGCGCGCTGTCGCGACTTGGCAAGGGTATCGGCTTTTTTCTCATGGGTCAGAGCCGGCGGGGAATATGGAAAGAAACGGTCCCATGGTTCGGCATGGTGTCGGGAGCCGGTGTCGGAACGCTCCTCACGGTCTGGCTGGATAGCAAGGCATTGTGGCCGCCGGTGCTATATTGCTGTCTTATCGCCGCAGCCACTGCGGCGCTTCCGTCGCGTTGGACGATGAGTTTTCTCAACCGGTCATAATACACGGACCTGCAAAGCAGGTCGTCGGACGTGTTCGCCTAAGCGGATAGCTGGTCGTCCAGCGCCACGATTGGCCTGATTCGCAGGCTGACGATACGGTTCTTCTCACGCCGCAACACCACGAATCGCTTGCCATGAAAGGTAAATGCCTGGCGCTCGTCGGGAATGGACTGAGTCTCGTGGATAACCAGCCCCGCAACGGTGGTCGCCCAATCGTCGGGAAGGTTCCAGTCGAGTGCGCGGTTGAGATCGCGGATCGGCACAGAGCCATCGACGACAACCGAACCATCGGCTTCGATGGCAAGGCCTTTCATCTCGACGTCGTGCTCATCGGCGATTTCGCCGACGATCTCTTCGATAATATCCTCAAGAGTGATCAGCCCTTCCAGTTCGCCATATTCGTCCACCACCATGGCAAAGTGGCTTTTACGCCTGAGAAAGGCGTTGAGCTGATCCTGAAGAGTGGTGGTGTCCGGCACGAACCAGGCCGGCGCGGCAATGGCGCGGATATCGACCCGTGACGGATCGTTGTTTACATCGTGGAGGGCGCGCAGCAGATCCTTGGCGTGAATGACGCCGACAATATTGTCCGTCGTCCCTTCCCAAAGCGGCATACGCGTATAGGGAGAATGGAGGATTTGGCGCACGGCGTCCTCGGACGGATCGTCTGCATTGAGCGTTTGCATGCTCGTCCGGTGAATCATGACGTCGGAGACTTCTAATTCCGCCAGATCGAGAAGCCCGCCCAGCCGGTCGCGGTCGGCTTTGACGAACGCGCCTTCGCGATGCAGCACCTCCATCGTGCCTCGCAGCTCTTCATGTGCGGTCAGCATCGACTGTCCTTCGCCGAGCTTCACGCCGAACAGGCGCAGCACCAGGCGCACGAAGCCGTTGACGAGCGACGAGACAGGACCGAGCACCGCGACGTAAATCGCCATGACCCGGCTGACGGCCAGCGAAAACGTATCGGGCGAGGAGATCGCCCAGCTTTTCGGCAGCACCTCGGCGAAGATGACGAGCAGGACCGTCATCACAAGCGTCGCCCAGACCACGCCCTGATCGCCGAACAGTTCCAGAAACATCGACGTCGCAAGCGCGGAAGCGAGAATATTGACCAGATTGTTGCCGATCAGCAGCGCGCCGATCAGTCGGTCCCGCCGCTCGATGAGACGGCTGACGATCCCGGCGCGGGCGTCGCCTCCGTTCTCCAGACTGTGCATTCGCGCGCGGCTCGCCGCCGTCAGCGCCGTTTCCGAGCCGGAAAAGGTCGCTGACAGAATGATCAGAACCAGAATGACGAAAATGATCACCCACATCGGTGTCGTTATGCCGTCAGGCACTCCCTCAGAAATGTCAGAACCTCGGAGGGCGACACATCCTTGGCGATGAAGGAGCGGCCGATCCCCTCGGTCAGGATGAAGGTCAGCGCGCCGCGACGAACCTTCTTGTCCTGAGCAATATAGTTCAGAAGTTCGTCAGCGGGAGGAAGCTCGCCTGGAACATCCGACAGCCGTGTCGGCAGCCCGACGGCCGACAGATGCGCCTCCACCCTCTCGGCATCCTCGACGGCGCAGCGATTGAGCCGCACGGAGAACCGGTGCGCCAGCGCCATGCCAATTGCCACGCCCTCTCCATGGACGAGCCGGCTGCTGTCGTAGCCAGTCGCCCCTTCCAGGGCATGACCGAATGTATGACCGAGATTGAGCAGCGCGCGCTCGCCCTCCTCGTGCTCGTCGCGGGCGACGACCTCCGCCTTGCACTGGCACGATATCGCAATGGCTTCGCCACGTTCCGGCCCACCTTGGAAAACGGCCTGCCAATTTTTTTCGAGCCAGGCGAAAAAGTCCGGCCGATCGATAAGGCCATATTTCGCCACTTCGGCATAACCGGCGCGAAATTCCCGCTCGGAAAGCGTATCCAGAACGTTCGTGTCGGAAAGCACCAGTGCCGGCTGATGAAAAACGCCGACAAGATTTTTGCCATGGGACGAATTGATGCCGGTCTTGCCCCCGACCGAACTATCGACCTGCGCCAGAAGACTGGTCGGCGCCTGAACGAACTTCATGCCTCGTCGGGCGATCCCTGCAACGAAGCCGGACAGATCGCC
Organism: Notoacmeibacter sp. MSK16QG-6; assembly: GCF_024158145.1. Lineage (GTDB taxonomy): Bacteria > Pseudomonadota > Alphaproteobacteria > Rhizobiales > Rhizobiaceae > Notoacmeibacter. The sequence goes on from NZ_JAMYXM010000003.1 coordinate 77,491, forward strand.
GATCACCCCGCCTCCGAGTGCGATGACCGCATCGCCCCGCTCCATTCTCGTTCCGAGGACGAAATCGACCGCATCGAGCAGATATTCAGCGCTCTTGGTTCTTTCGCCGGCGGGCAGAAGTTTCGTCTCATAGGACAATCCGGCAGCGGCGAGAGCATCGGTCAACGTTTTGAGATGCAGGGCAGCGACGTTCTCATCGGTGAGGATCGCACAGCGCGCTCCTGGCAGACGCTCTGCGATCTGCTCACCCGCGCGTCGCAGAAGGTCCGGCCCGATCAGAATGTCGTAGGACTGCGGGCCAAGCTCCACCTGAAGCCGCCTGACGTCATCCTCACGCGTGATCATCCGCTTTATCTTTCTTGTTTGCCGAAATGCCCGGCCAGCGCTTCGACCATTTTCGCCGCCATCGCATCGCGCGGCAAATCCTCGCTTCGGACATGTAGGTCGGCCCGCGCATAAATCGGATAGCGTTCGTCCATTAGTCGCGCGAGCGTGCCGCGCGGATCGGGGTTCTGAAGGAGTGGCCGCCCCGGCTTGCGGCTCACTCGCGCGAAAAGGAGATCGAGATCGGCATCGATCCATATCGAAAAGGCCTTCCCGGCAATGGCCTGCCTCGTCTCGTCATTGACGAAGGCCCCGCCGCCGAGAGAAATGACCCGCTGCTGCTCGCCCAACAACCGGGCGATGACACGCCGCTCCAGATCACGAAATTCACTTTCGCCGTAAGCCTGGAAGAGTTCTGCAATCGCCATCGTGCTGGCGGTTTCGATCTCGTCATCGCTATCGATAAAGGGCAGTCCGAGTCGGCTTGAGATGGCGCGGCCCATCGCCGTTTTTCCAGCGCCCATCAATCCGACCAGAACGACATGCCGGCCGTCCAGGCCTTTCAATATCGTCTGGCGGGCCGCTTCGGCCTGTGCAGCGGGCGATGCCGCTTCGGATTGCGATTGTGTCGTCATGGCCGCCTTGCACATGAAAAGCGACGGGGCGTCAAGCGCTCGAACTTGCGTAGCCGGCGACTGGCGCGCATAAGAGGCAAACCCTCCGGTATGACTCGGGAAGATGGGGTCATGCCCACCCTCACACGTTTCGTCACGATCCTGATCATCTGCGCCGCCATCGTTTATGCGGCGGCTTTCGTGCTGGCCAATTTCGTTCAGCCGACGCGAGTGGAAGAGCGGATCGAATTGCCCATTCAGGAATTGCTGGAGCAGGCCGAGCGGCGAGAGAATGCATCGCGCCCGCCGACGACCGCACTTCCGGATGCTGACGAAGCCGCCGATACCGCTGGCGATCAAGACGATACACAATGAATGCGGACAGCTACCTGATAGAGAGCTTTCTGGAGATGCTGTCGGCAGAACGGGGAGCCGCAGCCAATACGCTTGCGGCCTATGAGCGCGACCTTCGCGACCTTTCGGAACATTGCAGCGCCGCGCTTGCCGAAGCCGACGAAGGCGCTTTACGACGCTATATTTCAGGACTTCCAGCGCGCGGCTATGCAGCCTCATCGCAGGCCAGACGATTGGCGGCACTGCGCCAGTTCTTTCAGTTTCTCTATGCGGAAGGATCGCGGACCGACGATCCGACGACAACTCTCGACAATCCCAAAAAACAGGCGCCCTTGCCAAAAATCCTCAGCGAAGACGACGTCACCAGACTGCTCGATCTGGCTGAGGAGGAAGCGCGCCTGGCCGGTGAGAAACTCGCACCGCTTCGCATGGCGGCCCTTCTCGAAGTTCTCTACGCGACCGGACTGCGGGTGTCAGAACTGGTTTCGCTTCCCGCTTCGGTCGCGCGCCGCGATGCCCGCTATTTCGTAGTGACAGGCAAGGGCGACAAAGAGCGGCTGGTACCCCTATCGCCGCCAGCCAGAGAGGCGATGGACCGCTGGATAAAACGGCGCGACCGCGCCCCGGCTTATGCGGACAGCCACTATCTTTTTCCCTCCCGTTCGGCCGCCGCCGGTTATCTTCCCCGGCAGGTCTTCGCGCGGGATTTGAAGGCGCTCGCCGCCCGTGCGGGTCTCGACCCGAAAGCCGTGTCGCCGCACGTCTTGCGCCACGCCTTCGCGTCTCACCTTCTTCAGAACGGTGCCGATTTGCGGTCGGTCCAGCAATTGCTCGGCCACGCGGATATTTCCACAACGCAAATCTATACCCATGTTCTTGAAGAACGGCTGGTTCGGCTGGTCCAGGATCATCATCCGCTTGCGGGGCCTAAGACGAGCCGGTAAGGAAAATCTGGATTTTGACTTGATCGGCGTCTTACGCCAGCCGAGACTTTTACAAAGCGGCCCCGCCGCGTGATCCGAAGGACGTGCATGTATAACTATCTCGATTTCGAGAAGCCGGTCGCCGAACTGGAAACCCGGATCACGGAACTGAAAACGACGATGGGCGAAACAGGCTCGGTCGACGTCAAGGACGAGATTGCCGGCCTTGAGACGCGCGCGAAAGACGCGCTCCGCGATCTCTACAAGTCGCTGACGCCCTGGCAGAAAGCGCAGGTGGCCCGCCATCCAGACCGTCCGCATTGCGTCGATTTCGTCAAAACGCTGATCGACGATTTCACGCCGCTAGCAGGCGACCGGAAATTCGCTGAGGATGAGGCCGTCATCTCCGGCTTCGGTCGGTTCCGCGGCCAGAGCGTCTGCGTGCTCGGACAGGAAAAGGGCAACGACACCGAGTCCCGCCTCAAGCGAAACTTCGGCATGGCCCGGCCGGAAGGCTATCGCAAAGCCGTTCGGCTTATCGAACTGGCGGAGCGTTTCGCCATCCCCGTTATCACTTTCGTCGATACGACGGGCGCGTATCCCGGTATGGGCGCCGAAGAGCGTGGACAGGCGGAGGCGATCGCCCGCTCCACGCAGGCCTGCCTCAATCTCTCCACGCCTCTGGTTTCCGTCATCATCGGTGAAGGCGGCTCCGGCGGCGCGATCGCCCTGGCGACCGCGAACCGGGTCTATATGCTGGAACACGCCATCTATTCGGTAATCTCGCCGGAAGGCGCCGCGTCCATTCTCTGGCATGACAGCGCGCGGGCAAAGGATGCGGCCACGGGTATGCGCATCACGGCGCAGGATCTCTCCGAACTGAAGGTTATCGACGGTGTAGTCCCGGAACCTGTCGGCGGCGCGCATCGAAATCCCGAACAGACCATCGCGCGTACCGGCGATCAGATCGATGCGGCGCTACGCGATCTGGCTGGCGATGGCCGCGACCTGAAGCAGGAGCGTCGCGACAAGTTCCTGGCCATCGGGCGCAATATATAGTTGACGCCCGACGGCACTATGGTTTCAGTTTGTTAGGGCGAGGCCGTCACGGCTTGATGTAGGTATATCCCATCTGCTGAAGCCGTGACAGTTCGGCGACACCGGACGGAACGATATCCTCTTCCCAGACCTCGAAAAGATCGTTCTCATAGCTGATGTTGCGTCCGGTCAGCGTGTTGTTGCACACGTGAAAACCGACATTCTGTGACTTGAGGTTCAGAACGTCCTGCTGCAGCTTCTCATTCTGCTTGGCGTTTTTCAGAAGCGAAACGCCATTGCCGTGAAGCACCACCTTCACATCGAGGTTCTCCTTGCCTACCGCATTGATATGGTTCTGGATGTTACGCATTGCGCCACGATAGGCCTTGTCTTCTTCTCCACCATTATAATTGATGTGATAGACGACCTTCTGCTTTCCATACCGAGAATCTTCTGCGGACGCGCCCGACGCCATCATCATCAAAGATGCAAGCGCGGCAAGAACGACGAATAAACGTGTCATGATGTCCTCCCAAACATTGCGGCGGACGACTTCCGCTCTCGGAAAGTTCCGCCATGACTTGGATCGGTTGATCCGAATATATCTATACAACCATACGAGGTAATTGAGAAGCGACAGACGGTCGCCAGGTGTCGACGGCGTGTTGACGCGGGCCCCGAATGGTGGTCACAAAATGGCCGAACCTTTGCGGCATACCCGCCAAGGTTGGGGGTGCTGGTTAATGCCAGCCTTAACCCTGCCGCAAGGCGGCGGAGTTAATATGATTTTCCGAGAGCGCGCATGGGCGCATGTTCCGGGGATGATGGGGTTGAGAACGATCATGGTGAAAGCCACGCTTCGCGCGCTCGCGTTTCTTGTCACGCTCGCTGCTCCAATCGCGCTGACGGCCTGCACCGACACGCTGGATAAGGTCGCAAAGGCCGAGAAACCGCTGCCAAACAAGCTCGTCCGGAAAATGAAGGCCATGGGTATGAGCGAAACCTCGCCCATTCTCGTACGCCTCTACAAGGAAGAGAGCACCCTGGAGATCTGGAAGCAGAAGACGGATGGCCGCTACGCCTTCGTCCAAAGCTACCCGATCTGCAAATATTCCGGAAAGCTGGGCCCGAAATATGTCGAAGGCGACCGCCAGGCGCCCGAAGGCTTCTATACGGTGCGCCCGCACCAGATGAACCCGGACAGCCAATACTATCTCGCCTTCAACATCGGCTATCCCAACGCTTTTGACCGCGCCCACGGTCGTACCGGCCAGCACTTGATGGTGCATGGGGATTGTTCGTCGTCTGGCTGCTACGCCATGACCGACGAATATGTCGGCGAAATCTATGCTTTCGCACGCGACGCCTTCCGGGGCGGTCAGCGCGAATTCCAGATCCAGGCCTTCCCCTTCAAGATGACGGAATCGAACATGGCGCGCTATGCCGGCGATCCGAATATGGATTTCTGGCGCCAGCTCAAGGACGGTTCGGATTTCTTTGAACTGACTGGCCAGCCGCCTGCCGTCGGTGTCTGTCAGGGGCGGTACGTCTTCGGCCGTCAGCGGGACGGCATCGCCGCCGAGAGTGGCAATTGCCCGGAGATGGACAAGCCGGCCTCCCTTTCTCTGGCCTTCGCCAAGAAGACAGTGGACAATATGGGCGTTTTCTCCAAAGCGCTCGATCGCGCGGCCAGCGGTAAGGTCACGCCGCCCCGGAATTCCATCAACGGACTTGAAGAAGCGCGACTTGTTTCCGATTGGATGAAGAAGCGCGTACGTGGTGAAAAGACATCGCGGCTTCCGCCCTCTCTCGGCACGAATGGCCCTGTCACACCCCAGCGCGCTGCCGAAGAGAAAGAAAGAGCCGAGGCGGCCCGGTCGCGCGCTGCGGCGATGATTGCGGCCAGCGTTGCCGCCACCTCCCAGCCTGCAGCCGAAAATGTCGCAGATGACCTGCCCACTTCCGCCGTTTCGACAAGCGGAGAAACCGACATCGAGCAGCGTTTCGCGCGGTGACCGAAAACACCATTGCTGCGGAGCCTGCGAAATCGGACGATTCCGACCTTTACGACCTGCGCGGCCTTTCCTGCCCGATGCCCGTTTTGAAAACCCGCCGGCGTCTCCGAGACATGAGGCCCGGTCAACCGCTCGCCATTCTGACATCGGACCCGCTGGCGGTTATTGATATCCCGGCCTTTTGCCATGAGGACGGCCACACGCTTCTGATTAGCGAAAGTCTGGCGGACGGCCATCGCTTCGTTATTTCGCGCGGCAGATGACGATTAGAACGAGGAGAAACCCGGCACCGCCAGCGGATTGTCCGAAAGGGCGGCTGCATCGGGTCGATCCATTGCGACCTGTCCGGTAAAGGCGCCGAAAATCGCTTCGACCTCACCCGCTCGATCACCCTGTGTGATGACCACAATCGCCGTTTCCGGTGAGCTTTCATCGGGCCAGTGATCCAGAAAGCGCGGGGGATGAACCATGCTCTGCACGGCCTGGACCACCAGTGGCCGCTCATCGCCAGCCAGCCTCACGAGCCCCTTGACCCGCAAAAGCCGGCTGCCGAGCGTGCCGACCAGCACTTCAAGAAAACCGTTCAACGCAATCGGGGCAAGCGGCCGATCCGTCCGCAAAACGGTCGTCGCATAATTCGCGCTGTGGCGATGGCTGTGAGCGGCTTTCTCGTGTTGATGCGCGTGACCGTCGTCTTCGCATGAAAACGAGGAACGACCTCCGCTCTGCAACGCAGCCTGGGAAAGGCGGCCGAGCAGTTGCGACGCATCATCGTCGGTCTGCCTGACCTCTGCGTAGGGTGAAAGGTGGCGAAGCGTCGCGTGCAACCGCGAGCGATGGCCCGAGCTAGCCAGTTCGGTTTTTGATAAGAGGAGTAGGTCCGCGACTGCGACCTGTCGGCGCGCCTCATCGAATTCGGCCAGCGTCGCCTCGCCATGCTGAAGATCGACAACGGTTATGACGCCACTCAATAGGGCACGATCCGACGCACCGATCTCCATGAGGATCGGCATGGGATCCGCCATCCCGGAAGTCTCGATCAAGATCCGCGTCAGCGATCTGCCTCGTACTGACGCGGCGTCGATCAGTTCCAAAAGCGTTTGGTCGAGCGCCCCACCTCCCGCGCAGCAGAGGCAGCCGCCCGCCATTTCCAGAACCGTGCCGCCAGTCGCGGTTTCAATGAGCGTGCCATCGACAGGAACATCGCCAAACTCGTTGACGATGACGCCCGTCTCGCCAAGCGCCGGATCGAGGAGGAGCCGGTTAAGAAAAGTCGTTTTGCCCGCGCCAAGAAACCCGGTCAGCAATATGACGGGCAACCCGCCGGAGCGTTCGTTCATTGCGCCTGCGTCGGCCGGCTTTCAGGGACCGGAATGGCGACAATGGCTGGCTCGGCCAATGCCGACTGAGCATCTTCTTCATCCGTTGCTGACGGTGCCGGTGCCGACTGCGATGCCGCCACCTCCTCAGCCACGCCATCTTCGACCTCTTCTGTGACGCTGGCCTCATCGGCATCGTCTGCCGGATCGACTGGCGGCTGTTCGTTCATGAGATCGCGAAGCGCGGCAGGCCTTGCGGCGGGGATCGGTATGTCAACCATACCCGTATTGCGGGCCGGCGGGCCATCAGCGCCGCCGAGCGAGACGGCAATCGCCTGGGGCGCGCGTTGCATCGGTTCGATATTGGAAGAGCGGTAGATCAATTTGCCGTCGACATCGCGGCCGTCATAACGGTCGAGCTGCGCCTGCCCCGTGCAGATATCGTTTCGAATATCGGCGACCTCGGTTCCGCCCTCTCCGCTGCGCGGCAGCGTCAGCACGGTATCGGTAACGGTCTCCGGATCGGTATCGAAGCCCGCAGCCAGAAGATCGGCGGCCTTTTCGGCGCGCACCTGCTGGTCCAGCGCTCCAAGCACGACCGCGACGATGGTGCGCCCATTGCGTGTGGCAGACGCCACAAGATTGAAACCGGATGCACAGATATAGCCGGTCTTCATGCCGTCCGCCCCGGCCATCCGCCCGATAAGAATATTCGTATTGCGGACCGGAGCATTGCGTCCGGGCAGCTTCAGCGCCTCGATGGAGAAGATACCGGCATATTGCGGATATTCCCGCCGCACATACGCTGCCAGAAGCCCGAAATCGCGCGCTGTGGTGTATTGGCCGGACGCGGGCAGGCCGTGCGGATTGACGAAATGCGTGTCGGTCATTCCGATCGCGGCTGCGCGCTCGTTCATCATGGCCAGAAACTTGTCGCGCGTTCCGCCGACCGCCTCGCCGATAGCCATGGCCACATCGTTTGCGCTTTTGACCAGCATGATCTTGAGCGCGTTTTCCAGCGTCAGTTCCGTGCCGACCGGATAGCCCATCTTGCTGGGCGGCTCAGCGGCAGCGCGTTTGGTGATTTTGACCGGCGAACGCATCGACATCTCGCCGGACCGGACAGCCTCGAAGGCTAGAAAGGCGGTCATGATCTTGGTGATCGAAGCCGGATACCAGCGATCGAACGCCTGTTCGTGAGCCAGCACTTTGCCCGTTGCGACATCGACGACGATATAGGGGTTCGCGTGCGCTGAAGTAGCGGCAAGACACACGACGAGCAGGCTGGCGAGAAAAGAACGATGGCGCATCAAGAATCCCGAATGGCGTTAGGCGATCGATTGGCTGGCCTTGCCGAAGAGTTGCGGCGGCAATGGGACGGATCCCGCTTTGCCGAACGAATATCGTCGTTCTGCTGCCCGCCGTCCAGACCGCTCCCATATATCGGCCCGATTTGCATCTTGGAAAGACCCGGGCGCTTCTGCTAAGCGAAGGGCGCGCGGTCCCGTAGCTCAGCAGGATAGAGCATCAGATTCCTAATCTGAGGGTCACAGGTTCGAATCCTGTCGGGATCGCCAATATTTTGTCCCACCGCCAAAGGCCACGTCAATTAGCTTTGCGGACAGGTAATTTGCTGTTTCATCGAGATGCATGCTTCGGCGGTTGGCATGGGTTTCATGTGTTAGCACCAAAAAAAGACTTCCATCTTTCAAAGCGCTTCAAACGTTAGATCCCAACCGCCTCATAGAGCCCCTTTATTCTTGTCAGCGCGAGGACATAAGCTGCGGTGCGAAGGTCTTTGACAGCGGAATTTTCGGCCATCAGATTGGACATACGCGCGTAGGCGGCGCGCATTTTTTCCTCAAGGCCTGAACGGACAAGGTTGAGTTCCGTGCCTCCGGTGACGAAAGCCAGCTTGTGCTCGGCGCTGAAGGTCATATTCAGGGATTTCTCCAGACCTTCTATCAACCGGGCCTGTTCGTGCTCGCGCTGACGGCGCTCCATTAGCCCAAACGGCATATGGGTGATATTCTTCACCCATTCGAAGTAGGAGACGGTGACACCACCTGCATTGGCAACGAGATCGGGGATGATGGTGACACCCATCTCGCTGAGAATCCTGTCCGCCTCGTAGGTTACGGGGCCATTGGCGGCTTCGACAATCAGCTGGGTCTTGATCCGCTTCGCATTGCCCGCATGAATGACGCTTTCCATAGCGGCCGGGATCAGAATATCGCAGGCGCTTTCCAAGGCCCCGGCACCGTCTGCATCGTAATGAATTTTGCCGCCCTCAAAGCCTTTGACGCCGCCCGTGACGCTCACATGCGCCTTGAGCTTTTCAATATCGAGACCGTCGGGTTTGCGGACGACACCATCGCGTTCGATCACCGCGATAATCTTGCAGCCATCCTCGGCCAGAAACTTGGCGGCATGGTAACCCACATTGCCCAGACCCTGCACGATTACCCGACACCCCTTGAGGGTTTTGGGCAATCTGGTCTTGCTGCGGTCCCGTTCAGTGGCGAAGAACTCGCGGATCGCATATTGCACCCCCCTGCCCGTCGCTTCGACCCGACCTTCGATGCCACCCGCCGCCACAGGCTTGCCGGTCACACAGCCTGCCGCATTGATATCCTCGGGATGCATGCGCAGATACTCATTAGCCATCCAGACCATGGTGCGCTCGGAGGTCCCGACATCCGGTGCCGGCACATTGATCGCGGGGCTTAGAAAGTTCTGGCGCGACAGTTCCTGGGTGAATCGCCTCGTGATCTTCTCCAGCTCCGTGTCGGTCCACTTCCCGACATCGATCTTCAGCGCTCCCTTCGATCCGCCGAATGGCAGTTCCATAAGGGCGCACTTATAGCTCATAAGCGCCGCGAGCGCCTCGACCTCGTCCTGATCGACATTGGGTGCATAGCGAATGCCGCCCTTGGCTGGCGCCGGGTGGTTGGTATGCACTGCGCGCCAACCCTCGAACGTATACATCCGTCCCCGCAGCCGGACCCCGAACCTGGTGATATAGGTCTCGTTGCAGATCCGGATCTTTTCCGCCAACCCCTCCTGCATCGGCACCAGCTTCGCCGCCCGGCAAAACATTTCATCGACGTCGGAGAGAAAACCTCGGCTGCTAGAAAGCCGACTATCAGACAGCTGAGTTTCCAGTTTCAGCACTTCGAGCTCCTAAGACTGGTGGTCGTCATCTTGGGGGTTAGACTGATGCGGACCAGCACGCAGGGTCGCCCGCGGATCGATGGTCCAAGGGGTACGCCGCAGAAATATGCGTAATCGGCTTCGGCGACGGATAAGTCAGACCAGTCAGCGGAGAAAACGCTTCTCGTTCTGTTTGACCGAGTCCATTTTCTGTAGACGAAAAATTTCCGCTACCGGCACGATATCCGCATCGGCGTTCTGGATTCCGCCATCGTTAATGATCTGCGCGAACACCTTTTGCATCCCTGTCACCGCAGCGCGAACCGCGTGGTTGCCGTAGATAAGAATGCCGATTTTGTTGAGCGATCTGGCGCGCGCTTCCGTCATCTGCGGATAGGCGGTCGGGATAATGACAATTTTAGCCGTTCCATCCCAGGCATTTATGAAGCTCTCGATTTCATCGGGCGTCTTCTGTTTCGAATGGATCAGGATCATATCGGCACCCGCAGCCTCATAGGCGCGGGCCCGCGCCAGCGCCTCCTGCTCGCCGCGGCCGGCAATCAGCGCCTCGGTGCGGGCAATGATCAGGAATTCCGGATCTTTACGGGCGCTCAAAGCCGCTTCGATCTTGCCCTGAAATTCCGCAATCGGCAAAAGGTCCTGACGGCCGCCATCGATCAGCGATGTCACCTTGGGAAACATCTTGTCTTCGAGGACAACAGCCGCCGCGCCAGCCGCCTCGAACTGCTCGACAGTATAAAGCACGTTGATCGCGTTTCCGTAGCCGGTGTCCACATCAGCGACGATGGGCAACGAGGTCCGCGCCGCCATGTTGCGCATATTGGTCAAGTGCTCGGTCATCGAAACCAGCGATATGTCGGCCAACCCCATGGCTGCCGAAATTTCGAAACCGCTGGCCCAGATGCCGTCGAATCCGGCCTCCTCAACCAGCATGGCGGAAAGAGGATCGTGAGCGGCCATCACACGGGCCACGCTGCCGCCGGCAAACATTTGGCGAAGGTTTTTGCTTGTTTTTCGCATGTTATTACACTTTCACGGAATTACGCGGCGCCCTGCGCGCGCGTGAGCTTGGAGACAGCTGCGCCGATAGCGGTGCAGGCGTTTTTCAAATCGTCTTCCGATGATGCGTAGGAAATGCGGATAAACCCGTCGGCCAGAAAACCAGAGCCCGGCACGACCGCGACGCCCGCTTCCTCCATCAGGTACATCGCAAAATCCATGTCGGTTTTGATCGTTTTGCCGGCGGGCGTCTTGCGGCCAATGATTTCCTGACACCCGATGAACACGTAGAACGCGCCATTGGGCGTATCGCAGGAAAGACCGGGGATCTCATTGACGAGTTCGACCACCAGGTCGCGCCGTTTCTCAAAGGCGTCTCGGAATTCCTTGATGAAGCCTTGGTCGCCGTTGAGCGCCTCGACCGCGGCATGCTGGGAAATCGAACTCGTATGCGATGTCGACTGTCCCTGCACTGTGTTCATCGCCTTGATGAGTTCGAGCGGCCCACCGGCATATCCCACACGCCAGCCGGTCATGGCGCAGGACTTCGAAGTGCCGTTCACGGTCAAGGTTCGGCTGGCCAGATCGGGGGCGACTTCCGCCATCGTGCAGAACTCGGCATCGCCATAAATCAAGTGCTCGTAAATATCGTCGGCGAGTACCCAGACCCTTGGGAAATCCCGCAGCACAGCGGCAACACCCTCAAGGTTCTCGCGGGAATAAACCGCACCCGTTGGATTGGAAGGCGAGTTCAGCATGAGCCATTTGGTGCGGGGCGTAATGGCGGCGCGAAGATCGGAAGGCTGCATGATGAAGCCGTTGTCGACACGCGTTTCAACGGCAATTGGGACGCCGCCTGCCAGCTTGATGATTTCGGGATAGGACACCCAGCATGGTGTTGGGAAAACGACTTCGTCGCCTTCATCCAGGCTCGCAACCAGCGCGTTGAATAGCAATTGCTTGGCGCCGCAGCCAACCGTGATCTGCTCAGGGGTAAAATTGAGAGAGTTGTCGCGCCTGAATTTCTCCACGACGGCTTCGCGTAGCGCGGGAATGCCGGCGACCGCCGTATATTTTGTGTGACCGGCGTGGATCGCGGCAATTGCAGCCTGGGAGATGTGCTCTGGCGTCGCGAAATCCGGTTCACCCTGTGACAGGGTGATAATCGACTTGCCTTGCGCTTTCAATTCGGCCGCGAGCGCGGTCATGGCTTTGGTTTGCGAAGGCTTCACCGCCGACAATTTGGCAGACAGGATGTCCATGTTCTGATCCTTCGATTTTCGGAGACGAAGGGGTCGGCGCTTGCCGACCCCATGACTTGGGAAGAGATGGGGTTTCTCAGCCCCGCGACTTGGCCCAGAGTTCCAAGAGCATTTCGCGGTCGGCAGCCGCCTGGCTCTGATCGATGTCGATGATCTTGATGTCTTTCATCAAAGGCAGACCGCTCGACTGCAGCGCCTCGTCGAGATCGGCGCGGGACGGGCGGCGGAACGTCAGTCCGACCAGACCCGCCTGCATGTCCTGGGACAGCAGAAGATCGTACACGCGCTTGGCATCATCCGGATGCGGCGCATTTTTGATCAGTGCCAATCCCTCGGGAGACAAGAATGTGCCGTCGGAAGGATAGACCAGCTTGATTTCTTTCTGGCCGCCAGCAACGTAGCGCTGTGCGGCGTACTCCATCGTCATCCCGACAGCGAACTCACCCTGTGCGACCGTACTGTAGGCACCGCTCGTCGATCCCTGAAGTTCTACGACCTTGGCGAGCTTCTGGACGCCTTTCTCTCCATAGAGCTTATAGATGCCGTAAAGCTGAGCATAAGCAGAACTGGAATTGGCGGGATCGGCCATCGTGACCTTTCCCTTCCAGCTTTCTTCCATGATGTCTTCCCAGGTCTCTGGAACCTCTCCGCCAACTATGTCCTCGTTGACCATCAGAACCATCACATGCGTATTCGTGCCGGTCCAAGAGTCGTCCTTGGCCTGCAGTGCGGGCAACAGATTGTCCACTTCGGGGCTGTCGTATTTTTCAAAGAGTTCCGAGAATTCGGCGAGGGTCGAAAACCCGCTGCTCCAGAAAAGATCCGCGACGTTATTGTCTTTTTCTGCTTCGATGCGCCTCAACAAGGTGCCCGAACTTCCGGCGATCACATTGAGTGTGATGTCGGGCGCTTCTTCACGGACCTTGTCCAGCACCATAGCCACCGAGTCTTCGCTGTTGGAAGTATAGAGATTGACTTCACCCGCACTTGCGATCCCGCCCGTAAGCGTCAGGGCAGTTGCAGCGGTGAGGCCTATAAGTAGATTTTTCATCGTTTGCTCCCTGTGGTTATGATGAAAACAGTTTCACCTTCATCACGCGGATGCCGATGAAGACCGGCACCAGAATGATGACCATGTTGATCACCCCGAATGCCGAGGCTCTGGCCATCAAATCACTGTTGATGAGGCGAAATATTTGGATGGGCAGGGTTTCCTGTCCGGCTTGATAGATCACGACGCTGGCGCTGAGTTCCGCGACGGTCGTCACCCAGGTCAAAATTGCGGCCGCCGCAATTCCTGGCGCCATGAGGGGCAGGACGACGTTGAAAAACGTGCGACCAGGCGGCACGCCCAGGCTAACGGACGCTTCCTCAAGAGAGTTGGAGATGTTGTGGAGATTGGATGACGCATTGCGCACACCGAACGGCAACCGGCGCAGCATCATGGCGAGCACCATGAGCGCCGCCGTTCCGGTCAGTACCATAGGGCCGGAATTGAAGCCCTGCGCCAGCGATATGCCCAGCACGGTACCGGAAATCGTGAGCGGCAGAAGCAGCAGGTAGTCGAGCGTGGAACTGAGCGCGCTGCGCTTCTTGACCAGCAGGTAGGAAACAAGAGTGGCGAAAGTGACACCGAGCAGCGTGGCGAGCGAGGCGAACTTAAGTGAATTGCCAACAACGCCGAGGTTGAAATCCAGTATCCTCGTATAGTTGTCGAGGGTGAACTGGCCCCAGTACATGACCGGACCGCGTGACACGGTGAACGATCCTGCAAGCACGACCAAGGCGGGCAGAAGGGAAAGCACGATGACGAGACCAGCCACGCCGGTTGCCGCCCATGATTTCCACCCTTTGAGTTTTGAACGCGGCGGCGTGCGCCCGGCAACCATTTGGTAGTCGCGTTTGCTGATATACCAGCGTTGCAGGAACAGAACCAAAGCCACCAAAAGGATCGAAACCGTCGCCAGGGTCGACTGCATGGTGGGGTTGCCGCCGAGCTCGCTGATAAAGCTGCGATAGGTGAGGACAGAAAGCAGCGGCACGCGCTGGCCAAGGGATATCGCGATCGCGAAATTGCCGACGACCAGCGTGAACACGATCAGCCCCGCCGATAAAACTGCCGGGATGATGGTCGGAAAAACCACCTTCACATATGTGGTCAACGGTGCCGTACCGAGACTCTGCCCCGCCTCTTCAAGACTGTGATCAAATCCTCTGAGGGCCGCCAGCGCCGCCAGGAAAATGTGCACGTAATAGGTGAGCGTCATCACATAGATGAGCCCGAACCAGCCATAAAACCGCGGGAAAGGTATCCCGAAAGCATCGAGCAGGTGCGTGACAAGACCATTGTTGCCGAAAACCATGATCCAGGACTGCGCCGAAATCAGTTCAGGAATGATCAGAACCGAAAGCGGCAGCAGAAACACGATATTCGAAAACGGTATGTCGAATCGCGCCACGATAAAGGCGAGGAACACACCGACAACGGTACAGCAGAAGGTAACGGACAGTCCAAGTATAATGGAATTCGCCAGCGCCTCGAGGTAACGCCCCTGGTTGAGGAAAATAAAGAAACCTTCGAGCGAAAATTCGCCGCTCTCATCAATGAAGCTGCGCAGTAAAATACCAATTATGGGATAGGCGATGAACAGCAGCAAAAATGCCAGCGCGAGTAGACTGAGAAGGCCCCAGGGCAGAAACCGGTTCATTGCGAAGCCTCGGGCACGAAGATGCACTTGTCCTGGAAGGACACGATGACCTCGTCGCCCCGCGTCAACGGGGAACCGTCCATCTCTCCAAATGTCTCAACATTCACTTCCGAGCCGCTTTTCAGCTTCACCCGATAGCTTGTGCGATACCCCTGAAACTGCGTGGAAATCACAACTCCGGAAAGCTCGCATTCACCGGGTGCGGCGGCGGCTTTGCGAATGCCGAGATTTTCCGGCCGGGCGACCACGAGATATCTACCGTCGTTCGCCTCGGACATGATACGTCCAGCAAAATTCGAGCCTTCAACCTCGAACCGGCAAATTCCGTCGTTACACCGTTCGACCGGTTTTGCCTGAAGCAGGTTTGCTGATCCCACGAACTTCGAAACATAAGCTGTTTTCGGATTGCGATAGACGTCATCGGGAGCGCCGCATTGATCGATCCGCCCATCCTTCATCACTGCGATCGTATCCGACATCGCCAGCGCTTCTTCCTGGTCGTGCGTTACGAAAATGGTTGTGGTCTTGGTCTCCAGCTGCAGCGAGCGGATGACGTCGCGCATCTGCACGCGCAGTGCCGCATCGAGATTCGACAGGGGCTCGTCCATCAACAGAACACGCGGACCGACAACGAGCGCCCGCGCTAAGGCGACCCTTTGGCGTTGTCCGCCGCTGAGCGCGGTTGGCAAGCGTTCGCCAAAACCCTCCAAACCGACACGTTCAAGGTATTCGTTTACACTGCGCCGTATCTCCTCCTTGGGCACCCTTCGGGCGCGCAGGCCATAGGCGACGTTGTCGAACACCGACTTATCGGGAAACAGCGCGTAGTCTTGAAACACCATTCCGATTTCACGGCGGTGAGGCGGAACTCCGGTGACGTCTTCAGATCCGAAGTGAACGGAGCCGACACTGGGCGTTACGAAGCCCGCTATGACGCGCAATAAAGTTGTTTTGCCGCAGCCGCTCGGTCCCAGCAGCGTGAAGAACGTCCCATCCGGAACCTGGTGGTCGATACCCTTGAGGACCTCGACATGACCGTATGATTTCTTGATGTGGCGTAAGCTAAGTTCCGTCACGTGTATGACCTCGGAAAACCTCAATCTTCCAGGCCATCCAGCGCCTGGAACTAGATTTTGTTTAGAAGGTCAAACCGCTCAATGAAAGCGATACAAATTTACAGTCTCGTTAGTTTTTCTAACATGAATTCGGTATATTTCGTCTTAGTTGGCCGTTCGACGCGCTTCATTTTAAGTTTTTGTAACAATTGCGTTTCAGTTACGTAACGCCAGAAGTCAGGGCGCCTTCAATCAGGAGTAGAGTTCCCATTCGACATCGCTGCCATCGGGTGTGCCGTTCGGTACCTTCTGCGCCAGCCAGTCGAGTAGCCCCTCGATGTTTCGGATGCTGCGGTTTTGCCTGTCGTAAAGCGCGAAAAATCCGGATCCGATCACAGCCACTTCCGGACATAGGTTTACGAGCCGGCCTTCCTGCAGTTCCTGTTCGACGAATGCTCGTGGAGTGAGGCAAACGCCCGACCCATTCTTTGCCGCAGCAATGCTCAGAAAGATATGATCGAAAACCTGACCTTTCAGCGTTTGACTGGATTCGATCCCCGCCTTTCGAAACCAGCTGGGCCAGGCGGATATCCGGCTCCTGATATGAAGCAAATCGAACGACAGCAAATCCGATGCCTGCTTGATTGTCTTTCCCTGCAAAAGCTTGGGAGAGGTGACCGCAATGGTTTCGTCCTCGACGATCCGCATACAAACCATCCCGGACTGCTTCATCGGATAGCGCCGGAAAATCAGATCGCTATTCTCAGCTTCGTTGGTCAACTCGTCTGTCGTCGACGTTTCGATCCGCACTTCGATCGTCGGATAGACGCGCTGAAACTCCGCGACACGAGGGATCAGCCACTGCGTGGCGAATGTGGGAGTGGCATTGACCCGCACCCGTTTCAACGCACCTGACGTCGAAAGATTTTCTGACGCTACCGCGATCAGATCGAGGCTCTGCTTGATATCCTGCAGATAGTTGCGCGCCTTGGGCATCAGTTCCAGACCGTTGCCCTTTTTTCGGAAAAGTTTTTGATTGAAATAGTGCTCTAGCGCCTTGATCTGCTGACTTACCGCGCTGTGGCTCACATTCAGTTCTTGCGACGCTTTCGTCACGCTTTCATGCCGTGCGGTGGCTTCAAAAGCCTGAAGGGCCTTAAGTGGGGGAAGACGCCTCATGCTGGACCCGTTTCCTTATCCGTCGCAATTTAGCCTATTCCGCAGTTTTTCTACCGCAACGCAAGGAGCGGCGACGAACGACCGGAGTTTAAGGCTTTGCAGGGCGCTCGACACCCACTATTTTTCACATCGCTATAAGCCCGCGCGTCAGGGCGATGGCCACGGCTTGCTCGCGCGTTTTGGCGCCGAGCTTGTGTCGCGCGTTCCGGCCATGAAACTCCACGGTCGCCGCGCTCACCCGCATTTTCTCGGCGATCTCCTTGTTTCGTAGCCCACAAGCAGCCCAGTGCAGGGTCTCCGTCTCACGTTCTGTCAGGCGCAAACGCTGATGTTTATCATGTTTATCAACGGTGTTACGCATTCTCTCATGCGTCAAGAGGGCCGCGAGATAGACGGCGCGACCGCTGTCACCGCGATGCTGTTCGACGATTTCGCGGCCGTGGGTGGTCAGGACATTCCAGCCACCGACTCCCTCCGGCCCGGCTATGCGGAAGGGAAGAGCCAACCCTGCCTTCATCCCGGTTTCCCCCGCTGTCAGGATGAACCGGCGCTCCTCGCAATTGAGGTAAGGGTGTTCGTCGAAATATTTCTCTCCTGTGGGCGAAACGGTCAGTCGATTGCACGAGTGGCGAAAGAATGGATCGATTTCGAAATATTGCTCGGCGGCGTAGTGATCGGTCCAGCAATCTTCCAGATTCGTTCGGACGACAGCGTTGTGCGCGGAGAGGTCGGCATAGAATATTCCATCAAAACCGACCTCTGCAAAATGATCACATGCAATGTTCCATACCGCATCGCGCGTGTCAGCTTGAGTGATGCGTTCCGCGAAAGCGGTCAACCGTTCGAGTTCCACCAGCATAACCTAAGGAATTCCTGAGCTTGTTGAGCATAGGGGACGCAAATACGCTCCGGCAACCCATGTCCAATTTCAGGTAGAACCATGCGAAAGATAATTCTGGCTTTAGCGGCCCTAGCCGTAGGGATGACGGTCGGAAAATTTGCGAGCGCAGAGGATAGCGATCGCGATCTGATGGTCGTGCTGGATGTCTCTGGCTCGATGTGGGGGCAGATCGACGGCCTGTCTAAAATCGAAATCGCCCGCCAGACTTTTGGAGATCTTTCTGCCGGCTGGACTCGCGATGGCGTCAGCGCCGGTCTGGTCGCCTACGGACACCGCCGCAAAGGTGATTGCAACGACATCGAGGTAATCTCAGAACCGAGCCCTGAGTCGGCCAGCGCCATGCCCTCTTTAGTGAATCGGTTGAACCCCAAGGGAAAGACACCGCTTTCCGCAGCGGTGCGCAAGGCAGCCGATGTCCTGAAGTTCACCGAACATGCAGCAACCGTCATCCTGCTTTCCGACGGACGAGAGACTTGCAATGCAGATCCCTGTGCGGTTGGCGAAGAGCTGGAACGGCTCGGTGTCGACTTCACGGCGCATGTGATTGGCTTCGACATCACCGATCCGAAAGATAAGGCGCAACTGCAGTGCCTCGCGGAGAACACGGGCGGCCGTTATCTTGACGCCTCCAATGCCGCCAGCCTGAACGAGGCCTTCGCCGAAGTAGCCGCGAGCGAACCGGAGGGTCCGAAGCCGACCGACATCGAGATAGTGCTGGCGCCGGCTGAAGGGGTCAGCAGACCGTCCGAGGTGACATTTTCGGCAACCAATCTGGCGACCGGCGAAACACGCGATCTCGGCACCCGAACCGGCGCAGACCAGGTTCTGCGGGCGATGCCCGTGACGCTTACCGATGAAAAATGGCGGATCACAGCTGAGGGTATCGGCCGCGGCAGCATTGAGATCACGCCTGTCGCGGGCGAACGCTACGAGATTCCCTACGATGTGGGTCGGGCGCGGTTCGATCTTCTGACGGAGGGGCCGTTAGTGGCCGGTCAGCTTGCCGAAATCCAGATCGATGTGCGCGATCCAATGCCGGAAAACCAGACCTGGCGGCTGGTCTGGGTCAAAGAGAACGGAGAGGTGGCGAAACGCAGCTTCCTCTCCTCGGAACCGGTCGGCGTCTATGCCGATAGCTGGAGCGTGCCGGACGAACCGGGCCGATACCGCCTGCGCATCACCGGCGAAAATCTCGACGATATCTACATGGATTCGCCCTTCGAGATCGTCTCCGAAAAGGCGACGCTGCCGACCGTGCGCATCGCGCTCGATACGCCCGCCCGATATGGAGAGGCGATTACGATTTGGCTCGACGGATCAGCAGAAGATCCGCTGCCGGAGGCGCGATATCGCGTCGTGCCGCGCGGCGGATCCGATCGCGAGGAGATCGATAGCGCCGAGCTGAACGGCGAATTCACGTCGATCCTCGCAACGATGGCCCCCGGACCCTACGATGTCATTCTCGTTGCAGACCCCTATGGCGAGCGGACGGAACTGGCGCGTCTTCCTATCGATGTCGAGCCGCAGGAACTGGCAGTCATCGCGGCGGAGCCGCTGGTCGCGTCCGATCCCGATGGCTTGCGGTTGAATGGACCGGTTCGCCCCGGTGACCGACTTCTTTTTCTGGACGAGGCCGGCAAGGAGATCGCCCTATTGCCGCTCGCGACTGCCGATGGCTTTGCGGTACCTGAGGGCCTCGAACCGGGCCACTATCAACTGAGACTCGACCGCAGTGGAAGCATCGTTCTCGATGTCGGCGCGGTCGATCTCATGCCCCGAAGCGCGAATGGAATTGGAGAGGAAAACGGATCGCCGGTCGAGGGCGAGCGATCCGGCTATAGCTGCGACAGTCCTTCACCCTGCCGTTTTTTCGATGCTGGCACCGGTCTGGCATGGACTCTTCCGCCAGGTTGGAACGCGGAAGTACCCTATTTTTATACGACAGCGGGCGGCTCCAAAGCCGATCAGCCGACACTCACGATGACGACCCGCCCGGACCGACCGGATCGGTTCGGCGCGACGCTCAATATGCGCCAGCGTTCCAGCGATCTCGGTCCCTGCATCGAATTGACGATCGGGGTGCTGTGTCATGACAACACGAGCGACGCCGATGATCTCGCCGATTTCGCTATCATCAAAACAAGTCTTGAAGCGAAGACAATGGGCGATAGACCGATGACCAAAGCTCAGATCGAGGCGCTACTCTCGCGCATCGATGGGGACGGACAATGAGAGCGCCGATTGTATTGGCCGCGCTTCTCCTGAGCTCGAGCATGGCGTACGCTCAAACGGCGGAGCCGTCGTCGCAGACGATTATCGTCGCGACGCCCAAGGCGAATGGAAAGGGTGCGGAGTTTCGTACCATCGACCGAATCACGGTTCAGAGCGGCCTGCCGGACGATGTCTGGAACGCGCCGGACGATGCCAGCATCGTCATTCTGGAAGAGGGTATGCCGCCGCGCTGGTCGCGCGCCGATCTCGACGACATCGATCGCCAGTTCGGCGGCAACGGCGAGGTCGAAGTGGAATTGGACCACACGCCGCGCCCTCCGCGAAAGCTCCCTCCGGCGAACAAAACAGAACCCGTCGATCTATCCAAACTGCCGGGAAAGGCGTCGGAGGAGCTGTTTGACAGAGAGGGTTTCAGATCGATTCAGCCTGCTGACGGCACTTGGGTGCCGGAGCTGGTTTCGCAGAAGATGACAGGCTGCACGGACATGCTGGCGGGGGTCATGAAGCAGCAAATTCCGCCGAGCAAAGCGCGCGAGATGACCTTCTCCAAGCCCTTCGATCCGACATCGATAGGCCCCGGCTTTGCGCGGTTTTCCTGGAAGAAGACCGGTCCGAACAGCTGGACCTCGACGATTGTGGAAGTATCGCCTGAAACGACCGGCGAACAAATCGGCATGACGTTCAGCAATCGCCAGCAGATCGAGATTCGTAATGCCAGCACCATTGGCATCCGTACGCAGATCAAACTGAAGCTTGCACCCCACCTGGCCAAGATGATCGGAGGCGGCAAGAACTGCCGCGTCTATATCGAGGGCCTTTGGCAGCGACCGGGCTGACGGGCGACAATTCGTTTGACCTTCCTAGGCGATAAAAAACCCGGAGAGCTTTCGCTCTCCGGGTTCGTTTTGCGGATTTCAGCAGCGAGTGTTCCGCGCCCTATTGTGCCGGAGCCGCTTCGCTCTCGGCGGGCTTGTCCATGCTGGCCTCATCACTGCCGGCCGCGCTTGGCTGTTCGGTGTACTTGGCGATCAGCTCCTGCGCTTCCTCGATAAGGGCTCTGCCGTCGATGCCCTTGGCCTCCATATCGGCGACCCAGCGATCATAGACCGGCTGCGCGGCCTGACGCCATTTCTTGGTCTCTTCAGGGCTGATGGTGATGATGTTGTTGCCCATCTCGACCGCTTTTTCACGCGCCGGCGCATCATAGGAGGCCTGGATCTTGCCGGCCATGGCTGAGAATTCCATGCCGGAATTGTCGTCCAGCGCTTTTTTGATGTCGTCCGGCAGGCTCTCATACTTCGCCTTGTTCATCGAGAGCGTGAAGGTGACGGTATAGAAGGCGTTGCCCTCGGCGAATTCGGTGTGGTTCTTCACCATTTCCGGAATTTTGAGCGCCGTCGTCACCTCCCATGGAACGACCGCGCCATCGATAACGCCCTTGGACAAGGCCTCTGGAATAGCTGTGATCGGCATACCGATCGGCGCAGCGTTAAGTTCCTCCAGCAGAAAGCCGATCATACGGCTCGGTGTGCGAAACTTCACATTGGCCATATCGTCCATGGTTTCGATAGGCTTGTTGACATGCAGCACGCCGGGACCGTGAACCCATGCACCGAGCATATGCAGATTGGCGTAGTCAGTGTCCTTCATCTCCTTTTCGAACAGTTCCCAATAGGCGCGGGAAGCTGCCTCGGCATTGGTCATGATGAAGGGCAATTCAAACACTTCCGGTCGAGGAAAGCGGCCAGGCGTGAAGCCGTTCACCGTCCATGCGATGTCAACGGCACCATCGATGACCTGATCGATGAGCTCCGGCGGTTTTCCGCCGAGCTGCATGGCTGGGAAATGCTCGATCTTCAGCTTTCCGCCGGCAGCCTCTTCGACACGCTCGATCCAGGGATCGATTACGAATTTCGGGACATTGGCCTGTGGCGGCAGGAACTGGTGCAACCTGAGCGTAACCTCCTGCGCGCCGGCCGTACTACCGGCCGACAGGATTGTGCCCAGTGAAAAAAAACCGGCCATGACCATTTGACGGGAAAAGTTCATTTGGTTCCTCCTCTCCATACCGATGCGGTATGCTTGGCGGCATCATTCGACAAGAAAGTTGCAGATGCAACTGTCTTGAAATCGATTTCGTCAAATTCGAAAGGGCGGCGTTCGAGAGTGAAGACAATTCGATGAAGAGCAGGCGTCGTCGCAAACAGGAATTGACCCAGCCAACCGCCGAACTGTGTCGAACATTGCCGGATCGGGACGTCCTTTTGCGGCAGGGCTGTTGGTTATGCGGACGCCCATTGGCAAAGCGGGTGCAATGGCATCACCCGGTTCCAAAGAGCCGTGGTGGTCGACAGATAGTACCGGTCCATCCAATCTGCCATGCCATGCTCCATGTGACCTTCAGCAATGTCGAACTGGAGCGGATCGGCCCGGATGCCGATGCGTTACGTGCCCGCCAGGATATGTCGGACTTCCTTCGCTGGATCGCTGACAAGCCGCCCGGCTTCCATGCGCCGACCCGCCGGAAGCGGTCGTAGAGGCCGCTTTTTCTTTCGAGAGGCTTACGCTATGTGTCCCGCCGGCAGAAAAGGCCTGGCACGATGGTTCGTGTTTTTGGCCGTGCAGGGAGAAAAGCATGTTTCTTGGCATCGATATCGGAACGTCTGCGGTCAAGGTCATCGTCGCGCCGGCCAGCGGCGATATCGTTACAACCGCGAGCGTATCGCTTCCGATATCGAGCCCGCATTCCCTCTGGAGTGAGCAGGCGCCGGACGACTGGTGGACAGCGACAAAGGCCGCCTGTGCCGAAGCTCGGTCCAATGCGCCGGAAGCCTGGTCGAAAATCGCCGCCATTGGGCTTTCTGGGCAGATGCATGGCGCGACTGTTCTGGGTGCGGATCGCCGGCCCCTCCGTCCGGCAATCCTCTGGAATGATGGGCGCGCCTTCGCCGAATGCGCCGTCATGGCGGAGAATTTTCCGGATCATGGACGCTTTGCCGGCGTACCGGCCATGCCCGGTTTTACCGCCCCGAAAATTCTATGGCTGCGCGACCATGAGCCGGATACCTATGCCGCGATCGCCCATATCCTGTTGCCGAAAGATTATATACGCCTGCAATTGACCGGCGAACTGGCGACAGACATGGCCGATGCAGCCGGTACGCTCTGGCTGGACGAAGCCGAACGAAAATGGTCGACCACGCTATGCGAGGCCAGCGCGACCGACCCCGCCTGGCTGCCAACTCTTTATGAAGGCACCGAGGAAAGTGGCCGCCTGAATGGCGAGGCCGCCGAAACACTCGGTCTTGGCAAGAATATACCCGTCGCGGCAGGTGGCGGCGATGCAGCGACAGGTGCGGTCGGTATCGGTGCGGTGAAGAGTGGCGATGCCTTTCTGTCGCTCGGCACATCCGGCCAGTTCTTCATCGCCGACGAGACCTATCGGCCCAATCCCGAAAGCTACGTCCACGCCTTTGCCCATGCGGTCCCGGATCGCTGGTTCCGCATGGGTGTGATGTTGAACGGCGCTTCGCCGCTCGCCTGGTTCTCATCGGTGTCCGGCGCGGATATTCCGACGCTACTGGCAGAAGCTCAGGAGGCGAGAGCGGACCGGGTGCCCCTATTCCTGCCTTATCTCACAGGCGAACGCAGCCCCCACAACGACCCCTATATACGCGGCACCTTTTCAGGTCTCGAGACCTCGACAACGCGCGGGGAAATGGCCCGCGCCGTCATCGATGCCATTGCTTACTGCTTTCGCGATGCGCGCGACAGCCTGGCTGCGGCGGGTGGCGTGGTTGACCGGGCGATGGCCATCGGCGGCGGCACGCGCAGCGATCTCGTCCTCCAGACGCTTTCCGATGCGCTCGATCTGACACTGGTGCGAACGGTTGGCGCGGACACCGGCCCGGCCTATGGCGCTGCACGGCTCGCCGCCGTGATGACCGGCGATTTATCGCTCGACGATCTGGCCGAGAAACCAGCAACCAAAAGCACGTTTCAGCCCCGGGCTGACGAGACCTCTCGTCACGCCGAGCGGCACAAGCGTTATCAGGCTCTCTATCGCGCCCTTGCGCCACTTGCCCGCCCGGAGGAAGCAGGCCACTGACGCTTCATTCCTATGTTGCCTGCCTTAGATGGGTGGGCAGGGAAAGGAACATTCCATGAGCGAGCACCCGAAAATGAACGATCTGCCGATCGGTATCGATGCTGACGGCGTCCGTGAGGAGTTCGACAGCCTCGGTAAGGTGGAGGTGCCCGCTGATCGCTATTGGGGTGCGCAGACCCAGCGTTCGCTGCACCATTTCTCCATCGGCCGCGACCGCATGGCGCCAGAGGTCCATCACGCCTATGGCGTCGTAAAAAAAGCCTGCGCCATTGTCAATCGGAAGGCCGGACGTCTGCCGGATTGGAAGGCCGAAGCGATCGTTCGAGCGGCGGATGAGGTAATTGGCGGCGAACTGGACGGTCATTTTCCCCTTTTCGTGTGGCAGACCGGCTCCGGCACCCAGACCAACATGAATGTCAATGAGGTGATCGCGAACCGCGCCATCCAGCTTTTTGGGAGTGAACTCGGCAGCCAGAAACCGGTCGGCCCGAACGACGACGTCAATATGGGCCAGTCGTCGAACGATACCTTTCCAACCGCCATGCACATCGCGGCGAAGATCGCCATTGACGACGATCTTCTGCCGGCACTGCGCGATCTCGCCGGCATCATCGAAGCCAAGGCCGATGGCTGGATGAACGTCGTCAAAACAGGCCGCACTCATCTGCAGGACGCCGTGCCTGTGACGGTCGGCCAGGAATGGCATGGCTGGGCGGGCCAGCTTCGCGACGCCATCGACACGGTCGAGGAGACGAGCGACAAGCTCCTTGAACTGGCGCTCGGCGGCACGGCGGTCGGCACCGGGTTGAACGCGCCGGAAGGCTTCTCCGCCGATACGGCAGATGAGATCGCCGAACTGACCGGTAAGCCCTTCATCACCGCGCCCAACAAATTCTCTGCTCAGGGCGGGCTCGACGCGATGGTGAAGGCGAGCGGCGGGCTCCGCGCCGTCGCCGTCGCGCTCATGAAAATTGCCGATGATGTTCGCTGGCTGGCCTCCGGGCCGCGCCTCGGCCTGGGCGAACTGCAGATTCCGCCCAATGAACCCGGCTCATCTATTATGCCGGGCAAGGTCAATCCCACGCAGAGCGAAGCGCTCATGATGATCGCCATTCAGGTGATGGCGAACGATCAGGCTGTCGCCATGGGCGGCTCACGCGGCAATCTTCAACTGAATGTGATGCGCCCGGTCGTCATCGACAACGTCTTGCGCTCGATCCGTATTCTCACAGATGGTTCGATCAATTTTCGCCGCTTCTGCATCGAGGGGACCGAACTGAACCGCAAACGCATCGATGGCGATGTGGAGCGCTCGCTTATGCTGGTGACGGCGCTGGCGCCGGAGATCGGCTATAATGCCGCCGCGGATATTGCCAAGGATGCGGCAAAGACGGGCGATACCCTGCGGCAGGCCGCGCTGCGGAGCGGCAATGTCACCGAGGAGGATTACGACCGGATCATCCGGCCGGAGACCATGACTGGCGACGGACTGGGCGGCGCCTAGCCGGACCGCAAGGTCTCAGGTTTTCTTGGTCCGCCCGTAGAGTTCGAGGCGGTGATAAACAATGTCATAACCGAGTTCCTCGGCGATCTCTTCCTGCAGCTTTTCGATGCGCTTCGAACTGAATTCGATGACATCGCCCGTGTCGAGATCGATCAGATGATCGTGATGCGGTTTGTCGGCCAGTTCGAAGCGCGCGCCAGTTCCCTCGAACTCGTTGCGAAGCACTGTACCGCTTTCAACCAGAACGGAAAGCGTCCGGTACACGGTGGCGAGCGAGACGGACGGATCTTTCTCTCGGGCGCGGCTCAGCAATTCCTCGGCAGTCGGATGGTCCGCCGATCCGGCGAGCGCCGACAGAATCGCCATGCGTTGTCGCGTGATCCTAACGCCTTCCGCGCGCAGGTCGCTTTCGAGTTCGTTGAGAATCTTCGGATCGCGGTGTGTCATTGCGTCCTTGCTATCACGCGCCGCAAGCCAATTCAATTTTAAATGCAAATCATTCGCATAAGCTTGACCAGTTGCGAATTATTGTCATATGCATTTGCAGATATGATCGATCACGGAGCGCATAGCGTTTGAAACCGCGTCTTGTTCTGGCTGCAATAGCCCTGTCATTGGTGACCGCCTGTTCCGATGGGAATAGCGATCCGCAGTCTAAAGAGACGCCTTTGTCCGGTAACGAACGGCCCAAGGTGGTAACGACTTTCAGCATCGTTGCAGATTTGGCCCGCAACGTTGCCGGCGAGGAAGCGGAGATCGTCTCCATCGTGCCGGTTGGTGCGGATGTGCATACCTATCAACCGACGCCGCCCGCTATCGCCTCCATCCAGTCGGCCGACCTGCTTCTCTGGAACGGTCTCAATCTGGAAATCTGGTTCGAACGCTTCCTGGAAGGTCTGGACGCGCCCTCTGTGCTCGTCTCCGATGGCGTTGAGCCAATCGCCATTGGTGTGGACGGCAAAGATGTGCCGAACCCTCACGCATGGATGAGTCTGAGCAATGCCCGCCTCTACGTGGAGAATATCCGCGATGCGCTGATCGGGATCGATCCTGACAGCGAAGAGGCCTATCGTGACAATGCGAAAGCCTATCTCGCCGAGATCGACTCGCTCGACAGTACGCTTCGAAAGCGGCTTGCCGCGGTCCCGAACGACCGGCGCGTGCTGGCGACCTCTGAAGGGGCGTTCTCCTATCTCGCACGGGATCTAGGCCTTCGCGAACTCTATATCTGGCCGATGAATGCCGATGCGCAGGGCACACCCGAACAGATGCGGGTGATGATAACCGAGGTGCGGCAGAGCGGCGCACCCGCCGTTTTCTCGGAAAGCACCGTTTCCGACAAGCCAGCAAGGCAGGTCGCGCGTGAGACGGGTAGCGCCTATGGCGGCGTTCTCTATGTCGACAGCCTATCCGAACCGGACGGCCCTGTGCCGAGCTATCTCGACCTGATGAAGACAACGACGGACGCCATCGCGGAGGCCCTGACGCAATGAGCGCCCGCCGCATAACGGATTCCGATGCCGGTGATGATGCTGCAAAACGCATCACCGGAGACGGCCTCGTCGTCGATCGTGTGACGGTCACTTACAGAAACGGCCATACCGCTTTACGTGACGCCAGTTGCACCATGCCATCGGGGACGATCTCCGCTCTTGTCGGCATCAATGGCGCCGGCAAATCAACCCTCTTCAAGGCAGTCATGGGATTTGTACCGCTGGCCGAGGGTTCGGTTAGCGTTTTCGGCGGCACCGTTAAGGAAGCACGCCGCAAAAATCGCATCGCCTATGTCCCCCAAGCCGAAGAGGTCGACTGGACCTTTCCCGTTCTCGTCCGCGACGTGGTCATGATGGGCCGATACGGCCATATGGGATGGCTCCGTCGTTCCCGCCCTGTCGATCATGAAAAGGTCGCCGATGCCCTCGCAAGGGTGGGGATGGAGGATTATGCCAGCCGCCAGATCGGCGAATTGTCCGGCGGTCAGAAAAAGCGCGTCTTCCTGGCGCGCGCGCTGGCTCAGGAAGCCGATCTTGTTCTTCTCGACGAGCCCTTCACAGGCGTCGATATTGGCACCGAAGAGCGTATCATCGCCCTGCTACGTGAACTGCGTGACGAAGGCTGCATCGTTCTGGTGTCCACGCACGATCTGGGGTCGGTGCCGGAATATTGCGACCGGACGGTCTTCATCAAAGGCACGGTACTGGCGAGCGGACCGACCCAGGAGGTTTTCAATCCAGAAAATCTGAAGGAGGCCTTCGGCGGCTCCCTCCGCCATTTTGTGCTGGCCGGCACCGACCTGCACGAAGACCAGGACGAGCGGCACCTCACTGTCATCACCGATGAGGAACGGCCTTTTGTGCTCTACGGCGATGAGCGCCAGCCCTACAAGTCTGGCGATGACGAGGCCGTCGTGATCGATGACGAGCCGGTAGATCGATGAGTCTCTTCGACCCCTTCACCTATGAATATATGCGAAACGCGATCCTGCTCGCATCGCTGACAGGCGCAGTCTGCGCCTTCCTGTCCGCCTTCGTCATGCTGAAGGGATGGTCGTTGATCGGCGATGCGTTGTCTCATTCCATCGTGCCGGGCGTCGCCGGCGCCTATATGTTAGGCCTTCCCTTTGCCGCCGGCGCTTTCCTTTCCGGCGGGCTCGCGGCTGCGGCGATCATCGCCGTCAACCGTCGAACGAGACTGAAAGAGGATGCCATTATGGGCATCATTTTCACCGCCTTCTTTGGCCTTGGCCTTTTCATGGTCTCCCGCAATCCCGTGGCTGTGAACCTCGAAGCCATCGTGCTCGGCAACATCCTCGCAATCGCGCCTGCCGACGCCCTTCAGCTTCTGATCATCTCGACCGTGACGCTGGCGGTGCTGCTTCTGAAGTGGAAAGACCTCGTCGCAGCCTTCTTCGATCCCGATCACGCCCGCAATGTCGGTATCGATCCAGATCGCATGCGGATCTTGTTTTTCGCGCTGCTCGCTGCCTCGACTGTCGCTGCCCTCCAGACCGTCGGCGCGTTTCTGGTCATTGCAATGATCGTGACGCCGGGGGCGACAGCCTATCTCCTGACCGACAGGTTTGGCCGCCTTATCGCTCTTGCGGTGGCGATCGGCACGGCCACCTGCTTTTTCGGCGCTTGGGCAAGCTGGTTTCTGAACGGCGCGACAGGTGGCGTCATCGTCGTGCTACAGACTTTGGTATTCATGATCACTTTTATCTTCGCGCCTCGCCATGGCCTTATCGCGGCGCGCAGGCGCGGACAGCTTCAATCCCATGACAGTTTTGATGAAGAGACGACCGCCCCCGAGGGCCGCACGACCGGGACTGTGTCATGATGGATATGATCGTGACCGGCATTGGGGAGCCTTTCTCCTACGCTTTCATGCGTACCGCGCTTCTGACCACGCTGGTTGTCGCCGTTCCGATGGCCATGCTCTCCTGCATTCTGGTGCTCCGCGGTTGGTCCTTGATGGGCGATGCGATCAGCCACGCCGTTCTTCCCGGCGTTGTGCTGGCCTGGCTGGCGGGGCTGCCAATCGCACTGGGCGCGTTCTGCGCTGCGATGATCACCGCTCTTTCCGCCGGTTATCTGCAAGCCAATTCCCGTATCAAACCCGACACGGCCCTCGGTATCGTATTCGCAGGCATGTTCGGATTGGGTGTGGTGCTGTTCGTCGCCTTCCCGTCCGGACTTCATCTCAATCACATTCTGTTCGGCGACATGCTCGGCATACGCCGTGCAGACTTCGTGCAAGCGGTCATCATCGGCATTCTGACAACGGTCGTCCTTCTGGTCCTGCGCCGAGATCTGGAGCTGCTTACCTTCGATGAACAGCATGCACGCGCCATCGGGATCGCGACTGGCTTCCTCAACACGGCGCTTCTGGCCGCCATCTCGATTCTCGTGGTAGCGGCCCTTCAGGCCGTCGGCATAATCCTGGCTATCGCCTTTCTCATCACTCCCGGTGCAACGGCGTTTCTGCTCGTGCGACGCTTTTCCGCAATGCTTATTGTCAGCACCACCCTCGCCGCCATCAGCACCTTGATAGGTCTATGGGCGAGCTATTGGCTGGCAGCCAGTCCCGCCGCATCCATCGTCCTCGTCATGACGGCTGCGTTTGCGCTCGCATTTCTTCGCGAACAGCTGGCGGGAAGCGCTATCATGCGCAGACAAAGACACCCTCTGCGTTAACTATCCTTTCTTTCGACACGATGTTGATGGAACCTTCTGCCGACAGGGACATTCAAACGTCCATAGACGTTCGTTGCGGGTGCGGGTTTTTAGGGCCCAAAGTTTTCTGCTCCGGATGCTATGGTTAGCCGGCATTGGCGCCGGCAGAGGGAAAGGAAACTCAATGTTCAAGAAAACCGCGATTATTCTCGCATCCGTCGGCGCTCTCGGTGCTGCATCGGGCTGCACCACCACTGAACAGACGACTGCCGCCGGCGCTGTTGGTGGCGCGGCAATTGGAACCGCTATCGATGGCAGCGTTGAAGGCGCGGCGCTGGGTGCGCTGGCTGGTGGTGCTGCTGGCTTCATTGTCGGCAAATCGACTGAGCGCAAAAATTACTGCGTATATGAAGATTCCCGTGGCCGCCGCTACGAAGCCGAGTGCCCGCGCAATTATCGCTAAGGTCTCAGGCTATCATCAAGAAAAAGGCTGCCATTTTCGGCAGCCTTTTTTATGCGCTTTTGCGAAGTTCGGTTTTGCTTTTGCTGCCGAAATAACGCTCTAGCATGTCGCGAAGGGCTGAGTGGTTGATCGGCTTTGCCAGGTAGTCGTCCATTCCGCTTTCCAGGCATCGCTCACGATCACCTTTGAGAGCGTGCGCCGTGACCGCGATCACCGGAGTGGCAGCCAGCTCATGTTTCTTTTCAATCCGTCGAATGTGAGCGGTGGCCTCCAATCCGTTCATCTTCGGCATCGAGACGTCCATGAGAATCAGGCGCGGCCGTTTGTCCAGAAAGGCCTCGACCGCTAGCTCTCCATTTTCCACCACTTCATAGGAATAGGGCAGATCTTCCAGAATCTGCTCCATCACCATCTGATTGACCTCGTTATCCTCGGCGATCAGAAGGTCGAGCCCACCAGAGTCGGAAGCCGGGGATTGCGCCAGCGACGACTCGTTCTCTTCCGTTTCTTCTGGAAGAGGTATGCCCGTCGGCTCACCGTCGCCCATCAGCGTGCGCGCGGCCGATATATTGCCTGACGCTGCAGCTATCGCCGCCGCTTCGGTCGTTTGAAAAACCCGTACGCCCTTAAATGTATTTTCGTCGCCGGACGACCGGCGGGCATGGAGAACCGACACGATTGCGTCGAGCAGGGTGGACGACCGGGCGGGCTTGATAAGATAGCCGTCAACGCCGATTTCGTTGCATTTCGATTTATTGATCGCGTGATCGACAGAGGTCAGCATGACAATCGCCAGATCGCCGAACGCTGGATTGGACCGGATAGCCCGCGCGACTTCTTCTCCGTTCATGACCGGCATTTGATAGTCGAGGATCAGGCAGTCCACGGGCATTCCGGCCTGTTTCGCCGCTTCCAGAATGGCCATGCCCTCAGAGCCGGAGGTCGCGGCACAGGCATCGAACTTCCATGCAGCCATCTGCTCCAGAAGGATCGAGCGATTAATTGAGTTGTCATCGATAATGAGGATGCGCGCGCCCGTTACGTCGGTATGAACGACTTTCTCGGGCAATTGGTTTTCCGCCAGCGGCAGGGTCAGCTTCAGCGAGAAAGTCGCGCCTTCGCCGAATGAACTTTCCACGCCGATAGAGCCGTCCATCAGTTCGATCAGTCTCGCCGTGATCGCCAGACCGAGGCCGGTGCCCTCATGCCGGCGGGTAGACGATGTATCGACCTGGCTGAACTTGTCGAAGACGCTTTGCAGCTTGTCGGTCGGGATGCCGATACCGGTATCCTGCACGCGAATCGTCAATGAAACTTCGTCTGATGCAGTCGATCCGCTGACATCGACAAGAACATGCCCTTCTTCCGTAAACTTGACGGCATTGCCGACCAGATTGGTCACGATCTGCCTGATCCGTCCTACATCCCCGATGATCTGCGTGGGCAGATCGGGCGCGTATCGGACGATGAGTTCGAGATCCTTTTCCTTGGCCCGCACACTCATCAATGTCGCGACGTCCTGGATCGCCTCTTCCAGATCGAAAGCATCCGGCTTGAGGACGAGTTGGCCGGCATCGATCTTGGAAAAATCGAGGATGTCGTTGATGATCGTCAGCAGCGCATTGCCGCTTTTTAGAATGACATCCGTGAATGTTCGCTGCTTACCGGAAAGTTCAGTGCCAGAGAGCAGCTCGGCCATGCCGAGCACGCCGTTCATCGGTGTACGGATTTCATGGCTCATATTGGCCAGAAACTCGCTTTTCGCCCGGTCGGCCAGTTCTGCCTGCTGGCGTGCCTCGGCGAGCTCCGCCTCGCGTTCGCGCGCTTCGGTTACATCGATAGTGGAGCCCAGGAGCACTGGCTTTCCGTCCAGGTCCAAACGGCTCTTGCTGGAGTGCTGGTACTGAACGCTGCCATCGGGCAACATCCTGGTCTCGGCAATTTCGATGCCCTGGCTGGAGCGGCCCGCCTCGAACTCCCGCATGACGAACGCATCGTTTTCCGCAAACACCTTGCCGGACTCGCCAAATAGTTCGACGTCCGTCTTGCCGATTGCTTCATGGCGATCGCACCGGCTCATCCGTCCCCAGCTCTTATTGGCGTAGGTCAGGTGTCCTTCGGGATCTTTGGTATAGATGGCGACGGGAACGTTATCGACGATCTCCCGGAACAGTTCGATCTCCTTGAGCGACTGCTCCAAATCGTCCTGAATCTGCTTCTCCTTGGAGAGATCGACGCGGATCATGACGAGAAGTCCGTCATTGGTGCGAACATCGATCGCCCGATACCAGCTGCCGTCCTTGCGACGGCGCTCATAGCACCGGTAAGGCTGGTCGTAATATTGCTCCATCGCGTCGATCCAGGCTTCTTCATCCTGGTCGTACAGAGCATTGATCCGATCGTCCTGAACGTAGCGGTAGAGGCCGTTTCTATATCCGATGCGCAGCGTGTCGCGTAGCGTCTGTCCAGGCTCGTGAATGCCCTCGGCGATCTTCTGGCGCATCCGCTTATTGATCAGCAGCAGATTGTTGTTCTCGTCATAAATGAGAACATCGACATGCAGGCTGTCTAGAACGCTGGCCAGCCGCATCCGCATGGCTTCGGACTTGAATTCAGCTTCCTTCTGTTCGGTGATATCGACCCGGATTCCAACAAAGAATCCGTTTGGCAGGCGGCGGTTAAAGGCCTTGAACCAGCGTCCGTCCGGCATCTGCCGTTCATCGACACGCTCGGGCTCGTCGTAAAAGCGTTCCATCGCATCGAGCCAAACGTCTTCGTCGCCTTCATAAATAGCGTCGATTTCATCGTTACCCGTGTGGCGGAAATAGCCGTGCTCGCGGCCAAGCTGGAACGATTCGCGGAGCGAGCCGCCAGGCTTGCTGTGAAATTCGCGAAGCTCGGGCATCAGGTCATTCACCATGCCATTGGCCATGACATAGCGATTGTTTTCGTCATAGACGACCACGGATGCCGGCATCGATTCCACGATCGATTCCAGCTGCTCATGGACTGCCTGCAGGCGAAGCTCCGCATTCTTCTGTTCGGTAATATCGAACCGGACGCCGATGAACGTCCCGTCCTCGTGACGGAAATACGAGTTCTCCAGCCAGCGACCGTCCTTTAGCCGTCGGACCGTTGTTTCGCTGAGCGGCCGCGACCAACGATCCAGCGTTGCATCGATGAAACCGTCAGGGTCTTCGTGCAGAAGACGGTTCTGTTCTTCATTGTCGACGTAATCGAACAGCTTTTGTTCGACCGCCGCCCGCACAACCTCCTTGAGGGTTGCGCCCTTGATACGAATATCGTCGAGTTCCGGCTCGGCCTTCAAAGCTTTAGCGTTGGCGAATACGAAACGGTCGTCCTTGTCGTACATGATGACCTGCGCGGGAATGGTATTGAGAACCATCTCGAGCTTCTGGCGCGCGTGGGATGTTTCGCTCAGTGCGTTGCGCAAGGTCGTGACGTCGATCAGAAACTCGACGCGGTCGCCATTGTCCATCGTATGTTGACGAATCTGGTATATCTGCCCGTCACGATTGACGATCTCAACCGGCTCGTTCTTTGGATCGTTGCGCGTGGCGATCGCGTTCTCGATCCAGCGTTCTTCAATCCCGGCAAGTCCGGGAGCCCATCCGCTATAGGCGTAAAATTTCAGAAATTCGCGATAGGTCTGTCCTGGGAAGACGTGCTCGAGGCCTCCTGCAACCTGACGGATCGCGTCATTGGCGAAGACGAGCCGATCCTCCCTGTCCCAGAGCATGAAACCGGCATCCATCGTGTTCAAAGCAGCTTCGAAACGGCGGATATAATCGTCGCGGTCCGGGAAACCCCTCTGTATATTGTCGTTGATGGTCCCGGCGGCCGGACTTGCGGACGTATTCTCCTTCGCAACAGAGAAGGCTATGCCTTGAAATCCCACAAAATCGTCATCGTCCGAAAAAATCGGGGTACCGGAGAAGCTTAGCTCGCCTCTTCCGTCAGGTGCGGGTACGCGCACATCGCTAAACGGCAGCTCGGGGGCCAACGCCTTCTTCAGACTATCCGACTGCGAGAGCAAGTCCGAGAAAGCGCGAACAAGCCGTCGCGCCGGCTTGTCTCCATTCGTTGCAAGGATCGAGGTGGTTTCACCTGCTTTATCCGTTGCCCAGACCCAATCCGCGCTCAGCGCAAGAAGGCCAGCCAACTGCGAACTGCAGAGCTCCGTTACGCTCCTGGCGCCGTCTTGGGATTTTTTATCTGGCGCCATCCCGCCCTGTCCTGGCCCTCGAAATCGCGAATTTGGGCCAAAGACTAGGCTTTACATGTTGAATGAACGTTAACGTTAACAGCCGTAGCCGCTGCACTGGCTTTGAGCGCCGCCAAAACGACAAAAAAGTACGACGATCAGTCGGGGCTGAAAAAATACAGCGCGTCGAACGCGATATTAAAGTGGTACTCCCAAGGGGAGTGAAACAAGCGCCAATTTGCAAGGTGCACGGATGGCTAACCTAAATGCGCGTGTCCCAATGGCTCCCTATTTATGGCCGGTAAGCCAACGTTGCACGACAAAATTCCCAAAACCGACCGGTCCAATCAAGGTACCGCGAATGTATCTGCGACTTTAGTCAAATTGCCGCTAGGTCATATATAGAAATCACCGCATACGACTTTAGTGTTGAATGCAGGGACGATAGACGGGAGGATCTGCATGAGGCAGAGAGACAAACCCGCCCCGGCGCGACGAGCGGCGCTTCGGATTATGGCCGGTGGCGTTGCGACAATGGCGTTGATGACGCCGCTCTCGGCGCCCGCGCGGCCGAAGATGGATCCAAGCCGGCGCATCGCCGACGCGATGAATGAGGTCAGAGATGCTCTTCAGGAATTGCACCCGGACTGGCGTATCCACGTAGCCCAGGATCGACTGGGTCCACTCTGCGCCGTGACGGGCCAGCGGATGGACGCGCTCCGCCATGCCGTGATGATCGTGGCATCGTCCGAGCCGATGGGCCGCGAAGAGATCGGCCTCGCCGTCCATTATCCGGACCTCTCCACGAAAAAGCGTGACGACGCATAGGCGGGCAGCCCACAATGCGCCATGACCCGCCGCCCGATCAACAGCAACACCCTCTCCCAGCTTATCGAGATGGGTCACAGCGTGAATGTATGGCGCAAGTGTTGCGGCGGCTCAGATAAGCTGGACTTGCCGAAGATAATCGAAGAGCACGGCGACCAGAAAATCCATATCATCGCACGGCGACTCGTCTGCGGGGAATGCGGGTCGAAGGATGTCCACGCGACTATCGGCCTCGATCAATCGCCGGGGACGGAAGGGTACCGACCGAAATGAAACCAGCCCTCATGTAGCAGATGCCACAAACTCCAGACGGCTGAACGATGAAGGCAGTATCCAAGCCTGGCACACATAGCGCAATGTGCATACAGCGACAAACTGTTTAGATCGGCCCTCGCGTTTTATCGCAGGAACCCCTTCCCATTCTTGCCATAATTTCCTATCCCTGCCCTTGGGTCGTCGCGAAAAACGGCCTGGGGCATGATAACCCCTCGTAGAGCGGTCGACAGACCGTATAAAAACCTCCTCGTCCGCTATGGCCGGGGAGGTCGCGGCGTATGTTCAGGGCGCAAGCCTAAAGGTCGCGACGGTCGCCTCTACGCGGCTTATCAACTCCCCGGTCACCAGAGGTCAATCCCTCCGGTGGCCACTCAACGAACGGGGAGTTGGCCGTGGAAGAACGCATTACCGAACTGCAGGTCGCAGACAAGCAGGGCGACATCCTGGACAGGCTGTTGATGATCGTGCCGGAGCCGATGGCCGCGACCTTCTGCATTCTCGTGATCATCATTCTGATCGCTCTGCTGTATGATCGCCATACCTTCATCCTTCAGAAATCGCGCGATCAGATGGAATACGACGCGGCTGCCGAGGAAATGGAGAAGAAGCGGCAAGAGCGGGAACGCCAGTGGGAACAGGATATGCTCGATACGCTTGACGCGTCCGGGCTGCCTTTATTGGGTTCGAGAACTCAGCCGCAGAAACTGATTCAAGGACATAAAAAAACCGCCGACTCCAATCAGGAGACGGCGGAATAAACACTGGCTGGATCGTTTGGTTATTTCCTCATGAGCAGATCCAACCGATCCTGGATGAGTTGAAGTTGGTCGTCTCGGTGGGCGCCGGCACTATGTATCTTCTCAGCCGTATCAAGGGTCGCCATAGCGGTTTTTCTGATCGCGGCAATCTCTTTCACATGCTCATCAACCAGGTGTACCTTTGCTGAAACCAGCAGCGGGTGGTCGGGAAGATCCCGCGCATCATACGCGACAGGTGTTTTCGGCGGCGACCGGCGCATGAAGACATACGCCAGAAATGTGAGAATTGGCGTGACGAAACCCGTACCAATAGCGGTTATGACCGCCGGATTACCCAGAAGATCAATGGCCCACTGCGGCATAATCAGATTGCTTTCTGCGTATATCGATGGTGGATCGGATCACACCGGCCGCCTCAAGGACCGTCCAGAACAAATAGCCGATAGCGATCAGAGTCAGGCCTAGTTGCGCAAAGATGACGAAGTGCATCCCCTGATAGGCCATTGCGGCTACACCGGCGAACCAGCGCAATCGTGGAGATCTGCTCCACTTACCATTGATGATAGTGCCACAAATTCGACCGGCACCTATCGCAACGGCCAGAAGACCCCATAGTGCAATTTCAGAGCTGAGCGGAAAGGCCCTGTAATAGTTCGCATCCATCCCCCCCATGAATAAGATCGACAGACCGCGCAGCAAGACCCATGTTCCCATGACGATTTCGACCAGGCGCCATCCGTCACCGTAAAGATACTGCTCCCAAAGGGCATAGATCGAAGAGCCGATTGTCTGATGTCGAACCTTGACCGGCTCCGCGTCCCGCATTGCAATATTGTTAAGATCTGGCATGGCAGTCACTTTCGGCATGCCGGTGATCGACCGCACGCGCGATTGTTGGAAGCGACTTGCCCCCCGAATAGTGGGTCGGTCCTGGCAATCACCGCCGCCGTCTCAGCTTTCGGCGTCATCATTTGAAACCCTGCACCTTCAGTCGCAGGCGTGCTCCGGCAGCCCACGAGAAAGTTCAAGGCAAAGATCGCGGCTGCTAAGGTTGGATATTTCCGCATTGTCCTGCTCCATCTTCTGGATAAGATCGTGGGCGCGCTCAGCCTCTGCGGCAATTGTTTCGGCGCGCTCCGCTCGCCTGACCGCTGGATCGTCGAAGGTTGCGTCATAAATGCCAGCGAGTCCGAGCGTAATGAACGCTCCTGCTGCAAATCCCACGAAGCCAGCGACGGTGCCAGGAAGTGCTCTGAGGAAAACGAGCATTATCGAACCCCCATAATGGCGTCGTCGACACGGGCAATAGCGATCTTCTCGGCCACGACTTTCTGTTCATCGGCGATTTTAGCGGTCTGAGAGGCCACCCGGCTTTGCTTCCATTCGAAATAGAGAAAGCCGAGAACCGCGACTGCGATCAAAACGGCGATAATCCAAGGGTTCTCCTTCAGAAAATCAAACAGCGCTCCGATAATGGCGAGCGGTGTACCGCCAGCGATCAGTTTGCCAATCGTGTCGCGGAAATGTTTGCGCGCTAATTCCTTCAACGAATCGGCTTTTTCCTTCACCTCATCTGACCCGTTGATGGTCCGGCTGCCGCGCTTTCGCAATTCGTCCTCGATAACCTCGGTCGGACGCTTTGTGATTTCTGGTATCTTTGTAGGTGGAAGCGGAGTTTTTGCCGGCTCTGACTTGTTTCTCTTCAGCGCGGCGCCGATGGCAATCTTGGTCTTGTCACCAACCCATCCATCAACGAGAAGGTCGTGATCGGCCTGGAACCGTTTGACGGCCGCCTCAGTCAATGCGCCGAAGATACCGTCGGTGCGCCCAGCGTCGTAGCCCAAAACGTTGAGAGCCTTCTGTAGCGCCTTTACCGCATCGCTTCGGTCGCCCCTTTGAAGGATAATGCTGGACTCGATCTGCTTCGTCCGCGGCGGTACCTTCACGTCTGGAGACCACGGCGTATCTCGTTTTTTCTGCCAATAGGCGAAACGAGAAGCCAGTTTAAGATGATAGCCATTCGCCTCGTAGGCTGCGCCGTTATATCCTCGGGCGAAGGCTCGGAAATCATGGCGGCGTAATGCCGGAGCGAGTCCAGCATTGATGATGAATGTCACCATCGCGTTGATGTGATGCTCTTCATCCTCCAGGAAGTGACGAACCATTTGTTCGGCTGTCTCATATCCAGCCAGGCGAGCGTTGAAGCCCATGATCTGACCAAATCCCCACGACGTGGCGCGGATGGCTGCATCTGGATCGATGGAATAAGCGATTGCAAACTTTTCGTCGTTCTTCGCGTATCCTCTAGGGTTCCACTTGGGGTACGCGACACCCCTCTTAACTGCGAGATCGCGTTTTTGCCCCGGACCGAGTTCCCGGTAGAAGATGTGCGGTTCAAACAGCCGCTGGAGAGAGCCGTCCTTCCGAAAACCAGTACCGGATGTCTCGACATCCATGACGGCGTGCAACTCATCTTCACCGACACCGATGCGATGCGCGATTTTGGGCAAATCAACGTCATCGAGACGCTTCGCCGGCCCTCGGAAATCTCCAAGAGATTGAATGACCATGATCGGTCCCCAGTGCTTGTTTTAGAAAGAGTGGAAAGTTCTAGATACTAGGCTGATCGCCATGTGGGTATTGTATCTTCCCTGTCAGACCTCTCATGCTGCAGCCTCGCCGCCATACTCGCGATCTTGTTCAGATGTTCGGCGGTCAGTTGTATGGGGCATTGCTCCGCTGGCGCGCCGAATAGGCACGTTGATTGACCATGATGGCCTCCTACGATTTCAGTGATACAGTATGAAAATCAAACCGTTGCGCTGGTGGCATCGACCCATGCGTCAGGGAGCGATCAGGAAAGCCCCGAAGAACCAGATATTACTTGAAGCGTCGGCGACATTTGCGGCGTCAACCTTACAACGACCGAGGCGCTCGGCTTTGAATTTTCCGCCGCCGGTCAGTGACGTCGCCGCCATCGAGTTGCGGCTATACTGCACATTGGCCGGCGCACTGGCGCCGGAGTAAAGCGCTCCGGTCGAAACGTCGTAAAACTGGACGGTTATGCTCGTCTTTCCCGAGTTGGTCACAGCCGCATGATAACGTGGGTTGGTCGATGTGACAGAAGCGCCGTAGGATGAAGCGCACGTTGGATGCGTGATCGTCATTGTACTCACGCCGTCCCAGGAAACCGTTTGAGGCCCGACATTATCCGAGAGGACGGACGCGCCGTTGGTCTTGCCTGCGATAGGCTGTCGGGCGCCAATGACAAAACCGCCTTTCGTGCGGCTTATCGTTTTCCAGTCGTCTATACCCGTGTCTTCGCCGTATTTTTCAATCGCAACAACCGATCCTGACGCATCATTATGCGTCTCGGTCGGATGGGTGACTGTCCATGTGCCTGCCGCCGCATCGTTGACAGCATCCCAATCGCCGCCCTTGGTCCCGAAATAACTGTGGGAGACAGCCCCCGTGCCGGACGTTCTGATCCAGAAGGGATGATAGAGAGACAGCAATGCGCTGCTTTTACCAACGGAAGCGCCGAATGTTAATTCGGTGTTGCCATAGCCTTCGTCCGGCGTGAAAACGAGAGACAGAACTTTCTCGGCGGTGAAGGCGTAATTAAGTTTAATATCTCCGTCTACTTCCTCCACTGGCGTATCTGGATCGAGACCAATCGGCGTGTGGTTCGCATTATCGAGGACGTACCAGCCAGAATTTTGCGAGTCTTGCCGAAAAATACCGGCAACGAACCGGACCTTCCCCTCCGCGTCGCCTACAAATCCGCCGCTGACATATTTGACTTTGACGCCTCCAGCACTTTGAATGTCAAATTCGGTCGCTGCGGGTGCGACGACCTCGAACATAAATCCGCCATCCAAGAAAACGAACGGCGCTCCGGCAGAGACTTCCGTTGCTCCACCCCCACCAGAATAACTAAATAATGAATTATTATCCGACAGAAAGGTCGAGACATTAGCCAGACGCAACAGACCAGTAACGGCGAGAGCCGTAGCTGCATATCCTTCCGACTTTAGAGAATGGTGCTTGGCGGAAAAGTCACTAACACCATCCCCGCCAGCGGCTACACTCACCGGATCGTCTTCGTCGTTATTGGCCCATTCTTCGGCGGCGTCTTTCGCCGCATTGCCCAGCGCGACAACATCAGGCTGCTCAATCCAGCCCCCCGGCTGGCTGTCGTCTCTAATGCTAAAGAGAAACGGTGATTGATCGGTTGCCAGATAGACGAAGCCTTCGGCTTGGTCATCATAGTTTGAGCGATCGGCCAGGGTGCCAGTTACGTTTGGGATGATGCCGAAATTGCCCGCCGTCAAGGAGATTTCCGGAAGATCAGCCCCGTCAAGAACGGCCTTCAAATTTTCGAGCGAAACTCTTGCGGTGGCATCCCTTCCTCCCACGGAGAGATTAACCAAGACGCTTGAGACAACAGCATTGCCGAGCGCGGCCGGGACATTCCCGGTTGCGACACCAGAATTGATAGCCATGGCTACCCCTCGATCTTAGACGATGGTGATTGTTACCGGACCCGCTGCATCGGACGGGTCGGTCGTGTTTGAGATGTCAACGGCCCAATACTGCCAGTCTCCCGTACCGGGGCTGTCGGTATAGGTCCGGATAGAGTTGCCGTTTGCCGCGATGTCGGAACCGACTTGCACAGCATCATTGAATGTATCGCCGTCCGCCGCACGATAGATGCGAATCCCGGTAATCCTCGTATCATTACCTGCCGTGACAGTAACGGCGACATCACCGGAGCCTTCATCGGAAAGGCTGATGCCGATGGGCTCGGCAAGCGGCGTGACAGTCAGGTCGGCGACCGTGGCTGTATTGATGGCGGTATATGCTCCTGCCGTTCCCGCCGACGTTATTCCACGCGCGCGATGCTCAACATCGTCAGCCACACTGAATCCATCTACAACCACCGAGCCGGACGCCACGAAGGTCGTTTCGGTGTTCCATGGCGTCGTGCCGGCCAAACGCCAATCGAGTTCGAATGTTGAGGCGCGATAAAGAGATGTTGGGTCGTCTCGAATGACGAAGGTCAGTTCGCCATCCGCCGATGTGCTGACATCGATAATTTCGGGTACGCCCGGTGCGCCGAGCGGCGCGCTGACCTCATCGCCGACGATTCCAGACCATGGCGGCGGCGTTTCTAGATCCGTCTGAATGTCGATTTCAGGCGCGAACGGCACAACGGCATAGGTCGCCGTGTCGTC
Organism: Notoacmeibacter sp. MSK16QG-6; assembly: GCF_024158145.1. Lineage (GTDB taxonomy): Bacteria > Pseudomonadota > Alphaproteobacteria > Rhizobiales > Rhizobiaceae > Notoacmeibacter. The sequence continues at coordinate 119,159 of NZ_JAMYXM010000003.1, forward strand.
TTCGCCCGGCTCGACTTCGACCACATAGCCTTCTACTGTTTCTTCGCCGACCTTGCCGAACAGAATGGTTTCGCCCGCAATCGGCATGTCGTCACCTGCCATGCTCAGAATAGCGACTTCGCCGATACTGCCCGTGACATCGGTAGTGACCGAGGTTCCATCCTCTAGAAAAAACCGGATTTGATAGCTCTCACCATCTTCGATCAGAACCGGGTCGGTGAGATAAAGCGTGTTGCCGCTGATGCCCGCTGCCCGGCTGTAGTAATGCGTGATGTTCAGCGTTTCATGGGATATTCTAACAATGTCCCCGCGCTGAGATTGGCGGAGTGCAACATCTGTTTCGAAGCGATAGAACTCATCTCGGAAAATGACCTCGTACATGGCCCGGCGCGCTTCGATCCAGACTTCATCCGGGTCTGTCTTTCCTGACAACGGGCGGTCTTCAATCAGATCGAGACTGGCATTCTCCTTCCCCGGCCACGGTATGACACGGGTGGACAATTGATAATTGTTTGCTGCGTCCAGAAACTCGACCCGGTATCCATCCGGGTAGCGCGGCCAAATCTTCTCCGCCTGAAAATTACGAACGTTCAGCGGTGAAAAGTGATCGGCCACGAGATTGGACGGACGGTCGATAATCACGGACCATCTGTCGCCGTCATATTGCGGTGCGGCGCGGCCAGCGGAACACACCGATGCCATGCGCTCTAGCTGGGATGCCTCATCCTCGAATGTCGTGTCGTGCTTCAGGCCTTTGGTTGCGCAAAAATCGTGAAAATCGACTAGAGCAGCGTCATCTACGAAGCCCTCCGATACCGGATAGACACCTTCGCCGCCCGTGAGAACATGGCGATAATGGCTGGCGGGGTTGCTCGTCTCACCTTCCGTCCATGCCGCGCCATCCCAATCCGGCAAAAGACGGGAAGCGACGAGGTTGAAGGCGTCCAGTGTCCCTTGAAGCTGATGCGTCCCCTTGATGCGAATAGCGATAAGCGTCAGTGGCAAATCGGTGTTGATGGGATATTCGGGACGATGCGACTGAAGCGACACGAAGGTGATCGTGTCCGGGTCTTCAGGGTTGCCGTCTTCCCTGTTCGTGCGTGTGACCTGGACTTCGTAGCGCCCCCGTACCGGCACATCGATAGTGACGGATCGATAGAATGGATCGATGGACTTCTCGCGCGTTGAGACGCTCCGACCCAACGTCCAAGCCGTCTCGCCTTCAATCCGATATTCGACCTTCCAGCTAACCGTCTTGTGGCTGCTGTCTCCTTCGTCATCGACATTGCGCAGCCCACTCGGAAACGCGACAATGACGGTAAAGGACGTGATATTGCCCGCCGTGGTGCGCTTGACCGGCGTCGGAACGGCATTGTCCTCGATATTGCCAGCACCATTCGGGTTCCGGTATAGCAACTCAACGCCGTAGCGATTTTCAATGGTGCTGTCCGTTATCAGCGTCAGATTGCTATCGCCGGGCTGAATGACTTCGTATTCAACATCGTTGAAATCGTCTAAATCGGTATCGCCGATCTTCATTTCCGTCAGGACGTGCGAACCAAGGCCTACGATGAAGGCGGCGCGGATGTACTGAATGTTGCCAGCGATTTCAGTGTAGGGCTCTACGACATAATCCGGGAAAACCCTGATCTTGCCGAGAATGGAGCGGATCGGTTCGTTCCGGCGGGTCTGATTTTGCAGCCCTTCGATCCGATAGATTTCCTTGCGTTCTTTCTGCTTTTCCTGCTTCGGCGCGAATAGGAGACTGACCAGCAACGAGCCGAGGACCGAAATACCCGTCGCAAGAAGTGATGCGCCTACCGTGCCGAGGGCTGTTGCGCCGAGAGAGCCGCCAGCGACTGCCGAGGCGACCGACACGGCAGCGCCAATAAGAGAGGCTGGCTCGCCGGGCGTGACGGTGATGCGAACTTCGACGCCGGGCCTTGTTTTGGTCTTTCGCCACACATCTCGCGAAAGAACGGTCGATCCGCCCTGCGAGGCCAGCGATATGGACAGCCGGTCCTTTGTATCATCGAAATGGCCCGGAATTGCCTGTCGGATCATGCCTTCTATGGTTTGGCCCGCTGGCACCATGACCGAGCGCGCGCCCTCCGGCCCGAACGGATGCGCAACGGTAACTTTCACCATCGGTTCGGTCATCATGACAGAGCCTCGTGACGATAGAAGCCGACAAGCCGGCGCTCCCATTTGCGGGTGCGGTAGTTTTCAAGGTGCGCCACATCGCCGCTTTGCGTGTGGAGCATCGTTCTAGGTCTCACGACGATCCCGACATGATCGGCCGGGAACGCGCCGCGCTTGAACACAGCCACATCAAATGGCTTCTCTATTTCGACGCGCCGCCAGCAATCCGCCTTGATGCCATCGGCCAGAAGTGAGGACGTTTCCGCTACGTCCAGCGAATATTCGCCGCCATGCACCGGAACGGCACACCCGCGATGCGACAAGACGAGATAGACAAGGCCGTAGCAGTCCGCCCCATCCATGCTTCGGCCCCCCGCCTTGAAGGGCAGGGATAGGTAACGTTCGTGCCACTTCATCTATCTAAAGAGCGCCGGGAAGCGGTCTTTGGTCATGCGTGGGTACGGCCACGGCAACTCGTGAAGCGCATCGCTTTCGATGGTGAGCGTCACGTCAGGTTCGAAAGTCGCAGAAACCAGTTCCATGCCGAGAAACTCAGCTTCCAACACGTCCGGCGAACCGGCCAGAACGACGGCAAGAGATACTGAAGCACGACCCTCAACGGCGCGGAGCGCAGCTTTCGATGCGGCGTCCGCCCCCGTGAACGTGATCGCCGATTGCGGTGGGGCGTCGTCCTTGTCTTCAGGTAGCTTGACGCCCAGCCCAGCAAAAAGGAATGGCGATCCGTCATCCGTCTTCCATGTCGAATAGGTCGCATAGCGAGGCGGGTCGTCGGTTATCCGTGTTGTCGGATCGGATGACAGGCGGATCGGCGCATCAAGGTCGTCATGGTCGATATAAATGAGAAAGACAGGCAATTCGGTCGTGATCGGTGCGTCAAGCATCTGCCGATAGTTGAGCGATACCGTTCTCATGGCATTCTCAGAATACGCATGGAGACCTGCCAATCGACGCCCCTTGGAGCGTAGGATGGCAACCCGCCTTCGTCGAACATCGCGATCATGTAAGCCGACAACAGAATGGTATTCCCATCACCGTCTGTGATGACCTGGCCGTTATTTGTGAGCATCGGAATCTCATGGCGCGACCAGTCCGGCATAATGAAGAAATCATTGCCCTCGTCCAGTTCATCATTGACAAATCGCTCGATCCGCGCGCGTTGATTGTTCGTCACATCAAGGATTAGGGCGATCGTATCGACAACGCGGGAACGGCGTTTTCGCGACAGAGGTGGCCCGTCATCCGGCATGAACAGACGTCGTCCCTCGCCATTCTCTTCGCGAAAACCGTTTCGCGCGGGACGTGGCAGTTCCTCTTCGGGCCAGATTGCGAGCGCCATCAGTAACGCCCCAGAGGCGCTGAAGCGCCCATGCGTCGCAGCTGTCGATTGGATCGAGATCCGGGCTTGCTGATAGCTCTTGCGACCACGCCGTCCGCCATCTTCACATTGAGGGCGGGCTGACCGTCCGTGCCTGTAACCGCATCGACCTCGACGCCCGGGGCGCTGTTGATGACATTGACGTTGACCCCCGCGATCGAGCGATTGCCGGCGCCGCTGACCGGGCCGCCCGCCGCGTAGCCGCGGCGCGCAAGCCGCATCGCTTCTACCATGCCGACCCCGCCCGCGGCGGCGACATCGTTCTGCGACCAAACCACCTCCCCGCGATGGACGATGCCCGCCGGTTCATGTCGTCCGCCGGGGCCGGTATAGCCGCCCTTATCGTAAAGCCCCGGTCCCGAACTCGCGACGATGCTCATGCCACGCGACGATATGCCGCCACCGAATAGACCGCCGAGCAGTCCGCCGAAGCCCCCGCCTCCGCCGCCTTGACCACCGACGCCTTGGACGACCTGATCAAGCGCGGACGTGAAGCCCTGCCCGAACTTGCCGGCGACGTTCGACATGCCGGGCACAAGTTGGCCGTTCAGGGTTTTGTCGAGGCCACCTACAGCACGGCGCACCGTAAGGTCGGCCGCATTCTCCCATGTTTTCGAAACGGCATCGCCTTGGTTCCCGGAGATCATTTGCAATTGCAGCCCGGCACCGGACATTCGCGACTGACCAGTGGCAAATCCGACATGCCCTCCAGTCTGATTCGAGCCGAGGCCACGCGACTTGACCAGAACGTCGCCACGAAGTGCTGACGAGGCGTCAATGCCTTGACCCCAATTGAGGAAAGAGTTCGCGACAAGCGACCCCGTTCCATCAACGCCAACCGACTTCAGGGCGCTATTGACGAACCCGGCGCACCACGCGGTGTAGGCCGCGTCAATGTCAACGCCATTGGCGCGCATGAAGCCGTTGATTTGAGATCGTCCGGAGCCATTCTCGGAGAACCCCAGCATCCCACTGATAGCCGATACAGGATCACCGGATCGGCTGACCCCGAAATTGTCGTTGATCGCCGCTAGGCCGCCACCACCTGAGCCACGCAACCCGCCCCAAGGGTCGCCGCCGGAGAGAAGCTGATTGAATGCACCGATGCCCGATCCGCCGATATTCACCACGCCGGCATTGACCTGCATCGCAGCGGCGGTCTGGATACGCTGTTGACCCGTCAGAATACCGAGGAACCCACCCAAGCCACCGACTGTATCGAGCGTGGGATAATCCGTGCCGTAGAGCGTATTTTTTACGCCGTTGGCGGTGTATTCTTGCATCTGCTTGGTGATGTCACCTAGCAGACCCTGCAAGCCACCCTTCAGATCGCCGCCAATGATCTTGTCGATAAAGGACTCGCCGATGCCGCGGACGTCCTCCATTGCCTTGCGCTGCTCTTCCAGCGCCTTCTTCTGAGCGTCCAGTTCGGCCTTGATACGTTTTTCCGTTTCCAGTCGCAATCGGTCAGCCGCTGCTCTGGCATCATAGGCGGCGAGCGCCTGGTCGATCAGCGCGCGTTCCTCCATCGAGATGCCGAGCCCGTCCGCCTTGGCGCGATTGGTCAGTTCCACGACTTCGCGGTATCGCGCGGCGGCCTCTTCCGTCATGCCGAGCGCGACCGCTTCATGCTGATAGGCGACGGCGCGCTCCTGCAATCCGGTCAGGATCGATTGCTGTTGGCGCGCCCGCTCTTCGTCGAGCCGCACCTGCTCTTCGGCGATACGCTTGGCCTTCTCGATCGCATCCCGCTGCGCGATGGCGGCCAGCGCCGCGTCTTTTGCCAGCGCCGCGCGTCGATTATCGGTCGGATTGGCAGACGAAGCGAGCGCAGCCTGATAGGCCGCGTCGACCCGTTGCAGCTCAGTGCGGTTATCCGGCGTAAGCCCGCGGAGGTCTCCCACGGCATCCTGAAACGCTTTGCGCATGGATTGCGCCCGCGCGAGGGCCTGCATCGCGTCATCAACAGCCTCTGGCAGGGAGGCCACGCGAGCTTGGGCGTCAGCGGCGGCTTTTGCCATCTCGATAAGTTCGGCGGCCAGGCGCTGCAATTCCTTGTTGGATGGATCAAGATTGGCGATCCTTGCGACTTCCTCGACGAAGGCGCGGGCATTGCCTTTTCCCCGCTCCATCTCGGCGTTGAGCCGCAACAACGGCCCCTCGAAAGCCTTGAAACGGTCCGCGACGCCGACCTGCCCATACTGACCTTCAGTACCAATAGCGGGCGTGAGAACGCCGAAATTGAAATAGCCTGGCTTGAACTGTTCATTCAACTCGTTGCGCGCGGACAATTCGAGTTCGGCGCGAGACGATCGGATAGCGAGAAGAGAGGTCGCGCGGGAGGAATACCCTTCGACCTCCTTGGCGGCAATGCCATAGGCATCCGCTACGCGCCTCAGCGTCGCGGCATGTTCGTCCATGGCGTCATTGAGCGGCTTGATCTCGTCTTCCGTGCGCGTGGTGAAATAGAGCCCGGCGCCAGCTGCGGCCGTCAGCCCGGCGATCACCAGATTGGTCGGCGTCAGAAGCGCCATCATTGATGTGCCGATTGCCTGCAGAGAGCCTCGAACGCCCTTCGGCCCGGAAGCCAGCGCATCATAGACCTGCGCGCCCTGTGTCGCGAGGATCTGGAAAGGCGAAGCGCCGAGCGCCAGCATCGTCCCGATATCCTGCACCTGCCGGCCCAGATTGAGCATCTGGCCATTGGTCAACCGCAACTGCTCATTCGCCGCGGCGATCCCCTTTGGCGCCAGCGCCCGCTGCATCGCCAGCGCACGCATTTCCATTCGCTGCTGCGCTCGCGACGCGTTAACCACCAGATCGGTCTGGAGCCCCTTCTGGATGTCCGCATAGCGCTTGGCCGAGACGATCCCCTGTTCCTGCGCCCGGTCCAGCGTCGCCATCGACCGTTCATATTTCTGCAGAGCCCGCGTCACGCCGTCCGCCTGCGCCTCGACCCTCTTTAGCGCGTTCGCCGCCGAGAGCTGGCGCCGCGACGACCGCTCCGATGTGGTCGCCACCTTTTCCTGCGCGCCGGTCACCCGCTCCAGTTCGTGGCGCACCTCCTCCAGGCCAAACGCCTGGCCGCGAACGGTCAGCGTCCGGATTTGCTCAAGACTTGTCGACAACTCGGTTGACTCCCCAGCCAAAAGTAGGTGCTATCAAAATAAAGAGGAGGGTCTGCGTTTGAAACGCAAGGTGTACATCGCCGCAACGTTGGTTCTGTGCGGCTGCCAGGCTCAAAGCTTCACTTATACCCGAATTGGTATGGGGCCTTCTCTGGAATACGCACAAGCTCAGTGTAAGATACTTGCGCCGATGACCAATCGTGGAGTTACTGCAGTTGGTACGCCGGGTTTTGTGATCGGTTCTCATCTTGGCAATGCGATAAATAATTCAGTCCGTGAAGACCAATTCATAGAACAGTGCATGATCCTTCAGGGATGGAAGAGAATAACCGTCAACTAGTACCCCGGCCGCTGCTCTTGCAGCCAGTCCAGATATTCGTTATCCATCGCGCGGATTAGCGCATGGAACCAGTTGGCCTCTTCCACGCCCATCCCCATCCCTTCGGCTTCATGCATCACCGATCGATAGGGGATCGGACCATGATCACCTTGCGAAACGGGCCGGTCGGAACTGAGCCGGAAGAAAGCCTCGAACACGAAATCGAGCCCCGGCAAGAGGGAGGGCTCGTTGATCAGCGCCGGAACCACCTCCCCACCCCACGCCAGTTCCATGAGGAAGGCCCTTCGCTCGCCCCATTCCAGGTGCCAGCGCAGGGCCGCTGTCAGTTTTTTGCGTCCGCCTCCTCAGTCGAAGCGAGACGTTCGCCCATTTGCGCGGCGGCGAGCTGGACGGCGGCGCGCAGGGCCTCATAGTCTGGATCGGTCAGCAGCGTTCGCGCCGTCTCTGCGCTGTATGGCAACGACTTTCCGTCTTCGCCATCGATTCCGTCCCAGTCGACCAAAATACCGTCGGCCAGCGCCTCACCTTCGATCCGGTCCTCATCAACAGGATCGATCATCGGGATCTGCTTTTCGCGCGGCAGGTCGCGCAGCAGGCGCGCCCGCACGCGGCGATAAGCAGGAGAGCGATAGCCGCGCACTTTGAGCCGCAAACCAGGCATGCCGGGCAGATTGTCGATCCACCCCCCTTCCTGGATCGCCCTGCTGTCGCGCTTCAAATCGGAAAGCTTCATGCGTCCTTGTCCTTCTTGGTTTCAGCGGCCTTGGCGTGGCCCTTGCCGATGATCAGCTCGGCGAATTCGTCCGAAACGGACACCGTTTCGCCGGCCTTGAAATGCGTGGCTCCGCCCTTGTCGGTCGGATAGCCGGTGAACCCTTCGCGGATAACGACCTTTTTCATCACGCCACCGCCCGTGTGATACCGACCGAAGCGGCCAGCGTGTCGTCATACACGGCGCGGAAGGGGATGCTCATCATCACGTCGTCATTCTTGCCGCCGAGCCGGCGTTCGCCGTTCAGGAAGATGATCTTCGGCAGCGAGAAGGCGTATTTCTTGTTCGCCTCCGAGCCGATTGTGAACGACAGCGCCCCGCCGCCATGATTCAGCACCTGCTGATGCAGCGCATTGCTCTGGAAATAGGCCTCGATCGTGCCTGTCACGTCGCAGTCCGACCAGCCGAACTGCTCCGAATAGAGCGAGCCGACCACAGGGCGCGTCCGCAGATTATTGGCGATCTGCAGGCTCAGCGAGCGCACCTTGATGGCCGCGTCCCCGGCGACCGTCAGATCGGCCACATGCGACGAGGCCGTCAGGATCGGCTCGGTCGACGGGTCCGTATAGGTCGCGCCGGTGATGATCGCGCTCGCCAGTTCCTCCTTCTGCGCCATCATGTCGAAGGAGCCGGTCACGCGCTCGCGGGCGGTGACCGAAAGGCTCATCTGGTTGATCATCGCGCCGGTAAACCGCGAGAACGTGTCGAGCGCGCCGTCGACCCGCAACGTCTCCTCGATGGTGAAGGAGGTGTCGGTGATGCCGTTCTTGACCACATCATTGGTCCAGGAGCCGAACAGCGCCGCGGCGATCAGATCGTCGAAACTGCCATAGGACAGTTCAAAATTATACGCCCCGGAGACGTCCTGGCCGGTCTGCGGCTCGTCGGAAATGTTCCGGTCGTAGCGGATTTCCTCCGACACGACGGTCGACTTGTTGGTGCGCAGGCCCGCCCCCGTCGCCCGGATCGGCAGGAAGGTCGGCGTGGCGGGCGTCGTTCCGAACGTGGCTTCGGCCACATAGCCGAACCGCGCCCCGGATGTCGGTGCGAAAGGCATGTCGTTCTCCTTGGCTGGATGCGCCGTTCAGGCGGTGAAGTCGAATTCGTAGGCGACGGCGACGGCGAGCTGGTAATAGACGCCGTTCTCATTGCTGTTGTCGGTGGCCGGTCCGTCGATGGCCCGGCAGACCACCCCGTCGAAGGCAGCCCCGGCGAACAGGTCGATCAGTTCGCTCGCCCATTGCCGCGCCGCGTCGAGGCCGCTGTTCTGCGCCACATGGATCACCATCCGGCACGCCCCTTCCTCGCGGAAGACGTTCTGCCCCGGCGTGCCGAAGGTCAGTTGCTCGCTCCGCGCCACCGGAAAATGGACATAGAGGAACGCCGCGCCGTCGCTGGGCGTCATGCTGTCGGCGTTTTCCGGAATGATCGCCCCGTGCGACCATCCGCCCGCAAGACGCGTCTCGAAGGCTTCCGCGGCGGCGACACGGGCCATCAGTAGGGAACCACCACGATTGCCGGCTGCCGCGCAGCCTTGTCTTTCTGCGAACCGCCGGCAAGCGTCCGATAGGAAAACCGGATGCGCGCGATATTGCCCGCGCGTTTCGAGGCCATCACCGCAACGCCCTGATAGACACCGTCCGCCGCCTGCGCCGACAGGCCGCGCTCGATCTTCCGCGCATACGGCACCGTATTGAGGAACACATATTCACGCGCTTCAGCCTCGGGCATCGCCGGGTCGGTTTCGATGCCATCGGCGAGAACGATATGGCTCCTGGCATAGCGTCCGGTCAGCACCGGGCTGTTTTTGACCAGCATGTCGCCGATCCATTCCAGGATGCCGGAGACCAGTTCGAATTCATAGACGATCACGCCGTCGGGCTTGACGCTCTCCTCCGGCGCGCCGCGTCGGTGATCCACTGTCTTCTCGTATCGTGGCGCAGATCCTGCCGATGCCGTGTTCCGCGCCAGCGCCTCGCCCAACTGCTCGCGGGCGAACGACGCCAGCATGCGGCTGCGCTCTTCATCGCTGCCGCGCGTCGGCAGCACCGTGTTGATGTCGAACGGTTCGATCTTCGCCGTGATCATCAGCCGCGCACCGTCAAATTCATCCGCACCAGCGTTCCGTCGAGACGCACCGGCACGGCGAACTCGATCCGCCGAAGCCGACCCGCCGCAGTGACCTGGTCGCCGCGCTCCGGCAGCGCGGCTTCGAACGCGCTACCCGCCAGCGAGGTCGGCGACAGGGCTATTTCGCTGTCGCCGGCGGCGATCCCGCCGATCAGTTCTTCGGCCGAATAGCCGCGCATGAACGCCTTGACGTCGTGCGTCACCGCCGGAGCGTTCGGCGCCACGCGTTTCAGCGTCACGGTTTCGCCATGGCGGGCGATCTGCCGGTCGAGCATCGCGATCGCACGGGCGGGCGTCATATCGAGAATATCCTGTAGGGCGACAGCATCCGGTCGATCAGCTTTCGCGTGCTTTCGGCCACCAGGTCCGGGCTCGACCAGGACGTCGAACCGACCCCTTCCACCGATTCGTTCCGCATCACGCCGTCGGCACTGCCGAGCCGGTGCATGTCGGCGACCATCATCTTGATCGCCTGGCGGATCGGCGCGGGCACATCGGCCGCATTGACACCATAGCCGGCGACGAATTCGACGGTCACGGCCCGGCGGCCATAGAGCCCGGATGGCAGCGTAAATGCTGTCGGAAAGACGACTGCCGATCCGCCCGCCAGATGCTCCAGATCATAATCGTCGGACGATACATTAGTCACCGTCGTTCCGTCGGCGGCCTTCCACTCGACCGAACTCACCGAAAGCGCCGGCAGCGCAAGGATTATCTCGCGCGAGAACCGGTCGAAATCCTGCGTCCATGTCTGCGACACGATCGCCCGTCCCAGAATGCCGCTCCAGCCGTCAATGGTCGCGGTCGCCGCCTCGATCATCGCCGTGATCACGGCGTCGTCGACATCGTCGCCGATGCCGCTATAGCCGCGAAGATCGGCGACGGACACCGGCGTTGTCGCCGGCGCCGTCTTCAGAACGGGCGGATAGCCGTGCATGGCTTACCTGTCGTCCTGCGTGGCTTCCTTGCGGGTCTTCATGCCGAGGTTTTCGGCCACCGCATCCTCGCCGCTCTTGTTCGGATCGTTGAAGTCGATCGCGTTCTGCTCGGCGCTCGTATCGGCGCGCGGGTCATTGTCGACCGCCGGATGGCTCGCATCGACGTCGGTCACGGTCTGCACAGGCGCGCCGGCGGGCGTGAATTCGGTCGCCGGCTTCGGCGAGGCCGGCGTCGTGGTCGTCTTTTTCGTCGTCTTTGCCATGGGATGTCTCCTTTGCTGGCACGGCTCATGAAACGGGCGGCCATGAGCCGCCCGTTGTGATCAGCCGTGGCTTTCGTTACGCGTCGATTTTCAGGGCGCGCATATATTCGACATTGTGGACGCCGCCGCCGACACGCTTGCGCGTGTAGAACTGCACGAACGGCTTGTTCGTGTAGGGATCGCGGAGGATCTGGATGCCGAGACGGTCGATGACCGTATAGGTCTGCGCCATATCGCCATAGAGGGCGGCGATATTGCCGGCGGCGACCACCGGCATGTCCGGCACCTCGACCACGCTCTCACCGCTCAGCAGCGAAGGCTGACCGGCCTGAAAGGACGGCTGCCAGAGGTAGTTGCCATCACCATCCTTCAGTTTCCGGGCCGCCTTGGCAAAATCGCGCGATGCGAAGAACTTCGCATTGCGGCGCCCGGTCGTCGGGATATCGTAGATGATATCGATGATCCCGTCGGCGCTGAGTGCGCCGGATGCGCCGGATGCCACCACCGGAATGGCGCCATAAGGGTGTTTGGCCGCATTGGCCGCACCGTTCACATAGGTCAGCACGCCAGTCGGCTTGTTGGTGCCGTCACCGGACAGGAAGGCGATATTCTCCTGCTTGGAGAACTCGTATTCCACCTCGTCGGCCAGCCACTGCTCGATATCGACCTCACTGTCCTCGAGAAGCACCTGCGACGCCACCGGCATGGCGTAGATTTCGCCGACGCCGAAGTCGAGCGGGGCCAGCTGCGGCGTGGTCGTCGCCGGACGCGCCGCCGTTTCTCCGACCCAGCCCGAGCCGGTCCCGCCGGTGGCGTAGAGCGATCGATATCCGGCGCCGGAAATGGTGACAGTTTTGGCATTTTGGCGAATGGGCGATTCCTCGCGCAACTGGTGCGTGATCGTCCGGTCCCATTCGACGGGCGCCAGATAACCACCATCAGCATCGGTGCCCCGCGTCATTGCGGCGCGAGGCCCTGTTTTATGCTGCGCCTCGACCTCGTCCTCGCCCTTGCCGGTACGGAAATATTTGGTGAACACTTCCGTGAAGGCCGGATCGTCGATCTGCTTGCCATCGCCGGCACCCATCTGGGCTGCTGCAAGGTCGATGGAAAGCTTGTCGACCGAAGACTGCAGATCGCTGATCGCGGCGTTGATGCGCTCTTCCTTTTCGGCGAGAACGACGTCGTCCGCCTTGGCATCGAGGCGCTTGTCGTGCGCTTCCTTGAATTCCTCGAACGCCGCGTTGAGTTGTGCGATGACGATCTTTGGATCGTCTTCAGCCTTGGCGCGGATCACGGTTCCGGTGATGGCCCGCGGCAACGGAAGACTCATCGCCATCGAGAGGGGTGCAGCCGCACTCATGGCATGGGCGACGGTGTCGGATGCTCCGACGATAAAGAGCGCCACGGCGAAAAGGCACAGCATGGCGCACAGAAGGCCCGATTTTCTCATCGGTCGATCTCCTTAGGTTCTGATGGTTTGCAGAAGGCCGGCACTCAGGGCCGACCAGTCGGTATCGCCAGCGCCAGGCGTGGCTTCAGGGGCAGCGCCGGGCGTGCCCTTGATTCGGTTGATGCGGGCGCGGGCTTCCGATCGGGAAAGTCCGGCGCGCACCAGGGAAAGTTCCGTCGAGCGGACATCGTTGTTCGCGAAAGCGCGGGCCTTGGCCTCTTCGTCCTCGACCATCCTGTCGGCGGATAGCAGTTCGTCGGCGAAACCGCGATCGACGGCGAGCGTCCCGCTCATATAGGTCTCGGCATCCATCCATTTGCCGATCTGCGCGACATCCTGTTCGGTACGCTGGGCGTAGAGGTCGGCCATGGCCTGATCGAACGGCTCCAGCCATTCGGCCACTTCCGCCATGTCGTGCCGGTTGCCGATCGCCAGAACCCAGCAATTATGGATCATGACGAAGGAGGCCGCGCCGATTTCGATTCGGTCGCCGGCCATCGCGATAACGGAAGCGGCCGATGCGGCCATACCCATGATCTTGACCGTCACTTCCTGCGAATGCTCGCGCAGGACGTTGTAGATCGCGATCCCCTCGAACATGTCGCCGCCGGGCGAATTGATCTGGACCTCGACCGGCCGATCGCCGATCGCGCGAAGCTGGCTGGCGACCTTCTTCGCCGTCACCCCGCCGCCGGTCCACCAGTCCTCGCCGATCACGTCGAACATGGTAATCACATTGTCGCCCTGGGAAAGCGCGCGAACGCCAGAGAGATCGGCACTCCAGCGGTTCATCACCTCTTCCTTGGTGAAGGCGAGCACCTCGCGATTGGCAGGCATCGGCAAGGCCGACGGCCGTGAACGCGCGAAAACCGGTCCGGTGATGGCCCGCGGCGGACGATGATGCATCATGACTGCTTTTCCTCTGTCATTTTGGCGGCGGTCGCCCGTTCCGGCAGGTCTTCTCGCGCCGGCATGTCGAGCCAGTCGCGAACCTCGTTCTGGTGCAGGAAGGGCTGATGCCCCCCGGCCCCGAGACCCTTGGCGAAGAAGTCCGCCTGATCCTTCATCGATCCGCGCAGAAGAGCGCCGGCATTGAACTTGGCTTCCAGTTCGTCTTGCTCCCGATCGGTGAACAGATCGCGGGCGATCGCCTGCTGCCATGCCTCGAACCACGGATCGAGCCCATACCGGACGAAGAACTGGCCGAGCACGTCAATGCCCGACCCCCAGCTCGTATCGTCGACGCCGAGAAGCGGACGCGGCACGCCGAACGGACGGGCGATTTCCTCGATCTGGTGCTGACGCGTTTCCAGATGCTGGTTGCCCTGGGCGTCGGAGCCGAACGGCTCGGCATCCATGCCCTCTTCCATGACGAGCCATTTTCCGGCAGCGCCGGCGCCAGCATAGGCTTCCATCGACGCCCGGAGCCGCTCCCGCGCTTCCGGCGACAGAGCGTTCGGATGCTTGAGCTTTCCGCCGGCAAGCATGCCTTCGGCAAAGATCCGGGCCGCCGCACGCTCAGCCTGCAGGGCGAGCCCGATCGCCTCGGCCGCCTGCCTGACCACCGAAATGCCGCGAATGCCGTCTTCGCTGATCCCGTAGCGCAGATGAAAGACCTCACGCGCTGAAAAGACCTTCTTTTCGCCCTTCGGCGGCTGCCAGACATATTCCAGCGACCAGTCGCTTTTCTGCCGAGGCGTGACTTCGCGGGTCGGCAGCGGCACCAGCGCGATGACGGACTTGCCGGGATTGCGGACGATCCGCGCATAGGCGTCCCCATGCTGCAGGGCCCGCTGCTGCAGGAGGCTGCGGAATTCAAATGCCGTCTGCCAGGGATTCGGCTGCCGGTGCAGCAGACGGAACAATGGATGGTCTTTCGCCTTCTCCTTCGTCTCCGCATCGATGAGATGCAGCGGCAGGCGCCCGATCGCGAAACTCGTCAGCGAAACGCACCGCATCACGGTCGTGTTCTTCAGCGCCTGATCGATGGTCACCGTCACACCCGACGCTGTGGCGGATTCGCCGCGCAACAGTTCCGCGAGATATGGGTCGGTCAGCGCATAGCCCGCATCCGCTGCCGGGCGTTCGCTTTTCGACCGCATGAAGGCTGGAACCAGTCTCACAGCACCGAAATCCCGCGTTCTTCATAGACCGAGGGCGCATTCCCTGACGCCACGGGATGCCGTGACATCAGATGGAAGGCGTTGAACCCGGCGATCAGCGGGTCGATCTTCGCCGAACCGGAAATCTGCTTGGTCACCAGCAAGGCGTTCCCCCGCAATTCGGTTTTGGCGTTGCCGACGCACCACGTCATGAGCGGCGATCCGTCATGCCATGCGCTGCCATCCATTAGTTTGCGCTCGAAACCCTTGATCGTGCCGGAAAGACGGAACCCCTGCGCCACTGAACTCATCAGTTTCGAGGGAACGCCGGCCTCTTCCGCCGCATCGATGATGCCCGAGACGCCGACCTGGTCGAGGCCGATGCCGTGCTCTTCCGGAAACAGCCCTGCCTCATAGATCTGCGCCAGGATCGCCGCGACCTCGTCGAAATCCTGATCGCCGCTTTCGCAGATGGTCAGGTCGCCATCATTGGCGAAACCCATCAGGGCGTCCGCGATATCCTTGCGGCGCTCGAACACCACCTTGTGCGCCCAGGCGTGAAACCAGAACAGCCAGTCCTTCGTGATTGCGTCCCGTCCGCAGAGGCAGAGCCCGAACAGATCGTCGAGGCCGCCGCCATCGCCGCCGGCGACGATCACCTCGCACCGCTCGATCAGGCTTTCGACGGTGATCGGTTCCGGATCGACCGCGCCGGGCCAGTACTGGACGCCGGCCCACCGGTCTTTCGAAAGGGCGATGCCGATCTGGATGTTCAGATGCTGGCTCGCCCAGATCGAAAGTTCCTCGATCCCCTTCTTGTCCGCTTCGGCGAATTCGGCGCGTAGCGTCGGCAACGTGATCGAACGGCCGAGATTGGGCAGCACCATCGGCCAGTTCTCCGGGTCGCGCCACGGCTTTTCCTTGTTGGCCTGCATCGAGACCGGCATCTCATAGAGGATCGGCAGAAGATCGCCCTTGACCTCGCCGTCGCGGATGGCTCGGGCATAATCCAGTTCGGTCCGGAAGACGCCTGCGGGCGGTTCGTCGCTCTGCGTCGTGATGTAGATGATGAACCCTTCGGGGTTGGCGATGATGCCGCCGCGGATCTGCGCCAGCACCTTGCTGGCATAGTGCAGTTTGCCCAGCTCATGCACCTCGTCGATCAGCACCCCGACGGGCTTGGAGCCGGTCATCACCTTCGTATCGAACGTCTTGATCTTCAGCCGGGCCTTGTTGGTCCGGTCGATGATCGTCTTGCGGTGCTCCTGGACGTGAAACCGCTTCTGCAGATAGCCCTCCGGGTCGGCCGCGATCATGCCTGCGGCCTGGGCGAAGGCGAGATCGGAAATTTCCTGCGTCGGGCCGACCAGCAGGAACTCCGCCAGCGGGCGCCGGTTGAGCAGCAGCGCCGTCAGCATGATCGCCGCGCCATTGGTCGTCTTCGCATTCTTCTTCGGCACCAGCCAGAAGAATTTGCGGATCAGCCTGCCCTTCACCGTTCCTTCGGCCGACAGCGTGACCGAACCGAAGATGATCCGGATCAGTTCGCGCGCCCACGGTCCCGCCGCATCGGCCATGGTCGGCTGGTCGGGCACGTCGGGCAACCGCAGCCGGTTGAACACCGCCGCGGCGCGCCGCGCTTCGCCATCGTTCAGCGGCAGATCGTCGCGAACCGGCAGTTTGCCGGCGCGGAGCCGGTCGAGCCAGTCCGGACATGACAGATCGACCGGCTGCAGCGCTGCATCCGCATCGATCGTGCCGACGTGAAGGCTCATCAGTTGGCGACGCCGTTCGGCGAGAGCGCTTCGGCCCAGGATTCCGGCGGAGCCCCGGCGTCGCGTTCCATCTGCTCCTTCTTGCCGAGTTTCTCTTCCTTGAGTTCGGTGACGCGGGGCTCGCTCGGCGGCACCAAAGCCAGCTGTTCGCGCAACTGCTTGATGGCGCCGACATTGCCGGCGCGGGCCTTGGCGAAGAGCAGCGTCAGAAGATCGCCCTCAATCATGTCACGCCCGGCCTCCAACTCTCGAAAAAAATTCTTGCGGAGCGTCGGCACCGAGCAGCCGATCCGGCGAGCAATGCGTTCCTGAGGCCAGCCATTCGCCGCGAGCAAGGCGACGAACTGTTGGTTTTCTTTGTCTTTTTTGTAGGACGGACGGCCCCAACGCTCGCGCACCTGGTTGATGGGCGCGCCGAAAAGGTCCGTCTCACCTTCGACAGACGGATCGACATCGGATTTTTCAGTCATGGCGAAAAAAAATCTCCGAATGTGAGGGGAAGCGGTACAGGGGGTACGAAAGGCGATGAACTTTTCACCCCCCCCTACCGCTGGCCGCGCGACCGTTCGCGCTTGGCTCGCGCCGTCTTCCGGCCGTGACACGGCGTGCATAGCAGGCGGATGTTGCGGCGATCGAGACGCGCGCCTCCGTCGCTAATCTCGTCGACGTGGTCGCCGATGATCCGTATGTTCTTGCTGCCTCGTGCCCCACAGTCTTCGCAACGATTGCCACGCTCTCGCTTGATCTCAGCGATCAGTCGGCGCCATTCGGGCGACAGATAGAACGGCTCGGCTACCTTGGGCGGCGCAGTTAGCCGCGCCGGCACCGCACCGATCCGCGCCGGTGGCTGGTGCAGTTTCGCCATGATGCCTCGCAATGTCGGAAGAGACGTCCGCCCAAACGAAAACGACCCGCAGGACCGGTAAGGTCGACCGCGAGGCGTTGGGCCTGATCATCTGTCCCGTGTCTATGTCAAGCCAACTCGCCATGTCAAGCGGATTTTTGCAACGAAGTGCCTCCACGGCCATCCCTGTCCCGCTGAGACCCTATTGAAATCCCACGCACGGTCGCTCTCGAAGCCCCGTTCCATGGCTGTTTCGGCTCTACGGGCCGGACCGGGTTGTGGTCATTCATCAGCGCGCCGAGATGATTGACCATACCGGCCAGCGCTTCGCCCCATGCATCGTGCTCCATGCGTGACGAGACCAGCCATTCCAGATCGACCGACAGTTCGGACGCCCGCCACGCGCCGGCGCGCGGCCGCATGGTCCGGTAGTCATAGCCCTCCACCTCCACGGTCTGCCCGGCTCCATCCACCACGTGCCGCCGCCAGACCGGGCCGCGCCCGCCCGGTCTTGTCTTCCATGCCCGCACCGGCGTGGCCTTTTCGTCCACCGTTCCATCGAAGTCCATCCATACGCCGCGCCAGTCGGGCGCACGGCCCAGCATGGCCTGGCGGACGATCAGGGTCGCAAGGCCGATCCCCTCGATGCCGTGCAGCGCCTGTGCATGGCCGAACGCCGCTGCACGGCTGCGCTCATCCCCGGTCAGCCCGTCGAGATCGGCCAGCCAGTCGCAGGCGTCGATCGCCGGCAGATAGGCTTCGCCGTCCCGCAGCGCCCGCACCGCATCGGCAAAGATCACCGCGTCGCCATGCGGCTCGCCGGGATCGGCGGAAAAGTCCGGCACACAGCCGAACGAATTGGAGAGGTCGACCAGCGTGCCAAGTTCGGCCAGCGTTTCCATGGCCCGCCCGCCAAAGGCGTCGCTGCTTCCGCCCACCATCGCTTTCGGCAGTTCCTCGCGGAACGCCCAGGCCGCCAGCCTGTCGATCGGCATCCTCTTTCTGGTCATCGTATTCTCCTTGCGACCCAAATTCAGGCTCTTGCGTCCCAAATTCTCTCTCTATCGACCCATCAGCTTTCGCTGATAAATTCATCAAACCATTGAAAAGAAACAACACTCCAAAAACACAAGGGACGCTAGGGACGCTAGGGAAGCAAAGCCGCGCCTACATATAGAACGCCAACAAGACTTCATTCCCTATCATTCGCGCGCGTGCGCATGTGAAACCTGACAGCTTTGCGTCCCTAGCGTCCCTAGCGTCCTAACCTGCTGTTCCCGCACCCTTTTTCCGTGGGTCGGAAACAGCTTTTGCTACATGCCCTGCGTCCCCAGACCCCCATTTCGCTGCCGCGCTACGCTTACTTGCAGGGGCCCTTGCGGCCCATCATGGCGCTTTGACGCCGAAAGGGGTGCGGGGTGCTCATGCGTCGCGCACGGTCAGGTCGAAACCCGGCCATCCAAAGTCGATTAGGTTGTCGCATCCCTCGCAGCGGCGGTAGCGCTCGTCCTCTCTGATCCGCACATTGTCGAAGGGATCGAACTCGAAATCCGTGTTTTCGAAGGCCATTTCCTCGTCGCAGACCGGGCAGAACACCACCATGGCGTCGATCCGCGCACGCTCGGCCAGGATCATCTCCGGTTCCTCTTCATCGTCTTCCGCAATCATGACAGCCGACTCATGGCGTCGGCCCGGATGCGCAGGCCTCGATAGATCGTCGTCCCGCTCTTGCCCTTCGGGAACGGAGTGAAGCGCATGACGCGGCCAAACAGGCTGCCCGTCATCAGCGGCTCGCGTTTGGCGGAAGCCCAGCGGCAATAAGCCTTGTAGAGTTCGCCACCCGTCACCTGCCCGGACGGTTCGCGCTCGCAGCACTCGTCGATGAAGTCGAGCACGCGCGGCAGCATCGGGTGTTCGGTCGTGGCGACGGGGCCATCGTCCATGCCTTCCGTCAGCGGAAGGCCGAGATCGCGCCACATCGCCTGCGCGGCTTTGCGGCCATGGGTGAGGCGGCATTGCTTGACCAGCGCCAGGCGATCATGGATCGACTCCCAGTCCTCGCCTTCGAGGCCAGGCGCATAGGCCCCGGTCCGCCGGATGGACGGCAGCACCTCGTTGAACAGCCAGACCTTGAAACGTTCGGCGGCGGGTTTATCGCTCGCCATGACGGCGCGCCACACACCGGCTTCGCGGAGCCAGACCATCTCCTGCGGGCCACCAAGGGTGTCCGTCGAGCGGACCCCCTTTTCGTCGGGCGGAATGCGCGAAAACAGATTTCGATGATTCTCGATTTCTAGACACCGGGCCACATCGCGCCCGTTGAACCATTCCACGCCGTTCTCATCGACGGTGACGCGCACCGCCTGCTCTTCGAAATCGAAAATGCGTATCGCTTGGCTGCTCATGCCGCGTTCCTTTCTTCGCTCCAGGAATCATAGACCGCCGCCCGTGCCAGCTGCGCGCAGGCGATCAATCGTTCGTTCAGCCCGCATGCGGGCAGATGAAGGGTCACCGTACCGTCGCTTTCGGCGATGATCGCCGCGCGGTCGTTGAGTTCGATCAGCACGCGGCGCATCAGCGCCACCTCCAGCGGATCGGCTTTCGGCAGCACCGGCACCGGCGCGGAGGGGATATAAGGGGATAGGGTCATGGTCGCGCTTCCTTCGGGTTGAACCCGGCGACCAGCTTCCAATCTGGTGGCCGGGCGACAGCGGGTTGGAAGACCGCGAAGCGCGCGACGCGGCAGGCCTTTCGGCCTCCCACAGCACCCGACCATAGGAAACGCGCTGGCCGTGAGACCTCGCGCGTTGGGGCGCACGCTAAACGGACGGGCTTCCAATCCCGGCTGCGGATTTGGCCGCAGCAGGCAAAGCATGGGGCGCTTCGCCCGTTCCGTCAAGCAGGCGCGCATCATCCCTCCCCTTTCGGCGTCAGGAATTCGCTTTTCACCGTGATGCCGCGATAGACCGTCGAGCCGCTCTTGCCCTTGGCGAACTGCTTCATCTGTCCGTCCAAGGCGGGCCAGCTGCGGCGCGTATATTCCGGAAAGCGCCGCGAGAAGGTGTTCTGCTTGAACTCCAGCAACCCCTCGCGGCTGGCGAAATTGGAATAGCCGATGAAGAGATCGTCCGGCCGGGCGATATCCTCTTCCCTGCCGGTCACCACGCACCCGCCGCGAATGAAGGCGCCGATCGGGTCGCTCTCCTCGCGATATTCTTGCGTCGCCGCCAGCACGCTTTCGGGCGGACGGAGGCCATATTCGAGCCAGGCCAGCGCGCCCTCGATCATCCATTGCAGAATGCCCTCGGCCTCGGCGCGCAATTTGGCCGGCAATTCGCGGTCGATCTCCTCTTTCGGGATCTGCACGTCGAACGGCACCAGATGCACGCGCCGCCAGATGCCGTCGGAGGTGTCGTCGATGCGCGGCTTGTGGTTGCCGGACAACACGATCTTGAAATGCGGCTCAACTTCGATGAAGTCCTGATGCAGCCGGCGCACCGGAATTTTTTCGCCCCCGGTCAGACTCTTGATCAGCGCATCCTTCAGCTTGACGCCCATTTCCGGCTCGGACGCCGCCACGAGGCGAGCGCCCGGCAGCCGGGCCAGATCCGGCGTCGCCTCCGCGCCGCCGCGGCGGGTGTCGCCGGCGAAACTGTCGATCGACAGCGTCACGGCATAGTCGCCGAGAATATCGACGATCAGGTCCATCAGCGTCGATTTGCCGTTGCGGCCGATACCGTAGAGGAAGAGCAGGCACTGCTCGTCCGTCCGCCCCGTCAAACAATAGCCGAAGAAGCGCTGCAGGAAGCGGCGAATGTCGACATCGGGCAGAATCGTCTTGAGAAAACCGTCAAAGACTGGGGCTCTGGCCTCCCATCTGTCCTTTTGCCCTGAAAAGGGGTGCGGGGCGAGCTTGCTGATATAGTCGCCGGGCCGGTGCGGATCGATCCGCGTCGACCAGGCGAGGCCGCGCCCGCCCGGAAAATCGTCGAACACTTCGATAAAGCGCATCGTGCCATTGGTGAGATTCAGCGCCAGGCGCTCGCAATTGAGATCGTTGACCATCCGCGCGCAGTGCGGTGCGGCCTCGGTCAGCATGGCGTTCAATTTGGATGTGCCTGCGCTGCTCTTGGCATGACGAAAACGCGAGGTCTGCCGGTCCTCAATCTTGCCCGCCAGCGCCATGGCGCGTTTCGCCGTCGGCTCCAGCTTGGCGAATTGTTCGCTTTCCTCCGCCGTCCAGTCAGTTGCGCCCTTGCCCGCCTTTTTCTTGCGAGCCGCGCGATGGGCCCCCAGTTCCTTGATCGCCCGTTCCGCCGCTGCGCCTTCGTCGAGAATCGCACGCTCGTCCTCATTGGCTTCCAGCGCATAGGCCTCTTCGAGAATCGCCTCTGCGGCCTGTTGCGCGAGTGGGCGGACCACCGAACCATCCTCGTCTTCCTTCCATCGTCGGCCGTCATAGCCGTGCCAGCCGACACGGGCGACATGCAGAATGCGCCCGCCATGTCGGGTGAGGAGGCGGCGGGCATTGCCGATATCGGTCATCGGCTCCTTGATGCATTCGTCCGTCAGTTCCTCGGCGGAGAGTGTCGGTTCGTCCTCGCCGGTCGGGCCTGCGGCAGGCCTAGCCGAAGTCGCAGGCGTCAGACCGGCCTCGGCCTGCTTTTGCGCGATCAGCTGGCGGATATGGGCGAGCGCGTCCTGGTTCATGGGCGCGCCTCATTGCGTTGCGCGCGGCGCAGTTCGGCAAGCTCGACCGTCAGCGCACCCGCCTCTGCGCGGGAGACGGCCAGTTCGGCCTTCTGAAAGGCGATCAGCGCCTCCATCTCTGCGGCCTGGGCTTCGGGATTGTCCGGTTCGCGGCAAAGCCGTCGGCGGGCGCGGTCCAGCCGCTCGGCGGCGGCGTCGCGGCGGTCGGTCAGGGCTCTCATGACGCACCCCCGGCCGGGTCCGGCCATTCCAGCTTCCAGCCCTCATAGCGGTGGGTCGAGATGCGGTATCCGAAAGGGTTCAGCGCCTTTCGCAGATGCGCGATGAGAATGTAGATATTCTGATCGTCCGGCCATTCCTCCGAATCGGCGCCATAGACGCCGATCATCGCCGCATTGTGGGTGATGCGTCGGCCTGTCGCGAGCATGCGGAAAAGCGCCAATTGCCGGCGCGGCAGATGACAGGGTGGCTCAGGTCCGTCCGGCGGTGCCAGCAGACCACGCAATTGCCGGTTCTCCTCCTCGAGGAGGTCGATCCGTTCGCGCATCTCGGCGAGGGCGTCGGTCATCGGCCGTTCCTCCGCATCTCGGCCAGCATGGCCCGCAGCGTGCAGGGCGGCAGGCCCGCGAAACGGGCAATGGCCAGCACCTCGAAACCGTGCTCCAGAAGGCAGCGCACCATGGCGCGTTCGATTTGCGTCATCGGCCCGCCCTTCTTTCGATCCGCTCGGCATCGCGCACCGCATCGAAGGGCGCGCGGCCCATGCGTTCATATTTTGAATCGCGATGAAATTCGTTCAGCCAGGCGCGCTTGCCCGGCAGTAGCGCTGCCGTGTCATCCTTCCTTCTTTTCGCCGCTTCATAGGCCCGCGCTGCCTGTTTGAGCGCGCAGCGGCGATCCGCCTCATCGCAATCGGGCAAAGAGCAGGAAAGGCAGGGATGGTCTGCCGCCCTCATTCCGCCGCCTCCATGGCCGGTTGCGCGGCCAGGTAGCCGCAATTGGCCGCGACCAGCGCCGCCGCCAGCGGCGGGCAGACCGAATTGCCGCAGCAGCGCCCCTGCACCGTCGCGGTGATGGCGGTGCCGTCCGGGCGGCGGTCGATGATGTAGTCGTCAGGAAAACCCTGCGCACGGAACCGCTCGCGCGGCGTCAGCATCCGCATGCCGATATCGGCGATGGCGTAGGTCGCCATGCTTCCGTCGTTTTGGGCGATCTCCACGGTGACGAGGCCGTGTCGGGGCAGCGTGGTGAGCGTGTGGACCGGCTCGTCCATCGCCTGGTTCGGAAAGCCCTCGCCGTAATATTTGGTCAAGAATCCGGCGACCAGCGCCGCATGGGTGCCTTGAGCTGACAAGGTTTGCAATGGAGCATTGGCAGGAGCGTCACGCCTGTCGCTGCCACGAATGTTCTGAATATGCGCCGCCACCACGGCCTGCTGCGATCCGGTCGCCGTGACCGTCGCCATCGGTTCGCCGGCAGGGCGTCCCGGGTGGACGCCGCCGGCGCGGCGGCCATCATTGTTGTGCTGGGCAAGAAAAGCGGCGACGAGGCCGAATTTTGGGGCGCCGGCCATGACCGTATCGAGCGGTTCGTCCGCGCCGTGGCCGACGCCGTTCTGCGTGAAACGGGACAGATGCGCCGCTACTATCCCAATCGGGGCGGCTCCGCCCGGTTTCTTGATATAGCTGTTGGCCGTGACGGTCGGTGCGGGTTCGTCGATCCCGGAGCCGGTTGAGCCTGTCTGGAACTTCGTAAGGTGAGGAACGAAGATAGCGTTCTGATCTTTCGGACTGGCCGTCACCGTATGCAGCGGCGCGTCGGGCGCGCGGTTGCCGCCGCCCAGTTGGCCATAGGTGACGACGAACGGCTTCTTCGCCTCAAGCACATAGCGGACGATACCGCGCGCGATCCGCTTCATCGTGGCGGCGGCCAGCGGTCTTATGGCGCGGA
Source organism: Notoacmeibacter sp. MSK16QG-6 (assembly GCF_024158145.1). Lineage (GTDB taxonomy): Bacteria > Pseudomonadota > Alphaproteobacteria > Rhizobiales > Rhizobiaceae > Notoacmeibacter. The sequence goes on from NZ_JAMYXM010000003.1 coordinate 143,102, forward strand.
CGCCGTATTTCTCCTTGATTTCTTCGGATGTGTCGAAGATGGATGGACAGGGCAGCGACCAGTCGATGATCTCCGCCGCCGTTCGCCATGGCTTCTTCCTGCCAGAAACCACATCCGGATCGTCGGGCGGTCCATGCGTCGGTTCCGGCCAGACGATTGGCTGGCCGTCGAAGCGGATGATGACGAACAGCCGCTTGCGAATGGTCGGCGCGCCGTAGTCGCAGGCTCGTAATTCACGAAGCTCGATCCGTCCGCCCAGGCGCCGCATTGTCCTGCGCCATTTTTCAAAGGTCCGGCCCCGCCGGTCCGGGCACGGCATCAGGCCACGCGGGGTTTCGCGTAGCGGCCCCCAATCCTTGAATTCTTCGACATTCTCCAGGATGACGACATCGACCTTGCCGCCGCTCTTCTGGATGCGCTCGATCCAGCCAGGAATGATCCAGGCGAGATCGCGCACATTGCGCTCGACGGGCTTGCCGCCCTTGGCCTTGGAGAAGTGCTTGCAATCCGGCGAGAACCACGCCAGGCCGACATGCCTGCCGGCAAGGTGGTCGATCGGGTCGACATGCCAGATGTTCTTCGACAGGTGCAGCGTGGACGGATGGTTCACCATGTGCATGGCCAGCGCATCGGCATCGTGATTGATGGCGATGTCCGGCGAGCGGCCCAGCGCCATTTCGATGCCGGTCGAGGCCCCGCCACCGCCGGCAAAACTGTCTATGATGAGCGGAGCGCCAGCCATCAGAACGGAATCTCGTCATCCATGTCGGCATGGCCGCCGCCGGATGAGGACGCGGCAGAAGAAGAGCGTTGCGCTGACGGGCTGCCGCCCTTTTGCGCGCCGTAACTATTCCCCGCCGAAGTCGACGATCCGCTGGCCTGGTCGCCGCCATCGCGCCGGTCGAGCAGCACCAGCACCCCGTTGAAGGCTTTCAGAACCACTTCGGTGGCGTAGCGATCGCCGCCGTCATCCGCCTGCCATTTGCGGGTCTGCAGCTGGCCTTCCAGATAGACCTTGCTGCCCTTCTTCAGGTAGGTCTCGGCCACCTTGCAGAGGTTCTCGTTGAAGATGACGATGCGGTGCCATTCGGTCTTTTCGCGCCGCTCGCCGCTGCGCTTGTCGGTCCAGCGCTCCGAGGTGGCGACGGAGAGATTGACCACCGGCGCGCCATTGTTCATCTGCCTGACCTCCGGGTCCTGCCCCAGATGGCCGACCAGAATGACCTTGTTTACAGACCCTGCCATCAGACGGTCTCCTTTTCTTCTGTTGCAGGCGCCACCGCTCCGCCGATCACATCGCACCAGTCGAAGCCGCAGCCGGGAAAACCGCCCTGCCCGTCCGGCATTTGCGGCCAGAGCGTGCAGGCGCTCTGCGCGCCGAGCAGACGCCAGCGGGTTTCGCCGCGCATCATCGCCGAAAGGGTCATCGCCGCTTCGCTATCGCCATCGCCCGCCTGCACCACATCGGTCACACCCGCCGGCAGCGGCATCGCCTCATGCAAAAAGTCCGGATGCGGCACCGGCCCGGCGATCCTTTGGGGCCGCCCCTTCGGTGTTTTCAGCGTCGGATGGGAAAAACCGCTTTTCGGGTCGGCCTTGCCTGTCAGGTTCCCGAGTGTTGCGGCGGCGGCATACAAGGTCCGGGCGAAAAGGGCGGTCCCCGCCTCCGCCAGCGCCAGGGCCAGCGTGTTCTCGATCCCCTCGCCCGTCACCAGCCGATCGCAGCCCGCGCGCGGCGCGATGGTCCCGTCCGGGCCGGACACGAACCCCAGCAGCGGGATCAGAGCGCCCTTGTGACTGCCCATCATCTTCTTGGTCGGCAATGTTTCGTGAGGCTTATCAGGGTTCGGAATGGACGGGCGGCCTTTCTGGCCAGTCTCGTCCATCCAGGTGATGTGCGCGCCGATTGTCGCACCGCCGGCGTCGATCACCGGCAGCGCCATCGCCGCCCATGCGCCCAGCTTTTCCGCGACCTTCCGATTCTTCCGCGTGTGGAAATAGGGTTCGTCCGGGATCGTCCCGGCGAAGGGCGGCAGGACATCCATCGCGATAAGATCGTCCGGCGCGCAGCCGAGCCGCAGCGCCAAATACTGCAAGAAGCCGAACCCGTCGAAGACCTTGCGGCGGGCCTCCAGCCTTTCGCGGGCGCGGTTGCGGCTCGCCTCGCGATAGCGGTTGCTGTCCGCCTCGCGCTTTTTGGCATCCCGCTGCGCTTTCTGCTGCGCTGCGGCCCTCTTTTTCTGCCGCGCAGCGCGGTCCTCTTCGCTCTCTTCGGCCCCGTCCGGCACGGCTTCGCCCAGCGCCGCGCCGCAAGCGGCCAGAAAATCCTCACGCCGATCCAGATTTTGCGGCAGTCCCTCAATGTGGGCGGCGAGCGAAATGCCGTCGCGGCCGCCATAACCCACCTTCCGGCAGTTCCATGCATTCTTGGCGGTATTGATCGAAAAAGCGTCCTCGCCGCCGCAGAAGAGGCACGGGCCGACCAGTTCGGACCCGCCAGCGCGGCGCAGTCCACCCCGCGCGCCCATCCGCTCCGCCGCCTGCTCGACGGACACATCCTGCGCTGCCTCGATGAAGGCCTTGATCTCCGCCTCGATGGTCTCGCGGTCGCTCATGACGCCACCTCGTCGAAGATGGATATCTGGTCGGTTGCAACGGCAGCGGCCTGTTTTCTGGTGAAGGGCCGCGCGGCCTTCCAGTCCGCCTCGACACGCCGGCGCGCCAGGGCGGCATAGTCGGGATTGAGTTCGACCAGCGAGGCTAACCGCCCGAAACGCAGAGCGACCAATGCAGTGGTTCCGGCCCCACCGAATGGATCGAGGACCAGACCGCCTTTCGGGCAACCGGCGAGGATGCAGCGCTCGGCCAGATCCGGCGGAAAGGTCGCGAAATGCGCTTCGGAGAAGGGCATCGTCGCAATCGGCCACACGGTGAGCGGTGCCGGTTCGTAGTTGCGCAGCAGACGCCCGTTTGCCTGCTGCTGCTGCTTAGTCATCGCATCCCAACGGTCGTTAAAGCCGGCATGACGGCGTGAATGGCCGTGTTGCTTGTCGACCTTGCCCACGGCTTTCATCCGGCCGTTCGTCTTTCGTCCTCCATTTGCGCGCGACGAACCGGCCTGCCGCCCGATATCCTGAGATAGTCGCGCGACACTTGCAGGTTGCAGGCTTTGCCGAACCGCCTCGGCGTCGTAATAGGCGCCGATCCGCATCCAGCGCGGGCCGTTGCGTGTTTCATCAGTTACGAGTGGGCATCTCTCCGACAGGTCGGGCGCGAAAGAGATTTCGCCGGTGTCCCGCGCGCGCCAGACATCTCCGTCGCCGCTTTTGGTCAGCATGAAGATTTTTTCGTGCGCGCCCGATGGCCGGGACGTACCGGAACTGTCCGGCATCGGGTTCGACTTGCCCCAGACAATCTCCGCGCGGACCCACCAGCCGGCCTCTTGCAGAGCGATGGCGAGCCGGTTCGGCACCATACACAGGTCTTTCGGCTTCAAGCCTCCGCCAGCGACCACGCGGCCGCCATGCGCGGCGGCAACGGAGCCTTTGTTGTTCGATGTGCCGACCCGCGATGTCTTTTCATAATTTGGATGATATATCGCTCCGACCGTCGAGAACGGCTTGTCGCGAAAGGTCCGATCATCGGTCCCCGCTGATTTTGTCTCAGCAGCGCTCCGCCCATTCGGTGCCGTCGCGTAGCAGTCGCCATAGTTGATCCAGAGCGTGCCGGTCGGCTTAAGGACACGACGGACTGCGGCGAAGACGCGCACCATGACGTCGAGATGTTCGCCGAGCGTTGGCTCCAGGCCGATCTGTCCTTCGACGCCATAATCGCGAAGGCCCCAATAGGGTGGCGATGTGACCACGCAATCGACGCTGTCCGGTTCCATTGCATCCAGCGCGTCGAACACATCGGCGATGTGCATCGTCACCCGGCCGTCGAGAAAGGTCTCCACGCTCATACCCCACCCCGCATTCCCGCGTGGCGGTTCGGGGCACTGGTCTCGTAGTCGACATAGCCTTCGATGCAGAGGGCAGCGACATCGTCCTCGTCGAGACGCGCGGCGGGTCGCAGCCTGACCTGTTCGGCCAGCGCGGCGCTCCGATGGACCCGCCGCCGCCAGTGCCGGAAATCGAGAAGTTCGCTTGTCATGCGCCCGCCCCTTCCTTCTCGAAGAAGGCAAAATGCTCCGGCGTGGTCGGTGTCGGGACGGGTTTCCTGTAAACCAAGGCGGCCAGTTGATGCGCTTCGACATCGGACAGCCGACCGCCAGCCTCGCGGCGTAGCAGCAGCGCCTCGCGCGTCAGGCTCCAATGAACGCGCTTGAGGCGTGACACGCGCCGGCAGACCGCCACATCGCCGAAGACGTCGCCAGCAAAATCCGGCAGAGAAAAGAAGACCGTCTCACCCGCCGCCTTTTTCTTCGCCAGCCAAGTTTTTGCCTCGGCGCGAGCCTCTTCATCGGCTATGGCCGCCATCGCCTTCTGGCGCGGCTCGACCGGCATCGGCACATGGACCAGAGCCGAACTCAGCGCCTGCGCCGGCCCTTTCGTGGCGTTGCCGTTTCCATGCGCATCGGCAGAAACCGTGTCCGGCCCTGCCAGACGAGCGCCAGGCGATGGCGCAGCCCGTGCCGGCGGCGGCGATAGAGGCTCCGCAGAATTCGCAGGCCCGGACGGCTTGACGGCTCCTCCGGGCGATACCGGTGAACCCGCAGCGCCATGGCCGGATCGACCGCTTCCCAGGCTGTCCTTGCGCTCGTCAGCGCCGGAAATGCGCGGTGCATTCTCTTCTCCTTCGGTCAGCAGAAACTCGCCCATCAGCCGTTCGGCGCAGGCTTCGTCCGTTTCGCCTTCGCTCATCCGCGCCAGTACCGCCTCATAGACGGCGTAGGGCACGACCAGTTGCAGAAGCTTGTGCCTGGGCCGGCGCGCCGCGTTCATTCGCCACCCCCGCCTTCGATCACGATGAAGCGCGCATCGGGCGTTTCCGCCCCGGCGCGGGACCAGCTGGCGAGAAAGCGGTCGATATCGGCTTCCGGCAGCCCGGTGATGGTGGCGATATCCGCCGTGCAGAAGCGCATGGTTTCCCAAAGGGCGACGATGCCGCAGCTCACCACGATCTCGTCGCGCGCCTTGCGCTCCTCTGCGCTCAACATGGCGTCGCCTTTCCCGGCTCCGCACCGGACACCTTGGCCTGCAGCGCGTTGAGCTGGGTGCGGAGCCCGTCGAACAGCGGCAGCAGCGTTCGCTGCTCGGCGGCGGAAATGCGCCCATCGGCCAGCGCGCCGCACAGATCGGCCTCGAGGCGGTTGCCCGCCATCATCATGGCGACGACATCGGCCAGCACCGGCCCTTCGCTGGCGAGCGCCGCCCCGGCGCGCGGTTTGAGGTCGTACCCCTGCGCCGAGGCCAGGGCGCGTGCGAGAAAGGGCTGACCCGCCGCGGCGTCCAGATCGAGCGCCACGTCGAGCGGCGGAAAATTGTCGACTTCCTGGCTTGCGGCATAGCGCGACAGGGCCGCCCGGCCGACGCGGGTCGCCCCGCTTTCCTCGACCGCCGCGCCGCCGCCGCAGGCCTCCACGGCAGAGCGGGTGGCCAGCTTCAGCGCATTGCGCTGGCGGGTGGACGAGGCGCGGCTCATGGCGCCACCTTTTCGGTTGCCGGAAGCGGTAAATCGCAACTCTTTGAATTTACGTGATTGTCCGGATCGATCGAGGCATGGTCGGAAGCAGAGGGAGACACAACATGATCAACGCAGTGACCGACCAGTGCCGAGATGACATCGCTATCGACACCCTTCTCACGGCAAAGGGCGACAATGCTCTCAATGGTTTCGGGAGAAGCGGATTGTCGACGATCTTCGATCCGGCCGATCGTGGAACGGTGGACACCTACCGCGCGCGCCAGTTCTGCCCGGCTCATCTTCAAAAGTTCCAAGCGGACGGTTTCAAGCTCCATGCGTCACGGCTCCCTGTTGTTGCGCAACAAGTGACAAATGTTGCGCGCTTTGTCAAGCAGATTGATGCGGACTGTTGCGCAACAAGGGAGTACAAGCGGGGTATGGCGACAGAGCGCGAAACCACCGACCGGATGCGGGCGATTGTCCGGCATTTCAGCAATAATCAGTCGAAGGCGGCCGATGCGCTCGGCGTGCATCGCGCGACGGTGGGCCGCATCCTCAACGAGGATCAGGCGCCTTCCGAGGAAACGCTCGCCGCGATGGAGCGCCTGGAACAATCGGGCATCATGGAGACGCCGCGCGATGGCGCAGGCGCGCGCCAGAATTATCGGCGAGCCTCACAGACCACAGACGAGCGACGCGTCATGGGCGACCGCCACCTGCCGGTTTACGGCCTTGCCGCCGGATCGACCATCGGCCAGCATGTGATGAGCGACGACCCGGTCGAATATGTCAGCAGCCCCATGGCGCTGGATACGGTCAAGGATGCCTATGCGTTGATTGTCACCGGCAGTTCCATGTCGCCGGCCTATGAACCGGGCGATTATATTTTCCTGCATCCCTACCGGACGCCGCGACCGGGCGACTATATCGCCATTCAGGAAATGACGGACGCCGGCATCGTCGTCTCCATCAAGCGCTTTCTGAAACTCGACGATGAATGGCTGCTGACCCAGCAGTTCAATCCGCAGAGCGAAGTCAAATTCAGGCGCGACCGGATCCTCGCCTGCCATCGCGTGCTGCGCAGCAACGAATTGTTCGGGCTCTAGACGCCGAGACGGTCGAAAAACTCCCGCTCTTCAATGCTGAACGAATCATCGGCATGGGCCAACGCCCGCATCGACTGCATTAAAAGCCGGAAATGGCCGGCATCATGGCGAACCGCCGCCAGATCCTCGCGCGCCACATCCAGCGTCGGCCATTGGCGACGCGCCACACGCGCGACCCGTTCGGCATCGTCCACCGACAGCATGAAACCCCAATCCTGCGCCCGCTTGTCGGCATAGGCGAGCACCGCCTGAATTTCGTCTTCGACGATCCGGCCGTCGGAATGGGCCAACGCCATCATGATTCGCACGCCCTGCTGAATATCGCGCCATGCGCTTTTCCGTTCCGGGTCGGTATCGCCGACACCGAGGCTGCGGAAATAAAGCGGTTTGTCCTCGATGATTTCGCCGGTCGCGCAATCGATCGCATCGCCGATACGGCTCATGCGAAACCGCCGAGGCTGGCTCCGTAGCAGACAGAAGCCGGTCAGATGTCCGTCGATATCGTCGAACCAGCCTGCGGACAATTGCACCGTGCGGGTGGTCTCGTCCGCGTTCATGTCATGGTAGCGCAGTGCGATGTGTATGCCCTTCAGGTCGAAGGCGTCATGCGGAACCACCGGCGCGATCATCCACGAGTCGTCGCGCGGCGCACCCCCTGGCGCGAAATCCGGATGCGACGGGACGGCGCCGCCGCACCGCGCCATCAACCAACTGTCCAGCACCTCGAAATCCGCAAGCATCGCGCCTCCTGACGTAAGCTAGCAGCTGCTCCGCGCACACGCCGCAACAGATATGCTTGACAACTCGCAACACTCGCATCATGTTGTTGCGCAACACATCGAATTTTTGTTGCGCGAATACGCAGCATCTTGGGAGTCAGTCATGCCAGAACCCTTTTCCAGGTCCGCCGCCCCCCGACAGGCGGACACGGCCGCGCCGGTGTCCCGCCTGTCCTCCGCCGGTGCGGCCAACCTTTTCGACCCGCTCGCCCTGCCCCGCCCCTATGCGGTGGAAGCGGCGACGCGGACGGCGCTGCTCTTTCTGGTGGGCGGCGCGGCGCTGATTGCCGCGCTCGCCTGCCTTGCCGCGCAGGTGACGCCATGATCCGCGCCGAACCGCAAACCGAAGGTGGCGCGCAGCGCACGAATGATGTGACGGCCATGCCCGCCAATGGCTTCGCCAAGATCATGGCGAACGACATGCGCGAGGTCGCCAGCGTCAAGGGTTCCGTCGAGACGGAGGATCTGGTGCTGCGCGGCTGGACGCAGGCCCAGATCGAAACCCATGGCGCGGAAGCGCGCCGCATGGCGCAGATCGACAGCATCCGCCGGACGGAGGGCAATCGGTGATCTCCGGAGAGGCTGCCATCAAGACGCGGTCGGGGCGTCTGGTCGATCTTCTGGCCTTTTCGCTCCAGACCGAACATCTGTGGACCGAAATCGCGCCAGCCCTTTCGAAAATCCCCCGCTTTTGCGGCCAGACGCAATTGCCGCTCGGCTATTCCGTCGCCCAGCATTGCGTGCTGATGGCGGAAGCGGCGGAGGACGAGAGCGCCGACCCCGCCCTCGCCGCTCTGGCGCTGCTGCACGATGCGCATGAGGCCTTCCTCGGCGACGTCATCACCCCGGCCCTGCGCGCCCTGCAGGCAACGGTGGCCGACGGCCTGCCGCCCGGTGCATCGGCCGCGGCGCGGCGCGCGGCCGAGCAGATGGTCGACCGCGCCTGGCGGGGCATGAAGCACGCGCTCGACGGTCACATTCTGGACGCCGCCCATCTCGGTCCGGTCACCGACGAACAATGGATCGCTCTCCATGTGCTGGACGGACGCGCCCTCGAAACCGAGATGGCCGACTTGATGGGCGAGCCGCAGCCGCCGCTGCGACTGCCGTTGCGCCAGGGCGGCGCGATACGCCCCTGGCCGGTCGCCCTTGCCGAAGAGCGCTATTGCGCAGCGCTCGACCGATATCTTCCCGCCGCCGCCCGATCCATCGGCCGCGCGGCCTGACCCTTTCAACCGGAGAAGAACGATGAAGATCATCCGCGAACCGCAAGTGCTGATTGGCATGCTCGAAGAGGGCGAACTGGCCGAAAGCATGAAGCGCGAACTGGCCGAGACGCTGACGGCGCTGAGCGATGCCGCCGGGCCGAAAGGCAAGGCGACGGGCCATGTCTCGCTCAAGCTGAACCTGAAGGTCGAGGCCGGCATGGTGACGATCAGCGCCGATCTCGCCAGCAAGCGACCGAAGGAAGAACGACGGGCCTCCATTTATTGGGTCACCGAGGACGGCGCTCTTTCCACCCAGCATCCGCGCCAGACCGACATGTTCGACGGTCCGCGAGAAGTGTCCACCGCAGACGCCGGCTAAGCCGCGCAACCAAGGAGACCGAGCATGAGCGACAATGAAACCGAAAGCGGCGTGACCGGCGAAGCGACCGCGACCCTGCAGGCCTTTGCGGAGCCGATCCGCTACACATTCGACGGCGATGCGATCGAGCGGATCGCCGAACTCGGTCAGGCGGCCAACAGCCTGACGATCGAAGAACTCGATCTGTCTTATGTGGACGGCGACGAGGATCTCGGCCTTCCGACAAAACTTCCGATCGGCGTTCGTCGCGGCAGTTCGCCCATGTTCGTCGGCCTGAAGGACGAAGTCGAGAAATGGCGAACCCGTCCGGCGCGGCGGAAGGGGCAGGCCAGCGCCGGCACGCTCTCCAGCTTCTGCGACCTGATCAACCGCCACATCGCTCACGACTGGCCGGAAGGAACATCCGAAGCGGCGGCGTCCAAAAGTGCCGTCGTCTTCGCCGACAGCACATGGACTGCCCCGTCCTTGACGGCTGTCCTCAACTATCATGGCGTCTCACCGGACCAGCATGGCTTCGGCGACCATCGCATCCATTACGCGTTCCCGCTCTCCGAAGAATGGAAGGCATGGGTAGCGGCGAATGGCGAGGCCATGACGCAGGAAGATTTCGCACTCTTCCTCGAGGATCATATTCAGGAGCTGGCATCGCCAGACGAGGCGTCCATGGCCTGGGTGGAACGCGACTTCCAGGGAACGCTCGCGACCCCTTCGAAACTGATGGAACTGTCGCGCGGCCTGCAGGTCAACGTCAATTCCAAGGTCAAGAACGAGCAGAAGCTGCAGTCCGGCGAAGGCTCGATCGTCTTCGAGGAGGAACACACCGGCAGGGATGGCGAAGCGCTGAAGATCCCGTCCATGTTTCTCCTGCGCATCGCGCCCTTCTTCATGGGTGAGGAAACGACCGTGCCGGTGCGCCTTCGCTACCGCGTACGGGCTGGCTCCATCGTCTGGTTCTTCCAGCTCTGGCGCCCGGACAAGATCATCACCGAAGAGGTGCGCCGCGCCATGGCGATGGTAGAGGACTGGACCGGCCTGCCGGTCTATGAAGGCATGCCGGAAATGCCGAGCGGCGGACGAGCGGACTGACGCATGGCTTCGTTTTCCGTCACCATCGAGAGCCCGGCCATTCTGCGGCCGGTGCTCGACCGGGCACAGAAGATCGTCGAGAAGCGCAACACGATACCGATTCTCGGTCACTTCCATCTGACCGGCGGCGCGGATGGTATAACGGTCCGCGCCACCGATCTCGACCGCGACATCGCCATCACGATCCAGGATGGCGTCACCGTCACAGCGCCGGGCGCCATAGCGGTGCCTGCCGCCGATCTGGCGAATATCGTCCGGAAACTGCCGAATGGCGCAGAGATTTGCTTCGAGGCAGACGAGCGCAGCTGCGCGATCGTCGCCGGGCGCAGCAAGTTCTCTTTGCCGATCCTGCCCGCCGGCGACTTTCCGACCATGGAAGACATCGAGGGCGAAGGGTTCGCCGTGCCGGCAGAGGCGCTGACGCGGATCGCCGACGCCGTCACCTATGCGATCAGCACCGAGGAAACCCGCTATTATCTGAACGGCGTCTATTGGCATGCCGGCGATCGCGATGGTGAAATCACGGCTGTCGCGACAGACGGCCATCGGCTGTCGAGAATTGTTCTCGCCGTGCCGGACAAGCCCGCCGACATGCCGGGCGTGATCATTCCGTCGGCGACAGTGGCGCTGTTCGCCATGGTGGCCGGACTGGACGAAACACCGAGGATGACGGTGACAACCACCCGCATACGGTTCGAGACGCCGGGCATGGTGCTGCAAAGCCGCCTGATCGACGGCACCTATCCGGACTATGGCCGCGTGATTCCTCAGCCGAGCGGGCATGCCGCGATGATCGACCGCCAATCACTGGCCGACGCCATCGACCGCATTCGCGTCGTCCAGGGGGATCGGGGCGCAGCGATCAAGTTCCAGTTCGACGATGAGAACGATCTGACAATGATCGCAGCGGACCGTGAGCGGGACGCGCATGGAAACGAGACCCTGCCCGTCGACAGAACGCCCGACAATGCAGCCCTGCCCGTTGTCGAAATCGGCTTCAATGGCAAATACATGCTGGATTGCCTCAACAGCATCGACAGTGAAGTCGTCCAGCTCGACATCGCCGATTCGAGCGCGCCCGTCCGCGTCGAGGATCCGGACGACCCGACCCGCATTGCCATTCTCATGCCGATGCGGGTGTGACCATGACTGACGACCGCCTCATTCTTCGACTGATGCAGCGCGGCGCGAAGCGCCTTGCCGAACGCTACCGCGAGGATGGCCAGGGCGCGCGCGCCGAGATCGCCGACATTGTCGCAGAGGCCGTCAGGGAAACGTTGGAGAATGAAAGTGATCAAGAACGCAAATCTAACTGACTTCGACAAAATCGATCAAGAATTAGAAGACATGATTGATTTGAATGAGAGAAACGCGGCTCTGGGAGATCAATTGGAGACGATGGTTGCGGCCGTCGATGACGTTATCGATGGTCGATCCTCTACCTTCCGCGCTCGAAACGGCCGCAATGTAGGCATTAAAGACGATAACGGCGAAAAGTGCTGGATCGTACCATCTGATGAAATGTTCGCGCTCGAGAGCGCTCTCGCTGAGTTCAAAACCAGTAACGTCAGATATCGGAAATCATTCCAAAACCGCGTCGCTCCGTGGATGGAGGCCTGTTTCGGTCCGGAAATATCATCCGACCGGCTGGAGCGCGGCGACCGTCTGCTCGAGGAAGTACTCGAACTACTGCAATCGGGCGATTACCCCGTCGACCGGGTCGCCGCCCTGACGGACTACGTTTTCGAGCGCGACAAGGGCGAGCCACATCAGGAGGTCGGCGGCGTCATGGTGACACTTGCTGCCTATTGCATGGCCCATGGTCTCGACATGCACCATGCGGGCGAAGACGAGCTGGCGCGTATCTGGACGAAGGTCGAAGAGATCCGTGCCAAGCAGGCCGCAAAGCCGACAGGATCGGCATTGCCGGTGGCGGTCAAATAAAATGACCTCGCTTCCACCCAGCCTGGCCGTAGTGCCCAACATCCCGCTCGATGAACAGACGCTCGACCAGCTGCGTGACGAAGAGGCCTATTGGGATGCGAGGGTCAAGGACGCGCCCGGATTCGCCAGCGCCAAGGCGGCCGATGATTTCCGGCGCGCTTGCCGCGACTGGATCGCCATACGTGAACGGGAACGGGAAGCATGACAGCCCTGCCGCCACATCTCGATGCGGTCCGCCAGCGGATCGATGCGGCCAAGAAGAACGCGAAATTCTTCATGGCGCGGCGGCGACGAGACGGCAAACTCTACCAGCTGCTCGCCGAGACCTTGGCAATCTGCGAATATGTCGCCGCCAACGATCTGCTGGAGGCGGTGCGCGCAGAGATCGCCGCGAAGGACAGGAACGGCCGCAACCGCACCTATGCGGAAAAGAACTCGGACCTTTACCTCGTTGTCGGGCGGTCGGTGTTCGAACCGGAAATGAACCGCGAAGGTTCGTGGCGCTACAGCGTGACCCTGCGCGAGGCCGCGCGGCGGCAGATTCGCTCAGGCGATCTGGCGGCATGGCTGAGTGAGAATGGCGGTGTCAACACGCTGTTCAAGGGCCGCGGCGTGCTGGCCAGCGCATCGACGACAAAGACGCTTCACCTCAACCAGCCAGTCGAGGTGCGCCAGGGTGTCGACATCACGCTGCGCCTGCGCATGGATCATCGCGGCTTTTTCAATGTGATCGCGACGGAAGCCGATGGGAGAGCGGCGGCATGACCGCCCTGTTGCGTGCCGACCCGATCAGCTATCCGCCGCGCGGGCTGTCCCGGCTGGAGGCTGCGCGTTGGGTTGGCGTCAGCGCCACCAAGTTCGACGAAATGGTGAGCGACGGCGAGATGCCGCGACCGAAAAAACTGGGCGGCCGTGTCGTCTGGGACCGATATGCGCTCGACGCGGCGTTTTCCGATCTGCAGGACAAGCCGGCGGCCAATCCGATCGATATTGCCAGAGGCCAAGGCTGACGCCATCATGGGCGCCATGGCCACGCACCCCGATTATCCCTATTGCAGTTCCTTCCGCGATCGGCATGGCCGCGAGCGCTGGCGCTTTCGCCGCAAGGGAAAGACGATCGCCCTACCCGGTGCGCCGGGCGAAGACGCTTTCGACCAGGCGTTCTATGCCGCACTGAACGGGCACGACACACGCCGGGCACGTCCACGCGCCCGGACCATGGAGCAAGCATGGGCCATTGTCACCGAGGGCGCGGCATGGCGGGCGATGCGGTCGATCAGCCGGACCAATGAAGAGCGAATCGCCGGGCGATTCCTCGCCGAAAAGGTCGGACAGCACGGCGATCTCGTCTGGCGGGACGTTGAATTGCACCATCTTCGTCGCAGCGATATCCGCCGCATTCTGGTCGGGCGGCCGCCGCATGCGGCATGGCGGCTGCTGATCGTGCTGCGGAAAATGATTCGCGCCGCGATCGACGAGGAATGGATATCCGCCGACATCACGATCGGCGTCATGAAGAAACCGCGAACGGCGGGCTGGAAAGCATGGCCACCCGAAATGATGGCCGCCTATCTGCGCCGCTGGCCGGTGGGCACGACGCCCCATCTGACGTTCTGCCTGGCGCTATGGCTCGGAAACCGCCGTGCCGATATCGTCACTCTGAAATGGTCGCAGAGAAAGATCGAAGCGCGCGGCGGCGCCATCCGCCGCGGCTGGGCCATCGTCCAGCAGAAGGGGGAAAAGGCGATATGGGTGCCGGAAACGGCAATGCTGTCAGCCGCGCTGGAGGCGACCGGGCGGCAAGGGCCGCATGTGCTGCTGACGCAATATGGCAAGCCCTTTTCGGAAAAGAGCCTGACCGGCCGCATGGCCGACTGGACGAAGGCCGCAGGCCTGCCCAGAGGCTACACGCTTCACGGCCTCCGCAAGACGCTCGGCCGTCTGGCGGCGGAAGGTGGAGCGACCACCCGTCAGAGCATGGATCTTCTCGGCCATGACGCGATCGAGCACGCCGAACTCTATTCCCGCGAGGCCGATCAGATCATCCTCGCCGAGGAAGCGATGGCTGCGGCGGAACGCCGATGGCGCGACCTGGCTAACCCAAATGGCTAACCTTTGGCTAACCGCTATCTAACCTATTGATTTTATAGAAAATTGGTACTCCCAAGGGGAATCGAACCCCTGTTTCCGCCGTGAGAGGGCGGCGTCCTGACCGCTAGACGATGGGAGCATCCGGCTGGTGCGCGGCATATAGTCCGCCGGCGCCAGCTTGGCAATGGTTGAGATCAGCGCTCAGCCTCAACCGCGATCTCGCCGAGCACCGAACCGTCGCGTATATCGATCTGCACAATCCGTTCGGTCGCTCTGCCCTTGATATGAAGAGTGATGCGCCGACCTTCCGCGAGAAGGTCGGCGATTGTCTCACCCGGCTGGAGCCGAAGCGTGCGGCCTGGCGACGAACCGAGCGAGACCGATTCGCCTGCCTGCGGGGGCGCAATTCGGGTGGCCGTTTCGGGCTCCTGCCCCGCCTTTTGATAGACAAGAATGCCGACGACGACGATAAGAAGGCCGAAAATGACCAGCAGGTTGATGATCATGAAGCGGACCAGCTTGCCACGAAGCCGCTCGGTAGCGGGATCGAGAGCCTCCTCCGGTTTTTCTTCTGTTCCCGTCTGGCTGCCGGTCATGATCGCCTTTCCGCCCTATGCTTATTGCCGAGCCCTGATAGACGAGTGAGCGCTGCGATGAAAGAGATCATGCTGGACGGGATCGATGCCGGCAAAAGGATCGATGTGGCTTTGGCGGCGCGACTCGCGCCCGATCTTTCACGCGGGCGCATTCAATCGCTTCTTCGAGTGGGCGCCGTCACCATCGACGACAGGGTCGTGACTGAACCGAAATCGAAACTGCCAGCCACAGGCCTTGTTCGGATTATTCTTCCCGAGCCGGAAGACCCGCTGCCCCAGCCGCAAGCCATCGACCTGGACATTCTCTTCGAAGACGACCAGATCGTTGTCATTAATAAACCGCCGGGTCTTGTCGTTCACCCCGGTGCCGGGGTGCCGGACGGCACGCTGGTCAATGCCCTAATCCACCATTGCGGCAACAGCCTTTCGGGTATCGGCGGCGTCAAACGTCCGGGCATCGTTCACCGGCTCGACCGCGATACGTCCGGCGTCATGGTCGTCGCAAAGACCGACCATGCTCATCGCGCTTTGTCGCAAGCTTTCGCCGCTCATGGCCGGGATGGCGCGCTCGCCAGGGCATATGTCGCGATTTGTTGGGGCGCTCCAGATCGACCGAAGGGGGTAATCGACGCCGCTCTCGGCCGCGCATCCTCGGACCGGACACGCCGGGCTGTGGTGCCGGAAACACGTCCGGACGCGCGCAGGGCCGTGACACATTTTACGGTCGAGAGGCGGTTCGGCGAATTGCCAGACGGCACGGCCAGCGCCGCGATGGTGGAGTGCCGTCTGGAAACGGGCCGGACCCATCAGATACGAGTCCACATGGCTCATATCGGTCATCCCTTGATAGGCGATGCGACCTATGGCACCGCCTTCGCGACAAAAGCCAACAAGCTGCAGGATGAGGCGAAAGACGCTATTAGAAGCTTGTCACGGCAGGCGCTGCACGCGCGTCTTCTCGCCTTTCACCACCCTGAAACAGGCGAATATCTCAGCTTCACAACGGATTTGCCTACAGACATGTCCGACGTGGTGGATGCTTTC
Organism: Notoacmeibacter sp. MSK16QG-6; assembly: GCF_024158145.1. Taxonomy (GTDB): domain Bacteria; phylum Pseudomonadota; class Alphaproteobacteria; order Rhizobiales; family Rhizobiaceae; genus Notoacmeibacter. Next base: position 158,960 of record NZ_JAMYXM010000003.1, read on the forward strand.
GAAACCCTCGATTTCACTCAAAAAAATAGCTAATATTACAGCGATTTTATATATTTAACCGCAATTTCCTGAAACATATCTGGCATCGGCCCGTTATATTACCTAGATAAGTCAGCTTGCCGCTCGTTCACGGGACAATGATGACGACCGGCTCGGCTTGCCTCCAGCAGGAAGCCGATAGAATGAAGGAGGGTGCTTTATGGCCCAGACACTACCGAGCGTCGCCACCGGCGAAGGTGGCCTGACGCGTTATTTGGAAGAAATCCGGCGATTTCCCATGCTCCAGCCGGACGAAGAATACATGCTGGCCAAACGCTACGCCGAGCATGAAGACACCGAAGCCGCGCATAAGCTCGTTACGAGCCATCTCCGCCTCGTGGCCAAGATAGCGATGGGTTATCGCGGTTATGGCCTGCCGATCGGTGAAGTGGTTTCCGAAGGCAATGTCGGCCTGATGCAGGCGGTGAAGAAATTCGAGCCGGAGCGCGGCTTCCGCCTGGCCACCTACGCCATGTGGTGGATTCGCGCGGCTATCCAGGAGTACATTCTTCGCTCTTGGTCGCTCGTGAAAATGGGTACGACCGCAAATCAGAAGCGTCTGTTTTTCAATCTCCGCAAGACCAAGAGCAAGATTCAGGCGCTGGATGACGGCGACCTTCATCCCGATCAGGTCAAGGAGATCGCAACCCGCCTCAAGGTGACGGAGGAGGACGTGATCTCGATGAACCGGCGGTTGGGCGGCGATGCATCGCTGAACGCGCCGATTCGCGCCAGCGAAGGTGAAAGCGGGCAATGGCAGGACTGGCTGGTCGATGAAAGCGAAAGTCAGGAAGACCTTCTGCTGGAACAGGATCAGCTTGAAACCAGGCGAGCCATGCTTGCCGACGCGATGGACATCCTGAACGATCGCGAGAAGCGAATTTTTCAGGCTCGTCGCCTGTCGGAAGACCCGATTACGCTGGAAGAGCTTTCCGGTGAGTTCGGCGTCAGCCGCGAGCGCGTGAGGCAGATCGAGGTCCGTGCCTTCGAGAAGGTTCAGGAACAGATGCAGGACGCAGCGAAGAAGCTGGAACAAACGCCTGCGGTTGAAGCTCTCAGCGCTGGTTGAGAGCAGACCGAAAGCACTGCAGACAAAAATGAACCCGCCCGGATTGCCGTGGCGGGTTCTTTGTTTTCAGGCCAGATACTTTGAACGATGGCCCAACTCAGCTTTCCGGTAATGGATTGCTTTGCCAGTAGTCCAGCACCTCGTCGACGACCTTTGCGCCGGGTAGCCCCTTCTCCATCGTAAAGAGCGCACGCCGGCCCGCTTCCAGAACGACCAGCAAATCGATCCAGTCCCGGTTGCGGATCAGTTCGAGATTGGCCTGACGCGCCTGCTGCCCCTCATCCAGCATCATCAGGAAGAAATTGCTCCCGATCTCGGCTGGAAAAGCGCTGAGCTGATTGCCGGGCGCCGCCTCGCTATCCTTCAGCATCATCCGCAGAATACTGCGAATGCCGCGGCCGGGCTCCTTCGTGGTCGGCTCGAAGATAACCTCGATCACATGGCTCGCAGGCAGCGAGCGGTCGCCATTGCGGCGCAGCGTCAACCGCAATGACGTACCGGTGTCAGGAATATACAGATCGGCGCGAAGGGCAGGCTCATCCTCCATATTGGGACCGGGCTGCTCCTCGACCCTGCTCCATACCACGCTGCCCTGGAGCCGGCGAAGCTGCTCATTGGCAGTCCGCTCCTCAGAATAGATGGCGCGTTGGCCGACCTGGACCGCCGGCTGCGCTGTATCGCTTTCCGCTTGATTCTCTTCTGTCTGAGCCTCGCCGTTGGCCTGGCTATTCGGCTCGCTGTCGGCCTGCGCCACGGTCAGCGGCGCGACGGACGTGCCCTCGCCGAACTCGTCGACCGGCTCGCCTGTCGATCCGGCATCGCTTTCAGATCCGTCCGGCGACAAACGCTGCGTGAACTTTTCCGGACGTGTCTGCGCAGCATCGGTAGAGGCCTGATCGGCATTCGGCGTAACCGTATCGCCGTCACCATCGGTCGATGTCTGGTTGCCTGAGTCATCGTTCTCGCCGAGAATGCCATCGAAAGTATCTTCGATGACAGCGATCTGGTCATCGACGAAATCCGGCATGAAGTAAGCGACAGCGCCTAACCCGCCCGCAAGAAGAAGAAGGATCACAAGGGCGGCGATAGCGCCCCAACGGCGCGGCTTACGCTGCACCCGGGTGACGGCAGGACGCGGCTCCTCTCGGAAGAAATCTTCCGGCCGATCCGATTCTTCATCCAGACTAGTGTCGGCAGGGTCGGTAAGGCCAGAGTCGTATTCCGGGCCATCGTGGACTGGGGCCACCAGAACGGTATCGGAAGTATCGGCAGTGACCTCGTCGATCGGGCTGGTCGGCTCGTCGGCGCGTGGCGTTTCCGGCTCGAACGGTTCCGGCCGAAGCTCCGGCGCGGCATCTGCAAGTTCGGGCGCGGCGGGCGGCGTTTCGTAATCGGCGGGGATCATCTCATTGAAAACGGCATCGTTTTCAATCGGCGGAACACTTTCGTCGGCTGTTTGCGACGCATGATCCTGAGCTGGCTCGTCGACCGGAGGTTCGTCCGGTGGAAGCACCGGTTCGTCGTTGGTCCCCTCGTCCCTGTCCGCTGCAAAACGGGCCGGATTGTCCGCTTCCTCAGAGCCCAGCACATCGCCTAGCTCATCCTGAAACCGGTAGTCGTCTTCGACAGCGCGAATGGCCCGCTCGACCACCGCCATATTACGATCAATCACCGACTGATCGGCATCTGGTTTGGCGGCCAGAAGTTTGGCCTGGATCTGCGCACGAGCCTTATCGTAAACCTTGGCGCGAATGCCGGTATCGTGACGGGGTAGACCGTCAATCGTCTTTTTGAGAACCGCCGCAATATCCGCCATCAGTCTGCTATCCTTGCCCCCGCCCTGCGCTTTCCTCTGCACCATCCCTGATAGTGCGGAACAGCCGGAACGTAACGATTTTCGCTAATCTTTCAAATCCCGCCGCGGAGCCGCCGTCAACTGCGCATCAATCCTGAAACGGATCTGTGACCAAAATGGTGTCGTCCCGCTCCGGCGATGTGGATAGCATGGCGACCGGCGCGCCGATCAATTCCTCGATCCGCCGCACATATTTGATCGCCTGTGCAGGCAGATCGGCCCACCGCCGAGCGCCGACCGTGGTTTCGCTCCATCCCTCAAAAGTCTCATAGACCGGCTCGACCTTGTTCTGCAGATCGGCGCTGGCCGGCAGATAATCGATCTCTTCGCCGTCCAATCTATAGCCGGTGCAAATCGCGATCTCATCCAACCCGTCGAGCACATCGAGCTTGGTCAGCGCGATGCCGGATATGCCGTTAATGGCGACGCTCTTGCGCACCAAAGCGGCGTCGAACCATCCGCAACGGCGCTGCCGGCCAGTGACCGTTCCGAATTCGTGGCCGCGTTCGCCGAGCGTCTGGCCTATCTCGTTCAGCTGCTCTGTCGGAAAAGGCCCCTCTCCTACGCGTGTCGTGTAGGCTTTGGTGATCCCGAGCACATAATCGATGGCATTCGGACCGAGGCCGGACCCGGCCGCCGCCTGTCCTGAAACCACGTTCGAGGAAGTGACGAACGGATAGGTGCCGTGGTCGACATCGAGCAGGCTGCCCTGCGCGCCTTCAAAGAGAATGCGCTCGCCCGCCCGCCGCTTTTCATTGAGTACGCTCCACACCCGGTCGATAAATGGCGCGATGGTCGGCGTGACTTCGGCCAGTTCGTCCAGCAAGGTCTGCGGATCGATCTCCTCGACACCCAACCCGCGCCGGAGCGGATTGTGGTGGGCCAGAACGCGTTCAATCTTTGAGGGCAGAACGTCTGGATTGAGCAGGTCGAGCGCCTTGATCGAACGGCGTCCGACCTTGTCTTCATAGGCGGGACCGATGCCTCGACCGGTCGTGCCGATCCGCGCACCCTTGGCGGCTCGTTCTTCGCGCAAGCGGTCCAGTTCGCCATGAAGGGAAAGGATCAGCGGCACGTTTTCGGCGATCTTTAGAACATCCGGCGTAATGGAAACGCCCTGCGCCTCCAGCCGGCCAATCTCTGCGATGAAGGCACGCGGATCGAACACCACACCGTTCCCGATTACCGAGAGCTTGCCTCGCACCACGCCCGACGGCAGAAGCGAGAGCTTGTACGAGGTGCCGTCGATAACGAGTGTATGACCCGCATTGTGGCCGCCCTGAAATCGAACGACCACATTGGCGCGGTCGGAGAGCCAGTCGACGATTTTGCCTTTGCCCTCGTCGCCCCATTGCGACCCTACCACCACCACATTGGCCATTTTCTGCTCCGGCTCACGGTTTTGAATTGAGACATTCGGTCCGCCCAGCGAAAAGGCGATCGGATTGTCGGCAAACGCGCGCCTTATAGCGGTTGATTGCCGTCTTGCCGACCACCCATTGAACAAATTTCCACCAAAGCCGCCAGGATCGATCGCATCCGGCTATCCATGCCCGCTTGCCTGACCATTCACGGCGAAGTAGGCCAGCATTTATGCATTCGCCCCGCACCTCCACACCGACCATTAGCCCGCTAGTCGGCGCTTACGCCATTCTTACGCTGACCACCCTCTTCTGGGGCGCCAATGCGGTGGCGGGCCGCATTGCTGCTGGCCATATCTCCCCCGGCATGCTGACGCTTCTACGCTGGCTCGTCGCTTTGATAGTGCTGCTTATCATCAGCAGACCGCGCCTTCGAGCCGACTGGCCGAACCTCAAGCGCGCTCTGCCTCACCTGATGCTTCTCGGCGGCCTCGGCTTCGCCCTGTTCAACATATTTCTTTATACAGGCCTGAACTACACGACGGCCATTAATGCCGCCATCGCGCAGGGCGGTATGCCGGTCGCAATCTTCCTGCTGAATTTCGTGGTCTATAGGCTTAGACCGAGTTTGATGCAGATCGTCGGGTTGGTTCTCGGTCTTTGCGGCGTCGCCATGGTCGCCGCCCAAGGCGATCTGGCAAATCTGGCGGCCCTGCAGATCAATCGAGGCGACGCGCTTCTGCTCTGCGCTGTCGTCGTCTATTCATCATACACCGTGGCCTTGCGGGCAAAACCAGCAGCGCTTCACTGGCAATCGACGATGACGGGCATGGCCGCAGGCGCGACAATCGCCGCATTGCCCTATGCGCTTTGGGAAGCGGAAAGCGGAAATCTGATGATGCCCGATGCGACGGCATGGGCGGTGGTTATCTTCGCCGCAATCTTTCCCTCCATCGGCAGCCAGAGCCTCTTCATCAAGGGCAATGAGTTGATCGGCGGCAACCGGGCCGGTCTCTTTACCAATCTGATCCCGGTCTGGGGCACATTGCTCGCCGTTGTCGTGCTCGGCGAGACATTTCATCTCTGGCAGGCCGTGTCCCTTGGTCTGATCTTCAGCGGCATCGCTTTGGCTGAGCGGTTTAAACCGAAGACATAAAAACGGCGGACCCAAAGGCCCGCCATTTTAGTCGTTTGAAATGGGATTTTCCGTCCTACCCTTCGACGTCGAAGGAAAGCGCTCTTGCCCGCAGGATCTGCGGATGAGCAGTCAGTTTTTCGATAACATCGTCAGAAACCGGACCATCGACATAAAGCAGCGCGATTGCATCGCCGCCCGCTTCCTTTCGGCCGAGTTGAAAGTTGGCGATGTTGACGCCGCTTTCGCCGAGTGTCGTACCGAGAGCACCGATAAAACCGGGTTTGTCGATATTGGTCGTGTAAACCATATGACGCCCGATCTCAGCATCGATATTGATGCCCTTGATTTGGATGAAGCGGGGCTTGCCGTCGGAGAAGACCGTGCCGGCCACAGTGCGAGTCGTATCGTCCGCTTTCACGCGCAGCATGATGTATCCATCGAAAACGCCGCTCTTATCGCGCCGCACCTCCGAAACGATCACACCACGTTCCTTCGCCAGAAGCGGCGCGGAAACCATGTTGGCCTCTGGCATTTGCGGCCGCATCAAACCTGAAACGGCAGCAGACACGAGCGCACGCGTATTCATTGCGGCGGTCGAGCCGTCGAAAATGATTTCGACTTCGCGGATCGGCGAATCCGTGACCTGGCCAACGAATGAGCCGAGCATTTCCGCCAGTTTGACGAAAGGCTTCAGGACAGGCGCTTCTTCCGCCGAGATGGACGGCATGTTGATGGCATTGGTCACTGCGCCGGTGTTCAGATAGTCGCTCATCTGCTCGGCCACCTGAAGCGCCACATTCTCCTGCGCTTCGCTGGTGGATGCGCCGAGATGCGGCGTGCAGACCACATTGTCCATGCCGAAAAGCGGGTTTTCCTTGGCCGGCTCTTCCTCGAAAACATCGAGCGCCGCGCCGGCGACCTTGCCGCTCTTCAACGCCTCGACGAGGTCGCTTTCGACGATCAATCCGCCCCGCGCGCAATTGATGATGCGAACGCCGTCCTTCATCTTGGCAAAGGCCTCGGCATCGATAATGGCGCGGGTCTTGTCGGTCAGTGGCGTATGCAGCGTGATGAAGTCGGCTCGGGCGAAAAGCTCGTCCAGTTCCACCTTCTTGACGCCGATCTGTGTGGCGCGCTCCTGCGTCAGGAATGGGTCGAAGGCGACCACGTTCATCTTCAGGCCGATGGCGCGCGACGCGACGATCGATCCGATATTGCCGGCGCCGATAATGCCGAGTGTCTTGCCGGTGATCTCGACGCCCATGAACTTGCTCTTTTCCCACTTGCCGGCATGGGTGCTCTCATTGGCCTGCGGGATCTGGCGGGCGACCGCGAACATCATCGCGATAGCGTGTTCGGCGGTTGTGATGGAGTTGCCGAACGGCGTATTCATCACAATGATACCCTTGCGCGAGGCGGCGGGAATATCGACATTGTCGACGCCGATACCTGCGCGGCCGATGACCTTCAGATTGGTCGCCTTTTCGATCAGCTTTTCGGTGGCTTTCGTCGCCGAGCGGATCGCCAGCCCATCATAGTCGCCGATGATTTCGGCCAGCTTTTCCTTGTCTTTGCCGACATCGGGCTGGAAGTCGACATCGATGCCCTTGTCCTTGAAGATCTGGACGGCGGCGTTGGAAAGCTTGTCGGAAATGAGTACGCGCGGTGCCATAGGTTTGGCCTCCTGCTGTTACGGGCTCCCGCCCGAAATTAAGATGGGGATGAACGCGAGCGGCCACGGCCGCTCGCCGCAAATCAGGAAGTGCTCAGCCGAGCGCCTTCTTCTGCGTTTCGAACGCATAGGTCAGCCAAGGCAAGAGAGCCTTTAGATCGGCCGTTTCGACGGTCGCGCCTGCCCAGATACGGAGGCCCGCCGGTGCATCGCGGTAGGCGCCGATATCATAGGCAACGCCTTCCTTGTCGAGCTGACCGACCAAAGCCTTCGCGAAGGCCGCCTGTGCGTCCGCATCGAGCGCCAGCACGTCCGGATCGGTAATCGTAAGGCACACCGAGGTGTTGGAGCGTGTCGCCGGGTCCTTGGCCAGATTGCCGATCCAGTCATTTTCATCGACGAAGTCCCAGAGCACCTGAGCATTGGCGTCCGCCCGCTCGATAAGCCCTTTCAGGCCACCGACCGATTTGGCCCATTCCAGCGCGTCGATGTAATCTTCCGCGCAGAGCATGGAGGGGGTGTTGATCGTTTCGCCCTTGAAGATACCCTCAATCAGCTTGCCGCCCTTGGTCAGACGGAAGATTTTCGGCAGCGCGCGGTCCGGCGTGTAGCTCTCCAGCCGCTCGACGGCGCGAGGGCCGAGAATGATGACGCCGTGCGCGGCCTCACCGCCCAGCACCTTCTGCCAGGAGAAGGTCACCACATCGAGCTTGTCGAAAGGCAGGTCCTGCGCGAATGCTGCCGAGGTCGCATCGCAGATAGTCAGACCGTCGCGATCGTTCGGGATGAAATCGCCATTCGGCACGCGAACGCCCGACGTCGTGCCGTTCCACGTGAAGATGACGTCACGGTCGAAATCGACCTGGCCGAGATCGGGCAACTCGCCGTAGCCGGCCTCGATCTTGCGGGCATCGTTGAGCTTGAGCTGTTTCAGAACATCGGTAACCCAGCCGGAGCCAAAGCTTTCCCAAGCCAGAACGTCGACGGCGCGTTCGCCGAGCATGGTCCACATGGCCATCTCGACCGCACCTGTGTCGGAGCCGGGCACGATGCCGATGCGATGCGTGTCGGGCACCTGCAGAACTTCGCGCGTCAGGTCGATCGCGTGCTGCAGACGGGTTTTGCCGGGTTTCGAGCGATGAGACCGGCCCAGAAGGGCGTCGGTCAGGGCTTCGACGGTCCATCCGGGGCGCTTGGCGCAGGGGCCGGACGAAAAGTAGGGGCGAGCCGGGCGCGTGGCCGGCTTGGTCGTATCTGTCATCGATGTCTCCTATCCTCACAGATAGGGCGTCCCTCGTTGGGGAGGGATGGCCCGCAGTCGCCTTAGAAGGTGCAGGAGCCTTCGTCAAGGAAAACCGCCCGGTCCTTTCGAACCGGGCGGCTGGATAGGAAAAAACAGGGGTCGGCTTACAGACCCAGACGCAGGCCGACACGAATCTGATGCTGCAACGTGCTGTCTTCGAATTTCACGCCATCGCCGTCGCGAACCACTTGTTTGGCCCCCGGAATACCGAACAGCCGGTAACCGAGATCGAGCTTCAGCTTGTCGGTCAAATCGTAGGACGCACCCGCGCTGAGCTGATAGGCGAAGTGGAATTCGCGCTCGCGAACATCGCTATAAAGCGTGCCGGGGAACGTACAGCTATAGGTTCCGGAGTCGGTACACTCCGTTTCGGTATAAACGCCGTAATCGGTATATGCGATGCCGGCGCCCGCGCCGACATAAGGCGTTATGCGCGCGAAGGTGCCGAAATCGAAAAAGCCGTTGACCAAGAACGTCCATGCATGTGAGCCGCCGTCCCTTTCGACAAAACAGGGCACCGTTGTGGCTGCCGGAACTGCGGTATCCGTACCTGGACAGAAGGCGGCAGTCGGGTCCGAATCGAAATCTCCGAGCCCGGTATAGCCTAGCTCGCCTTCCATCCGGAAAAGATCGTTGAACTGATAGCCGGCCGCGACCGACCCGCTCAACGAACCTATGGAGTTATAGGCCCCGCCATTGTTGAAGGTTTCCGGGATATTCGTGATATCGACGCCCAGATCACCCCGAATATACCACTGTGTCTTGGTTTCGACAGGCACATACTCTTCCATCTCCGGAAAGGCTGCCTCCTCGACCAGCGGCGGATTGTAGTCGTAATCGGCGGCTTGCGCTTCGCCGCAGAGCAGCGAGGCGGCGGCGGTAAGGAAGAAAGGCAACTGACGCATTTGGACTGACTCCGGATAAGACGGCGCGTAGAATCGCCGCTCCTCGATTGTCAGCCATTGTTAACCATGGCGGTTAAAGCGCAGTTAAGCATAGCCGCAAGCAAGAGAATGACGCTGCGAAACGAAAAGGCCGCCCATGAAGGGCGGCCTCTCGAATAATCGCATTGGCGGATTATTTGTAGATGGGCGGCGGTGCGGGCGGCAGTGGTGCCGGCGGCACATACGCCGTTTCGCAGCGTGGATTGGCGCCGCCGAAATTGTAGCGAAGGCCGGCTTTGACTTCGTGTATCTGGAAGCCGTCATCGAAGCCGGGACCGGTTCCCGTTCCGCCCGAAGCCGCATATTGGAACATGCGACCGCCTTCGATGTCGAGATAACGGTAGCCGATATCCGCTTCTAGGCTTTCGGTCAGGCAGTACGACGCACCGGCCATGAGCTGCCAGGCGAACCGCCATTCGGAGTTGCCCTCATGCTCCACGACGACGGTGCCGTCATCGTTCACCAGATTGTCCCATTTGACGTATGCGCCACCGATACCGCCGCCGACATACGGCGTGAAACCGTGATAGGTGCCAAGATCGACATAGGCGTTCGCCATGGCAGTGATGATGCTCACTTCCGAACTGTCATCGGAATTACAGACACCGCCGCCGCCGCACACACCAGTCGTCGAACCACGAAAATCCGACTTGAAGAGATAGTCGACACCCAGTTCCGCGCGGAAATACTTGCCGATATTGGCGCCGATGCCGACACCGACATCGAAAGTCTTGTCCAGATCGGTGCTGTCGAAGCTGCCGGTCCCTGGCGCGGTGATCCCGCCGCCCGGACCATAAGTGATGTACTCGATATCGTTGACTTCGTTTTTCAACGCATAGCTGACATCGCCGCGGATGTACCAGCTACCGAAACCATGCTCGACAGGCGCCGGCGCATATGAAACCGGCGCCGGCTCGACGACCACTTCTGGTTCGGGAACATAGATGTCGGCCGCCAGGGCCGCGCTGCCATAGGCAGCCGATGACAGCAGCACCGCACCTGCCATGGCCATCGAAGAGCGTTTCATGATCGTACCTCGCATGATGCCGCCAATCGTCGCGGCCTTTTCCATTCGGGAACACTATGGAGGTGAATTATTAATTGCCGCTTAAGCCTAACGATTAAGGTAAAGAAGCGCTTCGGGCGAGCATGGAAAAGACCCGCCGAGATGATCGGCGGGCCTGATATTCAAGACAGTTGCGATGGAAAGAAATCAGGCGGCGCGGTCTATGATTTCAACGAGTTCGTCGACAACCATGGTGACGAGATGGGTATCGTCGCCTTCCGCCATAACGCGGATCAGCGGCTCGGTGCCCGATGGGCGGATGACGAGCCGACCGCTATCGCCAAGGCGGCCACGCGCCGATTCGATGGCGTTCTTGACCTCGTCCTCTTCCAGCGGCGCGCCGGACGTATAGCGCACGTTGCGAAGCAATTGCGGAACCGGCTCGAAGCGATTGAGCACTTCACTGGCAGGCTTCTGCGCTTTCTGTACGCAGGCGAGAACCTGCAATGCGGTAATCAAACCATCGCCCGTCGTACCGTAATCGGTCAGGACGACATGGCCGGACTGCTCTCCGCCTACGTTGAAGCCATTGGCGCGCATATGCTCCACAACATAACGGTCGCCGACCTTGGTTCTCGCAAGCGATAAGCCGAGCTTGCCGAGATGCCGCTCGAAGCCAAGATTGCTCATGACGGTCGCAACCACGCCGCCGCCCGTCAGGCGTCCGGCATTCAGCCAGCTTTCCGCGATCAGCGCCATGATCTGGTCGCCGTCGATCTCACGGCCCTTTTCATCGACGATCACGATCCGGTCTGCATCGCCATCCAGCGCGATCCCGATATCGGCCCGCACCTCATGCACCTTTCGCGCCAATGCGCCGGGGCTGGTCGAACCGCATTCGTCATTGATGTTGCGACCGTCAGGGCTGACGCCGAGCGAAACGACATCGGCGCCCAACTCCCAAAGTACCGCTGGCGCGACCCGATACGCCGCGCCATTGGCGCAATCGACGACGACCCGCATGCCGTTGAGGTCGAGCGAGCGTGGCAGCGAGCGCTTGGCATGTTCGATATAACGATCCTGCACACCATCGACGCGCTTGGCTTTGCCGATGGCGTCGCTACCGGCAAGGCGGCGCGACAGATCCTCGTCCATCAGCCCTTCGATCTTCATCTCGATCTCGTCGGACAGCTTGTAGCCGTCCGGCCCGAACAGCTTGATGCCATTGTCGAAATAAGGATTGTGGGAGGCGCTCAGCATGACGCCGATATCGGCCCGCATGGAACGCACCAGCATGGCGACGGCTGGTGTTGGAATAGGACCGAGAAGAAAAACATCGACTCCAGCCGCACAAAATCCGGCGACCAGCGCATTCTCAAGCATGTAGCCCGAAAGACGGGTGTCCTTGCCGATGACGACGCGGTGCCTATGGCCACCATTCTTGAATGCGACGCCTGCCGCCATACCGACCTTCATGGCCACTTCGGCGGTCATCTTGCCGCGATTGGCGCGTCCACGAATACCGTCAGTACCGAAATATCGTCTGTTCATCCGGTTCTCCCCGTCGATGCGACCTTATGCAGCATTTTCGCTGGTCTGTAGCATCAAGATAATTGTCATCGCGTTACCGATCCGGCGCGTCCCTTCGCCGTGGTTAACAAGGAGAAGAAACGGAGTTTGGGCAAACAGATGGCAAACGCAGAAGATGCTTTCCGCCACGGAAGAATTTACTTCCATGCGTTGCATTATCGTCACTAGTTGCAGCGTGACTTACTTATGCGCGGCGGCCATGACAGCGCCGATTCCGACGAACATTCCGCCAGTGATCCGGTTGAAAGCGCGACCGTACCGGGTGAGGAACGGCGCGATCCTGCCTGCCAAACCCGCCAGAATGAGTTCATAGGCGACCTCGACAACGACGAACGTGCCACCCAGAACCAGAAGCTGAACGGAATAGGAAACGCCGGGCACCATGAATTGCGGCAGAAACGCCGCGAAAAAGATGATCGCCTTTGGATTGGAGACGGACACCATGAAGCCCTCCATGAAAAGCTTCGATGTCTTTACTCCTGAACGGGGGAAGTCGTTTTCGTTTGGATCGATATTGATAGCGGGCGCGCGCCACAGCCGAATGCCTAGATAGGCCAGATAGGCCGCGCCTGCCCATTTGGCGACGGTGAATGCGGTCGTCGATGCCAGGAGAAGAGCGCCTATTCCTGCCAGAGATACGGCGATCAGACAAAAGAACCCGAGAGCGCCGCCGAGCACCGTGAAAACGGATGGCCGAAAACCGAACCGTGCCCCGGACGTCAGCGCAAGAAGCCCGTTCGGCCCCGGCGTCAGCGACAGGCCGAGCGACGCAATCAGATAGACGATCCAAAGTTCCATACTCATGATTTGCCCTCGACACCTCTGGACAACCGGTCGATGCGCGGCGCAGGAGCGAAGCGAACGGCCCCAAGCCACAAACCTTATCGCTCCACTTGAGAAAAAGAAAAAGGCCCGCCGCTTCGATAACGGCGAGCCTTATCAGGTCGAATTACACGACATCAGCCTTGCGGCTGCGGCTCCAGACCGCCATCCGATTCATCCGGTCGTGGCCTGCCGGCCGTCGGCACTGATGAACCGCGCGATGGCGGCGTATCGTCACCGGCGTCCCGGGATGGTTTGTGTCCCGCAATGATCTGCTTGATCTCGTCGCCGGTGAGCGTTTCGTATTCCAGAAGACCTTCGGCCAATGCGATCCAGCCATCGTGTTCTTCGGTCAGAATACGCCGCGCCTCGGTGTAGGCGTCATCGATGAGCTTGCGCACTTCCGCGTCGATTATCCGCGCGGTCTCTTCCGAGATGTTTTTGCTTTGCGTCACGGAATGACCGAGGAAAACCTCCTGCTCATTCTCGCCATAGGCCACCTGGCCGAGCTTGTCGGAAAAGCCCCATTGCGTGATCATCGCGCGTGAAAGCTTCGTCGCCTGCTCGATGTCGGAGGCCGCGCCGGAGGTGATGTTCTCCTTGCCGAACTTGATTTCCTCGGCCACGCGCCCGCCCATCATGATCGCCAGACGGCTGACCATGTATTTGTAACTCATCGAATAGCGATCGCCTTCCGGCAACTGCATCACCATGCCCAATGCGCGGCCACGGGGAATGATCGTCGCCTTGTGCACCGGATCGGACGACGGAACATGAAGCGCGACGATGGCGTGACCGGCCTCATGATAGGCGGTCAGCTCCTTTTCGGCCTGCGTCATGGCGGAGGAGCGGCGTTCTGCGCCCATCATCACCTTGTCCTTGGCGTCCTCGAACTCGGCCATGGTGACGAGCCGCTTGTTACGCCGCGCCGCCATCAGCGCCGCCTCGTTCACGAGATTGGCCAGATCCGCGCCGGAAAAGCCTGGCGTACCACGGGCCAGCACCTTCAAATCGACGTTCGGCGCCAGCGGCACGTTGCGGACGTGAACCTTCAAAATGCGTTCGCGCCCGGCAATATCCGGATTCGGCACGACGACCTGGCGGTCGAAACGGCCCGGACGCAGCAGGGCCGGATCGAGCACGTCCGGCCGGTTGGTCGCGGCGATCAGAATGATCGATTCGGTCGCCTCGAAACCGTCCATCTCAACAAGAAGCTGGTTGAGCGTCTGCTCACGTTCGTCATTGCCACCACCGAGGCCCGCGCCGCGATGACGTCCGACCGCGTCGATCTCGTCGATGAAGATAATGCAGGGACTGTTTTTCTTGGCCTGCTCGAACATGTCGCGGACGCGGCTCGCACCGACACCGACGAACATTTCAACGAAGTCCGAACCGGAAATGGTGAAGAAGGGCACGCCCGCCTCGCCCGCAACGGCGCGGGCCAAAAGGGTCTTACCGGTGCCGGGAGGTCCGACCAGCAGCACACCCTTTGGAATTTTACCGCCGAGACGCTGGAATTTCTGCGGATCGCGCAGGAACTCGACAATCTCTTCGAGATCCTCCTTCGCTTCCTCGACACCGGCGACGTCCTGAAAGGTCACTCGGCCATGCGCCTCGGTCAAAAGCTTCGCCTTGGATTTGCCGAAGCCCATGGCCCGGCCCGAACCCGACTGCATCTGGCGCATGAAGAAAATCCAAACACCGAGAATGAGGATCATCGGCAGCCAGGACAGGAAATAGCCGAGAATGGAGTTCGAACCGTCGCTCTCCGGACGCGCCTGAATCTCCACATTCTGTCGTTCGAGCCGCTCGACCAGCCCTTCATCTCCAGGCGAATAGGTCTGGAAGCCGGCGGAACTGTCACTGTAACTGCCGGTTATTCGCTCGCCGCTGATCGTCACGGATTCGATACGGCCGCTATCGACGGCCTGGATGAATTCCGAATAGGCGATCTCGGAGCCGGACGTCCGCTGTTGCGGCGTCTGAAAAAGATTGAAGAGCGCCACGAGCAGCACGGCGATGATCGCCCAAAGAACGAAATTCCGGTAGTTTGGATTCATGATCGATCCAGTTTTGAGAGGCCTGACACGCGATTTTGCATGCCAATCAAGGCCAAGATAGGGAGCCGAGACGCCCGTGCCAAGCGATGGTGCGCCTCAAATACCAACGTCGTGAAGGATTATTTGCGACGGATCGGGTGTAAGCGGCGTCTGGCAAAAGCTTTCGATGCAACGCGCCGTCGCCAGATCGTGGATAGGTACTGCCGAACAGAACGGATGGGGCACTCGCCGAACTCGACCCGAATTGGCGGTCATCCTCGATGTGGAGAGCTCGGCGCGGCGGCGCTCCCGCCGGATCGATAATCCATTTTCCCGGCGCTCGACCACACACCGCGCCAAGGTTGCCCGAACGCTGCGATTGACAGAAAGACGCTGAAGCATGGCGCGCGTCGCCTTGCCGGACGGCCGATGCTCCATCTGCCCAATGAAAGCCAGCGACACGCGTAGCGCTTCAATTGTCGCTTCATCCGGCACCAGCGCATCGGAACCGAACCGAAGCGCCTGCATATCTGCGCCTTCCCAGCCGACCTTAGCGGTCATGAAGGCGGCTACTTCGCGGTCCAGCATTTCACGCGTTTCTTTTTTGGGAGCAGCAGTCAGAAACGCGGCGTCTGTCCCGATCGCGCTCTTGCGAATTCGGACGCGTTCAAACCGGCGATCATAGTTTGACGGATCGTCGCAATAGTGCAGCCCTTGCGCAACGAGCCAACTGCGAAGCGATTGCCCGCTTGCAGCGAGGAACGGCCGCCGCACCCAGGCGCCGCCCTTGCCGCTCCGCCAGTAGATCGCGTCGGCTATACCAGAACGTCCGAACCACGAATCGGCTTCGGCTCTCTGCACACGCATTGCGATGGTTTCGGCCTGATCGTCTGCCGTGTGAGCAACGAGAATAGTTGCGGAAAGTTCGGTAGCCAGATCACTCAACAGACCGTAGCGCGCCGCTCTGGCCGCTGCCTGAATGCCCGATTGTGGCTTTTCGCCATCCCACAGAAGCGTGCGATGCGGAAGGTCAAGCTGACGGCAAATGTCATTCACGAAGCCAGCCTCGTCAGCGCTTTCAGCGCGCAATCCGTGGTCGACCGTTGCGACATGAAGCCGGCGCGTCTGTCCTTTTGCTTTCAGCGCCCGATGGACGAGGTGGAGCATTGCCATACTGTCACCGCCGCCGGAAACCGCCAACAGAAGCGGTCCCTCGCCCGGCAGCGCAAAAGAAAACGACGCCTTAGCGGGAGCCAGGGCGTCGCGATTGCGATCGGCGGAGGCTGGTGGCGACGTCAGCAAGACGCGCTGGCCTCCTCCTGCTCAAGACGCAGGCGGAAGGCATCGGAGGTCTGGGGATAGCGGGCCGGAATGGCGCTAAGCGTTTCGCAAGCGACATCCTTCTGGCCCATGGCGGCCAGCGTTACGCCGAGCTTCAACATCATGTCCGGCGCTTTGTCGCTGTCGGAATAAGTCTTCGTGCCGTCGAGGAACACCTCCACCGCATCGGCATAGCGTTCCTGTCCGCGAAGGCTCTCGCCCAGCCAGAACTGGGCGTCCGCAGCCTGCGGATCATCGGGATATTGTTCGCCGAACCGGCGAAAGCCTGATTCCGCTCCGGCATAATCGCCCGCCAGCACGCGCTGATAGGCTTCGCTATAGACTGCAGAAGGCGTAGCCTCTGCTGGAAGCGAAGCAACCGTCGTGCCGTCGGTCTGGACAGTATCGTTCATCGTAGCCTCGACATTTCCGAGATTGTCGAGTGTCAGATTTCCGAGGTCGCGGGGCGGCGCGCCCAGTTCGGCCGAAGAACCGTCAGCCGCATTGTCATGAGGCGAATGCTCCATCGCATCCATCGGAATTTCCTCGCTGAGATGCGCCTTTGCTTCTTCCGCCGGCGTCAGAGTCGCGGGCGGAGAAGCTGGTTCAACCTCGGCTTTTTCCGTGGCGCTATTATCGATAGCGCCAGACTGACCGTCGCCCTGTGTCGACGGGTTGCCTTCGAGTTGGTCGATCCGGAACTGCATATCCTCAAGCTGCTTGCGAACCTGTTCCTGCAACTGAAGAATCTGGAAGTTCAGGTCTTCGATCGTGCCGTTGAGACGGCGCACCTGTTCTTCAAGCTGCGCAACACGCGGATCGGCGGCCTGAACCATCTGAACCGGCGCCTGCTCCTTGACCTCGTCTCGTTTGAAAATGGAGAGCGGACCGGCTCCCGCCGCACCGAGCGGAAGACATACGGCAACCGTCATAAGCATAGCGCGCAGAAGAGCGGTTTTGGCCAAAGCCATGATCATCGTTCCTTGATTGTCATACCTGTGAAATCGATCAACAAGGCGTCGAGCGCCCCGTGTAGACAACACCGGTTAAGCAGACACTTGGCCGAAAATGCGGAGAACAAATGAATTACCCGCCGCCGTTGCAATTTCATCACAGGGCGGCGGGCAGAAGGCCCGCTAGGCTTTACTTCAGAACCGTGACCGCGCGGCGGTTCTGCGACCAGCAGGAAATATCGTCGCAAACCGCAACAGGCCGCTCTTTGCCGTAGGACACCGTGCCGATCCGATTAGCCGGCACGCCCCGGCTTACCAGGAAGTCGCGAGCAGCCGCAGCGCGCCTTGCGCCAAGCGCGATATTGTATTCACGCGTGCCGCGCTCGTCGGCATGGCCTTCCACAGTGATGGCGTAGTTCGAATACTGGCTCAGCCATTGCGCCTGCTTGGAGAGCGTTTGCTGCGCATCGGCCCGGATGACCGAACTGTCCGTATCGAAGAAAACCCGGTCGCCGACATTGACGGTAAAGTCCTGCGCCGTTCCCGGCTGAGCGCTGCCTGCAGCATTCAGGCCAAGGTCGGCGGCTGAGTTCGGTACGTTTTTCTTGGATGCGCAACCGGCCAGTGCGAGAGCGCCGACAAGCGCGATCATAGCCGGATTGCGGGAAATTTCGATGAAACGACGCATGGTCGCTACCCCTTGATATATACGGTGGCCGCAGCCCCTCTGGTTCCAGTTCGGATCGTCCGGCGGCCTCACGATTATCGCCACGCCAACCGGCAATCCACGTTCTAATTGGCCAACCGGCAAAGCCGGCGGCGCGTTGCGGGCAGACCAAACGATACGATGATCGTTCGGCCACCCTGTCCCTCCTCAGTCGAGCCTTGGCGACCAGGCCGGGTCCGACGCGAAATTCGGCGTCGGAATGGCCTGTTCGTTACGACCCGTCAAATCGATCGAGCGCAGTTTCGGTCCGCTACCGGGGTCTTCCCGGAAAAACATGATGACACGCCCGTTCGGCGCCCAGGTCGGTCCCTCGACCAGATAGCCGGATGTGAGGATGCGCTCGCCCGAACCGTCCGGCTTCATCACACCGATGGCGAATTCGCTGCCGGTCTGTTTGGTGAAGGCGATCAGATCGCCCCGCGGGCTCCAGACCGGCGTCGAATAGCTGCCATTGCCGAAGCTGATGCGAGTCTGGCCTGAGCCATCGGCATTCATCTTGTAGATTTGCGACGGACCGCCGCGATCAGATGTGAAGACGATTTGGCCAGCTTCTGGCGAATAGGAAGGTGAGGTATCGATCGCATTGGTATCGGTCAGCCGCTGCATCGTGCGGCTGGAAAGATCCATCGTGAAGATATCCGAATTGCCATCCTGCCGGCCGATACTCATGACGACCTTGCCGCCATCGGGCGAAAAGCGCGGCGCGAAACTCATGCCGGGAATATTGCCGATCAGTTCGCGCTGCCCCGTTTCCAGTTGCAGCAGATAGACGCGCGGCTGACCGTCGGCATAGGACATGTAGGTCACTTCCTGGCGGTTCGGCGAGAAGCGCGGCGTCAAAACGATCTGGCCGCCCTTGGTCAGATAGCGAAGATTGGCGCCGTCCTGATCCATAATGGCGAGGCGCTTGACGCGCTTGTCCTTCGGCCCGCTCTCGTCGACGAAGACGACGCGCGTGTCGAAATAGCCTTCTTCGCCCGTCAGCGCTTTGTAGATCGTGTCGGCGATAATGTGAGCCACCCGTCGCCAGTTCTCCGGCGTGGTGAAGAACTGCTCACCGATAATCTGTGACTGGCCGTAGGTGTCCCATAGCCGAAATTCGGCGCGCAGCCGTCCGCCATCCGGCACGATACGGCCGGTCACGAGCGCCTGCGCATCGATAGCGGTCCAGTCTTGAAAGCGTGGCGACTGGTCGGGATTGTCGATCTGCTGGACGAAGGCCGCGCTGTCGATTGGTCGGAACAGGCCGGAACGGGCGAGGTCGGCCGCGATAACTTCGGTAACCTGCTGGCCGAGACCGTCCTGGCTCAGGAAGTCGGTGATCGCGATGGGCAACGGCTCCACCGTGCCGCGATTGACATCGATCTCGACCACGGCCCGTGCCGGCAGCGCGAGCCACAAAAGGGCGGCGGCCACGAGGCCGAGGCGTGAAAAGTGACGGGAAAAACGGTTGATCATAAAGAGTATGAGGTCCTTTAACGGCTCAGAAGAACATGTCGCGGGGATCGAAGTTCACGATCACCTCGCGCCAGGTTTCGTATTTGCCCTCAGGTACGCGAAGGCCTTGAACGTCGCATTTCTGGATAGCGCGAACGGCGCTGCGATCGAATTGCGGATTGCCGGACGATTTGGTGACGCGCGGCTGCCCCTCCAGTTTTCCATTCTGGTTCAACGAGAATGTGACGGAAACCAAGAGGCTGTCCGCATCGACAATACCTGCGTCGATGCTCCAGCAGCCCCCGAGCTGGTCGCGTAAAGCAGCCATTTCCGAAGCCGAGAGCTTCGGCGCATTGGTTCGGCTTGCGCCGGCGCCAGCGGTCTGTGTGCTGGACCGCGCACCCCCGCCTTTCTCTTCCTGCTTATTGATGAGAGCCTTGATCTGATCGTCAAGAGCCTTGGCCTCGGCCAGTTTCTTGGCTTCCGCTTCCGCCTTGCGTTTAGCCTCGGCCTCGGCCAGTTCACGCTTTTTGCGCTCTTCTTCCTCGGCAGCCTTGCGCTTCTCCTCTTCGGCCTTCTTCTCGGCTTCTTCGGCCTGGCGCTGCTTTTCCTGCTGCTGGCGATCCTCTTCGGATTTCTTCAGCAGTTCGGCAACCGGGTCCACCTCAGCCTCCGGTTTCTGCTCGGCTTTCTGTTCCTTTTCCGGTTCCGGCTCAGGTTCGGCCTTGGCGACTTCGACCGGCTTCTCAACTGGCTTGTGTTCAGGCCGTTTCATGGGCAGCGGCGGTGCGGCCGGGGCGGAACTTTCCACCTTGCGTTCGGAGGGAAGCGGTGTCGGCGCATTGTCAAGATCGGCAACGTTCGATCCGACATTCACGGCATCGGTGCGAAGCTCCTCAGTCTCTGTTTTTTCCGGAGCGGGCGGCTGTTCGGTGTCCGCGCGTTTCTCACCCTTTACGAGCTGGTTCAACTCGGTTTCGGAAATGGCCGTCACCGCAATAGCCTCGTCGATCTCGAACGGCTTGGGCGCGGAGAGGGAAATGACCGCAAAGCCCAGCACGCCGAGATGAAGAAGCACAGAACTGGCAAGACCCGTCTTCATGAGATGGCGTCAGCCGTCCTCCTGCACAGTGACCAGACCCACATTGCTGAAGCCGCCGGCCTGTATCCGAGCCATCACACGCATCACACTGCCATAATCGATAGCCTTGTCACCGCGCACGAAAATGCGGGCGTCACCCTTGGCGTCTTTGATAGCTTGCAGCTTGGGAACGACTTCATCGAGCTGAAGCTCGGTTTCCTGCAGGAAGATGCGGCCCTCGCCATCGACCGAGACGACCAGCGGTTCGGTGTCGCTGTTCATCGGCGCGGCGTCTGTGTTGGGCAGATCGACCGGCACGCCGACCGTCATCAACGGTGCGGCCACCATGAAGATGATCAGAAGCACGAGCATGACGTCGACCAGCGGCGTCACGTTGATTTCGGAAATGGTGCCGGTACGCGAACGCCGTCTGCGACCGCGACGGCCTACGCTTCCCGTTGCTGAAGGGGCGCCCATGGCCATGATCCGCCCCCCTTTACGCCGCTGCCTGCGGCGCGGTGCGATTGGCTGCCGAGCGTTCGTCGATCTGGCGCGAAAGAATGGCGGAAAATTCGTCGGCGAACCCTTCCATCCGACCCCCAAGCTTGTTCGCGTCGCCGGAAAGTTTGTTATAGGCCATGACAGCGGGAATGGCTGCGACGAGGCCGATGGCAGTCGCCAGAAGCGCCTCGGCGATACCGGGCGCGACGACGGCTAGCGAGGTCTGTTTGGACGCCGCAATGGCCTGGAACGATGTCATGATGCCGACCACCGTACCGAACAGTCCGATGAACGGTGCGGCAGAGCCAATGGTCGCCAGAAAGCCGAGCCGGCTCTCCAGACGTTCCATTTCACGGGCCAATGCCAAATCCATGGATTTTTCGATGCGGCTTTGGAGCGGCGCCGGGCTGCGCGCGCCACGCTCAAAGCTCTTCTTCCACTCCCGCATTGCCGCAACGAAAATGGTCGCCATGCCGGTATTACGGCGATCCGAAAGCGTGCGATAAAGCTCTTCTAGCGACTGGCCCGACCAGAAATTGTCTTCGAACCGGTCGAGCGCGCCGCGCATGCGACGGAAGGCCAGGCTCTTTTCCACGATGATCGCCCAAGCCCAGACAGAAGCCAGGATCAGACCGATCATCACAAGCTTGACCACCCAGCCGGCCTGCATGAAGAGGTCGATTAGCGAAATATCGCCACCTGGTGCGGCCAATGCCACCTGTTCCATAATTAACGTTCCCCTGAAGGTTTGGACAGCACGATGGCGGTCAAAGCTCGATTGAGAAACGCCAGATGCCCGTTTTTTGGCTTTTCCCGTGTAATTTTGGCGAATGGAAGGCGTATTGCTTCTCTTCGCGTATCAAAAACAGGGTTAACGGGTCGTAGTTAATACCGCGTTAGGATTTCGTGTCGGAAATATGGCAGGCATCCGAACTCGTCTGACCGGCCGTCTCCTCAAAAGAAGCCCGCCAGTCTGCCGGAAGCCTGCGGGGCCGGCCTGACCTGTCGATGATCGCCGCATGAACTTTGGCTTCGATCAGAACGTCTCTTCCACGAACGATCCGCTGCTCCATGGTGACACGCGCACCCGACACCCCGAAGACTGAAGTCTGAACCGTCAGAATGTCGTCGATCTTGGCCGGTGCGCGAAAGTCGATCTCCATGCGCCGCACGATCCACACCAGCGCTTCATCGTCAGGTCGATCCAGCAGTTCGGTGTGGTGAATGCCATGGAGCCGTAAGAAATCGGAGCGGCCGCGTTCCAGAAATTCCAGATAACGGGCGTGATAGACGACGCCGGAAAAGTCGGTATCGGCATAATAGACCCGCGCCTGCAGGCGGTGGACGCCATTCTCTATCGATCCGACAAGGACACCCTTCTCGGCATCCGACAATTTACCGGCCGATTCATCATGATGCGCCATCGTGCTTTTCCTTATCCGCAGGCTGCGGCAAAGTCTGGTCGCCCTATCCACCGGAACCGCCCAAATGGCATGTCATTTTCCACGGCTCAAGACCGCAACACAAATCGGACCGGTCGCGGCCATTCTGCTCATAATGACGACCGCATCGGTTTTTTCAGCCGATTTCCGCCCTGGTCGCGGCCTCAATATGGATATCTGGGTTCTTTGGCCGGGCGAGGAGCAGTGGAGCGATCCGTCGGTCATTCTCCCTTTCCCCGAATGGCGCCAGCATGTGACCGACGACCAGCTCCGGACGGTTCGTGACGCCGGCATCGATACGATCCGGATGCCGGTCGATCCGCGGCCGCTTCTCTCGCCACGCACGGCGCAATTGCAGGAAAAGCTTCGCGCTTCCGTGATCGAGAGCGCGGAGAAGCTTACTGGACAAGGCTTCAAGGTCATTTTCGATCTGCACCTTATTCCGGATGGCGAGACACCTCATGGCCTCTTCACAGAGAATGACCGATGGGCCGGCTATCTCGACCTTGTCGGCGATTTCGCTGCCCGCCTGTCACGCTTCGATAGTAGCGAGATCGCCTTCGAGCCGATCAATGAACCGCCAACCATATGCTCCATTGATGCCGCACCGGACTGGCAGAGCCGCATGGAAGCGCTTTACCGAGCAATCCGCGCCGAAGCCTCCGATCTGACTGTCGTCGCAACGGGCGGTTGCATGGGTCATGCCGATGGCCTGGCCGCGCTCGATCCGTCGCCCTTCGACGATAACACGCTCTTCACCTTTCACTCCTACGCGCCGTTCCTGCTCACCCATCAGGGAGCCGGCTGGGCGGGAGACGTCGCGCCGCATGTCACCGGCCTGCCCTTCCCGACCTACGGCCAGAACGAGGAACGTGCGAAACACGGCCTCGAAGAAACACTTCGCCGCGTTCGGACCGACGCTCCGTTGCTCAGGCGCAACGGTATTGCGTCCTATATCGAGGAGGAGTTCGCCAAGATCGATACGCGCGACGAACTCACCATCGAAATGGCGACGCCGTTCGAGACGGTTTCAAAATGGGCCACGCGTAACGGAATTTCGGCAGAGCGCATCTTTCTTGGCGAATTCGGCATGATCCGTCAGGAATACGACAAGCCAGACATGACGGACCCCGCTGACCGTACCGCCTATTATCGCCGATCCATCGAACTGGCCGAGCGCTACGGTTTCGGCTGGGCCATGTGGGGCTGGGGCGGCGCGTTCGGCATCGTCACCGCCTTTGGCGACGAACCGGCCGAACCCAACGTCCTTGATGCGATCCGCAACCTTCCGTCAAGCGAAGCTGACTGATCGATCAGCTCGTTGCGGAAGCGCCGCCAAGTTCCAGCAAGACGATTTCCGGCGCCATGCCGATGCGGATCGGAAGGATCGAGCAGCCAACGCCGCCCGTGACGATAAGATCACGCTCGCCTTCACGGTAATGTCCGTAGCGGTAATGGGTATCCCTACGGATACGCGGCACGACAGGCGCCCAGCCAAACGGCACGATCTGCCCGCCATGAGTATGGCCGGAAAGCGTTACGCCGATACGATCCGGCACATCGGGAAAAATATCCGGCTCATGCGCCATTAGCAGCGCGGGCGCGCCGTCATCGTCGATCTGCGCAACCGTACCCGGAAGATCGTCGCGGGAGACAGATCGGGCTTTCCCGTTTACGACCGTGCGGTATCGTCCCATCTGATCGCCGAGACCGGCCAGCCAGAATGCGCTTTTATCGGTCTCGATCCGGCGCGCATCATTTTCGTAGACCGCAATCCCGGCATCCTGCAGCGCTTGGCGCGCCGTCGACGGACCATCCTCCGTTTGCTCGGCAATCGGATCGTCAGCCCAGTCATGGTTGCCAAGCACCGCATGAACGCCCAGCGGCGCGTTCAGCCGCGCCAGTTCTGCGCCCCAATCTTCGGGCGCGACCTGACCGAACGATAGTTCCATACCGGAGAGATAATCGCCAAGGAGCAGGTGGATATCCGGTTGAAGCGCGTTCATCGCATTGACGATCCGCCGGATACGCGCCGGCCCCATCCATGGCAAACTGGCGTGGAGATCGCTCATGATAACGGCGCGCAGGCGAAGATCGCTCGGCCAGCCAGCGGGCGTCAAAGCGTAACGCGCTATCCGAAGGCGCACGAAGGTCTCGGCGGCAACGGCGGAAGTCGCTGCAAGACCGGCCAGAGCTGCGCCGCCCAAGATTTTCATTGCCGCTCGACGGCTTGGCATTCATTCGTCCTCGAACAGACCCGGCTGTGCGGCGGCTATGTCTTTCGGAGCGGGCAGGCCAACATGGTTCCATGCGCCCGCCGTCATGATCCGGCCGCGCGGGGTTCGCTGAATGAACCCCTGCTGGATCAGATAAGGCTCAATTATGTCCTCAATGGCGTCGCGCGGTTCCGAAAGCGCCGCGGCGATCGTCTCGATCCCAACCGGCCCGCCACCGAAGTGTCGCGCAATGAGAAAAAGATAGCGCCGGTCGAGCGCGTCGAGACCGCGTTTGTCGACCTCCAGGCGCCCAAGCGCTTCGTCAGCGATGGCTGCATCGACCGCTTCGGCTTTAGCCACTTCGGCAAAATCGCGCACCCGGCGCAAAAGCCGTCCGGCAATGCGCGGTGTGCCTCGCGCGCGCGTCGCGATCTCTTTTGCGCCATCGTCCGTCATCGGCAGACTCATGAGCCGTGCCCCACGGCGGACGATCTGCTCCAATTCGTCTGCCGTGTAGAAATCGAGCCGAACAGGAATGCCGAACCGGTCGCGCAGCGGCGTCGTCAGAAGACCGAGCCGTGTCGTCGCAGCGACGAGCGTGAACCGCGCTAGATCGATTTTCACACTCCGCGCCGCCGGCCCTTCGCCGATGATGAGGTCGAGCTGAAAATCCTCCATCGCCGGATAAAGAATCTCCTCTACCGCTGGGCTGAGCCGATGGATTTCGTCGATGAAGAGGACGTCGCGATCTTCCAGATTGGTCAGCAGTGCCGCCAGATCGCCGGCCTTTGCGATAACCGGCCCGGAGGTTGAGCGGAAATTGACGCCGAGTTCGCGCGCCATGATCTGCGCCAGGGTCGTTTTGCCGAGGCCGGGTGGGCCGACGAACAGCACATGGTCCAGCGCCTCACCGCGGCTCTTCGCCGCTTCGATGAAAACCTTGAGATTGGCGCGCGCCGCCGCCTGGCCGACGAAATCGTCGAGCACCTGCGGGCGCAGGGCCGCATCGGCGTCCTCGCCTCGCTTCTCTGCATCGATTAGGCGGTCAGGCTGGCTCATAAGCTGTCCTTATGCCGTGTAATCCGATTTTGAGGCGCATATCTTCTCGGTCCTAAGCAAATACGCTTGGCATGATAGGGTCTACAGTAGTCAACCGACCGCAAGCCACTCTCGGTCAAACGGCGATAAATACTTAGGATATGGGATCATAAAAATAATTCCCGAAAATACCAACGGTATCCAAGAAGAAATAGCGATTAAAAATCCGTATTGTGGGTCCAAAATAAAAATATAAAAGGCAATTATGCCCGCACTGACACATACAAAATGAATAATAGAAAATGTCAGCCGAGAAAAATTATAAAAAGAATAAAAAAAGTTGACCAGTGCAGAACAAAAAATCGGCAAAAATCCTATCTTATAGGACAGGAATATCGTCTCAATAAAGAAGCCGAATGCATCTTTATGAAAAAAATTTCCAACCAAACCTAAGCTACTTAACAAGGTAAAAATCACGTACGCTATACCAGCACAAAGCGGCGCTAAGAAACAATAGAGGAATAGAAAAACAATGATTGACCGCCGCTGAGATATACTCACCCCGCCAGCTCCTTCAGGCCAAGGCGAATGAGCTTGGCGCTGTCGGCGCCATCGCCAGCATCCTTCAATGCTGCGGCGACCGCAGCAGCGGCCTGATCGCGGCCATAACCGAGATTGGTCAGCGCCGAAACGGCGTCGGCCACCGGCGCCGGCGCGACCCCCTCGCCCAGTTCCTGCGACAGGCCAATGGTGGACGCCATGTCGCCGGCCAGCGCCGGTGCACGGTTCTTCAATTCGCTGACGATCCGCTGCGCCACTTTCGGCCCGACCCCCGGCGCGCGCGCCACCATCGCCTTGTCCTGCAGCGCGACCGCATTGGCGAGGTCGCCGGCGGCCAGCGTGGACAGGATCGCCAGCGCCACTTTCGCGCCGACACCCTGAACCGTCATGAGAAGGCGGAACCATTCGCGTTCCAGCCCGGAGGAGAAGCCATAGAGCCGGATCATATCCTCACGAACGATGGTTTCGATCTGCAGTACCGCCGCCTCGCCCTCATGGAGCGAAGAGAGCGTGCGCGCCGCGCAATGGGCGACATAGCCGACGCCATGCACATCCAAAATCACGTGATCGTCGGCAACCTCGTCGACCGTGCCTTTCAGCCGTCCGATCATGAGGATTGTTGCTCAGCGGGTGCGATCAAGTCGAGATCGGGAAAATAGGTCCGATAGCGCATCCCATCGCGTGTCAGCAGGCGGTGCCCCATCACATAGGCATGCGCACCGATCAGAAGATCAGGGAGGGTTCGTTCTCTCGCTCCGCCTGCCCGGCGATAGACATGAAACGCCCTGCCCGCGATGAAGCCCGCTTCCCAGGGAAGGTTTTCGCGACTCATTTCAAGAGCCTCCAGCACATCATCCACTGCTTCCATGGTCTCGAACCGCACCGAAAATTCACTGAGAACGATCGGGTTGAGTATGAGACGCCCTCCGGCGAGTTTACTGAGATTTTCCCGCGACCAATCATACCAAATGGGGTCGCCGGACGAGATATCGATCAGTATGTTGCTATCGACGAGAACGGCCCGCTCATCCACGAGTCGCATCCATCACGTCATCTGTAGAGATGGAGGGATCGCCCGTTCCCGTCAGGGCGTCGAGCGCCTTGTTAAAGCGACGAATTCTCTGTGCAATGGCTTCGCGGTTTGCCTGATCGGTCGGCTCGACGATCAGACGGCCACCTTCAAAGCTGATCCGGACCTCCGAATTGGGCGCAATTCCAGCGGCGTCCCGCAATGCCTTTGGTAACGTAATCTGACCTTTTTCCGACACGCGCACTGCACCGCTCCGACGGAGTAAGAATTATTCTGAAAATATCTTACCTATACGAACAAGTCAAGAACAAACGCTATATCGCCCTCATCAGCGCCCGGCGTGCCACGTCGCCCACGCGATTGTTGGCATGGCAGATCGCGATGGCCAATGCGTCGGCGGCATCGTCGCTGTCATAGCGCGCCTTGGGCATGAGAACCCGCAGCATCATCTGGATCTGCTTTTTGTCGCCATGACCGACGCCAATCACCGCTTTTTTCACGGCGTTGGGCGCATATTCGGCGACCGGCAGCCCGGAACGCGCCGGCACCAACATCGCGATCCCGCGCGCCTGACCGAGCTTCAGCGTGGCGCCCGCATCCTTGTTCACAAATGTGATTTCGACGCTCGCCTCGTGCGGCTGCCATTTGTGGACGATATCAGCCAGCCCATCGTGCAACTGGCAGAGCCGGCTCGCCAGATCGGCTTTCCCATCGGATGTGATCGTGCCGGCCGCGACGAAGCGCAGCGACGAGCCAAGGCTTTCCACAATACCCCAGCCCATCCGCCGGAGTCCGGGGTCGATGCCGATAATGCGAATCGGTGATTGCGCCATTGCGGGACTGTGCTTCATGGCGGGAAGCATCACCAGAGAATGTGAACAAAAAAGAAACAGAATTCACGAAAATCGTTCAAACCCCGACACAAGTGCCGGATCGACAGCCTGGTTTATCCGCGCTTTCTGACGTTGTTTCGCAAACTACGCTCGCAGAAATTGACCGTTCCTACCGACCGAACGCGGTGCGTAGCAAATCCATCTGCGCGCCGACCGGGTTTTCGGCGTCGAGATCGGACGCGTCAGCGCCATCGCCATAAATCTCGGCATCGACACGCTGGACAAGCCGCTGAAGCGAAAGCGAGCGGTCGACAAGGTCGAGAAACTCTTCGCTTAGTCCTTCCCAGCCCGGCGCATTGCGGTCGGACGTGGCGGCATCGAGATTGACCTTCGTTTTCTCGGCCGCCACCTGCTCGCGCGTCATTTCACCGGCATTGGCGGCACGCTGCAACAGTAGCCACGAGGCAATCTGCATGAGTCGAGTCGTCAGGCGCATGGATTCCGCCGCATAGAGTGTCGCGGAGACGCGGCTCAGTTGCTTGGCGGCAGCGCGGCCTTCGCCGTCCAGATAGCCGGCGGCGTCCTCAACGAGCGTCATGCCGGTGGCATAGAGCTCACGAAAAGAATCGGAGAAAATACGCCTCTCGGCCAACCGTACGGTCTCGCCGCTCTGTCGTTTGCTGTCGTTCATCGATGTCGCCTTGTCCCGCCGCTCAATCAGCCCGCCATGCCGTCCCTTCGCAATGCGGTCGAGCAAAATTGACCGATGAGGATGGCGTCGGCAAGCATAGCCTTAAAGAACAGTTAACGCCCAGGGAAAACGGGGAGTTCCCTGACAGGGCTATGGACAGCCAAAAAAAAGGCCGCTCGCAAGGAACGGCCATAGAAATCTTACAGGGAGCGTCAAACGGAAGGAAAGAACCATCCGGATGAAACCGGCGTGAACCGGATATGAAGAACATGCCGCAAAAAGGTTAACAAAGACCTAACGAGAGTCGATTTATCAACCTTCTCGATTCTCGCCTTGGAAAGGATTGCGACGCCCGCCTTTCGAGAAGACCGCTTCTTAGTCTCGTCGCCGCAGCATGAATTTCTGGATCTTGCCCGTCGACGTCTTTGGAATTTCCTCGAAGATGAAGTCTTTTGGCACCTTGAAACGTGCCAGCCGCTCCATGCAGTGCGTCCTCAATGTGTCCGAATCCACCTCATGCCCCGGCTTCAATTCGACATAGGCGATGGGCGTTTCACCCCATTTATCGTCGGGCCGGGCCACGACCGCGCAGGTCGAGACCGCGGCATGCGTATAGAGCACGTCCTCCACTTCGATGGAGGAGATATTCTCCCCGCCGGAAATGATGATGTCCTTGGAACGATCTTTCAGTTCAACATAGCCGTCTTCGTGGAGCACGCCGAGATCGCCGGAATGAAACCACCCGCCGGCAAACGCTTCCGCCGTCGCCTCGGGATTTTTCAAATATCCCTTCATGACGATATTGCCGCGGAACATGACCTCCCCCATCGATTGCCCGTCCGCTGAAACAGGCTTCATGGTTTCCGGGTCGAGCACAGTCATATCTTCAAGTCCGGCGTAGCGAACGCCTTGCCGCGCCTTCTTGGCCGCACTCTTCTCGCGATCCAGCGCATCCCACTCGGCCTTCCACTCATTGACGACGGCAGGTCCGTAAACCTCGGTCAGTCCGTAAAGGTGCACCACATTGAAACCGGCATCGGCCATCGCGGCCAGCACCGCGCCCGGCGGCGGCGCAGCGGCCGTATTGAATGTGACGTCCTGCGGAAAATCACGCCGTTCGGCTTCGGGCGCGTCGATCAGAAGGCTCATCACCACCGGCGCGCCACATAGATGCGTCACCCCATGATCGGCGATGGCGTCGTATATCGGTTTGGCCCGGACCCAGCGCAGGCAGACATGGGTCGAGCCTGTCAGCGCCAGCGTCCACGGAAAACACCAGCCATTGCAGTGAAACATCGGCAAGGTCCAAAGATAGACCGAGCCGTTACCGACCGCAGCATGGACGGTATTGTTGTACGCCATCAGGCTTGCGCCGCGATGGTGATAAACCACGCCTTTCGGGTTGCCGGTCGTACCGGACGTGTAATTCAGAGCTATGGCGTCCCATTCATCGTTCGGCAACGACCAGTTGAAGGCCGCATCGCCCTCGTCTACGAGCGCCTCGTGGTCCAACGTGCCGATCCGCTCGCCCTTGGGGTAAGGCGCGTCATCGCCGTAGTCGGGATCGTCATAGTCGACGACCAGCGGCGTGACCTTGGCCTGGCCCAGCGCATCTTTCATGACGTTCGAAAATTCGCGGTCGACAATCACGACCTTCGATTCGGCATGATCGAGCTGAAACGCAATGATCGCCGCATCGAGCCGGGTGTTCAGGCTGTGCAGCAC
Source organism: Notoacmeibacter sp. MSK16QG-6 (assembly GCF_024158145.1). Lineage (GTDB taxonomy): Bacteria > Pseudomonadota > Alphaproteobacteria > Rhizobiales > Rhizobiaceae > Notoacmeibacter. The sequence continues at coordinate 189,353 of NZ_JAMYXM010000003.1, forward strand.
AGCCCCAGCCATCGGCACGGCCATATGGCACTCCAGCATGGGCGGCGTGTTGGACAGCATCACCGTCACCGTGTCGCCCTTGCCGATGCCGCGCTGTTGTAAGGCGCTGGCGAGCTTGCGGGATCGTTCGTAGAACGTTTTGTAATCGCGCCGTAGCGAACCGTGAATGATGGCGGTGCGGTCCGGCCAGACCTCCGCCGCGCGCTTCAAAAAGGAGAGCGGACTCATCGGCTGGTAGTTGGCCGCGCATTTATCGAGACCGTTTTTGTAAATGTCCGTCATAGTTTGCCTCCTCCGGTCCTCACCGGTCATGAGAATAGGCCGGCAGACGACAACCGCAATCGTATAAGTCCATGAGCAATGGCAAGAATTGGCGGGCCGACAGGAGAGACCAGAGCTCGTCTTCTCTCTTCGTCGAAGGGATATCGCCTTGATAAGGCCATGAAGCCCGGTCCAAGAGAGGCCAAACCGATCGGCCCGAGGAGATCATGACCGATACGCCATCCGACCGCTGCCGCCTTGTCCTGATGACGCCCCCTATGACGGACGACCGCCAATTGATGACCGCGATACGCTCGGCCCTTTCGGGCGGCGATGTGGCGTCGATCATTCTTTCTGCCGGCGAGCGGCAGGAGCAGGCCTTTCAGGCGCTCGCCGAAGAGGTCATCGGCATCGCCCACGAGCAGAACATCGCCGTGATGGTTGTCGACGATACCCGCATTGCCGGGCGCTGCAACGCCGATGGCGTGCATCTGGAAGATGCGCGCGCCACAATGGCCGAAACGATGGAGCGGTTCGACGGCAAGCTCATGTTCGGCGCTGGCGGTGCGAAAACGCGACATGACGCACTGGAACTCGGAGAAGCGCAGCCGGACTATCTGTTCTTCGGGCGGATCGGCTATGACAACAAGCCGGACCCGCATCCTCGCAATCTTGCGATGGCCGAATGGTGGGCGCAGATGGTTGCAATCCCCTGTGTCACGATGGGCGGCTCGATTCCCGAAAGCGCTCTCGCCGTAGCCGAAACCAGATCCGACTTCGTCGCCTTGTCATCGGCTGTGTTTTCCGGCCCGGAAAGCCCGGCAGAGCGAGTCGCCGCAATTAACGAGATGCTGGATGCCGGAGCGCCCCGCTTCAGCGACGAGGACAATGGATGAGACGGCTACTCGTCGGACTGCTTTTGATCGTCGCCGCCCAGTCAATCGCTCATGCCGAGACGAACCAGCCTGGTGAAGTGCTCGACAATGCCGACAGCGAAACCGGCAGCCGTCTGCTGCCGCCAACCGAGAGCCAATCCGATGGCGCGAAGCTTCCCACGGGACAGCAGAAAGGCGATCTGAAAAACGAGATCGACGAGCGTCGTTTCGGTGAAAAGCCGGAAGATGTCGCTTTCACCGCTTTTCAACTCGGGCGGTTTCTGACCGCCATACGTCTCGCAACGCCTCTGGCCGAAAGCGGCAATCCTGCCGCGCAGACACTGCTTGGCGAGATCTATGCTGGCGGACTTGGTGTGCCGACGGATCACGACAAAGCAGCCGAGTGGTACGCCCGGGCAGCAGAGGCCGGCGTTCCGGCCGCGCAGTTCCAGTATGCGCTGATGCTGCTCGATGGCGAATATGTCGAAAAGAACGAAGCCTTTGCCGAAAGGCTTTTGAAACAGGCCGCCGAGGGCGGCAATGCCAATGCGCAGTTCAACTATGCGCAACGCCTGCTCGGGACCAATAATGCCAAGAACGTGAGCGAAGCGGCCCGGTGGTATCAGGCCGCTGCAAGGAAAGGCGTCCCCGACGCGCAATATGCCTATGCCAACTGGCTATCCGGTGAAATCGACGGCGTCACCCGTGATATGGCCGAAGCGCGCGAATGGCTCGCCAAGGCGTCAAAGGGAGGCATGGCGGCCGCGCGGGTGGAACTCGCAACATGGCTGTTTTCCGGCAAGGGCGGCGAACGCGATTTCGATCAGGGCTTCCGTCTGCTGCGGCAGACAGCGCGCAGCGGCAATGTCGCCGCGCAAAGTCAATTGGCCAAGGCGTATATCTACGGCTATGGCACCGACCCCGATACGATCGAGGCGGCAAGTTGGTACATCGTCGCTCGGCGCGCCGGATTGCGCGATCCGGAGCTGGACGATCTGATGGACGGGCTTTCAGGCAAACAGAAGCAGCAAGCTCTCGAGCGCGCCAATCGACGCTGACATGGCCCGCCAGCGGCCCGGTCTTGTTTCGGCGGACGTTTTGGGCCATTGGACGGCCCCGACAGCGTGAAATTCTCCAACAAATGGCTACCCGATGAAGATCAATGGCAACGAAATCCGCCCCGGTAATGTGATCGAGCACAATGGCGGGCTCTGGGTCGCGGTGAAGACCAATCACGTCAAGCCCGGCAAAGGCGGTGCGTTCAATCAGGTCGAACTGAAGAACGCCATTGACGGCACCAAGCTGAACGAGCGTTTCCGCGCGTCCGAAACGGTCGAGCGCGTCCGCCTTGAGCAGAAGGACTTCACCTATCTTTATGCCCAGGAAGACATGCTGGTCTTTATGGACAGCGAAACCTACGACCAGCTCGAGCTATCGCAGGAATTCGTCGGCGACCGCGCGGCGTTCCTGAAAGACGGCATGACGGTAACGGTCGAGCTTTACGAGGAAAAGCCCATTGGCATCTCCTTACCCGATCAGGTCACTCTGGAGATTGCCGAGGCCGATCCGGTGGTTAAGGGCCAGACGCAGTCTTCCTCTTACAAGCCTGCCGTTCTCGAAAACGGTATTCGCATTCTGGTCCCGCCTTTCATCGAGGCCGGTGAAAAGATTATCGTCGACACCAACGACATCACTTATGTGAGCCGGGCGAACTGATCGCCTCGCCGATTGCGTTTGCCCTGGCAGTGAAAGGCCGCGCTGAAGGGCGCGACTTCCGCTAAAGAAGACCCTCGAAAGGACATCATGGCCCGCTCAGCATTGATGAATGTGATGGTCGGCGCTGCCGCCAAGGCCGGCCGCCGTCTCGCCAGGGACTTTGGAGAGGTCGAGAATCTCCAGGTTTCGGTCAAGGGACCCGGTGATTTCGTCACCAAAGCCGATCTCGAAGCCGAAAAGACGATCTTCGACGAACTGTCTCATGCGCGTCCCGATTTCGGCTTTCTGATGGAAGAGCGCGGTGAAGTAGAAGGCAAGGATTCATCCCACCGCTGGATCGTCGATCCGGTCGACGGAACGACCAATTTCCTGCACGCCATTCCGATCTTCGCCATTTCCATTGCGCTGGAGCGTGAAGGTCAGATCGTTGCCGCCGTTATCTATAACCCGATTATGGACGAGCTCTATACTGCCGAAAAGGGCAAAGGGGCATTCTTCAACGACCGTCGGTTGCGGGTCGCCAACCGGCGTCAGATGACCGATGGCCTCGTCTCGCTATCGATTCCCCATCTCGGCCGCCCCGACCATGCCAATGCTGGCCGGCAATTGCGCAATCTCATGGCCAATTCCGGCGGCATCCGCTCGCTTGGTTCAGCCGCGCTCGATCTTGCATGGGTTGCGTCCGGACGTTTCGACGCAATCGTTCAGCAGAATATCAAACCATGGGACATCGCCGCCGGCATGATGCTGGTGCGCGAGGCGGGCGGCTTCGTTTCCGATATTCACGGGCGGGACGACATGTTCGGCACCGGCACGATACTGGCCGCAAACGAACGGCTGATTGGTGAGCTTGAGCGGACGGTCAACAAGGGCCTGTAGGACCGACGCGGGCGGGCCGAATTTTTGTTTCCGCTATGCAAGCCCATATAAGCGTGTAAGATTCGCCTTCGACGAGGCGAACGCCACACGGGCGGAAGGAGGAAACCGCGATGGCGGTGACAGAAGATGATCTGACGGCGGAACGGCCGCCTCGCTCATACGATCCCGGCCGGCTTTCATCGCCACGGGTCTTCCTGCTGTCGATGGTAATCTTCCTCATCCTGTTCGGCTTCCTTGTCGCCATCCTGTCCAGACAGATCATTTCCGCCTTCATGACCAATCCGGGACTGAACGGCCTGATTCTCGGCGTCCTGATCGTCGGCATTCTTCTGGCTTTCGGACAGGTGGTCCGACTCTTCCGCGAGGTCGGATGGGTCAACTCTTTCCGCGAAGGCCTGGAATCGAAGCGCGACCCCGTTCTTCTTGCGCCGATGCGCTCGCTATTGATGCGCTCGACAGCCACGGCGCTCACCCCCGCGGCCATGCGCTCCATCCTCGATTCCATTGCCACGCGGCTCGATGAAAGCCGCGACGTGATTCGCTATCTTGTCGGCCTTCTCGTCTTTCTCGGCCTACTCGGCACCTTCTGGGGTCTGCTGCGCACCATCGGTTCCATCGGCGATACGATCCAGTCGCTCAACCCGGCGGCGACGGCTGGACCGGATATTCTCGATTCGCTGAAGACGGGTCTATCGGAACCCCTGTCGGGCATGGGCACCGCGTTTTCTTCCTCACTCTTCGGTCTCGCCGGTTCGCTCGTTCTCGGCTTTATGGAATTGCAGGCGGGTCGCGCCCAGACGCGTTTCTACACGGAACTGGAGAACTGGCTTTCCTCTGTCACCGCGCTCGATTCCGACCTCGTGCCGGAAAGCACCAGTTCCGACGAGATGCGGGCCATGGCGGAAAGCCTGAAGGGCCTGCAGGAGGGCGGGGCCAGTCCCCGCATGACCAATGCGATGGGCTCGCTTGCCGAAGGTATTTCCGGCCTCGTGCGCAACATGCGCGGCGAGCAGCAGATGCTGCGTGAGTGGATGAACGCTCAGGCGCAGGAGCAACAGAAAATGCGCCAGACCCTCGACCGGCTGACCGCCGCGCTGGAAGAGCGCGAGCGGCAGGACGGCTGAGCCCATGGCTCTACGGCGGCGCGCGCGCTCCAGTGTCGACTACTGGCCCGGTTTCGTCGACGCCATGGCCACGCTCCTGCTTGTCTTTACGTTTCTTCTGTCGATCTACGCCGTGGCGCAATTCATCCTCACACAGCAGATCCGGGGTCAGGACGATGTGCTGGTTCGGCTCAACAGCCAGATCAGCGAATTGACCCGCCTTCTGGCGCTGGAACGGGCATCGAGTTCCGACAGTGACCAGGAACTGGCGGCTCTTCGCGCAAGCCTGGCGAGTGCGGAGTCCGATAGAAGCCGCTTGCAGGCCTTGTTGAACGAAGGCGCCGGCAACGATGAGAAAGCGGCCGTGAGAATCGATGACCTCTCGAGCGATCTAAACGAACAACAGGCCATCTCGGAGCGGGCGCTCAGCCAGGTCGAAATCCTCAACCAGCAGATTTTCGCTCTGCGCCGACAGATCGCAGCGCTAGAGGATGCGCTGGAAGCTTCGGAAGCCAAGGAGCGCGAGTCCAGTACGCGGATTGCCGATCTTGGCCAGCGGCTGAACGTGGCGCTCGCCCGCCGCGTTCAGGAACTGAACCGTTACCGGTCCGACTTCTTCGGACGACTGCGCGAAATTCTGGAAAACCGGGAGGGCATTTCCGTTGTTGGAGACCGTTTCGTCTTTCAGTCCGAAGTGCTGTTTTCATCCGGCTCCGAAGACCTGAACCCGGCCGGGCAGGACGAGATGAACAAGCTGGCGCAGGCGGTGAACGAACTACGTCAGGAAATCCCGGACGAGCTGGACTGGATTCTTCGTGTCGACGGGCACACCGACAATGTTCCTCTTTCCGGCACCGGCCGCATCCGGGACAATTGGGAGCTTTCTGCACAGCGCGCCATTGCAGTCGTCAAATACCTGGTCGATCAGGGTGTCCCAGCCGATCGCCTTGCCGCAACCGGCTTTGCCGACAATCAGCCTCTGGCGGATGGCGACGATGACGAGTCGCGGCGTCGAAACCGCCGTATCGAACTGAAGCTCACCACCCGCTGACGGCGGATCAAACTCCAACGACACGAGTCGGGGTCTGCGCGGTATCGAACTGAAGGGCCGCCAGTCGCGAATAGAGACCGTCGCGCTTGGTAAGCGTGCCGTGGGTGCCCTCTTCCACCACGCGTCCGTCTTCCATCACCAGAATACGGTCTGCTTTCAGGATTGTCGCGAGGCGATGGGCGATCACGATGGTGGTCCGCCCTTCCATCAGGGTTTCCAAGGCCGCCTGCACAGCGTTTTCGCTTTCCGCGTCCAGAGCGCTGGTCGCCTCGTCCAGCAGGAGAACCGGCGCATCACGCAGAATCGCACGCGCGATCGCGATCCTTTGCTTTTGACCGCCGGACAGGGTCACACCGCGCTCGCCTACCGGCGTATCGAGACCTTCCGGCATTGCAGCGATAAAGTCCGTCGCATTGGCGGCCTCCGCCGCGGCGGCGATAGCGGCATCGTCCGCATCTGGCCGTCCAAAGCGGATATTGTCGGCGACAGAGGCTGCGAAGATGGTCGGGTCTTGGGGCACCACGGCCAGAGCGCCGCGCAGATCGGAAGGTTCAACGGTTTCGATTGGCACGCCATCCAGTTTCACGTGACCCGACTGCGGATCGTAATAGCGCAGAAGCAGGCCGAAGATCGTGCTTTTACCGGCTCCGCTCGGACCCACAATGGCAACGGTTTCACCCGGCTCAACCGTGAAGTTCATACTATGCAGCGCCGGTAGGTCGGGCCGCGCCGGATAAGAAAAGGACACGTCTTCGAAAACGATGCGGCCATCGATCGTCGCGGGAAGCTTCGATGGCTTTTCCGGCGCGACGATGCCGGGCGTCTCGTCCAGAAGTTCGACCAGCCGCTCCGCCGCCCCGGCGGCCTGCGACAATTCTCCCCACACCTCTGAAAGAGAGCCGAGCGCGCCCGCAGCGAACACGGAGTAGAGCAGAAACTGGCTGAGCGTGCCGGGACTCATCTGCCCGTTCATCACATCGCGCGCACCGAACCAGAGCACCGCAACGATAGACGTGAAAATCACGAAAATCGCTACGAATGTCAGAAGCGCTCTCGCCTTGATCGATGCGCGCGCTGCCTGGAATGCGGTTTCCACTGCGCCGGCGAAATAGCGGCGCACGGCAGGTTCCCCATTATAGGCCTGCAGCGTCCGGATGGCGCCAATCTGCTCGGCCGCAAAGGCAGTGGCCTCCGCGAGCGTATCCTGTGCCGCACGGCTGCGCCTACGCACACTGCGGCCGAAACCGACGAGGGTAAGCACGATGATCGGTATGACCGCCAGAACCATCGCAGAGAGTTTGGGGCTGGTGACCACCATCATGGCGATCGCGCCGATCACCAGAAGGCTGTTCCGCAAGGCGACGGATGTGGTTGCCCCGACCGCGCTCTTGATCTGCGTCGTATCGGCTGTCAGCCGCGAAACGATCTCGCCGCTCTGATTGAGGTCGAAAAATCCCGGAGACAACCGCGTGACGTGGGAAAAAACAGCCTCGCGCAGATCGGCAACCACCCGCTCGCCCAAAGTGATAACGAAATAGTATCGGCCCGCCGACGCGACCGCCAAAAGCCCGGCCATCACGATCAGCATGCCGAAATAGGCGCCGATCAGGCCACTATTGGCGTCGTCGAACCCGTGATCGATCATGCGTCGAACAGCGACGGGAATGGCGAGCGTCGTCAGTGCAGCCAGCGACAGAAAGATCAGCGCGCCGACGACCTTTCCGGGATAGCGCTTGACAAAAGGCAGCAGCGCCTTCAGCGGCGCCAGATTACGGCGGCGCTTTTCTTCCGTTAAAGTTGCCTGCGCCATGATCGTTCCCTTTCGAGCCGCAAGCTGCCGCTACGGCCTTGCCCCAAAATCCCGGCTCCTGTATAGGCACGCGAAACGCGCGGGCCAAGGGCGACCAATAGCCAGCCCGCCTTTAGCGGAACAATTTATGGCAGGGCCGTTCCGGAGTATCGTCGAGGCGGCTCCGATCCTGTCGAAACGTAGGAATGAAGAGCGCGACAATGAAGGCCGATATCCATCCCGATTACCACACCATTACCGTGAACCTCACCGACGGATCGAGCTATCAGACCCGTTCGACCTGGGGTAGTGAAGGTGACACGTTGAATCTCGACATCGATCCTCGCACGCATCCGGCCTGGACGGGCGGTCAGCAGAACCTCGTCGACCGTGGCGGCCGCGTATCACGCTTCAAGAACAGATTCGGCAATCTGGGCATCTGATTGCCGATTGCTTCTCTGCCACTGGGCAGGATCGGAATGCAAAAACCCCCGCCGCGACGTTCGCGGCGGGGGTTTCGTTTATCCTGTCATCAGCATAGCTGGCTGGTTCAGATTTTTCGCTCGAACGTGATATCGCTCGTCACACGTTCCTTGCCGTTCTGCTTGTCGGAAACGATCTGGCGGAAGCTGTCAGGACCGGTGCGGATGAGTTTCATAGTGGCAATGCGGTCGCCCATCACGACTTTCGGCCAGTGCATCGTCAGCGACATGGTGTCCGGTGCAGTCAATTGACCTTCGAGACGGGTAGGCCCTTCCTTCAAGGCCAGATAAGTACCATCGATCTTACCGCCGTCTTTCGGATTGAGCTGAATGCCGATGGCGCGTTTGAGAAAGAGCGCCCCGCACTCACCTTCAAGCGAGACGTCCGTCTGCTTCCGATCGATCGAGAAATCGCAAGAGACCGAAAGTTCCTTGCCGAGACGATCGAGATAGGTATCGCCCTTACCTGACCACTTGCCTTCCAGACGCGAGAAAAGATCGGTCGGGCCACTCCCCTGCGGCTCGTCAGCAGATTGGGCGGCTTTGAGATGTTTCGCTACGGCATTGGACGACGTTGTCTTTCCCGTAAAGGACGACAGCATCAGTTCCTTACCGCGCTCCGACCCGGCGGCAGCCAGCCGCTCGCGCTCGTCCTGCTGCGCTTCCTGCACCGCAATGTAATTATCCGGCGGACGGTCGATCATCTTTTCCTCGAGCCCGTCCAGCGCAAATGCGGGCGTCGCAAGTGGCGCGGAAAGCAATGCCGCGCAGACAGTCAGGCGGGTTAAGGTGAGCATTGTTGAAGAACTCGGGTTGAATTATCAGGATGATTTTGAAGACTATTGCAGAGTTTCAAGCCGAAATTATGACAGCCACAGGAAAGCTTCGCTAGAAGCGGCGGCAAATTGGTGCTAACTGTCGGAAATCACTCTATTCATAGCCAACCGAGCGTCATGAGCGAACAGGCCCAACGCATTATCGAACGCTTCCAATTGCTGCCTCATCCCGAAGGTGGGTGGTACCGCGAGACCTGGCGCGGACCAGATGGCGCGGAGGGACGGTCCGTAGGTACCGCCATCCTCTTTCTGCTCGAATCGGACCAGAAGAGCCACTGGCACAGAGTGGATGCCGCTGAACTTTGGCTCTGGCATGCGGGCGGGCCGCTGGAACTGCGTGTCCTTGCCGAAGGCGAAGATACGCCGGCAGCGTTTCGGCTAGGCCCTGAATTGCTCGATGGCGACCTGCCCCATGCCCTGGTCCCCGCCAATGCCTGGCAGGCTGCCCGACCACTAGGCGGATGGGTCCTCGTAAGTTGCACGGTTTCGCCAGGCTTCGACTTTTCCGGCTTCGAACTGGCCGAACCCGGTTGGGAACCGGTCGCGTAAGCTCCAAACGGCGTCAGTCGCGATCAGCGTGACCGAGATCGCGGTCGGGATCGATGATATCCCGCACACGCTGCTTCAATTCCTTGGCTTCCGGGAACCGCTCTTCGGCAGCACGGTCCCATACGCGCCGATTATCGACATCGACGGTAAAGACGCCGCCGGTCGCATCCGGGATCAGCGCGATTTCGCCGATTTCCGTCGCGAAGGTCGACAACAATTCGCTGCCGAGCCAACCGGCGCGCAGCAGCCAGTTACATCGCGTGCAATAGGTGATTGCGATCCGCGGCCCGCGACCGGCCTGCCTATCGGCCGATGCGTCAAGGTCCTGTCCTACAGGGGCGTCGGGTGTCGCGATCATGATGCCGTGTCCTCGTTCGGATAGGGATTTACGGGCACGATAAACTGCCCGTAAGCGATCAGGCGGAAAGCTTTGCCAGCGTCTCGTCGTCCACTTCGAAATTGGCGTAGACATTCTGCACATCGTCGTCCTCATCGAGGCGATCGACCATTTTGAGAACGCTTTCGGCCTTTTCCTCGTCCACCGGCGTGGTCGTTTGCGGCTTCCAGATAGCCTTGACGCTCTCAGCCTCGCCGAGATTGCCCTCGAGCGCTCCGGACACATCGCCGATATCCTCGAAAGCGCAGTAGATCGTGTGGCCATTCTCGTCGGACTGAACATCTTCGGCGCCGGCTTCGATAGCGGCTTCCATCACCGCCTCGGCATCGCCTGCTTCCGGCTTGTATACGATCTCGCCCACACGCTCGAACATGAAAGCGACCGATCCGGTCTCGCCCATCGCGCCACCGCTCTTGGTGAAAGCGGTGCGCACATTAGAAGCCGTCCGGTTACGATTGTCGGTCAGCGCTTCGACGATGAAGGCGACGCCGCCAGGGCCGTAGCCCTCATAGCGCACTTCTTCATAATTCTCGCTATCGCCACCCGACGCCTTGTTGATCGCGCGCTGGATATTGTCTTTCGGCATCGACTGCGCCTTGGCGTTGTTCACGGCCAGGCGAAGGCGTGGATTCATATCGGGGTCGGGTGTGCCCATCTTGGCGGCGACGGTAATTTCACGCGCCAGCTTGGAAAACATCTTGGAACGCGCAGCATCCTGCCGGCCCTTGCGATGCATGATGTTCTTGAATTGCGAATGACCTGCCATCGCGTGTCTCCCGTCTCTGCTCTGGGGACGTTTCAGCACCACATTCATTCGGCGCGTCTGGCTGCCGGTGGTCGTCCCGCGAAAATCTCTGGATCGGGCGCGCTTATAGTGCATTTGCTTCGGAGACGAAACCATGGAATTGATACCGAAATGACCGATGACCACGTGACGTTGCCGCCCCTCCCGCTCCACGGGAGCTGCCAGTGCGGGCAAATTCGCTACGCTATCAGCGAAACGCCCCTCACCTTCTATCTGTGCCATTGCACCAACTGCCAGCACCAATCCTCTTCGATCGCCGGCGCATCTCTTTTGATCCGGCGCGCAGCCCTGACTGTCAAGGGCGAGCCCGCAATCGCGAGGTGGCGCGCCGATAGCGGAGCCGAAAAATCCGGCGCTTTCTGTCCATCCTGTGGTGTCCGGCTGTTTCACGGCAGCCTCGACAGCGAACCGGACGGACGCATCACGATTAAGGCCGGAACACTGGACGACACGTCATGGCTACGTCCCGCCGGCCATATCTGGATGTCGAGCGCCATCCGCGGCCTGCGTTTTCCGGAAGACGATCTTGTCTATGAGGGTCAGCCGCCGGACTACGAAAAGCTGAAGGCGCGATGGGCTCGAATGCTGGACCTCGAAAGCGCCGGGAACGGACAGCGAAGATGACAATTCGGAAAGGTTGAACGCCGAGCGTTGCGCCTTACCCGGCGGTATGGTGGTCTTGCCCATCGGCACATGGAAGGACGCACGATGCTGAAAGTCCTTATACCACCCGCTCTCGTCCTGTTCGCAAGCATTTGTCTCACGTCAGGGTCGGCCCGCGCGGCCTCACCGCTCCAACCGATGGACCCCGCGGCGCAGAACCAGGCGGCGAGCCGCTGTATGCTCATCGCACAGGATTTGCAGAAAGAGGCGCTTCCGGTCCGGCTGGCGCGTGCGATAACCAACATTGTAGATGCCGAGCGCCATTGGATCACCTATGAGCCGCCAACAGTGCGCATTCGCTATGCCGGCCATTCCACCTTCGTCATCGAAACACCGCAGGGGCTGCGGATCGCGACCGATTTTTCCGGATCGTTCGGCTCACGTCCTCTCCCTGACATTGTCACGATGAACCATGCGCACATAACACATTGGACGCCCGTTCCGGATCCGGAAATCGCTCACGTTCTTCGCGGCTGGTCGGATGGGAGCGGCGAGCCGGCCCGGCATTGGCTTGCAACCGGCGATGCGCTCATCCGCAATGTGCCGACGGACATTCGCCGGGGCGACGGCATGGAAGTCGCCGGCAATTCCATCTTCATTTTCGAGGTGGCCGATCTGTGCATCGGACACCTGGGCCATCTTCATCATCCGCTGACCGATGCACATCACGCCGCAATCGGACGCCTCGACATCGTGATGGTGCCGGTCGACGGTGGCTTGACGCTTTCCACAGGCGCCATGGCTGAACTGGTTGAACGACTGCAGGCGCGGATCGTTTTGCCGATGCATCGCCGCTTCTCGCCCATCGAGGACTTTTTGACGCGCGTGCGCGGCAATTTCGACGTGCGTTTCGAAACTGAAGACAGCATCGACGTGTCCATCAGAACGCTGCCGAAAACCCCGACAATTATCGTTCTCAAAGGCGTCTGACGAGACAAGCCCTTCGGAAGCTGTCGCCTTTAGTGGATCGAAGCACCCGGACTATTCGCTTCGCTCGCCGCTTTGTCCTTCATCCGCTTGCGCCGCGCCAGCATGTTGAGGCCTTCGACCAGCGCCGAGAAGCCCATCGCCGCGTAAATGTAGCCTTTCGGCACATGAAAGCCGAAACCGTCGGCAATCAGCGTCATGCCGATCATCAGCAGGAAGCCGAGAGCCAGCATGACGACCGTCGGGTTGGCCGCGATGAAGCGCGACAGCGGATCGGCTGCGATCAGCATCACAGCCACCGCAACGATCACGGCAATGAACATGATGGCCAGAACATCCGTCATGCCGACGGCGGTAATGATGGAGTCGATGGAGAAAACGAGGTCGAGCACCAGAATCTGGGCGATCGCGCTGCCGACCGTCAGCGTTCCGACCTTGCCCATATTCTCTTTCGGATCGTCTGGATCGACGGTGTGATGAATTTCCTTCGTCGCTTTCCAGACCAGGAACAGACCACCCGCAATAAGAATGAGGTCGCGCCATGAGAAGCCGTGACCGAAAAGTGTGAAAAGCGGTTCGGTCAATTGCACGATGAACGAGATCGTCGCCAATAGGGCCAACCGAAGAATGAGCGCTGCGCCGATGCCGATGCGCCTTGCATTGGTCTGCTTATCGGCGGGCAGCTTGTTGGTCAGGATCGAGATGAAGATCAGATTGTCAATGCCGAGAACGATCTCCAGCACGACCAGCGTAACGAGCGCGGCAATCCCTTCCGGCGTACCGATATAGGCGAAGGATTCGATGATGGCGTCCATAATGCTTCCATTGGTCGTGAGCGATCGGCAAATGCGCTATCTAAGCCAACATCTTGCCGGCTCAAGCGTTTCTCACCAGAAATCCGGAACCGCCTCACCCAGTAGCGGGCCAAGTCGCAACGGCGCGACCTTCTCGGCAAGCCCCGTCCGGTCGGAAATTTCGACACAGAGCCCGCAGACCGTGGCCGGACCGCTGGCAGCCTCCATCCGTCTCTTTGGCACTTTGGAAAGAAAGCGGTTAAGCGGCTCTTCCTTGTCCATGCCTAGCGAGGAATCGTAATCGCCGCACATCCCGGCATCGGTTTGGTAGGCCGTGCCGCCCGGCAGGATCATATGATCGGCTGTCGGGCAATGCGTGTGCGTACCGACCACGACGGAAGCCTTGCCATCCAGAAAATGGCCGAAACAGACCTTCTCACTCGTCGCTTCGGCGTGAAAATCGAAGATCGCGGCGTCGCAGACATCGCCAAGCGGAGCATCGGCGAGAATGGACTCGGTCGCATGAAACGGATCGTCCAGTTCGGGGTGCATGAACACCCGGCCCATCAGATTGGCAACCAGAACGCGCGCGCCATTCTTGGCTTCATAGAGGCCACTGCCGCGCCCGGCTGTTCCCTTGGGATAGTTGGCAGGGCGCAGAAACCGGTCTTCGCGCGGCGCAAAACTCAGCGCCTCACGCTGATCGAAAACATGATTGCCCGTGGTCATTACATCGGCGCCGGCGGCCAGCGTGTCGTGAAGGATTGCTTCGGTGACGCCGAATCCTCCCGCAGCGTTCTCGCCATTCACGACGACGAAATCGAGCGCATAGTCGGAGATCAGTCCCGGCAACCGTTCGAAGACCGCCGTCCGGCCCGTTCGGCCCACCATGTCGCCAAGAAAGAGAAAACGCATAAACCCTTCTAAGCGTGCGAATCGAAGCCGCGCAAGCCGTTTTCCGTTACAACCAGATCAAGCGGCACGTCGTGTCCTTCGGCCTCTATGGCGCCGCACTCCTGCCCAGCGAACGCCAGACCGATCAGCCGCGGGCTCAGACCCGCTTTGCGAAGACGGGCGATCGCACGATCGTAATGGCCGGCGCCATAACCCAGACGATTGCCGGCGGCATCGAAACCCGCCAACGGCATAAGTATGGTATCCGGCTTCAGTTCAGAAGCATCCGGCCCCGGCCCCACCGTTCCGAAACCGGTCTCGATGAGCGGTTCTCCCTTGATCATTTCACGAAAGACGATGGTCGTCCGGTCGATTACCGCCGGCAGGCAAAGCCGCGCGCCGCGCGCCATGAGTGCATGCATCAGCGGTCGAGGGTCGATCTCGGAACGGATCGGCATGTAACCGGCAACGATTTCGCCGTGATTTAAGTCGATCCCGCCGGCATGGGCGGCGATCGCGCTGGCGCATTCGATCCGGAATACCGGATCGAGACCGTCGCGCTTTTCCAGAGCTTCGGCTCGCAGCTGCGATTTATCGGATTGCTTCAAACGCCCGATCCAGTTGCCCTGCACGCTCGGCGACACGCAGCATGTTTCAGAAAAAGTGAGCGGACCACGGCGACCGGTGGCACGATCGATCCCGGGAACCTACAATGTAGGTGGGCGCCGTATATCCAAGCCCACGGGCCTGGTCAGGGACAGCTCCCTATGAGATCAATAAGGCCCCGGAAATGTGTTGGCCTGCCGAGAAGCGCAGTCCACTCATCCCCCTATATAGGCCTCTACCGATCCGACGAAAAGCCTGCCGAAAGGGCCAAATGACAGGTGCCAACGCTCCGTCCTTGTGAGAAAGGCTAGCGCCCCCTAATGTCCGCGCCGCCGAACTGCAGCAAAGGATATGCAAGTCAATGCGTTTCGAGGGAACCGAAAGCTACGTCGCCGATAAGGATCTGATGGTCGCCGTCAATGCCGCCATCGCGCTGGAGCGCCCGCTTCTCGTCAAGGGCGAGCCGGGCACCGGCAAGACGGAGCTGGCGCGGCAGGTTGCCGAGGCGCTGAATGTCCCCATGATCGAATGGAACGTCAAATCCACCACGCGCGCCCAACAGGGCCTTTACGAATACGATGCCGTTTCGCGCCTGCGCGACAGTCAGCTTGGCGATCCGCGTTTCGAAGACATTCGCAATTACATCAAAAAGGGCAAGCTCTGGCAGGCCTTTACCGCCGATCGGCGCGTGGTGCTTCTGATCGACGAGATCGACAAGGCCGACATCGAATTCCCGAACGATCTGTTGCAGGAACTCGATCGGATGGAGTTCTACGTCTACGAACTGGACGAGACGGTCCGTGCCAAGCATCGCCCGATCGTCATCATCACGTCCAACAATGAGAAGGAGTTGCCTGACGCATTCTTGCGCCGGTGCTTCTTCCACTACATCCGCTTTCCCGATCTCGATACGCTAACGAAGATCGTGGACGTACATTATCCCGGCATCAAACAGCGCCTCGTCGCTTCCGCCCTCACCCAGTTTTACGAACTGCGCGAGACGCCCGGCTTGAAAAAGAAGCCTTCCACGTCGGAAGCGCTGGACTGGATCCGGCTTCTCGTCGCCGACGACATATCGCCCGAGGATTTGCGCGGCGACGCCAAGAACGCTTTGCCGCGGCTTCACGGCGCGCTTCTGAAGAACGAACAGGACGTGCATCTTCTGGAGCGCATGGCCTTTCTGGCGCGTCAACAGGCGCGATGACATATCCAACCGGCGATTAGGACGCCTGCCGCATAAACGCCGCAGCCCTGCGCTGCCCAGTATTGACGCTGTCGGTAAGGGTGCCTATTCTTTCGCCCGTGGTGATTTGGCCGGCCGGCTTGCAGCCACGTTAAACAACTCGCTAAAATGGCCGTTACGGATATTCCATAAAACGGTCATCGATGGATAGCGGGTTGGCGATCCAACCGGCCCGGCCTGTTTTGGAGTATACGCCATGCCGATCCGAATCCCCGATGCGCTGCCCGCCCGTGAAGTCCTCGTCAAAGAGGGCGTACAGATCATGGACGAGAGCGTTGCGGTCCGACAGGATATTCGCCCCCTACAGATCGGCCTTCTCAATCTCATGCCCAACAAGATCGAGACGGAAACGCAAATCGCCCGGCTGATCGGCTCTACACCGCTACAGATCGAGCTGAGCCTCGTGCGGGTCGGCAGTCATCAGGCGCGCAACACGGCCGAAGACCATCTCATCTCCTTCTATTCGACATGGGAGGAAGTCAAAGACCGCAAATTCGACGGCTTCATCATCACCGGAGCGCCGATTGAAACGCTTCCCTTCGAGGACGTGACTTACTGGCCGGAGCTTGAGCAGATTCTCGACTGGACGACAACGAACGTCCACTCTTCCTTTTTCATCTGCTGGGGAGCGATGGCCGCGGTTCAGCACTTTCACGGCGTCCCGAAACATGAATTGGCGGAGAAAGCTTTCGGCGTTTACCGCCATCGCAATCTTCAACCCTCGTCACCCTACCTCGCGGGATTTTCCGACGATTTTTCCATTTCGGTCTCCCGTTGGACCGAGGTGCGGCGCGACGATATCGACACGGCAAGCGGCCTGAAAATACTGATGGAGAGCGACGAGACGGGTCTCTGCCTATTGGCGGAGGATTTCGCCAACCGCCTCTACATCTTCAATCACATCGAATATGATCACGGCACGCTGGCGGCTGAGTATTTCCGTGACCGGGCAGCGGGCAAATCCATACAAATCCCCGCCAATTATTTTCCGAATGACGATCCTGAACGAAAGCCGATCAACCGCTGGCGGTCTCACGCTTTCCTGCTGTTTAATAACTGGATCAATCAGATGTATCAGACGACCGCATACGATCTGACGGAGATTGGCGAGGGGCGGCGCGACAGAAACCGTGCCGCCTAACGCATCGACAAGACGCTACGATATGGCGACCTTGTTTCTCCCTGACGATTTTGCGGCGTAAAGGGCGTCGTCGGCGCGATTGAGAATTGTATCGAAACTATCGTCATCAGGCCGGCGCTCGGCAACACCGATTGATGCTGTGATCTGCAAAGGGCCTTTCGCCGTCTTGATGGGTGAGGCAGCCAGTTTGCTGCGGAAGTTTTCGGCGATCCTGGCCGCAGCGTCGACATCGCATCCGGGCGCCAGAATAAGAAACTCCTCCCCGCCGATCCGCGCAAAAATTGCCGAATCCATGTTGGAAGTCGCCAGAAAACGGTGCCCACGCCCGGTGAAGCTTTTCAACACCTCGTCGCCCACCGCATGACCGTAGTCATCGTTCACGCCCTTGAAGTGGTCGATATCGATAAGCGCGATGGAAAAGGGTGAAGCTTCCCTGTCCGTTCGCTCCATATATAGACCCGCTTCGTAGAAGGCGTGGCGGCGATTATAAGCCCCGGTCAGTTCGTCGGTAATGGAGAGTTTGCGAAGCGAATTTTCCGCGCGCTTCTGGTCGGTGATGTCCTGCAGAAGAACCTGAACAACCGCCAGCCCCTTCCATGGCAACCGGCCCGTGATGACCCGCATGAGCCGTTCGCATCCATTCTTTGAGCGGACGATCACGGTCTCCTGCTCGATCGTTCGGCCAAGCGTTGCGAAAGCTTCGTCGAAAGCCAGCGAGTCGGTGTCCGGCGCCTGAAAATCCAGGAAGTGCTTTCCTATAAGGCTGCCGCGCTCTTCTCCGAGAAGATCGCACGCTCCGGCATTGGCGTAGAGTATCGCATGCTTTGAATGGATGAGCACGCCCAGCGGCATCGCATCGAGCATGATGCCGAGGCGATCTTCCGTATCGACCAGCGACGCACGCGTGATGTCCGCCGTCGCCGAGCCTTGCTCGTCACAATCAAAAAGTTCAAACATATCGTCACTGCCCTCTGGCGTTGACCTTAGGTCACGACTCTTACGATTCGATTACCCGTAATTGAATTTACCCATTTGAAACGACGGGAATTTCCCCCGTCCATAAAATGAAGAACCGCCCTATCAGATGTTCATTCCGTTTTTTCTCGAATTGAAGGCAGCTGCAATTCCGGTTTCGCTACGCGAATATCTGACCTTGCTGGAAAGCTTGGACGCCGACTTGGTTCCCTATGACATCGAAGGTTTCTATTATCTCGCGCGGGCCGTTCTGGTGAAGGATGAACGCCATATCGATCGTTTCGACCGGGTATTCGGCCATTATTTCCGGGGCGTCGAGGCTGTCTCCGGCCAAACTGCCGATGATGCCTCTCCTGTCGACCTGCCAGAAGAATGGCTGCGCCGTCTGGCCGAAAAACACCTGACGGATGAAGAAAAGCAGCTTGTCGAGCGCCTCGGCGGTTTCGACAAATTGATGGAAACTCTGAAGCAGCGGCTCGAAGAGCAGAAGGGCCGCCATCAGGGCGGCAGCAAATGGATCGGCACCGCCGGCACATCGCCTTTCGGCGCTTATGGATACAATCCGGAAGGCGTCAGGATCGGTCAGAACGAGAGCCGCCACCGAAAGGCGGTTAAAGTCTGGGACAAGCGGGAATTTCGCGATCTCGATGGCGATGTCGAAATCGGAACGCGCAACATCAAAGTGGCGCTGAAACGTTTGCGCCGCTGGGTCCGGGAGGGCGCCGACGAGGAATTCGACCTGGACGGCACCGTTCGCTCGACCGCCGAGCACGGCTATCTCGATGTGAAGACCCGACCCGAAAGACGAAATGCGGTCAAGCTACTGATGTTCTTCGATGCCGGCGGTTCGATGGACGATCACGTCCGGGTGGTGGAAGAGCTTTTTTCGGCAGCGAAATCGGAGTTTCGTCAGCTCGAATATTTCTACTTTCATAACTGCCTCTATGAGCGCGTCTGGCAGGAGAACCGTCGCCGTCACGACCGGACGATCCCGACCCACGATGTTCTTCATAAATACGGGCCGGATTATAAGGTCGTATTTGTCGGGGATGCTGCCATGAGCCCCTATGAGATCGCCTATCCGGGCGGGTCCGTGGAGCACTGGAATGCCGAGCCCGGCGCGCTCTGGATGCAGCGCGTCACCGCCAAATGGAAGAACGCCATCTGGATCAATCCGGTCGAACCGGCGCAGTGGAAGTGGACGCAGTCGACCGCGATGATCCGCGATTTGATGGAGGGGCGGATGTATCCGCTGACCCTGAAGGGGCTGGAAGATGCGACGAAGGAACTGTCTCGCCGTCACTAGGCGGGAAGTATTCGCCTTGACGCGGGGTTAGCCGACTCCAGATCTTCGTTCAGAACCGCCGCGTGGCGCGGCGGTGAAACGAGGAGATCGGTCATGGCAACCAATACGGGCGAAGGCCATCGCATCGGCACGGTCAAAGACCGCACGCAGATTAAGGATGCGGGCGGCCACTGGAACAAGCGCGACCGGACGAGCGGCGAATTCATGGACAGAAAGGCGGACGACGAGCCCTTCAAAGGCGTCGCCAAAGAGCCTGACGGTCGCCAGGACGACTAGGCGTCGATCGATCTGAGCTGGAGCCGGCAGGATCGCTTCAGCTCCAGTCCAGCCTCAAATATCACGCAGCCATGCGCCGGCATTCCTCCATGCATTCGGCGCAGGCTTCGACGCATTGTCGGCAGTGGTCGAGATCGTGCCGGCGGCACTCTTCCATGCAGGCTTCGCAGATCGCGGCGCAGGATGCGCAAAGAGCAATACCGCTTCGCGAATCGGTGGCGCACGCCCGCGCGCAGTCGGCGCATATCAGCATGCAGTCGCGGCAGGCGCGTATACAGGCCTCCATACCCGGCTTTGCAATAGATTGGTCAAGACAATAAGCGCAGGCCATCATGCAACGGGTGCAGGCGCTTGCGCGGTTAATATGGTCAAACGTCAAATCAATAGCGTTCACAAGGGCCTCCTCGTTGGCTCAAGAACGCGCTCCTGCTACGCCACGACCGTGACAGGAGATTGACATTAGTTTGTCCTAAAAAATATTGTTTATTAACAGGATGCGCGCCGCAGTCAGCGCATGCCGAGAGCTTCCTTATAAAGATCTATCATCGCCTCGGCCTCCTGCCGTTCCGCCTCCTCCTGCTTGCGGAGGCGAATAATGGTTCGCATGGCCTTCGTGTCGAATCCGCTACCCTTGGCCTCGGCGAAAACATCCTTGATATCGTCTGCGATCGTCTTTTTCTCTTCCTCAAGACGCTCGATACGCTCGATAAAGGCCCGGAGCTGGCCTGAGGCCACGGTTTCGCTGGTCGGCGAATCGCTATGTTCTGCCAAGAGTGTTTCTCCGTCGCTACGAAATGATCCCGCGTCGCTCGTGCCAGAGCACGGACGGCCCGGTCAACAGGAAAGGTCCGTCAGGATAGGTCGAAATGCGAGGATCGGGGATAAACAGCTTCGGTCGGTCAGTCAGCCCCATGCGAATGGCTTGTCCTGAAAGCGTCACGCTGCTCCGCGGTCGCTTCAGTCTGATGTTTCTCTTTCCATTCATCATAAGGGATGCCGTAAATGCGCTCGCGGCTTTCTTCCTTCGAAAGATCGATATTCCGTTCCTCCGCCGCTTCGCGATACCAGTTCGACAGGCAATTGCGGCAGAAACCCGCCAGATTCATCATATCGATGTTCTGCACATCGGTACGCTGCTGCAAATGCGAGACGAGGCGACGAAATGCGGCAGCCTCCAGGTTTCGCTGCTGCTCTTCGTTAAGTTCGTGATCCATATGCGCCTCCAAGCGACGGCAGGCGGAACATTGAAGACCGGGCTGCCCACATGCCAGACCATATCGCCACGACCCCGGCAGCCGTCAAGGAACGGTGAGCGCCACCTTGGCAATCAGGCGATGCCATCCGATAAGATTGGACGCCACCCCATCCGGAATGAATTGCAATGACTATCCCCTTCGCTGATATCGCCATCGATGCCGACGTCGCCACACAAGAAGAAGCTCACGAAATTCGTATGCGCCGGCTCGCTTTCGCGCTTGCCTATCCCTTCTCTCATCCGGATCGAAGCTACATCTATCTCGGCGACTATGGCGCCGCGCCCCTGCCGGATCGAACTGAAGAGTGGCTGAAAGCAAAAGGCGCTCCCGCCCGAATGCGCCGGGCGATCGAGGCCCTGTCGGCCTTCGATTTTTCAAGCGCGACAGCCGTGCTGGCCGCCGGCTCCAACGCCGCGCCTCTGCAACTGACCCGTAAATACATGATCCATGAAGATCATTTGAGTTCGATCGTCATCCCCTGCCTGCGTGTACGGGTTTCCGATCATATCGCCTGCTACACCCGGCAGATGGCGCCTTATGGCTCGATCCCGACCATGATCGTGCGCCATGAGGGAGCGGCATCGCTGTTCTACGTCAACATCCTCGATCCCCATATGCTCGACCGTCTCAACCACACCGAAGGGCTCGGCACGCATTACGGGCTGACTGAACTCGGCCACATCGAGGCAAGCGGATTTGCACCGATAGAAGGCATGCCGGTCTACGGCTATCAGGGCCTGTCTGGACCATTCCCCTACAGGCTCGACACCACTCCTGCCTTCGATTGCGATATGCCGGCGATCGGCCAGCGGGGGATACAGGAAAGAATCATCGACGGGCTCGGTCTCGATGTCAGTGTGGAAAGGTTCGTTCTTCGCAATATTTACGAGCCGGACCACCGAGCGGAAATCGTCGAGCGCCTCCGCGATCTGGAAATTTGATGGAACAGGCGAACCATGGGTCTTAAGCGCATAAGCCGCGTTGACAGATGCGCGGCGATTGCGGAAAAACAGCCGGGTTTGGTTCGTAAAGCCGCGATGCTCGCGGCTTGGGGGTTGGTTTGAAGCGCATCGCAGGTACGGTCTCCGCCGCTCTCTTCCTTGCGCTCGCCGCCATGTTTGCCGGCACGATCTCCGCCAAAGCGGACTTCCGGGTCTGCAACGCCACCCAGAGCCTGGTTGGCGTCTCCATCGGCCTGCGCGGCTCGTCTGGCTGGATCACGGAAGGCTGGTATCACATTGAACCGGCCAACTGCAAAACGCTGATTGACGGCCCGCTAACCTCCCGATTTTATTATCTTTACGCTGAAGACGCGCAGCGCGGCGGCCGTTGGGACGGTCCGATCAATATGTGCGTCGCCGACCGCGAGTTCAAAATCGTCGGAATCAATGACTGCTATGCAAGGGGCTATCAGCGCGTAGGATTTCAGGAGCACGACACCGGCGAGCAGATAAACTGGATGGTGCAGTTAACCGACGAGCCGCAACCAGAAGCTCCCGCCGCCACGCCGCCGCAAACGGAATCGGGGAGCGCTGTCGAAGACGGCGTTGAAACGACCCCGGCAGCGCCGATCCAGACACCCGAATCGCCTGAGACAAACGCTTCGCCCGTTGACGACCAAACATCGGACGACGCACGCTCTTCTCCCGATCAGGAAAATTCTGGCACTGCCGGTGACACCGGCTCCGAGAGCACGGATTCTGCAACCGATGCATCCGATCCAGCCGTCGATGATTCGACCGGTACGGATAACCTGGAAGAAGCAGACGGAGTCGGTAGCTCCGACAGCCCCGATAGCGCCGCGCAGTAACACACGCCGGCATCTTTCCGTCCTGTCGCGCTTGCAGTGTTACAAACTTCGTCTTACGCAGGGTAGCACCATAAACCGATTTAGGCATTGGAAATCCCGAATATGAGACGCAGCCGCAAGGTCAAGATTCTCGCCACGCTTGGCCCATCTTCGAACACGGAAGAAACCATCCTCCAACTCTTCGAGGCAGGTGCGGATGTCTTCCGCATCAATATGAGCCATGCCAGCCATGACATGATGCGCCGGCAGGTCGAGAGGATTCGTTCGGTTGAGAGGAGCGTCGGGCGTCCCATAGGCATCCTGGCCGACCTGCAGGGCCCAAAGCTGCGCGTCGGCACTTTTGCCGAAGGCAAGGTTGAACTGGAAGAGGGCCAGATCTTTACGCTGGACGACGATCCGACCCCCGGCGACGCCAACCGCGTCTATCTGCCGCATCCGGAAATTCTGGAAGCCGTGGAGGCCGGCCATCGCCTGCTGATCAACGATGGCAAACTGCAGTTGATCGCCGAGAAAAGCGACAAGAGGTCGATCACCTGCAAGGTCGTGGCCGGCACTTTGATCTCCGACAAAAAAGGTGTCTCGCTACCCGACACGGAACTGGCGGTCGGCGCGTTGACCGATAAGGACAGGGCCGATCTGAAAGCCGCTATTGCCGCCGAGGTCGACTGGATCGCCATGTCTTTCGTCCAGCGGCCGGAGGACCTCATCGAATGCCGCGAATTGTCGGAAGGCAAAGCTTACATTCTCTCGAAGATCGAAAAACCGCAGGCGCTCAACCGCATTGACGAGATTATCGAACTGTCCGACGCGATTATGGTGGCGCGCGGCGATCTTGGCGTCGAAATGCCCATTCAGTCGGTGCCCGGCATCCAGAAACGCCTGACCCGCCTTTGCCGCGCCGCAGGCAAACCGGTGGTCGTCGCAACGCAGATGCTTGAAAGCATGATCTCCGATCCGATGCCGACGCGCGCTGAGGTGTCGGATGTGGCTCATGCTGTTTTCGAAGGGGCCGATGCCGTCATGCTGTCGGCGGAAAGCGCGGCCGGCGATTACCCGGTCGAAGCAGTAACGATGATGAACGATATTGCCGAGACGGTCGAGCGCGAGCCGACTTATGCCGGCATCATTACCGGTCAGCGCGCCGAACCGAAACAGACCACCGCAGATGCCGTATCTCTGGCCGCGCGGCAGATGGCCGAAACGCTCGACGTCGCATCCATCGTGACCTACACCGACTCCGGCGCGACAGGCATGCGCACGGCGCGAGAACGGCCACTGGTGCCGATTATCAGCCTTTCGCCGAGGATCGAGACCGCTCGGCGGCTTTCTCTCGTCTGGGGCTGCCACTGCGTCGTCACCGAAGATGCGAACGATCTGGACGATATGGTGCTGCGCGCCAGCCGGATTGCCGAGGCTGAAGAATTCGCCAAGCCGGGCGATCGCATCATCATCGTCGCGGGTGTGCCGCTGCGCACACGCGGCAGCACCAATATGCTCCGTGTCGCCCGGATTGGCGGTGAACGCTACCGCGACCTGCCGGAATCGGACGATTGACAGATTACGACGCGCCGGTCTTTGCTTTGCGCTGAACAGCGCAAGGAAGGGCCGGACGCGTCATGATCGACCTATCCAACTATCTCGCATTCGTTGCGGCGAGTTGCCTCATTCTTATCATTCCGGGGCCGACGATAACCTTGATCGTCGCGCGCGCGGCCTCTCACGGGCGCATGACGCTGGCCCCGGCTGTCGCCGGCGTCGCGCTGGGTGATCTGCTCGCGGCATCCATTTCGCTTGCCGGCGTCGGTGTTTTACTGGCAGCATCCGCCACGCTGTTTGAGATCGTTCGCTATGCGGGCGCGGCCTGGCTGATCGTGCTATCGATTCGTCTATGGCGGTCGGGATCGTCCAATTCTGGTCCGGCGGCGCATCCAAAAGCGTTATCGCCCCGCCGTCTCTTTACCGAAACGTTCTTTGTCACCCTCCTCAACCCGAAGGGCATTCTTTTCTTTGTGGCGTTTGTTCCGCTGTTCATCTCGGAAAATCTGCCGTTCCTGCCACAGGCTGTGGTGCTTGTGCTGACCTTCGTTCTGCTTGGCATCGTCAACGCCGCGCTTTACGGCATGTTGGCGGGATGGGCGCATGAAGCGGTCCGCAGCCCGGCCTTCAAGCGGGGTCTGAACCGTTTCGGCGCAGTGGCGCTCGCCGGCTCGGCTGCGATGGCGATAGCCACCCGTAGACCCTAATCAGGAGGCTATGTGAGGGTCGGGCGAGCAGCTTCGGCGGCAGCCAGAAGATCGCCAGCATCTCCCGGTTTTTCCAAGACGCATTCCGCGCCGTGCCGGTCGCCAGCAATCGCAGCCTCTATTCGCGCAACCTCTCGGCCCAGGGGTCCAACTCCTTTGACGGACTGGCCGCTCACATGCGCGATTGCGGCCACAACCGCGTGCGTCGCGACGTAATCGGTCTTGTGGCCGCAATTGCGAATGACCGATAGCGTGGCATTGGGTAGGTCATGTGCACAGCCTACCGAGTGGATATGCTCATAGACGACTGTATCGCTGTCGCCCGTCAGGATCACAGTCGGACAACCGACCGACGGATATCGGTCCCGCGTTGCCGTGACATGGTCGAAAAGCCCTTCGACATCGATGGCATTGGCGCGAAAATGGCGCGGACGAAACGCCAGCACCGTAGCTGCTTTTTTCGCGTAATTTTTCGGCGGTCTGTTCGGCGCGAAAACGCAGGCAATACCACCGCGGAGCCGAAGCAGCCCGCCGGGCATCGCAAGTGTCCACGCGAACAGGCGGCCGAGCAGCGGCCGTGCGGCAAGACGATAATACCAGCTGGTTGCAGCACCCGGCCAGGGATGGGTCGCCGGAGACAGCAGCACGAGGCCTTGAACACGCTCTGGATGGTACATGGCGAGGTTAAGCGCCACGGCGCCACCGAAGGAATGGCCGACTACGATGACGCCGTTCGGCGAGATTCGCGCAATCAGTGCGGCAATGGCGCGCGCCTGCCCATCGGGGCGGTCATGCCCGTGTCCACGTCCGCTATACCCATGCCCCGGCCGGTCGATGAAAATCATTGGAAAATGGCCGCGAAAGGACTCCATCGCGCTCATCTGATCGAGCAAATTGCCGGTCGCGCCATGAATGAAAAGAGCTGTTGCCCTGTCCGCGCCGTCTCCTTCGCCGGGCCAGAAAACATAATGCAGATCGATGCCATCGAGTGTCTCAACCGTGCCGGCGGGCGGATGCATCCGCTCGATCATCATCGATCCGGCGAGCGAGGTCGCGGCGAGCAGAAGAGGCAAACCAACTACGAATCCCGTCAGGATCAACAAGAAGAAACCCATCAAGACTGCCCGGCTACCTTAAAGCGTCTGGTTTTCGACGGACTTTCGCAGCCGCTCGGTCTGTTTCTTTGCTGCTTCCAAAGTGGGGAATATTTCGAGAGCCCTTTCGTAGATCGCCAGTGCGGCGCTGTCCCGACCGGCCTGTTGCAGTATGGCCGCCATGCCGGTCAGCGCACCGAAATGGCGCGGCTCCAGCGCGAGAACCCTCTCAATATCGACCATGGATTTTTCCATATTGCCTTGCAGGAAGTGCACCGTCGCCCGCAGATTCCATGCTTCCGGATAATCGGGAGCGAGCACAATGCTTTCGCCGATCAGGTCGAACGCGACGTCGTTGCGATTGGCGCGCATTGCCTTTCGGGCTTCTTCCATAAGTCGGTCGACCGTGGCGCTGCCGGATTCATTCCATTTCATCTGGATCGCATTGGCGACGCGCTTGCCGATAACCGCGTTAGGGGCTTTGGCCAATGTCTCGAACAGATCGTTCAGTTCCTTCTGCCGCCGCTCTTCGCCGTAAAGAAGGGGCGGTAGGAGATCATCGTCCTCCGCACCCGTATCCGCATCCGGAGGGATTGAGTCGGATCCCTCATCGAAAGCATCGCCGAATGGATCGCGCTGTTCTTCCGCTTCGTAGAACTGCACCGTCCGGGCATACGTATCACTGGCCGCTGCGCTAGCGGGCATAAGGAC
Source organism: Notoacmeibacter sp. MSK16QG-6 (assembly GCF_024158145.1). Taxonomy (GTDB): domain Bacteria; phylum Pseudomonadota; class Alphaproteobacteria; order Rhizobiales; family Rhizobiaceae; genus Notoacmeibacter. The sequence goes on from NZ_JAMYXM010000003.1 coordinate 216,035, forward strand.
CAGTCCGAGGAAAAACAAAAACCGCATGAGAGCCAGATTAGGGCTCTCATGCGGTTTCGACAATCTCATCCGCAAAAGGAGGGCGGCCAAGCGCCCGAACGTCAGCCCTGACGGGCCTTGAAGCGGGGATTGGACTTGTTGATGATGTAGACACGGCCTTTGCGACGCACGAGACGATTCTCGCGATGCCGGGTTTTCAGGCTCTTCAGCGAATTCTTGATCTTCATGGGTTCGATCCCGGTTCGTCTGTCGAGGCAGCGGCCTTGGCCAGCGCCTCTCTCGTCAAAGGAAACGGCGCGCCCAGCGGGCACGCCGAAAAAGATGTGGCTCCATAGGCTGTAAAAGCAGTCTCTGTCAAGGATCGTGGATGCAGTTGCAAGTCGCGTTGCATAGCACGCCTCGCCGCGTTATATGCGAGCCATTCCCATTCACCGGTGGCATCGACCACCGCCCGCGCTTCGGGACGCGGGCGAAGGAAGGATTATTCTCATGGCTCAACAGCTTCTTATGCCGAAAGCGACGGCTGTCTGGCTGGTCGACAACACGGCGCTGTCCTTCGATCAGATCGCTCATTTCTGCAAGCTGCACCCACTCGAGGTCAAGGCAATCGCGGACGGCGAGTCGGCGCAGGGCATCAAGGGTCTCGATCCTGTCAGCAACGGCCAGCTCTCTCGTGAGGAGATCGAGAAAGCCGAGGGCGACAAGAACCATCGCATGAAGCTGTCCGATCCGAAGGTCCGGGTGCCTGAAGCCAAACGCAAGGGGCCGCGCTATACGCCCGTCTCGCGTCGCCAGGACCGGCCGAATGCCATCCTCTGGATGGTGAAGAATCATCCGGAACTGAAGGACGGGCAGATTTGCCGGCTCGTCGGCACGACCAAGAGCACGATCGAAACAATTCGTAACCGCGAACACTGGAATCAGGCCAATCTGGTGCCGATGGACCCTGTTACGCTCGGCATGTGCTCCCAGATCGATCTCGATTTCGAAGTATCCAAGGCATCCAAGGACAAGCCGGTGGTCGAGGAATCGAACGACACCACGCTTCTTCCGGCTTCCGCGACTGAAAATCTGACCGAAAACACAGCCGTCTTCGGTTCTCAAAAAGCAGCAGAGAACGAGGGCGACGAAGAGGAACTCGACGCCGACAAGGTCTTCGCCAAGTTGTCCTCGCTGAAAAGCAGCAAATCGGACGAGCAGGACAACTAATCCTAGTGCGATTTATGCGCTTCTCGGGCCATGTCGGCCGATAATGGAGCGCAAGCCTCCTGCTCCAGAAGCCGATAATATTCGGCCAGCGATTGTTCCGGAATCGGCCGTTCGATACGGCCGGTTTCGCTGAGCCGGTCGATCCGGTCGACACGGAACATGCGAAAGTCATTGCGCAGTTCGCACCAGCCTATCAGCGTCCATGCTTTTCCCCAGAATACCAGCGCCAGGGGCCGGACGCACCGTTTCGTGCGAGCCTTGGCTTCGTCTGCGTAATCGAGTTCGATGACCTCATTGCGCTCCACTGCGCCATTGATCCGGTCGATCAGCGCGCGATGCGGCGGATCGATGAGGAACGGCGGGACGAAGAGACGCAGCCCATCGGCCGCCCGCGCCCGATCTTCGGGAAGGACCGTCTCGATCTTGTCGAGCGCTCCGCGCGCTGCGCTGCTCATCACGTCACCGCCAAACGCCATGATCATGCGAACGCCCGCAGCGAGCGCTGACACTTCCTCGATGGTGAACATTAGCGGCGGCAGGTCGAAACCGGGCCGCATGACATAACCCACGCCAGCCTCGCCATCGATGGGCACGCCCGCGCCCTGCAAATCGGCAATATCACGATAAATCGTGCGCTCGGAGACTTCCAGTTCTGTCGCCAGAGCCTTCGCCGTGAGAACGCGGCCGCGGCGAAGGGCCTGAACGATCATGAAAAGACGGTCGGCGCGTCGCATATCCGTTCTCCGATATCAGCACCGACCATCGCGCATTTCTTCAAGAGGTAAAGAGGCCGATCGAGTTACCATCCAGATCGTTGCAATAAACGAAGCGCCCGGCCGGAATTTCAATGACCGGCGATACGATTGTGCCGCCAGCGTCCTTGGCTCTCTGCGTCGCCTCTTCCGCCGTACCATCCACCGCCAGATGGATGGTCGGACCTTCGCCATTCGCCGCCGATTTCCCTTCATAGAGATGGCCGGCAACCACTGCTTTATCTTTTCCTTCGAAGACCAGCATCGCCTTGCCGTCCGCCTGCTCCTCCCTGAAGGAATGCCCGGTGGCCTTTTCGTAAAATGCCCGGCTGGCGCTGAGGTCGCTGACCGGCAGCTCAAACCAGACGCAAATATTTTCTTTCGTCATGTTCGTTTCTTTCACTGCGTTGACAATGACCGAACATGTCACACCGCTACTGACAGCCTCATGTCAGGAATAAAACACTGTGATCCACCTCAACCTTTCGGACAATCGCGCGTTCTTGAACCATCAACCGACGGAGACTTGAGATGTTCAAACGGATTGTCAAAACGCTGATTATCGGCTGGATCATGAAACGCGTGCTCGGCACGTCCGAGCGTAAGCCGGAACGCCGCCGCGTTGCCTGATCATTCCTTGTCGGCAGGCGGAAGCGGAACGTTCAGCGCCCGTCTTCCGCCGTCGACGAGAATTGTTTCGCCCGTCATGTAAGCTGCACGGCCGGACACCAGAAACTTTACCAGTTCGGCCACTTCGTCGGGTTCGCCCAGCCTGCCGAGAGGCGTTCGGCTCAAAATCTGATCGCGTATACCGGGGTTGTCCGTCAGATTGGCGACCATATCGGTCGCGATGGTGCCGGGCGCGACGCCATTCACCCGAATACCCCAAGGCGCAAGCTCCACGGCGGCGCTTCGCGTCAGTTGGTCCATCGCCCCTTTGGACACGCAGTATGCAAGTTGGCCATTCATCGCCACCCTGCCATTCAGTGACGAGATGTTGACGATAATGCCCGGCGAGCGGCCATCTTCGGCCTGCGACACCATAAGCCGCGCCGCGGCCTGAATTGTTAGAAATGAGCCCGTTACGTTGATGTCGAGGACGTGGCGGAAGGCATCTTCGTGAAGATCGAGAAGTGGGCAGCGCTCCAGAATCGCGGCATTGTTGACGAGAATATCGATCGTTTCGAAATGGTCCACGGCCAGCGCCATGAGATTGTGAACATCGAGCCGTTTCGACACATCGGTACGGATAAACTGCACGGAGCCATGCGCCGACAAACGCTCTTCCGCCGCCTCCCCCATATTCTGATCCATATCGGCGATGACGACTTTTGCGCCTTCTCTGACGAGTTCATTGGCGACGGCGAGACCGATCCCACTGGCGCCTCCGGTCACGATGGCCGTCCTGCCGTCTATGCTCATGGCGAATTTCCCTCTGCTTAGGGCTAAGGATGGCCCTGTTCCGCCATCCGTCAATTGCCTCCACGCAATCGGCTGTGTCGGCTACCGGATTAAACTGCATCAATTTGCAGCGGCAGGGGGAACCTTCGCCCTTATCGGCGCTTTGTTTCAGGTAAGTTTCTGAAAAATGGGAGGCATAAGGCATCCAATGAACAGTATTATCTATCTCGTCGGCTTAGTCGTGGTCGTCATCTTCATCCTTTCTTTACTCGGACTCACCTGAGGGAATTTTCATGCCCCATGATCCCAAATCCAGCGCGGCCGCCGATAAGGCGAAGGCCGATGCCGCTGGCGTAAAACAGGCAGCTCAGCGCGAAGCTGACGCAGCCTCTCATCAAGCTTCAAGAGCCGCATCCGACATGAAGGCGGAAGCGTCGAATATGGCGGAGAAGGCAAAACAGGAAGGCCTGCACCAGGCAGAACGCGGCAAGGATGCTGCGGCTTCGACCGTCGGAGATTTCGCCGCATCCGTTCGCGCCGCAGCCGACAAACTTGGCGAACGCGACCAGTCCATGTCCGCCAGCCTCGTGCGCGAAGCTGCCCGCGGTCTGGAAGACGTGAGCGGCGCGATTTCCGGCCGCTCCGTCGGCGAGATCGTCAACAGCGTATCCGGCTTTGCACGCAGCCAGCCGACCGCCTTCCTCGTCGGCGCTGCTCTGACTGGTGTGGCGCTTGGTCGTTTTGCCCGGTCATCGACCGCACATACGCCTCGTGATTATGGCGAGACGCCCCCGCCGCCTGCACCTTACACGGGCTCCGCGGCTGTCACACCGACACCAGATCCAGTGTCGCCCTCCTCGCCGGTTGCACCGTCTCCCTCACCATCCACGACAGCTGCGAAACCGAGCCCTTCGGCAACGGTGACCAGTAGCCGGACGCCAAGCGCCGGCGGCACGATCAGTGGCGGAACGAGCGGGCCGATTGGCCAGCCAAAGAAGGGACAATAATTATGAGTCAGCCAACAGACCATTCAAACGATGCCCGTTCGCTACCCGACCTGGTTCGCACACTCGTTGACGAGGTCCGCGCGCTCTTCCAGACAGAAGGCAGGCTGATCCGTTCGGAGATCAATGACAAAGTCACTCAGGTTCAGGTTGGCGGCGGCGAGATCGCAGCCGGCGCCATGTGTCTTCTTGTTGCTCTCTTCGTCCTGAGCCAGGCGCTCGTCGCGGCCATCACCAAATTGCTGGCGGTGTTGTTCGACAGCGAAGCGGCAACGTCGGCAGAAGCCGCCGCTGGCAGCGGCTGGGCCGCTTGGGCTGCATTGATCGTCGGCGTTCTCTTTGCCGTGATCGGTGTCGTCCTCCTCAATCGTGGACGCACCAATCTGCAAGCAAAAAATCTCGTACCGGAGCGGACTGCTGATCAGGTCTCGCGCGATGCGAAACTCGTTAAGGAGCAAACACGATGAGCGACAAGACCGACCGCCTCGAGGCGGAAGCGGAACGTCATCGTTCCAATATCGATAGCACCATCGACGCGCTGAAGGATCGTATGAGCCCCGGCCAGATGATGGATGAGGCGCTTGGCTTCTTTAAAGAAGGCCAGGTTGCCGATGCCGGACGCAATTTCGGTCAGCAGGTGCGGGACAATCCTCTCGCACTCGGTCTGATCGGAGCCGGCGTGGCCTGGCTTGCCTTTGGCAGCGGCGTACGCTCCACCGGCCGCGACCTCTATGACCGATACGGACCGGACCACAGCGATCATGACGTGGACGAATATGGCCGGTTTCGCGCGGTCGGTGGACGCCATCTCGACCCGGACCGGTTTCCCGACAGCGGCGAATATCACGATCCGTATCGCTCACCGTCGGATGCCGATCCGCGAACGGGCGGCGCAACCTATGTCAGTGGCAGCGCAGGCGGTTCGACCGGCTCTTCGCTGAAAGACAAGGCTGCAAGCGCCGGGTCATCTGTGTCCGGTGCGGCATCCAGCACAGGCTCGGCGGTCGGTAGCGCGGCGTCGAAGACTGGTTCAGCCATATCGAGCGGCGCCTCCAAAACAGGCTCCGCAATATCCGGCGCAGCCTCTTCCGTTGGCGAAGGTGCTCGCTCGGCAGGCTCGGCGATTGGCGGGGCGGCATCCAGTGCGGCATCCGGCATTGCGTCTGGCGCTTCGGCGACCGGGCAGGCTGCCAGCGATGCAGCGTCGAGCACCGGTCAGGCCTTTGCCGATGGTGGTCGGGCGATCGGCCGTGGCGCTTCGCAGGCTGGCCGTTCGGCGGCGCGGGGCTATCGTAGCGTGCAGTCGGAACTGATCAGCGCATTTCGCGATGAACCTCTCGTCTTCGGTGCCATTGCCGTTGCCGTCGGGGCGGCTATCGGCGCTGCATTGCCGCCGACGCGCCGTGAAGATGAGTGGATGGGCCAGACGCGTGACGATCTGCGCGATCAAGCCTATCAGCGAGGCCGCGAAGCTGTAGCCGATGCTCAGGACGTCGCGGAGAAAACCTACGCCGCTGCGTCGGAGAAAGCGGAAGAGAAGGGTCTCAAGCCGAAAGGCGAAGGTGAGACATTCGCCGACAAGGCGGCAGATGTGGCTCGGACCGCAGCGAAAACCGCTAAGGACGAGGCTGCGAAAAAGACCTGATCGAATAGATGATGGTTAGAGAGATTAAGGGGCGCGTTTTCGACGCGCCCTTTTTTCATTCTGCCGGTCTCGCTTAGCCCTGGTTGCCTTCATCCAGAGGACGGGTCAGCAAGCCGCGTCGGTCCAATACCGCCGAAACCTCGTCCAAAATGGCCGGATCGTCGATGGTGGCGGGCACTGGCGCTTCTTCCCTGTCGGCGATCTTCTGCATGGTGGCCCGAAGGATCTTGCCGGAGCGCGTCTTCGGCAACCGCTTGACGCAGACGAGTTGGCGGAAGGCAGCGACCGCGCCGATTCGGTCGCGCACCATCGCGACGACTTCTCTTTCCAGTTCGGATTCAGGACGATCCACGCCATTGGATAGGACCACAAAGCCGAGCGGCACCTGCCCCTTCATCGGATCGGCGATGCCGATGACAGCCGCTTCGGCGACATCGGGATGTTCTGCAAGAACCTCTTCCATCGCACCGGTCGAAAGGCGGTGCCCGGCAACATTGATGATATCGTCCGTTCGCGACATAATGAACAGATAGCCATCCTCGTCGATTTTGCCGGCATCCGCTGTTTTGTAATAGCCGGGATACTCGGTGAGATAGGCGTCGCGGAACCGCTGATCGGCGTTCCAGAGCGTCGGCAGGGCGCCCGGCGGAAGCGGTAATTTGACCACGACATTGCCCAGCGTATCCGGCTCGGTAACGGGCGCGCCCTCATCGTCGAGGATCTGGATATCGTAGCCCGGCATCGGCTTGGTGGGCGAGCCGTATTTGACGGGAAGGAGGCCAAGACCGGCAGGGTTGCCGCACATGACCCAGCCCGTTTCCGTCTGCCACCAATGGTCGATAACCGGCACTTTCAGTTGCCGCTCCGCCCATTTGATCGTCTCGGGATCGGCCCTCTCGCCGGCAAGAAACAGGGTCTCGAAGGATGAGAGGTCGTATTTGTCAATGAACGCGCCTTCGGGATCCTGCTGCCGAATGGCGCGGAAAGCGGTGGGCGCGGTGAAAATGGCCTTGACCCCATACTCCTCGACGATGCGCCAGAAGACGCCTGGATCGGGCGTGCCGACCGGCTTGCCTTCGAAAATGATGGACGTCGCCCCACGCAGCAGCGGGCCATAGACGATGTAGGAATGACCGACCACCCAGCCGAAATCGGATGCGGTGAAGAGAACGTCACCCGGATCGATTCCGTAGAAGTTCTTCATCGTCCACTCAAGCGCGACCATATGGCCGCCATTGTCGCGAACGACGCCTTTCGGCTGGCCGGTCGTGCCGGACGTGTAGAGAACGTAGAGCGGATCGGTCGCCGCCACCGGGGTCGGCTCAACCGTACGTCCTTCGGCAGCGGAAACGGCGTCCATCCAGTCGACATCTCGACCTTCGACCATGGAGGCCTCCGCCTGCGGCCGCTGGAAGATGATGCACTTTTCGGGCGGTAACGCGGCCATCTCGATGGCTTTGTCCAGCAGGGGCTTATATTCGACGATCCGCGATGGCTCCAGCCCGCAGGAGGCCGCAATCACCATCTTCGGCTTGGCATCGTCGATGCGTGTCGTCAGTTCTTTCGCGGCAAATCCGCCGAAAACCACCGAGTGAATAGCGCCGAGACGCGCGCATGCGAGCATCGCCACGGCTGTTTGCGGGATCATCGGCATGTAGAGAACGACACGGTCGCCCTTGCTGACGCCGTGGTCGGAAAGGACCGCGGCCATGGCGTTGATCTGGTTCAGAAGCTCTGAATAGGTGATCTTGCTCTTCTGCCCCGTGATCGGGCTGTCGTAGATAATGGCGACCCGGTCGCCATTGCCGGCCTCGACATGACGGTCGACCGCATTGGCGCAGGTGTTGCACTCGGCTCCGGTAAACCAGCGCCCGTAAACGCCCGCTTCGCTGTCGAAAATCTTTTCCGCCGGCTTTATCCAGTCGATCGCCTCGGCCTGCTCGGCCCAATAGGCTTGCGGATCCGCCTTCCACTGCGCATAGGCGGTTTCATAGTCGCTCATCGTGTCCTCCCGACATAAAGCCTGCCACCGGTTCTTTGCCAAACTGCGCGACAATGAACCATTTGACTATGGACGTATATGATCTGGGACAGATCAAACGCCGAACGGCCCCGCCAATGGAGGGGCCGTTGCAAGCACTTCTTTAGACGAAAGTGATCGTTACTGGCTGTCTCGCTGAACACAGACGGCGATAATCTCGCTCGAATAGGCGCCGCGATTTTCCGCGACCTTCTCGCAAAGTTTCTGGAGGTCGTCATCGGACAGGCCCGTCGCACTCGTTATCGTGCCATCGACGCCGGTAATGACGGAACTGGCAGCCTCGTTGCCCGGAATAAGCGAACCAGGCGTTACGCCAGCATTGACGCTTGCATTGGTATCGCCGCTATTGATGTCGACCGACGCAGCAGTGCCCGATCCTCCAAGATTGACGTCTGCATCGGCATTTGTGCCGCCCAGCGCTCCGCTACCGACATTGACGTTGGCGGTCGTACCGTTGGTCCCGCCGAGATTGACGTCAGCATCGGCCGTCGTGCCACCCGCAACGCCGCTTCCGGCATCGACACTGGCGCTGGTCCCGCCACTGCCGCCAAGGCTGGCATCGGCCGACGCGCTCGTACCGCCGGCAGCGCCGGAGCTTGCATCAGCGCTGGCTCCGCCACCACCGACGCTCGCATCGGCAGAAACGCCGCCAACGTCCGCATCGGCGCTGACCTGGGCGAAGGATGGGGTCATGGGCGCAAGAGCGAAAGCGGATGCAAGCAGTGAGACTTTAAGAATATTCATGGCAATCTCCTTTTCGGTTGCTACTCACAACAATCGAAAAAGGGCTCAAAGGATGCGATTCCTAAGATAGACTCGAATATGAAGGCTAACCGTAAGTTAATATGGCGAAATAAGCCAATTTTAACGAACGACTATTTCTTCTTTTCTTTCAAGATCATTCATGTCAGAAGGCTGACTATCCTCCAACGGATTCGCAAAAGGCGCTCGTGTCGAAAGCCTTCTCCCTCCTCATCATTCTGATCATGGTCGTACAGATCATATACCCGCTTGGCCTGCCCGGCCTGAAGCGGCGGCGTGATTTCTGGAAACTGGCGCTTGTCGCTCTGGCGATCATCGCGCTTACCGTCATGATCCGCCCATAGCGGCATCGGTTACGTTAAAGACGCAGGGTCCAGCGAAGCGTCCGTACCCGAACCATTGGCGTGATGTTGCGATGGCGGCGCAAACTCCGAACGTGCAATATGTTCGGCGATATGCCGCGCCCAGACATTGTAGCCGACGGGACCGGCGTGAAATCCATCGCGAGAGAAATGATCCGGCAGAACCAGATCGATCGCCGGCAGCACGGTAACGCCCTGTTCGCGGCAGACACTCCACCCAACGCGGGAAAGCGTATCGGCGCGTAGATCGATGATCGTGGCGAGCGGTTCCGGCAGATTGGGCATCTTGCGGAAATCCAGTAGCGATCCCCAGTAGAGCTTTGCATCGGGGAAGCGCGCTTTCACGGCGAAAATCAGGCGGGTCAGGTCACGCACAAACCGGCGGCGCGTATGAAAATTCTTCGCGTCGTTGTGGCCGACTGACAGGATGATATGCGACCAGCCGCCATGCGGCAGGTTGGGCACAACGCATTCTGTGACTTCTCGAACGATAGAACCATTGAAACCATATGCTCGCCAGCGAATCGGACGGCTGGTCATTTCCTGCAAGCGCCGTGCGATGGATGGCGTGAGCGTATCGTCCTGCCGCTCCGTCCCGACGCCATGAACCGTGCTATCGCCGATCACCAAAAGCGAGATTTCGGCTCCGCGGCCGGTCAGTCGACCACCGGTTCGCCCGGGTGGCGGCGCAAGGCGCGGTGTTCGGATACGGGTCCAGAGTCCTTGAAGAAGATAGATTGGAACGGCCAGATCGGAGAGCAGCCAGGCAAGGCGCGAATGCCGGCTGACCGGCTCTACCGACGGCAGCAGTCCCGCTTCACTGATAATTCGGTATTGATAATGTCGTCGATGGCGACGCATTCGACTTCGAACCCGTATGGCCTCATTGCGGCTCTTCTCAAGATAAAGGTGCGGCAGCAAAAATAAACAGCCCAGCCTTGGGCAGCACGATCACTATTCGTCTCCGCTGTTTCCAAGCATGTGATCGGCCAGATGAGCGCCGAGCGCCGCATAGCCCATGGAGCCGGCGTGAAATCCGTCGCGGGCAAAGCCCTTGGCCTCGGCAGCGGTCATCTCCGGCAGGGCAATCATGCCTCGTTCCCGGCAGAGCTGTCGGGCGCGGCGGCTCAGAAGTTCGGCACGCATATCGAGCACTGTTGCAAGTTGTCGTGGCAGGCCTGGCACCAGACGCAGGTTGAAAATCGGATTCCAGAACAGTATCGCTCCGGGAAACCGGGCTCGAAGCCCGTAGATCAGATGGCCGAAATCACGATTGAAGCGCCGTGCGCTATGCCAATTCTTCGCATCGTTGATGCCCGCCGACACGACGATATGGGTGAAGTCGCGCGGCTCAAGATGCGGAAGAACATGGGAGGTCAATTGAGGCACAGTCGCCGAGTTGAAGCCGGCAGCCCGCCAGCGGATGGCCCGGCCGGACATCGCCGATAAAGACCGGGCGATGCAGTTGGCCAGCCCCTCTTCCTGCCGGTTCACGCCGACGGCTTGCACCGAACTGTCGCCGATGACGAGAAGCCTTATCTCCTGCGCCGCGCCGTCGATACGGCCCTCGATCGGCCCTGGTGGCGGCGACAGACGCAAGCTGCGACGGCGCATACCGACACCCTGCCAAACATAGATCGGCAGGCCGAGCAGTGAGAGTGGCCCGGTGAAACGCCCATACCGCCCATGCTCTATAGCGGCGGACGGTTCTATACCGTCCTCGCTAATCGACCCGGAGAACGGCTCACCTCGTTTCAGCACGCGATTTTCTCAGCCTTTCCCGCCATCTTCCAGAGCTTTGACACCCGGCAGGGTCTTGCCTTCCATCCATTCCAGAAAAGCGCCGCCGGCTGTCGAAACATAAGTGAAATCGCCCGCAACGCCAGCATGATTGAGGGCCGCCACGGTATCGCCGCCACCGGCGACCGAAATCAATTCACCGGCCCGGGTTCTCTCGGCCGCATAGCGGGCTGCCGCGACCGTCGCCGCATCGAAGGGCTCTATTTCGAACGCGCCAAGCGGGCCGTTCCAGATCAGCGTGTTGGCCTGTTCGATCCAGCTTTTTACTTTCTCGACGCTTTGCGGCCCGGCATCGAGAATCATCTGACCTTCCGGCACGGCGTCGACCGCGACGGTGTCACTCGGCGCACCCGCCTTGAATTCGCCAGCGACCACAGCATCGACCGGTAGAACGACAGAGCAGCCGGCCTTCTCGGCTTCCGCCTCGATCTCGCGGGCGGTCTGCCCAAGTTCGGCTTCGCACAGAGACGCCTGAACATCGGTGCCGTTGGCCGCCAGAAAGGTATTCGCCATGCCGCCGCCGACGACGACTGCGTCCACCTTCTTCACAAGATTCGTCAGCAGGTCGATTTTGGTGGAGACCTTCGCGCCACCAACGATCGCGACAACCGGGCGTTTCGGATCGCCAAGCCCTTTCTGCAGCGCTTCCAGCTCGGTCTGCATCGTTCGCCCGGCATAGGCAGGCAATTTGTGCGCCAGACCTTCGGTTGAGGCGTGGGCGCGGTGGGCAGCCGAGAATGCGTCATTGACGTAGAGATCGCCTAGGCTCGCATAGCGGCTGGCGAGGTCCGAATCGTTCTTTTCTTCGCCAGGCTCGAATCGAGTATTTTCCAGGAGCAGCACATCGCCGTCGGCCATTTTCGAGATAGCGGCTTCGGCTTCGTCGAGCGTCGCGAAATGCACACGATGGTCGAGCACCTCCTCTACGGCGGCGGCGACCGGCTTGAGGCTCATTTCGGCAACGACCTTTCCCTTGGGACGACCGAAATGGGCGAGCAGGATCACCTTGGCGCCCTTGCCGGACAACTCCTCAATGGTCGGCGCGACGCGTTCGATGCGTGTAGCGTCGGTCACCCGTCCATCCTGCATCGGCACATTAATATCGACGCGCACAAGCGCGCGTTTGCCAGCCAGTTCGGTCAGGTCGTCAAGCGTCTTGAAGCTCATTTTGGCAACACCTCTGGTTCGTTTCCGGCTTTCGCATAAAGGGCCGCAGCGGCAACGTCCAGATGAGGGAGCGGGCGAACAGCCTGTCGCCTCAACCCGGCTGGCGGGCAAAGGCGAGCGTCACGCCAAAGCCGGCGATAACGACGCCGAACACCCGCTCCATCCAAACGCGAAGCGCCAGGAAGGCACGGCGCACCGAAGGGCGAGCGAAAAAGAGGGAGACGACGGTGAACCAGAGGAACGCCGTGATTGCTGTCGTCGCACCGAAAGCCAATTGCAGCCCCAGCGGCGTTTCCGGCGTTGCCACCTGCGTATAGATGGAAAGGGTAAAGAAGGTCGCCTTTACATTTGTGACATTGGTCAGAAAGCCCCATCGCAGCGCCTTCCATGGCGCCATTGGCTCAAGTCCGGCATCCGCGTCGACCAATGTTCCGCGGGCCACGCTTGCGTTACGGATCATGGAAAGGCCGAGAAAGACCAGATATGCCGCGCCGATCCATTTCAGAACATTGAAAAGGACGATCGACTGGCTGACGGCGACGCCCACGCCTGCAATGGCGTAGCCGGCATGAATGAGAAGCGCCAGCCCGATCCCTGCTGCCGTCATGATACCGGCGCGACGCCCGCTCATCAGCGCATTGCGTGAGACGACCGCGAAATCCGGCCCCGGCAATATGGCCGCCAGCAGCGTTAGAAGAAAAACAGTAAGGATGCCGGTCATGATGATTCTCGCTGATCGGGGCATCGTCATACCGGGACTTGTTCCCGGTATCCAGAAACTTTTCCCCCGACAGGCTGGATTCCGGGGACGAGCCCCGGAATGACGTTTTGCTGACTATTGTCTCAGATCAGCTTGCCCATTGCGACGGCTGTATCGGCCATGCGGTTGGAGAAGCCCCATTCATTGTCGTACCAGGAAAGGATCGAGCAGAACGTACCGTCCATCACCTTGGTCTGGTCCATATGGAAGATCGACGAATGCGGATTGTGGTTGAAGTCGATGGAGACATTCGGCGCATCGGTGAACGACAGAACGCCCTTCAGATCGCCATTGGCCGCATTGCGGATCGCATCGTTGATCTCATCGACGCTGGTCGATTTGCCGGCGATGAACTTCAGGTCCACCACCGAGACATTCGGCGTCGGCACCCGCATGGCAAAGCCGTCGAGCTTGCCGTTCAGTTCCGGCAGAACCAGGCCGACCGCCTTGGCCGCGCCGGTCGAGGTCGGGATCATGCTCATCGCCGCGGCGCGGGCGCGGTAGAGATCCTTGTGCATCGTGTCCAGCGTCGGCTGGTCGCCCGTATAGGAGTGGATCGTCGTCATCATGCCCTTTTCGATGCCGATGACATCGTTCAGCACCTTGGCGACCGGCGACAGGCAGTTGGTCGTGCAGGACGCGTTGGAGACGACCAGATCGTCCTTGGTCAGCGTGTCGTGGTTGACGCCGTAGACGATGGTCTTGTCGGCGCCCGAGGCCGGTGCGGAGACCAGCACGCGCTTGGCGCCGGCATCCAGATGCATGGACGCCTTCTCCTTGGCGGTGAAGATGCCCGTGCATTCCATCACCACATCGATGTCCAACTCGCCCCAAGGGAGCGCCTTCGGGTCGCGCTCGGAAAGCACCTTGAAGCTGTCGCCGCCTTCGATCTTGATCGTGTCGCCATCGACCTCGACCGCCTTCGGAAACGCGCCATGCACGCTGTCGAACCGCATCAGATGGGCATTGGTCTCGACCGGGCCGAGATCGTTGATGGCCACTATATCCACATCGGTGCGGCCGCTCTCATAAATGGCGCGAACCACATTGCGGCCGATGCGGCCGAAGCCATTGATGGCGATACGAAGCGTCATAAGCGATTTCTCCTGCGGAAGGCGGGCCGCGAGCCGCCGTATATATAGCAGCGCGCGCCCCTGAATTCGGTTCGCCCCGCTCATAATCCTGCCGCGAGGAAGAATCCACCCCGCGCATTATCGCAGAGACAAACCTTCTCCGCTAACCTAGCGGTCAAGGTAGAAGGATGAGGCGAAAATGAGCTATCTAGAGATCATAAATGCGTTCGCTACTATTGTGATCGCGGTTTTCGCCATCGTGGCAGTGTGCGTCCAGTGGAAGCAAAATTCAAATGCTCAAAAAATTGCAAATGCGAATTATATTCTAGCGCTACATGACAGAAGATTAGAATTTCTGATAGCGGTCGAAAAATGCATCGCTGAAATCGCGACGAAGGACCAACCGGGATTCGATATAGCGGCAAAACTCTATCATCAACCCAAAAATCACCGATATATTCTACCGGGAAAAGCGCAGAAACATGTGAAAGAAATTATGAACAGAGCCTTTGAGTATGATCAGGCACGGCGTGAACTCGAAAACACCGGCCGAGATGATCCGAGCCGACAACAGCGGCAAATTGAAGTCACCGAAAAGCTGAAATGGTTTGCAGATGAGCTCGATAAAGAGAGACTTCGAACAGAACTCTCCCCCTATCTCACTCTACCGCCATCAATCGAATAGCCCTCTACCCGCGATCTAGCGCCGCCAGACGTTTTTCGGCCGCACTGACAATCGCTTCTGCCGTGATACCGAAATGCTCGAACAATTCATCGGCCGGAGCCGAGGCGCCGAACCCCTTCATACCGACGAACGGATCGTCGCGGTCGAGAAACAGATCCCAGCCTTGTCGAAGCGCCGCTTCGACACCGACGCGGACCTTCGAATTGCCACGAATGGCGGCCTTATAGGCTTCACTCTGTTGCTCGAAAAGTTCGAAGCAGGGCACGGAAACGACACGCGTCGGGTGGCCCTTGGCTTCAAGAGTTTCCCGAGCTTCCAGCGCCAGCTCCACTTCGGAGCCCGTGGCGAAGATGGTCACATCCGGCTGGGCGGAAGCGGTTTCCAGCTCATAAGCGCCGTAGCGGCACATATTCTCTTCTTCGAATTCGTGACGCACGGTCGGCAGACCCTGCCGCGTCAAGGCCAGCGTCGAAGGGGTATCGCGGCTTTCCAATGCCAGTTGCCAGCATTCCATCGTTTCGCAGGCATCCGCCGGACGGAAGATGTAGTGGTTCGGAATGGCCCTCAGGGCCGCCAGATGTTCGACTGGCTGATGGGTCGGACCGTCCTCGCCGAGACCGATGGAATCGTGGGTCATGACATAAATGACGCGCAGGCCCATCAGGGACGACAGGCGCATCGCCGGGCGGCAATAATCGGTAAAGACCATGAAGGTCGCGCCATAGGGAATGAGGCCGCCATGAAGGGCGATGCCATTCATGGCGGCGGCCATGCCGTGTTCGCGAATGCCGTAGTAGATATAGCGGCCGGAGAAGTCCTCCGCCGAAACCGGCTTTGTCTGGCTGGTCTTGGTATTGTTCGAGCCGGTCAGATCGGCGGATCCACCGATGGTCTCCGGCACAGCACCGTTGATGACTTCCAGCGCCATCTCGGAAGCCTTGCGTGTCGCGACCTTCGGTTTGTCCTGCGTCAGCGTCTTTTTATAGTCGGCAATCGCCGTCTCCAGCGCGCCGGGCAGATCGCCTCGCATGGCCCTTTCGAAAGCAGCCTTCAACTCCGGATCGGCATTCTGCAGCCGGTCTTCCCAGGCCGTTCTCGCCTTGGTGGAACGAAGGCCCGCGAGCCGCCAATCGTCGAGAATTTCGCTCGGTATATCGAAGCTCTCATGCGGCCAGTCCAACGCCTTGCGCGTCGCGGTGATCTCATCCGCGCCGAGCGGGCTGCCATGGACCTTATTCGTGCCGACCTTGGTCGGCGCGCCGCGACCGATTTCGGTCTTGCAGGCAATCATGGTCGGCTTGTCGTTTCCGCGCGCTTTTTCGATGGCTTCGGCGATGGCTTCGGCATCGTGTCCGTCCACTTCCAGCGTCGCCCAGCCGGATGCTTCGAACCGCGCCCGCTGATCGGTGGAATCGGACAGATCGACCGATCCATCGATGGTGATGCCGTTATTGTCCCAGAAAACGATCAGCTTGTTGAGCTGAAGATGACCGGCAAAGGCGATTGCTTCCTGGCTGATGCCTTCCATCAGGCAGCCATCGCCGGCAATCGTATAGGTGTAATGGTCGACCAGTTCGTCGCCATAGCGGGCATTCAGAAGCCGTTCGGCCAGCGCCATGCCGACCGCGTTGGTGATGCCCTGCCCGAGCGGGCCGGTGGTAGTCTCGATCCCGGCGGCGTGGCCGTATTCCGGATGGCCGGCGGTCTTGCTGCCGAACTGGCGAAAGTTCTTGATCTCGTCCAGCGTGATATCTTCGTAACCGGTCAGGTAGAGCAGCGAATAAAGCAGCATCGAGCCATGGCCAGCGGACAATACGAAACGGTCTCGGTCGGGCCAGTCCGGGTTTTTCGGATCGTGTTTCAGAAAGCGTGAAAACAGGACGGTCGCAATGTCCGCCGCGCCCATCGGTAAACCGGGATGGCCGGAATTGGCCTGTTCTACCGCATCCATGGAAAGGAAGCGGATCGCATTGGCCATCCGTTCGTGTTTTTCCGACTGGGTCATGTTCAACTTCCATATTTGGGAGCGGCAACTGGTAACAATCTTGCCACTCGGGAAAGGCCGTTATTGAAGGGTGCTCCACATAACAGGTGACTACCGGGAGTCAATAAAACCCTGCTGTCGGCCGTTCAGGCCGCGTGATCGTGGCGATAAAGGTCATCTATTCGCAAGGTCTGTTTCGTCGACTGCCGCTTTGCGCAGAACCTTCAATTCGCTGAGAATCGCCCTGTTCAATGCGCCGCCGGATGCTTTGTCGTAAGCGGCGAACATCGGCATGCTGTTGATCTCCAGGAACTCGATCTGCCCGGTCTGTGGATTGGTCTTCAGGTCGGATGCGGAAAAGGCCAGACCGAATTCATCTGCAACGCGTCGCAATTTGGGAATGATCGTCGGGTCCGGCGGGCCGTCGGGTACGTGCCGTAAGGTGTAATTCGGCCGCTGACGGTAGTCCAGATCGGTCGATCGGACCTCGAATGTGCAGGATTGCTCGCCGATTACATAGATGCGGTATTCCGGATAGACCAGACGCTGTTGAACGATGGCCGGCTGAGGCGCTTTGCCCTTCCGCCACGATGTCGCGGAGGCGGCCTTCTCGCCCTTGAGGACATAGTCGCCGCCGTTGACGGGCTTTGCGATACCCGCATCGGGCTGAAGCAAAGAACTCAAAGCCTCCGCCTCATTGGAAATGACGGTCCTTGGAATCGTCAGGCCGTGTTTCTTGGCCAATGTCAGGCCGAGCGGCTTGTTAAGCGCGCAGAGACGGGTCTGACCCTTGGCAAAGCTTCGGATATGCGGGTTGGCGATGGTCCAGCCTTCCACCACCGAATAGAAAGCGTGAGACATCTCCAGAAACTCCCGGCTGCGGGAGCGGCCATGCTGGAAATATTCCATGCGGAAAAAGACGGCCGACGCATTGACCGTCCGACCGTCTACGACCAGACGCGCCGTTGAGGGGTCGTATGTGACGCCTATGCCAGGCTGGGTGTAATCCAGATAGGCAACGTCGACGCCAGCCGATCTGGCCTCTTCGTAGAGGCGGATCAGGCTGACATCGTTGCGGCCGCCGGCAATCAGAAGCAAATTACGGTCTTCCAAGGCTTAGCGTCTGCCAAACGGCGTTTTTCCCTTTTGGGCCGTCGCGACCCAGTACCAGCGGCCGTTCCGGTAAACCCATCGGCCCTTCGCATTCTGCGGATTGGTCGGCTCGAACGGCCCCGGATTGAAGGGCCCAGGCCAGGGATAGGGCGGCTGGGGATGCGTTTCCCAATATGTCGTGGTGGGCGGCAGCGGTCCCGGCGGGTTGTCGGTGATCCAGTGCTTGTCGGTTTCACCCGGAAAAATCGTCGGCAGGTTTTCCCATTGGGTGGGGTCCTGCTCCCTGAATGTCGGCGCTTCCTCACCGAATGTCGGCGGATCCTCGAAAAAGGTCGGGCCGTCTTCAGAGGCTGTGGGAATTTCCTCGATGCCGTAGCTCGGCCCTTCCTCGCGAAAGGTCGGCTGATCTTCTCCAAATGTGGGCGGCTCCTCGCCCTCGTCCAGCGTCGGAAGGTCTTCTTTGGGGTCGGTTGGGTAGTCTTCGCCGAGGGTCGGTGCTTCCTCGCCTTCCTCGAACGTGATCGGCGGAAGCGTATCAGCATCGCCGGCGCCGCCGGGCTGTGGCATGACCGACATCCGTGCTGAGCGCTGGAGGGGGCGCATTAGGCGCGTAAGCTCGTTGCTGCGCGAAACAATCCGCACACCGACGAGCTTGCCGTCCGCACCATCCCACTGAAAGGTCGCAGAAACAGGAAATTGCGGGATCACCTGTAATGCCGGATCGTCTGGCGGCGTGCCGACAAACTCCAGATCGAGAATGCTGTCCGCACTCAATTCATCTTCGAGCGGCCGTAATTTGATATCGCGCCAGCCGGAGGTCGCGGGAAACCCGGATGCCTGAATGATCGTGTGGTCGGTCTTTTCGGAAGGCGTCGAGATAGCGACGTCGACGACTTTGTAGATTCGAGCCTTGGCCATGAAAACTCCCCTAGCGTCACCCCCGGCAGTCAAACTAACCGAATGGACCGGTCGGTCAATGGCCGGCAGCGCCGGCAATGCTGCGATCACCGGTGGATGGCGTGGCGTGGCGCGTTGACCCGTCCTTAAAGCGGCCCATAAGCTGCGCTTTCTAATAGGCGGAAAAGCCCCGTTGATTCGTGGGCAGTCTTGTTCGTTCGGTGGGACATAATGACGCAGGAGAGCGATTTTCGCCAGGCGATCAAGCATCTGGCCGAGGCCATCGGCACGCTGGAAAACGCGGTCGATGCCCGGCTTGAACATGAGCAGGATTTCGTCGGCGCTCAGGAGGAAGTGCAGCGACTGAACACAGACCGCTCCCGCCTCGCCAGCCTTTTGGACGAAAGCGAAGGCCGGGCCGAACGGCTGGCGGACGCCAATCGAGAAGTCTCCAACCGTCTCGTCGCCGCCATGGAGACGATCCGCGCCGTTGTCGACCGCTAGGACAGGAATGAATGGCGCAAGTCTCCGTCACCATCGATGAAAAGACCTATCGCATGGCCTGCGATGAGGGACAGGAAAAACACCTTCTGGGCCTCGCAGAACAGCTCGACGGTTATATCCGGCATCTGAAGGGCAGTTTTGGCGAGATCGGCGATCACCGTCTGTCGGTCATGGCCGGCATCATGGTTATGGACGAACTGTCCGACACCAAAGCCCGGCTCGACAAGCTGGAAGCCGAGATCGAAACCTTGAAGGACCAGCGCGACAGCGCCGAAAAGAAGGCGCGAGAAGCGGGCGGCGTCATTGCCGGCGACATTACGAAGCTGGCCGAACGCGTGCAGACGATCGCCAAAAAGCTGGATGGCTGACTAACCCTCCAGTTCCTCCTTCAGCATTTCCAGCTCCAGCCATTCCTCCTCGGCAGCGGTGAGCTTGCCCTTCGCGGCTTCGATCTCCTTTGCGAGCGCATTGAAGCCCTGCGGGTCGCGGCTGAAGAAGTCAGGCTCGGCCAGTTTCGCTTCGCCCTTTTCGATCTCGGCGTTCAGCGCTTCCATCTCGCCGGGCAGCTTTTCCAAGCGGAATTGCTGTTTGTAGGAGAGCTTGGCGGCTTTCTTTTTCGTCTCGGATTTCGGAGGAGTCGGAACCGGGCGGGAAACGGATTTGCTTTCGGCGGCCTCGCCAATCGCCCTGAAGGGCCGGCTGCCGCGCTGCGCCAGCATGTCCGAATAGCCGCCCGCATAATTGGTCCAGCGCCCGTCGCCTTCCGGCACCAGCGTGCTTGTCACCGTGCGGTCGAGAAAGTCGCGGTCATGGCTGACCAGTATGACCGTACCTGCAAAGTTCGCCACCAGTTCCTGCAGCAGATCCAGCGTTTCCATATCGAGATCGTTGGTCGGCTCGTCGAGCACCAGCAGATTGGCCGGCTGCGCCAGCGTTCGCGCCAGAAGCAGCCGGGCCTTCTCGCCGCCCGATAATTCGCGAATAGGCGTCCGCGCCTGCTCGGGCGAAAACAGAAAGTCCTTCATATAGGAGATGACGTGTCGCGGCTGATCGTTGATAACGAGTTGGTCCCCTCTCCCGCCGGTCAGCCAGTCGGCAAGACCCATATCGGGATCGAGCGCGGCGCGGCGCTGATCCAGCGTCGCGACCTCCAGATTGGTGCCGTGTCGTAGCGTTCCCTCATCGGCGGCGAGGTCGCCAATCAGCAATTTCAGAAGCGTCGTCTTGCCGGCGCCATTCGGTCCGACAAGGCCAATCCGGTCGCCGCGCAGAACGCGGATCGAAAAATCACGGACGATTGGCCGCCCGCCATAACTCTTCGCGAGCCCCTTTGCCTCGATAATGAGCTTGCCGCTCGCGTCGGCCTCGCTGGCAACAATCGTGGCATTGCCCTGCGGGCCGCGCCGCTCGCGATATTGGCGGCGCAGTTCGGCCAGTTCGTCGACACGACGCATATTACGCTTGCGCCGACCCGATACGCCATGGACGATCCAGTGTTGCTCGCGCTCGATCTTGCGACCGAGCTTGTGATGGGCGAGTTCCTCTTCTTCCAGCAGCTTGTCGCGCCAGTCTTCGAATTTGGCAAAGCCCTCTTCGAGCCGACGGGTCTTGCCGCGGTCGAGCCAGATCACTTTATCGGTCACATTTTCCAGAAAGCGCCGGTCATGGCTGATGGTGACGAGGGCCGAGCGGCTGCGCGCCAACTCTTCTTCCAGCCATTCGATCGTCGCCAGATCGAGATGGTTGGTCGGCTCGTCCAGCAGCAGAATATCCGGCTCCGGCGCCATCAATCGCGCCAGCGCCGCGCGGCGCGCCTCGCCACCGGAAAGTGTGGTGGGGGCCGCTGAGGGCTTCAGACCGAGATGTTCGATGAGATAGAGAACCCGCCAATGATCGTCTGCCGGGCCGAGCCCGGCCTCAACATAAGCTTCAACTGTTTCAAATCCCTCGAAATCCGGGACCTGCGGCAGATAGCGCAGCGTCGCGCCGGGCTGGCGAAAAATCTCGCCGTCCATCGGCTCCGTCTGACCGGCAGCGATTTTAAGGAGTGTGGATTTGCCCGATCCATTCCGGCCGATGAGCGCGATCTTTTCGCCCTGACCGATGGAAAGCGAAGCGCCCTCGAACAGCGGCGCACCGCCGAACGTCAGGAAAATATCGTCGAGCGTCAGAAGAGGTGGCGCCATCGATCAGTCCGCGTCCTCATCGGATTCCACGGCATCGGCGATCATTCCGGCTACCGCACGGTCCGTCATGGCTGGCTCGAATACATCCTGCGTCACCAGCAGCAGTCCACGCCCGGCAGACAGCGTGATCGTAAGCGGCCCTTCCGCGACATTTGAGAGTGTTCGAGATGAGCCAAACGGAATCGTTTCTTCGGCCAGCGGCCAGCGCGCACCACTCACCGATAGATCCTTCAGATCGGAAAAGACGAGGATCGAAAAGAGCGTGCCCTCCGAAAACTCGAAACGGTTCTCTTCGCCGATGCGAAGGGGATATCCTTCCTGCCGACCATCGGTCAGCACCGTATCGATCCCGGCTTCATGAAGTCCGATGGCGGCCATAGTGATCTGCATGGCATGGTCGAGACGCGGCCCGCCGAACGCGCCTACCACCAGAAGGGAGCGTGCGCCGCGCCGAATCGCTTCGCGAAAGGCCAGATCGCCGTCGGTCATGTCCTTGTCGACTGGGTGACGTTGTATTTCGACCTCGCCGAACCGCTCGATATCGCCGGGCGACACGCTGTCGAAATCGCCGACCCACAGTTCGGGCGTAACGCCAAGCCTTTCGGCGTGCGCCATTCCGCTATCGGCGGCAATGACGGACAGGCCCGCGATCTGGCTCATCAGACGGGGCGTCGCGTCCATGTCACCCCCCAGAAATAGCGCGTAGCGGGTCATGGTGTGTCCTTCTTATCCGTCATCGACCTGAATTCCAGCGGCCCGCTCTAACCATTTCCTTCATCTTTCGCCAGCCATAGTCATGTGGCGGGCGGCGTCATGCCGTCGCCCGGAAGGAGCCATAATCCTGAATTACGCCAACACGCAGCCGGCCTTGCTTTCGCAGCCGGCCAAGGGCAGGGATCATGCAAACGATCGGGATCAGACCAGGTATTCCACTCTTGATACGCCGCCCGAATTTCACCACACCCCGCAAGAGCGGGATAACTCGCCTCCGCTCGCTGGGTTTTGCTGCTTTAGCCGGGTTCGCCCTGTCAGGTTGCGCCGCAGTGACGGACAGTATCGTCGACACGTCCAGCCAGACACGCGGCGAAGCCATCCTGGGCCCGTCCTCCAAGCCCGTTACGGTCGACAACGTCGCCGGGAACGATCGATTGCGGCGCCTTGCCGCCGAACAGCATCCGAAGATCGTTGCCTCCTATGGCGGCGAGTATAACGACCCGAAACTTGAGCGTACCGTTGCCCGGATCGTCGGCGAATTGACCACCGCTGGCGACAACAACACGCAGATCTACAATATTGCGGTTCTGGATTCGCCCTCGATCAACGCCTTCGCGCTACCCGGCGGATATCTCTACATCACACGGGGACTGCTGGCCCTTGCCAGCGATTCGGCGGAGCTGGCGACGGTCATCGCCCATGAGATGGCGCATGTGACGGCCAATCACGGTATCGAACGGCAGAAGATGGAGCGTGCGGAAACAGTTGCGACAAAAGTGGCCGAAGACCTGCTCGGCAGCTCCAACGCCGCCCGCGCTGCTGCAATCAGGGGCCAGTTACGGCTGGCGCAGTTCTCACGCGGTCAGGAACTGGCGGCCGACGCAATCGGCATCCGCGCCACCGCAGCCGCAGGTTTCGACCCCTACGCAGCCGTTCGGTTCTTAAGAGCGCTCAGCGCCTATACGCGCTTCCGTTCGGTCACCGGTGCAAAGCCGGAGCTGGATTTTCTGGCAAGCCACCCGACCAGCGAACGCCGCATGGAGATCGCCCAGCGTCTGGCCCGGCAACAGGGCGGACCTGGTGTCGGCACCCGCGCACGCGACGCCTATCTCGCCGGCATCGATGGCATGGTTTATGGCGACACAGCCGCCGAAGGCTTTATTCGCGGGCGCGACTTCCTGCATCCTCGGGTCGGCATCGGCTTCCGGGTTCCAAAGGACTTTGTGATCGACAATTCGGCAGAGGCGGTGACGGCGGCCGGACCGAACGATATGGCCATCCGGTTCGACGGTGTGCGCGTGGCGCGCAGTATCCCCCTGACCGATTATCTGGCAAGCGGCTGGATCGGCGGTCTAGACCCCAATTCAGTCGAGGCCGGTAGCGTCAACGGTTTGCCCTATGCGCGCGCCAAGGCCGCGGCCGATGGCTGGCAGTTTGCCATCTCGGTCTATCGGGTCGGCGACAATGTCTATCGCCTGCTCACCGCTGCGCCTCTTGGCACGGAAGAACTTCCATCGCTGGCCGAAGAGACGGCGCGGTCATTCCGCGTTCTGTCTAAATCGGAGCGCGCCGGGCTGAAGCCCTTACGAATCAAGATCGTCACCGCCGGGTCTGGCGATACCGTGAAAAGCCTTGCCGCTCAGATGGCGCCGATCGAGCGCAAGGAACAACTCTTTCTCGTACTGAACGGACTCGATGCCAGGGATGCAATCAAAGCCGGGCAGAAATTCAAACTGGTTGTCGAATAAAAAAACCCGGCCTCTACGGCCGGGCAAACTGTGCCACTGGCGAAGCCAGGCGAATCCGAAGATCGATCAGGCCGTGGCGTGATCGACGATTTCGGGATGATCTTTCATAAGCGCGCCGCGCAGCTTTTCCATGGCGCGACTTTCGATCTGGCGAACACGCTCCTTGGAAATGCCGAGCTTATCGCCGAGCGCTTCGAGCGTCGCGCCATCGTCGCAGAGGCGGCGCTCATTGATGATCCGCAATTCGCGTTCGTTCAGAACCGATAGAGCAGTGCGGAGCCAGTCGGTGCGGCGGCTCTCGTCAATACTGGTTCCGACCACCTCGTCGGGAAGAGGATCGTCGCTGACGAGAAAGTCCTGACGATCAGCGCTGCCGTCGCTATCGGCGACCATCGGCGCGTTGAGAGAAGAATCCGGACCCGAGAGCCGGCTATCCATAAGGGCGACGTCGGATTCGGAAACACCGAGAGCCGAGGAGATTTCCTTGTACATCACGGCGGAAGAAAGCATTTCGCCGCCCTGGCTCAATTTGGCGCGGAGGCGGCGAAGATTGAAGAACAGTGATTTCTGTGCCGAAGAGGTTCCACCTCGAACGATGGACCAGTTGCGCAGGATGTAATCCTGTATAGAAGCGCGGATCCACCATGTGGCGTAGGTCGAGAAGCGAACTTCGCGCTCCGGCTCGAACCGGGCTGCCGCTTCCAGAAGCCCGACATGGCCCTCTTGGATGAGATCGCTCATGGGAAGTCCGAAATTCCGAAACTTGGATGCCATGGAGATTACGAGGCGCATATGGGCCGTCGTGATCTTGTGCAGGGCAACC
The DNA here is from genome assembly GCF_024158145.1 of Notoacmeibacter sp. MSK16QG-6. GTDB lineage: Bacteria > Pseudomonadota > Alphaproteobacteria > Rhizobiales > Rhizobiaceae > Notoacmeibacter. The sequence goes on from NZ_JAMYXM010000003.1 coordinate 240,665, forward strand.
TGATCCTGGTCATCCTTCCATCGTACCGCGAGCTCGTGTTCTTCCTCCCGTTCGAGATAGGGCGCTTTCATTGCTGCCCGGATCATGGAGGAGCGGCCGCTATCGGTACGCATGGCAATCCCTTTCGTCATCAAATACGGCCTTGAGGCAAGGCCGCCTCACGAACCAGACGAAGAGGAGAATTCACGCCGCCACATCCAGCCTCACGAGACCAAATGCCGTTCGGCAGGCAAAAGTTCCGGGCTAACGAAATTTTTTTAGACCGGAACCCACGGAATTTCTTAGGTTTTTAGACTTGACAAGAAGGCGTTGAAGTTGCAGCGGCGGTCAAGGTCTTGCCAAATCGTATTTATGACAGGGCAATAAAAAACCCGGCCCAGGCCGGGTTTTCCATACAATTGCGATACTGATCGCTATCGACTCAGGCAGCTTCTTCCTTGGAATCGGCTTCGCTGTCATTGGCCTTGGCGCCGCGCTTCGGTCCCTTGGCCAGATTTTGCTCGATGAGATGAACCGCCTCGGTTTCGCTCATCTTGTTCACGGCAGCGATTTCGCGGGCCATACGATCCAACGCAGCTTCGTAAAGCTGGCGTTCCGAATAGGACTGCTCAGGCTGGTTTTCAGCGCGGTAAAGATCGCGAACCACTTCGGCAATCGAAATCAGGTCGCCCGAATTGATCTTCGCATCGTATTCCTGAGCGCGGCGCGACCACATGGTCCGCTTGACGCGCGCCTTGCCCTGAACGACCTTCAGGGCGCGCTCGACATAGTCGCCCTCGGACAGACGGCGCATTCCGACCGCTTCCGCTTTCGCGACCGGTACTTTCAGCCGCATCTTGTCTTTCTGAAAATCGATCACGAACAATTCCAGCTTGATGCCGGCCACTTCCTGTTCCTCGATCGCGGTGATCTGCCCTACACCATGCGCGGGATAAACAATGAACTGTCCCGTCTTGTAACCCTGACGCTGTGCTGGTTTTTTACTGGCCATACTCGGCAAACTCCCTATTCGCCCCGCGGCGCGGGGACTCGAAGTCGCAAACCGACATCAGCCTGACGATTAACATATCTTTAACCGGTTTCCGCAGCGAAGCGATTATCCCGACCGTACAGTGCTTTATCGGCGAGCACGGTCAGGACTGCGAAACTCAGCAAATGGTCAAAGAAGGCGCCTGAAAACTGCTTGATGTTGCGGCATGCATCAAAAACGTAACACAAAAAGCGCCGCAAAGCAAACAAATGCTGCGTGCGCGAATACCGCAAGATATCGGAATCTTCGGACATGGTTTACGCTGCCGGCGCACCGCTGTCCAGTTCCCGAAAAAGGATTATCGCCTGGCAATCAATCCCCCTCGCCGGGTTCCGGCGAGAAATACTTATCGAGTTTGCCACCTTCGCCGTCGAATTTTTCCGCATCGGCAGGCGGGTCTTTCTTCACCGTGATATTCGGCCACTTTTCCGCATATTCGGTGTTGATCTCGAGCCATTTGTCCAGGCCAGGCTCGGTATCGGGCTTGATCGCGTCGGCTGGGCATTCCGGCTCGCACACACCGCAGTCGATGCATTCATCCGGGTGAATGACCAGCATGTTCTCGCCCTCGTAGAAGCAGTCCACCGGGCACACTTCCACACAATCGGTATATTTGCATTTGATGCAGTTATCCGTGACGAGATAGGTCATTACATTCCACTTTCGGGATACGCGGCGGGCAAGCCTCGGCAGGCTCGGCCCGGACCTATAATGTCCCGTGCGCCCTTTCAAGACACAGATGTCTCTGCGAAACGGTTGAGAAGCGAAACATTATTTCGCCGGTGGCTCCAAATCGCTATCGGACGGCGGCGATGCCGCAAGAACGTCCTCATAAAGCGTCCGCGCTTCACTCGCCGGCCCGCGCCGATCGCCGATTGCGACGATTTTCAACACCGTGACACGCGATGGCAACGAGACGGTCAGAACGTCGCCCGGACGGACCGTCTTCGCCCCACTCTGCGCCTTATTGCGATTGACCCGGACATGACCGGCCTGGCAGAGCTTTTGCGCCAAGGTACGGCTTTTGCTGATACGTGCGAAAAACAGCCAGCGATCCAGTCGCTGTTCCTGACCGGCGCTCCGCTCATTGAGGAGCGAATCTCTGCCGGTCCGCAGTCCGGATCGTTCAGTCCCCAAACTTGTCCTTCAGTGACTGAAGCTTGGCGAACGGGGAATCGGGATCGACCTTTTGCGGACGCGATTCGTAGCGTTTCGGCTCGCTGCCCCCGCCTTTCTTCGACGCATGTTGCTCCTTACCGGCAGGTCGTCCATTGGGCTGCCCCTTGCGTTTGGGACCGCCCCGCCCGCCGCCGCCATTGCGCGCATTCTTTCCGCCACCGCGCGGGCCACGTTCGGTTCGGCCTTGCCGCCAGATGGTGATCGTCTTTTCCTCGGCTTCCGCATCTGGCGTCTCGGACGGTGCGGATACTGCCTTCTCACCCAACTCATCGCTGGTGATGCCCGCCGTGACGCCCGGACCATGCGTTGCTGCCATCACCGCATGCGGATCGCTTTTCTGCGCAACCGGCTTTGCGTGTTTCGACATATGCGCGGCGGCATGAGCGCTACAGAGCGTCTCGTTCAATTCGCCGACATGCTCCTCTTCATCCCGCTGCGCCCTATCGCCTTCCATATCCGCGACGGCGGCTGGCGAGATCGGCTTCTTTTCAGCGTGACGATCCGCTTCGGCGAGGCCCGATCCCGGAACATCGCCCATGATCTGACCGAGCACGGCGTGCGGATCGTGCGGTTTCTTCTGCTGCTTCTTGCGATGAGCGAGATTGACCTGCGCTGCGGCGTGGGCGTGTGACAATGTCTCGTTCACCTCGCCCGCGTGCTTCGCTTCTTCTTCACGCGCATTGTCCGTGTCGGCGACGGAAGGCGACGTCGCTTTCGCCATCCAGGCCTTGGCTTCGGCGGCGGGATCAGGCTTAGGGGCCTCATTGGCAACCTCCGGGGAAGGCACCACAACATCGCCGGCGGACTTGATCCTTTCGGCCATGACATCGGCCTCGCGCTTGGTTTCCCCGCGATAGCCGAGCCCCTTTAGGATTTCCTCCATATCGTCAGAGGTCGCACCGAGAATGCTCATCATGGCAGGTGTGACGAAGAAGGCCCGGCCCTCAACCGCGCCGTCTGGTGGCGATCCGTCGGCAGGCTTCCATGACAGGGCCGGTCGGATGAGATCGGCAAGCCGTTCCAGAATGTCGACACGCACCGCACGCTGGCCCAGCACGCGAAACCCGCCGAGACGGTAAAACTCTTCACGCCATGACGGATCGAGTGGAAAGGAGGTACGCCCCTGCATCAGCGCGGCGACGACATCGCCCTCACCCGGCTCGCCACGCGCATCGTTCGCCACCTGCCAAAGCGTTGTTAAAAGGCCCGCCGGCGCCGGCTTCAGAAGCGCCGGCACAAAAATATGATAGGCCCCGAAGCGCACGCCGAGCTTGCGAAGACCCGCCCGCGCGTCCTGATCGAGGCCGCGAACCTCGTTGGCGATCTTACGGCGGTCGATTACGCCGAGCGCCTCGAAAAGCTGATAGGCCAGTCCCTTGGCCATGCCGTCCAGCCCTTCCCCGGCCTTCAGGTCGAGCAGAGGCTTTAACTGAACGTCGACGAGATGACGTAAATAACGCTCGGCGCGCGTCTGCACTTTGTCGCGCATCGGCCCGGTCAACTGCTCATCCGCCAGAAGCACAATCCGCGGCGTCAGCACGTCCTCGCCCGATGTAAGCGATGCCACCGGGTCGCCGACCCATCGCAGAACACCATCGGAGCCGATGGCCAGATCGTTATTGGGCGCGGTCGAGAAATGTTCGGCCCGCTTCTCGAACTCGTCGGCAAGCGCTTTTTCCGCCGCACTGCGGATAGCCTTGGCCTCCTCGCCCTCCGCCGTACGGTCGGCCGAGAACCGAAACCCGTTCAGGGTTCCGATCGTGTGGCCCTCTACCGTTACCTCCCCGGCAGAACCAATTTCCGCTTCCAGCATGGCATTCTCTCTCAGCCGCCTCATCAGAACACTTGTCCTGCGATCAACGAAGCGTTTCGTCAACCGCTCATGCAGCGCATCGCTTAACCGATCCTCGATACGCCGAGTTTCATTCTGCCAGTGAACCGGGTCGCGAAGCCAGCCCATTCTATGCGAAACATAGGTCCAGGTCCTAATCTGCGCGATCCGCGCCGAAAGCGTGTCGATATCGCCATCGGTCCGGTCCGCCCTGCGCACCTGTCCAGCCATGTAATCTTCGTCGACATGACCGTTCCTGGCCAGATCGTTAAAAAGCTGGCCGATAATGTCGGCATGCTGTGCCGGCGCGATACGCCGATAATCGGGCAGCGCGCAACAATCCCATAGGAGCGATACACGGTTGCGGCCCTGCGCCAGCCCTCGCACCTCTTCGTCTTTCGCCAGAAAGGCAAGCGCCTGCGCATCGGTCGCCGGAAGCGCGCGGGTCAGCCCATCGACCGATGGCGAAATGTCAAGCGAAGCCATCAACCCCTTGATCGAGGAGAAATCGAAAGTGCGGCTGCGCCACTGCATTGTTCTGACCGGCGCAAACTCATGGCGCTCGATGCGCTGAACGATCTCTTCATCGAAGGCGTCTTGCAACCCTGTAACGCCGAAGGTGCCGTCATTCTGGTAGCGCCCCGCACGACCGGCGATCTGCGCCAGTTCCGCCGGATTGAGTGCGCGGTGCTGAAAACCATCGAATTTCCAGCTCTGCGCGAAGGCCACATGATCGACATCGAGATTGAGCCCCATGCCGATCGCATCGGTCGCCACCAGATAGTCGACATCGCCGTTCTGGTAGAGCGCGACCTGGGCGTTTCTGGTGCGAGGCGACAGCGCGCCGAGGACGACAGCCGCGCCGCCGCGCTGGCGGCGGATCAGTTCGGCGACCGAATAGACCTGATCGGCGGAAAAGGCGACGATGGCCGTCCGCCGCGGCAGGCGTGTGATCTTCTTGGAACCGGCATAGTAGAGCTGGGAAAGGCGTGGCCGCGTGTTGATCGTCAGCCCCGGCAGAAGGCGGGACAGAATGCCCGACATGGTCGCCGCGCCAAGTAGAAGCGTTTCGTCCCGGCCCCGCAAGTGAAGGATGCGGTCGGCGAAGACATGACCGCGTTCCAGATCGCCGGCGAGTTGCACTTCATCGATTGCGACAAACGAAACATCCGTCTGGCGCGGCAGGGCCTCCACCGTGCAAACGCTGTATCGAGCGCCGGGCGGAGCGATCTTCTCCTCACCCGTGATCAGCGCCACATTGGCGGTGCCGACCCGTTCGCAGACGCGGCCATAGACTTCTCTCGCCAGAAGCCGCAGCGGCAGACCGATCATGCCCGACGGGTGGGAGACAAGGCGATCGATGGCCAGATGGGTCTTGCCTGTGTTGGTCGGTCCGAGAATCGCCGTGACGCCCGCGCCGGAGAAGGGCGAGTTCGGCTTTTGCTTTTTCTGCGTGATCCGCATTGCCTCTTTCGATTGCATACGAGCCCGATATGCGCCCGTTGCCCCTTCTCCATCTCGACTCATACATAGAAACGGACGCTGGCACGTTAAGGGTTGGAACGGGAAAGGAACGGACCGTGCCCGAATCGCGGGAATCGTCGGATTGCCAGTTTGTTCACCGCTAGATCGTGCGTTCGAGACCGCCTCAGCAGCTAGATGCTGACTGATCGGAACGCGATTTGTGTTCCAAATTGCTCGAAGGGTTAACAGAGCGGCGTGGAGGATGAGGACGATAAACGATTTCGAAGGAAGCCCTAACGACTTCCAAAGCTAAGATTATGTTTTTCTTTGTAAATAGAACAGCGCTGGAACGAAGCGGGGCCGAATCGGAACACACTGATTCGCCGAATCGGCGGGTCAAAAATCCTAACGATTGCTTAACAACAAATTTTTTCTGCCACGGGCCGACATTCGGCTTTCGTCACAAAAATGGCGCGCCCGTCGCCGGACGCGCCAATAAATCACTGGGAGTTCAACAATCAGGCCATGTACTGTCCGCCATTGGCGGAAATGGTCGAACCGGTAATGAAGGCCGCTTCGTCAGAGGACAGGAAAACGACGCAACGCGCGATTTCCTCAGGTTCGCCAAGCCGCCCGACCGGGATCTGCGGCAGGATCACTTCGTTCATCACCTTGTCGGGAATCGTACTCATCATATCGGTATTGATGTAGCCGGGACAGACAACATTGACGGTAACGTTCTTGCGAGCGCCTTCCTGGGCGAGGGCCTTGGTAAACCCAATATCGCCGGCTTTTGCCGCGGCGTAATTAGCCTGGGCGAACTGCCCTTTCTGACCGTTGATCGACGAAATGCTGACGATCCGTCCAAAGCCGCGCTCACGCATGCCGTCCCAGACATTGCGCGTCATATTGAAAAGGCCGGTCAGATTCGTGCCTATGACGTCGTTCCAGTGCTCCGGGCTCATCTTGTGAAAGGGGGCATCGCGAGTAATACCCGCATTGTTGACGAGAATTTCGACCGGCCCGCCAAGTTCATCCTCCACCTTGGCGATCCCGTCCTTGCAGGCATCGAACGATCCGACATCCCATTTGAAGGTCTTGATTCCGGTCTCGTCAGTAAAAGCGGCCGCCTTCTCGTCATTGCCAGCATAGGTGGCGGCGACTGTATGGCCAGCCTCTTTCAGCGCCTTTGAGATCGCCGCGCCGATGCCGCGGCTGCCACCCGTCACGATTGCTACTCGTCCCATAAAGTCCTCCCGATTGGCTGGGCGACGTTTCGCCGTCACCTCTTCCCTATTTTTGTAGGACAGGGGGACTTCAACGCAAGTCCTTAATTCAACTTAGTTTTTGCCGCAGTGCAGCACGGTTGAATCAGGACTGTGCTCGCACTGGGACCGTCATGATTGTTTGGGCGAAGGAGAGAACCAGCGCCACAATTCCAAAACTGGCGACAAGAATGAGCCAACTGGCGGAGGATAATCGGAATGTGAATTGCTCGACGACAACGTAGCTAATTATTGGCAACGCAAAGACAAAGCCCACCAAAGCGCGCCACCAATTCGTTTCTGCGATAGGGAAATAGACCGGTTTTCGACCGCGGTTGGTCAAATGGAATATCAAAGTGACGATGCTAAGCGATACAAAAATAAACCAGCCGACCGATATCGCCCCAATAATTGGAAAAATGAGTGTATCGGCAGATCCATTTAGTCGACTGCGTTGCGATTCGAGAATGGCGTTAGCCATAGTGTATCCAACGAGGCTTATTGAAATCGCTATAATAAGAACGATTTCCCTGCCAAGCCTGGCGGCTCGTTTCGTCCGTGCGAAGGCGGGACCAAAGGATACGGCCACAACAAGAAGCAACCCCAGCGTCAAATCGAATAGGCCCGCATCCAAGCGTTCGTATCGACCGCCTTCCATAGCCTCCCGCCGCTCATACCAACTTTCGAAAAAGACCTTTCGTTCTGGACCGGACCTCGGCGGGGCCTCCCTGGCAAGAGCTTTCAGATCGCTCGTAGAGAGCCCTGGCGCCATTTCCGGCAATGTCGTGGAATAAACAATCTCCGTAATGCCGACCAATACGAGAAGAACGCTCGCGATCCAGATGAAGAAGCGCAACGGTCTAGCCTTTCCGGCCATCTTGCCAAGCGACACGGACAGTTGATCGACGCGACAAGCCCGACCATCCCAAGATTGGATAGACGGGCTTGCCGAAAGGTGGATCAGTTCATGTTTTCGACGCACATGGCGACGCCCATGCCCCCACCGATGCAAAGCGTGGCGAGACCTTTTTTTGCACCGCCGCGCTTCATCTCGAAGAGAAGCGTGTTGAAGATGCGCGCGCCCGATGCGCCGACCGGGTGGCCGATGGCGATCGCACCGCCATTGACGTTCACGATGTCGGGACTCCAGCCCATATCCTTGTTCACGGCGCAGGCCTGAGCGGCGAAGGCCTCATTGGCCTCCACGATATCCAGATCGTCGACCTTCCAACCCGCCTTTTCCAGCGCCTTTCTCGACGCGGGAATCGGGCCTGTGCCCATGATCTGCGGATCGACACCGGCCGTTGCCCATGAGACGATCCGCGCCATCGGTGTAATACCGCGCTTGGAGGCTTCTTCCTCGCTCATCAGCACCACCGCGGCTGCGCCATCATTGATGCCGGACGCATTGGCAGCCGTAACGGACCCTTCCTTGTTGAAGGCCGGACGCAGCTTGCCGACGCCCTCCTTGGTGACGCCGTGCTTGATATACTCATCTTCCTCGACCACCGTATCGCCCTTGCGGCCCTTCACCGTGAAGGGGGTGATCTCGTCCTTGAACTTGCCGGCCTTCTGAGCCGCTTCCGCCTTGTTCTGCGAGGCAACGGCGAACTCGTCCTGCGTATCGCGCGAAAGCTGCCATTTCTCCGCGACGTTCTCGGCCGTGTTGCCCATATGATAGCCGTAGAATGCATCCATCAGGCCGTCTTTCAGCATGGTGTCCTGCATTTTCAGATCGCCCATCTTCACGCCGCCGCGCAGATGCGCCGCGTGTGGAGCCATGCTCATACTCTCCTGGCCGCCCGCCACGATGATGGATGCATCGCCCATGGCGATCTGCTGCATGCCGATGGCGATGGTGCGAAGGCCCGAACCGCAAAGCTGATTGAGCCCCCAGGCGGTCGTTTCCTGCGGACAGCCGGCGGCCATCGCAGCCTGGCGAGCGGGATTCTGGCCCTGCGCCGCAGTCAGAATCTGACCCAGAATGACCTCATCGACTTCCTTGGCATCGACGCCCGCGCGTTCGAGCGCGGCTTTGATGGCGGCAGCGCCAAGCTCGTGGGCCGGAACATTGGCGAAGGCGCCGTTAAACGACCCCACCGGGGTGCGCGCTGCGCTGGCGATGACGATGGATTGGCTCATCGGTAATTAACCTTCCTTGCAAAGACATATCTATTGAACGGCCTATATGAGACCCTCGGCGAAGGCCAGTCCGGGCCCGACAACCTCCCTTGGGGTGCGCCTGCACCAGTCCTCATCCAAAGAATTGCTTTCGCATGGCGCTTTGACAAGGGTCACGATTCTTCTACGCATCTGCACAATACGGCTTGGCATCGCACAATTCCCATGCCTATTGTCGAAGCACAATGCGAACTGATGCAGCAAAGCCGCATGTTCGACCCGTCAGGCAGGGAGATATCGAATGGCAGATAAGGGCGGCACGATCGTCATAAAGAAATACGCTAACCGCCGGCTCTATAACACCGGAACGAGCACCTACGTCACGCTCGAGGACCTGTCCAACATGGTCAAGCGGGACGAGGATTTTGTCGTGCAGGACGCCAAAAGCGGCGCCGACATCACTCATTCGGTGCTGACGCAGATCATTTTCGAGCTGGAAAACCAGACCGGCAACGCCATGCTCCCCATCCCCTTCCTGCGCCAGCTCATCGCTTATTACGGCGATCAGATGCAGATGTTCGTCCCGTCCTATCTCGAACAGTCGATGAAAGCGTTCCAGAGCCGCCAGGAGCAGCTCCGCGAAGAATTCACCAGCGCGATGGGCGACCCGGTTCAGATGATGAGCGTCGGCCAGAAAGCGATGGAAGAGCAGGCCCGGCGGAACATGGAAATGTTCACCAAGGCGATGGCCATGTTCAACCCGTTTGCGGCAGGGCCAGCCGCGGGCGCGGACGCCATTGGCGACAAGGACGACGATCGCGAAACGCGTTCTGGCAACGATCTCAACGAGATGAAGCGCCAGATCGCCGCGATGCAGGAAAAGCTGGACAAGCTGGGCAGCAGTTGACCGGCGCATTACAGCTCGCAATGTCGCAAATCGACCAGTCTATGAGATGAGTCCGGCGCTTCTGTCATCATGATGCCGCCAGTCGCCTCCGCACCGCCGGATCGGCAATGGCTGCGCGAAGAGAGCCGGCGATTGCTGGCTTTTTCCAAGGCCGCCGCCATACCCGGCGGAGGCTTTGGCCTGCTGGACACGGCAGGCCGACTGCCCGCCAACGCGCCCATCAATGGTGTACTGACCTGCCGGAAAATCCACTGCTACGCGCTGGCGACGGCGCTTGGCGATTGCGATGGCGCCGACCTCGTCGATCACGGACTGCGCGCGCTTCGCGAAGGACTGCGCGATTCCAGACATGGCGGGTGGTACAAGGACGATGCTGGAGAAGACCGTCGCAAAGAAGCCTATCTGCACGCATTCGTCGCGCTGGCTGCCAGCACCGCCACCTCCTTCGGTCATGACGCGAGCGATATTCTCAAAGACGTCGTCCAACTGATCGAGATGCGCTTCTGGTCGGAAGAGGAAGGCGCGGTCCGTGAACGCTTCGCCGCCGACTGGACCGACGAGATGGATTATCGCGGCGCCAACGCCAATATGCACATGCTCGAAGCGTTTCTCGCCCTGCATGACGCGACGGGAGACCCGATATGGCTGCATCGCGGCCGATTAATCGTCGAAACTATTGTAGGAAGTCATGCCCGGCCGAACGGCTACGCTGTTATCGAGCATTTCGACCGAAACTGGAATGTCCTGAAGGACTTCAATGCCGACCGGCCCTTTGACGATCTTCGACCCTTCGGCACCACTCCGGGCCACTACGCCGAATGGGCGCATCTTCTTCTAAGACTCGATATGGCGCTGGCAGAACACGGCAATGGAACGCCGGCATCCCATCGAAGGGATGCGGAAGGTCTCTTCGAGGCTGTGCTACGCGACGGTTGGAAGGATGAGCCGCCCGGCATCGTCTATACGGTCGGTTGGGATGGCGAGGTCAGTGTCGAGAACCGGCCGCACTGGGTCATCGCAGAGGCCGCTGTCGCTGCCGAATTTCTGAGTCGCATCACCGGCGAGACCCGTTTTGCCGAGTGGCGCAATCGCTTCTGGTCGACAATCCGCGACCTATTCGTCGATGAGACATTCGGCAGTTGGTGGAACGAGGTCGACGGTCAAAACCGACCGTCCGAGTCGATCTATCGGGGCAAACCCGACCTCTACCATGCCTATCAGGCCCTGCTCGCCGCGCGTCTGCCGCTTGCGCCGACCTATGCCTCCGCCGTCCGGCGCGCGCTTGGCTAGCAGCGACGCAGAAAAGCCGGCGTCCAGAAGGAAGCCGGCTCGCTATTGCAAAATCGCTGGACGCCCTTGGGGACGGCGATTTCAGTCCTTCGGCTGAAGAACCTGCCGACCGCGATACATACCGCTTTTCAGGTCGATGTGATGCGGGCGGCGCAATTCACCTGAATTGGAATCCTCGATATAGGTCGGCTGCTTCAGCGCATCGCTGCTGCGGCGCATGCCACGCTTGGCGCGCGTGACTTTCCTTTTCGGCACTGCCATTGTGCGTCTCCATTTGGCTCAACGCGCTTGCCGGCCCTCACGAAAGGACCATCAACAGCGGCGATGGTTTTGAGAATTGGCGGGCCTATACACCGTCCAAGTCGACATGACCAGCACCTTCGGCGAAAAATTGCGCCTGAGAATGCCTGTCACGCTTCTAGTTACTCAATTCGAGGCATTTGGTATAGGCCCCGCTCTTCGCGGCCCGCCGCTGGATCAATCGCGCCAGCTTGCGCGTACCCGGCCCGCCGGCTTCGGGATTGCGCTCAGCGGGGTTCGGTAAGGTCGCCGCCAGCCTTGCGGCCTGTTCCGCCGATAGCTTGGCTGCCGATCGCCCGAAATAATGCTGCGAGGCGGCTTCCACTCCATAAATGCCGTCACCCAGTTCAACGACGTTGAGATAAATCTCCATGATGCGCCGTTTCGGCAGTATCGCGTTCATCGAGACGGCATAGGGAATTTCAATGCCCTTGCGCACAAAGGATCGCGACGGCCAGAGAAAAAGGTTCTTCACCAGTTGCATCGGAATGGTCGATGCGCCGCGCGTCTTTTCACCATCGAGCGCATCTTCCACGACAACTTTCAATTCGCCGAGATCGACGCCGTAATGGCGGCAGAACTGGCCGTCCTCGCTCATCATCACGCTACGCGGCAGCACCGGCGCCATCTCGTCCAGCGAGACCCATTCTCGCTCATAACCCTTCAATCTGAGAAGATCGGCAATCATCAGCGTCGACACAGGATGGACCTGGGGCACCAGCGCCAGCGCCGTCAAACCGACGGGCACAAGTGCGATTGCAATCAACGCGAAGAAGATTCTGATGAACCAACGTCGGCCGCGCTTAGGGCGGCGACCCGACGCCGATTTTGCTTTACGGCTGCCGCCTGCTGGTTTTGATTTCGATGAACGGCTCAAGACACGATCCTCACCGCTGACCGCATCGGGAAAGGACCTGTCGTCAGCCTTATGGCTCTCAGCCATGTTGGGGTCATCACGCTTTGGCACACGACTGCATCCCGATCGTCCACGTCGAGGCAAATCCTCAGTTCTCCATGCCATACTGAGCGAGATCGTCGGACGCAACGGCAACAGGCACAATGGCAGGTCACGCTTGACCCGGCGGTGAGGACAGGGCAGGTCAGCCGCCATGATGGAACCGCGCTCCACCGCAACACCGCCTGCCGCCCTCGCCGATCACGCTGTGCGTCTGGAGCGCTTGCTGGACAAACTCCTGTCCCCTCAAGCTTTGCCCGACGAAATCGCCCGTCCGGAACGGCTTCGCGCAGCGATGGCGCATGGGCTTCTGGGCGGCGGCAAGAGACTGCGTCCCTTTCTCGTTGAGCAAAGCGCCGCGCTCTTCGACGTCGACGGCGAGGCCGTTTTGCGGGTCGGCGCAGCCCTGGAATGCATTCATTGCTATTCCCTGGTTCACGACGATCTGCCGGCGATGGACGACGACGATCTTCGCAGAGGACAACCCACCGTCCATCGTGCCTTCGATGAAGCGACGGCCATTCTGGCGGGCGATGCGCTTCTGACACTGGCTTTCGATATTGTGACGGGACCGGAGAGCCGATTGCAGCCGGACCGAAAGCTGGCGATAATCGGCGGGCTGTCCCGTGCGGCAGGCATTGGTGGCATGGTCGGCGGGCAGATGCTCGATCTGGAAGCCGAGAAAGCGGACCGTCCTTTGGCCATGGCCGAGATCGAGACGCTTCAGAGCATGAAGACCGGGGCTCTTCTGCGTTTTGCCTGTGAAGCCGGCGCAATCGCTGCGGGCGCACCGGAAAAGGATCAAGCGCGTCTGCGCCGGTTCGGCGAAATCATCGGCCTGTCCTTCCAGCTTGCCGACGATTTGTTGGATATCATGTCCGACCCTGAGACCATCGGCAAGGCGACCGGAAAGGATGCCACCGCGAACAAGGCAACATTGCCCTCCCTGCGCGGTGTGGACTGGACACGGGAGCGTCTGCAAGACCTTGTGGCCGAGGCGACGGAACTTCTGCGACCCTTCGGTTCGAAAGCCGATGTCCTCGTGCACACGGCTCGCTACATCGCCTTCCGGGACCGGTAAGCGTCTTCGCCCGGCTTTCAGTCATCTTATGCGCTGCACGACACAACTTCCGCCCTCGCGTCGAAACGCGGCACACAAACGATTGGCCTCTTCACGGCTATCCGCTCCGATCCCGGCGGCATAGATCCGCGCTCTGGCGCCGGGTCGTCTCAAGCGGGTGATGATTCGATCGTGCTCGGCGAGCATCGCATGGCGCCGACGAAGCTGCTCCAGTTGACGTTCCACCGCCCCTCGCCGAAAGCTGCCCGCAAGTTGCACGAGCCAGGGTTTGGTCGGCCTCGCAATGGCCGGTGCGCGCGTGCGAATAACCGGCAATCGCTTGCATCCTTCGAGAAACGACAACTTTGCGTCGAGCGGCGAAATTCGGCTTGAATATATCGCATCCGCAAAGCGTTCTGGCGGCTCCTGCAGCACCTTCAGGACGTAGTTTTCAGTTTCCAGCGGCAGCCACGGATTGCCGCCGATCCATTGGCGCAGCCGCTCTTCACCAGCATTGTAACCGATGGCGGCACGCCCGAGATTACCGTAGCGTTCCCGCATTTCAGCGAGATAGGCCGCCGATGCGGCGAGCGCCGCTTCCATCTCGAAAGAATCGGCAAGACCGCGCAATTTGGCCGTCCCCGGCATGAACTGGGCGATACCTTCTGCACCGACCGGCGAGACCGCACCGGGGTCGAACCGGCTTTCCGTCCACACAAGACGGGCAAAGAACGCTGCGGGAAGACCGTTCTTCTCCGCCTCGCGCTTGATGAGCTGACAAACGCGCCGGACATGTTCTCCGCGATCAGTCTCTGCGGACCCGGCCGAGAGAGAAAGAGCGAGGACGAAGAGACAGGCGAACAGGCCGATCAGCCGGCCCCGCATTACCCTACTCCGCCGCGTCGGCGCTTTGTCCGAAACGCCCTTCGATGTAATCGGCGAGCATCGCCCGGAAGTCCTCGGCGATATTGTTGCCGCGCAACGTGGCTGCCTTGCGTCCCTCGACATAGACCGGCGCAGCCGGGCTTTCGCCGGTGCCGGGCAGGGAAATACCGATATCGGCATGCTTGCTCTCGCCCGGCCCGTTGACGATACAGCCCATCACCGCCACTTTCAGTTCCTCCACGCCGGGATATTTGTCGCGCCATATCGGCATCTGCTCGCGCAGATCGCTCTCTATTCGCTGGGCAAGTTCCTGAAAAACGGTCGATGTCGTTCGGCCACAACCGGGACAGGCCGCCACCACCGGCAGGAATTGACGAAACCCCATCGTCTGAAGCAGTTCCTGCGCGACCTGCACTTCGCGGGTGCGGTCCCCGCCGGGCTCCGGCGTCAGCGAGATACGGATCGTATCGCCGATACCCTGCTGCAAAAGAATGCCCATCGCAGCGGATGAAGCAACCACGCCCTTCGTGCCCATGCCCGCTTCCGTAAGCCCAAGATGCAGCGCATGGTCGCTCCGCTCTGCCAGCATGGCATAGACAGAGATCAGATCCTGTACCTGGCTGACCTTGGCCGACAGAATGATCTTGTCGCGCCCAAGGCCGATCTTTTCGGCCAGTTCGGCAGAGAGTAGCGCGCTCTGGACAATCGCCTCGCGCGTCACCTGACGCGCCGAGAGCGGTGAGCCTTTCGCCTGGTTTTCGTCCATGAGCCGGGTCAGCAGTTCCTGATCGAGCGAGCCCCAATTAACGCCGATCCGCACTGGCTTATCATGCTGGATGGCGATCTCTACGATCTCGGCAAATTGCCGGTCGCGTTTGTCTCGAAAACCAACATTGCCGGGGTTGATCCGGTACTTGGCCAGCGCTTCGGCGCAGGCGGGGTGATCGGCCAGCAGCTTGTGCCCGATATAATGAAAATCGCCGACCAGCGGCACATGAAGGCCGAGCCGCTCCAATCGCTCACGGATCTTCGGAACCGCCGCCGCCGCCTCGTCTCGGTCGACCGTAATGCGGACGATTTCGGAGCCGGCGCGGCTCAGCGCGGCGACCTGCGCCACCGTGCCATCGACATCCGCTGTATCGGTGTTGGTCATCGACTGCACCACCACGGGCGCGTCGCCGCCGACGATGACGCCGCCGACATCGACCCCGACCGACTGACGACGGGAAAGCGGTTCTCGCAGAATGGCGGTCATGACAAACCTCTTAATCGTCGCGGTCTCGGCGGTGTCGAACAGTTCAAAGCCCTAGGTCGGTTACCCGGGCGCTTGCGTCAAGCACACAAAGACGTCAAGGCGGTGACAGAAGAGCCGAAAGGATGGAACCCGTTTCCCTCCACCCCGTTGAAAAGCAGGACCAATATCGAAGGACCAAAGGATATTTTCATGAGCTTCTTTCGTGAGAACGACTGGCGCGACGATCTTTCCGAGCAACTCGACGCTCTACGCAGCGAAATTACCTCACTGCGCCGCGATGCATCGCGCAAATCGAGCCGCGCCCTTTCCTCCACACGACACACTAGCGAGGACGTCTTCCACGCGATTCGTGATTACTTCAGCCCTCCGCAGAGTTTTTACCAGCGGGGCTGGCGTCGGGCGAGCGACAATCCGGGCACGACGGCAGCCGCCGCCCTTGTGGGTGTGGCTCTGGTCGGGCTGGCCGCAACATTCTTCCTGAACAATTCGAGCAAGATAGAAGAGCGCGACTACCCGGGCACCCCGACCCCACCTCCGCCGGAAAGCTGAGGTAAATTAAGGTTAATAATAATTGAATTGGCCGCCGTCCCCGGCGGCCTTTTTCTTGCTACGATAAAATGCTGCAGTTGCGAAGAACAAAGCCGACCCCATCTACGCGTCAGGACAGCGCGCTGGCTGAGAGGAGGTTGGCAGGGCCGCCATGACGCAACAGACCGTGTCGACAAGGACCGATGACACATGGATCAAAGCGCATTTTGCAAGCACACGATAACCCCTGAGGACGGACTGCCCGTCAATCTCGCTTTACAGGGCGGCGGCAGCCACGGCGCATTCAGCTGGGGCGTTCTCGACCGTCTGCTTGAGGATGGGCGCTTGGTGTTCCCTGCAATATCGGGCACGTCGGCCGGTGCTTTCAACGCTGTCGCCCTGGCGCATGGCTGGGCTGAGAGCGGGCGGGATGGCGCGCGCCAGAAATTGCATGATGTGTGGCGGCGGGTAGGCCTGAAGGGTCGCTTCTCGCCAATTCAGCGTAACCCTTGGGATCGAGCCTGGGGCAATTGGTCGGTCGAAAACACAGTCGGATTCAATTGGCTGGAAGCGCTGTCGCGGACCGTCTCCCCGACCATGGCGAACCCGTTCAACCACAACCCCCTTAAAGAAGTCGTCGATGCGGAGATCGACTTCGATCTGATCCACCGCAAATGCGCCATTGAGCTGTTTATCGCCGCAACAAATGTTGAAACGGGGCAACTTCGGCTTTTCATCAACGAAGAACTCGATTCCAACGTGATTGCCGCTTCGACATGCCTGCCTACGCTTTTTCCGGCAGTGGAAATCAATGGGCAGCATTATTGGGACGGCGGTTATGGCGGCAATCCGGCTCTCTTTCCGCTTCGCGACGCTAACGATCATCCCGACCTGCTTCTGGTTCAGATCAATCCGATCGTCCGACAGGGCGTGCCGAAAACCGCACGGGCCATTCAAAGCCGCGTCGACGAGATCACCTTCAACGCCACGCTCTTACGTGAGCTGCGTGATATCGCCATGTTCCGTAGCCTGATTGCGGAAGGAAAACTCGATCCATCGGCGGTCAAGCTCCAGCGCTTCCACAGGATCGACGGCGACAGCCATCTCGATGAATTGGGCGCCAGTTCCAAAGTCTCGGCCGAATGGGAGTTCCTGATCCACATGCGCGATCTCGGCCGGGCCGCCGCCGATGACTGGATGACGGGATGCATCGACCGCGTCGGCAAGGAAGAAACTTTCAATCTGCCGGGCCTTACCGATGATGGCCGGCTGTCCCAGCCGTACCGCCACCAGCAGGTCAAAACCATGTTGATGGGCCGCATTCGCGACCTTGTTGCCCGCTGAACGCCCTTCTTATCTCCACCTTTACTCGCGACAATTGAATCGATTGCCTATATTCTACGTTTTGCATATGGGCCTTCAGGAACAGCCCTTGGCGTGGAGGAGTACGGGTTGGAATTGACGGTTAACGGAAGGACAGTCCAACTGGACGTCGATCCGGAAATGCTCTTGCTTTGGGCGCTACGTGACGTTCTGGGTCTGACTGGAACCAAGTTCGGCTGCGGCGTCGCCCAGTGCGGCGCGTGCACGGTCATTGTCGACGGCGGAGCCAGGCGCTCATGCGTGACGCCTGTCCAATCCGTGGCGGGTTCTCAAATCACCACCATCGAAGGTCTCGCCATCAACGGCAAGCCGCATCCGGTACAGCAGGCCTGGATCGATGAACAGGTGCCGCAATGCGGCTATTGCCAGGCCGGTCAGATTATGAGCGCCGTTGCCCTTCTTCAGGAAATCCCGGAACCGACCGAAGACGAGATCGCGCGGGCGATGACCGGAAATTACTGCCGCTGCGGCACGTATCCCGCCATCCGCGCCGCGGTTTTGCGCGCATCCGGCCAGGACGGCGGAGCGACGGCGGCAGGAGCCGCTGGAAGGGTGCCAGACCGTGGGTAAGGTCGGCACCATCACGCGCCGGACACTGCTGGTCGGCACCGCCGCGATTGGCGCTGGCGTCGCCTTCGTGGCCTGGAAGGCGAACCAGCCTCTGGAAGACCCTTTTCGAAACAATCCCGATAGCGGCGATACGGCGCTCAATCCTTTTGTCCTGATCGCCGAGGACGGGACCGTCACCATCGTCGTTCCACGGGCCGAGATGGGCCAGGGCGTCACGACGACGCTGGCGGCCCTGGTCGCAGAAGAACTCGACGTCAGCCTGTCCGACATCGCGGTTATTCACGGTCCCGCCTCCAGCACTTATTACAACGCCGCCATGATCACATCTGCCATGCCGGTCGAACCGTGGGACGAAGGCATGATGGCCGACGGCTTCCGGCAGTTCGCAAATATCGTCGGCAGGATGATGGGACTGCAGTTGACTGGCGGCTCCACATCGACCCGCGATGCATTCGATAGGATGCGCATCGCGGGGGCCTGCGCCCGCGAAACGTTGAAAGCGACGGCGGCGGCGGTCTGGAGTGTCGACCGCGCCACGCTGCAGACGCGCAACGGATCGGTTGTCGACCCGTCCGGTCCGCGCTCGGTCACTTATGCGGAACTGGCTTCCGCAGCCGCCTTGCGCGATCCGATCACCGATGCCGAACCGCGCGGTCCTTCAGAATGGACGATTCTCGGACAGAGCCAACAGCGTGTCGACGTGCCCGCCAAAGTAAAGGGCGCGCCGATTTTCGGTATCGACATGACACTGGAGGACATGCTGCACGGCACGGTCGCCATCGGACCGCTTCCGGGCATCAAGCCCCGCAAGGCGGACCGGAATGCCGCACTGGCGATCCCCGGTGTCCGCGCGGTCGTCCCGCTATCGAGCGTATACGGTGAAGGCTTCGGCATCATAGCGGACAGCACCTGGACCGCTTTCAAGGCGCGTAAAGCTCTCGCCGTCGAATGGGAAACGGACGAGGGCTTCGGCAAAGGCGAGATGGACGCCGCCTTTCAGACCGCCTTCGACACGGGTGATGCCGATCTTCATCGCGATGAAGGTGACGTCGAGGCCATCCTCTCCGAAGGCCCGGACGAAAATATCGTCGTGGCGGATTACGATGTGCCGCCGCTCGCACATGCGACGATGGAGCCAATGAACGCGACAGCCCGCCTGAAAGACGGCGTTCTTGATATCTGGTGCGGCAATCAGGGGCCGACGCTGATCCGCAGTCAATGCGCCGAGGCGCTTGGCATTGAAGAAGAGAATTGCCGTATTCACACAATGATGCTGGGAGGCGGCTTCGGCCGCCGGGCCGAATTCGATTTCGCGCTCTACGCGGCGAAGTTGGCCGAACGAACAGACGGCGTTCCAATCAAGGTGACGTGGTGCCGCGAGGAGGATACCCGCCACGACCTTTATCGACCGCCTGCCCGCGCGAAATGCCGCGCCCGGCTGGACGATGAAGGCGCGATAGCGGCTATTGATATGAAACTCGCCTCTCCCTCTATCATGGGATCATTGACGGCGCGCATCGGAATTTCCGCTTTCGGGCAGGATGCGACGATGAGCGAAGGCGCTGCGAACCAGCCCTACAATCTGAAGAATTTCCGCGTTTCCACACCCGAGGTCGACCTTCCTTTGCCCTCCGGCTTCTGGCGGTCTGTCGGCAACTCCAACAATGCATTTTTCATGGAGTGCTTTCTCGACGAGATTGCCCATGCGGCGGAGCGTGATCCACTCGACCTGCGTCTCTCCCTGCTCGACGGGTTCGAGCCGGCCAAGGCGGTGTTGCGACAGGTCGGCGAAATGGCGGGATGGCAGGGCGGCAAAGTGCGTACGAATAGCGCTCAGGGGCTCGCCTTCTGCTTTTCCTTCAACACCTCGGTTGCTCAGATCGTCGAAGTATCGCGCGATGATGAAGACAGGATTGCCATCGATAAGGTCTGGTGCGTAGCCGATTGTGGCCTTGTGCTCGACCCCGCAATCGTCCGGGCGCAGCTATCGGGCGGTATCGTCTTTGGCCTGTCGGCGGCGATGATGCAGGAGATCAACCTGAAAGATGGCGGCGTCGAGCAGGGCAATTTCGATACTTATCCGATGATGCGCTTTCACCAGTGCCCGTCGATCGAGATTGCGTTGAGCCGCAAACAGACCTTCATGGGCGGGATTGGCGAACCCGGCGTGCCGCCTGCCGCGCCAGCTCTTGCCAACGCTGTTGCCGCGCTGACCGGCGAACGGATACGGACTTTACCGCTGAACAGGACGGTCGCCTTCGTTTAAGATGCTCCGCATCGGATGCTGCATGTCGGCGCACCACGTTAACTACGTGTCGAGTTCCGCCTTGCGACTGACGATAGGTTGCTGTGAATGTGGAACAAATTTCGGTCTGCCGCATTTCCAGTAAAATAATTGAGGAGTTTTCAGATGAGCACACTTGGTATTATTCTTCTTGTCATTCTGGTCTTGCTTCTGCTCGGCGCCATTCCGGCCCGCGGACGCTTCGGCAATGGCCCGATCGGCATTCTCGGTGTGATCCTCATCATCGTGATTATCCTGGTTCTCGTCGGATATATCTGATCGAACCGATAGACTGATCTCCAGAAAACGCCCGGCTTGTCCCGCCGGGCGTTTTTTTATGCCTGAAGCCTGCTTTTGACGAGTGGCAGAACCGCCAGAAAAACCAGCAGAAGAATTGAAAGTCCTGCCATAACCGCGGACAGAGTTGTCCATGATGCGATCAGGCCTATGACCGACGGCGCCAGAAGAACCCCTGAAAAGCCGATTGTCGAGGTGATGGCGATGCCGGTCGCCGCAGGCACTCCCGGCACCGAGGACGACAGCACGAACAGAACCGGCACCATATTGCTGAGACCGATGCCGACCAGAACCGCGCCGCAGAGAATGAGCGGCAGCGATGTCGCCGTGCCGAAAAGGAAAATCCCGCCGCCGGCGACCAGCGCACCTCCGCCAAGCAGCCACCAGAGACTGAACCGCTGCCGCAGCGGATCGCCGACGAAACGCATCAGCGCCATGGCTGCCGAGAAGAACCCGAAAGCATAGCCGGATAGAGCAACGGGTATCGACCGTTCTTCACGAAGGAAGAGGGCGCTCCAGTCCAGAAGCGCGCCTTCCGCCACATAAGCGATCAGCGCAAGGCCAGCGATGAGATAGGGGAGCGGCGTTAAGGGCCAGCCGGCCTTTCTATCCTGTTCTGTGCCGTGTCCCGGATCGACAGGGCTTGATGATCGCCAAAGCGAGGCAATCACGGTCAACACCAATGCGACAAATGTCGAGATGATCGTCTGCGGCCACAGGCCGTAATGAGCGATCAGCCAGCCGCCGCTAGCGGCTCCTACAAAACCGCCAAGCGACCAGAACCCGTGACAGGCGCTCATAATGGGTCGGCCCATATGGCGTTCGGTTTCTGTCGCGGCGCTGTTCATGCCGACTTCGACCAGACCGATTGCTGCGCCGGACAGAAAAATGGCGATCCCGCCTGCCAGCGGACCGGACGCAAGCGTCAACGCCGGCAGGATGAGCAGGCTCAGCCACAGACCGATCAGCATCGGAATGCGCGGGCCGCTCCGAACGACCCAGCGTCCCGCCAAGGGCATCGTTGCCAGCGATCCGATACCGAAGCAAAAGATGAAGAGGCCGAGCCCGCGCTCTCCGACACCCATCCGTTCGGCGAATTCCGGAATCTTGGGCGCCCAGCAACCGACAATCAGACCCGATTGCAGAAAGGCGCAGCCGACCGCAACCCGCGCGCGCGGCCAACGGCCTTCTAGCGCAGCACTCCCGCCGGCGATGCTCACTCGTCCTCGCTTTCCCGCCTGGATAGACGAGACGGCTCAGGCCGCCTCCATCCGCACCAGAAGGTCTTTGGCGTCGATCTGATCGCCGGGCGTAACGAGAACCTCTGCGACCACGCCATCGGCTTCCGCATGAAGCGCGGTTTCCATTTTCATGGCTTCGATGGAAACCAGAACGTCGCCGGCCTTCACCTCCTGGCCGGCCTTCACCGCAACGGAGGAGATCACGCCGGGCATCGGCGCGCCGATATGAGCGGCATTGCCGATTTCGGCTTTCGCTCGCGCCTTCACGGCGTCGCCGCCATGGACACGGTCCGGCACCTTCACACGGCGTGGCTGACCGTTGAGTTCGAAGAAGACGGTCTTTTCACCCTTCTCATCCGTTTCGCCGATAGCGAGCGTGCGAACGGTCAGCGTCTTGCCCTGCTCGATTGTAATATAGGTCTCTTCTTCCACCGGCAGGCCGTAAAAATAGATCGGCGTCGCCAGCGCATCGACCGGACCGTATTCTTCACGAACCGTCATGAAATCGGTGAAGACCTTCGGGTACATCAGGTAGGAGGCAAAGCGGCGGTCGTCGATGGAATGGCCGAGCTTTTCCTCTATCGTCTTGCGTTCTTCGCCCAGATCGGCGTCCGGCAGGCGAGAACCTGGACGCACTGTGTAGGCTTCTTCGCCCTTCAGAACCTTTTTCTGGATGTCCTCCGGCCAGCCACTGGGCGGCTGTCCGAGATCGCCGCGCATCATGGAGACCACACTGTCGGGAAACGCGATATCGCGTTTCGGATCCTTCACATCGGCGATGGTCAGATCCTGGCTGACCATCATCAACGCCATATCGCCGACGACCTTCGAGGACGGTGTCACCTTTACGATGTCGCCAAACATCATGTTGACGTCATGGTAGGCCTGCGCGACCTCGTGCCAGCGGCTCTCAAGGCCGATGCTGCGGGCCTGCTCCTTCAGATTGGTGAACTGACCGCCTGGCATCTCATGCAGATAAACCTCCGAGGCCGGGCTTTGGGAGATGTTTTCGAAGGCGGCGTATTGCGCGCGGACAGCTTCCCAATAGAAGCTGATCTTGCGAATCCAGGCCGGATCGAGGCCGGTATCGCGTTCGGTACCGGATAGCGCTTCGACGATGGAGCCGAGACAGGGCTGGCTGGTATTGCCGGAGAACGCGTCCATCGCCGCATCGACCGCGTCGACGCCGGCATCTACCGCAGCAAGGATCGACGCAGCTGCGATCCCGCTCGTATCGTGCGTATGGAAATGGATCGGAAGGTCGGTCGTTTCACGAAGCGCCTTGAACAGCGCCGTCGCCGCAGCCGGTTTCAACAGCCCCGCCATGTCCTTGACGGCAAGGATATGCGCGCCGGCTGCCTCCAGGTCCCGGGCCAGATCGACGTAATATTTCAAGTCGTATTTGGCACGGTCGGGATCGCGAATATCGCCGGTATAGCACAGCGCCGCCTCGATGATCTTGCCGCTTTCGCCGACGGCATCCATCGCGATCCGCATATTCTCCACCCAGTTCAGGCAATCGAACACACGGAAAATATCGACGCCTCCCTCAGCAGCCTGCTTCACGAAATAGCGGACCACATTGTCTGGATAGTTGGTGTAACCGACCCCGTTTGCGCCGCGCAGCAACATCTGCGTCAGCAGGTTCGGCGCCGCTTCGCGGATCGCGCTCAGCCGGTCCCACGGGTCCTCCGTTAGGAACCGCATGGAAACGTCGAAGGTCGCGCCGCCCCAGCATTCCAGCGATAGAAGCTGCGGCAGTGCGCGGGCATAGGTCCCGGCGATGGTCGTGATGTCGTGCGAGCGCATGCGGGTGGCGAGCAGGCTCTGATGGGCATCGCGCATGGTCGTGTCGGTCACCAGTACGCCCGTCTGCTCACGCATCCATTTGGCAAAGCCCTCCGCGCCCTTGGCTTCGAAGATCTGCCGGGCGCCATCGGGAATATCTCCACCGGCAAACGGCGCGACTGGCGCAGGCGCGTCCGCTGGCGGCATGGGCCGGTCGCGTGTTTCTGGATGGCCGTTCACCGTCGCATCGGCCACATAGCGCAGCAGCTTGGTTGCCCTGTCCTGCCGCTTTACGGACGAGAACAGTTCAGGTGTGTTGTCGATGAACTTGGTGGTGTAACTGTTGTCCTGAAACTTCGGATGGGTGATGATCGCCTCGAGGAAGGTCAGGTTGGTCGCCACACCACGGATACGGAACTCACGCAGAGCGCGGTCCATGCGGGCAATCGCTTCCTCCGGGGTCGGCGCCCAGGCGGTGATTTTTTCCAGAAGCGGATCGTAGAAGCGCGTGATCACCGCGCCGGAATAGGCCGTGCCGCCATCGAGGCGGATGCCGAATCCCGTAGCGCCGCGATAGGCGGTGATGCGACCATAATCCGGGATGAAATTCTGCTCCGGATCCTCGGTCGTGATGCGGCATTGCAGCGCATGGCCGTTGAGCTTGATATCCGCCTGCGAGGGCACCTTGCTTTCAGGCGTGCCAATGGCCTCGCCCTCGAGGATGCGGATCTGCGCCTTGACGATGTCGATGCCCGTCACCTCTTCGGTCACGGTGTGCTCGACCTGAATGCGCGGATTGACCTCGATGAAATAGAAAGCGCCCGTATCGGCATCCATGAGAAATTCGACGGTTCCTGCGCCGACATAGTCCGTCGCCTCGGCGATCTTCAGGGCATGGGACGAGAGTTCTTCGCGCTGCCCCATGTCGAGATACGGCGCTGGCGCGCGTTCCACCACCTTCTGGTTGCGCCGCTGGATCGAGCAATCGCGCTCGAACAGATGCACCTGATTGCCATGTGTGTCGCCCAGCACCTGTACTTCCACATGGCGGGCGCGCTCCACCAGCTTTTCCAGATAGACTTCATCCTTGCCGAAGGCGGCACGCGCCTCGCGTTTGGCTTCTGTCACCTCGCGGGAGAGATCGTCGGCGCTGCGGATCGCGCGCATGCCGCGTCCCCCGCCGCCCCAACTCGCCTTGAGCATGACCGGATAGCCGATCTCCTCGGCCATTCTGGCGACTTCGTCCATGTCGTCGGGGAGCGGTTCCGTCGCGGGCACCACCGGCACGCCAACCTCGACGGCGAGATTGCGCGCCGCGACCTTATTGCCGAGCCGGCGCATCGTGTCCGGTTTCGGGCCAATGAAGGTGATGCCGGCTTCGGCGCATGCGTCGGCGAATTCCGGGCTTTCCGACAGAAGACCATAGCCAGGATGAATGGCGTCCACTTCGGCCATCTTGGCAACGCGGATCACCTCCTCGATCGAAAGATAACTTTCGATCGGCCCGAGATCCTTCTCCAAATGCGGCCCGCGGCCGATCTGATAGCTCTCGTCGGCCTTGAACCGGTGCAGCGCGTATTTGTCCTCCTCGGCCCATATGGCGACCGTTTCAATGCCCAGTTCATTGGCTGCACGAAACACGCGGATGGCAATTTCCGAGCGATTGGCGACGAGGAGCTTCTTAATCTTCACGTTGGCGGGTCCTTGGAACGAGAAGGCGCTGGCGAAGACCAGCGCCGGAGTTAGAAGGCAGGCGCAGAAGAATTGCTGCAACGCAAGATGAACTACATGATGCCGCTGGGGCACTCAAGCGCATCGTGAGCGGGCTGCTATGCAAAAACGGGCCCGGCAACAGCCGGACCCGCTCTATCAGGCCCGCGGATATCTTCCGAGGGCTTGTTCAGTTGGTTACTGAGCCTGCTTTTCCTCGCCGGCTTCCATATTGTCATTGGCCGCATCGTCGGTCTTTTCCATCGATGCATCCTTCTCTTCCATGGCGCCTTCTTCTTTTTCCATGGAGCCGGTATCGGCCATCGCAGAATCCATCTGCGTGTACTTGCCGTCGCTCCACTCATAGAAGACGTAGCCCGGAAGCGAGACGTCGCCCTTGTCGTCGAAGCTCAGCTGACCGAGAACCGTATCGAACTCGCCATCGTCGAGCGCCGTAACCATGGCGTCGAACTCCGTCGAGCCGGCCGTTTCGGCAGCCTGCTTGAATGCCTGCATCGCCGCGTAGGTGTAGAGCACATAGCCCTCGGTCGGCTTACCGGCATCTTCGAGTTTCTTGACGATCTCGCCAGCGCCTTCATTGTTGCGCGGATCGGGCGAGAACGTCATCAGCGTGCCTTCGCCGGCATCGCCGGTGATCGCCCAATATTCGTCGGTGACAAGTGCGTCACCAGAGACGATCTGCAGGTCCATGCCCTGCTCCTTGGCCTGACGAGCCATCAGGCCGGCTTCGGTGTGATAGCCGCCGACATAAAGGACGGAAACGCCCTCGTCTTTCAGCTTGGAGATCAGCGCCGAATAATCTTTTTCACCGGCAGTGTAGGATTCCACGAGTGCGGCTTCCTTGCCGGCCGCTTCCATGGCAGCCTGCGTCTGGTCGGCAAGGCCTTTGCCGTAGGCGGTCTTGTCGTTGATGATCGCGATCTTGGCGTCGGCAAAGTTCTTGGCCAGATAACCGCCAGCCGTTTCGCCCTGCTGGTCGTCACGTCCGCAGACGCGATAGATACCCGGACCGGGACGATCATCCGTAAAGGCCGGGTTGGTCGAAGCCGGCGTGATCTCGATAATGCCTTCATCGGCGTAGACCGACGAAGCGGGGATCGAAGAGCCGGAGCAGAAATGGCCGGCCACGAATGCCACGCCCTGCGAGGCGAAATCCTGAGCGACCGCGACGGCCTGTTTCGGGTCGCAGGCATCATCGCCGACGACCAGCTTGAGCATTTCACCATTGACGCCACCGGCTTCGTTGATGTCGGCAACGGCCTGTTCTGCGCCGGCCTGCATCTGGGCACCGAAGGAAGCGTACTGGCCCGTGATCGGACCCGCGACAGCGACGAGAATTTCAGCGGAAGCAGGCGCCGCACCCATAACACCGAGGGCCACGCCGGCAAGAAGTAGTTTCTTCATGTTCGCTCCAAATTCCACCCTGTTTTTATCGGGTATGCAGCACGGAGGGTGTGTACCGGCTGCCTCCCTAGTCCCTGTGACGGGCATCAAAGCGCATCACACTGTCGTTGAAAAGTGGGCACCGTGCTGGAATTTCAAGACTTTCGCTTCCAGGTCAGCGGCGAACTCTTTTCAAAGGCGAAGCTGTATTGCTGGCTCATCTGCCGGGCGCGGGTCAGTTGGCGACCGAGCCAGGCGAACGCGGCCAGGACGATGACGTCGACCAGATAATAATAGGGCTGCAGGAGCGTGCCCTCGAACAGGGCGAAGTGCAGAAAACGCACTGCGCATCCAAGCAGCAGGACGTAAAGGCCCAGCTCCCGCGCGCCGCGCCAGTCCGCAGCCGCGGCGCGCCCGGTCAAAAACGCGGCCCCGCCCCCAAGAACGACCGTGACCAGGAAAAAATCTCCGAAGCCCACTTCCCAGATCGGGTTCATCATAATCTCCTAATGCCCGCCGCCTTCGAGATAGGCCGCGCGAACGTCTTCGCGTTTCAGCAGTTCCGCGCCAGTGCCCGTCATGGTGATCTCGCCATTGACGAGAACATAGCCCCGATGTGCCAGTTTCAGCGCATGAAACGCGTTCTGCTCCACGAAGAAGACGGTCAATCCCTCATTGCGGTTCAACTCGCGCACTGCTTCGAAGATCTGCTTGACGATCAACGGAGCAAGGCCGAGCGATGGCTCGTCCAGCATGAGCAATTTCGGCCGGCTCATCAGCGCGCGGCCTATGGCCAGCATCTGCTGCTCACCGCCCGATAGCGTCCCGCCACGCTGGCCGGAGCGCTCCTTCAGGCGCGGGAAGAGATCGAAAACCTTGCTCAGATCGTCTTCGAAATGCTGCTCGTCGACGAGGCTCGCGCCCATCTGCAGGTTTTCCATCACCGTCATGCGGGCGAAAATACGGCGCCCCTCTGGCGACTGAGCGATCCCCTTGCGCATGATGAGATGTGTCGGCGTCGTGGTGATGTCCTCACCGTCGAAAAGGATTTGACCGGCCTTGGCGCGAGGCGTGCCGCAAATGCTCATCATCAATGTCGACTTGCCGGCGCCGTTCGCGCCGATGAGCGTGACGATCTCGCCTTTGGCGACCTCGACATCCACACCGCGAAGCGCGACGATCTTCCCGTAAGCGGCATGAAGGCCCTCGACCTTCAGCATGGGGTGCGCGCTCATGCTTCGCCTCCCTCGGTTCCGGCCTGTTGCTCGCCGCGATGCAGGTCGGCCCGGATTTCTTCGTCCTCGATCTCCGATTCATCGTCGACGCCGAGATAGGCGGCGATCACCTTGGGGTCGTTGCGAACGGCTTCCGCCGTTTCATCGGCGATCTTGCGCCCGTAATCGAGGACGACGACATGATCGGAAATCTTCATCACGACGCCCATATCGTGTTCGATCAGAAGGATGGACGTTCCGGTCTCCGCCCGAATGAATTGCAGAAGATCGTTCAATTCGGCGGATTCACGGGGATTGAGGCCTGCGGCGGGTTCGTCGAGGCACAGAAGATGCGGCTCCGAACACATCGCGCGCGCAATTTCCAACCGCCTCTGATCGCCATAGGGCAGATCGGCCGCGGGATCGTCTGCACGGTGAATGAGCCTGCACTGTTCGAGCCAGTAGATGGCCCGGTCCTTGGCGTTCTTCGCCGCCGACCGGTAGGACGGAAGATTGAGAAGTCCGGCGATCGAGAAGCCGGACGCCCGCATCAATGGGTTGTGCTGGGCAACGAGCAGATTCTCCAGACAGGTCATGCCGCCAAAAAGGCGGATGTTCTGAAAGGTCCGCGCCACCTTGGCAGTCCGACTGATGGTGAAATCCGGCATGCGCTCCAGCAGGAAAACCGCGCCATCGTCCTGTCGGGCATAGCGAGCTGCGGAATCGGTCAGTTCCTCCACCGCTTCGTCGCGCCGGCCAGGGCCGTGACGCATAACGATGCGCCCTTCGGTTGGCTTGTAGAAGCCGGTAACGCAGTTAAAGACGGTTGTCTTTCCCGCGCCGTTCGGGCCGATCAGCGCAGTGATGTCGCCGCGCCCGACAGTGAAAGACAGATTGTCGACTGCGACGAGGCCTCCGAAACGCATGGTCAGGTTCTCGACCGTCAACAACGGATCGTTTTCCCAGCCATGGCGGGATGTTGTGGTCACATTCATTGGATTAGTGCCCCTCGCCCTGAGCGACCACGTCGGCTCCGATGCTCTTGCGTTCCTTGTAGACGGCGCTTGGCTGGCGGGCCGAGATGAGGCCGCGCGGCTTCCAGACCATGATCAGAACCATGGCGAGGCCGAAAATCAGCATTCGGAACTGTGTGGGGTCGAAATTCTCTCCGAAGACCACCGACATGAAACCGATATTGCGCAGCAATTCGATGCCGCCGATCATCACGATGGACGCGAAGACCACTCCGATCTGGCTGCCCAGGCCGCCGAGAACCACGATCGCGAGAATGATCGCGCTTTCGATGAAGGTGAAGCTTTCCGGGCTGATAAATCCCTGCCGGGTGGCGAAGAACGACCCGGCGAACCCGCCGAACATCGCTCCAATCGAGAAGGCCGATAACTTGACCAGCGTCGTATTGATGCCGAGCGAGCGGCAGGCAATTTCGTCTTCGCGAAGGGCCTCCCAGGCACGCCCGACCGGCAGGCGACGAAGGCGCATGGTCGCAAAATGGGTAATCAGCGCCAATACGAAGATGATGTAGTAGAAGAATATGAACCGGTGGATCGTGTCGTAGTCGAGCCCGAAAATATCGGCGAAACCGCCTTCGCCCCGGTTGAACTCGATTCCGAAAAGGGTCGGCTTCGGAATGCGCCCAATCCCGTCCGGCCCACCCGTGAAGTCGGACCAGTTGAGCAGCACGACGCGGATGATCTCACCGAAGGCGAGCGTGACGATTGCCAGATAATCGCCACGCAGACGCAGAACCGGAAAACCGAGAACAAGCCCCCACAGCGCGGCGAACAGGCCGGCCAGCGGTAGCG
The DNA here is from genome assembly GCF_024158145.1 of Notoacmeibacter sp. MSK16QG-6. Classification (GTDB taxonomy): domain Bacteria; phylum Pseudomonadota; class Alphaproteobacteria; order Rhizobiales; family Rhizobiaceae; genus Notoacmeibacter. The sequence continues at coordinate 270,449 of NZ_JAMYXM010000003.1, forward strand.
CCATCCAGAAACCGAAGCCGAGATACTGCGCCAGCAGTGCGTACGCGTAAGCGCCCACCGCATAGAACGCGACATAGCCGAGATCGAGCAGGCCAGCGAGACCGACGACAATATTCAGGCCCCATCCCAGCATCACATAGGTCAGAATCAGAATGGAGATGTCGATCAGCTGGCGGTCGCGATTGGGAAAGAGAAACATGACGATCCATGGCAGCAGCAGCGCCACCACGAAAAGAATGCGCAGGCTCCAGGTGCCGAAGGATGTGATCCTATCTGCCTTTTTCTGAGCCGCCACGCCTGTCGCGGGCGTTCCGATCTTGCCGGTCGCGCGCGAAATCAGAAGGACGAGGCCGAGGAGGATGGCGCCGAAGACAACTCCGATCAGAACCGAGCCGAGGAGTTCTTCGAACTGGCCCGTGCCAAACAGAATGTCGCCAAGCGGATGCCAGGCATAAAGAACGGCAAAGCCGAGGATAAAGAGCCCCGACACCATTGCGCGAACGCGCGGCCCCGCAGGAGACAACAGATAGGCGTCGACAAGAAGCTTGCCGAAAAAGGCAAAGATCAGCGCCAGCGCATAGAGGCTCCAGCGCCAGGTGATGTCGAGTCCGCCCGGCGCGATGCTGGTACGGATCGGCAAAAAGAAAAAGCCCAGAACAGCGGTGACGAAGGTGGCAACCGCTGCCTGCTTCAGCCGCTCCGAAAGGCCGCTTGGGCCGGTATCGACGACGAGGTTCGGCGCGTCGGCGCGCTCTTCGCTCTTGATCTGCGCGCCTTCGGGCTGGGTCGTTGCGACTGGCTGTTCCTGGCCGGTGCCGCTTTCGGTTTCGCCCGCCATCAGACTTTCTCCACTTCCGGCTTGCCAAGAAGACCGCTCGGCATGAAGATCAGCACGATTGCAAGGATCGAGAACGCAGCCACATCTTTATATTCGACAGAGAAATAGGCGCTCCAGAAGACTTCGATAAGGCCGAGAACGATGCCCCCAAGCATGGCGCCCGGCAGCGAGCCAATCCCGCCGAGAACGGCTGCCGTGAACGCTTTGATGCCCGCCAGGAACCCGATGTAGAAATCGAGCACGCCGTAGAGCAGCAGGAACATCAGACCGGCCACGGCGGCAAGCGCCGCGCCCATGACGAAGGTCAGGCTGATCGTCTTGTCGACATCGACCCCGAGAAGCGCGGCCATTTTCTGGTCCTGCTCGCAGGCCCGCTGCGAGCGGCCAAGGGCCGTTTTGGTGATGAGCAGCGTGAACCCGACCATCAAAACGAAGGTCGAGACAATGATGAGAAGCTGCATCCAGGACAATTGCACGATGATACCGCCATCGGCGCGGCTGTCGAACAGCGGAATACCGCCGGAAATAATCGGCTGGATCGGCTTCACGCGGGCGCCCTGCGTTACCTGAATGAAGTTCTGCAAGACGATGCTCATACCGATGGCGGTAATCAGCGGCGCGAGGCGGAACGAGCCGCGCAGCGGCCGATAGGCCACCCGCTCGACGGTCCATCCCCACACGGCGGTGAATATCATCGATATGACAAGAACCAGCAGAAGGGCCAGGATCAGCATCGTCGCGCCCGTAGCGCCGGTAATGCCGAGGAGCAGAATAACGGCAAGCGCGACATAAGCGCCGACGGTGAAAATATCGCCATGGGCGAAGTTGATCATGCCGATGATGCCGTAGACCATCGTATATCCGATGGCGATGAGCCCGTAGATAGAGCCAAGCGTCAGCCCGTTGATGAGCTGCTGTATGAAATATTCCATTGAGAGTTCGGTATCCCCATGGGCCAGAGGCCTGTTTGGGTGACAATAATCTTAGAATTTGGGGCGCGCCAACCCCCTCGCGCCTATTTTTCCCACAGCTTCAATCCCCGCTTAAACTTTAGGCTCGGGCGGATTCGTCACCGGCCTTCGACGCGCTAGCTGCCATGCCACTTGCACGGGAAAGGTGAATCATGGCCGGCACACTTCGCTTCATTCTCGGTGACCAGCTATCCGACGACATTGCCACGCTGCGTGACGCCGATCCGCAAAGCGATGTCATACTGATGGCCGAGGTGCAGGACGAAGCCACCTATGTGAAGCATCACAAAAAGAAGATCGCTTTCCTTTTCTCGGCAATGCGTCATTTTGCAGCCGATCTGACGGATAAGGGCTACAAGGTCCGCTACCAATGCATCGACGAGGCGGACAGCCCAGAGAGCTTCACCGAGGCGCTGATCGATGCCGTCAACGCAATCGGACCGGATCGTATCGTCGTGACCGAGGCCGGCGAATGGCGCGTTCGGAAGATGATGGATGAATGGGAGGAAATGTTCGACTTCGACGTCGAGATCCGCACCGACGATCGATTTCTCTGCACCCATGCGGAGTTCCGCGATTGGGCCGAGGGCGCCAAGACGCTCCGGATGGAATATTTCTACCGCATGATGCGCGAGAAACTCGCCATCATGATCGAAGACGGCGAACCGGCAGGTGGACAATGGAACTACGATAAGGACAATCGCGAGCCGCTCGACGGTCAGGTCGAAATTCCAGATCGCCCCGACTGGACCGTCGACGAGATGACGCAGAAGGTGATCGACCTGGTCGAAGAGCGTTTCGCCGACCATTTCGGCACGCTCGAGAATTTCGCCTATCCGGTCACGCGCCGTCAGGCGACGCATTATCTCAATTGGTTCGTCGAGGAAGCCCTGCCCTGCTTCGGGCGTTATCAGGATGCGATGAAGCAGGGGCGACCCCTGATCTTTCATTCGCATCTTTCCGCACTCATCAATTGCGGCCTGCTGTCACCGGCGGAAGTCGTGGAAAAAGCTGAAGACGCCTGGAGGGCGGGCACAGTGCCGATCAACGCGGCAGAAGGATTTATCCGTCAGATCATTGGATGGCGCGAATTCATCCGCGGCGTCTATTGGAGCCAGATGCCGGATTACGGGCAGTCGAACAAACTGATGGCGCAGCGCGCCCTGCCCGATTTCTTCTGGACACGCGATGCGAAAATGAACTGCATGAAGCAGTCTATTTTAGAGACTTGGGATAACGCCTACGCCCATCATATCCAGCGGCTGATGGTCATAGGAAATTTCTGCCTTCTGGCGGGGCTCGATCCAAAAAAAGTGCAGGAATGGTATCTGATCGTCTATCACGACGCCTATGAGTGGGTCGAAATGCCCAATGTCGTGGGGATGATCCTCTTCGCTGACGGCGGATTGTTCGCATCCAAGCCCTACGCCGCCTCCGGAAGTTATATCAACAAGATGAGCGACTATTGCGTCCACTGCGACTACGCTGTGAAACGCAAGCATGGGCCGGACGCCTGCCCCTTCAACTATCTTTACTGGGACTTTCTGGACCGCAACCGCGAGCGGCTGAAGGACAATCCGCGTGTCGGCATGATGTACAAGACCCTCGATCGTTTCAAAGATGAGAAGGTCGACACAATCCGCGCGGATTCCAAGCAATTTCTGGACGCGCTCTAAACGAAAGGGCAGCGCTGCTGCGCCGCCCCCGATAATCCGTCTAGGTATTGAGCTTTTATTCCATCTCGATGACGCCGCAGGCGATACGGTCGCCTGCATCGCCGCTCGGCTGGCTTTTGTAATCGTCCGCGCCCGAATGGATCATGATGGCCGAACCGTCTTCGTCCATCAGGAAACCGTCGTCTCCCTCGTTCAGGCTGACAGCGGTATTGAGTATTTCCTGCTGCAGGGCGCCACTGTCACTGACGTGGATGTTCGGCATGTCGCCCGGATGCGGTCCACCTTCGACCATCATGCCATGCTCTTTGCCTTCGGCGAAGTGGCCGCCGGCAGCCTTGAAATCCGGCTCGCACTTGCCGGTCTCATGAATGTGAAAACCGTGGACCCCGGCGGGAACGTCTTTCAGGTCGAGCGTCAGCAGCACACCATTGGGTGTCTGCTCCATCGTGACCGATCCATGTTCGGCGCCCTCTGCACCCATGAGCGTCGCAGTGGCGGTCTTCACCGTCCCATCGTCCTGGGCCGAGGCCACGCCGGCAACCGTGGTAAGCGCGCCAGCGAAAACGGCTGTAATGACATTGCGCATGAAAAAGGTCTCCTCACAAATCAATTGTGGGAGACCAACGTTGCACTGCGTGTGCCGTTCCAGTGAAAGTCCGCGATCAGGCCGCTTCCGCGAGTTCCTGCGCGATAGCCGCGTAATCGGACGGCTTCTGATAAATGCGCGAGTGAGGCAGACCTTCACCCGAAAGCTGATTGGGGCTTTGGGACGTCACGATTGCGAAGGGGACGCCATGCTCCTGAAGCCACCGCGCAATTGGCGCTGAGGTGCCATCGGGCAGATTAAAGTCTAGCAGGGCAGCATCGACCTGATTATCCTGAAGAGCACGCATCGCCTCGCTGACCGTCCGTGCGATCTTAGCTACACCATGGCCGGCCGTTTCCAAGCTATCTTCCGCGTCCATGGCGATTAGCATCTCGTCTTCGACTATCAGGATGCTCTTGAATAAAACTGTCATCATTTTATTGCCCTTTCAGGAAGAACAATGTTCGATAACCGCTTTAGTTTCTCCCTCACGCCAAAAGAGCATATTTATCGTTATTGAAGGGTAAAGCTGACCCGTTTTGAAGCAACACGGGGACGGGGTTTGGTTGCTAGGCCGGACGCCTGCCCATCGTCAGGCCGTTGGCGTCTCGCGGTCGGCGGTCTGGGTGGGGGCGGCCGGCAGTTCCAGATCGAACGTCACCCGCAAACCATCGATCTCGAAACGCCGCTCCAGTTCGATCGCCGTCATTTGAAGCAGGCGCGTACCGAACCCGGTGGTCTCGCTATCATCGTAGGATCGCGCCGACGAATGCCGCTCCTTCCAGACAAAATGCAGCTTTCTTTCGCTCCCCATCGTCCACGATATGGAAAGGGTGCCGTCGTCGGAAGCGAGCGCTCCGTGCTTGATGGCATTGGTTCCGAGTTCGTGGATCACGAGCCCGAACTGCGTGGCCGTTTCCGCAGGCAACAGGACCTTGGGGCCAGCGATTTCGACCGTCCGATCCGCGCCCAGAAGGGGTTTCAACTGCGAGTGGATGACTTCGCGCAGGCTGGGCGCCGACCAGTCACGCTCGGTCAACAGGGCGTGGCTCGCCGAAAGGCTGGCGATGCGCCCCAGGAAACTGTCGGCAAATTTCTGAGGGCTGTCTGCCGTGCGAAGCGTCTGCCGCGCCATGCCTTGAATGACGGCGAGCGTGTTTTTTACCCGGTGTGAAAGTTCGCGCATGAGAAGCGATTGCCGTTCCACGCTCCGCTGTTGTTCCGTCATGTCGCGCATGATCGTCGAGAGCGACGTCACGACCCCGTCATCCTTATGGACGATCAACACCTGACTGACGGGTATCCGGCGCTCATCCGGCAGTTCCAGCGTGTTCTCGCCCATCCAGAAACCGTCGGTGAACAGCTTGTCACGCTGGTCGTCGCTCAGGTTGGTGAAAAGGTTCGGTGCTTCGGGCGGCACCGGATCGTATGCATCGCTCATGTCCCCACCTTCGGAAAGAAGGCGGCGGCCACCGGAATTAAGGAACCTGACAGAACCGTCGGGCGCTCCAAACGCCACATAGTCTGGCGTCGCGTTGATGATATCGCCAAGGCTGCGGGACAGCTTCTCGGCGGAGCGCCGTGACGTGATGTCGATACCGGACAGCACGACAGAACCAGTGATCGGAGCGCCCTGGAGTGGTGCGATCTGCAGGTCGACCCAGAAGGTTTCTGATGCGGTGTTGCCATCGGGGCCGCTCATACAAATGTCGAAGCGGGAGGTCTCGCCATCGCGTGTCGCGGCCTGGACGGCCTCGCGCACGATCGAGGCGGCGTCGGCACTGCCATTCCACCAGCTCTCGTTCCAGATCTTCGTACCAAGAAGCCCTCTCATGGAACGGTCGAGACTGGCGAAATCGCCCTCATTGGTTTCCACGACTGTGCCGTCCGGTCCGACCACCGCCACCCACGCGGCAAGACTGTCCAGAATACCGCGCAGCAGACGCTCGTGCTGCCTGACGCGCCGCTCGACGCGTTTGCGCTCGGTAATGTCGCGCACCGAACCGCGCGCCATGATCCGCGTCGGGCTCATGCTGCGGCGTTCATGGGTGATCCGCCCATTGATCGAGACCCAGCGTGGCAGCGCCGATGCGGCATCGTCGATGCGTGGCTCGACGGTGAAAGTCGTAGCATGGCTCCGGTCGTCATGAAGAAGCGTCGAGCGAAGCGCATCCGCATCGTCCGGATGCAACTGATTGAGAAAAGTGACGATCCGAATTGGCTCTTTCGAATCCGGCAGGTCGAGTATCTGGCGGATGCGCTTATCGACAAGCATCACGCCCGTCTTCAGATTGGCTTCGAAAAAGCCGAGCCCGGCAGCGTCGGCGGCAAGGGAAAGCCGGTCCTGCTGCTTCTTTTGCCGGGAATAATCGATAACCCCGACAACCAGAGCGATTGCGCCGATAATGAGAAGTTGCTGTTGCAGAAACGCAGTGCGGCCCTGAACCATGTCCACGCCCATCACCGTCTCGGCCTGCCAGATCAGATTGACGCTGTAGAGTAGTCCGACCAGCGCGACGGCGAGCGATGCGCCGCGCACATCGTAGGCGAGCGAAGCCCAGATGATGAGCGGCGCGATATGGATGAACCGGAAATAGATGCTGTTGGTCAGCAGCAGCGTGCTCGTAAACCCCACGATGAGAGCCACGATCAGGACGAGCAAGGCGGGGCGCGGCGGTACGCCATACCGCCACCAGCTTTCCAGTAGCGGCCAGATGGTGACGATGCCGACGAGTTGACCGAGCAGAAGGACCAGCCCCAGATCGTGCCACCTGTCCGCTGGCAGATGGCCGTTCATTGTCTCGACGATCAGCGAGGTCCCGACGGTGGCGAAGGCACTCGGTATGCCGGCGACCACCAGAAAGAGCATCAGGGTTGAAACCCGCTCGAAGGGATCGCGCACACCGATCAGCCGGGCCGCCGCCACGCCCAATGCCGGCCCCGCTACATCGACGGAAGCAATGACCAGAGCCTCGCCAAAATCCAGATTGCCGGCGAAGAGATGAAGCGCCGTAAAACTCGCAAGAAAGATACCCGGAACGACGCGGTGGCCGAACAGCGAAATCATGGCCAGCGCCGCTCCTGCGGCAGGCCAGACCGGGGCGAACGTATCGGTGCGGTCGGACAGGTAAAGAACACCCCCGGACGCCATAAAGAAAAACAGGAATGCGAAAGCGTTGGCCGGCAGCACACCGAGCCGGCGCTGGTGCACATCACCAAGAATGTTGCCGATCAATCGGTTTTCCATGAGTCCCGCCAAATCAGAGGCAAACATGGACAAGCTTCAGCCGGAATACAACGGATAGTGGCTCTCGATTCCATGGCTTTTTTCAAATTGTGTATTGCCGACCCCGGTCAATACGGCGCGGCGAGTTTTTACACTTTACGCCGCGCGGGCCTCCCGGTCCGGCAGAGCTTCGTATTCGAGCACCGGGCCGGCTTCGATCAGCCTGGCAGCCTGATCGGCAGGCATGGGCTTGCCGAGGAGAAAGCCCTGCATCTCGGAACAGCCATGTTCGCGTAGGAAGTCGATGTGGCTTTGCATATCGACGCCCTCGGCGACGACCTTGAAGTCCATCATCCGTCCCAAGCCGATAACCGATCGGACGATTTCATAGGCTTGCGGATTGTGGGTGATCTTCTCGATGAAAGTCCGGTCGATCTTCAGCGTATCGAACGGGAACGCCATGAGGGCCGAAAGCGAGGAATAACCCGTACCGAAATCGTCCATGGCAATCGAAATGTCCATGGCTCGCAATTTACGCAGAACGTCCAGCGTGCGTTCCGTATCGCCGATCAGCAGCGATTCGGTGATTTCGATCTCCAGCCGCTTGGCATTGAAGCCGGTCGTCAGCAGCGTTTCACGAACCGTCTCGACCAGATCGGTATGGATGATCTGAACAGGCGAGACATTGATGGCCAGATGAAGATTGTCCGGCCAGTCGCACGCAATGGAACACGCCTTCTCCATCAGGCACCGGCCCAGTTCGATAATCATACCGTATTCTTCGGCGATGGAGATGAACTCGACGGGCGAAATCGGACCGAGTTCCGGATGCGTCCAACGCGCCAGCGCTTCAAATCCTGTCAAACGGCAATCGGCCACTTCGGCTTTCGGCTGGAAGTGGACCTCGATGGCCTTCTCTTCGAGGGCTTTCTGCAGGTCGGCGGCGAGCGTCCGGCGCTTACGGAGTGCCCTATCCATATTTTCGTCGAAGGTGCAGACCCGCTCCAGCGGGTTCTGTTTGATGCGACTGATCGCGCATCCCGCATTGGCCTGAAGCTCTTCGGCCGTCTTTCCATGAGACGGATAGATCGAGATACCGGCGCTGAGCGATACGTTGATAAGCTTTTTCTTGACGCTGAAGCTCTGGTCGCAGGCGTTCAGCACCCGTCGGACGGAGGATGGCAGCTTGTCGTCGTCGTCTGTGGTTTTCGGTTGCAAGACTACGAATTCGTCGCCGCCGAGACGCGCCAGATATTCGTTCTCTCGCAAACATTCGCGCATCCGTTTGGCCACGCATTTCAGCAACCCGTCTCCGGTCGCATGACCGAAAACGTCGTTGATTTCCTTGAAACGCTTCAGATCGAAAGTGATAAGATAGAACTCGCGTTCCTCAAGCTTGGCCGAGCGGATACGCTTGTTGATCTCGCCACTGAACCCAAGGCGGTTTGGCAGTCCCGTCAGGGGATCGTGCGTCGCCAGGTAAGTGATACGCCTTTCCGTATCGCGCCGCTCCTCAAGCGCCATGGCGTGCCGCGTGACATCGACCAGGACAATGGAGCGGAAATCGTGCGGCAGGTCGACGATCCGGCTTTCGAAAACCCGTTCGCCCACGTGAATCTGGCCGGTCTCGTTTCGCAGAACCTTTGCAAGCAGAACGTCGGACTGAAAGCGGCCGGCACTGGCCGCCGATTGCGCGGCTGCGCTCCAGAAGGCTGAATTGGCCATTTTGACGCGATTGTCGCTGTCGATGACGGCAATCGCTGCTTCGGTATTTTCAAGAACCGACATGGTCATGGCCTGCCGGTCATGGCCATAAACGGCATAGCGGATAGCGCGATCCAGAATGGGAGCCGTCAGTTCCCCATGATGCAGCAAGTCCGCAGCGCCACTATATTCCGCTTCTTCTGCAGCCAGCCATTCTGGAGCGATCAGAACGACGGGCACTTGCTTGACCTGAACTTTCATCCATCGCAGAAGCTCAGCGCCGGAGCAGCCCGGTAGATCGGCCGCGGCCAAAATGAGATCGAAATTGCCGGTTTTGAGCAGACCTATCATCGCGCCGGCGCTGTGGCAGGTCTTCACGGCCAGCGAGGTCCGGTTCAGTTCGCCCAGAGCTTCGCGCACTACAAGCATTCGGTCGCGCTCGGCGTCGGCGAGAAGAATACGATAGCTTTGCTTGGCCGGCATTGACCCGTGTTTCCCATGGCAACGGACGTCAATTTGCCTTCCAAACCCTTGACGCCTGCTTAATTTGTATCGAATTGCGCCTTACGCAGTGTCAGGCGATGCCTTTCGCAGTTCAGCGGTGCCTCATTGACAAAAGACATAAAGAATTGTTTATGTCTTTTTCTCAGCCCATATTGGCGCTTTATTTTGGCGTCTTTCGCGGCGAGACCGTGCGTGACAGCGCCGGAAGCAAAATCCAACGGAGACAGGAATGGCGAGCCCGCAACTACCCCTTCGGGATGTCGACAGACAGCCCGCCGCTATTCGGCTCGATGGCGCCAACGAAGCGCACGTGAAAGTGTCGTACGAGTTTTTCCCGCCCAAGACAGAAAAGGCGGAAGCGGACCTCTGGTATGCGGTCAAGCGTCTTGAGATGCTTCAGCCCTCATATGTTTCGGTAACTTATGGCGCTGGCGGATCGACGCAGGAGCGCACATTGGGGACCGTGGCGCGCATGGTGCGTGAAACGTCGCTGACGCCAGCCGCACATCTGACCTGTGTCGGGGCAAGCTGCAACGACATCGATGACGTCGCCGATCGCCTTTGGGACGCCGGCATCCGCTCCATCGTCGCACTGCGCGGCGACTCGCCCTCTGGCTTCGGCGGCCGCTACGAGCCGCATCCGGAAGGCTATTCCTACGCGCCCGATCTGATCGCCGGTCTCAGGAAGCGGCACGATTTCGAAATCTTCTGCTCGGCTTATCCTGAGCGCCACCCCGAAAGTGCTGACTGGCAGACCGAACTGGATGTCCTGCGCCGCAAAGCCGATGCCGGTGCGACGAAAGCGATCACACAGTTCTTTTTCGAGGCGGACACTTTCTTCCGTTTTCGTGATCGCGTCGCCGATGCTGGAATCGATATCGGCATCGTGCCGGGCGTGATGTTGCAACCCAACATTGCCGGTCTCTCGCGTATGGCGGGCGCTGTCGGCGTCGATGTGCCCGGCTGGTACGGACGTCTGTTCGAAGGGCTGGAAGACGACCTTCTGACACGGCAGATGCTGACAGCTTCCGTAGCGACCGATTTGTGCGCCGAACTTTACGATGGCGGCGTCCGCGATTTTCACCTTTACACGCTGAACCGTGCTGATATCGCAATTGCGGTCAGCCGCGCTCTCGGCGAAGCCCATGCCCGCATTCGCCAAAGGGATTGATTGCCATGTCCGAACGCTGGAACGCCATTACCGAGCGAGCCAAGAGCCACATCCTTATTCTCGACGGCGCCATGGGCACCATGCTTCAGCGACAGAGCCTGGAGGAAGAGGATTTTCGTGGCGACCGATTTGCCGATTGGGCGCTTCCGCTGAAGGGTGACAATGACCTTTTGTCGCTCACCAAACCCGAGGCCGTTGCCAAGGTTCACGATGCTTATCTGGAAGCGGGCGCCGATCTGATCGAAACCAACAGCTTCAATGCAACCGCGATCAGCCAGGCCGATTACGGGTTGCAGGATCATGCCGGCGAGATCGCCGCCGCCGCCGCGAAGGTCGCCCGTCAATGCGCCGATGAGTGGACGCGCAAAACACCTGACAAGCCGCGCGCCGTGCTCGGCTCCATCGGCCCGCTCAACAAAACGCTGTCGATCTCGCCGAAGGTTGAGGACCCCGGCTTTCGCGATGTGACCTTCGATGAGGTCAAGGAGACCTATCGCGGCCAGATCGACGCGATGTTCGACAATGTCGACGCGCTGCTGATCGAGACGATCTTCGATACGCTCAACGCCAAGGCCGCCATTCTTGCCGCGCAGGAGGCGTTCGACGCGCATGGCGAGGAGAAGCCCATTCTGATTTCCGGCACGATCACCGACCGTTCCGGTCGCACCCTCTCCGGCCAGACGCCCGAAGCCTTCTGGCTATCGGTCAAGCACGCCAAGCCTTTCGCAATCGGGCTGAACTGTGCGCTCGGCGCGGACGAGATGCGCCCGCATATCGTCGCAATCTCGAAGGCCGCTGATTGCCGCATCCTCGCCTTCCCGAATGCCGGCCTGCCCAATGCCTTCGGCGAATACGATCAGACACCGGACGAGATGCAGGCGCAGCTCAAGCCCTGGGCCGAAGAAGGCTACGTCAATATTCTCGGCGGCTGCTGCGGCACCACGCCCGATCACATCCGCGCCATTGCGAAGGCCGTCGAGGCAACGAAGCCGCATATGCCGCCCCAAATTACGCCGACGCTTCGTCTGTCCGGTCTCGAACCCTTCCAGATCGCGGTGAACGCATGAGTCAGGCCGCCTCCAGCCAATTCGTCAATATCGGCGAGCGCACCAATGTCGCCGGCTCGGCGAAGTTCAAGAAACTGATCGTCGACGGCCGGTTCGAAGACGCGCTCTCCGTTGCCCGCCAGCAGGTCGAGAACGGCGCGCAGATCATCGACGTCAATATGGATGACGGCCTGATCGATGGCGTCGAAGCCATGACCACTTTCCTGCAGCGCATGGCGGGCGAACCGGACATCGCTCGCGTGCCGGTCATGATCGACAGCTCCAAATGGGAGGTGATCGAAGCCGGGCTGAAATGCGTGCAGGGCAAGGCGGTCGTCAATTCGATCAGCCTGAAGGAAGGCGAAGCCCAGTTCCTCGAACAGGCGCGTAAGCTGAAAGCCTATGGCGCGGCGACCGTCATCATGGCGTTCGACGAAGAGGGCCAGGCCGAAACCGCCGAGCACAAATTCGCGATCTGCGAACGCGCCTACAATCTTCTGGTCGAGAAAATCGACTTTCCTCCGGAAGACATCATCTTCGATCCGAACATCTTCGCCGTCGCCACCGGCATCGAAGAGCACAACGACTATGCCGTCGCCTTCTTCGAAGCATGCCGGCGCATCAAGGCCAATCTGCCGCACGCCCGCATATCAGGCGGGCTGTCCAACGTCTCCTTCTCCTTCCGCGGCAACGAACCGGTCCGCGAGGCGATGCATTCGGTCTTCCTCTATCACGCCATTCCGGCGGGTCTGGATATGGCCATCGTCAATGCCGGCCAGCTGACAATCTATGACGACATACCCGAAGAGCTGCGCGAGGCCGTCGAAGACGTGATCCTCAACCGCCGCGACGATGCGACCGACCGCCTCCTCGCCATCGCCGACAAATATCGCGGCGAAGGCGGTGCGAAAGCCCGCCAACAGGATACGAAATGGCGCGAACAGCCGGTCGAGAAGCGCCTGGAACATGCGCTCGTCCACGGCATCACCGACTACATCGTCGACGACACCGAAGAAGCGCGCCAGAAGGCCGAACGCCCGCTTCATGTCATCGAAGGACCGCTGATGGACGGCATGAATGTCGTGGGCGATCTGTTCGGCGCCGGCAAGATGTTCCTGCCGCAGGTGGTCAAGAGCGCCCGCGTCATGAAAGCCGCCGTCGCCCATCTGCTTCCCTATCTGGAAGCGGAGAAGGAAGAGAGCGGCCAGGCCGGCAAGTCGAACGGCACAGTGCTGATGGCGACGGTGAAGGGTGATGTCCACGACATCGGCAAGAATATTGTCGGCGTCGTGCTGCAGTGTAACGGTTATGACGTGATCGATCTCGGCGTCATGGTGCCGGCCGAAAAGATTCTGCAAGAAGCCAATGACAACAAGGTCGATATGATCGGCCTGTCCGGCCTCATCACGCCATCGCTCGACGAGATGGTGGACGTCGCCAAGGAAATGCAGCGCAGACAGATGAGCATTCCACTTCTGATCGGCGGTGCGACAACCTCGTCCACCCATACCGCCGTAAAGATCGAACCGGCCTACGACAATGACGCCGTTGTCTATGTGACGGATGCTTCGCGTGCCGTTGGCGTCGTGGGTCAGTTGCTGGGCGAGCAGAAGGCCGGCTACGTTTCCCGTGTTCGCGAAGAAAATGCAAAAGCGCGCGCCGCCCATCTGGACGCGCAAGGCAAGAAGGAGCGCCTGACGCTCAAGGAAGCGCGCGACAACGCCGCAAAACTCGATTTCGAAACGTACACGCCGCCTGCTCCGACCTTTACCGGCATCCGAAATTTTGTCGACTACGATCTGGCGACACTGCGCGAAGCGATCGACTGGACGCCCTTCTTCGCGACCTGGGAAATGAAAAGCCGCTATCCGGCCATTCTGGACAGCGCCGATTACGGTCCGGCGGCGCGCGACCTCTTCCGCGACGCCAACGAGATGCTCGACCAGATGGTTGCCGAAAATTGGGTAGAGGCGCGCGCCGTAATCGGCTTCTGGCCGGCCCGCAAAGATGGCGCGGACGATATCGCGGTTTTCGAGAACGATGCCCGCCAAGACCGGATCGCGACCTTCCATGGCCTCCGCCAGCAGATCCAGAAACGCGGCAACAAGCGTCCCAATTACTGCCTCTCGGACTTCGTCTCGCCGGATGAAGACTGGATCGGCGGCTTCTGCGTCACCGCCGGGCTTGGCGAGGAGGTTCGTTCCAAGGCGTTCATCACGGCCAATGACGATTATAACAATATCCTCTTCAAGGCGCTGTGCGACCGTCTCGCGGAAGCCTTCGCCGAACACATGCATCAGCGCGTCCGCCGGGAGTTCTGGGGCTATGCACCCGATGAAACGCTCTCCAACGAAGAGTTGATCGGCGAAAAATATCGCGGCATCCGCCCGGCGCCGGGCTATCCGTCCCAGCCCGACCACACCGAAAAGGCGACGCTTTTTTCACTGCTAAACGCCACCGAAGAAGCTGGCGTCACGCTAACGCAAAGCTTCGCCATGCATCCCGCCTCATCGGTGTCCGGCCTTTACTTCAGCCATCCGGACAGCGTTTATTTCGGCGTCGGCAAGATCGAAAAGGATCAGGTCGAGGATTACGCACGTCGCAAGAAGATGGATTTGGCAGACATGGAGCGCTGGCTTGCCCCGATCCTCAACTACGATCGCTAGGACGGGCGGAAAGGAAGGATTGCGATGCTGCGCTGGCTGATCTGGATCGCCATTTTTGTTATTGCCTTCATCATCGCCGCGCGGCTCTTCCGCCGGCGATAAGGCGCACACCGCTAAGTCAGGACGACGCTTAACGCGCCAGTGAATCCATCAGCGCCTTGTTTTGGCAGTAGTCGGGCGCAGGCTCCCTGGCATCCGCCTTCGCAAGAAAATCGGCACATTCGTCTGCCCGGCGGCAACCTTGACAGCGAAACCACGCCGAGCGCAGGACGGAATCGGCGAGACGCAAGACCCGCTCATCGTCGAGCGCGCCTGTGCGCCCCATCATCGCGCCAAGCAGGTCGCCGTGCTCTTCGGCCCTTTTGAAAAATCCCATTTCGCCTCTCCCGATCGGTTGCCGCAAAGGCAAGGTAGCCAGGCTTTGCCATCAAACGATTGATCTGCATCAACGAAACGCCATCTTCACTCATCCAGCCGCTCAGTCCTTGAAGCAATCCGGATAGGGAGAAAAACGTGAAGGGCCGAATTGAATTACCGCCACCTCCCCCAATCGCCCAGACCGTCAAGACGTTCGTTCTGGTCAACCTGTTCGGCGTACCGGCTTTGGCTTTCATCTACCGACTTGTCACGAAGGGCGGCGCACTTGCAGCCATGCCGCCCTTCATTTTTATCGTGCTGGCGCTTGCAATCGGCCTTGGTGTGATCGGCTATAACGCCTGGCTGACATGGCGCGCCAAGCGCGCGGATGGCTGGGCGCCCCCGGTCGTCGCCATGGCACTGTGGACGATAGCCTGCGCCATGACCCTGCTTTTCTTCGGATCGTTCTCGCCTATCAGCCTTGCGCTCGCCTATGGCGGGCTGTTCTGACCGGCAAGGCTCACGATCCTATTTTGGCGCCATTCGAATGGCGCCATCCAGCCGGATCGTTTCGCCGTTCAGCATGGGATTGCCGATAATCGCCTCGACCAGCTTGGCGTATTCGTCCGGTTCGCCAAGACGGCTCGGAAAAGGCACCTGCTTGCCAAGGCTGTCCTGCGCCTCCTGCGGCAGCCCCGCCACCATTGGCGTGCGAAAGATACCCGGCGCGATTGCCATGACACGGATGCCATATCGGGCCAGTTCACGAGCGAGCGGCAATGTCATTCCAGCGACGCCAGCCTTCGAAGCCGCGTAGGCCGGCTGGCCGATCTGTCCGTCGAAAGCGGCGACAGAAGCGGTATTGACGACGACGCCCCGCTCCTCGCCAAGCGGCTCGCTCGCCGCCAACCGTTCGGCGAACTTGGCGGTGACATTATAGGTGCCGATCAGATTGATGCCGACGACCTTGGCGAAAAAGTCGAGCGGCGTCGCCTTGCCTTCACGGTCGAGCATCTTGGAGGGTGTGCCGACCCCGGCGCAGTTAATGAGAACCCGGGCAACGCCGTGCCTGTCTTCCGCTTCGGTAACGGCCTCGCGAACCGCGCCGTCATCGGCGACGTCGACCTTGATGAAATGCCCGCCAATTTCCTTTGCCTGTGATCCCCCCGCCTCCTCGTTCATGTCCAGTAGCGTGACTTTCGCGCCCGCCTTTGCAAGCCGTATGGCCGTTGCCAGACCGAGTCCCGACGCGCCACCCGTCACCAGGGCGGCTTGATTTGAAATATCCATAAGACTTCCTCCCCATAATCTCTCGTCGGTCTCGACATAGAGCCGGGGTGCTTAAGGGAAACATTGTGGACCCCTGGAGCCCATCTTCCTGATCTCACCCCACCGCGATCGATCGAGTACTACTAAGGTTTAAATCAAATTTAAATCTCTTGCTGCATTCAATGGAACGAGTGGTCTAATGGGAGATACCAATGCTCGGGAGATTGATTGGGCGGTTTAGTCTGCGCCTGAGCCTTTCGGCTCTTTTTGCACTGCTTGCCGTTCTGGCCTGCAGCGTCGTTGGCACGGGCGGCTATTTGCAGGCCTCTGGCGAGATGCGCCACGCCACGAACCGCGAACTTGCAATGCTGGCCGAGAATCAGGCTCGCTCCATCCAGGACTATAAGGAGCGGCTTCAGGCGGCCGTCGCGAATATGTCGGGCGGCGCGATGGTGCCCAATAGCCTGTCCGAGCTGTCCATCGGCTTCAATGTCGAACGTAAGCGCGACGAAAACATCGAGACGTTCCGCAACGCCGGCGAGACGCCGGAGGAACGTGCGCAGTTTGCCGGCCGCAACCGCAACGTCAGCATCTATGAATGGAAGCATTCCGAGGTCCACAATTCGCTTTTCAGCTACTGGAAGGATCTTGGCCTGTCGGATCTCTACCTGATCGATGAAAAGGGCAATATCGTCTATTCGGTCACCAAGTCCGAAGAATTCATGCAAAGCCTTGAGACGAGCGAATTCGGCCCGTTAAACGGCCTCTTCAGTTCGATCATGGCCGGCGAAGCCGCTAGCCTTCAGAGCAACGGATTTGAACCCTACCCCGTCGAAGGACCGTCGCTCATCCTGGCTCATGCGGTGCCTCGCAAATCCACCTTCGGACTGGACGAAGGCGAAGTCGCCCCTCCCATGGCGGTCGTCGCATTCCGTATCTCCGCTGATAAAATCTCGGCAATGTTGGCGAAACAACAGCTCGATCCCGCCGTCCGCGCACTCCTGCTGGTCGATAGCGAAGGCCAGGTGATCGCAAGCAGCGACGGGCGGAGCCGTCCCGCGCCGCTGGATCTCTCCAGCCTGGAAATCGGTGAGAGCGGTCAGCTCAGCGGAACGCTCGACGACGCCGAAGGCCTGGGCGCCGCACTCGCGGTCGCCAGCGACATCACGTTCAATGGTAAGCCGTTTCATATTCTTTCCATCTACGATCAAAGCGCCGCGATGGCCGGGGTGAACAACATGGCGATCACCATGGCGGGTCTGACCCTGCTCGTGCTGATCGGCATTTGTCTGGCTGGCATTATGTTGTCCCGCGCCATCACGCAGCCCATCAACGTTCTTACCGACGATATGCGCCGGCTGGCGGATGGCGACCTGCAGAACGCCGCCTACGATTACGATCTGCGCAACGAGGTCGGCTCCATGGCCTCGGCAGTGGAGGTCTTCCGTGAGCAGGCGCTTGAGAAGCTTCGCATCGAAGGCGAAACGCAGCAGATGCGCAACCAGTCCGAAAGCGAGCGAGCCGAACGCGAGGCCGTGAGCGCGAAGGACAATGAAGCAAGGCGCTATGCGCTGGAAACGCTCGGCACGGCCCTGAAGAGCATGTCGGACGGCAATATCAGCCATCGGATCAGAAACCCCTTCGCTTCTGAATTCGACCAGCTTCGGGTGGACTATAACGAGGCTGCCGAGAAACTGGCCGACGCGCTCTATCAGGCTGCACGCAGCGCCGACTCAATCTGCCTGTCGTCTGCGGAAGTCAGCAATGCGGCGGGCGATCTCGCCAAACGCACCGAAAACCAGGCCGCGTCGATTGAGCAGTCGTCCGACACGCTGTCACAAATCGCTTCCGATGCTTCGGAAGTCGCCGGCCGAACCGATCAGGTTCAGTCCATCGTCGAAAACGCCAAAAAGGAAGCGGCGGAATCGGCTGAAATCGTCGATCGTGCGATGAACGCGATGCGGGAAATCGAAGAATCGTCCGACGAGATCACCCAGATCGTCAGCGTCATCAACGAGATCGCTTTCCAGACCAACCTTCTGGCCCTTAACGCTGGCGTGGAAGCCGCCCGCGCCGGGGAAGCCGGTAAAGGCTTCGGCGTCGTCGCGCAGGAAGTGCGCGAACTGGCGCAGCGATGCGGCGACGCGGCGGGCGAAATTCGCGGTCTCATCACCCGCTCGGTCGACAAGGTGAAATCCGGCTCGGTCCTTGTCAGCGATACCGGCGAGACCCTGAAACGCATCGTCAGCGAAGTCGCCGACATCAGCGAGCATGTCACCGCCATAACCACCTCCATGCGTAGCCAGTCGGACGGCTTGGCCAAGGTGAGCGGCACAATGCGGATGATGGATCAGGAGACCCAGAAAAACGCTGCAATCGCCGAAGAATCCACCGCTGGCAGTCAGGTACTTGCCAGCGAGGCGGCTTCGCTCAACCGGCAATTGTCGCAATTCGATGTCTCGGCTGCCGAGGACGAATCCGCGATCGCCAACGCGGCCTGACCGCCGCCGAAAACACCATCGATAAAGAAGGCCCGGTCATCGTGCCGGGCCTTCTTGTGTCTGATGGACTTTAAGGATTTCCCGATCAGGCAAAAACGATTGTCTTGGCCTCATTCAACATGACGCGCCCTTCCAGATGCATTTTCACCGCGCGCGCCAGCACCCGGCTCTCGATATCACGGCCAGCAGCAACGAAATCGTCTGCCGTCATGGCGTGATTCACCCTTTCGGTCTCCTGCTCGATAATCGGGCCTTCATCCAGATCCGGCGTCACGTAGTGCGCGGTGGCGCCGATCAGCTTCACACCACGCGCATGGGCTTGATGATAAGGCTTGGCGCCCTTGAAGCTGGGCAGAAAAGAATGGTGAATATTGATGATCCGGCCGAAAAGCCGGTTCGAGAGGTTGTCCGACAGAACCTGCATATAGCGGGCGAGAACGACCAGTTCCGCGCCGCTGTCCTTAACCAGGGAGAGAAGCCTCTCTTCCTGTTCGGCCTTGTTCTCTTTCGTCACCGGCCAGTGATGAAAGGGAATATTCTCGTAATCCGCTGTCCGGCGGCTCTCTTCATGGTTGGAGACTATGGCGACCACTTCGGCGTTCAGCCAACCGACGCGGATCTGGTAGAGAAGGTGCAGCATGGCGTGGTCGAACTTGCTGACCATCAGAACGATTTTCGGCTTGCGGCTGCTGTCGACGACCCGCGTTCGCATATCGAACCGGTCGGTCACCGGCTTCAATGCGTGTTCGATGGCGTCGCGATCGACCGGTTCCGGCACGATTACCGCAAGTCTCATATAGAAGCGGTTGATTTGCCGGTCCCAGAACTGGCCGCTTTCCGCGATATTGGCGCCGGCGGCAGCCAGTTCGGTCGTAACCGCAGCGACGATGCCAACCTGATCGGCGCAGGAAAGCGTGACGACAAAACTGTTCATACCTGTCTGACCTATCGCATTGGCAGGAAAGCCTGCTGAAAATTTCGGCGCTTATAACGGGGAAGACCTCTCTATGCCATGGTCGATACCCGCCATTTCCAGCGACAAACCCGTCACGACCGGCAAGCGAAAGGGCCGGCGCAAGCTGCTGCGCCGACCCTTTCGTGTCCGCTAGAGCTGCCGTCAGCCCAGTGTCGGCATGGTGAATTGCGCGTCGTCGCGAATGCCGCTCGGCCAGCGCGTCGTGGTTGTCTTGATCCGCGTATAGAAGCGGACACCCTCCATGCCATGCATCGCATGATCGCCGAAGATCGACGCCTTCCAGCCGCCGAAGGAGTGGAACGCCATCGGCACCGGGATCGGCACATTGACGCCGACCATGCCGACTTCGACATCGTGGCTGAAGGCCCGCGCCGTATCGCCATCGCGGGTGAAGATCGCGGTGCCATTGGCGTAGTTATGGCCGTGGATCAGATCGACGGCGTCCTGATAGGAATCGCGCCGCACCATGGAGAGTACCGGCCCGAAAATCTCGTCGCGATAAACGCTCATATCCGGGGTGACATGGTCGAACAGCGTCCCGCCGACATAATAGCCGTTCTCGTAGCCCTGCTTGTCCTGCTTGAAGCTGCGACCGTCGACAACCAGCTTGGCGCCTTCTTCGACGCCCTTGTCGATATAGCCGAGAACTCGCTCCTTGGCCTGCTCGGTAACAAGCGGCCCCATCTCCGCTTCGCTATCGCTGTAGGGGCCGATCTTCAGCGCCTCGATCTTCGGCACCAGCTTTTCGACCAGAGCATCGGCAACGGCGTCCGTCACCGGCACCGCGACGGAGATCGCCATGCAGCGCTCGCCGGCCGAACCGAAGGCAGCGCCCATCAGAGCATTGGTCGCCATGTCGAGATCGGCGTCCGGCATGATAATCATGTGATTCTTTGCGCCGCCGAGCGCCTGAACCCGTTTGCCATTCGCCGTGCCAGTCGCATGGATATATTGGGCGATAGGCGTCGAGCCGACGAAGGAAATTGCCTTGACGTCCGGATTGTGAAGCAACGCATCTACGGCTTCCTTGTCGCCATGGACGACGTTGAAGACGCCTTCGGGAAGACCCGCTTCGGTCAGCCATTCGGCGATCAGCATGGAGGCCGAGGGATCGCGTTCGGAGGGCTTCAGAATGAAGGTGTTGCCGCAGGCGAGCGCCACCGGGAACATCCACATCGGCACCATGGCCGGAAAGTTGAAGGGTGTGATGCCAGCCACCACTCCGAGCGGATGGCGAAGCGCGAACGTATCGACGCCGGTACCGACCTGAGCGGAATAGTCGCCGATCAGATGGCTCGGAATGCCGACGGCGAATTCCACCACCTCCAGGCCGCGAATGACCTCGCCCTTGGCGTCGTCGAAGGTTTTTCCGTGTTCGGCGGAAATCGCCGTGGCCAAATCATCCAGCCGGTCCCAGAGGATCGTCTTGAACTTGTCGAGAATGCGGGCGCGGCGCAGCGGCGTCGTCGCGGCCCAGCCCGGAAAAGCGGCTTTCGCCGTCTCGACCGCCGCGTTTACCTCGTCTGTACTGGCAAGGAGAACCGTCTTCTCGCTCTCGCCAGTGGCCGGGTTGAAGACGGGCTGGCTTCGCCCGGATGTACTGGATACGGCTTTACCGCCAACAAAATGAGAAATGGTGCTCATAAAATCCTCCTGTCTCTGTGTTGGCGAACAAATGCGATATAATTTATTGCATAACAATCGACGCAAGATGATAATCGTTATGCACTAACGCATAACATAAGGGTATGCTGGTATGGATTGGGATGATGGCCGCCTGCTTCTTGCCGTCTCGCGCGCTGGCACGCTGTTGGATGCCGCTCGCACGGTCGGGCTGAATCAGGCGACACTCTCGCGCCGGCTGACGGCGCTGGAAAAAACGATGGGCATTTCGCTGCTGGTCCGGCGAACGACGGGCTGCACCCTGACCGAAGCTGGCCGGATGCTTGCCGATGCCATGGAGAGGGTCGAGAATGAATTTCTGCAAACCCAGGCGGCATTGACCGAAGGCGGCGAAAGCCCTTCCGGCACCATTCGTATCGGCGCGCCGGACGGCTTCGGCCATGCGTTCATTGCGCCACGCCTCGATCGGTTCGCCTCCGCCTATCCCAATCTGCAGATCCAGCTTGTGCCGGTGTCGCAGACATTCTCGCTATCGAAGCGCGAGGCCGATATCGCGGTCACTCTGGGCCGTCCTCAATCGGGGCGGCTCATCGCACAGAAACTCACAGACTATACGTTGAGCCTCTATGCATCGCCCGACTACCTCGCCCGCTTCGGCACGCCGAAGGATCGCAACGATTTGCTCGATCATCGCTTGGTCGGTTTCGTTGACGACCTGGTCTTTTCTCCCATGCTTGCCTACGCACAGGAGTTTCATCCGGGCTGGCGCTCCACGGTCGAGGTCTCCAGCACGATGGGGCAGTTCGAAGCGGTTTGCGCGGGAGCCGGAATCGCTGTTCTTCACGATTTCATGGCGGCAGGGCGAAGCGATCTGATCCGAATTCTTCCCGATCTCATCACCCGCCGTGACTACTGGCTCATCCACCATGAAAGCCTGCGGGGGCTGGCGCGCATCCGCGCCGCTTCCGACTTTCTTCTCGGTGAGGTCAAATCAGCGGCCGCGCAATTCGTTCGGCAAACTGGCGGGGAAGCGCTTTAAAAAGCGCCCGATGCAGAGAACATCGGGCGCAGGATATTCGACGTCGGGGCAGTGACGCCGAAAGGCCGTGACAACCATCCGGAAAGCGACCTTCTCGGTATCTTCCTCAGTCATCCAGACGCCGGTAAATTAGCATATTTTCATGTACGCGCAAGGATAAATTTCCTGTCTGACGATATTTTCTAACGAATTCATCGATATGCATATGTCGAGCGACAAAGGCTTCGATAGAACCGTTTAAAGCCTTAGGGGCGGGTCGCACTGATCCAGTCTCGCATTCGCGCTTCGGGATCGTCGTGGCGGGTGATGTCTGTCACCACCGCCGCGATATCGGCACCGGCAGCCATGAGCTCCGGCACGCGCTCTGCCGTCACGCCGCCAATACCGACAAGCGGCAAATCGCCGATCCGGTCTTTCCAGCGCCTGACGCGTTCGAGACCCTGTGGGTCCCACGGCATCTTTTTCAGTTTCGTTTCCCAGACCGGTCCGAGCGCGACATAATCCGGCTTGGCCGCAAGCGCCGCCGCCAGCTCCGCTTTGTCGTGGGTCGAGATGCCGAGCTTAAGGCCAGCAGCCCGGATTTCTGGCAGGTTCGCTTCCGCTAGGTCCTCTTGGCCGAGATGGACCCAGGCGCATTTCTCCTCAATGGCGAGACGCCAGTAGTCATTGATAACGAGCGTGCAGTCATGAGCGATGCAGCAGGCTTTCGCGCGGCGGATATTGTCGCGAAGCTCGTCTTCACCCATTCCCTTGCATCGAAGCTGCACCAGCTTCGCGCCGACAGGCACGAGCCGCTCGATCCAATCGGCATCGTCGACGATCAGATAGAAGGGATCGAGCGCGGTTCGCATTTCCGTTTTGCTCACAGCATCGCCTTTCCGAAGACCGGGGTCGATGGCACGGCCATGTCGCGCGGATCGAGCGGGTCTGCCTCCCGTCCGAGCGAGCCGGCTTCCACCGCAAGCGCCATGGCCTTTGCCATCTTGGACGGATCGCCTGCGCCCGCCACTGCGCTGTTGAGCAGCACCGCATCATAACCGAGTTCCATCGCCCGCGCCGCATGGCTCGGCAGGCCAATTCCAGCGTCGACAACCAGTGGCACATCCGGAAAATGGCCACGTAGCGACCGCAGGCCGTATTCATTGTTCAGCCCGCGCGCGGTGCCGATTGGCGCACCCCAGGGCATCAACACGTTGCAGCCCGCCGCCAGCAGCTTCTCGGCGATGACGAGATCTTCCGTGCAATAGGGAAACACCTCGAACCCGTCTTCGATAAGGATGCGGGCCGCTTCCACCAGAGCGACCACATCGGGACAGAGCGTGTCGTTCTCGCCGATCACCTCCAGCTTGATCCATGGCGTGCGGAACACTTCGCGCGCCATTTGCGCTGTCGTCACCGCTTCCTTCACGCCATGGCAGCCGGCCGTGTTCGGCAGGACGCGGACGCCAAGATGGTTGATCAGGTCGAAGAAGGCCTGCCCTGCCCCGTCGGCGCCCTCGCGCCGCAGCGAGACGGTGACGATATCGACCTCGGCGGCGCGTACGGCGTCCTCCAGCACCTTCGGTGACGGATATTGCGCAGTGCCCAGGAACAGGCGCGATTTCGGCTCATAGCCATAGAAGCTAGTCATGACACGATTTCTCAGCCGCCTTTCATAGGCGCGAGGATCTCGACCTTGTCGCCCTCGCTCAACATGGCCGCGTCCCGCTCGTCCTTCGGCACGAACTCGCCGTTCAGCGCCGTCGCTACCAGCCGGTCGGCATAATCGAGCTCATCGAGCAGCGCGGCGAGATTGCCCGCATGCGCATCAAGCGCTTTGCCGTTGACGGTCAGGTACATGTGAGAACTCCGCTTGTCGCCCATCCATAACCTCGCACACATCCCTTGCCACCGCAGGCGAGAGCAGAAAACCGTGCCGGAAAAGACCGTTGGCGTGGATCACCCGGCCATCGCTGACCACGCGCGGCAGATTGTCCGGAAAGGCCGGCCGCAGATCGGCGCCGGTCTCGATCACTTCCGCTTCGGCAAAACCCGGATGCAGCGCGTAGAGCGCGTTGAGGAGATCGACCGTTCCACGCACCGTGACCGGCCCGCGCCGCTCGCTCTCATATTGCGTTGCGCCGATCATGAAGTGTCCATCGCCGCGCGGCACGACATAGCAGGGGAAGCGCGGGTGGATGAGCCGCACCGGACGCGACAGCGAAATGTCGGCGCAGCGCACGATCAGCATTTCGCCGCGCACGCCGCGCAGCGCCGGCAGCTCGGGTTTCGCGGCCATGCCACGGCAGTCGATCACCGTGCCCCCGTGGCGCTTCATCTCAGCAGCGAGATCGGCCCCGTATTCAACCGTGACCCCACGCACCGCCAGGCGGGCCTGCAAGGCGACCAGCGCCTGACGCGGATCGAGATGCGCTTCATCGGCGAAGAACAGCGCTTTGGAGAAACGGCCCGCAAGGTCCGGCTCCAGCGCCGCGATGGCTTCGCCATCCAGCCATTCAAACGCCTCGGCGCGCCGCGCGAACCGAGCCAGTTCGCTGCTGTCACGACCGGGCGCGACCACCAGTGAACCGTTGCGCGTGACCGGCACGCGCTCCGCCCACCAGTCGATGGCGGTCACGCCGCGCCGCTTCACCACCGCGTCCTGAGTCGCCGCCTCGATCCACGGTGCGAGCATGCCGCCCGCATACCAGGAGCAGGCGGACGGGCCGAAACCCGCCGCCTTGTCGACGATGCGAACCGAATGGCCGGCTTCGGCCAAAGTCAGCGCTGTGACGAGGCCGGCCACACCGGCCCCGGCGACGAGGACGGTCATTCGGCAGGCGTCTCCGATTTTTCATCCAGTTCGGCCACTTCGTCGGGAGTCATATAGAGATCGCCGCCCTGCCGGTATTTCTCGGCCATCTTCTCCATGCCCTCCTTCTGCGCCTCGGCGCGGATGTCGTGGCTGATCCGCATGGAGCAGAATTTCGGCCCGCACATGGAGCAGAAATGCGCGACCTTATGCGCTTCCTTCGGCAGCGTCTCGTCGTGGAACTGCCGCGCGGTATCGGGGTCGACGCCGAGATTGAACTGGTCCTCCCAGCGGAACTCGAACCGCGCGCGGGAAAGCGCATCGTCGCGGATCTTCGCCGCCGGATGGCCCTTGGCGAGGTCCGCCGCATGCGCCGCGATCTTGTAGGTGATGACGCCGGTCTTGACGTCATCGCGGTCCGGCAGGCCGAGATGTTCCTTCGGCGTGACGTAGCAGAGCATCGCCGTACCGAACCAGCCGATCATTGCCGCACCGATCGCCGAGGTGATGTGGTCGTAGCCCGGCGCGATATCGGTCGTCAGCGGCCCGAGCGTATAGAACGGCGCCTCGCCACACACTTCGAGCTGCTTGTCCATGTTCTCCTTGATCTTGTGCATCGGCACGTGGCCGGGGCCTTCGATCATCACCTGGCAGTCCTTCGCCCAGGCGATCTTCGTCAACTCGCCCAGCGTCTCCAGTTCGGCGAACTGCGCCGCATCGTTAGCGTCGGCGATGGAGCCGGGGCGCAGACCGTCGCCCAGCGAGAAGGAGACGTCATAGGCGCGGCAGATATCGCAGATATCGTCGAAATGCTCGTAGAGGAAGCTCTCCTTGTGGTGATGCAGGCACCACTTCGCCATGATCGAGCCGCCGCGCGAGACGATGCCCGTCACGCGATTGGCCGTCAGCGGCACGTAATGCAGGCGCACGCCCGCATGGATGGTGAAATAATCGACGCCCTGCTCGGCCTGTTCGATCAGCGTATCGCGGAACACCTCCCACGACAGATCCTCGGCAATGCCGTTCACCTTCTCCAGCGCCTGATAGAGCGGCACCGTGCCGATCGGCACCGGCGAATTCCTGATGATCCATTCGCGGATATTGTGGATGTTGCGGCCCGTCGACAGGTCCATCACCGTGTCACCGCCCCAGCGGATCGCCCACACCATCTTCTCCACCTCTTCCGCCATGGAGGAGGTGACGGCGCTATTGCCGATATTGGCGTTGATCTTGGTCAGGAAGTTGCGGCCGATGATCATCGGCTCCAGTTCCGGATGGTTGACGTTGGAGGGGATGATCGCCCGCCCCCGCGCGATCTCTTCGCGCACGAACTCCGCCGTCACGAAAT
Organism: Notoacmeibacter sp. MSK16QG-6; assembly: GCF_024158145.1. GTDB lineage: Bacteria > Pseudomonadota > Alphaproteobacteria > Rhizobiales > Rhizobiaceae > Notoacmeibacter. Next base: position 296,741 of record NZ_JAMYXM010000003.1, read on the forward strand.
CCGGAATCGCCGCGCCGAAATCCTCGCCGTCCCGCTCCAGCTTGGCCTTTGCGGCTTCGCGGCCGAGATTTTCGCGGATCGCGACATATTCCATCTCAGGCGTGATGATGCCGGCCTTCGCATAGGCCATCTGCGTGACGGCCTTGCTGCCTTTCGCCTTGAAAGGCTTGTTGCGGACAGGAAACTCCGGTGTCAGCTTGTCGCCCTTGGCAAAGCCGTTATCCTCCGGCTTCACTTCGCGCCCCTCGCCCCGCTCGCAATCGCCCCGCGCCTCGATCCATGCTTCGCGGTGACGCGGCAGCCCGGCCTGAATGTCGATCAGCGCTTCGGGGTCCGTATAGGGGCCGGAGGAATCATAGACCGTCACCGGCGGCTCGCCTGCCGTCGGGTGCACGGCGATCTGGCGCATCGGCACGGCGATCTGCGGGTGGTGCTCGCCCCGGGCGAACACCTTGCAGGAGGCGGGCAGCGACCCTTGCGTGACTTCGGGGGTGACAGGCTTGACGACGTTCATGGACGCGCTCCTCGTTTCGCACATTCGCGATCCGGAGAGGTGGCGTTGAACGGGAGGGCGGAATGGCGGGCCGGATTTCGGTCTTGTAGCTTTGGGCCGTCCGCTTCGCGCTCCCTACGCCGGTTTTCACCCCGGATCAGGTTCGAAGGGTCGCCGCGCCGCGCACCGCCATCGAGACACTACGCTTATCGGCCTCTCAGCTCCTTGGCGCGAAACGCGCCGGTGGAGCCCCCCTGGCTTCGTGACCTAGAGATACGCGCCTTGCGGGTATGGCGCAAGGGGTGCTCCGTCTTCCTCGCCCCATGGGGGAGAGGGATAGGCAGGCACGGCGACGCCCAGCCGGGCCGATGCCGGACTTGGGTGAGGGGGAGCGACGAGAAAATTCCGAACGACGTCAGGAGACGCTGTCGTTCAGGCCCGTCACGCCGTCCATCTCGGCGCAATGGGCGCAGCAATAGACGGTGTCGCCCTTTTCCACGCCATGACCGATTACCCGCGCATCGCATTGCGGGCAGGTCGGGGCCAAGGCTGTGATCGCGCATTCGAAACTGTCGAATGTGTGGGTCTTGCCATCCATCGTCACCTGAAAGGCCCGGCTGTAATCGTTTCCGCATTGTTCGCACTGCGCCATGGATCATCTCCCTGTTGGATTGGCTTGAAGGAGCAATCCGGGCGGGGAGGAAATGGTTCCAGGGGGCAAACGCCCCTCTCCCCATTGAGTGCCCGCAGGACGGGGCGACGCGTGGCGAGAGCCTGAATAGGCAGGCACGGCGGAGCAGGAACCGCCCACTTCTCCCTTGAGGGGGTGGGACGGCTCCGCAGCGCATTCCTCGCCCCGCGGGGGCGAAGGAAAGCGCCGGCCCCCTAATTCCGGCCCAGCATCAGCGTCTCATTGAACCGCTCATCCTGTCGCAAAGGGCGGGGCGCGCGCCCGGCAATCTGTCCATCCCGCCAGCGCAGATCGGCCAGCGCGGCCTCCAGCAACTGCTCGCGTTCGGCATGGCGGTCGTCGCGCTCAATCGCATCGAGCCGCTCATGGCGGCGCGCGGCGCGGCGGTGATGCAGCAGCACCACAATCAGGCCCAGCACGAAGGCCAGCGGCAGGATTAGCATCAGCGCCTTGATCCAATCCGGCGCAGACTGGAACGTATCGAGCAGATCGGCGCGGAAATTGTAGTCACTCATCGGCAACTCCCCGTTTCACGCTTGTCCAAGTAAAGACAAGCCAATGAAATCATTTTTGGAAACGGTCACCAGACGAGCTGGTGACCGGGGAGTTAGAAAACCGCACTAGCACGGCCGCCCCGACCTTTAAGCCGAAGCTCTGGACATACGTCGAGGCCTCCCCGGCCATAGCTGTCTGAGAAAGGTATCGCACCGGTTCGAACTGGTCGATACCGGCCCACTAGTGCGGGGTTTCTACGCCCCAGACCGGAATATTTTCCGGCCCGTGATGGTTATAGGGGAAAGAAGCGAATGGGGGAAGGGGCTGATGAGGGGCCGGGAGTTGAATGGCGGCTTTCGGAAACGAGCCCGGCAAGCGGACAATCGCGCTTATCGGGCTTGTAATCGATTTCTGCCCAAACCGGCCATTGCCGACCACGTCAAGCGCTGCGATGCAGCTTCACCAGACCGGACTTTCGCTGCGGCTGCATGATCTATCTGCCCTCGATCTTACACATCGCGGACCAAGCAGTCATTTTCGCGCAGTGCTCGAGGTTGAAGATTTTTTTCGTTCAGACGTGCGCTTCAAGCTCTCCGACTTCCTTGTGGCGAGAAATGTGAGTCCCCTTCGTCGACCGACCCTTGAACGGATACCGTCATCAAATCACACAATCGGAGGCGTTCGGGGAACGTAGGAGAGCAGGATCCTCGCGGAAACGAAGCGAGTGGATGTCAGCGGCGAGATTATGGAGCACAGCGTCAAGCTGATCCGGAAGCGGCCCGTCTAAGGGGACGCGACACCTTTGGAGAAGCACCACACGTTGGCCAAGAAGGTCATGCTTTCGGTGCCTGAACACTTGGCAATCTCGTCACGCAAGGCGCTATGACGCAAATTTTCTGCAACTGAGAACGTTGACTTATTTCTCTGAGCAGGCGAGCCTAACCTCGTAATGTCATAGAACCTTGAGCCATACAGAATGCAACGCCTCTCAATTTTTCTAAGCCATTCATCGAGGGACAAAGAATTCGTACGACGAATAAATTCTGATTTGAAAAGCGGCGGTTTCGATACTTGGATAGACGAAGATAATATTCCTTATGCTGCATCAATTTCGGAGGAGATCCAAAATGGATTGAAGAGAGCGGATGTAATATTCCTATTTCTCAGCGAGGCGGCCGTGAGGTCTACGTGGGTCTCGACGGAATGGCAATCTCAATTCTTTAAGCAGGTGTCCGGCGGCAAAACTATGGTGGTGCCTGTCCTTTTGGATGACTGTGAAATACCTGAGTTCCTCGTGGACAGAAAATATATAGACTTTACGAAAAAGAGTGAATACGGAAAGAGTTTGGCATCGGCGCTGGACTTCTTGCAATCGCTGAAGGCTGAACGATATGGCCCCAAAAAGAGCTTCGACAGCACCTTAGGGATAAAATCTCACGTTGCGGAGATATTGGAGGACCTTGAAGGGGAGGCAATTCAGCTCCCGCAGGTTCGTAGGATTCCCATCGTAAAGACCCTAAAGGGTGTAAAGAGATCTGGAAAATTAATTAGACTTCAAGGATTCAGGCCGGAAGTCAAAGTGAGAAGCGTATATGACCACGTCATTTCTCTTGCGCATATATCGGAGTGCTTCATACCTTGTTTGGAACTTGATTTTTCTGCAGGAGATAGGCGAGACCTCCTACTGCTAATCGCGTATCATGATATTAATGAAGTTATCTTGGGCGACATACCGGCATATACAAGCTTGTCTCGAAGCAAGAGGGTGAGCATTCGCGTCTACGCGGAACAAAGATTCAAAACCGTTCCACCGAATGAGTTGGAGAGGATTGCGAATGATTTCGTATGGCTATTTTTGTCGGAACAGCATCGCCAAGCCTTTCGTGCTGTCATGGACCTTTTGGACGATGCGCAATCTAAGGTGTATAGAATTTTTCAGGCGCTGGACAAGATGGATCCCATTATTGCAGTTTGGAGATATCTACATCACTACAGAGGAAAGCTTGGAAATACGCCGAAGTTATTCAATACCAAAATGAAGGACTTTTATGAGAACCCGGATGTCGCTAGTCTTTTGAGAGATCATAACATAGACACGAAACTTGTTGACACGCTTTCATTTCTTCAAGACCGGGAGAACTCTTGGAATTTTTACGAGAATGCCAATTATTTCGATGAAATGACCCAAGACTTTCTATCTATACCGCCAAACGTTCTGAAAAGAGCCATTGAAGGGATTCCATTGTTCTACGGCGATTAATCTTTGACAGTAAAACCAGGGCTTACAAGGTATCCCGAGACAAGCGGAAGAAGGTGGAGATGCTCTTCGCACATCTGAAGCGCATTCTCGGCCTGACGCGTCTGCGCCTGCGAGAGCCCAATGGCGCCAAGGACGAATTCCTGCTCGCCGCCATAGCCCAGAACCTGAGAAAACTCGCGAAGCTACGGCCTCAGACCGACTTTTTTCACGTAATCAGCCCTCAATAGACCTTCGAACATTGCGCAACAAATGGCAGCTTCACAGATCGCGCCAAGTTATTTCGAACGACCGGTGTGGGGCGCGAAGCATTTGGGCCGCTGCCGACACTCTTTTAGGTCATTGCAGCCTTCCCTAACTTTACCTCTATCCAGACAACGGACGAGAGTTGCCATGAGCCTTCGGTACACCTTGCTTTCCGGTTGTTCCGGAGGCGGAAACTCGACCCTTCTCGCCGAGTTTAGCCATAGAGGATATGCCACCGTAGCCCGAGCCGGGCCGGCGGATCGTAGAGGATGATCAACGCAGTGCCGGTCTTGCCCTGCTCTGGGTAAACCTTTGTGCCTTCGCCAACCGAGCAATCGACCTCGCGGCTGAAGACCGGAGCCACATGGCCGACAGAAATGGCTTGGTGTTCTCCGACCACGGATTGGTCGATGCGGCGATGGCGCTCTAAAATGCAATAGGATGCCCGACCGGGATGTCCTAGACTAGCTTCCTACGACCGCTATGATGAAACCGTCTTCCTGTCGCCTCCTTGGCCCGAGATCTTTGTGACTGACGAGGATCGGCAGCATGATCTGATCAAGGCCATCGCGCTTACGGCGAGCTTGGATATGAAACCTGCATCTTGCCGAAGATCAGCGGCGAAGACCGAGCGGATTTCGTTCTCCGCAATGTCGGTTGATGACCCTATTCTTGCTGTTCCCAAGCAGTCGCCTGAGTGGCAGCAGGTCATAGAGCGGAAATCGTGATCTGCCTGATTTGAGTGCATGGACGGTTATGTCTGCGCTTGAACTAGATCACTAACACGTTAGGCTCCTGCCGATCGCAACGTCGGGTTGCCGGAGCCAGTTTTGCCAGACCGTTCGAAAATACTCTCTGCCATCGCGGCCACCGATGACGCCGATCGCCTTCGGAAGTTCCGAGAAAACGCGCAGAAGAACGGCGTCGATGAGGTTGCCGACTGCGCCTTCCGAGTCCTAATCGAGATCGTGCCCTCCGAGACTCCTGGCACGCTAGAGCACGATTTCTGGTCGATGGTCGCCGCGTTCGAAGAGCACCGGCGCCTCGATCAGGATAAAAAGGCGCCGATGCATCGTACGCGGGACGAAGTCGCTCAGGTCGGTATTCATCAGACGCTCGCCGATTTCGCGACGGACCCAAAACCAACGGCCGGGTTCGAGCAACTGCTCGAATGGGGCATGCCGGAGTTGACCGGCGCAGCGATCATCCTGCGCCATCAGAGCGAATTCGAACCCGAAGCCACTGCGGCTGCTAAACGGCGTCTGGAAGACGCTAGCACCGACATCGAGACATTTGCTCGACCGAAAGGTGGTCGCTGATGCACGTCGAAACCACGGGTGTTGCTCGTATTCGCCATCGGGATACGGGCGAAGAATTCGAAATCGAGCGTGACGAACTCGAGTGGGAGGCATCCGGCGGTGACGGCGATCGTCAAATGGGGCCGGAGACGATCTACACGGCCGAAATCGCTCACCCTGATCTCGGCGACCTTCGATGGGAATTGTCCGAATATCCGGTCGGCGTGACAAACCATATCACACACAACTTCGGCGGCCATGAGCTTCTTGAGGATTTCGACATAGCTGTGATCCTGGATGCAGAGGATGCGGAAGAGCCTTTCGAACTCACACCTCCGCCGGCATCGGACGACCTACTTGGCAGCATTCAACGATATTATGCCGAAGACGATGACCTTGGCATTACTGCTGTCGAACTCGCCAACCTGCCAGCCGACAGGCAGGTGCCGTACCTGACGTTTTGGTTCTTGGGCTATCACGAGGATCCGGCGCACGAGACCCCATACAACGGCCGTGAGGGTGGCTATCTATACGTGCACGGTGGGCCATATAGCGCCGATGATGAGCTAGCCACCGAGTTCGGCGGCTTCGCATCTGATAAGGCTATCGAACTTGCCGTCGAGAAAATTCAAGCGGACGGCATTTACGACTGGGCACCAACCTCGGCGCACCCCGATCGACGAGATGAGGGCTCAGACTACGAGCCCCTTTCACCGCTCGATGAATTGGAGATTGATCTTCGGCGGTCGGTCAGAGTGGTAGAAGCAGGCGAGGTTCCCCAGTTCGGCACGTCAGGGGAGCGTGAGGCTCGCTCCAACATGCGATCGGCGTTTGCCGAATTAGCAGCGCACTTTCCCCCAGAAGAAAGGGTTCGAGGTGGCATAGGCGACAACAATCCGCCGCCGGACGAACGTTTCACGCAGGAGGAGTTGGACGAGACCCGAGAAGCCGCCAAAGCTGTACTCGTTGAACTCGAGAAAGAGGAGCCGGACGTCGTCGCTGTTTCGAAAGCAAGCGTAATCCTGGTTCGCATCGCAAAATACGTTGGCCCGAAGGCCGATATGGCGGTGGATGCAATGGCGAAATCCTTCGGGACCGGTATAGGGATAGCTGCAGTCGGCGGCGTGACTGTTCTTGTTGCTGGGCTTTATGAGTCACTGGTTCAGGCGCTCGGAACAATCGGCCCGTGGCTTGAGACGGTCTTCCATTCCTTCATCTAATTTCTTCTCTAACACGCACGCTATCCTGCGCTCGCTTCGTTTGAGGCTTCGCTGAAATCCGGGCGTTCGTCGCTCGCCGCACTGCCACGCCAGCCGAGACGCTGCAAAGGATCGGCTGACCGGCAGCTTTCGGGAGATCACGGCAGGTTCCGAAATGGCAAAAATGCGGGCGCGAAGCTGCACTGCCTCAACGCGAAACACAGCAGCAGTTGGATAAAGTGCGGCTCCGCCTTAACGGAACCGCACAGGGCTAGATTTCGGTGTGCTCAGCCAATTCGAGGGCATCCTC
>NZ_JAMYXM010000004.1 GCF_024158145.1 Notoacmeibacter sp. MSK16QG-6
GGGCGGTAGGCTATAAGCGCCCGAAAACTTGGTGACGCGGGGTGGAGCAGCCCGGTAGCTCGTCAGGCTCATAACCTGAAGGTCGCAGGTTCAAATCCTGCCCCCGCAACCAAAAATTACAATAACTTAGCATCCATCACAGACAAACGACTGCCATTTGCGACATCGGCCTCGCGCGTCTCAGCGGAGCCGAGCTCCCGGCTTCGAGCTGCTGATAGAAGTAGCCCGGAGGAAATTCCGTTGCCCGGCAATTACCGATCCTGCGGCTCGGCGGACCGTTACTATGCCGCGGATAATCACTTGGCGATCAAAGAAAACTCTTGGTCCTCACCGACATACCATTACCGTTATCAATTTCTCCCAATTATGCGCGATGTGGTCTCTTCCATGAGGGCTTAGGATCGTTCGGCTGACGGTCTTGGCGGTGTCGCCTTCATTGTCACCACCAGACTGGGCAGTGCAATCAGAAGCGGGGCCAAGAACCGTGCGACGCGGTAGAGGATAAGCGATGCCGTAACCGCCGTGGTCGGGGCGATTCCCGCAAACAGCAGCAAACCCGCTTCGAATGAGCCAAGCCCGCCCGGTATATGACTGAGCAGTCCAGCGCCGACGGCGGTGATATAGGCGGCGAGAAATATGCCAAAGGATGGCGTTCCCTCGGATGGCAGCAGAACCCACAGCGACATGCCGGCGAGAAAAAGTTCGCCACAAGCGATCAAGGCCTGGACGGCGATAACCCTGGCGGGCGGCAGGCTAACGCTCCTACTACGGACCGTGAATTTCTGCCCGTTGCTGCCAAGCCATGCTCCCAGGACAGCGACCAGGATTGTCATGCCTATGGCCATAAGGCCACTTATCAATCCGGGCGCCGCCAGGAGCAGAGAGACTGCGATTGCCATGGCGGATGCAATCCAGAAAGCGCTCCAGGAGAGACCCATAACGCCGACCGTTGCCACCGCATCTAAGCCATAGCGACGATAGATAGGCAGCCGCACCATCGCTCCGACGATCACGGCGAAGCCCGTCAAGTTAGTTGCCGCGTAGCCTTTGAAACCGGTCCAGATTGCCGTGACGGCAGGCACACGGTCTGGATAGAGATAACGAACGGCTACCCACTCAACCGCCCCCAATGCGCCAATAGCAGCAATATTAAGGCCGACGGAAATTGCCACCAGAACGAGCGGGGTTGCGGCAAGAGCGACCAAAATTCGGTCGATACCCTGATGAACGAGAAACCAGCCTATCGCCGCGAGAACGGCTATCAGCACGATCAATGTGGGCACAACTCGCCAGCCAAAGGTTCCGGGCGTCGCCCCCTCCCGGTCCTGCGCATCTTTATTCATAGATCGATTCATATGTGTTGTGTCATTTCGGGCTCGCCGATTGTCGTGTCGCGACCATCTATACTGTCCTGAAACAGCGCAGGGACGCTAAAGTTGCTGGCGCCTCCGGGGTCCAAATCAGATGAAACGGAGAAAATGGCGGGTGGTCTGACAATAACGAGCGTGACGGAGATGACCATTGACGGACGCCTCTCTACCGGCCCGGGCGTTTCGTCGCAGGTCTTGTTCGGCTTCTATGGCGATGAGTTGTCACGGTGGTTTCACCAACGGCGCGCCGAAAGCGATCTTATCATGGTCGGGGCGGGCACCGTCCGTGTCGACAATCCGCAGCTGACCGTCCGCCATGTCGATGGTCCGAGCCCGGTTCGCGTCGTGCCGACGATTAGCGGCGATTTGCCGACTGAGGCTACCATTTTTACCGACGGCCTGCCGACAATCCTGATCGTGCCGGAAGCGCTGCCTGAGCAGACGATCCGCTCGTTGACAGCAAATCGTCCTGCCGTGCAGGTGCTGCGCGCAGGCGAGAGCCGCGTGGATTTTGACAAAACCTTCGCGATGCTGGCGGGGCTTGGCTACTCGACGTTGATGGTCGAGGGCGGTAGCCGGCTTCTCGCTGAACTCTTCGCCGCCGACCTTATCGACCGCTTAATCGTCAAACATATCCCGATCGTGACCGGCTCGCGCGATGCGCCAACCTTTCTTTCGGCTGCCGGCTCGTTTCCCCTCAGCCGCTGGAACCTTGCAAGGTGCAACTCAATCGGCGGCGTTGCCGTTACTGAATATTCGAAAGCGGGTGTGTGATCATGGGTTTTGTCGCAATGGACAGTCTTGCCGCTCGGTTGAGCGAGCGCAGCGGGCCGCATCCGCCCGCCGTCTTCGATTCGCGGATCGACTGGTCGGGCGCCGATGCCAAGCCGAGCGATGGTATGCGCCGCCTCACTGCCCATCAGGCGCTGATGCGCGCTTATCAGAACCGCTATGTGGTGCTGCCCATGGACGGTTCGCAGAAAGGCAGCATCGTCGAGCGTCTGCAAAGGCACTACGACCCCAATTATCTGGCTGAGGCGGACGCAGCGCGCCGGACGCTGGAGGACGAGCTCATCGTTCCGCTGGTCGCAGCTATCGAGACACGGGCGGAAGATACATCCTGCGAGGATTACGTTGCGCAGCTTTTGCCGAGAATCCGCGATAGCGAGCCCGGGCAGTTCATTGCCTTCCTTGAAAGCTCGCCTAACCGGCAACACCACTATCGCAACTTCCTTATCCAGTCCTCTGCGGACCTCCTGGCGGAATCGTCGGCTTCGGCGCTCGGCATAATCGGCGAGTTCGGCGAAGTGCAATCGGCGCTGTTTCGCATTCTGATCGACGAGTTCGGCTATGGCGAGCATGGCAAGAAACACAGCCAACTCTATCGCGCGACGTTGCGCTCATTCGGCTTGCCGGATGAATATAATGGCTTCTGGCATCTGCTCGACACCGTTTCGCTGGAGCTGCACAACACCATCCACTTTCTCTTTCAGAACCCCCGCAATTTTTTCCGTCAAATCGGATTTCTGCTCTACGCGGAGACCAGCTACCAGAAATCGACCGGCGACCATCATCGCTACCTGCGTCAGCATCACAAGGAAGCGGACGCCCGTTATTTCGGCGAGCATGCCCATATCGATATTCACCACACCGCGATGGTCGTCGACGAGGTGGTCGCGCCGCTTCTCAAGCGCTACGGCGCAGAAGTCGGTCGCGAGATCGTGATCGGCGCGGAGCTGACGGCTGCCGCTTTTGCGCGGTCGGACGCGCATCTGGCTGCGCTCGGCAAGGCAATCGATGAAGCCGATAGCGGCGTTAGCTTTGGTCTCGATGCGTCGGCGGATCGCGAACAGCGCTGCCGAACGCCGGATGAAACGACGCCTTTCCAGCCCGTGCAGATCGGCGGTATCGCAAAAATCGATGACCCACGCCTTTTTGCTGATTTGCCAGACGGTACGGTTGGCCGCGAGGTTGCGGCGTGAGTTGCACAGAGATGCAGGACGAGAAGCGTACGGGACGTCTGTCCGCGCCGCTTGATGAACTGATCCCGCAGAGCTGGATCGGCCGTGATCTGCCGCCGATCATTCGCGACGGGGTTGAGTATTTTCTTCTCGGTCACAAGGGCGATTTGTTCCTTGTGCCAAACCGCTGCCCGCATAGGGGCGGATCGTTGAAGTTCGGTTACATCAATGCACGCGACGAGATCGTCTGCCCGATGCATCACAATGCCTTTTCCGTCTCACGGCTGATCGCCCGTCCGACCACGCTCAAGCTTAAGACGGCGACCCAGTGAGTTTGGCGCGCGACCATTTCGCCATCCCGCTCCTATTCGAAGGGGAAGGGCGTCTCAAACTGGCCAATCTGCTCACGCTGAGCCGCCTTTTTGCCATTCCTCTCATTCTGGCGCTGCTATGGGCAAACCATGACTGGATGGCGCTGGAGGTGTACCTTGTCGCCATTCTGACCGATCTTGCCGATGGACATGTTGCGCGCGTGACAGGAACAGCGTCTGAATTCGGCGCGCGGCTCGACGCCATTATCGACAATGTTTTCTCGATCGCCATCCTGCCATTTCTTCTTCTGGCCTTTCCCGGTCTATGGGCGGACCAGGCGCTGATCCTGACCGCCCTTTTCGCCGTCCCGGTCCTCTATCTCGCTGTGTCGCAAGCGTGGAAAGGTCGCCTCCTGATGTATCATTTCTGGTCGGCCAAGACAGGCGCTTTGCTGCTCTTTCTGGCCTGGCCGTTACTGGCGGTAACGGGGTGGCAAGGCTGGACCGTCCTCGCCGCCGCCGTGATTGTCGGTAGTCGACTGGAACAGATCATTTACATGGCGCGAGGCGGTCTGGATCTTGATGCTCCGCATGGTTTCGTCGCCGTCGAGCGAGACCGCGTCGCTTCGAATGTGCGGGCGAAGCCTGCGATAGGGCGAGGCAAAGCGCCACGTGATTTGCTATGGTATGCGGAAACGCCTGACCGGCGTGGTCCAGTGCTGACCTCCCCACATCCGGCGCGCAATGCGATCGGGGTTCACGCTGGCTCCTATGCGCCCTATCGCGCTATCGGTCTGGTGACCGGAGAATTGAATGCCGCACACGAGCCGGACTTTCATAATTGCCAGCCCATGGCGCGGCTGCCTTGGCGGCCAGGCTGGAGCAGGCCGGGCTCCATTGTGACAATGGACCCGTTCGGCCACGATATCGGGGCCTTTCGCGACGAGCCGGGCTGGCGACCGTCTATCGCCGTTACCGAAGGACATCTCGATCTTGCTGAGGTGCACGATGCGCTTAAAGGAAGACGGTTGCGGGCGGACGGGCAAATCCTCTCAGAAGCCGGCCACGCGCGCTGCCTGAAAATCGCAATCGAACCGGTCTGGTATTTGCCGGGCGTGGCCGAACGTCTCGGCGTTGGCGAACTGGAACTGCGCCGGGCCCTATTCAATTCATCAGGCGGAGCCTGGAGTGATCTGATTGAGCGAACGGATTTAAAGGTATTCCTCCCGCCCGCCGGCGGCCAGTCGGTCTATCTGTTTGGCGACCCGGAAAAGCTGGGCAATCCACATACATCGATCACCTGCCGGATGCATGATGAGTGTAACGGTTCAGATGTGTTCGGCTCGACGCTTTGCACCTGCCGGCCCTATCTCACCTTCGCGCTGGAAGAGGCCATCCGTCAGGCGCAATCCGGGGGCGTCGGCATCCTGGTCTACAGCCGCAAGGAAGGACGAAGTCTCGGCGAGGTCACCAAATATCTCGTCTACAACGCACGTCAGCGCGATCCTCGTGGAGACCAGTCGGAAAACTACTTCGACCATACACGCGCAGTGGCCGGCACTGAAGATTTACGTGCCCAGCTTCTCTCTGGCGACGTGCTGCATTGGCTTGGGGTCGATCACATCGACCGGTGGGTTTCGATGAGCAATCTGAAGAGCGAGGCGATTGCCATGCAGGGTATAGATATCCGCCAGCAGGTCGCTCTTCCGGCCGACCGGGTGCCTGCCGACGCTAACGTAGAGATCGCCGCGAAGATTGGCGCCGGCTACTTTAGCGATTTGCCAATCGAGTCATAACCGATTTGATCGCGAAATAGCGCCATCCGCCTTCCGAGGCTGGACACCGCGAACGTAATAAACGCGCGTCCCACCGCGAAAATCAAGAATTGCCGACTGAGATTTTGGCCGGCACGTGTTGTGGCTACGACGTAATCGCTGCCCCAAAACGCTTCCATCCGTGTCAGTCGAATATGTCGGCGATGACGGCCTGCTCGGCCTTCTCCCATCGCTTCACCACGTCGCCGACCTTCTCTATTTCCTTGTCGCTAAGGTGGTGAGCCCCTTCCTCATCGATGCGGCACAGACTGAACGGCTCGCCGACGCTGGCAGAGGTGAGATCGAGCGCGCGAAGGACCCGCAGCACCGCTGCGCAACCGAAATGCACCGACCGCTCGGCCAGATGGAAATGGGACAGGAGCGAACCGGCCTGCTGGGCCATGGGCGCACCGCTGCCAACGGCATGGAAGCCGATATCGGCATAATGACCGATCATGCCGGAGGGCGTGATTTCAATGATCCAAGGCTCGCCGTCCCGCCATCCGGCAGCCATCACATAGGCCGAGGGCGTGCCGCCGCCTTCTTCTCCCGGCACGTCGGGAATAAAGGTGTCGTAGTGATGCCGGAGGATCGGGAGAACCTGCTCCTGTAAAGCACGACCGATGTCGGGCGCCTGCAGTATCGCGGCGCTATTTTCATTGAAACAGCGTTCGACGTCGAACAATACCGATCGCGCGCCACTGCCTCCCCAGGCGGCCAAATCGCCCAAGGGGTGAAGCTTCTCGGCGGGATACGTCATGCCGCGCCCCTTGTCCGTGATCTGGGAGTCCGAGCCCAGCACGACTCCATCTCGGCAAACGGTGGCAAGCACGACAGTCATATAGCGATCCTCTCAGGTCAGGCGTCTTTGCATGTCAATCAGATATGGACCGCAGACGACGATCCTCCAGATCAAAATCCGTTGCTTCCTGGCATGCCTGCCCCTCTCAAGCGAAAATCACTCGTGAGACTGGTTGGGTTAGGATTGCACGAATATTGTGGCGTCGCCGTTAAACTGGCCTCGGCTCCTATCGACGGTCAAGCGTTCACTCAATATGCTGGCTGACAATAGAATCGGCTATCGCGTCATCTATCGTTTCGATGGATTTTATGAGCCCATGGGGTTGGCAGCGGGTCGGAGCCGGGCAGTAAAGGTCATCTCGATCTATGACTAGGAAAGTGCAACGGATTGTCGCCATTGGCGAGGTCATGGTCGAACTGCGTCACGGCGGGGACGATGCCTTCTATCTTGGTTTTGCTGGCGATACGCTCAACACATTGTGGGCAATCCGAGCCGTTCTTGGCGACAGCGTGGATCGGATCGACTATGTCACGGCGCTCGGCAAAGACCGCTATTCGCAGCAGATCCTCAGATTTTTGCAGGAGGCCGGAATCGGCACGGAGGCTATTCGAATCGTGCCAGACCGACGGCCAGGTCTCTATATTATCGATCAGGAGGAGGGCGATCGCGTCTTCACCTATTGGCGTGACAGCTCCGCCGCACGTTGCCTGGCCGCTGAGGAGGGCTGGCTAACCGACGCGCTGGCGGGTGCCGATCTGATCTATTTCAGTGGCATCACGCTGGCGATCCTGCCTGAAGACGAACGAAGCGTGCTTCTTGGTGCGATTGACAGTCTGCGGCGGATAGGCGTTCGCGTCGCGTTCGACCCCAATATCCGGCCTGCCTTATGGGAGGACGATGCTGCGGCAAAGCGCTGGATCGTTGAAGCCGCATCGAAGGCAGATTGGGTATTGCCGAGCTTCGATGATGAAGCCCGAACGTTTCGTGACGCCGACCCGACAGCAACGATCGAACGCTACCGGAGGGCTGGCGCGTCGGAAATCATCGTCAAGAATGGCAAGTCCGAGATCGTTTTCTTCAACGGTGAATCGATCGGGACGCAGTCCGCGGCCAGCGTCGATCGGCTTGTCGATGCGACCGGGGCGGGGGATGCTTTCAATGGCGTTTATATCGCTTGCCGCTTAGGCGGAAGCTCCGTTGGCGAAAGCGTCCTGATGGCGGCGAATGCTGCTGCGCGGACAATTCAAAACGCTGGAGCGCTCATGCCGTTCGACCGATATCTCGGAGATTGAGCGGCTTCAGTCGCCGATCGGCCTGGGTCCGGAATCTTTCGATAGTGGAAGAAGCGAGGTGCGGATGCGGCGGAGGTTTTCCTTGACCCGGTCTGGCCGCTTGCGCGCCGTACCCATGGCGAGAACATCGATAATAGCTGTGTAGACAAGCCGCTGCGCCGAGGGTTTGTAGATGTCGGGGTCTTCCGGCAGGTCCAGTTGGATGCAGAGATCGGTCAGGGCTGCCAGTTCCGATCCGGCCTTGGTCAGGCTGAGTGTCGGAACGCCATATTGTTTGGCGATTGTGACGCTGTCCAGAAGTTCAGCCGGTTGGCCGCTGGACGATATCGCAAACACCAAATCCTTTTTATCGAGCGTTGAAACGAGCATGCGCTGGACATAGCCATCGGCATGGGCTTCGGATGCTATGCCCAAACGGAAAAAGCGGTTTGCGGCCTCGCGCGCCACGTTGGCTGAGCTGCCGCCGACTCCAAAGAAGACGATGCGCTGCGCGCCATTGAGCATGTCAACGGCATTCTCGACGGGTTGCATTTCGAGCTGGCTGCGCGCCAGGCCGAGCGTGTCGGAAAGGGTGCCGAACACCTTGCCGACGAGTTGGCCGGCTGGAGAGGTATCGATTCCATTGGCATCGAAATATTGCTGACTGACGGCAACGCTTTGGGCGAGCCGGATTTTGAAATCGCGAAAGCCCTCGCAGCCGGTCGTCATCGCAAACCGGTTTACGGTGGCGACGGAAACGTCGGCTGCTTTCGCGATCTCGTGTTGCGACAGGAACGGGATCTGGTCGAGATTACCGAGCACGAAATCGGCAACAAGCTGTTCGCGTTTGGGCAGTGTGCCATTCAGTTCGCGCATGCGTGAAATAAGATCGATGACCGTGTTCATGCCGTCTCCCGGCCTCAGAGAGGCTTGTAGGCAATCACGTCCATTTCAACCTTCGCGTCAACCATCAACTCCGAACGGACTGTGGAACGGGCGGGCGGACTGTCGATAAAGTATTTCTCGAAAACCGCGTTGAAGCTGGAAAAATCGCGCGGGTCATCCAGCCAGACATTGACCTTGACGACATGTTCCAACCCACAGCCGGCGAGTTTCAGCACGGCAGTGATATTGGCGAATACGGCTTCTGTCTGTGCCACGATACCTCCCGCCACGACTTCGCCATCCACTGTCGGCACCTGGCCGGAAACATAGACGAAATCACCGGCGCGGACGGCTTTGGCAAAAGGCCTTTTCTGACCGCCAGCCTGTGGATCGGCTGCGGCGAAGCGCTCGATGCCTGAAACCATGATCATCTCCTCAATTATGTAAGTAACTTACATTTATTCCCACGATCACACCGAAAACGCAAATCTGATTTGACTTCCGCGATGTAATTTGTAAGTTTCTTACATATAAGGGCGTGCGGCGCGCTCGATCCGATGGCAATGGAGAGACTGACGATGACATCTCACAACTGGCTTAGGTCCCTGGTCGCCGTTGGCGCCCTGGTCGCATTCTCAGGCACGGCATATGCCGCCGGCACGTTGCGATACGCAACCGTGGGCGAACCGCCTAGCCTGGATCAGCAAGTGATTACTTCCGATCTTTCGACGACGATAGCGCATCATATTTTCGAAGGTCTCTACACTTTCAACGCCAAGAACGAACCGGTTCCGCTTCTGGCTTCCGGGGAAACCGTATCGGATGATGGCAAGACGATCGTCATCGCACTGCGTGAAGGTGTGAAATTTCACAACGGGGAAGACATGACCGCCGCCGATGTCGTGGCCTCTTTGAAGCGTTGGGGCGAGTTCGGCTCCCGCGGCAATCTGCTGTTTGATCATGTCGAAAGTGTCGAGGCGACGGGCGACCACGAAGTAACGCTGAAGCTGACGAACCCTTTCGGACCCTGGAAAAACCTGATGGCCTTCATCAATGGCGGACCATCCATCTATCCGGCGTCCGTTGTCGAGGGCGCTACGAAGGAGCCGATCGGTCAAGATGGCTATATCGGCACCGGTCCTTACAAGTTCAGTGCGTGGGAGCCGAACCGCAAGATCGAGCTCGTTCGTTTCGAGGATTACACGTCGCCAGAGGGCGAGGCGGATGGCTATGGCGGTGAGCGGACCGCCGAGTTCGATACGCTCGATTTCATGCCGGTGCCCGATGTCGGCGCCCGCATCGCGGGCGTTCGCGCTGGCGACTATGACTATGCCGAAAGCATTCCCGGCGATCTTTACGAAGAACTCAAGAACGATGAGACCGTCACCACGATTCTGAATGGCGGGCCGATTTTCGGTCTTGTCTTTATGAATTCAAGCGAGGGGCCACTGAAAGAGAATTTCGCTCTTCGCCGGGCGATACAGACTGCGCTCGACAAGACGACGGCGCTTCAAGTGGCGATTGGACCGGAGGATCTTTGGCGCGCTAACGGTTCGTTCCTGCCGGATGGCAATGTCTGGTACAACGATGCCGGAACCGAGAATTTCAGCAAGGGCGATGCAGAAGCCGCCAAGACGATGGCGCAGGAAGCCGGTTATAGCGGTGAGCCCATCAAGTTCATGGTCTCGACCAACTACCCGTTCCACTACGACACGGCGATCGTCTACACAAAGCAACTGGCCAATGCCGGCTTCAATATCGATCTGCAGGTTTACGATTGGGCGACCTTGATAGAGAAGCGCGCCCAGCCGGATCAGTGGGATCTGTTCTTCACGCATCACGGTTTCGTGCCCGACCCCATTCTTATTTCGGTGATGAACGACACCTATCCGGGCTGGTGGGCAACGCCGGAAAAGACCGAGCTGAAAGACAAGTTCACCGCCAGCTCCGATCCTGCCGAGCGCGAAAAGATCTGGGGCGAAATCCAGACGCTCATCTATGAGCAGGTCCCGACGATGAAGACCGGCGATATCTACACCTATAATATTGCCTCGTCGAAGCTTCAGGGTCTCGGTGAAGCGACGCTCATCTGGCCTTCTTTCTGGAATGTCAGCAAGGAATAAGTGCGCTCCTGCTCCGCCGCTTTTGCGGCGGATCGTCACTTTTTGAAGATGATCCATGTTCGCCTACACGATCAAACGCCTGCTGACGCTGATCCCGACGCTGCTGGCGGCTTCGGTTCTTGTCTTCCTATTCGTCCACCTTATTCCTGGCGATCCAGCGTCGATCCTGCTCGGCGATACCGCGACGCCGGAAGAAGTGGCGGCACTGACCAAAGAGCTTGGTCTCGATAAGCCCCTCATCGTCCAATATTTTTATTGGCTGATACAGGTGGTTCAAGGCGACTTCGGCCGCTCGCTTTTCTTCGGCGCGCCTGTGCTTTCGGTGATCGCCAACGGTGCCCAGACGTCGATCCTCTTGGCGTTGATGACGATGGTATGGATCGTGATCTTCGGCATTCCGATCGGAGTGCTTTCGGCGAGCTATCAGGGTCGCTGGGTTGACCAGCTAACATCGGGCGGAGCAATGCTTTTCGCATCTGTACCGACTTTTTGGTTGGGCCTTTATCTGATCCTGATCTTTGCCGTATGGCTCGGATGGCTGCCAAGCTCGGGGTTTCCCGCGATCGATGGCGTCGGAGCCCTCGGCCATCTGCGCTATCTGCTATTGCCAAGCCTGACACTAGCGGCGCCAAACGCGGCGCTGATTATCCGACTGGTCAGGGCGTCGATGCTCGATGTCTCGCGCGAGGATCATGTCCGGACGGCGCGCGCCAAGGGCCTTCATCCGTCCCGCGTCGCCATCAAGCACATTTTCCGTAATGCGTTGATCGCGGTTGCCGCGGCCTTCGGCTTCACCTTCGCCGCACTCGTCTCCGAAGCGGTGGTAACGGAAACGGTTTTCTCGCTGCCCGGCATCGGCCAACTGGTCGTGCAGTCGATCCTGCGCCGCGATTATCCGGTCATTCAGGGCGTGATCCTCGTAATCGTAGTGCTTTACGCGGTTGTGAACCTGCTGGTCGATCTCGCCTATGCTCGCCTCGATCCCAGGGTCTCGCTCCAATGACCGCAGTGGTACAACAGGTACAGGATATTTTTGCCGGACGGCGGCTGGCGAGCATCGGCCTGTCCTGGCTGATCCTCATTCTCATCGTCGCCATCGCTGCGCCGCTTATTGCGCCATTCGATCCATATGAGATCGATCCGATCGCAAGACTGTCGCCACCCGGTTGGCCGCATTTGTTCGGAACCGATCATTTTGGCCGCGACACGTTCTCGCGCGCCATTTACGGTGCGCGAATGACGGTGCTGATCGGCTCGGGCAGCGTCATCGTCGCGCTTCTGACCGGCGGACTGATCGGTATGCTGTCGGCCTATTTCACGCGCGCCGGCAATGTTTTAATGCGCGGCGTTGATGTACTGATGGCGTTTCCAGCCCTGCTTCTGGCGCTGGTGCTGATCACGCTGCTCGAACGCAGCGTCGTCAACACGATCATCGTCATCGGTATCGTCTATGCGACAACGACGGCACGCATCCTTTACGGCATGACGCTGAAGCTGAAGCGGGAAGTCTTCGTTGACGCGGCGATCTGCTCCGGAGCGGGCCATGGATCGATCCTGTTCCGTCACATCCTGCCGAATCTCCTTTCGCCGCTACTGGTACAAGCCAGCTTCATATTTGCTTTTGCGCAATTGCAGGCCGCGGCGCTTGATTTCCTCGGCCTTGGCCTGCCAGCTGAGGTGCCGAGCTGGGGTAACATGCTGGCGGAAGAACGCATCTACATCACCCGCGCGCCTTGGCTGCTGCTGTTTCCCGGCGCGCTGATTATACTCAGCGTTTTCTCGATGAACCTTGTTGGCGACGCCATGCGCGACAGCATCGATCCGCGCTTCAAAGACGATATTGCGGGGGTTTGAATCGTGCCGCTGCTTGAAGTCGACAATCTGGAAATCGCCATCGCAATGCGCGGCCAGCTGCTGCCGGTTGTCCGCGGCATCTCCTTTTCGGTTGATGAAGGTGAGACGCTCGGCATCGTTGGCGAAAGCGGTTGCGGCAAGAGCCTCACCTCGCTTGCGATCATGGGGCTCCTGGACGGTACGCCGGTGCGCATCACCGGAGGCGATATTCGCTTCGAGGGACAAGATCTGCGTCAGCTCAACCGAAGAGAGCGGCGGGCGATCATGGGCAGTCGCATGGCGATGATCTTTCAGGAGCCGATGACGAGCCTCAATCCAGTCTATCGAATTGGCGATCAGATCGTTGAAAACCTTCGGCAACATCAAAAAATCTCACAAAAGGCCGCCCGGGCGCGTGCCATCGAACTGCTGGAGCTGGTCCGCATTCCTGAGCCGCAACAGCGCGTGGACAGCTATCCGCACCAGATGTCGGGCGGGCAGCGTCAGCGTGTGATGATCGCGATGGCGCTCTCCTG
This sequence comes from Notoacmeibacter sp. MSK16QG-6, assembly GCF_024158145.1. Classification (GTDB taxonomy): domain Bacteria; phylum Pseudomonadota; class Alphaproteobacteria; order Rhizobiales; family Rhizobiaceae; genus Notoacmeibacter. The sequence continues at coordinate 12,907 of NZ_JAMYXM010000004.1, forward strand.
CGACCCCAAGCTGCTGATCGCCGACGAGCCGACCACTGCGCTCGATGTCACGGTCCAGAAGGAAGTGCTCGATCTGATGGCGGACCTGCAGGAGCGAATGGGCACAGCTATTGTTCTCATCTCGCACGACCTCGGTGTGATTGCAGAAACCTGCGACAAGGTGGCCGTCATGTATCGCGGCAAGATCGCTGAAGCGGCACCCACCGACGATCTTTTCGCGCGGCTCGCTCATCCTTATACGCGCGGTCTGCTCAACTCTATCCCCGTGGTCGACCGCGATGTCGAATGGCTGGAGGCGATACCCGGCCGCGTGCCGGGTATCGATGAAGACATAGAAGGGTGCGCCTTCCATCCGCGGTGCCCCCGCGCGCAGGATATTTGTCGGCGTAACGAACCGAAGCAGCACCGCATCGGGAACGAGCACACCTCGCATTGCCATTTCGCCGAAGAGGCCGCCCCATGAGCGCACCCCTTCTGAGCGTTCGGGATCTCAAAACCCATTTCACCGTCAAACAGCCCGGCCTCTTTAGCGATGATCGTATCGTGCGGGCGGTAGATGGTATCTCGTTCGACATCGAACCGGGTGAGGTTCTCAGTCTCGTTGGCGAGTCGGGCTGCGGCAAGTCCACGGTAGGGCGAACGCTGACGCGGCTCGAAGAGGCAACCTCAGGCGTCGCCGAGTTTGAAGGACAGGACATTCTGCAGATGCCGCCAGCGGCGTTCCGACCTTTACGGCGGGACATCCAGATGATCTTCCAGGACCCCTTTGCATCGCTCAACCCTCGGCTGACAATCGCGCGGACGCTGGGCGAGCCGCTCTTCATTCACAAACTGGCAAAGAGCCGGGAAGAGGCACGCCGAAAAATAGGTGAAACGTTGGAACTGGTGGGCATGGACCCGGCCGTTATGAGCCGCTACCCGCATGAGTTTTCCGGCGGCCAGCGCCAACGCATCGGCATCGCGCGTGTGATGATCGTCGAGCCGAAGCTTGTCATCGCCGATGAGGCGGTCTCGGCGCTCGATGTGTCTATCCAGGCGCAGGTGCTGAACCTCATCAAGCGGCTGCAGCGCAAAAGCGGCATCGCCATGCTCTTCATCAGTCACGATCTCGGCGTCGTCCGCCACATCAGCGATCGGGTCGCCGTCATGTTCAAAGGTCAAATTGTCGAAATGGGCGATAAGCACCAGATTTTCGAAGCGCCGAAGCACGCCTATACGCAAGAGCTGCTTTCGGCGATCCCACGCGTCGCATCCCACCGTGAGGCTGTTTGATGGCTGTGCCGAAGCGGGTCTTCATCGGCTCCATCGCAACCGAGACCAACACGTTCTCGCCACTGCGTACGGACCTCCAGGATTTCAAGGACAGTTTTTACGCGCCGCCTGGCCATCATCCGGCGACGCCGACCCTATGCAGTGCTGTCTATCCGGTCGCTCGCGCCCGCGCCGCCGAACTCAATTGGCAGATCGTGGAGGGAACGGCGAGTTGGGCGGAGCCTGGCGGGATCGTCTCGCAACAGACATGGGAATTTCTGCGCGACCAACTCCTGGCCGAACTGCGCGCCGCCATGCCGGTCGACATCGTGCTACTGGGTCTTCACGGTGCCATGGTTGCCCAGCGATGCCTCGACTGCGAGGGAGAACTCATCCGCATGGTGCGAGAAGTTGTTGGCTCGGAAGCACTGATCGGTGCAACGTTCGATCCGCACAGTCATTTGACGGCGGACCGCACTCACCATGCGGATATCATCACCGTCTTCAAGGAATTTCCGCACACCGATTTCGTGACGGTGGCGGAGGACTTGATCGAACTCGTCCACCGCGCTTCGACCGGCGCGATCAGGCCGGAAATCTCCACATTCGATTGCCGGATGATCGAAGTGCTGCCCACCAGCCGCGAGCCGATGCGAAGTTTCGTCGACGAAATCAAGGCGCTGGAAGGGACGGGCTCGGTTCTTTCCATCTCGATCATTCACGGCTTTATGGCGGGAGACGTTCCGGAGCTCGGCTCCCGCGTCGTCGTCATCACAGATGGCGATAGGACGGGCGGCGATGCGCTGGCGCGTGAGCTGGGTATGCGGCTCTTCGCGATGCGTGGTACCACCAGACCGGAATTTCTGCCACCTGAGACCGCTCTCGAAAAGGCGCTGGCAGCCTCGGCGGGACCCGTCGTCATAGCCGATGTCTGGGACAATCCCGGCGGCGGCGTCCCGGGCGACTCCACCATCATTCTGAGGCAGATGATGGATCGGAAAATCGATAATGCCGCATTGGCCTCGATCTGGGACCCGATAGCCGTCCGTACCTGTTTTTCCGCCGGCATCGGCTCTACCCTTCGGCTGCGTTTCGGCGCAAAGATGTCGGATCAGGGCGGTGCGCCGATCGATGCGAACATCATTGTTCGGGGTGCGGTGCGCGATGCCGTTCAGTCCTTCGGCCAAAGTATCGTTCCACTCGGTGACGCCGTCTGGGTCGAGGTGGCCGGGATCGACGTCATTCTGACTTCCGTGCGTTCGCAGGTCTTCAGCCCGGATATTTTCAGCAATCTCGGGATCGACCCGTCGTCGAAAGAAGTACTGGTGGTCAAATCGACCAACCATTTCCATAACGCATTCGCGCAGATCGCCTCGGAAATCCTTTATGCCGAAGTGAATGGACCTTATCCCAGCGATCCCGCTACCAATGCTTATCGACATCTTTCGCGTTCGATCTGGCCGCGTGTTGAGAACCCACATAATGGATGATCTAAACGAGATCGAGACGCCCGCCTTCGTCGTCGACGAAGCGGTCGCGCTACGCAACATCGCAGCCTATCAGTCCCATTGCGACGAGGTCGGCCTCAAGCTTCGGCCACATATCAAAACGCACAAACTGGTGCATTTCGCCAAGGCGCAGATGGATGCCGGTGCGGCCGGCATCACGTGCCAGAAAATTGGCGAAGCTGAAGTGATGGCCGATGCCGGGCTGGACGATATCCTCATCACATTCAACGTCATCGGATCAGCCAAGCTGGACCGTCTCTATGGCCTGGCGCGAAAGGTTAGAGAACTCGCCGTAACCGCTGACAATGCCGATGTTATCGGAGGATTGGCGGAGACCTTCCGCGATGCCGGCAGTCCGCTGCGGGTCCTCGTCGAATGCGATACCGGTGCGCATCGCTGCGGTGTCACAACGCCGGAGGCAGCCGCCGACCTCACACGAATGATCGACGCCGCGCCCGGTCTCGTCTTCGGCGGTCTGATGACCTATCCCGCTCCGGGCGGGCGGAAGGATGTCGCCAACTTCATGACAGCAACTTGCGCCATTCTTTCACGGGCGGGTATCGACTGCCCCGAAATTTCGTCCGGCGGCACACCGGACATGTGGCAGGCCGACAAGAGCGGTGGCGTCACGGAATACCGCGCTGGCACCTACATTTATAACGACCGATCGCTTATTAAACGCGGTGTCTGTACTCTGGACGACTGCGCCGGGCGCGTTGTCGCTACCGTGGTCAGCCGACCGGCTGGCGACAGGGCCGTCATCGACGCTGGATCGAAGGTGCTGACATCCGATCTTCTTGGGCTGTCAGGTTACGGGCTCATCGTCGGCCACCCGACTATCGCCATCGAAGCGCTGAGCGAAGAGCATGGCACGCTCACCTCCGATGGTGAAATGCCGCTGGCCGTGGGAGATCGGATCGAGATCGTGCCCAACCATGTCTGTGTGGTGTCGAACATGTTCGACGCGATATGGCTTCGAACGGCAGATGGGTCGCTACGGCAGATGCGCGTCGATGCACGGGGTTGTGTTACCTGAAGCGAAAGCATGCGATGAGAAGAGTTTGCGAGATCCATCGCTGAGCGACACCGGGCAAATTTACATTCCGGCTCACGAGGTCGGTTGAAGTCGTGGCAGCAGGCTAAACTATCTCTTGGGAGCCGACGCACCAAGGCAACTAGCGCCTCGGCGAGGATGACATGCACTATCGCCCGGTGACACCCGGAAATGCGATCAGAACGGCCAGAGCCAGCACCTGGAGGCAGATGAATGGAAGGAGCGAGCGGAAGATTTCTCCGAGGCTTATTTCCGGCGGCGCGACCGATTTGAGATAAAAAGCGGCTGGCCCGAAAGGCGGCGACAGGAAGCTGACCTGCATGTTCATGCAAAACAGCACGCCGAACCAGACTGGATCATAGCCCAGATTGGTGATGATCGGCACGAAGATCGGCATGGCCAGCAGAGCGATTCCTACCCAGTCCAGGAACATGCCGAGGACGAACAGAATCGCCATCATGAAGAGCAGGACGAAAAGCGGATCATCGGAAATGCCGGTCAGCAATGTCTGGATGAAGGCGATGCCGCCCATCAGGTTGAAGACACCGACAAGCGCTGACGCGCCGATGCCGATCCATACGATCATGCCAACGGTCTGAAGGGTCTGCAAAGCGGCCCCTTTGAGGAGCGCAAAGCTGAATTCGCCTCGAAGGACGGTCGATACAAGCACGCCCATAACGCCGACCGCAGAGGCTTCCGTCACCGATGCTATGCCGCCATAAATCGAGCCTAGTACGGCAATCACGACAAGAATGGGCAGTATGAGACCTTTCAGCAGAGCAAGCCTTTCGCGCCATGGCCGCTCGTCCTCTTCCAGGATCGGGGCGGAGTCCGGATCGGTGTATGCGCGAAAAAGAACATAGGCGACGTAGAAGCCCGCGAGCATTAGACCAGGCAGGAAGGAGGCGGTGAAAAGTTCGCCAATCGAGACGTTGGCCGTCAGGCCGTAGATGATGAGCACGATTGAAGGCGGCACCATCGTGCCGAGCGCGCCGCCGGCGCAGACGACGCCGATGGCGAGCCCCCTATCGTAGCCGAGGCGGAGCATTTGCGGCAGGGCCAGCAGGCCGAGCAGGACAATCTCTCCACCGATAATGCCCGACATCGCGGCCAGAACGACCGCAACGAAAATGGTCTGGATCGCGACGCCGCCCCGCAAGCGTCCGCCAACCAGTTTCATCGCATCGAACAGATCGCGGGCGATGCCGGACCGGTCGAGGATTGCCGCCATCAGCACGAACATCGGTACGGAGACGAAAACGAAACTGGAAACGAAGGAGTAAACGCGACTGGTAATCAGGGGGACGGCCATCGGACCGAACCAGCCAAGCGCGAATACAAGGGCGACGAGCAAAGTGACGAAGGCGAGCGGTATGCCGGTGACGAGTAGCACCAGCAGCATCGCGAACATCAGATAAGTGGCGGTCTCAACGCCGAGCGCCTGCAGCGATCCGAAGATTTCCATCCTAGCGCCGTCCTCGTGCGTAGTTGACGGCAAGGATGATGAACTGGACCGCCATGATGCCGAGGACGATGAGCAGGAAACACTTCATCAGACCCGGATAGACGGGGTCCCACGCGCTACCGGAGCGTTCCAGACGAAATTCGCCGGACGGCGCGAAAGCCGCCCGCTCCACCATCAGCCATGCCGCGTACGCGAACATTGCCGATGCTGCCGCGCAGATCAGCGAGATCACGACGTCCAGAATGCGGCGTGGCCCGGACGGGATCGCATCGTAGATGAGGACGACACGGATGTGGCTATCGCGGGCGACGCAGTAAAGGCCGCCATAAACAAAGGCGATGCCGGACAAGAAGATTGTTGTTTCGTGAGCCCAGACCGTGGGCGAATTGAAGAAATAGCGCAGAACCACTTCCTGAATGAGGATGAGCATCGCGACGACAATGCCGATTGCGAACAGGAGCCCGCTAGCGGATAAAGCACGGCCAAGGGCGCCTGCCTCCGCTATCGCGCCGTCGAGCTTTTCGTGCGCGGTTTCGCTTGTCGCCTGATGGGCCGCTGCGGGATCGTCGCTCATTACCTCTTCCCCTTTTGAAACAGGCCGGCGTCAGGGCCGGCCTGCTCGGTCGGTTATGATCGCGGCATTACTTCATCAGGCCAGCATCGTTGAGGTAGGTGGTCAGCGTGTCATAGACCTTGCGGGCGTTGTCCGAACGTTCCGTCACCTTCTCCCATTCGCCCTGGGCGATCTTGCGGAAGCGGGCGCGTTCTTGTGCCGACCAGTCGTGGACGGTCACTTTGCCGGCTTTCTTCGCTTCTTCGACAGCTGCTTCATCGCGCTCCTTCAAGGTCGAGACCTGCATCTTTGCAAACTCGCGCACCGATTCCTCCAGAGCCGTCTGCTGCTCTTCGCTGAGGCTGTCCCACTTTTCCTTGTTCATCGAAATCTCGACGAGCGGCATGGAGTGGAAGCCCGGGTAGACCGGATGCTGGGCCACATCGTGCATACCCTGCGCCTGATTGGTGGAGAAGACGGTGTAGTCCGCCGCGTCGATGACGCCCTTGTCGAGCGATGTGAAGACCTCCGAACCCGGCAAGTTGACGGGCGCGGCGCCCGCTGCGGCGAAGACCTGCTGAACGAGACCTTCCGGCGCGCGCATCTTGAGGCCCTTCAGATCGTCCACGCCTTCGAGCGGCACCTTGGAAACGAATGCTTCAAGACCCGGTGTGGTCGCGCCGATGAAGTGCAGGCCGTAGGGCTCGACCAACTCGTTCATCAGTTCGGCCCCGCCGCCCTCATTCATGAAATCGAACATTTCCTGCGGGTCGGAATAGGCACCGACCGGATTTGCGATCAGGCCGAAGGCCGGGTCTTTGCCCGCAAAGTAAGAGGTGTCGGTCACATGGCCGTCCAGGATGCCCGCTGCGATGGCGTCCTGCGTTTCGTTATGGGCAACGATCGATTCGACCGGCAGCAGGTCGATCTTGATGGCGCCATCGGTCTTTTCGCTGACGTTTTCGGCCCATTTCTGCTGCAATTGGAAATTCGGGTTGCCAGCCGGGTCCGACGACTGGAATCGCAGGGTCATGTCCTGCGCCAGGGCGCTTGTCGCCATGCCCGCGAATAGCGCGGCGGTGATGATAAGGTTTTTCATGATGGTTCCTCCCAGATGATGATTACGCGTTTTGTCGCGTATCGATTGCGAAGTGATGGATCGCCGCGGCGACCTCATCGATTGGACGGCTGATGTCGACGGTCAGCACACCGTCGCCGGTGGGCGGTTCGAGGTCGGCGAACTGGCTGTCGAGCAAGCTGCTCGGCATGAAATGGCCGGCTCGTTCTTCCATGCGTTGCGCAATGAGCTCTCTTGAGCCGGTCAAATGAGCGATCAGCAGGTTGTCCAGATGGCCGGCAAGGCGGTTCCGGTAGGACTGCTTCAGCGCCGAACACGCGATCACCGTATTGGCCGATCGTCCCGCAGCGCGGGCCACTCTATCGATCCAGTCCCAGCGGTCTGCGTCTGTTAGCGGAACGCCGCGGCTCATCCGTTCGACCGCCTCGGTCGAGTGGTAATCGTCCGCCTCGACGAAACCTGCTTCCATACGCCAAGCCAACAGGCTGCCAACGGACGATTTGCCCGTTCCGCATACGCCCATGACCAGAACATGCACCAACTTGTCAGCCTCCCACGAACGTCATTCAACATGAATGACAGCGCTGTCATTACTTGACAGCTTTGACATCCGTCAAGCATGCCTTTTTCATGAAGCGGAAATTATTCGAGCGTGGGGGACAGGATAAGGATCGGGTCACGCTTGCCGATGTCGCAGCGCATGTCGGTACATCGACGATTACCGTCAGCCGGGCGATCCGCCGACCGGAAATGGTGAGCGAAGCGCTTCGCAAACGCATCGCAGAAGCCGTCGATACGCTGGGCTACGTCCCGGACCCCGCTGCACAGGCGCTGGCCTCTCGCCGGAGCCGAGTCATTGGTGTGCTCATCCCGTCCGTCACAAACAGCGTTTTTGCAGATGTGCTCAGCGGTCTTTACGATACGGTCGGCAAGACTGCCTATAGCGTACAGGTCGGTAACACGCGTTACGACCCTCTGACCGAAGAGGAACTGACGCGGGTCTTCATTGGCCAGCGTCCAGCCGGACTGATTGTCGCGGGTATCGACCAGACGTCCAATACAAAAGCGATGCTTGAACGTGCCGGGTGCCCCGTCATCCAGATCATGGAATTCGCCGACGGGCCGATCGACAGCATGATCGGATTTTCTCATCGCGACGCTGCCAGGGCGGCAACAGAACATCTTATCGCGCAGGGCTACAAAGCGCCCGGATTTATCGGCGCACGAATGGACCCGCGCTCGCAGCGACGCCTGAATGGTTTTCGGCAAGCGTTGCAGGAGGCGGACATACCGATCGGTTGCCGTGAGATCACCACCGTAGATCCCTCGCGTGTTGGGCTCGGCGCCTCGCTGCTCGATACGCTGCTCGAGCGTGCGCCCGAAACGGACGCCGTCTTCTGCAATAATGACGACCTTGCGCTTGGCGTTCAGTTCGGCGCGCAGCGTCGGGGACTTAAAATCGGGGCTGAATTCGGCATTTGCGGCTTCAACGACCTTGAAGTGATGGCCGCGGCCTATCCAGCGATCACGAGCGTGCGCACCTTTCGTCGCGAAATGGGTATGCTGGCGCTGCAGACGGTTCTCGACAACCTCGACGATCCGGAAAAGCAGCCAACGGTCACGGATCTCGGTTACGAGTTGATGGCTCGTGCCAGCACCGACCGCCAAACTGGAAGATGAATGCATTTTCGCCCGGCGTCAGGTAACGAGACCTAGAGGCGCCGAACTGTGACCGGGCCGGTCTCAGAACTTGTTTTCAGGCGGTTGCGTAGTGGCAGTCCGAAGGCCGCCGCTTCGATCTCGAAAATATCGCCGTCCTGCGTTTCAATCCCGTCAGCGAATGACAGCGTCGCGGTGCCGAATGTGTGAATGTGAATATCGCCGGGCTGGCGGAAAACATCGTATTTGAAGTGATGATGCTCCAGATTTGCAATCGCGTGACTCATGTTCGCTTCGCCAGAGAGAAACGGCTTTTCCCAAAGCACGGAAGCGTCTCGATGAATGCGCGATACGCCTCGAATATCGTCGGGAAGCTCGCCAACGAGAAGCTCTGGACCGATCGCGCAGGGGCGGAGCTTCGAATGGGCGAGCCACAGATAATTGTGTTTCTCCGTCACGTGATCTGAAAATTCGTTGGCGAGTGTGAAGCCAAGACGGACGGGGGCACCATCTTCCGCCACTATGTAAATGCCGGCGATTTCGGGTTCTTCGCCGGCATCCTCTGCAAATGCCGGTGATACGAGGTCGTTGCCGGGACCGACGAGCGTATGACCGTTGCCCTTGTAGAACCACTCCGGCTGAACACCGATCTCGCCCGGTTGCGGTTTGCCATTCTCCATGCCCATACGAAACATGCGCATTGAGTCGGTCTCGTCGGTAGCGGCGCTTTCGTGCATCGCGTTGCGTGTGCTCGCGCTGCCCGTATGAGTGAGGCCGGTGCCGGTGACGTGCAGATGCGCCGGGTCCTCGTGTCGTATTGGCGCATCGATCATTCCTTCGCGAAGAAGCTCGGAAAGGTCGACGGGGTCTCCAAGGCCGGATGCATCGATGGCCTCGGCGAGGGTCTGTCCGGCGGAAAGGGCCTGCTTTGCAAGCGCAACAATCGATGACGCGCCCTCAACCACACGAGATTGCTGCCCCCTCCGGCAGATCACACGGCCGTCCTTGGTGCAGCTCAGATGCATGTCCGTCCTCCCAGTATCCCTCAGTGCGACGGACGCTATCGGATCAGGATATGACGAACAATTGCCGTTTGCAGCATCTGATATATCGAACTCGTTAAGTCTCGCGCCCACCGATCGATTCGGTCAGCATGGTCTTGAAGCGGGCCGCGGCGGGGCTCAACGCGCGTTCGCGCATGCAGACGATAGAATAGACAGGCACGGTAAGGCGGGCCTCCGTCGCGATAATCGCCAGTCCCTTCGCATTGATCTTATGCGTCAGAAGTTCCGCGACTTCGCGGCTGACCGGCGCTATCGCATCACTCCGCTCAAGCAGTCCGATTGTGACGAGGAGACTTTGCGTAACGGTGACGTGTCGGGGCTGCCTGGAGCCGGCGCTCCTTATCGCATCCTCAACGACAGTACGGATCGGGGCGCCACGCGCCTGCATAACGAAATCGCACTTGGCGAGTTCCTCCAAACCGGCCGGTTCGTCCTGCAAAAAGAGAGGATGACCGTCACGACAGAGAAAACACACCTCTTCTGGCGCCACGGGCGTCGCTGTAAATAGCCTCGCATCCGCGCTAGGCGGCAAACGTGCGAGAACAAAGTCATGACGGTCGGCAACGAGATTACGGATGAGTTCGTCACTCATTCCGGTCTCCACCTCGACCTCCACTTCAGGCGCAATAAGGCGGAAGTCGCTCAATACCGGTACGATACGGCCAAGCGCCGGGCCAGTCACAGCGCCGATCACGACCGATCCTCCAAGACCGGCCTCCAACTGCTCGACTTCGCTTTCGCCTGCGCGTAACTCGCGCAATATATTCGCGGCTCTCCGCGCAACGATGAGCCCTGCCTCCGTCGGACTCATGCCGCGGCTGTGACGCTCAAAAAGCTGCGTACCGTAAAGCTGCTCCGTCTCTGCCAAAGTGCGGCTGGCCGCCGGCTGAGTGATATTCAGTTCACTGGCGGCGATGGAGAGCTGTCGATGTTCCGCGATGGCGGCGACCAGGCGTATCTGCCGTAGCGTCAGACGCGACAACAAGTCAAAGCTCATTTTCACATACCCTCCCTGATATGGAGCTAGTATGAATTGGTATTTGATCGGTATGCTATCTGTCCATAGCCTGTCCCTGCCGTCTATGACGGATCGGGCGATTGAGCTGCGTGAGCAGCGGCCCGAGCCAAGGGAGGAAATCTATGAAACGTTTTACGACGCTGGCCGCGTCCATCATGCTGGCTGGCACAATGCTGTCCGCTGGACCGGCTCTTTCGCAGGATAAATGCACCGTTGGCATTTCCATGCCGACCAAATCGTCATCTCGATGGATCGCCGATGGCGAGAACATGCAAAAGCAGTTCGAAGAGAAGGGCTACGGCGTCGATCTGCAATATGCCAATGACGACATTCCGAACCAGCTCGCCCAGGTCGAGAACATGATCACGAAGGGCGATTGCGCGCTTGTGATCGCCGCCATCGACGGCACGACTTTGACGAATGCGCTGGAAAATGCCGCGGCTTCTGACATTCCGGTTATCGCTTATGACCGGCTGATCCGCGACAGTGGCGACGTTAGTTACTATGCGACCTTCGACAATTTCAAGGTTGGCGTTCAGCAGGCGGAGAGCCTGGTCAAGGGTCTCGAAGAACGCTTTCCGGACGCAAAACCCTGGAACGTCGAACTCTTCGGCGGATCGCCGGACGACAACAATGCGTACTTTTTCTACGATGGCGCAATGAGCGTCCTGCAGCCGCTGATCGACGATGGCTCGGTCAAGATCGTATCCGGCCAGATGGGGATGGATACCGTTGGCACATTGCGTTGGGACGGCTCCCGCGCGCAGGCGCGGATGGATAACCTTCTCTCCGCCAATTACACCGATGCGCGGGTCCACGGCGTTCTTTCGCCATATGACGGGCTTTCCATCGGCATCCTATCATCGCTGAAGGGTGTCGGTTACGGATCGGGCGACCTGAAAATGCCAATCGTAACCGGACAGGACGCCGAAATCCCGTCGGTCAAATCGATCAAGTCGGACGAACAGTATTCGACGATCTTCAAGGACACGCGCGAACTCGCACGCGTCACGGTGGGTATGGTCGAGGCCGTCCTCAGCGACGGAGAGCCAGAGATCAACAACACGGAAACCTATGACAATGGCGTCAAGGTCGTGCCGTCTTACCTGCTTGAGCCAACGCCGGTCGACAAGACCAACTATGAAGAAGCGCTTGTCGGCAGCGGTTACTATTCCGACAGTGACCTGAACTAACCATCGGGGTTCTCCCTGCGGGCGGAGCGGCTCTGTCCGTTCCGCCTGCGCACACGCCACCATACCTAGGAACAGCCGGCGCTTCGTATTGTGCGTCGAGACCAGCAGCAGACGCCATGCACGACGATATCATCCTGGAAATGCGCGGCATTACGAAGACGTTTCCGGGCGTCAAAGCGCTCGATGACGTGAACCTGCAAGTTCGACGGCACGAAATTCACGCGCTTTGCGGCGAGAATGGCGCTGGTAAATCGACGCTCATGAAGGTGCTGTCCGGCGTCTATCCACACGGCACCTATGACGGCTCGATCCTCTATGACGGCGAAGAGATGCGCTTCTCCTCGATCCGCGAGAGCGAGCAACAGGGCATTATCATCATCCACCAGGAATTGGCTCTGGTGCCCATTCTTTCAATCGCCGAGAATATCTTTCTCGGCAATGAGATCGCAAAGCGCGGCGTCATCGACTGGCACGAGATGTGGAAGCAGACCGAAGTGCTTCTCAACCGGGTCGGACTGAAAGAAAAGCCGCAGACGAGGGTCGATCAGATCGGCGTCGGCAAACAGCAACTCGTGGAAATCGCGAAGGCGCTCTCGAAAGACGTCAAACTGCTCATCCTCGATGAGCCAACTGCCGCCTTACAGGAAAAAGATGCAGAAACGCTTCTGAAGCTCATGCGCGAACTTCGAGACCGGGGCATCACCTGTATCATGATCAGCCACAAGCTGAACGAGATTGCCGAGGTGGCGGACAATATCACCGTCATTCGCGACGGGCATACCGTCAGCACCATGCCATCGGACCGGCGCGAAGTTCTGGAGAACCGCATTATTCGCGACATGGTCGGTCGCGACCTGAACAATCGCTACCCTGCGCGCGCCTCTCATATCGGCGAAACACTCCTGGAAGTGCAGGACTGGTCGGTCAGGCATCCTATCCAGACCGATCGGACAATCATCAACGATGTGAATCTGAATGTCCGAGCGGGCGAGGTCGTCGGTATTGCAGGTCTTATGGGATCGGGCCGAACGGAACTTGCGATGAGCATTTTCGGTCGCTCATGGGGCGGTGGGCAGACCGGCAACGTTCTTATCGATGGAAAGATGGCGGACGTTTCCACCGTTCCTCGCGCAATCGACGCCGGACTGGCCTACGTCACGGAGGACCGGAAATCGCTCGGGCTCATTCTCGACGAGACGATCGTCAAGAACACGACCCTTGCCGCATTGCCGAAGATTTCGCGAAGGGGCGTTCTCGACGATACGCGCGAGCGGCATGTCGCCGAAGATTATCGCCGCCAGCTCCGTACGCGGACGCCCAGCGTTTTTCAGAAGGCAGGCAACCTTTCGGGCGGTAATCAGCAAAAGGTGGTCCTTGCCAAATGGCTGTTCTCCGATCCCAAGGTGTTGATCCTCGACGAACCGACAAGAGGCATCGATGTCGGCGCGAAATTTGAAATCTACAACATCATCAATGAATTGGCCGGACAGGGCAGGGGCGTTCTCATGATCTCATCGGAAATGCCGGAACTCCTCGGAATGTGCGACCGCATCTATGTGATGAACGAGGGCCGCTTCGTTGGCGAACTGACACGGGAACAGGCCAGCCAGGAACGCATCATGGAGGCCATTATCAACGCCGAAAAGGTCAACAACCATGTCGACGCTTGATCAGAACGAAGCCATCGTGACCCCGATGGACGAAGCGGCCGGGCCAGCCGATACGGAGACGGTCGGCAAGATCTCCATTGGCCAATATCTTTCCGACCATATCCGTACCTACGGCATGTTGATCGCGCTGATCGTGATCATGGTGTTCTTCACCTATATGACGGATGGGACGCTGATGCGTCCGGTCAATCTGACCAACCTCTTTTTGCAGAACAGCTACATCATCATCATGGCCGTCGGCATGCTGCTCGTCATCGTGGCGGGTCATATCGACCTGTCCGTCGGCTCCGTGGTCGGCTTTATCGGCGGCCTTTCCGCGCTTCTTATTGTCCAGTGGGACTGGCCGGTGCCTCTCGCCGTCCTGGTGTGTCTTCTAACCGGGCTGGCAATCGGCGCCGCGCAGGGATACTGGGTCGCATATTGGAAGATTCCGAGCTTCATTGTGACGCTCGCCGGTATGCTTGTCTTCGCCGGGTTGACGATTTGGCTGCTCGACGGCCAGTCCATCGGTCCGTTCCCCCGCAACTTTCAATTGCTGTCCACCGGCTTCGTGCCCGATCCTTTTCCGTTCGTCGCCGAAGCGCTCGGTCTTCGACGTTTCAATACGCTGGCATTTCTCATCGGGCTGGTTCTGTCGGTCGCCATCGTTGCGCTCGCCATCCGCGCCCGGCGCCGTCATGCGGCATTCGGAACCGAGGACGAACCATTTTCCTTTTTCATTGGCCGCAATGTCCTCGTGGTCGCGGGCATCATGTATGTCGCCTGGCTTCTCGCTACGTTTCGCGGGTTGCCCAACGTGCTGATCACAATGGGCATTCTCATCGTGATCTATACGTTTCTCACCAATGCGACGACGCTCGGCCGGCGAATCTACGCTATTGGCGGCAACGAGAAAGCAGCCAAACTCTCCGGTATTCGGACGGACCGGCTTACCTTTCTCACCTTCGCCAATATGGGCATGCTTTCGGCACTGGCCGGCCTTGTGTTCGCCGCCCGTCTCAACAGCGCGACGCCCGGCGCAGGACGAGGCTTCGAACTGGACGTGATCGCAGCGGTATTCATCGGCGGCGCATCTATGAGCGGTGGCGTCGGCACGGTGGTCGGTGCGGTGGTGGGCGCGTTCATAATGGGTGTGATGAACAATGGGATGAGCATTCTCGGCATCGGGATCGACTGGCAGCAGGTGATCAAGGGGCTTGTTCTTCTGGCTGCCGTTATCTTCGACGTCTACAACAAGCAGAAGGTCGCTTGAGATGAGCTTCACCCCTGCGCCCTGGCCCCGCCGCCTGCGATCCCGTGAATGGTTCGAAGGTTCGCAGAAAGATCAGATCTATCATCGGTCATGGATGAAAAATCAGGGACTGCCCGCCGACCTTTTCGACGGCAGGCCCGTGATCGGCATATGCAACACCTGGAGTGAGCTGACGCCATGCAACGCTCATCTGAGGGATCTGGCCGAGCGGGTGAAACACGGAATCTATGAGGCTGGCGGGCTGCCGCTGGAATTTCCTGTTTTTTCGCCGGGCGAGAGTTCGCTTCGTCCAACCGCCATGCTCTATCGCAATCTTTGCGCCATGGATGTGGAGGAGGCGCTGCGCGCCAATCCACTGGATGGAGTCGTCCTGCTCGCCGGTTGCGACAAAACAACGCCTGCACTTCTTATGGGCGCGGCAAGCGTCGACATGCCGGCTATCGTCGTTTCTGGCGGGCCGATGCTGAATGGCTGGTTCCAGGGCGAGCGTGTCGGGTCCGGCACGGCGCTTTGGCAGATGAGCGAAGCCGTAAAAGCCGGCGAAATGAGCAATGACGAGTTTCTCGACGCCGAGCAGGCGATGAGCCGCTCGCCAGGCTCGTGCAACACCATGGGAACGGCCTCCACCATGGCGTCCATGGCTGAGGCGCTCGGTATGGCGCTATCGGGAAATGCCGCTATTCCGGCCGTGGACAGTCGTCGAAGGGTGATGGCGCATCTCACGGGACGCCGCATCGTTGATATGGTGAAAGACGATCTCAAACCATCCGACATCCTCACCAAGGAAGCCTTCGAAAATGCGATCCGCGTGAACGGTGCGATTGGCGGCTCCACCAATGCCGTTATTCACCTTCTGGCCATCGCTGGTCGAGCCGAAATCGACCTGTCGCTGGACGATTGGGACCGGCTCGGCCGTGATATTCCGACAATCGTAAACCTCATGCCGTCCGGCAAATACCTGATGGAGGAGTTCTTCTATGCCGGTGGTTTGCCTGTCGTGATAAAGCGCCTTGGCGAGTCCGGTCATCTGCATCGCGATGCGCTTACCGTCTCCGGCGGGACGGTATGGGAAGAGGTCAAGGAGGTTCGTAACTGGAACGAGGACGTCATCGTGCCAGTGGAAAAGGCATTGACCGAGTCGGGTGGCATTGCCGTGCTGAAAGGCAATCTTGCGCCCGACGGCGCGGTGCTCAAACCCTCCGCCGCTACGGAAAAATTGATGGTTCATCGGGGGCGCGCGGTCGTCTTCGAAGACATTGACGATTACAAGGCGCGTATCGCCGATCCCGATCTGGATGTCGATGAGAATTGCATACTCGTCATGAAAAATTGCGGCCCCCGCGGTTATCCGGGCATGGCGGAAGTCGGTAATATGGGCCTGCCGCCAAAAATTCTGAAAACCGGTGTAAAGGACATGATCCGCATTTCCGATGCTCGTATGAGCGGCACGGCTTACGGCACGGTGATACTGCATACAGCGCCGGAAGCGGCGCGGGGCGGCCCGCTCGCCATCGTGCAGGATGGCGATGTGATCGAGGTCGATGTGCCGAAGCGGCGTCTTCATCTGGACATTTCGGACGAAGAGATGAACCGGCGTTTGGCGGATTGGAAGACAGCGGCCAAGCGTCCTGCCGGGGGATGGGAAATGCTCTATCACGATCACGTCGAGGGCGCCGAGCGCGGGGCGGACCTCGATTTCCTTCGCGGCAGGCGAGGGCGGGCCGTCGGCCGGGAAAGCCACTGATGGCAATCGATCTGGTCATAGTCGGCGTTGGCAAGATTGCGAAGGATCAGCATCTTCCAGCTATCGGAAAGAACAGCGACTATCGCCTCGTCGCGGCGATCAGTCGCAATGCCGCCGTAGAGGATGTTGAGAATTTCGAGACGATCGACGACTGGCTGGCGACAGGACAGAAGGCGGCCGTCAGCCTATGTGTGCCGCCGTCTGTACGCACCGAGATAGCGCGGAAGGTCATCGCAGCGGGTTGCGATCTCATGATCGAGAAACCGCCTGCTGCGACGCTTGGCGAGATCGAACTTTTGAGATCCGCTTCAAACAAGGCCGGCACGGTGCTCTATGCCACATGGCATTCGCGCCGCGCTGCGGCTGTCGATCCGGCTCGCCGTTGGCTTGAGAAAAGGTCGATCCGCTCCGTAAAAATTAGCTGGCGCGAGAATGTGCGCCAATGGCACCCCGGTCAGGACTGGGTGTTCAAGCCGGGAGGCTTCGGCGTTTTCGATCCCGGTATTAACGCCCTCTCGATTTTGACCGAAATTCTGCCGGAGCGCGTTATCGTCGAAAGCGCCCGGCTCTCGATTCCTGAAAATCGGGCGACCCCTATAGCTGGGGATGTCGCCATGCGGCACAAGGACTGCCCTATTCATATGACCCTCGACTGGCTTCAGGAGGGTGAGCAGACCTGGACCATAACGGTGGAAACGGATGATGGCCCGCTCGACCTGACCAAGGGAGGCGCGGCGCTTTCCTTGGCAGGAAAGAGCCAAGAACTTGAGAGGCCAGGCGAATACGATCGGCTCTATGCCGATTTTGCCAGACTGATCCAAGAAAGGCAGTCCGACGTCGATACCGAACCTCTTCGCATCGTTGCAGACGCGATGATGACCGCTCGGATCGATCAAGCGCCGCCGTTTCATTTTTAAAGAATGCAATCCGAAAGCAGCAGAATGATATTTACAGGCAGACACCTCATTGCAGGCGAATGGGCCGATGGTGGTCCCACATTTACTTCGGACCCCGTGACCGGCGATCCTTTGACCGTCTTCAATGGAGGCAGAGATGAGGTGGATCGCGCAGCAAAAGCGGCTGAAGCAGCCTTCAGAACTTTTGGCTGGACAAGTCGGGAGGAGCGCGCGCGCTTTCTTGAAGCCATCGCCGATGCGATCGAGGCGCGCGGCGAGGAGATCACTGCAATCGGCACCGCCGAAACCGGTCTGCTGGATGCACGGTTGAATGGCGAACGCGGTCGGACAACGGGGCAGCTTCGACTTTTCGCAAAAGTGCTGCGCGAAGGCGACTATCTCGATCGGCGCTATGAGAGCGCCTCGGATGCCAATCCCGATCTTCGCCTCATGCAACGGCCCTTCGGACCGGTCGGCGTTTTCGGGGCCTCCAATTTTCCGCTCGCATTTTCGGTCGCCGGCGGCGATACGGCTTCTGCTCTCGCTGCGGGCTGTCCGGTCATCGTCAAGGGGCACCCCGCCCATCCGGGCACAGGGGAGATTGTCGCGGATGCCATTCTGGACGCGATGAAGACATGCGGTCTGCCCAAGGGCACCTTTCAATTCGTGCAGTCCAATAGCCGCGAGGCCGGCGAGGCCCTCGTCACGCACCCACTTATCACCGCAGTCGGGTTCACCGGCTCACTTGGCGTGGGACGTTCACTATTTGACCTGGCCTGCAGGCGCGACACACCGATACCGTTTTATGGAGAGCTTGGATCGATCAACCCTGTCTTCTGCCTGCCAGCCGCCATGGCGAAGCGCGCTGGCGATATCGGTTCCGGCTGGGCCGGCTCTCTGACCATGGGCGTCGGTCAGTTCTGTACAAATCCGGGCGTTCTCATTGCCAAGGAAAGCGATGCGCTCGAAATACTGGTGACGGCGGCGGACAGCGCGCTGGCAGACGTGGACGATGCGCCGATGTTGACGCAAGGGATCGCGCAGTCCTATCGCGAGGGACGCAATGCGGCGGTCGATGCCGGTGCGGAGGCCGCGCGGCGGTCGGGCGGATCGGATCGCCGCAATGCGCCCGATCTGTTGCGTGTGAGCGGAACGGAGTGGCTCTCAAACTCACGTCTTCATGAAGAAGTATTCGGTCCGTTCGGCATTGTGGTGGCTGCGCAGACCGAGGATCAGATGATCGAGATCGCGGAGAGACTGGAAGGTCAATTGACCGCCTCCATCCACCTGGAAGATGGCGATGAGGCGCTTGGTCAGCATCTTTTGCCGATTCTGGAACGCAAGGCGGGCCGTATTCTTGCCAATGGATGGCCGACCGGTGTAGCGGTCTCGCCGGCGATGATGCATGGCGGACCGTATCCGGCGACAACGGTGAACGGTACGACATCCGTGGGCACACTCGCCATTCAGCGCTTCCTGCGGCCGGTCTGCTATCAGAACATTCCGCAAGCGCTGCTTCCGGCCGATCTGGCGAAGTGATGGCGCAATCCGCCCGATTTGCACTGGCGGACTGGGGTACGACCCGGCTGCGGGTCTGGTTGAGCGATGCTGCCGGCACCGTTATCGATGAACGACGGAGCGATCAGGGCATGGCGGTGTGCCGCAATGGCGGGCCGCAGAAATTCGCCGATGTTTTTGAGAGCGAACTGACGGCTATGGGCGCGTCACCTGACCTGCCAGCGGTGATCTCCGGTATGGCGGGCGCTCGTGGCGGCTGGCGGGAGGCAGCCTATATGCCGACGCCGGCTCCGGTCGCCCAGATCGCTGACGCGGCGGTCATTATCGATGGTGTGCGCCCGGTCGCCATTCTGCCGGGCGTCTCGCAGAACGAGCCTGCAGACGTCATGCGCGGCGAAGAGGTGCAGATCGCAGGTAGCGGCCTTCGGGAGGGTTGGATCTGTCTGCCGGGCACTCACAGCAAATGGGTCTGGCTCGAATCCGGCAGGATCGTGCGTTTTACGACCTTCATGACTGGTGAGCTTTTCTCGCTTCTGTCGCGGCAGTCCATATTGACCGCAAGCATCGATGCCTCTCGAACAGTTGAAAAAAACGATGCCCATTTCATCGCCGGCGTGCGGCAAATGGTAGATCGGGAGATCGATCTTTCAGCCGCTCTTTTTTCAATTCGCGCCGGCGGAATTCTGCATGATGCTGACAACGGAGCCAATGCTGCACGCCTCTCCGGTCTTCTGATCGGTGCGGAAGTCGCGGCAGCGAAGGCGGAAGGACCAATTCGACTGATCGCAGACGACCGGCTTGGCGCACTTTATGCCGCGGCTTTTGCGACCGTCGGTCGAGAATATGAGGTGATCGACGCGGAGCGAGCCACCCGGCAGGGACTGATTGCCGCAGCACAAAAAATTTATGAGGGCCGAACATGAGCCGACCGAAAAGTCTGAACGATCTGGAGCGCCCGCTGATCGCCATTCTCCGTGGTCTGCGTCCCGAGAATGCAGTTGCTGTTTCCCGTGCGATTTTCGCAGCTGGCATTCAGGCCATCGAGGTGCCCCTCAATTCCCCCGACCCTTTCTGCTCGATTTCCGCCATGGTGGACGCTTTGCCGGACGCCATGATCGGAGCAGGCACGGTGCTCGATCCTGACGATGTAAAACGGCTTTCGGATACCGGCGCGCGTTTGCTTGTGACACCCAACTCCGATCCGGCAATTATCAAGGCCGGCGTGAAACAGGGTCTGGTGACATTGCCAGGCTGCTTTACCGCGACCGAAGCTTTTCAGGCGCTGAATGCCGGGGCATCCGGTTTGAAATTCTTCCCAGCCTCGATCATGGGGCCGGATGGAATTGCTGCTCTCAAAGCGGTTTTGCCGTCCAATGCCTTTGTCGCTGCGGTCGGGGGTGTCGCGGAAGACGATTTCGCTAGCTACGTCAAAAAGGGAATCCGGGCGTTCGGTCTTGGCAGTTCGCTTTTCAGGCCGGAATGGTCAGCGGACGAGATTTCAGAACGAGCCCTGCGGACGGTGGCGGCATACGACAAAGCCTTGGCAGGGCAGGACCGATGAGCCAATTCGAGGTCTCGACCCTATCGCAATGCAGTTTCACACTCGGTGAAGGGCCGGCTTACGATCCGTCCCGGGATGCCGCGTTCTGGTTCGACATCGTTGGACGAAAGCTCAGGCGCTACAGCTTTCGCGATCAGCAAATCCAAACCTTCGATCTACCGGTCATGGCTTCGGCGCTTTTCAGGATAGAGAGCGAGGACGAACGCTATTGTCTCGCGACCGAAACCGGCTTGCAGTTCTTCGATCCCCGGACTGGCGAACTGGAAATGTATCAGCCGATCGAAGCAGATAACCCGCACACGCGAAGCAACGATGCACGGGTGCATCCGTCAGGTGCGCTATGGTTTGGCACGATGCGCAAGAATGCCGAGCCCGATGCGGGCGCGATCTACGCGCTGACTGGCGGCGAATTGCACGTCGTGGAACCGCACTGGTCGATCCCGAACGCAATCTGCTTTAGCGCCAATGGCGGCACGGCGATGCTCGCCGATACTGCCGAAGATCGGATCTATTCCATCGCCATCGACCCGAAGACCGGCCTGCCTACTGGAAACAAGGTGTTGTTCGCCGATTACCGCATTCGCGATGGGTCGCCCGATGGCGCGGTGATGGACCGGTACGACGTGCTGCATGTGGCGGTCTGGGGCGGTGGGCGAATCGACCGCATCACCCCGGACGGACGATTTCTCGATCCTATCCCCATGCCTGCGTCGCAGGTTTCCTGTCCGGTTTTTGTCGGCGAGGATGCTTCTGCGCTTCTCGTCACTTCTGCAATGCAGGGTCTCGATGGTGCGGCGCTCGGTGCCGACCGTCAGGCGGGAGACACGTTTTATGTCACGGGCAATTTCCAAGGTCGGCACGACAAGCCTGTTCGACTCGCTCGTTAGTCTGCCATGCCGAAATCGGTATAACGGACAGCAAAACCATCATTTGAAAGGATGGCGGATCGCTGCAATCCTCCTTCGTACGGCCATGGAGTTGGCCGCTCGGCGACCGAGGAGGGGTCGCCGTGACCAGATAGCAAAACGTCTGGTGACCAAGTTTTACCGGGAGGAAAACATGCTCAAGACACTTATGATGACTGCTGCTGTCGTAGCGCTTGGCACAGCGAGCGCTGGCGCTGAAACCGTCGGCTTCTCACAAATCGGATCGGAATCGGGCTGGCGCGCAGCCGAGACGACGCTGACCCGCCAGCAGGCCGAAGAGCGCGGCATCGATCTGAAATTCTCCGATGCCCAGCAGAAGCAGGAAAATCAGATCGCGGCCATTCGCTCATTCGTCGCGCAGGGCGTCGACGCCATTCTCATCGCGCCGGTGGTTGCGACAGGCTGGGACTCGGTTCTGGAAGAGGCCAAGGAGGCCGAAATTCCCGTTGTGCTTCTGGATCGCCAGATCGACGGTTCGGACGATCTCTATCTGACCGCTGTCGGTTCGGACCTCGTTCACGAGGGGAGCGTCGCAGGCGAATGGCTGGCCAACGAAGTTGGCGACGGCGAATGCCGCATTGTCGAACTTCAGGGCACGACGGGGTCGTCGCCGGCTATCGACCGGGCCAATGGTTTCCGCAAGGCCCTGGAAGGTAAGGATAACCTGGAGATCGTCCGTAGCCAGACCGGAGATTTCACCCGTTCCGGCGGAAAAGAAGTGATGGAAAGCTTTCTGCAGGCGGAAAATGGCGGAAGCGGTATCTGCGCGCTTTATGCACACAATGACGACATGGCGCTTGGCGCGATCCAGGCGATCAAGGAGGCTGGCCTCAATCCCGGCACCGACATCAAGATCGTCGCCATCGACGCTGTACCGGATTATTTCCAGGCCATGGCAAACGGCGAAGCGAACGCCACCGTTGAACTGACGCCTAACATGGCAGGCCCCGCCTTTGACGCGCTGGAGAAATACTGGGCCGATGGCACAGCACCGGAGAAGTTCATCCAGACAGAGTCCAAGCTCTACACGCAGAGCGACGACCCGCAAGGCGAGTACGAGGCGCGTAAGGATCTCGGCTACTGATCGATCGCATCGGACGGGCGCATTCGGTGCGCCCGTCAACTCTATTCGGGGTGTGAGCGATGGTTCTTTCGATCCGTTCTCTCAGCAAGCATTTCCCAGGCGTCAAAGCGCTCGACGATGTCGACTTCGATCTTGCCGCCGGTGAAATACATGGCCTGCTCGGAGAAAACGGCGCAGGCAAATCGACGCTGATCAAGTGCCTGACCGGCGCCTATCGTCGCGACTCCGGTGAGATGATCCTGGATGGTGAGCCCATATCGCCGTCCTCGACAGCCGAAGCACAGGAACTCGGTATCGGTACGGTGTATCAGGAAGTGAATCTGTTACCGAACCTGACGGTGGCGCAAAATCTTTTATTCGGCCGCGAACCCCGGCGTTTGGGTTTCATTGACGGCAAGGCCATGCGCCGCGAGGCGGAACGCATGTTGAAAGGATATGGCGTCGCCATCGATGTTGCGCGCGATCTCGGCAGCTATTCCGTCGCGATCCAGCAGTTGGTCGCCATCGCCCGTGCCGTGGATCTTTCGGGCAAGGTGCTGATTCTAGACGAGCCGACCGCAAGCCTCGACGCCAACGAGGTGCGGCTGCTGTTCAATGTGGTTCGCGGACTGAAGGAACGGGGTTTGGGAATCATTTTCGTGTCCCACTTCTTGGATCAGGTCTTCGACCTCACCGACCGGGTGACCGTGCTGCGTAACGGCAAAAAGATCACGACGGAAACCACCGCCTCGCTCGACCGGATGGAACTGATCGCCAACATGTTGGGCCACGAGCTGGAAAGGGTGGAAAGAAAACAGCGAACCGCAGCCGGGGATCAAGCACCGCCGCGAGAGACGATCATTCGCTTTACCCGCATGGGTCGGAAAAATGTCGTCGAGCCTTTCGATCTCACCGTTCATAAAGGCGAGGTGATTGGCCTCGCCGGACTACTCGGTTCAGGCCGCACAGAATCGGCGGAGATGCTGTTTGGCATCCGCAGCGCGCCGGAAGGGCGTGTGCATGACGGCGAAACAGTCGTGAACTTGGCGTCGCCGCGCGATGCGATAGCGGCCGGTTTAGGCTTTGCCCCGGAAGATCGCAAAACCGACGGCATTATTGCCAGCCTTTCGGTGCGGGAGAACATCATTCTTGCCCTGCAGGCGCAGAGAGGATGGCTGCGGAAAATGCCCCGTAACGAGCAAAAGCGTCTGACCGACCGATATATCGATGCGCTCGACATAAGAACGCCGGACGGCGAAAAGGCGGTCGGCGATCTTTCTGGCGGCAATCAGCAGAAGGTCGTGCTCGCTCGCTGGCTGGCCATGAACCCCCGTTTCCTCATTCTCGACGAACCAACGCGCGGCATCGATGTCGGTGCGCACGCGGAAATCCTTCGTCTCATCGAACGTCTGACGGATGATGGCATGGCCATTCTGATCATATCGTCCGAACTCGACGAGCTCATCGCCGTATCCGACCGAGTCATCGTGGTGCGTGACAGACAGCATGTCAGCGAGCTGGTCGGTGATGAGATTCAGCGAGACCGGATCATCGAAAACATCGCTGCGCCTGACAACAGAGAGACTGTCGCGTGATCGGCCGGTCGCTTCTACGCCTCTTGCCCCAGATCGTGTCGCTTCTTGCGTTGATCGGGCTGGTCAGCGTGTTCTTTCCAACCTTCCTGCAGATCGACTTTTCCGATGGTCGTCTCGTGGGACCGATGATCGATATCGTCAAACGGGGCGCGCCCGTCGCCTTGCTCGCGGTGGGTATGACACTCGTGATCGCAACACGAGGCATCGACCTGTCGGTTGGTACGGTGATGGCGATTTGCGGGGCCGCCGCGGCATGGGCCGTATCCAGCGGCTACGGCACAGTGCCGTCGCTTATCCTGGCTCTTCTTGTTGGGCTCGCGGCTGGGCTATGGAACGGCATTCTCGTTTCCGTCATCGGTATCCAGCCCATCGTTGCGACACTAATTCTGATGACCGCAGGCCGTGGCATCGCGCAACTGATTACCGAGGGGCGGATTCTTACTTTTTCCGATCCCGACTTCGCCACGATCGGGTCGGGAACCCTTTTCGGCGTACCCTTCCCGGTGGTTCTCTGGCTTTTGACCGGCATCGGTTTTGCATTGATGATGCGCTGGACGGCCCTTGGACTTCTCATCGAATCTGTTGGCATCAACAGACGCGCCAGCGCGCTGATCGGGATCAATGCGCGCGTCCTTCTGATCGCGGTTTATATGGCTTCCGGCCTTTGCGCAGCGATTGCCGGACTTGTGGTCACGGCCGACATACGAGGCGCCGATGCCAATAATGCCGGCCTCTGGCTGGAACTCGACGCCATCCTTGCCGTCGTGATCGGCGGCAATTCGCTGCTTGGGGGACGGTTCTCCATCACCGCTTCGATACTCGGCGCCATGATTATTCAGACGATCGACACGGGAATTCTGCTTGCCGGTTTTCCTTCGGAGTACAATCTGGTGATCAAAGCTGTTCTGGTGCTGACCATCCTTGTCGTCCAGTCGCCCAACCTTTCTGCCCAATGGCTATGGGCTAGGCAAGCTTTGGCGCGTCGCCGCGCCTTACGGGACGAGGCCGCTCCACAATCCGGGCCGCGGATGACAGAACGTCCCGTGCCGGAAAGCGAGGTATCGCGATGACGATCAATACCCGCCTTTATCCGCTGCTGGCGACCATAGCTATCTTCGTGATCGCTTACGCGCTGAGCTACACACAGTTCCCTGCCATGCTTTCGACCCGTGTCGTCGGCAACCTCCTGACCGACAACGCTTATCTCGGTATCGTGGCTGTTGGCATGACGATTGTGATTCTGTCCGGCGGGATCGACCTTTCTGTCGGTTCGGTCATCGCCTTTTCCGGCGTATTTATTGCCGTTGTCCTGCGGGAGACCAGTTTGCACCCTCTGATGGTCTTCGCCCTGCTTCTCGTGCTTAGCACGGCTTTCGGCGCGGCAATGGGCGGCATTATCCACTGGCTCGCCATGCCTTCCTTCATCGTCACGCTAGCCGGCATGTTCCTCGCCCGCGGTGCGGCTTACATGTTGACGATCGATTCCGTCCCCATCGCCCATCCATTCTACGATCTGCTGCAAGGTGCGTACTGGCTGATGCCCGGCAAGGGGCGGCTGACGCTAATTGGAGTTGCGATGCTCCTCACCGTGGCGGTCGGCGCATTGATCGCTCACCGGACACGTTTCGGCGCAAGTGTTTTCGCCCTTGGCGGCGGCGAGCAGGCGGCGCGCCTCATGGGGGCGAAGGTCGGCCGAACAACCGTCATGATCTATGCGTTTTCCGGCTTCATGGCCGGCCTTTCGGGTATCGTCTTTTCGATTTACACCGGATCGGGCTATCCACTTGCGACGGTCGGGACCGAATTGACGGCAATCGCCGCCGTTGTGATCGGCGGCACGATCCTGACTGGCGGTGCGGGTTATGTGGTCGGGACGCTATTCGGTGTCCTCACCATGGGCTTGATCCAGACCTACATCGTTTTTGACGGCAGTCTATCGAGCTGGTGGACAAAGATCGTCATCGGCCTTCTGCTGTTGCTGTTCATTCTCTTGCAGAAGGGCCTGCTTCGCTTGAGCCAGTCACGAATTTCTGCCGGCCACGCATGATCGGTTTTTACATGGAGGCCCGCCAAGGTTGTGGCGCCATGACAGGATCGACTCGCAAATGGCGCAGCAACCCGGTGTCGGCTAGACGTCGAACTTGACGCCCTGTGCGAGCGGCAGTTCGGCGGAATAATTCACGGTACTGGTCTGTCGGCGCATATAACCCTTCCAGGCATCGGAGCCGCTTTCGCGTCCGCCGCCCGTTTCCTTCTCGCCGCCGAACGCACCACCGATCTCCGCGCCCGAGGGGCCGATATTTACATTGGCGATGCCGCAGTCTGAGCCGGTCGATGACAGGAAGGTCTCCGCCTCGCGCAGATCGAGCGTGAAGATGCAGGAGGAAAGCCCCTGCGGCACGCCGTTCTGCATGGCGATCGCGTCTTCCAGCCTGTCATAGCCCATGACGTATAGGATCGGCGCGAAGGTCTCCGTTTTTACCGTCTCGGTCTGGTCCGGCATCTCGATCAAAGCGGGCGCGACATAGGCGCCGGCCGGAACGTTCTCCGTGACAGCTTCGCCGCCATGGACCGTTCCGCCTTCTGCCTTTGCCGATGCGATGGCGTCCTGCATCGCTTCCAGCGCTTTGCCATCAATAAGCGGGCCGACCAGCGTACCGTCCTGGCGGGGGTCGCCGACGGGAAGAGACGCGTAGGCCTTGGCGACCTTGGCGACCAGATCGTCCTTTATGGAGTTATGGACAATGAGCCGGCGGAGTGAGGTGCACCGTTGCCCGGCCGTTCCGACTGCCGAGAAAACGATGGCGCGCACGGCCATGTCCAGATCGGCCGAGGGTGCGACAATCATGGCGTTGTTGCCGCCGAGTTCCAGGATAGGACGGCCCCATCGCGCCTGAACTTTAGGACCGACAACACCACCCATGCGCGTCGATCCCGTTGCAGACAACACCGGCAAATCACGAGACTCCACCAGCGCCTCGCCAATTTCCGCACCGCCGATGACGAGTTGGACGAGTCCATCGGGCGCATCAGCACCGAAGCGCTTCAAAGCGCGTTCGACGATCTTCATGGTCGCCATTGCGGTAAGCGGCGTCTTTTCGGATGGCTTCCAGATGACCGGATTGCCGCAGACCAGTGCAAGCGCCGCATTCCACGACCATACGGCAACAGGAAAATTGAAGGCGGAGATCACGCCGACCGGACCGACCGGATGCCACGTCTCGCTCATCCGGTGCCCCGGTCGCTCCGATGCTATCGTGAGGCCGTAGAGCTGACGGGAAATACCGACGGCGAAATCGCAGATGTCGATCATCTCCTGCACTTCGCCGAGGCCTTCGGACGTGATCTTGCCGGCTTCGAGCGTCACCACCGCGCCGAGTTCGTCTTTAGCGGCCCGTAATTCGTCTCCGAGAATACGGACGAGTTCACCTCTGCGCGGGGCCGGCACGCTGCGCCATGCCTGGAAGGCATTATTAGAGCGCTCGATAATGGCTGGCATATCGGATGCGGCGGTCTCTTCGACCTCGGCCACTTTCACACCGTCGATAGGGGAGTAGACAGTCAGGCTGCCGCCCGTCAGATCGCTTTCCTGCAATCCCGCAGCCCTGAGCGTACTGGCATGCTCGTTTTCGACCATTTCGTTCATTTGGCCAGTTCCTTTCAGGCGGTAATCGTCAGCTTCGATCCATCGCAGTCCATAACGCTCAGTGTTCGACCGGGAAACACTTTGGATGGATTTCGTGGAGCTATCGAAGCTGACTTCGGGTCAATCTCAGTTGATCATTTCAACAGCTATCGCTGTTCCTTCACCGCCACCAATGCAGATGGAAGCGACGCCCTTCGACAGGCCATGGCGTTTCAGAGCGCCGAGAAGCGTGACGACGATCCGTGCGCCGGAAGCGCCGATGGGATGACCGAGCGCGCAGGCACCGCCATGGATATTCACCTTTTCATGCGGGATGGAGCGCTGCTGCATCGCCACCATAGGCACCACCGCGAAGGCTTCGTTGATTTCGAAAAGATCGACATCCTCGTAGGACCAGCCAATCTTTTCCAGAAGCTTGTCCATGGCGAAGATGGGCGCAGTGGTGAACCAGCCCGGCTCGGCGGCGAAGGCGCTGTGCCCGACGATCCGCGCGACGGGTGCTGCGCCGTCTTTTTCGGCCTGCGCCATGGTGGAAAGAACGAGCGCCGCCGCGCCATCGTTGATCGACGAGGAAGAGGCCGCGGTGATCGAACCGTCCTTGCGGAAGGCCGGACGCAATTGCGGGATCTTCTCAGTCTTGATGCTGCGCGGCCCTTCATCGCTGTCGATGACGGTTTCGCCCTTCCGCGACGAAACAGTGACGGGCGTCATTTCCCAGTCGAAGCCGCCATCCTTATTGGCCTTGGCGGCGCGCTCGACGCTAGCGATGGCGTAACTGTCCTGGGCGTCGCGCGTCAGCTGATATTTTTCAGCGCAATCCTCGCCAAAAGTGCCCATTGAGCGACGCCTACCGTCCGGAGCGATGTCGTAGGCGTCTTCCAGCCCGTCGAGCATCATATGGTCGAGAACCTGGCCATGGCCGATACGGTAGCCGCTGCGCGCCTTCGGCAGCAGATAAGGAGCGTTGCTCATGCTCTCCATGCCGCCGGCGACGATCGTCTTGCCATGGCCGAGCATCAACGCGTCGTGAGCGAACATCACTGCGCGCATTCCGGAGCCGCAGACCTTTGAGATCGTCGTGCAGGGCGTTGCCTTGTCGATGCCGGCATGGATGGCGGCCTGACGGGCAGGGGCCTGGCCGAGGCCGGCCGGCAGAACATTGCCCATGAAGACCTCGTCGATGGCCTCACCGAACGCATTGGCCTTCTTCAACGCCGCATCGATGGCCGCCGTGCCGAGTTCGGTCGCCGAAACACTGGAGAGTTCGCCCTGAAACGCGCCCATCGGCGTGCGAGCCGCGCCGGTGATGACGATGGTTTGCGATGACATGGCGATATATCCTTCATCGGTTCAGGCCACATGCCCGGTCGATTCATACGCCCAGCTGGCGGCGGTCGTCCACGACCTTGCCGTCATTGGGGAGAGTGCCGGGACTGTCGAAGACCACGTCGCCGCGTAAGCGGCATTCGGCCCGCAGCGCTTCCGCCAGCCTTTCGGCAAGACCGTTGGGCTCGCCTTCGGCTTCGACATGCAATGTGAGCATGTCATGACCTTCCTGTTCGGTGACGATGAGGCGAGCGCGGTCGATACTCTTATAGGGCGCGATTATGCGCGCTACCTGGGCTGGATGGACGAACATGCCGCGCACCTTCGTGGTCTGGTCGGCGCGTCCCATCCACCCCTTCAGGCGAGGTGCGGTGCGCCCGCAGGGCGAGGCGCCGGTCATGAAGGCCGACAGATCGCCTGTCGCGAAGCGAATGAGCGGGTAGAGCCGGTTGAATGTGGTAACGACCACTTCGCCCACCTCACCCGGCGCGACCGGATCGCCCGTGCCGGGCCGGACGATCTCTACCAATGCGTTCTCGTCGACCATCATGCCGTCAGCCGGTCCGGCGCTCTCATAGGCGATCAGGCCAAGTTCCGCTGTGCCGTAACATTGGCGAACGGTGATGCCGCGCGCTGCGTACCATTCACGAAGGTTTGGAAACAGCGGTCCGCCAGTGACGAGTGCGCGTGTCAGGACGGACGTGTCGAGACCATTTTCATCAGCGCGTTCGAGAATAGTCTTAAGGAAATCCGGCGTGCCGACATAGGCCGTCAGACCAAGTTTAGCGATGGCTTCGGCCTGTTGATCGGTGTTGCCGACACCACCCGGAAAGACAGAAGCGCCGACTGCCGCGCAGCCATGGTCGAACATGAAACCGGCCGGTGTCAGATGATAGGCGAAGGCGTTCAGGACGCGGTCGCCTGCGCCGATGCCTGCGGCGTGGAGCGCGCGGCCCATGCGCCAGTGCTCTTCGTCGGCTTCGGGCTCGATGATCGGACCGGGTGACAGGAACAAACGCCGAAATTTCGTCGCATCCTGCGTAGCGATTCCTCCGAGTGGCGGATTTTCCGCTTGCAAGGCCGGAAGATCGGATTTGCGCAGAATGGGCAATTCGCCAAGCGCCCTGCGGTCGCGGATTGCATCGGGATCGATGTCCGCAAGGGTCCGCCGATAATAAAGCGCATTGGCACGCGCATGCCCGATCTGATTGCGCAAGGCCGAGAAGAGATCGGACTCGCGGTCGGTTTCGGTTCGCGTTTCGAGCGCATCGAAGAAATTGGACATCGGTTCCTCCGTTTGCCTCAAAGCCAGCGCTTGCGGCGGCGGAAGCTTTTCACGTTCCGGAACGAACGGCGTTCGCCACCGCCCAGATAGAACTCCTTGACGTCCTCGTTCTCTGAAAGCTCCGCACCGGTGCCGTCCAGAACGATCTTGCCGTTCTCCATGATGTATCCGTAATCGGCGACCTTGAGCGCCATATTGGCGTTCTGCTCGACCAGAAGAATCGTGATGCCGAGTTCCTCGTTCAGCCGCCGGATAATGCCGAACACTTCCTTCACCAGAAGCGGTGACAGACCCATGGATGGTTCGTCCATCATGATCAGCTTTGGCTTGGCCATCATGGCGCGGCCGATGGCCAGCATCTGCTGTTCTCCGCCGGACAGATAGCCGGCGAGGCCCTTTCTCTCCTGAAGGCGCGGGAAGAAGCGGTAAACTTCGTCGATTTCCGCCTCGATATCGGCGTCTTTTCGCGTGAACGCGCCCAGCCGAAGATTTTCACGGATCGTCATGTCCTGGACGATGCCGCGCCCTTCCATGACAAGAAATATTCCGTCACGCACCTTACGGTCCGCCGCCATATGAGTGATGTCGTCACCGTTATAGGTGACTGTGCCGCGCGTGATCTCGCCATCCTCGGTGCGCAGCAGTCCGGCGATGGCTTTCAGTGTGGTCGACTTGCCGGCGCCGTTCGCCCCGAGAAGCGCCGTGACCTGTCCACGCCGCGCTTCCAGCGACATGCCGCGCAGAACGAGAATCACATCGTTGAAGACCACTTCGACATTGTTGAGCGACAGCATCGCATCGCCGGTCGAGGCGTCCGTATCTTCCCTTTTCAGGGCTTCGGCTGTCATGGTCATGAGCGGTGGCTTTCCACTTGGCTGCTTGTCGTGGGGTTCGAAGCCGGTCGGCCACTAAGGCCGACCGGCATGACGCTGCAGTCTTACTGACCGAGCCACTCATCGCGGCGCGGCACGTCGATTTCGGCAATCTTCTCAATCACGGCCTCGCCATCCTTGAACGAGCCGGAATTGATCGTGACCTTCAAAAGCCCGCGATGGTCTTCCGTCGTCCAGGTCGAAGGCGAGCAGACACCTTCGAGACCCTCAGGCACCCAGTCGGTTTTCTGGTACATGCCGTCGCGGATGTTCTTTCCCTCAATACCGCCATTGGCCTTGGCCCACTCCATCGCTTCTTTCATGTAATAGGCGGAGCAGACGCCGCGGATGTAGTGATGGGTCGGACGGTCGCCGACCTGACCGTCACCGTTCTCGACGATCTTCCTGACCAGTTCCATGCCCGGCACATCTGCGCCGTAGAATGGGGTCGATGACGGGAAAATGAGGTTCTGCGCCTCGGCGGCCTCGACCGTCTGATAATCGCCCGCCCAGGGATTACCCATGTAGATCGCGTCCACGCCGACGGTATTGCAGCTCTTGATCAGCGAGACGACCGAACCGCCAAGATTGCCCATGAAGACATAATTGGCGCCCGAGTCCTTGATCGTCAGACACTGCGCCTTGAAGTCGCCGGGCGCGAGCGGCACCACGACAGGCGGCGCGACTTTGAAGCCGAGTTCCTTAGCATAGGCTCCACACGCTTCTTTCGGTGCATTGGGGTAGGGGTGGTTATCGCCCGTATGCACGAAAGTCGGGTTCTCGATCCCTTTTTCCTTGGCGTCTTCAGCCGCCCATTGCACCACGGCGCGGCAGGCGTCCGAATAGGACGGTCCGTAGAAGAAATTGAAGGGCGCTGGCGCTTTAGTCGTCGGGTTCTTGCCGGTCGGGTCGGTCAGATGGGCCGAGTATGACGCCGAGATAGTCGGAATTTCTTCGCGCGCGACAAAGGAAATCAGCGCTTCGGTATCGGCCGTACCCCAGCCCTGCAGGGCAACCATGCCATTGCCGACCCACTTCTTGAACTGAGCGATGGCCTCCGGGACCTTATAGGCGTAGTCGACCGTGTCGAGTTCGACCATCGTGCCGTCGATGCCGCCATCGGCGTTGATCTGTTTGAATGCGTCGGAGACACCCGGTCCGTACTGCTTGCCGACGAAGGACGTGGCTCCGGTATAGTCGGCAAGCTGGCCGACGAGCACGCTGTCGTCCTGCGCGAAGGCCGTGCCGGACAGGATAGTGCCAGCCGCAAAAGCGGTGGCGAAGGTCAGTCTTGTGAGCGACGTCATGGTTGATCCTCCCAGTCGCGGCCTTGTTCGGTTCGGGATGGTGGCGGTGCCGCGAGGACCGCCGCGATCCTTTTAGCCGACCCGTCTCTCCTCCGACGGAACGGCAATGTGCGTTCAGTGCGAGAACGGATAGAGCTTCCAACTGGCGCGCATGAGTCGCCAGCGGTGCACCAGCCCTTCCGGTTCGAGCACGAGGAAGAGTATGATCGCCGCGCCGACGCTCATCTGTTTGATGTAGGCAGTGCCCTGCGCGATAGCGGGGACGACAGTGGCGACGGCATTTGCGAAGATTTCCATCGCCTGCGGCAACAGCAGGATGAATGCCGCGCCGAGCAGCGACCCTGAGACTGAGCCGAGGCCGCCAATGATGATCATGGCGAGGAACTCGATGGAGAGCAGGATGGTGAAGCCTTCGCCCGAAACGAAGCCGAGATAATGGCCGTAAAGCGCGCCGCCGATACCCGCAAAGAAGGACGAAATACCGAAAGACAGAATCCGGTATTTGGTCAGATTGATTCCCATGATCTCGGCGGACAGATAGTGATCACGCACTGCGACCAGCGCCCGTCCGTCTCGCGTGCGCGCGAGATTGGCGACGCCGACGAAGGAGACGATTACCCAGAACAGGACGAGATAGAGGTAGCTGGCGTCGCTATCGAGCTGGTAGCCGAAGAAGCTTGCCGTCTCCGCCAGCGAACCGTAGGTGCCGCCCGTGAACCAGTCGGCGCGGGCGAAGAAGTCCTCAAGAATATATTGCGACGCCAGTGTCGCAATCGCGAGATAGAGGCCTTTCAGGCGTGCAGCGGGGATGCCGAAGACCATGCCGACGGCCATCGTCATCACGCCGGCGAGAGGGATCGCGAACATGACGGGAATGCCGCGGCTGGCGATCCAGGCCGAGGCGAACGCACCGAAGCCGAAGAACGCGCCGTGACCGAGCGAAATCTGCCCTGTCATTCCGGTCAAGACGTTCAGGCCGAGCGCTGCGATGGCGTAAATGCCGATCAGAATGAGCTGCGAAAGGACATAACCGCCGAAGAAAAGCGGTGCTAGCGCAACCAGAAGAACGCCTGCGATGACGAAATAGGTTTCGTTTCTCGTTTTGAAAAGCGTTCGGTCCGCTGCGTAGGAAACGCGGAAATCGCCAGTCGGTCTCGGATTTGGAACATGCGCCATCGGGTTATACTCGCTCGATATCCGGGGTGCCGAAGAGGCCGTAGGGCTTGATCATCAGGATGATGAGAAGGACGTAGAAAGGCGCGACCGAGTACATATTGCCGACATGCAGATACTGCCCGTCGACAAACTCGGCGAGATTTTCCAGAATACCGATGGTCAACCCGCCGATAATGGCGCCCACAATGGAATCAAGCCCGCCGACAATGACGGCTGGAAACACCTTGATGCCGATAATCGCGAGCGAGTTCGAGACGGCGGAAACGAGGCCAATCACGACACCCGCAATACCGGAGACCACCGCCGAGATGGCCCAGGCCATGGCGAAGACCCGGCCGACGGAAATGCCGAGCGATTGTGCGATTTGCTGGTTCCACGCCGTGGCCCGCATCGCCAGTCCCCATCGCGAATACTGGAAGAACCAGAAGAACAGCCCCATGACGACGAGCGACAGGACCAGGCTCATCAGATAGGCCGTTTCGACATTCAGCCCGCCGATGGAGACCGTCGCCTGATCGAAGACCTGCGGAAAGCGAACGGCGTTGTTACCGAAGATCCAGTTCATCGTGGCCTGCATGAATATGGACAGGCCGATGGTCGCCATGATGACGGAAATGACCGGCTCTCCGACGAGCGGACGTAGCAGGATGACCTGAACCAGAATGCCGAAGATCATCATAAAAACGAGGGAGAAGATGAAGGCGAGCCAGAAGGGCAGGCCCAGCGAAACGACCAGCGACAGGCAGACCCAAGCGCCAAGCACGACGAATTCGCCCTGCGCGAAGTTCACGACCTGGGTCGATTTGTAGATCAGCACGAAACACATGGCGACGATGCCATAGAGCATCCCGACGATGACGCCGTTGACGAGGAGCTGGAGGAGAAGTGAGGTGTTCATGCTGCCTGGCTCTCCGTCGGTTTGGCGTCCGGCGCGTTGTCCAGCGTCTCGATCGCAAGCGTGGTGACGATGCGCTGTTTGGTGCCGTCCTGGAAATTGATGACCGTATCGATGTCGACATGATCGGAGCCGGAATAGATGCGCTCGATAATGTCTTCGTATTTCTCCGCGATGACGCTACGCCGCACCTTCTTGGTGCGCGTCAGTTCGCCATCGTCGGCGTCCAGTTCCTTGTAGAGCAGCAGGAATTTCGTAATGCGCTGTTGGGCCGGCAGGGTGGCGTTGACCTTTTCGACCTCTTCTCGGAGCAGCGCGTAGACTTCCGGGCGTGACGCCAGGTCGGAATAGGTGGTGAAGGAGATGCGCCGCTCTTCGGCCCATTTGGCGAGGATCGGATAGCGGATGCAGATCATCGCGGCGAGGTAAGGCCGGTCCTTGCCGAGAATGACCGCCTCGGCGACATAGGTGGAGAACTTCAGCTTGTTCTCAATGAATTGCGGCGAGAAGCGCACACCGCGCGAAGTCGTTGCCAGATCCTTGATCCGGTCGATCACGACGAGGTGGCCCTTATCGGTCAGATAGCCGGCATCTCCCGTCTCGAACCATCCGTCGTCGGTGAAACACTCGCTCGACGCTTCCGGGTTGCGGTAATAGCCGGCCATCATGTGCGGATGGCTGACCAGCACTTCGCCAAGACCTTCGGAATCCGGATCGCGGATGGTGAGGGTGCAGCCCGGCATCGGGAAGCCGACGGTCTCGTAGTCGACATGGCCAGTCTGGTGGACCGTATGCGCGCCGAGCGCTTCGGTCTGGCCGTAAAGCTGTTTCAGCGGCAGACCCATGGCCTGGAAAAAGCGGAACGTGTCCGGTCCCATCGCTGCGCCACCGGTCGCGGCGGATTTCAGGCGCGAAAAGCCTAACCGGTCGCGTAGATGGCGAAAGAGGAACCACTCGGCTGCGGACGAGCGCTCACCATCCTCCATGGCCTTCATGCCGCGCTTGACGCCCCAGTGATAGATGCCTCGCTTCCATGGACGGGCATCCATGATACGCGCGCGGATATCGGCGGCGACGGTTTCCCATGCACGCGGCGAAAGCAGCACAAAGGTCGGCCCGATCTCGCGTAGATCGGTCATCATGGTTTCTTCCTCTTCAGGGAAGTTTACCTTCATCCGGGCCAGGAAGTTCCAAGCCACCGAATACATCTGCTCCATCACCCAGGAGAGAGGAAGGACAGCTACATATTCGTCGTCGGGTCCGCGCGGATCGGCCCGCAGATAGGTCGCGGCATGGCCGATGAAGGCATTGCCTGTCCATTCGGCGAGCTTCGGATTGGAAGTGGTGCCGGACGTGGTGCAGAGAATGGCGACATCGGCGCCGTCCGTCTCTTCCACCATGCGCGACCAGAGATCGGCTTTGGCATCCAGTAGCGCCTGGCCGCGCTTTTCCAGATCCTCGATAGAGATGAGCCGCGGATCGTCATATTTCAGCATACCGCGCGGATCGGTATAGACGATGGCCTTGACGCTCGGGATGGTCTCGCCGAGTGCAAGCAGCTTATCGACCTGCTCTTCATCCTCGGCGACAATCACCTTCGGCTTGGCGTAGTCGGCGAGATAGCGGATTTCATCTTCCAGCGCATCGCGGTAGATGCCGAGGCTCATGGCTCGACACGCATGAGCGGCAACTTCCCCCCAGACCCATTCGGGACGGTTGTCGCCGATCAGGGCAATGACATCGCCCGGAACGACGCTGAGATCGTGGAACGCCGCGGCCATGCGCGAAATGTGGCCTTCGACCTCGGCCCAGCTATAGCTGATCCAGATGCCGAACTCCTTCTCGCGCTGGGCGATGGCCTCAGGAAAAAGCTTTGCATTGCGCCGCAAGAGCTTCGGCAGCGTTTTTAGCGTGGCGGCTTCCTGCAAGTCAGAGGATGAGTGCGGCCAGTCGATCTCGTCGCCGGATATTTTGAGACGCGGCGCGCTCATGCTGTGGCCCTTTCCTGCTCTTCGGCGAGGGCGTGAAGAACTTCGTCATCCTCGCCGAGATAGGCCTTCTTAACGTGCTCGTCGGCCAGAACTTCGTCTGGCAAGCCGGCGGCGATCACCTTGCCGAAATCGAGTACGGCCACGCGGTCGGACAGGTCGACCACGACGCCCATATCGTGTTCGATCATCATGATGGTCATGGCGAACTCTTCACGCAGTGCGAGGATAAAGCGCGCCATGTCCTCCTTCTCCTCCAAATTCATGCCGGCCATCGGTTCGTCCAGAAGGATCAATTCCGGTTCGATCGCCATGGCGCGGGCCAGTTCGACCCGCTTGCGCAGGCCGTAGGAGAGGATGCCGGCAGGCTCGTTGCGCACATGCTGGATTTCGAGAAAGTCGATGATGGTTTCGACGAAGCGTCGCTCGTTGAGTTCTTCGCGTCGTGCGCCGCCGATCCAGTATGTCATGCCGGTGAGGAAATTGTTCTTCAACCGATGATGGCGACCGACCAGAATGTTGTCGAGGACGCTCATATGGCCGAATAGAGCGAGGTTCTGGAAGGTCCGGCCGATGCCGAGCTTGGCGCGGTCGTTGATCGAATGCTTCAGAAGGTTCTCGCCGCGCCACTCGATGTCGCCCTCGGTTGGGCGGTAGCGGCCGGAGATACAGTTGAGCATCGACGTCTTGCCGGCGCCATTCGGCCCGATGAGCGAAAAGAGTTCGCCCTTGCGCACGTCGAAGGTGACGTCGCTCAGCGCTTTTACGCCGCCGAAGCGAAGAGAAACACCGTCCACCCGCAGAAGCGTGCTTCCGTGATCTGCCAACCAGAATCCTCCCGTCGACGCCTCATGCGCGGCCTGGCCCCTAAAACTCCGTGCCGCTGTTCTCCCTGCGTCGTGAACTTACGCTCGCCAATAATTGTTTCCAGAGTTTTGCAGCGGGTGCAATTGTCGCCGAAAACGCCTTCACCCTCGCGACGGTTTTGCCAAAGCGCGTTTTCACTGGCACGTATGGGCGAGGGAGAGAGAGGAGATCGCCGGCGCAATGTCAGTGGAATTTTCACCCGACACGCTCGACATGCTGAAAGCTGGGCTGGATCGTATCGATCAGGGATTGACCCTCTTCGACGCCGATTTGCGCTTGGTCTTCGTCAATGAGCGCGCCTGCGATCTTCTCGATCTGCCGAGCGCTTTGAGCCGACCCGGCACGCCGTTCGAAGAACTGATCCGCTGGAACGCCGTGCGCGGCGAATATGGCGCGGGCGATGTAAATGAGATGGTGGCCGAACGGGTCCGCACGGCGCGGCTTTTTCGCAGCCACACGCTGGAGCGCGTCCGTCCCAATGGCGTTGTCCTAAACGTTTCGGGCTGGCCGCTGCCGGGTGGGGGCTTCGCGACGCTCTATTCGGATATCACCGTGCAGCGCCGGCGCGAGCTGGAACTGGAAAGGCGCATTCTGAAGCGGACCGAGGAGTTGCGGCAGAGCGAAGAGCGACTTCGTTCCATTGCCAGCGAAGTGCCCGCCGGCATCGCCTATCTCGATATCGATGGCATCTTCCGCTTCGTCAATCGGCGCTTTGCGCGGGCCTATCAACTCGATCCGAAAACGATCGTCGGTCGGTCGGAGCGAGACGTCTTGTCCAGGGACACATGGGAAAGAGTGCAGCCGTTCTTCGCCCGTGCGTTGAAGGGTGAAGCGCAGACTTTCGATATTCCCATCCACTTTCCCGATGGGCGGACGCTTGAAACGCGTACCTTCCTTCGGCCCGACCGTGCGGGCGATGGCATCGTCAACGGATTTTACGTGCTGACAGTGAACATCACCCGCGAAAAAATGGCTGCCAACGCCTTGGCGCAGGCGCAGAAGATGGAGACGCTGGGCCAGCTTTCTTCGGGTATCGCTCACGACTTCAACAATCTTCTGACGATCATTCTGGGCAATCTCAAACCGCTGGCCGAGCGCATCGGCGACGATGATCTGCGGCGCGACATGGTGGAGCCGGCAATCCGTGCGACACGAAGAGGCGCCGACCTGATGCGCCGGCTGCTGGCGGTGGCGCGTCGGCAACCGCTCTCCCCGGTTCCTATCGATCTATGCGATTGCGCGCGGACCATCGCCGACCTTGTCCGTCCCTCTCTCGGCGAAGATACCAAACTTGTCCTTGACTACGCTGAGGACACGCCTCTGGCCTATGCCGATCCAGCGCTGCTGGAGACCAGTCTCATCAATCTCGTGATCAACGCGGCTGATGCCATCGGCGGAAAGGGTACAATCACTATCGGTATGCGCGACGGACCGGGTGAAACGGTCGTCGTAACCGTTGCCGATGACGGTGAAGGCATGGACGACGTCCGGCGGGCGCGTATTTTCGAGCCGTTCTATTCCACCAAGCCCGGTCAGGAGCGAAGCGGTCTCGGTCTGACCATGGTACAGGGTTTCGTGAGCGATTCCGGCGGCGGTGTTACGGTAGAAAGCCAGCCTGGTCAGGGCACGATATTTACTTTGACGCTACCGGCTGCCGACCACTCAGCGTGTGCGGGTCTGACCGAAAAGGACGACGGTGTTTCAGGTGCGCCGCCGACATTTCCCCTGACGGGCAAATTGTTGCTGCTGGTCGACGATGAAGAGGCGGTCCGCCACGTACTGCGTCGCGACCTGGTGGCAGCCGGCGCTCATGTTATCGAGGCGTCGAACGGCGTTGAGGCGCTCGATCTGCTGGAGAGCGTGCCAGGTATCGCTTCTGTCGTGTCCGATGTCTCCATGCCGGTAATGGGTGGGCTGGCACTCGCGGTGGCGATCCGGCGAAACTGGCCGAACTTGCCGGTCGCGCTTTTGTCCGGCTACGGGGCGGAAGCCATGGACGGAGCACTACCGGAGGGTGTGCCGCTAATGCACAAACCGGTCGACGCAGCCGGTATCGCGGCGACATTGGCTATCGCCGCCGCAAGAGTCGACGAGATGAGGATTGCCGATCAGGAGCCGATGAAGTGAGCAATCGCGATCTCATTTATCTGCTGGAAGACGATCAGGATCTGGCCGCTGTTTTCCGCCGCACGCTCGAAGAAGCGGGCATGATGGTTCGCTACTTTCAACGTCTCCTCGCTTTTCGCGAAGCGCTTGATGAGCGGTCGCCATCACTCTGTATCATCGATCTTGGCTTACCAGATGGCGATGGGCTTTCGGTCCTGAGCGACCGTCTGGGCGCAGCCGCTATTCCCACAGTCGTCGTCAGTGGACGGGGTACGCTGGACGATCGGCTGAAGGGGCTGGAGCATGGGGCTGACGATTATCTGACCAAACCGGTCGAGCCGGCAGAACTTGTCGCCCGCGTCAAAAGTGTTCTTCGACGTTCGCGCCACTCAGCGCCGTCTCCGGCGAGGGCCGATCAGGCGGAAGAGCAATCGGTCGCGCGGTTTGGAGAGTGGCAAGTCGACTTCACCACCTATGAGCTGACCGGACCCGACGGCAAGGTGCAGCTGCTCTCGAATGCGGAAGCCGAAATTCTTCGCGCTTTTCTCAACGCTTCGGGCCGCGTGATCACCCGTGATTTTCTGCTTGAACGTCTTTTCGCCAGCGGGGAGGAGCCTTTTGACCGAAGCGTCGATGTCCGGGTTTCTCGACTGCGTAAGAAGCTCAACGATAATCCAAAAACATCCAATCTGATCCGTACGGTTTACGGGGCAGGCTATGTGTTCACCAGCCCGGTCGAATGGAATGACGCTTAGCTGATAGCCGCCAGAACCCAATCCGTCTGTTTCGAATGAAGCTGCCGGTAGCGGCTTGTCTTTGCCGTTGAACAATGCAATGAATGAACGATCATTCATTAAGCCGAGTGGCAGATTTCGTGCTCAAGACCAAGCGCTCCGATACGCGAAACGATGTTCGACGCGAGGCTCTGCGGCTCTTTTCAGAAAACGGCTACGCGGCGGTCTCCATGCGCGATATTGCCGAGGCGGTCGGTATTCGCCAGGGCGGCATCTACAATCATTTCGCCAGCAAGCAGGATCTTCTTGCCGACCTGATGACAGGGCACATGGAGACCTTGATAGAGGCGCTGAACGAGGCGTTATCGGATGTGGCTAACCCGGTTGCACGGCTGCAAGCCTTTGTCCGATTTCATGTCGGCTATCACATCGACAAGCCGGACGATGTATTCATCGCATATATGGAGCTGCGCAGCCTCGAACCCGATCATCGGGAGAGGCTGCACACCCTGCGCGACCGTTATGAGGGCGTTCTCCGCGACATTCTGACCGAAGGGGCCGTGCATGGGCTCTTCCGTATTCCCGATGTGGCCGTCCAGACCCGCGCCATCATTGCCATGATGACGGGCGTTACGGTCTGGTACCGCGAGGGCGGACGGCTCGGTCGCCGGGACACCATGGAAAGTTACGTACAGATGACAATGCAGAGCGTCGGGCTCATCGAGCCGGCAGGAGGGGAGAGGCAATGTTCGATCAAACCATGAATTTCGCGCTCGGCGACGATATCGAGGCGCTTCGCGATACAGTTCGGCGCTTTGCGACTGAGGAGATCGCGCCGCGCGCCGCGGAGATCGACGCCTCCAACCAGTTCCCGAACGATCTCTGGAAGAAGATGGGCGATCTGGGCCTTCTCGGCGTCACCGTTTCCGAAGACTATGGCGGTGTCGACATGGGCTATGTCGCCCATTGCGTGGCACTTGAAGAAATTTCACGCGCTTCGGCCTCGGTCGGCCTCTCCTACGGTGCGCATTCCAATCTCTGCGTCAATCAGATCAAGCGCAACGGTACCGAAGAGCAGAAGCAGACATACCTGCCCAAGCTGATCTCCGGCGAACATGTCGGCGCGCTCGCCATGAGCGAGCCGGGCGCCGGCTCTGATGTGGTTTCGATGAAGCTGCGGGCGGAGAAGCGAAATGATCGCTTCATTCTGAACGGCAACAAGATGTGGATCACCAACGGACCGGATGCCGATACGCTGGTCGTCTATGCTAAGACCGAACCGGATGCCGGGCCGCGCGGTATCACCGCCTTTCTGATCGAGAAGGATTTCAAGGGGTTCTCGACTGCGCAGAAGCTGGACAAGCTCGGCATGCGGGGCTCTAACACATGCGAACTCGTCTTCGAAGATTGCGAGGTGCCCTACGAGAATATTCTGGGCGAAGAGAATGGTGGGGTGCGCGTTCTGATGAGCGGACTCGACTATGAGCGCGTGGTTCTTGCGGCCGGGCCGCTCGGCATCATGGCGGCCTGCCTCGACGTGGTGGTGCCGTACATCCATGAGCGCGAGCAGTTCGGCCAGCCGATCGGGACGTTCCAGCTCATGCAGGCCAAGGTGGCCGACATGTATGTCACGCTCAATGCGTGCCGGGCTTACGTCTATGCCGTCGCGGCCTCCTGCGACCGGGGAGAAACCAGCCGCAAGGACGCCGCCGGTTGCATTCTCTACGCTGCTGAAAAGGCGACCCAGGTTGCGCTGGAAGCCATTCAGGCGCTGGGCGGCAACGGCTACATCAACGAATACCCGACGGGCAGGTTATTGCGCGATGCCAAGCTCTACGAGATTGGGGCTGGCACAAGCGAAATCCGTCGCATGCTGATCGGCCGCGAACTCTTTGCGGAAACCGCATGAGCGCACTTCTGAAAAGTCAGATCGCCACGCGGTCCGAAGCGTTCGAGACCAACAAAAAGGCGATGGAAGAGCAATTGGCGGCGGTGCGCGATGTTGCTGATCGCGCGCTCGAAGGCGGTAGTGAACGCTCCCGCGAGAGGCACCTCTCCCGCGGCAAGATGCTGCCGCGCGACCGGGTGCAGAACCTGCTCGATCCGGGGTCGCCCTTCCTTGAGATCGGCCTTCTGGCGGCGAACGGCCTTTATGGCGATGAAGTGCCGGCGGCCGGCGCAATCGCCGGGATCGGACGGGTCATGGGCCGCGAAGTCATGGTTCTGGCCAATGACGCCACGGTGAAGGGCGGCACCTATTATCCGCTGACGGTGAAGAAGCATCTGCGCGCGCAGGAGATCGCCGAACAGAACCGGCTGCCCTGCGTCTATCTGGTCGATTCCGGCGGCGCGAACCTGCCCAATCAGGACGAGGTCTTTCCCGACCGCGACCATTTCGGCCGCATCTTCTTCAACCAGGCGCAGATGAGCGCCAAAGGCATCGCCCAGATCGCGGTTGTCATGGGCTCGTGCACGGCGGGCGGGGCCTATGTGCCGGCGATGAGCGACGAGACGATCATCGTCAAGGAGCAGGGAACGATCTTTCTGGCGGGCCCGCCGCTGGTGAAGGCGGCAACGGGCGAAGACGTGACGGCGGAGGAGCTAGGCGGTGGCGATCTGCATACGCGGCTGTCCGGCGTCGCCGACCATCTGGCCGAGAACGACGCCCATGCGCTGGTCATCGCGCGGCGGATCGTCGGCAATCTGGCGCCTGCCGAGCGTACTCCGCTCAATCTGACGACGCCGGAAGCGCCAGCCTACGATCCGTCCGAGATCATGGGCGTCGTGCCGGCCGATCCGAAAGTGCCGTTCGACATTC
The DNA here is from genome assembly GCF_024158145.1 of Notoacmeibacter sp. MSK16QG-6. Lineage (GTDB taxonomy): Bacteria > Pseudomonadota > Alphaproteobacteria > Rhizobiales > Rhizobiaceae > Notoacmeibacter. The sequence goes on from NZ_JAMYXM010000004.1 coordinate 55,995, forward strand.
GTGAGATCATCGCGCGCATTGTAGACGGCTCCCGCTTCGACGAATTCAAGGCCCGGTTCGGCGAAACGCTCGTCTGCGGCTTCGCTCATCTTTATGGGATGCCGGTCGGCATCCTGGCCAATAATGGCGTGCTGTTCTCCGAAAGCGCCGTGAAGGGCGCGCATTTCGTCGAACTGTGCAGCCAGCGGAAAATCCCACTGCTCTTCCTGCAGAACATTACCGGCTTTATGGTTGGGCGGCAGGCTGAGGCGGGTGGCATTGCGCGCCATGGCGCGAAACTCGTGACCGCCGTTTCGACCACCGCCGTTCCGAAGATCACGATGATCGTCGGCGGCTCATACGGGGCCGGCAATTACGGCATGGCGGGCCGTGCCTATTCGCCGCGCTTCCTCTGGTCCTGGCCGAACAGCCGCATTGCCGTGATGGGCGGAGAGCAGGCGGCACGCACGCTCGCCATCGTCAAACGGCAGGCGATGGAAAAGCGTGGCGAGGAATGGAGCGAGGAAGACGAAGCCGCCTTCCGCAAGCCGACCGAAGAGATGTTCGCGCGCCAGAGCCACCCGCTCTACGCCTCGGCGCGGCTTTGGGACGATGGCATCATCGATCCGGCGAGAAGCCGCGACATTCTGGCCCTATCGCTCACCACAACGCTGAACGCGCCGATCGACGAAACGCGCTTCGGCCTGTTCAGGATGTGAGGAGAAAGCCATGACGATCCGAAAACTCCTCATCGCCAATCGCGGCGAAATCGCCTGCCGGGTCATGCGCACCGCGCGCGATCTCGGCATTGGCACCGTCGCCGTCTATTCGGACGCCGACGCGGGCGCCATGCATGTCGCCATGGCGGACGAAGCAGTACGGATCGGCCCCGCGCCGGTCGGCGAAAGCTATCTGAAGGGCGATACGATCATCGAGGCAGCAAAGCGGACCGGGGCGGATGCGATCCACCCCGGCTACGGCTTCCTGTCCGAAAACCCCGATTTCGTCGAGGCGGTCGAGAAGGCCGGGCTGATCTTCGTCGGCCCATCCGCCGATGCGATCCGCGCCATGGGCCTGAAGGATCAGGCGAAAGCGCTGATGGAAAAGGCCGGCGTGCCGGTTGTTCCCGGCTATCACGGCGAGGATCAGGACCCGGCGGCGTTGAAGGCCATCGCCGGTGAGATCGGCTATCCGGTTCTCATCAAGGCGCGGGCCGGCGGCGGCGGCAAGGGAATGCGCCGCGTCGAGCGCGCTGAAGAGTTCGAGGAAGCCTTCGCCAGCGCCCGCCGCGAAGGGCAGAACAGCTTCGGCGATCCGACCTGCCTGATCGAGAAATATATCGAAAAGCCGCGCCATATCGAATTGCAGATTTTCGGCGACAGTCATGGTAATGCCGTCCACCTTTTCGAGCGCGACTGTTCGCTGCAGCGACGCCATCAGAAGGTGATCGAGGAAGCGCCGGCCCCCGGCATGACGGAGGAGATGCGCGCCGCGATGGGCGAAGCCGCCGTTCAGGCCGCCAAGGCCGTCAATTATTCGGGCGCGGGCACGGTGGAATTCATCGTCGATGCGTCGGACGGGCTGCACCCGGACCGCTTCTGGTTCATGGAGATGAACACCCGGCTTCAGGTCGAGCATCCGGTGACCGAATATGTGACCGGCATCGATCTGGTGGCGCTGCAACTGGCCGTGGCGCAGGGCGAGAAGCTGCCGTTCAAGCAGGACGATCTGTCGCTGACCGGTCACGCCTTCCAGGCCCGGCTCTATGCCGAGGATGCCGAAGCGGGGTTCCTGCCCGCCACGGGCGATCTGACGACGCTGGTCTTCGCGCCGGAGACGAACGATGTCCGCATCGATACGGGCGTCCGGCAGGGCGATTCGATCACGCCGCATTACGATCCGATGATCGCCAAGATCATCACCTACGGCCCTGACCGCGCCAGCGCGCTCGCCAAGCTGAAACGGGCATTGGACGAGACGATCATCACCGGTTCGGTCACCAATCGCGCCTTTCTGGCAAGGCTTGCAGACGATGCCGATTTCGCAGCCGGCGATGTCGATACCGGGCTTATCGGTCGCAAGCAGGAGGAGCTGACGGCGCGGGCGGACGCCGATGCGGAAACGAAGGCGCTGGCCGCACTCGCCATGCTGACCCCGGATCGCGCTTCGATGGACGAAACCGATCCCTTTGCGACGCTGACGGATTTCCGGCTCTTCGGGCCGGCGCAGCAGATGGTCCGTTTCGACGATGGCGAAGGCGGCCAAATCGAGATCGCGGTGCAGAGACGGCGGAACGGCACGCGCCATGTCGTGCTAGCGGACGGCACGGTCGATTTCGAAGCCGTGACAGCCCATGGCGATGGCTTGCTGACCGCTTATCGCGATGGTCACATGAGCCGCGCGACCGTGGTTCGTAGTGGCGCGACCGTGACCATTTCGCGAAACGGTCAGTCGCATAGTTTCCACCGGCACGATCCGGCGGCAGCCGACGATGCCATGGGCGGGGACGGGCTGATCGCGCCGATGCCGGGCCTCGTCCGGCAGGTCAACGCAGCAAGCGGCGACCGTGTGCAGAAGGGGCGCACCCTCATCGTGCTGGAAGCCATGAAGATGGAGCATTCGCTGACCGCGCCGCGTGACGGCGTGATCGCCGAACTGATGGTCGGCGAGGGCGATCAGGTGGAGCAGGGCGCGCAGTTGCTGCAACTGGAACCAGAGGAGGGCTGAACCGCGTGGCTGACGAGGTTCTTCTTTTTGAGATGGCGCCGCGCGACGGGCTGCAGAACGAAGCGGTGCCGATCCCGACCGAGCAGAAGATCGCGCTGGTCGATATGCTCTCGGCCTGCGGCTTCCGCAAGATCGAGACGGCCAGTTTCGTGTCGCCAAAATGGGTGCCGCAAATGGCCGACGGGGCCGAGGTTCTGACAGGCATCGAGCGGCGCGCCGGCACCCTCTACACTGCGCTGACGCCAAATATGAAGGGCTTGGAACGCGCCATCGCGGCGAAGGCCGACGAGGTCGCCATTTTCGCCAGCGCTTCGGAAAGCTTCAGCCAGAAGAACATCAACTGCTCCATCGCTGAGAGCCTGGAACGGTTCGCTCCGGTCGTCGAGGCGGCGCGGAAAGCCGGCCTGCCCGTGCGCGGCTACGTCTCCTGCGTCACCGACTGTCCCTATGAGGGCGCCATCGCCCCGGACGCTGTCGCCAAGATCGCGGCCGATCTCAATGCGCTCGGCGTGTACGAGGTGTCGCTGGGCGATACGATCGGCCAGGGCACGCCCGAAAGTGTGTCCGCCATGCTGAAAGCCGTTCTGGAGCGGCTGCCAGCGGAAAAGCTAGCCGGCCACTATCACGATACGGCGGGCCGGGCGCTCGCCAATATTCGCGCCAGTCTGGAACATGGTTTGCGGACGTTCGACGCCTCTGCCGGTGGGCTGGGCGGGTGTCCCTACGCGCCGGGGGCGAAAGGCAATGTAGCGACGGAAGCGGTGGTGGATATGCTGGACGCGGAGGGGTTCGTGACCGGTATCGACCGGGCGGCGCTGGCCGAAGCGGGTCGCTTTGCGCGTACGCTGAGAGCGACATGCTGACCAAGGGCGAGGATTGGCGGGCCGTCCGCAGCGCGTTTCGCTGGGAGATCCCCGTGCGCTACAATATCGGCGTCGATGTCTGCGACCGCTGGGCAGATGCGGAAACGAAACGCGAGGCCATTGTCGATGTCGGGCCTGACGGCGCGGTGCGCCGCTACAGTTTCGGCGACCTGAAAACGCTGTCGAACCGGCTAGCGGGCGCACTGGCCGCACAGGGTGTCGGACGGCCAGACGACAATGCTCCGGGCGACCGGGTCGGCATTCTACTGCCGCAGCGGATCGAGACGGCGGTGGCGCATATTGCGGCCTTCAAGCTCGGCGCGATCTCCATCCCCCTTTTCAAGCTCTTCGGTCCCGAAGCGTTGATGCACCGGCTGGTCGATTCCGGCGCTTCGGTGGTGATTACCGATGCGGAAGGCGCGGACAAGCTTGCTCCGTTGCGCGCCGATCTGCCGAACCTCAAAGTCGTCCTCTGCGTCGACGGGCCAAAAGAGGGCTGCGAAGACTACGCGGCCTTTTGTACTGGCGGACCCGAAAACTTCACGCCGGTCGATACGGCGGCAGACGACCCGGCACTCATCATCTACACGTCCGGCACGACCGGCTCGCCGAAAGGCGCGCTCCACGCGCATCGCGTGTTGCTCGGCCATCTGCCGGGTGTCGAGATCAGCCACGATTTCCTTCCGCAATCAGCGGACCGCATCTGGACCCCGGCGGACTGGGCATGGATCGGTGGTCTGCTCGACGTGCTGTTGCCGGCGCTGCATCACGGCGTGCCAGTGGTCGCCCATCGTTTCCGCAAATTTACAGGCGAGGCGGCCTTCGCCTTTATCGCCGAACACGGCATTCGCAACGCATTTCTGCCCCCGACGGCGCTGAAAATGATGCGGCAGGTGCTGGTAGATGAGCGCCCTGAGGTTTCAATGCGCTCGGTTGCCAGTGGCGGTGAGACGCTGGGCGCCGAACTGATCGATTGGGGCCGAGAGGCGCTGGGCGTCACCATCAACGAGTTCTACGGCCAGACCGAATGCAACATGGTGGTTTCGTCCTGCGCCGCGCTGGAGCCGGCGCAGCCCGGTGAGATGGGCCGGCCTGCCCCCGGTCACGAGGTCGCGGTACTGGACGCGCAAAGCGGTGAGGTTCTGCCGACAGGGCAGGAGGGCGCTATTGCGGTGCGCGCCCCCGATCCCGTGATGTTTCTCGGCTATTGGAACCGGCCTGATGCGACTGCCGAGAAATTCGTGACCGGCGATGTTCATGATGGCTGGATGCTGATGGGCGATCGCGGCGTGCTGGAGGAAGATGGGCGTATCCGTTTCGTTGGGCGTGACGACGATGTGATCTCGTCCGCAGGTTACCGGATCGGTCCTGCCGAGGTGGAGGATTGCCTTCTGCGCCACCCGGCGGTTCAGCTTGCCGGCGTGATCGGCTGGCCGGATGCGCTACGTGGCCAAGTGGTCGCTGCCTTCATCGTGCCCGCCGAGGGCGTCGCGCCGTCCGACGATTTGGCCGAAGAGATCGCGCAATTCGTCAAGGCGCGGCTTGCGGCGCATGAATATCCGCGAGTCATCCGCTTCCTGGACGAAATGCCGATGACGACGACCGGCAAGATCATTCGCGCGCGCCTGCGCCAGATCGCCTCGGACGAAACGGAGACCTCGTCATGAAAACCGATTTCGAGACGTTGGCCGTCGCCGTCGACGAGCGCGGGGTCGCCGCGCTGACGCTAAACCGACCGGAACGGAAGAACGCTCTTTCTGCGACGATGATGGACGAACTGACGGCGTTCGCCCGGTTTGCCGAAGGGGACAAGGCCATCAGGGCAGTGGTATTGTCCGGCTCGGAAGGCACGTTCTGCGCGGGAGCCGATCTGAGCTGGATGATGACACAGATCGAAGCCGATCGCGCAGGGCGGATGGCGGAGGCGCGGCGTCTGGCCATCATGCTGAAAGCGCTCAACGAGATGCCCGTTCCGCTGATCGGCCAGGTGGAGGGCGTCGCCATGGGCGGCGGCGTCGGCATGGCTTGCATATGCGACGTCGCGATTGCGGACGAGGATTGCCGCTTCGGTTTTACCGAGACGCGGCTCGGCATCATTCCCGCCACCATCGGCCCCTATGTGTTGGCGCGGATGGGCGAGGGCCGGGCGCGGCGCGTTTTCATGAATGCGCGTCTCTTCAACGGCGTGGAGGCTGCGGAACTCGGCATCGTGGCGCGTGCCGTGCCGGCGGGCGAGTTATCCGACGCCATTGAGGCGGAAGTCGCTTCCTATCTGAAGCTGCCCCGCGGTGCGGTCGGACGGGCTAAGCGCCTTGCCCGCTCGCTCGGCCCCACCATCGACGAAAAGGCGATTGAGGCAACCATCGAGCAACTCGCCGATGCATGGGAGGCCGACGAGGCGCGGGAAGGCATCTCCGCGTTTCTGGAAAAGCGAAAGCCCGTCTGGGCTCAATAACGTAAACCTCTCGTCGGGCTTCAAAAAGCCCGTCATTCACTTTCGTGGGATTTAGGCTGACCCAAGCCCCTTTGCCTGTATATGGTCCGACGAGTGATGAGCGCCTGCGGGCGGAAGAGAGAGCAGGCTGAGCGGAAATGAAGGATTTTCGAGGCAAGACGATTCGAGCGTCCGGTTTTCACGCGCCGGTCTGTGGCGAGATCGTATCTTTTGCCGACGCTCTCATCGCCATCAGCAATGACGGTCTTATCGAAAGCGTCTATCAGGCTGGCGATTCGGCGTACGATCAAACCCTTTCGGCTGCCAAGGGCGATGGACGGCTGATCGATTTACCCGCTGGCAAAATTTTGCTGCCGGGCTTCGTCGATCTCCATATCCACGCGCCGCAATATCCGCAGCTCGGCACCGCGCTCGACGTACCGCTCGAGATCTGGCTTCAGAACCACACCTTTCCACTCGAAGCGCGCTATGCCGACCTCGCTTTCGCCAGGCGCTCCTACTCCATGTTGGTCGACGACCTGCTGGCATCCGGAACCACGACGGCGGTTTACTACGGAACCATCCATGACGAGGCAAACCGGTTGCTTGCCGACCTTTGCATCGAGAAGGGTCAGCGCGCCTTTGTGGGCAAAGTCGCCATGGATAACCCGGCAGAGTGCCCCGACTATTACCGCGATGAGAGCATCGATGCCGCGCTGAAAGCGACAACCGGTCTGATCGACCATATCCGCGGACATCCGGACAATGAGGATGGGCTCGTAAGGCCAATCGTTACGCCGCGCTTTATCCCCTCCTGCACGGACGATCTGCTGACAGAACTTGGCGCGCTCGCCAAAGAGCATGATTGCCATACGCAGACGCACTGTTCCGAAAGCGATTGGGAGCACGGCTACGTCATCGACCGGCACGGCATGAGCGACACGGAAAGCCTCGATCGGTTCGGGCTGCTCCGCGCCGGCACGATCCTGGCGCATGGCAACTTCCTCTTCAGCAACGATATGGAAGTCATCAAGATGCGCCAGTCGGCAGTTGCGCATTGTCCGCTCTCCAATATCTATTTCTCCGACGCGGTTTTCCCGTTGAAGGCCGCGCTGCAGAAGGGGCTTCGCGTCGGTCTCGGCACCGATATTTCCGGCGGCCCGTCATGCAGCATGTTCGATAGTGTCCGCAGCACGGTCTCCAGTGCGCGCCAACTCGAACGTGGAACCGATCCCTCCCTGTCTCGAGATAAACGCTCCACGCAGGGCGATGTCCGTATCGATTTTCGCGAGGCGTTTCACCTGGCGACAGCCGGGGGCGGCGCGGCCGTCGGTCTGCCGGTCGGTGCTTTCGCGCCAGGGTATCAGTTCGACGCCATTCTGATCGATCCGGAAGCGAAGTCAGGCACAATCCGGCTCTGGCCCGAGCTTTACGAGGGCGACCAGATTCTCCAGACGATCCTGTTTACAGCGAGCCGGGCGAATATCGCTTCGGTCTGGGTCGGCGGAAAGCATCGGTCGGGCGACCCTGATCGGCAATAAACAGTAGCGTCGCAGGCAGTATCGCTACGCCGCGTCACTCGCCTTCGCTTCGACCGGGTTGAAACAGGCGCAAAGGCGCTCGTCGATCGTTTCCAGCGGCGGCTCTTCCTTCCGACACCGGTCCAGAACGTTGAAACAGCGGGGATTGAAGTTGCAGCCTTCCGGCGGGTTCAAGGGCGATGGCAGTTCGCCTTCCAGCCGGATGCGGTTCTTTTCCGCGAAAGGATCGGCAACCGGCGTCGCCGAAAGAAGCGCAGCCGTATAGGGGTGGCGCGGCCGGGTGAAGACCGTTTCCGCCTCGCCGACTTCGACCGGTTTGCCGAGATACATAACCATGATTTCGTCGGCGATGTGCCGGACGACAGACAGGTCGTGGCTGATGAAGAGATAGGCCAGGCCGAACTCGTCCTGCAGATCCATGAGGATATTGAGGACCTGGGCCTGGATAGAAACGTCGAGCGCCGAAACCGGCTCGTCCAGGACGAGAATTTTGGGGTTGAGCATGAGCGCGCGGGCGATGGCGATACGCTGGCGCTGCCCGCCGGAGAACATATGCGGGAAACGCTGGTAATGCTCGGCGCGCAAACCGACGCGCTCCAACATTTCCTTGGCTTTCCTGCGACGGCTGGCCGCATTTTCGTCCGTGTTAATTTTCAGGGGCTCTTCCAGGATCGCTCCGATCTTCTGGCGTGGATTGAGCGAGCCGTACGGATTTTGAAAAACGATCTGAACTGTCTTGCGCATTTCAGCGGAGGAGCGGTCGAGCGGCTTGCCGTCGATGGTGATGGTGCCTTCGGCGGGCGATTCGATCATCGTGACCATTCGGCCGAGCGTCGATTTGCCGCAACCGCTTTCACCGACGACTGCAAGTGTCCGACCAGCGTGCAGATCGAAAGAGACGCCATCGACCGCGTGAACGGTGCCGCTTTCTCGGAAAAGGCCGCGAGACACATTATAGCGCTGTTTCAGATCGCGGGCGATCAGCAGCGGTTCTTTGCCCCCGACATGGCGGGTGCGAAGAACCGGCGCTTCGCTGGTGGTTTGCGCCATACTCATTCCATCAACTCCGCCATTGCCTGGCCGACCGGGGCAGGGTCCGGATGCCCTTGCGGCACACCATGTTCCAGCGGGTAATTGCATAGCGCATATCCAAGCTCCGCACCCTGTCGCTCCACGGTTTGCCTACAGAGATCGGTTGCGAAAGCGCAACGGGGTGAAAACAGGCAGCCTGTCGGCCGGTCGTCAGCGCCGGGCACCTTGCCGGGAATGGCGGGCAGGCGGCCGTGTTTCGTCGCCCGTTCCGGCAGGGCCGACAGCAGCGCCGCGGTATAAGGGTGATGCGGATTGTCGAAGAGCGGACGAACATCCTGCTCCTCCACGCGTTGGCCGGCATATTGCACATGCACGCGCTGGGCGGTTTCGGCGACCACGCCCATATCGTGGGTGATGAGGATCAACGCCATGCCGCGCTCTTTCTGCAGGTCACCCAGCAGATCGAGGATCTGCGCCTGGATGGTCACATCGAGCGCAGTCGTCGGCTCGTCGGCAATCAGCAATTTCGGATTGCACGCCAGAGCCATCGCGATCATGACGCGCTGGCTCATGCCACCCGACAATTGATGCGGAAACTGCGACAGGCGCGTTTCGGGTGAAGGAATACCGACCAGCGACAGCAGTTCGATGGTTCGCTTCTTGCGTTCGGCCCGGCCGAGGCCAAGGTGCTTGCGCAGCGACTCTCCGATCTGGAAGCCGACGGTGAAGCAGGGGTTCAGGCTGCTCATCGGTTCCTGAAAGATCATGGAAATGTCGCGACCGAGCAATTTTCGGCGCTCGCGCGTCTTCATGGCAAGCAGATCGTTGCCGTCGAACTCCAGCCGGTCGGCGGTGACGGTGGCTGTGAAGGGCAAAAGCCCCATCAGCGCCAGCATGGAGACCGATTTTCCCGAGCCGCTCTCTCCGACAATGGAGAGAATGTCGCCGCCGTCACAGGAGAGCGAGACATTGTCGACCGCGCGGAACGGCCCCGAAGCGGTGGCGAAGGTGACGGAGAGGTTTTCGATATCGAGAAGAGGCATTCTCAGCTCTCCCGCAGCTTCGGGTCGAGCGCGTCGCGCAAACCGTCGCCCATCAGATTGATGGCGAGAACGGTGGTCAGGATGGCGAGGCCAGGGAAGGTGACGACCCACCAGGCGCGCAGGATGAACTCGCGCGCTTCGGCCAGCATGGTGCCCCATTCCGGCGTCGGCGGTTGCGCGCCCATGCCGAGAAAGCCGAGCGCGGCGGCGTCCAGAATGGCGTTCGAGAAGGCAAGGGTGCCCTGCACGATGAGCGGCGCAAGGCAGTTTGGCAGGATCGTCACGAACATCAGCCGCAAGGCGCTGGCGCCCGCGACTTCGGCGCTCGTAACATATTCGCGTCGCTTCTCGGCGAGAACCGAGCCACGCGTCAGGCGAACGAAGTGCGGTTGCAGGATCAGCGCAATGGCGATCATTGCGTTGACCAGCCCCGGGCCGAGGATAGCGACCAGCACCAGCGCCAGAAGAAGCGATGGGAAAGCGAGGATCACGTCCATGACGCGCATGATCGCGGTGTCGATCCAGCCGCCGAACCACCCGGCGATCAAGCCGACAATGACGCCGACCGAGACCGACAGCGTAACGACAAACAGGCCGACGAAGAGCGAAAACCGGGCGCCATAAATCAGACGTGACAGAAGGTCGCGTCCGACAGCGTCGGTGCCAAGAAGATAGGCTGTGCTTCCGCCTTCCTGCCAGAAGGGCGGCAACAGAAGCGCGCCGCGATCCTGGGCGGCGGGATTGTATGGTGCGATCAGCGGCGCGAAAATCGCAATCAGCACGATGGCGACAAAGACGATAAGGCCGATGACCGCGCCCTTGTTGCGGGAGAAATAATGCCAGAATTCAAGCGCGCGCTGCCGACGGATCGACCAGACGGTCACCTCACCTGCAGGCTTGGTATGGGCGTCGGATTCCTGTGCTTCGACGTGGACCATGATGGTTCCTCAGTGCCGGATGCGCGGGTTGACGAGCCCGTAGGCAACGTCGACCAGAAGATTGACGATCATGACGATACCGGCGATCAGAAGCAGGCCGCCCTGCACCACGGCGTAGTCGCGTTTGAATACGCTATCGACCATCCATTTGCCGATGCCAGGCCAGGAAAAGATCGTCTCCGTGAGGATGGCGCCGGCTAGGAGTACGCCGACCTGTAAGCCAATGGTGGTGATGACCGGGATCAACGCATTACGAAGCGCATGAAGACCGATCACGCGGCGCGGCGGCATGCCCTTGGCGCGGGCTGTGCGGACATAATCTTCGCCGAGAACTTCCAGCATGGCGGAACGTGTTTGTCGTGCGATGACAGCCAGCGGAATCGTCGCCAGAACGATGGCCGGCAAGATCAGATGGCTGAGCGCGGATTTGAATGCGCCCTCCTGACCGGACAGCAGGCTGTCGATCAGCATGAAGCCCGTGACCTGTGGGAAGAAATAGAGAAGCGAAATTCGCCCGGAAACCGGCGTCCATTGCAGGATACCGGAGAACAGGATGATCAGCAGCAAGCCCCACCAGAAGATCGGCATGGAATAGCCGATCAGCGCGACCCCCATCAGCCCCTGGTCGAGCCAGGACCCACGCTTGACCGCCGCCAGAACACCGAGCGGAATGCCGACGGCAACCGCGATGATGATGGCGACGAAGGCTAGTTCTATTGTGGCTGGAAACAGCGTGAAAAACTCTTCGATGACCGGTCGCTTTGTCACGACCGATGTGCCGAGATCGCCCTGCAGCGCGCTCCAGGCATAATCGAAATACTGCACGATGAGCGGCTTGTCGTATCCGTAAAGGCTACGCAGTTCGGCGTAGCGCTCGGCGCTCATGCCGCGCTCGCCGGCCAGCATCAGAATCGGATCGCCGGGAATGAGACGAATGAAAGCGAAGGTAACAATCGAGACCCCGATGAATGTTGGGATCAGAAGACCGAGCCGGTGAAGGAAAAAACGAAGCATAATCGCACAAATGGATCAGGGGCCGGGCGTTCGCTCCACCCGGCCCCTGGTCGCCTTATTCGGTGATGTCCACACCCTCGAAGGCATGGCCTCCGAGCGGGTCCTGCTTGTAGCCGGTCACGTTTTTGCTCATGGGCATGACCGTCACAGAGTGCGCGATGGTCGCCCATGGGGCTTCGCGCTTGAAGACTTCCTGCGCCTGCTTGTAAAGCTCGGCGCGCTCTTCCTGGGTGCCGCTCTTGGCCTTGGTGATCAGGTCGTTGAACTCTTCGTTGCACCATTGGGCGCGGTTGGAGCCGCCAACGGCATCGCAACCGAGAAGGACAGCGAGGAAGTTGTCCGGATCGCCATTGTCGCCGGTCCAGCCGAGCAACACCGCACCGTCGCGGTCTTCCGCCTTGGAGCGTTCCAGATATTCGCCCCACTCATAGGAGACGATTTCCACGTCGACGCCGATCTTGCTGAAGTCCTCCTGGATCAGTTCGGCCATGCGGCGAGCGTTCGGGTTGTAGGGCCGCGCCACGGGCATCGCCCAAACCTTCATCGAAAGGTTCTCGACGCCGGCATCGGCCAGCATCTGCTTTGCCTTCTCCGGATCGTAGGCGTCGTCCTCGGTCGCTTCATCGTATGACCACATTGTTGGCGGGATCGGGTTCTTGGCAGCTTCGCCTGCGCCCTGGAACACCACGTCCAGAATGGCCTGTTTGTTGATCGCCATGTTGAGAGCCTTGCGGACTTCCGGCTTGTCAAACGGCTCCATTTTCGTGTTGTAGGCCAGATAGCCGACATTCAGGCCTTCCTGTTCCATCACCTGCAGACTGTCGTCGCCCTTCAGGCTCTCGATATCGGCCGGGTTCGGATAAGGCATGACCTGGCATTCGCCGGCTTTCAGCTTCTGCTGGCGAACCGAGGTGTCGGTGGTGATGGCGAAGACCAGATCGTCAATCGGCTGCTTGCCGCGGAAATAGTCCGGATTGGCCTTGTAGCGGATCACGGCGTCCGGCTGATAGGCGACGAACTGGAAGGGTCCGGTGCCGACCGGCTTTTGATTGAGGTCGGCTTCATTTCCCGCTTCAGCCAGCTTGTCGGCATATTCTTTCGACAGAATATTGGCGAAATCCATGCCGAGATTGGCAAGGAACGGCGCTTCCGCACGGGTCAGCGTGAACTTTACCGTCATGTCGTCGACCTTCTCGATCGATTCCAGAAGATCCGGCATGCTCATGCCGTTGAAATACTCCCAGGACGCGCCTTCGACATAGGAGAAATAAGGATTGTCTTCTTTCCACTGACGCTCGAAGGAGAAAATCACATCGTCGGCGTTCATTTCGCGGGTAGGCGTGAAATAATCCGTCGTGTGGAACTTCACGCCCGGGCGGAGGTGAAAGGTGTATTCCAGCCCGTCGTCGGAAACGTCGTAGCTTTCGGCCAGCGCGTTTTCCAATTCTGTGGTGCCGGGTTTGAACTGCAGGAGGCGGTTATAGACGGCCTTTGACGAGGCATCGAAGGTGGTGCCGGCGGTATAGAGCGCCGGGTCGAAACCCTCCGGCGAGCCTTCCGAGCAATAGACCAGCGTCTTGGCCTGCGCGGCCAGCGGCATACCCATCGCCATGGCAGCGAAAAGAGCGGTCGCTGCCAGAATTTTGCGGCTGAATTTCATGATATAACGTCTCCCGATTGAATGTCTTGCTTCTTGCAAGGGCTTCGTCTCTTCGCGGAACAAAACCGCGCGGGCGTAGCCTTGAGGTTCAGCAAACGCCAGAATTGTCGCGATGACAAGGCGTATCGCTGGGTAAGCAAAGAATTGCTCGGCGGTCTGTCCACAGAAGGCGTTCTTGCTCATTTGATTTTTTGGGCAGAATTTTATCGCTTTACAAATTATAAGAAACGTACCGTGAGCAGTGGCGGCAGCCGATTCCATCTTAATGAAAATCGCGGGATTTCGGGATGATCCGCGCCTGGCGTGGATGGCGCTGCGGCGAGGGCGGCAGCGGGTTGCGTACGTGATCGGCCCGGCACATCTGAATCGTGAGAGGCCCCTCGGATAGGCGCTCGAGCGCGTCGCTCCGATCCGTCATGTTACGCGCCACCACATGCATAATGTCCGCATCGCGTTGGATCACCCCATCCACCGCCATTAGCCGCGCGGTCATTACGGTCTTGCGAAACGCCTCCATCACTTTCGGCCAGATGACGAGATTGGCGACGCCGGTTTCGTCTTCCAGCGTAATAAAGCAGACGCCTTTTGCGCTACCGGGCCGCTGGCGGATGAGAACGAGGCCGGCGATCTTCACCCGACTGCCATTCCGCGTGGTCTTCAGATCGGCCGCCGTGACATAACCCTGCTGCGCCATGGATTTGCGCATGAAGCGCATTGGATGTTCCTTGAGCGACAGGCGCGTGGTCTGGTAGTCGGCGACGACATGCTCGCATCTCGCCATGGCGGGCAGGGTGACCTTCGCTTCCTCGCCCTCGTCCCGGGTCAGACGAAAGAGCGGCAAATCCGGCGCGTCGCGAATGGCGCGTGCGTCCCAGAGCGCGGCGCGGCGGTCCAGCCCCAGCGAGCGGAAGGCGTCGGCGGCGGCCAGCGTATGGATCGCACCTGCACCGAGGCCCGCCCTGCTTTTCAGGCTTTCAACGGTCTCATAGGGTGTCTCACGCGCGGCTATGAGGCGGGCTGCTGTTTCTTTTCCCAGCCCTTCGATCTGCCGCAAGCCGAGGCGCAGCGCCCAGCCCGCGCCGGAGGGCTCAAGGCGGTTGTCCCAGTCGCTGAAATTGACATCCGCCTCGCGCACTTCGACAGCGTGGTCCCGCGCATCGCGCACGATCTGGGCAGGGGCGTAGAAGCCCATGGGCTGTGAATTGAGTAGAGCGGCGGCGAAGGCATCCGGGTAATGGCATTTCAGCCAGGATGAGATGTAAACGAGCTTGGCGAAGCTCGCCGCGTGGCTTTCAGGAAAACCATACTCGCCGAAGCCTTTGATCTGGTCGAAGCAGCGGCGAGCGAAGGCCTCGTCATAGCCGCGCGCCACCATGCCGTCGATCATATCGTTCTGTAGCGCGCCAATCGTGCCGCGCGAGCGAAAGGTCGCCATCGCCTTGCGCAGCTCATTGGCCTTGGCGGGCGAAAACCTGGCCGCCTCCAGCGCGATTTTCATCGCCTGTTCCTGAAAGATTGGCACGCCGAGGGTGCGTTCGAGGATGTTCTTCAACTCGTCCGGATCGTTTGGCGGGGCGGGTTTGGGGTATTCGACCTCTTCCTGGCCGTTCCGCCGGCGCAGATAGGGATGAACCATATCGCCCTGAATCGGGCCGGGCCGGACGATGGCGACTTCGATGACGAGATCGTAGAGGCAGCGCGGCTTCAGGCGCGGCAGCATGTTCATCTGGGCGCGGCTTTCCACCTGAAAGACGCCGAGGCTGTCGGCCCGGCAGAGCATGTCGTAGGTGGCCTTGTCCTCTTTGGGTAAGGAATTGAGTTCGTATCGCTGGCCGTAATGGGCCTCGATCAGATCGAAGCATTTCCTGATGCAGGTCAGCATGCCGAGGGCCAGCACATCGACCTTCAGGATGCGCAATTCATCGATATCGTCCTTGTCCCATTCGATGAAGCTGCGGTCCGGCATGGCGCCATTACCGATCGGCACGGTCTCGGTCAGCGGCCCCTCGGTGAGGATGAAGCCGCCGACATGCTGGCTGAGGTGGCGCGGCATGCCGATCATCTGGCTGGCGAGTTTGACCGTGCGGGACAGGACCGGATCGGACAGGTCGAGCCCGGCCTCGTTGACGTTCTTCTCGCCCATTTCGCGACCGAAACTGCCCCAGACGGTGCGGGCGAGCGCGCTCGTCACATCTTCCGACAGGCCCATCGCCTTGCCCACCTCCCGTATGGCCGAGCGCGGACGGTAATGGATCACTGTGGCGCAAAGGCCGGCGCGCTGGCGGCCATACTTTTCATAGATGTGCTGGATCACCTCCTCACGCCGTTCATGCTCGAAATCGACGTCGATATCGGGCGGCTCCTCGCGATCCTCGCTGATGAAGCGCTCGAACAGCATCTCGTTTTCCGCCGGATCGACGGCGGTGATGCCGAGCACGTAGCAGATGGCGGAATTGGCGGCCGAGCCGCGTCCCTGACACAGAATGTCCTCGCTGCGCGCGAACTGGACGATGTCGTGAATGGTCAGGAAATATTGCGGAATGTTCTTCTTTGCGATCAGTACCAGTTCTTTCTGCAGCGTGGTGCGAACCTTGTCCGGCACGCCCTTTGGGTAGTGATGCGCCGCGCCGGCCCATGTCAGTTTTTCGAGCTGGCTCTGAGCCGTCTCGCCCGCCGGCACCGTCTCGTTTGGATAGTGATAGGAAAGGTCTGTCAGGCTGAATTTGCATGCGTCGGCGACTTGCCGCGTCGCGGCTATGGCATGTGGCCATTCGGAGAAGAGGCGGACCATCTCATCCGGAGATTTCAGATGCCGTTCCGCATTGGCGTCGAGCAGGAAGCCGGCCTTCTGAACGGTTGTCTTCTCGCGAATGCAGGTCATAACGTCCTGCAAGGGCCGCCGCGCGGCTTCATGGTAATGCACGTCGTTCGTGGCCAGCAGGCCGAGGCCGTTCCGCCGGGCGATCCGGTCGAGCCGGTTGATGCGAGCGCGGTCGTCGCCGCGATAATGGTAGCAGGCGGCCATATGGCGCAGGGTCGGCAGGGCCAATGTCAGATGCGAAAGATCGTCCGGCGGATCGTCCGGTGGCATGAGAATAAGTTGAATGCCCTCGGCATGCGCGGCCAGATCGGCCAGACCGATGTCGCAGACGCCCTTCTTCTGCCAGTTGCCGTCCGCATCGTGCATCTTGCCTTTGGAGAGCAGGTGGCAGAGCCGGCCATAGGCGTCGCGGTTCACCGGATAGGCGAGGAAGGTTTCGCCCGTGACGAGTTGCAGACGGCAGCCGATGAGCGGCCGGATCTGCGCCTGGACCGCATTGGCGTGGATGCGGACTACCCCACCCAGGCTGTTGAGATCGGCAATGCCGAGCGCGTCATACCCAAGCTCATGGGCCGTGCCGACCAGTTCCGCCGCATCGGACGCGCCGCGCAGAAAGGAAAAAGCGCTCGTCACCCCAAGCTCGACATAAGACGCGCGCGCATTTTGTCGGAAGCGGGGTTTCACCATCTTCTTCGGATGCTGATTGTCGTTGAGCGGCATGGCGATCCCTCACGCGAACAGACCGTGTAGGAACCAGCGCGGCTCGCCGCCCCGCCCGTCGCCATGCAGTCCCTCGCGGTAGAGCCAGAAGCGGCGACCGGTCGTGTCCTCCACCCTGTAATAGTCGCGCAGCCGCGTGCCGGCGCGATCACGCCACCATTCCGGGGCGATCCGCTCCGGCCCTTGATGGCGAGCGATGCGGTGGGGGCGGCGACGCCAGACGAATTGCGCGGGCGGTCCCTCCGGCACGGCATAAAGAACGCGGACTTCCTCGGCCGGGTCGAGCAGGCGTAACGGGCGTTGGGCGGCAAATGGTTCAGACATTTCGTCTTTAGGCTTTTTCGCCAGCGGCGGAGCATTGCGGCGGGCGCGTTCCGGCACATGGCTCTCATAGGGCAACGGGCAGTAGATCGTGGCGTCGCCGAAGCGGTTGGTGAGGCGGTCGATCAGGCGCGGCAGGTCCAGACTGTCGTCGGACGGAGCCGTCAGATCGGTTTGAACGGTGTTCATCGTGTGGGCGGCCAGAGCTTCGAGAGCGATCACATCGAAACCGAAACCCGGATCGAGATGTTCAACCCGCTCTCGAAAGAGCGAAGCCATGTGTGCCGGATCGCGTGTGGGCGCGGCGGTGGCGGCTTCGATCCGGCCGATCTCGCCATCGGTCCGATAGACCGTGAGGCGGACGCGCCGTGCGCCATGGCCGGCCTCCTGCAGAAGAGCACAGAGCTGGCGGAAGAGGTCCGGCAGATGGTTCATCGGATCGACAATCGGCTCTGCCAAGCTTTTCTGGGCGTGGAAGGGTAGCGCCTCCTCCGGTGCATCCAGTGGTTCGTCTGTTCTTCCCAGCGCCTGATCGAGACGCAACAGCGGATTGGCGGCAAGCTCGCTCCGCGAGAAACGCCGCGTCAGGTGCAGGCGCGGCACGGCCATTAAATCGCCGATGCGGCGCAGGCCGAGCCGGTGCAGTAGAAGAATCGTGTCCGGCTCCAGACGGAGGCTGGCGACCGGTAGAGGGGCAAGGTCCGCCGCCGGGTCCGTGCAAAGCGTGTGACTCTCGCCGTAATACGAAAAGGCATGGGCCGCGCCGATGGTCGGCGCAATGGCGAGCCGGCAGCCATATCCAAGCATTTTGAAGCGCGCTTCCATATCCGCCAGCATGGCCGCCTCGCCGCCCCACAGATGGTCGGAGCCGGTGGTATCAAGCAAAAGGCCGCTGCGGCCTTCGGCAATGCTCCATGGGCACCAACGCCGCGCCCAGAGCGCCAGCTTTTCCAGCGCCACCTTGTCGCCGGCGGGATCGGCCTGTTCGAAATGGAGCGCAGGACAGAGGGCGCGCATGTCGACAGCTCGGGCGCCCCTGCGAATGCCGGCCTCTCTTGCGGCTTCGTTGAGATCATGAATGACAGGGCCTTTCGGGCCGTCGGCGATCAGCGCAAGCGGCCCTTCAGGAGGCAACGCGTTGCGCTGTCGTTGCCGCAGTTTTGTCCAGCGCTCCATCGGAAAGCGCGGGAACCAGATCGAGACGATGCGCCGCATGGTCATAGGACGCCACCCAGTGGCCAGGCCGCCGCTCGCGCGAGCGGAACAGTTCGGCA
The DNA here is from genome assembly GCF_024158145.1 of Notoacmeibacter sp. MSK16QG-6. Lineage (GTDB taxonomy): Bacteria > Pseudomonadota > Alphaproteobacteria > Rhizobiales > Rhizobiaceae > Notoacmeibacter. Next base: position 74,362 of record NZ_JAMYXM010000004.1, read on the forward strand.
TGCCAGAGCGGGCCGCCCGGCGCTTTGGCATCGTCCGGCAGCGGCAGTGACGGCAGCGATTGGAGCCGCCAGCGTTCGCGCGCGGCGCTGAGGTCGGGCGTGGCGTCGTGGCGGATCAGCCAGCATGGAATGCCGGCCGTCTCCGCGCGCATGGCAAGGCGCTTGCTGGCGGTGAAATCCAGCGGTTTCGGGTTGCCCCAAAGCTCGGCGACGACGGCCGAAAGTGCGCCGCAGCGAAGCCCTTCCTCGGCGGCGATCAGCACATCGGCAGGCTTTGCCAGCCGTGCGCGGATGAAGGGCGTGGACAATGTATAGGGCTCGCCCGTCTCGATCAGCGTGAGACGGTCGGTGATCCAGAGGAAGGGCTGCGACGCCGACCGCAGATGCGCCAGCACGAATCCCGTGCTCGCCCCATCGCAGGGCTGCGCGGAAAAGGCTTCGGCAAGCCGAGCCCGTCCATCGGGTAGGGGGACGGGCGCAAACGGCTCCCTTGCCGAAATTCGAGGTCGAAATCCGGTCATCAGGCATGGGTCTGCTGCAATTCAATGTTCTCTATATGTTCTAATTCTGGTTGTATTTTGGAGTCAAGCGGAGTCTTCGCCGGCCGGTCTGCCGAAGCGGAAAGAGCAATTGGAGATGAGTGCCGAAGGCCTTCTCGCCTATTCCTTCGGGGGCGGCAGATGGGCCAGCCGCTCGAGGCTGGCAAGCAGCAAAGACCATTCTTCCGACGAGAACTGACTGGCCAGTTCTCGATTGTAGCTTTCAGCGGCGGCGGTCAGATCGTCATAGGCGGCTTGGCCTGACGGAAGCAGGGACAGTATCTCACGCCGCCGATCCTCCGGCGATGCCGTCCGCTTCAAAAAATTCTTGCTTTCCAAAGCGCTGACGGCGCGGGAAATCTTGGTTTTATGGATTTTCGCCATGGCGCCGATCTCGGACGCAGACAAATCGCCATAGCGGCCAAGATGGAACAGAACCCGCCATTCGGTCCGAAGCAGCCCGTAACGTTCGCGATAGGTGGCGCTGAAATGCTGGCTGGTCTCTTCCGCCGCCAGATTGAGCAGATAAGGCAAAAACTCCCTCAGATCGAAATGGTCGTTCTTCCCCACCCATTTTCCTTTCGTTCCTGACTGCTTGCACTATCGTATCCCTGACGTCTTCCCACCGACCTTATGGGTTGATAGTTACAAAAGTAACCATTATCTGCCTGACGAGAGGCTGGAGGACATCGTCATGAACAAGCAGACCCAGATCGAGGCGCTAACGCAGGCGGCGACACCATTCGGCACAGCCGAAGGCTATATGCCGGGTTTTGGCAATGATTTCGAGACCGAAGCGCTGCCCGGCGCGCTGCCGCAGGGCATGAACAGCCCTCAGCGCTGCAATTACGGTCTCTATGGCGAACAATTGTCGGGCACCGCTTTCACTGCGCCGAGCCATCAGAACGAGCGAACCTGGTGTTATCGCATCCGCCCCTCCGTCAAGCATACGCACCGCTTCAAAAAGATCGATCTTCCCTATTGGAAGAGTGCTCCGCATGTCGATCCGGACGTGATCTCGCTCGGTCAGTATCGCTGGGACGCGGTGCCTCATTCGGACGAAAGCCTGACCTGGCTGACAGGTATGCGCACCATGACGACAGCGGGGGACGTCAATACGCAGGTCGGCATGGCGAGCCACATCTATCTTGTGACCGAATCCATGGTGGACGACTATTTCTACTCCGCCGATTCCGAATTGCTGGTCGTGCCGCAACAGGGCCGACTGCGTTTTTCGACCGAACTCGGCATCATCGATCTGGAGCCTCAGGAAATCGCCGTTCTGCCGCGCGGGCTGGTTTACCGGGTCGAACTGATCGAAGGTCCGGCGCGGGGCTTCGTCTGCGAAAATTACGGCCAGAAATTCGAACTGCCGGGTCGCGGCCCGATCGGTGCGAACTGCATGGCGAACCGCCGCGATTTCAAGACACCGGTCGCCGCGTTCGAGGATCGCGATGCACCGTCCACCGTGACGGTAAAATGGTGCGGACAGTTCCACACCACCGAGATCGACCATAGTCCGCTCGATGTGGTGGCATGGCACGGCAATTACGCGCCGGTGAAATACGATCTGAAAACGTATTGCCCCGTCGGCTCAATCCTATTCGATCACCCCGATCCGTCGATCTTTACCGTTCTGACGGCCCCATCGGGCGTCGCTGGCACGGCCAATATCGATTTCGTGCTGTTTCGCGAGCGCTGGATGGTGATGGAAGATACGTTTCGCCCGCCATGGTACCACAAGAATGTGATGAGCGAACTGATGGGCAATATTTACGGCCAGTACGACGCCAAGCCGCAGGGCTTCGTGCCGGGTGGCATGAGCCTGCACAATATGATGCTGCCACATGGGCCGGACCGCGAGGCGTTCGACAAGGCATCAATGTCCGAATTGAAGCCGCAGAAACTCGACAACACGATGAGTTTTATGTTCGAGACGCGCTTTCCTCAGCATCTGACAGCCTTTGCCGCGAAAGAAGCGCCGCTTCAGGACGATTACATCGATTGCTGGAAGAGCATCGAGAAGAAATTCGACGGCACGCCCGGCCTGAAGTGACCGGCTGCACCAACCAAAAATCGACTGCTGTGGAGGATCGATGAAGCTCGCAACCCTGAAGGATTCGACGCGCGATGGGCGGCTCGTCGTTGTTTCGCGTGATCTGACCCGCTGCTCTGAAGTGCCGCATATCGCCCGCACACTGCAGGATGCCCTCGACGACTGGTCACATGTCGCCCCCCGTCTCGAACGTGTTGCGGAGGGGTTGGAATCGGGTAGCCAGCCCAGTCGGCGGTTTCACGAGCATGAGGCGACATCGCCACTTCCGCGCGCCTATCAGTGGGCGGACGGTTCGGCCTACGTCAATCATGTCGAACTGGTCCGCAAGGCGCGCAATGCCGAGATGCCGCAAAGCTTCTGGACCGATCCACTGATGTATCAGGGTGGATCGGACTCCTTCATCGCGCCGCGCAATCCAATCACCTTCCCAAGCGAAGCGGTGCCGGATTGGGGGATCGATTTCGAAGGTGAGATCGCGGTCGTTGTCGATGACGTTCCATTCGGTGCTGACGAAGAGACGGCGCGAGAGGCCATCCGGCTTATCATGCTGGTCAACGATGTGTCGCTGCGAGGGCTGATACCGAACGAGCTCGGCAAGGGATTCGGCTTTTTCCAGTCCAAACCGTCCAGTGCATTTTCGCCGGTCGCGGTGACGCCTGATGAACTGGGCGATGCGTGGGATGGAAGCAAGGTCAGCCTGCCGCTTCTCGTTTCTCTCAATGGAAAATCGTTTGGCAAGGCGGATGCCGGCGCCGACATGACATTCGATTTCGGCAAGCTGATCGCACATGCAGCAAAAACCCGTCCTTTGTCCGCAGGCGCGATCATCGGATCGGGCACCGTTTCCAACAAAGGCCCGGGAGGCGATCCCGGCAAGCCCGTTGCCGATGGCGGCGCCGGCTATTCGTGTCTGGCGGAAGTGCGCATGGTCGAGACCATACAGAACGGCAAGCCGCAGACAGATTTCATGGCGTTCGGCGACCAGGTTCGCATCGAGATGAAGGATGCGGACGGCCATTCGATCTTTGGGGCGATCGAACAGACCGTCGAACGGCAGGGCTGAGCTGAAAAAGGCAGAATGAACAGATGAGCAAGCAGTTTGCGTCCGCTGGCGACATGGCGGAGAAGAATGTCAGCTTCAGCCAGATCGGAGAAGGGCTTTACGCCTTCACCGCCGAAGGCGATCCGAATTCGGGCGTCATAGTCGGCGACGAAAGCGTGATGATCGTCGAGGCGCAAGCGACGCCGCGTCTGGCCCGCAAGGTGATCGAATGCGTCCGCTCGGTGACGGACAAGCCGATCAGCCATGTGGTTCTGACGCATTACCACGCCGTGCGGGTGCTTGGCGCGTCGGCTTTCGATGCGCGCGAGATCATTATGAGCGATAAGGCGCGCTCCATGGTGGTGGAGCGCGGGCAGGAGGACTGGGACAGCGAGTTCGATCGCTTCCCGCGCCTCTTCCAGGGGCATGAGGAGATTCCGGGTCTGACCTGGCCGACGCTGACCTTCACCGGTTCGATGACCGTCTGGCTCGGCAATCGCCGCGTCGACATCAAGCAGGTGGGCCGCGCCCATACTGCCGGCGATACGGTGATCTATGTTCCGGATGAGAACGTCATGTTCACTGGCGATATCGTAGAATATCACTCGGCCTGCTATTGCGGCGACGGTCATTTCGCCGATTGGCCGGCGACGCTGGAAGCGATCCGCGCGCACGATCTGGCCGCCATCGCCCCCGGTCGCGGCGATGCGCTAACCGGTTCCGACATGGTCAACAAGGCGCTCGATAATACGGCCGACTTCGTCCGCTCGACCTATGACGCGGCAGGAAAGGTTGCGGCCAGGGGTGGATCGCTGAAAGAAGCAATGGCGGCCGTTCGCGCGGCCTGCGATCCGAAATTCGGCGATTACGCAATTTACGAGCATTGCCTGCCGTTCAACGTCGCCCGCGCCTATGACGAAGCGCGGGGGATCGAGCATCCCCGCATCTGGACGGCCGAACGCGACAAGGAAATGTGGGCGGAGTTGCAGGGCTGAGACGAGGCGGGAGGAGCCGCGGACATGCTTGAAGACCGCTACAACCTGGCGCATCGGCTCTACCCCTATTCACGGTCGGTCGATCAGGATGCGGCGACCCCGGCCCATCATCAGGTGATCGTGATCGGCGGCGGTCCTGTCGGCATGGCAGCGGCGCTCGAACTCGGTCTGAAGGGTATCGAAACGCTAGTTCTCGATGATCATGAGGGCGTCGGGCAGGGCAGCCGCGCAATCTGTTTTTCCAAACGCTGCCTCGAAATCGCTCATCGGCTGGGCGCAGCCGGACCGATGATGGAAAAGGGCGTGGAATGGAGCCTCGGCCGTGTCTTTCACGGTGAGCGGGAGGTTTTCGAATTCAACCTTCTGCCGGAGGAAGGGCATCGCTTCCCTGCCTTCATCAACCTGCAGCAGCCCTATTTCGAGAAATATCTGGTCGAGCGCATTCGCCAGGCGCAGGCCGAGGGCGTGCCGATCGAAATTCGCGGGCGCAATAAGGTCACGGACATCGATACTGACAGCGATAAAGTCGCGCTTCAGATCGAGACGCCAGATGGCCAATACAGCCTGACGGCAGACTGGGTCATCGCCGCCGATGGCGCCGGTTCGCCAACGCGCAAGATGATGGGCCTCGGCTTCGACGGCAAAGTGTTCGAGGATAATTTCCTGATTGCCGATGTGCGGATGAAGGCGGATTTTCCGGTCGAGCGCCGCTTCTGGTTCGAGCCACCCTTCAAGGGCTCCGGCGATTCCGCTCTGCTGCACAAGCAGCCGGATGGCGAATGGCGCATCGATTTCCAGATTGGCTGGCATATCGACCGTGAGAAGGAATTGCAGGACGAGAACATCAGAGCGCGGCTCGATGCCATGCTCTCTCCGATGGGGATCGATTACGAAATCGTCTGGACGTCGATCTATACCTTCCAGTGCCGGCGCATGGAGAAGTTCCGGCACGACCGCGTGATCTTCGTTGGAGATAGCTGCCACCAGGTCTCGCCATTCGGTGCACGTGGCTGCAATAGCGGGATGCAGGATGTCGATAATCTTGGCTGGAAGCTGAAGCGTGTGATCGACGGCCTGTCACCCGAAGAACTGCTCGATAGCTATGATGAAGAGCGGATCGCGGCGACTGACGAAAACATTCTGAACTCGACCCGATCGACGGATTTCATCACGCCGAAGTCGACTATAAGCAAGGTTTTCCGCAACGCCGTGCTCGATCTGTCGGAGGAGAACGACTTCGCACGGCCATTCGTCAATTCCGGGCGATTGTCGATCCCGGCGACGCTCGATGGCTCGACGCTCAACACGCAGGACGATCTGCCCGGCGCGCCCGCTCGGAGCCGGCCCGGCGCGGTGTGCCCCGACGCACCTCTCGATGGCGATTTTCTGCTGGACCGCCTTGGCGGACGTTTTGCGGTGCTGGCGATCGGGGTCGATGTGCCGGACTTTCAAGGCGATATCGATGCGGATCGTCTGATGTTTTCAAAGGGGCAATTTCCAGTCCTGGAGGAGCGTTATCTCGGCGGAACGGAGCAAGCGATTTATCTGATCCGCCCGGACCAGCATGTCGCCGGGCGCTGGGCCGACTGGAGTATCGATGCCGTTTGCAAGGCGTTCGGCAGGGCGACCGGGATGGCAGAGAAAGGCTGAGCAATGGGCAAGCTGAACAGAAGCCGAAATCTCTCGGATGCGGATGACATCTATGCCGCGCTGATCGCAGCTCATGAGGGTCTGTCCGATGAAGAGAGCACCGCCCTCAATGCACGATTGATCCTGACGCTCTTCAATCATATCGGCGATGCGGACGTGATAGGCGAAGCGCTGGAGGTCGCCACACTGGCGGGTCAACAGGAGAGGCACAAGGCTTTATAACGGCAAACCGTTCAACCGTTATCTTTGACCGGAAGGACACACGCTGTTTAAGACGGCTGGCGCTATCGCTGCTGTGTTGCGTGAATCATCTTAGAGCGGGGTGGGTAGGTTATTGATCGATTGGGGCAGCATCCTCATCGTCTTCGTGGCGTTCGGTCTCGGCGGTGTGCTTAAGGGCGCAACCGGCGCTGGCGCGCCACTGATCGCCGTTCCATTGCTGGCGACGCTTTACGATGTGCCATTCGCTGTGGCTGTCTTTTCCATCCCGAACGTAATTTCCAACGCCTGGCAGGCCTGGACCTATCGCAAGGATCTGAATGCGCCGGGCTTTGCCCTCACATTTGCCGTGACCGGCGCAATCGGAGCGCTCGTCGGCACGCTCATGCTGGCCAGCCTTCCGCCTCAGGCACTGCTTCTGGCGGTAGCACTGGTCGTTTTCGCCTATGTCGCGTTTCGCTTTTCGCGACCGTCCTGGCAACTTTCATGGCCGGTCGCGCGGCGGATTGTCGTGCCGGTGGGGATCGTGTCCGGCGGGCTCTATGGCGCTACCGGCGTTTCGGCTCCCGTTTCGCTCACCTTTCTCAACGCATTACGTTTGAACCGGCCCAATTTTGTCGCCACGATCTCGCTGTTCTTTTTTCTGATGGCGATCCCGCAGCTTCCCATGCTGTTCGCCTATGAGATTCTGACGCCCTGGCGTGCGCTTCTGGGCGCGGGCGCCCTGATCCCGATCCTTCTGTTCATGCCCGTCGGCGCATGGCTGGCGAAACGTATCTCGCCGGAAAAATTCGATCGCGCGATTCTGGTGCTACTGACGCTTCTGGCCTGCAAGATTCTATTCGACGCGCTGTAAAAGTTCCATCGGACCAGCTATCAGCGCCGGTCAGATCGCCAGATATTCATGGCGGAGCTGCTCATTATCGAGCACCTCCTGCGCGGTCCCCTCATAGACGATCTCACCGGTATCCATGATAACGGCTCGGTCGGACAGGCGAAGCGCGGCGACCGCGTTCTGTTCGACGATGATCGTGGTAATACCGATATCGCGGATCTGGCGGACGATGGCCTCGATTTCCTGAACGATGACGGGAGCCAGCCCCTCATAGGGCTCGTCGAGAAACAGGACCTTGATATCGCGGGCAAGCGCACGGGCGACAGCCAGCATTTGCTGCTCGCCGCCACTCATGGTCGTTGCTTCCTGCCGGCGCCGTTCGGCCAGCCTTGGAAAATGGCTGTAGATCTTTTCGAGTTCCCACCCTTTTTCACCCGAGACCTGCGAGAGAACCAGATTTTCCTCGACCGTCAGCCCGCCGATGATACGGCGGTCTTCGGGCACGAGCTGGATGCCTGACCGGGCGGCGTGATGCGCCTTGCGCTCATGCAATGGTTCGCCATCCAACCAGATTTCGCCGCGCCGCAGTTGCGGATTGTCGAGCCGGGCGAGGGTACGCAGTGTCGATGTCTTTCCAGCGCCGTTGCGCCCGAGCAGAGACAGCACTTCGCCCTTCTTCAGTTCGAAGGAAACACCCTGCACGATATAGCTTTCGCCGTAATAGGCATGGATGTCCCTAACGGAGAAGAACCCTTTGTCGCCTTCGCTCATCGTTCGAGCTCCCTCAAGACCCTTGGGATCGGCCGTGATGTTCATTCCTGGCTCTCCCCGAGATAAGCTTCCTTGACCTTCGGACTGTTGCGCACTTCGTCCGGCGTGCCTTCAGCGATAATACGCCCTTGCGCCAGAACCGAAATGCGGTCGGCGAGCGAAAACACCACATGCATGTCGTGCTCGATGATGACTTTGGTCATGCCGCGATCCTTGAGCGTTTTCAGAAGCTCGATCGTGGTGTTGGTGTCGTGCCTGGCCATTCCGGCGGTGGGCTCGTCCAGCAGAAGCAGACGCGGGCTCTGGATGAGAGACATGGCCATTTCGAGCCTGCGTTTGTCGCCACGGGATAGCGATGCCGCTTCGGTGTGACGCTTGGCGTAAAGGCCGACATCTTCCAGATGGCTTTCGGCCTGTTCGCGGATTTCGGCTTCGGCAGCCAGCGCGCGGATCGGATTGAACTTGAATGCCCCGTCGCGTCTGGCAAACGCCGGTATCATGACGTTTTCAAGAAGGGACAGGTCGGCGAAAATCTCTGGCGTCTGGAAGACGCGGCTGACGCCGAGCTGGTTGATCTCATGCGGCGTGATCTCGTCCAGCGTGGTGCCGTCGAAGATAACGTGTCCGGTATCAGGTGGAATGCGGCCGATGCAGACATTGAGCAGAGTGCTCTTGCCCGCGCCGTTAGGGCCGATGATCGCATGGACCGTGCCTTCCCTGACCGAGAGGTCGACGTCGGTCAGGGCTTTGAGGCCGCCAAAGCTCTTGTTCACGTCGGCAACGTGCAGAACGACGTTGTTGTTCGTTTCCATCAGATCACTCCGCCGCCACGACACTGCCCTGGGCAGCGTCGTCCTGGGTTTTCTTTCTCGAGAAAAGCGCTTTGATCCGTCCGACGCCTTCCATGATGCCGCCGGGCAGGAAGATGACGACGATCATAAAGACCAGGCCGAGCGTCAGGAACCAGCCTTCGCCAACGAACAGGCTGGCCAGTTCGACGATCAGTTCGCGAATATCGGCCGGCAGGAACGAGAAGGTCACGTTCAGCGCATTCTCATTGAAGGCCGAGAAGATGTTTTCGAAATATTTGATGAGCGTGGCGCCAATTACCGGACCGACCAGCGTACCTACACCGCCGAGAATGGTCATGAGAACGACCTCGCCCGATGCTGTCCACTGCATGCGCTCTGCGCCGGCCAATGGATCGGTCGCGACCATCAGGGCGCCGGCCAGACCCGCATAGAGACCAGAGATCACGAACGCCGCCAGCAGGTAGGGTTTAGGATTGAACCCCGTATATTTCATACGCATCTGGTTGGACTTGATCGCCCGCAGCATCATGCCGAACGGTGAGCGGAAGATGCGGATCGACAGGAAAAAGCAGATAATCAGCAGCACCGCGCAGAAATAGAAGCCGGGCATTCCGCCTCCTGATATGTCGATGCCGAAGAAGCTGGTGCGCGGCAGGCCGATACTTTCCGATACGCCGAGTGCGCGGTCCAGATGGCGCGGGTCGCTGAGCGAAAGTTGCAATCCGGTTTCGCCATTGGTGATCGGCGTCAGCACCGAATAGGCGACGTTGTACATCATCTGGGCGAAGGCCAGCGTCAGAATGGAGAAGTAGATGCCGGAGCGCCGCAGGCTGATATAGCCGATCACCAGCGCGAATAGCCCGGAGCAAATCAGCGCGAAGACGGTTGATATGACGACATTCATGCTGAACAGCTTGAACATCCAGACGCCGGCATATGAGCCAACGCCCAAAAAGGCGGCATGGCCGAAAGAGAGATAGCCGGTCAGGCCAAACAAAATATTGAAGCCAATCGCGAAGATGGCGAAGATGCAGAATTTCTGCATCAGTGCGGGATAGGCGGCTCCCAAGGGCGTCAGCCAGATCGGCGCGGTAAGCACCACGATGGTGAAGCCGATGAAGAGCAGCCAGTCTTTTCCGGTCATATTGCCGAACATTTCAATCCTCCATGACGCCTTTGCGACCCATCAATCCACGCGGAAGGATGAGCAGAATGGCGACGGCGACGAGGTAGATGATGATCTGGTCGATGCCTGGCAGAATAGACTTTACCTCGGTCATCGAGGCGAAGGATTGCAGAATGCCGAGCAGAAAACCGGCCAGCACCGCGCCCGCCAGCGAGCCCATGCCGCCGACAACGACGACGACGAATGACAGCACCAGAAAGTCCATGCCCATGTGATAGTCGGGCGGCAGTATCGGCGTATACATCACGCCGGCGAGGCCAGCCACGACTGCGGCGATACCGAATACGACGGTAAAGCGTTTCTCGATATCGATGCCAAGCAGGCCGACCGTTTCGCGGTCCCGCATGCCGGCGCGCACGACCATTCCGTAAGTCGTGAACTGCAGAAATGCGAAGACACCGCCGATGCATAGGAGAGAGAAAAGGAAATAGATCAGGCGCCACCACGGGTAGGAGATGAAACCCTCCAAGCCCAGCATGGCCCCGATATTCGCACTGCCATTGACCGCGTCGGGCGCGCCTTGCGGTATCGGATTGGCGCCGAAGAAATGCTTGATGATTTCCTGAATAACGATGGCGAGGCCGAACGTGACCAGAATCTGGTCGGCGTGCGGCCGATTGTAGAAGTGGCGAATCAGGCCGCGCTCCATGATAACGCCGATGAGAAGCATGATCGGGATGGCGATAATGATCGAAATGGGTACGGAATAATCGACCAGGAAAGCGCCGAAATCGCCCAGCATTGACTGGACATAGGGCTCGCGAATTTCCATCGGCGTGCCCCAGGGCGTTGTCTGGGTTTCGTCAATCGTGACCGTTTCGATGTTGAGAAGGCGGTTGAAGACCACCGCGCAGAACGCGCCCAGCATAAACAGCGCGCCATGGGCGAAGTTCACGACGCCCAGCGTGCCGAAAACGAGCGTCAGTCCAAGAGCGATCAGCGCATATGCGCCGCCCTTATCGAGCCCGTTCAGAAGTTGAAGAAGAAACGCGTCCATCGTTCAGATCCCCCCGATACATGCAGCGTTTGCGGCAGCCAGCCATTGGAGAGGGAAAGAATCGGCCGCCTCGAAACAGCGGCCGATTCCTCATTTTCCTATCGGCCGGCGATCAGCACTGTTTGGCGTCTGCCGGACCGAGATCTCCGCCGAAGATCGACGGATCGTAGGTCACCTGATCGCGTGCGACGATCTTGCGGATTTCGAGCAGATCGAACTTATCCTTCGGATCGTCCTTGCCCTGCACCACGAGCACATCCTTGAAGCACTGGTGGTCATCGGCGCGATAGAGGGTCGGACCATTGCCGAGGCCGTCATGCTCGTAGCCTTCCAGAGCGGCGATAACTTCCGGCGCATAGAAGGTGCCAGCGCGCTCGCACGCATCGGCGTATAGAATGGTCTGCGCGAAGGCTGTCTGCGCGGCCTGGCTTGGCGGCTGGCCATACTTTTTGCCGAAGGCCTGGGTGAAGGCCTTGGTGCCTGCATTGTCCAGCTTCCAGTCCCAGTTGGCGGTGCCAAGAATGCCTTTAATGGCGCTGCCGGCACCCTGAGCCATCAGCTCCGAGAAGAGCGGCACGACGACCTGGAAGTCCTTGCCGTTGACCTGCTTTTCGCGAAGGCCGAACTGCACGGCCTGGGTCAGCGAATTCACCATGTCCTTGCCATAGTGGTTCAGGATCAGCACGTCCGCGCCGGAGTTGAGAACCGGCGTGATGTACTGGCTGAAATCGCCCGCGCCGAGCGGTGTGCGAACGGCCTGAGCCGTTTTCCAACCCTGCTTTTCCGTGGCGTTCTTGATCGACTCCTCCTGGGTCCAGCCCCAGGTGTAGTCTGCCGTCAGGTGATAGGCCGTACGCTCCTTGCCATACTCCTCGGCCAGAACCGAGCCGAGCGCCTCGCCGGACATATAGGCGTTGAAGAAGTGACGGAAGCCGTAACGCTTCTTGTCCTTGCCGGTCGTGTCGTTGGAGTGGGTGAGCGCGGCCATGAAGATAACGCCGCGTTCCTGGCAGAGCGACTGGACCGCGATGGCCACGCCGGAGGACGAGCCACCGGTGATCATGATGGCGCCGCCATCTTCGATCATCTTCTGTGCCGATGCGCGTGCGGCGTCGGATTTGGTCTGCGTGTCACCGGTCACATAGGTGACCTTTTTGCCCAGAACGCCGTTGCCCTTCAGGTTACTGGCGCCGGAAAAGGACGAGATAGCGCTTGCATCGCCTTCGCCATTGAGAATTTCAACCGCCATCTGATAGGCGCGAAGTTCATCCGCACCTTCATCGGCGTAAGGACCAGACTGTGGAACGTTGAAGCCGAAGACGACATCGCTGCCTGTCGGCATGTTGCACGACATCTGATCCTGGGCGTAGGCACCCTTGACGAAATGAAGCGGTGCGCCGAGAGCGACGCCGGTAGCCGCGCCGGCCTTGAGCAGGCCACGGCGCGATAGATTCAGTTTGGACATTATCATCCTCCCAGAGTTTCGTCCTTCGGTCCTCCCAAGACCGTCGGTCATGCGACCCTAGGTGGCCGGCTGCCGCATTTGAAGCGAAGAAGCCAAAACTACGGCGAAGGTATTATGTGCAATGCAATATTTCTTGTTCGTTTTATTTGCGCTGCAATATATCGTGCCGAAAAAAGGGGCTTTTACCTCTGAACAGGGTTAAATTTTGCTGCAAAGCGTTCTTCTTCGAATCATCTCTACTAATGTTCGTCGGGGCCATGACCGAGGAGAGATGTCGATGAGAAAGCGCCTGTTCGGGCTCCTGTTAGGCCTCGCTACACTTTTGTCTTTTTTCGCTTCTGCCACAGCGGCGGAGCAGGATCGGCAGGCAAGCGATACAGGCCAACTGGTCACGCCGCTCGGCGACGTGCTGGGATTCGATGCCTTACTGGATCAGGCGGCATCCAAATCTTTCGTGCTCGTCGGCGAAATTCATACAGCGGCTTCCCACCATGTTTTTCAGGCGCGTCTGATTGAGGGGCTTGTCGCCCGCGATAGGCGTCCGGTGGTCATTCTGGAAATGCTCTCGCCAGCGGCTCAACCCGTTCTTGACCGATGGATCGGCGGGGAGGTCGAACCGGCCGATCTCGATATGGCGCTGAAATGGGCCGAGCGGGGCTGGCCGGACTTCGAGATCTACCGCCCCATTTTCGAGGCGGCCCGCCGTCACGGACTGACAATGCGCGGGGCTGGCCTTGAACGATCTGAAATCATGGCGATCGGCCGAAGCGGAGAGGACACCATCGATCCGGCGCGACGCCAGCAGCTTATGCTTGACCGGAAGCTAACGGGACCCGGTCTGGAAACGCTGCAGGCGACGATTGTCGAGAGCCATTGCGGCATGGTGGATAAAGCGTCTGCAGGACCGATGATACTGATTCAAAGGGCGCGGGATGGAGCGATGGCGCGCGAGATGATCAGGGCAGGCTCCAGTGGAGCCGTTCTGATCGCCGGCGACGGGCACGTCAGGCGCGATCATGGCGTGCCGCGCCTTCTGCCCGCTGGCAGCAGTTACGTCATCGGGCAATTCGAGACGGAAGAATCTCCTTCGGCAGAACGCGAGATATTCGATGCGTTTCATCTGACCGAGCCAGTCGACCGCGGCGACCCTTGCGAAGATATCCGCTCGCGGATAGAAGGCGATTCAGACGCCACGGAAGATGGCGACGCGGGATAAAATCGGTTGAAGTCGATCTGGACACCGAACGGGATATTGAACCCTGGGTCCAGACCATCCAATCTAGGAGTCGGGCGGCTTGAATGTCGTGCCGACGGGCAGCCGCTCTGTGCTGTAGAGGTTATCCAAGCGAAGCGGAGCACTTAATGTTCGAGGGATTCGACGCCACGTTTCTGGCGCGCCTGCAGTTTGCCTTTACTGTCTCCTTCCACATCATCTTCCCGGCCTTCTCGATCGGACTGGCCAGTTATCTGACCGTTCTCAACGGCCTCCACCTGATTACCGGCAAACCGGTCTATCGCTCGCTGTTCGATTACTGGAAGACGATCTTCGCCGTCGCCTTCGGCATGGGCGTCGTGTCGGGTATTACGATGAGCTACCAGTTCGGCACGAACTGGAGCGTTTTTTCAGACAAGACAGGCCCGGTTCTCGGCCCGATGATGGGCTATGAAGTTCTGACGGCTTTCTTCCTGGAGGCCGGCTTTCTCGGCGTCATGCTCTTCGGACGTGAACGGGTCGGGGAAAAGCTGCACTTCTTCGCCACCGCCATGGTTGGGCTCGGCACGCTTATTTCGGCGACATGGATCTTGTCCGTGAATAGCTGGATGCAGACACCTGCAGGATATTCGATCAATGAGGCCGGGCAGTTCGTGCCGGAGGACTGGTGGGCGATTATCTTCAACCCATCCTTTCCCTACCGCTTCGTTCATATGGTGCTGGCCGCCTATCTGACGACGGCGCTCGTGGTGGGTGGCGTTGGAGCGCTGCATCTTCTGCGCCGCGATGTCGATACGCCTGGCGCGAAAACGATGTTCTCCATGGCGATGTGGATGGCCGTCGCCGTCTCGCCGATCCAGATTTTCGCTGGCGACCTGCATGGGCTCAATACGCTGGAGCATCAGCCGGCAAAGGTGGCGGCGATGGAGGGGCATTACGACGACCATCCCGACGGCGCTCCGCTTATCCTGTTCGGTCTGCCGGACGATGAGGAAGAGACCGTCCATTACGAGATCGGTATCCCCAAACTCTCGTCTTTGATCCTCACGCACGAATGGGACGGCGCTCTGCGTGGTCTGAAAAGCTGGCCGAAAGACGAGCGACCCCCGGCGGAACTGATTTTCTGGACGTTCCGGATCATGGTCGCCATCGGTTTCGCGATGCTGGCGCTCGGTCTCTGGAGCCTATGGGCGCGATGGCGCGGGCACCTTTACGAAGAACCATGGCTGCATCGGGCGGCGTTGTTTATGTCGCCCATGGGGTTTGTCGCCGTGCTGTGCGGGTGGATCACCACGGAAGTCGGGCGGCAGCCCTTCACCGTTTACGGGCTGCTGCGGACCGTCGAATCGTCTTCGCCACTGGATGCACCGGCGGTGGGCACATCGCTGCTCGCTTTCATCGCCGTCTATACGGCCGTTTTCGGCGCCGGCACTTTTTACATCCTGCGGCTGATGAACCGGCCGGCTCTCGCCATTACCGGACCTGTCGATCAGGACGGTCCGTTGCGTTCCGGCGGAATTATGCCCGGACCGAGCCACGAGAAGGATGCGACCGGTCATGTTTGAGCTCGATCTTGCATTCATCTGGGCGGCTCTGATCGCCTTTGCTGTTCTCGCCTATGTCATTCTCGACGGTTTCGATCTCGGCGTGGGTATCCTCTTCCCCTTCTTCCCGGCAGGCAAACAACGCGATCTGATGATGAATTCGGTCGCACCCGTCTGGGACGGCAATGAGACCTGGCTGGTTCTGGGCGGCGGAGGACTGATGGCGGTCTTTCCGCTTGTCTACGCCACCGTGCTACCCGCGCTTTACGTGCCGATTATCGCCATGCTTCTCGGTCTGGTTTTCAGGGGCGTGGCGTTCGAATATCGCTGGCGCACCCATCGCGGCCGCTGGGTTTGGGATATCGCCTTCTTCTTCGGTAGCCTGGTCGCCTCTCTCGCGCAGGGGATCGCGCTCGGTGCGCTGGTGCAGGGCATTGCCATCGAGAACCGCGAATATGCCGGTGGATGGTGGGATTGGCTGACGCCATTCTCAGTCGTCACCGGTCTGGCACTGGTGGTCGGTTATGCACTGCTTGGCGCGACCTGGCTGAACATGAAGACAACCGATGAGGTTCGCGACCGTGCTCGTAGCTTCGCCTGGTTCACGATGCTCGGTACACTTGCATTGATCGGCGTCGTCAGCCTCTGGACGCCATTCGTCGACGCCATCTACTTCGAGCGCTGGTTCCGTTTTCCGACGATGATCTTCTCGATCGTCGTGCCATTGGCGATCCTATTCTGCGTGTGGATCATGTGGCAGGGCCTGCAACAGGAACGCGATGCGTGGCCGTTTCTCGCTGCGCTTGGCATTTTCATCCTTTGCTATGGAGGCATCGGGATAAGCTTCTATCCCTATATCGTGCCCGGATCGCTGACCATCGAAGAGGCCGCCGCGCCGGAAAGCTCGCTTAAATTCCTGCTTGTCGGCGCGGTCATTCTCATACCGATGATCCTCGCCTACACCGCATATGCCTACTGGGTGTTTCGCGGTAAGATCGATCCGGAAAGCGGTTATCATTGACGGGACAGCCGAAAGACAAAACGCCGGGCGGGCTCACACGCAAGCTCGCCTGGTTCGCTCTACTCTGGCTTTCCGGCGTTCTCAGCGTCTCGCTCCTTGCCTATGGCATTCGGCTCATGATCGTGCCATGAAGTCTATCGCTGACCGACCGGTCGGCGATAGGCGGGCCGAAGGTCAGCCGCGATGTTCGGAGGAGGACCACAATGGCCGAGGCCTATATCTGCGATTATATCCGCACACCCATCGGGCGGTATGGCGGTGCACTTTCACCGGTTCGAGCGGACGATCTGGCGGCTGTCCCGTTGAAAGCCATAACCGAACGGAATCCCTCGCTGGACCTCGAAGCCATCGACGATGTAATTCTTGGTTGCGCAAACCAGGCGGGCGAGGACAACCGCAATGTCGCGCGCATGGCGGTGCTGCTGGCGGGCTGGCCTGACGCGGTGCCGGGCGGAACGATGAATCGTCTTTGCGGGTCGGGATTGAACGCCATCGCCGATTGCGCCCGCGCCATTCGTGCCGGCGACACCGATTTGATGATTGCCGGTGGCGTCGAAAGCATGAGTCGCGCGCCATTCGTCATGCCCAAGGCCACCAGCGCCTTCACCCGCGACAATGCTGTTTACGACACAACCATCGGTTGGCGTTTCGTCAATTCGAAGCTCGAAGAACAGTATGGCATCGAATCCATGCCTGAGACGGGCGAAAACGTCGCGGCCGATTTCGGCATTAGCCGCGAGGATCAGGATGCCTTCGCTCTGCGCAGCCAGCAAAAGGCTGCAGCGGCGATGAAGAATGGACGTTTTGCCAAGGAGATCGTGGCGGTTACGATTCCCCAACGCAAGAAAGACGCGGTTGTTGTCGACATGGACGAGCATCCTCGCGCCGACACCACGCTGGAAAAGCTCGCTAAACTGCCGACCCCCTTCCGCAAGGATGGCACGGTGACGGCCGGCAACGCTTCGGGCGTCAATGACGGCGCGGCGGCGCTGATCATCGCTTCGGAAGAGGCGGCGAAAAGGCATGGCCTGACACCCATCGCCCGCATTCTGGGTTGTGCTACGGCGGGTGTGCCGCCGCGCATCATGGGCATTGGACCTGCACCGGCGACGAAAAAACTGTGCGCCCGGCTCGGTATCAAGCCTACCGATTTCGACGTGATCGAGCTGAACGAAGCCTTCGCCAGCCAGGGTATCGCCGTGCTCCGCGAGCTTGGCATCGATGAAGATGCCGAACATGTGAATTCAAATGGCGGCGCTATCGCGCTCGGCCATCCGCTCGGTATGAGCGGCGCACGGATCGGTGGCACCGCAGCGCTCGAACTCAAGGAAAGTGGCGGAAAGCTTGCGCTCGCCACGATGTGTATCGGCGTGGGCCAAGGCATTGCGCTTGCCATGAAAGCGGTCTGACGGTTCGCGTCACGCCGCCATAAGTTCGCGCACGGCGATCATATCGTCGCGAAAGCGGTCGCGTTCTTCCGCCTTGCGCTTTTCATCGGGAATGCGAAGCAGGAAGGAGGGGTGGACGGTGATGAAAACCCGCTGTCCTTCCCGGCTCTCCAGAAGCTGACCGCGTTCCTTCGTGACCGCAACCGAGCGACCTAATAGGCTTTGTGCGGCTGTCGCGCCGAGTGCAACAGTCAGATCCGGATCGATCAGCTTCAATTCCTGACCTAGCCACCACCGGCAGGTCTGGATTTCGTCGCCATTCGGTTTCTGATGCAGGCGGAACTTGCCACGCGGCTGGAATTTGAAGTGTTTCACCGCGTTGGTCACATAGACGGTCGAGCGGTCGATTCCGGCATCTTCCAGCGTTGCGTCGAAAAGCTGACCAGCGGGACCGATGAACGGTTTACCGGCAATATCCTCCTTGTCGCCCGGCTGTTCGCCGACGAAAACGAGCCGCGCATTCGCCGGTCCCTCGCCAAAAACTGTCTGTGTCGCCGGTTCATGCAGCGGGCATAACCGGCAGGTTTCAGACTGTTTGCGAAGACTTTCCAGATCATCGGCAGGTGGCGGCGGGGTCTCGCCGGTGTCGTCCATCTCGGCACTCCAATGCCGTTCCCGGATCGCTGCGTGGGTTGGCGGCGGTATGGTTGGCATCGCTGCGACCATCGCCTTCGCCCGGTTTTCGGCCCCGGCGATCAGGTCGGGAATCAGCGCCGCCTCGGGCATGTTCTTCCAGTATTTCTTTGGCATCTCCGCCTGCATCGCCTTCACCTTCAGCCGGGCCGGGTTGAAAATGTTGGAGAAATAGGTGCGCCACAGCTCCTCGGTCGCATCGTCAGCCGGCGCATCTGACCGCTTGGCGGGCGGGCCGACGCTCAGCGTCTCGCGATCCCAGTGGATGGAACCTTTCGGCGTCAAAATAGACCAGTTCATTTGCGCAAAGCGACGCATGAAGAAACCGGCCTCTCGCTCGACAATGAAATGGTCCGGTTCGAACCATGCAACGTAGCGCCCATCATCCTCGGTCGCATCCGCATCGCCGATTTTGCGGAAACGGACGAAGGCATGCATTTTGTGCGCGTCGCGGCGGACCGACTTCACCATCGCCTCGAGCCGCCGAATGTCGCTATCGGAAGCGATCTTCATCAGGTTCGGCTCGTCCAAGACGCGGACGAGAAGATGATAGAGAAAGTTGTAGCGGTCGGGATCGGAATGATGGCTGGCCGTCTCAGCTTTCTGCACAAAGACTTTGGAGATGCTGAAAGTCACATCGTCGTCGGGCCGGGGCAGCGGCGAGGAGGCCTCCGCGAAAAGGGATTGCGATGTTGCCGAAGGAGTGAGAAAGGTCACCGCCGAAGATGGCGTACCCGCCAGCGCCAAGGCCCGCGCTGCCGCGCGCCAGCCCACGAAATCAGTCTCACTCTCAAGCGAAACCGTAAATTGTTCTCCGAATTGCCGCGCCTTTTCGCTCATGCCAAACCTTCATTTAAAACAGCGAAAGCTGTTCGGGCTGTGGCGCTAGACGCACGCGGAGATTTTCGGTTTCGGTCAGCCCGCCCGGCGACCAGCCCGCAGCCGTGATGAATGGGCGGATTTTCTGGATCGACTGCACAATTGCCCCGACATCCTCCAGCCGCAAAGTGCGATAGCGCCGCACTTGAAGAATTTTGGCCACAGCCTTCGTGCCAAGGCCGGGAATGCGCAGTAGCATTTCTCGGTCGGCTCTATTCACATCGATGGGAAAGAAATGACGGTTGCGGAGCGCCCATGCCAGTTTTGGATCTATCGCGAGATCGAGCATCCCATCGGACGAGCCTTCGAGAATTTCGTCATTGGCAAAACCGTAGAACCGCATCAGCCAATCGGCCTGATAAAGCCGGTGCTCACGCATCAACGGCGGTTTCATCAAGGGCAGAGCTGCTGAAGCATCGGGTATAGGCGAGAAAGCGGAATAATAGACGCGCCGCAAATGGTATGAACTGTAGAGCTGTGCAGAGCTTTTCAGAATGATCGCGTCGGGTGTGGGATCGGCGCCGACAATCATCTGCGTGGATTGCCCCGCCGGCGCGAAGCGTGGTTTGCGCTTTGTCTTTATCGTTCGCTCACCGCGCTCCTCGATTGCACCGCGTACCGTGCCCATAGCCCGACGAATTGTCTGCGGCTTTTTCTCCGGCGCAAGCCGTTGCACGCCGCTATCTGTCGGCAGTTCGACATTGATCGATAGTCTGTCAGCATAAAGTCCCGCCTGTTCAAGCAAAACCGGATCGCATTCGGGAATGGTTTTCAGATGGATATAACCCTTGAAGCCATGGTCGATGCGCAACCGCCGCGCGACTTCAACCATCTCTCCCATCGTATCATCGGGTGAGCGGATCACGCCTGACGACAGGAACAGCCCTTCGATGTAATTACGCTTGTAGAATTGCAGGGTTAGATCGACCACTTCCTCGATTGTGAAGCGTGCGCGGCGCGTATTCGAAGAGGACCGGTTGATGCAATAGCTGCAGTCATAGATGCAAAAATTGGTCAGCAAAATCTTGAGTAGTGAGATACACCGGCCATCCGGCGCGTAGGCATGACAGATGCCCATGCCTTCGGTCGAACCGATGCCGCCCTTGCGGCTATCGCGTTTGGCCGAACCGCTCGATGCGCAGGAGGCATCGTATTTAGCGGCATCGGACAGAATCGCCAATTTGTCACGAACGCTCATCTTGGTCATGCGTTCATAATATGTTCGTGTAAAGTTCACGTCAACGGAACGGCGATTCGCTTGTGATTGATAAAAGCGAATCTGAAGAAGGCGTTAAACGAATTGAGTTGGTTGTCAGTCGCCGATATCGACGATGCCGCAATCGCCGGCTTCTGACGCAAAGGCCAGTCGCTTGCCGCGCTGGTCCCATTCCATAGCCGTCAACAATCCTTTGCCGGGGCGGCGAAGCAGCGCTTCCTTGGCATCCTCGAACCGAACAGCCAGGACCATGCCATCCTGATAGCCGATGGCGACCATTTGTTCGGTCGGATGACAGGCCACGGCAGTGACGAGCGAATCGGCGCGCGTGCCGAGCTCCAGCGGGGCTTTGCCCATAGGGCCATCCTTGCCCTGGAACGGCCAGACGATTGCGGCATTCGCCCCGGATGACGCCAGCCATTTGCCCTTTGCACTCCACGACAGGCTCTTCACCTTTGTCGGATAGCCCTCCATGCGCATATGGCGGCTATCGGCCATACGCCAGCCATGAAGGGCCGGTTCCTGCATGGCAGTGATCAGGCTATCTCCGCCCGGCGCGAAGGTCACGAGCAGATGTGCGCCCTCCCAACCGAGAACGGTCGGCAAGCTGTCGGTCGCGGGGAAATGCAGGCTGACGCCATTATAATGCGAACACGCCAGGCGAAGACCCTTTGGCGCAAACGCCAACGCTTCGACGCTGCGCTCGTGCTCAATGGATTTTGGCCCCTTTTTCAGCAAGACCTTTGCGAACTTGCCATGGGCGTAGGCGACCGTTCCGTCCGGAGCGGCCGCGACCGCGCCGATCCATTTGCCCTTTTCGAGCGCCAGCTCTTCCGAAGCTCCGTCGGCGTTCGTGGCCACGACACGGCCGTCCTCGCCGCCTGTAAGAGCGCGCTGACGTTTCGGATCAATTGCAAGACAGAGCAGGCCGTCATGGACTTCCGACGAGCCGGTTTGCTTGCCGAGGCGATGCAAGACGCCATCCGCGTCGCCAAAAAAAGCAGTTTCGCCCAGCCAGCCTACATGACCGACATGGCCGTCGATATCCAACGGGGCGATGGATGGCATCAGTTGTCCGCCAGACAGTTTTCGAAGCCCCGCCGAAGTGAATCCTCATCAAGCTCACGACCGATAAAGACAAGGCGGCTCTCGCGCGTTTCGTCCTCGCGCCAAGGCCGCTGGTGATCGCCCTCGATGATCATGTGTACGCCCTGAACCACGTAGCGCTCATCATCGCCCGCGAAGGCGATGATGCCTTTCAAACGGAGAATATCCGGCCCCTTCACCTGGGTCAGGTTTTGTATCCATGGAAAGAAACGGTTCGGGTCCATCGCCCCGGCGCGAAGTGACACGCTTTTGACCGTCAAATCGTGAATATCGGCCGGGCCGTGTTGGTGATGATGGTGGTGGTGATGGCCATGGTGGCCATCGTCATGATCGTGATGGTGGTGATCGCAGGTCGGTCCGCATTCATGATCCGGGTCGTCATGATCGAGAAAATGCGGATCGTTATCCAGCGCGCGCTTCAGGTCGAAGGCCCCGCGATCCAGCACCTTGGCGAGTTCCACATTGGATCGCTCGGCGCGGTGGATCGGCGCGACCGGATTGAGTGCGCGGACAAGACGTTCGACTTCTGCAAGTTCGTCCGCTGAAACAAGATCGGTCTTGTTCAGAACGACCACATCGGCGAACGCGATCTGGTCTTCGGCTTCCCGGCTATCCTTCAGCCGCTGAGGCAGGTGTTTTGCGTCGACCAGCGCGACCACGGCGTCGAGCGCGGTTTTCGACCGAACGTCATCATCCATGAAAAAAGTTTGCGCGACGGGCGCGGGATCAGCGAGGCCAGTCGTCTCCACAACGATGGCGTCGAAGCGTCCGGGCCGGCGCATGAGACCCTGCACCACACGCACCAGATCGCCACGCACCGTGCAGCAGACGCAACCATTGTTCATCTCGTAGATTTCTTCGTCGCTTTCGACGATGAGGTCGTTGTCGATACCGATCTCGCCAAATTCGTTGACGATCACCGCATAGCGTTTGCCATGCGCTTCGGACAGGATGCGGTTGAGCAGTGTGGTCTTTCCGGCACCGAGGTAGCCTGTGAGGACGGTGACGGGGGTGAGTTGCTGCTGGGCGGTTTCGGTCATTGAAAAGCCTCGGAAATGTTTGGTCCCATATAGGCGAGGGGAGGGGAGCGTTCCTAGAGGGCGGGCGTCGAAAAGCGCGCAAGATCGAATTCCGACATGTCACGCGCCAGCTCGGCAAGGCCTCTACCGGCCTGATCGATGAGCTGCCGACCGACCTCGGCCGTGGCGGAAGCCGCATCGCCTGTAGCGCCATCGGGATTAAGGTCGCTCATCATCCAGCCAAACGCATGCGGCCCGTATGCGCGCAGATGGGCAAAGCGTTTGGCGAAACCGGCCTGTGCGTTCGGAAAGTCCTGTACCTTGTTCATCGCCACACGATCCGGCGCTATGGCGAGCATCACCGATGTCTCGATCTGCCCGGCATGGATGCCAAGCGCACGTTCTTTGGCGGAGACGATTTCGCCGGGCTGAATGAAACGATGCCAGTTGGTGGCAACGCACAGCATCTTATGACGCCAGCGTAATTCGGTTGCGACGATCGTAAGGAGCGGCGAATTTCCGCCATGAGCGTTGAGAAGAAGGAGACGGCGGATGTCGCGTGTCGCCAGATCGTTGCCGATACCGATCCAGCGACGAATGGCCTCGTCCCAGCCAAGCGATTGGGTGACCGGCCAGTCCAGATGTTCCGGCGAATAGCCGACCGGCTCGACCGGTAGAATCTCAAGCGGCAGATCCGGCGCGGTGTCCTTCAGCGCCTTGGCCATGGCTGTGGCGATCAGCGTATCGGTTTCCGGCGGAAGATGGGGGCCGTGCTGCTCGGTCGCGCCGAGCGGCAGAACGGCAATCGTTCCTGCATCGGTGGACCTCTGACTGGCCTCTGTCATAAGAAGATACCCATTGTTTCGCCGGCTGATTTCATTTGCACCAGTTCATGGGGCTGCCGGTCAAGAGCCAGAAAAAGGTTTGAAGGCGGGAATGACCAAGATCGACAGGCAGGATATGGGACGCCTGCCAGCCAATCCAAAGAAGATGAACAAGGTGCCGAAAGGCGCCATGCTCAACCAGCTCGTATGCACCGCCCGTCGTGCCCGCACAGCACTATCCGCCCGTCTTGCCGAACTGGGCCTCCACGCCGGCCAAGAGCAGATCCTCTTGGCGCTTAGCGAAGAAGAACGTCTGCCGCTTTCGTCGATCGCGGATATGCTTGGCGTGCGCGCGCAGACCATCACACGGGCTATCGCACGGCTTGAAGCGCAGGGCCTGGTCTTTCGTACGCCCAGTCAGGAAGATGGGCGTGTCAATTTCATCGCTCTGGCGCCAGCAGGCCGAGAAATTGTCGGCGATCTGAAAAAAGCGGTGAAGAAGGTCGAGCGCCAGATGCTCCGACCACTCGACAAGGTGCAGAGGAAGACGCTTCTGCGTTTTCTGGAAACTCTCGACAATGAATTGGCGTCCGACAATGCCAAGCGGTCGGGCGAATAGCACTACACCAATGTCTCGGACCCTCTGCTATTTGATTTCGTTTGCCAATGCGTCATAATTAAATTGTTTAATTCCCTGGGCCGAGGATCGGGTTCTGGCACAAAAGATCAAGCTATCGACCATTGCCGACGCGCTTGGCGTATCGACTGCAACGGTTTCACTGGCTTTGCGCGACAGTCCGCTTGTCGCGGAGTCCACGCGCGAGCGAGTCAAGGCTCATGCGCTTGAGATTGGCTATATCTACAATCGCCGGGCTGCTTCGCTGCGGACTTCACGGTCGGGTATCGTCGGGGTCGTGGTCTACGACATCATGAACCCGTTCTTTGCCGAAATCCTGAAGTCGATCGAGAGCGAACTGGACCGAAGCCAGCAGACGTTCATCCTCTCCAACCACTACGATTCGGTCGAGAAACAGCGAAATTTCATCGAAACGCTGCTGCAACTCGGCGCTGACGGCATGATCATCAGTCCGGCTATCGGGACACCCCCGGACGACATCAAACTGGCAGAAAAGAACGGCATGCCAGCGGTTCTTATCGCGCGATCGGTCGAAGGCATCTCGGCTCCGGCCTTTCGTGGTGACGACGCTTTCGGAACAGGCCTTGCGACCGATCACCTGATCGGCCTTGGCCATACCCGCATTGCGCATATCGGCGGAACGGATCAGACGTCCACTGGCCGAGACCGTTATTCGGGCTACCGCATGGCGATGCAGGCGGCCGGACTGGAGGTGCGGGACGACTGGCGCATTTCAGGCCCGCGGACCAAGCTGGCCGGGTTCGAGGCGACCGAAACGTTTCTCAACCTGCCGGACAGGCCGACTGCCGCCGTTTGCTGGAACGATCTGGTCGCAATCGGCCTTATGAATGGCTTGGCGCGGGCCGGTCATCAGGTGGGCAAGGACTATTCCATTACCGGCTACGACGACCTGCAGGAGGCCGCCATTGCGACGCCGGCGCTGACGACGGTGTGGAATGGCCAGAGGGAGGTCGGGCGCATGGCCGCCAAGACCCTTGTGTCTCGGATCAATAAACACCCGACGATTTCGGGTCTGCAACTCATTTCACCGGAGCTTCACGTCCGCAACTCGACGGCCGCGCCACTGAGATAGGCTGGGCGTCGGGCCGCCTGTAACGACACCTTAACCAAAGCCCTGCGAGCATGACGCCATTCATCGGTTGCGGATTTTTTCATCATGCGTGTCGTTCTGAGCTTCGGTCTTTTTTTCGCACTCGGCGCGGCTGCCTTTTTTGCCGATGGCAGTCGCTGGCAGTCTTCGCCGTCATCGCTCGATGAGGTGGTGACGGGATCGGTGAACGAAGGTCCGACCGGCCTTTATCAGGCTACCGTCGAGGGGGAACCCGTTAGGTGCTGGTTGAATACGCAACATAACGAAGGCGACTATCGCTTTGTCGGGGCGGAATGCAGCCGACTCGGCATCGAGAAGGCGGGGCTTGCCTCTGTCGGTGTCGAGCGCTCTGGCGATCTGAAGGTCATGGACAGGGCGGGAAAAACGCTTTTGCGTTTCTTTTCCGCGGATGGCGATGGCTGGGAAGCCGCGCCCGAAGCCGGTCAGTTGATCGATTTGATCGCTACCTTTGACTAGGCGGTCGTAAGACGCCGCTTATTTCCTTTAGGGAAACTGCAGCTCAATCCTCCGCTATTGGTGATGATGCTCATGCTTCTCATCATCGTGCGGTCTGTCATGGCCGATGATTGCAGGCGAAGGACAGGCATGGACCGCGCATTCGCACTCCAGCGTGGCATGGGAGATCGCAAATTCGCTCTTCAATCTCGTCTTGACGGCCTGCTTGATTGCATCGGCCTCGCTCCAACGTCCGGCTTCGATGCCGAGATGCGCGTCGACTGCGTTTTCGTACTCCTGCATCTGCCAGAGATGCAGGTGATGGACGTCCGCTACGCCATCGACATCTTGCATAAGATCCAACACCTTGCGTGCGTCGATGTTCGGCGGGCTACCCAGCATCAAGATGCGAATGACGCCGCCTATTTCCGCCAGAGACTGCCATAAAATATAGGAGGCGATCATTAGCGTGACGATCGGATCGATCAGGCGCCAGTCGTAGAGTATAATCAGTGTACCGGCGAATATGACTGCGATGGAGCCGAGCGCGTCAGCGACATTATGCAGGAAGGCGGCACGGATATTCACGCTCTCCTTGGAGAGCGAGAATGTGAGAAGCGCCGTCACAGTGTCGACCACCAGGGCGACGGCGGCGATGATGACGACCAGCCAGCCATCGACCCCCTGCGGATCGATCAGACGCAGCACCGCCTCATAAACAAGATACAGGCCTATAACGATGAGCGTGGTGTAGTTGATGAGCGCAGCAACAACTTCAGCACGGCCATAGCCGAAGGTCATGGTCTCGTCGGCCTCGCGCCGCGCGATTTTACGGGCGAAAAATGCGATGATGAGCGCCAGTGCATCTGACAGGTTGTGAATGGCGTCAGCTATCAGCGCCAGGCTGCCCGACAAGATACCGCCGACGATCTGCGCAACGGTCAAGCCGAGATTGACCAGAACGGCCCAGAAAACCCGTGCATCGCCCGCTTCTGGATCGATATGGGCGTGGCCGTGATGGCTGTGCGACATTGCGAGTTCCTTTGTTCTGGCTTTGCGTTCGGCAGATTATGTACAACCTCCAGCCACTAGAGGTTCAAGAGGTGATTTCATGTTTTCTATCGGAGAATTATCGCTGCGGACCGGGGTCAAGGTTCCGACCATTCGCTATTACGAGAATGCCGGGCTGCTGGAAGCGCCGGAGCGAACATCCGGCAACCAGCGACGCTACAGCCGATCCGGGCTAGAGCGCCTTTCCTTTATCAGCCACGCAAGAGCGCTAGGCCTTTCGATTGAGGACATACGCGAACTGGTCGAACTGGCGTCTGACCCGGAGCGCCCATGCGGTGAAGCGCATCACATTGCCTCGGCCCATCTTGCATCCGTCCGGGCGCGTATCCGCAAATTGAAAAAGCTGGAGCGCGAACTTATGCGGATCGTAAAAATATCCGATGCAGATTGTGTTGGCGAATGTCACGTCATTCAGTCGCTGGCCGATCACGCCCTATGCGAGAGTGATCACTAGCGGCGATCTGCACTGGGCTTAGGCGCTGGCGGCATGATCGCGTACGGCCTTGCCGAAGGCTTCGAAGATGGCGCGTGAGGGCTCGTCGGTGCTCGCCCAATATTCCGGATGCCATTGAAATCCGTATGCGAATGCGGTTGCGTCCTTTACGCACACAGCTTCCGCCGTGCCATCGCTAGCCGTCGCCTCGACAGACAAGCGGTCCGCCGGACGATCAATGGCCTGGCGGTGCAACGAATTGACGGCGATCGTCTGACCTCCCAACATTCCCGTCAGCGGGCCATCCGGCCGGACGGCGACATTCTGTCGGATAATGTAGCGTTCATCCTGAGTGTCCGCTTCCGGTGCGCGATGATCGGCGCGGCCAGGCAGTTCCTGCACTTCATCGGCGATGGTGCCACCGAGTGCGACGTTCAACTCCTGATGGCCGCGGCAGATCGCCAGCAGCGGCAGCCCCCGCTCGAGAGCCATTTGAATAAGTGGCAGGCTCGTCGCATCGCGCGCCGGGTCGAATGGGCCGTGATTTTCCGTTGCCGCCACACCGTAATTGTCGGGATGCACATTGGATCGCGCGCCAGTCAGCATCACGCCATCGACCGCCGCGAGGACTGCATCGTAATTCGTTTTCCTGCCGAAGGCCGGTACGATGAGCGGCTGAAGGCGGGCAACCTCGACGACCGCTTTCAGATAGGTGTCGGGCGTGGCGTGCCAGACATAGCTTTCATGGACCAACGTGTCGGCAACAATTGCGATAAGCGGCGATGTCATGAGGGCGTATTCCGGATAGCGATCTCGAGCGATCTATAAACCCTTGTGAGCTTGTCACGGTTGGAAGTCAAAGGGATAGACGGCGCTGGTTTGTATGCCTATGGTCCCTTTCAGCTATGAGAATGGCGGTCAAGCGCCATCCGGGCTGTGACACAGACGAACGATACCAAACCGGGAGGATTATATGGATCGTCGCGATTTTTTGCGTAAGGTAGGCGTAGCCGGCGCCGGCGCAGCAGCTGCAACCGCACTGCCGTCCGCTGCGGCAATCGCTCAGGACACGGATATGCCGGAAATCACCTGGCGTTGTACGTCGTCCTTCCCCAAGGCGCTGGATACGATCTACGGCGCTGCAGAAACCATGGCCAAGTTCGTATCCGATGCGACCGGCGGCAAATTCAAGATTCAGGTTTTCTCCGCCGGCGAGATCGTGCCGGGCCTTCAGGCTGCCGATGCCGCCAGTCAGGGCACGGTCGAGCTTTGCCACACCGCATCCTACTATTACTGGGGCAAGGACCCCGTCTATGCGCTGGGCACGGCTATTCCGTTCGGCCTGAACGCGCGCCTGCAGAACGCCTGGTATTACTATCCGACGACGGATGGCGTTTCCGGCATCGATCTGCTGAACGAGTTCTTCGCGACCGAGGGTCTCATCTCGTTCCCGTGCGGCAATACCGGCGTCCAGATGGGCGGCTGGTACCGCAAGGAGATCAACTCGCTTCAGGATCTGGACGGCCTGAAAATGCGCATCGGTGGCATGGGCGGCAAGATCATCGAGAAGCTTGGCGTCGTGCCGCAGCAGATCGCCGGCGGCGACATCTACGCCGCGCTCGAAAAGGGCACGATCGATGCGACCGAATGGGTCGGCCCCTACGATGACGCCAAACTCGGTTTCAACAAGGTGGCCCAGTACTACTATTATCCGGGTTGGTGGGAAGGCGGTCCCGTTCTGAACACCATGATCAATCTGGATAAGTGGAACGAACTGCCGGATGCCTACAAGGCGGTGCTGGAAGTGGCCTGCCGGGCGGCCAATACCGACATGATGGCCAATTACGACGCCAAAAACCCGACAGCGCTGAAGCAGTTGCTCGAGGACGGTGCCCAGTTGCGCCCGTTCAGCCAGGAAATTCTGGAAGCCGCCTATCAGGCTGCCAAGGAAACCTATGAGGAAATCTCGGCTGAAAACGCGACCTTCAAGAAGATCTACGATCACCAGCTGGCCTTTAAGAAGGACGCCTATCTGTGGATGCAGCTCGGCGAAAACACCTATGATACGTTCCTGATGATCCAGCAGCGCAACAACGCGCTCTGATTACCTCGTATCAAAAATTAGAGAGAGGCCCGGCAATCCATTGGATTGCCGGGCTTTTCATTATCGAAATCAAAGTTTGCGAATGGCCACCCGGCAATCGTGAAAAGCGGCGCCGCCATGCGGAGCGATCGGATCAGCGCCGATCAGCGTATTGATGCCTTGGCCATTCTCATGCGCTTTGTTCGGCCAGATGCCCTCGGCGATCACCGTGCCCGCCATTGCCTTGTCGGCGACGACGGCATGCAGCACCACCTCTCCGCGCTTGTTGGAGAGCAGGATGCGTTCGCCATCGACGATACCGATACGGTTCGCATCCGCGCTGTCCAGCATTGCGGTCGGCCGATTTTCCTTCTTTCGCGAAGTGGGGGTCTCGGCAAAGGAGGAGTTGAGATAGTTGCGCGCCGGTGCGGTGACGAGCCGAAACGGATGGGCCTCGTCTGTCTGTTCCAGCAGGTCGCCGGGATGGTCGGGCAGGGCTGGCATTTTCTTCACCGGGCCCTGCAAGCCGAGGCTATCCGCAGGGCGCTGTCCATTCATGATGCGGGTCCAGTCAGGATCGAAATGGAAGCGCCCATCTGGATGGGCAAAGCCATTCAGGAAATGCGCTTGTTCAAACGGGATCGCCTTGTCGACCCAGCGTTGCTCCACCACGTCGTCGTAGGTTCCCAGCGCACTTCGCTTTGCCAGATCGTCGAGCAATTGCCGCTCGGTCATGCCAAAGCCTTCCTTGTCACCGACGCCAAGGCGTTTCGCCAGTTCCTCGAAAACGAAATGGTTCGGTTTTGGTCCCTCCGGCGGATCGATCAGCTTGGGGCCAGGCAGGATATGGGTGTGCCCGCCGCCCCGATAGATGTCGTCGTGTTCAAGAAACATCGTCGCCGGTAGGACGACATCGGCCAGTTCCGCCGTCTCAGTCATGAACTGTTCGTGCACGACAGTGAAAAGATCGTCGCGCATGAAGCCTTGCCGGACCAGAGACTGTTCGGGTGCGACGTTCACCGGGTTGGTATTCTGGATCAGCATCGCGGTCACGGGCGGACCGCCGTTCAGCGCGTCCGGATCGTTCGTCAGGACGGCGCCGATGCGGCTCTGATCGAGATGGCGAATGGAAGGATCGGCCAGCCGCGCGCCCTTGATGGTCGACGAATCCATGCCGAAAATATCGCCATTTCCGTGCAGCGCGCCGCCGCCCTCCACCTGCCAGGCGCCTGTCACGGCCGGGATGCTTAGAGCCGCGTGCATGGAAATCGCGCCACCACGCCCGCGTGTAAATCCGTAGCCCAGGCGGAAAAAGCTGTTCTTTGTCTGTCCGACGAGACGCGCGAAGGCCTCGATCTGCTCGACCGAAAGGCCGGTGATCGGCGCGGCCCATTCCGGCCCTCTGGTCTTAAGGTGGTCTTCGAGGGCTTCGGCGCCGCGCGTATATCGGGCCATGTAATCGCGATCGGCCATCCCGTCGCGAAAGAGCACGTGCATGACAGCACAAGCCAGGGCGGCATCGGAGCCAGGCTTCAGCATCAGACCCATATCGGCCTGACGCATGGTCTCCGTCTCATAGACGTCGATCACCACGATCTTCGCGCCGCGCTCCTTGCGGGCCTGGGTGGCATGTCGCATCACGTTGATCTGGGTCGCCACGGCGTTGGTGCCCCAGATGACAATGACGTCGGATTGGTGCATTTCGCGTGGGTCGAGCCCGCGAATGGCTCCGCAGCCGGCGTGATAGCCCGTCCATGCCGGATTGATACAGATCGTGTCGAACTGGTAACTCCAGCGCATGGCGTGGCGCAGGCGGTGAATGCCGTCGCGCTGCACGATGCCCATCGTGCCGGCATAGTAATATGGCCACACCGTTTCGGTGCCGTGCATTTCGGCGGCTTTACGGAAACGTTCCGCGACCAGTTCCAGCGCTTCGTCCCAGCCGACCTCACGCCACTCGCCGCCACCCTTCGGACCGGTGCGGACAAGCGGGGTCGTGAGGCGGTCGGGATGGTGCACACGCTCGGCATAGCGTGCGACTTTGGCGCAGATCACGCCATCGGTGTAGCTGTTATCCTTGGCGCCCCGCACCCGACCGATATGGCCATTGTCGAGGATTTCGACTTCCAGCGCGCAGGTGGACGGGCAATCGTGCGGGCAGGCCGTATGGCCTATGCGTTGAATCTGGTTCATGGCTGTTATCATGCGCCGGAACGATCCCGAATTGGGAGCGAAAAAACGTCATCATGACGCGATCTGTAAGCTATCGCGTCTTCAGTTCTGACCGCTAGAGCCGGAAAACGGCGCGCCCAGCGGCTGGAGATCCGGCAGTTGCAATCCTGAAGGGACACCCGAACCGTTGGTAGCCGCCGGCGTATCGCTATTGCCGCCACTCTCGTTATTGTCCTGCGACGGGTTGCCGCCGGAGGATGGCGATTGTCCTGGCGTGCCGATCGGCGGCAATTGCAGGTTGGGAAGCTGAAGGCCTGGTGTACCGCTGCTGGACTGGCCGTAGCTGTTGTTGCCGGAACTGGAGGATGATGGGCCGAGATTGAGCGGCGGCAGTTGCATCGGATTGCCGGGCTGCTGGCGCTGCTCTTCGGTCTGTCGACCGCCTGCATTGGGCTCGGGTGGCGGCGCGACCGTGACAGGCTCATCCTTATAGTGCGTGACGAGGCGCGGGAAAGCGATGATCAGGCCGATCACGATGGCCTGCATCACGATGTAGGGCACTGCGCCCTTGTAGATTTCGGTCGTCTTGACCGCCGGCATGATCCTGTTCGTCACCTTGTCGAGCCACTCGGCCTTCGGTGCGATGGACCGCAGATAGAAGAGAGCAAAGCCGAAGGGTGGCGTCAGGAAGCTCGTCTGAAGATTGATCCCCAGAATGATGCCGAACCAGATCAGATCGATCTCGAGCCGCTCAGCCACTGGCGCGAGAAGTGGTACCAGAATGAAGGCAATCTCGAAGAAATCGAGGAAGCAGCCGAGAATGAAGACGATAATGGTTACGGCAATCAGGAACCCGGTCTGGCCGCCCGGCAGCGCTAGCATCAGATCCTCGATCCACACATTGCCGTTGATGCCGTAGAAGGTGAGGCCGAAGACGCGCGCGCCGATCAGAATGAACATGACGAAGCTGGCGAGTTTCGTCGTCGAATAAAGCGCCTGTCGCAATACCCGACCATCCATCCGACGCTTCAGAAGCGCCAGTACAAGAGCTCCAGTGGCGCCCATCGCGCCGCCTTCGGTCGGCGTTGCGATGCCGAGGAAGATCGTGCCGAGGACAAGGAAGATTAGCGCGAGAGGCGGAATAAGAACGATGATGACCTGCTCGGCCAGCCGGCTGATCAGGCCGAGCTTTGCGTATCGGTTGACCAGCGAAACGATCAGCGCGAACGCAACTGCCGTCACGGCGGACCAGACCACGGACACTTCGAACCG
This sequence comes from Notoacmeibacter sp. MSK16QG-6, assembly GCF_024158145.1. GTDB lineage: Bacteria > Pseudomonadota > Alphaproteobacteria > Rhizobiales > Rhizobiaceae > Notoacmeibacter. Next base: position 107,068 of record NZ_JAMYXM010000004.1, read on the forward strand.
CGCATCGGTAAAGAGATAGAGACGGCCTGCGAAATAGATGGCGACCGATAGCGCCATCATAACCAGCAGGGATATGACGCCTTTGCCGAGCGTGCGTGCTTCCGGCGGCAGGGCGGGGGCCCATTCGGGTTTGGCCAGCGTGATGCCGAAGACGTAAAGGCAGTAGAGACCGATAATGATCGCCGCCGGCAGCAGCGCGCCGACATACATATCGCCCACGGACCGGCCGAGCTGGTCGGCCATGACGATCAGGACGAGGCTCGGTGGCACGACCTGCGCCAATGTGCCCGCACCGGCGATGGTGCCCGTCGCGAATGACCGGTCATAACCGTAGCGCATCATGATCGGTAGAGAGATCAGGCCCATGGCGATGACGGATGCCGCGACAACCCCCGTGGTCGCGGCCAGAAGCGCGCCGACAAGCACGACGGCGTAGGCAAGACCCCCGCGAATGGGACCGAAGAGCTGGCCGATCGTATCGAGAAGATCCTCGGCCATGCGGCTGCGCTCGAGGATCAGACCCATGAATGTGAAGAAAGGGATGGCCAGAAGAGTGTCGTTATACATCACCCCGTAAATGCGTTCGGGATGGCTGCCGAGCAGTGGCCAGAACAGGCGGATTTCGCTGGAAATGCTGCTCATCTCGACGCCGATGACGAAGAACAGAAGCCCGCCGGCGGCAAGCGAAAACGCGACCGGATAGCCGATGAGGAGCAGCGCCATCACCGAAACGAACATGATGGGTGCGAGCTGATGGGCGATAATATCGATCATGACCGGCCCTCCGGTGCATCGCCATCATTCAGCCCGCCGCCGCGTTCCATCTCCGCTACGGCGGGTGGCAGATCTGAATCGTCCTTATGCGGGTCTTCCATCCTGCCCGTCAGAACGGCCAACCGCTTGATCGCTTCTGAAACACCCTGGGCGAACAGCATGATGAAGCCGACCAGCAAAATGAGTTTTGCTGGCCAAAGCACCAGCCCGTTGGCATTGCCGGAAATCTCGCCGCTATTGTAGGAACGCCAGAACCAGGGCCATGCCAGCCAGATCAGAAGCCCGGCAAAGGGCAGCAGCGCCACCAGATGACCGATAAAGTCGATTATGTTTCGTGTGCGGTCCGAAAGACGGTTGGAAACCAGATCGATGCGGATATGCTCATTGTCCTGAAGGGTCCATGCCGCTGCGAGCAGAAATACAGCGCCGTAAAGGTACCATTGCAGTTCCAGAAGGGCGTTCGATGCGCGGGGGATCGGTATCCAATCCGGCACCGAGCCGCCTAGATACCGAACGGTCGCATTATATGCCGATACCAGAACGGCGACCAGAACAAGCCAGGAGACGGCCTTGCCGACGAACCGTGTTATCGCATCAATGACCGACGACAGGCCGATGAGAAATTTCATGGCGTCCTGCTCCGAAACTGGCTGTCACATTCGCGGATTTTTACCCCTCCCGCAGTCAGACCTATTGGCATGGGCACTTCGCCCTTGTCCAGTTGGTTTTCAAAGCTTCCAAGCCTTCGGGCGGGCACTTTACCTAGCGTTTTCGGGATTGTTGATGCTCGTGACCCCGCTGGCCGCGCAAAGCGAAAGTGATATCGTCCAATCCAAAAAATCGAGCCCAGACGTAGCGGTAACGGCCCAACCGGCTGATGTCGCTGCGCCCGATAAACCTCTCACCCTTCTCTATGTCCGCCAGCCGGGTCGCCGCGCCGACGATGCCGCCATATTTGGTGAAGGCCTTGCCGACGCTGTGGCAGCCATTAATCAGCGTGATGGCGGATTGAATAACGTTCCCCTCGCCCTGACTGAATGTGATGCTTCGTCTGGCGAAAACGAGAAACAACTTTTCGACGACGATAGCTGCGGCGGCAAGGCGAAAGAGGCATTGCTGGCGATTGTCTGGCCGCGAGAGGACGTACAGCGCTTCGCTCTGGCGGGTGAACGTGACGGCTTGCCGCTAATTGCACCGGCAAGCCGTGATATTCTGGCCGATGGCGGGCGCTTGCGGTGGTCGTTTGCGCCTCCGGCCTCAATGGCCGATCAGGCCATTGCGCTGCTTCAGATATCGGGGACACCGGTTGCCGGCAGCGAGACCGCCGGTCGGATCGGGCTGTTTCACACAACAGACGATTGGGGCGTCGGTATGCGCGATGCCATGATAGGCGCTGCCGATCTCAATGGCACGCTGCTGCAAACCTATTCCGTACGTCCGGGCGAAGCACAGGATGTAGTATCGACCTTTCGGGATTTTGGCGGAAACCCGCCGGACCGGCTGATCGTCTGGGGCAATGACAGCCTTGCCGAAACGGTGCTGCGCGAGGCCGTCAAGCGCAACTATCCGACCGATCGTATTCTCGGTGGCTTCGCCGATGGCGCCTACGCGGTTGTGCAGGCCCTGGGAACGCGCGCGTCCGGATTGCGGGTGGCGGCCCTTGCGGCTTTCGGCGAACCCGACAAACAGAGCGAAAACTCAGAAAATTCCGAAACGATTGATGACGATGCGGCGCCCGTCTCACCGGTTCGGATGGCGGGTCAATTGATAGGCGCATTTTCAATTGAAGCGCTGGGCGCAGCGCAGGAACTGGGCGAAACGCGCACACCGGCACGAACCGATGTGAGAAATGCACTTGAGCGCGTCCGGCTGTCGCCGCAGCGTATGCGTTCGCTCGATCTGGCTTACCCTTCGGCTGCTTTTGGCCTCTCTTGCGCCGACCATGCCGGATCGCTTCCGATTGCTCTTCTGCAATGGGATGGAGAAAAATTCGTTCGACGGGCTACGCCAGAAGCAAAGGCGGTGCCGCTCGCGATGGTCGCTAGCCGCGGCGATCGCGTCAAAGCGTTTGCCGAACAGATCGGGGATAACCGAACTGCCGCTCCGCCCTGTCCGGCGACCGATCGCTCTGGATAAACGAAGGCGCGGTCGGCCACGCTATTTTTCGATGTAGCTGAAAGGCCCGCTTGCTCCGTTCGGTGCATTTCGCTATTGGCTGGCGGACCGGACGAAAAATTGCCAGCGAGGAGACCGATCCATGGTCGAGCATCATCACGATAGCGCAATCGAGACAGGCGCCGAGATGGACTATGGTCAGCATGAGAAGACCTATTCCACGTTCGTCAGCCTGACGAAATGGAGCGTACTCATCAATGTCGTTCTGCTGATCGCGATGGCTTTCTTCTTCTTTACCTCTGCCGGGTTCTTTTCATCCATCATTCTGTTCATCATCCTGATGGCGGTCGGATACTTCTTCATCAAATAGGCCTTGGCCACGATCAGGTGAAAATCGGCCAGTCAGTCCGACTGATTGCATTTTTCAGCCCCGCCCTTCCGGCGGGGTTTTGTGTTTTGATATCTGACTGTTGCAGGCCGTGTTCGTGGCCGATCACGGGCTTGGTAACCAAACTGTGAACAGGGAAATTGAACCTTTTGCTCTCCAGCGGCGTTCTTAGGGGACAGAGCGCATGACGTCTGGAGTGGGAAATGAGTTTGGTAGCGGGACAAAGAACGGGCACGATGGCAGCGGGCGTCGCCCTTATTGCCGCAGTCGCCGTCGCAACACCCGCATATGCCGGCTACTATGACACGCTGCCCGAGGAGGCACGGCGCAACATCCAGGATTATCTGGTATGGACCGGTTATTACGATGCGCCGATCGATGGCGCTATCGGGCCGCAGACCGTTTCGGCGATTCAGGCCTGGCAGACCGAGAACGGCCACGCGGCCGATGGCATACTGGCGGTGCTGGAAGCCGAGGCAATGGGCGAAGCGGCCCGCGAAGCCTATAGCCGCGCGCAGTTCACTGTCGGGACAGATGGCGATGCCGGTCTCTCTTACGGCCTTCCCTATGCTCTGGTCAGTGTTGACGGCGAGAACGAATGGAACGGGCTGAATTTCGCCGACGACGAAAAACGTCTGCGCGTATCCTCGTTCCGCATGGACGATATGACGGCCGAAAAGGTCGAACTTTTCGCTTCGACGGTTTTCGATGACGTCCCCGGTTTCGAGAGCGCAGTTGTCCGTTTCGAGAATGGCAATCTTACGGTACGCGGCGGCGATCACACAGAGATCATGCGTATGGACGCCAAGCTTTTTGGCGATCAGTTGCGTGGTATCTTCGTATGGATGGACCGTGATCTCATCAAGGAGAACCGCCATCTGCTGGCAGCAATGACCAACAGCCTCGAGCTGGCGCCGGTCGAGACAGCGCCTCTTTTTGCCGCCAATGCCGGTGAGAATGAAGGGATGCGCGCCATCTCGCTGCCCAATGCACCGAGCGATGGCGAGTTCCCGAGTGGTTCGGGAACGGGCTTTGTTGTCGACGCGGACGGATCGATACTGACCAACGCTCACGTTGTGGCCGGTTGCGGCCGGATCGAAGTCAGCGGTGTCGGCGACGCGGCCGTCATGATCGCGGACGAAAGTCTCGATCTCGCATTGCTTCGAGTCGATGGCGCCCGTGAACTGAAGCACGCCACCATTGCCATGGACGATCCGATGCTGGGCGAAGACGTTTTCGCCTTCGGTTATCCGCTACCGCAGGCGCTCGGCAGTGAAATCGGCTTTTCGCGCGGAAGTGTCTCGTCGATGGTTGGCCTGCGCGCCGAGCCGACGCAGTTCCGCATGACGGCATCCGTGCAGCCCGGCAATTCTGGCGGTCCGCTCGTCGACGAAGAGGGGCGCGTAATTGGTATGGTTACGGCAAAGCTCGACGCCATGGCCGTTGCCAATGCGACAGGCGATATTCCGCAGTCGATGAATTTTGCGATCCGCTCGTCAGTTTTGCGTGATTGGCTTGTGTCCAAAAACATCAGCTTCGATGCCGCAGAACGACGCGACGATTACAAGCGGGCATCCGCCGTCGCGAAAGATGCGAGCAGCTACACCCATCAGATCGTCTGCTACGAAGAGTAAGCGGATTTTATATTGCCAAGATTGATCGACTGCGCTGCCTCGATATTATCGTGGCGGCGTTTTCGTGATCGAAAATAAACGTAGTCTTGTCTAGCTGGTGACGCGCCGCAGACCTTCCTGCGCCGGCGCGTAGGACGGATCGAGCTTGGTGGCCTGCAAATAGGATTTGCGGGCGCGGGCATTGTCGCCACGACGTTCGTAGATCAGCGCCTGATTGGCCCAGCTTTCGGCGACGTCATTATCGAGCTTGATGGCCTGATTGAAGTCAGCGAAGGCGTTATCTTCATCGCCCAGCGCCAGGTAGGAGAGACCGCGACCGTTATACGGCGCTGGCGCATCGTTCTGGAGCGATATTGCCGATGCGAAATCCTCGATGGCGTAATTGTGCTGGCCCTGCTGCTGGTAAAGCAGGCCGCGGTTGTAATAGGCGCGCGCATCGGTGGTATCGAGCCGGATCGCCTGCTCGAAATCCTGAAACGCCGCCTGGGTCTGGTTGAGGTCCCGATATAGATTGCCACGGCCGATATAGGCCGCATCATAGCTCTGATTGATCGAGATCGAACGATTGTAATCAGCCAGAGCGCCAGTCCGGTCGCCCTTCAGTCGCTTGATCAACCCACGATTGGCCCAGGCCTGATAGTAATTCGGGTTCAGTTGCAGCGCTTTGTCGAAATCGGCAAGCGCGGCATCGTAACGCCCCGCCTTGCCATAGGCCGAGCCGCGAACGTTGTAGGCAGCCGGATCATTGGGACTGCGCTGGATGACGGCCGAAAGGGAACCGATATTTTCCGTCGAACCTTCCGCCGTGTTCAGCGCCGTCAGTTGCTGACCGGTGCCTGTCTGACATGCGGCAAGAGGCACGAACATGCAAAGAGCCAGGATTTGCAGAGAGCGAAACGGGCGATCCGTAACGCGTTTGCAATCGTGATTCGGCATGGCCTGCCGGGATGGCGTCTGGCGGAAAATCGGATTCACCACGTTTTATCGTCCCCCTCGGGACAGCCCGGCTTTGGGTGTCGAGCGCCCCGGTCGCATCATATGAAAATGGCGGCGAGTTTCCCCACCGCCATCGGCAATACCGTTTGATTCGGTCAAAAACGCGGCGCGATCAGCGTGCGCCCGGACGACCGCCAAGCAGGCCTTCGCGCTGCGCGCGCTTGCGGGCCAGCTTGCGGGCGCGGCGAACGGCTTCGGCTTTTTCGCGGGCGCGCTTCTCGGACGGCTTCTCGTAATGGCCCCGCATCTTCATTTCCCGGAAGATACCTTCGCGCTGCATCTTCTTCTTGAGTGCGCGAAGAGCCTGATCAACATTGTTGTCTCGAACGAGTACCTGCACTTAAACGACCGTCCTATCTTTCGTGCCCAAGCGGTGGGCCGGTTGATGAATAAGCGAATGTCCGTTCCTTGCTGGAACGCCCGAACCACAGTGCGGTTTAGGAGTATGACAAACGCCGCAGTGCCGCCCGGCACTACGAATTGGAGCGGCCTATAGCAAAGACGGTGCAATCTGTCCAGCCATGGTTTGGCGTCGAGGCGCTGGCGGCAACCTGCTTTTTAACCCACATAGAAAGACAAAACGACGAGGCATGAGGGCCTGATGACGCAGATCGCTATTGGACCGGGCATGGCGGAACGTATCGTCGCTCTGGACGCAGATGGCTACGACCGGGCCGACATTGCAGCTTGGCTCCAGCAGCAGGGGCTGCCTCCCGAGCAGGCCTCGACCCTTGTGTCGGAAATTCTGGAAGCCGAAGCGATGGGCGAACTCACTCGACAGAAGGCGAAGCCTCCACTGTCCGGCGCGGTCAAGACATCGCGGGCTGCCTTCCGCTTTCTTCTGACCGCTGCCATTGTCGTGGCTGCCTCCTCGCTCATAGCTTGGCTCTCCGGCTTTCTGCCGGCTCTGTTCGGTTGGGTCGGCCTATATGGTATCGGCCTCCTGTTCGGTCGGCTTGTGGCGACGGTTGCGGGTCTGGTCTTTGCATTGGTCGGTATCGCTATGGGTGCGGATGGACGCGACTATCCGCTGATAGCAGGGGCTCTTACCGGTGCAGCCCTTTTTTACGGGTTCATACTGCAATGGGGCGGTTTCTGATCACAGGAAACGAGGAACGAAAGCCGTGATTGTCGCGTTTATTCCCTGTAATCCAGATGATTGAGGGACTTACGATGACCAATCTTATTGCTTCACAGCCGATAATCGAACCGGGCCTTATCGCCGCGCTGTTTCTCGGTGACGAAAAGTCACCGTCGGAAGAATTCAAGGACGATCGCAAAAAGCACAAGGGCGATATGACGGAAGACGAAGAGGTGACGGAAGGGCTGGAAGACTCCTTCCCGGCTTCCGATCCGGTCTCGCCGACACGAACAGATAAACCAGCCGGCGCAGCCGACTGACGCCAGGCCCAATTGGCTGATTGACGTTTTGCCCCGCGCCGTGTCGGTGCGGGGTTTTATATTGCGCCGATACCGCCATCGACAGCGATGGCTTGGCCCGTCATGAACCCATTGGCCGGATCGGCGGCGAAAAGGATCGCCGCGATCACTTCGCTGACTTCGGCAAGTCTGGCCATCGGTACGCCGCGCGTCATGAACGTTTCCGCTTCGGCTGTGGGCAGATCGGATCGCGCGATCTCATCTACCGCCATAGGCGTGCGCGAAAAGGCCGGGCATACGGCGTTGATGCGAATGCCGCGGCGGGCATTCTCGGCCGCCGCCGTTTTCGTCATGCCCACCACGCCGTGTTTTGCAGCGGCATAGATGCCAAGCCCCGGCGCGCCACCGAGACCAGCGACCGATGCGATATTGACGATGGCGCAACCGTCATGTGCTTTCGCCTCGTTCTGCAGCGCTGGGATCTGTGCGCAAAGCGCGTGAAAGACTCCCATCAGATCGATGTCGATCACCTTGCGGGCCATATCGGCCGGTATCTCATGCATCCGATAATGGGGATGGGCGATGCCGGCATTGTTGACGGCGATGTCGAGACGGCCGAAGCGATCCTTTGCCGTCGCGACCAGCTCTTGATGGAGCGTCGGCTCCGTCACATCGCCGCTGACATAGACGAAACGGTCCGGATCGAGACCGGTAAGCGCCTCGGCCGGTTCCTCGGCAAGATCGGATAGGACAAGGCGTGTGCCTTCCGCCGCGAAAGCTTTGGCTGCGGCCGCGCCGAAACCGCCATTGGCGCCGGTGAGAATGACCACGCGGTTTTCAAAGCGGTTCATGAGCGGCTGTTCGTTTCGTTCAGCGACTGGACGGCAAGTTGTGCCAGAAGCGGTACGGCGCGGCCCATCAGAGCCGCCCGTTCGGGATTGGCGGCGTTGCCGTCGAGCGAGCGGCGGTAAACGCCCTGCAGGATCGCCGCCAGCCGGAAGAACGAAAATGCGATGTAATAATTCCAATTCGCCGGCGGAGCGATACCGCGTCGTTTACAATATCGTTCGACATAATCTTCTTCTGACGGCAAGCCGTGCGCGGCCCGGTCGATGCCGCCTAGGCCCTTGAAACCGCCCTGGTGCGGCAAGCGCCATTGCATGCACTGATAGGCGAGGTCGGCGAACGGATGACCGAGCGTCGATAGCTCCCAGTCCAGCAAAGCAATGACGCACGGTTCATCCGGCGCGAACATCATATTGTCGAGTCGGTAATCGCCATGAACGAGGCTGGCGTGGCCATCATCGGCTGGCTCGTTTTCGTCGAGCCAGGCCATAAGGCGGTTCATCGGTTCGATCGTATCCGTTTCGGAAGCGCGGTACTGTTTCGACCAGCGCGAGAATTGCCGGGAAAAATAGGAGCCGGGCTTGCCGTAGTCCGATAGGCCGACGGCATCGACATTCACCGAATGGAGGGCCGCAAGAGTGGCGTTCATCGAATCGTAGATTGCGGCGCGTTCTTCATCCGATCGGGCGTCGGGGACAAGGGGGTCCCAGAAGATGCGGCCTTCCTTGAACTCCATGATGTAGAATTGTCGTCCGATAGGGCTCTCCTGCCCATCCGGCGAAAGCGCATAGACTTTCGGGACCGGGACGTCGGTTGCGGCAAGAGCGGATATGATGCGGTATTCCCTGTCCACCTGATGGGCGGATTTCAGCAGATCGCCCGGCGGCTTGGCGCGCAGCACGTAGCGTCCGCTCTTGGCATCGATGCGGTATGTCGGGTTGGACTGGCCGGCCGTGATCTTCTCGATGGTCTGAAAGCCTTCGAAACCCTCGACATACTCTTGCAGCCAAGGCGTGACGCTCTCGCCGGAAATACCGTTCGGTTCGCTCATCGCTACGAAGCCTCCTCCATCATCGCCAGTGTTATCCACCGCGCGACCAGAGCCGGCCGCTCCTGTCCTTCGATCTCGACCTCGACACGCCATGTTAGCTGAACATGTCCCGATTGCCTCGTCGACAGACCGAGCAAGGTGAAATTGCCGCGTATTCGACTTCCGGCCGGAACGGGGGCAATAAAGCGGATCTCGTCAAAGCCGTAATTAATGGCGGCTGTCTGGCCTTTCAGCTTCGGAATGACGTCATTGGCAAACGCCGAAAGCAAAGAAAGCGTCAGAAAGCCGTGTGCGATGGTCGTTTGAAACGCGGTCTCGGCTCTCACCCGCTTCTCGTCAAGATGAATGAAATTATGATCTTCGGTAATATCGGCGAAGGCCGCGATCCTGTCCTGACCGATATTGCGCCATGCCGACCGACCCAACATCTCTCCGATCCCTTTTCGTAGTTGGTCCAGAGAAATGCCGTTCCTGACCGCGATGTCAGTTTGGCTCATGTCATGCGGTGGCGTCACATTCTATTCCTGAAAAAGTTTCATGCCGTGCTGGACCGACTGACCGCCATCCAGCGGCAAGATTGCGCCGGTAACGTATGCGCCAGCACGCGAGCATAGATAAAGAATTGCGCCTGCCATATCGTCCGGTGCCCCAATGCGTCCGAGCGGCACGCGGTTGCCGATCGTTTCGGCCTGCTCATCGGTTGCCGTTGCAAAGGCCGTCATCCGGCTTCGAAACGGGCCGGGGGCAAATGCATTCACGGTGATACGCCGATCGGCGAATTCGTTAGCAAGCGTTCTGGTCAGATGATGAACAGCTGCCTTGGATGCCGTGTAAGAATACGCGCCGTCGGCAATGGGCTGCGTTCCCATGACCGAGCCGATATTGACGATGCGCGCCGGATCGTCGTCGCTGGCGGCGGCTTCCAGCAAAGGGGTCAGATTGCGGGTCAGGTGGAAAATCGCCGCGACGTTGATGTCCATCACCTTCTGCCAGGCATGATAGGGAAACTCTTCAAAAGGCGCGCCCCAGGAGACACCGGCATTGTTGACGAGGATCGAGAGCTTTTCGGTCCGCTGCTTTACGGCGGCAGTCAACGCCTCTAACCCCTCTTCTGTCGAGACGTCCGCCCCAAAACCCTCAGCCGAGCCCGGCGCATCCAGAGCGTTCAGTTGCTCGGCGACAGCCTCGCAATCCTCAGCCTTTCGTGAGGCGATCATTACGTGAGCGCCGCCCTGCACAAGCCCGGTCGCGATCATCCGCCCAATGCCGGTTGCCCCACCAGTCACAAGCGCAGTCTTGCCTGCAATGGAGAAAAGGTCTGAAGTGAAACTGCCCATAAATACCTCCCAATCGTCCGCCTAACGAGTACAGTCGCGTTGACAACATACTCAGTAGTATGATCACATCGCCGTGAAGCACAAGAGCCGGGGGGAGCGGTTCGCCGTTGGAGGACAGCAATGCTCCGAACGGATGCGGCGAGGAGGAGATGATGGGAAGCCCAGCCTTACGCGAGAATAGCGCGCCGGAAAATTCGCGCTTGGAAATTCTGCAGGCAGCGGCGGAGAGCTTCGAACAGCGCGGGTTCTCCGCTACATCCATTGATGACGTTGCGCGGATGCTGGGCTGTACAAAGGGGCGGATCTACCATCATTTCGGCTCGAAAGCCGATCTCTTTGCTGCGGTTTTCCGCCTCGGCATGGAAATGAATTTTGCGGCAGTCGAGCCGCTGACCCACACCGATGCATCTGCCACCGAAAAGCTGCGCATGATGGCGGAAGAACATGTGCGTCAAATGGTGACAACAAAGCCATTCCAGCGCGTCGTGTGGGACGGCGTCGAACTGCTCATGCGTGGCGCTTTGACGCCCGAACAACGCGATGAATGCCTTCGCCTCCAGCAGAGCCGTAAGCGGTACAGCGCTCTTTTCCGGGCGCAGATGGAAAAAGCAAAGGCTGACGGCACGGTCCAGTATGACGATCTTTCGGTCGCGACGCAGGTTCTTTTCACCTGCCTGAACTCGCCTGTCTTCTGGTACCGCCCGCGGATCGCCGATCTGCGCAAGGACCAGGATGCGGTGATCGAACAGGTGGTGCGTTTTGGCCTGAACGGTCTTGGAATGAAGGAGGCATAGCGACATGCCGGACATGAATCTCGGTATGACGGAGCGCGCCGAAGCGCTTCGCGGAAAAATCCGCGCGATGATCGTCGAGGAGATCCAGCCCCTCGATGGAGAGTACCTGGCGGAGGTCTCCAACGGCGATCGCTGGAGCCACACCAAACGTCAGATCGAGATTCTGGAAGGGCTGAAGAAGAAGGCCAAGGATGCCGGACTATTCAATTTCTGGCTGACAGGTTCGGAGCGCGGCTTCGGGCTAAGCACGGTGGAATATGCTTATCTCGCAGAGGAGATGGGCAAGAGCCATCTCGCCGCCGAGGTCTTCAACTGCTCGGCGCCAGACACCGGCAATATGGAAGTGTTCGAGCGTTACGGTACGGACGAAATGAAGAAGCGATGGCTGGAACCGCTTCTGGAGGGTGAAATCCGCTCCTCCTATGCGATGACCGAGCCCGATGTCGCTTCGTCCGACGCCACGAACATTTCGATGAGCTGTGTCCGTGACGGAGACGACTACGTTCTGAATGGTGAAAAGCATTGGATTTCAGGTGCGGGCGATCCCCGCTGTGCGGTCTACATCGTCATGGTGAAGACGGGTGGCAAAGACGACCCGAAGCACAGACGCCATTCCATGATCGTTGTCCCGGCCGATACGCGTGGCATTGAAATTCTCCGGCCAATGCAGGTTTTCGGCGAAGACGATGCGCCGCATGGCCACATGCATATGCGGTTTACCGATGTGAGGGTGCCGGCGGAAAACATGCTGCTTGGAGAGGGAGCGGGTTTCGAGATCGCGCAGGGACGGCTCGGACCGGGCCGTATTCACCACTGCATGCGGGCTATCGGTAATGCGGAACGGGCGCTGGAGATGCTCTGCCAGCGTTCGCTCAGGCGCGAAGCCTTCGGTAAGAAGTTGGCGCATCTGGGCGCGAACTTCGACATTATCGCCGAGTGCCGTATGGAGATCGAGCAGGCTCGCCTGCTGTGTTTGAAAGCGGCATGGATGATGGATCAGGGCGACCCTCGGGCCGCCGCGCCATGGATCAGTCAGATCAAGGTGGTCGCGCCGCGTGTCGCGCTCAAGGTCACGGACGAGGCCATTCAGATGTTCGGCGCTGTCGGCATCAGTCAGGATTTGCCGCTTGCCCGCATGTGGACCAATCTAAGAACGCTTCGCTTTGCCGATGGACCGGATGCGGTGCATCGCCGCCAGGTCGCACGCGCCGAATTGAAAAAATACACCCAGGAAAAGATCTGACCATGCGGGCCGTTCTTGCCGAGAAGTTCGGGCCGGTCGATACGCTTTCGCTGACGGATATCGACGACCCATCCCATGGCAAGGGCGATGTGTTGGTGTCCGTCGGTGCGGCGGGGATCAATTTTCCAGACGGGCTGATGGTGCAGGGGCTCTATCAGGTGAAGCCGGGCCTGCCTTTCGTGCCTGGCATGGAGGCCGCCGGAACTGTTTTGACTGCTGGCGAACGGGTCAAACATCTGAAAGAGGGCGATCGGGTTCTGGCTCTCTGCGGCACCGGCGCTTTTGCGCAAAAGGTCGCTGTTTCGGCAGCACGGTGCGTTACACTGCCGGACGGCGTGTCGTTCTCGGATGCCTGTGCGCTTGGGGTTGGATATTCCACGGCGCATCATGCGTTGAAGCAGCGTGGCAATCTGAAAGACGGCGAAACGCTCGTCGTGCTGGGCGCGGCGGGGCTGACCGGTCTTGCGGCGATTCAAATTGGCAAGATCATGGGCGCGCGGGTGATTGCAGTCGCTTCATCCGACGAAAAGCGGGCGCTGGCCAAGGAGAACGGCGCCGACGAAGCGATCGGATACGACAATCTGAGAGACGATCTGAAGTCGCTGACTGGCGGCAACGGCATCGATGTCGCCTTCGACCCGGTCGGTGGCGATGCTTTCGATGCGCTATCGCGCGCCATGGCCTGGAACGGTCGCCTGCTTGTCATTGGCTTTGCATCCGGACGTATTCCTGAACTGCCGATCAACCTGACACTGGTGAAGGGCTACAGCCTTGTCGGGGTTTTCTGGGGCACGTTTACCGCCAGGGAGCCGGAGATCTATGCCGACAATATGCGGGAACTGTTCGGTTGGTACGCTGCCGGCAAAGTCAGACCGGTGGTCAGTATTCGCAACGGCCTCTCTTCGACCCCCGACGCATTAAACGACGTGCTGGACCGTCGGGCGACGGGGAAAATCGTCATCGTTCCGGAGGAAACACGATGAGCGTTCCTTCGACCATGAAAGCGCTCGTCCAGAAGCACGATGGCTATGCTTCCGACGATCAGCGCAGCGGTTTTTCACTCGAATCGCTCGATTCCTATGTCGAGCTTTCCGAGATCGATGTGCCCTTGCCGGATAAGGGACAGGTTCTCGTCAAGGTGGATCGCGGTGCGGTCAATCCGTCGGACATCATGTTTATCAAAGGGATGTATGGTCAGCCGCGACGCAAAGGGCTTCCCGCCGGCTTTGAAGGTTGCGGCACGGTGGTGGCGACCGGCGATGGCGCTGACGCCTTTTCCGGGAAAAGGGTGGCTTTTGTCACAGGCCGCAGCGGTTTTGGCTCATGGGCCACATACGCTGTAGCCGATGCGGCGATGTGCATCCCGTTGATCGATGGCGTGTCGGACGATGACGGCGCATCGATGATCGTCAATCCGTTGACAGCGCTGGCGATGCTTTCCATCGTCAAGGCGGCCGGTTCCAAAAGTTTCATCGTGACGGCGGCGGCCAGTCAGCTCTGCAAGCTCATCATAGGCCAGGCGGCTGCGGACGGTCTTTCGGCAATCGGGATCGTGCGACGGCATGAGCAGATAGACCTGTTGAAAGGGCATGGCGCGACGCATGTCCTCAATCAGAAGTCGGACGATTTCGGCAGCCGAATTGAAGAGGTTTGTCGGGCGGAAAAGCCCCTCATACTGCTGGATGCGGTCGCTGGGCAAAGTTCAGCTGCTGTCTTTCAGGCTATGGGCAGGGGGGCTCGCTGGATCATCTACGGCCGGCTTGAAGAGGAGCCGCCGCTGCTGAAGGAACCGGGCCAACTAATTTTCCAGCAAAAGCGGATCGAGGGGTTCTGGCTGTCTGCCTGGCTGGCGGAAGCGGGAGAACAGCAACGCGCCGCCCTTGCCATGCAGGCGCAGACAAATTTCGCCACGGGCCGATGGAAAACGGATGTGACAGCGGTGCTGTCGCTTGACGAAGCACGCGACAAATTGCCCGGTGCGTTGGCGGAGCCGAACGGCAAGGTGCTGCTAGCGCCTTAATTTCGGGATGGTCCGCCGCATCGATACTGTCGGCAATTAAATGAAAAGAGATCGGCCGAAAATCGAGCGGCTGACCATTGGCTCGCCAAACGTTTGACCGCAATGCATAAAACGCCCCAAGCCTGTCAGCCGGGACGTGCGAAAGCCATTTTGACCCGACCCAGCCACAATTGCTGGTCAGGCCGTTTCCTGCCGCTTCAAAATACGGCGTGCAGCCGCGATCATGGCCTCGAGGTTTCGAGCATCGTGGGCATGATCGGCGCTTCCCTCGCGCAGAAGCTTCTCAGCCAATGCGCGGGCGTGGTCTTCCAATTCCGCGAAGATGGAATCGTGTTGAATTCGTGACAGTGCTCGCACCCAAAACGTTAAAAATGGCGTCCCTGCGAGGTTGATTACCACGTTTTTTGGCAAAAAAGAGTGTATGCAGATTAACACATGTGAAGTGAATGCCAAAAAATTCGCTCGCTGAGGGCGCCCTCCAACCCTAGGCCGAGAGAATATTCCCAAATTTCTCACGCAGCACGTTCTTCTGGACCTTTCCCATCGTGTTGCGCGGGAGTTCCTCAACGAAAACGATTCGCTTGGGCTGCTTGAACCGGGCAAGACGCCCTTCCAGGGATGAGAGAATAGCCTTTTCTTCCAGGCCGTTCTTCCCGACGACAACACCGACGACGCCTTCGCCGAAGTCTGGGTGCGGCACGCCGATCACGGCGCTTTCGATGACACCGTCCAGCTCGTCTATCAAAAGCTCGATTTCCTTGGGATAGACGTTGTAACCACCCGTGATGACAAGATCCTTGTCGCGTCCGACGATGGAGACATAACCGTCCTCGTCGATCTGCCCCAGATCGCCTGTCACAAAGAAGCCATCGTCCCGAAACTCCGAAGCCGTTTTCTCAGGCATCCGCCAGTATCCCTTGAAGACGTTCGGTCCCTTGACCTCGATCATACCGATGCCGCCGTTGGGCAGCGTTTCGCCGCTATCGGGATCGGTTATGCGCAGTTCGACATTTGGCAGCGGAAAACCGACCGTGCCTGCCCGGCGTTCGCTGTCATAGGGGTTCGACGTGTTCATATTGGTCTCGGTCATGCCGTAGCGCTCGAGAATGCGCTGACCCGTCCGCTGTTCGAAGGCGCGATGCGTTTCCGCGAGAAGTGGGGCCGAGCCCGACGTGAACAGTCTCATATGGGCGGTTGAATCGCGGTTCAGGCGTTCGTCGTCCAGCATTCGCGTATAGAAGGTCGGCACGCCCATCATCGAAGTTGCGGCCGGAAGATTGGCGAACACGACGTCGAGATCGAATTTCGGCAGGAAGATCATTGAACCGCCGGCGAGCATCACCGTATTGGACGCGACGAACAGCCCGTGCGTATGAAAGATCGGCAGCGCATGCAGCAGAACGTCGTCTTCCGAAAAACCCCAATAGGCTTTCAATGTCTCCGCATTAGACAGGAGGTTTTCGTGCGTTAGCATGGCCCCCTTGGAACGGCCGGTCGTGCCGGACGTGTAGAGGATCGCCGCCAGATTTTCGCCGCTGCGACAGATCGTCTGGAACTGCGCAGGCGCGCTGTCGGCTTTCATGGCCAAAGAGCCGTCGACGCGCCCTTCATTGCTGCCGGCTCCGAGCGTCTCAATAGCGGTTCTGGCGTTTTCGGCAACCTCGGCAAGAGCATCCTTCTTCGCCGGTGTGCAGACGAACAGGCGCGGCTCGGCGTCGGTAAGGAAATATTCGATCTCGGAGGCGGTGTACGCCGTGTTGAGCGGCAGGAAGACCCCACCTGCGCGAATCGTTGCGAGATAGAGGAGCAGCGCATCAAGCGACTTATCGACCTGCACGGCGACCCGGTCGCCAGGCTGGACGCCGAGATCGATCAGAACATTGGCATAGCGGGCAGAGACAGCCTCGACCTCGCTATATGTCATCCGGACGTCACCAGCGGTTCGGATGAAGTCGCGGCCCGGTTTCGCGAATCCGGCCTGCGTCAGCCCGTCGAACAAATGGTTTGTCATGCAACATTCCTCACATCATCCTGGCCGGAGCGGGCGGGCAAAAGATTTGTTACCGCGCGACTGGCCGCAATTTCGGCGGAAGAGGCGTAGGCCTCGTGGCGCTGCTCGACCCGCTGAAGATCGTAGAGATAGTTGACCATCAAGCCATGCGACTGGCGAAGCGCGCTCGGCGAGGGGTCGGCCATATGCATGATGCGATTGAGCATTGCGCCATTGCCGAGATGAAAGCGCGCCACGGAATCGACCGGCTGGCCATCATCCCTTCTGGCGTTCAGGAAATAACGCGCGGCAAGAGAAAGAAGCCCGTTCTCGGCCTCGGCAACCAGCGCGCCGTCTTTCTGCCAATGCACGCGGGCGACGATCCGCAACGCCTCCTTCTCATTGGGCAATAGCCTGGAAGGGTGTTCTGTTGCGAACTCCGAGAGCCACCGCGCAAACCCCGGAACCGGCGACAGGGTGACGAAGGTTTTGAGATTGGGCAGCGTTTCCTTCAGGTCGAACGCCACCTGCTTGATAAGGAAAGAGCCAAACGACACCCCGGCCAGACCCCGATGGCAATTGGAAATGGAGTAAAAGACGGCGGTCTGTGCATTTTCCGGCTCGATTGCATCACGATCCTCCGACAGAACCGATTTGATCGAAGCGGGAATGTCTCGCGTCAGCGCCACCTCAACAAATATCAAGGGATCGTCCGGGATAGCCGGATGGAAGAAGGCGAAGCATCGCCGGTCGGGCGGCGCCAGGCGCGCCCTTAACGCATCCCAGCTATCGATGGCGTGAACCGCTTCATAGGCTATGATTTTCTCAAGAATGGCAGCCGGCGTGTTCCAGTCGATTGGCTTCAAAACAAGAAAACCCCGATTGAACCACGACTGAAAGAGATGGTGGAAGTCGGCGTTTACCGGTCCGTAGACTTCCCGATTCTGCTTGACGAGTGGCAGCAGCCTCTCCCGCAATTTTACAAGCGCTGCCGTGCCGCCAGGCGCAAGATTGAGTCTGCGGAAAAGTTCCTGGCGTGGGGATTCCGCGGCCGCCTGAAGGCTGGCAAGGGTTTTGGCGGAAGGGGCCTCAGCATAGTCGGCCGCCGCCGCGCCAAGCACTGCCTCGTCCGGAGCGAAATCGAGCGCAAGTTTTTCGAAAAAGCCGCTGAGGCTCTCATCATCGCAATTTTGCAGTCCGATCAGGATTTCCGACGCCGTAATGATACCCGAGGCTTCGCCGCGGGAGCGAAGCAGCTTGCGACAGAGCGCCACGAGTTCGTCCACGGAGCATTTGAATTCCCCACGGTTCTGGCCGAACCATGGCCGCCGGTTCAGCGAGGACAGAAGATCGGAGAGTAGCGACATACGGCTCATAATGCGGTTCCCATGACGAGATCGGGCAGGAAGAGTGCGATCTGAGGAAAGATACAGAGCGTGACGATCCCGAGTATCATGCAGACGACATAGGGCAGTGAGCCGCGAAGGATCGCGCCGAGCGATATATCCGGGGCAATGCCGTTGATGACGTAGAGGTTGAGGCCGACTGGCGGGGTGATGAGACCGATCTCCATATTGATCGTCAGGATGACGGCGAACCAGTAGGGATCGAAACCGGCATTGACGATGATCGGAATCAGGATCGGCGCAGTCATCAGGATCACGCCGACGGGCGGCAGAAAGAAGCCGGCGATGAGCAGGAAGACGTTGATCACGCCCATCAGCACCCAGCGGTTTACCTCCATGTCGGCTATCGCCTGCGCGATGGTCTGTGTGATGAACAGCGAAGACAGGGCGAAGGCAAAGAGTTCCGATGCCCCGATGATGAGCATGATCATCACGCTTTCCCTGAGCGTGTCGCGGACGATGGACGGCATTTGCCGGAACTTCCAGCTATGGGAGAAGATGCCGTAAATGACCGCAACGAGGATCAGGCAGAACAGTGCGCCGATACCGGCCGCCTCGGATGGCGTCGCGATGCCGCCATAGAGCGTATAAAGCACGGCGACGATAATCAGCAGGAAGGGCAGGACGCGTGGCAGTGCGGCGAAGCGCTCCCGCATCGAAAAGCTCTGTGTCAGATCGGACAGGCCGAGGCCGCGCCGCCGGCAGGCGATGATTGTCCAGACCATGAAATAGACCGTGAGCATGAAGCCCGGCAGCAGGCCGGCGAGAAACAGCCGGCCAATCGACGTTTCAGTTGCGATGCCATAGACGATCATGGTGACGGATGGCGGGATAAGAATGCCGAGCGTGCCGCCCGCCGCTATCGAACCGGATGCGATCTCCGCCGGATAGCCGCGTTTCCTCATTTCCGGAATGCCCATCTTGCCGATGGCCGCGCAGGTCGCCGGCGATGAGCCGGAGAGGGCGGCGAAGATCGAGCAGGCTCCGAGATTGGAGAGGACCAGTCCGCCGGGTACTCTATTCAGCCAGCGGTCCAGCGCTTCGTAGAGATCCTTGCCGGCCGGCGATGACGCCACGGCGGCCCCCATGAGGATGAACATGGGGATGGACACCAGGCTGAAGGACGCCATGGCGGAGAAGAATTGTTCGCCAAGTGTTTCCAGAAAGAACGGTCCATAGACCGTAAACAGCGCGCCGACGGCCACAAGGCCGAGCGCAAATGCGATGGGCGTGCCGATCGCAAGCAGCGCCAATAAGGCAGCAAGCATGACAAGTCCGGACATCATCGGGCTCATTGCGTGGCGCTCCCGGCAGTCTCGTCGAAGAGTTTCGTTTCATCGCCGGACTTCGCCGGCAGGCCTTCCGTTGCGAGCCGCAACAGCTCGGCAACATATTGAAAGGCCAGCCAAACCAGCCCAACCCACATCGGCAGGGTGGGAATCCAGAGCGGCACGCTCCATACCGTATCGCTGCGCCAGCCCTTTCTCAGTGCTTCCTCGAAATGGTACCAGGCCGCGTAAGCCATGAGGCCAACAAATATCAGCGCAGCGAGGCCGCTCAACGCCTCCATGACCATATGCACGCGCGGCGGAGCGGCAATCTGAAGGACGTCGACATTTACATGTCCGCGGACGATCAGGACCCATGGCGCGCCGAGAAACGTAGCGGCGACGATGGCATAAGTTGTGTATTCGGTCTGCCAGACAGTCGACTGGTTGAGCACGTAGCGGACGAAAACCATATGGCTGACAGACAACACAGCCGAAAGCAGAAACAGGCCGGCAATGACGCCCAGAATGCGTGAGATTGCCGAGACGGTCGAAATATAGAGCCGCATGGACGCATCCTTTTTCGCGGAGCAGCGGTGGATCGATCCGAAAGAAGAATCTTAAGTGGATAAAGAAATCGGGACGGGCGGTGCATAAGACCCGTCCCGATCGGTCTCGTATCGTTCGATTATTCGACGGCGAGGGCCTTATCGATCA
The DNA here is from genome assembly GCF_024158145.1 of Notoacmeibacter sp. MSK16QG-6. GTDB lineage: Bacteria > Pseudomonadota > Alphaproteobacteria > Rhizobiales > Rhizobiaceae > Notoacmeibacter. The sequence goes on from NZ_JAMYXM010000004.1 coordinate 127,027, forward strand.
GCTCCTGACCGTTCGGTACTTTCTCGGCAAAGTTCTTGTAGGATGTCTCCTTGGCAATCGCGAGCCACGCGTCGAAGTTCTCCTTGGACATCTCCACGACCTCGACGCCGGCTTCCTTATAGGCATCGATCAATTTCTGATCGAGCTGGGCAGCTTCACCGGCGAAATAGTCCTCTGCCTTCTGTCCGGCATCCATAAGAGCCTTCTGCTGCTCTTCGGTCAGATTATCGAAGGAGCGCTTGGACATCAGGATTGGCTCGTACATGAACCACAGCGCGTTCTCGCCCGGCGCCGTCAGGCATTTGGCGACCTCGAAGATGCGGTACGAAACCAGCGATCCCGATGAGGTATTCGCGCCGCTCAGGACGTTCTGCTGCATGGCGGTATAAATTTCGGAAGACGGCATGGAAGCGATAGATGCTCCCGCACCGACCAGCATTTCCTCGAAGGCGGGACCTGCTGCGCGCATGGTCTGGCCCTTCGCACTATCCGGCGCGGTGATGCACTTCTCCTGTGAGACGAAACCGCCTGCCAGCCATGCGTCCGAAATAATGATCGCCCCGTTGTCCTCGACGATCTTCTTGATGTCGTCCATGAAAGGAGAATCGTTGAGGCGGGTCGCCCGCTCGTGGCTACCGACGAGACCGGGCATCAGCGTGGCAGAGAATTCGGGGTGGCGGCCGGACGCATAATCCAGTGGAAAAGCGGTCAGATCGATCTGGCCTTTCGTTACCGCACCCCACTGGTCTTTCGGCTTGATAAGCGAAGCGCCCGGAAAGACCTGGACGTCCATTCCGACATTGGCGGCTTTCACCTCCTTGGCGATGAGCTGAACCATCTCGTCGCGTACGTCGCCCTTTCCGCCTGGCCACTGATGAGATGCCCGCAAGGTGACATCGGCAGCGCCGGCGGAGGCGGTCAGTGCGAGCGTGACAGCGCTCGCCAGAAACAGGTTTTTCATATTAATCCTCCCATTGAGTGTTGAGGGCCTCCCAACCCGAGCGTCAGGCAACACAGTCTTGCATTCAATGTCAACAGGATTGTATACAATTTCTATGAGCACGGTTTTGAGCAGCGCCAATATCGATCCGCAGTCCGACAACCTCGACACCGAGGCGCAACCAAACGGGCGGGACGGTGGGCGCGCAAAAGCCACCGATATTCGCGAGGCGATCGAACAGGAAATATTGACCGGACTGCGCAAGCCGGGCGCGAAACTTGATGAAAAGGGCATCGCCGATCGCTTCGCGGTCTCCCGCACGCCGGTTCGCGAGGCTTTGCAGCAATTGGCAACGGCCGGGTTGATCGAACTCATCCCGCACAGGGGCGCGTTCGTCAGAAGCGTTTCGATCCGCGAGCTGATCGAGATGTTCGAAGTGATGGCAGAACTCGAGGGCATGGCTGGCCGGTTGGCGGCGCGCCGGGTCGATGCCGACATGCTAGCGGTTCTGCAGAAGCGGATGGTGGCGTGCCGAACGGCAGCGGAATCGCAGGACCCGGACGCCTATTATCACGAGAACGAACGGTTTCACCGCGCAATCTATGAGGCATGCGGCAATGCCTTCCTTGAAGGAGAGGCGAAGCGGCTTCACCAGCGGCTGCAGGCTTTTCGCCGCCTGCAGTTGCGGGTGCCGAAGCGGATCGATCAGTCACTCGCCGAACATGAGACGATCGTGGAAGCCATCGACGCGCGCGATGAAGCGGGCTGCGAGCAGGTCCTTCGCAATCATATTCTCATCCAGGGTGAGCGTTTCGCCGATTTCGTCGCGCTCCTTGACGAGCCGGCAACCGGGACCGCCGGCTCTTAGCGACGCTTGAAAAGGCCGGCGGACCGGTCCTCCAGAGGCGATCAGCCCATCTTCAGAATATCCTCCGCAGTCGTGCTCGGCCCCTCGACCGATTCGATCACCGCCGGATGGGTCAGCCTGCCGTCGGCGACATTGAGGCCGGCGCGCAGATGCGCGTTGGCGCGCAGCGCTTCCTTCCAGCCGAAATCGGCGATTGAAAGGGCGTGGGGCAGGGTGACGTTGTTGAGGGCATAGGTGCTGGTGCGCGCCACTGCGCCCGGCATGTTGGCCACGCAATAATGAACGACCCCATCGACATTATAGGTCGGGTCTTCGTGTGTCGTCGGCTTCGATGTTTCGAAACATCCGCCCTGATCGATAGCAACGTCGACCAGCACCGCGCCGCTTTTCATGGTCGACAGGTGCTCTCGCGTGACGAGCTTGGGCGCGGCAGCGCCCGGAATCAGCACCGCACCGATGACCAGATCGGCCTGGGCGAGTTCAGCTTCGAGATTCATGCGGCTGGCAAAGCTGGTCGCGGCGCGCGATTCGAAATGGGAGGCGAGGCGCTCCAGCACATCCGGATTGCGGTCGAGAATGGTGACGCGCGCGCCAAGGCCTGTCGCCATCTGCGCGGCGTTGAAGCCGACCACGCCGCCGCCGATAATCAGCACGCGGGCGGGCAGAACGCCCGGCACGCCGCCCAGCAGGACGCCACGGCCGCCATGCGGCGTCTCCAGCGCGGTCGCGCCAGCCTGTACCGAAAGACGGCCTGCAACTTGGCTCATCGGCTTGAGCAGCGGCAGCCCGCCGCCAGGGCCAGTTACTGTCTCATAGGCGATGCAGACCGCGCCGGACGCCATCAGATCCTTCGCCTGTTCGGGGTCCGGGGCCAGGTGCAGATAGGTGTAGAGGATCTGGCCCTCGCGCAGCATCTTGCGCTCACCGGCCTGCGGCTCCTTGACCTTCACGATCATGTCGGCGCTGGCAAAAATCTCCTCGGCGGTGTCGGCGATGGCTGCGCCGGCGGTGCGGTAATCGTCGTCGGTCGCGCCGATGCCCATGCCGGCATTGGCCTGCACCGTGACCCGATGGCCATGGCGCACGCATTCGGCGGCGCTCTCCGGCGTCAGGCCGACGCGGTATTCGTGGTTCTTGATTTCCTTCGGAACGCCAATGAGCATCGCCATCCTCCGTCTGATGCGTTTTCAACTCGGCGATAGCCTACGATAACACGAAGCGAATGAATTTGCTTTTTCTGCGCGGGTCGGGTCAATTATTGAATGATATTGTTCTGAACTGACCAATACGCAAAAATCATGCAAATTGATCGAATCGACACGAAATTATTGCGCATGCTTCAGGGCGACAGCCGGCCGGGGATGCAGGAGCTTGGCGAGGCGGTCGGCCTCAGCGCATCGGCCTGCCATCGCCGCATCAAGGCCATGGAGCGGGCGGGGATCATCGACGGCTACCGCGCCATGCTCAGCGCGTCGGCGCTCGGTTTTTCGCTGATCTTTTTCGTCGAAGTGAGTCTGGCGACGCAGAGCGAGAGCGCGCTGCGGCAGTTCGAACAGGCGGTGCGCAACGCGCCGGAAATCCTCGAATGCTTCCTGATGGCCGGCTCGGCGGACTATGTGCTGCGGATCGTCGCGCGCGATGCGGAGGATTTCGAGCGGGTGCACAGAAAGGTGCTGTCGAGCCTGCCGGGGGTGACGCGCCTGCAATCCAACATGATCATCCGCACGGTGAAGACCGATCCCGGCTTGCCGCTGTGAAGCTGAAGATCAATCCGTGAGGGCGGCGAGGCCGTCCTTTTCGAACCGGTCGAGCTGGTCCATCTCCGCTTCGGTCAGCGCGATGCCCTCGGTCAGCGATTGTTCGCGGGCCGCGAAACGCCGCTGCGAGGGCAGGCGCGCGCCCTGCGCACCGAAAGCCGTGAGCAGCTTCTCGGCCTCGACCAGCGGATCGCGGCCGCTGCGCGCGGCGAATGTCTGCGGATCGAAGGCGACGATCAGCGCGCCATGGCGCGGCAGAAGATTGCCGCCGCCCATGAAATCGAGCGCCTCTTTGCTCATGAATTCGCCCAGCATGGCGCCGGCCAGCAATTCGATCATGGTGGAGATGGCCGAGCCCTTATGGCTGCCGAAGGGCAGCATCGCGCCGGCGAGCGCGGCGTCGGGATCGGTGGTTGGCTGGCCGTCGCTATCGACGGCCCAGCCTTCGGGAATGGGCGTGCCAGCGCGGCGGTGCAGTTCGATCTCGCCGCGCGCGGCGACCGAGGTGGCGAAGTCGAAGACGTATGGGTTTTCGCCCGGGCGCGGCCAGCCGAAGGCGAGCGGGTTGGTGCCGAGCAGCGGCTCCTTGCCGCCGGCGGGCGCGACGAAGGCGTAGCTCGGGCATAGGGAGAGCGAGGCGAGACCCATCTCCGCCAGCGCCTCCACATCGTGCCAGAGCGCCGAGAAATGCAGGCAGTGGCGGATGGTAAGGGCGGCGAGGCCGCCCTGCCGGGCACGCTCGGCGAGCGCCGTCTTGCCCGCCTCGAAGGCCGGATTGGAGAAGCCGCCGCCGGCATCGACCTCGATCACCGCCTTGCCGCTATCGTGGAGCTGCGGCACCGCATCGGGCGAGACCTTGCCGGCGGCAATGACACGCAGGCACCCTTCGATGCGGTAGATACCGTGCGATTTGCAGTGGTCGCGCTCGCCGGCGACGATGGTGCGCGCCACGGCCTCGGCGCTCTCGGCCCGGACGCCGGCCTTTTCGAAGATCGCGCGGACGCGAGCCAGGAGAGCATCGACTGAGATGGTATGGTCCGCCGTCATGAAGGCTCCCTGGCTGGATGCAGGCGGATCACCTTCGGGCGGGATGAACCCAGCGCAAAGGTCGGTCGCCTCAGCGGCGAATATAGCTGGAACTTCAGGTTGGGAAAACGGATGGTGGGCGTGACAGGGATTGAACCTGTGACCCCTTCGATGTCAACGAAGTGCTCTCCCGCTGAGCTACACGCCCATCCGTGAGGGCGGCATTAATCATGCTCGCCCGGAATCGTCAATGGCTAATCGCGCCGCGCTTGTATGTCGTGGATCGCCGGGCGGAAATTATGCCGCCTGAAGCATTTTCTCCACCTCGTCGACGAGGTCTCGCAGATGGAATGGCTTGGACAGGACCTTGGCATTCTGCGGGGCGTTCGAATCGGGATTGAGCGCAACGGCGGCGAAACCGGTAATGAACATCACCTTCAGATCCGGATCGATCTCTGTCGCCTTGCGAGCCAGTTCGATGCCGTCCATCTCCGGCATGACGATGTCGGTCAGCAGCAGGTTGAAGGGCTCTTCGCGCAGCGTGTCATAGGCGCTGGCGCCATTGTCGAAATCAACCACCGCGTAACCGGCGCGCTCAAGCGCGCGGACGAGGAAGCGGCGCATATCGTTATCGTCTTCGGCGAGGAGGATTCGCTTCATCGCGTGTTCCAGAGCTGTGGCGGGCGCGAATGCCCGACGAGGGTTTTGTCTTCGTTAACCATATGGGAGGAGCCGGGTAAAGAAGAGGTAAACGGCATGGCTGGACGGGGCCTTTCGTCCATGACATTGTGCGCGATCTGTTGAAGACAATGGGCTTATGAGCGTTCATTCCGATTTCGAGACCGTGGTTCCCTTTTCGGTGCGCACACCGGCCACACAGACCATACCCTTTCTCTTCAATTCGCCCCATAGCGGACGCCATTATCCGAGGCGCTTCATCGCATCCAGCCGTCTGGACGCCGATGGGGTCCGGCGCAGCGAGGACGTTTTCGTCGACGAACTCTTCGCCGGCGTCGTAGCGCTCGGCGCGCCGCTGATGATGGCCCATTTTCCACGCGCCTATCTGGACGTGAATCGCGAGCCTTACGAACTCGATCCGCGCATGTTTTCCGGTGACTTGCCTGCCGGCGTCAACAGCCGTTCGCCGCGCGTCGCCGGCGGTCTCGGCACCGTGCCGCGCATCGTCGCGGAAGGCCAGCCGATCTATCGGGAGAAGCTGCCCGCCGCCGAGGCGCTCGAACGGATCGAGGCGCTCTACATGCCCTATCACGATCTGCTGTCGACAATGATCGAAAGAACGTTCGATCGGTTCGGTCAGGCCATTCTCGTCGATTGCCATTCCATGCCGTCGACGACGCGCTTCGCCGATGCCGGGCCGATGCCGGACATCATAATCGGAGACCGTTTCGGCACGGCCTGTCACCCCTCGCTGGCGGATTACGCGATCCAGCTCCTGCGCGATGGCGGTTTTCGCGTGGCGCATAACCGGCCCTATGCCGGCGGGTTCATCACCGAGCGCTATGGCAGACCGGCGCTGGCCCGCCACGCCTTTCAGATCGAGATAAACCGCGCGCTCTATCTGGACGAGAAAACGTATAGCAAAACCCGCGATTTCGATGCTCTCAGCGACGCAATGGGACGATTCGTTAGGGAGTTGAGCCGCTTGCCAGCGGAGTGGATGCGCGCTACCCCCGCCGCCGCCGAATAGATCGCTTATTTCAAAGGCTGCTTTTCATGGATGACGCGACTGATGCCGCGCAGATGGCCGAGTTTCTGCGCGAACTTGCCGGTTTCGCGGCAGGCGAGACCCTGCCGCGGTTCCGCAAAGCGATAGCGGTGGACAATAAAGAGGATGCGGCTTTCGACCCTGTAACCGAGGCGGATCGCGAGGCAGAGCGGGTGATCCGGCAGGCTATCGAAACGCGGTTTCCAGAAGACGGGATCGAAGGCGAGGAATTCGGCTTGGTACGCGCCGATGCGTCGCGGCGCTGGGTGATCGATCCGATCGACGGCACCCGCTCATTCATTTGCGGCATACCACTTTGGGGCACGCTTGTCGGTCTGATGGACAATGGCGTGGCCCGCGCCGGGTTTCTCTCGCAGCCCTATCTCGGCGAAATCTTCATTGCCGATGGCTCGCGGGCCTTTCTGGAAGGGCCGCATGGGGTGCGCGATTTGAAGGTGAGCGATTGCCGATCACTTGCATCGGCCCGCATGTTCACAACCGACCCGCAATTGTGGCGCGGTAAGGAGATGCAGGGTTTCGAGGCGCTACGCGCCAGCGTTCAACTCACCCGTTACGGGGCGGACTGTTACGGCTTCGCCATGCTGGCGGCGGGGCAGGCGGATATCGCGGTGGAATCTGGCGTCAATAGCTATGATGTGATGGCCCTCATCCCGATTATCCGACAGGCAGGCGGTGTCATCGCACGGGTGGATGGCGGCCCTGCCGAGAAGGCCGGTACGGTCGTCGCCGCGGCGACGCAGGCTCTTTACGATGCGGCCTGCGAGAAGCTTTGTGACGGCTGATCAGAAATTCCCTGCTCAATCCTCCCGAAAGAAAGCGTCGACCGCGGCCAGCGCCTGTTCTCGAAAAAGGTCGGCTTCTTGAAGCAGTTCATGCCGCGCGCCATCTACCGTGACCGATGATGCAGAACGCATGGCTGCAGCGAGACGTGCGCCAGCGGGTGCCGAAACGACCCGGTCGGACCCGGCAATCACGAAGAGCGCCGGCGTTTTGATGTTCGAATAGTGGGATGGAGCATTGACCTTGGCGATGGCGCGGGCTGCGGCATCCACCCACGCGACTGTCGGTCCGCCCAGCGACAAGTCCGGACGCAATTCAGCGAGTTTGCGATTGCGCGCGTAGCGGGACGCATCGGATGTCAGGCGGTTGGTGACGAACGGTTTTGCGATGTTCGGCTTGGTTTTGCCCCACATCGTTACCGAGCCGAAGCCGAGAGCCACAAGCCAGTGCGCCAGACGCCCGACCCAGTTGGGTGACAGAGGGAGGGGGCCGAAGCCGACGAAAGGCGACAGAAGCACCATGCGCGAAACGCGTGTCAGAAGATTGGGGCCGGCATACAGGGCCGCCAGCGCCCCGGAAGAATGCGCCAGCAGATAATACGGTCCGCGGCAATCCGGCAGCACGATCTGGCGGAAAATCGCCTCGATGTCCTCCCGCCAGGTGTCGAAGCTGTCCAGATAGCCCTTATTGCGGTTGCGCAGCAGACGCGACGATCCGCCCTGGCCGCGCCAATCGAACGTTACGACGTCGAAACCCAAACCGCAAAGATCGCCGATCGTTTCGAAAAGCTTCTCGATCGTCTCGTTGCGACCGCTCAACAGAACGATGGTGCCGCGCTTTGGCCCCCGGCGCGCGGCAAAACGGGCGTAGCGAATGCGCTGCTCGTCCTCAACCTTGATGTAGCCTGCTGCGATAAGCGGCGGCATTGGATTTCCGTCCATCTGGAACAGCACGTTCTCCGGATCGGTGTCCGGCCAGGAACTGTTTTCATTCCGGGGTTGAATCTGCGCCTGCAAGGCCATGCCTGTTCCCATCCATGCTCGGTGCTGAAGGCATAATGACCCCGTCCACGCAAGGCAACGCGTCAACGGGGTCAGGAGGTCATTAAGAAAACGAAGAAGGAGCCGGGCGGATCGGAGAAGGGACGGATCCGTCCGCCCGGCGGCTCCGGTCCCTTCCGAGAGCCGAAGCTTGATCGTGTTGTAGGGGATCGCATTTGAACCAAGTCCGAAGACGATGTTCAGCCGCCATTCAGGGATAAGGCGCAAATAAGGCAGCCTTCTCTTATGGCCTTCCGAAAGATCTTGAACCGATAAATCGACGATCCCACATATTGGTGGCAGCCGCCCGCACAGGGGGTTGTTCAGTCCTCTTCGCATGCCGGCTCGCGGGTGCGTATCGGGGACGAAAAACGCAAAAACGTCGCTTTATGGAAGGACAACACCATGCGTCATGTCGATTTTTCCCCTCTCTACCGTTCGACAGTCGGTTTCGACCGGATGTTCACGCTGCTGGACAGCCTGGCTCAGCCTGAAAACACCCCCTCCTATCCGCCATATAATATCGAGCGGACCGCTGAAGACGCCTACCGCATCACCATGGCGGTCGCCGGCTTCGAGGAAGACGAGCTTTCTGTCGAGGCACATCGTAACGTGCTGACGATCAAGGCTGCCAAGGCTGAGGATGAAGATGGCGAAGAGCGCCAGTTTCTCCATCGCGGCATCGCAACACGCGCCTTCGAACGCCGCTTCCAGTTGGCCGATCACGTCGAAGTCACGGCGGCCGGCCTGAAAAACGGTCTGTTGCATATCGATCTGAAGCGAAATGTGCCGGAAGAGATGAAGCCGCGCCGCATTGCGATTGCGACCGCCACCGAAACCGGCGCGCCGCAGATCGAGGGCGAAGCGGAATAAACGCCTCAAAGAATTAGACATTGCAGGGGCGGCGCTGTCTGGCGCCGCCCTTTTCTTTTGCTGTCATATCCTCTTTGCCGATCGGAATGCTTGAAGCTGTGACGCAATTGTGCGATAAATTCAGATAGGACAGCAATGCTGTCTTATCCGACGGAGGTTCTGACAACCGGCTGGCGTGATTTTCCGGCCGGTTTTTTGCGGCGCTGTCCACGATTTGACGCGGCGTAATGGAACAGGTCTCTGCTTGATCTAAATAATGGTGGAACAGCGGCCCGCCAGGCGGGCATGACGGAGGTAGGGCGATGACGGAACGGAGCGACGCAGCAAACATAGCGGCTCTTCCGAAAACGGGCTTGCCGTCCGCGCGTGGACTTTACGACCCGCGCAACGAACACGATGCGTGCGGTGTCGGCTTTGTTGCCGATATGAACAATCGCCATAGTCATCAGATGATCAAGGATGGGCTGTTCATCCTGGAAAACCTGACCCATCGCGGCGCGGTGGGGGCTGATCCGCTGATGGGCGACGGCGCCGGCATGCTCGTGCAGATCCCGCACAAGTTCTTCAAAGAGGTGATGGCCGAGACCGGTGTCGATCTGCCGGATGCCGGGCAATACGGTGTAGGCCATTTCTTCATGCCGCAGGACGCCGATCTGCGCGCCCATATCGAAGACATCATCCGAGATGCGGCTCACGCGGAGAGTGTGCCGTTTCTCGGTTTCCGGGACGTGCCGGTCGACAATTCCTCGCTTTCAAAAGCACCGGATATCGTTGCGTCCGAGCCGGTTCACCGGCAGGCTTTCTTCGGCAGGCCGGAGGGGCTCGACAGCGACGATGAGTATGAGCGGCGACTTTACGTGCTACGCAAGGTGGTCAGCCAACGGATCCACGCGGAAACCTCCGGTCGTGACAATGGCTGGTATCCGGTTTCTCTCTCCAGCCGGACCATCGTCTATAAGGGCATGTTCCTGGCCTATCAGCTTGGCCGCTACTACAAGGATCTGACCGACGAGCGGTTCGAAAGCGCTCTGGCGCTCGTTCACCAGCGCTTTTCGACCAATACGTTCCCGAGTTGGAAGCTCAGCCATCCCTATCGGCTCGTCGCCCATAATGGCGAGATCAACACGCTGCGCGGCAATGTGAACTGGATGGCGGCGCGCCAGGCGTCGGTTTCGTCCGAACTGTTCGGCGAAGATATCGAGAAGCTTTGGCCGATTTCCTACGAAGGGCAATCGGACACCGCCTGTTTCGACAACGCCTTGGAATTTCTCCTGCAGGGTGGCTATTCGCTGACCCATGCGATGATGATGCTGATCCCGGAAGCATGGGCCGGCAACAAGCTGATGAAGGAAGACCGCAAGGCCTTCTACGAATATCATGCTGCTCTCATGGAGCCGTGGGACGGGCCGGCGGCGGTAGCCTTCACGGATGGCCGCATTATCGGCGCGACGCTTGACCGCAACGGCCTGCGTCCCGCACGCTATATCGTCACGAAAGACGATCGCGTGATCATGGCTTCGGAAGCCGGCACGCTGCCGGTTGCTGAGGAAGAGATCGTCACCAAATGGCGGCTCCAGCCCGGCAAGATGCTGATGATCGATCTGCAAAAGGGCCGCATCGTCTCTGACGCCGAGGTCAAAAGCGAATTGGCGCAACTGCACCCTTACCGGGAGTGGCTCGACGGTACGCAAATCATACTTGAAGAGCAGGCGCCGGTGGAGCCGCGCGCGTTGCGCAAGGATGTGTCGCTGCTCGATCGCCAGCAGGCCTTCGGTTACAGCCAGGAAGACGTTCGCCTTTTGATGGCGCCAATGGCGACGACCGGTCAAGAAGCTATCGGCTCGATGGGCACCGACACGCCCATCAGCGCGATGAGCGACAAGTCCAAGCTGCTCTACACTTATTTCAAGCAGAACTTCGCGCAGGTGACGAACCCACCGATCGACCCGATCCGCGAAGAACTGGTGATGAGCCTCGTTTCGTTCATCGGTCCGCGGCCGAATATTCTGGATCATGAAGGCGCGTCGAAGCGCAAGCGGCTGGAGGTGCGTCAGCCGATCCTGACCAATGCGGATCTGGAGAAAATCCGCAATATCGGTCACACGGACGACCGTTTCGACACAAAGACTCTCGACATCACATACGATGGCCGCGAGGGTGCCGGCGGTCTGCCCGGCGCCGTCTCGCGACTCTGCGAGAAGGCCGAGAAGGCCGTTCACAGCGGCTACAACATCATCATCCTGTCCGACCGCCAGATCGGGCCGGACCGAATCGCCATTCCGGCGCTTCTGGCGACGGCGGCCGTCCATCATCATCTGATCCGCAAGGGCCTTAGGACATCGGCCGGTCTTGTCGTGGAATCCGGCGAGCCGCGCGAAGTGCATCATTTCTGCTGCCTTGCCGGCTTCGGTGCTGAGGCGATCAATCCTTATCTCGCTTTCGACACGCTGCTCGACGAGCACAAGAACGGCGCTTTCCCGCCCGAGGTCGATACGAAAGAGGTCGTCACTCGCTACATCAAGGCCATCGGCAAAGGCATTCTGAAGGTGATGTCCAAGATGGGCATCTCGACCTATCAGTCCTATTGCGGCGCTCAGATTTTCGACGCGGTGGGCCTGTCGACCGATTTCGTCGAGAAGTATTTCACCGGTACTGCAACGACGATCGAAGGCGTCGGTATTGCCGAGATCGCCGAAGAAACCGCCATGCGGCATTATCTCGCTTTTTCCGACGATCCTGTGCTGCGCCGCAATCTCGATGTCGGCGGCGAATACGCCTATCGCATGCGCGGCGAAAAGCACGTCTGGACCCCGGATTCCGTCGCTTCGCTTCAGCACGCAGTCCGTACCGGCAGCTATGAGACGTTCCGCGAATTCACCGAACAGGTGAACGAGGCAGCCAATGCCGCGCAGACCATTCGCGGCCTGTTCCAGATCAGGCTGGCGGACGAAGATGGACGCGAGCCGGTCGACATCTCCGAGGTCGAGCCGTCCAGCGAGCTAGTAAAGCGGTTTTCTACCGGCGCGATGAGCTTCGGCTCAATCAGCCGCGAAGCGCATACCACGCTGGCGCGGGCGATGAACGAGATGGGCGGCAAGTCCAATACGGGCGAGGGCGGCGAAGAACCCGACCGCTTCAACCCGCTTGCCACGGGCGGCATGAATCCTGAGCGCTCTGCGATCAAGCAGGTCGCCTCTGGCCGCTTCGGCGTGACGACAGAATATCTCGTCAATTCCGATATGATGCAGATCAAGGTCGCGCAGGGCGCCAAACCGGGCGAGGGTGGACAGTTACCCGGCCACAAGGTGGATGCGACCATCGCCAAGGTGCGCCACTCGACGCCGGGCGTCGGCCTGATCTCGCCGCCGCCACACCATGACATCTACTCGATCGAGGATCTGGCGCAGCTCATCTACGACCTGAAGAATGTGAACCCGGACGCCGATGTTTCGGTGAAGCTGGTTTCCGAGGTCGGCGTGGGTACGGTTGCGGCCGGCGTCGCAAAGGCGCGCGCCGATCACATCACTATTTCGGGCTATGATGGCGGCACCGGCGCGTCGCCGCTTACCTCGCTGAAACATGCCGGTAGTCCCTGGGAAATGGGTCTTGCAGAAACCCATCAGACGCTGGTGCTGAACAATCTGCGTTCGCGCATCGCGCTTCAGGTCGATGGCGGCTTGCGGACCGGCCGCGACGTGATCGTCGGGGCGCTTCTCGGGGCGGACGAATTCGGGTTCTCGACCGCGCCGTTGATCGCTGCCGGCTGCATCATGATGCGCAAGTGCCACCTGAACACCTGTCCGGTGGGTGTCGCGACGCAGGACCCCGTGCTGCGCAAGCGCTTCAAGGGCGCGCCTGAGCATGTGGTCAATTATTTCTTCTACGTCGCCGAGGAAGTGCGCGAACTCATGGCCGCCATGGGTTTCCGCAAGCTGGACGAACTGATCGGTCGTTCCGATCTTCTCGGTAAGAAAGAGATGATCGATAGCTGGAAGGCTCAGGGGTTGGATTTCTCCAAGGTCTTCTTCAAGCCGCACGCCGCTCCGGAGCAGATCCGGTGGACAGAGCGTCAGGATCATCCGATCCACGAAATTCTGGACCGCAAGCTGATCGAGCAGGCCGAGCCGGCTCTGACGACGCGCCAGCAGGTGCGTATCGAGACGGAAATTCGCAATGTGGACCGGTCGGCGGGCGCAATGCTTTCCGGCCAGGTCGCAAAAAACTTCGGCCACAAGGGGCTCGCCGACGACACGATTCACGTCAATCTGCGCGGTACGGCGGGTCAGAGCTTTGCGGCGTTTCTGGCCCATGGCGTGACGTTCGATCTGATCGGCGACGGCAACGATTATGTCGGCAAGGGTCTTTCGGGTGGTAAGATCATTATCCGTCCGCCAGACGACACCGCTATCGAGCCATCGAAATCCATCATTGTCGGTAACACCGTCCTTTACGGTGGTATCGAGGGCGAGTGCTATTTCCGGGGCGTTGCCGGCGAACGCTTTGCCGTGCGTAATTCGGGAGCCGTGGCCGTCGTCGAAGGCGTCGGTGACCATGGCTGCGAATATATGACGGGCGGGGTCGTCGTCGTTCTGGGTGAGACCGGACGAAACTTCGCCGCCGGAATGAGCGGCGGCGTCGCCTATGTTCTGGACGAGGACGACAGTTTTGCCGAACGCTGCAATATGGCGATGGTGGAGCTGGAGCCCGTGCCGGAAGAGGACGATATGCTGGAGAAGCTGCACCATCATGGCGGCGATCTGATGCACAAAGGGCTTGTGGATGTGCTGGATGATATGACCAGCCATGACGAAGAGCGTCTCTATCAGCTGATCGCCAACCACAAACACTACACCGGCTCCGACAGGGCGGCCACCATTCTGGACAATTGGGCCGATTATCGGCCGAAATTCCGCAAGGTGATGCCGGTCGAATATCGCCGTGCGCTCGAAGAGATGGAGCGCAACAAGATGGGAGTGGCCGCGGAATGATCGTTACCACCACCAATACTGTCGAAGGCCGCCGGATCGTCGCCTATCACGGCGTCGTGACGGGCGAAGCCATTCTCGGCACGAATGTGTTCCGCGACTTTTTCGCTTCCATTCGCGATATCGTCGGCGGTCGTTCGGGCTCCTACGAAAAGAGCCTGCGGCAAGGCCGCGAACTGGCGCTTGGCGAGATGGGCGAAGAGGCGCAACGTCTCGGCGGTAACGCCGTGGTCGGCGTCGATCTGGACTATGAGAACATCACATCCGGGAACGGCTCGTCGTCCATGTTGATGGTGGTGGCTTCCGGCACGGCGGTCACGCTGGAATAGCCGGCTTTGGCGGGGGCAAAGCCGCTTTCGCTACATTGAAGAACGATGGCAGGGTGCGCTAGAAGGCGCCCGGGTGCGCGCGGCGCGCTAAAGACAGGGGTTGGACACCTATGGGTAAGGTAACGGGTTTCCTCGAAATCGACCGGCAGGAGCCGAAATATCAGCCGGCCTCCGACCGCATTCGTCATTTCAAGGAATTCACCATTCCGATGGAAGAGGGTGAGGTCCGCAAGCAGGCTGCCCGCTGCATGGATTGCGGTATTCCCTTCTGTCACGGTCCAACCGGTTGCCCCGTCCATAACCAGATTCCGGATTGGAACGACTTGATCTATAACGAGCAGTGGGACGAGGCGATCGTCAATCTGTTCTCGACGAACAATTTTCCAGAATTTACCGGACGCATCTGCCCCGCGCCTTGCGAGGAAGCGTGCACGCTCAATCTGGAAGACGTGCCGGTTGCCATCAAGACGATCGAGCAGGCCATCGCCGACAAGGCCTACGAGACAGGCTATATCCGTCCGCGTCCCGCCGAAAAGCAGACCGGCAAACGCGTTGCCATCATCGGCTCCGGCCCGGCAGGTCTCGCTGCCGCCCAGCAGTTGGCCCGCGCCGGTCACAAGGTCGATCTCTTCGAGCGCGAGAGCAAGCCGGGCGGATTGCTTCGCTATGGCATCCCCGATTTTAAGATGGAAAAGCACCTGATCGACCGGCGGGTGACGCAGATGGAAGGCGAGGGTGTGACCTTCCATTGCAATGTCGAAGTCGGTGTCGACCGCTCGATGGATTCCCTGATCGACGAATACGATGCCGTTTTGTATTGCGGCGGCTCGGAAACGCCGCGCGCGGCAGGTATTCCGGGCGCCGATCTGGACGGTGTTTACGATGCGATGCCGTTTCTGGTGCAGCAGAACAGGCGTGTAGGCCGCGAAGACCCGCAGTCGGTCGCCTGGACGCTCGACCATGAGGTCGTCGCCGGCGGCAAGCGCGTGGTTGTCGTGGGCGGTGGCGATACCGCGTCGGATTGCGTGGGCACCTCGTTCCGCCAGGGCGCAACGCGCGTCACGCAGCTCGATATTCGGCCGCAGCCTCCAGAGAAGGAAGACAAGCTGACCGTCTGGCCCTATTGGGCGACGAAGATGCGCACCTCCTCCAGCCAGGCCGAGGGTGCCGATCGCGAGTTTCAGGTGGCAACGCTATCCTTCGTCGGCGAAGATGGAAAGCTGACCGGCGTCAAGGTCGCCAAGGTCGATGAGAAGCGTAATCCCATCGAAGGCACAGAGTTTGTCATCCCCGCCGATCTCGCCTTTGTGGCAATCGGTTTTGCCGGACCGTCGCAGCGCGGCGTCCTGTCCGATCTTGGCGATCGGCTGACGACCAATACCGATCGGCGCGGCTCCGTGAATGTGGTCGGAGACGATCGCGATTACCGCACCAATATCGACAAGCTGTTCGTGGCCGGCGATGTGCGGCGTGGCCAAAGTCTGGTCGTGTGGGCCATTCGCGAGGGACGTCAGGCTGCCCGGTCCATCGATGAGGCGCTGATGGGCGAAAGTCTTCTCCCGCGCTGAGCGGCCATTGGTATATCCTAGCGATCACACGACGCTGCGTGGGTCTTGACGGTGTCCGGTAGGCTGGCGGTATGGTCTGCGGGCACGTCAGCCTTAGTGCCGCCGACGAAAGCGCGAGTGCCAACAGAAGTATAGATCGCCGATCGACCAGACGGAAACCGACCCTTCTCGTTCAGATCGCCGCAATTCCCAGATCGTTTTGATCTTCAGTGTGCCGACACCGAGATGAATACGTTTTGCCATCGTCTTTCCCGCGTGGCGGTCAGATGGCCGAATCATAAGCCATCTTTCTTTCCGCTGCGTAAAGATGTCGACGCGATAAGTCACTCAACCGTGGATTAAAGAAGCGATGCCTTAATCGCCAATCCGCAAATGAAGATATTAGTTGGTCGTTACCACGGTGGCGGACCCTTCAGCCCCTTCAAGGTCCGGACTGACCGAAACCTGCTGGCCGGCCTTTTCCCGTACGCCGTCCGCAGGCAGCCTACTTGCGCCGCCGAAATCGGAAGCACGACCTGTTGGCGCCCGCGGGGGCAGCCCGCTCGTTACCGATGCGGCATCATCCGCGCTTCCCTGGCTGATGGAGACATCGAACAAGCCATCTGCACCGTCCAATTCGGGATCGCCAATCTTATAGACCTGGGTTCGCGTCAGCGATGTCACCTCCGGTTGCGCCAAACCTTCGTTCGGCGCGGCCAGTACAGGCGGATTCCCGGAAATCAGTCCACTTAATGCTTCATCCAGCGCTTTCTCGACGTAAAAGGCGAGCTTTTCGTCTCCAGCCGATGTCATGTTGATGCCGTCACTGGCGCGCAGACGGGCCATCTGCCCCTTCACATCCGGGCCTGTGAACACAAAGTTGCTGTCCTGGTCGACGAACCCTTCCCATACATCGACAAATCGTCCCTGGGCCGCCTCGACCACCGTGCGATAGGTTTCGTTGAACGCCAGCATGTCGGTGTTCATCGAAGTGAATTTGTAGGATGGCTGGCCCACCCAGATCAGGGGAACGTCCGCTTCGCCAGCAAGGCTCGCGATTGCCTCCACCCGTTCACGATATTCGTTGTTCCATTCGGTCGAACGGACCTGACGAGCTCGACCATCGACGCGCATGGCCTGCCGGTCGTTGGCGCCGATCATCACGATCAGGACGTCGGGCTCTTCCTCTTGAAGGATCTGCGCCAATTGCGTTGGCCAATCGTAATAATCGTCACGTACCAATCCGGACGAGCCGTTGTCGCGCTCGACGATCAGAATGCCGGCGCGGTCGGAAAGGATTTCGGCAAGCCCGTCGGCTAGATTGCCAGCCATGAAGTCGCCCACGACAAGAACCTTTTTGGCGTCGTCGGCCTTCTGCACTGTCTCGCGCTGTGGCGTTGCGGGCTTGGCGATAACCGGCTGGCGTTTTCTTGTGACAGACCTGCGTCGCTTCGCGGTGCGGGGCTTGGCCCGCCGGACGCGCTTCTGGCGAAGCTCCTGCCGGGATTGGGCTGCGTTTCGGCCATCACTGCCACGGAGGATTTTCGAAAAGAAATTTTCCGCCTGCGCGTCTTTGGAAAGAATCAGGCCGTCGCCGCAGACGACGACGGCCAAGGCCAGTATGCCCGCTATAAGAAAACGGGCAGACGATCGCATTTGTCGGCGGATCAAGGCAGGCGTCATAGGCTCCTCTTATCCGCCGACCGAACGGTCAGCGGCGCAATTTGTTCAGGACTTCCATGGAAGGGAAGCCATTCACGGTCAAGCCGGCTCGCGACTGGAATGCGGTGATCGCGCCCATCGTTCCGCCGCCGATTTTGCCATCGATGGCGCCGTCATAAAGGCCGTGACGCGCCAGATGCGACTGCAGTTCTCGCTTCTCTTTCGAATTCAGAGGCTCGAACGGGCGATTCCAGTCGGCAAGGAGCTCATCGTAGCCGGCCAGACGATCCGACAGGAGAGCAACTGAAAGAGCGTATTTGTCAGCGTTGTTGTAGCGCTTCAGCACCTCGAAATTCTTGACGACGAGGAATGTCGGCCCGCTGCGGCCGTCCGGGACCTTCAGTTCAGCTTTGTCATTGATCGTGAACTTGCGGCCATGGGTACGGCGAACGCCAGACTGTTCCCAGGCGCTGAGAGACTGCCAGCCGCCATAGAACTTTTTGCCGTTGCTCGGCAGCACGACCTCGTAGCCCCAGGTACGGCCAGTCTCCCAACCGTTGCGCTTCAAAAGATTGGCTGCGGTCGCCAGAGCGTCCGGCACGCTGTTCCAGATGTCCTTTTTGCCATCGCCGTCAAAATCGACCGCATAAGCGAGATAGGAAGTCGGAATGAACTGGGTGTGACCCATCGCGCCGGCCCACGACGAAGCGAGGTGGCCACGGTCGATATTGCCCGACTGCAGAATCTTGAGCGCGGCGATAAGCTGGCCGCGCGCGAACTTTCTACGCCGCCGATCGGCATAGGCTAGCGTTGCTAGCGCCTGCGGTGCGTAGTGCAGCCGGTCCTTCTTCTTCAGATATTCGCCATACTGGCTTTCGATGGACCAGATCGCGAGGACAACTTCGCCCGGCACGCCGAAGCGCTGTTCGATACGGCTCAGCACCGAGCCGTATTTCCGCTGCATTGCCCGACCCATGGCGACAGTGTCTTCATTGACCTGATTGTCGATATACTGCCAGACCGGGGCCTTGAACTCGGCCTGATTATTGGCTTTGCGAAGAACTTCAGGGTCCGGGTCCTTCACGCCCTTAAAGGCATGATCGTAAGTCGCGGCCCGGATGCCGTTGCGAAGAGCGACAGACCGGAAATCCTTTATCCAGCGCTGAAAGCCCGCATCCGCCTGGCTCGGCGTGGACGCCAGAGCTGGCGCAGCAGCAATCGCAAGAATGGACAGGCCGCGCGCAAGGCGGCTGGCAAATCGGCGGAACGGCATTGGCATTACCCTCTAGTCGATTTCGATCATCCCCATACTAGGCTGGCACGTTTAAGGAATCGTTTACTATCGATTCACGTTTCAGGCCTTGTATTGCCGGGTTTGTTAGCCTGAGAAAACGGCATGAAGATGGCCCGGACTTGTTGCCGATCGGTAACTGTCAACGCTGAAGGCGCAATCCGAGGAACGCGCTGTTGGCCTGATAGTCGCGACCCGGCAACGTGCTCGACTGCCGCTCATGGGCGATGCGGCCGATGAGAGCTGCCGACCGGTTGATCCAATAGGTCGCGCCCAATTCGGCGGATAGGATCGTGTCTTCATCATCTGTTTCGACATAATCGCGCCGTTCGGCCGAGAACTCGGCGGATAGCTCGAGATCGGCCCGGAGGCGGCGCGCTACGGTCAGATCCAGACCGTGCAGGATCGAACCAGAGGCGCCAAGGGTGGTCGCACCTTCCACGTCAGTGCGCAGACCGAGCGTCACATCCGTGCCGCGCATTGGCGACCAGGCAACCTGTCCTTCGAGGCTCAGCCCTTCGACATCGGCCAGCCGGTCGTCGTCCGACCGCTCTGTCAGATAGCCGATGGCGATCTCTCCGCTCAGCTTGTCGGACAGATCGAACTGGACGCCGCCACGCAGGGCGTAGCGGTCGGCGGACCGTTCAAAGCCGCCTGCATCGAACTCATTGTCGTAGAACCGCCGTCCCACCTCCAATTCAGCAAACGGAATGAGCGCCGGCGAAATTTCGTAACCGCCGCGTAACCGCAGGTTCAGAAGAGAGGAATTGCGGTCTTCCTGCGAAACTGTACCGGAGGATGTTTCGACGTCCGAATAGACGGTTCGCTCCGCTTCGCCCGTGATGGAATATCGAAGTCGTCCGTCATATTTCTCAATACCGAGTGAGCTGCCATAGGTGTGTTCAAAGCTGGATTCGGTAAAGTCGACGCCGGGCGAATAGGGCGCTTCGGCGCCCTCATACTCACCGGCATAGCGTACGCTGGCGTTGATACGCAGCTCCCGCGTCAGATCATAGGTGGCGGTAGCCTCGACACCGCCCTCCGGTTCGGAGACTTCCGGTCCCGAAATACTCTTCTCGTAGGTGAGGAAACCATCGAGTGCAGCGGTGCCAGCCGAACCGTCGCTTTCCGCTTCGAGGCGGAGGGTCGTTTCGGACAAGACGCTGCTTTCCTTATCGGGTGTCAGATTGACATTATCGGTTACGCGAATGCCTGTTTCGACCGAAGGACGCAAAACAAGACTTCCGAAACGGATGCCTTCGGCTGCATATGGATCGGTGTCTTCGCTTCGTTCGCCAGCCGATTCCGCCTCTGCCGGACCGATGGGTTGGGCGCGTTCATAGTCTTCTGCTTCCGGTCGCAGGGCGCTGCCCTGACGGATGCCACCGGTCGACAGGACGTCCTGTTCACGTTCGCGCTGCTCGGTCGCCAGCCTCTCTTCTTCATCGCGTCGTTCTTCGGCATTACGTTCACGCGAGCGGACAGGATCGGCCGCGCGTGCTGGCCGGGCAGCCCGCGCCGCCTCCTGAGCATCGGTCGAGCGGGGACGAAGCGAAGGTCGTTCGCGGCGCGCGTCAGTTTCTCGACCAGCAGCAATTGCTCCATCATCAACAGGCTGCGCCCCTGCGGGATCGTTGTCACGGTCGAGATCGTATGTCGGGCGTCGTCGCGGCATCGGCACATCGGTCGGATCGAAGAGTTCCGACTGTGCCGCATTCTGCCGTTCCGCTTCGGCGATGGGATCGGGAAGGGGATCGTTGGCGAGCAGATTTTGATCGATCAGCCGCTGCTGCTCGTCGAGAAGTTCACGAAGCGAGCCGCGCGGCTCGGCCTGCGCCAGAAGCTGGTCGTTGGCCTCCTGCGCCAAAACCGGCGTCAGGCAGGCCAATGCACCGAACACCGGTAGCGTAAGCGCGGTGTAACGGCGCAATGGCAATGGACGCTTCGTGCGCACGCTTCCGGCACTCCATAGGCGGCGACCGGCAGGGGCCGGTCAATGGTGAACGAACCGTAAGCGCCTATGGTTAAGAAAGATTTGCCACATTGTTCGATGGCGGGATGGTGGTCACGCTGCCTCGACCGTCAGATGGCCGTCGGTCGCACTCAGAACGCGCACCGTCGCGCCGGCTGGCAGATCCGGTCCGGCGACCCGCCACGAACTGTCATCGATTCGCGCGCGGCCATGGCCGTTGACGATGGGTTCGATCAGCGTTGCCGTTCGCCCTACCAACGCATCGCCACGGCGGTTGAGCGTGTCGCTGTCGTTGTCACCGGGCGCGTTTGCGTAACGCCTTCCGGTAATTGTGAAGGCGGCTGACAGCACCAGAAAGATTGCGACCTGCACCTGCCAGACCAACCAGTCCGCGGCGGGACCGATGGCGACGAGGGCGATCGCGCCCGTGGCTAACGCAGCGAGACCGATCCATAAGAGGAAGACGCCGGGCGCCAGTAGTTCCAGCAACAGCAAAACGAAGCCGCCGATGATCCATAGCCAGACGCCAAGTTGTTCGATCAGAAAGCTCACCCGATCCTCCTCGCCAATCCGCAGGCCCGCGGCTTTTTATGCTTCGTCCTGCTTTCGGCCCGAACGCGGCACGCGGAAACGGGGCGGCTGGCTGGATGGTGCCGGCGCTTCCGATGGCGGCGTGACCGGCGTATCGCCGAAGACTTCACGCGCCAATTGGCCGATGCCGCCAAGCGAGCCGATCAGCGAGGACGCTTCCAGCGGCATCAGAACCAGCTTGGAGTTCGGCGCGCTGCCGATATTCGTGACCGCCTCTGTATATTTCTGCGCCACAAAGTAGTTGAGCGCCGCGACATCGCCCCGCGCGACGGCATCGGAAACCAGTTCGGTGGCCTTCGCTTCGGCCTCGGCGGAGCGTTCGCGGGCTTCCGCGTCGAGGAAGGCCGCGTCGCGCCGGCCCTGTGCCTGAAGAACCTCGGCTTGCTTGCGGCCTTCGGCTTCGAGGACGGCGCTCTGCTTCCTGCCCTCCGACTCCAGAATTTCCGCGCGCTTGAGGCGCTCGGCCTTCATCTGCCGACCCATCGCTTCGACCAGATCGGTCGGCGGCGAAATGTCCTTGATCTCGACGCGGGTCATCTTCACGCCCCAGGGCGATGTCGCTTCGTCGACGACGCGCAGCAGCTTGTCATTGATGACGTCGCGATTGGAGAGCAGTTCATCCAGATCCATATTGCCCATGACCGAACGGATATTGGTCATGGTGAGATTGAGGATTGCGTTTTCCAGACCAGCGACTTCGTAGGCTGCCGCGCTGGCGTTCAGCACCTGATAGAAGGCCACGGCATCGACCATGACAGTCGCATTGTCGCGGGTGATGACCTCCTGGCTCGGAATGTCGAGCACCTGCTCCATCATGTTCATACGCGAGCCGATCCGCTCGATATAGGGCGTGACGAGCGACAGGCCGGGCGAGAGCGTGCGGGTGTACCGCCCGAAGCGTTCCACCGTGTAATTGTAGCCCTGCGGCACGATCGTCACCGCCATATAGAGCGTGAGCAGGACGAGAACGGCCAGAACGATCAGCGCAATATCGAGTGGGGACATCGAAAACTCCAGCAATATTCTTCAAGCAATCTGACGGCACTAGAAGGTGAAAACGGTCAGTTGAAGGCAATGCGCCCGATCCGCTTCTAAATCTCTCGCCTTATCAATTCCTCGATCACGGCCATGCCTTCCGGCGAATCGTTCAGGCAGGGAATGTGCGAGAATTTTTCGCCGCCATGCTCGTGGAAAATTTCGCCGGCTTCGCCTGCGATCTCTTCCAGCGTCTCCAGACAGTCGGCGACGAAACCCGGATTCAGGACGGCGATGCGTTTCACGCCCTCCTGCGCCAGCTTCTCTACAGTCTTGTCCGTATAGGGCTGGAGCCATTCCTCCGGGCCGAAGCGGCTCTGGAAGGTCGTCATCAGCCGCCCCTCATCCCATCCAAGCCGCTGTTCGAGAAGGCGTGACGTCTTCTGGCAATGGCAATGATAGGGATCACCGTTGCGAAAATAGCTCTGCGGAATGCCGTGATAGGAGGCGATGACCTTTTCCGGTTCCCAGTCGAGCGAGGCCAAATGCTGCTCGATGGAGCGGGCAAGCGCCTCGATATAAACCGGCTCGTCGTGCCAGGGGCCGATTGTCGTGATGGCGGGCTGCCAGCGCAGTTTCATCAGCGCGCGGAAGAAATCGTCCTGCACCGTCGCCGTCGTGGATGCCGAATATTGCGGATAGAGCGGCATCATCACGATCTTCTGACAACCCTGTTCCAGAAGCCGGTTCGTCACGTCTTCGATGGAGGGCTGGCCGTAACGCATGGCCCAGTCGACGACGATATGCGACTCGCCGGCCAGCGCCTCGGCCAGCTTCTCGCCCTGGCTACGGGTGGTGGTTCGGAGCGGGCTTTCGTTGCGTTCATGGTTCCAGATCGAGGCGTAGGCCGCGCCGCTCTTCTTCGGCCGGGTGTTCAGGACGATGCCATGGAGGATAGGATACCAGACGGCGCGCGGCCATTCGATGACGCGCTTGTCGGACAGGAACTGCCGAAGATAGCGACGCATCGGCCAATAGTCAGTGCCGTCCGGCGTGCCGAGATTTACGAGCAACACGCCGGTTTTCTTCGGCTCGACTGGTGGATGATCGGCCGGAACCGGACCGATCTTCGAGGTTTCGTCGCGGTCAAGCGATGTTTCCAGCAGTCGGTCTGTCGGCGTAGCAGAGGTCGTCGCATCCATGGCAGGTCAGTGATCCGGTCAGTTCTATTTTGCCGTCTCATGTAGGAGACAGGGCGATAAATGGGAGGGCCGATCGCGTTGCCTAACCGCCGAGATGTTTGCGGCCATTCTTTTGCGCCAACTCCATCTGCCGTTGCCTTTGGCGATAGCGGGCGCGGTCCGCCTCGGTTCGCAGCTCGATACAGTGTGGACAGGAAACACCTTCTTCGTAGGCAGCACCGTCTCGCTCCTCCGGCGTCAGTGGATGGCGGCAGGCGCGACACAGCGTGGCGTCGGACGGCGCGAGACCATGACCGACCGCCACGCGTTCATCGAAGACGAAGCAGTCACCATTCCAATGGCTCTCTTTCTCAGGCACCTCTTCCAGATAGGCGAGAATGCCGCCTTTGAGATGATAAACTTCGTCGTGGCCGAGCGCCTTCATATAGGCGGTGGCCTTTTCGCAGCGTATGCCGCCGGTGCAGAACATGGCGAGCTTCTTGCCGCGCAATTCGTTATCGTGGCGCGCCGCCCATTCCGGAAATTCACGGAATGTCGCGGTGCTCGGATCGATGGCCTTATCGAATGTGCCGAGCGCGATTTCGTAGTCATTTCGCGTATCGATAACGACCGTATCGGGATCGGCGAGAAGCGCGTTCCATTCTGTCGGAGAAAGATGGGTGCCCGCGCCATGTACCGGGTCGAGATCCTCGACGCCCATGGTGACGATCTCTTTCTTCAGGCGAACCTTGAGCCGATGAAACGGGATCTCCGAAGCGCGCGCGAACTTCACCTCGGCGCGTGCAAAATCGAGGACGGTCTTCAACTCGCCAAGAAGTGTGTCGATGGCGTCATCCGTTGCAGCGACAGTGCCGTTCACCCCCTCCCTGGCGATGAGGAGGGTGCCGCGAATGCCATGTTCTTCGCAAAGCGCCAGAAGGCGTTCGCGCATGTCCGTGGCGTTGGCGACCTTCGTGAAACAATAGAGCGCGCAGATGCGGATAGGCAGATCGGAGTCGTTTGTCATGGTCGGTCATCTAGCGAAGAAACGACGGCTTTTCCACGCCCGCTACGACTGAAGGACAATGGTTCTTTCCGATGCAAGAGGGATCGCTCCATGGTCATGCCGAAACTCGAACCGCTGCTGCGTGAAGCCATCGAAAAAGAGGCGAAGCGGCTCGACATTCCGACCGCTGCGCTGGCGGCCGTGGTCGCGGTGGAGAGCGGCGGGCGGTTTTCGGCGCGTGTTGCCGGACGCGACGAGCCGCTGATCCGTTTCGAAGGCCATTATTTCGACCGACGGCTGGCGGGCCGCTCGCTTACCATAGCGCGGGAAGCGGGGCTTGCCGATCCTCGCGCCGGGCAGGTCAAAAATCCACGCGGACAGGCTGCGCGATGGGCAATATTGAAACGCGCTGCGGCCATCCATCATGTTGCCGCGCATGAAAGTTGCTCCTGGGGGTGCGGGCAGGTGATGGGTTCGCACTGGCGCTGGCTCGGCTATCCTTCGGTCGATGCACTGGTCGACGATGCTCGGAACGGTATCGGCGGGCAGGTTAGGTTGATGGGACGATTTATCGCAAAGTCCGGACTGGACGATGCCCTTCGCAGAAAGGATTTTCGCGCGTTCGCCAAGGGGTATAACGGTCCCGCCTATGCGAAAAACGCTTACGATCGAAAGATTGCGGATGCTTTCGCGGCCTATGAACGTGCTTTTGCGGGATCGCCCGGTCGGCAAACGAAGGGGCAAATACTGAAACGCGGAGCGCAAGGCGAACCCGTTCGAAAGCTGCAGGCCGATCTCATGACGCTTGGCTACAAACTTGGTGTCGATGGCGCGTTCGGGCCGCAGACGGAGACGGTGCTCCGTCGCTTTCAGGCCGATGTCGGCCTTGCCCCTGACGGTATCGCTGGCCCTTTGACGCTTGATAATATCAAAACCGCCTTGGCCGACCGGTCCGGCGGAGAGATCGCGGCCGGACAGGAGGAATCGAAGAAGACAAACGGCCAGTCCGTCGGCTGGGCGCTCCTGACATTGCTTTATGCCATTCTTCAAAGGGTTTTGGGTCGTGTGCGGTTGGACTGACGCCGCGAAGGACTGTAAGTCATTTGACGGATTCGACGAGAAGGGACGGTCGACATTATGAAGATGCAGCAAAAAACCGAGGCGCTATCGAAAGTGCTGACAGGCCAGCCTGTCATTCCCGTCGTGCAGATCACCAATCTGTCTCACGCCGTGCCGATGGCGAAGGCGCTTGTCGCAGGCGGTCTTCCAGCCATCGAAATCACCTTGCGTACTGACGAGGCGCTCGACGCAATCCGCCTCGTCGCGAACGAGGTCGAAGGCGCTATCGTTGGAGCCGGTACGGTTCTCAATCCCAAGCAGTTCAAAGATGCGCAGGCTGCCGGTTCACAATTTATCGTATCGCCCGGAACAACCGTCGAGTTGTTGAACGAGGCGAAGGATCATATGGTGCCGTATCTTCCAGGCGCGACCACGCCATCGGAGATCATGAGCATGATCGAAGAAGGCTATTCGGTTCTGAAATTCTTTCCTGCCGAACAAAGCGGTGGGATGGCCTATCTGAAATCGCTATCCAGCCCGCTGGCGGGCGTGTCTTTCTGCCCTACCGGCGGCATCACTCCGCAAAGCGCGCCGGATTATCTGGCGCTACCGAACGTCCTTTGCGTGGGCGGTTCGTGGGTCACGCCGAACGATGTCATGGATGCCGGCGACTGGGACCGGATCGAGCAGTTGGCGCGTGAAGCGTCTGGACTTAGGCAAGGCTGACGCATTTTCCCGACGCACAACCAAGACCGCCCGCCAGTTAGCCGGCGGACGGCGTCTCAACTCTGCAGTTTATCGATCAGCGCTCGAAACGAGCGACGGTCTGGAAGTTGATGGCGTTACCGGCAAACGCGTCGGGACGCCTGTTCTGCGGCTCCTGCGTAAAGGCCGTGATGACCATCTTGCTGGGCGGCGTGCGCAGCGAACGGGTCGCTTCAGCCTCTTTGCGCTCGATCTTTGGCGATCCGATCTTGATCGCCCAGCGTGCCTGATCGACATCGTTAAGCCGGATGAGGGCTTCCTTGCGCTGTGCTTCCAGCGCGGCGACATCGGCCTTGCTGGGTCGCGCGGCGGTTGCCGTCGCGCCGGTTATCGACGGAGAGACCATGTCCGCCCGGACGCGCCGGCTCGTCGGAATATCCGTCATCGCAAGTTCCGTGACCTTATCATCACTCAGGCGACCGCTCTTCACCCCACCGACTGCATTGGCGAACGTCACCGCTTGCGGCTTCGGCGCATCCGACATGGATAGGCTGTCAGATGAAAGCGTATTGCTGGACAGTGCGGCGACCTCGCTTCGACGCGTCGGCAGGACCGGCGTAGGCGCGGTTGTTTGCGTCGCATCCAAAGCAGCCAAAAGCGCCGACGCGTCGCTTTGCGGACGCCGGACAGGGATTGGCACGGCCATGCTGGAGTCAGCGACAGCGTTGGCGGCTTCTATACCATCGTTTTCAACGGCAGGTTCTGCAGCCAGCGCCAGTAGCGTCGAGGGCGCGTTTTCGCTCTTGCTGGGACGCGACAACGGAAGCGGTATGTCTGCCGCAGCGATCAGCGCGCCGACCTCGTCATTGCCCGTGTTCGTGTCAGTCGGAACCGCGACCGGTTCGGTCGGCACCGTAGCCGATCCGGCGGCCGGGATATCGGCGGGCGGGGTCGGCGCGCCGGCGCGGCGCGGCGAAACGACCGGCAGTGGTACGGCGGATGCGGGCAGGGCGGCCAGCAACTGGCCAGGCGTCGGGTCGGGCTCGTTCACCACTGCCGCAGGTACGGGATTGGAGCGGCGGGCCGGCGCTGCCGCCACCGCGCTCTCGGCATTATCCTCGGCTTCGTCGTCACCGCCACCGAAGAGTGCGGCAAGGAAGCCGCCTCCGCCGCCGGAGGATTTGTCGCCGCCAGCATAGGCAATGCCCTGCGACTTGCGCTTTTTGTAATCAGACATTGCCGTCTGATAGCCGGGCAGGGGCTTGCCGTCCGCCGGCAGATGAAGCGTGTTGCCTTTCGGGAAGACACGCGCCAGTTCCCGGCGGCTCATGCGAGGCCATGCGCGCACATTGCCAGTGTCGAAATGCACGAAGGGCGAGCCGGAACGCGGATAATAACCGACGCCGCCGCCCTGCAACTTGAAGCCGATTTCGCGAAGTTTCGACAACTTGACGCCAGGAATATAGAAATCCATGGCCTTGCCAAGCATGTGCTGGCTCTTCTTGGCCTGCCCGCCACGGGTGCGGCGAAGCATTGAATTGGTCTTGGGCGACCGGTAGCCGGAAATGATGTGAATGTATTCGCGAGATCCGGCCTGCCGGTAAGCTTCCCAGATAATATCCAGAAGCTGCGGATCGATCTTGGTCGGCTCGTTGCGGCGCCAGTCACGCAGGATATGGTTGATCTTTCTCAAGCCACCGGAATCGTAGCGACCGTTGCGCTTGAATGTGATCTCCGCCTTTTCCTTGGTATGGACGTTGAATAGCTTGAGTGTGCGGTTGGCGGCTTCTGCCTGCGTGGGGATGACCGCAAGAACGGCGAAAACTGCCAGCAATGGCAACCCGATCCGCAAAAGGGAGGACATACGATGAAATTCGCCGCTCAAACGACGCAGACCAAATCGATCACTCACGTTGCACCCGCCATGTTACTGACGCCCCTGTCCCCTCCAGTCCGGGGATAGAACGGCGTTTACTTTCCGTTCATCCTAACGATGGACTGGTTAATGACCGCTTAGTGCTGTGTAAATGCGGTGACAGTTTGACGATTTGGCCGAAGCATGCCCTAGAGGCAGGATTATGGTCAAGGAAGGGTTAACGCGGGGCGGCGTCTGACGTGAGAGCTTCAGCCGACATCCCGCATCGCTTCAGGATCGATGTCGTATTCCTTGAGCTTGCGGTAAAGCGTGGATCGGCCGATGCCCAGTCGGCGCGCCACTTCGCTCATCTGCCCACCGTAGTGGTCGATGGCGAGCCGGA
Organism: Notoacmeibacter sp. MSK16QG-6; assembly: GCF_024158145.1. Classification (GTDB taxonomy): domain Bacteria; phylum Pseudomonadota; class Alphaproteobacteria; order Rhizobiales; family Rhizobiaceae; genus Notoacmeibacter. The sequence goes on from NZ_JAMYXM010000004.1 coordinate 155,619, forward strand.
TCATCTCTTCCTCGATTTCGGTCAATGGGCGGATGTGATCGTCGCTATCCAGAGCGGCGAGGAAGCCGTCCATCAACGTGTCGCTCAGCGGCCCGGCGACAGGCTGATGTTCCGCTTGGCGCATCGCTTCGGCGGCGCGGCGCAGACCGCCCACTTCGTCCGATCCGTTCTTATGGCTCTGGTCCCCATCATTCGTCATGTGACGCTCCTGGCCGGAGACGGGTGTGCCAAGCTGGGTCGCGATCTGCGGAAAATCCGACTGTGTCAATTGCGGCCCGTCTGCCAGAACGACCGCGCGAAAGATGGTATTTTCAAGCTGGCGGATATTGCCTGGCCAGTCGTAGCGCGTCAGAAGATTCAGCGCGCCCCGGTCAATTCCCTTGATGTGGCTGGCGCCTTCGCTCCGCGCGAAATTGCGGGTGAACTGTTCGGCCAGCGGAACGATGTCCTCTCGACGTTCTCTTAGCGGCGGCATGCGGATCGGGAAGACCGATAGGCGATAGAACAAGTCCTCGCGAAACTTGCCGGCCTGAACGGCAGCAAGCAGATCGTGATGTGTCGCGGAGATGAAACGGACATCGACCTGCCGGGTCTGACGCGCGCCAACTGGATCGACCTCGCCTTCCTGGACGGCGCGTAAAAGCTTGACCTGAGCTTCGAGCGGCAGGTCGCCGATTTCGTCGAGAAACAGGGTGCCGTCATCGGCTTCGACGAACTTGCCTGTCTGTCGTTCGGTCGCGCCGGTGAACGCTCCCTTCTCATGGCCAAAGAGAATGCTTTCGACCAGATCCTTCGGGATCGCGCCGCAATTGACGGTAACGAATTTTTTTCGGCTGCGATCCGAAGCGTTCGCGATGGCGCGGGCCAGCTTCTCCTTGCCGACGCCGCTCTCGCCTTCGATGATGATCGGAATATTGGACGCGGCAGCCTTCTTGGCCATTGCCAGCACACGGCCCATCGCTTCCGAGCGGCCAACGAGGCTGTCAAAACTTGTCGAAGCGTTTGGAGCGCTGTTCTTGCGCCGCCTGGGGGCGGCTACGCGCTCCTTTACCTTCAGCGCATCGTGGATGGTGGCGCGCAGTCGCTCCGGCGCAACGGGCTTGACGACATAGTCGAACGCACCGGCACGCATGGCGGCGATAACGCTGTCCATCCCGCCTTTCGCCGTTAATACCACGACCGGCTGATCGAAGCCTTTTTCACGCATCGCTTCCAGCGTCTGCAGGCCATCCATGCCCGGCATCATAAGATCGAGAAGAACGAGATCGATCGTCCCGGCACTTTCATCGGAAAGGCTGTGAAGCGCGTCTTCGCCGCTTTCCGCTTCCACCACGCGATAGCCTGCGCGGGTCAGCGCCTCACTGGCCAGCCGGCGCTGGACGGGTTCGTCATCGGCAGTCAAAATCGTGATCGGCATGGACCGGCTCGGACCTTTGCTTTGGGCAGACATAGACCACCATTGCATGAGCCCCTAAATGGCAGCCCAAGAAACGCGGTTAACAGGAGGTGATCGGCGCGACGCCACGATCATCCGATGCGGGAGTGATTTATGACATTGATACACAACGCCTTTCAGAAGGTGCGGTCGCAGGATGCGGCAGCGGCCGGAACTTATGACGCTCTGGGCGTTCTGCCGGAGTGGGATCTTACCGACCTCTATCGCGGCCCGGACGACGAGACATTGAAGAGCGATGTGGCGCGCTCGGCCGATCTGGCGAAAGAGTTTCACGACCGTTGGGCGGGTACGCTTGCGGACGCGGCGGGAAAGACGGGCGATGAGGGGCTTGGCGCGGCGATCGAGGCCTATGAGGCCATTGAGGAGTTGATGGGCCGTATCATGAGCTTTGCCGGCCTTTACTATTACGGTGACACGTCGGATGCCGGACGCGGCAAACTCTATGGCGATCTGGCTGGCAAGATCACGGACGCTTCGTCCCATCTGCTGTTCTTTCCGCTCGAACTCAACCGCATTGATGAGAAGGTCATGGGCGAAGCGATGGATCGTGATGCGCGCTTGGCGCATTATCGTCCATGGGTGGAGGATCTGCGCAAAGACCGGCCCTATCAGCTTGACGACAAGCTCGAACAGCTCTTTCTCGACAAGAGCCAGACGGCGGCGGGAGCATGGAACAGGCTCTACGATGAGACGCAGACTCATCTTCGGTTCGAGGTCGGTGAAGGGCAGATGCTGCCGCTCGAGCCGGCGCTGAATTTGTTGATGGACGCTGACCCGGACGTACGCGCAAGCGCCGCTGCCGGCATCACCGGAACGTATCAGGCCAATATCCGCACCTTCACGCTGATTACCAACACGCTGGCCAAGGATCTCGAAATCTCGCAGCGCTGGCGCGGCTTCGAAGATATTGCCGATGGCCGTCATCTCGCTAATCGGGTCGAGAAAGACGTGGTCGATGCTCTGGAAGAGGCCGTTGTCGCGGCCTATCCGCGCCTTTCGCACCGCTATTATGCGATGAAGGCGAAATGGCTAGGGATGGATAAGCTCAACCATTGGGACCGCAATGCGCCGCTGCCAACCGTAGCGCGTGAAACGATCGGCTGGGAGACGGCGCGGCAGACCGTACTGGACGCCTATGGCGGTTTCGATCCGCGCATGGCGGATATCGCCAACGACTTCTTCGAGAAGAGCTGGATCGATGCGCCGAGCCGCGCGGGAAAGGCGTCCGGCGCGTTTTCCCACCCGACCGTGCCAAGCGCTCATCCTTACGTGCTACTCAACTATCAGGGCCGACCCCGTGATGTGATGGTGCTGGCGCATGAACTCGGCCACGGCGTTCATCAGGTGCTTGCCGGCAAACAGGGCGCGTTGATGGCCGATACGCCGCTGACGCTTGCGGAGACGGCGTCCGTCTTCGGCGAGATGCTGACCTTCCGCTCGCTGCTCGACCGGACGAGCGACCCGGAAGCGCGCAAGGCAATGCTCGCCGGCAAGGTGGAAGACATGATCAATACGGTGATCCGCCAGATCGCTTTCTATCGTTTCGAGCGAAAGGTGCACACGGCGCGACGCGAAGGTGAATTGACGAGCGAACAGATCGGTCAGTTTTGGATCGAGGTACAGGGTGAGAGCCTCGGTCCGGCGGTCAAGCTGAACGAGGGCTATGAGGTCTGGTGGGCCTATGTGAAGCACTTCATCGCGTCGCCCTTCTATGTCTACGCCTATGCGTTCGGTGACTGCCTGGTGAACTCGCTCTATGCGGTCTACCAGAATGCGTCGGATGGTTTTGCGGATCGCTATCTCGACATGCTGGCCGCCGGCGGCACCAAGCATCACTCCGATCTTCTCGCGCCGTTCGGCCTCGACGCCTCCGATCCGTCTTTCTGGACGAAAGGTCTCGCCATGCTGGAAGGGCTGATCGACGAATTGGAGGCAGCCGACAAGGAGAGTTGAACAGACCGCGCGCGACTTTAATTCAACCTTTTGGTTGACTGATAGCTAAGAGAGGTATAGTTCAACTATATGGTTGATCGATACGACGAGTCTCTGTCCAATGTCCTGAAGGCGGCGTCTGACCCGAACCGGCGCAAGATCCTGACGATCCTCGTTCAGGAGGGGCCGGTCAGGGTTACCGACCTCGCCAACAGGTTCGATATGAGCCTCAACGCGGTTTCGAAGCACATCAAGGTTCTGGAAAGTGCAGGACTTGTGAGCAGAAAGACCGAATGGCGCGAGCATCTGATCGCACCTGAGATGGCGCCTCTCAAAGAGGTGGATGCTTGGTTCAGGCAACTTCGATCGACCTGGGAAATGCGGCTCGAGCATCTTGCCGCAATCTTTCAACAGGAGAATGAAGATGAATGATCTATCGCTGAAAGTCGTTCAACATGTCGAAGCGGCCCCCGAGCGGGTGTTCGACGCCTGGCTTGACCCAGAACTTCTTGGGAGATTCATGCTCACCGGACCGGATTCCGGGGTAAAGGACGTTTCGACCGATCCGCGCGTCGGCGGCCAATATCGAATTGTCATGACCAACGATATGGGTGATGTTCCTCACACAGGCGAGTACAAGGTGATCGAACGGCCGCGCGAACTCGCCTTTACGTGGAATTCGCCGCACGCGGCACCGGACAGCCTCGTCACACTCAAGTTCGAACCGGACGGCAATGGTACACTCGTGACGCTCGTTCACGAGAAATTCAATTCCGAGCAATCGCGTGACGGTCACGAAAAGGGCTGGACCGCCATTCTAGACACGTTGTCGAAGGCTCTTGCCTGATCAAGGCGTCGTCGCGCCGGCGAAAGTGGCTTCGCAAACAATGCCCTGCCAATATCGAGACAGTTGGCAGGGCATTGATTTTAGTCGGCGAGCTTGTCCTGTGTCTTTGTCTCGAAATCCTCGGCGGAATGCCGCTCGCGCAGCTGGTTCTCCGGCTTGCCGTTGACGTTATTGACCATCTTGCCTCGCTTGACGGCAGGACGTTCGGCGATCCGGTTCGCCCAGCGAAGAACGTTTTTATATTCCTGCACGGAAAGGAACTCGCCTGAATCGTAGGCCTGTCCGAAAACGAGACGGCCATACCAGGGCCAACTGATAATGTCGGCGATCGTGTATTCGCTGCCAGCGAGATATTCTTTCTCGGCCAGTTCGCGGTCGAGCACGTCGAGCTGGCGCTTCACTTCCATCGCATAACGGTTGATCGGGTATTCGTATTTCTCTGGCGCGTAGGCGTAGAAATGCCCGAAGCCGCCGCCGAGAAAGGGTGTCGCACCCATTTGCCAGAAAACCCAATTCATCACCTCCGTGCGGTTCGGACCGGATGCGGGAAGGAAGGCGTTAAATTTTTCTGCGAGGTGGAAGAGGATCGAGCCGCTTTCGAAAACCCGGATTGGTTCTGGTCCACTGCGGTCGACGAGGGCCGGAATTTTCGAATTCGGGTTGATGTCGACAAAACCCGATCCGAATTGATCGCCTTCGCCGATATCGATCAGCCAGGCATCGTATTCCGCCTCGGAGTGACCTGCTTCCAACAATTCTTCGAACATGACAGTCACTTTCACGCCGTTGGGCGTGCCGAGCGAATAAAGCTGGAAAGGATGTTTGCCGACCGGCAGCTCTTTTTCGTGTGTCGCGCCGGCAATCGGCCGGTTGATCTTGGCGAAGCGTCCGCCGCTTTCCTTGTCCCAGGTCCAGACCTTCGGCGGCGTATAATCATTGCTCATTTTTGTGTCCCATTTGGTTTCGCCAAGTGACATAGGACATTGACAGGCGGCGTCCCGTCTCAGGTTCGACAAAGTCCGTTCTTGATCCGCGCCATAATGTGCTAGTTGCGCGATAAGCGAACCTCGAAAGCCGCAGAACAGGAGAACAATGCCCATGGTCGACCAGAGCTGGCCCGTGCACGCTAAGATCACAGGACCCATCGTGATGATTGGTTTCGGCTCAATCGGCCGCGGCACACTGCCATTGATCGAGCGGCATTTCGACTACGATAAAAACCGGCTCAAGGTGATCGACCCGAAAGCGGCGGATGCGGACAAGAAACTTTTGAAAGAGCGCGGTATACCGCTGATCGATGAGGCGGTGACGAAAGACAATTACCGCGAGCTTTTGACGCCGCTGCTGACCGAAGGCGAGGGGCAGGGCTTCTGCGTCAACCTGTCGGTCGATACCTCTTCCCTCGATATCATGAAGCTCTGCCGCGAACTGGGCGTGCTCTATATCGATACGGTGGTGGAGCCATGGCTTGGCTATTATTTCGACGACAGTCTCGGTAACGCGGCGCGGACCAATTACGCCTTGCGCGAGACGGTACGATCTGAAAAACGCGCCAATCCCGGCGGCACGACCGCTGTCTCTTGCTGCGGCGCCAATCCGGGCATGGTGTCCTGGTTCGTCAAGCAGGCGCTGGTCAACGTCGCTGCCGATCTCGGACTCGATTTTGACGAGCCGTCGGCGGGCGATCGCGAGGGTTGGGCGAAGCTGATGCGCGATGCCGGCGTAAAGGGCGTCCACATCGCCGAGCGAGATACCCAGCGCACCAAAAATCCCAAGCCGATGGGCGAGTTCTGGAACACATGGAGTGTCGAAGGTTTCGTCGCCGAGGGACTACAGCCAGCGGAACTTGGCTGGGGCACGCATGAGAAATGGACGCCGGAAAACGCCAAAACACAGGCCGACGGTTCCGGCTGCCAGTCGGCGATCTATCTGGAGCAGCCCGGCGCCAATACGCGCGTGCGGACCTGGTGTCCGACACCCGGCCCGCAATATGGCTATCTTGTTACCCACAATGAGAGCGTGTCCATCGCCGACTTTTTCACAATCGGCGAAGGTTTGACGCCGGACTACCGGCCAACGGTGCACTACGCCTATCATCCAGCAGACGACGCGGTTCTTTCGCTGCATGAGATGTTCGGCAATGGCGGTGAAATGCAACCGGAGTATCACGTCCTCGATGAAGACGAGATCGTCGATGGGGTCGATGAACTCGGCGTCCTTCTCTACGGGCACGGGAAAAACGCATACTGGTACGGGTCGCGCCTTTCCATCGAAGAGACGAGAAAGATTGCGCCCTATCAGAACGCGACCGGTCTTCAGGTCACATCTGCCGTGCTGGCCGGGATGGTCTGGGCGCTGGAGAACCCCGAGGCAGGCATCGTCGAAGCTGACGAAATGGATTACAAGCGCTGCCTTGAAATCCAGAAGCCATATCTCGGCCCGGTCGAAGGCCACTATACGGACTGGACACCCCTGAAAGACCGGAACAAATATTTCGTCGAAGCCATCGACGAGAGCGATCCATGGCAATTCCGCAACGTATTGGTCGCTTTTTAAGGTAATCGCTTATAAATTGGGTTTACTATAACCTATTTGCTTGTTGCCGCGGATCGGACAAGCGAGATTATCACCAGTCGGCGACTGTCGGCTGGTCTCATTCGAAACGGGGGTTTCATTCATGCATTACCGTGCATTCACTCTTTTGCTGGCCGCTGCAGCTGTTGCCGGCTGCACCACCGGTCCGGGCTCATCGGACCGCGCGTCGCTCAAGCCGTCGTCGCGTGTTGCGGGACAGTGGACTGCGACGGATGGCGTTGCAATGTCGAGCTTCAGCAGTAGCGGACGCTTCTCCACCACTTTGCGCGCCACGGGCGAGACCGTCACCGAGGGCACTTATGTGGAAACGGGCAATCAGGTTGCGCTCGATTTCTATTCGGTTCGTCAGCAGCGCCAGTCCAAGGCCACCTGCACATTTGCAGGTCGTGGTAAGCTCAATTGCGTGAACGATACTGGTGCGCAATTTACCCTCGTTCGCAACGCGGTCGGCTAACCTAAGCCGTCGTTTCTATAGGCTTTGCTGTATCAAAGAGCCGGGTGACAGCCGCCGGGGCGGACGATAGTTTGCCATCATGATCACGCTCCGCTTCACACGTCGTTCCGTTCTTGCCGGTTTGGCAAGCCTGCCGTGTCTGAGCTTTTCCAGCTCGGCCAGTGCGGACGGAAATGGGCCACTGGTCTTTGCCGCCGCCTCCATGACAGATGCGTTGCAGAGAGCTGCCGAGCGCTATGTCAAAACCAGCGCGCCGGCTCCACGGTTTTCCTTTGCCTCCTCGTCGATATTGGCCAAGCAGATCGCGCAGGGTGCGCCCGCCGATCTGTTTGTGTCCGCTAGCTCTGAATGGATGGATTGGCTGAGCCAAAAGAGCGCCATCGACACACAAAGCCGGATCGATATTGCAAAGACCGATCTCGTGATTGTCGGCCCTGCTGGTGCAAAGGCAGCCGAAACCGCCGCGAGTGCGTTGGGCGAGAAGCGTTTTGCGATGGGTGATCCCGGCCATGTTCCCGCCGGCATCTACGCCAAACAGGCCTTGGAAAGCGAAGGCAATTGGGCAGAAGTGAAAGAGCACGCCGTTCTCGGTGAGAATGCACGGATCACTCTGGAACTGGTGCGGCGTGGCGAAGTGGCCCGCGCGATTGTATATGCTGCCGATCTGGCGGCTGCGCCGGAACTTGCGAAAATCTACACCTTCCCGTCTGCCGGCCATGACCCCATCACTTATCCGGCTGCGCTCACAAGCGCAGGGCAGGATAAAGAGGGCGCGCAGGCATTTTTGAAATTTGTGACCGGACCAGAGGGGCAGACAGCTCTGGAGAGCGCAGGGTTCCGATCTATCCAACGCGGTCACGCAGGCGGATGAGCGATACGGAAATTCAGATTGTCCTGCTGTCGCTGCGTGTGGCCGGGGTGGCAATCCTCATTGCGCTGCCTCTCGCGTTCGCGGTCGCCTGGCTATTTGCCCGGCATGATTTTCCGGGCAAGTCCGTCGCGCAGGCGCTGGTCATGCTTCCCCTTGTCGTCCCTCCCGTCGTCACCGGCTACGGGCTTCTCGTTCTGTTCGGTACGCAGGGAGCTGTCGGCGGACCGTTGCGCGACTGGCTCGGCGTGACCTTCGCCTTTCGCTGGACCGGGGCCGCCCTTGCTGCTGGCGTCATGGCATTTCCGCTTCTGGTGCGTCCCATCCGACTTTCGCTGGAGGCTATTGATCCGACGCTTCCTGAAATGGCTCAGACCTTGGGCGTCGGACCGCTTCGTCGGTTTTCGACGATCACGCTGCCGCTTGCTCTGCCCGGCCTCATTGCGGGTGGTATTCTGGGTTTTGCGAAGGCGCTTGGCGAATTCGGCGCGACGATTACTTTCGTTTCCAATGTGCCGGGGGAAACCCAGACGCTTTCCCTGGCGATCTACTCGCTCCTCCAGAGCCCGCAGGGCGATGCGGCAGCGCTGCGCCTCATCGGCTTTTCGGTGGTGCTGGCGCTCGGCGCGGTCATCGTATCCGAACTTGTTCAGCGCCGGCTCGGCGTTGGGAGCGGTGACGAATGAGCGGGGCGTTGGATGTCGATATCACTGTTCGCCAAGGTGCTTTTGAAACGCGCTGCACCTTCTGCGCTCAAGACGGCATAACGGCTCTGTTTGGGCCGTCCGGGGCTGGCAAAACCACAGCTCTGCGAACCATTGCCGGCCTTGTTTCCGGCGCAGCGGGCGTCGTTCGTGTCGGCGGGAAGGTTCTGCTCGATAGCGCGCAGGGCATCGACGTTCCCGCGGAAAAGCGGCGGGTTGGTTTTGTTTTTCAGGAAGGAAGGCTTCTGCCGCATCTGTCGGTCGCGGCGAACCTGGCTTATGGCCGCCATGGCGGGCGCGGTCCTTCGGGGCCAGCGCTTCAAAACATGGCCGAACGTCTCGGCATTGGGCATTTGCTGGAGCGAAAACCGCGTACGCTTTCCGGCGGCGAGCGTCAGCGGCTCGCTATCGGACGGGCGCTGCTTTCCGATCCGGCTTTGCTGCTCATGGATGAGCCACTGGCGTCTCTCGATCCGGCGCGGCGGGTCGAACTTCTGCCGATGATCGAGATGGTGCGCGATGAGATCGATATTCCCATCGTGCTTGTGAGCCACAATGTGAGCGAAGTGGCGCGTCTGGCCGAAACTTTGGTCGTGATGGATGGCGGCCGAACCCTGGCTGCCGGTTCCGCGCTCGAGATATTTTCCTGCTTCGAGACCGATGCGGTTCTCGGACAGGGTGAAGCGGGTGCGCTGGTGGAAGGCGAAGTGACGGCCATCGATTCAGAGTTCGGCATCGCCAGTGTTGATCTGGGCGGGGCCAAGCTGGAACTCACGCAAGATGGCTTCGCAGTTGGTCAGCATGTGAGACTCCGTATTCTGGCGAGCGATGTCAGCCTGGCAGTCGGCGATGCTTCAGCGATGGCCGGCCTTTCGATCCGCAACCGCCTGTCTGCGGAGATCCAGGCCATTGCGCCCGACTTGGCAGGAGGACCTTACGCCGAACTTCTTCTCGGTATCCGGGAGGGCTCCCTGCGTGCGCGCGTCACACGCAAAAGTCTCGTCGAAATGGAGCTGCGAGAAGGACAAAGCGTCACGGCAATGATCAAGGCGGTTTCCGTGGAGCGTCGCCGCTCGGTCGGCTAAGCTTCCGCAGCGGGCTGAAACTTTTGCGTTTTTGAGACGTCCATGTCGACATGGACGTGACTGCCGGGTTGGCCCATTATCACAGGAACGGCAATCTCCGTGCCGAAAATCGAGGAAATCTCATGCGTTTAGCCGCCATTGCCGCCTGCCTGTTCGGTTTGATCCTGTCCGGCTGCAGCGGTGCGACACTATTGAACGCGGTGACCAGTGAGAGCGGGCTCGATGTTGAGCGCGGCATCGCCTACGGGCCGGAGAAACGTCAGCGCTACGATCTCTATCGCCCTGCTGCGAAGGAAGCGGAAGCTCTCATCATATTTTATTATGGCGGAAGCTGGAAAAGCGGGAATCGCGGCATGTATGAATTTGTCGGCGCCACGTTGGCAAAAGAAGGATTTGCCGTCGCAATTCCCGATTACCGCCTGCATCCCAATGTCCAATTCCCTGTTTTCGTCGAAGATGCCGCGCTGGCTTTCTCCGCGATCAGCCGAGATGCAGGCGGCGGACTGCCGGTCTTCGTTATGGGGCATAGCGCTGGCGCCCATATTGGCGGGCTGTTGACCTTCGACAAGCGCTACCTCAATCGGCAGGGCCTCGATCCTTGTGGCGCGATCGCTGGTTTCATCGGTCTCGCCGGCCCTTACAATTTCGATATTACCGACGAGTGGAAGCCGATCTTCCCGCCGGAAACGCGTGGGCGCAGTCAGGTGGTCGATTTTGCCGGCGGACGGCACCCGCGATCCCTTTTGGTCCATGGTCTGGACGATGACACGGTTCATGCGCTGGATACCCGCCAGATGAGCAAAGCGCTTCGCCGATCCGGCAACAGGGTCGAGACCGAGCTTCTGAAAGGCGTCAACCATGTCGATATTGTCGCCGCCTTTTCGTGGCCGCTGCGGAGCAGTGCGCCGACCCTGTCGCTTGTGACCAACTTCATACGGAAAAACAGCAAGATAACGCCGGGGTGTGGCCGATAACGGGAAAGATCGGACGAGTTTTTTACTTCGGTTTTCATCGTCATTCACAAGCACTGATGCGGCATGACTTGCCAATTAACGCTTTTTTTACCAGTTTATCCGAGTATTGCCTGTACCAGCACATATCCTCCTCCCAAGGCTGGTTCTTAAAGGGCGCTCGACCTCCTCCCGGGCGCCCTCTCTTTTTGCGATACCATGACAAGAATTCGATTGAGTGTCGCAGACTGCGCCTCTAACGCGCTGCTATTCTGCGCGGAGGATCGCCGTATGAACGAAACTACGCTTTCCAACTGGACCGGATGCCCATCGCCTGCTCCCACAAGGCTCGAAGGCAGCCGGGTCGTTCTTACGGCGTTTAATTCGGATCAGGATACCCACGCGCTATGGGACGCATTCGGCCAGACCGGTTTCAACGATCTGGCCAGGTATTTTCCCATTCATGATTTTGCCGACGCCGCTGTATTCGGCGAATGGCTCATCAGCCATCAAGGCCCATGGCATACGATGGTTTTTCGAGAGCGTGGCGACGGTGCGCCGCTTGGAATGGCATCTTACATGCGGATCGATACGGCGAACGGCTCGTGCGAGACCGGATCGGTCATGCACGCCCCCCATGCTCAAAGAAGCGCAGCGGTTACCGAGGCGCATTTTCTGATGGCGCGGCATGTGTTCGACGATCTCGGCTATCGGCGCTACGAGTGGAAACTCGACAACAGAAACGCTGCCAGCCACGCTGCTGCGAAACGTCTCGGATTTACTTTTGAGGGTGTGTTTCGCAACCATCTCGTTTCGCGCGGCAGAAATCGCGATACGGCCTGGTACGCGATGATCGATGACGACTGGCCGGTCATCCGCAAGAGCTTCGAACTCTGGCTGGATTCAGACAATTTCGACGAAGCAGGCCAACAGAAGATGTCGCTCGCTGAGGTTCGTGGCCGCCTTTTACAAAATCGTTGATGACCATAGGGCAAGGCGACGGATGGTTAGGCTGCTGAGCAGGCACGATCGTCATGTCTTGCTCCGATTGCCTGTTCGTGTGTAAGCCAAGCCATGACAAACGAGACATGCCGGACGGCGCTGGCGGCAGCCGCCATCTTCCTTCTTTTTCTGGTCGGGTGGATTTTTATCCCCGGCCTTGTGCTCGCAGTGGCGGACATTTCGCCGTGGCTCGGCGTCGTCGTCGCGGCGGTCTTCGTGCTCGCCTTTCCGGCGATTTTCTGGCTGCGAAGCCGGCATAACCGCAAGATGCGGGGTGACGCCGACTAGGCGGTCAGGCCGAGGCGAGCGCTCCGGCCAGCATCATCATTCCAAGGATGACGATCAGGCTGGCGCCCAGCAACTCGATGGCGAGTTGGACCTGTCCAGCCATGCGACTACCGGCACCGCCCGCAAAGCGGACAGCGACGTTCTTTGCCGTCACTGCAAGCGTCGCCAGTGCCGCGACCGTAATCGCCGTACCCGTCGCCATGGCGAAGACCGAGCCTATTCCCGCGGCCACCATACCGTTGAGGAAAGCGAAGGTGAGAATGATTAACGCGCCGGAGCAGGGCCGCAGACCAACGGCAACCACCGCCGACAGCGCCTCTCGCGCGCGGAAACGCTCGCCGGCAAGTTGATCCGGAGCCGGCATATGCGAATGGCCGCAACTCGGGCAGACATCTCCATGCGCGTGGTGATGGTCGTGGCGATGGCTTCCCTGAAAAGAGCCGTGACCATGATGAGGATCTCGATTGCTATCGGAATGCGCATCCATGGAGGCAAGGGCTGCTGCGCCGACGCCATCGATGGCGAAGGCCGCCATCGCCGGTTCACGACGAAACGCATTTTTCGCAAGCGGATAAATCTTGCGCGCCAGAAGCCATGTGCCGAACCCTGTAAGGAAGGCATATGACAGGACCTCCAGCGTGAAGACCGTATCGGTCTGCGAGATGGCCGTTCCCCGCAGAACCAGAAAAACCGCGCTGATGACGGCGATCGCGACAAGGGCCTGAAGAAAAGCGGAGATAAAGGCCAGCAGAACGCCTCGCTGCAGGGCGATCTCGTTCGCCACCATATAGGTGGAGATGACGGCCTTGCCATGACCCGGTCCTGCCGCGTGAAGGATGCCGTAGAGAAACGAGAGGCCGGCGAGTGTCCATCCTGCGGAAGGGTTTTCGCGAATGGCGCGCAGCGCGTCCGTCATCAGAGCGTAGAAGCGTCTTTGCTCTTCAAAGATATATCTGCTGATTTCACCGAACAGCCCGCCCGACACCGGCGTTGCGGCAGGCTCGGCCGCGCCGATTCCGAGAGAGGATTGCGCCAGCGCAGCACCGCTCGTCAAAGCTATGATGCAAAGGCAGGTCAGCAAAAGCGCAACCGCCGGGCGATGCCGAAACAAGCTCATTATCCCTCAGCCTTGCTGCAGTTCAGTTCGAGCCGGGTGGCGAAAAGGCCGCTCGGATCGGTGGTGTCGGTGGTGTCGTAGAAGAACTGATCGAGATTATCGGCATAGTCCTGGATCAGCTGATCCGGATCGGGCCGGATGACAGTGCGCTTGCAATTCGCCGGCAGTCCTTCGCTCACCATGTCGCTATCGTTCTGGAAATCGATCGCCGTGTAAAAGGTGGGATCGAACACGCCGAAGCTAAGCTTTCCGTTCAGCGGCATGGGCGGCATGGTCCGGCTTTCGAAGAAGACCAGCAGACGCCCATCCTGAAGATCGGTGTTGATGACCGGCGGCGGCATCATCGGCGCCGTTTTTCCGTCTTTCGTCACACTTTGAAAATAGTCGAATTCCGCGGTGGATTCGCGGATCACCCTGCCCACTTCTTCCAACTCTTCGGTATCGAGCGTGTTGTCGGTGTTCTTGTCGAATTCCAGGATCACCGTGGCCGAGAAAATGTCGTCGAAACGCCAGACATGACGAAGCGCCGTGACCGTATCGCCTTCGATCACGACTTCCATGCGCGCTTCGGCCCAGACATGGGGATGGGCATGAGCCAGCGTCAATCCGCCGAGCGTGGCCACCAGCATCGTGAAAAGTCGTATCGCTGCGTTTTTCAAAACGAATCCCGCTCTTTAACCACCTACGATCCATTGGACGGGCAAGATGGCCGCAGTTTGACGGAGGCTATGCCTTAATCGCTCGCGCCGTTTTTCTTGTGCCAATCGGCAAGGAAATCGACGAGTGCGCGGACACGGGCCGGCAGATAGCGCCGGTGGGGATAAACGGCGTAAATACCGCCGTCTCGCGCCAGAAAATCGTCGAGCACCGGGACAAGACGTCCCGTGGCGAGGTCGTCCCGGACAGAAAATTTCGGCAGCATGCCGAACCCGAGATGCTCCAGAAGCGCTTTTCGCGCGACAACGGGGCTGTTGACTTCCAGCGGCCCCGAGACCGCGACGGAAACCATCTCCTCATTCGGACCGAAGAACGGCCAGTTGTTCCGCCAGCGACCGTTTGTGTCGGAGATACAGGGCATTCGGGACAAATCCTCGGGTCTCTCCGGCCGCCCGAAACGCTCGATGGCTTCGGGCGAAGCGCATACAGCCAAGGTGAAATCGCCGAGTCGACGTGCGATCATTGAGGAGTCTTCGAGCCTGGCAATGCGGATTGCAAGGTCGAAACCTTCTTCGACCAAATCGACAAAGCGATCGTCCAGATGCACGTCGAGGCGGACATCGGGAAAGGCTTTTGCGAAGGCAATGAGCGAATCCCCAACCACGGCATCGGCATAAGAGCGCGGCGCGGTCAGTCGCACCCGGCCGCTAATCTCGCCCGATGCATCGCGCACCGAATCGCGAAGCGAATCGATGTCGCGGATGATTTCCAGCGCGCGACCATAATAGGCGTGACCTGCCTCCGTCAGCGAGAACTGCCGTGTCGTACGGTTCAGCAGCAGCGCGCCAACCTCGTCTTCCAGTTCCCGGACATATTTGCTGAGCAGCGCCTTCGACCGGCCGATCTTGCGCGCGGCGGCCGAGAAGCCTTCTGCATCGACCACGTCTATGAAGGCGCGCATGCGCGTCAAGGTGTCCATGAGCCATCCATTTTTCGTTTTTTCCGTCGCACACATCATCGTCCGACAAGCGCACTTTGAAGACCATCAAAATTTCCCTTGCAAGCGGATAACTACGTTTCTATATAGCGGCTGCCCAAAGTCGCACGTGCCTGTGGGCGTCCGCCGGGCCCCCGTATGGTGGGGGCTACGGTAAGGTACCTGGAACTAACCGCTCCAGTCGTATCTCCGGCCTACCGGATTTGATGCGAGGACGTCTTGAAGCAACGACACTAGCGGGCCTTTTCGATCTCTCCCGGCGTCCAAAACCGGGGTTCTAAGAGGCACTTTACTGCGTTGCTCGATGTGCGGCGGGTTTTTCCTCCAAACTGACGGCAAGACAAAGCGAACGATCTCGACGCGCCTGCGTTGGGTCACCGTTCATCGCCGTAGATCGGCGACGCTCCGGATCCAGGGTCTCCAAAGGCTGGATTTGGCATCGTCGATCTGCACTTTGTCACCGGGTCGTGTCCGCAAAAGGTTGGCGGAGCGGCGCGCAAAGCCGAACGGCCGGTTCTGCCGGCAGATGGGAAAAATTGATGACCACCCAGCGTATTCAGGATTTCTTCGCCACCCGACGTCCCGATGGTCCTTGCCTCGTCGTCGATACCGAAGTGGTTCGGGACAATTTCAACGCGTTCAAACACGCGCTGCCAGACAGCCGCATCTTCTATGCGGTCAAGGCCAATCCCGCACCGGAAATCCTGCGTCTGCTCGCTTCCCTCGGCTCGTCCTTCGATTGCGCGTCCGTCGCTGAAATCGAAATGGCGCTGGAAGCCGGTGCGACCGCCGACCGCGTCTCTTACGGCAATACGATCAAGAAAGAACGCGATATCGCCCGCGCCCGCGCCCTCGGCATCGATCTTTTCGCTGTCGATTGCCATGAGGAGGTGGAGAAGGTTTCGCGCGCAGCGCCAGGCGCCCGTGTGTTCTGCCGCGTACTGACCGACGGCGAAGGCGCCGAATGGCCGCTGTCCCGCAAGTTCGGCTGCGTGCCGGTGATGGCGGTCGACGTTCTGGAGCACGCCGTCAATCTGGGCTTGCAGGCTTATGGCGTTTCCTTTCATGTCGGCAGCCAGCAGACCGATCTGGACGCTTGGGACAAGGCGTTGGCCGATGCCAATGCCGTGTTCCGCGCCATGGCGGAAAAGGGCGTGACGCTGCAGATGGTCAATATGGGTGGCGGTTTTCCGACACGCTACCTGAAGGATGTGCCGGCGGCGGAAGCCTACGGCCGCGCAATCTTCTCTGCTCTGCGCAAGCATTTCGGCAACCGGATTCCCGAAACGATCATCGAACCCGGACGCGGCATGGTCGGCAATGCCGGCGTCATCAAAAGCGAAGTCGTGCTGATTTCGAAGAAGAGCGCTGAGGACAAGACACGCTGGGTTTATCTCGACATCGGTAAATTCGGCGGCCTGGCCGAGACGATGGATGAATCCATTCGCTACCCGATCACCACCCCGCGCGATGGCGATGAGACCGAACCCTGTGTACTGGCCGGCCCGACCTGCGACAGCGCCGATGTGATGTATGAGAAGAAGCCCTATCCGCTGCCGATCACGCTCACCATTGGTGACGAAGTCCTGATCGAAGGGACGGGCGCTTATACAACGACCTACGCATCGGTCGCGTTTAACGGTTTCGAACCGCTCCGATCCTACGTCATCTGACAGGCGATTTCCGCCTGTCAGTCTGAACGCCGCCGGTTCGCCTTTGTGAGCCGGCGGACTTCTGACGCTCGCCCTTTGAAGAGGGGTTTGCCATGCTGCCATTCGCTGCTCTTAACAACACCGTCGCGCCCTTTGCGCTCTCACCGGCCAATGATCTGGCCCCGATGCTTTATGCAATCGAGGCCGAGCAGCCATCAGACGGGCGTGCGCGTGAGGCGTTGCTCGACCGGGCCATGGGCCTGAACCGCAAGCGCAAGAGTTCCGAAGCTATCCGCCGTGGCCGTCTGCCGGCGGATGGGCTGTCCTTCGTCGCGCGCTCGCTCTCCGGCGCGGTGGTCGGCACGGTGCGGCTATGGCACGTCGATGCAGGGGGACAGGCGGCGCTGCTGCTCGGCCCATTGGCTGTCGCGCCGGAGGCCAAGGGCGCGGGCATCGGTTCGGCGCTGATGGTTCATGCGATTGAGGCGGCGGAGAGCTTTGGCCACCGGGCGATCCTGCTGGTCGGCGACGCGCCTTATTACAAGCGGTTCGGGTTCGAAGCTGCGCCGACCGGGCTCGCCATGCCCGGCCCGTTTAGCCGCGAACGGTTTCTGGCGCTGACTTTCACGCTTGGCGCGCTGGATGGCGCTGCCGGCGTCCTGCGGCCGAGCGGTGTGAAAATTCACCGCGCGCCTGCCGCTCGAGCGCTTGCCGCCCAGGCGGCTTGAGCGCCGAAAAGAACGGCCCGCGATGCGCGGGGCAATCGCGGGCCGTTCTCAATTGATGAAACCGGGTCTTAGAAGAGCTGCTGCAGCTTCATCGCCACGCCCATATCACCGTCGACCTTCAGCTTGCCCGACATGAAGGCCTGTGTGGCATCCAGATCGCCAGCGATCATGTCTTCCAGATCGCTCTTCTCCATGGTGATCGTGCAGTCGGCCGGCTTGTCATCGGTGGTGACTTCGTTGCCGTCGATCACCATCACGCCGTCCGAACCGCAATCGAATTTCACCGAATCGGAAAAATCGCTTTCCTTCACGGCGGGGCGGATCTTCTCGGCAATATCGTCCATGGCCATAGTGCTGTCCTCTTCTGCTAGGCACCGGATTGGTTATAGCCTAGCCTTGCCTTTGATTGACGTAAACGTCAACCGTGTCTTCCGTCTGTTGCAGAGGTGCCGCACTCGGCCGAGGAAAACGTGCGAGGTGCGATTGTAATGATAGGGAAGCCTTCGATGTGCCTAAAATAGGCTGCAATCAAGGGATCGGTGCAAACGGGGGTCCTCCGGTTGGAATGGCGACCGGAGTTTCGGAAGGTGGGAATGGGGCGTTACTTAGGACTAGTGTTTGCCGGCGTCCTTTCGGCAGTCTGTGGCGTGGCGATGTCGCCGCCTGCGGAAGCGATCACCCTGTTCGGCAAGACATTTTTCGAAAAAGAACCCCCTGAAATCATCGGCGAGCCTTGGCCATACGAGGTGACGTTCGACTATTCTGGCGAGCCGGATCTGGAAGATGTCGCCAAGAATGTCAGCAGCCTGTGGAAAGGGCGTGACGAGCCGGCCAATGGTGTCTCCGGTCTGATCGTGACAGCTCGCGGTGACTACAGGTCTATTCTCGGAGCGTTCTATAATCGGGGTTATTATGGACCAGTCATTCGGATCACGATCGATGGTCGTGAGGTCTCGGACTTGCCGCCCGATGTCAGCCTTACCAGCCCCGCCCAGGTTGTTGTCTCGGTGGAGAGCGGCCCGGCCTTCACATTTTCGCGCGCCGAAATTCGTAATCAGGCGCCGCCTCCGCAAAGCCGCCGGGACGAGGTCGACGACCCGGTCGATGAGGGATTCGCAAGCGGCGAAATCGCCAAGGCGGGCGTCATCAAGCAGGCCGGTTCGCTTGCGGTCGAAGCATGGCGGCAGCAGGGATACGCAAAGGCGGAGGTCGCCGACCGGGTGCTGACGGCCGATCACGCGACCGAGACGTTCGATGCGGTGGTCGAGATCGATCCGGGCCGCTTCGCTGTTTATGGCGATACCAGCGTTCGCGGCGTGCGTGACATCGACCCTGAATGGCTGGCCTTCATGGTTGGCTTGCCGCGGGGCCAGGAATTCGATCCGGACGATCTGGATCGCGCCACCGAACGACTTGGCCGCCTGGACGTGTTCAAATCCTATTCCATCCGGGAAGGCGATGAGATCGGGCCGGGCGGTTTTCTTCCCATCACCGCCGTGGTGCAAGAGAAACCGAAGCGCCGGATCGGGTTCGGCGCGACCTATTCGACGACCGATGGTTTCGGTGCATCAGCCTACTGGATACATCGCAATCTCTGGGGCCGGGCAGAGCGGCTGCGTCTCGACGCCTCCGTCGAGGGGATCGACGGGACGGAATATCGCGATTTCGACTATCTCCTCGGCGCAGAGTTCACCAAGCCGGGCATCTGGACGCCCGATACCAATTTCAACGCTTCGCTCAAGGCGCAGCGCCAAGTCAATGATAGCTACGCGATCAATGAAGTCGAGGCGATGGCGGGCATCAGCCAGATCGTTACGGAGGATTTCGAACTGTCCTTCGGTGTCACCGGCTCTCTGGCCCAGACCGACGATGACGTCTTTGGCGAGCGGGAGTTCGCTACCATCGGCGCCTACATAAACGCGACCTTCGACACGCGCGATGATCCGGCCGATGCGACGGAAGGCTTCTATATTGACGGCCGCATCGCGCCCTATCAGGAGTTTCTCTACGGCAACACCTTCGTTCGCGGCGTCGTTGATGCCCGCACCTATTTCGGTTTTGCCGACGATCGTTTCGTTCTGGCCGGACGGGTGAAACTTGGCACGATCCTCGATCCGCCCATTGAGGAAACCTCGCCGGACCTCCTCTTTTTCGCTGGCGGTGGCGGTTCGGTTCGCGGTTATGACTACCAGTCGATCGGTGTGGAAACCGCAGCCGGCACAATCGGTGGGCGCTCGCTGGCCGAAGCTTCCGGCGAGGTTCGCTTCCGCGTTACCGATGCCATCGGTGTGGTTGCTTTCACGGATATCGCTTCCGTGACCGCTGAGCCCTATCCGAAATTCCAAGACTATCAAATCGGCGCTGGCGTTGGCCTGCGTTACCGCACACCCATTGGCCCGATCCGGCTGGATGCGGCTATTCCGGTCAATAAGCGCGACGGAGATCCGAACTTTGCGATTTATGCAGGCATAGGGCAGGCTTTCTGATGCGAATCATTCTGCGCCATCTCTGCCTCGCCCTGCTGCTTCTTTGCGGTCTGGTTCTCCCCGCTAATGCCCAGTTATTCGGCATTTTCGGCGATTCCGACGCGTCGGCCGAGGAGGAAAAGGGCGCTTTTCTGACTTATGTCGAAGAAAAGCTTTCCACACCCGACCGACGCATTTCCATCAGCAATATCAATGGCGTTCTGTCCAGCAAGGCGTCCATCGACAAGATCACGATTTCGGACGAGAAGGGTGTCTGGCTGACGATTACGAATGCCGCCATCGATTGGAATCGTTCCGCTCTCCTGCGGGCGCGGCTGGAAATCGAGTCGCTGAGCGCTGAATCCATCGTCATGACGCGCAATCCTGCCCCGGTCGAAGCGGAGATGGAGGCCGAGGCAACGCCATTTGCGCTGCCGGAACTGCCGGTCGCGATCCGGATAGGCGAACTCGCCATCCAGCGCGCCGAGTTCGACGAAAGCGTCTTTGGACTGGCATCGGTGCTCTCTCTGCAGGGTGCCCTGACATTGGAAGACGGCGCGCTCGATACTTCGCTGCAGGTGCAGCGGCTTGACGGACCGGGCGGCGAATTGGCGCTTCAGGCGGCTTATTCCAACGAAAATCGTCAGTTGGACGTCGATCTGCAACTCGATGAACCGGAAAACGGCATCGTTGCCAATCTTCTCAATATCGAAGGCAAGCCGCCGGTCAGTCTTGCGCTGCAGGGGGCAGGTCCGCTCTCCGACCTCACCCTTCAACTGACGCTCGATGCCGACCGCGAGCGGGTCCTTTCCGGAACGTTCAACCTGGACGAAACGGAACAGGGGCTTGCTTACCGCGCCAATCTGGAGGGGCCGCTCGGACGGCTTGTGCCGGTTCAGTTCCGTGCTTTTTTCTCCGGTCAGAGTACGCTTCGCCTCAGCGGCAGCGTCCCCGACGAAGGCGGCACGGTTATCGATCAGCTTGCCCTGAAATCCGGCCCGCTTAGCCTGGAAGGTCGGGCGCGGGTTCTTTCCGGAGGGTTCCTGCGTACGCTGGTGCTCGATGGCCAGATCGATGGCGGCGATGGCGAGCCGGTTATCCTGCCTGTACCAGGCGGGGAAACCTCGGTTCGGCGGGCTTCGATCGATATTGAATACGGCGTCGATGAAACCGGCCCATGGAGTGGCCGCATCCTGCTGCAGAATCTCAACACCGGAACCTTTGCGGCAGAAAGTGTCCGTTTTGATCTCGGGGGCCAGATGACGGCCCTCGATAGCACCCAAAACCGGGCCGTTAGCTTCAATGTCGATGGCGTCGCAGAGGGAATTACAGCGGAGCGGGCGGCGGTTGCCGATGCGTTGGGCGACCGGCTGACCTTTACACTTGCTGGGCAGACCGAAGCAGGGCAGCCAATCGCGATTGAAACGCTGAAACTCGACGGCCAGTCCGTGGATATCGCCACAAACGGAACGTTGGATGGCGCGGTCTATCGCGGGACGACCAGCATCACCACGGCGAGCCTTGCGCCGTTTTCCACCATGGCAGGTCAGAAGCTGACCGGCGCTCTGGATATCAGCACCGAGGGTTCGGTGACGCTGAATTCGGGTGCGTTCGATCTGACGGTCGATGGATCGGCCTCGAACATCACTCTGGAAGACCCGACACTCACCCGGCTGCTAGCCGGCGAAACCACGCTATCGGGCGGCATTGCACGCGGTGAGCAGGGTATTTCGACGGACGACTTCAAGCTTGAAAATCCGCAGCTTCAGCTTGCCGCCAACGGTTCGTACGGCGGCGACGATACCGATATGAAGGTGACGGGCCGCCTGGCCGATCTGGCTTCCATTACCGATCAGGTAAGCGGCGCTGTGCAATTCGACGCGTCGCTGATCGGCGAGAGCAATTCGATTTCGGTCAAGTCTAATCTCGGCATCCCGCAGGGCCGGCTTCAAGGTCGAAATCTGACAGACCTCGGTCTGGAACTGGTCGGCACGCTTGGCGACAATCTGTTCTCCGGTCATGTCACAGGAGAAGGATTCTTCTCTGGCGAACGACTGGCTATCGATTCCGACGTCGTCTACGGCGAAGGCGCGATCCGGCTCTCCGAACTCGAACTAGCGGTCGGCGGAAATCGTGTTCAGGGCGATTTCGAGCGTGACGGCACGGGCCTTCTTGCCGGCGACCTTTCCGTCGATGCGCCGAATCTGGAGCTTGTCGGTGCGCTCGCGCTTCAGGATATCGCCGGCGCGATCGATGCCGACCTTTCCTTTTCGAACTTGGATGGCCGGCAAGATGCCGCCGTGAAGGGCACCATCTCCGGTTTTCGGTACGACACGACCGCAAAAATCGGTGAGGCGGCGCTTGATATTACGGCGACGGACCTTTTTGGCGTTCCTCAGGCCAGTGGTTCGATCAACGGCCGTACCATCAGCGCGGGCGGCGTCGATTTCACGGTGCTCGACCTGAAGGCCGACCAGCAGGAGAATGCCACGGATTTTGTTCTGTCCGGCGAGTTGGAGCAAGGCACCGACATCAGCGCGGAAGGCACTCTGGCGCGCGTTCAGGACGCCGATGTCAGCCCGGCTTTCGATCTGGCGCTACGCGAATTGTCTATCGTTGAGGCGGGCAGAACGGCGCGCCTCGAAGCGCCGACCGAAATTAGTGTTCGTGGCCAGACCATTGCAATCGACGCGACAACACTCGCTATCGGCGATGGTTCGCTTCGCCTCCAGGGTGAGGTAGCAGAGCAGATCAATCTGTCCGTGGTCGCGGACAGCGTTTCTCTCGACATCGCCAATGCAGTCCGCCCGGATCTCGAGGCGGCGGGCACGATATCCGGTACCGCCGAGATCACCGGGCCGCGCTCAGCCCCAAGTGTCGCTTTCGATGTGACAGGCGAAGGCCTGACCGTGGCGCAACTTAAGGACGCCAGTATAGCGCCGCTCTCCATACGCGCGCGCGGCCAAACCGACGGTCGCTCACTTGATGTCGATGCCACGCTTACAAACAGTCAGGGCGTCAATGCCACGATCAATGGGGCGGTGCCGCTCGGCAGCGAAGGCCGGCTCGATCTGAAGGTCGATCTCAATGCCGTCCCGCTGGAGCTTGCCAATACGGTCCGTCCAGACCTTGAGGCGGACGGCACGATTTCCGGCACCGCAACGGTGACAGGCAATCTATCCAATCCGAACGTGAATTTCCGCCTTGCCGGTAATGGCGTCACGGTCGCGCAGCTTCGCCAGAACGGCGTTGCGCCTCTTTCCATCCAAGCGAACGGTGAAACGAATGGTCAGACGCTGACCATCGACGCCAATGCGACGAACAGCCAGGGCGTAAGGCTTGCTGCGAACGGTACGGTGCCATTGGGTGGCGAGGGCGCTTTGGCGGTCAACATCGACGTGAACGCCGTGCCGCTCTCCCTCGCCAATTCGGTTCGGCCGGATCTTGGTCTATCCGGCACACTTACGGGCTCGGCGCGCGTCACCGGATCGCTGTCATCACCCAATGCGGACTTTCAGCTCTCGGTGCCCAATCTCGACGCTGCTGCGCTTCAAGGGTTCGGGCCGCTCTCCGTCGATACGCAAGGGCGTTTCGCCAATCAGGCGGTGCAACTCAATCGCCTCAATATTGGCGGGCGGGACGGCATCGCGCTTTCGGCCTCAGGCACGATTCCGTTATCGGAAGGCGGGCTCAACGTTTCTTTCGATGGATCGGCCCCACTCTCCGCCGCGAACCGTTTTCTCGGTGACCGGGGCACGACGCTTGCAGGGTCGGTCCGGTTTTCCGGTCGGGCAACCGGAGCGCTGGCCGATCCGAATATCGCGATTTCCGTCGATACCGGAGGGGCTAGCCTTTTCGATCCGCAAACCAACACGCGGCTCACCAACATAAACATCTCAGCTTCGGCCACGCGACAGCAGGTCGTGCTGCAGAGCGCGAGCGCAAATCTCGCCAGTGGCGGTTCAGTCGCGGCCTCCGGCACGATCGGTCTGACCAACGGCCTTCCGGCCAATATAACGATACGTCTCAACCAAGCGCGTTACGCCGACGGCAAGTTTATCGCCGCGACGGTGAACGGCACGATCAGCATCACGGGTTCTCTGGCCAATGATCCGCTGATCGCCGGCAATATCGATGTGGTGCGCGCCGAGATTACCGTGCCGGACAGCTTCGGTTCATCCGTCGATATCCAGGCCGTCAATCACATCAACGCTCCTGCGGATGTTCGCGCCACGCTGGCGCGCGCGTTTCCCGGCAGTGGCGGGAGCATTCCTGAGCCCGCTGCAAGACCCTCGGTGCCTCGCCTCGACATCACGCTCAATGCGCCGAACCAGATTTTCGTCAGGGGTCGCGGACTGGATGCAGAACTCGGCGGCCGGTTACGGCTGACCGGAAGCACACGCGACATTCAGCCGGTCGGCGGCTTTGAGCTCATTCGCGGGCGGCTCGCCATTTTGGGCAAGCGTATCACCTTCGAACGCGGTACCATCACCTTTGTCGGCGACCTCAACCCTTATCTGAATTTCGTTGCTTCCAGCGATGCGGACGGCACGACAATCTTTATCCGGGTGCAGGGGACGGTGGACGATCTGGATATCTCCTTTTCGTCCGATTCCCAGCTACCGGAAGACGAGGCGCTCGCTCTTCTCATCTTCGGACGCGGTCTCGACCAACTGTCGCCGCTGCAGCTTGCGCAGTTGGCCGCGGCTGCGGCGGAGCTTGCCGGCAACGGCCCATCGGTCCTTTCCGGAGTGCGGCAGGCGGCGGGCCTCGACAATCTCGATATCGTGACCGACAGTGAAGGAAATGTCGCAGCGCGCGCCGGTACCTATGTGTCCGAAAATGTCTATGTCGGCGTCGAAGCGGGCAGCGAAAGCAAGGTGACGATCAATCTCGATGTGACTGAAGAGATCACGGTTCGCGGCGCGGTCGGCACCGAGAGCAGCGTCGGCGTCTTCTACGAGAAGGATTACTGAACCGCTGTTTCGAGCGGCTCAGTTTTCCACCGCCCAATACAGCTTCACCATCGGGTCGAAAACTGTCACCGGCCCAGCGCCTGTTTCGACCGTCGTTGGATAAGCGACCGGCTGATCCTTTTTCGTCAGGGTCGTGGTCTCTTCGTTGACGGGCAGACCGTACCAATCCGCGCCATGACGGGAAACGAAGGCTTCCAACTGGCCGAGTGCCCCTTCTTCCTCGAACACGTGCGCCAGGCAGCTCATCGTGTTTGTGGCGGTGAAGATGCCGGCGCAGCCGCAGGCACTTTCCTTCGCATCGGTCGGGTGCGGCGCACTGTCCGTGCCGAGAAAGAAGCGCGGATCGCCGGAAATGGCCGCCTGTCGTAGCGCCAGCCGATGCCGCTCGCGCTTGGCCACCGGCAGACAGTAATAATGCGGGCGAATGCCGCCTGCGAGAATCGCATTGCGATTGATCATCAGATGATGCGTGGTAATCGATCCGGCGATGTTGTCGGCCGCGCCGGTCACATAATCGACGCCATTCTTGGTCGTGATGTGTTCCATTGTCACCCGCAGCTCTGGCAGGCGCTGGCGCAGCGGATCGAGAACTTCCTCGATAAAGACGGCCTCACGGTCGAAAATGTCGATCTCCGGGTCGGTCACTTCGCCATGGATGCAAAGCGTCATGCCGATCTCGGCCATCCGCTCCAGAACGCCCATCACTTTGTCGAGATCGCGGACGCCGGATTGCGAATTGGTTGTTGCGCCGGCAGGGTAGAGCTTGACGGCGAGGGCGACTTTCTCCTGGAAAGCGGCCGCCACGTCGTCCGCATCGGTCTCTTCGGTCAGATAAAGCGTCATCAATGGCTCGAACGTCGAGCCCGCGGGAAGGGCGGCGACGATACGCTCTTTATAGGCGGCGGCGGCGGCTTTCGTGACGACCGGCGGGACCAGATTGGGCATGATGATGGCGCGGCCGAAATGGCGGGCGCTTTCCGGCGCGACGCCTTTCAACATGTCACCATCGCGCAAATGAAGGTGCCAGTCGTCGGGGCGGCGTATGGTCAGCGTCGAGGTCACCGGAACATTCTCCATCAAACGGTTTGGACGCTGGCTTAAAAGTTGTTGCGCATGGCCGCAAGAAAAAGGGCCGCCTGAAGAGGCAGCCCTTTGCAATCGCGACGGTGCAACCGGCTGTCAGCCCTGCTGCAATGGCACCAGCTTGATCTCGACGCGGCGGTTCTGTGCGCGACCGGCCTCGGTATCGTTGCTGGCAATCGGACGGCTTTCGCCGAAGCCCACCGCATAGAAGCGGCGCGAATCCAGACCCTGCGCGGTCAGATACCGGGTCACGGAGTCGGCGCGGCGGTTGGAAAGGTCGAGGTTGTAAGAGTCGCCACCGGTCGAATCGGTGTGACCGTAAACGTCGACCAGGGTGCGATTGAATTCGCGCAGGACCAGCGCGACGGAATTCAGTGTCGAATAGAAGCTCGGCTGAATGTCAGACTGATCGACCGCGAAGGTGATGTTGGACGGCATGTTGAGAATGATCTCGTCACCGTTTCGCGTGACGGACACGCCCGTGCCACGAAGCTGCGCGCGCAGCTTGTCTTCCTGCCGGTCCATGTAGAGACCGACGCCGCCGCCGGCGAGCGTGCCGAGGCCCGCGCCGAGCAGAATGGCCTTGCGGCGGTCGCTGCTGGAATCGCCAGCTGAAGCGATTGCGCCAATCAGGGCGCCGCCCGCCGCACCGATGCCGGCGCCGCCAGCCGTATTGGAAATACGCTGCTCGCCGGTGAACGGATCGGTCGTGCAGCCCGCAAGCACGAATGCGCCTAGTGTCGACGCGATCAAAAATTTCTTCATTTTCCCTCACTTGCCGGAGCCTCTCAAAAAGGCTCATGCGAATCGCGGTGGTCCCTCACACCGATCCGCCATTATGCACCGATAACGGCCAAAATCCGGCAATTGCAGCGCGCTCCACAATTGGCGGGCGCGCTGCGGGGAGATCATCAATTTTCGGCAGATGAATCGCCGGAGAGGCAACCCGCGAGCGCCTCTGCGTTGGCGATCATCGCGGCTTCATACGCGCCTGGTCCTGGTTCTACATTGCTGCCTGCCGGATCAAGTTCCGCGATCCGTGCACCCGTCTCATTGGCAAGGGTTTGCGAAAGTTTCGGCGAAAATTGCGGTTCGACCAGGATGCAGGACACGCCCTCGGCGCTCATCTTTTCGTTCAACTCGGTCAAGCGCCTGGCGCCGGGCGCGATTTCCGGAGACATTGTCAGCGAGCCGAGACTTTTCAATTCGAAAGCGTGTTCGAAATATTGAAGCGCGTCATGAAACGCGACGAAGGATTTGCCTTTGACGGGTTTCAGCGTTGCGTCGACCCTTTCGCTCATCTCGTCTATGGAGCGGAGGGTCGCCTCGGCATTTTCGCGATAGCGCTCAGCATGGTCGGGATCGACCTCCGCCAAGCTTTGCTCAATCGCGTTCACCATTGCCTTTGCGTTGTCCGGATCCAGCCAGACATGCGGGTCTTCCGGTCCGTGATGATGGTCATGATGACCGGTTTCTTCCGTGCTATCGTGATGGTCTGCTTCTTCATGCGCGTGTTCTTCGCCGTGGTCATGCCCTTTCTCATGATCGTCATGAGCATGTTTGTCGTGATCCCCGTGATCATCGTCATCCTCTTCGTCGAACAGGCCTGCATGCCGCGTTGGAAGATGTTCGACGCCTTCGGCCTCCATCAGTTCGAGAACCTTCGCATTGGCACCGAGCGATGCGATCGGCTTGTCGAGAAATCTTTCCAGATCAGGGCCGATGCGGATAATCAGGTCGGCATCCTGCATTGCGCCTGCCTGGCTGGGCCGTAGCGCAAAGTCGTGTGGAGAGGCGCTCGGCGGCACCAACAGTTCCGGTTTACCCACGCCTTCCATGACAGAAGCGGTCAGGGAATGGATCGGCGTGAACGATACGATAACGCTCGGGCTGTCATCAGCCATGGCAGCCGGCGCCGGTAGGCCAAAAAGAGCGGAAAGGGCGATGGGCATGGATAAAATGAAACGGTGGGACGTCATAGCGGCTCGCTTTGTATAGAGTGTGCGTCATCAGCCTGGTAAAGAAGGCTTGAAAACTGTTATAATATAACATAACGGTTGTCGAGACAAAAAACGGGAACAATGAGTTTTTGCATGCTCGATTTGCCTGAACGATCGTCATTGTCTCGCCCTTCGCGAGAAGCGCCAAGGGCGCTGGCGAGAATGCTGCGTGCCGGCCTCTACGCAAATGGCCGATGGCTGGTCAGAGGGATCGATCTTTCCATCGGGCCGGGAGAAATCGTCACGCTCGTCGGTCCAAACGGATCGGGAAAGTCGACGACGGCAAAACTTCTTCTTGGGCTTGCCAGGCCGAGCGAGGGACGGGTGGCGCGCGCGGCCGACTTGCGCGTCGGCTATGTCCCGCAAAGATTGTCGATCGATCCAAATTTGCCGCTCAGCGTCGCGCGGTTCATGCGGTTGACCAGGTCGCTATCCTATTCCGACATGGCCGCAGCTTTGAGCGAAACAGGGGTCGCACACCTCACAGATGCCCAAATGCGGGGCCTGTCCGGCGGCGAATTGCAACGTGTGCTGATCGCGCGCGCACTTTCGCTCAAACCACAATTGCTGGTTCTCGATGAGCCGGCTCAGGGCGTCGATATGGCAGGGGCTATCGCTATTTACGACCTGATTGCGGCGGCGCGCCAGCGCCTTGGCTGCGGCGTACTTCTGGTCAGTCACGATCTGCATCTCGTCATGGCGCAGACCGACCGGGTATTGTGCCTCAATGGCCATATCTGCTGTGAAGGCACGCCGGAAGCGGTGAGCGAGATGCCGGCCTATCGCGCACTGTTCGGTGGCGAAGCGCCCGCCGGTCTGGCGGTTTATCGCCATCAGCACGACCATCGCCACCTGCCGGACGGACGTGTCCTACACGGCGACGGAACGGTCACGCAGACGTGTGACCCTCACGAATGCGGCCATCACCATCATGCTCATGACAACGATCACGGTTCCGACGGGAAACAGTAATGTTGGATGATTTTCTGATCCGGGCCTTGATCGGCGGGTTGCTGGTCGCCCTTCTTGCTTCGCCGCTCGGCTGTGTCGTCGTCTGGCGGCGGCTCGCTTATTTTGGCGACACCCTCTCGCATGCGGCTTTGTTGGGTATTGCGTTGGGCACGCTGCTTTCCGTTTCTCTTCCGTTTGCGATCCTGCTGGTTTGCGCAGCGGTTGCTCTCATCCTTTTCCTGCTTCGCCGGAATGGCGACCTGGCAAGCGATGCGATACTCGGCCTTTTGGCGCACGGTAGTCTGGCGATGGGTCTTGTCGCGATTGCCCTGGCGGGCCAGCGTATCGATCTGAATGGCCTTTTGTTCGGTGATATATTCGCGGTCAGCCGCTCGGATCTATTCATCATGGGGGGTGGGGCGATCATCATACTCCTGGCATTGGCATCGATCTGGAACGATCTGCTGGCGGCTACGGTCTCTCCGGAGATCGCGGCGGCGGAAAATGCGCGGCCTCAGCGTGCCGAACTGATTTTCCTGCTTTTGCTGGCGCTGACGGTTGCCGTCGCCATCAAGGTCGTCGGCGTTCTTCTCATCACGGCCATGCTGATCATCCCGGCCATTACCGCGCGCCGCTTCGCCAAAGGACCGGAAGCGATGGCGATTCTCGCCGTCCTCGCGGGCGCGGGCGCCATCTGCCTCGGCCTATATGGATCTTTCGTTTTCGACACGCCGGCAGGCCCGTCGATCGTGGTCGGCGCTTGCGCGTTGTTTCTTCTTGCCAGAATAATCCCATATGGAGGGCGGAGGCCGATTTGATGACGCAATGTTGCGAGCACCACCCACCCGAAGAACAGTTGACCCGCAATCAGCGGCTCGTGCTGGACGCGCTGCGATCCGAAGATGGCCCGCTCACCGCGTATAATCTTCTGGATCGTCTGCGGGACGAAGGATTACGCGCGCCGCCGCAAATTTATCGCGCGCTCGAAAAGCTGGTGGAAACCGGCATTGTGCACCGACTGGAGAGCCGCAACGCTTTTGTCAGCTGTAATCACGCTCATTGCGGCGGTCAGGGCGTGCTTTTCGCCGTCTGCGACGATTGCGGATCGATCGAGGAATTGAGAACCGACGCTATCGACGCCGCTTTGCGATCGACAACCGAGGCCATCGGCTTTCACGCTCATCGGCTCGCCGGTGAGGTTCGGGGTGTCTGCCGTCCCTGCGGGCTGAAAAAGACAGCGAGCTGATGCGCATCGTTCTGGGCGGCCTCGGACATGGCCATCTCCATGTCGTCGCCCATGCCCGCAAATTGCTCGATGCGGGCGCGGAAGTCGTTCTGATCGACGATGGCGTCTTTCGCTACTCGTCTCTCGCAGCCGGCATTTTAGGTGGTCGATACGCAGTCGAGGACGGAATGCTCGACTCGCGTGCTCTGGCTGCTTGCTGCGGGGTGCGCCATGTGCCTGCCAACATCGGTGGCATCGATCCCTCGGCCCGGCGCGTTCGTCTAGAAGATGGTTCTGAACTCTCCTACGATATTATTTCGCTCAATCTCGGTTCGACGGTCGTCGCCCCTTTTGCGGTCGCTGACGGTGCATCGGTCTTCCACGCCAAACCGCTCTTGCAGCTGACGGGGTTGCGTGACGCGCTGCGCGCGATGATTGGAGCGCGCCAGACGCCGCGTCTCATCGTCGTTGGCGGCGGACATTCAGGTTGTGAACTGGCCGCAAATGCAGCCGCCCTCGGCCGACGTTATGGCGCAGCGATGGATATTACGCTGATCGCGCCGGAAGACCGCGTCATGGCAGACGCACCTGCGCCGGTATCGGAAGGGATGGCGGCTATATTGCACGGTTTCGGAATAACTGTTCGAACGAGCTTGCGCTGCGAGAGCGTCGAGTCGGAAACGGTCAGGCTTGCGGACGGGGCATCGTTGCCATTCGATCATGTCCTGCTCGCCACGGGATTGAAGCCTTCACCCGTCGCGCATCTTCCCGGCCTCGATTTCGATGCGGCCGGTGGCTTGTGTGTCCGTGCGACTTTGCAATCGGTCGCAGACGACAAGGTCTTCGCCATCGGCGATTGCGCACATCTCGCCTACGATCCGCGACCCAATGTCGGCGTTTTCGGCGTGCGCGCGGGACCGGTTCTCGCGCATAATCTGCTGGCGGCGATACGTGGCGAAACGATGCGGATCTACGAGCCTCAGAAGCACTGGTTCGCCGCGCTCAATCTGGGCGACGGCACCGGCTTTGGCCTCTGGCGAGGCCATCATTGGCATGGCAGGTTGCCCCTGTTTCTGAAAGAGCGGATCGATAAACGGTTCATGCAACGCTACCGTCGCCTCTATAGCCGTCGGCCCGTCAGGAAAACGCCGGAGCTGGTCAGCCCGCAATAGGCGGCGCGGACGTCAGATCCCGCCATTATCCTTCAGCCAGGCGATGATTCCGTCCACGCCCTCACCATGACGCAAATCCGTGAAGATGGTCGGCCGGTCGCCTCGCGACGCCAAGGCGTCTGCTTTCATTCGATCAAGATCGGCGCCGACATGGGGTGCCAGATCGGTCTTGTTGACGATCAGAATATCGGACCGGGTGATGGCCGGCCCACCCTTCCTCGGTATGTCGTCGCCCTGGCAGACGCTGATGACGTAGATCGTCAGATCGGCGAGGTCGGGCGAAAAGGTCGCCGCCAGATTATCGCCGCCGCTCTCGATCAGCACCAGATCGAGGTCGGCATG
This sequence comes from Notoacmeibacter sp. MSK16QG-6, assembly GCF_024158145.1. Lineage (GTDB taxonomy): Bacteria > Pseudomonadota > Alphaproteobacteria > Rhizobiales > Rhizobiaceae > Notoacmeibacter. The sequence continues at coordinate 187,165 of NZ_JAMYXM010000004.1, forward strand.
GCGCTCGCGCAGCCGCTCAATAGCCCGCAGATTGATCGAGGCGTCTTCTCGAATGGCGGTGTGCGGGCAGCCGCCCGTTTCGACGCCCTCGATACGGTCGGACGAGAGCGCCTGCATTCGCACCAGCGCATCGGCGTCTTCACGGGTATAAATGTCATTGGTAACGACCCCGACGCTGATCTGATCGCGCAGCGCTTCACAGAGCCGAGCGGTAAGCGTCGTCTTGCCTGAGCCGACCGGACCGCCAATGCCGACACGCAATGGACCGTTAGGCGAGGCGACCTTTGTGAACCGAGTGTCAGTGGACGCATGTTCGTTCATTTGCCTGTCTCCGCGTCGAAAACTTCCAGCGCCGCGTTCAGAGCATTGATCGCCGCTGGAAAGCCGCCGTAAAGCGCCATCTGCCAGATGATTTCGCCGATTTCTCGCTGCGAGCAACCCGCCTTGCGCGCGCCGGCAATGTTCACCTTCAATTGCGGCCGTGTCTGGCCGCCCAGTGCCGTCAGGGCCGCAATTGTCGCCAGATAGCGGGTCTTCAGATCGAGACCGTCGCGACTGTATTGCTGGCCATAAGCGAAATCGACCACGGAGCGAGCGAGGCCGGGCACAATCTCTTCGTACCGCTCGCGTAGCGCGTCTTCCATGCCTGGGTTGAGACTTTCCGAAAGCGCTTTTCCGCGCTCATAGCTGTCGTCACTCATGACAGAAAAAGCCTTCCGGGTAGTGTTTCGTGGCGCAGGGCGTCGATTTCGGCAGCCAGCGTGCAGGTGCCGAGGTCGTCTATCTTGGCTTTCGTCGCGCGTTCGACAACCTGCCCAATGTCTGGTTCAAGTCTGGCCAAAGTTGCCGCCGCGCCGGATTGGCCGGTGATGGAAAGGCGTATCGCGGCTTGCAATTGCGCCGAAACGAACGCGTGCAGAAACGCCGCTGCGGTCTCCTGCGTCGGCAGACTATATCGCGCTGATGCCACGCCGAGAGTGATCGGGAGTGAGGCGTCTTCGGGGAGCGGCGCTGTCGTCTCGTCGAACCACGGCATGGCGGCTGTGCGAAATGCGCGGCCCTGATCCAGCGTCTCGCGCAGGCGCTCCGCCGAGCCACACAGCGCGCGGGCGAGAGCGGTAAACTCGTCAATCGCCTCGCTATCGTCAGCGGCGCTATGCGCGGCGATCAGCAGTACTGCATCGTTCCAAGGCGCTCCGTGATGAAGAAGTGTTCGCAGCCGCTCCTCTAATTGGGCGGCGTCTTTCATGCGATCTTCCGCTGCCGCCGTTTCCAGCCCGGCCGAATAGGCGAAGCCACCCGTCGGGAAGACGGGCGAGAGCCAGGACAGCAAGGTGAGGAGAGTGTGTGTCACCGGGTGAGATTAATCATGGCGGTCGGCATGGCTGTGATCGGCTTGACCATGGCTATGCGAGTGGTCGTCATGGTCGTGGTGGTGATGATTGCTCTCATGCGTGTCGCCATAGGCGCCGCCTTCGGGATCGAAGGACGCTTCGATACGGGCGACCATCGCGCCGAGACCGGTCAACATTTCCTCGATCACATGGTCGCGGCGGATGAGAATGCGATCCGCTTCGATCTGCGCCGGCAGGTGCCGGTTGCCGATCTGCCAGGCAAGCGCGAGGAGATGGCGCGGGTCGGTGGCCTGCACTTCAAGTAGGGCTTCCGGCGCTGCGCGAACCTCGATCACCCGGCCATCGTCGAGCAACAGGCCTTCGCCATGACGCAGCAGCCGCGCCTTCGGCAGGTCGAGCAGGAATGCGATCCCCCCATCCGATATCAACTTGGCCCGCCGGCGATGCCGTGCAGTCTCATCAAGCGTGATGGTGTCAGCAGGGGTGCTTGTTATCCCGGTCACTTCTCGGCAGACAATCATCGTCTACGCTCCGTTGTCCGAGATGACGCAGTCGACCTCGATTTCGACGAGCCATTCCGGATCAACGAAGGCCGTCACCTGCATGACGGTGGTGACCGGGCGAATGTCGTGGAACGCTTCGCCATGAGCGCGGGCAGCGTCCTTCCAGTGGGCGATGTCCGTCACCAGAATACGGGTGCGGGTGGCATCTCTCAGGCTGCCACCGGCCTCTTCGATCGCGGTTCTGGCGATCTCAATGCAGCGCTTCATCTGTCCATAGGCATCGCCGGGCGCTGCGTTCCCGCCCCCGGCCTTGATAGGAGCCGTACCGGCGACGGAAATGACGTTTCCGACGCGGACAGCTCGCGAAAAACCAATCTCCGGTTCGAGATAGGATCCAGACGAAATCAATTGCCTCTTCATTATACGCTACCTGTTTGCGCCAAGCGGGATCGCTGCGCTTAGAACAGAAAATATCGCTGTGCCATGGGCAGAACCGTCGCCGGCTCGCATGTCAGCAACTCGCCATCGGCGCGGACCTCGTAGGTTTCAGGATCGACGGAGATCTCTGGCATCGCATCGTTCAGCTTCATCGCGGCCTTTCCGATGCCGCCGCGCGTGTTCTTCACGGCCAACATCTTCTTGGCAGTGCCAAGGCGGCTTGCGAGGCCACTGTCGAGCGCCGCCTGGCTGACGAATGTGACGGATGAATTCGTTCGCGCCTTGCCGAACGCGGCGAACATGGGCCGCATATGCACCGGCTGCGGCGTCGGGATCGAGGCATTGGGATCGCCCATCGGCGCGGCGGCAATCGAACCGCCGATCAGCACCATTTCCGGCTTCACACCGAAGAACGCCGGATGCCACAAAGCCAGATCGGCGCGCTTGCCGACTTCCACCGAACCGATTTCATCGCTCATGCCATGGGCGATGGCCGGGTTGATGGTGTATTTCGCGACGTAGCGTCTTACCCGCAGATTATCGTTCTCGCCCGTCTCATCGGCAAGGCGACCACGCTGGCGCTTCATCTTGTCGGCGGTCTGGAAGGTGCGGATGATAACCTCGCCGACGCGGCCCATTGCCTGGCTGTCCGAGGCGATGATGGAAAAGGCGCCGAGGTCGTGTAGAATGTCCTCCGCCGCAATGGTTTCTTTTCTGATCCGGCTTTCCGCGAAGGCAACGTCTTCCGGGATATTGCCGTCGAGGTGATGGCAGACCATCAGCATGTCGAGATGCTCGGCGATGGTGTTGCCCGTATAGGGCCGGGTCGGATTGGTCGAACTCGGAATAATGTTGGCAAGGCCCGCGACCTTGATAATGTCAGGCGCATGACCGCCGCCCGCGCCTTCGGTATGAAAGGCGTGGATCGTCCGGCCCTCAATGGCTTCGATCGTGCTTTCTACGAAGCCGCTCTCGTTCAGCGTGTCAGTGTGTATCATTGCCTGAACGTCATGATCGTCACAGACCGAAAGGCAGGTGCGAATTGCCTGCGGGGTGGTGCCCCAATCCTCATGAAGTTTCAGCGCCGCCGCGCCGCCCAGCACCATTTCCTCCAGGGCGCTGGGCTGCGAGGCGTTGCCCTTGCCGGCGAAGGCGAGGTTTATCGGAAAAGCGTCGGCGGCCTCTATCATTCGCGCGAGGTGCCACGGACCGGGCGTGCAGGTGGTAGCGAGCGTGCCATGGGCCGGGCCGGTGCCGCCGCCAATCATGGTTGTCACACCACTCATTAGCGCTTCCTCGATCTGCTGCGGGCAGATGAAGTGAATGTGACTGTCGATGCCGCCGGCGGTCAGGATGCGGCCTTCTGCGGCGATGGCCTCGGTGCCGGGTCCGATCACGATATCGACGCCCGGTTGGGTGTCGGGGTTGCCAGCCTTGCCGATGGCAGCGATCCGCCCGTCCTTCAGACCGATGTCGGCCTTATAGATGCCGGTCCAATCGACGATCAGTGCGTTGGTAATGACGGTGTCGACCGCGCCATCCGCCCGACTGGCCTGGCTTTGGCCCATCCCGTCGCGGATCACTTTGCCGCCGCCGAACTTTACCTCTTCGCCATAGGTGGTGAAGTCCTTCTCCACCTCGATGAAGAGTTCGGTATCGGCGAGGCGCACGCGATCGCCGGTCGTCGGGCCGTACATGTCGGCATAGGCGGCGCGAGAAAGCGTGGCGGGCATGGCGATATCCTCTATCGAGCGTTCTGTGATGCTGTGGGTGGTTGGAAGGAAACGAGCGCGCCGGTCAGCGTGCCTGCGCTCTTCAGAATAAGGTCGCGGCGCAGGCGTCCGAAGCGGCTGGATGCACTCATAAAGCGGTAGGCGGCGGTGGTGATGCGAACGAGACGACCGTCGATTTTACGGCGGTGCTGGCGGTATGCGTCAAGATTTTCATTCTCGAGCGCGTCAGCAAAGGCGAAAGCATCGGCGATGCCGAAATTCATGCCCTGACCGCCGACCGGCGTATGCACATGCGCGGCGTCTCCCGCCAGCGCCACCGGGCCGTCGCCGAATGAGGCGGCAAGACGCAGATTCATGTCGAAGGCGGTCTGGTAGTGAACCTCGCGGACGGGGGCGAGACGGTCGATCCACTCCAGCGCGTCCGGGTGATTGGCGATGGCGCGATAGCGGCCATTGCCAATCGTAACGGTAAACAGCAATCGGCCATTGGAGTGCAGATCCGCGCAGGCGTTGAGCGGTGCAAATGGCCAGTCGCAGGTGACATCGGCGATGCTCCAACTGCCGGGGAGCGTCTCGCCCTCGAAGGCGATCCCGAGAGCGTGGCGGGTGGCGCTCGACGCGCCATCGGCCCCAAGCATTCGGTCAGCCTGGATTTCGGAGGTCGCGCCGCTCTGCGTCCTGGCTACCTGAGCGATGACCGAACCATTCTCGATCTTCAGGTCGATCAACTCTGTGTCCCAGTCGACGGTTATACCGGCTTGGCGCAATTCTTCTTGCAAAATCTCTTCGGTGCGGCTTTGCGGCAGGCAGACAATTCGCGGGTGACGGCGTTTCTGGCCTGGTACCCGAAGTGTCGTGAATGGCTCGCCATCGCGATGGATCGCCAGCCCTCGCAACGGTTCGGCTTCCTGAAGGATTTGCTCTGCTGCCCCGACCTCTTGCAGCAAATCCAGTGTCTGCCAGGAAATGCCGACCGCACGCGATTGATCTGTTGTGCCACCGGCGCGATCGATGATCGTGACATCGAAGCCTTTCCTGCGGCAGGCAAGGGCGGCGCTGAGGCCAACGGGACCCGCGCCAGCGATCAACACATGCGTGGTCGGTCCTACCGCCATCCTAGCGGCTTTGCCTCTCCGACAGCTCCTGCCGCCACTGGCTGACGCGTTCGGCGGTCAACCTGGCGCGGCACTCGCTGCCCAGCATCGGCTGCATGGTGCCGCCAAGCGCGTCATAGGCCTGATAGTCGCATTCGGCATCGCGGTAGGCGATCCACGCACGCTGTGCGGCCCGTAATATCTCCTCAGTTGTCGGAAGACCGCGCTCTTCGAAAAAGCTGCCCATATCCGCGTCGCGGGAGCGGGTATTGGCGATCATGTCCGGCCAGAGCGCATTGAGCTCGTCGTCGGCTGCTTCGTAGTCCTGGGCGGCGCAGGCGGTCATTTCCATCTGTGTTTGCGGATCGGCGCAGTTCGGCTCGGCCGGCTGTGCTTTTGCCAAGCCGACAGTGGCAGCCATCAGGGCCGTCGCAGGACACAGTAGGCGGCGCATGATCAGACCCTGCCCATCGTTTCACCGCGAAAGCCGACAATACGCCGTTTGCCCGCAATCGGAACGAGCGTGACTTCACGCTCCTGACCGGGTTCGAAGCGGACAGCGGTTCCGGCAGCGATGTCGAGCCGCATTCCACGCGCCTGATCGCGGTCGAAGGAGAGACCGGGATTGGTTTCGGCAAAGTGATAATGGCTACCGACCTGCACAGGCCGGTCACCTGTATTCGCAACCTTCAGGGTGCGCGTCTCGGCGCCGTCGTTCAAGGTTAGAGCGCCATCGGCTGTCATGATTTCGCCGGGGATCATCTGCCTCGTCCTTTCATGAAAACGACGAAGCCCGCCACGACGGCCAGAACAACCGCGCCGCCGATCAGAAGCGTGCTGTCGGGATGCGGATGGCTATGGGGAGCCAACGCTTCATGCGCGAGAGCCGGCGTAGCCGCCAAAACCATGAGCGGCGTGATCGCGTGAAACAGTCGATGCATTTTCATATCCTTCTTCTTATTCATTCAGCGGATGGGTTCGTGAACGGTGACGAGTTTGGTGCCATCGGGAAAGGTCGCTTCGACCTGAATGTCGTGGATCATCTCGGCGATGCCTTCCATGACCTGATCGCGGGTCAGAACCGTTGCGCCAGCCTCCATCAGATCGGCGACAGAGCGGCCGTCCCTCGCACCTTCCACGACGAAATCGGTAATCAGCGCGACCGCTTCGGGATGGTTGAGCTTGACGCCGCGCTCCAATCGCCGACGCGCGACCTGCGCGGCCATCGCAATCAGCAATTTGTCCTTTTCGCGGGGAGTAAGCAGCATGAAAACCTCGTATGTCAGCAGTACCAGCAGCGCGGCAGATCATGACCGCCCCGCAGCGTAATGAGAAGGGGGATGAGCTTGCGGCGAAGAGCCAAAGCATCGGCCGCCAGCAACCGGCAGACCAGTTTGTCTTCGAAGAGCGAAGCGCCGCCCGAGCCGCAGATAATCTCACGGACCCTGTCCAGAAGCGCCTCGGCTCTCGGCGTGAATAGAACGGCAGTCGCTGCCGCACGACACCCGGACGCTACGCTCTCACGTGCCAGCTTCTCTTCAACGGCCCCATCGAGGCGAAAAGCCTCGGCATGGATCAGGCGGCCATCGCGCCGTATCCGCCAGTCGTCGCGCAATCGGCCCTGCCGGACCGTCTCGCCCATCGCAGCCCGTCCAAAGACGATCGGCTCGCAGATCAGCAGTTCGGCGTTCTGCGCAAGATCGGCTGTGATCGTTCGGCGAAGCGCTCCACCATCGAACATGATGGTTTCCTGGGGCAGCCAGTGCAGCGTTGCATCGGATTTTACCGAAAGCCGGACATCGACTTCCGCAGTGCCCGTGGGCGCGCGGTAGAGGCGTTCGGCCGTCTGGCTGGCCAGCGTCAGATGGGTGTTCGCGCCCGCGTCTGCCGACCATTGCAAACGGTCGCCATCGGTCATGCCGCCGGACGTATTCAGCAGGACCGCTTCCAGCCGACCGTTGGAATGGCTTTTCGGTAGGCGAATGCGGGCCGAACCTTCCTGAAACAAGCTGCCTAGCCGTGTTTCTCCGTTCCGGCCCGGCTTGGCGGCAATGCGTCCGCAACCGGTACTGCGTTGCATGCGCGATGTTGCAAGCGGCTGAACGGTGTCGAATTGCTGCGCGGTGGGCAGGGCGGTCATCTTTTGGAAGAGGCCTCCTCGGCTGAAGGATGATCGCAGCATCCATCCGCCGCGCCGTCAACGGAAAATGCGACGAAGCCACTTGAATCGAACCATGCGGGTTTCATACCGTCAGATGTGCTCGAACATCCTGCCGATCCAGATCTTCCGCGACGCCTCGATGGACCACCTCGCCGCGATCCAGGATCGTGATGCTGTCGGCCAGTTCGCGGCAGAAATCCAGATACTGCTCGACCAGCAAGATCGCCATGCCGAATTCGTCGCGCAGGAAAGTCAGGGCGCGGCCGATATCCTTGATGATCGAAGGCTGGATACCCTCGGTCGGCTCGTCCAGCGCCAGCAGTTTCGGGCGAGTGACGAGCGCTCGTCCGATGGCGAGTTGTTGCTGCTGGCCCCCGGAGAGATCACCGCCGCGCCGGTGCATCATGTCCTTTAGCACCGGAAATAGTTCAAAGACATAATCGGGAATCGAGCGGTCGGAGCGGGAAAGGCCGGAATAACCGGTCTCCAGATTTTCACGGACGGTCAATAGAGGGAAAATTTCGCGTCCCTGCGGCACGAAACCGATGCCGGCCCGCGCGCGGTCGTAGGACGGTTTTTTGCCGAAGGTCTGTCCCTCGAAGGCGACACTTCCAGAGGAAAGCGGGTGGTGGCCGACGATCGCTCGCATCAGGGACGTCTTGCCAACGCCGTTTCGACCCAGGACGCAGGTGATCGCTCCCGGTTTTGCCTCCAGAGAAACGCCGCGTAGCGCTTCAGCCGCGCCGTAGTGGAGATGAGCGTTATCAACGGTCAGCATATCAGCGCCCCAGATAGACTTCGACGACCTTCGGGTCGCTCGATACGTGGTCGATTGAGCCCTCCGACAGGACCGAACCCTCGTGCAGGCACGTCACCTTCACACCGAGATCGCGGACGAAGCCCATATCGTGCTCGACGACGACGACCGAGTGATCTTTTGCGATGTCGCGCAGAAGCCGGGCGGTCTCCGCCGTCTCCGCATCGGTCATTCCGGCGACAGGCTCATCGACGAGCAGCACTTTCGGGTCCTGCGCCAGCAACATGCCAATCTCTAGCCATTGCTTCTGGCCGTGAGAAAGATTGGCGGCGGAGGAATGGCGCAGATGTGACAGCCGCGTCGTTTCGAGGATTTCGGTGATCCGGTTCTCTTCCTCCGCATCGCGGTGATGAAAAATGGAGGCGAAAATCGACCGCGAGCCGGAAAGGGCCAGCGCCAGATTGTCCTCCACGGTGTGCCCTTCGAAGACGGTCGGTTTTTGAAATTTCCGGCCGATGCCCATCGTCGCGATCGCAGGCTCATCGTGCTTGGTCAGATCGACCGCGCCATCGAAAAAGACTTCTCCCTCATCGGGACGGGTCTTGCCGGTGATGATGTCCATCATGGTTGTCTTGCCAGCGCCGTTTGGTCCGATGATGGCGCGCATCTCACCCTTGCCGAGCAGGAAGGAGAGATTGTTAATCGCCTTGAAGCCGTCGAACGATACCGAAACACCGTCGAGATAAAGGATCGTCTCCCTGCGCCGTTTCTCCTGGGCCTCATCCTCTGTGAGAACAGCATGCGGCGGCGCCTGCTCCAGGACAGGCCGCTCTTCGATCATCGCCGCTTCGGTCATTCCGCCGCCTCCGGTTGATGGCCGGTCATGGTTTCATCCTCGCCACGCTCGCGGCGCCTGGACTCGCGCATGCGACGAAGGCCATCCCAGCCGTCGATTGCCGTGCCAACAATTCCCTTGGGCAGGAACAGCGTAACGGCGACGAAGAGACCGCCAAGGGCGAATAGCCAGAACTCCGGCGCAAAGCCGGTCAGCCAGCTCTTGCCGGCATTGACCAGTATCGCGCCGATGATAGGTCCGATAATGGTGCCGCGGCCGCCGACTGCCGTCCACACAACGACCTCGATAGAATTGGCGGGGGCGAATTCGCCCGGATTGATGATGCCGACCTGCGGCACGTAAAGCGCGCCTGCAATGCCCGCCATCACCGCCGACGCCACAAATGCGAACAGCTTCACATATTCCGGCCGATAGCCGATGAAGCGCGTCCGGGCCTCTGCATCGCGCACGGCGATCATGAGTTTTCCGTACCGGCTGGCGCCGAGCGCGGAAACGAAAAGGACGCCCAGCGCCAGTGCGATAGCCGAGGCGAAGAAAAGCGCGCCTCGTGTTTCTCCCGCCTGAACGGAAAAGCCGAGTATATCCTTGAAGTCGGTCAGGCCATTATTGCCGCCAAAGCCCATATTGTTGCGGAAAAAGGCCAGCATCAATGCATAGGTCATCGCCTGGGTGATGATCGACAGATAGACGCCTGTGACGCGGCTGCGAAAAGCGAACCAGCCGAAGACGAAGGCCAGAAGGCCCGGCACGATCATGACCATCAACGCGGCGAACCAGAACTGATCGAAGCCGTACCAGAACCACGGCAATTCCTTCCAGTTCAGGAAGACCATGAAGTCCGGCAGGATGGGATCGCCATAGACCCCGCGGCTGCCGATCTGTCGCATCAGATACATGCCCATCGCGTAACCGCCGAGGGCGAAGAACGCGCCGTGGCCGAGCGACAGAATGCCGACATATCCCCAGACCAGATCGAGACTGAGCGCCAGCAGCGCATAGCAAAGATATTTGCCGAACAGCGCGACGATATAGGTCGGAACATGCAGCGGATGGTTCCAGGGCAACAGAAGGTTCAGCGCAGGAATCGCGACTCCGATCGTCAGAATGATAGCAAGCGACAATACGATCCAGCGGTTCAGCCCGCCGCGTAGAAGATGACCGACGATCATGTCTCCACCGCCCGGCCCTTGAGCGCGAACAGACCGCGAGGGCGCTTCTGAATGAAAAGGATGATGAAGACGAGTACGAAAATCTTACCGAGAACCGCGCCGGCGAAAGGTTCGAGGAACTTGTTGGCGACGCCCAGGCTGAGCGCGCCGATCAGCGTACCCCACAGATTGCCGACCCCACCGAAGACAACGACCATGAAGCTGTCGATGATGTAACCCTGGCCGAGATTGGGTGAGACGTTGTCGATCTGGCTGAGCGCGACGCCGGCTATGCCTGCAATGCCCGAACCGAGCGCGAAAGTGAGCGCGTCGACCCAAGGTGTGCGGATGCCCATCGCCGCCGCCATGCGCCGGTTCTGTGTCACCGCCCGCATTTTGAGGCCGAGCGAGGTTCGGTTCATCGCGTAGAGAAGAACGCCAAATACGACGAGAGCGAAGACCACGATCCAGAGCCGGTTCCAAGTGATCGATAGCTCACCGAGCTGAAACGCGCCGCTCATATAGGAAGGGTTGGACACTTCCCGGTTGGTCGGGCCGAAGATGGTGCGGACTGTCTGCTGGAGGATGAGGCTGACGCCCCAGGTGGCCAGCAGCGTTTCGAGCGGGCGGCCGTAAAGAAACCGTATGACGCCGCGCTCCATGGCGAAACCGACTGCTCCCGCGACGAGAAATGCAAGAGGAAGGGCAATCGGCAGCGACCAGTCCAGCAAACCGGGGAAGCTGGTGCGCATGATCTCCTGCACCATGAAAGTGGTGTAGGCGCCGAGCATGACCATTTCGCCATGCGCCATGTTGATGACGCCCATGACGCCGAAGGTGATGGCAAGGCCGATGGCGGCGAGCAGAAGAACGGACCCGAGCGAAAGCCCGTACCAGACGTTCTGGCCGAGGCTCCAATATTGCAGGCGTTTGCGCACGGAAGCGATGGCTGCGTCTGTCGCCTCGCGCATTTCAGCGCCGGCGCCCGAACGCGCACGAACGAGCAAGCTGAGCGCCTGTTGGCCGCCCATGTCGCGGATGGTTTCAATCGCCGAGACTTTTTCGCTCACATCCCGATCGGATAGAATGATTGCGCCGGCTCTTGCCTGCTGCAGCGCATCGCGAACGTCTGCGTCGGTTTCCTTGTCCAGTGCGGTGTCGATTGCATCGAGGCTGTCGGGATCGGGATTGTCGATCATGGTCCGCGCCGCAGACATTCTCACACCGGGGTCTTTGGCGCCAAGCGTCAACGCGCCTATGGCCTCGCGGACCGAGCGGCGGACCGAATTGTTGACCCGAACCTTTTTCAAATCGCTTTTGGCTGCGGTGCCAGTCTCGTCGCCAGTGACCGGGTCGAGCAGAGTCAACTGCTTGCCGCGACCCGAGACGATGAAGACTGCGCCGTCTGTTTCGCGGCGATAGACATCGCCTTCGGAAAGAGCGTCGAGCACGCGTGCGCCGCGAGGATCGCCCGTCTCCACAACAATGCCGATGGCCTTGCGAAGTTTCGAATAACCTTTTTCAGCGCCAAGGCCGGCGATGGCCTGACGTAGCGCGGGATCGTCATCCTGAGCGCTGGCTGTTTGAGCGGCCAAAGCTGAGAAGACGATGAACAACGCTGCGATAATCGTTCGAATGAGCACCATGCTCCGCCTGTGCGTCCTAAGAGAAAAGCCGGCAAGGCCGGGTGGACGAAAGCTACCGCCGGACTTGCAGCTGAAAGAATCTGCTCCGGAAACCGGCAGGCGGTTCCCGGAGCGTCTTTGCAAGCCTTAGTTGGAAGTCGTTTCTTCCTCGGCAGGCTCAGCCATCGCCGTCTCACCGAGGCATTTCTTGGCTTCGGTGTCGTAGTTGCCGCATTTGAGATCGACCCAGTCGGCTTCGAGCTTCTTGCTTTCCGGCAGGAAGTCGGACCAGGCATCGCCTGGCACCAGCTCTTCGGTTTCCGATACGACCTCGAACTGGCCATCGTCCTGAATTTCGCCAATCAGCACCGGCTTGGTGATGTGGTGGTTCGGCAGCATTTCGGAGGTGCCGCCAGTCAGGTTCGGCACTTCGGTGCCCGGAAGAGCCGCAATCACCGCTTCAGGATCGGTAGTGCCAGCTTTCTCGACCGCCTTCACCCACATGTTGAAGCCGATATAGTGAGCTTCCATCGGATCGTTCGTGACGCGATCTTCGTCACCGGTGAAGGCGTGCCACTGCTCGATGAACTTGGCGTTGGCCTCATTATCGACGCTCTGGAAGTAGTTCCAGGCGGCCAGGTGGCCAACGAGCGGGCCGGTGTCGATGCCGGCCAGTTCTTCTTCACCGACCGAGAAGGCGACGACGGGAATGTCCTGAGCCTCGATGCCCTGGTTGGCCAGTTCCTTGTAGAATGGCACATTGGCGTCGCCGTTGACCGTCGAGACAACGGCCGTCTTCTTGCCTGCCGAACCGAATTCCTTGATCTTGGCGACTTCGGTCTGCCAGTCGGAGAAGCCGAACGGGGTGTAATTGACGATGATGTCTTCCTGGGCAACGCCCTTGTCGAGTAGATACTGCTCGAGGATTTTGTTGGTCGTACGCGGATAGACGTAATCGGTGCCTTCCAGCACCCAGCGCTCAACGCCTTCTTCTTCCATCAGATAGTCGACGGCGGGAATGGCCTGCTGGTTCGGCGCGGCGCCGGTGTAGAAGACGTTCTTTTCGCTTTCCTCGCCTTCATACTGGACGGGGTAGAAAAGAATGCTGTTCAGCTCGGCGAAGACGGGCAGAACGGATTTGCGGGACACGGACGTCCAGCAACCGAAGACGGCGGCGACCTTGTCCTGCTCGATGAGCTGGCGTGCTTTTTCGGCAAAGAGCGGCCAGTCGGATGCCGGATCGACAACGACGGCTTCGAGCTTCTTGCCTAGCAGGCCGCCTTTTTCGTTCTGCTGCTCGATGAGCATCAGCATGGCGTCTTTCAGCGTCGTTTCGGAGATCGCCATCGTGCCGGACAGCGAATGAAGGATGCCGACCTTGATCGTTTCCTCCTGTGCGCTCGCGCTGGTCATGGCTGTCGTTGCGGTCAGAGCCGCGCCAAGTGCGATGAAGCCAAACTTACGGGCAATACGGTTCATATTCGGATATCCTCTGGAATCGGGTTGCACGCCAATTCCGTTGCACGTGCCGTGCCAGTTCGTCGTCACCCGGAGCGGAGAGGAAGAAGTTCGTTTCTTAACAAGGTGTGAACCGTGACAAGGCCTGTCCTTGGGGAAGGCGCGATCCACGCGTTCGCGCGAGGGGATGCCCTCTTTCTAATCTTTCTGGTCAAAAAATAAGCATTGCCTAGCGATTGGTCAGTGCTTTGTCGGCGCGAAGCGTGCGTTTGACTATTGCCGAACGGACTCAGTAAGACCGGCCGGGTGCGCAGAGACCGTCTGACCCTCTATGGCGTTGTCCAACCCGCCAATAAAAAGGTCTGCGACCATATTGGCGTAGTCTTCCCGGCTGATGCCGCCCCCACGTTTCCATAGATAAAACCAGTTGAGCATGCCGAAAAGGCTCATCGTCACCGGACGAAGCAGGGTGGGTTCCGCTTCGAAGCGCTCTGGCGCGAGCGCTATTATCACCTTCTCCATTTTCTCGACGATCTGCCGCTGCAATTGCCGCAGACGCTTCTGGTCCTCGACCGGAAGACGGGAGAGAGCGTTGAGTTGGAGCTTATGCTCGGAATCGGCTTCTTGATAGTTCTCCAATATCGTCGCCGTTGCCGCCCGTAGACGTGCGGTCGGCTCCAGATCGTATGGAACCTCGCCAATCGCAGTCAGCAAAGCCTCCAGATGCTCGCCGATGACATCGGAGAGCAGTACCTCCTTGGATGGGTAGTAATGATAAATCAGGGCCTTACTGACCCCGCAGGCGGTAGCGAGATCGCGCATAGACGTCGCGTCGTAGCCATGTTCGGCAAAGGCTGCTGCTGCCGTGCGTAAAATCGCGCCGCGCTTTTCTTCGTGATCGGCCGCTTTCGCTCGTGCCATGAAACTGCTCCCCGTGCGACGGATGATACTCAGTCTTTCTTGCGCCTGTCGACAAGGCGCGCCGCCTTTCCTTCGCTACGAACGACGCCTCCGGTATCGGCAACGCGAACCGAGCAACTGATGCCGATCACGTTCTTGATGCGTGAGCGGAGCGCGTTGCCAAGCGCCGTGCGTTCGTCATCGCTGCTGCCCGGCCGGTCGATTTCAGCCAGAACGGTCAAGGCGTCCATTCGCCCGTCATTGGTAAGTTCGATCTGGAAATGCGGAGCGAGGCCCGCAACGGTCAGCAACTGCTCCTCGATCTGCGTCGGAAAGACGTTGACGCCGCGAAGGATGATCATGTCGTCGGACCGGCCCGTCACCTTTTCCATGCGGCGCATCGAGCGGGCGGTGCCAGGTAGCAGCCGGGTCAGATCGCGTGTGCGATAGCGGATGATCGGGAAGGCTTCCTTCGTCAGAGACGTGAAGACCAGTTCGCCCTCATCGCCGTCTGGCAGCACCTTACCCGTTTCCGGGTCGATGATCTCGGGATAGAAATGATCTTCCCATACGTGCAGCCCGTCTTTGGTTTCGACGCACTCATTGGCGACGCCCGGTCCGATGACCTCCGACAGACCGTAAATATCGACTGCGTGAATGTCGAAGGCGTCCTCGATCTGCTTCCGCATGGCGTCGGTCCATGGCTCGGCGCCGAAAATGCCCACTTCAAGCGAAGAGGCGCGAGGGTCGAGGCCCCGTTTCTGATACTCCTCCAGAATGTTGAGCATGTATGAAGGGGTGACGAGGATCGTGGTCGGCCTGAAATCCTCGATCAAGGTAACCTGCCGATTTGTCATGCCGCCTGAGACCGGCACGACGGTGCAGCCAAGCTTTTCCGCGCCGTAATGCGCCCCTAGCCCGCCGGTGAATAGTCCGTAACCATAGGCGACATGGACGATATCGCCGGGCTTGGTGCCGGAAGCCCGCAAGGACCGCGCCACGACTTCCGCCCACATATCGATGTCGTTTGCCGTATATCCGACAACGGTCGGCTTGCCGGTCGTGCCGGAGGAGGCATGAATGCGGTTCACCTTTTCACGCGGCACGGCGAACATACCGAACGGATAATTGTCGCGCAGATCGGCCTTGGTAGTGAACGGAAACTTCGCCAGATCAGACAGGTCGTTCAGGTCATCGGGGTGGATGCCGGCTTCGTCAAAGGCGGTCTTGTAGTGCGGCACATTCTCGTAGGCGTGAGAGAGCGACCATTTCAGCCGCTTCAACTGAAGGGCGGCGATCTCGTCGCGCGAGGCGATCTCGATGGGATCGAGCGTCGCGCGGTCCGGTGTCAAATCTTTCATGTGTTCGTTCTCCCTCCCTCGCGCCCGGCCTCGCTCTCCTCGAAAAGCTGGCCGCCTATGGTCCGCGAATGTCCTCGGAAATGCGCGAGCACAGTCCTGTCTTCCCGTCGGACGGTCACATCGGTAATGCCTGAACGACCTGTGCGGCTGATTTCTCTAGCCTCGGCAATCAGGCGATCGCCGACGCGGCCCGGCGCGACATAGGTGATCGAATTGTGCTGGGCGACGGTCACGGCGTTGTGGCTGTTGCAGGCGAAGGCAAAGGCGCTGTCGGCCAAAGCGAAGATGAAGCCGCCATGGCAGATACCGTGACCGTTGGCGTGATGCTCGTCGATCGTCCATGCCAGCACAGCCTCGCCGGGGCCGACCCGCTCGATACTGAAACCGAGATGTTGGCTGGCGCGGTCGTCGGCCCACATGGCGTCGGCGCTTTTCTGCGCGCGTTCCTGCGGCGAGATCGTATGGGTCACGCCGGTTTTCCGGTAAATTTGGCCGGGCGCTTCTCCATAAAAGCAAGCACCCCTTCGGCGTAATCGGGTGAACGACCGCATTCGCCCTGCAATTGCGCTTCCAGCTCAAGCTGTTCGATGAAGCTATTGGTTGCAGCGGCCTGGATGGCGAGCTTGGTCTTGCCGAGACCGAACGTCGCCCCCTCCGCCAATTGACTGGCAAGGGCTGTCGCCTCGTCCATCAGGCGGTCGTCGTCGATGGCTTTCCAGATCATACCCCACTGTTCAGCCTGTTCGGCGGAAACCGGCATGGCTGTCATCGCCACGGCCTTTGCGCGGGCTTCGCCGATAAGGCGCGCCAGGGACCACGAACCGCCCGCATCTGGTACGAGGCCGAGCTTTGCGAAGGCCTGGATGAATTTGGCGCTCTTGGCGGCCAGCACGATATCGCAGGCGAGCGCGATATTGGCGCCCGCGCCGGCAGCAACGCCATTGACCGCGCAGATTACGGGCTTTTCCAATTGGCGGATCAGTGTGAGGGTGGGGCCATATCCCTCGCGCAAAGTGGCGGAGAGATCGGGCGGCCCATCCATTTTTCTTGGATCGCGGTCGCCGAGATCCTGGCCGGCACAAAAAGCGCGGCCGGCGCCGGTGAGCAGCACCGCGCGGATATCATCGTTCCGCTCCGCTTCCTCGAATGCCTCACGAAACGCGATCTGCTGCGCTTTGTTGAAGCTGTTCAGCTTTTCGGGGCGATTGAGCGTGATGGTCAAAAGTCCGCCGTCCAAAGACGTCAGAACACTGGCTTCCTCGGCCATTCGGAACCTCCTCCCTGTTCCAGAACCTGTCCGGCAATTCTATCGCGACGCAGATCCAATAATCCAGACTTGAATAAACCGACCGGGCGGTCAATAGTATTCTCACATTATTCGCTGGGGATCGGTCAGGGAGCCGTGCCCGATAAGGCGATCTTAGGAGGACGCCCATGACGATGATGGAATTGCGCAGCTATGCGGCCGGCCAGTGGATCGACCCAGACGGGGCCGCGCGCGATATACACAGTGCGGTAACAGGTGCGCTGATCGGCAGGGCGGGCGGCACGCTGGATTTCGCAGCCATGCTCGACCACGGACGCGGAACGGGCAGTCCCGCGCTTCGCGCTATGACGTTCCATGAGCGGGCGGCGGCTTTGAAAGCGTTGGCTCTTTACCTCTCCGAACGCAAGGAGCGTCTCTACGATCTGTCGCTTCACGCCGGTTCGACGCGGGGCGACGCGATGATCGATGTGGATGGCGGCATCGGAACGCTGTTCGCTCTGGCGTCGAAGGCGCGCCGGACGCTGCCGGACGACGTGGTAATGGCCGATGGCGATCTCGAAATGCTGTCGCGCGACGGAAGTTTTCTCGGACACCATATCTATACGTCGCGGCAGGGTGTCGCCGTTCACATCAACGCATTCAACTTTCCCGTCTGGGGAATGCTCGAAAAGCTCGGCCCGACGCTTCTCGGCGGCATGAGCGCCATCGTGAAACCGGCGACGGCCACCGCCTACATCACCGAAGCCTGCTTTCGGATGATGATCGAGAGCGGCGCCTTTCCCGAAGGCTCCTTCCAGCTCATCACCGGCGGCACTGGCGATCTTCTGGACCGGCTCGGTCCGTCGGATTTCGTCTCCTTCACCGGCTCCGCTGACACCGCGCTGATGCTGCGGTCGAACAAGAATCTTATGGCGCGGTCGGTGCCGTTCATCGCCGAGCAGGACAGCCTCAACGCCTCGGTGCTCGGTCCCGACGTCACGGCCGACGTGCCGGAATTCGACCTGTTCGTCAAAGAGGTCGTCCGTGAGATGACCGCAAAGGCGGGGCAGAAATGCACGGCGATCCGCCGCATCATGGTCCCGCATAAGATGGTGGATGCGGTGATCGAAGCGGTTTCGGCCAAACTATCGAAGACAACGATCGGCGATCCCGCCATCGAAGGCGTGCGAATGGGAGCGCTGGCCTCTGCGAGCCAGAAGGCCGATGTGCTGGAAAAAGCATCGATCATCGGCTCGGAAGCGAAGCGTGTCTTTGGCACGGACACGCCGGAGCTTCAGGGCAAGGGCGTCGAAGGCGGCGCATTCGTCTCGCCAATGCTATTTCAATGCGCCGATCCTGACACGGCGGTGAAGGTGCACGAGACCGAAGCGTTCGGTCCCGTTTCGACCATTATGCCCTATCGCGATCTCGACCACGCCATCGCGTTGATGAATCGCGGGCAGGGAAGCCTTGTCGCCTCCCTCATCACCCACGATCCGCAGGTCACGCGGACGGTCGCCATCGGCGCGGCGGCCTGGCATGGCCGCATCTACGTCAATGATCGCGTCTCCATGAAAAGCGCTACGGGCCATGGCTCGCCTTTGCCTCTGCTGGTGCATGGCGGGCCGGGTCGCGCCGGCGGTGGAGAAGAGCTTGGCGGGATGCGCGGAGTGAAGCACTACATGCAGCGGACGGCCATTCAGGGCAGCCCTGACATGATCGCGGCTGTCATCGGGCAATATGTGCCCGGTTCGACGAAGACCGAGGCGACGGCGCATCCCTTCACCAAGACGTTTGACGATCTGCGGATCGGCGAAAGCATCACCGCCGGACCGCGCACCGTCACCGAGGAAGATGTTGAGCATTTCGCGGAGTTCACCGGCGACACCTTCTACGCCCATATGAATGAGGAAGCAGCGAAGGCCAGCCCGTTCTTCGACGGGCGCGTGGCCCATGGCTATCTGCTGCTGGCTTTCGCCGCCGGCTTGTTCGTCCAGCCCGATCCCGGTCCGACGCTCGCCAATACCGGCCTATCGGGTTTGCGTTTTACCAAGCCGGTCTATTTCGGCGAGGAAATATCGGTCAGCCTTACGGTCAAGGAGAAGCGGCCGACCGGCAAGGAGTATGGCGAAGTGCTGTGGGATGTCGCGATCACCGACAGCGAAGGCGAGAAGGTGGCCGGCTACACGCTGCACACGATGAACGCGCTGAAGGGCTCGTGACGCTCAATCGCCGAGATACATAAAGCTGCCGACAAAACCGACTGCCGGTTTTTCGCTGCCGGCGGCCCGGATATCCACGCGAAGATAGGCCATGCGCTTGCCATTGGCCTCGATCGTCACCGCGATGTCCAGTTCGCCCGGTGGAAGGGCGCAAATGAATTGGCAGGTGAAGGAAACGGTCGTCACCATACGGAACCGGCCATTATGCGCCGCGAGCGTCAATATCGAAGCCGTATCGGCCGCGGAGGCCGTTGCCTGGCCGCAGATGACCCCGCCGGCGTGTACGAGCCTCCGATTATCCTCCAGCCGGAAGTCAGCGCCATTGTCGTGGACAGCGACTGGCTGGAGCCCCATTTCGGTGATCCACGGCGCGAATATCGTCGGGAGCAGATCGGCGGTTTCGGCTACGCTCAGGCGCGGCGGGTCTTTGGCATTTCTCATTTTCGTACTCTCGCCCCAAGCGATCCATCTTCGGTCAACCGCCATAACTGCCAGGCAACGCAGCCGGTTCGGCCTTGGCCTTGCGGCGATAGTACGGGTAGATACGCGAACCAGCGTGCGGAATCGACCATGAGCGAGACAAAAACAAACGTCCGGCCGAGTGGCCGGGAAAAGCGGGGCCGTCGGCGGTCGACGCCGGACAGGATCGATCCGTTGGCGGTTCTGCCGATCTTCATGAAGTTGCATGGCCGACGCGTCATCGTGACGGGCGGCGATGCGCCTTCGGCCTGGAAGGCGGAACTGGCGAGCGCAGCGGGCGCGCACGTCACCGTTTACGCCGAGGCAATGAGCGACGAGATGGAAGCGCTGGCTGTTCGACCAGTGGGAAATGGCTTCGGACCTGTAAAACTGGTGCGACGGCCCTGGAGCCTGCCGGATCTTGCTAAGGCGGCACTTCTGATAGGCGATGCGGCGACGGAAGGTGAGGCGTGGGCGCTGAGATGCGCCGGGCAGGCAACCGGCATGCCCGTCAATGTCATCGACATGCCGGAATGGTGCGATTTTCAGTTCTCGACCATCGTCAATCGTTCGCCCGTGGTGATCGCCATCTCGACGGATGGGGCCGCGCCCATTGTCGGGCAAGCCATCCGCCAACGGATAGAGGCTGTTCTTGGCCCGGCGCTCGGCGCATGGGCGAAACTGGCACAGCGGATACGGCCACTGGTCAATGAGCGCCTGGAGATGGGGCCGGAGCGACGGACTTTCTGGCAGCGTTTTTCCCAGCGGGTTTTCGGCGCTCCGCCGCGTGAGGATGAAGAGGCCGATCTTTCCAATGAGATCGACGCCATCGCGTTTGAAAAACCCGGCGAGAAAATATTACTGGTCGGGGTAGGGCGCGTGGTGGACGTTGAGACGAGCGGACTGACCCTTGGCGCTCTCGCTGCGCTTCAATCGGCAGACCGTATCCTACACAGCGCAGCCGTTCCGTCAGCAATTCTCGAATTGGGACGCCGCGAGGCCGGGCGCAGTGTCATTTCGGCCGGCAGTATTGAAGGTTTTGTCTCTGATGTTGCTGGCTGGATAGCGGAGGGCGAGACCGTTTCGCTGGTTCTGCCCGGCGATCCGGCGGCTCAATTGCCGGAACTGGCCGATGGACTGAAAAAGCTGGCGAGATCGCTCAGTGTGATATTCGAAGTGGCGCCAGCCATCGCCGACCCTTCCTTCGGGTATGGCGACACCTATCTATCAGCGCTCGCAATCAGTCAGGACACATCCATGACCGACGAGAACGCCATTCCGACGTTCACCGATGCTTTCCAGTATAGGCTTGTAGGCGACACGGGTCTGCTGGTGCTCATAGATGGTGAGGAAGCCTTCAACGCGCGCGGCATTCCCGAGGCGTTTCTGCTGAAGGTCGACGGTCAAACGTCGATGGGCACCATCATGGAAGCCCTCGATAAGGAACTGGCCGAACCGTCCGAAACAATACGCAAGAGCGTCTCGGAACTGGTCGATCAACTGGAAACTCGTGGGGCGATTATCGTTCGCTGACCCGCTTCAGTTCGCAGGCCATTCGGCTGCACAGTTGGGGGTTTCCCAGACGATGAGCTTGGCGAGACGCGCACGCCCTTCGCTGCGCTCGGCCACGCGCGGGGCCAGGCGTTCAAACCAGTGGCGTGCGAGATTTTCGGCGGTCGGCGGCGCGCCGATCACGTAAAGCTTGGTGCCGAGCGTCGTTTCGGTGGTTGTGGCAAAGCCCTTGGCGTCGATTTCTTGCTGCAGACCTGTCCGAAAGTCCTCAATCGATTGCTCCTTCGGTGCAAACATTGCGAGACACTCGGTATCGGCGATTTCCGCTATGAAACCGTGATCGCACGGCGCGTCGATCTGCTCCATCATCTCGTCTTTGAGAAAGCCGAAATCCAGTACCATCCCGGCCTGCTCGCCGCCCTGCGCCAGATGTTCGGCCTCGCAAACGGCTTCAATGGTATAGCGATGGCCGTGAAGATTGCGGCATTTGCTGCCGTGAAGGCGAATGCGATGGCCGGCGTCGATGCCGATGCGGCGGCTGATGCGATAGGCGTTCGTCACGGGCGGTCCCTCAGGCAATGCCGATGATTTTATGGGTCTGCAATGACAGCCGCCAACTCGGCCGCGCCATCGCCGTTTCGACGCAAAGGCGTGTATTGGCCAGAACATCCGGCCCGTCCATCGGCTGCAGATAAAATCGGTCGAAGCCAAGCGACTCGAACTGTTCCAGCGAGAAAGGCGGTTGCGGCCACACCAGCTTCAATTCATTGCCTGCGGTCTGCACCAGTTCGCTGCCTGCTTTCGGGCTGACGCAGATCCAGTCGATGCCGTCCGGCGCTTCGATGGTGCCGTTGGTCTCGACAGCGATTTCGAAGCCCGCTTTGTGGAGAGCATCGATCAGGGGCGGATCGAGCTGTAGCAGCGGCTCGCCGCCCGTGCAGACGATGTAGGGCTTTCCGCTATTGGCGGTCGCGGTCTTATCCCACATTTGCCGTGCGCGGGTCGCCAGGGCTTCAGGCGAAGCAAAGCGGCCACCGCCCGGCCCGTCCATGCCGACAAAATCGGTATCGCAGAACTGGCAGACGGCCTTATGTCGGTCCTCTTCACGCCCGCTCCACAAATTGCAGCCGGCAAATCGGCAAAAGAGCGAGGCGCGGCCCGCCTGAGCGCCTTCGCCCTGCAATGTGTAGAACATTTCCTTGACGGCGTAGCTCATCGCCCGCTTGCCTTAAAGGCACGCCAGCCATTTGCTCGCAATTCGCAGGCGGGGCAGGCACCACAACCATAGCCCCACTCATGGCGTTGGCTGCGCTCACCGCGATAGCAGCTATGGCTGTTTTCGACGATGAGATTGAGGAAGGGCTGGCCGCCAAGGTCCTCCGCAAGCTCGAAGGTCTGACCCTTGTCCAGCCACATGAGCGGCGTGTGGATAACCGAGCGCATGTCCATGCCGAGATTGAGCGTCACCTGAAGCGCTTTCAGCGTGTCATCGCGACAGTCCGGATAGCCGGAATAATCTGTTTCACACATGCCGCCGATCAGGTGCCGGATACCCCGCCGCCAGGCGATTGTCGCCGCATAGGTGAAGAATAGCAGATTGCGCCCCGGTACGAAGGTGTTTGGCAGGCCTTGTCTGCCGGTTTCGAATTCGACGTCCTCGGTCATCGCCGTCTCGGAAATCGCAGCCAGTTCCTTCATCGGCACCATATGGTCGTCGCCGAGCCGATCCGCCCACTGCGGAAATTCGCCGCCCCGGAGATTTTCGAGGATGGTCATGCGACATTCCAGTTCAACTGCATGGCGCTGGCCGTAATCGAAACCGACAGTCTCGACCCTTTCGAAGCGGTCGAGCGCCCATGCCAGGCAGGTGGTGGAATCCTGACCGCCGGAAAAGAGTACGAGCGCGGAAGTGTCGGATAACATGTTCGACTAAGCCCAATTGGAGTGGTTTTGTCGGCCGGAAAGCGAGGCGTTCTAATCCCGATTGATCGTTTTCGGAAGGGGCGGCCTGCTTTCGCTTTTTTTCCAATTTGTCCGCAACCCTTATAGGCTTTTACCGTTTGAAGGGCGAATGGCTGCGGGCCTCAAATAATTCGGACATTGCGATGAAACGATTTTACTGCTCGTCCTGTGACGAGGAAGTCTATTTCGACAACCACTTTTGCGGTCATTGCGAACGCCGCCTCGGCTTCGACCCGTCGACGACGCAGATGGTCGCCATCGAAGAGGTCGGTGACGGCTCCTGGGCTGGCGTCGGCGCGGCGTCCGGTGAATACCGGCTCTGCCGCAATCATTCCGCGGCGGCCTGCAACTGGCTGATCGACGCCAGCACAGATCACGACCGCTGCACCTGTTGCCGGCACAACCGCACGATCCCCAATCTAAGCATCGAGGGCAATCAGGCGCTGTGGTCTGCGCTGGAAGCCGGCAAGCGCGCCCTGTTCTATTCGATCATGCGATGGGGGCTGCCTCATCCAAATGCGCAGTCGGACGCTAAGGAGCCGCTAATCTTCGATTTCCTCTCCGATGAGGAAATGCCCGATGGCACGGTCAACCGCGTCCTGACGGGGCACGATGAAGGGCTGATCACGATCAACATAGCCGAGGGCGACGACGCCACACGCGAAGCTAACCGAAAGGCGATGGGCGAGCCTTATCGCACCCTGATCGGCCATTTTCGCCATGAAGTGGGGCATTACTACTGGGATATTCTCGTTCGCGATGGCGGTCGACTCGACGCTTTCCGCGAACTTTTCGGCGATGAGCGTGCGGATTATGGCGAAGCCCTGCAGAAACACTATGAAAATGGCGCGCCGGTTGACTGGGCCGATCACTACATCTCGTCCTATGCAACCGCTCATCCGTGGGAAGATTTCGCTGAGACCTGGGCGCACTATCTTCATATGACGGATACGATCGAGACGGCGCGGTCCTACGGGATCATCAGCGCCGCGACGCAGGCCATATCCGGGCAGAACGCTGCGCTCGACGATGTGGGTGACGGCTACGATGCGAAAAGCGTCGCGGCGCTCGGCGAAGCCTGGGTGCCCGTCACCATCGCCGCAAACGCCATCAATCGTTCAATGGGTCAGCCAGATCTCTATCCGTTTGTGTTGAACCGCTCGGTTATGACGAAGTTGGGCTTCATGCACGATCTCATCCACGATGCGGTGCGCTGAGGACCGATAGAAACTGTTGAAAAGAGGAACTGCAGCCCATCCTTGCCAATCTCACCGAATATTAAGACAAAAAGCGATTGTTATCTCTTATATTGGTTGAGTGTGTAACAGAATGAGCACCCGGCCAAGCCCTTGCGATTCATCAGTTTCCTAAAGCAGTTTCTGGCGTGCCTCATAGTCGCCGCCATCGCGTTCGCCTTCTGGGTCTGGCTCGATCCCAATGCGCGTAATGTCCTGAACGAGAACGGACTCGGTGCATTGGCCGTGCTGGCGCCAGAGGCGGCCGAAGAAGCTTCGGCGATGGGGCAGGATGGTGGTTCCGGCCGAGGTGGACGAGGTCGCCGAGGAGGCGGATTCGGTAATCCGCTGGTAACAGTCGCCGAGGTGAGCGAAGCCACCATGGACCGGCGGTTCGAGACCATCGGCACGGGCCTTTCGCTGCAATCCGTCACACTTCGGCCGAATGAAGCCGGGCAGATTAAATCTATTGCGGTGAAAAGCGGCGATCGCGTCGAAACTGGCGATCTGATCGTCCAGTTGCAGGATGAGGCGCAGGTTCTGGCGGTGGAGCGGGCGCAACTCAGCGTCGATCTGGCGCGGGAAAAAGTCGAGCGCTACGCCCGGTTGAGCGATCGCGGAACCATTTCAAGCGTTGAAACCGATCAGGCACGCTCCGACCTGGCGACGGCGGAAGTGGCGTTGCGGGAGGCGCAATTCGCACTCTCTCAGCGGCGGATCGAAGCGCCGATCGGCGGAACCGTCGGTATTGTCGAGGTCGATCCCGGAGAGATGCTGACGACGAGCACCGATATTGTGCGGATCGAGGATTATTCTTCGCTGCTTGTGACTTTCTATGTTCCAGAGCGTTTGGCGGCCGTCATATCCGCCGATTCCGCGTTCAAGGCGCAAACCGAAGCGGTGCCAGGCGCGACATTCGAGGGCGAGATCAACAGCATCGATAACCGTCTGGAAGAGGCAAGTCGCACTTTGCGCGTGCGCGGCGAAATTCCAAACACGGAAGGTCTTCTGCGGCCGGGTATGAGTTTTCAGATCCAGTTCGAACTCGAAGGCAATCGTCAGCTCGCGGTCCCGCCGCTCGCCATTCAATGGAACAATGACGGTGCATATGTCTGGACGCTAGGCGAAGACGAAACGGTCGCCAAAACGCCCATCTCGGTGATCCAGCGCAACACCGATCTCGTGCTGGTAGAAGGCGAGAATCTTTCGGCGGGTATGGTTGTTATCGAAGAGGGCGTCGAGAGCGTTCGCGAGGGCGGCGGCGTGCAGATCGCGAATGCCGGCGCTAAAGCGGGTTCGACGGCGTCTATCCGTTCAACGGGCGGCAAAGGGCGTCAGGCCGGTGAGTGAGACATCGGAGACACGGCAGGGCGGCTCTCTGCCGCGTCCCTCTCCGGCAGAGATCGCGACCAGCGGCACATCGCTTTTCATTCGGCGTCCGGTTTTCGCGCTGGTTGTCAATCTGCTGATCATCGTTGCTGGCCTCGCCGGTATCTATGGCGGCGAGGTTCGCGAACTGCCCAATGTCGATCGCCCTGTCGTCAGTGTCCGGACAAGCTGGAGCGGCGCTGCGCCCGAAGCGGTCGACCGGGAAGTGACGGCTGTCATCGAAGCGGCCGCTGCGCGTGTATCGGGGCTGGAGACGATATCGTCGTCATCGTCGCAGGGAAGCAGCCGCGTGACGGCGGAGTTTTCTTCATCGACCGATATTTCCGTCGCCGCCGCCGATCTTCGCGACGCGGTGGCGCAGATTACCAACCAGTTGCCTGACGATGCCGACGAACCCCGTATCGTCAAGGCGGATTCCGATTCTGAGCCGGTGATGCGGATCGCCGTCACGTCTGACAGTCTGGGCGTGGCGGATCTCACCGTTTTGGTCGAGGACGAAATCGTCGACCGGCTTAATGCTGTTGATGGCGTCGCTGACGTGGATATTTACGGCGAGAAGGAAAAGGTGTTTCTAGTCGACCTCAATCCAGACGCCCTTGCCGCGCGCGGTCTTTCTCCGGGCGATTTGACCAGCGCATTCTCCTCGCTCTCGTTCGACGTGCCGGCGGGATCGTTGACGAGCGGCGGACAGAATCTGGTGGTCCGTGCGCAAAGCGATGTCACCACCGCGGAAGATTTCGAGGCCATCGTATTGGCCGATCGTGTGCGGCTCGGTGATGTCGCAAGTGTGACGCTTGGTCCAGATATTGAGGGATCGAACCTGCGCGCCAACGGGCAGACCGGCGTAGGCATGGGAATCATCCGGCAGGCGTCGTCGAATACGTTGACCATCTCGGACGGTGTCCGCGCTGCAGTCGACGATATTCAAAGCCGTTTGCCGGAAGGCGTCTCGATCCAAGTGACGAGCGACGATGCTACCTTCGTTCGCGGGGCGATCACCGAGGTTCGAAATTCGCTGCTGATCGCCGTGGTCGTGGTGGTAGCGGTGATCTTTCTGTTTCTGCTGGACTGGCGAGCGACACTCATTCCCACAGTGACGATCCCCGTCGCGCTTGTCGGCACGTTCGCCGCCATCTGGCTTTCCGGGTTTTCCATCAACATTCTTACCCTGCTCGCGCTGGTTCTGGCAACTGGCATGGTGGTGGACGACGCCATCGTCGTGCTGGAAAATATCGTGCGAAAACGCAATGCGGGGTTCGGTCCACGCGCCGCCGCCGTGTTGGGGGTTCGCGAAGTTTTTTTCGCGGTGGTCGCCACGACGGCTACGCTTATCGCTGTCTTCGTGCCTGTATCCTTCCTCCCAGGCCAGGCAGGCAGTTTGTTCGGTGAATTCGGTTTCGTCCTGGCGTTCGCGGTGACGCTCTCCAGCCTCGTCGCGCTGACGCTCTGTCCGATGCTCGCATCGCGTCTCCTTAAAGCGCGGAGAGAAGGGCAAGCAGACCGCTCATCGATCTTCGGGCGCATCGGATCGGGCCTCGAAGGCTTATACAGGGGGACGTTGCGGGCCGCGCTGGCATTCCCCTTCGCTGTCGTCCTGGCGATGGTTGTCTTCGCCGGTTCGGCTTGGATTGCCTTTCAAAGCGTCGACCGCGAATTGCTGCCGCTGGAGGACCGCTCAGTCGCTCTTCTATCCGTCAGCGTCGCATCCGGTGTCGCGCCGGAATATACCGCTACCAAGTTACAGGAGATCGAAACTCTGATGGTGCCGCTCCGCGAGAGCGGCGAGGTACAAAACATCTTCTCTTTCTCTGGCAATCGCAGCCGGGGCGGCGGCTTCATGGTGCTCACCCTGGCGCCGTGGAACGAGCGTGAACGCAGTCAGAACGATATTGTCGGGGACATCAATACCGCCGTCGGCAAGGTCGCCGGGGTTCGAGCCTTCGCCATCCAGCCGAACTCGCTCGGCATACGGGGCGCCGGGCGGGGCCTCCGCGTGGCGCTGACGGGGCCGAGTTATCGCGTATTGGGCGAAACCGCCGAAACGCTGGTCGATAAGCTGAAAACCGATCCACGCTTTTCCAATGCGCGCCAGGATTATTCGGCCTCGACACCGCAATTGTCCGTTTCGATCAATCGGGAGCGGGCCGCCGATCTCGGCATCGACTTCTCCGGGCTTTCCACCGCCCTTCAGGCCATGCTCGACGGCCGCGAGGTCGGCAGCGTGTTCATTGCGGATCGCGCCTTTCCGGTGAAACTGGTTTCGACGATCCGCCCTATCGACGATCCAACCGATCTGGAGAACGTCTACCTGAAGGCCAATGGCGGAAGAATGGTGCCGCTTTCCTCCATCGCCACGCTGACCGAAACCTCGGCAGCGTCCTCGCTGGGCCGTGAAGAGCAGCAACGTGCTGTCACCGTCACGGTGTCTCCTAACGGACTGGCCCTGGCGGCAGCGCTCGAAGAATTGACAAGCCTTGCCGAGCCGATCCTCCCGGACGGTGTAAGCATGATCCCTCTATCGGAAGCGGCGGTGCTGGATAAATCGACGACCGATCTGCTGATGACCTTCGGTATCGCTATTCTCGTCGTCCTTTTCGTGCTGGCGGCGCAGTTCGAAAGTTTTGTTTCGGCGCTCATCATCATGGCCACGGTGCCGGTCGGCCTTGCCTGCGCAATCTGGGCGATGGCGCTGCTGGGCATCAGCTTTAATGTTTACAGCCAGATCGGGCTGGTGCTGCTGGTGGGCATCATGGCGAAGAACGGCATTCTGGTCGTCGAGTTCGCCAATCAGCTCAGAAATGCTGGGCGAAGCGTGCGCGAGGCGGTCGAGGAGGCGGCCATTTTGCGGTTGCGGCCGATCATGATGACAATGATTTCGACGATCTTCGGTGCACTGCCCCTGATCCTGTCAAGCGGGGCAGGGGCTGAAGCGCGAAACGCTCTCGGCTACGTCATCGTTGGGGGGCTTGGACTGTCGGCTATCGCAACGCTGTACCTGACGCCAGTCGTCTATCTTTTGATGGCGTGGCTGTCGACTCCGTCCGCCGAGGAAGCGGCGCGCCTGCAACGCGAACTGGCCCGCGCGGAAGAACTGGCGCCCGAAGAGGTGATTTGATCGGCGCCGGACACTTATTCGGAAGCGGCTTCCTTCCACTCACGAACCAGATTGGTGACGAGGTCCGCCGCAGGCATAGGCCTGCTTTTGGCATGGCCTGTACCAGCCCAGAACGCGCCGTAATCGTGGCAGTCCTGCGCGCTTGCGATGCTATGGAGCGCCTTTCCCGCGCTATAAGTTCTCGGGTAGGCCGGAATGGCGCGATCTCCAGCCTCTTCTCCGATATCGGTCAGACGATTGGCAAAACCGCGCGCCGGGCGGCCCGATATCGCACGGGTCATGACGGTCTGGCGATTTTTGTCAGCCAGCCAAAGGCGCTGTGCTTGTGAGGCGGCGCTTTCCGGGCAGCCTGTAAACGCCGTTCCAAGTTGGCAGGCCCTCGCTCCCCGACCGATTGCCCTGGCAATACCGGTTCCGGTCATCAGTCCGCCGGCCGCGATTACCGGCAACTTCGTCACAGAAAGACACGCATCGAGAAGCCGATTGGCCGGCAGTTGCTCATCCTTTGCGGCTGGATTGAACATGCCTCGATGGCCGCCAGCCTCCCAGCCCTGCGCAACAATGAAATCCAGCCCGGCTTTCTCAATGATTTGGGCCTCGGTCACATTCGTGGCCGTTGCGCCCAGACTTATCTCGGCCTTCCTGAGAGCAGCGATATGGTTCCGGTCCGGCAATCCAAAGTGGAAGGTCAGCGCCGCTGGCTTTTCTCGTAGCATCAGCGCCTGCATGTCCAGATCGTCCTGATAGGGCGTATAAGGCGTCGTCAGGCTTTCGGGCGCGGCGGCTCCGAAACGGACGAATTCGGCGTCGAGCTTCGCGAGCCACTCCCGTTCCACCTCCAGATCGGAGGGCTCGTTGCTGTGGCAGAAGACATTGAGAATAAAAGGTTGTTCCGTTCGCGATCGCAGATTCCCGATCGTCTCCTCGGCAGCTTCTGCGTTCATCGCGCCAAGTCCAAGCGATCCGACCGCTCCAGCATTACAAACAGCACCCGCCAGTTCAGGTGTGGAAATTCCGGCCATTGGCGCCTGGATGATCGGATGTCGGGCTTCGAGCCAGTTAAGACTCATGATCGGCACCATTGAATCTTGAACGGATTTTAATATTGGAAACCATGACCTTATCAGTCTCTTGAGCTATGAAACAAAGGAAGTCGCAATCGGGCCGTACTGAGGAAAGATGTTTCAATGAGCGAGATTTCAACCAGCCGAACCGGTCAGCCCTCCCGCTGGTCGACGCTTCATGTCTTTCTGCATTGGGCGGTCGTCGCTTTCATAATCGTGCAGTGGTGGACCGGTCACGATGTCGGCAGACTTCTCCATGCTGAAGAGAGGGGACGGACGGTCGATACGAGCGAGGCCGTGCTCGCTTATACGCATGTGGCATTCGGCGTTCTTGTGCTGCTGTCGATGCTGACACGCCTCTACGACCGCTATAGCCATGGACGTCCGCCTCATCCGCAAGATGTTCCGAACTGGGCGCATTGGCTGGCAAAGGCAACGCATCTCCTTCTTTACGCAGTCCTCATCGTGATGCCGCTCACGGGTCTGGCCGCCTTTTTCGGAGGGATTGAGCCTGCCGAAGAAGTCCACGAAACTCTTTGGACAGTTCTTCTGGTGCTCATCGTCCTCCATATCGTCGGCGCGTTCGTCAATCATTTCCATTACAAAAACGATGTGCTCCTTCGCATGATGCCCTGGCATCAACGTCGGGCTGAAACATGAATCGGCCGGGGACGATACGCCTTTGACGACCGGTAACATCACGCTCGTTCTCGGCGGAGCGCGGTCCGGCAAGTCACGCTATGCCGAGAAACTTGTGACCGCTTTATCTGCGCCGTGGACATACATCGCAACGGCCCAGGCTTTCGACGACGAGATGAAGGCCCGCATTGCTTTACACCGGAGCCGCCGGGCCAGTGACTGGGAAACGGTGGAAGCGCCGCTGCGGATGGCAGAGGCATTGGCTGAGGTGCCAGAAGATCGTCCCGTCCTTGTCGACTGCCTGACCCTCTGGCTCAGCAACCTCATTCTCGGCGAACTTGATGTTCAGGCCGCAATAGAGGCGTTGGAAAAGGCGCTCAACGGGCGCAGCGGATCGACCGTTCTGGTCTCGAACGAGGTGGGTCTATCCATCGTACCGGACAACGCGCTCGGCCGGCGGTTTCGCGATGCTCAGGGTGAGTTGAACCAGCGGATCGCGCAGAGAGCCGATAGAGTGGTCTTCATGGCAGCCGGTCTGCCTATGATTCTCAAGCCGCAATAGGCTAATCATCTGAAATTCCGATTGAGTTTGTCCTGGCGATCGTTGCCGTGACGGAAAAAGAATGGCTTTTACCGCCACTCTTGCCTACATGAACGTCCGTCCCTTCTTCCGACTGGAGATCGCGATGAACGATATGGCTGCCATGCAGGCGGAGCTTGCCAACCACTACGACCTGACGCCATCCATGGCGCGGGCGAAAGAGTTGGGCGAGATTTATGAGCGCATGGACCGTGTGGTGCCGCAAGCGGATTTCGCGCTCCATGCCCCCTACATCGAAGCGATCAATCGACTCAAAAAAGAGCGCAACGCTGTCATTCTGGCGCATAATTACATGACGCCGGATATCTATCATGGCGTGGCGGATTTCGTCGGCGACAGCCTGCAACTCGCCATCGAGGCGACGCGGGTCGAAGAGCAGGTGATCGTCCAGTGCGGCGTGCACTTCATGGCCGAGACGTCGAAAATCCTGAATCCGGACAAGACGGTCCTGATCCCGGATATGGGTGCCGGCTGTTCGCTGGCTGAAAGTATCACGGCCGAAGGCATTGAGGAGATGCGCGCGAAATATCCGGGGGCGCCGGTCGTGTCCTACGTCAACACGACGGCCGAGGTGAAGGCGGCGTCCGACATATGCTGCACGTCCTCCAACGCGCTTTCGATCGTTGAGAGTATGGAAAGCGATACTGTGATCATGACGCCGGATCAGTATCTGGCGCAGAATGTCGCAGCACAATCGACCAAAAACGTCGTCTACTGGCCGGGAAGCTGCATCGTCCACGAGCTGTATACGGCGGACGATATGAAGAGCTACCGCGAGAGCGACCCGGAGATGAAAATCATCGCTCACCCTGAATGCCCGCCGGATGTGGTGGCGGAAGCCGACTTCACCGGTTCGACCTCGGGCATTATCGGCTGGGTGCGCGACAACAAGCCGAAAAAGGCAATGCTGGTAACGGAATGCTCGATGGCGTCGAACATTTCCGACAGCCTGCCGGAGGTCGAGTTCGCCAAGCCATGCAATATGTGCCCCTATATGAAGAAGATCACATTGGAGAAAATCCTCTGGAGCCTGCATACGATGAGCCCCGAGGTGCATGTCGATCCGCAGATTGCCGAAAAAGCACGGCAGAGCGTGCAGAAGATGATCGACCTTTCCTCGTCACTGAAGAACTGACGGACAGGATCGACTGATGGGGGGAAATATTATCGATACCGAACGCGTCGTTATCGTCGGCGCTGGCCTTGCTGCGCTGTACGCCGCACTCAATCTGGCGCCGCGGCCGGTAGTTCTCATCTCGCCGGAATCGCTGGGGCAGGGCGCTTCGTCAGGCTGGGCGCAGGGCGGCATCGCCGCCTCGCTGGGTGACGATGACGCGCCCTCGCAACATGCGCATGACACTGAGGTTGCAGGGGCTGGCACGGTCGATCCGATTGTCGCGGCTTTCGTGACCTCCGCTGCGTCGGAGCATGTGCGCCACCTGACCGCGCTGGGCACGCCGTTCGACCGTGACGATGGTGAATACGTTCTTGGCTTAGAGGCAGCGCACAGCCATCCGCGTATCGCCAAGGTGAAGGGCGATCAGGCGGGTCGCGCTGTCATGGCGACGCTGATCGAGAAAGTCGTCCAGACGCCATCGATCCAGGTGTTGACGAACACGCTGGCGAGCGGCCTGGAGGTGCAGGAGGGGCGCGTTACGGGCGTCTTCATCGAACGTGCATCGGAGCCTTCCACACAGCCGGTTTTGCTACGTGGTGCAGCGCATTTGCTGGCAGGTGGCGGCTCGGCCGGTCTCTACGCGATCACGACCAATCCACCGCGCATCCGGGGCCACGTGATTGGAATGGCTGCCCGTGCCGGTGCGGTGATCGGCGACCCGGAATTCGTGCAGTTCCATCCGACGGCCATCGATGCCGGCATCGATCCCGCTCCACTTGCGACAGAAGCGCTGCGAGGCGAGGGAGCGACCCTTATCAACAAGGACGGTGAGCGCTTCATGGAGGGCGTTCACCCCGACATGGAATTGGCGCCGCGCGACATCGTCGCCCGCGCGATTTTCAGCCAGAGCCAGCAGGGTATGCGGCCCATGCTCGATACACGCGATGCGTTGGGCGAAAAGGTTCTGACGCAATTTCCGGCTGTGGCTGAAGCTTGCCGCGAGGCGGGGATCGATCCCGTCGCAGAGGCTATTCCAGTCAACGCTGCCGCGCATTATCACATGGGCGGGGTCGCGGCCGATGTGACCGGTCGGACCTCGTTGGACGGATTGTGGGTGGCGGGGGAAGTGGCGTCTACGGGGCTTCATGGCGCGAACCGGCTTGCCTCCAACGGTCTTCTCGAAGCGTTGGTCATCGCATCCAGTGCGGCTGAGGACATGGCCAAGGAACTGGGCATTTCAGGTGAAAATATCGCCGAAGTCAGCATCGATTTCGAGGAAGGCGGCGCATTGGCGGATCAGGCGGCTGTCGCCGAAATCCGGCAGCTGATGACCGATCACGTCGGTGTGGTACGCGATGCCGAAGGTTTGAAAACTGCTCTTCGTAAGATCGATGCGCTTGAGCGAGATACCGAGCCCTCGGATGCTTTTGCCAATATGATCGCGACGGCGACGCTGATCACGGCGGCGGCATTGAAGCGCGAGGAATCGCGCGGCGGCCATTATCGTTCAGATTTCCCGGCACCCGATCCGCAACTGGCCAAGCGAACGAAGATGACTCTCGACGAAGCGCTCGCCATTCGTCGCGTGGCGGTTGAGCAGCCGGAGCCAGCGCAATGACGGATGCCGCGATGCGCGTTCCAGACCTTGTTCTTGAACCGATGGTTCGCAACGCGCTGCTGGAAGATATGGGCGCTTACGGCGATGCCACGACGCGCGCGGTCATCCCGTCCGGTACGCGCTGGCGCGCTGAGATGCGCGCACGAGAAGCGGGGCGCATCTCCGGCATGGCGATTGCCGCGCTGGCCTTTCGACTGGTCGATCCGCAACTTGTCGTGTCGGTGATTGTCGAGGATGGGCAGGCCTGCGAGGCTGGCGCCATCGTCATGGCGATCGAAGGCGAGGCTGCGTCCATACTCATGGGCGAGCGGGTGGCTTTGAACTTCGCCGGGCGGTTGAGTGGTATCGCGACCATGACCGGTGCATTCGTCGCCGAAGCGGCGGGGACATCCACGCGCATCACCTGTACGCGCAAGACGACGCCGGGCCTCCGAATTGCAGAGAAGCTGGCGGTGCTGCACGGCGGCGGCTTTAACCATCGCTATTCGCTGTCCGACGCGATCCTCATCAAGGACAATCACATCGCTGCGGCTGGCGGCGTTCGGGACGTGCTGCGGGCCGTAAAGGCAAGCTCCAGCCACATGATGGCGGTCGAGATCGAGGTCGATACACTCGATCAGCTTGCCGAGGTTTTGGAAGAGGGCGGGGCGCATAACGTCCTGCTCGACAATATGGAT
Organism: Notoacmeibacter sp. MSK16QG-6; assembly: GCF_024158145.1. Classification (GTDB taxonomy): domain Bacteria; phylum Pseudomonadota; class Alphaproteobacteria; order Rhizobiales; family Rhizobiaceae; genus Notoacmeibacter. The sequence continues at coordinate 221,410 of NZ_JAMYXM010000004.1, forward strand.
ACGCCGATGTTGGCCGAAGCCGTTCGCATGGTGGATGGACAGATCAAAACGGAAGCATCCGGCAATATGAAGCTGGAACGGATTGCCGAAGTGGCTGCAACCGGCGTCGACTATATCTCCGTCGGCGCGCTGACCCACTCTGTCCGAACGCTCGATCTGGGCCTGGATTTCTCTTAGCTGCTGTCGCGCTCAAGCCGCACCGGGATCGATTTGCTGGCAGGGGTTTTCGATTTTTTATCGCCATGATCGAGCGCGATCAGGACGTTGCATTCGGGATAGTAGCCGGCAATCGTTCCACGCGGAATATCGTAAGCGGTGAGAGTCAGGCCGGCAAGGCGGCGATTGCCGCCATCGGGCGTGTCGTTGTCCGAGATCAGCGCCACGGTATCGCCTGTTTGCAGTCCCGCAGCCGCGATGTCCGCCTCGTTCATCAGCACAACGTCACGTGTGCCCTCGATGCCCCTGAAACGGTCCGAAAAACCATAGATCGTAGTATTGAACTGATCGTTGGAGCGGAGCGTGATCAGTATGTAGCGGCCTTCCTTCTCCTCAAAATTGCGCGAATGCAGACGGTCCGGCGTCGTGATGACCGCCTTGCCGCTTTCGGTCTCCCATATGCGCTCGCGGGCCGGGTTGCCGCGCCAGAACCCGCCTGGCTGAAAGAGCCGCCTGTTGTAGTCCTGAAAATCATCGGGATAGCAGGCTTCGATCAGGTCGCGGACCAAACCATAATCGGCGGTCCATTCGTCCCATTTCACGTTCGGATTGTCGGGCAGCGTCGCCTTGGCAAGGCCGGCAACGATGGCGAGTTCGCTCTTGAGGTGATCGGATGCGGGCGTGCGTTTGCCGAGCGAGCCGTTAATGCCGGAGAAGCTGTCTTCCACTGAAACGGCCTGATTGCCCGTCGCCTGCCGGTCGATCTCGGCGCGACCGAGGCAGGGCAATATCCATGCGCTCTTGCCGGGGAAGAGATGGCTGCGGTTCAGCTTGGTCGAGATCATCACGGTAAGGTCGAGATCGCTCCATGCCTTTTCGACGCGGTCGCTTTCGGGCAACGCACGGCAAAGATTGCCACCGAGGCTGACGATGGCTTTCACGTCGCCATCCATCGCCGCCTGCAGCGCTTCGGTCACGACATAGCCTTCTTCCATCGGCGGTTCGAAATCGAACAGTTCGCGCAAACGGTCGTTCGGGATCAGGCTCGGCTTCTCTGAAATGCCGACCGTCCTCTGGCCCTGCACGTTGGAGTGGCCGCGCACGGGGCAGCAGCCCGCGCCCTCCTTACCGATATTCCCACGCAGAAGAAGCAGGTTCACCAGCATGGCGATGTTGAGCGCGCCATGGCTGTGTTGCGTCAGTCCCATGCCGTAAACGCCGATCACGCGCTCAGACGAAATATAGATGTGGCCCGCTTCGCGTAGATCGCTTTCCGAAAGTCCGGACGCCTTCTCGATGTCTTCCCAGTCGGCGGCGCGGGCAAAGGCGATGAAATCGTCGAAGCCGGTGGTGTGCTCGTCGATGAAGGCCTGGTCGATGATCCGGCGGCCGCCACTCCTTTTTGCTTCGTCGTCCTTCTCAATCACATATTTGCAGAGACCGAGAATGGCCGCGACATCGCCGCCCGACTTAAGCTGATAGTAGCGGTCGGAGATCTTCGTTTCCGCGCCGGTTGCCATGTCGACGGGACTTTGCGGGTTGGTAAAAGAGACCAGCCCCTGTTCACGGATTGGATTGAAGGTGACGATCTTCGCGCCGCGCTTCTTTGCGGCGGTCAAGGGATGGAGGAAGCGTGGCGCATTTGTGCCGGGGTTCTGACCGAAGAAGAAAAATGCATCGGCCTTTTCCAGATCGTCCCAAATAACCGTGCCGACAGACGAGCCGATTACCTCCTTCAGGCCGACCGAAGTGGTCTCGTGGCACATGTTGGAGCTTTGCGGAAGATTGTTGTGGCCGTAGAGCCGAGCGTAAAGCCCGTACAGGAAGGATGCTTCCAGACCAGCATGGCCGGAGGCATAAAACACCGTCGATTTCGGATCGAGTACCTTGAGCCTGTCACCGATGGCGGTGAAAGCTTCCTCCCAGCTTGCGCGAACATAGGTGTCACGCGAAGCGTCGTAACGTATTGGCTCGGTGAGCCGGCCTGTCATTTCCAGATTGTGATCGGTCCAGCCGCGCAGTTCGGTCACGGTATGGGTTTCGAAGAATTCCGGCGTGCAGCGATCCTTCGTCAATTCCCAGATTGTCGCCTTCGCGCCATTCTCGCAGAATTCGAACGCATGATAATTTTCCGGCTTCGGCCAGGCGCACGAAACGCACATGGTGCCGCCTGGTTTGTTGAGTCGGCGTAGCGTATCGGCAACGCCGAATTCCGGATCGGCTTCTTCAGTGATTTCGGCGATACCGCGGATCGAGCCCCATCCACCTGCCGGGTCGCGACGGTCAGATTTTCTACCCGCTCCTGTGGTTCGCTCGGCTTTCTCGTTCGTCATCGGCCTCACCCATTGGACTTTGTCCTGAAGAGTGGGGTAGACGAACATTCGGGCAAGGAAACTTTCCGAACCGTAATAAGCGATTTTTCTAGCAGCTCCGATTCAGCGCCGGCCTTCGTCCGGTTGGGGGCTGCGCTTTCGAAATTTGATTTTATGATTACGCCAGAACTTCTCGTCCTCCTGCTCGCCGCGCTGATTGTCGGTCTGGCAAAAGGCGGGATCGCAGCAGCAGGTACGCTCGCCGTGCCGCTCGTGGCCTTTTTTATGGATCCGCTATCCGCCGCCGCCCTTCTACTTCCGATCTTCATCATTTCGGACGTTGTGGGAGTGTGGCTTTACCGACGCGAATGGGATGCATGGAATCTCAAAGTGCTCATTCCCGCCGGCTTCGTTGGCGTATTGACCGGCACACTTATCGAACCGCATGTGCCGGAAGCGATTTTCACGCTGGCGACCGGCCTTATCGGTCTGGGATATTGCGGCTGGGCCTGGCTGGAATCGCGCTCGGACTCACGCAAAGTTTCTCAGCCGTCCCTTTTCTGGGGAGGGTTTTGGGGTGTGTTGGTGGGACTGGCATCTTTTGTCAGCCACTCGGCGGCGCCGCCCTATCAGGCGTACGTCCTGCCGCAAAATCTGCCAAAAATGGTTTTTGCCGGCACAACGACGATCGTGTTCGCCGCGATCAATCTGGCCAAGCTGCCGGCCTACCTGTCCCTCGGCCTGATGAAGGCCGATGATATGGGATTGGTCGCGCTGCTGTGCGTTGCAGCCATAATCGGCACGTTTGGAGGTCGGTTACTGTCGCAATGGCTGAGCGAACGGACCTACCTGAGGGTGATCCAGATCATCCTGTTCGTTCTGTCCATGCAACTGACGTGGAGCGGGGCCGCCGCGCTTTTCTGATAGCGTTTCGACCAAGGCAACAGACCTTGTCGGCCGAGCGCCTCGTGTGGCGATCAGCGTGTGCGCAGCAGAAATCAGAAGGATGAAACCCGCCTAATGGCGGTATTGCTGTATTCGCGTTGTGCGCAGACCCGCCAAGCCGTATTCGTCGATCGAAGCCTGCCAGGACAGATACTCTTCCATCGAGAGGTGATAGCGGTGGCAGGCTTCCTCAAGCGAAAGCAACCCGCCTCGAACGGCGGCTACGACTTCAGCTTTTCGACGGATGACCCAGCGCCTTGTATTGGTGGGCGGAAGGTCGGCAATTGTCAAAGGGCTGCCATCGGGGCCGATGACATATTTCACACGTGGGCGAGCCAATTCGGTCATTGTACACTCTACACAAATTCAAGACCAATCCAGTGGAGAATAGGCGGTGGCTCTTAAGAACCGCCTAACCGGCCGATAAGCCTTTCTTTAGACTGGTAAACCGTAGAACTGTATTTTGGTAAGGATTGGCAGCGTGCAGGTGTGCCGGCGCGGGACGGCATTGGCGTTCTCGGTCGACTTGGCCTATATCGCCGTCAAACGATTGCCGATGGTGACAATGTTGGACGCCGCCACGATGAACAGCCTTGATCTGCCAAAGCCGCCAGAGGAGACACGCGTCGTCGTCGCCATGAGCGGCGGCGTCGATTCATCCGTGGTGGCCGGTCTTCTGGCATCCGAGGGCTATGACGTGATCGGCATCACGCTCCAGCTCTACGATCATGGCGAGGCGACCAAGCGCGCCGGCTCGTGCTGCGCCGGCCAGGACATCGACGATGCCCGGCGCGTGGCTGAGCATCTGGGCATTCCATACTATGTTCTGGATTATGAGCGCCGCTTTCAGGAAGCCGTGATCGACACTTTTGCTCACAGTTACGTATCTGGTGAAACGCCGGTGCCTTGCATTGCGTGCAACCAGACGGTCAAATTCGCCGACCTTCTTGCCACCGCAAAGGACCTCGGCGCCGATGCGCTGGCGACGGGGCATTATATTTCCAGCCGCCAGGCCGGCAAGCACCGGGCGCTGTACCGCCCGGTCGACGATAGCCGTGACCAGAGCTATTTTCTTTTCGCCACCACGCAGGAGCAGGTCGACTATCTGCGGTTTCCGCTTGGCGACCTACCGAAGTCCCGCGTGCGTGAAATGGCCGATGAGATGGGACTTGCCATCGCGGCCAAGCCCGACAGCCAGGACATCTGTTTCGTGCCGCAGGGCCGATATTCCGACATCATCGCCAAATTGCGTCCCGATGCCGCCGAGCCCGGTGAGATCGTGCACCTCGATGGACGTGTGCTCGGCCGCCATGAGGGAATCATAAATTACACCGTCGGCCAGCGTCGCGGTATCGGTGTTGCAACTGGCGAGCCGCTTTACGTCGTCGCGGTCGACGCCGAACGGGCGCGGCTGATTGTCGGCCCCGGCGATGCGCTGGAAACACGGCGTGTTTATCTGCGCGATATCAACTGGCTAGGCGATGCGCCGATCACGGAGATGGCGGGCTCCAAAGGCATGGAAGTCGTCGCGCGCATCCGTTCGTCGCGGCCGCCGAAGCCGGCGCGCCTTTTCGCAGACGATAACGGTGTCTATGTCGATCTACACGGCGAGGCGGGTGTCGCGCCGGGGCAGGCCTGTGTTCTCTATGAAGACGGTGGCCCGCGCGCTCGCGTGCTGGGCGGCGGGTTCATCCTGCGCGGCGAACGCAGCGCCGATGCGGAGGCTGCACTGACGCGGCTGTCTAACGGAACGGTCGCAGCGGAGTAGGTTGCCGGGCCTTACCGGCCGCAGACGGTGCTTACCTATCACCTATCCGTACGGTCGTGACGCACGGTGCCGGCCGTCAAAATCTTCAGCACATCGATTGCTTCGTTGCCATCGGCGCGCGGTGCGTTGCGTGTGCGGATGCAGTCGATGAAATGTTCCAGTTCGCGGGTGAGTGGCATGCCGGCCTCTATCGGAAGAAATTCAGGCTCCTCCTGCGTTGCCGCCCAGGCGCCATTGTCTTGCCAGAGCGTATGCCGATAAAGCGCGAGCTTGCGGTGCTGCGGTTCGACGTCGTCGAAGACCGCCATCGCTTTCGTGCCGACCACCGAGAGCCGACGCTCGCGATAGGGGTTCAGGCGCGATGCGAAGAGATGGCCCTTCAGACGGTCGGAAAAGCGCATATGCAGATGGGCGAAGTCCGAAAGGTGATCGAGCATGGCCGCGCCCTCGCCATGCACGTCGACCGGCGCCTTACCCGTCAGCGCCAGGATCATGGACAGATCATGCGGAGCAAGATCCCAGAGGGCATCGTTTTCGGTATGGAATTTACCCAACCCGACGCGATGGGAATGGATATAGCGCAGTTCGCCGAGCACACCGTCGTCGACCAGTTTCTTCAGACCTTCGAAAGCCGGATGAAAGCGCAGAACATGGCCGACCATAAAGATGCGCTTGGCGTCACTTGCCAGAGCGACCGTCGCTTCGGCATCGCTGACCGATAGCGCGATCGGCTTTTCCACCAGGACATCCTTACCGGTGCGGATTGCGGCCGTGGCGGTCTGTGCATGAAACTGCGGAGGCAGAGCCAGGACGAGCGCGTCCAGTTCATCGGACTCGACGGCCTGCTGCGGTGTCAGGCCCGGAACGTCATATTCGCTACCGAAGCCCTCCGCGCGCGGTCCATTAATGTCGGCGACCGCGGCAAGATAGCCGAGGGAGGCGAGGGTGCGGATGTGATTGCTGCCCCAATAGCCGCAGCCGATGACGCCTATGCGTGGATTCATACCGAAAGAAGATCCTCAAAATACGGGCCGGTTCTATTCGCTGCCCCATATTGGGGCAAGCGGCTGCCGCGTTTTGTCACCGATTGCGTTAATCGCGCTAAATAACTGAATGTCTTGGTTTTTGAATGAGATAAAGATTATTTGGTCACGGCATTTGACGCTCTGCCATAGGATGTGACCAGAGCATTCGATTATATTAGCAACGCCTATCTGCAACCGCGCCGTGAGCAGCGCCTGCAGGTGCGTACGATCTTTCGTCTGATCGGACTCCAGGTGCTTGACACTCGATGGGAGGCGCTTCTATATCCGCCGCACTTTGCGGCGCTGCGGTATGACCGACCGTGCAATTTTTCTGGCGCCCGGGGCGGAGTAGCTCAGTCGGTTAGAGCAGAGGAATCATAATCCTTGTGTCGGGGGTTCGAGTCCCTCCTCCGCTACCATCTCGTGACTCTCCGACGGCTCGCATTAGTTTGGCAGCAGTTTGTGCCGAGCCCTGCTAACGGGTCAGATGGGGTCCGAGTACCAGAACTCGCAAAGGAACGGCAGCGCCTTCGATACTTCGCTACGCAGGCAGCGGTCGAGAAACGCCGGCTCGGCCATATCGGCAAATTCCGGATGTGCGGCCAACGCCTCGGGCTTCACGTTGCGAAATGACATAGACCAGTCAGCAAATTTGCGGCTGTCCAATGGCCCCTGTTCCAGAACCACTTTTGTATGGTGCCGGGGATCGGCGAAAATGCGCGCTCGCAACCGCTCGATCTCGTCCGGTTCGCCTTCCAGAAGCTGCATGAAGCTTCCGCGGCGGTTGTCCCGTCCCTGAACAAAAAGCAAAGCGCCCGTAATATCATGGGCTGCGTTGTAGCTTCGGCTGTGCGTCAGAATTTCCGCCAGCCCGTCGTCGTCCAGACCCTCTTCCGCCTGGCTCACATAGATCAGATATCCAAGTGCCACAGTCATCTCCTCTGCCCTTGTAATCCCGCGATACCCCGCAAGCGGTATGCGGTCAATTCGCGTTATTTTCACATTATGAAATTGAATTTTATTATTTCCAAGTTAATTGACATTATGCCGATATAGTCTCAGTTTTCGTGTCGAGGAGAGCGCCTGATGAACGATAAAAATCAGACAGTAGCGGGGGGCACCGCAGGTCATGCGATGATGGTCGGGTCTCCCTGGTCTGATGGGCAGGAGGAGCGCGGCCGGACAATTCAGTCTGTCGAGCGGGCGCTTAGCCTGATCGAGATCATGGCTGCTGCGAACGAGCCGCTTGCGCTCAACGAGATCGCAGCGCGCGCACAGTTGAATGTGTCGACCTGCCACCATCTGATCGCTACGCTCGTCGGTCGCGGCTATGTACTGCACGCAGGTCGCAACCGGGGCTACATGCTGTCATCGCGGTTGAACGAATTGGTCGATATGAAATCGCAGGAGATCGACCTGTCCGATTTCGTCCGGCCCAAGCTGACAGCCCTTTCCGAGCAGCTGACGGAAAGCGTGCAACTCGCCGTTCTGCGCGGCACCAATCTGGTCACCCAGATGCGCATCGGTCAAAGCCAGTCCGTGCGCGAGGCGGACGAGCTGAAGAAAATGACTGCGCTACATGCGACAGCTACGGGCAAGGCGATCCTTGCCTGGCTGCCTGAGGCCGAGATGGTCCGTGTCATCTCTGAAAACGGCATGCCCGCCTATACGGATCGCACCATCACGTCGCTTTCGGGTCTGATGGAGGAACTCCGGCACGTTCGCCGCAACGGCTTTGCGATCGACGACCAGGAGATCGAAGAGGGCGTTGTCTGTTGCGGTTCGGCGCTTCGTGACGAGAAGGGCGCGGTCATTGCGTCGATCTCCGTCACATTCGCGTCGCGGAGAAATACCGAGGCCTACAGAACACACGTCATCCGGCAGGTCGTGCAATGCGCGCGGTCCCTGTCGGACCAATTGAAGGTGAGCCGGTCTTAACGGTCACCGCATATTCAGGAGGAGTTGAAAATCATGGCCATGAGCAAAGAGGTCAAGACACATCCGGATTATCCGGTGCCGGAGACGATGAAAGCCTGGGTGCTGGGTGATCCTGGCGAACTGACCTATGTCGACAAGCCGGTGCCGGTGCCGAAGAAGGCTGAAGTGCTCGTCCGCATCGATGCCGTGGCGATCTGCGCGACCGATCTTGAGATCATCCATCACGGTCCGCCGGCGATGATCGAAGGCGGTGAGCCGTTCAACAAGAACTTCACCCCTGGACACGAATATATGGGCACCGTGGTCGCGCTCGGACCGGGCGTCGATGAATACGAGATCGGCGAGCGCGTAACGGTCGAGATTCACGCCGGCTGCGGCCAGTGCAAGCGCTGCCGCCAAGGCATGTACACGTCGTGTCACAATTACGGAAAGAATTACGGCGACGTCGACAAGGGCCATCGCGCAAACGGTTTCACCACCGATGGCGGCTTCGGCGAATATCAGGTCAATAACATCAACACGCTGGTGCATGTCGACGACAGCATGAGCGATGAAGAAGCGACGCTGGTTGTCACCGCCGGTACGGCAATGTACGGCCTGACGGAACTGGGCGGGCTGGTTGCCGGAGAAAGCGTCGTGGTGACCGGGCCGGGTCCGATCGGACTGATGGGCGCGGCAGTCGCCAAGGCGCTTGGCGCTCAGCCGGTCATCCTCACCGGTACCCGTGACAACCGTCTTGAGATCGGCCGCAAGCTAGGCGCCGATCACGTGATCAATGTTCGCAACGAAGACGCTGTCGAGAAGGTTCGCGAATATACCGGCGGCAAAGGCGCAGACTATGTGGTCGAGTGCTCTGGCGCGCCGAATTCTATGAACGAAGCTGCTTTGATGCTCAATCGTGGCGGCAAGATCTGCCTGGCTGCCTTCCCTGGCACATCGCCAGAGATCGACGTGGCCTATCTGGTTCGCAACAACATCTACGTCTACGGCATCCGTGGCGAAGGCAAGACCGCGACCCACCGGGCCGAAGCCTTCATGCGGCAGAAGCGCTTCGATGCCGGGCTGATCCACACGCACACCTTCGATATGGCTGATCTGCCCGAAGCGCTGCGCTACGCCAAGGATCGCGTTGAGGACGCCATCAAGGTCGTCGTGCGCAACAAGCATGCCGCGCAGCAACGCGCTGCGGCTGAGTAGTCCTGCCGACATGCCGCGGCCGCCGACAGGCAGCCGCGGCAGTTTACCCAACTGAAATTTGCCATCCGGTGAACAGGAGCCGTCAATGATACGTCATCTCGCCATCTGCATCGCAGCCGGTATGCTTGCGACGTCAGCGATCGCAGCGGACGATGTTTCGCCCAATGGCGTGCGCACCCTGTCACCTGAAGGCGGCATTCAGCCGACTGCGACCTGGGCGCTCGGAACCCGCGCCGGCGACTTTGTCTATGTCGCCGGGATGCGAGGCATCGACGCCGCGACCAACGCACTTGTCGAAGGTGACGAAGCCCGCGTGCGTAAAGCGTTCGAAAATATGCAGCTGATCGCGAAATCCGAAGGGGCGAGCCTGCGCGATGCGGTGCGGCTGGTTGTCTACACTACCGACATGTACCGCTTCCGCCCCATTGTGAATGCGATCCAGAAAGAATTGTGGGGCGATGGTCCCTATCCACCGCGCACCATCGTCGAAGTCGATCGCCTGAATCAGGACGACATCGTTGAAATCGAGGGGACTTTCTACGCCCCTGAACAAGACTGACGGCCGGTCGCAATTCTCCGGGGAGGAGAGAAAAGCCATATGCTCACTTGTGACACATATCTCATGCCGACCACGCTGAAAGATGCGCTGCAGGTCTGGGCCGACGCGCCCGAAGGCAGCCGTCTGGTGGCCGGTGCAACCGATATTCTGCCCTGGGCGCGCGACGGGCGCGCCGGCGACGTCCATCTGCCCTGCATGGTCGACATAACACGTGTCAGCGAGTTGCAGGGCTATGAGGTGCAGGGCGACCGCGTGCGGCTGAACGCCAATATGGTCTTCCAGCAGTTTCTGGAAGATGAGACGCTTATCCGGCTGCTGCCGAATATGCCCTATTGCGCCGCCTGGTTCGCAGACGATCAAATTCGCCAGCAGGCGACGCTTGTCGGCAACATCGTCAACGCCTCGCCCGCCGGAGATGGCCTGCCGCCCGTTCTTACGCTGAATGGCGAGATAGAACTGGCCCGGCTGCAGGATGGCGCTGTCGTTACGCGCCGCCTTCCTGTCGCTGATTTCGTCACCGGACCCGGCCGCACCGAGCTCGATGCCGGAGAGATCGCCACTGCCGTCTATGTGGATGCGATGGAAGGGTATGGCGGGTCGTTCCAGAAAGTCGGAATGCGCCGCTCGCTCGTCATATCCGCAGTCTGCTGCGCAGCTCTGGTGCGAACCGACGCCAGCGGCAAGGTGTTCGAGGACATCCGTCTCTCAATAGGCGGCATCGGTCCGCGCCCCATCCGCCTTCACGACATCGAAGAGATGTTGCGCGGGCAGGAAATGACCCGCGAGCTGGTCGCTCAGGCCAGCCTGAAACCTGCTGAACTGGTCGCTTCGCGCAGCCGTGTGGAATACCGCCGCGCCGTGACCAGCGGCTTCGTCGAAGCCGCTATCGAGGACGCCCTGGTTGCGCTGGGCGCTCCGAAGCCGGAACCCGAACAGAGGGAGACGCTCAATGCCTGATCTCAACATCGACTTCACCGTAAACGGCCGAAAGGTGGCCCGTAAGGTCGACCCGTCGCGGCGACTTCTCGACCTGTTGCGCGATGATCTGACTCTGACCGGCACAAAGGAAGGCTGCGGCGCCGGCGAATGCGGCACATGTTCCGTTTTCGTCGACGGCAAGCTCGTCAAATCCTGCCTGATGCCGGCTGCCAAGGCGCAAGGCGCGGATATCGAAACCGTCGAGGGACTCGCCGCGCCGGGCGAACTGACGCCTGTGCAGCGCGCATTCCACAAGACGGGCGCAAGCCAATGCGGTTTTTGCATTCCCGGTATGGTCATGGCCGCTACATCGGCCCTGCGCGAAAATCCCAATGCCGGGATCGAAGAAATCAAGGAGCGCATGGGTGGCAATATCTGTCGCTGTACCGGCTACACCAAGATTTTCGAGGCAGTCGAAATCGCTCGCGATGTGATTGCCGGAAAGCTACCGCAGACGGCGCTGAACCAGGATGGGGCCGCCAGCAGTTTCATCGGTCACAACACCCGCCGGCTGGATGCACCATCCAAAGTGTCGGGCCGTCTCAAATATGCCGGTGATATGGACATGCAGGGCATGCTGCATATGCAGGTTCTGCGCTCACCCCATGCGCATGCGCGGATCGTGAAGATCGACACGTCGCGGGCCGAGGCGCTGCCGGGTGTACACTGCGTCATTACCAGCGAAGACGTGCCGGGAACCGATGGGTTCGGCGTTTTCGTGCACGACCAGCCAATCATGGCGCGCGGCAAGGTGCGTCATGTGGGCGAAGCGGTCGCTGCAGTGGCTGCCGATACGGTGCGTATCGCTCGTGAGGCCACCCGCCTCATCGAGGTCGAGTACGAAGAGCTGCCCGGTCTTTACGATCCCGAAGATGCCCTGAAAGAGGGCGCGCCGGTGATTCACGATTATGCGGCTGACAACGTCGTCAAGCATATTCCGGTTCGGAAAGGCGATATCGAAAAAGGCTTTGCCGAGGCCGATATTATCCTCACCGATGATTTCTCGACCCAGCAGGTCGAGCATGCCTATCTGGAGCCAGAAGCGGGCATCGCCTATGTCGATCACGACGATGTTGTGACGGTGATTTCGCCGAGCCAGAACATCACGCACCATCGGCATATGCTGTCGCACATCATCGACAAGCCCATCAACAAGGTGCGGTTTATCATGTCTCCTGTCGGCGGCGGTTTCGGCGGCAAGGAAGACATGATCTATCAGGGGATGCTGGCGCTGGCGGCGATGAAGACCCATCGCCCGATAAAGCTGGTCTTCACACGCGAAGAGTCCTTCATCGCTTCGGCAAAGAGGCATCCCTCTCGCACCCATTACAAAATGGGCCTGACCCGCGACGGCCGGATCACGGCCATCGAATTCTCGATGCTTTCGGACGGCGGCGCCTACGGCATGTCTTCGGAAGGGGTGATGCGCAAGGCAGCCATCCTGTCCTGCGGTCCGTACGAGATCCACAATCTCAAAGTCGATACCCGTGTGGTCTACACCAACAACACGCCGTCCGGCGCGTTCCGAACCTTCGGTGGAATGCAGGCGCAGTTCGCGACGGAATCGATGATGGATATGGCCGCTGAAAAGCTGGGGCTCGATCCATTTGAAATCCGGCGTCGCAATATGATGAAGGCCGGTTCGCTAACCCATACTCAGCAGAAGCTGAACTCGGCGTCGATCGGCACCGTGCTGGAAGCAGCAGAAAAGGCCTGCCGTTGGGAGTCTGGCGCACCCACCGTTCGCGGCGAAACCCGCGGTGACCTCGGTGGCCCGGATACCCGCCAGCCCTGCACCTTGGGCGCGCGCTTCGCGGAAGCCGCGACTCAGATCGAGAAAGCAAAGGTGGCATCATGAAACGCAAGCTCAAAGGCCGCGGCGTTGCCGCTTCCTGGTACGGGATCGCCCGCACTGCGACCATCGACCGTGCCGGCGCATGGGCCGAATTGGACGATGGCGGCACCGCAAAGGTCGTGACGGGCGTCACGGAAATCGGTGAAGGCATTCTGACGCTGCTCAGCCAGGTTGCCGCCGAAGAGCTGGGTGTGCGCCCTGAACAGGTCACCATTGGCGACAACGATACGGCGCGGTCGCCAGAGGCGGCTCACGCCGGCGCTACCCGCCAGACATATATGATCGGCAATTCGGTGGCGCTGGCCTGCCGCGAGGCGCGGTCCCGGCTATTCGATGAAATGTCCAAGGTATGGGATGTGCCGGTCGACGATCTGCGCAGTTTCGACGGGTTTCTCTGGGCCGAGAACACCAATAAGCGCATCACGATGGAAGAGGCGGTCGATACCTGCAAGAAGCGCGGCGTCGTGCCGGTCGGCTCGGGCAGCTTCACCGCTCACGGTACCGGTCTTGACCCCGTGGACGGCACCGGCAGCCCATGGCAGGCCTACGTGTTTGGCACACAGGTTGCCGAGGTTGAGGTCGACACCATCACCGGTGAAGTGCAGGTTCTTGGTATCTGGGCCGCGCACGATGTCGGGCGCGCGATCAACCCGCGCGGCGTGGAAGGTCAGATCGAGGGCGGCGTGGTGCAGGGCCTCGGCCAGGCCCTCATGGAAGATTACCAGACGCAGGATGGTCATGCCGTGACGCATGGCTTTGCCAAATACATTCTGCCGACATCGCTCGATGTGCCGCAAATCAATTCAATCGTCGTCGAAGATCCCGATCCGCTCAGCCCGCTGGGCGCGAAGGGTATCGGCGAACCCGCCCTGGTGCCGACAGCGCCGGCGGTGATGAACGCAATCTATGACGCTATCGGCGTCAGGATCCGCGACCTGCCCGCCACGCCCGAGAAGGTTCTGGCGGCCTTGCAGGAGAAGCGCAGGGAGGCGCAAACGGCCGCCTAAGAGCCGACCGACTCCGAAGCGAAAGGCACGGCCGCAGGAGGGCGGCCGTGCCATTGCACCGATCCGATCACCCTAGGGAGGAACACATGCTGAAAAGTCTTACACGTTTAACAACAGGGGTACTGGCAGCCGCAGCCATTGGGATGGCCGGCAGCGTTTCGGCTACCGCTGCCGATTTCCCGACGAAGCCGGTCGAAATGACCGTTCTGTTCGGGGGTACGGCGAATACCATTGCCCAGGTTCTGTCTGAACTCATGACGGACGAGTTGGGCAATCCCGTTGTGCCGGTCAGTCGCCCAGGCGGCGGTGGCGCGGTTGGCTATGCCTTCGTGCAGGGTTCACGGCCAGACGGCTACAACATTGTTTGGAATTCGAACTCTATCAATACGTCCCATCACACCGGCAAGATTCCGTTCGACTACACTGCGTTCGAGCCCGTCGCCCAGGTGTCGGTCGAGACGCCGGCTTTGGCCGTTTCCAGCGACAAGGGATGGGAATCGCTTTCTGACATGGCCGAAGCGGTGAAGGCTATGGACGGCACGCTGAAGGTCGGTATTTCCGGCAAAGGCTCGTTCACGCACCTGACATCGGCGGCGCTGTTCGACTGGATGGGGATCGGCGATAAGGTCAGCTACATCTCCTATGGCGATGGCAAGGCTCCGGTCGAGCTTCTGGCGGGGCGTATCGACGCCGCGATTCAGTGGCCCGGACAGTTCAAGTCCTATGTCGATACCAACAAGATCTCTGTTCTGGCCGTTACCGGCAATGAGCGTGTCGATATTCTTCCGGACGTGCCCACCGCTTCCGAACAGGGCGTCGATATCAACATCACCATGTGGCGTGGGCTTGCCGTACCGAAAGGCACACCCAAGGAAGTGATCGCCAAGCTCGAAAGCGCGGCCAAAGCAGCCACCGAGAGTGAGAAGTTCAAAGAAGCGTCGGTCAATCTCGGCTTTACGCCCGCCTATCTCGATGCGTCCGCCTTCGGTGATCGTATCGCCAAGGACGACGGCTTTTACCAAGAGCTTCTGACCTCGCTCGGCATGACGAACTGAGGACTTGTTCGCGGCGGCGACATCGATGCGCCGCCGCGAATTGCCGGCCCAGGGAGATCATGAATGACTGAACATCGCAGCGCCGTCGCGACAGGCGCGATCCTGACACTTATTGCCGTCGCGTGGTGTGCCTACGTTTGGAACACGATCCCTCCCGGAGCGGGTGGCGCAGATGTCGGACCGCGCGCCTTCCCTCTACTTCTAGGGGCGATCCTCGGCGTGCTGGCTGCAGGCTATGCCGTCGCAAACGCGCTGGCCGCCAAGCGTTCACCGAACACGGTTTCGGCGACTGAGCCAAAGGACACCTCGTCCCATGGCAAAGAGTTTCCGATGATGGTTCTGACCTTCCTTTTGCTGGTCATATACGGCTTCGCCATGCCTCGTATCGGTTTTGTTCTTGCGACAGCCCTTACGGTTTTTCTCGGCGTTGTCGTGGTTGTGCGCAGCCGTTCGCTACCGCTCATCATTCTGATGCCGCTTGGCGTCACTTTCGGCTGCTGGCTTGTCTTCGGCAAAATCATGGACATTCCACTCGCCGTCGGCAGATGGATTTCACTGGGCTAGATCATGGACAGTTTTTACCAAGCCCTGCAGCTATCGTTCAGCGTATCGGCCATAGGCGCGGTCGGTCTCGGTACGCTGATCGGGCTTATATTCGGAGCGATCCCCGGCCTTACCTTCACTGTGGCGCTCGCGCTGGCGCTGCCGATCACCTTCGGTATGGATGCCGTCGCTGCGACCGGTCTTCTTCTCGGCACCTATATTGGCGGCATGACCGGTGGCTCCGTCTCAGCGATTTTGCTCGGTATACCCGGCACGCCGTCATCAGCCGCGACTGTTCTGGATGGCTATCCGCTGACCCGTCAGGGTCGGGCTTCAATCGCCCTCGGCACGGCGGTAATCGTTTCCACCATGGGCGGACTTTTCTCGCTGGTGGTGATGATGGTCTCCGTCAATATCGTCAGCCAGATCGCAATCAAATTCGGTCCCGCCGAGATTTTCGCTCTCGTCCTGTTCGGCATGTCCACCATTTGTGGTCTCTCCGGTAAAAGCATGATCAAGGGTCTGATCGCCGGTGCGCTGGGTCTGATGGTCATGACAATCGGTATCGACCAGATCGATGGCGTCAACCGAATGACATTCGGCTCGGTCAACATGCTCCAGGGCGTCAATCTTCTGGTGGCGATGATCGGCCTGTTCGCAGTACCGTTCATTATCGATGCATTCGCCCGCTACGCCCGTGGCGACAAGACGCTGAACCTCACCGGATCGCTCAAGGCTGAGCTACCCTCCTTCGGGATATTGAAAGCAAACTCATGGTTGATCGCGCGCTGCTCGGCGATTGGTACTGCAATCGGTGCCATTCCCGGGACAGGCGGGGCTATCGCGGCATTTCTCGCCTATGACCATGCGCGGCGTTTTTCGGGCAATCCCGATCGGTTCGGCAATGGTTCCATCGAGGGCGTTATCGCGCCGGAAACCGCCAATAACGCCGTGACCGGCGGCACGCTGATCCCACTGCTTTCGCTTGGTATTCCAGGCGATCCCGCCACGGCCATCGTTCTTGCAGGGCTAATGGTGCACGGCATCATTCCCGGCCCGGCGATGTTCATGAACTCCGCTGTCGAGGTCTACGGGATCTATATCGAAGTCGTGCTGGCTTATCTGTTCGTTCTGGCCTTGCAATTGCTGGGTATCCGCCTGTTCGTTTACGTATTGAGGGTTCCGCAACACCTGCTCGCACTGGTCATTCTGGTTCTCTGCGTGGTCGGTTCCTACTCGGTGCGCAACTCGGTCTTCGACATTTACACCATGGCTGTGATTGGCGTGATGGCCTGGGGGCTGATCCGTCTGGGCATTCCGATAACGCCGGTCATCCTCGGCATGGTTCTGGGTCCGACGCTGGAAAACGAATTCCGCACCGCCATGGCGCTGTCGGATGGAGACTGGGACATTTTCTACACTTCACCCGTGGCGCTGGCCTTCTTCGGCTTCGCTGCCCTGATTGTCGTGCTGCAATCGCTCAGCGGTATACGGCTTCGGCGAAACGCAAAACTGGCAGAAAAAAGCAATGCTTGATCAACGAACATCTTCGCATTCGGACCCTGAAACCGCGATCCGCAATCGTGCGCGGAGCGTGGCGAAGGGTGGAGTGGCCGCTTTGGAGACAGAGGGGCAGATTCAATCGCTGACATTGTCCGAAGGTCTGGTGCTGGGGCTTCTGAAACAGGGCGTTCGCACATGGTTTGCGATTTTCGGTCATGGCTCGACCGACCTCGGCGAAGTGCTGCGGGTCTATTGCGATGAAGATGTCGTGAAAGTCATCAATTGTCGCAATGAGGTCGAGATGGCGCATGCGGCCACCGCTCATGCCTGGGTCTATGGTGAGACGCCAGCGGTCGTCACATCGATCGGGCCGGGCGGGTTGCAGGCGATGGCGGGTTCGCTCGCCGCCGCTTCGAACGGCGTGGGCGTCTATCATATCTACGGCGACGAGACGACGCGCGGCGAAGGCTACAACATGCAGCAGGTGCCCAAGACGGAGCAGGGCATCTTCGGCCGGATGACCGCGCTGATGGGCCAGTCCTATGTGCTGCACACTCCGGGCGCGCTACGCGAATGCATGCGGCGTGGCACGGCTTGCGTACACCACCCCTACCGCGCCGGTCCGTTCTTCATTCTGCTGCCGATCAATACGCAGCCGGAGATGACCGAGGTCAATCTTTCGACGCTGCCGGACCGGCTACAGGCGCCCCCGACGGCGCCTGCCGAAGAAACGCCTTATCGGCAGGCCGCCGAATTGCTGTCGTCGCATAAGAAGGTGGTTATCAAGGCTGGCGGCGGGTGCCGCGGTCACGCAGACGCGGTACGCCGGCTGGCTCAGCATCTCGGCGCGCCGGTCGTGCTTTCGCCGGGGTCCACCGGCGTGCTCGCCGACGCCGATCCGTTGAATATGCATGTGGGTGGATCAAAGGGTTCAATCAGCGGGAACTTCGCAATGGAAGAGGCCGAACTAGCGATTTTCATCGGGTCGCGTGCGGTCTGCCAGGCCGACTGTTCCGGCACCGGCTGGCCTGCCGCGCAAGCCGTCATCAACATCAACGGCGATCTGGACGACGCGGCGCATTACGCCAACACGCAGATGCTGACCGGCGACATCACCGCCGTGATCGACAAATTGCTACCCTTGACAGTTCCTTGCGATAGCGAGGCGTTTGTTGCTGCCTGCGCGGACAAGAAAAAAGAATGGCAAGCGTTCAAGGCCGAGCGTTTTGCCCATCCACCGGTCAAGGATCGGGTCTGGCAGCGTCCGGTGCTGACCCAGCCAGCCGCCATTCATACCGTCGCGACCTTCGCCGACAGCATCGGCGCGGTGAAATTTTTCGACGCCGGCGACGTGCAGGCCAACGGTTTTCAGGTGGTCGAGGACGACGCGCCGGGACAGACCTTCACGGAGACCGGGGCCTCTTATATGGGCTTTGCCACGTCGGCCTTGCTTGGTGCGGCCGGGGCGCGCGATCCGCGTTATGGTATTGCCTTTACCGGCGACGGCTCCTTCATGATGAACCCGCAAGTCCTGATAGACGCGGTCGAGCACGGCGTGTGCGGTATGATCGCTTTGTTCGACAATCGCAGGATGGCGGCCATCACCGGTCTTCAACTCGCACAATATGGTCGCGAGTTCCGAACGAATGACGGTGTCGCGGTCGACTATGTCGCGCTGGCGGGCGCCGTCAGTGGTGTGCAGGCGCTGCACGGCGGATATTCGACGGAAGAATTGCGCGCGGCGCTGGCCGAGGCTCATGCCCATAAGGGGCTGAGCCTGGTTCACATCCCTGTTTATGGCAGCCATGACGACTTCGCCGGAATGGGCGCGTATGGCAGCTGGAATGTCGGCAATTGGGTCGATGACGTGCAGCGCGATTGGCTGCATCAGAACGTCTGAGAGAAAATCCATGTATCACGATCTTAATCTTTACATCGCCGGCACTTGGCGGGCCGCTTCGGACGGCGCAACGCGGAATGTTACCGATCCGGCGACGGAAGAGACGCTGGGTACCATCGCGGCAGCGACGGAGAAAGATGTCGATGACGCGCTGGCCGCAGCCGAAGCGGGCTTTGCCCAATGGCGGCGCACCGGCACATGGGAGCGGGGCGCAAAGCTGCGCCGGGTGGCCGAACTGATCCGTGAGCGCGTCGACACGATTGCCACGCTCATGAGCCTGGAGACAGGAAAGCCGTTCGCCGAGTCCAAGGGTGAGACGGCAGCGGCAGCCGACCAGTTTGAATGGTATGCTGAGGAAACCAAGCGCATTTACGGCCAGATCATCGAAGGCCGCTCGCCGGAGAGCCGGTTGCAGGTGATCTATCAGCCGGTCGGCGTCGTGGCCGCCTTTTCGGCTTGGAACTTCCCGGCACTGTTACCGGCGCGCAAGATCGCCGCCGCCCTCGGCGCTGGCTGCGCCATTATCATCAAACCGGCAGGAGAGGCCCCCGCCTCATGCGCAGCGCTGGTCGAGGCTTGCCACGACGCCGGTATTCCCGAAGGCGCGGTGAACTATCTGACCGGTCAGTCGTCGATGATCGCCGAGCGGCTCATCCATTCGCCGATCGTGCGGAAGGTTTCCGTCACCGGCTCTGTCCCCGTCGGCAAGGAAATTCTTCATCTTGCCGCGGACGGGGTCAAGAAAGTGTCGATGGAACTCGGCGGTCACGGTCCGGTGCTGGTGTTCGGCGATGTCGATGCCGAGGCGGCCGCCGAAACCTGTGCCCGAACCAAGTTTCGCAATTGCGGACAGGTCTGCATTTCGCCGACCCGCTTCTATGTCCACGAAAGCAAATATGACGCTTTCGCCAACCGTTTTGCCGAGGTGGCCAAGTCGCTGAAGCTCGGCAACGGCATGGATGCCGAAACGCAGATGGGTCCGATGGCCAATCGCCGCGGTCTGGATACCATCGAAACCATGGTCAAGGACGCCGTCGATCGCGGTGCCGAGGTGCTCGCAGGCGGGGCTCGCCCTACCGATCTGAACGCCGGTTTCTTCTTTCAGCCGACCGTGCTTGGACGGGTGCCTGACGATGCGATGGTCATGGTGGAGGAACCTTTCGGACCGATTGCGCCGATCACCGCCTTTTCCGACTATGACGAAGTGATCGCACGCGCAAACGCCTTGCCATTCGGTCTGGCCGGATATGTCTTTACCGAGTCCATGTCACTCGCGACACGCGCCTATGAGGATCTCGAGGTCGGTATGGTCGGGGTCAACGAGATGCTTCTCGCCACGGCTGAAGCGCCATTTGGCGGCGTCAAGGAGAGCGGCATGGGTCGCGAGGGCGGTTCCTTGGGCATCCACGACTATCTCGATCCCAAATATGTGCGCATCAAACTGTCGGCGAAGGAATGACGATGAGCAAGGACGATGCTCAGGGACTGGCGCGGGGCCTGACCAATTACGGTGACCGGGATTTCTCGATCTATTTGCGGCGATCTTTCGCCTCATCGATGGGATATTCGTCAGAGGTGTTGAAAAAGCCGATTGTCGGCATCGCCAATTCCTTCTCGGGTTTCAACAATTGCCACCGCCATTTCCCTGAGATGGTCGAACATGTGAAGCGCGGCGTCTTACTCGGTGGCGGTTTGCCAATCGAGTTTCCGACGATTTCGCTGGGCGAGGTCTTTCTGTCTCCGACCTCGCTGAAGTTCCGCAACCTGATGGCGATGGACACCGAGGAGATGATCCGCGCTCAGCCGATGGATGCTGTGGTCCTGATGGGCGGATGCGACAAGACTGTGCCCGCGCAACTTATGGGAGCCGCATCGGCTGATCTGCCTGCCGTGCAATTGGTGGCAGGTCCGATGATGACCTCCCGATATGGCGAAGAGCGTCTCGGCGCCTGTACCGATTGCCGACGCTTTTGGGGCAAATACCGCGCCGGCGAGATTTCCGGCGACGAGATCGGTGATGTCGAGGGCCGTCTTGCCACCACCTCCGGAACGTGTGCGGTCATGGGAACGGCCTCTACCATGGCGTGCATTGCCGAAACGCTGGGCATGTCCTTGCCTGGCACCGCTGCGATTCCGGCGGTCCATGCCGACCGACTGCGTGCGGCGGAAGCGTCCGGCCTTGCTGCGGCGCGTATGATCGCCAATCCGATCCGTCCGAGCCAGGTCATCACGGCGAAATCTGTCGAGAACGCAATCCGCGTTCTACTTGCGCTGGGCGGATCGACCAATGCAATCATCCATCTGACGGCAGTGGCCGGACGGTTGGGCATCCCCGTCTCACTGAAGCGGCTGAACGAACTTTCGGATGAAACACCGGTGCTGGTGAACCTTAAGCCGGTTGGCCAGAACTACATGGAGGATTTCTTCTTCGCCGGTGGCGTTGGGGCGGTCCTTCGTGAACTCAAGCCGCTTCTGCATCTCGACACGATCTCTGTCACGGGCGAGACGCTGGGGGACAGGCTTGAGGAGGATCCCGGCTACGTCGATCGCAGGGTGATCGCCTCTGCCGACAAGCCGCTCGAACCGCAAGGCGGACTGGTCGCGCTGTTCGGCAATCTAGCCGAGCGCGGAGCAATCCTCAAACGGTCGGCTGCGGACGCTTCGCTGTTCGAGACCGAGGGACGCGCCGTGGTGTTCTCATCACTGGAAGACATGGCTGCCCGGGTTGACGATCCCGACCTCGACATCGCCGCGGACGATATCATGGTCCTTCAGAATGCGGGACCGCGATCTGCTTCTGGAATGCCTGAAGCGGGCTATCTGCCGATTCCACGGAAATTGTCTTCCAAGGGCGTGAAAGACATGATCCGTATCTCGGATGCCCGCATGTCCGGTACTGCTTTTGGCACCATCGTCCTGCATGTGGCGCCAGAGGCGTCGATTGGCGGGACTTTGGCGCTGGTGCGCACCGGAGACCGCATTCGCCTTTCGGTAAAAGACAAGCGGATCGAACTTCTTGTCGACGAGGACGAGCTTGACCGGCGACGGGCTGATTGGGTATCGGAACTAGTCCCGCCCGAACGGCGCCGTGGCTATGATCGGCTCTATGCTGCCGAGGTGCTGCAGGCTGACGAGGGCTGCGACTTCGCGTTCTTACAGCCGGTGGACGAGAACTGAGCGCCGTCGGGCGCACCGCTCCAGGCTCGGCCCGTAAATGACAGCAAGAAACAGCAACACCGGGGAAAATCACCCCTTGATACGGAGGAGACGACCGTGAAGATCGGAACCCCGACCGAGACATTCTCGGGCGAAAACCGCGTCGCGATGACGCCTGACTCAGCGACCCAATTGCAGAAGCTCGGCCATGAATGTCTCGTTCAAAGTGGAGCGGGCATGGCTGCCGGCCTGACCGATGACGCTTATCGCGCGGCGGGCGTGACAGTTGTCGACAGTGCCGATGCGTTGTGGAGCCAAGCCGATGTCATCGCCAAGGTGCGACCGCCCTCTGATGAAGAGATCGCGCGGCTGACGCCGGAAAAGACGCTTATCTCGTTCTTCTATCCCGGATCGAATGAGGCGCTGCTTGAAGCGTCGAAGAGCACGGGCGCAAACGTCATCGCGATGGATATGGTGCCGCGCATCAGCCGTGCGCAGAAGATGGATGCGCTTTCTTCCATGGCGAATATTGCCGGCTATCGCGCGGTCATCGAGGCGGGCAATAATTTCGGCCGCTTCTTCACCGGCCAGGTCACGGCTGCCGGCAAGGTGCCGCCTGCCAAGGTGCTGGTCGTTGGCGCAGGTGTCGCAGGCCTTGCGGCCATCGGTACGGCGACATCTCTTGGCGCCATTACCTACGCATTCGATGTTCGGCCCGAAGTTGCCGAGCAGATCGAGTCGATGGGCGCCGAGTTCGTCTATCTCGATTTCGAGGAGCAGGCGCAGGACGGCGCGGCGACCGGCGGTTACGCCGCCCCGTCGAGCCCGGAATTCCGCGAAAAGCAGCTTGAGAAGTTCCGCGAACTGGCGCCGGAAATGGACATCGTCATCACCACGGCACTGATCCCCGGCCGCGACGCTCCGGTGTTGTGGACGAAGGATATGGTCGAGGCGATGAAGCCCGGCTCGGTGATCGTCGATCTGGCGGCCGAGCGCGGCGGCAATTGCGAATTGACCGTGCCCGATCAAAAGATCGTTAGCGATAATGGTGTGACCATTGTCGGCTATACCGATTTTCCGAGCCGGATGGCGACACAGTCCTCGACGCTATACGCGACGAATATCCGCCACATGATGACGGATCTGACGCCGGAAAAAGACGGCAATATTTTCCATAATATGGAAGACGACGTGATCCGCGGTGCGACCGTGGCACATGCGGGCGAGATCACGTTCCCGCCGCCTCCGCCAAAGGTGAAGGCAATCGCCGCTCAAAAACCGAGGGAAAAGCCGAGGGAACTGACGCCAGAGGAGCGGCGTGCGGAGGAGGTCGCCCTTTTCAAGGCGCAAACCCGCCAGCAGGTGACGCTTCTGGCAGCCGGCGGCGCACTTGTGCTGATCGCGGGACTGTTCGCTCCGGCAAGCTTCCTGCAGCACTTTATCGTGTTCGTACTGGCCTGCTTCGTCGGGTTTCAGGTCATCTGGGGCGTGGCCCATTCGCTGCATACGCCTCTGATGGCGGTCACGAACGCCATTTCGTCGATCATCATTCTCGGCGCATTGCTGCAAATCGGCTCCGGTTCAGTTCTTGTGGTGGTGCTGGCGGCTCTTTCCGTCTTCATGGCGGGTATCAACATTTTCGGTGGCTTCATGGTCACCCGGCGCATGCTCGCCATGTTCCAGAAATCGTAAGGAGGGGCGAAGCATGGAATACGGGTTCACGATAGCCGCTTATGTGGTCGCGGCTGTTCTGTTCATTCTTTCGCTAGGCGGCCTTTCGGGTCAGGAAAGCGCCAAACGCGCGGTATGGTATGGCATTGTCGGCATGGCGCTGGCGGTCTTCGCCACGCTGATCGGTCCTGGCGCAGGAAACTGGCTGATTTCGGTTATTCTCATTGCCGCAGGCGGTATCATTGGCTGGTATGTGGCCAACCGTGTGCAGATGACGGGTATGCCGCAACTCGTGGCCGCGATGCACTCGCTGGTCGGCCTCGCCGCCGTCTTCATCGGTCTGAACGCAGAGATCGAGATGGTGCGGGTCGCCGCCTTGCAAGCCGCGGGCGACGTGGCTGCGCTCGATGCGCTCAAAGGCTTCGCGCTGAAAGTGGCGGAGAAGACCCCGGCCGAGATCAATATTCTCAAGGTCGAAGTCTTTCTCGGTGTCTTCATCGGTGCGGTGACTTTCACCGGCTCGGTTATCGCTTACGGCAAGCTGGCCGGCAAAGTCGACAGCAAGGCCAAGAAACTGCCGGGCGGCCATATTCTCAATGCCGGCGCGGTGATCCTGTCGGTCGTTCTGCTCTTCATGTATCTGGCCGGCGCCGGCAGCTGGACGCTGCTTGTGATGGCGGCTCTCGCCTTCTTCATCGGCTATCATCTGATCATGGGCATCGGCGGCGCCGATATGCCCGTCGTGGTATCCATGCTGAACAGCTATTCGGGCTGGGCGGCGGCGGCCATCGGCTTTTCGCTATCCAACGATCTGCTGATCGTGGTCGGCGCGCTGGTCGGTTCGTCGGGTGCGATCCTGTCCTACATCATGTGTAAGGCGATGAACCGGAGCTTCGTCTCCGTCATCCTTGGAGGCTTCGGCAACACCACCGGTCCTGCCATGGAAGTCGAGGGCGAGCAGGTCGCTATCGATGCCGATGGCGTAGCGAACGTCCTCAACGAAGCGGACAGCGTCATTATCGTGCCGGGCTATGGCATGGCTGTCGCACAGGCTCAGCAAGCGGTCTCGGAACTGACGCGCAAGCTACGCGGCGCAGGCAAGGAGGTGCGTTTCGCCATTCACCCCGTCGCAGGTAGGCTACCGGGGCACATGAACGTGCTTCTGGCCGAGGCGAAGGTGCCTTACGACATCGTCCTGGAAATGGACGAGATCAACGAGGACTTCTCCGATACCGATGTTGTGATCGTCATTGGCTCCAACGATATCGTCAATCCGGCGGCGCAGGAGGATCCCAATTCGCCCATCGCCGGCATGCCGGTTCTGGAGGTTTGGAAAGCCAAGCATGTCATCGTTTCCAAGCGCGGGCAGGGGACCGGCTATTCCGGTATTGAAAATCCGCTCTTCTACAAGGAAAACACGCGCATGTTCTATGGCGATGCCAAGAACTCCGTCGATAGTCTCCTGCCGCTCATTTAACGTCGGCGCCGTTTAACGGCTATAAAAGAAAAGCCAAACGGGCTGCGTGGCATTAGATGTCGCGCAGCCCGTTCTCGTTTGTGGCTATGGGTTGTCGTTACAAATTGTACGTCACCCCACTCGCGATCAGCCTGTTTCTCTAAGCGCGAACAAAGAGCTGAGCGTGGCAACGGCGATAAATCCGACGCCAAGCAGCCCCGTGACATATTCGGGAACGCTCATCACCGACTGAAGCAGCATGATCGTTGCGAGCACGAGCACCGAATAGAATGCCCCGTGTTCCAGATAGCAAAGCTGGGACAGGGTTTTACGTTCGA
Organism: Notoacmeibacter sp. MSK16QG-6; assembly: GCF_024158145.1. Lineage (GTDB taxonomy): Bacteria > Pseudomonadota > Alphaproteobacteria > Rhizobiales > Rhizobiaceae > Notoacmeibacter. The sequence continues at coordinate 246,772 of NZ_JAMYXM010000004.1, forward strand.
CCAGCATGATCGTGCATGAACGGACGTAAAAAGCGCCTACGCCTAGTCCGATTGCGATCACGGCGATATTGTTTGTCAGCGCGAATGCGCCGATGACGCCATCGAAACTGAAAGACGCGTCCAGCACTTCCAGATAGAGAAACGCGCCTAGTCCGCTTCGCGCCGCCACGCTTGCGCGGCTTTCTACCCTGTCGAGAAAGTGACTGAGGGCCTCGACCAGCAGATAAGCGATCAATCCCGCCAGTGCGGCATAGAGAAACTCCAATTCGTGGCCGGCCGCCTGGAAATGGGCGAACGTCAACGCAACGATCAACACGACAGCGATTTCTGCCCCGCGAAAGTTCGAGCATGAGCGCAGGCAGATCTCCGGCCATTTGATCCAGTCTGTCGATTTGTCGCTGTCGATAAAGAAACTGAGCGCGACCATCATCAGATAAGTGCCGCCGAAAGCGGAAATCGATATATGCGAGTCGTGCATGATTTGCGCGTACCGCGCCGGCTCGACGATAGCCAGCCGAGACGCTTCGAATGGACCGATCCCTGCCGCGATCATGACGACTGCGATTGGGAAAACGATTCTCATGCCGAAGACGGCGATCAGAATACCCCAGGTGAGAAACCGCCTTTGCCACTGAGGCGTCATGGCGCTCAGTTTTTTCGCGTTAACGACCGCATTGTCGAAGGAAAGCGATATTTCCAAAACGATCAGCACACCGCCGATTAGCGCGAAGCGCAACGCGCCGCTCATATCGCCCTGTTGCGCCATGCCCAGAGCAGCACAGGCAACAAGGCCCATGATAGTGATGACGATAGCGGTTCCGAAATATCGTGTCATTTAGCGGTCGTAGCGGTCGGAAAAGAATGAGACAGCAGCGCATCGCGCGTCGGCATACCGGATTGCGCGCCCATGCTCAGGCAAGCCATTGCACCGGCCTTGCATGCCAGTTCGGATGCTTCGCGAAGTGACAACCCCTCCGTTAGAAACGCGGCGAGAACACCGCAAAACGTATCGCCCGCGCCGGTCGTGTCGGATGGCTTTATCTGTGGACTTGCGATTGCCAGAAGGTTCTGGTCGGCTTCATAGATCAGCGCGCCTTTCGGCCCCTGTGTCACGACGATCCTTAGCGAAAAACTGGCGGCGATAGACGGCAGATCCTGCTCAAGGATGGACTGAACGTCCTCGCTTTCCTTTTCGTTGACGACAAGCAAATCGATGGCGGACAAAGCCGTTTGCAGCTCCGCGCGAGAAAGCGCCGCTGGCACGGGCGCGAGGTTCAGGATCGCCAGACCGTCCGGCTTGCGCATCTTGAAATTCGAGAGCGCTGCAAAGGTCTCGCCGATTGGAACTTCTCCCTGGCAGAGGAGCGTTTTGGTCTCATCGTGAAAGGACGGGGCGAAATCTTCGGCCGTCAATCTGTCATTCGCGCCGGACAATACAGTGATTGCGTTTTCACCTGACTTGTCGATGGCGATAAGCGCGGTACCTGTCGCCACATCCTTTTGGCTAATACTCGTGGCTGCTACGCCATTCTCTTTAAGGTTGGACAAGGCCAAAGACGCATGATCGTCCTCGCCCATTGCGCAGATAAAGCGGACAGAGAAAGCGCCATTCGCCACGCGTGCCGCCGCGACCGCCTGATTTGCGCCTTTCCCACCGTTAGTTTCCATCAATTTCTGGCCGACAACGGTTTCTCCGGGAAGCGGAATCGAAGGAACGCTGAAGACCTGATCGATATTAATGGAGCCGAAGACTGTAAGCACTGATTGTTTCCTGACGTTTCAAGCCTTCTAGGGTCCAAACCTCACCTTAGCCGACGACCGGTGTCGGCATCGAAGAGGAAAGCCTTCGCGGCGTCGATCCGCATATGGACTGTCTGTCCGACTTCCACATCCATCTGCGCATCGGCCACAATCGTGACTTCATGGCCGCCCGCCATAGCCTGTATTTCCTGACCTTCACCCGTTGGCTCGACCAGAAGCACCTCCGCTTCAAGTCCATCCTCAACGATCAGGATGTGGTGAGGGCGAACGCCGCAGACAACCTTGCAATCATCGGCTGAATCCACCTGAAGATCGGCTGGAAACGCCAGATCGCAATCCAGGTGAACCACCCCATTTCTCACAGTGCCGCCAAAGCGGTTTATCTCTGGGGTGCCGATAAATCCGGCGACGAAAAGATTATCCGGGTTGCCGTAGAGTTCGGTCGGCGTTCCCGCTTGTTCGATCTTGCCATTGTTCATCACCACAATCCGGTCGGCCATGGTCATGGCTTCTGTCTGGTCGTGGGTGACGTAAACCGTCGTTCTGCCAAGACGCTGATGGATCTTACGAATTTCGCCGCGCATTTTATGTCGGAGTTTGGCGTCGAGGTTGGAGAGCGGTTCATCGAAGAGAAACGCTTTGGGGTCGCGCACGATGGCTCGCCCCATCGCGACTCTCTGCCGCTGGCCGCCGGAAAGTTCACGCGGCAGTCTGTCGAGCAGTTCCGATAGACCGAGAATCTCCGCCGCTGCTTTAACCCGCTCGGCGCGCTCTGCCTTTGAAACGCCGGAAAGACGCAGTGCAAAGCTCATATTGTCGGCGACATTCATGTGCGGATAGAGCGCGTAGCTCTGAAAAACCATGGCTATATCGCGCTGCTTGGCCGGCTTGTTGTTCACCCGCTCGCCATTGAGATACAGGTTTCCGGCCGAAACGTCTTCGAGACCGGCAATGATGCGAAGAAGGGTCGATTTGCCGCAGCCGGACGGGCCGACGAGCACAACGAATTCTCCCTCTTCGATCTCCAAGTTGAGATCGCTGAACACAACGGCCGTACCGAACGTCTTGCCCAGATTTTCAATTACGATTTCCTTCATTCCGTATGGTCCATGACAGGTTGCCGCTCGGCGGTCAGTAGCTGGTCGAGCCGTGTTCGGCGCTCTTCGTCGCGCTTCAAATCAGCGTGGATGATCTCGCTCGCACATTCTGCGAACGCGTCGGCAGCGCTTAAAAGGGTTGTCTTGTTGGTCGCGTCGACATGGGTCAGCACCGAATGGTCGAGAACGTCTTCGCCATGCAGGGCGCCAAGGATGGCGCCGGACATGACGCCGATGGAGTCGGTATCGCGACCGGAGTTGATGCAATCCTGGACTGTTTTCTGAAATGCACCTTCGTTGAGCAGGCAGAAGCCCAGTGCAATCGGCAGTTCCTCGATCGAAAGGAGACGGGACGGCTGGTAGGCCGCCGTCGCGACGCCGGACTTTTCCGGCCCGTGCCGCACGTCGTCACCCATCGGCGAGAAGGGCAGAAGCGTTTTATGAAATGCGTCTACAACCTCAAAATAATCCCATTCTTCGCCGCGGTAGCGCTCGGCCACAGCACAGACCTCGGCTATCGCCCTTCTGGTTCCATCCTTCGCTAATTCTGTGGCAGTCGAGACGATATCGCCGATAGTCGCGCCGGGTCTGAAAGCCTCAGCAACGCATGCGGCGAAAACGCCGGCGGCTTCCAGGCCGTAGCTTTGCTGATGCCCCATCATGAAGCCGATCGCTTCCTGATAGGCGGCGGCCGGATCGCACGCGTTGACCACACCAATCGGCGCGGCATACATCGCGGCGCCGCAGTTCACCATGTTGCCGATGCCGCCTTGCCGCGGGTCGCAGGCCGCGAGCTGAAGCCTGTGAAAAATCCATTTTTCTGGATAGAAGAGCCGCTCGATCAGGAGGGTCTCCCTTTCAAGCTCCGGTATCCATCGTGGCTCCCAGGCAATCTTGCGAACGAACGGTCCCGCCATATCCCATGCATCGATATGGCGCTTCAAGTCGCAATAGATTTCCATGAGACACAGCGTCATAAGAGTGTCGTCGGTGATGATCCCGTTGCCGCGTGTGCGACCGTTGCGCAAGACGGCATCCTCGTCGAGGCGATGCCATCTGTGGTGCACGGATTCCACGCGTCCGTAGGTTTCGGCGATTTCAGCCGCCGAAAGCTTTTCAACCGGCCCACCCAAGGCGTCTCCGTAGGCGATGCCGTATAAAAGCGCGCGGACGCGGCCCCTCAGGGCCGCGTTGTTTTCGTGAGAAGCGCTCATTGCAGTTGCTGCTCGGCATATTCGAGGAGGATCGAACCGCCGTCGGCTTTCCAAGCCTCCACATATTCATCCCATCGGTCGAAGGACACTTCACCCGAAACGAAACGATAGGCCCACGCATTGTAATCGTTGTCCGTCGCATCGAGCGCCGCAGCGAAGTCGGCAGGGAAGGCGAACTGATTATCGGGAATGAAATATTCCTGCATGTTCTGCAGATATTTCTCGGCCGCTTCCGGAAGAAGTTTGACTGGCGATTCCCAGTTGGCGGCGACCATGAAGGGGCTCTCCCATGATCCGAGGGCCGGCAACACCTCTATGTTTTCGCCGCTGCCCTTATGATGGATATCCGGCAGGCCGAGACGTTCCATCATCTGGCCCTCTGGACTGGCCATGAAGTCGAGCAACGCTACTACTGCTTCCTTATTCTCCGAGAGTGCGGACATCGCCCAGCCGCGCCCCTCTCTTGAAACGTCCACGGCCTGAAGCCCTTGGCCGCCCGGGCCGGAAGGCGGGTCGAGCAAGGTAAGGCCGGTGTCCGGATAGATGGTGTTCATTTTGGTCTCGTAGACCACCACATTGCCGGCGCGCGATGCGGAGACCACCCCGGCGCGGCCGGTGTAGAACTTGTCTTCCTTGGCTTCCCAGTTGATCGTCACATATTCCGGATCGAGTAGCCCTTCCTCGAAGAGCTCGTGATAGAACATCAGTTTTTCACGTTCCTGATCCGATATCTGGGCGTGAACCCATTTCCCGTTCTCATCCTTGAGCCAGGTCGCATCGATACCGAAGGCCGGATTTAGAAAACCGTCGAGTTCGCCAAGATTGCCGCCGGCTGTGAAGCCGTATGTGTCCTTCTGCCCGTTCCCGTCGAGGTCGCCGTCGCGGATCGCTTCCAGTAGCGCCTTGAACTCTTCGAGGCTCTTTGGAACATCCGTTCCGACTTTTTCGAGCCAATCGGAGCGCATGACCGGCTGCCAGCCCCGGAGGGGATAGACAAACAGAAGATAGGGATAATTTTCCAGCCGCGCCTTGTTGTGCGGATAGAGAGCATCCTTCAGATACTCTGTTTTTTCGATCCAGGGCCGCCAGTCTTCAAGAACACCCTGTGCCGCGATTTTCTCATCACCACCCTGGAAGTAGATCAAATCCGGAATGTCGCCGGACAGCAGCATCACGCCCAGCGCATCGGCGTAGCTGCCGGAAGGCAGATCCACGACCTTTATATCGATGTCATGTCCTTTTTCGGCGAGCGCCTTTTCGATGTTCTCGACATAGGTGGCCTGGTTTTCGTTGGTGCTCAGGAAGTCTTTCAGGACCATCTGAACCTCACCGGAAGCGGCCTGTGCTCCCGACAGCGTGGTGCCGAGCAGCAGGGCTGCGAGAACGGTTATTTTCGGAGTTTTCAGCATCAAGAAATCCTCCCATTGTTTGATGCGTGAACGGATATTCGGCTCATCCTTTCACCGCGCCGGACATCGTGCCCTTGGTGAAGAATTTGAGGACGAACGGGTAAATCAGAACCAGAGGCGCTATCGTCAGCGCGATCATCCCGGCTTTGAGCGCGCGGATGCTGATCTGGCTGGCTTCGGTGTAGTTCGACATGTTGGAGAGGCCGACCATGGACAGTTTGTCGCCCTCGACGACGAACTGACGCAGCACGACCTGGAGGGGCCATTTATTCGGATCGTTGAGGTAGATCATGGCCCGGAAGAATTCGTTCCAGTGCAGAACGAGGTAGAAAAGGCCGATCATCGCGATCGATGAACGCGCGACCGGCACGACAACATGCCAGAGCGTTTGAAAGGGGTTGGCTCCATCGAGTTCGGCGGCCTCGAGGAGTTCGCTCGGCACTTCCTCGAACAGGCGGATCAGGATGATCAGATACCAGGCGAAGACTGCGCGATAGAGGATGACGGACCAGTAGCTGTTGAGCAATCCGAGGTTCTTCATCACGAAGAAGTCTGGCACGATCCCTGGATCGAAGACGATCGTCACGAGAACGAACAGCAGAATGTATTTGCGGCCGGGCAGTCGGGTCTGCGCCAGTGCCCAAGCCATCAGCGTGGTCGCTACGATGTTGATGGCCGTTCCGACAATGGTGATGTAGAGGGCGTTCAGAAGGCCGCGCTGGACGTTCGGATTTTGAATTAGAAGCGACCAGACCTGAAGCGAGAAACCGTCGGGTACAATTTCCAGCCCGCTCATGCCCGGCACGTTCGCCGGCTCGGAAAAAGACACCGCGACCAGGTGCAGGATAGGCTGGATCGTTACGACCACCATCAGGAATAGAGCCGAGAGGATCAGGACATATTCGACCCGCTCGAACGGGGTGGTACGGCTGTTGAAACCCATTACCAGACCCCCTTTCCGGTAAGTTTTTTGGACGCCAAGTGCGCCGTGACGATCAGTGTCATTCCGACCAGACCCTTCAAAAGGCCGGCGGCCGTCGCCAGTTCGAACTGGCCGGTCTGAAGGCCAATGCGATAGACGTAGGTGTCGACGATATCGATCTGGCTGCGGATGACCGGGTTGGACAGGTTGAGGATCTGGTCCAGACCGGTGCTGAAGAAGAGCCCGACATTCAGGATGAAGAGTGTCGCGATGGTGGGCGCAATGCCGGGGATGGTGACGAACCAGATTTTCTGCCAGCGGCCCGCCCCGTCGATCTCGGCAGCCTCGTAAAGTTCCGGATTGATGCCGATGATCGCGGCGAAGTAGAGCAGAGAATCCCAACCCGCGCTTCGCCACATTTCACTGAAGACAACGACCCAGCGGATCGATCCGCTATCCGTCATGAATGGGATTGGTCCGATGCCAACCCATCCCAGCAGTTCGTTGACTGCGCCGTCATTGGGCGACAGCGTTGCGATCGTGAGGCCGCCGATCACCACCCATGAGAGATAGTGCGGAAGATAGATCACCGATTGGACTGTCTTGCGATAGGCTGGTGACCGGACTTCGTTCAGCAGCAATGCGACGATGATCGGCACAGGAAAGATGAAGATCAGCTTCATCGTGCTGATGATTATGGTGTTTTGCAGCACTTGAAGAAACACAGGGGACGAAGCGAGCGTGACAAAGTGCTTGAAGCCAACCCAGATGTTGGGCGGCACGATCCGCAGTTCCTGGAAGGCGATCCGCGCCTCCCAGATCGGCAGGTAATGGTAGGCCAGAAAGTAGAGAATTCCGGGCAGCAACATGACGTAAAAGGGCCACCATCGGCTCCAAAGCCTCTGGGCCCGCTCCGAGAAGGAACTCCGATTGATTTTGGGAACGTTCCCAATTGTATCGCTCAAAGACGATGCCATGTCGCTCCTCGGCTATCCGGTTTTTGCAAGCTTGATGGGCTTGGACAGATCTTTGACGCTGCCGCGCTCGATCAGTTGGCATGGCAGTCGGCGCTTCAATACATCCGGTGTGTCGGACATGACAGCATCGAGCACGGTGATGGCTTCCTCGCCGATCGGTCGGGCCGGCTTTGCCACCGTCGTCAGCGGTGGAACACAGAACTCACCAGCTACGATGCCGTCGAACCCCATGACTGAAACATCCTTCGGGCAATCGAGGCCGGCTTCTCTGGCCTGCAAGATCGCCCCCAGCGCCATCAGGTCGTTAGCTGCAAAGATCGTCAGATGTTCGCCTTTGCGAGCCTTTGCGAGGAAGCGGCCCATCGCTCTTTTGCCGCCTTCGACCGTGTAGTCTCCATCTTCGATCTCGATCTCTGTGGGATCGATGTCACGATCTATGAAATATCGATTGACGGCCGTAACGAATTTCGCGCGTGCGAGCCGGCGCTGCGGGCCTGTTATCAACTTGGGCAAACCATGGCCCCGCTGGCCCAAATAATCGAGTGCGGCATGCACGCCATGCGCGATATCCGAACCGACGCTGGATCTGCCAGGATAGAGGTCGGCCGTTGTGCCGAGCAATACGGCGGGGCACCCCAGATTGGCAAAGTCCAAGGCCTCGGCGTCGTCTCCTATCGCATTGATGAGGAATCCGTCGACCCTTGTCTGGACTAGCGCCTGTAGATGGCTGCGCTCCCGTTCCAGGCTCCAGTCCGAAGAGAAGATCAGCAAAGAACTCTTGATCTTCATCGAAGCGTCCTGCGCGCCACGAACGACCTCGGCCCAGAATGGGTTCGAGATATCCGGCACGACAATGCCAATGAGGCCGCTTCGGCCTGAGCGCATGCTGACGGCGAGGTTATTGCGCTGATAGCCGAGTTCTCCGACTGCGAGCTTTACGGCTTCGATGACCTTGGGGGATACATTGGCGCCACCCGACAGAACGCGTGCGGCAGTGCTCTTGGACACGCCTGCCTGCCGCGCAACGTCGATGATGGTGGGTCTGCGCTTGGCAGCCATGCTCGCTCCTCCTATTGGGAACGTTACCACAATGATTTTTTATTCGTCAACCGATGGTTCTAGTTAGAAGAGATTTTTCGGGTCGAAATAGCGACGAATACCCGTTCCACTTGACAGATAAAATTCTCCTTACTTTATTGATTTTTATAGGCTTTTCTGAAAGAATAAGCGCCTTGATCCACTGTTGCCGAAGAGGTGATTTCCGTATGGCGAAAGACAACATGACGATGGAGATCTCAACGTTCTGGGTCGGCACAAGCTGGAAAATGAACAAGACACTTGTCGAGGCAGAGCACTTCGCCCAAACCTTGAGCACAGCTGAGCCGTTTGCCGGTATCCAGCGCTTCGTCATTCCGCCTTTCACCGCTGTGCGAGAAGTCAAAGCCGCACTGGAGCAGACCGATGTAAAAGTCGGCGCCCAAAATATGCACTGGGCGGATGAGGGTGCATGGACGGGTGAAATTTCTCCTCTCATGCTGAAGGACTGCGGGCTCGACATTGTCGAACTCGGCCATTCGGAGCGTCGCGCCAATTTTGGCGAAACCAATGAGACGGTGGCGCTGAAGGTGGCCGCCGCTGTCCGTCACGGCCTCATACCGCTCATCTGCATCGGCGAAACAGCGGAAGACAAAGAAACGGGTAGGGCGGATCAGGTTCTGGCTGAAGAAGTGACCGCCGCCTTGTCAAAGATCGAAGATAATTATCGTCACGTGCCTGTATTGCTTGCCTATGAGCCTGTCTGGGCGATCGGCGAGAAGGGCGTTCCGGCCAGCCCGGACTATGCCGATGAGCGGCATGCTGCGATCATCGAAGTCGCGCAACACGTATCGGGCCGGCGACTTCCCGTGCTTTATGGTGGATCGGTCAATCCCGAAAACTGTGCGGAGTTGATCGCAAAACCCAATATCGACGGGCTGTTTATCGGCCGGTCCGCCTGGCAGGTCGAAGGTTATCTCGACATTCTGAAACGGTGCGCCACTGCTTTGGATAGTGCGGCCGGCTGATTGCCGGCCGCTTCGCGCTATCAGTTCTTTCCGCGGGACCGGGCATCCAATTCGTCGATGGCGCGCACATTCCCGGCCGATCTTCCGTTCGGATCGAAGTTTCGAGCGAGATACGCTTCGGCGATTGCCTTGGCCAATTCGCTACCGACAACGCGGGCTCCGAGCGTTATCACCTGCGCATTATTGGAAAGCGCCGCCCGCTCGGCGGAGTAGGTGTCATGAGCCTGGGCGGCGCGTATACCCGGTATTTTGTTGGCTGACAGTGCGACACCGATGCCGGTGCCGCAGCATAGAATGGCGCGATCGTAGGTGCCGTCCAATATGCCTTTGCAAACCCGTTCGGAAAGATTGGCGTAAAATTCCTCGCTGTCGGATGGCGGGTTGCTGATTTCCGACACGTCCAGCCCGTCATGGTTTTTCAAGTGTTCTGACAGCAGTTTGGCGAGCGGCGCTCCAGCGCTGTCTCCTGCGATGGCAAGCTTCATCGCGAGTCTCCCAATGTTGATTATCGATACGGTCGGCTGCCTTCCTCTCAGGATCAGGCGGCCGTCTCCGTTTTTGTGTCGTCGCTCCGTGCGACGATCACGTTGATGCCATTGCTGCGCATGCGCTGCAGATGGGTGTCGGATGTGCCGGCATCTGTGATGACCGCATCCATCTCCGACAGAGCGCCAAGGCCGTAAAGTGCGCGGCGCTCGAATTTCGTATGATCAACCAAAAAAACGCTTTTTGCCGACGCGTCGATCATTGCCCGCTTTGTCTCGACGACTTCCGCCGACGGGTGAAAGATCATGTCGTCCGTGACCGCCGCCATTGAGAAAATCACCATATCCGCGCGCAGCCTGGAAATCTGGCTGGTCGTCGCACGTCCCATGAAAGCATTGGCCCAACCGTGGTACTCGCCGCCAAGGGCGATGAGATTGAGGTCGGCAATGTCTTTCACCGCATTCATGAGCCGCAGCGAATTGGTGATGATCGTCAATGGAACCCGCTCTGGCAGGTATTCGACGAGTTGCAGCGCCGAGGTCGAATCATCGATGAAGATCGCCTGGCCCGGTTCGATGAATTCCAGCGCGGCCTGCGCCAACGCCTTCTTCTCTTCGGGCTGGCGGTGCGAACGGTAGAGATCGCTCGATTCGATGAGACTTGTCGGCGCGGCGGAAACGATCCCACGCGTTTTCCTCAGGAGCCCGCGGCTCGCCAGTTCGTCCAGATCGCGATGCACCGTCATGAGGCTGATGCCGAAGCGCTCGGTGAGCTCTTCGATCCGCATCGTGCCTTCCGTCATGACCGTTTCGGCGATCAATTGCCTGCGCGCCAATTGACGGGCCTGGCGCCCGTCGCTCGGCACGTCGGCTGTCATCAGCCGCTCGATGGTCTTTTCATGGGTTTCGTCGACAGACATCGCTAGCGAAATATCACGGGAGAAGAGGGAAGGGAAAGGGCGCATTCGACGCCCTTTCCAAGGTCGATCATACGATGGCGATCACTCGCCCATGGTGAATGGGCCAGTCATCTTGTCGGCATTGTCGGCCGTTATCAGCTTGCAGTTGAACTGCTGCTTCTCGTTTTCCGGCTCCGTGCCATCTGCAATGAAGGCATCGGCCTGACGGACAGCTTCGGCGGCGAATTCAGCCACGGGCTGCAATACAGAATAGGACATCTCGCCCGACTTCACCGAATCCACCGCGTCGGGATTGCCGTCGAAGCCGCCGATGATGGTGCCTTCCAGCTTGTTGGCTTCCTTCAGTGCGGCAATCGCACCAAGAGCCATCTCGTCATTGCCGGAGATAACAAACTTGACGTCCGGGTTGGCCTGTAGGATCGACTGCATTTTGTTGTAACCCTGCGTGCGATCCCAATTGGCCGTTTCCTGCGCGACCTTTTTGAGATCCGGATACTGGCTCAGCACGGTTTCGTAGCCGTTGGAGCGGGTAGCAGCGTTGTTGTCGGCCGGATTGCCGAAGAATTCGACATAGTTGCCGCCATCGCCAACCAGTTCGACCCATTTAATCGCGCCGTCTGCAGCGCACTGGGCGTTGTTGGAAACGAGCTGCGCCTTGGCCAGCCCGCTTTCATTGATCTCGGCGTTGATCAGAAAGACCGGGATATTAGCCTCGACCGCTTTCTTGACCGCACCGACTGAGCCATCTGCATTGGCCGGGTCCAGGAGGATCGCCTTGGACTGGTTGGTGATGGCGGTATCGATCAGCTGGCTTTCCACATTGGTGTCGCCCTTGTGAGCGGCAACAGTTGCCTCGTAGCCCATATCCTTGGCGGTCGCGGCAGCGACATCGCCTTCGGTCTTCCAGTACGGATTGGCCGGGTCGTTGACGATGATCGTCATCAGGCCCTTGTCCTGAGCGATTGCAGGGCCGGCCATGAAGGCGGCGGATGCCAGAGCGGCAAGTGTCAGTCTGCGTGTAAGCTTGATCATGATTTCCTCCTCTGATCATTGGCGCCGGCGGACCGGCGGTCTTTCCGAAAATCCAGTCCGTATTCAGCTCGGCTTTGAAGGTTTCGGAGAAGGCGGTGTTCCCGACCCCGCGGAGCGCCGGCGGCGCCCGCTGTATTGGACCGAGTTAAGAAGAACGGCGGCGACAATGACCGCGCCGGTGAAGACCGTCTGCCAGTAGGTCGACACGCCGATGATCACGAGGCCATCGGCGAGAAAGCCAATAACGAACGCTCCCAGAAGCGTGCCACCAATCGTTCCGCGGCCGCCCGATAGCGCGGCGCCGCCGACAACGACGGCTGCAATTGCCGTCAGCTCATAGGTCGTGCCGGCAGTCGGTCCGGCCGAGGTAAGCTGAGACGAGAGCACCAGGCCGGCAATCGCGGCACAGATCCCCGATAGCGTGTACACCATGACGGTCGTGAACTTGACCGGTACGCCCGACAGATCGGCGGCGCGGGCGTTGCCACCCGTTGCGTACACCCATCGGCCGAATGGCGTGCGTGTCAGTAACAGAGCAGCGAGAATGGCGACGACCGCCAAAACGATGACACCTATCGGCACCCCGAAAAGACGGTTGAAGCCGAGCCAGTCGAACCCGGTATTGCCAAGCGCAGGATCGCCGGAAAGATTATTGTAAGTCAGCCCGTTGGTCATCAGAAGCGCGATCCCGCGGGCCACATAGAGCGTGCCGAGCGTGGCGACGAATGCCGGTACCCGAAAGATTGCGATAAGCACGCCGTTCAGCGCGCCGATGGCTGCCCCGACAAGGCAGGTCAGCAGAACGACAACCCAGACCGGTGGATAGAGAATGACCCCTGCCGCCTCGGCCGTGAGTCCCTGCATCATCGCGCCGGCGCAGACACCCGCCAGCGCCAGGATCGACCCGACGGAAAGATCGATACCGCCTGTCAGAATGACAAGAAGCATGCCGATCGCCAACAGACCGAAAATGGCGACATGGCTCGACATGATCAGGAAGTTGTTGAGCGAGAAGTAGAACGGCGACAGCGCCGAAAAGACGATAATGATCGCGATCAGGGCGAAGAAGGCCCGCCCTTCCAATAATAGTCGGACGATATCGAAATCGCCGCCGAACATAGGCGTCTTGTGTTCTTTACCTTCGGAATCGGTCATGGTCTGACTTTTGCTCATTTTAATCGATCGCCTCGCCGGATGCGGCCATGATTTGCGCCTTGGTGACGTCCGGTCCGAACTCCGCCGCGATGCGCCCGCGCCGCATGACGACGATGCGATGCGCGACGGACAGGCATTCCCCAACCTCTGATGTTGAATAGATGACGCCGACACCGCCGCTGGCGCGCTCGGCCAGAAGTTTGAACACTTCGGCCTTGGCGCCGATATCGATGCCCCGCGACGGCTCATCCAAGAGAACGACCTTCGGATGGGTTGCCATCATTTTCCCGATGACGACTTTCTGCTGGTTGCCGCCCGACAGCGACCCGATTGGCGCCGATCCACCGGATGTTTTGATGTGAACGCGGTCGATGGATTCGTCGATCACCTCGTTTTCCAGCTTGGGAGAGGTGAACAGCGCCCGCGTAAACGCACCGATAGAAGCGAGGGACAGATTTTGTCCGACGCTCATTGTCTGCACCAGCCCGTCGCGCTGCCGGTCTTCCGGTATGAGGACGAGACCACGGCGAATGCGCTCGGCAATGCCGAGATGCGAAATATCCTCGCCATCGAGGACGACTCGGCCGCCGGTCAGATTGAGGCGTCCAGCAACGGCTTCCAGCAATTCCGTGCGTCCCGCACCCATCAATCCGTATATGCAGACGATCTCGCCTGAGCGTACCTCCAGCGAGAGATCACGGACGAGATCGACGCCGGACGCATCGGGCACCGATACACTGTCGATGGAAAGCGCCACATCGCCGAATTGGGCTTCGGGCGGCGATCCGAGATCGAAGTTCTCGCCCACCATGTTGCGGACGATCCATTCCAGATCGATATCCTCGCGCCTGGCGTAGGCGGTCATGACGCCGTCTCTCAGCACGACCGCGTGATCGGTAATCTGCAGCGCTTCTTCCAGATGGTGCGAGATGTAGACGATGGATACGCCGCGCGCCTTCAAATCCCGGATGACCTTGAAGAGCACCTCCACTTCGGCTGCCGAGAGGGCCGATGTGGGCTCGTCCATAATGAGGATCCGAGAATTGATGGAAAGCGCACGCGCTATCTCGACGATCTGTTGCTGGCCAAGCCGCAATTCCTCGACCGGCGTCAACGGATCGATATCTTCTTCGAGCTCTTCCATAAGAAGCTGCGTCTGGCGCGCCTCCTCGGCATAATCGACACTGCCGGTCCGTGTGGTCAGCTCGCGACCCATGAAGACGTTGTCACGAACGGAAAGGTTCGGGGCCAGGCTCAGCTCCTGGTGAATGATGGATATGCCGTGCTCGCGGGCCTCGATCGTGTCACTAAACTCGATGGGCGCGCCATCGAGGGTGATATCGCCAGAGGACGGCGCCAATACCCCCGACAGAATTTTCATGAGGGTGGATTTTCCGGCGCCGTTCTCGCCGAACAGCGTGGTGACCTGACCTCGGTGAATCTTGAAATTGACGCCTTTCAACGCATGCACGCTACCGAAAGACTTGGCGATATTGCGCGCGGCCAGCACGACCTCGCCGGAATCGTCCTGGTGGGCGGCTGCGATACTCACTGGACGCTCAACCTGACCGGCGTGACGAGCCAGTTCTTTGGGTTGATCATGCGAAAAACACCGACGACCGAGATGGTTCGTCCGGCGAGGCTTTCGCGGTCCAGATCGTTCAGGACTTCCGCTTTCATGGCATTGTTGATGCCCGAACCGGCGTTCTGGTATTCGATCTGGTTGGTGAAGTCGCCAAAGCCGATATCGCCGGGAAAATCCCGTAACTCGGTGCCATTGACGGCTGGACCGGTCTGGACTCGGATCGAGACCTCGTCCGGAAGCTCGTCGACCGCAATATTGAACGTTCCCGAGCGGCCTTCGCCTACAGTGCCCGTGAACTTGACAGGAAAGATTGGCGCGATGCCGCCCGGCGTGCCGTATTTCTCAGCCGCTGCGGCCTTGTCTTCGAGGGCGGCTGGCGCGAGTTCGGTGGCTTCGACAGCGCGGCTCTCGATGAGCGATTGAATACGCGGAAACTGTTCCTGCCCGAAACTTTCGGGAGAGAACGCTGCGGTCCTCGTGTCCTGTTCCGATCCAATTCTGACGACATGGGTATCGAGCACCATGGCGCTGAGAAGGGCAATCACTGCCCCGACGCCGATCAGAGCGCCTGGCGAAACAGGTCCATTGCGCCGAGCGCTTTTCCTTGCCGCTGCCGCCATCTCAAATCGCTCCCAACCCAGGCCGATCGACGAAATGCGGGCATCGTGAAAATGCAGTTTCAAATGCAAGAGCTGGCTCTGACGACCATTGCTCGGATCGCATGAAATCCTCCCAGATGCTGCGCCGGCTCCTCCCGGTGCGTCAATCGATAGCGGTTGTTATTTATGTGTTATCGATGCCTAGAAAGATGTTATATCTATCGATCAGTGTCAACAGTTTTCTGAACGGCGCTCCTGCTCGACCGAAATACGGTATTAAACGGCGGTTTCTAAGGGCCTGAAGATCTCCGGCCATCGCTCCGGTACCCGTCCCGTCAGATCACGACTTATAATTATAACACTTTTCACGTGATATAGTTGACAGCTTTATATCATAATGGGATGATCCGCGCTCTGAGCCGGCATTGTCTGGCATTGGGAGGAGCATGACGTGTCGCGAGGCGCAACAAGCCATAGGATCGCTTTGCCCGGGCCGGAAACGCGGTTGTGAGTGGCGAATATCTCATTATCGGCGTCGATGCCGGGACGTCGGTCATCAAGGCCGTTGCGTTCGATCTAACCGGTCGGCAGCTCGACAGTGCCGCTGTCCTCAACCGCTATGAAACCACTCCCGACGGAGCTGCGACACAATCACTTTCTCAGACATGGAGTGATTGCGTCGCCGCTTTGAAGGCACTTGGCGAAAAGGTCCCCCGACTGTCCACACGCGTAGCTGCGATTGCGGTGACAGGCCAAGGCGATGGTACATGGCTGATCGACCGGGCGAACGAGCCCGTAACCGACGCCTGGCTGTGGCTGGATGCGCGCGCTGCGCCCACGGTCCGCCGTCTGGCCTCCGGGCCGTTGGAGCAACAGAGGTTCGAGGCGACGGGGACAGGCCTCAATACCTGTCAGCAGGGCGCTCAGATCGCGCATATGGTTCAGACGGCGCCGGAGATTGTGGAAGGCGCGGACTGCGTCCTGCATTGCAAGGATTGGCTCTATCTTCGCCTTACCGGTGAACGTGCGACCGATCCGTCTGAGGCCAGCTTCACATTTGGCGACTTCCGGAGCCGGGATTACGACAGCACGGTTCTGGAAGCGCTCGGCCTAACCGGTTATCGCAACCTGCTGCCGCCGATTGTCGATGGAACGAAGACGACCCATCCCCTATGCGAGGATGCGGCTATGCAGACCGGGCTGCCCGCCGGTACGCCCGTCTGTCTCGGCTATGTCGATATGGTGATGACCGGCCTTGGCGCAGGTGTCTATACGGGCGAAGCCGGGGTGGCCGCATCGACGGTCGGTTCGACGGGCGTTCACATGCGCGCCATGCCGCAGGATCGGATCGTCCTAAATGACGAGGGAACGGGCTACGTCATTGTGCTGCCATGCGACGGTATCGCGACGCAGGTGCAGACCAACATGGCCGCGACGCTGAATATCGATTGGGTTCTGCGTCTTGCAACCGATGTTCTCGGCGAATACGGACAGGAGGTTCCGTTAAAGGATCTCATCGGGAAGATCGATGGGTGGATGGCGCAGAGCCGTCCCGGCACCTTGCTGTACAATCCCTACATCTCCGATGCGGGCGAGCGTGGACCGTTCATCGACGCCAATGCCCGCGCCGGCTTTATCGGTCTTTCGATCGGGCACCGATATCCCGATCTTGTGCGTGCTGTTATCGAGGGCATCGGAATGGCGGCGCGCGATTGCTACGCGACAATGGGCGATATGCCGGATGAGATACGTCTGACAGGGGGCGCGGCGCGGTCGAATTCGCTTCGGCAAATCCTGTCGGCCTGCACGGGGGCGCGTGTTCGCGTCAGTGAGCGAGAAGAGGCCGGCGCGGCTGGCGCGGCAATGATGGCTGCCGTGGCTATCGGTGCCTATGACACGATGGAGGATTGCATCGCCGATTGGGTGACGCCATTGCTGGGCGCCGCCGAAGCGCCTGATGACGTCCTGTCGTCGATCTACGAGCGGCTTTTTCCGGAATACAAATCGGCGCGGCAAAAACTGGGCGGCGTCTGGCAGGGCCTGAGCGAGCATCGCATGGCGCCGCCAAACGACAAATCCGGCCATGACGGTATTCGTCCCGACGTGGCGGCGCTGACTACCGGTGTCGGGCCAAAGAGCGAGGAGCAGAAGAGTGACTGATGCGAGCCAGGATCAGGAGCAACTGGTCGACCTCTTTGTCATCGGCGGAGGGATAAACGGCACGGGCATCGCTCGCGATGCAGCCGGTCGCGGTCTTTCGGTCGCGCTTTGTGAAAAGGACGATCTGGCTCAAGGAACGTCATCCCGTTCGGGCAAGCTGGTCCATGGCGGGTTGCGATATCTGGAATATTACGAGTTTCGGCTCGTTCGCGAGGCGCTCATCGAACGCGAAGTGCTGTTGAAGGCCGCACCCCATATCATCTGGCCGTTACGGTTTGTCCTGCCGCACAATCCCGAGGACAGACCGGCCTGGCTCGTTCGGCTCGGTCTCTTCCTCTACGACCATCTCGGTGGGCGGAAGAAATTACCTGGCACGCGGACGCTGGACCTGACCCGCGACCCGGAGGGTGCACCCGTTCTCGACAAATACACCAAGGGCTTCGAATATTCCGACTGCTGGGTCGACGATGCCCGCATGGTTGTCCTCAATGCCGTGGGCGCGGCGGAAGAAGGCGCGGCGATTTACCCTCGGCATGCCTGCACTCGTATCGCCCGCGCCGATGGTTACTGGCAGATTGAGATAACCGACTGCGAGACCGGGCAGAACGTCTCGCTCAGAGCAAAAGCGATAGCCAATGCAGCAGGGCCCTGGGTCTCCGATGTTATCGGCCAAGTTGCCGGGCTGAACAGCGCCAGAAATGTGCGCCTCGTCAAAGGTAGCCATATCGTCGTGCCGAAATTCTGGGATGGGCCGCACTCCTATCTGGTGCAGCACAATGACAAGCGTGTGATTTTTCTGAACTCATACGGGAAGGATATGGCGCTGATCGGCACGACCGATATTCCCTATGAAGGCGATGCCGACACCGTCTCCGCTTCCGAAGAGGAAATCGATTATTTGATCGCCGCGGTAAACCGGTACTTCAAACAGAAGCTTCGCCGGTCGGATGTCCTGACGACCTTTTCAGGCGTCCGCGCCCTGTTCGACGATGGCGAGGGCAATCCATCCGCCGTGACGCGCGATTACGAGTTCGATCTCGACGATCAGGATGGTCTGCCGCTGCTTAATGTCTTCGGTGGCAAGATCACGACCTTTCGGAAACTTTCCGAGCATGCGCTGGAACGCCTGCAACCGTATTTCCCGAAAATGGGGCGGAGTTGGACGGCCAATGCACCGCTGCCGGGCGGCGATATGGCCGGCGCCGACTTCCAGAGCTTTGTCGAGCGGCTTCGCAACGATTATCCTTGGCTGCCACGCGATTTGCTGCTGCATTACGCCCGCCTTTACGGGACACGCGCGGAAATGATTGTTGGCGATGCGCAATCCATCGACAGTCTCGGCCGACACTTCGGCGGACAACTTTTCGAAGCGGAGGTCCGCTATCTAAGAAAATATGAATGGGCGGCGACGGCAGAGGATGTCTTGTTTCGCCGCACCAAACAGCATCTCGCTCTGACCGGCGCCGAAAAAGAGGCGTTTTGTGAATGGTTCGATGCACAGAGGGAGGCCGAAGCGGCCTAGTTCGCCGGTACAGGAAATGACGCTTACGCTTTCGCTGAATACCAATCCGCTAGTAAACCGATTTGCGGAGCCGGACGATCTGATCGATACGGTCGCGCGCGATCTCAAAATTCGCGACTTGCAACTGACGCATGAATTCATCAATCCAAGCTGGCCGGCCCCTTTGATCCGTAGCATGACGCGACAGATGGACGCAGCGCTTCGGCGCACCGGTGTGCGGGTAACGTCCGGTATGACGGGGCCTTATGGTCGCCTGAACCATTTTGGTCATCCCGATGCCGGCGTTCGTCGCTACTACACCAACTGGTTCAAGACCTTCGCCGATATCATTGGCGATCTGGGCGGTGAGGGTATCGGCACCCAATTCGCGATTTTTACCTATAAGGACTTCGATGATCCGGTGCGCCGTGAGGATTTGACGAAGATCGCCATCGATTGCTGGGCCGAAGTCGCCGCGCACGCGAAGTCTGCAGGTCTAACCTATGTGTTCTGGGAGCCGATGAGCGTCGGCCGTGAGTTCGGTCCGACGATTGCCGAAACAATGGCATTGCAGGAACGTCTGAGCGCGGCCGACATGGCCATACCGATGTGGATGATGGCCGATATCGACCATGGAGACGTCACGTCCTCCAATCCGGACGATACCGACCCTTATGCCTGGGCTCGGGCGGTTCCTCCGGTTTCACCGATCATCCATATCAAGCAGAGCACGATGGACAAAAGCGGCCATCGCCCCTTCACCGCCGCGCATAATGCCAATGGCCGGATTCAGCCCAAAGCATTGTTGGAGGCTTTTGCCGATGGCGGCGCGAAGGATAATGAAATCTGCCTGGAGCTGTCGTTCAAGGAACGCGAGCCCCACGACCGGCAGGTTGTTGAACAGATCGCCGAAAGTATTGCTTTTTGGGCGCCTCATATAGATACGGGCGCGGCAGATCTGAAGACGTTTTGATCGATGGATATGTCAGCCTGTCTGCCGACTGGCCAAAAACCCTGAAAGAGGACAATCATGAAATTTTTTGTCGATACCGCCGATGTGGACGAGATCCGGACGCTGAACGATCTGGGCATGCTGGACGGGGTGACGACCAATCCCTCGCTGATTGCCAAGGCGGGCCGCGACATCAAGGAGGTGA
>NZ_JAMYXM010000005.1 GCF_024158145.1 Notoacmeibacter sp. MSK16QG-6
GCCGTTCCATCCCCGCCATTCGATCTGGCGGATTTCGGTCAGGTTTCGCGCCCGCCGCGCTTTCAGCACCGCCTCCTTGGCGCTCCAGAGCAGCGTCAGTCGGGGATCGTCGGCAGGGCAGGGACCAAGCCGACGCGACTCCGCGGGCGAAACAAATTGCTGGACTACGGCGGGAGTGAAGGTCCGCAGGCGCTCGATGTCGATGCCGATGGGCGTATCCGAAAGGGCCGCCCCCGCCATCGCGCCGGAGTGCGAGATGGTCAGACAGCCATCCAGCGGGGAACGGACCGGCCCGCTGCGCCCACCGTCCGGCAAGACCGGCAGTGACCGAAGCGGTAGCGGCTCCAATCCTCGCTCCAGCCGGTCGGCCTGAAGCGCGGCCTTGGCGGCCATCCGTCCCGCCAGCCATTCATGACGCTTTCGGGCGAGCGGATAGCTCCGCCACAGCGTCAGTTCGTCGTGAGAGAGGATGTCGCAGGCGTGTGTCTCCAGCGCCCTCGCCGTCCCGCCGGCGAAGTTCAGCAGGAAGACGGTTCGGCCGCCGAGCCGAATTTGCGAAAGGACGGGCGCGGTCGGCATTGTCAGGACGACCGTACGTAGCCTTCGCCGAGCCGAGTGCCGATGATCTCCTCCTGGACCTCGGCCATGTCGGAAAAGGCCGCGACGAGGCTGTCGAAAACATCGGTCCGCATGTCTTTCTCGAAGGCTTCGAGCGATGTCACGGTGATCACTTCGAAATAGTCGAAATCGGCACCCGGATCGGCGCGTTGAACGGAGAACGAGACGACGCTCGGCAGCTGTGGACATGCGGCGTAGTCGCTCGTCTGCACCCAGTTTTCGAAGCGCTCGGCATAGGATTGGGCGAGGAGCCGGATCTTGTGGACGATCAGTTGCATTGTGTCTCCGAAAACTGTTGCGCCGGGGGGGCTTCGACGATGGCGTGAAAATTGGTGCCGCCGGTGCCGAGCGTGTTGATTGCGGCGCGGCGCGGGGCGGGACCGTCCACCCAGGGCTGAGGCTTGTCCGAGAGCCGCCAGGGTCCACGTTCGAGGCCGAGATCGGGGTGGACCGGGCCGCGCAGGATTGTCGGCGGGATCTGGCCCGTTTCCACCATGCAGAGCGCACGGATCAGCCCCGCCATCCCGGCAGCGGCGAAACTGTGGCCGATCATCGATTTCACCGAGCCGAGGCCGGTGCCGGCGGCGGTCCCGTTCCGATGATCGCTTGCGCAATGTCTGACCGGCTCTCCATAGACGGCGTTGAGGGCCTCGATCTCGATCCGGTCGCCGCGGACCGTGCCGGTGCCGTGGGCCTCGACATAGCCGATGGAGGCCGGTTCGATGCCGGCATCCTCCAGCGCCCGGCGCATCGCCGAGATCTGGCCGCGCGGATCGGGCGCAGTGAAGGAAATGGCGTCCGACGAGCCGCCGATGCCACGGATGACACCGAGAATGTTGGCCTGTCCCGCCTGCGCATCCGAAAGCCGTTGCAACACCACCGCGCCCGCGCCGTCTCCGGGCGAAAAACCGTCGGCCTCTTCGGTGAAGGGCGAGATACGTTCGCTCGACAACATGCGCTGCGCCGAGCACAGCGTCAGATCGCGCGGATTGTTGGGAAGTTCAGCCGCCACGACGAGCGCCGCGTCGCAAAGGCCGAGTTGCAATTGCCGCATGGCGATGTCGAGCGCCGCCAGTGACGAGGCGCAGGCGCTTTCAACGGCAATGCCGGGCGCGTTCAGTCCAAATTCGGCGGAGAGCCGCCTGGCCGTTTCGGCGGGCAGGAGGCCGGCAAGCGGCATTGTCGGGGAGGGAGTGTCGCTTTCGGCAAGGTGAAGAACGGAGGCGAGTTCCGCCTGATGGCAGATATTGGAATATTGCCGCTCCGCGCCGGTGCATAACTGCGTCGCCACAACGACAAGCCAGCGTTGCGGGGATGGCGATTTTTGCCCTGCCGCCCTGCCACTTTGATCAAGAGCTTCGCTCGCGACCGCGAAGGCGAGGCTTTGGCAAGCGTCAGCTGCGGTCCCGGCGCCTTGCCCACCAGACACGCCGCTTTGTTCAGCCGGACGCAACTCGCCGCCGATCTCTGCATAGCTGGAGAGGGGGATAGCCTTGTTCCGGTCGAAACAGGTTTGGCGCGGCAGCGCATTCTCGCTCAGGGGACCGATGCCGTCGCGGCCGGCCTTGAAGGCATCCAGCACCGCTTCACGTCCTATGAACGGGCCGTAGCTGGCGCCCAGCCCGACAATGGCGACGCGCTCCCGAATAGCCGAAGCAGCCAGGTCGGCGCTGACAGGCGCACTCTCTTGCCAGGGTGCGGGGCCGCGTAAGCGAAATGCCCAACCTCGCCCGTAAAGGCTGCGGCCGACAATCGTGGCCGACTGGCCGTCAGCGAGGGATGACAAGGCGTTTTCCAAAGCCCCGGCGCCGGCATGCGCCAGTCCGAAACCTTCGGGCGATGGCAGGTTCAGCGCTTCGGCGCTGGCGGGGCAGGCGGCTTGCACCCGGTCGGCGGGAAGCGCTTCGATGAGCGTCTGCAAATCGGCCCCGTCGTTCCCCGCATCCCGGCCAGATGGGTCGGACTGGCGGCTTGCGAAACCATCGATCACCGCGAGGATGGGGTCGTTGTCGCGGCGCGCGTTATCGAGCCTCCTCAGGACGAAGACGCTCGCGCCTTCGATCAGAGGGATGCCCGCTCCAATCGCATCGGCCAGAGCCAACGCCATATGAGCGCCCTCGAAACGCTGGCCTACAGCAACGAAGACCGTGTCCGACGCACCCGAATGGAGGCCGAGCGCTGCCGTCTCGAACGAGGCGAATGTCGTTGCCTCGGCGCTTTCCAGCGCGAGGATGCGGCCATGCGCGCCGACCTCCAGCCCGATCCGCGCGGCAATGATGCTGGCCATCTCGCCGACCTTATCGTGGGTGGTCGATCCAAAATGCGTTTGAAGCAGCCGCTTCTTGCGAACGATGGTTTCGGCGTCGGACCCGCTAAGCGCGGAGACGCCGGCGACCTTCAGCGCATTTCGCAATGTCGCGTCGAAACCGCCGCATACCCCGACAATGACGTCCGTGCGGTCCGGATCGTACCGGAACGCCGCTTCCTTGGCGCTCCCGCTCATCGCCTCGCGCGTCAGCGACAGAAGGTTCAAGGTCAGCGCGGAGACCGCCCGTTCGAAGATCGGCGGAATGCGAAAGGCCGAAGCCGGGACCGGGGCCGGTCCGAGCAGCCGCGCCTGCACATTGGCCGCCCTTCGAGCCACCCCCGGCGCGCATCTGGCCAGCCGGTGCGGCGGAAACGGCGCCATCTCCGCCGGGCGATAATGAGCGGCCGCGACAATGGCGAGAGGCTCCCGAGGCATGGCGTTCATGCGTCTTCCGCCTCCTCCAACCTGCGC
Source organism: Notoacmeibacter sp. MSK16QG-6 (assembly GCF_024158145.1). Classification (GTDB taxonomy): domain Bacteria; phylum Pseudomonadota; class Alphaproteobacteria; order Rhizobiales; family Rhizobiaceae; genus Notoacmeibacter. Next base: position 3,398 of record NZ_JAMYXM010000005.1, read on the forward strand.
TGCTCTGGGGCGCGAAGGAACTGGTCCTCGGCGATGCGGGTCAGTTGCCGCATGTCGATCTTGCCATTGGGATTGAGCGGCAGTGTGGACATGATCTTGAAATGGCGCGGCAGCATATAGCGGGGCAGAAGCGAGCGGAGGTGGTTGAGGAGTTCGATCGCGCTTGGCGGCGACCTGCCGGCTTCGCAGGAAACGAAAGCGACGAGATCGCTGCCGCGCGGCCCGCTTATATGAATGGTGGCAGCCTGGCGGACGGCAGGGTGGCGCACGATTGCCGCCTCGATTTCGCCGAGTTCCACCCGGTTGCCCTGCATCTTGACGATGCGGTCGATGCGTCCGTGATAGTGCAGAACGCCATCGCGAGACGAGACGATATCGCCGGTGGCGTGCCGCCCGGTGCGGTGGCTGGTCCTGATGGTTTCGTCGGCTACGTTGAGATAACCGGGCGTGACCAGCGATCCCTCAATGACCAGTTCGCCTTTCGCCCCCTCTGCCACCGGCAGCCGGGTTTCGGGGTCCAAAATATGGGCGGTCTGGCCCGGTAGCGGCCTGCCGATCGGCACCGATTGATCCCGTGCAAGGTCGGCGTCGGTCACGCGATGGGCAGTGCAGACATTCGTTTCCGTCGGGCCGTAGAGATTGTAGAGCGCGCAGCTCTCTCGCAGTTGCGCCGCCATGGCCTGCAAATCGAAGATCGGGAACACCTCACCGGCGAACAACACCCGGCGGAGGGACGGCGCGACATCCGGCCCGAGCAGTTTCGCGCGGGTCAGCATCGTCAGGATGGACGGAACGGCGTAGATTGTCGTTACGCCATATCGGCCGATGCCTTCCGAAATCGCGGCGATGTTGGATTGCTGAGGCGTCGGGATCGGCCAGACGGCGGCGCCCACTCTCGCGGCGGCGAAAAGGTCGAAGGTCGACAGATCGAAATGGAAGCTGGCGTGATTGGCGATCACGTCATCGGCCTTCAGGTCGAACTCGCCGACGGCCCAGCCGACAAAGGCATGGAGATTGCGATAGGAGAGCTGAACGCCTTTCGGCACGCCGGTCGAGCCGGAGGTAAAGAGAACCGTCGCCACCGTGTCGGGAAGCGGCGAGAACGGCTCGTGCGGCGCATCGGGAAGTGAACCGAGGCGGTCGGAAGACACCGGCAGCCCAGGCGTCGTCTGGGTCGTCTCGCCATCGGCAAACAGCACGAGGCGAAGGCTGTCCGGCAATGCGCCGGGCAGGTGGGAGAGGAGGTCGGGATGCGCCACCATGACCTCCGGATCGGCCTCCCGGAGGATTTGAGCCGCCCGCGCGCTCGGTTGGCAAGGGTCGAGCGGGACATAGGCCAGCCCCGCTTCCAGCGCGCCCCAGATCGCCGCGATGAAGTCGTTCCCCTTCAACGTCCAGATCGCCATGCGGGCGCCGGGTTTGACGCCCGCTTGCTGGATGCGCGCCGCGATCCGGCAAGCCTGCCGATGGAGCGAGCCATAGCTTACCGTGTCCGGGCCGAGGAGGGCGGGGGCGTCTGGAAAGCGCGAGGCGCTCTCACGCAGGCCGTCGATCACGGCGAAATAAGAGAGGTCAGACATGGGTTTGCACTCCGACCTCTTCGGCGCTGTCGACGACGATCTGCGCGGCCAGATCCAGATCCTCCAGCGTATGCTCGGATGTCACGGAAATCCGCAGCCGCGCATCGCCTACCGCCACGCCCGGAAAGACGACCGTCTGGCAGAACATACCGCGCGCCCGCACCGCGCGGCCCATTTCCAGCGTCTTGCGGTCGTCGCCGATAACGATAGGCAGTATCGCGCTTTGCGTTTCTCCAAGATCGAAGCCGGCCTTGAGCAGTTTGCTCTTCAGGTGACCGATATTGCGCCACAGCGTCTCGATGCGTTGCGGCTCTGACTTCATGATGTCGATGGAAGCGATCAGCCCTGCGGCGACATGGGCGGGAATGGTGGCGGCGAAGACGTAGGAATTGGCGTAGAACCGCAGATATTCGACCACATCGGCGCGCGCAGCGACAAATCCGCCCACACCGGCGAGGGTTTTGGAGAAGGTGCCGAGTTCCAGATCGATCTGGCCCTTCAGGCCGAAATGCTCGCTGGTGCCGGAGCCGGTCTTGCCGAGGACGCCGGTCGAATGCGCATCGTCGACAAGCACCTTGGCGTCGTATTTGCGCGCCAGTTCCACCACGCGGGGCAGATCGACGATGTCGCCATGCATGGAGAAGACGCCATCGGTGACGATCAGCCGCCCCCCATCGGCGTCGGCGCTGCGCTCCAGCGCCCGTTCGAGCGCGCCGGTGGTGTGCTGATAGATACGCCGCGACGCGCCGGAAAGCTTGCAGCCATCCTGAATACTCATATGGTTGAGGGCGTCGGTGAAGACGATATCCCGGCTTCCCATCAGCGCTGAGATCGTTCCGACATTGGCTGAATAGCCGGACGGAAAGACGATCGAATCCTCGGTGCCCTTCAGTTCGGCGAGTTTACGTTCCAACTCCTTGTGCAGCACGTTCGAGCCGCCGATCAGGCGGCAGCCCGTATTGGTCGCGCCGTAGCGGCTGGCCGCATCGCGGATCGCTTCGATCACGCGCGGGTCGTTCGCCAGGCCCAGATAGTTGTTGGACGCAAACATCAGAAATTCGGTGCGTAGGCCGCTGACCTCGTCATGGATCACCGCACGGTTCTGGCACGGACCTTCGAGCGGCATGCCGTACCAGTAGAAACCGACGTCGCGCTGGGTTTTGTAGAATGCATCGAATGCCTCGACCTTATGAAACAGGTCGCGGTGCGGCATGTCGGCGAAGTCGCGCATGGTGCGCGTTTCGGCCGTCGGCGCAGGAAATGTCGGCGTCTCCTTCGGCGCTTTGTGCGGCGTCTTCAGAAGCATGTCGAGAAGTTCGCCGTCCGTAGCCGTCTTGCCCTGGCCCTTTGCCGTGGGCGGCGCGGGGACGGGGCGGCCATCGAGCGCGCGGGCGAGCTTGCGCGCCAACTCGTCGATCGAGGCGGCGCCGGAAAGCTTGCCGCTATCTGCGGGCAATCCGCACCGGGCCAGAAGATCGGCTGTGATTTCCAGTTGGACGATGCTGTCGATGCCAAGATCGGTCTCGAATTCGGCGTCGGCCGCAAGCTGGTCCAGCGGGTAGCCGGTCTGCTGCTGTACGACGTAAAGCGTCAGGGCCAGGGCGTCGTCGAACTGCGTGTTCTGGAGCGTCATCTGAGTGTCGGTCATCTCTTGTCTCCGTGTGCGGTGGTTCAGGCAGCGGCGCTGGGGGCCAGAAGATCGTTGGTCATCCGCACGATGGCGCGGGCACTGGCGAAATTGTCGGGTTTGATCTCGGTCAGCGGCACGGTGACGCCAAACTCGGCCTGAATGATTTCGATGAGGTCGAAAAATGTACTGGAATCCAGAATGTTGAGTTCCAGCAGGGGCGTGTCGAGCGAGAGCTGTTCCTCAAGGCCCAGCGCGTAATTCTCGTTGAGAAGCGAAAGAATTTTCTTTTCCATGGCTTGTCGGTCTCCTGGTCAGGGTTTCTCGCCAATGAGCAAGGTGCGTGGGCCTTCCAGCGGCATGGCGCGCACATTTGCGAAGCCAGCCTGGCGGAAGCGTTCCAGATATTCGGCGCAGGTGCTTTCGATGCCGCCGTCGGACGAGACGAGCATGTTCAGAGACAGAAGCGCGACGAAGGCCGGGCCAGCCTGATCGTCGAGAAGCGGCGTCTCGCTGGCGATGAAGGTGGCGCCGGAAGGCAGGGCGGCGAAGATATTGGAAAGGATGCGCTTTTGGGTCTCGACGCCGTAATCGTGCAGCATCCAGCCCATATGGACGAGGTCTTCATGAATGTCGGGCAGATCGCCGGCGATCACGTCGCCCTCATAGACGGCGATCCGGTCGAGTTGTCCGGCGGCGGACAGTTCCTGCCGCATATGACGCGCGGCTTCCGGCAGATCGCAAACGGCGGCGGTCATGTGCGGGTGCGCTGCGATGACCTTGGCCGGCAGCGCGGCGCGGCCCGATCCAATATCCAGAAAGCCTTTGTGACGGCTGAAATCGTAGCCCTTGACGAAGCTTTCGACGAAAGGATCGGCCAACACACTGAGGAAGGCGTGAAAGTCAGCTACGTCCTCTGGGTCAGAATAGAGGATGTCGAACCAGTCACGGCTGTCGTTGAACACCGCTGCGCGCTGGTTGCTGTCCTGCCGCACTGCATCGGCGCAGCGGCTCCAAAGCGGATAGAGGAACTTGTTGGCGTGGCGCGCCAGCGTGCCGAGATATTGCGATCCGTCCCGGCGCAGACAGGCTTCCATGCCCGGCGCCAGACGATAGTGCTCGCCGTCACGGATTACGAAGCCGAGTGCGCTGAGAGCGATCAGCATTTGCCGCCCGGAGCTCTCGGCCAGGCCGCAGCGCTCGCAGATCTCCGCTTCGCTCGCTCCGCCATCGCCAATAGCGTCGAAGATGCCGAGTTCGAAGGCAGCGATGAGCGCCTGGGCGTTGAAGAAGGACAGGATGGTCTCGCCAACCCGCGCAAGGTTGTTTTCCATGGGCACTCTCAATTCAGGAACGTTGACATATCGCGGCATGTTTCTTCGAAGGCCGTGGCGAAGCGGCCGGCCTGCTCGTGTGTGAGGATCAGCGGCGGCTGAAGGCGGATGACGGTGGAACTGTTGGCGGTCAGGAAAGTGAGGATCGCGTGATCCTGCGCCAGCTTCGTTACGAACCGCATGCAGAACATTTCGCCGAGCGTGCCTTCGAACTGGCGCATGGCGTCCAGCAGGTTCTGGCGGATCTGGTCCGGCAGAAATTTCCACGTCATGTGCCAGTCGCCCGGCAGGCGTGTTGCGAATTCATGCGCGCCGGCAGCCACCGCGCCGCTGAAATCGCTTTCGAACGCCACCGCCAGCATCATGCCCTTGCCGCGTATTTCGCCGATGAAGGGAAAATTGGCGGCGACTTCGCCAAGCCGCGTGCGAAGGGATTCGCCGACATCGAGCGCATTGGCGATGATCGCGCCGTCCTCGAACGCGTCGAGCGTGGCGAGCGCCGCCGTCGCTGCCATGTTTCCGCCGCCGAATGTGGAGCTGTGGGCCAGAAAGCGGTCGCTTGTTCCATAGGCGCGATCCCAGATGTCGGCTCGCGTTAGCGTCGCGCCGATCGGCATCAGGCCTCCGGAAAGCGATTTCGAAAGGCACAATATGTCGGCCTGCACCTCCTCCCATTCGCTGGCGAGGAAGCGGCCTGTCCTGCCCATGCCGGTCTGTATCTCATCGAGAATGAGAAATGCGCCGTAGCGGTCGCAAAGAGTGCGCGCGCTTTTCAGATAGCCCTCTGGCGGAACGTGAACGCCGCCTTCGCCGAGAATCGGCTCCAGGATCAGCGCGGCGACATCGCCACCCCGTAGTGCATCCTCGATGGCATCCAGATCGCCGAAAGGCACAGCCTCCACGCCTGGCACGAGCGGTCGGAAAAAGCGCTGGTGTTTGTCCCGCCCGGTCACGGAGAGCGCGCCGAGCGTCTTGCCGTGATAGCTGTTATGGACGTGCACGATGCGGTTATGCGGCGAAGCGGCGCGGGCGAGCTTCAGCGCCGCCTCGACGGCTTCGGTGCCGGAATTGGAGAAGAAGACGCGCTCCAGACCGCCGCCGACCCGCGCGCTTAATCTCTCGGCCAGAAGCGAGGTCTGCTTCGGGAAAGAGACATATTGCACGAAATTGGGATTGTCGCCTGACAGGAAGTTTTGGAGCGCGCCGGTGATGGCGGGCGGGTTGTGGCCGAGATTGAGGCAGCCATAGCCGGCCACGAAATCGAGATAGTCGCGCCCTTCCGTATCGGTCAGCACGGCGCCCTTTGCCTTTTCGAAAACCCGGTCGCAATGGAGCATCTGGAGGAAATCCGCCAGATAGGGATTGATATGGCGACGGAAACGGAGCGCCGTATCGTGATGTTCGCGCGAGCGCAGATCGCCAGCCGAAGGGGAGGGGACTGGTGAGCTGCCGTTCAACCGATGGCCGTTGCAGTGATAGCGGCGAAGGCTGGCGACGTGGGCCGGCTCGACGCGCCTGCCATAGGAAGCGAGCGGATCGGGCGCAAAGCCGTGGCGCTGTGCGATCTCGCCGATGGCCAACACCTTCTCGGTTTCGAGCGTGCGACCGATCGAATAGATTTCGGCGCGCTGTTCGAGCGCCAGGATCATCGTCTCGGCAAGGCAGGCATTGAGCTGCTGCTTGATGGAAAGGTTCAGCGACTCCCCGCCCATCCGCACCTTGTCCGAGGCGGTGACGCAGCCGCCATCGACAATTAGAATGTCGTCGCGCGTCGCCGCATCGTGTTCCGAAACGTCGCGGGGCAGGGCGACATCGATCACGATAGAACCCGGCAGAAGACGGCTGGGATCGATAATGCCGCCCGCCGATGTGGCGGCGATGAAGAGCCGGTCCTCGCCGTAGAAATCGCCGATATCGCCGCTGAGCCGTACCCTGTTATGCCAGCGCTCCGGCAGATGCTCGAGCATGTCCTCAGCGCTGGCTCCGGGGCGGTGGACGAGGTCCAGTTCGAGGCCTTCCTCAAGCAGTAGCCGCGCGATGACCAGAGCGATGGAGCCGGGATAGCCTACGATTGCGACGCGGTGGTCGCTCGGCCGAAGCTCCATCCAGTCGAGAACCTGGCAAAGCGCGCGATAGCCGGCATAGGCGGTCAGCGAGTTGCCGCTCGTCACCGGCACGGGGCTGGCCGCCGCGACATCGGCGCCGCGGCGTCCGACGATGGAGGTGAAGCCGCCGAGCCCGACAATATCGACCCCTTCGCTGGCATAGGCCTCCGCGCCCTCGATCACCCGACGCAGACTGCCGGACGGGTCTTTCAGCATCTCCTCGGCGGTGAGCGGCAGATAGCGGACTTCGCCCTTCGCCTCAGAGCCGTTTGCGCTGACGACCCTGTCGAAATTCATGAACGGAACGAGATTGCTGCGTGACCATAGATCGCGCGAATAGCCGGACTGAAAATCGTGCGAACTGCGCTGCACCAGGTCGAGCATTTTGACGTAGCGTTTAAGAGGCGGCGAGGTGGGATGGGCGATGAAACCGAAGCGCATGTCAGATGCCCTCCCGCGCGACGCGCATCGGCTTTGGCCGCGCCTGCTGGTGCTGCTGCCAGCCATTCACGTGGGCGAGCGACATCCCATCGCCTTCATTGTTATGAGCCAGATTGACGGTGAACAGATTGATGCGTCCGCGTGTTCGAAGGGCGCGCTGCATGGCTTCGCGGTCGAACAGGTCGATGGTGCGGGTGACGACGCGATAGCCGCACATATCCCGGTCCGATTCCGGGGTGGCGATGTTGAGGACGCGCATCTGCCGCGACGTTCGGTTGAAAAGGATGCGCTCCTGATAGGAATTGATCGCCGACAGGCCGCTATTGGACAGCACGAAAATCGAGATTGTCCGGTCGCGTCGCGGCCCGCTCGACAGGGCGTTCTCCAGAAGGCTCGGAAGGATGTCCGGGACCAGGGCGCGTGCGCCATCTCCCGCAAAGGTCAGCAGATCGGTCGGGCAGGTCCGTGCCAATGCCAGCGTCGCCATATAGGCATCGCCCATCAGCGCCCGCCCGTACCAGCCCGAAAAGCCGGTGCGGGTTTTCGGCAGGTTTCGGATTGCCGAGACGCCGCAGCGTCCGACATCGTAAAGCCCGGTGAAATCGTAACCCTCGCGCTCGATCATATCGGTCAGCAGACGCCCGAGTGCGCCGAAGAAGTAGTTTGGCGTCATCGGCAGTGAGGGCAGGCAGCTCGAAAGATCTTCATGTCCGTCGCGTGCGGCGGCGATGGCGGCCAGCCTTTTGGCGCGCAGATCGGGCGGCACGTCGAGACGGCTTTCCAGCGCCAGAAGCGCCTCATGCGGATCGGCGACCAGCGCGATATCCGCGAAGGGAGCGATCAGGCCCGGCTCGTCGATCACCTGCGCGATCTGAAACTGCCGGTGTAGTTTGGCCTCGGTGAAGGGTGTAACGACCTGGGAAATCTTGTCGCCCAGAAAGATCAGCGCCTGGCTGTCGCGGGGTGCGATGCGGCCGTCGCGATGCAGGAAGCGGTACACCGCGTCGCTGAAACCGTAGACGCTGAGTGTTCCAAGATGGTTGGGGCAGGGCGCGCCATCGAGATGTGTCGGCACCGTGCCGGGATGGATGATGCTATCGACCAGCGCGATACCCGCCCGGTCTGCGATCGAGACCAGCAGGCGCATCGTCTCCGGCCGCAACCTGCCAGGCTGGAGGAGTAGCCGGGACGGCCCCGAATTGATGAGTTCGACGAGCGGGACGAGCGTGCTCTCGTCAGGCTTCGACAGGGCAGGCACGGATAAGGAGGGCGCTTCGGCCGTTGTCTTCTCGGCCGCCTTGACGTTCAGCACCTGTTGCGTCGCCAGAATGAAGACCGGGCCGAGGCTTTCGTCATAGAGGCGCAGCGCGCGTTCGACCCCACGTTGCAGGTCGGCGGGATCGTCGAGATAGACATAAGGGATGCGCCGGGCGCGCAACATTTCTCGGCTGTCGTTCTCCGGCGTGATGGTCGACTGAAAGGCGTACCACTGCGCCGGCTTCTGCTCTGCGCAGATCACGAAGCCGCGTGCGCGCGCTTCGCACAGATTGGCCAATGTGCCGCGAAACTCATCGATCATGCCCGATGTGATGATGGTGACGGAGGGCATTTCGTAGAGCTGCCAGTTGGCCATCGCGCCACAGGCCAGAGAATGCTCGCTCGGCCCCCGCAGAACGGGGATGCCGCGCTCTTCCGCCAGTGTCTCGAATGCCGAGATCAGGCTGGAGACGAGCGAGCCCGTGTAATATTGCAGCGTCCAGCGCCGGTCCGTCCGTTCATCGAGGAAGTTGCCGATCAGATCGGCCAGCGCGCTTGTCGGTTTGGCCCGGTCGCCGGCGCGGATGCGACGGTTGACGAGGCTGAGTTCGTAGAAATCCATCCACAGACACAGAAGCTGCGCGCGCAGTATGTCTGGATCGCTTGGCAGCACGCACCGGATGAAATTCAACGGATGGACCTGATAGGGCAGGGGCTGCTGCGGCTGGAAGACGGCGGTTGAGGACGGGGTTTCGAATGCGGTCACGCGGCGTTCGCGCAGCGCGGCGTAAAAATCACGCAAGTCCCGGTCGATCTCCGCCATCGACCGTTCCGCATGATAGGGGCCGGAATAGTCAACATAGGCCATGCCGACATGGTGGACGTCACGGTTCCGCTGCACCGAAGCCAGCCTGTCGACTGCATTGGGAAGGCTCGGAGCCTGCACCACGTGCAGCGAAATCCGGTCCTCTCCGCCCTTGATGAAACGCATCGCCCGGTCGCGAACCTTCAGATAGTGCGGACCGGGCTCCGGCATTGCAGCCAGCGGCACATCCCAGTCGCTATCGATGGTGACTTCGTCAAACAGGGCATCCTGCAAATCGGAAATCACCGACGCGCCCGCCTGGAAGAAGTCGGCGTTGCGCGTGACGACGATAATGCTGACGCAGACATCCATTTTCCGGACTCCAGACAGGCAGGAAAGCGTTTCAGGCCGTGGCGGCCGCAGGTTCGACTTCTTCAGGCATGGCGGCGGGGGCTTCGTTTTCCTGGCAGGATTCGAAGCTGACGATTCCGCTGTCGCCATCGATGGTGACGATGTCGCCGGTGCGGATGCGGGCCGTTGCGATGCGTGTGTTCACCACCGCCGGAATGCCGAATTCGCGCGCCACAATCGAGCTGTGGGACAGGGCGGAGCCGATGTCAGTCACGACGCCCGCAGCCAGTGTGAAAAGCGGCGTCCAGGAGGCGTCGGTAAAGCGGGCGACAAGGATTTCGCCCTTGCGAAACTTGATCGCCTGCTTGGGCAGATCGGTGATGACGCGGGCGGGGCCGACCACGACCCCGGGGCTGGCGCCGAGGCCCTTGACCTGACCGTCATTGTCCATGGCGGGCACGGCCGAGGCTGGCTTCGGCACGTAACCTCCGATCAGGCTCATCGGCGGCTCTTCGCTACGCAGATTGATGAGGTTTTCGCGCCGGTTTTTGAAGATCAGCTCGCGGCTGAAGGCTTCCTGCTCATCCATGCGGCCCGCCATATAGTCGCGGAACCGGTTGAAATCGATGTAGGGAAAGTCGGAGACCTTCAGCACACCGCGCCGTTCCAGCCGTTCCAGCATTTCCACGATGATGCGGCGGTAGAACCACGTCTCGGCGATGAAGGCAGGGCGGACGCGTTCCCGTAGATCGGCCATCTTGGCGTAGGAACGAATGATGAATTTCAGCCCGAACCGTTCTTTGGATGGAAGTGTGGCGAGCAGACGCTCGGTTTCGCTGCCGCGCTCGGCCTCGCTGTCGGCCATCTTCTTTTCCAGCTCGACCTCGTTGACGAGATAGAGCCGGATCACGTCGAAGATGTAGCGTGGGTCATCGGCCCAGCGGGGGATGGTCAGTTCGAATTCCTGACGACCGCGTGCGCCGAACTCCTTCAGGAAAGCGGCGAAGTCGGTATCGAGAAAAGCGCGACCGTCCTCGCTCTGGCGCAGGGTCTCGACGATCTCGTCGGTCGGGGTCGCTTTTATGATCCGCGCCAGCGCGGGCTTCTGACGAACCGTCTCAGCCAGGTTCAATATGCCGCGCGTGACCTCGATCGTCCGCAGATTGTTGAGAGATGCCTTGATGCGGTTCTGCAGGCCATTGCCCTTGCCCTGGAACAGCGTCTCGCATTTTTCGGCCAGCGCATCGTAGAGCGCGAAGCTCTGCAGGAAGAATGGCATATAAGCGGCGCAGGCGTCGCGGAAGGCGGTGTCGATCCGCTCCAGTTCGCTGTTCAGCTCCTCGCGGGTCATGGCCGAAAGGTCCAGCCCAAGTGCGTGCTCGGTGCGGCGACGGCGCTGTTGCTCCATCTTTTTGGCGGTCCGCTCGGCCGTCGTCAGATTATAGACCTGACGACCGGTCCAATAGGTCGCGCTCAACCCGTAATCGAGACCCTTGGGCGGCGTTCCGTAAGGATTGCGATAGGTGTCGAGATCGACCTCGTCGGTCGCGTATCGCGTTGTGAATTTGAGCGGATCGCGCGTCGGCGGGCATTGCGTGAGCATATGCGCCGAGGCCGAGATGTTGAGATAGACGTGGCCGCGCACATAGCCCATGAAGGTATGCGGCGCCATCATCTTGCGCAGGCCCATCGTCTTGACCGCGGGACCGTGAATTTCGTTCTGGTAGAACCGGCAGAAGGAAAGACCCAGCGGCGACATCAGCCCCGTGACGATCTCGCCGGTATCCATCCGCGAGAAAAGCGCGTTGTCGCGACGCACCGGATCGGTCTCTTCGGTATCGGCATAGACCTTGTCCGTCTCCGCTCTGGCCGTGGTGATCGGGCGGGCTTGCAGGATCCATAATTTGCCGCGATGCATCGCCCACTCGATATCCAGTTCCTGACCCCGATAGGACTCGCTGGCCGACAAGCGCTTTGCCATTTCCGCCAGCGCGTGGACCTGTGCGGCGGTCAGTGTCGGCGCGTCGATCTTGTCTTCATCGGTCTCGACCAGTGCGATGCCGCCATCCGGCTGGCAAAGTGTGGACATCGCCTTGCCCCGGATCACCTTGGACGCAAGGCTTAGATCGTCGCGGCGGACGATGAAGCTGTCGGTGCTGACCTGGCTGGACACCAGCCCTTCGCCGACGCCCCATGCCGCTTCGATGCGCATGCAGTCATCGTTTTCGCCCATCGGATCGATGGTGAAAAGAACGCCCGCTACATCGGCATCGACCATGCGCTGCACCGCGACCGCGATGGCTGGCTTTGCGCAGCTTTCCTCGCGCTTCGTTGCATAGCTGAGCGCGTGATTGGCGAAGAGCGAGGCCCAGCATTCCTTGACCGCGGCGATGATCGCATCGGCCCCGCGCAGGTTCAGACGGGTCAGAAACTGGCCGGCATAGGAACTCTGGTCGGAATCCTCGGCAGCGGCGGAAGAGCGGACCGCAACCGGCGCGTCGCCCAGTTCGTCGCAGATCGCGCGCAATTGCTGTTCCAGATCCGCCGGCATGACGCCTCTGACAATCGCACTGGCAAGATTATCGAGGCCGGGCTTATCCAGCCCGTTCTTCTCAAGAAAGTGCGCAAAGGCTTCGGTCGTGATGCAGAACGCTTCCGGGACGGGCATGCCCTCGGCCACCATCCGGTCGAGCGACATCGCCTTGCCGCCCAGAACTTCGCGTCCCCCCTGTGCATTGCCATCGAGTTTCGTAACGAACATTCGTCTTCTCCTTGAGGCTTCAGCCTGTCTGGCGGGTGAGGTTCGACGCGGCCATCGGAATGGCCTGCGCGAGTTGGGAGGCGGCGCGCTGGCCGCTTTCGATCGCGGCTTCCAGGCAACCGACGCCGATACTGTCCTGATTGGCGAAGGCGATTGCCCCAAACGGCGCGCTTGCGCGAACGAAGAGATCGTCCGCGACCTGGCCGGGTCGTGGCGAGACGAGACCGTGCGGCCATAGGTGAAGCCGCACGTCCTCCAGCACGGACGGATCGGCGCCGATGGCCGCCAGGGTCCGGCGAATTTCGACTTCCGCCTCGGCGCGTAGGGTCGTTTCGTCCGTCCTTGTCAGCTTGCCCTGATCGGCGCGCTGGGGGACGGGCTTCAGGAAGGAGAGCCCGCCGGCTTCTTTGGTGCCGGGCAGGGCGCGCCAGCCCGCATTGACCACGCCGCCAGCGCGGCAAAAGCCTGTTTTGGCCAGCTTGCCGGGTTTGTCGCCGATGAAGTAGCCGCCGAAATTGTCGGTCCAGACGGGTCGTTTGAGCCGCGCATTCGCAATGGCGTAATCCGAATATTCGATTTCGGCCATCGCTTCGCGCTGGGCGGTTGGCAGATCGGGAAGGAAGGACAGCGCCGCTTCCTTGGGCGTCGCCACGATCACGCCGTCGCAATTGATGGTCCGGGTCCGGTTGCCGCTCTGGAACGCCACGCGGTAGCCACGGTCCGTTGCGCGGATGCCTGTGACACGCGCTTCGGTCGAGAGGGTGACGTTCGGCTGGCTCTGCAGATGGTCGGCAAGCGCTTTAGACACCGCGCCATTGCCGCCGGGCAGTGCGACCAGATCGCCGTGAAGATAGCCGACCAGAAAATGCAGACCCACATAGGCCGAGCAGTTGTCGAGCAGCAGTCCCTCGACCTCCAGTGTCGTAGTCACGGCGAGCCTGACGAGGCGGCCGAGACGGCGCGGTGGCTGGAGGTCTTCCGACAATTGCCGGGCGGTGGACGGCTCGAACAGGAACTGGCCGATGGTCATCCTGTCGAGCGCTTCCATCTCGGCGCGGGCAATGCCGCAATCGGGCGTCCATGGCACGGCCGGAAAGCGACCCTTGCCGGGACCTAGACGGTCGAGAAAGCGATAGAGTTCGGTGAAAATCGGCTCGCCGAGCGCCTTTGCGGCGGGGACGAGAGGGCGACCGGTCAGCGCCGCCGCCAGCAATCCGCCGGTCAGGCCCCAAACCTTCGGCTTCAGCAGCCATGACGGATGACGCAGAAGAGCCGCGCTCACTTCGTGCAGATTGCCGAGAAGGGCGCCGGTCCGGAACAGGACCTGCATGGCGGAGCCGGTCGAGCGCCAATCCGTTGCCAGATCGAACCGTTCGAGCAGTCGCTCGACATGGCCGCCGGGCAGCGGCGCGCGGAAACAGGAGCCGGCTGTCGGCTGCCTGATATCGCGCCACGTCTCGTACCAAGCGTTTCCACCGGGTTCTTCCGATGCTTCGAGAATATCGATTCTTGCGCCGCGATCGTGCAGGTCGAGCGCCGCGCTGAGCCCGGCAAGCCCCGCGCCGACCACGACGAGGCGAGGTCGGTCCCCAGCGTCTTGGCGCGGGGCTTCGGTGTGGATCGAATCCGGATCGGCTAGCATTTTTGCGCGCTCCCCAAACCGTGGCGGCGTTGAAAGGCGCGCTGCAGCACGAGCAGGTCGACCGCGATGAAGGGCAGGTCGATGGCGATGATGGCCGGCTGGAACCGGAACAGCAGCGTCATGAAGAGCGAAAACATAACCAGTTGGCCGAGCGCTGCCGGCACGACGAACCGGTTGAACAGGAAGGCGAGACCGGATGCGGCCAGAGCGATGGCGACAAGCCAGATCGTCGCCGTCAGATTGTCGGCGATAAGATTGCTGAGCGGCGCGAGAGCAGTGCCTTCATTCGCCTGCGCCATCTGGCGGAGCGTCTCGGCAACGTCCTCGATTTGCGGAAAGGCCTTGGCGATGCCGGCAGCCAGGCACAGCGCGCCGGATGCGAGCCGGGCATAGTCCACCCAATCATATCGACGACCGGTTGCCATCGCGTCATCCCCACCCCTGAACTCCCGCAATTCGCAGCGTGAAACCGATACGAATTGGCGGCGTCGAACTCGGCGCGGAGACTATGGAAAACGCGGCTCGCTCCTACTGCCGAAATCGGTAGGTTTCCTGCAAGTCGATGATTGAAAATAAGAAATTCTTTTCTCTAGGCGATTTTTGTCGGGGAGTGTCTCCCAAGGCGCGGTCAATAACCAATTTCGGCAGTTGCTGATGATGGGGGCGAATGTTGAGGGTCGGTCACATACGCGTCTTACCCAAGGGAACGCGCCGCGACAGCTCAATTCGATCTGCAAATGCCCATGCAGAAGAGGACCCCGAAATGCGAACGCTCATCATTGACGCCTACAATCTGGGGCGCAATCACGGATACTGGCTGGATCATCTGCGCCTGCGCCGCGAGATATTCGTCGACCGTCTCGGCTGGGAGCTGCCATGCACGGATGAGCTGGAATTCGACTGTTTCGACACGCCCGCCGCCCATTACGTGCTGACCATCGATGACGACGACCGGGTCTGTGCCGTGTCGCGGCTTCTGCCGACCACCGTCCGTTACATGATCGAGGAACTATGGCCGGACTGGCCTTACGACGGTTGCCCGCACAGCATGAAGGTGTGGGAGGCCAGCCGGTTCGGGTGTTCCGCTCACCTGACCCATGCCCAGCGGCAGGAAGCCATTCGGGTGCTTTTTCGCGAAATCTACACTTTCGGCCAGGACCACGGCATCGATCACTATATGATGGTGATGCCGAAATTCATCTTCGAGCGCCTGATCCGCCCGAACGGCTATTGCGTCGAATATATCGGCGACAGTCGCAAGATCGACGGGGTTCTGACCTGTCTCGGCAAGGTTTCCATCAAAGCTGACAGAGCTGCCGATCCCGGATTGCTGCTGCCGGAGATGCGGCAATTCGATACGCCGGCGCGATCGGCGTAATGGCCGCTCGGCCTTCGTATTGAGGGCGCTTTACAGCGGTATGATGCCGTTACGCATGGCCTTGACGATGGCGAAGGTCCGGCTGCTGGCAGAGAGCTTTCGCATGGCGCTTTTCAGATGAAAATCGACGGTGTTGCTGCTGATTTCGAGGATCGCCGAAATGTCGTTGGAGGTCTTTCCGAGAGCGCACCAGCTAAGGCACTCGACTTCGCGCTGCGTGAGGTCGAAGCAGCCGCTTTCGATGGCGGCGGGGGAGGGGCCGAGCGTGGAGAGCGCCTGCACGGAATTGGCCGCTTCCTTGATGACCATATTGTTCAGCGTCCGCTCGCCGGATGACGCCAGCGAGACGATCATCAAACTGCCATCGAGATTGTGGATGCTCATGCAGATGCCGGAACGCAATCCGAAATCTCTGGCGCAATTGAGAACCGAGCGATGGTCCTTGCTGAAACCGGAGGCCAGTTCGAGCTTTTCCCAGGACACCGGATAGGAGACCATTCGCCCGAAATACATGACGGGATCGAAATTATGCAGTTGATTTGATATATAGTGATTTAGCCATTCATTCGGATAGTTGGTCGTATGGGCAATTGGCAGGGAATTACACAACCCAAAATCGTTGGCATTGATGGAACACACCGCATAATAGTCGAAATCGAGTTTCGATAGAACGCTTTCGACAATTGTCTGCAGCGATTCGACATATTCCTCGGTCGTGACATTTGCCAACTTCAGTATCCCTCCAGCAGCGGCTTGTTTCCCGACTGTATTATATCACGCCGATGCTCCCAAATGGCATCTGCGCGTCACCCAACTCTATTCCGGTGACAGTGGAATGACGAAACAATGTATGATTTCTGCTGGCTTTACATCATGTCTAAAAGATTAACAAAGCGATAGCGAGATCGTTTCAATCCCGTCCAGTGCGACAAAAGTTGTGGGCGGTGCCCCTGCCGGCATGGGGGTCGGACGACGATATTCCCATCATGGCGTAGGCCGACTATATTCGGAGATGCAAACGGAGAGGTGAAATGGCTGTCGAGGCCGTGGACGAAGCTCTGCTAAAACGTCGCAAGCTGGTGTCATTCGACTGGCGCGAACTGTCTGCGCTCGGCACGTCTCTTGTCGGCGGGACAGCTATCGTCGTTAGCGCGCTGCTTCGCGGCGACTTCTTTTGGGGGAAGAGCGGCTTTGGCGCGATCCTTCTCGCGTTCATTTTGTTTGCAGCGCTTTACGCCATCGTCCTCGCTTGGGAGAGAGCTCGCACGCTTTCGGCGCTGAGATCCGAATATCGGCTTATTCGCGAGTCGCTTGAAGAAGCGCAGGCCACGATTGCCAAGATCGACGAACGTTCGGGAGGCTAGCGTTGCCGCCTCCCGATCCCATCGCTCAACGGGAGGCCTTTTTTCATTACATCACGCTAAATCCCGCCTGGCGCTTAAGTTTTGACGAGCTGAAGGAAGAGTGTAGTCACTGGGTCGGGTGGCTCGCAGTGAATGAATTGGTGGGCGACAGGCCCAGTCCCGGAAAAGCACTTTCCTTACTCGGCGGGGTGAGCAACATTGTCGGCGTCGTGCTGACATTCCTTGGCATTTTCGGCGATCTGTCTCCGGTTGTCGGCGAAGTTTCGACGACAGGCGGGGTCATCACGGTTGTCGTCTCCCTCGGTATTCTGGTTATAGCCAAATCCGTTGTTTCCGATAAATTTGAAGCTGCGCGACTTGTTGGAGACCGGATCAAGGAATTGAAGGCGCAGTTGACGCTCATCGATGATGGAAAGCGGGCGGAAGAGCCGCCTGCCAAGCCACTCTAGGCGTCTGGTCCGCATTTTATTGCTTTGACGGTTCGCCTTCCGGGATCAGCTTGACGATCTCTTTCTTCAGCTCGGCAGCGAATTGCTTGGCAAGACGCGATGGTGGGCGATTGGCGGGCGTCAGTAGCGACATTGTTGACGGTGAGCCCGCCGGTCGAGGTTTCTTTGTATTTGTCGCTCATATCCCTGCCGGTCTGACATGTCTTGATTGCTGCTTGCTGGGGCGAACGACAATCTGTTGTGACAAATTGGTACGAAAAACGGTGGCAGGATATATTCGGGTGTCGTCGCTCCTCCCCTCCTTAGCTCGCAAGCTCGCACGGAGGGGCCCCTCCGCGCCGCCACCCTCATATCCTGTTTTATTTTTTGAGAATTTATTGCGCTTGGCGCTTATTAAGCGCGTAGCGCGCGGCTACTTGCGCCAAGGGCGATTACGATCACGTCATCTCATGCACAAGAACGGGTTTGAGCAACTTCTATTCGATTGGTTGCTATCTGATGGAGAGCCTAAAGCTCTGAACTAAACTAAAAGAGTGTGGTGCCCACGCTACGTGCCGTGAGCCAAACAAAAACAGAATTCAAAACAAAGACAGACCATTCGTTCTTCGCACCCTGTCGCCATACATCCGGGTCAAGAGGCGGAGAGACCTACTCGTCGGCGATGCAGACATCGCGGAACCAGTCGAGAATATCGACCATGTCGTCAGGGGTCCGAACGACGCGGTACTGCTTGTAGGCGTTCTTGACCATGATGCCGAGATCAGCGGCATCGAGCATCGGACCATCGGTATTGGCGCTGTCGCCGGCAGCCACGGTGTACATGCCCTTATATTCCTCGGTGTTGAGAACCTGTCGAAGAGAGGTCGCCTTGCTGAGGCTCTTCAGAGTGATGTCGACAAAACCGGCCGTGTGCTCGACGATGAATTTGGCGTTGCGAGCCTGACGATCCATGAGATCAACCACCTGCTGCTTCTGAACAGCCGGAACATCGTTCTCGAAACCGACCGCATAGCCAGCGGTCTTTTTGTTGAACACGAAGCGGTAGCTCAGCGTGCCGAGGAGCTGCTGCATCTCCGCCTGGAAGCCAGCTGCCTCAGCGGGAGCCGGAAGGCGGGTTTCCTTGCCGTAGATGCGCATGGACATGCCCTTCTCCGTGACGAGGTTTTGATAGTTGCCGCCACCAATCCTGTTCACATAGTCGCCAGCCTGAGCGGTGATGAGGACAATGTGGTTGGGAATGTCGCGCATGATGGAAAGGATCTTGGGGCCGAGATTGCCACCGGGGGCGGTCAGAGTGCCATCGATGTCGAGAGCCCAGATCAACTGCTATCGTCAGAACACATCATCGATTTATTTTGGCTCGACTTACCTTGCGGCGCTGGGAGACGATAGTCTCGGCGATCTGGCTGCCGACGCGGCCGACCGCACGCGGGTCAACGCGAAGCTCAGCCAAGGTCTTAGGCATGATGTCGGTGTCGGGGTTGGTTGAGTTGGGAGAAGTTTGAAGTCCAATTTCGAATGAAGATTGTGAGAAGTGAGAAGAGTGATGATGGTGAGGAATGGAAGACGAAAAGGACGAGGGGAGGCGGGCCTTTTATCTTCGAACGAGGGCGGACAACGGAGCAATTATCTCTCCGAGGCTCGGACAGCGCCGGCCAATCAGCTTGCGCCGATCTGAGCAGATTTTTCGTGCAGGATGGCGTGGGGCAGAAAGCTCGTATTCGCTTCGCCAAGTCCGGAAGGATCGGCATCCGGTTTCAGCTGAGGCGTCATTTGCGCAGGTTTTCGGCGAGGCCGAAATGATGATCGCCGATCCTCAGACAATCACACCACTCTTTCAGGCCGCGCCTTCCTTGGCGGGCGGGGTCGTGACACATCGCCTCGCAAGCGAGATAAGGACTGTCTCACATTCGCAGAAATGGCCTGATTTCGTGTCCGAGATGACGTGGTCAGACACATCATGTGCCCAGACATCCGCGTAAGCCGGAGA
Organism: Notoacmeibacter sp. MSK16QG-6; assembly: GCF_024158145.1. Lineage (GTDB taxonomy): Bacteria > Pseudomonadota > Alphaproteobacteria > Rhizobiales > Rhizobiaceae > Notoacmeibacter. The sequence goes on from NZ_JAMYXM010000005.1 coordinate 22,482, forward strand.
GCTGTTCCTCCGCCTTGGTCCTCTCTCCCCGACGACGGCTCAGACTGAAATATTTACACCGTTCCAACCTAGTCCTCTCGGCTCTAGTCGACTTCGGCTACAAAAATTCTCATCGCCAATCATCCCAGACTTTGCAAAATCGTCCTGCAACACCGACAAGCAAATTCATCGTCATGGCCGAGTACGTTTCCAACACGCTCGACACCGACTTCGGTTTGGCCCCGGAGCAAGTGAGGGCCATCAGGGAGCATGTCGCCCGCAAGAAAGTAAGTGCCTTCACTTATCGAGAGAAGAAATGTGCTGACGGCAAAGCTCGTTGTTCACATCGCTCACTTCGACCGTTATTCCGGTAAGGCCGACCGGGTCAGCGACTTCAAGCCGGATCATGGCAAAGCCGCGACCCTTCGTCAGGCTTGCGCTCTTTACGCCTATCCATGGATCGCTACGGCCTGGTGCGGCCCTAAGATGCTCGAAGAGGACAAGCTCTTTCGCGCCATCGAGGGCTCCATCGGCATTGGCGATACGTCTCCCAGGTTTACGAAGCTTCACGCGGCTTTTCTTGTTCAGATCGTTCCGTCTGACGCTTCCAACGATGATAATATCGAGGGACCCAAGACGGCGGACATCAAGATCAACTGGTCGGTTGCGGAGGGTGACAAGAAGATCAAGGATTTTCTAGCGGCGCTCGCCACGGAGTATCAGACGCCTGTCCATTAGGAGGAAGGAGATGCCCAGATCGACGATTGTTCGGCTAGATGGATGGAGGCAGTCAGTCATTACCGCAGATAGTTTGAATACGATCCTTACCTGATTTTCGAATATGACTGTCCCACGATCCCGTGATTTTCCGTGCAGGCCAAGCGCCGATCATGTGACCTTTGCCAAGCTGCCCCGCTACATCATGTGACCTTCGATTTTTCGATCCTCGATGCCAAGAAAATGGGTCATGTGACCTCTCACGTGAGTACCCCCAGCTCAGGATATATAATGGCGTCACCTTCATTCCTGTATTCGTTCGTCAGACTGTAAGAGTCTTTTCGTCTATCGTTTGAATGTATGATCACACGTCTGATCGTTTGTTTGTGCGGTTGATGGTTTGGTTATGCGTTGGTGCAGCCATAAATCCCTTCCTGCGAAAGTTCGTTCGTACCTATCTTTGTCCGTGCGGCATCCGGTATCGTCCGGATTTCAGCGAAAAATATCGACAAAGCATGTAGCGGCTGAGGTGCGGCGCGAAAATAATATCGGAATTTCTGCATCTGATTAACGATCATTTAAGCCTGCTGGCGAATTCTTGCAGCTGAAAATTGGCATGACGGCCAGGGTTCGCGCCATGACGGCGTCGTTTTTAGCAGGTGAATTATGCTCTCGCGCTTTCGCTTCGGTCCGCGCATCGCTGTCGCGGCGACCCTTCTCATCATCGCTGCGGTCGGGGCGACAGGCATTGCGGCGATCACGATCTCCTCATCGGCGCTGAAGGCAAAATCCTTCGACCGGTTGAGCGCGATAGCGGATGGCCGGCGCAATCAGCTGCAGAGTTATCTGGATAGTATCCGCCTCGATCTGGAAGGGCTGGCGTCCAGCCGGGACACCATCAACGCCACAATGTATTTTTCCGGCAGCTATGCCGGGACGGGCGACGATCCGACCGCCACACTGCAGGACCGCTATATTCATTCCAACCCAAACGAGACCGGCAAGAAGGACGAACTCGTCACAGCCGATAGCGGCGATCAGTACGATTCACTGCACAAGAAATACCATCCGGGTTTCCGCGAGCACCTGATCGATCGCGGCTATTACGATATCTTCCTTTTCAACACCGAAGGCGATCTCGTCTACACCGTGTTCAAGGAAACGGACTACGCCACGAACCTGATCGACGGCAAATGGGCCGATAGCGGTCTCGGCCGGGTCTATCGCGCCGCGATGGAACTGGAGACCAACGACGAATTCGTCTTCGACGATTTTGCGCCCTACGCCCCCTCGAACGGCGCGCCAGCCTCGTTCATCGCGACGCCCGTGATCGATTACAAGGGCAACAAGATCGGCGTTCTGGCCTATCAGATGCCTGTCAGCGCGATCGCATCGATCATGTATAACACGACCGGCCTCGGCCAGTCCGGTGAAACCGTGCTGCTGAACCAGAACGGCGTCATGATCACGGATTCGCAGAAGACCGATGCGGTGGAGACGCTGGCCGTCAAGCTGAATATTCCTCAGGCCGCCGAACTGACGCCCGACAATCTCATCACGGCGGAATTCGATGGCTATCGCGACATGCACTCCGATATCGCGCTGGCCGAGGTTCCCTTTTCCGGCGCGCACTGGGCCGTCGGCGCCCTGATGGACGATGCTGAAATTCTGAAGGGCGTCGCCTCTCTTCGAAATTTCATCGCACTCATTGCTCTGGCCGTTCTAATCGCCGGCATCGCTGCCGCCGTGCTTTTCGCGCGCAGCCTGTCAAAGCCGATCCAGAAACTCGTCGATCAGATGGAGACGTTGGCCGATGGCGACACCGACATCGAACTGGAGAACGAGCGCGCGGACGAAATCGGCGACATGGCCCGCTCGGTCGCCGTCTTCCGCGATGCGGCAATCGACAAGGCGCGACTGGAAATGGAAGCCGAAGAGAACCGTAGTCTGAGCGAACGCGAGCGCGCCGAACGCGATGCGGCCAAGGCCGAAGAACGCGCCCGGATGCAGGAGGCGGTCGACGCCCTCGGCGGCGGGCTGACGGCGCTTGCCCATGGCGATCTGACGGTCCGCCTGGACGATCCGTTCATGGAGAGCCTCGATGCGCTGCGCATCAACTTCAACTCCTCAGTCGAGAAGCTGAACGAGACGCTCGGTGAAATTCAGCAGATTTCGTCAACGCTCGATTCCAATGCCCAGGAGGTCCGCTCGGCCACTGGCGATCTGTCTCGCCGCACAGAGCAGCAGGCCGCCTCACTGGAAGAGACATCGGCTGCGCTGGAAGAGATCACCGCAACTATCAAGGAAAGCTCGCAAGGCGCTTCAGAGATGGCATCGATTGCCAATCTGGCCAAGTCCGACGCCGACGAATCCGCCGATGTCGTCCAGCGCGCCGCCACGGCGATGGAGGATATCGAAAGCGCAAGCAAGGAGATCGCTTCCATCACCGATGTGATCGAGGACATCGCCTTCCAGACCAACCTGCTGGCGCTGAATGCCGGGGTCGAAGCTGCGCGCGCCGGAGAGGCGGGGCAGGGCTTTGCCGTCGTCGCGCAGGAAGTTCGCGAACTGGCGCAGCGCACAACGGTCGCGGCCAAGGAGATTCAGGATCTGATCAGCAAATCCGGCGAGCGCGTGGCCAATGGCGGCGAACTGGTGCGGGCGGCTCGCGATGCCCTCGGCAAGATTGCCGGCCACGTCACCGAGATCAACACACGCATCACGGCTATCGCCACGGCGAGCAGCGAACAGCTGACAGGTGCCCAGGAAATCAACAGCGCCATCAGTCAGATCGACGAGGTCACACAGCAGAATGCCGCCATGGTGGAAGAGACCACGGCCGTGTCGCATAGTCTCGCCGCCGATGCGGAGCGCCTGACGGGCGTCGTCGGCGAGTTCAGCCTGACGGGCGTCGCAGCGGCCCCGGTGGCCGCGCCGAGGCAGCAGGCCAAGCCATCGCCCCGCGCGATTACGCCCGCCAATGAGGAGGCGGCGCCCCCGTCACCGGCGCGCAAGCTGGTCAATACGCTGACCAGTGCGTTCTCCTCCAAGGGATCGGCCGCCATTGCAGTGGATCAGGAGGAATGGGCCGAGTTCTGATCGTTTCAAACTTTTGGGCGGCGACCGCCATCTTCCGGTGTCGTTAGGAGAGAAGAGCGGTCGCCGAGGTTCAGCCATCGGGGAGAAGATGTCGTCGCAACGCTGGAACGGACATGCCGGTTGGTCGGCTATCCCAAGACGATCCGGGTCGACCAGGGCTCGGAGTTCATCTCCCGTGACCTTCATCTGTAGGCCTACGCCGATGACGTCACACTCGACTTCTCGCGGCCGGGAAAGCCCACGGATAACGCGTTCATTGAGTCTTTCAACGGCAAGTTCAGGACGGAATGCCTCAATGCGCACTGGTTCCTGACGCTTGACGACGCCCGTTTGAAAATGGAGGAATGGCGTAGGGACTACAACAATGTCCGCCCGCACAGCGCCATCGGCAACAAGCCGCCGATATCGCTCATGAAAGGCTCATCGTCGGCTTCCGCTGCATGAGCCATCACCCCTGGAAGTTCCGGTTCGGGGCGGTCCAAAGAGGGGTAGCACCTCACAAAGTGAACAGGGCTAGCCTATGAATGGGTACAGTCAGGGGAGCAGGTTATATTGTTTCAATATGCCTATTGCGACCTGCGGCCGTCTTCGGCCACCCCGTTCGAAATATGCTTTGGATCGAGCGCGGTTCTTGGGCCGGATGTCGTTGAGGCGGCGCCAAGCGTGACAGAAGCTCTGATTTGAGCGATATTTGTAGTGCATCGAAAGGGAGGAATTCGATCACGCCGATATGATTACGCCGACCTATGACTACCTTCTGGTGGCAGCATCTATCCTCGTGTCGCTGATGGCGTCATTTACTGGCCTGACGCTGACCAAGGGTATTTCAGCACTGCCGAGAGGTCGACGCAAGATACAGATCGTCATGGCGTCGCTGGCGCTTGGCGGCGGCATCTGGTCGATGCATTTCGTCGCCATCCTGGCGATGCGCTTTCCGCTGCCGATAGACTATGATGCATTCTACACGCTGGGATCCGCGCTGATCGCCATCCTGATGGCGGGCATCGCGCTCCTGATCATGCATTTTGCGCCAAGGACATGGTTAGGCCTGATCACCGCCGGCGTCGTACTCGGCAACGGCATCGTCGTCATGCACTATGTCGGCATGTCGGCGATCCGCGGTTGCCTGCCGCTTTACGAACCGACGGGCATAGCGTTCGCCGTCGGTGGGGCGTCGATCATGGGCGTTACCGCTGTCGGCGTCGCCTATGCGAAACGCGATACGGCCCATATTCTGGCGGGCACGATGATCTTCGGCTCTTCGGTCGTCGTCGTGCATTTCCTGGCGATTTTCTGGACCAGCTTTCGGATCTCTGGCTCAGTCGTGACCGACATAAACCCGCTAATCGAGAACGGCACGCTGGCGCTTCTGGTGATGTTTTCCGCATTTGTGATCTGCGGCACCTTCCTTCTCGCGTCGACCAACTACGTGTTTGCCGATTTCGAAGAAGCGGCAATCGCTGACGGGACCATCGAGATGTCAGGGGATGCGCGACCGGAAATCGACCCATCGCTAGCCGAAAAGGCTCTGAGCGAGGCGTTCGTGCCGAGCGGCGGCGCACCGCGCATTCCGTATGAGCGCGACAAGCGCACGTCCTTCATCCCGGCGGATCAGGCGATCGCCCTACGTGCGGAAGGACACTACACGGTGGTCTACACGCATGATGAAGAGCTGTTCTGCCCGTGGTCGATCTCACAAGCGGAAAAACGATTGCCGGATGCGCTCTTCCTGCGCACGCACCGGAGCTATCTCGTCAACATCAGCCAGGTGACAGGTTTCGAGCGCCACAAGGACAGCGGTTCCTGCCATTTCGACGGCGTCCAGTCGCTAAAACTCGCGCCCGTCAGTCGTGGCAACGTCGCAGGCGTGCGCGAAGCCCTCGGGCTCTGATCTGCACCCGGTTTTGGAGCCAGTCAACAAGCTTTCGCGGTTCGTGCAGCCAGATCGCGTTTCGTGAAATCGGCCTCGCCCGCCATGGATTAGCGGTCGCCAGCTTCGGTCCGGCCCATATTCTTCCGATCGTGCGGACATGCAACTCAATCCGGCCAAACCGGTGTGTCCGACATGCGGGAGGAAGGCATGATACCTGGAAATTTCGAATATTATCGCCCGGAATCCGTCAGCGATGCGGTCAAACTGCTCGCCCAGCACGGCGACGAGGCGCGCGCGATCGCCGGCGGTCACAGCCTGATTCCGATGATGAAGCTGCGCATGGCGGAGGTCGGCCACCTCGTCGACCTGCAGGCCATCGGCGATCTCAAGGGCATTTCGGTCGATGGCGGCATGATCACCGTCGGCGCCATGACGACGCAGCACGAGCTGATCGCGTCCGAGGCGCTTGCCAAAGCGGCGCCGATCATCCGCGAGGCATCGCTGCAAATCGCCGACCCGCAGGTGCGTTATGTCGGCACCATCGGTGGCAATGTCGCCAATGGCGATCCCGGCAACGACATGCCCGGCCTGATGCAGTGTCTCGACGCAACCTTTGTACTGGCCGGTCCCAATGGCACCCGTGAGGTTGCGGCACGCGACTTTTACGAGGCGGCATATTTCACTGCGCGCGAAGACGACGAGTTGCTCGTATCGATCCGCTTCGCCACGCCGAAGGGCGGCTACGCCTACGAAAAGCAGAAGCGCAAGATCGGCGACTATGCGACCGCCGCGGCTGCCGTTCTGATCGAGAAGAATGCTGGCAAGGTCAGCGCGGCTTCGATCGCCATGACCAATCTGTCCGATACGCCGGTATATTGCCAGGAGGCCGCGGAGGCACTTCTTGGAACCGCGACGGGCAACCCCGACATCGAAGCAGCCGTAACCGCCATGAAGGCAGCCATCGATCCGCAGGAGGACAATCGCGGGCCGGTGGAATTCAAGCAACATGTGGCTGGCGTAATCCTGCGCCGGGCGATCGAGCGCGCGGTGTCGCGCGCCTGAACCGGCCAGGACCGGGAGGAGATATTCATGAGCAAGACGCACATCAAGCTGACGGTCAACGGCAAACAGCACGAACTGCTCGCCGAGCCGCGCCAGTTGCTGATCCACGTATTGCGCGAGGAACTCGGGCTCACCGGCCCGCATATCGGTTGCGAGACAACGCATTGCGGCGCCTGCACGGTCGATCTGGACGGCAAGTCGGTCAAATCCTGCACTGTGTTCGCAGCGCAGGCGAACGGTGCCGAGGTCACGACGATCGAGGGCCTCGGCGGTCCCGACGGTCTGCATGTCCTGCAGCAAATGTTCAAGGAGCATCACGGCCTGCAATGCGGCTTCTGCACGCCGGGCATGATCACCCGGGCGCATCGTCTCCTCCAGGAAAACCCTGACCCGAGCGAAGAGGAGGTCCGCTTCGGCATGGCCGGCAATCTGTGCCGTTGCACCGGCTACCAGAACATCGTCAAGGCAATCCTCGCCGCCGCGGCCGAGATGAACGCCGCAAAGGAGGCAGCACAATGAACGAGATGTCACCCCCGAAGGCAGAACGCGCCGCCGCCCTCAAAGGTCTTGGCTCTGCCCGCAAGCGCGTCGAGGACGCCCGCTTCACCCAGGGCAAGGGCAACTATGTGGATGACCTGAAACTGCCGGGCATGCTGTTCGGCGATTTCGTCCGCTCGCCCTATGCGCACGCACGCGTCAAGTCGATCAATGCCGACAAGGCGAAAGAACTCCCCGGCGTTGTCGCGGTGCTGACGGCAGAGGATTTGGCCCCGCTCAACCTGCACTGGATGCCGACGCTCGCCGGCGACAAGCAGATGGTGCTTGCCGATGGCAAGGTGCTGTTCCAGGGCCAGGAGGTCGCCTTCGTCGTCGCCGAGGATCGCTACATCGCCGCCGACGCGGTGGAACTGGTCGAAGTCGACTACGAGGAGCTTCCCGTTGTCACCGATCCTTTTAAGGCCGAGGCCGAAGACGCGCCGGTGCTGCGCGAGGACCTCGAGGGCAAGATGGAGGGTGCACACGGGCCGCGCCGCCATCACAACCACATTTTTACCTGGGAACAGGGTGACAAGGCGTCCACGGAATCCGTGCTCGGTTCGGCCGAGGTCGTCGCCGAAGAGATGGTCTACTACCATCGCACGCATCCGTGTCCTCTGGAGACCTGCGGCTGCGTTGCCTCCATGGACAAGGTGAACGGCAAGCTGACCCTGCACGGCACCTTCCAGGCGCCGCACGCGGTCCGCACGGTCGCCTCACTCATTTCCGGCATCGCCGAGCACAATATCCGCGTCATCTCGCCCGATATCGGCGGCGGCTTCGGCAATAAGGTCGGTGTCTATTCCGGTTATATCTGCGCCATCGTCGCCTCGATCGTCACCGGCGTGCCGGTCAAGTGGATCGAGGACAGGATGGAAAACCTGATGTCGACCGCCTTTGCCCGCGACTACTGGATGAAGGGCAAAATCGCCGCGACCAAGGATGGAAAGATCACCGGCCTGTGGTGTCATGTCACTGCCGATCACGGCGCCTTCGACGCCTGCGCCGACCCGACCAAGTTTCCGGCCGGCTTCTTCAACATCTGCACCGGTTCCTATGATATCCCGGTCGCCTATCTCGCCGTCGATGGCGTCTACACCAACAAGGCGCCCGGCGGCGTTGCCTATCGCTGTTCATTCCGGGTGACCGAGGCGGCCTACTTCATCGAGCGGATGATCGAGGTCCTCGCCATCAAGCTCGACATGGATGCGGCCGAACTACGAGCCAAGAATTTCATCAAGAAGGATCAGTTCCCGTACAACTCTGCGCTCGGCTGGGAATACGATTCCGGCGATTACCACACCGCATGGGACAAGGCGCTGAAGGCCGTCGATTACGAAGGCCTGCGCAAGGAACAGGCACAGCGGATCGAGGACTTCAAGGCCGGCAAGACCCGGAAGCTGATCGGGATTGGTCTCACGCACTTCACAGAGATCGTCGGCGCGGGTCCGGTGAAGAATTGTGACATCCTCGGGCTCGGCATGTTCGACTCATGCGAAATCCGCATTCACCCCACCGGATCTGCGATCGCGCGGCTCGGTACGATCAGCCAGGGCCAGGGTCATGCAACGACCTTCGCCCAGATCCTCGCCTCCGAAATCGGCATTCCGGCCGACGACATCACCGTCGAGGAAGGCGATACCGACACCGCTCCCTACGGCCTTGGGACCTATGGCTCGCGCTCCACGCCTGTCGCCGGCGCGGCCACCGCCATGGCCGGCCGCAAGATCCGCGCCAAGGCGCAGATGATCGCCGCCTACCTTCTCGAAGTCCACGATGACGATGTCGAATGGGATGTCGACCGGTTCGTGGTCAAGGGCGCGCCCGAGCGCTTCAAGACGATGAAAGAAGTGGCCTTTGCCTCCTACAACCAGCCGATCCCGGGTGTGGAACCCGGTCTGGAGGCGGTCAGCTATTACGATCCGCCGAACATGACCTACCCCTTTGGTGCTTACATCTGCGTGATGGAGATCGACGTCGATACGGGCGAGCACAAGATCCGCCAGTTCTATGCACTCGACGATTGCGGCACGCGCATCAACCCGATGATCATCGAAGGCCAGGTCCATGGGGGCCTGACGGAGGCTCTTGCGATTACCATGGGCCAGGAGATCGCCTATGACGACATGGGCAACGTCAAGACCGGCACATTGATGGATTTCTTCGTGCCGACGTCCTGGGAGACGCCCCACTACACCACCGACTTTACCGTGACGCCCAGCCCGCATCATCCGATCGGCGCCAAGGGCGTGGGCGAGAGCCCGAATGTCGGTGGCGTGCCGGCATTTTCCAACGCCGTGCATGACGCGTTCCGGCCATTCGGTCTGGTCCAGTCGCACATGCCGCACGATCACTGGCGTATCTGGAAGATTGCCCACGATTTCGGCCTGCACGGCTGAGCGCGGGCCTGAACCAGCGGCATCCGGAATAAACCGGATGTCTTCGGAGCTTTGAAAATGGCCTGGCAAAAACTGCAGGGCGACTTGGCCGATACCGGCTACGTCGCTTCCGACGATTTGGCAATGGCGCTTTACCTGGCGGTGACGCTGGGCAAGCCGCTTTTGCTCGAAGGGCCGGCGGGTGTCGGCAAAACGCAGATCGCCAAGACGCTGGCGGAGTTTCACGATACGCGCCTGATCCGTCTGCAATGCTACGAGGGGCTCGACGCCTCTCACGCCATCTATGAGTGGAACTACCAGCGCCAATTGCTGTCGATCCGGGCGGCCGCCGAAGAGCACCGGCGGTCCGACGAGATCGAGGATCACATCTTTTCCGAAAAGTTCCTTCTGAAGCGGCCGCTGCTGGAGGCAATCCGCCAGGAAAGGCCGGCCGTGCTGCTGATCGATGAGATCGACCGGGCGGACGAGGAGTTCGAGGCCTACCTCCTGGAGATCCTGTCGGACTTCCAGATCACCATTCCCGAAATCGGCACCATCGAGGCGAAGACGCGCCCGCATGTTATCCTGACGGCCAATGGGGCGCGCGACCTGTCCGACGCGCTGCGCCGCCGCTGCCTTTACAGCTATGTCGACTATCCCGACCGCAAGACGGAGTTGGCAATCCTCGCCAGGCGCCGCCCCGATCTCGAAGACCGGCTTGCCGAACAGATCGTCGGTTTCGTGCAGGCGCTGCGCAAGGAGGAATTGGAGAAAAATCCGGGCATCGCCGAAGTGCTGGACTGGGCGGCCGCGCTCGCCGGTCTCGGCGTCAACGATCTCGCCGACAATCCCGAACAGACCCAGGCAACGCTTGTGTGCCTTCTGAAAACCGAGCGCGACCGCGCTGCGGTGCCAAAGGAGGTGCAGCAGCGCCTGGCCGGGAAGGCGGCGTGATGGCAGTGACGCGCTTTCCCGAACGCGCCGCCGGTCCCGCTGAGCGGCTGGCCGGCTTCATGGCGCATCTGAGAATGAACAGTATTCCGGCCGGTCTCGGAGAGGCCGAGACCGCCATTGCCGCGCTCGGCGTTGTCGATGCGGGGCGGATCAGCGAGGTTCGTTCCGCACTGAGAACGATCTGCGTCGGCGATGCCGAGCAGGAACAGCGATTCGATGATTTGTTCGACGCCTATTGGCTGAACCGGGGCCGCAAGCGCGATGGCGCCTCTGTCGCGCATCCGGCGCACAATATGCGCGCACAGAGCGGCAGCAATTACCGCATGGCGCCTGGAACCAGCAACGCGGAAGGCGAGGCCGATACGCCGGACGAGGACCCATCGAATAATGCGAGCCGTTCCGGTACCGGACGCCTCGTCGCCTCCAGGATCGCCACGATTGAAAAAACCGACCTGCGCAAGCTGATGACGCCCGAGGATCTGGAAACGGCCGAGCGGGTCGCGCGGCGCATTGCTGCAAGCATCCGCGACCGCCGGTCGCGTCGGCGCAGGATGGCGGTGCGTGGAGACCTCCTCGATATGCGCCGCATCCTGCGCCGGAGCATCAGCCGGGGCGGCGAGCCGATCGACCTGTTCTTCAAGGTCCGGCCGCTCCGCCGGGTTCGTATCGTGGCGCTCCTCGACGTGTCGGGGTCAATGGCTGTCTATGCCCGTGTTTTCCTGGCCTTCCTGAAGGGACTGGTTTCCGCCGACCAGACGACCGACGCCTATCTGTTTAATACCCAACTGGTGCGAATCTCGGATGCGATGCGCGACGGCGATACGATGCGGGCGGTCAACCGCCTGTCGATCATGGCGCAGGGCTTCGGTGGCGGCACGAAGATCGCGGCCAATCTTAAGCTGTTCAATGCACAATATGCAGCCCAGTCGGTCAACGGACGTTCGGTCGTGATCATCCTGTCGGATGGATACGACACCGATCGCCCGGAGATGCTGGCGGCGGAACTGGCGCGTCTGAAGCGGCGCGGGGCGCGCATCGTCTGGCTCAACCCGCTCAAGGGCTGGAAAGACTATCAACCTGTGGCGTCCGGCATGGCCGCGGCGCTGCCATATCTCGACCTTTTCGCCGCAGCGAACACGCTCGCCGATCTGGCCGCACTCGAGCCTTGGCTCGAAACGATCTGATGGAGGTCGTCATGAGACAGCAGTCCGACATAATCAAACACGCGGCCGACCTGCGCGGCACCGGCGAAGCCTTCGTTCTGGCGACGGTTGTGCGAACGGTGGCCGCGACAGCCGCGAAAGCCGGCGCAAAGGCGATCATCAGGGCTGACGGAACGATCGTCGAGGGTTGGATCGGCGGCGGCTGCGCGCGCGGGGCCGTTCTGAAGGCTGCGAAGGAAGCCATCGCCGACGGCCAGTCGCGTTTTATCTCCGTACAGCCCGAGGAGGCTCTCGCCGAACACGGCGTCGCCGCCGGTACAGAAAAGGAAGGCGTGCGCTTCGCCCGCAACATGTGCCCCTCCAAGGGCACGATGGACGTTTTCGTCGAGCCAGTTCTGCCGGCGCCGGATGTGGTCATCCTCGGATCGAGCCCCGTTGCTGTGGCGCTTGCGAACATCGCGCCGCGCTTCGGGTTCCATGTCACCGTTTGCGCCCCAGTCGACGAGCAGGATGCCTTCGCAGCGGCCGATGCGCGTGTCGACGGCTTCATGATCGACACTGCGGAGCCACGCGAGCGTTATGTCGTCGTCTCAACCCAGGGACGCGGCGACGAGGCAGCGCTCAGCGCAGCTCTTTCCGTGCCGGCCGCCCACTTGGCTTTCGTCGGCAGCAAGGCCAAGGCAGCCTCGATCGGCGCCAAACTGCGCGACAAGGATGTCGATAAGGAGCGCTTGGCTGCACTCAAGGCGCCTGCCGGTCTCGATATCGGCGCCATTACCCCGGATGAAATCGCGTTGTCGATCCTAACAGAAATCGTGCAGGTGCGCCGACGCCGCCAGCGCAAAACCGCGGAGGCAGCATCATGAGGAAGAGGCTTCGTCGTTTGCGGGCATTTTTCGCAAACATTTTTGCGTCGCCTCCTGGCGTCGATGAACAATCCGAAGATGAAAAGAGGAAGCTGATAGTTGAGGCCATGCTGCATGGCCGATCCTGTTGCGGATAGAAAGGAAGTCCCATGGAGATGAATGACGAAATACGGATCGAAGCGCCTCGTTCGCGTGTTTACGAGGCGTTGAACGATCCGGCGATACTGAAGGAGTGCATTCCCGGCTGCGAAGAGCTGACTCAACATTCCGACACTGAGCTCGAAGCCAAGGTTGTCCTGAAAATCGGGCCGGTGAAGGCGAGATTTGGCGGGAACGTCACCCTCGACAAAACCAATGCCCCGGAACGCTATTCACTGGCCGGCGAGGGCAGCGGCGGGGTCGCAGGGTTCGCCAAGGGCGGAGCGGATGTCGATCTCGAGGAGGACGGCGACGCGACGGTCCTCCGCTATACGGCCACGGCGGATATCGGCGGCAAGATCGCCCAGCTCGGCAGCAGACTGATCAATTCCACCGCGAACCGCCTGGCAGGTCAGTTCTTCAAGAGGTTCAAGGACGAGGTCGAGAGGGAGAGCGTTTCCGTCGATAGTTCGGCGTGAATGCCATCGGCTTGTGCTGCCAGGACAGTCTCTCGGTTGCCACAAGGCTTCGCACACGCATCCAATTTCAAACGGGCAGGGAGGGCTCCGATGTGGGGCAAGGCCAAGATCGCACCGCTTTTGAAGCAGGGCGGCTTCGATGTCTCTGTTTCGACCGTTGGCCGGGTCTGGCCAGCCGACAAGGGTGCTGCTTAAGAAGACTCTAGAAATGAGATTTGATGCTGAAGACTCTCTGCTCGGCCAGATAAGCACGCAGCAACGTGATTTCACTCTCCTTCACATCATCAGCAGGCAGGTCCAGCGCCTTACTCTGTTTAGATGTCATGCGCGGCAGGGTGTGAGCGATGCCTTTGTGGCATTCAATGCATGTCGCTTCGCCGGCGCCGAGGATGCGTTCATGAGCATCCGCCGCGCGCGGACTTTGCTGTGAAAAATCCATCGCTGTGAAGGAATGGCAATTGCGGCATTCCAGGCTGTCATTGGCCTCGAACCGCGCCCATTCGCGCTGCGCCATTTCCAGCCGGTGTTCCTCGAATTTTTCTCGAGTGTCGATGGTGCCGAAGATCTTGCCCCAGACTTCCTTGGAGGCTGCAATTTTTCGGGCGATCTTGTCGGTCCACTCATGGGGAACATGGCAGTCGGAGCATTTGGCGCGGACGCCCGAGGCATTGGTGAAGTGCACGGTTTGCTGCAGGTCGGCATAAACGTTGGTGCGCATCTCGTGGCAGCCGGTGCAGAACGCCTCGGTATTGGTGAGTTCCAAGGCGGTGTTGAACCCGCCCCAGAAGAGGATGCCGCAAATGAACCCGCCAAGCGTCAGGAAGCCCAGTGAATAGTGTACGCTGGGCTTCAGCATCGCGGCCCATAGTCGCTTGATCAGTCCCCACATCCCAGATCACTCCTTCGGCATTGACAGCAGCGTGTCGATGTCGATGAACGTATTCGTGACCAGCGGCTCGTCCGGTCGTTGCGGGATGTGGCACTGATTGCAGAAATAGCGGCGCGGCGAGACCGACGCGAGCACCTGTCCGTGCCGGTCGATATAATGCGTGACCGAAACCATCGGCGCCTGGCTGCGGCCGGTGGCAGCGCGGGCATGACAGCTCAGGCATTTGTTGAAGTTGGCGCTGAGTTCATAGCCTTCGATATCGTGGGGAATCAGCGGCGGTTGCTCCGGATAGTTTCGTGGCTCGCGGACGTTGGTATCCTCGACGGGTCGCATCGGCGGCGGCAGATCGTCGACTGTGGGATCGGTCTGTCGCAGGGTCGAGATGTTGGCGGTCTGCGCAGCGGCGAGACCCGTGGCGGCGAGGAAGACGACGATCAGCAGTTTGAAACTCAAATTTCTCATCAGGCAGCCTCCACCTTGCAGGCGCACTTCTTGAAGTCGGTCTGCTTCGAAATCGGGTCGGTAGCGTCGAGCGTCAGCTTGTTGACGAGCTGGTTGGCATCGAACCAGGGGATGAAGATGAGTCCGCGAGGCACCCTGTTGCGTCCACGCGTTTCGACCCGGCTCAGCATGTCGCCACGGCGCGAACTGATCTTGATCGCGCTGCCGCGATGCAGGCCCAGCTCTGCCGCGTCCTCGGGATGCATGTAGACCACCGCATTGGGGTAGGCCTTATGCAGTTCCGGCACGCGGTCCGTCATCGAGCCGGAGTGCCAATGTTCCAAGACGCGGCCGGTCACCAGCCAGAACGGGAACTCGTCGTTCGGGCTTTCGGCGGGCGGCTCGTATGGCAGGGCGAAGATGAAGGCCTTGCCGTCCGGCTTGCCGTAGAATTCGATGCCCGCGCCGGGGGTCACATAGGGGTCATGACCCTCGCGATAACGCCATTTGGTCTCTTTGCCGTCAACCACCGGCCATCGTAGGCCACGTGCCTCGTGATAAGCATCGAAGGGCGCCAGATCGTGGCCATGGCCGCGGCCGAAGCGTGCATATTCCTCAAACAGGCCCTTTTGGGCATAAAAGCCGAAATGGCCGGACTCATGGTTCGGGTGATCCTTCGTTTCCGAAATGGGAAAAGCGTCCACCTGGCCGTTGGCGAATAGCACATCGAAAAGCGTCTTGCCGCGGTAATCGGGTGCGGCGGCGAGGATCTCCTCCGGCCAGACCTCGTCAGTGGTGAAGCGCTTGGAGAACTCCATCAGTTGCCAGAGGTCCGATTTTGCCTCACCCGGCGCCGGCACCAATTCGTGCCAGAACTGGGTTCTTCGCTCGGCATTGCCGTAAGCGCCTTCCTTCTCTACCCACATCGCGGTGGGCAGGACAAGATCGGCGGCCTGTGCCGTCACCGTCGGATAGGCGTCTGAGACGACGATGAAGTTCTCGGGATTGCGATAGCCGGGATAGGTCTCCTGCAGCATGTTCGGCGCCGCCTGCAGGTTGTT
Source organism: Notoacmeibacter sp. MSK16QG-6 (assembly GCF_024158145.1). GTDB lineage: Bacteria > Pseudomonadota > Alphaproteobacteria > Rhizobiales > Rhizobiaceae > Notoacmeibacter. The sequence continues at coordinate 38,118 of NZ_JAMYXM010000005.1, forward strand.
GTTGACCTGAATCCAGTAGGCATTGATCTCGCCGTCCTTCAGCTTGCGGTTCTGCAGGACGGCATGCGCGCCGACCCAGTCCGGCACCGTGCCTTCGGGCAGCTTCCATATGCCCTCGGCGGTCTTGCGGTGCTCTGGATTGGCGACGACAAGATCCGCCGGCAGACGGTGTGCGAAAGTGCCGACCTCGCGCGCCGTGCCGCAGGCAGAAGGCTGGCCGGTCAGCGAGAAGGGTGAATTGCCGGGCTCGGAAATTTTTCCGGTCAAGAGGTGAGCATTATAGATCATGTTGTTCACCCAGACCCCGCGGGTGTGCTGGTTCACGCCCATGGTCCAGAGCGACATCACCTTGATCTTGGGATCGGCGTAGATTTCCGCCAGTTCCTCCAGCCGCGAGACCGGCACGCCGGAAAGCTCACTGGCATATTCGAAAGTGTAGTCCTCCAGAAAAACTTCGTATTCCTCGAAGGTCATGTCCTCGGCACCGCCGGCCTTCGCGGCGTTGGCGGCGGACTGCTCCAATGGGTGCTCGGGGCGAAGGCCGTAGCCGATATTCGGATTGCCACGCTTGAAGGTCGTGTGCTTGTCGACGAAGTCTGTGTTGACCTTGCCGGACTTGATGATGTGCCGCTGGATGGCATTAAGGATCGCCAAATCCGTCTGCGGGGTGAAGGTCAGTTCCAGATCGGCCAGATCGTAGCAGCGATTGCGGTAGGTGGAGAGGACCGCCACCTTCACGTGAGGAGCCGACAGACGCCGGTCGGTCAGCCGGGTCCAGAGGATCGGGTGCATCTCGGCCATGTTCGAACCCCACAGGACGAAAGCGTCCGCGTGCTCGAAATCGTCATAACAGCCCATCGGTTCGTCGATGCCGAAGGTGCGGATGAAGCCGGCGACGGCGCTCGCCATGCAGTGACGCGCGTTGGGATCAATATTGTTGGAGCGGAAGCCGGCCTTGTAGAGCTTGGACGCCGCATAGCCTTCCCAGACCGTCCACTGGCCGGAGCCGAACATGCCAACGGCTTTCGGACCCTTCTCGCGCAGCGTTGTCTTGAACTTCTCGGCCATCACATCGAAGGCCTCGTCCCAGCTTACCTCCTCGAACTCGCCCTCCTTGTGGAAGACGCCGTCGCGTTTTCTCAGAAGCGGCTTGGTCAGGCGGTCGGCGCCGTACATGATCTTGGAGAGGAAGTAGCCCTTCACGCAGTTCAGGCCCTTGTTCACCTCCGCCTCGGCATCGCCGTGGGTCGCCACGACCCGATCGTCCTTCGTCGCGACCATGACCGAGCAGCCGGTTCCACAGAAGCGGCAGGGGGCTTTCGACCACGTCAGTTCGGTTTTCTCGCGCTCGGTGATGATGCTTTGCGCCGCAGCCGGCGCGGTAATGCCCGCGGCTGCGCTTGCGGCGACGATCGCCTGCGCTTTCAGAACCTCTCTACGGCTCAGTGTCATGCGGACATCTCCTCCTCAAGAGCGTTTTCCTCGACGTGATGGAAAACCAGTGTGGCGGCGATCACGCCGGGTAAAAGTTGAATACGGGTGAGGGCATCGTTGAGGGTGCGCTGGCCGTCTGCCTCAAGGGTTACGACCAGCTTGCCGAGCTCGATTCGGGCGTGAACCTCGCAGCCTTCCTGCTCCAGCCGCCGCACAACCTGGTCAAGGGTTTCAGGGCGAGCATGGATCACGAGGCTCGACAGATGATGTTCTTCACGCATGGGCGATGACCTCCACCGCCTGGGCAGGGCAGGCCGAAACGCAGGCGCCGCAACCGGTGCAGGCTTCGGCATTCACCTCGATGCGGGTGGTGCCGCCGCGTTGCGGCCGCGCACGAAGCGCCAGTTCGGGGCAGGCGTCCTCGCAGGCGCGGCAGTTGATGCCCCTCGGCTCGAAACAGCTGTCGTCGATGTGCGCGCGAGCGTTCACCGGAGAGTTGCGCTGCAGGTCGAAGACATCTTCGTCACACGATCGCGCGCAGGCGCCGCAGAATGTGCAGGCCGAGGTGAAGACAATGAAGGGGTGGCCGCCGCGCCCGGTCGCCACAATGCCTTCGGGGCACGCTTTGGAACAGGCGCCACATCCGGTGCAGCGTTCGAAGATTCGCTCCGGATCGGTCCACGGCATGATTTCGTTTGGGCGGCCAGGCCCAAACAGCGCGTGCCGGGGCAGGTTTGAGGCGGGCAGGGCTCCCATCTCAGACACCGGGCGGACCGAAGACAAGCTGTTGCATCCAGACGATAAACCCGAAACCGCCGACAAAAACGATGGCCAGAACCGGAAACAGCACGAGTGTGAGAAATATGAAGGCAACTGTCTCGAAACGCTTGGACTGGGGCTGGGAGGTTACAGCTTCATAGTCGGATGCCATCTTGCTCTCCGCGTTTCTTTCTGCCGTCCCCACGATTGCACAGAGCCTGCTGGCCGTTTTGACCTATGTCAGTTTCAGCGAAGAGATTTGCGGCTACTGACAGAACGGAGCCTGCACTCTTGCGCCATTGAATACGATGACACTGATAGACCGTCCGCTCTGCAAAGGTTGCCCGCTGCGCCGGCTGGGACTGGCCTTTCATGGCGAGATAGGCGCTCCTAACGGCTATGCCTGCTCCTATCGATACGAGCGGGGCCGGTCTGTGCCGCCGCACGATGCTTCAGCCGTCTTTCTTATGGTAAGGGATGGCGCGTTGAAGATTGAGATTCCCGACAGGTCGGGCGAACCGGGCTTGGCCGGCTTTCTATATCCAGGCGAGCCGCTCGTCGGGAACGTTCTTGATTCTCCCGCCGTCGTCACCGCGCTTGGACCGACGACATTGTGCGCTCTCGATCTGAAGCAGATTGGTCAGATGCGTGAACGTGACGGAGACATGCTTCGCGCGATCACAGCGGGGCTTTGCAAGCAGGCGACCGAGGATCAACGGAGGCTTGTCCAGGCGCGTGGCGGCACGGTTAAACAACGTGTGATGCGGTTTCTCGCAGATGTCGCTGAGCGAACGGAATCGCAAACTGTTTCGTTGAACATGTCGCGCACCGATATTGCGCATTATCTCAACATAAGTGCGGAATCGGTAAGCCGAGCGATCTCGCAATTGGCCAATGAAGGCGCGATCAAGCGCCATGGTCCGCGAAGGTTGTCTGTCGTTGCATCGGGTGTCCAGGGGTTATGCCGTACCCGGCTCGCTGGAAACAAGATTGAATCACGATCGGCGTGAGGCTGTAGTCAAGCCTGCTGTCACACGCCTGATGCTGATGAGATAATCATCCCATATGTTGCGGAGTGCGCCGGTCCAGCTTCATTCGTGCTTGAGCGCGATGTCTGGTGATCTGGCAGAAGCGTGCCGAAACCGTGCGCTCCGGCACATGTTCCGAGGCCTGCTAGGCGCCCAAAGCGATGCGCGCGCCGTCCCTGCTCACAGCGATCATGCGTCCACCGGTTTTCGTGAGAGTTTCGGCGACGGCATCGGCTGGCATGAGCGCTAGTCCGGTCGAAAGACCGTCGGCAATGGCGGCGGATGCGTGTATCACGCTGATCCGCTGCCAGCGCGCCGCGACTGGACCGCGTTTCGGATCGAGAATGTGACCGACCATCCCTCTCTCGTCCAGCACCGTGCCTTGCGGGGCCGAGGTCGCGACCGACATATCGCTGAGCGATAGGGTTTCGTCTGTTTCTCCTTCATCCGAGCCTTCAATACCGACACGCCATGGTTCTCCCGGCGACCGTTCCCCTATCGCCGCGATCTCGCCAATCGAAACGAGAACGTTTGCAAGCCCGGCATCCTTGAGCAGGGCGGCAACGCGATCGGTCGCGTAACCCTGGGCGATACCGTTCAGTGTCAGGGCCATTCCGGCGCGCGTCAGACGGATCTCGTCATGGTCGACCCGCACCGACCGCCAGCCGACCTTTGCAAGCGCTACATCGAGCGCCGCGCGGTCAGGCCGCCCGCCGGTCTTGGCCAGAAGCGACCAGACCGGCTGAACCGTCGGGTCGAACAGGCCGTTCGTGGCGTCGTGGATATGATCTACCGTAGAGAGGAGCCTGAGCATATCTGCCGCTGGGCTTCGCAGGCGCCCATCGCGGTTGAGCGTGGCAAGCGCGCTGTCAGGTCTGTAGAGGCTGAAAAGCTGCTCCATTCGTTCGATCTCGGCGCGAGCGGCGGCGATCAACGCTTCCGCCTCTTTCCGGGAGCGGCCCGCAACGGTGAGGGAAGCGGATGCTCCCATGGCGTATCCCGACCAGCGGACATGCTCATCGCCAGAGGCGAAACCCGGAACGAGCAACCCCGCCGATGAGCCTGCGGCAATCTGAATGAAACGGCGGCGGTTCAGCCTCATGGTTTCTCCTCCCAACCGGAATTTATGGCGCCGTTTGTCTCTTGCCTATCGGTCACTAGTACAGGGCGTATCGACCAGAACGAGCATGCGGGCGTTGTTTGTCCGGTCGGAAACAAAGCCGGCTATGCTTTGGCGGTAGAGGCTATCTCGGCTGCGTTTCCTCAAAAAACGGGGTCGGATGATGGCAGTTTGACGAAAGGCAAACTCGACCGCCCTGAACCGTGTCAAACTGCCGTCGATCATCGGCCTGTCGCCCCTGGACATGCGGTTACGCCGAGCCAGTGCGAGCGCGCTTCTGAACATTCAACGAGCGACACATGACTCTTTCATCTGCGGAACAGATACGACGTTGGCGAGGCCCGGCACTCCTGTCCTACGGTTTCAGACCGTTTTTCCTGTTCGGAGCGCTATGGGCCGGCTTCGCCATGATTGTCTGGATCGCGATACTGGCCAGCGCGATGTCGCTGCCTTCGCGGTTCGATCCCGTTTCCTGGCACGCCCATGCCTTCCTGTTCGGCTATCTCAGCGTCATTATCGCCGGGTTTCTGCTGACAGCCGTACCGAACTGGACCGGGCGGCTGCCAGTGGTCGGATGGCCTCTTGGCCTTCTGACGATCCTATGGCTTGCCGGACGTGTCGCGATTTTATTCTCCGCCCATCTTCTGCCGTGGCTGGTCGCCGTTGCGGATCTGTCGTTCACCATCCTGCTCGGCGCGATGATCCTGCGTGAGATCGTCGCGGGGAAGAACTGGCGCAACCTGACCGTCCTGGCGCTGCTGGCGGTCTTCACGCTCGCCAATCTGCTCTATCATCTCGAGGCCGCGTGGGGAGGCTACGCCGCCAGCGGCATGGGCATCCGGCTCGGCCTCGGCGCGGCTCTGACGATGGTCGCGCTGGTCGGCGGCAGAATCATACCGTCCTTCACACGCAACTGGCTCGTTCAACAGAAGAGCGTCAGGCTTCCCGTGCCGCCGATGCAACGTTTCGACAAGGTGCTGGTCATGTTCAGCGCCGCCACCCTTTCGCTATGGGTGCTGCTGCCGCATCACCCGCTGACCGGTCTCGCGCTCATTCTCATCGGTGTCGGCCATCTGCTCCGGCTTGTCCGCTGGCAAGGCATCCTCACCCATGCCGAAGCGCTGGTTGCAATCCTCCACATCGCCTATCTGTTCGTGCCACTCGGGGCGGTGGCTGTCGGCGCCGCAATCCTCTGGCCGGACCTTGTTTCGCCTCAGGCGGCCCAGCATCTGTGGATGGCCGGCGCTATCGGCACGATGACCCTGGCCGTCATGACCCGTGCAACGCTTGGACACACGGGCCATCCGCTTCACGCCGATCGATGGACGATCGCTATCTATCTCGCCATTGTCGGCGCGACGGCGTTGCGGTTTCTGGCTTCCTTCGTCACGTGGCCTCTTCTGGTCGAGGCGTCCGGTGTCCTCTGGTGCATCGCCTTCTTCGGATTTGTCGCGCTATACGGTCCACTTCTCCTGCGGCAACGCAGGCGAAGCACAGCGGGCTGACTTCGCCCAACTACGTTTCTATGAGTGTAGACGGAGTTCAAGACGCGGGCGGTTGCTCGTCGGAAACGAGCCGCAGACCGAGATGGGCGGGCGGCGAACCGACGGCGCAACCTCCACGGGCCGGATCTCTCTCCAGAAAGGGAATGGTCGTGACATGCTCGCCAGCGACCAGAAAGGCCGGGCATCGTTCAGGATCGATGTCGCCGGAGTAGCAATCCTGCGTCCACTCCCAAACCGGGCCGTCCAGATCCCCGACGCCATCCGGTGATGTCGAATGGGCGCCGATCAGTTTGAGTGTGCGGCTCTTTTGCTCGTCCACAATATAGGCCGACGCCCAGCTCAGTTCGGGCGCGTTGAAGATCGGATCGGCCTTTTCCGGCATGACGGCTTTCGCCATCTCGGTCCATTCGGCGGCGGTCGGAAGGCGAAAGGTATGGCCGGTCCTTTTGCTGACCCATCGCACATATTGGATGGCGTCATCGTGATTGAGGCCGGTCGCCGGCAGACGCGCCGGATCGGCCCCGTTTCTGGACCGCAATTGCAGGTCGCAGCCGCCATCCTCGTGGCAGACATTCCATTCTGCAACGGACAGTTCGTAAGGCTGGACCCAGAGCGTTTTTGGTTGGCCTTTGACGGTAAGCCTGACCGGAACGGTCTCCGGCAGGACCGACAGATCGCCGGACCGGCCAGAGAAGCCATAATTGGTGAAAGCCCCCGCCGCCATGGCAATCCCAGCCAGACCGATAGCGGTCAGAACCAGGGATTGTCGGATGATGGGGACTTTCATTTCACCGCACCTTCAATTCAGGTCGCCGAAGTGCGGGGTGCGACGACCTGTTCCATCAGAGCGTTGTTCCATTCGCCATCGACGACGAAATGCGCCGTTGCGCCAAGAAGCGCAGCCTCGATCAGATTGTGATTGACGTAGGCGTAGACGCCCGGCTGCTTGAAGGTGTACATCGCCGCGCCGGCGCTGCCGCCACGGATGAACCATGTTTCCAGACCGGTTTGAGGCGCATCGGTGAACGATCCGCTCTCCCAGACATAATCGCCATGGCCACCGATCAGGTGGGGCCGCGTGTCACGATTGGCCTGGTTGTGGATCATCAGCACGGTCTTGCCGACCTCCGACTTCAATGCCTTTGCGCCGGTCAACGCTCCGACCGCTCCGTTGAAAACGGAATGCGTAGGCGTCAGTGTTCGCATGGCTTCCAGTGATTCCGCATAGTCGTCGCCGGCGTTGGCGTAGGTCTTGTAGGTGCCGTCGGCATTCTTCGGCAGATAGTAATCCTGCTCGCCAATATAGGCGATGTCGTCATAGCGTAGCGGGTTACCGGCGGCGTCCTTCAGACCGTCACGGGGCAACACCATGACCGCTCCGTTCATGCCGTGGCATACATGGTAGGGGATCATCGCACCGCCCGGCGCGCAGTGATAGGTGAAGAGCCCGGCCTTGGTCGCCTTCCAGCGCAGAACGGTTTCCTCGCCCGGATAGATGTGGGTAAGCCCGCCGCCGCCAAGCGCGCCGGTCGAAGCATGAAAGTCGATATTGTGCTCCAACTGGTTTCGGGGAGAACTGCGCAGCGTCAGCTCCACGTAGTCGTCCTGGTGAACGATGATCAGCGGACCCGGAACGGTGCCATGATAGGTCATCGCCCAGATCGATGCGCCGGAGTCATCGTCGATGACCATCAGTTTCTCTTCGACGTTCATCGTGATTTCCACGATTTTTGGATCGCCGCTCGCGACCTGCTCGTGCTTGGGCGCGAAGGGCGGCTTCACCAGGTCCAGCTTGACGCGTTCATGGCCACTGAGGTCTGCCGGAGCGGCCTTCTGCTGCTGGGCGCGAAGGATAGCCGGGTTTGGCATTTTCGGCGTGGCTGGGAGGGCTGGGCGCGTCACTGGAGCTGCAGTCGCGGTTGCCCCTGTCAGGGTTGCTGCACCAGCGAGCGCGGTTCCCAGTAGAACGGTACGGCGGGTGGCGGAAATCGATCCGCTGTCAGTCGGTTTGGTCATGTCATTTGCCTTTTTCTGCGGGTCGGAGCCCGATGCCGGAAATCGGATCAAAGGTTTGAGAGAGCTTCCTCCAGCCTGTCCCTGGCTTTGGGGGGCAGGCGGCGCTCCAGATAGTCGGCAGGCACATCGACATCCTCACCGACGGCAATGGTCATCACCATTCCCATGGCGAAGTGAGGCTTGCACTTGACGCCGTATATGCCGGGCACTTCCGGGGTGATTTCGATCTCTTCGTTGATCTTGCCGGCAAACGGTTCCGCCCCTTCCGGGATCAAGCCCTCAATGGCTTCGGCGTTATGCCCCTTATCGGCTGCGATGAATTTGACCGTATCGCCGGGCTGGATGTGAACGAAGGAGGGTTTGAACACCATCGTGCCCTCCTTGCCCTTGTTCAGCATCTCCACTTCGACGGTGGCTGCCGATGCTGCGCCCGAGAGAGCGGTCGCGATCACAAGGGCGGCGCTGATCTTGGCAAACATTGCCATTTCCTTTCTGTCTTGGAATGTCGGACAACTCCTTTTAGGAAGGATGGCGGGCAGTCATATTGCGCAAAATCAAACTTCGGACCATTCTCGGCGTGACCTGCCGAGATCCTTGCAGGCCCGATTGAATCGCTAGGACGAAACAGTGGCCAAGCTGGACGAAAGCCTTCTCAATCGCCTGCCGCCTTTCTCTCTGCTCGATCGAAAGCAAATCCGCGAAATCCTCGATCTGGCCACGTCACAACGGTTTGCTGAAGGCGCGACCGTCTATCATGAAGAAGAGGAGGCGACGCGGTTTTACCTTCTGCTGGACGGGACGGTCCGCGCCCTGCACATCACATCGGAAGGAGAGCACGTCACTGCGCTTCATGTTCCGGCTGGCCAGCTCTTCGGAATAGCGCGGGCGTTCGGCCGGTCGACCTATCCGGCGACCGTCGAGGCCGCGGCTGAAGTGATTGCTCTCTGGTGGCCGATGGACCTCTGGCCGCAATTTGTCACCCGATATGAAGGCTTTGCGACCGAAACCTACCGCACGGTCGGTCAGCGACTTGGAGAGATGCAGACGCGCATTGTGGAATTGTCTGTGCTGCATGTCGAACAGCGTGTGGCCAATACGCTTTTGCGGCTGATCGACCAGACCGGACGCCAGGCCGAAGGTGGCACGGTCATAGACTTTCCCATCACCCGTCAGGATCTGTCCGACATGACCGGCACAACGCTACACACGGTGAGCCGACTTCTCAGCGCCTGGGAGCGGCAGGGAATAGTGGAAAGCCGCCGCAAACAGATCATGGTTCGCCAGCCGAACCGGCTGACGGCTCTAAGCGGCCCACGTCCGGCCTGAATCCGCATCGGGCAAAAGCGATCTTGTTGCAGAGCGTTTGATCCAACATACTGTTTGCAAAAGACTAAAAATAAGTGTCCGGAGCTTGCCGAGGCCGACGAGGCGCCCTCGCTGACCTAATGGCTGGTCGATAGCGATGTGTGCCTCAAGAAAAGGGGTCGTGAGCCGGGCGTCAGTGTCGGTGAGCTCGCCATTCGTGATCCCGACGGCACGAAGATGGATGGGATCGGGCTCGCGTAGGGACATGTAAGGAGTTTCGCCGACACGGATTCCCATGTCTAATAAGTTCTATGAATCGATTGCCGCCGACTGATTCATGGATTTGATCTTCAAACACACTCCGCATCGACGGCTGCTATGAGTTCGAATTGACAGTTGCCGCTGCGGGAACCAAAGTCGCGAACATGCATGTGGAACGGAGTGAACGATCTTATTCTCTCTCCACCCTTTTTGGTCCGTTCCATCAGCCAAAGGTTCGCCTCCTGCGGACCAGTCTTTTGGTTTTCGTGCCGACTGAACGATCCGGGTGGCCCCGCTCCGTCAAGAAGGCCAATGGCCGCGGCCCTTCGACGCCGCAAAATACAAGCCTAAGGACAAAGAAAAAAACATGATCAGCATTCCTCCCGTCTTCGCCGCTGCGACGCTTATTTTTGCCGGCCTGAGTTCCATCGCCTTCGCACAGAGTTCGGGAGCGGCCATCTCTATGAGCGACGACGGCGCGATCGAGGTCACCGGACTTGTTCAGCCCGGAGCCGGACTGGCCCTGCCCGAAACTTGCACTGATCTGGACACACCAGCGCATACTGTCGTGTGCATGGCCGACCGCTTCTTGGATACTTTAAGCGACGACCAAAGGGGGAAGGTACAGCTTCCAATGACCGCCGAGAACGCGACCGCCTGGTCCAACCTTCCGTGTGGCGCGAACTGCCGGGTCGGTCTGGCCTTGGCCGATCTGAACGAGACTCAGCAAAAGGCAGCGTTGGGCCTCATCCGAGCGGCTTCCAGTGCCGGCGGATTTGACGAGCTGACGCAGATCATGATGGCGGATGATATCCTTACGCTGGCACAGGAAGCGGGGATCGCCACCGAAATGGCGCCGCCCCCTGACGCTGGCGACCAGCCGGAGGGGATGCAGCCTCCCGAGGGTATGGGTGGGCCAGGCGGCGGACTGGCCTATTCGAGCGAGGCCTACTTCATCGCCATTCTGGGCGCCCCCAGCACAAGTGAAGCCTGGCACCTGCAATTCGGCGGCCATCACCTCGGCACGCTGCATACCTATTCGGGCGGGCAAGAGACAAGTGCCACGCCCAACTTCATCGGCGTCGAGCCAAAGGTCTGGACCAATGATGGCGTGACCTATTCGCCCTTGACCGACGACCGCGACGCCTTGGTCGCCATGCTGGCAAGTCTCACCGCCGATCATCAGGCGGAGGCCAAGCTGGATGCCGCCTTCTCCGATGTCCTGCTCGGCCCGGGCAAGGATGGCCAGTTTCCGGCCGAAAAGCAGGGACTGCGCGTGGGCGATTTGAGCGCGGACCAGAAAGCCCTGGTGATGGAAGCGATTCGGGCCTGGGTCGGCGATACCGCCGATACTTCTGCCGAGCGCATCATGGCCGACTATGAGGTAGAGCTTGACGAGACCTATATCGCCTTTTCCGGAGGCACCTCTCTGGACCAGCACGCCGACTATGTGCGCATCGACGGCCCACGTGTCTGGATCGAATTCGTCTGCCAGGATGGCGTGATCTTTGGCGACCAGATTCACTACCACACCATCTGGCGCGATCACGAAACCGATTATGGTGCGATCTATGATTTCTGATCGCCTGGGCGTGTTGATTCGGGGCGCTGCTCTAGCCTTGGCGTTCAGTTCTGTTGTCGCGCAAGCGCATCCGGTGCCCGAAACGGCGGTCATACTTCACCGGGCGGCCGACCTCGTCGCAGCTGAGGTATCGATCCCGGTCTCGGAGTTGGCGCTGGTGGTTCCGCTGGGGCGGCCTGTGAACGCACAAACCATAAAGGAGCGTTACGACGAAATCCGCGCCTATCTGCAAGCCCACACCCGCGCTTCATCTGCTGATGGTATCGTCTGGCGTGCAGAAGTCACTCGACTTGAACTCGGCAAGAGCGACGGTCCCCATGGCCGCTATGCCGTCCTGAACGCACAAATTGCCCTGTCGCCACCAAATGGAATGGTGACACCCTTCACCCTGAATTATGACGCCGTAATGGAGCGCGTCGTCACCCACCGGACTGAGGTCTTTCTTGTCGATTCACATAATCAACCGCAACGGATCGGCATTATCGCGCCCGATCCGCAGACATTGCGGACCGCGCCACTAAACGTACCGACGGAATGAGGTCACGACGAGGTTAGGGTCAAAACTCATTGATGATATTGATTTGATGCGGCAAATCAGATTTAAGATGGGGTGCCTGTTTTGGCTGTCAGATGACCAATGGCGGTGATCGAGCCGCTTTTGCCGAGGAACAATGGCGGCGCACGCCGTATCGACGACCGCCGAGTGATTTCCGGCATCATTCATGTTCTCAAGGTTGGGTGCCGCCGGTGCGATTGCCTGTCAGACTATGGCCCTTCGACAACGATCTACAACCGCTTCAACCGCTGGTCTCGCAAACGGTTCTGGACCGGTCTGGTCGAGGCGCTTGCGACTTCCAGCGCAGTGACCAAGAGCACGTCCATCGACAGCACCTACATCAATGCGCATCGCTCGGCACATGGCGGCAAAGGGGGGCGAAAAATCAGGCTATTGGCCCGGCGCGGGGCGGGCAAACCACAAAAATCCATGCCCTTACCGACGTGATCGGACGCTCGTTTGCCTTCGTGCTCACCGGCGGCAACGCGGCAGACAGCCCGGTTGCGCCCAATCTTATGGCTGGACTGAGGGGCGCGAGATACCTGCTCGGGGACAAAGGATACGACGCCAACAGCCTGCGAAAGCGAGTGCGTCAGTCTGCCATCGTCCCATGGACATGCATCTGGCGACGATGCTGGCGACCAGTTTCGGGCCGAAGGATCTGTTGATCGTCTTTTCCGCTTCAGGCGCCACGCGCGACATTGTCGATATCTGCCAGCTGGCGGTGAAATCGAAGACCCCGATAGTAGGAATCACCAGTCGGCGAAAGAACCCTGTCGAAGAGCATTCAACATTTCACCTCGTCGCCGTCGCATCCGATTCTCCAGTCACAAGCGGCTCCGGCGCGAGCGTGACTAGCCAGATCGCGTTGGCGGACAGCATTTATATCGACATCTACGGCCGCGACGAAGCCATCCGTAAGCACGTGGAATTGACCACGGACACCATCATTTCGAAACACCTATAGTGCTTTCGGCTCGCTGGCGGTGTCTCAGCTTTCGGACAACCGCTACTTTGTAACGCAAGCTGAAGATGAATGCCCGTGGCAAGGAACTGAAACGGCAGGGGTTATACAGAAGCGGATCAACACCGCGGGCCAAGTGACGAGCGTCGGTCAACGGTATTTTGGGAAGGCGCCGCCGGCGCTTCAGGCGATTGAGAGCACGAAATCAGTCGAGCCTAGGCAGCAGGAATCGTCACGTGTCCGTCACTTGCAGTTTCTCGTTCAGCATACATTCGACTTAGTTAAGCACTAATCGGATGAGAAGTTCGGTTCGCCGGGTGTCGGAAGGACGGAAGACTTTCGTAGGTGACTGAAATACGGCTCTAAGCGGCCCACGTCCGGCCTGAATCTGCCTCGGGTGACGCGATCCCACCACAGAGCGTTTGGTCCAACATATTGTTTATAAATAGTAAAATCAAGATAAGTTCCATAAGATAAATTATGTCAACTATATTGTAGAGGCTATTTAGTAATCCGGCAGTTGGGCCCGTAAAGATTCCTCCATGCAGTACGCTGCCGGCGACTTCAACTCGGCGAAAGCGGCGGTCGGTTTCTCGCACCAAACGGAAAAATCACCAAGATAACGGCAAGATAACGGCAAGATAACGGCAAGATAGAGGGTGATGTAACTGTCGCAAGAGGTCTCGACTGTACCCGCGATCAAGAGAGGCCGCGTAAGAATGAGAAGAAGCGGCTGTCGTTCACACGGCTCCAATTGAGACGGAGCGCCGGAGTCTGCGGCGCTTCGCTCGTTCTGAAGAGTGTGCCCGGCGCAAGGAATATGCCACGCTTCGCCGCCTGCCTTGCAACATCGAGATCGTTGAAACCGTCAGGCAGAGCAAGCCAGCCATAAAGCCCGCCAGCCGGCAGCGGTTCCGGCATCATGCCAACGGTCGCGAGACGTTCGAGGCCGGCATCGCGTTCTCTTGCCAGACGTTTTGCGAGTTGATTTCGTTGTTTTTCGAAACGGCGCGAGCGTATCACCTCGGCAATGAGACGCTCGGTGAAACTCGAACTGCTGACCGTCAAAACCATCTTCAACTCTGCCAGGGAGGTCGCGATCTGTGGCGCGGTAATGAGATATCCCGAGCGCAGCGATGGCGAGAGAATTTTGGAGAACGTGCCGATCTGAATGACACGCTCGAATTGATCGAGGGAAGCGAGCCGAACACCATCTACACCGGGTAAGTCGATAAATGGGTCGTCATCGACCACAAACATTCCCAGTCGTTCGGCAATTTTTAGCACCGCGTGAGCCGTTGGCAGATCGTACGACCAGCCCGTCGGATTTTGCGCCAGCGACTGCGTAAAGAACAGCCGGGGCCGATGCGCTGTCGCCGCTTGCGATAACGCGTCGGGGTCAGGTCCGGCGGGACCGCGCGGAATACCGATAAAATTCACGCCAGCAAGCTTGAGCTTTGCAAAAAGTGGGTAATATCCGGGGTCGTCGACCAAGACCGTGTCGCCGCGCGATGCGAAGCGCCGTATGACGAGATCCAGCGCATGGTTCGCGCCGAACGTTGTCACGACTTGCGCGGGCGCCACTCTGATCCCGGCCGAAACATGCGACGCGGCGATATATTCGCGCAGCGCCAGAAGACCATGAAGTCCGCCATACCCTCTCTCGCCGGTGCCCAATGTGATCGCCGGGGCCGCGTTGAGAAGCCAGCTTTCCGGTGGCCGACCATCACCCACAAGCACCTCAAACGATCTCTCCAGCTGAGCATGGAGAAGCGACACGCTGTCACGCGCTTCCCGGAAGTTGACCGATTCCACGGTCGCAGCAGCAGGACGACTGACGAAAAATCCCGCGCCCTGGCGTGATCTGGCCCACCCTTGAGCCACCAACCTGTCATAGGCCGCCACGATGATGTTCTTCGACACGCCGAAACTCTCTGCGGCATGTCGCAGTGACATCAGTTTGGCGCCTTCCTGGAGTTCACCGCTTTCGATCCTCTGGCGCAGTGACTGGAAGATCCGCTCCGTTTTCGTAACCGACATGCGAACACCGTACCTTAAATAATGCAGGTACAGATAATGGTATTTTATCAGACTGTACCAATACAAGCGCGTCAAATCCGGTGATCCTCCGCTCAGTTCGAGGAGGAGCCGAACATGACTGACAGCGCACCCAGAAGCGCTCGGACCGAAAGTTCGCGGATCGAAGGCATGCGGGACATGGAGCCTGCCGCGCGTCGCGATGCAGTGGCTGTCGCAGCCGGGATCGACGAGACGGCCAAGGCAGCATTGTCCGAAGCCTCGAGCCTGCCCATCGATGTCGCCAACGGCATGATCGAAAATGTCATCGGCACGTTTGAACTGCCACTCGGCATTGCGACGAATTTTGTCGTCAACGGCCGCGATTATCTGGTGCCGATGGTGGTCGAAGAACCATCGGTCGTCGCTGCTGCATCCTATATGGCAAAGCTCGCACGCGCCGGCGGCGGCTTCACGGCGAGTTCTACCGCGCCGATCATGCGTGCACAGATCCAGATTGTCGGCCTCGCCGATCCGTTCGGCGCACGGGCGGCGCTTCTGAGGCATAGGGACGAACTGGTCGAGAAGGCCAATACGAAGGATACCGTGCTCGTCGATCTTGGCGGCGGCTGCAAGGACATTGAAATCGAAGTTTTCGAGGCAAGTCCTATCGGTCCCATGGTCGTTATGCATCTGCTTGTCGATGTACGCGATGCGATGGGAGCCAACACCGTCAACTCCATGGCAGAACTGCTGGCGCCGGACGTCGAGCAGATTACGGGCGGCAAGGTGCGGCTTCGTATTCTGTCGAACCTCGCCGACAAGCGTGTGGTGACCGCGAGCGTTCGCGTGCCGGTCAGCGCCCTTGCCAACAAATCGTTTGACGGCGCAGAGGTCGCGCAGGGCATAATAGAAGCGTGTGCTCTTGCTCTCATCGATCCTTATCGTGCTGCAACCCATAACAAAGGGATCATGAACGGCGTCGATCCGGTGGTGGTCGCGACGGGAAACGACTGGCGCGCAATCGAAGCCGGCGCTCACGCTTTCGCTGCGCGCAACGGTCGATATACATCGCTCACGACATGGGAGATCGGGGCCGACGGGGCGTTGGTCGGCACGTTGGAGATGCCAATGGCTCTTGGCCTGGTGGGAGGAGCGACACGCACCCATCCGGCCGCTCAGGCGGCCCTCAAGCTGATGGGCGTCACATCTGCGAAAGAACTGGCGGAAGTCACGGCAGCCGTCGGCTTGGCCCAGAACATGGCAGCGCTGCGGGCATTGGCCACCGAAGGTATTCAGCGCGGCCATATGACCTTGCACGCCCGAAATATCGCCATCACGGCGGGTGCGACCGGTAGCGACATCGACCGCGTAGCGAAAGCCATTGTTGCAGAAGGCGACGTCAGTGTCGCGTGTGCAAAACGGGTGCTTGAAGGCGCCTGAACGTTTCAAAATGGGAGGACGATCAATGACAAATACAACCCGACGCCAAATGCTGCGCTTCGGCACGGTAGCCCTCGCTGCTCCGGCAATTCTCACCAGTGGCGTTGCCCGCGCGCAAGGCGCAACCAAATGGCGGATGCAAGCGCTCTGGGGCGGCGGCACCACACCGATGCTCTTCGAGGAAAAATTTTGTGCGCGCGTCGCAGAACTGACCGACGGCTCGCTTGAGATTACACCTTTCGCAGGCGGCCAGATTGTACCCGCCGCGCAAGCTTTCGATGCGGTGCGCGGCGGCGCTTTTGAGATGATGAAGACGTTTGACGGTTATACGGCTGGGAAAATACCGGCTCACGGTTTCTCGTCGACCGTTCCGTTCGGATTTCCGGAGCCCGACCAGTACGAAGCGTGGTTCTACGAGCGTGGCGGCCTCGATCTGGTCTGGGAAAGCTATGCCTCCGCCGGTCTCTCCTATATCGCGCCGACGGTCTACGGCGAAGAGCCGATCCATTCCAAGGTCGAGATTCGCAAAATTTCGGATATGCAAGGGCTCAAGGGCCGCTTCGTCGGCCTTGCGGCGGCCGTCATGAGCGATTTCGGTGTTTCGGTCTCACCGCTGCCGACGTCGGAAGTCTATTCCGCACTCGATAAGGGGCTGATCGATTTCGCCGACCGTGGAGACATCAAAGCCAACTACGAAGAGGGCTTGCATGAGGTGGCGCCTTACCTGATCCTGCCCGGTGTCCATCAGCCGACGACGGCGACGTCCTATGTCGCGAATACCCGTGCCTACGATGCGCTGGACGACCGACAAAAAGCGGCGCTGGCCGTCGCAGCCCGGGAAATTTCCGGTACACTCCGGCAGAATATCCTCGTCGCCAATGGCGAATATCTGAAGAAGTTCGAGGATGCAGGCGTGGAGGTCATCGATTTCGACCCGGCCGATGTCGCGGAGGCGCGCAACAAGGCTATCGATTCCTGGAAGAAGGCTGCGACGGATGATCTTTCCAAGCGCATGATGGAAAGTCAGATCACCCTGATGCAGGAATTGCGCCTCATCTGATCGTCGGCACCGCATCGGTCTTGCCGTCGCCTCGACGCGCATGGCCGGTGCCGCACTTGCGGAGCATTCAATGTCGAAATTGGCACGGTTCATCACCGCGCTTAACCGGGCCCTGTTTCATATGATGAAATGGCTCGTCTACATCATCGTTCTGCTGATGCTGTGGGAGGTTATCTCGCGTTACTTTCTCGCTCATCCGACGTCATGGGCGCCGGAACTCGCGACGTTGATCTTCGGGCCATTCTTCCTGTTGGGCGGGCCTTACCTCCTTCATCTCGGCGGACATGTTGCCGTCGACATCGTTTCTGCAAAAGCGACCGGCCTGTTTGCAAGGCTGCTTCAGATCGTCGGTCTCGTTCTGGCTGCGGCGTTCGGCCTCATCCTCCTCTGGTTCAGCCTGCCCCTGTTCCTGCAATCCTTCTCCTACGGCGAGACCAGCTACTCGGCATGGAACCCCGTCCTCTGGCCGGCGAAGGCATTCCTGCCGCTCGCGGCCCTCCTGCTCGCTCTTCAGGCGCTTGCGGATGCTGTCCAAATCTTTGCCAGACCCAAGCCCGCATAATGGAAAGTTCGCTCATTCTCCTCTTCATGTTCACCGCACTCATCGTCTTCATGCTGAGTGGTGCGGGACTGGCGTTCGTGCTGGGAGCGATCGCCTTCATATCCACGATCCTGCTCTGGGGGCCGTCTGCACTCATCGTCGCCGTGCTCAACACATTCGAGACGATGACATCGGAATCGCTCATGGCGATACCGCTTTACGTTCTGATGGCTTCGATCCTTCAGAAGTCTGCGATCATCGACGCGCTCTACGAAGCGATGGAGACTTGGTTCGCGCGGCTGAACGGTGGGCTGGCGGTCGGCACGATCGTGATCTGCACCATCATGGCGGCGATGACCGGCGTCGTTGGCGCGGCGGTGGCGGCGATGGGAATTCTCGCCCTGCCCTCGATGCTTTCGCGTGGCTATCACCCGCCGCTTGCTCTGGGCGCGATCTGTGCCGGCGGCACGCTTGGCATCCTCATTCCGCCCTCGGTCGTCACCATCGTCTATGCCATCACAGCGCAGATTTCGATCGGGCAGATGTTCGCCGCCGGTATCGTACCGGGCCTCATTCTCGCGGGATCTTATATCGCCTACATCGTGATCCGCACCTGGCTCAATCCCGGCCTCGCGCCGCGGCCCGAGCATGTCGACGATATTCCCCTGAGTGCCAAGCTGGGTAAGCTGAAGAGCCTGATCCTGCCGGCGGTCGTTGTGTTGGGTGTACTGGGATCGATCTATACGGGGATTGCGACGCCGACAGAGGCCGCCGCGGTCGGCGTGCTCGGCGCCGCGCTTTCTGCCATCGTCACGCGACGCCTGACCATTCCGATGCTCTCTGAAGCGGCGACCGATACGTTGCGCGTCACGGCGATGATTCTTTGGATCACGATAGGAGCGCGGGCCTTCATCTCCGTTTTCGTCGCAACCGGCGGGGCCGATTCCGTTCTGAGCTTTGTCGAGAACCTCGAGGCCTCCAGATGGATCGTCCTCGGCGCCATGATGCTTGTCTTGATCTTCCTTGGATTGTTCCTCGACGAGATCGGCATCATCCTTCTTTGCGTGCCGGTCTTCCTACCCATTATCGCCGCGCTCGATTTCGATCCGCTCTGGTTCGGCGTGCTTTTCATGATCACGGCCCAGATGGCCTATATCACCCCGCCTTTCGGATACACGCTGTTCTATCTCAAAGGTGTCCTGCCGGATGGGATCGGGATCGGTCAGGTCTATCGCGGGGTGGTGCCCTTCTTTCTTATTCAGGTCGGTGTTCTGATCCTGTTCGCGCTCTTTCCCTCCATCGTCACATCGCTGCCGGAGATGCTGACTCAAAACACCAGGTGAGACATGACCGAACCTGGGTAGGCTTTTGAAGCCGGCCCGAGTTGGCGCCGCAGATGACAGATGCGCCCGAAATCATGGCGCGGATCACCCGGACATTCCGCGTCATGCGATACTAAACGTCAGAAAGACCCGGCAGCTTGAGACCCTGCGCCTTTGCCCAGTTTTTCGCAGTATCATAACCTGCATCGGCATGGCGCATGACACCGGTAGCCGGATCGTTCCACAGCACCCGCTTTAACCGCCGGGCGGCTTCTTCAGTGCCATCGGCACAGATCACCATGCCGGCATGTTGCGAGAAGCCCATGCCGACACCGCCGCCATGATGTAGCGATACCCAGGTGGCCCCCGATGCCGTGTTCAGCAGCGCGTTTAGCAGTGGCCAGTCGGAGACCGCGTCCGAGCCATCCTTCATCGCCTCTGTCTCGCGATTCGGCGAGGCGACGGAGCCGGAATCGAGATGGTCACGGCCGATCACGACCGGCGCCTTCAGCTCGCCCTTTCGCACCATTTCGTTGAAGGCCAGACCAGCGCGGTGCCGGTCGCCCAGCCCGATCCAGCAAATCCTCGCAGGTAGGCCCTGAAAGGCGATTCGCTCGCGGGCCATGTCCAGCCAGTTGTGAAGATGGCTATTCTCGGGAAAGAGCTCCTTCATTTTGGCGTCGGTCTTGTAGATATCCTCTGGATCGCCCGAGAGGGCACACCAGCGAAACGGGCCAATCCCCTTGCAGAAAAGCGGGCGGATATAGGCTGGCACGAAACCGGGGAAGGCAAATGCGTTATCGAGCCCCTCCTCTCGTGCGACCTGACGGATATTGTTGCCGTAATCGAGCGTCGGCACGCCTGCATTCCAGAAATCCACCATCGCGGCGACATGCACCTTCATTGAGGCGCGTGCCGCCTTCTCGACAGCCTTGGGATCGCTCTCGCGCTTGTTGCGCCAATCGGCCATTGTCCAGCCCTGCGGAAGATAGCCGTTGACCGGATCGTGAGCAGACGTCTGATCGGTCACGATATCAGGTCGTACACCGCGCCGGACGAGCTCTGGGAAAATGTCGGCGGCGTTGCCAAGAAGGCCAATGGATTTTGCTTCGCCAGCTTGGGTCCAAGTCTCGATCATCGACAGCGCTTCATCGAGTGTATCGGCCTTTTCGTCGAGATAACGGGTGCGCAACCGGAAATCGATCCGTGTCGGGTCGCATTCGACAGCCAGACAGCAGGCACCGGCCATCACAGCGGCAAGAGGCTGGGCACCGCCCATCCCGCCAAGGCCGCCGGTGAGAATCCACTTGCCGGTCAGATCACCGTCATAATGCTGGCGGCCCGCCTCTGCGAAGGTCTCGTAAGTGCCCTGAACGATACCTTGAGTGCCGATGTAGATCCAGGATCCGGCAGTCATCTGCCCGTACATCATCAGCCCTTTTTTATCGAGCTCGTTGAAATGGTCCCAGTTGGCCCAATGCGGCACGATATTCGAATTGGCAATCAATACGCGTGGCGCGTCGGCATGTGTGCGGAAAATGCCGACTGGCTTGCCCGACTGGATCAGCAGGGTCTCATCGTCCTCCAACGTCTTGAGATTGGCGACGATGTTGTCGAAATCCTCCCAACTGCGGGCGGCGCGGCCGATCCCGCCATAGACGACCAACTCATGCGGGTTTTCGGCCACATCGGGATGGAGATTGTTCATCAGCATCCGCATCGGCGCTTCGGTCAGCCAGCTTTTCGCAGTGATCTCCGTTCCGGTGGGTGGAAAGATATCACGGATGTTGCGGCGGGTCTGAGTCATCGGATCGGCTCTTTCACTGTCGCCTTACGCCTTGGCCAAGGCGATAAGCGTTTCGAGAATGGTTGTGAGATGCGGGCGTAGCCGGTCGGCTTTCGCCGGGTCGTAGGCGAATGGCGCTGCCTCGCTTTGCAGATAGGCGGACTGGGCCAGTTCCATCTGGATCGCGTGGATGCCCTGATCGGGACAACCATAGTGGCGCGTGGTCCAGCCGCCTCTGAAACGGCCGTTGAGAGCATGGGTATACCCTTCGGCTGCGGCGCAGAGATCAACCGTCGCCGCTTCCATCACTGGCGCGCAGGTCACACCGCCATTGGTGCCGATATTGAAATCGGGCAGCTTGCCTTCAAAAAGAAACGGGATATTCGAGCGGATGGAGTGGCAATCATAAAGCACGACCACGCCGTGGAGCTTGCGCAATCGGTCGAGCTCGGCGGCAAGCGCTGTATGATAGGATGCGTGATAAGCCGCGAGTCGGGCCTGAAGCTTTTCCGGATTTGGGAACCGATCCTCTTCATATAGCGGCAGGCCGTCGAAATCGGTCTCCGGGCAAAGGCCCGTAGTGTTCTGGCCAGGGTATAGGCTTTGTCCGCCGGGATCCCGATTGGCGTCGATAAGGTAGCGATGGAAGTTGGCGCGAACGATGGTCGCCTGCGGGATCAGACCGGCGTAGAGCCGGTCAATATGCCAGTCGGTATCAGCAAGAGCGCGGCCGGTTTCGTTTAGCGCGGCTCGCGCCCCGGCGGGAAGCCAAGTGCCGGCATGCGGCATGGCGAGTACGAGGCAGCTATCCCCACGAGAGACGGTGACCGGCTCCATCATGCAGCCTCGAGGCGGAGCTGGTCACTAATGCCCGCGACCTCGGCGATCTCGCCGGTACGTATCAGATTGGCCGCAAGGGTAAGATCGCAGGCTAAATATCTGTCCTGTTCCAGCCGTTTACAATCGCGGCGCAGCCGGGCGATGACCGCTTCCAGAACCTCACTAGACCGGAATCCGGTGCGGCACTCGATCCCTTGGGCAGCACATAGCAGTTCGATGCCGAGGATCTGCATCAGGTTTGTCGTCATCCGCATCAGTCGTCGCGCACCGTGGGCGGCCATGGAGACATGGTCTTCCTGATTGGCGCTGGTCGGTGTGGAATCCGTTGAACAAGGGTTCGCCAAATGCTTGTTTTCGCTCATCAGCGCGGCCGAAGTGACCTCGGCGATCATATAGCCGGAATTCAGGCCGGGGTCGGACGCAAGAAACGGAGGCAGGTCGAAGGAAAGGGTGGGATCGACCATCAATGCGACACGGCGCTGCGATATCGCCCCGATCTCTGCCACCGCCAAGGCGATCTGGTCGGCGGCAAAGGCGACCGGCTCCGCATGGAAGTTACCGCCCGAAACGATTCCTCCTTTCGCGGTCAGAACCAGTGGGTTGTCGGTAACCGCATTGGCCTCGACCTCCAAAGTTCGGGCCGCCTGTCGCAGGAGATCGACCGCCGCACCCGTGACTTGTGGCTGGCAACGGATGCAATAGGGGTCCTGGACCCGTTTATCGCCCTCCAAGTGGCTTTCGCGGATCGACGATCCCTTCATGAGTAACCACAGGATGGCCGCCACGTCGATCTGTCCGCGATGGCCACGCAGGGTGTGAATTTCGGCTTCAAATGGTGCGGTCGATCCCATTATCGCGTCGGTCGACAACGCACCGGTTACGATGGAGGATCTGGCGGCGGTCCAGGCCTCAAACAATCCGGCCAATGCATAGGCGGTGGAGAACTGGGTGCCGTTGATCAGCGCCAAGCCCTCTTTCGGGCCGAGCACGATAGGCGCCAGTCCGGCAGCGGCCAGTGCCTCCGACGCGGCGATGATTTTGCCTCCGTGGACGACCTCCCCTTCCCCGATCATCGCGGCCGCCATATGCGCCAAAGGGGCAAGATCGCCGGATGCGCCGACTGAGCCTTGAGCGGGCACTACTGGCAGAATATCCGCCGCCAGCATTGCCTCGATCCGCGCGAGGGTCTCCCAGCGTGTGCCTGATGCGCCACGGCCGAGCGACAGCAGTTTCAACGCCATCATCAGTCGAACGACCGGTGCAGGCGTCGCCTCTCCCACGCCGCAGCAATGAGACAGTATCAAGTTACGCTGCAAGCGGGCGGTGTCCTTTGATCCTATGCGGATGCTGGCCAGCTTGCCGAAACCGGTATTGACGCCATAGATTGCCGCGTCGCCATCAGCGGCCTCGGCCACCCGTTCCGCTGCTTTATCAACGGCGGAGCGGCATGCGGGGTCAATCTCCACAGATGCATTGGCAAGGTAGATCGCGGCAAGTTGGTTCAGCGTCGCCGCGCCCGGGGTCAGCATCATGAAAAATCTCCGCCAAAGATGCGCCGGTGCAGCGCGTTGAAGCCGATGCGGTAGGAAAGTTCTGCCGGATCTGCGACGTTCCAGATCGCCAGATCGGCCCGTTTGCCCGGCGCGATCACGCCGCAATCTTCAAGGCCGAGCGCCCGCGCAGCATTGCGAGTAGTACCAGCCAGCGTCTCTTGTGGGGTCAGCCGAAACAGGGTCGCGCCCATATTCATTGCCAGCAGGATAGAGGCGAGCGGCGAGGAGCCAGGATTGCAATCGGTGGCTAAGGCAATCGGCACTTTTTCATTGCGCAGTAGATTGACCGGCGGAAGCTGCGTCTCTCGCAGAGTGTAGAACGCGCCGGGCAGAAGCACCGCGACCGTGCCGGACTGCGCCATGACGGTCACGCCGGCGGCGTCGAGATATTCGAGATGATCCGCCGAAAGCGCTCCATGTCGTGCGGCCAGTGCCGCGCCGCCAAGGCTGGACAACTGTTCGGCATGCAGCTTGACTGGCAGACCTAGACCTTGCGCCTTATCGAAGACCTGCTCGATTTCATGGGGTGCAAAGGCGATGCTTTCGCAAAATCCGTCGACCGCGTCGACCAGCCCCTCGGTATGCGCCTGTTCAAGCCCCGGTAGCACGACGCGTTCGAGATAGGCATTGGGGGACCCTTTGAACTCCGGCGGAATGGCATGCGCGGCAAGGTAGCTGGTGCGAATGCGCACCGGCCGTTCGTCAGCGATCCGCCTGGCAACGCGCAGCATCTTGAGTTCATCGGCGACAGTAAGGCCATAGCCGGACTTCACTTCGATCGTGGCCACTCCTTCCGCAATCAGCGCATCAACCCGGGTGAGTGCATCTGCCAGAAGGCTGTCTTCATCTGCCTCGCGCGTGGCCATTACGGTGGAAAGGATACCGCCGCCGTTACGCGCAACGTCCTCGTAGCTGGCACCATTCAGCCTCAGTTCGAATTCCTGCGCACGGTTACCACCGAAGACCAGATGCGTGTGGCAGTCGATCAAAGCTGGGGTGACGAGCCCCCCGCCAAGGTCCTGTCGTGCATCCCTGCCGAAGGTGGTAGGAAGCTCTGCTTCGCGGCCACACCAGAGGATTTTACCGTCTTCGATTGCAATCGCAGCTCTGTCGATGAGGCCGTAAGGGATACTGCCCCGCACCATCGTCGCTAATCGCGCGTTGACCAGCAGCATATGACCCTCCTCGACTCTTGATAAATTACCGTTATTGATATTATGTATGCACATATTATCTTGTCAATGGTGTTAATCATGCAGCATATCTGGGCAAATCAGGCTCTGGTCGGGGGGCAATGGCGGCAGTCGGTCGCTGTCGAGATTGACGAAGACGGTCGGATTTCCGCCGTTACGTCTGATGCTCCACGCCTCGATACGCGGGTTGATGTGCTTTTGCCTGCGCCGGCCAATTTACATTCCCATGCCTTTCAGCGGGCGATGGCCGGGCTGACCGAACGACGAGGCCCTGAAGGCCGCGACACCTTCTGGACCTGGCGTCAGCTGATGTTCCGCTTCCTCGAAGAACTGACGCCAGAGGATATTGAGGCCATCGCCGCCTACGTGCAGATGGAGATGATGGAGGCAGGCTATGCCTCGGTTGGAGAGTTTCACTACCTGCATCACCAGCCCGATGGCACACCCTACGATGATATCGGCGAGCTGTCGGCCCGGATCGCCGCCGCGGCCGAGCAAAGCGGAATCGGTCTCACCTTGCTGCCGGTGCTTTACGGCCAGGGCGGATGTGACGGGGCACCGCTGAGACGAGGTCAGGCCCGGTTTGGGAACCGGTTGGAACGCTTTGCCAAGCTATATTCTCGGGCCGAAAAGATCGTCGACACGCTCTCTTCCGATAGCGGGATCGGCGTCGCCCCACATTCTCTCCGGGCCGTGAACCGAGAGGAATTGGCTGATGTAATTTCACTGGCGACCGAGGGGCCGCTGCACATGCATCTTGCCGAGCAAGTCGCCGAGGTGGATGAGGTGCAGGCAGCCTATGGTCAGCGCCCGGTGCACTGGCTGCTCGATCACCATGAGGTAAGCTCGCGCTGGTGCCTCATTCATTGCACGCAGATGACGGAAACTGAAACCGTCCGCCTGGCTCGAACGGGGGCCGTTGCGGGTCTCTGCCCGATAACGGAATCGAGCCTCGGTGACGGAATATTCAATGCCGCCGGGTTTCTTGCCGAGGGCGGGCGCTTTGGCATCGGGTCGGACTCTAACATCCGCATCGCTTTATCGGAGGAACTCAGGACGCTGGAATATTCCCAGCGATTGCGCGACCGACACCGGGCGATACTCAGCAGTGCTGACCGGTCCACCGGCCGGCTGCTCTTTGATGAAGCGGTACGCGGCGGAGCGCAGGCGCTGGGGCGCCGATCAGGCGAAATTGCCGTTGGGCACTGGGCCGATCTCCTGGCGCTGAATACCGAGGCGGTTGACCTGGAGGGCAAGGCGGGGGATACGCTGCTTGACGCTTATGTTTTCGCAGGCGACGACCGGATGGTGAGCGATCTTTGGACGGCAGGGCGCCACATGGTTCGCGAAGGCCGCCACGTAGCGCGCGCTCGGATCGAAGCGACTTATCGAAAGGTCGCGACCTCCCTCCTGGAGAGGATATGACGGAAAACAGTACGAATTCCTGGCGCGGTGTTCAGGCGGAACTTCTGCGCCGGATCAACGAACGGGAGTGGCTGCCTGGAAGTGCCGTGCCAAACGAGGCCGATCTGGCTGAAGAATTTGGCTGCGCACGGACGACCGTAAACCGGGCCATGCGCGAATTGGCCGAGGCCGGTCTCTTGGACCGCAGGCGCCGAGCGGGGACCCGCGTGGCCCAGCACCCTACTAGTCGGATCGTGCTTGATATTCCGATCATTCAGCTTGAGGTGGAACAACGTGGCGCCGAATGGCGGCATGCTCTGGTTGAGACGGCGATTACCGTTCCGCCGGTTGGTGTCAGCGGAAGGCTGGGGTTGAAACCGGAAACCACAATGCGGCATGTCCGCAGTCTGCATTTCGCCGATAACCAGCCGTTCTTACTAGAGGACCGTTGGATCAATATCGACGCCATCGCGGGGGCCGAGACGGCAGATTTTGCAGCGATGAGCTCCAATGAATGGCTGATTCAGAATGCACCATATACCAGCGGTGACATCGCCTTCTCGGCCACAAATGCAGATTCCGAGCTAGCGGAACTTCTCGAAGCAGAAGCGGGCTCTGCGCTCTTTACCGTAAACCGGATTACCTGGAACAAGGACGTGCCAATCACTTCCGTGGTCCTTTTTTACGCGCCTGGATATCGGATGATCAGTAGAATTTGATGTAGGCACCGGGCCTCGACGCCAAGTTCGATTTGTACTTTCAATAGTGCCGGCGGACAATTTATTATGGCGCTATGGATGAGACATTCACCGATAACTCACTTACCGATCTGGTCCTGGACGGCGAAGGTCCGCCCTATCAGCAGATCGAACGAGCGATCCGGAACAAGATACAAAGCGGGGCATGGCCTCCGGGGCACCGTCTTCCGACCGAAGAAGAACTGGCGGCGCATCTGGGCGTATCGCGTTCGCCTCTGGTAAAGGTCTTCAAGAATCTCGTGAACACCAAGGTGATCACGCGCCGACGTCGCCACGGCACATTTGTCAGCGAACGCAGCGACAATCATGCGGTAATCGGTGTCATCGATATCCGCCAGATCATCGAAAGCGCAGGCAAGAGCTATAGCTTCCAGGTGCTGGAGCGGCGAATAGTCTCAGGAAAGGAAATTGCAGTCTGGCCTGAGGTCAGCTCTAAAGAACGCTTGTTGTGGATTGCCCTCGTGCACAAGGCAAACGATATTGGCGAAGTTTTCGAAGAGCGGCTGATTCAAATTTCCGTGGTGCCTGAGGTTGAAGACGCATCCTTTAACCGCGATCTGCCCAACGAATGGCTACTGGCGAGGCTGCCGAGCACCCGGCTGGTCAATACCGTCCGCGCCGCCATGCCGGAGCGAAGGATCGCTCAGGCGTTGGGGCTTGCCGCGGGAGAGCCGGTACTCGTCTCCGAACGCCGCAGCTTTGCCAATGATGATGCAGTCACGTGGGTGCGACTGTCCTTTCCTGGCTACCGGCACGAGTTCACAGGCGAATTCAATCCCCTTCTGCCGGTTGAGAATTCAAGCTGAACCCCTCGTGACTGGTGCAGCGAGACCGGCCAGTGCATCACCCGGAGCCGTCAGAACAGGAAAGCGGCGAAAGATCACAATCCCGCCGCTTTGAAAGCGAAGCGTTTCAGACGGTCTCGTGACATCATCGAACCCATGAAGATGCCCGGCGATCTCTCCGGCTTGAACCTCCTGCCCGACTTTCACACAGGGTTCGAACAGACCATTGGCGGAAGCGTAGACGGTCATAACTGGCGGGAGCATGCGCAGATGCCGCGTCCGCTGCGGATCGGGCGCATCCAGTCCAGGCGCGATCCGCAGGTCGCGCAGCACCCGCCGTACTCCTGCCTCGCCTAGGGTCACGCCCGCTGGCGACAGGCCAGGCCCGCCGCCTAACTCGGTGGTCATCGCCGCAATGCCATGAGCGTTGGCACTGGCGTACAAGGTTGTGGTTCCGCCTCCGCCGCGCCCGTCGGTCAGCACGGTATTCGGCGCTGCGAAGCATTCCAGCAGCCTGTCGAGCCGTGCGGATTGCTCTGCCGTGCGACCGCGATGAGCAAATGCCACGGGAAGGTAATCAAGGGAAGAGCCGCCGGAATGCAGGTCGATCGCATAATCGGTGAGCGGAAATAGCACTTCCGTGATGTATTGCGCGATCATCGCCGTTGGCCCGGCATCGTCACTGCCGGGAAACAGCCGGTTCAGGTTGCCGCCGTCAAGCGGCGAATTGCGGCGTCCGGCTATCACAGCGGGCTGGTTTAGCGCAGGCAACACGATGACCCGCCCTCGAAGTTCTGTATCGGCAAGCGTACGGATCAACCGCCGTAGAGCAATCTGGCCCTCATATTCGTCACCATGTGTCCCGGCTGTCAGTAGCAGCGTAGGGCCTTCGCCTCCGTTAAAACAGAGCATCGGCACGGGCAGCCAACCATAGGCGGACGTATTCGACGAGTTCGGCACACGCGCGAAATCCGCCTGGAACCCCGGCTTTTCAAAATCAATGGATGTCCAGACCTGACTGCTCATGACGTTTCGCTGTGTCCTATTCCCGCATCGACTGGATTTCGTCCAAAATATACGCCCAACTGCGGATGCTTCGGTGCAAGCGTTCGGTATCGTAATGCTCATCCGGCGCGTGGATTGCGTCACTTGCAAGGATGAAGCCCAACACAATGCAGTCGATTCCCAGCACGTCACTGAACATCTCTGCCAGCGGGATCGAACCGCCACTGCCTTTCAGGATCGTCCGAGTGCGCCACTCCCGTTCCATGCCGCGGGAGACGGCCTGGACAAAGGGATTTTCCGGCGACATCGCCAGAGCCCGGCTTCCCTCGCCGCCTTCGAACTCCACCCGGCACCCCTCAGGTATCCGCAATCGGATGAAGTCGCGGAACCGGTTTCGAACGGTCGCAGGCTCCTGTCCGGCCACCAGTCTAAACGAAATTCTAGCGGTGGCTGAGGCTGGTAACACCGAGCGTTCCCCTGGTCCCTGATTGCCTCCGGTTATCCCGTTGATGTCCAGAGCTGGGCGCCCCCAGATCGCCTCCAAGGGCGTGTAGCCGTTCTCGACAATCCCGCCCCGCAGATCCGCCGATTCCAGATGGTAGGATGCTCTCGACAGACTTTGCCACTGTTCTCGCAACGCTACAGGAATATCTTTCACATCGTCGTAGAAGCCATCGATCGCGACGCGCCCCTCTTCATCATGCAAGGCAGAAAGCAGACCCGAAAGGATGCGGATCGGATTGGCTGCCACGTTGCCGAAATATCCCGAATGCATGTCGGGGTTGGGGGCGTGAAGCGTCACTTTCTCATGTAGCAGGCCTTTGAGCTGAGTGGTCACGGCGGGTTGTGTCGGCGACCACATGTCGGAGTCGCAAATGAAGGCGACGTCACAGGCCAAATCCTCTTTGTGCGTTTCGATAAAGGCGGGAAGGCTGGCGGAGCCGGATTCCTCCTCCCCTTCCAGGAGGATCGTGACTGGCCCGGGAAAGCATCCATGCACCAGATGCCAGCAGCGCAGCGTCTCGATAAAGCTCCAGAGTTGGCTTTTGCTGTCCGAGGCGCCACGCGCATAGATACGGGTGATGTCGCCCTCTTTCACCAGCGTGGGTTTAAAGGGCGGGTAAGTCCACTGGTCTTCCTCACCCACGGGCTGCACGTCGTAGTGACCGTAAAACAGCATGCGCGGGCCCCGCCCCTCATCCTCCGCGCTGGAATGGGCGAGAATCAACGGGTGACCTTCCGTTACGACCACGCGTACGTCGAATCCCATACCCGACAGCTTTTTCTTCAGCCAGTCGGCAGCTTCTGCGATCCCGGCGGAGCCAGCAGGATCGCTTGAGATTGAAGGAATCTCCAAAAGTTGGACGAACTCGGCCAGTGTCTGTTCCCGCTCGGCGTCAATGCGCGAAAGGACGTCGTTAAGGTCGCTCATGGGTCTGCAGTCCCTTTCGGATCAATCAGTATCGGTCTGGCTAATTCTCAAACGGGTTCGCAATGCTCAGATTTTAAATCCGTAGTCCCGTTCCAAGACGGCCTTCAGATCTTGTAGGTCCGCTCCGCTCGCCTTGAATTGCATCGGTTCGTTCGGCTCCTTCAGACCGGTGGAACAGCCCATCAGGACGATAGGCCCTTCAGTCTCGAAACCCTCGATCTGATCGAGTGCCGCCAATGACGCCCCCGAGGATACCTCCTGCCACAGGCCCTGCCCTGCCAATCTTCTGTGAGCCGTCTGTGCCGCTTCGTCATCAACGAGCAACGACAGGCCGTCGCTCTCGTGAAGCGCAGCAATGGGGCGGTATCCGTTCACCGTGGTCGCTGTGCCGAGTTGGATTGTTGGCCCAGGCGCAACGGTTACCGTCATCTTACCTTGCTCTAAAGCATGATGGACCGGCCCGCGTGCAGCAGGCTCGACCGCCACCAATTGTGGTAATCGGTCGATATGGCCCAGCAGGCGAGCCTCCCGGAACCCCTTGTAGATTCCGTAAAGCATTTCGCCATAGCCGGTAGGCACAACAATGGCTGCAGGCGCGACCCCGTCCAGATCTGCCAAAATCTCGTAGGCGATGGTCTTGTAACCTTCCGGTCCCCAGGGATGGCCGGTATGGGCAGGGGTCAGGTTGCTGACAGGGTACATGCCGGGCAATTCCGACAATGCACGCATTGCGGGCCATCGGTCGTCTGCCTTCAGGAAAACAGGGAAAGCACCATAGCCGAAAAGCATGTCGCGAAAGGCTCCGCTGACATCGGGCATAGTCAGAACGACACAGTTCAACCCGCCCCGCGCGGCCATCGCCGCCGCCGACACACCGTGATTGCCGGACGAGGCCACAATGATAGTCTTCGCTCCTTCGAAAAGCGCGGCGCTAACCGTAAAGATGTTGAGGCGGTCCTTGTGGCTCCATGTCGGGTTGCGGCTTTCATCCTTCATCAGGATACGTCGGTCGGCCAGATGCGCGGGGGCAAGTGTGGAAACATCCACCAGAGGCGTGCCGCCGACAGGCATGTCGGCCCTCGGATGACGGGGCGGTAGCAGTTCTTCCCAGTCGGTCCATGTGCTGCCGCGCCTGAAAGTCGCGTCGCGAACACTTCCGTAGTCGTAGTCGAGCTCCAGCGGGTATTGCATGGCTTCCGTCGCGCTGGCGGGGCATCCGCTAAGAAGCGCAGGCAGAAGCGGGTAGTCTTTTGCATCGGCCGCCAGAGAGCGCTGCACCGTTGCCAGAGAGCGAGTTTCGAAATGCAGGTTCATAGGGGTGTTTCCATATATCGGTATCGTTGCCGGCGCCGTTCGGAGCCGATCCGCCTCCGCCGTCATCTGACGACCTGATCAAGAAACTTCCGCGTCCTTGCCTCTCGGGGCTTGTCGAAGAATTCCGCGGGCGGCGCCTCTTCGACGACCTTTCCCTGATCCATAAAGACGATCCGGTCGGCGATGCCGCGGGCAAAGCCCATCTCATGGGTGACGCAAATGATCGTCATGCCGTCCCGCGCCAGATCAGCCATCGTATCCAGCACTTCGCGCACCATTTCCGGATCGAGCGACGAAGTCGGTTCGTCAAACAGCATCACCTTCGGTCTCAGGCAGAGTGATCGTGCGATTGCCACGCGCTGCTGTTGGCCGCCGGACAGTTGCGATGGGTATTTGCGTGACTGTTCGGGGATGCGCACCTTTTCGAGTTGCGCCATGGCGATCTTTTCAGCGGCTGCACGCGGCACCTTATGAACCCAGCGCTGCGCCAAAGTGCAGTTGTCCAGCACCGTCAGATGCGGAAACAGATTGAACTGCTGAAACACCATGCCGACATTCTTGCGTACGGCGTCCAAAGTCCGCGCTTTCTGGATCAGCTCTTGCCCGTGAACAGCGATTCTGCCCTTCTGAAAAGGTTCCAGGCCGTTGATGCAGCGGATCATCGTCGACTTACCGGACCCGGAGGGACCGCAGACAACGATCCGCTCGCCAGGCATAACCTTAAGATCGATATCGTCGAGAACCTGGAAGGGTCCGAACCATTTGCTCATGGAAGAGATCTCGATGGCCGGTGCCGGTGATCCTTCGGTCATGGTGATGATCTCTTGTTCGATGTGAGTATGGTGGCTTGGCTCATTTCTGATCCGCAGTTTCGGCGCCGCCGACGGCGATCATGTTGAAAAGGGAGGAAAGGATCAGCCGGGTTACGACCACGGTGCAGATATAGATTGCGCCCGCGATCAGGAGCGGCTGGTAGATGTCCAGCGTTCGCGCGCGGATTTCATTTGCGTAACCCATGATGTCCATGACCGTGATCGTGAATGCCAGGGCCGTGGATTTGCACAGCAGGATCACCTCGGTCGTATAGGGCGGAAAACCGTTGCGCAGCATTGCGGGTAGAATAGCGACCCTGAAGGTTTGGAAACTGGAAAGGCCGAGCGATCTGGCCGCCTCCACCTGTTCCTTGGGTGTTTGGTAATAGGCGCCCCGGATGATTTCCGAGGTGAAGGCCATTTCCACGAAGGCAAGACAGATGATGGCGCACCAGTAGGGACTGGCGAAGACTGTCCAGAGCGCGGTCTCTCGGATGAACGGCAGCAGGGGAAAACCGTAATAGACCACATAGAGGATCAGTAGAAGCGGAACGCCACGAATGCAGAACATCAGGCTCCAGACGGCGCCGGCCAAAACACCGGGAAATCGGATCTGAAAGGCCGCGACGATGGTTGCCGCCACAAAGCCGATGACGAGTGAGATCAGGAAAAGACTGAGCGTGGTCGTCAGGCCTTGCAATATCTCGTGGAGATAGCCGAGAAGCACAGTCATTGCGCACCTGCCCGCGCGCGGCTTTCAAGATAGGCAAAGACCCTTGAGCATAGGATGGCGAAAATCACGAAGATGGCGATGGCGATGCCGTAGAAGACAAAGGGTGACCCGGTGGATCGCGCTCCGATAGACGCCGTTCGAACGATGTCGGGGATACCGATGACGCTGAGTAGCGCAGTCTCCTTCATGCTGATCAGGCTGAGCGAACCCAGATGCGGAATGATCTTTCGGTAGACCTGAGGCAGGATCACCAGGACGAGTGACTGAACCCTGGTGAAGCCAAGCGCTTGTCCGGCTTCGAATTGACCTTTCGGAATGTCAGCCCAGCCCGCTTTGAAGAGTTCGGTTGCGTAGGCGCCGAGTACGATCGAGGTTGACATGATGGCCGGGACATAGGCGTTCAATCGAATGTCTGAGCTCCCAGGCAAGCGATTTAGAAGGCTCTGGATGGCGCCATCGAGCGAGTAGAAAATAAGGATTAGAAGCAGAATGTCCGGCAAGCTGCGGAAGACGTAGGTGTAGAGGTTCACCAATGACGCGCTGCCACGAAAGTCGTTTCGGGACAGGAGCGTACAGAGAATGCCGATCAGGATGCAGAAGACGAAACTGAGTGCTGCGACTGTCAGGCTCGTGCCGATGGCTCGGAGAAACTGCAGACCCCAGCCGGATGTCAGATAGTCAAGCAAGCGCGTTCAACCTTCCCGGATCGCGGGCCGGACAGGCCACAGCCAGGCTTGCCGACTGCGACCCATTTTCCTGCCGGTCTCGTCCAATTCCACTCGGGGAAAAGGTTATTCGTAAACGGGAATGCCCCACTTGGCGGAGAGCTTCTTCCAGGTCCCGTCGTCTTTCATCTGTTGCAGGGCTGCATTGAACTCGTCGCGCAGGGCCGTGTCTTCCGGACGGAATGCCATGCCAACACCCTCTGACACAGCGACCGGGTCGCCGATCTCTACAAGATTGGGACCTTCGCCTTCGCCGCCCGTAAAGGGCTCGACATCGCCGAAAACCGCGTTCACACGGCCAATTTTCAGGTCTGCGATTAGCGCGTCCATGGACGGATAAAGCTGCAACTTGGTGTCGGGATAGTTTGCTTCGAGGTATTTGGCATTCGTCGTTCCCTGCTGAACCCCAACAGTCTTTCCGGTCAGGCCTTCCGGTGTCGTCTCCAGCTCGGTCCCCTCGACAACGCCGAAGAAAGAGTAGGTCCGCGCATAGGGCTCGCTGAAGACCACAGTCTTGCGGCGCTCCTCGGTGATACCCATTCCGCCAATGATGACGTCGAACTTGTCGGCCATTAGAGCAGGTATGATCCCGCTCCATTCATTCGTGACCCAGCTGCAATTCGCGTCGATGATCTCGCAGATCGACGTACCGATATCGATGTCGAATCCCTCCAGCGTACCGTCCGCCTTGGTCATATTGTAGGGTGGGAAGCCACCTTCGTTGGCCAGAACCAGATCGCGCGCCTCGGCGAAAGATGTTCCGGATACCGCGGCCATCAGGCCTGCAACTAAAGTTAAAACCGTACTTTTCATGGATGGAACTCCTGTTCAGGTTCGCCGTCATCATTTGTAACTACAAATAGATTGTCGGCAGCAGTGCTGTTTGTCAACGGTGAAGTTTCGATAGTCGCCATGCGGAGGGCGGCCCATGGCGTTGAAAGGAACGATTTCTGGAATAGAGCCGTCTTACGGCTGCATCTGCACGGATATTTCCAGGCCTTGCGGCGATGCTAGATGGACAGGAACTCACGCGACAGGGTCGTGATCGGCTCGAAGCCGTCCGGTGTGACCATGACGGTTTCCTCCACCATCATCCCATCGCAACCAAGTATGTAGTAAGGCGTTTCAAGACAGAGGCACATGCCTGCCATCAGCACAGTATCGTCGTGAGCCGCGACCGTTGGAGAGTCGTAGGACCGCAAGCCGATGCCATGGCCGCAATGCTGCCGCCGATAAGAAGGAATGCCGTTTGTTCGAACGGTTCCGACCGCAATCTCGAAGAGATCGCGCGCCACAACGCCCTCCTTCAGTTGATCCAGCATTGCTTCGAGACCACGTAAAAGGGCGCCGTAAATGTCACTTTGCCGCTGACCCGGGCTACCGAATACCAGCGTGCGGCCGATATCCGACCAGTAACCGTTATGGGTACAGCCTGCGTCGATGCGGATCGTCTCTTCCTGCGCAATTGTTCTGCCGGTTGGGTAAGCGTCCGCCAGCGCCGATCGGGGTCCCGAAGTGACAGAGACGAACCTCGGCACTCCGCCCCCGGCGACAATGCTTTCCGCAATCATCGCCGCGAGATCCAACTCGGTCATCCCGGCACGGGCAGTCTGCATAATCTTTGCAAACCCGGCTTCCACGCACTCTGCCGCTTGTCGCAGTCGGGCGACCTCTCCAGGCAATTTTACCGCCCGACAGGCCTGCAACTGCTGAGTTACATCCAGAATCCGGCTCTCGCCGAATATCTCAGTGCAGAGACGCCAAAGCAGATCGTCGTCTGACCGGTCGATCCCAATTCGTCCCTGCCCCTTGTGGGTCGCCAGTGCTGCGGTGAAAGCCACTTCGAATAGTGCAGGCGCCGGCTGGGTCAGGGCGTCCAGGGTGCTTTCTTCGCGATCGAAATAAAACTCTCCATAACGGTGGATCAGCTCAGCCCGGCCAAGCGCCTCGAACGCGGGGGCGGCATCGGCTGCGCTTGTCACCAACGCCGCTGTCCCGCGCGTTGCAAGAACGGCGGAACGGTAGGCCGGCGCCAGATCATGGGCGATGCTTACATAGCCTGAGAGATAGGCCTTGTTGAGCGGATCGCAGGATACGACAAGCTCCGCATCCGCCGGAAGTGCCGCGAAGACTTTGTCCCGCACCGCCTGCGCAAGCGACAGCATGCTCTCTACCTCGTCCATTCCATCCACTTCAATACATCGTTATTCGGAGAGGCCGTCGAAACTACCGATAACAATAGGTCCAAGCCGCCTGTCCTCATCCTCCGCCAATGTGACATTGCGTGACAAGTCCATATGGGTGGGTGATCAACCTAGCGGATGCGCGAAGGCTGGTTTTTGACGCGTCGGATCGGCACGGACGACTCAATGGAAGCAACGCCTGGGACCTTGGTCAGACGTCCAGTCAGAAATTTCTCGAAATCGTCCAGATCCGCCACCGACAACCGCAGCAGATAATCGAAGCTTCCGGTCATGAGCCAGCATTCGACTATCTCGGGGCACAGGAGGACTTCGTTTTCGAAATCGACCAGTCTTCGGTCGATCTGCTGGTCCAGTTTGACCGAAACGAAGACGCTGAATCCGAACCCCATTTTCGTTTCGTCGATCCGCGCTTCGTAAGCCGTCACGAAGCCGTCCGTTTCCAGTTTGCGGATCCTGCGCGCGCAAGGAGAAGGCGATAGCCCTACCTTCTCACTCAACTCCTGATGAGATTGACGCGCATCAATCTGAAGTTCTCGGAGAATTTGATAGTCGATTTGATCAAGAGCCATCCCAATCGCACCTATTTTCAGCGTATTTTGAAGATTTCGTGGCTGATACCATCCAAATTCCTCCAAATCACCCGTGATTTTACGCGGTATCCGCACCGCGTTCGCGCTAATCTGTGCGATAGGAGGATTGCATGACCCACCATCCCGAACTCAAGCTCATCGAGCAGCGATTGCTTTGGCTGTCGCATTGGATGATCCATCACGCGAACCACATCCGCCCCAAGGTGGACAGCATCAAAGTCGGCGGCCATCAAGCCAGCTCGGCATCCATGGTGTCGATCATGACCGCGCTCTACTTCCACGCGCTCCGCCCTGAAGACCGTGTGGCGGTAAAGCCGCATGCATCGCCGGTTTTTCACGCGATGCAATATCTGATGGGCAACCAGACGCTGGATAAGATGAAGGCGTTCCGCGGTTATGGCGGCGTCCAGAGCTATCCCTCGCGCACCAAGGACATTGACGATGTGGATTTCTCCACCGGCTCTGTCGGCCTCGGCGTCGCCATCACCTCCTTCGCATCGCTGGTTCAGGACTATGTGTCGGCCAAGAATTGGGGCGACGGTCTGAAGCTGGGACGAATGGTCGCGCTCGTCGGTGATGCCGAACTGGATGAGGGCAATATCTACGAAACCCTGCAGGAAGGCTGGAAGAACGATCTGCGCAATTGCTGGTGGATAGTGGATTATAACCGCCAATCGCTGGACGGCATCGTGCGCGAAGGGTTGTTTGAGCGGGTAGAGAAAATTTTCGACGCCTTCGGCTGGAACGTCGTTCGGATCAAGTATGGCGCCCTGCAGCGGGCGGCCTTTGACGAAGCCGGTGGCGCACGCCTGCGAGATTGGATCGATTCCTGTCCCAACGCTGAGTATTCGGCCCTCACCTATCAGGGAGGCGCGGTCTGGAGAAAACGTCTGCTGGACGACCTGGGAGACCAAGGCGATGTGAACCAGCTGATCGACCGGCGTAGCGACAGCGAACTGGCGGCGCTGATGGAAAACCTTGGCGGTAATTGTGTCGACACGCTGGCTGAGACCTTCGCTGGTGTTCAAGACGACCGCCCAACCTGCTTCCTGGCCTACACGGTCAAAGGTTGGGGCACCCCCATCGCCGGCCACAAGGATAATCACGGTGGGCTTATGACCAAGTCCCAGATGGCCGAATGGCAGGCGCATATGCGGGTGCCGGAGGGTCAGGAATGGGAGCTTTTCGCAACGGTCGAGGACGTGCCCGGCCTGAAGGCCTTTCTGAACGACGTTCCCTTTTTCTCCCACGGGAAACGCCGGTTTGACGACGCAAAGATATCCGCGCCCACTATCGACATCACGACCGAGCGAGAAACTTCGACCCAGACGGCTTTTGGAAAGATTCTCGACGATCTGGCAAAGGGCGGCACCGATTTTGCCGCTCGCCTGATGACGACATCACCCGATGTGACCGGCACGACCTCACTTGGCCCGTGGGTAAACCGGCGCAAGCTGTTTGCCCGCAAGGAACAACCCGACGTTTTTCGTGAGAACCGGATTCCCTCCACTGCCAAATGGGACTTCACTCCTGAGGGTCAGCACCTGGAACTCGGCATCGCCGAGATGAACCTGTTTCTTCTGCTCGGGGCCGCCGGTCTGTCGCATCAGCTCTTTGGACGGCGGATCATCCCCATTGGCACGGTTTACGATCCGTTTATCCACCGTGGGCTCGATGCGCTGAACTACGCCTGTTACCAGAATGCACGGTTTATGATCGTCGGCACCCCCTCGGGCGTCACCCTCGCGCCTGAGGGGGGCGCCCACCAGTCCATCGGCACGCCGCTTACCGGCATTGCTATTGACGGGCTGGCCAGCTTCGAACCCGCTTTTGCCGACGAACTGGCCGTTATCATGCAATGGGCCTTCGACTACATGCAGCGCGATGGCAGCGGCGATCCGGACGAACAGACTTGGCTGCGCGACGAAACCGGCGGTTCCGTCTATCTTCGCCTGTCTACAAAAGCGCTGGAACAGCCCGGCAAGCGAGTAGATGACCAGTTTCGCACCGGCGCCATCAACGGGGCATACTGGTTACGTAAGCCGGGTCCAAACGCCTCCGTCGTGATTGCCTATCAGGGTGCCATCGCGGACGAAGCAATCGCTGCCGCGGGGATGGCGGGAGAGCATCGGCGTGATATCGGCGTGCTGGCAGTCACCTCCGCGGACCGTCTTAACGCGGGCTGGACCGCCGCTCAGCGGGCCCGTGCACGTGGTCAGTCCGACGCACTCAGCCATGTTGAACAATTGCTCGGCGATCTGCCCAGCCACTGCCAGTTGATTACCGTGATC
Source organism: Notoacmeibacter sp. MSK16QG-6 (assembly GCF_024158145.1). GTDB lineage: Bacteria > Pseudomonadota > Alphaproteobacteria > Rhizobiales > Rhizobiaceae > Notoacmeibacter. The sequence continues at coordinate 76,455 of NZ_JAMYXM010000005.1, forward strand.
GACGGCCACCCCGCCACGCTCGCCTGGCTCGGGTCAGTCGCCGGGCATCAGACGATCTCCCATGGGGTGGAGCATTTCGGACAGACCGGGACAATCGGCGATGTGTACCGCCATTTCGGCATCGACCGCCACTCAATCGTGCAATCGGTCAGCGAATTGACGGCAGGGCGGAAGATCGGTGTTTCAATCTACGCCTAGACATCTTGTTTGAATCCCGCCAGGATGTCCCAGAAACTCGGCGGAATGGTGCAAGCGCGGTGTTTGGCAGTCCAGACGCGCGCGCGAGTTCCAAACCCTTCCTCGTCATCCGTGCGAGATTTTTTCAGGACCAAACTGCATCTCTCCGTTCCCAACGGACCAGTTTTCTTTAGGCGTGGGATAGACATTGATGAACACGTCCTCCGAACGAATGCCGGGATTTTTGGAGAGTAGCTCGACGACCCGCCGGAAAAATTCGGCCTTATGCTCGATGGTTCGCGTGTCGAACAATGTGATGGCGATATAGAGGAGATCGCCTGTTCGCTGGACGCCAAAGGCGTGCCCGAACCGGAAGTTCTCCGGCTCATGCTCGGTTATCGTCATGAACTCGTCTCCCTCCGGCACCTGAAGCGTGTCCTGAAGGGCCTGAGACAGGCCGTCGAGGATCGACTGGCGGTAGGCTGGCGATTTCCCGGACTGCATTGAGACTTGGACGAATGGCATGATCGATACTCCGCGCGATTAGAGTCTTCACGGATAGCCAAATGCCAAGTATTTTAAAACATCATGGAATAGATATCAGAAATTTCAGATTGAAATGAAAGACACGGTCTTGAGCCTCGATGCCGTCCGCGCTTTTGTGAACATCGTGGATCTGGGCAGCTTTACCCGAGCGGCTGAAAACCTCGATACGACGCAATCTGCTATGAGCCTGAAGCTCAAGCGGCTGGAAGAAGCGCTTGGCTGTGGTCTCGTCGCCCGCACGCCCCGATCCGTCCAACTCACCGCGCAAGGGGCTGCGTTTCTGGACCGGGCGCGCGAACTCCTTGAAGCGCATGACAGGGCTATCGCGGTCGTCTCACAGCAGAGGCGACGTATGACGATCGGGATCAGCGACCATGTGGCCGGTCCAGAGTTGCCCACGCTGATTTCGCGTATGAATACGCAGGACCCAGCCTTGCTGATTGAAATCCGGATCGGGACGTCCGGTGAACTGCTGCAGAGTTTCGATCGGCGGGAGCTCGACACAGTGATCGTTCGGTTTCATGTGGGCAGAAGCGATGGCAAAACGATAGCCGAGGAGAAATTCGGCTGGTATGCGGCCGATGGTTGGCATCGTCGTCCCGGCGAGCCGCTTCCTCTCGTGACAATGCCCGAGCCATGCGGCGTGCGGTCGATGGCATGTCGTCTTCTTGACGAGGCTGGTATTGCATGGACGGATGCCTTTGTCGGCGGCGGTGTTACGACGGTCGCCGCTGCCGTCATGGCCAGGGTCGGCATTGCGGCTATCGCGAAACGCATGCTGCCTGCCGGCGCCGTCGATCTTGGCCCGCGACTGAAGCTGCCTGACCTGCCTCGTCTCCCAATCGTGGTCCACACCCGAGAAAAGGATGACAGGGCACGCAGAGCGCTCGATATTCTCTCCCATGTCTTCAGGGACACGACAAAGCGGTAATGGCTCCAGCCTACTCGGCGAAGATTGCAAAGCCGCCGCCTGACAATGGCGGCGGATGATAAGCCGCTTGTCGTTTGAAAATAAAATTTCATTGAATGCGCGCTCCACCCACGCACACCTTGCGATCAGATCTGGTTGACTCGCCGTGGCGGAAAGACCCGGCCATCGAACAGTTTGCGCGCGGTGCGCAGCGTACCGGCGACGACGACCGCTCCGTTCTCATCGCGCTCGATAAGCACTTCGGCCGCGCCCGTCGGGTGCTCTATCCAAAAACCGGTATCGGCGGGCAGTGTTGCCAGATCGCCAGCGGGCGTATTTTTCAGTGTGCAGGCGGTGGCGACCGAAACGGCAGCGAACACTCCTATGGTCGCGTGGCAGCGATGGGGGATGAAGCTTCGGGTGCTGATGGTCCCGCCATATTGCGGCCTGGAAACCAGGGTCATTTTCGGCACGGTTTTTTCCGATATATCGCCGAGGTTCATCATTGGTCCGGCCGTGAGCCGGATCGCCTCGAGCCGCGCTTTCAGATCGGAATTGCTTTCCAGCGCTTCGCGGGTTTCCCTGCCCGTCACGCCGAGATCGCTCGCGCGCATCACGACAATCGGCATACCGTTATCGATCAGGGTGGCTTCGACGCCATCGATCGTGTCGACCGCATTGCCTGTCGGCAGCAAAGCGCCGCACATCGATCCCGCAATATTGGTGAACATTAGCGGTATCGCCGCATGATGGCCGGGCACGCCGTCGATGGTCGCGTCGCCGGCATACGAGACGCGGCCGCCCGGCGTCTGAACCACGGCCTTGGCGACCTCGCCGGTATTCAGCATGTGGATACGGACCGGCGTCTCGTCGCCAGCGACCGAAACAAGGCCGCGTTCGATGGCGGCCGGGCCGACCCCGGCGAGAATGTTGCCGCAGCCCTGCGCATCGGAGACGCGGGCCTGATCGACGAAGACCTGCAGGAAGAGATAGTCGACATCGGCGTCATCGCGTGTCGACGGCGAAAGAATCGCCACCTTCGAGGTCAGCGGGTCCGCGCCGCCGATACCGTCGATCTGCCGGGGGTCCGGTGAGCCCATAATGCGCAGCAGAAGATCGTTGCGGGCGCTTTCCTGCTTCGGCATGTCCTCCTTGAGGAAATAGGCTCCCTTGGACGTTCCGCCGCGCATCCAGAGACAGGCGATCCCGTCCTCTTCGTAATCCGGGTCCGGCCCGTCAGACATATTTGAGGCCTTTTTCGGCAAGCCGCTCGCGCATGCCGTATATGTCGAGGCCAAGCTCGCCGGAGGCGAGGCGCTGGCGCTTGGCCTCCTCATTGGCCACCCGTTCTTCGGCTTTGGTCAGAACGGCGGCCGCCCGGTTACGCTTGACGACGCATACCCCATCATCGTCGGCGACAATCACGTCGCCCGGTTCGATAAGGGCTCCGGCGCAAACGACGGGAACGTTTACCGAGCCGAGCGTTTCCTTGACGGTTCCCTGCGCACAAACGGCTTTCGACCAGACGGGAAAACCCATTTCCTGAAGGTCCTTCGTATCGCGGACCCCGCCGTCGATAATCAAACCCCTGCAGCCGCGCGCCATCGCTGAGGTCGCAAGCAAATCGCCGAAATAGCCATCATCGCAGGGGCTGGTCGGCGAGAGCACGAGCACATCGCCTTCCTGGAGCTGTTCTATCGCGACATGGAGCATCCAATTGTCGCCCGGCGGTGAGGAGATGGTGACGGCGGAACCGGCAATCAGCGCGCCGGCATAGATCGGACGCATGTGGCTGGAGAGTAAGCCGATACGGCCTTGGGCCTCGTGAACCGTGGCAACGCCGGCCTTGCCGAGACCGTCGATAATCGCGGATTCGGCGCGCTCGATGTTCTGGACGACATAGCCGGGGGTGTTCGGAGCCAGGCTCCGTGGATCGAAAGGCATCGAATTATTCCTCGCCTTTGACAGGTGGCGTGCCATGGGTGTGGAAGCTTTCGATCGTTTTCAGCCCCCAGGCCTGCCCCTTTTTCCGCTCAGCTTCCGTCCAGACGATGGGCTGCCAGTCGGGCGCAAGGATAAGCCGCGCGCCGGCATTGGCGATCTCGACGCGATTGCCTGCCGGCTCCCAAACGTAAAGAAAAAAGGTGCCCTGGATCGCATGCTTGTGCGGGCCGGTCTCGATGTGGACGCCGTTCTGCAGGAAGATGTCGGCCGCGCGAAGGATATCCTCGCGCTGGTCGGCGGCGTAGGTCACATGGTGCAGCCGCGCCCTGCCCTTTCCATGTTCTTCTGTACAGGCCAGATCGTAGGTCTTGTTGTTGACGGTGAACCAGTACCCGCCGATCCGACTATTGTCGAGCTGGATCATTTCCGTCACGCGCGCGCCGAGACATGTCTCCATGAAGCGCCGAAACTCGCTGACGTCCTCGGCAAGGAGGTTGAGATGGTCGAGCCGGCGCGGCGGCGCGCCGGTATAGGCCGATGCGGTGTTCTTGAGCACGGCCTTGTCCGCCGCTTCGTGCGGTTCGTACCAGACCGTGTCGTAATAGATCTCGAAGACATGGCCGAAGGGATCTTCAAAGCGGAAGGCGCGGCCATGGCTATCATCGCCATCGATCCAGCCATGCACTTTGAAGTCGGATGCCTCGATGGCCGCCACACGGCGCTCCAGCGCCTCGGGGGAGCTGGCGCGATACGCCACATGGCCAATGCCGGTCGTCTCGGCGCGGGTGAGTTTCAGGCTGGCATATTCGTAGTCGTCCCAAGCCCGCAGATAGGCCGAGTTTTCATCCCGACCGGACAGCTTGAGTCCGTAGATGCGGGTGAAGAAGTCGAGGCTTTCTTCGAATTTGTCGGTCAGCATTTCGACATGGGCGAGATGGGCAATGTCGAAGCAGGGTTCTGCCAGCGCGTTCATTAGATCCTCCATCCTTTCCGTTTTAATGGAGCGTGCGGCCTAGAGTTCATCGACCGTTCGCGGAAAGATCGACTGGAACCCTTCGGCATACCGGCAGTCGCGTCCGCCGGACTGACCACCCGAATTGCGCTTGAAATGGTTGGCGCGCTGCTGGGCGACCCGGGTGTAGTACTCCCAGAGGTGCTCCTGTCCCCGCATGCACTCAATCGCCGCGCGTTTCTTTTCCCATACCGGGGTGATGTCGAGAAACGTATCGGGCTTCCAGCCCATCTGCTCGGTCTGGTGTGGCTCGAACAGATACATCTGCGGCGCGCCGAGCACCTTCTCGCCGGGATTGTGACCCCATGCCTGCGCGATCATGCGGCATTCGAGCGCTGCCTGTGTCGTGTTCATGTGATCGGTGTTGTAGGGATCGTATTGCGAGTGGGTCAGCATGAAGGTCGGCTGGACCTTTCTGATCACGTCAACAATCTTCATCTTGTTGTCGCGGGAGAAATCGAGCGGGTAATCGCCGAGATCCAGACAGACGAGATCGGCGACGCCGAGCGCTTGGGCGGCGTCCTCTGCTTCGCGCCGACGCACATCCTTCACGGTCTGAAGCGTCATCCCTTCCTGCTTCCAGAGCTTGGCGCTCTCACCGCGCTCGCCAAAGGACAGGCATAGAACGGTGATGCCGATGCCCTTATCGGCGTGGAGGGCGATGGCGCCTCCGCAGCGCCAGACGAAATCCGCCGCATGGGCTGAAATGACCAGAGCAGTCTTGCCGGTGGGCATGGCGGTCTCCTTATCGATGGGGTGCAGACATTTCATGGAGAGGCACACCGCGACAATTTTAAACCGCGGTTCGTACTATAAGATTGAGCTATAATAACTGCTCATAGCTGGGTGTTTCGTGCGACAGTCGCGCAAGGCAGGCGAAAGCAGGAGACCGCGTCATGGAGAGTCGAATCGCGATTATCGGCTTCGGCGAAGCCGGTCAAACGATCAGTGACGGCTGGCCAGTCGAACGCGGTACCATCAAGGCATATGACATCAAAACCGACGCTGACGAAACGCGTGGCGCCATCAAGGCACGCTATCGGGATGCCGGCGTCGCGGGGTGCTCTACGCGGGCTGAAGCGCTGTCGAGCGCGAGCGCGGTGTTCTGTCTCGTCACTGCCGATCAGGCTGTTACTGCTGCGCAGGAAGCGGCGCCGCATCTGGCCGCCGGTGCGATCTGGTTCGATGGCAATAGCTGCAGTCCGACGGCGAAACAGGAGGCGGCGACAGCAATCGAGGCGAGTGGCGGCCGCTATGTCGACATGGCGATCATGGCGCCGGTCCATCCGAAGGGGCACCGCGTCCCGATCCTTCTTTCGGGCCCGCATGCCAGAGACGGGCTCGCCGTACTGAAGGCGCTCGATATGAACGCTTCCATCGCAGGAACCGAGGTCGGCCAGGCTTCGGCCATAAAGATGCTCCGTTCTGTGATGATCAAGGGTTTCGAGGCGTTGACCGCCGAGTGCATCCTTGCCGCGCGCCGCGCGGGCGTCGAAACCCAGGTTCTGGATTCTCTGCAGGCCTCCGATCCTGGCTTCGACTGGCGCAGTCGCTCCAATTACAATCTCGAGCGGATGATGGCGCACGGTACAAGGCGGGCGGCAGAAATGGATGAGGTTGAAAAGACCGTGGCCGCACTCGGACTGCCACCGCGCATGAGCGGCGCAATCGCCGCCTGGCAGCGGCAGATCGGCGGCCTTGGTCTCGCCGTTGAGGACGACGATCTGGTGCGGCGCTCCGATGCCCTTCTGAAACGGCTATGATCACGCGCAATCTGCGTCACCTCCGGTTGTTTCTGGCGGTCGCCGGTACCGGCAAGCTGACGCTCGCCTCCAAGGTCGCGCATGTTTCGCAGCCGGCGGTGACCCAGGCGATCAGCAAGCTCGAACGCGAATGCGGCGGTGCGCTTTTCGACCGCACACGGCAGGGCTTTTTCGTCACACCGCGGGGCGAGGCACTGGTCGGTCGGCTGCGACGGGCCTTCGACTTTCTCGACCCCGCGCTCGCCGACGTATCGCCCCGGCTCAAACTGACGGCGACGATGGCGCAGTTGCAGGCGCTTAATGCGGTCGTCGAAACCGAAAACGTGACACTGGCGGCGCGTCGGCTTCGGCTGGCCCAACCCACTGTTCACCGCGCGATCACCCTTCTGGAACGCGAGGCCGGACGCAAACTGTTCGAGCGCATGTCTTTCGGAATGCTGCCGTCACGCCAGACGGCCGCACTTTCGCGCGCCATTGTTCTCGCGTTTCACGAATTCGACCAGGCGGAAGCCGATCTGGCGGAATTCGAGGGCATGGAGGTCGGGCGCATCGTGGTCGGTGCGCTGCCGCTCGCCCGGTCAGCGCTGCTGCCACAGTCGCTGGTGGCTTTCCGATCCACACGACCTCGGCAGAACGTCCTGGTTGTCGATGGTCTATACGGCGAACTTCTCACCGGCCTTCGACGCGGAGATATTGACGTCATCGTCGGTGCTCTGCGCCAACCCGCGCCCATCGGCGACATTGTTCAGGAGCCGCTGTTCGACGACCATCTGGCGATCATTGCCGGCAAGCATCATCCGCTGGTCGGAAAGACTGGCCTATCGCGCGAAACATTGGCCGCCTACCCCTGGGTCGTGCCGCGCAAGGGGACGCCGGCGCGCGGGCAGTTCGACGAGTTCTTCGATGGCATGAACCTGCCGCATGGTATCATCGAGGCTGGTTCGATCCTCCTGATGCGCGAGATCATCGGAGCCAGCGACCATCTGGGATGTATCTCCGGACAGCAGGCCGTGGCCGAGATCTCGCGCGATCTGATCGTCGAGATCGATGTCGGCGAAAGCTGGCCCGGCCGTCCTATTGGCCTGACTTATCGAAAGAACTGGGTGCCGACAAAAGCGCAATCGATCCTTCTGGACCTGATCCGGGAGCAGGCGAACACTCAGTCGCTATAGCGTCAATTTATATCGCTTCCTGAGTTTGAATTGGGCATCGCCGGAGATCACCAGCTATCAAGCGGTCATACAGCGAGGATGCATGGCGTCCGGACGCCGCAAAGGAGGAAACATGACCAGCGGACTGGCGCGCTTGTCCCGACGCCTCGATCAGGCAACCATCCTGCTGACGGTCATCGGCGGGATCTGCCTTCTTGGCCTTGTCGTGGTTGTCACCGCAGGCGTCGTCTCGCGCTATGTCTTCAACGAGCCGCTGCTCGGCATCAACGAGATCGTCCAGCTGACCGCGGTCGCTTTGGTCATGTCGGCTCTGCCCTACTGCAGTGCGCGCGGCGAGCATGTGGCGGTAGACGTGTTCGATCCCATGTTGGGGCCGTGGGGCCGGATGTTCGGCGACATCCTTTCACGCGCCATCGCCATCGTGATCCTCGCCATTCTGACCCATCGCGCGGTGTTGAAAGCGCTGGACGCGCTGCAATGGGGCGATGCAACGAATATGCTGCGCATGCCGCTCTGGCCGTATTACGCCATTCTTTCGGTCGGCACGGCACTCTGCGTTCTCGTCTTCACGATCCAGCTTCTGGTCATCGTCGCGCAAGGTCCGCAGCGATGACGCCGATCACGGCCGGCATTGTCGGGATCGTCTGCCTTTTCGTTCTGCTGATCCTGCGCACACCCGTTGCCTTCGCCATGCTGGCGACCGGCTTTTTCGGCTATTGGGCGCTGGAGGGTCTGCGAAGCGCCGGCGGCGTGCTTCTGACCGAAAGCTATTCGGCTGTCGCCAGCTACAATCTCATCATCGTGCCGATGTTCGTTCTGCTCGGCAATATTTCCGCGGTCGCCGGTTTCAGTCGTGGTCTCTACGACGCCGCATTCGCCTGGGTCGGGCGCTTCAAGGGCGGTCTCGCTTCGGCATCCGTTCTGGGATGTGCGGTCTTCGCCGCCGTCTCCGGCTCGTCGGTCGCCACAGCGGTAACGCTAGGCCGCGTCGCCTTGCCGGAAATGCGCCGTCTCGGCTACGCGCCGAGCCTTTCGACAGGGGCTATCGCCGCTGGCGGCACGCTCGGCTTCCTCATTCCACCCTCGACGGGTTTCGTGCTCTACGCCATCCTCACCGAGGAATCGATCGGCCGGCTGTTCATCGCCGGTATTTTGCCGGGCCTTCTGCTGACCGCACTCTTCATGATCGCCATATGGACCGTCGCGACGCTCGATCCGAAGGCCGGTCCACGCGGCGAGCCTGTTCCGATCCGCCAGCGTTTTCGTGTTCTCGGCCAGGCGGGGCCGCTATTGGCCATCATCTTCATCTCGATTGGCGGCATTTACGCCGGCGTGTTCACGCCGGTCGAAGCGTCCGGCATAGGCGCCGCTTTGGTGATCCTGCTCGCGGTAGCGCGCCGGCGGCTGACATGGGCAGGCTTTAGAGGCGGTGCTGAATACTCTCGGCACCTCGGCGATGCTTTACATGATCGTGATTGGCGCCAACGTCCTTAACCCATTCTTCGCGATCACCCGCATTCCTGAAGCGTTGGGAGACGGTCTCGGCGCGCTTGGGCTCGGAGCATACGGCACGCTCTCCGTCATACTCCTCGCCTATGTCGTCCTCGGCATGTTCATGGACGGGCTGTCGATGCTGGTCGTCACCATCCCGATCGTCTTTCCGGTGATCCTCTCTCTCGGTTTCGACCCCATCTGGTTCGGAGTCGTCGCCGTTATCGTCATCGAAATGGGGACGATCACGCCGCCGGTCGGCCTGAACGTATTCGTCGTACGAGGCGTCGCAGGCGATGTTCCCCTCACGACCGTTTTTCGCGGCGTCATGCCGTTCCTCATCGCGATGATCGTCGGCCTGCTGCTGATCATCGCCATACCGGGGATCGCTCTCGTTCTGCCGAATTCGATGTTCGGCTGAAGAAGCGTTCTCCGATCCATGGGCACGTTGTCCCGAAAGATTGAAATCAACCGGAGGTAAAACACATGTTCAAACAATCTTTGACAGCCGCCATTCTCGCGGTGCTGGCGGCAACCCCGCTCGCGTCGGCCGAAGAGCTGAAGCTCGCCGATTTTCAGCCGCCGAGCCACTTTGTCGTCGGTGCGGTCTATGAGCCGTTCAAGAAAGCGGTCGAGGACGCGACCGGCGGCGATGTGACCGTCACCTTCTATATGGGCGGAGAGCTTGGGCCGGGTCCGGCGGAACAATACAACAGAACGGTGGAAGGCGTGACCGACATCGCGTTCGGCTTGCCGGGTTACACTGCCGCGAATTTTCCGAAGACACTGCTCACGGAACTGCCGGGTGTGATCTCTCCCGATACCGGAACCGACAGGATCATCGCCAATGTCGACAAACTGTCCGACGAATACCGGCGGGTCGCTTTGCTGGGGCTTTGGAACAACGCGCCGAACCTGCTTCTGTCCGCCTCAAAACCGATCCGCGCCCTTGAGGATCTGAACGGCATGAAGATCCGCGTGCCCTCGCGCAATGCCGGTCTGGTGGTCGAAGCCTGGGGCGCCACTCCGGTTTCCATGCCGGCCCCGGAAATCTACAACGCTATGCAGACCGGCGTCATTGACGGCGCCATGATCGATGCGACGACGCTGAAAGCGTTCAAGCTGGCCGAAGTGACCAAATATGTGACGCAGGGCATGAAGACGACGATTTCCGCCTTCTTCCTGATTATGAATCGCGACTCTCTTTCCGATCTGAGCGACGAACAACAGCAGGCCGTGATGGATGCCGGGCAGGAGGCCGCCCGCAACGGTCATGACGCCTGGGCGTCGGTCGCGGAGAAAACGCTCGCGGAATTTGGTGAAACGGATGGCAAGGAAGTCATCACCCTTTCCGACGAAGAGGCGAAGAAGTTCGACGATGCCTCGGCTCCGGTGGTCGAGCGGGTCGTCAAGGAAGCCGACGATGCCGGATTGGAAGCCTCTGCCTTTGTCGAGGCGCTTCTCAGCGAATAACCGTTTCATTTTACGGATGGAAGAAGACCCGGCCACGGAAAGGTGGCCGGGTCTTTGCTTTGAATCTCAACTCTGACGGGACCCGCCGGTCGCCGGTGCTACGTCCCGGTCGCCATCGCCCGAACGGCCGGTTCGCCTTCATCGCCATGCGCCGGCAGTAGAATGCCGGCAAAGAAAGCGGACAATTCATCGCGCGCATCCAGTGGCAGCACGTGGGCAACGTGCTGGTCGGGCCGGACGAGAACGAGGCAACCTTGTTGCCGGTCGACGTTCCTGAGATCGAAGATATCCTTGCCGGACCGCTGATCCGAGCAGAAGATTTTTTCATAGTCGATCAGGCCGAGCGGCCCCTTTTTCGGCTTGAGGAACAATGGCATTGCCGCCAGATCGAGATTCCGCGTTGCCTGCTGGAAGACGGCGCGGACGTCGATCACCGCGTCGATGTCTTCGCCTGGCCGGGTGTGACGGCGGATTGGCGATTGCGGGTCTGAGCCGAGGTAATCGCAGAGTTCGCCGATTGCCGACGCTTCGGAAGTGAGATCGGCTGCCGGGGCGAACGCATAAAGCTTCCAACGCGCGTCGGTGCCTACCGTCTCGCCGAGTTGCATCGGTTTGGCATCTGCCAGACGCACCACCGGCGCGGAATGGAACCGCTCACCGATGGAAAACCCTGCGGCCAGCGATTGCCACGTCTTCTTGCCCGTGAGGCGGGAAGGCTCATAGATGACCGACAAGCCCGCCGTGGTGCGGCCGTGCTCGATGAAATAACGTTGGAACCGAGGCGTCTCCTGCGCGCCGGCAGGCTCGGCATCCGCCCGCTCGCTGATGATGCGGGACCATTCCCGGTCGAAATCGATAAGCGCCTGCGCGACGCCTTGCCGCTCTTCGGAATATGTTTTCAGAAGACTTTCATCCGACCGGCCTGTCAGCACCGAAACCACCTTCCACGCCAGATTGAAGGCGTCACCCATTGACACATTCATGCCCTGCCCGGCTTTCGGACTATGGGTGTGACAGGCATCGCCGGCGATGAAAATGCGCGGAGACCCTGAACTGCTGTCATCCGTATCGTCGAACTTGTCGGTCAGGCGCTGGCCGATTTCATAAACCGACCACCACGCCACTTCCTTGACGGAGAAATTGTAAGGTCTGAACGTGCGTTGAACGGCGTTTATCAACCGGTCGACAGTCACCTCGTCCCTTGCAAGTCTTTCGCCGGCCTTGAGCGAACCGAGTTCGACGTAGAAGCGCAGGAGATATCCGCCTTCGCGCGGAATGATGATGATGTTTCCGCCGCCTGACGCCTGGATCAAGGTCTTGCAGCGTATGTCCGGAAAATCCGTCACCGCCAGAACGTCCATCACCCCCCAGACCTGATTGGCGGAATCTCCCTTCAGTTCGAGACCCATCGCATGGCGGACCTGGCTGCGCGCGCCGTCGCAGCCGACAACATATTTGGCCCGGATCGTGATGGTCTCTTCCCGGGCGGAGGCCAGCGCGTCGTTCTTTGCTCCGACCGGCTGTTCGTCCGCATGCTTCAGCGTCACAGTGGCCGGATAGTCTTGATCTGCGGAGTCAACGGTCACGTCGACGAGTTCGAGGCCGTAGTCCGGCATGAGCCGGGACGCCGATTTCTCCATGACCGTCAGGTACATGTCGTGCACCCGCGCCTGATTGAGGATCATGTGAGGCATTTCAGAGATGCCCTCCTCCACATCGTCCACCCGACCGGTGCGGACGATGTGATCGGGCTTTTCGGCATCGGCCTTCCAGAAAACCGTCTCGTTCACCTGATAGCCCTGCCGCTTGACGGTATCGGCGAAGCCAAAAGCGTTGAACATTTCCATGGAACGGCAGGAAATACCGTCGGCCTGGCCTTTCTCCATCGGTCCGGCGCGGCGCTCGACAATGCGGGTCGATATTTCGGGAAAACCGGCGAGATAAGCCGCCAGTGTCAGTCCGGCCGGGCCGCATCCCACAACTAGAACATCGACGCATTCGGGCAGCTCCGCAGGGTGAGGCCGGCCGGGTGCGGGGGCCGACAGTTCCGGATCGCCGGGCCGAAAGCCGTGATCGTGATACTGCATAATGCTACTCCTCCAGAGCGATATAATATGTGTACTTACTATAACGGCAAAGTGCTGGCGGATGCAAGATGATGTGTGTACGTATCGTTTTGCGGTTCGGTTTCGGAGGTTTGGGTGACGAGGGGAAAATCAGTTAGGGCGAGCGAGCGGCTGCCGGGGCATCTTATTCGCCGGCTGCACCAAATCTCCACGCTCGTCTTCCATCGTCACGTGCAGCAGATGGGATACGATATTACGCCGGTACAGTTCGCGGCGCTGGACGCACTCGGTCACAATCCGAAGATCGACCAGAAGAGTCTGGCGCAACTCGTCGCGAAGGATCGCGCGACGCTGGGTACCGTTGTCGAGCGGCTCGAACAGAAGGGCCTGGTCACACGGCATATCAGTCCGACGGACAAACGAGCCCGTGTTCTTGCTTTGACAAGCGATGGCGAGTGTGTTCTCGATGAGCTTCTACCTGCGATCATCGCGCTTCAGACTGAAATCCTTCCGGGCCTGACCGAAGAAGAATACCGACAGTTCATCGCGCTCGCCGGCAAGGCCATCGCCGCCGCTCCCGCCGATGAGCACTGAGGCGTTTTGATTTCAAAGATCAGCGGGACAGGGAGAGCCCTGCCCCGGCAACCTCGGCGCGTACGATGTCGACGAAACCGATCAGATCGTCGTCGGGCAGATCGACGGCCAGCCCGGTGATCGTGAGGGCGCCCAGAAACTGGCCATCGCTTTCGAAAAGCGGCATGGCGACCGAAGCGAAGTGGCGGTTACGTTCACCGCGAGAGATATAATATCCACGGCCTCGCGTTTCGTCATGGCGTTCACCGGCCTCGCCGCTATAGGCCATCAGAAGCTGCGCCGCCGCGCCGCCTTCCGACAGCGATACGCTTCCCCCGACCTCGATGAAATAGCGAAAATCCTGATAGGCATGGTCGCGGGCAAGGCATATCCGCTCCTCGCCCGAGCGGACGAAGAACGCCGTTGTCTGCCCGACCCTTTCGGAAATGCGTGCGATCGGCGCCTCGATCCGGGTGATGGTGTTCGATGTTGCCCGGTAAATCGACGCAAGGCGCAAATTGGAGGGACCGGGGCTGTAGCTGCCATCGGCGTTCTTCACCAGATAGCCCCAGTCCACCAGCACCTTCAGGAGCCTCAGCGCCGTCGCCTTGTCCAGACCGGACAGACTGGCAAGCTCCTTCAGGGGCAGCTTCTTTCGTTCCATGGAAAACTGGGACAGCAGCCACAGTCCACGATCCAGAACGCCCGCAGGAGGCCGCTTCGAACTCGTCATAACGTCCCTCCCCCGCTTTCGCTGTTGACAGATATCAAACTTACTGTTTCAATCATTGATACATATTTCATTGAATGAAATTTAGAGGAGGAGAACAGACGTGGCGAAAGAATATTACGGCGGGGACGACGCCAAGCATCGCATGGAGATGGCCAAGCTCGCGCCAGACGATTTCAAAGCGTGGATGACGCTGAATTCGATACCGGGCCAGGATCATGGTCAGATTCCGATCAAGGTGCGCGAGATGATTGCGGTGGCTGTCGCCCATGCGACGGGCTGTCCTTACTGCATCGAAAGCCATGTGACAAAGGCCAAGACCGCGGGCGTCAGCAAGGCCGAGGTAGCCGAAGCGGTCTTGCTTTCGGCAGCCCTTTGCGCAGGCGCCGCCGCTGCTCATGGCGGACTGGCGATGAAATTTTACGGCGACGAGTAAGACGCGGGCGGCTGTTTCTTCTTCAGTGAAGAGCGACAGTCGCGATGGGAGGAGTTGCGGATGACCGTTTCCGTATTCGACATGCAGACGATGCAGCATCTTTGGTCCACCCCGGAGATGCGCGCGGTATTCAGTGAAGACAACCGGCTGCAGAAATGGCTGGATTTCGAAGCTGCGCTTGCCGCCACGCAGGGCGAGCTTGGAATTATCGAAAAAAATGTCGCCGACGAGATCGTTGCGGCCTGCCGGATCAGCGACATCGATCTTGTGGCCGTCGCCGAAGAGACCCGCCGGATCAAACATACGCTGGTGCCGCTTCTTAAGCAGATGCACGGCAAGCTCAGTGAAGCGGGATCGGAGAACATCCACTACGGCGCGACGACGCAGGACGTTGTCGACACCGGTCTTATTCTTCAGCTGAGGGAGGCTCACGAACTGGTCAAGCGCGATATGGCGGTGATCGGTCGGGAACTGCTTCGTCTTTCGCAGGAACATCGCGATACGGTGATGGTCGGGCGCACCCATTCTGTGCAGGCCCTGCCGATCACCTTCGGCCACAAATGCGCCATCTGGCTCGACGAATTGTCGCGCCACGCCGAACGCCTGAAGCAGGCCGAGCCGAGACTGTTCGTCGTCATGCTGGTCGGCGCTGTCGGCAGTCAGGCCAGTTACGGCGAGCGCGCTGCCGAAATCGAGGCGAAGGTCGCCGAGCGGCTCGGCCTTGGCGCAACCGATATTTCATGGGCGCCGGCGCGCGACAGGATCGCCGAATATACCGGCCTCATGGCTATGATCGCTGCCACCTTGTCGAAGATCGGCAACGAATTGGCCAATATGCAGCGCAACGAATTCGCCGAGGTCGAGGAAGGCTTTACCGAAGGCAAGCTCGGCTCGTCGACCATGCCCCACAAGCGTAACCCGACCTCAGCCGAGAATGTCGCCATGCTTGGCCGTTCGATCCGCTATTCGGCTTCGATGATGCTGGAAGCCATGGTTGCGGAACATGAGCGGGACGGCGTCGCCTGGAAATCGGAATGGAAGGCTGTTCCCGAAACGATGCTCGTTTCCGGCGCCATCCTCTTCCAGGCGGGAGCGCTTTTGAAGGGGCTGCGCGTCGATGCCAAGAATATGCGGCGCAACGTCAATATGATGGGCGGCTACCTGCTTTCGGAAAAGGTGATGCTCGAACTCGGCGAGAAAGTCGGCAAGAACACCGCGCATGAGTGGCTTTACGAGGCATCAATGGCCGGGATCGAACAGGGCCTGGATTTTGCCGATGCGCTTCGCGCCCACCCGCACATTTCAAATACGTTCGATGACGAACAGGTTGCCGAACTGACGACCCCGGATGCCTATCTCGGAGCCATCGGGGAGAGTGTCGACCGCGTCGTCGCCCGCGAAAAGGATTCTGACTGGCTCGCCGTCTAGAAAACGGCAGCGCGCCGGGCGACTGGAGGGCCGCCCGGTTTGAAAGGCTTCGCAGGGCCGGCCTTATGCGCCCCGCACCAGATCCATGGGAGGAGATCGATTATGATGAAATTTTCCAGTTACGCCCTTGCGGCTGCTGTCTCGGCCTTGGCCGCGACATCGGCGCTGGCATTCCCGGACAAGCCGATAGAGCTGGTGGTGCCATTCAGCCCCGGCGGCGGTTCCGATGTCTCGGCGCGCGTATTCGCACAATGCCTCGAAGGTCAGATCGACCAGAAGGTGCTGATCAAGAACATCGAAGGCGCGCGCGGAAAGATCGGCGAAGTGGAAGTTCGCGATGCCCGCCCGGACGGCTACAAACTGCTTTGGGCGCATCAGGGCATGGATATGGGTCTGGCAACAGGCCGTTCGGATTACAATTATACCGCCTTCAAACCCGTCGCATCCACCGTCGCGATGAACTACGGCATCTTCGCCGGAGCCAATAGCGGCATCGACGGCGTCGAATCGCTGAAGTCGAAAGTCTCGGAAAACCCCGGCAGCTACACCATCGGCACGGCGTTGAACGGCTTTTCGCACTTTGCCGCCCTCGATTTCCTCGAGCAGGCGGGCGTCAGCGTCGATGATGTGCGCACCATCCCGATGTCAGGCGACAAGAACCGTATCGTCGCTGCTATTCAGGGCAATCTGACACTCGTTCCAACGGCTGTCGGTGCGGCGGCGCCCTATGTCGACTCCGGCGATATGAAGCCGGTCGCGGTGCTTTCGGCCGATCGCGATCCGCGGCTTGGCGATGCGCAGACCGGCCAGGAGCAGGGCGCGGACAGCCAGTTCGCCATGTATTTCACGACCTATGCGCCGAAGGACACGCCGCAGGAGGCGATCGATACGCTGGCGGACGCCTGGATCGCCGCGGCCGAAGACCCGGCCTGTCAGGAAAAGCTCGGCAAGCAGTCGATGACGGTGGTTCCCGCCAAGGGCACCGAACTCGATGACGTTCTGGCCAAGCGCTATGCGCGTATCGAGGAACTCGCCGACAAGTTCAATCTCACATCCGAGGGCAACTGAACCCGACCGGGTTCGGCTACCCTGGCCCGGCCGCTTCCGATTGGCGGCCGGGCTCCCCTTCAAGCCTTGAAAGGACGGATTTACCTTGCGCACCATCGATCTGATATTTTCAGGCGTGTATCTGACCGTGCTGCTGATCGCGTTTACGCAGATCGGTGACTTGCGCGAGATCAGTGCGGCCAGTTTCACCTCCGCCAAACTCTTTCCGCAACTCGTACTCGGCCTGGGCCTGGTCATGGGCGTCATCGAAACGCTGCGGACGCTGTTTCTGCCGTCGCCGGCAGATGAAGGCATAGGGTTCCGCCAGACGCTGGCGATGACGTTCCGTCCGCGGCGGATGCTGCTGCTCGCGCTCTTCGTAATCTATCTCGCCGCTATCAAGCCGCTCGGCTTTCTGATTGCGACGGGCATTTTCTGCTTTGCCACCATCGCTTTGCTGACGCCTCGCGTGACGCCCGTCTCACTCGTCATAGCGGCCCTGGTCTCGGTCTGCACGCTGGCGCTGATCTATCAACTGCTTGTGGTTTACCTGCAAGCCTTCCTGCCCTGAGGACCGGTTCATGTACGATCTCATGCTTCAGGGCGCGGCCCATGTCTTTCAGCCCTGGACCCTTTTTGCGATTTTCTGTGGCGTCACCGGCGGCCTCGTTATCGGCTCCATACCGGGTCTGACATCCACCATGGCCATCGCGCTGATGGTGCCGCTGACCTACGCAATGGAAATCGAATTCGCCATTCCGCTGCTGATGGGCGTCTATTGCGGCGCGATTTCCGGCGGGCTCGTCGGCGCCATCCTTCTGAATATTCCCGGCACGCCCGCCTCCGCAGGCACGTGTCTCGACGGCTATCCCATGGCCGCTAAAGGGCAGGCGACCCGAGCGCTCGGTCTTGCCGTTTATTCCTCGATGATTGGCGGCGTCTTATCGGGTCTGGCGTTGGTGCTCATCGCGCCGACGCTCGCCAAGGTGGCGCTGTCTTTCGGGCCGTGGGAGTACTTCGCTCTCGTCGTCTTCACCTTCACCTGCATCTCGGCCATGTCGTCGAAGGGACGAGCGGTGAAGGCGTTCATGGCGGCTTTCATCGGTCTGGCGCTCGCGCTTGTCGGCCTCGACGAAGCGTCGGGACAAACGCGCCTGACCTTCGGCTTCACGGCATTCGAATCCGGCTTTTACGAATTGCCGGCCCTGATCGGCCTTTACGCCATTCCGCAATTACTGGCCGATACCGATGACATCGGCCGCTCGGCCACCATGATCAAAATCAATTACAAGCTGCGCGAATTCATGGGCACGTTCCGCGAGGTGATGAGCCGCAAGCGCGATCTCGGCCGCTCGACCTTTCTCGGAATCGTCATCGGCATTCTGCCCGGAGTCGGGCCGGGGCTATCGAATATCGTCGCCTACTCGCAGGCAAAGCGCGCCAGCAGTCAGCCCGAAAAGTTCGGCACCGGCGAATTGCCGGAATCGGTCATGTCGCCGGAAGCGGCCAACAACGCATCGATGGGCGGGGCGCTCATCCCGATGCTGACGCTCGGCATTCCCGGCGATGCATCGACCCTGATGATGCTGGGCGCCTTCATGTTGCATGGCATCGACCCCGGCCCGCTACTCTTCCGCGACCACGGCGATATCGTCTGGGTGGTTTTCATCGCCTTCTTCGTCGCGTTCGCCTTCTGCACACTCGTCTATCACTTCTTCATTCCGCTTACCGTCAAGGCGATCTCCGTGCCGCGCCAGTACGTCATCCCCGTACTGCTCATCCTGTGTACGGTCGGCTGCTACGCGCTGAACAATCGCATGTTCGATGTGTACTGTTTCCTTGGCTTCGGGCTGCTCGGTTACTTCCTGCATATTGCACGAGTGCCGGTCCTTCCTGTCATTCTCGGCCTCATCCTTGGTCCGATGGCCGAGGAACAGCTTAGCCTTGCCCTGGCCTTCGGTCAGGGCTCGGTCCTGCCCTTCGTCACCCGCCCGATCTCGGGCACCATTCTCCTCATTTCGATCCTGTCGCTTGTCCTGCCGCCTATCCTCGGCCGCCGGCGTAGGCGCAAAGCGGTCGAGCCTGCCTGAAGGATATGCCATGAATCCCCTGATCGAGGTCGACACCCTCGCCGCGATGCTCGATGATCCCGACACGATGGTGCTGGATGCGAGCTGGTACATGCCCGCCGACGAACGCGATCCCGACGCCGACTTTGCCGACCGGCATATACCCGGCGCTCAACGTTTCGATTTCGATGGCGATGTTCGGGACGAGGTGAGCCCGCTGCCTCATATGCTGCCTCCGGCGGATCAGTTCGAGACCGCAGCGCGGCAACTCGGTATCTCGCAGCGGAGCAAAATCGTCATCTATGACGGAGCTGGCATTTTCGCGGCGCCCCGCGCATGGTGGATGTTCAAGGCGATGGGTCATGACGCGGTCGCCGTGCTGAATGGCGGCTTGCCCGCCTGGGAACAAGCGGGCCGACCGCTCCAGAGCGGTCCGGCGGAACCAAGGCTGTCTGGCGATTTCTCGGCGCGCCCGGATACCAGCCGTTTGCGCTCCTCTTCAGAGGTGAAATCAGCGCTGGAAGCCGGATCGGAAACCGTCGTCGACGCCCGGGGTGCGCCAAGATTTGCAGGAGAAGCGCCCGAGCCGCGTCCGGGCCTGCGATCCGGTCATATGCCTGGCGCTTTCAACCTGCCATTCGACCGGTTGATCGCCGATGGCCGCTATCGCTCGCCCGACGAAATGCGGGACATCTGGACGAAGACCGGCGCGATGAATGGCAAGCCGCTCGTGGCAAGCTGCGGCTCTGGCGTGACCGCCGCCGTCCTCGCACTTGGCGCCGAAGCCGCAGGGCTGGGCACGGTCGCGGTCTATGACGGGTCGTGGGCGGAGTGGGGACAGGAGAGCCGTCCGGACCTTCCCGTGGAGACCGGAGCATCATGACGTCGGCGCCCTCCCCTGCGAATAAAATGTCCGCGTCGAGCGAACCGGAACTGGCGGCGCTCGCCGGTTTCGTGAGCGGTTATCGGGTCGATCCGGATGACAGCCGCCTTCGCGAGCGCTTGCGGACAACCATGCTGGACTGGGCCTCCGCGCTGATTGCCGGAACGGGTCATTCTCTTTTCCCGGCATACCGAACCGCCATTTTGCGACCAGGCGAAAGCGGCCCCTGCCATGCGCTGATCGATGGAAGCAGAAGGCCGCTGACCTCAGCAGCCGCCTATCATGCGGCGGTCAGCCATTTCTGGGAGGTGGACGACGCCCATCGCGATTCCACCTCGCATCCCGGCATTACGGTCATTCCGGCTGTTCTGGCGCTCGCCGACGCGCGCAACCTTCCGGCCCCGACGGTCGCAGCGGCCATCGTCGCCGGTTTCGAAACCATTCTTCGCGTCGGCAGTCATCTCGGCGCGGCGCACTACCGCATCAATCATTCGACCGCCACGGCTGGCGCTCTTGGCGCGGCGGCGGGTGCGGCGCGCGCCATCGGGCTCGACCGCGAGCAGACTTTGTGGGCGTTGGGCCATGCGGGCACACAGGCAGCCGGGCTCTGGGCGTTTCTCGACGACGGCGCCGCCGATGCGAAGGCCTTTCATGCCGCATCCGCCGTTCGCAACGGGCTGGACGCTACTCTTCTCGCCGAGGCCGGCATCAAAGGCGCAGCGCGGGTTCTGGAGGGGCCGCGAGGGATGCGCGCATCCTGGCATCTGGACGATCGCGACTCCAACTGGCTGACGCCGGGCGATGAAGAGATGATCCATACGGTCACAGTCAAGGGCTGGCCGGTCTGCGGGCAGATGCACTCGGCCCTCGACTGTGCCGCGCAATTGGCGAAGGCCTCTCCCGATTTCGCCGCGTCCGATTGCC
Source organism: Notoacmeibacter sp. MSK16QG-6 (assembly GCF_024158145.1). Taxonomy (GTDB): domain Bacteria; phylum Pseudomonadota; class Alphaproteobacteria; order Rhizobiales; family Rhizobiaceae; genus Notoacmeibacter. The sequence continues at coordinate 97,099 of NZ_JAMYXM010000005.1, forward strand.
CTGTAACGGTGGCGCTGCCGCAATCTGCGCTGGCGATTGCAAGTGTCAGCGATCCGAAAACGGTCGCGGAGGCGAAGTTTTCGACGGCATTCTGCATCGCAGCGACGCTGATGGGCAAACCGCCGAGTCTCACCGGCCTGACCGATGCGCTTGTCTCCGACCCGGCTGTCCGTAAACGCGCCTCAGAGATCCGTCTGGAAGAGGATGCAGAATTTACGGCGAGATTTCCGAAGGAGCGGCCTGCGCGCGTCACGCTGAATACGGCGCGCGGCGAAATCAGCGAAACACGCGCATTCCGGCGCGGCGACCCGGAAGCGCCGTGGAGCGATGCCGATATGGATCGCCGCACGGCTGACGTCCTCAAGCTGACAACCTTGCCGACCGATTTCGCTGGCCTGATCGCCTGGTCGGAAGGTCTCGCCGGATTGAAGCGAGACTGGAAGGCAGCGTCGCTTTTCGACCTCGTCTCGTCCGCTGACATGCCCTCACAAACCGGCAATGACGCCAAAGCGCTGGAAGTGTCCATCTCATGAAGCCGTCTGTCGCTCCCAATGCCGTTACCGGCGATTTGCCGGAAGGTTTCGTCCAGCGCCTTCGCGACGCGTTGCCCGCGTCTGCGGTCATCGACGATCCCGACCGTCTTGCCGCGCTTTTGGTCGAGGAGCGCGGCCTGTTCGAAAGCCAGGCACGGATCGCTATCGCGCCATCGACCACCGAGGAATTGTCGATGGCTGTTCGTATCTGCGCCGAGGCGCAGGTGCCGATGGTGCCCCAGGGCGGGAATACCGGTCTTGTCGGCGGAGCCGTCGCCAGTGCGGGCGAAGCCGTCATATCCCTTCGCCGGATGGACAAAATTCGGCAGGTCGATCCGGTCAACTATACCATCACGGTCGAAGCGGGAGCGATTCTGGCCGACATTCAGGCCGCCGCGACGCGTGACGGCTGCCTGTTCCCACTGTCTCTCGGGGCTGAGGGAAGCTGCACGATAGGCGGTAATCTCGCCAGTAATGCCGGCGGCGTCGGCGTACTCAAATACGGCAATGCTCGTGAGCTTTGTCTGGGCCTGGAAGTCGTTCTGGCCGACGGGACCATCTGGAACGGGATGCGGCCGCTTTATAAGGACAATTCCGGCTTCGCGCTCAAACATCTCTTCATCGGATCGGAAGGATCGGTCGGCTTTATCACAGCCGCGGTTTTGAAGCTGTTTCCGGCCCCGGCCGATACACAGACCGCCTTTTGCGCCCTGCCCTCCGTCGAGGCGGCGCTGTCGCTGCTTTCGCTCGCCCGGCGCGAAAGCGGCGATCAGGTCACGGCTTTCGAACTCATGTCCGGCTTCGCGTGCGGCATCGTCTGCGACCATGCCGGCGGCGCTTTCCCATTAGAAGCCCGCGCGCCGTGGTATGCGTTAATCGAATTGTCGACCTCGCGTGAAGCGTCGGACCTGCGCCCGGTCTTCGAAGGCATTCTGGAGAAGGCGTTCGAAGATGGCCTCGTCACCGACGCCGTTATTGCGGAATCGCTGGACCAGTCCGAGAAACTATGGGCACTCCGCGAGCGCACGCCGGAAGCGCAGAAAAAGGCCGGAGGCTCGATCAAGCACGACATATCGGTGCCGGTCAGCCGCATTCCGGAATTTATCGGCGAAGCGGGGGCAGCGGTAGAAGAGTACATGCCCGGCATTCATCTTTGCGCCTTCGGTCATGTCGGCGACGGCAATGTCCATTTCAACTTCACTCAGCCGGACCACATGGCCAAGGACGAGTTTCTTGGGCATTGGGAGGCAGTGAACGACATTGTCCATCCAATCGCCATGAAGATGAATGGCTCGATCTCAGCAGAGCACGGCCTCGGTCTTCTGAAGGCGGCCGAAATTCGCTCCTATCGCTCCAAGGCCGAACACGACATCAATGTCACGCTCAAGCAGGCGCTCGATCCTCACGGCCTGATGAACCCTGGCAAATTTATTGTTCTCTGATCGGCGTCGCTTGAGCGCCCTTCCTTATTTTGCGTCGGCTTTTTCAAGAAAGGCCTCCACGGAGGCGCGGTGCTCCTTGGTGGTGTAGCAGACGGCCTGAGCCTGACGTCCGAGAGCGAAAATCTCCTCGTCGGAGCTTTCGAATGTTTTGTCGAGAATGGCTTTCGTCAGCGCCACGGCAGCGGGCGATCCCTGAACCAGCTCCTCGGCCCAGCTGCAGGAGACGTCGATCAGTTCGTCGAGCGACGCCATTCGGTCGGCAAGGCCGATCGCCAGGGCTTCGTCCGCTAAAACGGTGCGGCCGGAAAGAATGAGTTCCTTGGCCCGCGGCAGGCCTACGCGGCGCGGCAGAAAATACATCCCGCCGCCGTCCGAGACGAGGCCTCTCTTCAAGAAGTTCATGGACATTTTCGCGCCATCCGCCACCACGATGAAATCGCACGCCATGGCCATATCCAGACCGAGACCGAACGCCGCGCCGTTTACGGCCGCAATGACGGGCTTGCTGCACCCATGAATGGCAACCAGGCTTCGATGGGTCTGTTTCTGGCGTTTCCAGCCATTGAAGGCGACTTCGCCCGGAATAGCGTCGAGGCGTTCGCGCATGCCGGCGATATCGCCGCCAGAACAGAAACCCTTGCCGGCCCCGGTCAGCACAATCGCACGGATATCGTTTGTCCGCTCCGCCCATTCGAATGCGGCGATCAGCTCCTGCCGCATCTGATCGTTGATGGCGTTCCGAACGTCAGGGCGATTGAGCCGGATGATGGCGATAACGCCACGTCTTTCGATATCTATGAAGGCGGCGGACTGAGGCGATGTGGTGTCACTCATGGTCACTTAATCCCTGAAATATGGTTCAAGCCTCGGAGGAGCTGCAGGCATTAATGATGAGATCGCCAGGCAGTCGATCCGACGTCATGATGACGTCGCGCAGCCGGGCACTGTCCTCCGGTGTCAGAACGACGGCGGACAGTTCGTCATATTTTTCGAGCAGTTCGGCGTCGGTCAAAGGATCGTCGGGATCGCCTTTTCGTGTTGGCTGGAAATGGTCGATCACCTCGCCTGAATGAAACGTTATAGAAACATGGGCCTGGCGTTTCGCTGGATAGGCGGCGGCAATTTCGGCGTCTTCTGCAACCCTAACCTTTGCCATGAAATTGCGGATGTCGCTGCGGCCTAAAGTGTCGGGCTTGAAGGCGGACAGGCGCACCGCGCTAGTGAGAAATAGGGCTGCTGTGCAGTACTGGATGCTGAAGCGCGCATCGCGGGCGCTGCTCACATCCATTCTGTCGCAGATGGAGACGGTCGGCCCGTAACCGAGAATGTCGATCCGTTCGATGTCGTCGGGCTTGAAACCATGCGTTTTCTGCATGGCGCAGATCGCGTCCAGAGTTGGGAAGATATGGCCACAACAGCCGTGATTTTTGAATGTCATTCGGGAAATGGGTGTCCACTTGCCCAGGCCTTCGAGCCCGGCTGTCCAGTTGCCGGTGCTGTCGCTGGTCGCGGCGGCATAGCCATGCGGCGCGTGGAGGCTATCGGGCGAGCCGGTCACGCCCTCTGCAGCGGCAAGGCCCGCCAGCACGCCCGCCTCGGCGGCATGGCCGCAATGCAGCGGCTTGGTGAGGCCGCGCCCCTGCAAATTCTCCTGATGGCCGCCGGCAAAGCTCGTGGCGATGGCAATGGCGTGACCGATAGCCTCTGCATCGCAACGCTTTAGCATGGCGGTGGACACGGCTGCCCCGATTGTGCCGACGGTCGCGGTGATGTGCCAGTTTCGGTAATGGCTGGGCTGGAGCGCCAGTGCAATGCGGCAACCGACCTCGTAGCCGCCGATGATTGCCCGGTGAAACCGTTCGGCGCCGGCGTCTTCAGCCTGCGCTACGGCTAACGCAGCCGATATGGTCGGGCTGCCGGGATGATATCCGCCATCCCGGAAGATGTCGTCGAACTCGACCGTATGGCTTGCGGTGCCGTTCAGCAGCGCGGCGTGGCGTGTGGCGGTCCGGCCTTCGTCGACATAGGAAACGGCCTCGCCTGTTCCACGCCCGGTCCTAAGCGCCTGCGCGACTGCTACCGCCGGCGCTTCCACACAGCCCGGCAAGAGGGCTGCAAAAAAATCCAGCACCGCGCGGCGGGTATCGTGTTCCACAGCCTCGCTCAATTCGCGGCTTTGCCAGCTTTCGGCGGCCTGCGCCAATATGTTGAGCGGATTGCCTGTCAAAGCCCTATCCCCGCTTCAGCAGCAGGCCGCCATCGACCGGCAGGAGCACGCCGGTGACGTATCGGGCTTCATCGGAGGCGAGGAAGACGGCGGCATTCGCCACGTCCCATGCCTCACCCATATGCCCCATCGGAACCAGCGCATCGCGTTCGGCCCGAATGTCCTCGCGGGAGCGACCGCTTTCGGCAGCGCGCCGTTCGATGGCCATGGGCGTGTCGATAAGCCCGGGAAGGATGACGTTCGCGCGCACGCCGAACGGCGCGTTTTCCGCCGCGATATGCTGCGTGAAGGTATTGATCGCGCCTTTGGACGTTTTGTAACCGACGGTCGGCCGCATCGAGAGCGAGGATGTCGAGGAAATCGTGATAATGGAACCGGTGCGGCGCTCGCGCATGGAGGGCAGCGCAGCCTTGCAGAGCATGAACATGCTCTTGAGGTTCAGCGTCATGATCCGGTCCCAGACATCGGCGTCCAGGTCTGGCGTCGCACGATCTCCCTTGGACAGGCCGACATTGTTGTGCAGGACGTCGATCCGGCCGAATTTTTCAAGGGTCTGGCGGACGATGTCCCGACACGCCGCCTCGTCGGTGACGTCTGCCGCAACGGTGACGGCCTTATCCTGGCCGATCATCTCGCGTGTTTCCTCGGCCCAGTCGTGATTAATGTCGACCAGCACGCAGGTCGCGCCTTCTTCGGCAAAGCGGATGGCGGTGGCGCGGCCATTGCCAGGCGTCGAGCCCGGCTGCTGACCCGCCCCTGTGACAATTGCGACCTTCCCGCTCAGTCGTCCACTCATGACCGCAGTTTCCTCCCGAAGTTCAGATCAGTCTAACAGCGCCGCAGCGGGGCTGGACCTGACTAGGGGTAAGGCTCTGCAAATCGCTCGTTTGTTCAGATCGGTCTCAGTCGGGCTGGCCGGCCTTGAAGAATTCGCGCGGTTGGCCGACCTGATCGAGCAACCAGTCGATGAACCGCCGTGTCTTCACGCTTACCGAAACAGTCGTCGGCCATATCACGTGAAAGGCGGCGCCCGTTGGGATGCGCATGTCGAACGGGCGGACGAGCTTTCCTTCCCTGATGACGTCATCCAGCAGTCCAAGCTGGCCTATCGCCAGCCCGAAGCCCTGTTGTGCCGCAGAAAATGTCAGAAGCGAGGTTTCGAAATCAGTCCCGACATTGAAGTCCATATCCACTTCGGTCGCACGCGCCCAGAATTCCCACGCACGCCGGCGATATCGCGAATGCAGCAATTCGCCTTTGGTCACGTCTTCGGGTTTCTCAAGCCCACCGATCGAGTCGAGATAGGACTGACTGCAGACGACATCGACCTGTTCGTCCCAAAGCTTCCGGCTGCGCGCATCGCGCCAATTGCCTGCGCCGAGTTGAAGCGCCACGTCCAGATGCGTCCCACGGAAGTCAAGCGGCTCGACTTTTGTGTCGAAGCGCACACGGATATCGGAATATTGCCGGGTGAATGCCGTTAGCTTGGGCATAAGCCAGTGATGCGCCATGGTCGGGTGGACGCGAAGATTGACCGTGCCTTCCGTTTCATGACTTATCATTCGCTGTGTTGCGCGTTCCAGATCGTCGAACAGACCGGCGATCTCCAGGCCGAACGCGCGGCCCACCTCGGTCAGCTTTGCAGACCGCACCCCGCGTTCGAAGAGACTTACGTCCAGAAAGTTCTCCAGAATGGCGATCTGCCGGCTGATGGCGACCTGACTGACGCCCAGTTCCTTGGCAGCGGCCGTAAATGTCTTGTGGCGGGACGCGACCGCAAAAGAGCGAAGAGGGTTCAAAGGCAAACTAATGCGACGGCGTTGCATAATGTATGGTTATCCTTGGGCAATTAAAGCGTACCGGACATCCGTTCAGGTTAGGCTATTCTTCGTGAGGGATTTGCGTCAAGACAGGCTGGAGAGGCGTCAATCCCAGTCGAAACAAAGGTCATGAACCCGAAACCTCCCGCGCCCGGAGCATCAGCCCCACCTCCCATACGCCCGGCGCTGGCATGGGTCGGACTCGCCGCGCTATTCTTGTCGTGCATCGGCGCGGGCTGGCTGTTCGAGCGCATCGGCGCGCCGCTGCCATGGATGATCGGCCCGCTGCTGCTGACGGCGGCCATCTTTATCGGTTTCGACCCGCCCATTGTCGTGCCGAACCGGTTGCGCCCCTTCGGCCAGATCGTCGTCGCAACCCAGGTCGGGCTGGCTTTTTCACCCGCCGCTTTCGGTCTCATAGCAGAGCTTGCGCCGGTGCTTGTCGGCACAGCGCTGGTGACGGGCGCTTGTATCTTTCTGGTCGCCGTCGTTTCAGCGCGCCTGACAGGCCAGAGCCTCGCTCAGGCGTTTCTTTCGGCGGCTCCCACCAGTCCGGTCGAAGCAGCAACAATGGCAATGGAGGCGGGCTTCAATCCCATGCCGGTGATCTTTTCGCAGACCGTGCGCCTCTCGGCGGTCGTTCTTCTTCTGCCCGCCGCGCTCTATGCGATCGACGGCTGGCCGAAAACGGGACGTCCGCCGGTAACGCTCGAAATAGGCGATCCTGTCTCGATTGTCGCCCTTGCAGCAGTCGGCATCGCGTTTGCGCGTCTGTTCCGCGTCCTCCGCGTCCCAAACCCGAATTTTCTCGGTCCGATGTCGATGGCGGCGGCGCTATCGGCCAGCGGGTTCGGACTGGCCCCCTACCCCTCGGTCGTCATGGCTCTCGCGCAGGTCGTGCTTGGCGCATGGCTCGGCTCGACCTTCCGGCGGGAGGTGATGAGCTCGGCCTTGCGATTATCGCTGGCGAGCGTGGCGACGGCTCTGCTTTTGCTTCTGCTTTGCTCATTGTCGGGTGTCGGCATCGCGCTTCTGACCGGCGTCGACTGGCGGACGCTTGTGCTGGGCGCCGCGCCTGGTGGCGCTGTCGAAATGGCATTGACCGCCAAATTTCTGGAGCAGAATGTCGTTCTCATCACGACCTTTCATCTGATCCGCATCTTCATCTTCATGCCGAACATTCCATGGATCGTGCGGCTGATCGTTCGCCGCGAACGACGCAATAAAAAAGGAGCTTCTGCATCATGACCACGCTTCGCCCTCTTCCAACGGGTCGCCCGGCCCGTATCGCCGTTCTCGATGATTACATGGGAGTGGCGCACCGCATGGCGGACTGGTCCGTGCTGGACGAAACGGCCGAGGTGACGTTTCTGCGCGAGGCGATCGCGCCGGATCGCTTGATCGAAGAACTCGCCCCTTACGATGCGATCAGTCTCATGCGCGAACGCACGCCCATGCCGGGGAGCGTCCTGCAAGCTTTACCCAATCTGAAGGCGATTGCGACGACCGGGCGGCAGACCCGAACACTCGACACCGATGCGGCGTCCGATCTCGGGATCGCCATCATGACAACAGATGGCAGCGGCAACGGGATCTATGCGACCGTGGAACTGGCATGGGGACTCATCATCGGTCTGATGCGGCACATTCCCGGCGAACATAATGAGATGCGCGAAGGGGCCTGGCAGGTTCAACTCGGAAGCGCACTTTACGGCCGGACGCTGGGCCTTGTTGGCCTCGGCAGGCTGGGCTCGCGCATGGCATCCATCGCCGAGGCTTTCGGAATGAACGTGATTGCCTGGAGCCCGAACCTGACGCCGGAGCGCGCCAGAGAGGGCGGAGCGGAATTCGTGGAAAAATCCGTCCTGTTCGAAACCGCTGACATCGTTTCGCTGCACCTCGTTCTCGGACCGACGACGAAGGGAATCGTGGGTATGGAGGACATCGAACGGATGCGGCCGGACGCGCTTCTGATCAATACGTCTCGCGGACCGCTCATCGACAGGGATGCGCTGCTCGATGCTCTTCAGAACGGACGCATTCGCGGCGCGGGGATCGATGTTTACGACCACGAACCGCTCCCGGCAGACGATCCCATCCGCAAGGCGCGCAATGTACTGACGACGCCGCATCTCGGATATTGCGTGCAGGAAACCTTCGAAAGTTTTTATGGTCAGACCGTCGCGAACCTGCGGTCATGGCTCGATGGCGATCTGCACGACGACGCTTCTGCGTGACGCTGCATGAAACGCAAAACAGCCGGCCCAAGCCATGGGCCGGCTGCGTTTGTCTGCTGCATGGCGTTCTCGAATTATTGGCCGATGCCGCGCTTGGCCGCGAGATCCTTCCAGGTCTTCATGTCGCGAAGATAGATCTCCTTGAACTCTTCCGGCGAAAGGTCGCCGGCCACGGCATAGTTTTGCTTGAGTTGTTCCTTCATCGTGTCCGACGCCATAGCTTCGGCGAAATCGGCGCTGATCTGTTCGACCAGTGCGGGGTCCATGCCGCCCGGTCCGAACAGCGCGACCCACCCGTTAATGTCGACGCCGGATACGCCGGCTTCGCCGCTTGACTGAACGTCCGGCAGAAGTTCGAACCGTTCCGGTGCAAGAACGGCGAGCGCCTTGACGCGGCCGTCATTGACATAGGGCATCACGCTTGCCGTGGTGGAGATATATGTGTCGGCGTGGCCGCCCATCAGGTTGGTCTGTGCTTCGCCGCCACCGGAAAAATGGACGACATCGGCGGGAAGGTCGGCGGCTTCGATAACCAGTTCCGACATGAAGTGGCTCGAACTGCCGGGGCCTGCCGTGCCCATGAACATCGACCGTCCCTTCGCCTCCTCCAGGAAGCCGGAAAAGTCGTCCGATTCAACTTTTGCGCCGCCGACCAGAACGTAAGGGCTGGTGATCAGCAGCGAGATCGGCGTGACGTCCGTTTCCGGATCGAATTGCAGATCCTTCTGGATCGCCGGAGCCGTGGTGATCGCCGCAGTGTTGATCAGCAGTGTCTGGCCGTCCGGCTCGGCCTGCGTCATCTCTGTCGTTCCGATCATCGAACCCGCACCGGGCTTGTTGACGATGACGACCGGCTGGCCCCAGATCTTCTCCAGTTCGATGGCGAGGGGTCGTGCGGTGAGGTCCGTCGATCCGCCCGTGCCATAGGGCACGATGATCGTGACCGGACCTGAAGGGAATTTGTCCTGCGCGAAGGCAACCGTGGCGCTGAGGGTAGCCGCGATTGTCGCCAATAGAAGCGTTTTCATTTTCGTCTCCTCCTTGGATGGTTATCGTTTTTGGAGTTCATGCGGCCTTTGGGCGGCCGCAGCGCGGCGCTGTCGGGGAACCGCGCGCCCGTCTCCTCCTATCCTCCGACCTCAGTTGGATTGACCGCATCCGAAAATTGCCGCCGATGGCGGATGATCGAGCCTGCGATTGTCCAGATCAGCATGATGGCGGAGAGGACGAGGACCGATCCGGCTATTGGACGTTCGAGCAAAGAAGTGAGATCGCCTCTCGCCAGCACCATGGCCCGGCGAAATTGCATCTCGACCAACGGGCCCAGTACGAAGCCCAAAAGCAGCGGAGCCGCCGGCAGATTGGCAAGGCGCATGGCGTAGCCCAGAACGCCGAAACCGAGGATCACCAGAACGTCGGCGGGGTTGGCGCGGACGCTGTAGGCGCCGATGCAAAGGAAAATGAGGATCGCGGGGTAGAGATAGTGATACGGGATCAGAAGGAGCCGGACCCAGATCCCTATCAGGGGAAGGTTCAGGATCAGCAAGAGCAGGTTTCCGATCCAGAAGCTCATGACGAGCCCCCAGAATAGCGAGGGCTGCTGGACGATCAGGGTCGGACCTGGCTGGATGCCATGGATCATCAGTGCGCCCAACATCAGGGCCATGGTCGCGCTGCCCGGAATTCCGAGGGTCAAAGTGGGAATGAAAGCGGTTTGATCGGCCGCATTGTTCGCCGTCTCCGGCGCGACGACCCCCTCCAGCGCGCCTTGGCCAAACCGTTCGGGTGTCTTCGAAATGCGCTTTTCGACCGCGTAGGCCATAAAAGCGGCGATGGAGGGGCCTGTCCCCGGCAGCGCTCCGAAGAAGGCGCCGATGGACGAGCCACGAACACCGGGCATCCATGAGCGGCCCCAATCCTCCCTGGTCGGCAACATATTACGCAACTTCGCGCTGTCGCTATCGATCTTCGCGTTTCGGGTCGCGCCCACGGAACTGAGGATTTCGCCAACGCCGAAGAGGCCCATCGCCATGGCGCTTATGCCGAACCCTTCCAGCAGGCTCATCGATCCGAAGGTGAAGCGCCCGATGCCGCTCTGGCTGTCAGTGCCGACCGTCGCGATCAGCATGCCGAACACGACCATGGACAATCCCTTTGACGGGGATGCGTTCGCGATGGTGGAAGCGGCGACGAGACCCAGAACCATCAGGGCGAAATATTCGGCCGGGCCGAAGGTCAGGGCATATTCGGCAATCAGCGGCGAGAACAGGCTGAGGACTATGATGCCGAACGATCCGCCGACAAACGACGCGATCGTCGTCATGAAAAGGGCGACGCCTGCCCGGCCCTGTTGCGCCATCGGATAGCCGTCGAGGCAGGTCACCGCAGCCGATGTCGCACCTGGAATGTTCAGCAGGATCGAGGCGGTCGAGCCGCCATAGGTCGTGCCGTAATAGATGCCCGCGAGCATGATGAGGGCGGCCGTCGGGTCCAGATAGAATGTGATCGGGAACAGCATCGAAATGGCCGCCAGCGGCCCGACGCCGGGAATGACGCCGACGAAGGTGCCGAGGAAGACGCCCGCGAAACAATAGAGAAGGTTGGACGGCGTGATCGCAGTCTGAAGGCCGAGGGCCAGGTTCGAGAGCAATTCCATCAGAACGGCCAGCCGAACGAGCGGATCGGAAGACCAAGACCGGCGATGAAAATCGTCCAAGTCAGAAGCGACATGGCTGCGCCCAGTATCAGCGCCTTACCCAGAGAAACCCGGCTCTCGGCGAGGGTCGCGATGACGGTCGTGCTGAATACTGCGGCTATGAGGCCGACCGGTTCGATCATCAGTGCGAATGTCAGGATAGCTATGGTCAGGACGATGAGCGGCCGAAGATTGAGCGGCACCGTTTCGCCTCGGCGGAAGAAGGCCGGCGCGGCGATGGCAAGGCCGAACGCGGCGAGGATGACACCCAGCGATACGGGCATCATGCCAGGACCCATCCGCGTGACCGTGCCCACCGAATAATGGGCGGCGGCATAGATCGCCGCAGCGCTTCCCGCTGCTGTCAGACCCAGTCCGGCAATGATGTCTCGGAAATCTCGATCGAGCACTTTCCCCTCCATTCGGTCCAGTGCGTTCCTCCTGAACTGGAGCATCGAACCTTTGCCGGCCTGTCACAACAGGCCAAAGAGAAGGCGAGCATAACCATCGCTCAGGCTCGGACCGCGCGATGCGCGCCTTGTCACCGCACCCCATCCATCGGAAACACGAGGGATGGAATATGATCTTGCGAAAGACGGCTGGGGGCTTGATCCCGACGACGGTTTCGTCGGGCATGTGGGCGGGCTATGGCGGCGTACGTTCGATGGAGAGACGACATTCGCCTTTGTCGCGCAAGAGATGCACACCAACCGCAACGGGCTGGTGCATGGCGGCATGCTGATGACGTTCATCGACCGCGCCTTCGGACAGACAGCGCGGTTGGCGACCGGAGCGGTTCGCAGCGCGACGGTCAATCTCAACCATCAGTTTCTTGCGCCGGTCCGGATCGGCGATCTGGTGGAAATCACGCCACAGCTCGTAAAGGCGACTTCGCGCCTCGTCTTCATGGCGGGAACGGCGTGCGTTGCGGGCGATCCGGTCTTGACCGCCCAGGGTGTCTGGCGCGTGACGCACACAGCCGACTAAGGGTTAGTTTTTCAGGACCACCAGCGCGTCGGCCGCGATGACACCCTGCCCTTCCGACAAAACGAAAAGCGGATTGATCTCGGCTTCTTCCAATTGTTTGCCCAGCACCTCGCCCATGCACGCCAAGGCTTCGACAGCATCCACGAGCGCATCGATGTCATGCGCCGGTTTGCCCCGATATCCCTTCAGAAGCTGCTTCACCCGCAATTCATCCACCATATTGCGCGCATCGCCCTCTCTGAGGGGCAGAAGCCGGAGCGTGCTGTCACCGGCCAGTTCGGCCTGAACCCCTCCCGCGCCCAACAGGATCAGAAGACCGAGCTGGGGATCGCGCCGCAGACCGAGGATCATCTCCATGCCGCCGCGGACCATTGCCTGAACCAGATAGCCTTCCGGATCGGCCAGGCCCTGCGCGGCCAGAGATTTTTCCATCTCTGTCAGCGCAGCTCCAACCTGATGCGGCACGAGTCCGACACGGACGCCGCCGACATCGGATTTGTGCGCGATGTCGCGTGACAGGACCTTCAGAACAATGGAACCGCCCAGGTCATCGGCCGCTGCCGTTGCATCTTCCGGTGTTTTCACCACACGGCTCTCGGCTCCGAAGAGACCGAATGCTTCGAAGAGGTCCCTCGCCTCTGCTTCGTTCAACGCGCCGGAAGGAAGATCGCCAGCGACTTCGGGCGCGCTGCCGACCTTTAACGGCGCGGCGATTTGCGGCATCGGGATCGCCGCCTTGAGAACGGTGGCGCAGGTCTCCGGCGCGGCGAATGCCGGTATGCCGTCGCGGTTCAAAAGAGCGAGGATATGCGGCGCGTGCGGACTGACATAGGCGATGAGCGGCTTGTCGCTGGCGGCCGCGCCGGCGCGGATTGCGTCGACCGCGACATCGGGCCGCGCCAGCGCGGAAGAGCCGACGACGACGACAACGCCGTCGATTTCGTCCGATGCTAGCAGGGCTTTCGTGGCGGCCGTCATGATGGCCGGCTCCACTCCGGCAAGCGTTACATCGACCGGGTTCGCCGTCATCGGCGCATCTTGCCCTAGAAGACCGGCAAGCGTTCTGCCGGTTGCCATGTCGATTGTCGGGACATCGAGCCCGACCATGCCGCAATTGTCGGCGACCAGGCTGCCCGCGCCGCCCGTCGATGTCAGGACAGCGACCCGGTTTCCCTTCATCCGGCGTCTGCCTGTCAGCATTGCCGGCAGATCGAGGAGATCGCCAAACGTTTCGGCGCGAAGGGCGCCGACCTGACGGAACAGCGCATCATAGGCCCGGTCCTCGCCCGCCATCGCGCCGGTGTGCGAAACGGCCGCGCGCGCTCCGGATTCGGAACGGCCGACCTTGTAGACGACAAGCGGTTTACCCGCGTCCCGCGCGGCGCTCGCAGCCTTGCGGAATTTTTCGACAGAACGAATGCCTTCGATATAAGCGGCGATGACCGTGGTCGCCTCGTCATCTGCGTAGAATTCTATGAGGTCCGCGATGTCGAGGTCTGCTTCATTACCGGTCGAAGCAAGCTTGCAAAAGCCAATACCGCGCGCTGCCCCCCGGGATAGCAACGCACCCAATATGCCGCCGCTCTGCGAAGCGACGGACACGCCACCCTTCGGGATGTCTTCGTCCTCCAGCGCACCGCTCGCCGACAGGACGATCCCTCGCGACAGATCCATCGCGCCAATCGTGTTCGGGCCGAGCAGCCGCATCTTGCCAGCCGCATCTCGCAGCGCCTCCTGCCGTCTGCGGCCCTCTTCGCCTGCTTCGCCATATCCGCTGGCCAGAACAATGGCGAGTTTGCAGCCTTTTGCGGCGAGATCGCGGACCGCGGCCTCGGCCCGCTCAACGCCCAGCAGGACGATCGCCACATCCGGCGCGGCAGGCAGATCGGCAACGGTTGCGAAACATGGTCTGCCTGCGATTTCATCGACCCGTGGATTGATCGGCCAGATATCTCCTTCGAACCCGTGCCTGATCAGATATTCGACCGGGCGTCCGCCGGTTTTTTTCGGATCGGCCGATGCCCCGACAACGGCTACGCTCTCGGGGTTCCAGAGCATGTCGAGCGGCGTTTTCAAGCCGTAACCCGTATCAATGCGTCAACTGCGGCGACGCCGTCGCCTTTCGGCAGGACAAGCATGGGGTTGATCTCCGCTTCGACGATGTCGTCGCAGGCCGCGAGATTGGACACTTCGACGACGGCGTGCGCCAGCGCTTCGAGATCGCCCTCCTGGCGTCCCCGCGCGCCGGCTAGAATTTGCGTGATCTTCAGCGAGGCGATCATGCCCATCGCCCCGTCGAAATCGACAGGCGCCAGACGCATCACCGTATCGCGATAGATTTCGGTGAAAACTCCTCCCGCAGCGAGTACGATGACAGGACCGACCTGTGGATCGCGGCGCATACCGATCAGAACTTCTCCGACACCCTTGCGCATTTGCTGGACGAGAACGCGTTTCAGAGAGGCACCCGGCAGACGACCCGATATATTGGAGCCGATCTGATCGATCGCATCGGCCAGAGCGTCCGGCCCGTCAATGCCGACGATCACGCCGCCGGCATCGCTTTTGTGGGGGATGGCCGCGTCGAGAACCTTGGCCACGACGGGATATTCGAACGGTAATTCCGGCAGAGGCGCGTCGGCGTCGAACGCCACCCAGGGGGCGACCGGCACCATCGACAGGCGGTCATATGCCTCCGCCTCGTCGAGAGTGCGGCCTCCGTGATCGGCTATATTGGCAAGCGTTGGTGGCAATGCTGGCTCGCGCCGTGCAAGCGCCGCCGAGACCGCGTCTGCACAGGTTTCCGGATGCTCGAAGACCGGAACGCCAGCACTGGCGAGCCGCCGCATGGCGCCCGGCGCGTCCGGCACGACGAACACCGCGAAGGGGTGCCCATTCTCACTGATGAGATCGATGGCCGGCTGCACTGCCAGATCCGGGTTGAAGCGCGCCGACGAGCCGACGCAGATCAGGACCAGATCGAATTCAGGAGCTTGCCGGAAAATCTCGACCGCAGAGCGCATGACATCATAGCGGGTGCCCGCAAGGGTCAGGTCGAGAATGCGGTTTTCGCCTGGCTCGATCCCCGCATCGGCCAATCGCGTTCGGGTTTGGGCGCTAGCCGGCACGATCTCGACGCCGCGTCCGGCCAACCCGTCAACCGCCATCGCCGCGCCGCCGCCGGTGGTGGTGATGACGCCGACCCGGCCGCGACGCCGCTTCGTGGCAGCTGGCAGACATTGCAGAAGCGGAGTGATTTCCAGCAGGCCTTCGAAGGAGTTCACCCGCGCGATGCCGCAGGCATTTAGAAAGACGTCCGCGACCTCATCGGCTCCCGCCAAGGTCCCGGTATGGGATTGCGCCAGTTCCGCAGCCTCTTCGGATCGGCCAAGCTTGAAAGCCGCGACCGGCTTGCCGTGCTCGGCGGCGCGTTCGGCGAAGCGTCTCAGCCGGTCGGAATGCTGCATGTGTTCCAGGAAAAGCAGAAAGCCGGTGGCATCAGGATCCCCGATCGCGGCTTCGCAGACGTCACCGATGGAAAGGTCCGCTTCTCCGCCCACTGAAACCAGACCGGAAAAGCCCAGCCCCTTGCGCTTGCCGCGGGACATCAGCGCACCGATCAGGCTTCCACTGTGAGACGCGACGAACAGGCCGCCCTTCGGCAGGTCAGATTCGGCAAAAGCGGCATTCGCTGTCAGGTTCAGTCCGTGATGAAGATTGGCGAGACCGATCGATGAGGGGCCGAGCACACGAAGTCCGCCACGGCCGATCAGCGCATGAAGGCGCTCCAGATTTCGTTCGCCTGCCGCACCGGCTTCGGCAAAGCCAGTGGCGAGCACCGTTGCGACCGGAACGCCGATGGCCTCACATTCTTCCAGTGCGTCCAGCGCACGTTCTGCGCCGGTCAGGATGAAGGCATGGTCGGGCACCGCCGGCAGATCGGAAAGCGAACCGAAGGCCTTCTCGCCCTGAACCGTGTCGCGGTTGGGGTTGATCGCATAAATTTCACCCGAAAACCCTGCAGCTCTGAGAAATTTCAGAGGACGCCCCGAAGTTTTCGCCGGATCGTCCGACACACCGACAAGAGCGACCGTGTCCGGGCGCAAGAGAGCCTTCTGCCAGCTTTGCGCCGCCATCAGGCCGGCCTTTGGTCGAAACGGCGTTCGAACACATGCTCGGCAATCCGGTTCTTGAGCATTTCGAGAGATCCCCCGGCGATTTGCCATCCGCGAGTGCGCTTCACGCAATATTCCACAAGGGTCTCGGTCGAATATCCGTATCCGCCCATCGCCTGCATGGCGGCGTTCGCCACGTCGAAGCCGGTTTCGTTGCAGGCCAGCTTGGCGATAGCGGTTTCGAAGGCAGGCGGAAGACCGTTCTCATCGACATTCGAAGCGGCCCTGTAGAGCAACATCTGCGCCGCCTCCAGTTTTACGATCATCTCGGAAAACTTCCATTGCAGCCCCTGAAACTCACAGAGGGGACGCCCGAACTGGGTTCGCTCCATCACATGACGCCGCGCCACTGCATAGGCGTGTCGCCCAAGGGCCAGCGAGCGGGAAGCATTGCCGATCCGTTCCACATTGAAGCCGGAGATCTGCTTCTTGAAGCCGCCAGGTCCCAAAAGCACGTTCTCGGCGGGAACGCGGCAATCTTCGAAATAGAGCGGGCACCATTCTTCGCCGCTCATGAAAGGGGCTGGCTTACCGACTATAAAGCCGGGCGTTCCGCGTTCGACGAGCACCGATCCAATGCCCTTCGTGCCAGGCCCGAAACGTAAATATATCAGGAAGAGATCGGCGTGGGGGCTATGGGTCGAGAAAACCTTTGAGCCATTGACGATATAATCGTCGCCATCTGGACGCGCACTCGTCTTGAGCTCGGTGACAGCCGAGCCCGCATCCGGTTCGCTCATGCCGAGCGAGATCAGCTTTTTGCCGGCAAGAAGATCGGGTAGCCATCGTTCCTTCTGGGCGGGTGTTGCAAATTCGGCGAAGGTTCGGATCGGCCCGAAATTGCCCGCCTGAACGATGTCAGCGCTCTTCGGGCAGACCATGGCGAGTTCCTGGATCGTGATGACGGCCTGCATAAGGGTGCCGCCGACGCCGCCATCGCTTTCGGGAATGGTGATGCCGAGCATACCCATTTCGGAAAGTCTGGCCGCCGTTTCCCATGGATAGTCGCCGGAATGGGCGCGTTCCAGCGCGCCTTCAGCCAAAGCGCCTTCGGCGAAATGACGGACGGCCTGCGCAAGCTCGGCCTGTTCATCGGAAAGTCCAACGGTCACGGATCGGCTCCTCGCTCGGCTTGTCTGGTAGGCGGGCCGCTCGCGACCCTCTACCGCCCTTATCGAGCCAGAGCAGGAAGCAGGAAAGTGACTGATCGTGGTGATTGCATAACTCCTGATCAGTCTCGAACGCCGTTGATGGTGTGTCGCTACGGTCCGTCGGCTTTGACTGTCAGTCCGACAAATTCTCCCACGCAAAGGGCTTCGATTTCCGCATCGTTCAAACCCAGATCGCGGAGAATAGCGCCGTTTTGCGCGCCAACAGGCTGCGGTGCAGTGAGCGGCGCGTACTCACCGGACGACATGCGAAAAGCCGGTCCGATGACCCGCAATCCCGTCAATCGGCCGGAAGGATCGTCGATGGTTTTTACCTGCCCCCGGGAGGCGACCTGTTCGTCGTCGAACGCTTCGTCGAGCCGGCGAACCCTGGCGGCGGGCACCCGATGGCTGGCGAAAAACCGCTCCCAATCTCCCGCCGTCCGGCTGGCGATGATTTGTTGTAGCGCGGACCGTTCCTCCTCATAGCCATCGATGCGGGAGAGGTTGTCTACCTTGACGAGGTCCTCGCGCTTTAGCGCTATCCAGAGACGGCGCTGCTGGCGCAGATTCGATGCGGCGATCATCAGATCGGCGTCGCGGGCGCGGTACAGCCCCAGCGTCGCGAAAAAGAACCGGTTTCCATCGGCGCGCGGCCGCTTGCCGGATTGCAGGAAGTCCGTGCCGACCGATGTCATCAGTGTCATCGCCACATCGAGCATGGAAACGTCGATATGCTGTCCGGCACCGTCGCGCTCGCGGTGATAAAGTGCTGCCGAAATGGCGAAGGCGGCGGTCAGGCCGGTGGCGTAGTCGATAACCGGCGCGCCGCATTTCAATGGGCGTCCGTCTCCGAAGCCGGTGAGGTCCATCAGCCCGGACATCGCCTGTATGACATTGTCGTAGCCGGTTTCCTCCCGTCTCGGTCCGGTGGCGCCGAACGCCGAGATGGAACAATAGATCAGCCGCGGATTGCCTTCGGAAAGGTCTTCATAGCCGAGGCCGAGCTTCTCGAATGCGCCGGGGCGATAATTCTCCACGAAGACGTCCGATCCGGCGACCAGTCGCTTAAGCGCATCGCGCGCCTTTTCAGAGGTGAGGTCCAGCGCGAGCGCCTGCTTGCCGGCGCCCTGCGCCAGAAAAGAACTGCCTAGACCGGCTTTGACCAATTCGCGATCCGTACCCTGAAACCGCGCCTGGTCGGGCTCATGCGGATTTTCGACCTTGATCACATCGGCGCCGAGAAGCGCCAGCTGATAGCTCGCAAATGGGCCGGCGAGCACATGGGTCGTATCGATAACGCGAAGTCCGTGAAACGGAGCCGTCACCTCATGCCTCCTGTAGCCGCGCCGCCAAAGTGCGTCAGTCGCAGCGCGCGCTCATGCCGCCATCGACGACGATCTCCGTACCGGTCACGAAACGAGCCTCATCCGAACAAAGGAATAGCGCGGCATTGGCCGTGTCGCGCCCATCGCCCATCCATCCGAGCGGAATGCGCCGGATGCGCGATTGCAAAAGCGCATCGACATCGCCGCCCATGCGCTGACCGGCGAGCCGGGTCTCGACCATAGGCGTGTGAAGCTGACCGGGTACAACGGTGTTGACCCGAACGCCCGTCGGCGCGAATTCCACGGCGGTGACCTTGGAGAACTGGATGATTCCAGCCTTTGCCGAAGCATAGGCCACCTGTGGCGAACCGGTGTACCGCGTTCCGGACGTCGAAGAGGTATTGACGATCGCGCCACCGCCCCTCTCCGTCATATGCGGCAGCACGGCGCGGCAGGTCAGGTAAACGCTCTTAAGGTTGAAATCGATCTGGCGATCCCAGCCGGCTTCATCAAGATCGGTCGGGCCGCCCTTCGCCGAGCCGCCGACATTATTGACCAGAATATCGATTGCGCCGAACCTTTCGAGGCAGGCTGCGACCATCGCTTCCACGGCGATCCGGTCTGTGACGTCGCAGAGATGGGGTTCGATCTCTCCGTCCAGATCGCGAACAAGGTGGAGTGTCTCTTCCATGGTCTCGGCGCGCAGATCGACGGCGAAAATTTTCGCGCCTTCCTCGGCGAAACGAACGCAAGTGGCGCGGCCATTGCCCCAACCCGGTCCCACGCAACCCGCTCCGGTAACGATGGCCACTTTTCCCTCGAGACGTCCGGCCATGTCAGTTCTCCCCGAAACGATAAAGTCTTGTCGGATTGTCGACCATCAGCGCCTGGAGCGCCGCCGTGCCTGGCGCGATGAAATGAAGAAGATCGAAGAGATCGCCATCGTCCGGCGGGTCGGTGCGGTAATTCGGATGAGGCCAATCGGTGCCCCAGACGACGCGGTCGCCGAAACGCTCGACAATTGCGCGCGCGAATGGAACCGCATCGGCATATGGCGGCGTCTGTCGCGAGGCGCGCTCGCATCCGGAGACCTTGCACCAGATATACGGACTATCGAGCAGATGTAGAAGGGTCTGGAACGGCCCCTGCTCCAGCCCTTTTGAAGCGTCGACCCGACCGATATGGTCGATGACGACCTCAACCGGCAATTGCGAAAGAATGGGCGCGAGCTGCGCAATCAGATCGGCCTCCATATGCACCTGCAGATGCATTCCGCGCTGAGCAAGCCGCGGGGCGAGCTGTCGCAATTGATCGTCACTCGCGCCGGGTTCCAGATGGGCCATGTAGTTGAAGCGGATGCCGCGAAACCCCTGCCCCGCCAGGTCGTCCAGCGTTGCGTCGTCCACATCGGCCGGGGCCAGCGCTATGCCGAGATAGCGGCCGGGCCGCGCCTTCATCGCATCGATTACAACGCGGTTATCGTGTCCGTGAACCGCCGACTGGACGATCACACAGCGCTCGATGCCCATCCTGTCGTGAAGGTCGAACAGCGCCTCCTTGGGCGCGTCGGCAGGTCTGTAGCTACTCCCTTCGGAATAGGGAAACCGGTTTATCGGCCCAAAAACGTGGCAGTGGCAGTCGCTCGCGTCTTTCGGCAGTTCTATTCGCGTCGGATGCGGATCGCGCTTCCAGGTCAGCGGCCGCTCACTCATCGTTCAGCTCCGGCACAGGATTGTCGCCCATCGGGGGGACCCTGAAGACGTTGATGGTCAGGGAAATGAGCGTGTAGTAGCCGAGCAATCCAATCAGATCGACAAGGGCGGCTTCTCCCAACACCTCCCTGGCGCGGGCGTAGAGGTCGTCGTCGACATGACGTTTTTCGTGAGCGGCGCGGGAGATATCGTGGACGGCTTCTTCCGCCGCATCGGAGAAGACCGGGCGGCGGTTCTGGCGAATGGCCTCGATCGTTTCCGAAGCCAACCCCGCCTTCAGCGCATGGTCCTTGTGAATTTGCCACTCATATTCCGAACCGAAGACGCGACCTGTCACCAATATGGCGAGTTCGGACAATCTGGGGTCCAGAACGGTATCGTAGCGACAATACCGACCCAGTTCCTGCGCCTTGGCCGCAAGTTCCGGCCGGTGCAGCCAAACCGCCAGCGGGCCGCGAACGCCGCCTCTTGGGCCGCTGGCGATGGCGTCGTGGATTTCCTGCTGACGCGCATCGTAAGTGTCGGGGTCTGGCGCTGTCAGGCGTTGGGCGGGCCATCGGCTCATTCTTGTGTCCTCTCGGTTTCGGCCCAGAACGTGTGAGCAGCGGCGAAGGCATTGAGCCACTTTTCCAGTCCGGGATATTCGGTTCGCCAATCGACCGGCCTGCGCCAGTCCAGATAGCCGAGCGCGGATGCAAGGGTAATGGCGACGAGATCGGCCCGGCTTGGGTCGGGCGGATCGTTTTCGAAGGTGGCCAGCGCCCGTGCGATCTTGCCTCTTTGGTGGTCCAGCCATTTTTCAGATGCCGATACGCTGTCGCGGAACCGCCCCTCATAGGTGATCAGAAGGGCCGCATCGGCCACGCCGTCCGCCAGCCGCGCTCTGGTCAAAGCCCGAAACCGCGCAAGACCCGTCGCGGCAACAAGTTTGTTCCCGCCCGATAGCGCATCGAGCATTTCGAGGATCACGTGGCTGTCGAAGAAGGTCTCGTCACCGATCAAGAGGCACGGCATTTTTCCCAGCGGGTTCTGCCGCCGCAGAGTCGCTCCCTCTTCCAGCGTATCCGCCGGCTCCAGCCGGACGCGGTCTTGCAGTCCGAGCGCAAGCAGCGCCATCCGCACCTTACGTCCGAAGGGCGAAGTCCTCGTGCTTCGCAGAACGATGGGAAAGGATGGATCGTCCCATCTGCCGCGCAGATCCGTCATCGCATGCGCTCCGGCAGAAAGAGAGCGATCTGCGGGAAGGCGCAGAGCAGCACCAGCATCGCCAGCCCCGCCAGGACGAATGGCAACAGCCCGCGGAACACGTCCTCCAGCTGGACCCGTCCGCCGGATGCGGACTGGACGACGAAGCAGTTGATCCCGACCGGAGGCGTAACTGCGCCGATCTCAACCAGCAGAACGACGAAAATGCCGAACCAAACGGGGTCGAAACCGAGATCCATCATCACGGGATGGGTGATCGGCAGGGTGATTGCGAGAAGCGCCGGCGCATCCATCAGCATGCCCAAAGCCAGATAGATCAGGGCGACCAGGGCAACGATCACCCAGCGATTGGTGTCCAGTCCGGTCAGGAAGTCGCCGACCGCGTTCGTCATGCCGGAGAGCGCCAGAAACTTCGAGAAGACCAAAGCGCACATCAAGATGGCGAAGATCATCGCGGTCGTGCGCACCGTCTCCATCAGCGTCGCGCGCATTTCGATGCCCTTGAGACCGCGATGGCGTATCAGCGCCAGAATAAAGGTCAGCATCGCGCCGATACCGCCCGCTTCGGTCGGTGTGAAAATTCCGAGATAGAGCCCGGAGACAATGGCGACGATGATCAGGACGAGCGGTCCTGCCATGCGCAGCGAGACAAGCTTTTCGCGAAGCGTGAACCGGCGATCCTCCATCGGAGCCAGATGCGGGTTCATCCGGACCCTCAGCCAGATCGCGATACAGAGGATCACAGCGAACACGATGCCGGGAATGAAGCCGGCGATGAGTAGGGCGCCGATAGAGCTGTCGGTGAGAATACCGTAGACGACCACCAATGCGGAGGGTGGGATCATCACCGCCAGCGTGCCGGCAATGGCGATGGACGCCGATGCGAGGCTCTTTTCGTATCCGCGATCGAGCATCTGCGGCAGGGCCAGCTTGGTGAAGACCGTCGCTGTGCCGACCGATGATCCCGATGCGGCGCCGAATGCGGCCGCGCCGAGGGTCGTCGAGATCGCCAGCCCGCCCCGCAAGCCGCCGAGCCATTTGGAGGCCGCTTCGAACAGATCCTCGCCGAGTCCGGCGCGCATGGCGAAAAATCCCATCAGCAGAAACAGCGGGATGACGGAGAAGTGAAACGAATGCGTCGTGTCGAAGAATACGGTGGACAGCAGTGCTGTGGCCGCGTTGAAACCGACCAGCGCGGCAAGTCCGAGACCGCCGACCAGGCCGAGAACAACCATGACATTGACGCCCAGAAGAATGCCGACAAACAGACCGGCTGTTCCCAGAAGACCGATGGCAAGGTTGCTCATTCGATTTCCTCCGGTTCGGCATCGGGCAATTTGCCGCCGAACGCGGCAAGAGTTGCGTCGATGAGGAACTGCACGGTCAGCAGAGCCATGCCGAATGCGATCGCGCCCTTGACCGGCCAGAGTGGATAGCGGATCGAACCGCGCTCGATCTCGCCGATTGCGAAGGACTTGGCAGTCAGTTTCCAACCCGCATGAGTGGCCCAGGCGAAGAATGCCGCTCCGGCCAGCATGGCGAAGACGATGGCGGCGCGGCGCGCAATGTCTGGCAGACTTCGCGTCAGAAGCACGACCTTGATGTGCCCGCCTTCATACTGCGTCAAAGCGAGAGACAGGAAGACGATGATGGGTAGCGCGCCTTCGGTGATCTCCAGCGTTCCCGAGACAGGCGCGTTAAAAAGGTATCGCAACAGCGCATTGGCGACGACCAGAAACATGATGGCCAGCAGACATGCGCCGGCGATAAAGCCGCACAGCTTCAAGAGGCGGCCGAAGCCGGCGCGAATGCGCAAGATGGATTGCATCGAAGGTCTCCTGCAGCGCCGGCGCGGACAGGCCCGCGCCGGCAATCGGCAATCAGAATTTCAGTCGCCCGACGATGTCTTCGACGGGCACATCCAGCGCTTCGGCCTTCTCTACCCACTCGGCGCGGACGGCCTGGACACCTTCATTGTCGACAAGCGCTTCAAGTTCGCCTTCGGGAAAGTCGATGACCTCGACGCCCAGATCGCCCTTCCAGAGTTCACGAACGCGCGTGTCGTCCTCATCGAGCATACGGCTATATTCGATCAGGTAGTCGTGCCCGAGCTGATCGACCACGGCGCGGGTTTCCTCGTCCATCGCCTCGTAGCTGTTGAGGTTCATCGCGATGATGTGACCGAAGGACGCTCCGAACGGAACCTCGATGTAATATTTCGCGACCTCGTCATACTTCCAGCCGCGTGCCAGAGCCGGACCGATCGGCGTACAGTCGATGACCGAGCGCTGCAGCGCCTCGTAGGCGTCCGAGGTGGAGATGGAGACTGGCGTCGCGCCCATCGCTTCGATCAGGGCCGGATAGGCGAAGCCGTATGAACGTATGCGCAGGCCCTTCATCTCGTCAATCGACCGAACCGGCTTGCTACAGAGAAGACCGTAGTTCTCAAGCGGACGGAACCCCACGGCGCGGAGGTTCTGCTCGGCCAGTTCCTTTGCATATTGCGGGAACTCTTTGTGCCAGGCCTCCATGGCCTCGCCGACAGCTTTCGTGTCCATCGGCTGCGGAATAAAGAAGCCGACCGCATTGTTGAGCGGCAGCAGATCGGGGAAATAGGGGGTTATGACGTCGCCGAAATCTCCGACGCCGCCGCCCAGAGCCTCGGGAATTTCGCGCGCCTTTGCGACGGAACCGCCCCAGAGAATTTCGATCTGGTGCTTTCCGCCGGTGCGTTCAGCGAACTGGTCGGCGAACCATTGTGTCGTGATCGCCTGTGCATCGCCTGCGCCCTGCGGCTTATAGGTAATCCATTTGTAAGTGTCGGCCTGCGCCCCGCTCGTCAGAACACTCGCTATGGCGGCGGCAAAAATGAGTTTTTTCATGCGGTTTCCTCCCATCGCAGCCATTCCTCCGATCGCTGCCTACGATGGAATTTGGCAGAAATTTCTTCATGCCAAAAATACCAATATTATATTCTATTGATGCCGTACGGGTATGCTTAGTGCCAGATGCTCCGCGTCACCAGGCTTTTGACGATATCGGCAATGGCGGCCTCGACTTCGCGGGTGGCCATGTTCTGGCGTTGATCGGTTTTGGTTGCGGTGCATAGACGCCATTGAACTTCCGGTTCGACGATGGGCGCGGCGGTCAGGGTGCCGAGGTGAAACTCGCTGAGAACACCGCCGAACGTCAGAAGGGTGAAGCCGTGCCCGTCGCGCACGAGCGCCTTCAAATGCCATATCCCGTCGACCCTCTGGATTACATTCAGCGAACAGCCGATCTGCTCGGCATGCTGATCGGCGAGAAGGCGAAGATAATTGGCGCGCGACGGCATGATGAGCGGCAATGACGCCGCCTCGGCCAGAGTGTAGGACGCCTTTTCGAGCGATCCGGCCTGTCCGATCAGATGGAGTTTTTCGACAAGCAGTTCCTGGCTGGAGATGTCCGTCCGCTCCGGCGGGTTGTGCATCACGGCGAGACTGATCTGGCCGTTGAGCAGCCAGTCTTCCAATTCGCGGCTGAAGCCTTCGCGAAAGCGGATTTCGATTTCGGGAAAATGGTCCTTTATCCTGCGCAGGAGAGGCGGCGCGATGAATTCGCCCGGCGTTGGCGGCATCCCGACTATGACAGTTCCGGCGGGCCTTTCGGGGCTGGCGGTCACGTCGTGGAAGGTCTGGGCAAGCTGGCCGAAGATCGCATAGGCCCGGTCGAGCAGGATCTTGCCGGCGGGTGTAAGTTCCACGCCCCGCACCGAGCGTTCGAAAAGGGTCAGTTTCAGATCGTATTCGAGCTTGGCGATTTTTCGGCTGAGCGCCGGTTGCGCAATGTTGAGACGGCTTGCCGCGCGCGTGATATTGCGCTCTTCGGCGACGGTGACGAAACATCTGAGGGTTCGGATATCCGGCTCCCAATCCGACATGCCTGCCCTCCCCAACGCCAACTTTTCGCCATCGCTGCCATAGCGACCCTGCCGGCAGGCTAAAAGAGAGTGGCGATCGGAAAACGTCAACCGACGGATTGTCGTAGCCCACCGAAGGCGCCTGTGCCTATGTCGTCATGCGCAGATAGATGAAGGGCAGCTTCTCCGCCAGCGCTTCCGCCCGGTCGATCAAGACGAAGCCGCGCCGTCCGAACACGCGGCGCATGGCCGCATCGTCCTCGCTCTGAAGACCGATGCAAAGAACGTCTATGCCCTGATGGGCGAGCGATCGGACCGCGTGGCGGGCGTCCTCGGTCAGATAGTCGGAATCGGCGACATCGATGTCCGAGGGTTCGCCATCGCTGATGACCAGCACAAGACGGCGATGCGTCCGCTGAGGCGAAAGCTCCGCGCCCGCCTGGCGTAAAGCCGCGCCGAGCCGCGTCGAAAGATGGCCGCGAAGTCCAGCGAGCCGCTGAAGCGCGGACGCATCGAACGATTCGACAAAATCCTTCACCCGGTAAAAGCGGACATCGTCTTTGCCGTCAGAACAGAAACCGCAAATCGCGAAAGGATCGCCGAGGCCCGCCATCGCTTCCGCCAGCAGCGCTGTGGCCGTCCGCGCCACCGAGATGATCGTTCGGTTGGTGCGCCCGATCCGGTCGCGGGTCGACTCCGAAATGTCGAGCAGCACGAAGACGGACAGATCGCGGTTCTTTAGGACGCGCGTCTGATAGTGCCTGGGGTCGGGCGAGCCGCCCCGTTCGATATCGATGGCGGTTCGGATGCAGGCATCCAGATCGAGCCGCTCGCCCTGCATCTGGCGGCTGCGCCATTGCGGACGGCTGATCTTGGCGCTTTTCACCAGATTGCGGATTTTCACCAAAGCCGCTTCGTGCCGTTGGAGGAGAGCCGAGCCCGCCGCAGCCGGCGCGGGACGTGCATTGTATTCGTTCAACGTGGTCCATTCCGGTCGGAGCCCGCCGTGCCGGTAGTCCCATTCCGGGTGGCGGGCAATCGGAAAGCCCTCATCCTCCGGCAGGGGACTGGCCCTGGAGGCGACGTTGGCCGGCGGAGCCTCTGGACTGGTTTCGTGCCGGCTTTTCGGCTCGTCGCTTTCCTTCTGCTCGATCTGTGCGGCGTTCAGCATAACATCGGCCGCTTCCGATTCCGCCGGCGGCGGCTCGTCATCGATTTCCCAAAGGCCGGAATTGTCGTCGCGGTAACTCGGTTCCACCACATAGGTCTTGGCGTTGAACTGGATACGCATCTGGCCGAGATCGTTGCCCAGGAGACCGCCGATGGTGCGGCTGATCTCCGGGTCGGTCCAATTGTCGCGGCTGTCGAAAAACATGGCGCGCGCCTTGGTGATCCACGGGTCGTCGTCCAGATAGTCGGGGTCGACCAACGCCCGCGAAAGCCGGAGCATCAGCAATTCCGCGGCAAGCGCTTTTCCCGGCTGCGCTGTGTGATAGCGCAGCCAGAGGCGGCGGAGACCCGGATAATCCGCAATGGCGAGATTCTCGACCCGCGCATCCTCGATCAGCGATACCAGTGCGATCTGAATGGGCTTGAGCTTGCCGCGCGGAAAACGGCCTCCGCCATAGGCGGCATGGGCGCCGATATGTGCGATCGCGGCCTTATAGTGGAGAACGGCGTCGCTGCCATGGCGGCCCGCATAGGCTTCCGGCACCCAGAGCACGGCGCCATCGAAGGCGCTTCGCCGCGGGGCCGGCCTCCCCGGCGTCACCGCCAAAGTGCGCATGATGGGATGAAACCGCCATAATGCGCCGACCAGAGCCGCCGCACGCGCCTGCACGGCGCTGAACAGCACATCGCTCGAGGCCTGTTCGAAGGCGCGAATGGCCGACTGGTCCTTCAGATCGAAATATTCCAGCCTTGCAGCCGGGTCTCGTCCCGCGCCGCGAATGCCGGCATGCACCCAGCTATGGAATTCGCGCGCGTCCAGCCGTTGCAGCACATAGCCGAGATGGTCGCACAAGACAGCGACGGATTCCGGTGCGCCCTCCGCCAGTTCCTCCATCGTCGCCAGCCAGGCGGCGAAGTCCTCGGCCTCCGCCAGATGACGGCATGCATGGGCGGTGGCCGCGAACATTGCCGCCGCTGCCCTTTCGCCCGCTTTGTCTTGGACGGCCCGTGCAGACGCCTCCAGCCGCAGTCCCGCCGCCGGCCCATAGCGGCGGGCCGCCTGGACGCTGGCGCGGGCGAAATCCAGAATGGCGCTGTAGCCGATCTTCCGGGCCAGCAGGCGGGCCAAGCCATCGGTCCACTGGCCGAATTCGCGTTGACTGAAGACCCGCTTCAACGCAGCCCAGGTCGCGGCGTCGATGACCGATGCCCTGTTGGCTTCGGCGAGCAGGTCTTGCAGGTGGCCGTGCTTGCCGTCGCTCACTGTCAGCCATCCTCATGAAAAACAGACATAGCGTCGTTAGCGCCTCGCCAAAGGCATGGCCCGCCGGCCCTGTCAGACGCAGGCATTGATGCTTTCGGAGAGCGCGTCGCGCATATCGGGATCGTCGGTAATCGGAACGACCAGGGCGGCCTGACACGCCTCGTTGACCGGCATGTCATGGCCGATCAGGCGACCTGCCTGAATGAGCATTCGCGTCGACGCTCCCTCGTCCAGACCATGGCCCTTAAGGTTGCGGCTGCGTGCGCCGATCTTGACGAGCAGGTCGGCGATTTCGCCGCTGACGCCGGCCTCGCTCTGTATGATCTGCGATTCCTCGACGGCATTCGGATAGCTGAAATCGAGCGCGATGAAACGCTGCTTGGTCGACTCCTTCAAATCCTTGATGACGCTTTGGTAGCCTGGATTATAGGAGATGACGAGTTGGAAGTCGGGATGGGCGGCCACGAGCTCGTTGCGTTTTTCCAGAGGCAGCGTCCGCCGCTCGTCAGTGAGCGGATGAATGACGACAGTGGTGTCCTGCCGCGCCTCGACGACCTCGTCCAGATAGCAGATAGCGCCGTATCTTACGGCAAGGGTCAAAGGACCGTCGTGCCAGACCGTGCCATCGGCGTCGAGCAGGTAGCGACCCACCAGATCAGATGCCGTCATGTCCTCATGGCAGGCGATGGTGATAAGCGGCCTGCCGAGACGCCAGGCCATATATTCGATGAACCGCGTCTTGCCGCATCCTGTCGGCCCTTTCAGCATGACCGGCATGCGCGAGGCATAGGCGGCCTCGAACATCGGCACCTCATTGTGGAGCGGCTTGTAAAACGGCTCCTCGGCAATCCGGTAATGCGTCAGATCCATTCCGGCTGCGTCCTTCCCTCAAGTATGAAGATATCGGGAGCGGGCGGCATTGAGCGCCGCCCGCCGCATTGTCTTTCCAGCGGTCAGCGCGCTTTAGCGATGCTTGCGGCTCTTCTCGTCGGGAATGCCATCCATCGGGCATTCCTCCGTGCCGGGCGTCGACCGGGTGATTGCCTCGACCATCTCGCGGGTGCCCTCCGGGTCGGTAACCCATTTTGAGTAGAAATCGTAAGGGCAGGCCGCTGCGCCCGACGCTTCGTCGCCGGAATTGATCATGCCGGTATAGCCACGATGCAGCAGCTTGAAGAGGTGGTTGTTGGAGGTCGATGTGCGACGGGCATCGCGGATGAGAGTCTTGGAGAACTGGGCGTACTGAATGCCCATCTCCTCGGTGCCGCACTCGCCGAGCGTCCGTCCATCGAAGCCGATCAGCGCG
Source organism: Notoacmeibacter sp. MSK16QG-6 (assembly GCF_024158145.1). GTDB lineage: Bacteria > Pseudomonadota > Alphaproteobacteria > Rhizobiales > Rhizobiaceae > Notoacmeibacter. Next base: position 126,247 of record NZ_JAMYXM010000005.1, read on the forward strand.
GAGTGTCCGAAATAGGAGTAGACCCCGTCGAAGCCCGTCGCATTGGCGACGGCCACGTAGCTGTTATTGGCCCAGGCCATCGCCTTGGCCATCATAATCTGCTGCTCCTTGGCCGGGTACATATAGCCCTGGCAGCGGACGATCAGTTCGGCGCCCTTCATCGCGCAGTCGCGCCAGATTTCCGGATAGTTGCCGTCATCGCAGATGATCAGCGACACTTTCAGCCCCTTGGGGCCTTCCGAAACATAGGTGCAGTCGCCCGGATACCACCCTTCGATCGGCACCCACGGCATGATCTTGCGATATTTCTGAACGATCTCGCCCTTGTCGTTCATAAGGATGAGCGTGTTGTAGGGAGCCTTGTTGGGATGGTCCTCGTGGCGTTCGCCGGTCAGCGAGAACACGCCCCAGGTCTTGGCGTCGCGGCACGCCTGGGCGAAGATTTCCGTTTCCTCTCCGGGCACCTGCGAGGCTGTCTCGTACATCTCCTTCTGGTCGTACATGATGCCATGCGTGGAATATTCCGGGAAAATGACCAGATCCATTCCCGGCAGACCGACCTTCATGCCGCGTACCATGTCCGCGATTTGCCGGGCGTTTTCCAGCACTTCTTCCTTGGTGTGCAGACGCGGCATCTTGTAGTTGACGACCGCCACGCCGACGGTGTCGTTATTGCTCGAAATATCACCGTGTAACATCTTCAGGCCTCCGTTTTCCTTTGTCCGTTGGTGAAATGGTTTGCGTCGAGGGCTGCTGGGTCATGGTCAGATCGCCATGTGCCGTTGGACCAGCTCGTCGCTCAACTCGTCGATCTGGCCGCTTGCGACCAGTTGGCCCTTTTCCATGAGCGCGAAGGTTTTGGACGCCCGGCGGGCGAATGAAATGTCCTGCTCTACCAGAACGATGGTGATGCCCATCTCGCGATTGAGCGTGGTGATCGCCCCCTCGATCTGTTCGACGATATTGGGCTGGATGCCCTCCGCCGGCTCGTCGAGCAGAATGACCTTCGGCCGGGCCAGCATGGCGCGGGCGATGGCCAGTTGCTGCTGCTGCCCGCCGGACAGATTGCCGCCGGGCCGGTCGAGAAACTCCTTCAGCATCGGAAAGAGCTCGAAAACCCTGTCATCGATCTCCCGGTCATCGCCGCTTTTGCGGGCGAAGGTGCCGAGCTTGAGGTTTTCCCGAACGGAGAAGGTGGGCAGAATGCCCCTGCCCTGCGGCACGTAGCCGATGCCCGCATGGGCGCGCCGATGGGTCGGCAGGCCCGACAGCTGGGCGCCGTCCAGAACGATCTGCCCCTCGTCGCGGTCCGCCAGCCCAAGCAAAGCGCGCATCAGGGTTGTCTTGCCGACGCCGTTTCGTCCGAGAACGGCCAGAAATCCGCCTTCCGGAACGTTGAAGGAGACGCCCTTCAGGGCGCATGAATGGCCGTAAAAGGCCTTCAGATCGGAAACTTCAAGCATGGCTGATCCCCGAGGTGCCGAGGTAGACCTCACGCACCTTCTTGTCCTTTTCGATTTCGGCGACCGAGCCCTCGGCCAATAGCTGGCCCTGGTGCATCACGGAGATGACGTCGCCGATTTCCTTGACGAAACCCATATCGTGCTCGACCACGATGATGGTGTGCTTGCCCCGTAATTGCAGGCAGATCTCCGCCGTCTTTCGGGTCTCCTGCGCGGTCATGCCAGCGGTCGGCTCGTCCAGCAGAATGAGATCGGCGTCCTGTGCTAGAAGAAGCGCGATTTCCAGCCATTGCGTCTGGCCGTGGGAGAGATACTCCGCAGGCTCGTCCAGATGATCTTTCAGGCCGACAAACTCGGCCAGTTCCTCAAGGCTGCGTTCCGAGCCGCCGGGCGCGTGGAAGAAATTCCAGAACACGCCGGTATTGCGGCAATCGGCAACCTCCAGATTTTCCCGCACGGTCAGTTGCTTGAAGACGCTGGGGATCTGGAATTTCCGGCCGATGCCCGCACGGGCGATCTCGTAGTCCTCCATGTCCGTGACATTGACGTCGCCGAGCCTGATCTGGCCGCCGGTCGGCTGCACCTTGCCGCAAATGAGGTCGAGCGCGGTGGTCTTGCCGGCGCCATTCGGCCCGATCAGGCAGCGCAGCTCGCCTTTCTTGATGTCCAGCGACAGATCCCTGACGGCCTTGAAGCCTCCGAAGCTGACACTGACGTCCTGAAGTTGAAGAAGAGTGCTCACAGCTTGCCCTCCGAAAGTTCCGCCGATGGCGCCGGCTCGTCCTGCGTCGTGGCGTCGTGCTGACGACGTCGGAACCGTTCGGCCGCAATATCGACAAGGCTTGCCAGACCGTTCGGAAGGAAAAGCACGATCAGGACGAAGAGGCCGCCCATGATGAGGGTCCAGGATTCCAGGAAGACTTCCGATTCCGACAGCGCGCCCTGCATCCCTGCCACCAGGATTGCGCCGAGCATGGCGCCCAGCAGGCTCTGACGGCCGCCGACCGCGCACCAGATCACGATCGAAAGGCTGAGTTGCACGCTGAGGAAGGTCGGCGATGCGAACTCCATCACCACGGTGTAGAGCATGCCGGCAAGGCCAGCGATGGCCGCGGAAACGCCGAACACGGCAGTCTGGTAGAGCGCGACGTCATAGCCGAAGTAGCGGACCCGCGATTCCTGATCGCGGATCGCCTGAAGGATGAGCCCGCCCTTGGTCTTGGTGAGCGCCAGAGCCAGAAACAGACAGACGGTCAGGGAGATGGCGACGAGGAAATAGGTGTTCGACGAATAGGCGTCGAAAACGATGCCGAACAGTTCGAGCTGCGCCAGATCGGTGATGCCGTTGAAGCCGCCCGTATATTGCTGTTGATCGATGATGAGGAGGCTCAGCACGATCATGGCGGCCAGTGTGATGATCGCCACGAAGACGCCGGTCACACGGCCGCGGAACATGAACCATCCGAGTATGCAGGCGATGAGCGCCGGGATGAGAAGCCCCGCCAGAAGGGCGAATGGCATGGAATAGAACGGCTTCCAGAACCATGGCAGCGTCTCGACATTGTTCCAGACCATGAAGTCCGGAAGGCCCTCGGTTCCGGTGTGCACCGGCACAGTCCGCAACTTCAGAGCCATGGCCATGCAGTACGACCCGATGCCGAAGCTCATGGCCTGGCCGAGATTGAGGATGCCCGCATAGCCCCAGGAGAGCGACAGAGCCATCGCGACCATCGCCAGCACCAAATAGCGTGCAATGCGGTTCAGGAGGAAATCGTCCTGCGCATAAAGCGGCAGAAGCAGGATCGCCAGGCAGACGGCGGCATAGACCGCGATCTGCATGATCGTCTTGGTTTTCATCTTGCTTTTCATGAAGTTGACAGTCGTCGCCATGTTACGTCCTCACCCGTGTCACGAAGAGCCCCTGAGGACGGAAGCGGATCAGCACGACGATGATGAGAAGCACCAGAGCCTTGGCGATCGTATCGTTCTGCCAATAGGCCAGAACGCCGGATAGCTGGCCGAGGATGAAGGAACTGGCGACAGTGCCGAAGAGGCTTTGCACCCCGCCGAGAACGACGACGAAGAAAGCGTCGACGACATAGCCCGTCCCCATTTCCGGCGAGACGCTCTTCAGCGGCGCGACGAGCGCGCCCGCCAGACCGGCGAGGCCGGCGCCGTAGGCGAAGGTCATCGTGCGCACCCGCCCGGCATCGATACCGAAGGAACTTGCGATGGATGGATCCTGAACGACCGCACGCAGCCGCATACCGATGCTCGTACGATTGATCAGAAGCCACGTGACAAGGAAGAGAGCCGCAACGGCAATCACGATAAACACGCGGTAGGCCGAGACGCTGACCCCGAGAATGGAGACGCTGCTGGCCAAAGACGGCGGCATCTGCACGTAGCGCAGGTCTCCGCCGGCGGCCAGCCGGACGATCTGTTGCAGCATCACGCCAATGCCCCACGTCGCCAGAATGGTGTCCAGCGTGCGCCGGTACAGATGACGGATCACCCCGAGTTCGATCAGCGCGCCGATGAGTCCGACAGCGATGAAAATGAAGATGAGGCTGGGAAAAAGCGTCAGGCCGACGAACTCTCTCAACGCCCATGCGCCATAGGCGCCGAGCATGATGAATTCGCCATGCGCCATGTTGATGACGCCCATTGAGCCGTAGATGATCGACAGGCCCAGGGCGACGAGCAGAAGGATGGAGCCGATGCTCAATCCCGTGATAAACTGCTGCAGCACGAAATCCATAGTGAAGACCGATTCTTGTCGTTTGGCGGTTGACCGTCAGGCCGGTCGAAGCGACCGCATGCCTGAAGATGTGGCCGGGGCGGACGACGCCCCGACCGGTCAGTGAAGCAAGACGCTCAGGTCTCCTTCAGACCGTCTTCCATGCAGGCCTGATTGGAATAAGCCGCGTAAGGATCGGGCTCGAGCCACTCGCTGGAATCTTTCAGCACCTCGAACTGTCCGTCCGATTTGGCGACCGCGATCTTCGGCCACAGATAGGTATGCAGATTCTTGGGATCGATTTTCACATTGCCCTGCGGAGCGATCATCTCCTGGCCCTTGACGGCCTCGCGAATGTTCTCCGGCGTGATGTCGCCGGCGCTGCCGATCTTTTCGAGAGCCTGCTTGAACAGATAGACCTGGAAGTAGCTCGGCTCGGACACGAAGTGGGTGACCGCGTCAGCGCCGTAGCGGGACTTGTAGGCCTCCACAAACTTCTCGTTCTCAGGCGATTCATGCACCATGAAGTAAGGCGCCGAGGTGAAGTGGCCGGCAGCCGCCTCGCCGCCCATCGCCGCAACCTCGACTTCCGAGGTGGTCAGGCTCGCCATGGGCATCTTCTCCGGATCAAGGCCCGCAGCGCGGTACTGGCGATGCAGCGCCACGACCGAGTCGCCGACCACGGTGGAGAAGATCACATTCGGCTGGGTGCTCTTGATCTTGTTGATGACGGAGGAGAATTCGGAGTGACCGAGCGGCACGTATTCTTCGTTGACGACCTCGGCGCCGTACTTTTCCAGCAGCGTCTTGCAGTAATTGTTCTCTTCCTTCGGATAGATATAGTTCGAACCGATCAGGAAGAATTTCTTGCCGAATTGTTCGATCAGCCAGGGGATGAATTCATCCTGCTGCTGGTTCGGCACCGCGCCGGTATAGATGACGTTCTTGGAGCATTCGCGGCCCTCATAGAGGGTCGGGTACCAGTAGAGATTGTTACGCCGTTCGAAGACCGGCAGTACGGCCTTGCGGCTGGCGGATGTGTAGGAGCCGAATACCGAGACGCATTTGTCGCCGACCACCAGCTTGCGCGCCTTGTCGGCGAATGTTGCGGGATCGGAGGCCGGGTCTTCGACGACGGGAACCAGCTTCATGCCATTGACGCCGCCGGCGGCGTTGATCTCGTCGATCGCCATCAGCGTGGCCTTGTTGAGGGACTCCTCGACGATGGCGGTTGTGCCGGTCAGCGAGAACAGCACGCCGACCTTGATCTCCCCATCCGCCGCATAGGCGAGCGAAGAGTCCTTGATCCAAATATTCGGAAAGCCGACACTCAGGCCTGCGCCCACGGCGCCAGCCGCTTGAAGAAATTGCCTTCTTTTCATGATCTGCCCTACCCTTTTCAGAAGTCCAAAACGAAAAAACCCCCACGAGACCGCGCACGGTCTTCAGTGGAGGCTATTGTTGCCCGATGATTTCTACGGCGTTGTTGCCGTACCTGCGGGTGACATTTTTGGCACCCGGTTATGCAGGATTTCTAGACGCTAGCTGACATTGTTTTTGGAGTCAACCAGTTGTGAAGCGAGCGCCGCCATGGATATACGGCGCGACATCGCCATATTTCTCAATTCACTTATAGCGTTGCTTTCGCTTATATTTTTTTGCTTCATAATTAGGTGTTTCGCGCGTTCGATCTGGCGCAGGCTGCGCACATTTTCATCGAGGCGCGCAATCCTGGCCGACTGCCGCCGGGCCTGAGTGAAGTGATCCCAGGCCAGAATAAGGGCAGCCGACACGGCCCCTGTGCCGTAGGGGCGATGCAGGACCGCATCGGGCAATGCCGCCTTCAGACCGGCAAGGTCGATCGCTGCGCCGCCCGGCGCCAGAACGACGACTGCCGCGCCCGCTTCTCCTGGCATCCACGCATAGCGCCGCGACAGGTCGGGTGAATATTCGCACAGGACCATATCGGTGTTCTCGCCGATGCGCTCCGGCATCGGCCAGCGGTGCATGACCTGCGCGCGCGTTCGCTGCAGTTGCCGCATCAGCACCATGCCCTGCTCATCGAGTTCGGTGATGAGAGTCAGGTTCAGGCGCGAGAATATTTCCAGTGGGTTGCCGCTCATGCCGGTGACGATCTAGTTGCGTTCCTTGATGCCGATCATGAAGGGATCGGACACCACCTCGTTCTGGGATTGCTGCACGATATCGAATTGTCCGAGTGCGTTGACCTTGGCAATCCGCGACCAGACATTGGCGTGGCTGCAATTGGGATTGATCGAGACCGTGCCCTGCGGCGCCTCCAGACTGGAGCCGAGTACGACCGGGCGCAGCACGTCCGGATGTGTCGTGTTGACCAGTTCGAGCGCCTTCTTGAACAGATGCACCTGAAAATAGGCTGCCTCCGCGCAGACATTGACGCGGGCGCTTTCGCCATAGCGCTTTTTGAACCGATGGACGAAGCGCTGGTTGGACGGATTGTCCAGGCCCTCGAAGTAGGATGCCGCCGTGATGTGATGCTCGCCGACATCGTAGCCCATGGCCTCGATCTCGGCTTCCGTCGTGGTCAGACTGGCGATGGGCGTCTGTTTGGCGTTCAGATTGAAGTCGTTGAAGGCTTCGTAGAGATAAACCGTTGCTTCGCCGACGACGGTGGAGAAAATGGCGTCGGGCCGCGCTTCCCTGATGTCGCGCATGACCGGGATGAAGTCTTCCCGCCGCGCGACAAGCGAAAGATAGGATTCGCCGACCACCTCGCCGCCGCGTGCGGCCAGGAACTGGCGCATGATGCGGTTGGATTCATGCGGATAGATGTAATCGGAGCCGACGAAATAGACCCGCGGGCCATAATGTTCGATGAGAAATTCGCAAAGCGCCAGGCTGTTCTGGTTCGGCGCCGCGCCCGTGTAGATGATGTTGGGCGAGTATTCGAAGCCCTCATAGATGGTCGGATACCATAGCAGTCCGTTGAGCCGCTCGAGGATCGGCAGGATCGCCTTGCGGCTTGCCGAAGTATAACAGCCGAAGATCGTGCTGACCCCATCCTCGCACAAAAGCCGGCGCGCCTGCTCCCTATAGAGGGAGTTGTCGGATGATGGATCGTATATGCGCGGCACGATTTCGCGCCCGTTGACGCCGCCCTCCGCATTGATCTCGTCAATGGCGATCATCGTGCCGTGGAACTGGCTTTCCTCGCTGACGGACATGAAGCCCGAGCGGGAGAACAGAACGCCGACCTGCCACGGTTCAGAAGATTTGGCGTCGTGAAATGCCACGCTGAACAACTCCCAGAGCGTTGACGGGATGGCCGGGCCGACAGCCTGTCTTCAGTCTTCAACAACATCGCAAAATTTGCAAGTATCACCGCAGAGACCCTGCCAACAGGTCGTTAGAGGCGATGCCCTCGCGACCTCGCAGTCACCTCCTGGCGCTGGTCGAACCTAACGAGCCTGCGCCCTTTCCGGTTCGACAGTCCGCTTCCGCCTGCCATTCGATTTAATCTTGCGGGTTTTGATGAGCCGCACCGTCTCGCTCAGTGTTACGCCCGTAAAAGATTCGCAGCGCAATGTGCGCCAATCGTTCAGAACTTGGGTCTGAACGACATGTTCAAAATAGGCGAAAAAGAGGCGTCAGACCTTTACGAAGGGCCTTCGAAGACAGCCAATCGAGGAAAATTTTCATGCGCCAAGTCACGCCGCCACGAATTTTTGTGAGCAGCCTGTACCCGCTGCAATAACTGCCTTTCATTACTTTTACGCAAGGTAACGTAAAGCGTCTGACCGGGCCAGTCCGACGATCAGAAGCGAGGCAGGTCGAATAGTAGACGGGCCGTGATTGACTGCGGTTCCGATCCTGAATGCCCGGAAAGCAAGCGATTATCGTTAACAATGTTGCCCCGCGTCAAAAAACGATGCGTTGCAGCATTATTGGACGTCCAAGCCGGCGGTCTCCGCGACGGGACAACCGTACAAACATACACACACGAGTGCCTTGTCTCTTCAGAACTATGTTTGTGTGAACGTTGATTAACAATCCGTGATGCTGAGGGTGCCCAATTTGGTCAAAATTCAATTTAGTCTAAATCGTGTTTTCAGAACCAAATTATACATCAAGACTTTTGAATGGATCATACGAATGTCTTCTTACTGTGTGAGAGATCAAAATTATAGTCGTATGAAGACTGCAGTCGGTGTCACCACTGTCACAGCTGCTGTCATTGCTGCCCAGGTCTGTATTTCCCGGTCGGCTTTATTTGAAGAGCACTCCATATCGAAAGTCTTAAGCCCCGCAGGCGGCGTGTCGAAAGGCCCGCCGCCTGCAACTTCCTCTCCAGATTTTCGAGCCATAAGCGTCAAAGCACCTTCCGCAATCGCCGCGCAGCAGATCCCATCCGATATGGGCTCGGCAATCGCGCTGGCTGCAGCCGGACGCGACGGCTCACGAGAAGACCCGGCCGTGACGGCCACAGAGGCGGCAGCCCCTCCTCAGACGCCCCCCGTCACCGCCCTGGCCACGGCCGGGTCGCCTCCCTTTTCGACGAAGCAGGATATCCCGGATATTCACGTCCATAGTCTCGCCGATGCCGACCCGATCTCTATGGCGGAGGCGCCTTCCCCCGCCGTTCGCGCCGGTCCTCAGCCGGCAAGCTTCCGGGCGATCAGTCATCGCCCTCCTTCGCGGATCGCCGCACAGAAATTTGTTCCGGGCCAGGCCCTTGCCCGCGCCCTCACCGCATTGGGGCGAAAGCCCCTCCGCAACGACCCGGCCGTGAAAGCCACAGAGGCGGTTGCCCCTCCCCCTGCCTCCACCGTCGCCGCCCTGGCTACGGTCGGGTCGACCATTCGCGATTGGCATAAGCAGATTGCCCTGCTTGAAACCACTCGGCGTGCGCTGAAACTGCCGCAGCCGCGCCGTATTGGCAAACGCCTGTCGCACAGCCAACGACAGATGCGCGACCTCGCCATCGCGGTTGGCCGCCGCTTTGCCAAGCGCCCAGAAGTCGCGCGCGCCGATCTGAGCGAAGAAGGGTTCGTCGCGCTTTTTCTGAAGCTGATCCAGCGGGAAAGCAATTTTAATCCGCGAGCGGTTTCGCCGGTCGGCGCGCGGGGTCTCGGCCAGCTCATGCCGGCGACGGCGAAAATGCTGGGGGTCCGCAATTCCTTCGCTCCGCATCAGAATTTGACGGGCGCGGCCACCTACCTCACCGAGATGCTGGATACGTTCGGCAAGCCGGAATTGGCGCTTGCCGCCTATAATGCAGGGCCGGGCAATGTCCGAAAATACGATGGCATTCCGCCATTCCACGAGACCCGGCAATATGTGTCGGACATCTTCCACGCCGTCAGCCATACGCCGCATCCGCCCTATGAGGTGGTCGAGGACGGCTCGCATCGACCCGTCGGCGAAGCGGCGCATGCCACGCTGCTGGCTTTCGACGAAGAGCAGGACCAGACCCGCGCCGAAGCCAATGCCGTGCTGGAAAAAATGGCGCGCCAGGAGCCAGTCCCGGTCGAGGTGAAGAGCAGGCCGGAGCCGCGCGCAAAAAAGACGCCGCCGAAAACCAAGCGCAAAGCGGTGAAGCGCCAGATCGCCGCGCCGCAGAAACGTGCCGCGACGAAGCGGGCGTCAGCGAAAGGTCTGAAGGTTTCGGTGCCACGCGATGCAACCCGCCAGGAGCGTGCACTTGCCGTCATGAAAGCCAAGGCCAAAGCCAAGGCCGAAGCGCGCCGACAGGCCGCCGAGGATGCACGTCAAGCGCGCCGCGCAAATACCGCCAAACCGGCCAGCGACGCCAGCCGTCAGGAGCGTCATCTTGCGAAAATGCGGGCGCGCGCCGAAGCCCGGGCGGAGAAGCGCCGGAGCGATCCGGACAAAGCACGGGCGGCCCGCGCTCTTGCGGACGAACGCGCGGCGAAACGGCAGGCCCGGGCGCTGGAGCGCAAGAAGGCCATCGTCGCGGCAAGGGCTGAAAAGCGCCGCGCGGAAAAGAACCGGTAGGAGAGCGGATGGAGGTGCAGCGACGATGACCGAAGGCAGAACCCGCCGCAAATTTTTATAGCCGGCAGACTGGGTTCGAACTGTTTTTATTTTGAATATTTGAATGAAAGATTGAGCCATGAAAGATTTTATTCGCAATATCAATTCTCATAACTTCGTTTCCATTCTCGGCATGACATTGCTCATCTCGGCTCTTCTGACGGAGCCGAGCGCAGCGCAGGATTTTTCCGGCATGGAGACGTTCCTGGAAGAGATCGTCGATCTCATTACCGGCCCCATCGGCGTCGCTATCTCAGCCCTCGCCGTCATTGCGGTCGGCTTTTCCTTCATGACCGGCCGTATGGACTGGGTGTTCGCGGCGTCGATCGTCATCGGTATCGCGATCGTCTTCGGCGGCGCAACCTTCGTCGAGGGCCTGTCCGCCTCCTGACGACGGGCCTCAACGCGGCCCACCGCCCCGCACCTCCAGGCGGCGGTGGGCCGGCCCTGACGCCTCGTTACCGGAGAAACCGCCATGCAGAACACACCGCTTTTCATTGGTCTGACACGCGAAGTGACCTTTGCCGGGCTGCCGATCCTCTACCTCGTCGTATTGATCGTCATCACCATGCTTGGGTTCATTCTCAGCCAATCCTTCATCTATCTGATTACCGTCAGCAGTGTCGGATACGCGGCTCTTCGCGGGCTCGCCGCCTACGATCCGAAAATCATCAACGTCTTCATCGCAACCGTGCAGAAGACACGCATGTCGCCGGAACTTATGAAGGGCGAAGGGCTGGTCTATCATGCTTGAAGCACCGCCCACCCGCGCCACCCGCACCGTGGTCGACAAGAGCGCCAGAAAGGGCGAAAGGCTGGTCAGCGGCCTGCCCTATCTGAGCATCGTCGACGACCGGACGATCATGCTGCGCGACGGCGACCTGATGGCGTCCTTCGCCGTCGAGGGAATCAACGCCGATACGATCGATAACCGCTTTACCGCCGAACTCTGCCACGCCTTCTCGCGATTCATCGCCCAGCAGCGGGGCGATGTCGCCTATTACGTTCATCGCATTTCGGTGGAAACACGGCCGAGCGCCCAGCCTGTCGACGGCCACCCCTTCAACGAGGAAATCGACCGGCGCTGGCAGGATTATCTGCAGACAGTGGGTCTGCGCGACCGCGTGACGATGGTGACACTCGTTATCCGTCCGCCGAAGCGCGTCGCGCGGCTGATGAGCCTTCTGGGCACGAAAGATGTCTTCAGCCGCGAGGAAGTGAAAGTGCGGGCGCTGCGCCTGGACCAGATGATCAACACCTGCATGGTCGGCGTCTCCGAAGCCAAACCCCGACGTCTCTTCGTCCATGACGGCGAGTGGCTAGGCCGGTTGCGCACCGTTGTCGACGGTTCGGACGGGCGGCTGATCCCCGGCGGCAAATTCACTCCGCTCGCCGATATGCTCGCCAGTTCGAACGTCACCTTTCACGGCAAGTATTTCCATTGCGACAGCCTCGATCAGCAGGGCGGTCGATACGGCACCATCGTTTCGGTCAAGGACTATCCGACCGACACCTATCCCGGCATTCTTGATCGGCTGAACCTGCCCTACGACACCGTTGTGACGCAGAGTTTCACGCCGATCGACAACATCACCGCGCAAGGCAAGATCTCGCGGGTTCGCAAGCAGATGAAGGCGGCGGAAGATGCGGCCCAATCACTGATGGCGCAGCTCGAAGAGGCCGAGGACGATGTCGCGTCGGGCCGCGTGGTCTTTGGCGATCATCACTGCAGCATCGCCCTGTTCTGCGAGAGCGAGGACGAGTTGGAGGATGCGATGGCCCATGTGACGCGGGCCATGCAGGATGCGGGCGCCGCTATCGTCCGCGAGAATTTCTCTTCGCGGGCGGCCTTTTTCGCTCAGCACCCGGGCAATTTCACCTACCGCACGCGCGCTGCGATGATCTCATCGCAGAACTTTGCCGACCTTTGCGCCATGCACGGCCTGCCGAAGGGCAACCCGCCAGAGAAATGCCCATGGGGCGATGCGGTGACGATCCTGCCGACGGCCAGCGGCGAAACCTTCCGTTTCAATTTCCATCTGGCGGGTCAGCCGGGCCAGCGAACCGTTGGCCATTCGCTTGTGCTCGGCCAGACCGGCTCCGGCAAGACGCTCGGCACGGCTTTTTTGCTGAGCCAGGCGAACCGCCTGGACGTGCGCACGATCGTTTTCGACAAGGATAACGGTTTCGAAATGGCAATCCGCGCCATGGGCGGCCGCTATTCATCGGTGCGCATGGGCGTCGATACAGGTTTCAACCCGATGCAGGCCGAAGCGGATGCGCGTGGCGCTGCATGGCTGTCCGACTGGCTGACGGCGCTGGCCGAGAATGAGGGCGTGCCCCTCAATCCCATCCAGATTCAGGCGTTGAACGACGCGGTGCAGTCCAACGTCACGGCCGACAAACGCCTTCAGAATTACGAGCAGTTCCGCAGCCAGTTACGCTCCACCGACGATGATGGCGATCTTTACAATCGTCTCGGCCGCTGGGACGAAACGGGCCAGTTCGGATGGCTGTTCGGCGGCAAGGACGCTGATCCCCTCGCCTTTGACAGCCGCCTCACCTCGTTCGACCTGACCGAGATCTTCGACAATGACCGGGTGCGCACGGCCTGGCTCAGCTACGTTTTCCGTCGCATCGAACGGCTGGTCGAGGACGAGCATCCGACGCTTCTGGTGCTCGATGAAGCGTGGAAACTGCTCGACGACCCCTATTTCGAGGCGCGTCTGAAAGACTGGATGCTGACCATGCGAAAGAAGAACGTCGCTGTGGTCCTCATGACGCAGCGGGTTTCGCACATCAAGAACAGCGCCGCAGGCGACGCCATTCTGGAAAGCTCGGTTACGCGGCTGGTCTATCCCAGCTCGTTCAACACCGAGGCGGAGCTTGAGCCGCTTCACCTGACGCCCACCGAGAGCGCCTTCCTGCAGACCAGCAATGTCGACAACCACCTGGTTCTGCTGAAGTCCGGCGCGGATAGCGTGGTGCTGGATTTCGACCTCAGCGCCCTTGGCAAGGGCATCGCCATTCTGGGCGGCGGCCGCGGAGAGAAAGCGCCGGCTGGCTGGCGCGAGCGTGACAATTTTCAAATGGAGATGTTGCAATGAGAACGATCCTGCTTGTGCTCATCGTGGCGGTTGGAGGCCTGGCCGCGTGCCAATCGGTTCCCGCCGTCCGCAAGAACAATTGCGCCTGCATCTGGGAAGCCCTGGATGGCCAGATCGATGAAAGGGCCATGGCATGAGACACTTCCTTCAAGCCGCCATTTGCGGCACCGCCCTCACCCTGATCGCCGCCGCAGCCACGCCGTCCATTGTCTTCGCGCAGGATGCCGTGACGCCAGCAACCGAACCGACGGTCACGACACCCACCAAACCGGACGATGCCGATGAGAGCTTCGACGAGAACGCCATCCAGCAATTGATGAAGATCGTCCAGCTTTCACGTTATATCGGCGGTGGTATCGGCCAGATCTTCGCAAGCCTGCAAACCCAGCAGGAAATGCTTGAAACCATTCGCGATGCACAGACCGGGCCGAAGAATTTCCCCGATCTCGGCGAAGATACCGGTCGCGACGGCGGTCTCGGCTTGAAGGAAATGGCCGATGGAGCCATGGGCGGCGCGGTCGAGGGGCCGGAGGCCATGGTCGCCGCTTTCGAGAAGTTCCGCGAAAACTACTATCTGGAAGATGCGTTCGCGCTGAAAGACGATGAACTGCCGAGCAAGAAGATGGTCGCCCGGCTATCGTCCCAGGGCGCCATTGCGGCATCCACCGCCGAAGCATCCTACAAGCGGGCCAATGCCGGCATGGACAGGCTCGATGGCTATGCCACCGCGCTGGCCGCGAGCGACGATCTGAAGACGAGCATCGATATCAACACTCGCGTGATGATCGAGGTGGCCCAGCAGATCAACGAGACGCTTCGCACGCAGGCCGCATTGGCCTCGGTTGCCGGCGGCTTTTTCATGATGCTCGGTGGAGAGGTCGGCCAGGACGACACCTTCATCGACATGAAGACCTTCAACCGGTGAGCGGGTCATGGGCGTTATCTCCGATCTAGGCGCTGTTATCGAGGACGAGCTGAAGGATTATGTTCAGCTCATCTTCGAAGGCGTGGCCGATCCCATCCGGGATGCACTGCAGATCGTCGCCCTCGTCGCGCTGTTGTTCATCGCCATCAACTCGCTCGTCCAGTTCAGAACGATCAATTATTCGGAATACTTCAAATGGGGGTTGCGATATATTCTGATCTACTCCTTCGCGACCATATGGGCCAATTTCGAGGGGATTTATACCATTCTCGTCGAAGTGCCCGACGACTATGCCGGCCTCATGATCGAAACGGTCGCGCTGCATATCCGCACCCTGCGTACCGACGTGCTCGATCCGGCAATCATACAGGCAGCCGACAACAAGACCTATGCAGCGATGGACGAGTTCGCCCACGCCATCGTCTGGATCGCCTACGACTTCCTGCGCGACACTTCCATTCTCGATATCGGCAAATCGATCCGCAACGTTTTCACCGGCGCACTGATCCTTATCATCGGCGGCATTTTCACCGCAGCCTCGGCGATCATCGTGCTGATCGGCCGGATCGGCTTCATCGTCGCTATCAGCCTGGCCCCTCTGGCGCTCTGCATGCTGATGGCCGAGCAGACGCGGCAATATTTCGAGAGCTGGACGCGTTTCGTCATGGGCTTCGTGGTCATCCCGCTGCTGACGGCGGCTCTGATGGCGATTGTCCTCTACATCGCCGGAGAGATCCTCGCGGCATCCAATGCGAGCAGCCTGCACAAGACACTCTATTTCGGCTTCCTCTTCGTCATGATCGCAGCGCTGGTTCTGCTCTTCATGATCCCGACGATGGCGAGTTCTCTAGCGTCCTCTTCGGTGGCTGCCGTGGGTGCGGGCGCAGCCTTTGCCGCAGCCACCATGGTCCAGCGCAACACCATGCGTACCTTGGCGATGGGTCGGTCGACGGCCAGTCGCGCCAGAGACGGCGCAAGCGCGGCAAATCGTGCCAGAAAGTCCGGCGGCGGCGCATATTCGATGGCGCGCTCAGCGGTCAATTCCATGCGGCAGAGCGCCAGTCAGCGCGCCCAGCGGCGCGATGACCGGCTGGCGAAAAACATCAAGGGCGGCGAGGGCCGAAAGGTCAGCCCAGAACGCCGTCATCTGGAAGCGACCGGCGGTTCCGGTGGTCGTAGCGGGTCCGGCGGGCGGTCGGGCAGATCCAGCGAGACACCGGAGCAGCAGAATCTGAACCGCAGTGACAAGTGATCGCCAGGCCGGCGGACCGTGGAAGTGCCGGCGTCAACAGGAAGACAACCATGAGTGACACAACACCCACGCCACACGCTTTCGAGGACGAAGTCTTCTTCACTTTGCGCCAGCAGCGAAACAGCTGGGCCCGGATCGCTGTCGGATCGATGGTCCTGGCCGTGCTGGCGCTGGTGAGCGTACTCGTCATGCTGCCGCTCAGCGAAGAGCGCCCCTATGTCGTGATGGTCGACAAGACCACGGGCGAAGCGGAAAAGATCGTCCAGGTCCGCCCTGCCTCGCTGGAGCAGCAGGATGCCGTGTTGCAGGCCGAACTGGTCTCCTATGTCGTCGATCGCGAAACATACGATCCTGCCGACAATTCCGTGCGCATTCCCGATGTGATGAAGCGCTCAGCCAATAACGCAGCCGAAACGCTGGCTGCGATCTGGAACTCCGGCTCCAGCCAATATCCGCCCGACGTCTATGGCGGCGATGTGCGGGTCCGCGTGGTGGTGAAGTCCATCTCTCTGACGCCGTCCTCCAAGCGCGGCAATGCCGATCTGGCGCGAGTGCGCATCACCAAGCTGCGCGAGGAGAAAGGCAAGCCGACCGCGACGCGCAGCTTCGTGGCGACGGTAGGTTACGAATTCGAGCCCCAGGAAGAGGCGACGCTCGAATCCGTCTGGAAGAACCCGCTCGGCTTCAAGGTTCTCTCCTATCGCATCGATGCCGAGACCGCCGACAAATGATTTTTCAGCAAAAATTTTGAGGTTCCGTCATGTTTTTCAAACGATTGCTTATTCTTCTCTTTGCCGGTCTCTGCCTGGCAGGGCCTGTTCAGGCCGAGCAGACGCCGATCGCCTCGCAGACCGATAGCCGTATCAAGCGCTACGTCTATGACGAGAACAATGTCTATCGCCTCGACCTCTATCTGAAGTCGATCACCGCGGTGCAATTCGACGCTGGAGAGGTGGTGGAATCGATCATCATCGGCGACAGCGCATCCTGGGAGATCACCAAGCTGAATGCCGGCAACGTGGTCAGCATCAAGCCTATTGTCCCGAATGCCCTGACCAATATGACGGTTTATACCGACCGCCGCGTCTACACGTTCGAACTGCATTGCGCCGGAGAGATCGAGCCGGGCGAGGTCGCGCACCAGTCCTTTCGGACGGTCTTCACCTATCCGGACGAGGTGGCGGAGTACGACGACAGCCTGGCTGTGGGCGGGCCGATCGACAACAATTATCTCGTCTCCGGCTTCGCCCCGTTCCGTCCCATCGCCGTTCAGGACGACACGCTGCGGACCACATTCCTCCTGCCCAAGGGTGCCCCCCGCCCGGCCATCTTCAAGGTGGGGCCGGACAAGAGCGAGCAGCTCGTGAATTCGCGGACGGATGGCGGCAGCATCGTTGTCGACGGCACGTCCAACTACTGGGTCTTGCGGATCGGCGATGAGTCCGTCTGCATCGGCAAGGCGGGGGTTATCCGCCAGAGCAATGCGGTGGTCCGCGCCACGCCCGCACCGCACCCCCGCAAGACCACAGCACCTAAAAGCCAGGCCGCCGGCGAAGGCGGGTTCTTCACCAAGCTTCTGAGAGGAGGTCGTCATGCAGGATGACCGGAATCAAGACGATGCCGACCACACCGATAACGACCCGCATGACGAGGTCGATGAGGCTGCGGCGCTTGAGGCGCGAAAGGAAGAAAGCAGGGAGCGCGAGGCGTTGCTGGAAGAGCGCCGCGCCCGGCAGACGGGTAAGGGGCGCAAACGCAACGTTCCGCTCTCCATGGCGCTGGCCCTGCTGGGCGGTGCTCTGGCTCTGCTCATGCTTCTGGTGGGGCCGACCCGCACGCTTCAGATCTTCGGTATTCTGGAACGGGAAGACCCGGCCCTCACCTCGCAGGTCGGCCTTGGGGTCGACAAGGAGGTCGAGGATGATGTGCGGCTCGACTTCACGGTTCCGGCCCCGCCGGAGGAGGTGGAGGAGAAAACCGATCCCAACGCGGCGCTGAAAACCCAGCTCGCGGCCCTTCAGAAGGAACTGGAAGCGCTTCAGCGAAAGAAGAACCCGGGTCTTTCGAAGGATGAGCTGAGAAAGGCGATGGATCGCTACAACGCAAAGATGAATGCCAAGCTCGACGAAGAGCGTGAGCGGATGAAGCGGGAGAACGATCGCCTGCGGGCCGCCGCCGCTCAGGCCGAAGAGGAACGTCGCCGCGCCATGGAAGAGGCCAAGCGGCAGTTGGAAATGATGAAGGATGCGCAATCGCTGGAAGAAGAGCAACGCACCTCATCCGGCGTGATCGTCGACGATGGCGCCAAACCCCCACGGCCTGGACCGCGGGTGTCCGGTGAAGCCTCAGAACGCATACTCAACCAGAACGAGCAGTTTCTGGCGTCTGCCGCCGATAGCGTGACGGAGACGTCCCTGTCGCAGCCGCTCGCCGATCCCTCGCGCACCATTGTGCAGGGCACCATCATCTCGGCGGTGCTGGAAACGGCAATCAATACGGAATTGCCCGGCAATATCCGTGCTCAGGTGATGGAGCCGGTGTTCTCCTTCGATGGCCGCCGCATCCTCATGCCTGCCGGAACGGTCTTGGTCGGCCAATTCAACAATGATGTCCAGCTTGAACAGAAGCGCGTGCTGATCGCTTGGAACCGCGCCATCACGCCCAAGGGCCAGTCGATCGCCCTCGGCTCTACGGGGGCCGACAAACTCGGCCGCTCCGGCACGGCGGGCAATGTCGATAACCGCTACATGAAAAAACTCGGCGCAGCCGTCCTGGTCAGCGCCATCGGCGCGGTGCCTTCGGCCCTCAGCTCCATGGGCGGCAACTCGTCCTCCAGTAGCGGCACGACGATCAATATCGGTGGCGGCGGTGGCGGCCAGGGCGGGGGAGGCCAGATGATAGCCTCGGTCGGCGGCGCGATTGCCGATCAGGGCAAGGGCTTCCTGGAGAAATTCCTCAACCTGCCGCCGATCATCCGCATCCCGCAGGGCGAGGAAATCCGCGTCTTCGTCAACCGCGATCTGGTGTTCCGATGAACGTCCATGCGCCCCGGCGTGAACTCTCCTATGTGGAGCAGTATCTTCGCCCGCTCCGCGATTATCTGGCCGACGATAAGGTCAACGAGCTTGTCATTAACCCCGACGGTTCGATCTTCATCGAAGCCGCAGGTGCGGTCCACATGCACCAGATCGATGTCGAGCTGCCGCCTCACGCCATCAAGAGGCTTGGCGCCCAGCTTGCCGGAGAAACGCGCAACACGCTCGGCGCGCTGCATCCAATCGTGTCGGGGCGTGTCATGGTCTGGGGTCAGCCGCAGCGCGTGCAGGTGGTCATCGAGCCGGCCATCGAACACGGGGTGTCGCTATCGATCCGCAAATATCTGACGCAGACGCTCGACAGCAAGCAGATCGTTTTCGTCGACGGCGGCCAGATCAAGGTCGAGGACGAGCGGCAGGCCCGCCACCGCGCCATTGCCGATATGGCGGAGCGTGGCGACTTGCAGGGACTGTTTCGGCAGGCCATCGACGAGCGCTTCAACATTCTGATTTCGGGCGGTACCTCTTCTGGCAAGACGACGGTGGCGCGGGCGCTGATCGCGATGAGCGATCTGGACGAGCGGATCATCACAATCGAGGATGCGCAGGAGCTGTTCCCGCCACATAAGAACCAGGTGGGATTGATTTCGGAGCGCAAGGAAAAGTCCGAGCGCCTGCCCTCAAAGTTGCTGGAAAGCTGCCTTCGCATGCGGCCCGACCGCATCATCGTCGGCGAGATCCGCGGCATGGAGGCCTATGATTTTCTGGAAGCAATCAATACCGGCCATCCCGGCGCCATCACAACGATCCACGCCGACAGCCCCAACCTCGCTTTCGACCGCCTCGCCCTGATGGTGATGCGCTCCGGCGTGCGCATGTCGCACAAGGAGATCATCCATTACGCCAAGCGCACCATTGATCTGGTGGTGCAGGTCGGCCGCCGCGAAGGCCGCCGCGGTGTGCTGGAAATCTATCTTCCATCGCAAAACATGGACGACTGAGGCATTCGGGTAGGCCCTGCGTGTTTCCGCAAATATCTGAGGACAGGTCATGCCAGAACATTTTCAAGTAAAGAGACTGCATTCGACGGCTCGACAGTCGGGTCCGCCCAGCGCCGACGAAGAGCGTGCGTTCGCTGAGGCTGACGAAGAGCGTTCCACGCATGATTCTGAGGTTGGCCCTCAGGCGGTTTGGGAGCAGCAACAGCAGGAGATCGCCGAGCAGAACGCCATCATGCAACAAGAGGCGGACAGGGCTGCGGGGCCGACACCAGATGAGGAAGACGCCTTTGCCGTTCTTCACGCGGAAGACTCCGACGATGAGTTCTTCGACGCCAGAAGCCATTTGAACGACAGCGAAGAGGTTGTCAGCGATGCGCAGGACGAGCCGCCCGAATTGGATGGAAAATCGGTTCCTGGATCGGAAGATTGCCAGCCAGTCAGTGGCAAAAGCTGTATCTCAGACGGAACCTACGGCAAGCGCGCCAATGAGCGAGTTCGCCTGCATATTCCACCTGCCGGCGAATATGAGGCCGAGCACGTGGTCCCCGCGGACGGCCGATCCCGTTCGGAGGCAAGAAAGCTGGCGGCATATCTTGAGGTTAAGACGCTGCACAGGAAGCATCCCGGTACAGGCGACAGGGGTACGGAGCGCGTCGAGGCAGGATGGAAGAGCGGCGGCGATTTCCGGGCCGATATCCGCAGGGCGCTCGAAGATCCTGTGGCGAGGGCCGAAGGCGTCACTGCTTCCAACATCTACCAGTTGAACCAACTCGGATACGGCCACGTCATTGAATCAATGAAGGAAAAGGGCGAATTTATCGACCCCGAACGGCTCGCTATAGCGACCGGCAGCTACAACCATACTGTCAAGCACGATCCGGCTATCAAATTGCAGGACGTGACTTATCATCTCCAGCCCAGGGGCCAGGTCGAAGCCTACTTTGCGCGCCAGTCCGCGATTACAGGCCGATATCCCGAAGCGGAACAGATGAAGAGATATTACGACCGCCTTTCGCGTGTGTCGGCGGACGAAACCGTTCATTCCGTCGAACCGGACCATGGAGATTCCACGCTGGGTCGTGCTCGCGATAGTGATCTAGACGGTCAGTTATCCGAGACGGCGGCTGATCGTCGTGGTTTGGGAAGCCGCGACCGATCCGCCTCACGCAACTGACGATGGCCCTACGCTCCTCATCGAGACGACTGCGTCGATCAGGACCAGGGCTTATCGCCCCGCGCTCTGGCTGCGCTCGCGCGAGCGATCCCTTTGGGATCGGTCGAGAGCTGCGTTTTGGACATCCGGCTCGCTCTCGGTCAGGAAGGCGTCATCGTCGATGTCATGGTGGCCTCGATGCTCATCGGTCATCGCCATGAGCCGGTCATGGGTCAGTTGGCCGGGTTGATCCCAGTCGCGCATAATCGTTCGCTGCTCATCCGTTGGATCATAAACGCCGATACGAGCCAGATCGAGATCGACGCGTTCGTTTTGCCCCATGGATGCCTGGGAAGGATCGCTCTCCTCACGTCCGGGCGAAGGCGGCTGCGAGGCTTCCGACGCGGTGCTGATGTCCGCCTGATCGTCTTGTAGGGCCGGTTCCGGCCGGGAACCGGCGGAGAGCCGCCGAACCTGACGGGGACGTTCCGTTTCGCTATCATCGCGGCTCAGCTTGCGCTTTCGGTCTGAACCTTCTGGCGCGGCGGGGAGCGGCGATCCTTCCTCTGACGAGCTATCGAAGAACGACTCGTTCGATACCTGTTCGGCTGCCTGCCGCCGCTGCGAGAGATGGTCGTCAATGCGTCGCAGCGTGTCTTGCGGCCACTCCCGTTCAAGATCTGCATCCCGGGTGGCGATTGCTACTGCCAACCGCGCCGTCTCAGTCGAGCGATCGTTCTGATTGTTTCGATAGGGTGCTATGGCGTCACGGCCATCGGTAGAAAAATCATCGAGTGTCCGCGCTCTGTCGCGGATGTCGCTTTGCAGTTCATCGACTGCTCTGACGAGCGCGTTGGCGGCATCGGGATCGAAATTTTTCTCCAGCCAACCTGTATAGTCCGGCTTTCGTGGCTTGAGCCCAAGCTCCCGGTCCAGCAAATAGCGTGGAAGGGCTGCATTCCCCTCCCTCTCATTCAGGCTGTCAGCGATCTGCCGATGGCTGAAGTTTTTATCCGCCTCGAAAATCTGAGAGTTTTCGATATAGTAGGTGCTTTCGCCCTCATAGAATTCAGACGACGGCACGAACGCCTCGGCCTTTCGAAGAACCGCGCGCCGCTTTTCGCTGCGATCCGGCCCGGTGCCGACATGCTCGTCCAGAAGGCGGCTGACCACTTCGAATTGCGCCTGTAGTTCGGGGTGGAACACCCGCGTCGATTTCAAATCATTTTTGTGAACTTCGTGAGTGAGGCATTCCGTCGAATAGGCGGCAAGCCGTGCTGCGGCTTCGGAAGCAGCCGCTTCCGCGATTAATTGCTGATGCCCTTCTTCCCAGTTAGCGTTGAGACGGTGAAGCTTTGCCAGTTTTCCCAGATTTAGAAACCGCGTTTCCGTATCGGCTTGGGCGTCTTCGTAATCGCTCATAGTATCGTCCTTTCGGGTTTATGCGTCTGGCGACCGGCAGGTCAGGAATGCTCCAGCGATTGGCCGTCCTGGCGTTGTTGAAGCGCTATGATCCGCTCAAGCAATTTGCGCTGCTCGGCCTGAGCCGGCGTTTCGGCGTTTTCGGTGGTCGTAGAATCGACACCGCTATTTCCGCCTCCGCCCTGCGGCGTGGCCGGATTGGCTGCAGCGCTTGACTGTGCCCCCTGCGCCGCAGCATCGGCCGCAGCCCCGTTACGGATATTCTGATCGAATTGGGCGGCGCGTTGCTGCGCCAGAGCCGCATCTGCAGGCCGGCTTCGGCGAGTATCGTCTTCCTGCGCGGCATCGGCCGTCGGGGCAATCTCGTCCGACTCGTTGTCATCGATTGCCGCATCGAAATCATCGTCGTCGTCGATAATCTCCTCATCGTCCCGCCGCCCGGCCTCCTCCTGCTCCTTCAGCATGACAGGCGGTGTTGTCTCTGCGGTCAGTGGAATCGGGTCGGGCTGCGGTAGTGGCCCCGCCTGTCCCTCGAATAACGGTTTGAGATAGCGGTCGGCGTAATATTTGACCTTATGCATCTTCATCGGCGGCTGGCCTTTGACCAGCACGATCTGCATGTCGTCCTCCAGCAGACGCACCTGTTCGGGCCGGAGCAGCGGCGAGCCCTGGTCGGTTTTCTGGATATTTGCGTCGAAGAACTCCTTGCGATTGTAGGAGGTGGTCTTGTTGGAGAAGGTGTATTCGCCGATGGCCTTGGAGATATATTCCGGTGTTTCGTCATCGGCCGTGGCCATGAAAACCTGCACGCCCGCATTGGACAGGAAGTTCTCCTTGCCCGCCTGCTCATAGGCGCCGGTCAGCGCCGACAGGCTCTGAATGATGAACATAAACCGGCCCTTATATCCGGCAATGGTCGTGACGGCGGTTTCGATAGCGTCCAGCTTTCCGAGATGCTTAAACTCATCGAGCAGGAACAGCACCTCGAAGACCTCGTCGTCCCCGGGCATGGTCCGTTGGAGGATGGAGACGATCTGCTGGAAGAAGAGCCGCACCAGCGGGGCTATCACTTCCAGATCGTTGGGGCTGACGCACAGATAGATCGAGGTCGGGTCTCGGCGCAGATCGTAGATCGAGAAATCGGAACGGCTGGTCGCGTTCTTGATGAGCGGATCGGCCCATAAATTGAGTCCGCCATCGCCGAGAACGGAGGTGTAGGAGGTGATGATCTTGGTGTCGTTGCCGGCCATATTGTCGAAGATGCGCGTCACCTCGGCAATGTTGCTCTCTTCGGCAAGCTGGGCGAAGAGTTTGTATTTCTCGCCGGGCTGGGCATAGAGGTCGTAGACCGCGCCAATGGTAGGATTGCCGCGTTCGATGCAGGCCAGCACGCCGGCGACGAACAGATCGCGCGCGCCATCGATAAAGCCCTCCGAGCCCTTGCCTTTCGCCGCGATCAGATTGTTGGCCAGCCGCCGCGCTTCGGAAAAGCGCCGCTCCGGTGGCACGCGCACGATGTCGAGAACAGGGTTGTAGCAATGGGTCAGCCCGTCCGGGTCCATGGGCGAGAATTTGAAGATCCGGTCACCGCGTTTCTTGCGAGCGCGAGACGTCAGTTCGAACAGCTCTCCCTTGACGTCGAGGGCGAGCACCGATCCATCGAATGTCAGAAGCGTTGGGATGACCACGCCGACGCCCTTACCCGCGCGGGTCGGCGCGACCACCAGGCTATGCGGCTGTTCGCCATTGGTCAGGTAGAGGCCGGGCGTGCGCGGTCCCTTCGTTTTACCGAAGACTGGTCCGGATATTTTGCGGTAGGGCCGCAGATATTTCAGCCGACGCATCTCGCCGAAGCCCGCCC
Organism: Notoacmeibacter sp. MSK16QG-6; assembly: GCF_024158145.1. Lineage (GTDB taxonomy): Bacteria > Pseudomonadota > Alphaproteobacteria > Rhizobiales > Rhizobiaceae > Notoacmeibacter. The sequence goes on from NZ_JAMYXM010000005.1 coordinate 150,239, forward strand.
AGCGGGCTGTACCGAAATGCTTGGGTCTGAAGGCAAGCGCCGCCGTCACGGCGAGAAGAACCGCGCTTGTCGCGCCGATCAGCCCGAGCCCCCAGTAGAATTGTCGGGTAACGAAACCGAGATAGAGCGGCGTTTCGTACCAGAAGGCCAGAAGGTCGAGTTCCGCAAGCCCGGCCATGCCACCGCCATTGGCCAGCGTCACATAGATCGATGCGACCAGCCACCCGACCGGCAGAGAGAAGATCAGGGCGAAAAGGAGGGTGGAGAAGATTTTGCCGTTGGCGTTCATCCTGTTTCCCTTCAGATACCTATTGAGGATTGCCGTGACCGGCTGCGATCGGTCCGTCCCGGTTCTGCCGGATCGGTTGCGCCACGCTCCTCCCGGCCTCCATAGTCGCTCTCCGACCAGGAGATCAGGCCTTCGCTTTCGGAAGTATCGTCCTGTTCTGGACCGACCTGCCGCACTCTCTCCCGCGGCTCCACCCCGATCGCCGAGGCGGCCTCGATTGAGACGGGATCGCCGAGGTGAAGCGTTGCGGCATAGGTTCGGTAGCCGCCGTTCTCCATGCGGATCATCGAGCGATCCGGTCCGAATGTCTCGATAACCGAGCGGCCCTTGAGGTTTCGTCCGACCGTCGCGCTGTCATACGGGATCAGGCGGCCATCGCCGCTATTGACCAGAGCGGGCGGGCCTAACGGCGCATCGGATAACTGGTCGGCGAATATGGACGACAAACCGGCTCGCCGAATGCGCGCGCGGCCTGCCTCGCCCGTTTCCTGAACGAGCACATTGCCGGGCAGGACCGTATGGCCGTCCGAAGCCTTGAACAGAAGATCGCAACTTCTGTCGCCTCTGATCATGGCGCGGGTCTGCGGGTTTCGGGGAAATTTTTCGACCACGCTTCGTGTCGCGAAATATTCGCCCCCGAATTTGAGGTAGGCGGATTTCAGCGCGGTGCGAACTGGCAGCGCCGCTAGCCTCGCCGAACTGTCCAACCGGAAACGTTTGCTTGGCGGAGCCCTTGTTTCGTCCGCTGAGCTTTCGCCCTGCTCGGAGACGGATGCTTCTCTTTTGCGCTTTCCGCCAAGCTGAGCGTGTGGCGGATGACGTTGTTCGTCCGCCGAAGATGTGTCGGTGCCGAACCCGTCGTCCGGGTTCCATTCATAAGAAGGGACATCGCGCCCGATCAGAGTTTTCTGCCCGGTCGTAAGCGATTTGTCGTTTCCGGGGTCGAGGACGAAGGCAAGGGTCGCGAAATTGCCTGTCCCACCGCGCTGATCGTGGTTCTGGATAAGGATTGCCGTGTCCGGCTGAGACGCAATCCTGTGACCGGTGATCAGTCGGAACATCTCCCCGTCGAGGTAAATACGGGGATTTTTGGGATCGGCGACAAGAACGGAAGGCACCCTTTCTTCCGGATCGCTCTGCATTTCGGCGGGCACGGCGAGTGCTTCGTTGGCGCGTCGGGAATAGTGCTCGTCCCGGTAGTTTTCCTGCCCCATCCATTCCAGCGTCGAGGGTTTGACAAGCGACTTGCCATTTCGCCCCCGCATGAGCACTCCGCCCTCGTATGGATTGTTGGGCCTGCCCCCGGTTTCTCGCGCCGTCTTGAGCGCCAGATCATAAGTGTCTCCCGCGGCGTAGGCGACCCGGTCTCGCCGCACCAGGAGGTTGGGCAATTGATGGGGATTGTTGGTTTGAAGGTATTTCTCATAAAGAGAGCCAGCCGAACCACCGGATAAATTATTGAGGTTATAGTAGGTGCGGTCTTCACCCTTTAGCCAGACATAGCGGTCACCGCGCTCTGCGCCGATCTGGTCGATGCTGAGCGGATGGAAGTCGGGTCTCAATTTGGGGTAGATGCCCAGGTAGGAGCCATCCGCAGATCGGATCAGAATGTCCGGATTGTCCTGTCCCGACTGCAATGGATGTACGAATTTTTTGTACTGCCATCGGCTGCCCGCCGGCGTGTCGAGATAGTTGTTCCAATTCAGGGCTTTGCCAAAGCGTTGGGTACTAACGCCATATTTGGCCATCTGCTCGGCGAATATCTTATCGCGCCGCGCCTGACGCTGGTCACGTGGGACGGATTTGCCGATCTTAATGGATCGGTAGATCTCCTCCCTCGTCCGGTAATTTCCCTCCTTATCGCGCAGAAGTAAAGATCTTTCATCCATCTCTTCGGGGGTTGGAGCGTGACCGTATTTCTCGGCGAATTGCTGACGGGATAGAAAGATCATCTCGTCAGGGCGGCCGGTCGGCGCCCCATCGCTCATCAGGACATCGTCACTGAAACGCTCGACAGGTAGACCATCGTGAATGAGCCGCTGGCGGGTCGTTTCGGATCCGGGCCCTTGTGAATCGGCGGAGGCCGGTTCTGCCGGTGCGGTCGACCGGGCGGGCCTGACACGATCGTCACGATCTGCAGGTTGCAGAAAAGAGTCGATGACCAACTGTGGCTCCGGCGAAGCATAAGGCGGGGTCTGGTCAAATCGCGAACGAACTCTCTGCTGCGACGAAAGCGGCACATGGGCGCGTTCCAAGGCGGTTTCATATGCGTCGTCACCCCTCTCGGACGCGGTCTCATAAATATCTTCGTCGCTTTGCCGGTCATTAGCCATAGTGTGCACCTTCACCGGACATGAGTGCGTGAGCGCTCGTCGAGGCCTCGATCACGCGCGATGTCGGACTGGGACCTCTCATTATCGTTCAGGTCCGGTCGGCTGCGTTGTTGGCGGGCAGCGATCGGGTCGGCGGTCTGGCGCTCGGCCGAGCGTTCGCCGTCGACACTGGTCTGACGCGTCGCACGGCGTTCGCTGGCGCGCTCGCTCAACTGTTTGACGGGCGGCTGTTCTCCGCCGCGCGGACGGTGATCCTCGAGCGAAGCGCCGGCGGCGAGGCCGATGGCGCGATCATCGTCGCGACCTTCCCGTAACAAGCGGCTGGCAGTGAACAGACCGGCCCGACGCCGCTGCTCCATCTGTTGCTGGAGAGTGCGAACCGTGCCGGGTCTTGGCAGTCGGCGCGGTCTGATCGGCGGACGGGGTTTGATTGGTTGTTTCGGCGGCGATGGCGGAGGAACTGCCGTCACTTTCCTCTGCGCCCCGCTTCGACCAATGCCCCCGGCGGCTTCACCAAGGCGGCGAACCGTAATCGCGCCCTGTCTGACCGAGGGTGGCATGGGCGGCGGCGGCGTGACGGCGCCGCCGTAGTTCAGCGCGGTTCTCAGCATTTCCTGGCCGCCAACCGTTACGCACGCCCGCGTTGCGGACGGGCATCCAATGTCGTGTCGTTCGCAATTTGGGTCGGCAGGGTTTTTCCACGGCCCGGTCGCGGCGTGTCTTCGACCGGGCCGTCATCGTTGCTGTCGGACTCATAGCCATCTTTAGCTTGGTCGGTCTTGCCGCAGTCCTTCCGGTGATTGTCGCTACTTGAGTATCCAGAGCCAAGAAAGGCCAGTTCTTCTGGGCTCAAGTCGTCGTCAGACGCCTTCGACGTTTCGGTTTTGGCCGCTTTTCCGGTATCGGTCTTTCGACGCCGGTCACTGTCTGCATCCGCGGGCTTGCCTTCCCGCTCGATTTCGGCGCTTCCCGGCCGGTTGACCTCTTCCCGGATTTTCTGTTTGAGCGCCCGTACCGAAGCACTGTCATTGGAATTTTCATCGAGCGCGCCGTTGGCTATGGATTTCGTCGTCCCGCGCTGAACCAATACCCGTTTCTCACCGAACGCTTCGACGAGGGATTTGTCGCCACGCGCCGCAACGATCTCCGGATGATCCTGTCCGAGGAGGCGACCGTCCCTCGTATCGATAAGAATTTGTGGCTTTTCTCCCTTGAAGGCGCGCTTGCCGACGGCGCTGTCGATTCCTGTCTCTTTTGTCCTTTGATCCAGAACCGTTTTGAGGGGTGCCTTGCTCTCCATGTAACTGGCGGTCATCAGCAGATCGCCTTTTTTGTTGCTGAAGACGATGTCGACAGATGCGTCCCCTGCTTTCATCTTCTTTACAAAATCGCTGTTCGGCTGTTCCTTCTCGATCAATTTGGTGTCGCGATAGACATTATTCTCGATGCGCGCGTATGCCGGCGCGAATGCGGACGGCTCGCGCGATTGCGTGTCTATCAGTTTGGGCGGCCTTTCTGGCGGTTGCTCGGTCTTGAGCTGCTCGCTTGCGTTGCGTCGTGGAGGCACCGGAGGGTCGTGGGGCGCGTATGTCGGTGCGCTGGCAGGCATATTCAGGCGCGCTGCGCCTTCAGCCGAAATTCCTGGCATTCCTTTGGCCCTGAGGACGGCATTCATATACTCAGGCGGTGTGCCTTTTCCGGGCGGAGCATATGCATCGCGCTGACGCGGCAGCATTTTTTCCAGCTCTTCCTGAGTCGGCTCCGGCCTTGCATTACGATCGCCGCCTTCTATCCCCTTGGGTGGCAAGGATTGCTGAAAGCCGGGTCTTTCGAAATCTGCCAGGTAGGCTGGGCCGAAATCCTTTCTTTTGAGGACAGGAATGCGCGAATGGCGAAGCCCGGTCGGGCCGCCCGTTGGAAGCTCGGCTGCTCCGTTCCGCGGTGGAGGAACATTGAACGTCCGGCGCGAAGCGGATGAAAAATCAGATCGGTTGGAGGCAAGCGTATCCGACCTCCGGTCCGCCAGCGAGGGATGTGGGAAGGCGTTGCGTCCTAAAGTTCGCCCTGAAAATCCGGAAGTCGCCGTCGAGCCCGTCGAGCTCCAGGTATCGTCGTTTCCCCGACCGCTATTGTGGCGCTTCTCAAGATCGCGCACCTTAACGCCTAGTATTTTGACCTTTACGTTTTTGAGGCCGGTATCGTCTTCATAATCGACGGTCTTGCTGGCGAGGAATCCGAATGAGCGGCTCCGCGATTGCAATCGGCCTTCTGAATCCAGTTTGTACCTGCTTTCGTAGAGGCCAACACGACGACCGGTAGAGGTTTTGTCCATGCGCTGCCCGCGTTCGTCGAGACGAGATTCATAGGATTTGCTGTAGAGCCCGCCGAAGTGATTGATATCGGTCCTGGAACGTGTGCCGCCGCTGCCCTCGACCATGCTGATGGTTTTCGAAAAAGTGGAAGTGCTGCGCATTTGCGGCGAAATCCGACCGTCTTCTTCGATGCGGTAGAGCTCCTGCTTCCGGCCGTTGACAATATAAAGTTCGCGCGAGCCGTCAGCATTTTCCCGGCCGAGTTCGCGCGAATAGTTGCCATCGCGGAAGGAGTGCTCCTGAAATTTTCCGTTTTCGTCTTGTTGCCATTCCTCGGAATAGCGGCCGTTATAGTCACCCTGTTTGAGGGAGTAGAGCGTTCGATCTTTCGGGTTGTTCGGGTCGACGAGGAAAGTACGCTGGCTGTACCCGTGGCGATCGGAGACGTCTAAAGCCATCTCGATTTTTCCGGCGTGAGAAGGATCGATATTCAGGCGGGTGCAATCGTCTTCGGACAATGGCCGGCTGCCGATGAATAGCTTCGTTTCCAGGGATCCGCGCCGCTCAGTCAGATGCACATTGTCCTCATTGTCGAACGACACTTCGCGGCTTGCCCTGCGAAAGAGGCCGGAACGCCGCGTTTGGCGTCTAACCGGGCTGTTGAAATAGTCCGGATCGGCCATCGCCGAATATTGATCGAAATGGCGGGAAGCGTTTTGGGTGACCTGCTCCGTTTGAGCGTCGATCATGCCAGCGACCGCACCGGCGCGCCGATCGGTCCGGGATTTATATCGTGCGGGTGTGGATCTGAGCTCGAACATCGGAAGCTCCTTCTCTGGTTCGGTGAAAGGAAAGGCGCAAAGCGAGGAACCGGTTCTTCGCTTCGGATATCGCCTTCCCTTTCATGCAAGGCTCATCTGCTGACGAACGCTGACGCTAAATGCTGGCGGTATGGGGCTCTCTCGGCCGCTCGTTCAGCCCAGCTTTTGCAGCCGCGTCCTGACCGGGGCGTTGTATGTCACGGATATTGTTCGGCTTGGCGGCGCCTTCCCGCGCCTCCACACCGGCAATATCGGCCACATGCTGGCTGATCGCCCGATCCTTGTTGTCGAGCAATTTGTCGAGAGAGGTGGTCGCGCCATATTTGCCTGAAGGGACCTGAATCCGATCCGGTGGATAGACTTCGGTTAGCTTACGACCGTTCAAACCTTCGACTCGTTCGTGGCTGACCTGCGCTGTCGAACCCTTTCCCTCGGGATCGACGACGAACAGTTTGCCGCGCTCCCTGGATGGCAATTCGCTCGCCTGAACGTGATCCTTCTCAAAAAGTTTTTTCGACAAAGCACCGCCGAACTTCGCATCGATTTCTTGGTAGCGGGCCGGTTGCTTGTCTTTGAGATAGGACGGCGTCCAATTGCTGTCCTGCGCCGAGTTCGAGATGTACAGACGGACGTTTTCCGTGCTTGTGCCTTTTTCGCCAAGTGAGCCGTTTCTCAGCGCATGGCCGATGGCGTGGTTCGCATATTTGCCATCGATGAAAGGTGCGGCGTCGATCCTTTTTGCGGCATGGTACACTTTGTCGCCGACCTTCGCGGGGACCTGAAGGGTCGCGTCCGGTAGCGGCCGTTCCCGTACCGCGCCGGTCTGCAAGCCGACGCGCGATTTGGCGTAGTGGGCTCCGTAATGTTCCGCCAGATCATCGACATGCTGGGGTTGGCCGCGCTCCGAGACGACCCAGATATCGGTGCTTTTCTGCGCACGCAGTTCATCCAGCGACTTGCCGGCCAGTTCCTGGTCTTCCTTGCCGTGGCTGGCCCAGAATTGCCCATCCTGGTCGCGATAGATGAGTTTTGGCAGATATTTGCCGTTCTGCCTTGGATTTTTCCAGTTCGAGGCCTGTTTTTGAGGACCGTTTGGCGATTCATAAATCGGAGCGGAATTTTTATAGTCGATCCCACTCATGGAACGTGTCGAAAGATCGGCGGCCTCCATTTTTTGTTCCCAGAGTTCTTTGGGATCAACATCAAGGTCCTTGGCTTCGCGCTTCGTCTGCTCATAGGCCACGCCTTTAGTGACGAAGCTTTTGCTCATTTTGCCTTCATCGGGCAGTAGAACGCATTCCTTGCTGAGATCGACGTTGGCGCTCACCTCGCTACGGGGAATGAGCTTGACGCGAACGTCGTCATCTCTCGCCATGGGATCGGCCACCAACTGACGGTCATAGAGGTGCGACCGGGCGGTTGTTTCTTCATTGGCTGCCTCCAGTGCCGCATCGAGATCGCCCAAATCGAACGAGTCTGAGTCGGAGCTTATGGAAGGGGCACTGTCCCGGTCAGGAATGACCGAAGAGGCACTATCGCGCCTACCTCGCTTCCTTGGATTATTGGACGGACCATTGTCCTCAACATCGGACATTTCATCATCTGTAGGCATAGTATCACCTGAAAAATAAAAATTCGAAAAGCTGTTTGGAAACTCTTTTATGCGTTGAGTGAGGTCTCGCCGGCCTCGAGCCAAGCGTCGTATTCGGTCAGTGCGGTGGCGATGTCCTCATCGATTATGGCTCGCAATGTCGGGCCGTAATCGCTCCAGTCGTCAGTCTGTTCTGGCGGCCGGTGGGCGGGAACTTTCCGTAATCCACGACCGGCGGGCTGGCGCTGAACCACGTCCCTGAGGGCGACGACGTTGTGATCTGGTCGATCTGTCATGAGAAAAACCTTTCATCGGGTTTGGTTGAAAAACTTCGGTTTGGACGATCGGCAGGTGTGATCTTGCCGTTCGTTGTCAGCGGCACTGAAGCGCTTGACGAAGCTGGGCGCCGGCGGCGTCCATTCGAGTTCGGCCAGAGCCGCTTCGAGAGCGTCGATATTCGGATAGTGCTGGAAATCGCCACTTGGAAACGGTTGGGCGCACCCATAGGTCGCCAGAGGCAGTTCCACCGGCCCCGGCGTCCGTTTGATAGGTCTGTCGGGCGTTTCGTTGATATCCATTGTTCGATGTCCTCTTCTGCTTTGAGTTTCATTGACGAATGGGCCGTTAGCGTTGGCGATTTCCGCCATCGTCTCGCGTCTTGTCCCGGTGTTCGCGTCGGGCTTTCGTGTCGCGCAGGTCCATCTGGTGGGTGTTTTCCCGCTCCGGCCGCGGTTGCCTGCTCGGATCGGCTGCCGCGTCCCCATCCTGAGCGTTACGACGTGAACGCTTGGCCGGCTGCTGGGCCTGGAGTTCATCCTTGTCAGCTTTTCGCTTTTGCGGTCGTTCGATATCGCGCAACTCCATGGGGTGATTGCCACCCCGTCGCGATTTCGGCTGGGCGATGGGCCGATCTCTGCGGGTTTCTGTATCGCGCGGTTCCATTTGGTGACTCGAAACATTGCCGTCGCCAATTCCCTTGCCGCGCTTGCGCGTTACGCCGCCGCCGGTCTGTCGCGCGGTGGTTTCATTTAGCGGAGCAGGATCATTGGCGTTGGTGGGTCGGGTGCTAGGGCCAGCCTCGGCGTCGCCCGCTCGGCCATTGGCGCGGGCGCGTTTTGCGCTGCGCTGTTTTTCGGCTTCATTGTCCGCCGCCCGGCGCTTGCGACGTGCTTCAGTATCTCGGAACTGCCATGACGGCCCGGCCGCGGGCTGCGCATTCTGGCTTGCAGGCCGCTCCTGCGGCTGGCGGGCGCCGTCTTGCAAATTTTCATCCTCATGCGGCATTTCGGCACCGCCGAAATCGATATTGTCATTGCCGTCTTCTTCATCGCTCACATCGTAGAGGCTGTCGAAGCTTCGGCGTCTGCGCCGCCGCGGCTGGGGCGGTGGCGGATTACCGCGATCGTCATTATCGCTGTCATGATCGCTACCGCCATCAGACCCGCCGCCTCCGGCGTCATGGCCGTGATCGTGACCATCGTCCGGCGGAGCGTCGCCGACATCTCTATCGGCTTCAAAGGCCGGAGGCGTGCAGCCGCGGCGCAAATCCTCGGCGGTGCGTTCCGTGTCCATGCCGCGTCGCGGCGGCGCATTGGATGGCCCTTCTCCGGCATTATCGTCATCGTCTGGCGGGGGTGTGTAGGCGCCAGCGTCATGGATGGCATCCTGAAGGGTTTCTTCGGTTTCCGGGTCCATGCCGACACGATTCCTGGCATCGCCAAGGGCCTGTTGACGTTCTGCTTCCAGACGGTTGTGTTCTTCCAGCGTAATGGGCCGCTGCATGATCGTGCGCTCTCGGCGGCGATATTCGGCATACGTCACCGGCCGTTCGGTGATGCCGCGTTCTTCGCGCGTGGTCGCTTCCAGTTCGATGCCGCAATCGTAGGCCGCATTGACCAGAACCTTGCGCATATTCTCATAGTTGAACCACGGATCGCGCTTGGCGATCTTCAGCCAGTCGCCGCGGGTCGAACGTCGGTTGACCGTGATGTGAAGATGCGGATGAGGCCGGTTCGTGTGAAAGGCGGTTCGATAGTCGTATTCGTTGGATTGGCTGTCATGCTGGGGACCGAACATGCGGTTCGCCCACGTCCGCGCTGCGGCGAACGCACGTTGGCGATAGATTTCCATCTGCTCCGGATCGTCCGGATGCTCCGGTGGCGGAAAGCTGACGACCAGATGGGTCGTCAGATCCTGCCCCGCGCGATGCGGATTGTGCTCATTGCCAGTCTGCGCTTCCCAACTCGCCGCGTCAGCAGCAAAGCGGTCGCGCGGAACGGTCACGCCCTGATGGCGATCCGAGCATTGCAGATCGACAGCGCCGTTCTGCGTCAGATAGTTCCATTGGTCTTTGATTTGCCCTGCCGTCTTCGCCCCTCCATTGGGCACGACCCTTACGATCGCTTGCGGCATGGGGATTTAGCCTCCCGGTTCTATGAGGACCTGAAATAAGAGGACATGTCGGTTCATCCGAGCATCGCCTTCTGCAGCATCAGTCGGCCATCCACGCGGCGGCGCGACAGGTTGAGAATCGAGCGCAGCAGCGCATCGAGCTGCACGAATTCATGGCCGAAAGCGGCCCGGAGCGTCGCCAGCCGGCCCAGATCGGTCTTGCCGTTCTTGGCGGAGGCGCTGTCGATTTCGTTCAGCGCACGGGCGATGTCGCCGATCTGGTCGGTGATGTCCTGCAGCAATTGGCGCGTTTGTTCGTCGGTTTCCAGAAAGCCGCCGATCCGCCTTGCGGCAACGCGCATCGCCATGTTGTTCGAAAGCCCGAGCGCCTTGGCCTGAAGCGAAAGGCATTCATATTCGGCGGCGCGTAGGCGCACGCTCACAACCTTATAGGCGTTGGGATCGGCGCCGGGCCGGGCCGCTTTTGGCGCGGGTTTGCCAGCTGTGGTCGATGTGGAAAACAGAAGATCGGTCGAAACGTCGTGCCCATTGGCGGTCATGGCGAAACTCATCAAATAAAAGCGCGGGCAAACAAAAAACGAAAAATCGCATGCGCCGCAAAATAAATAATAATCGGCAACCGGCCAAAACGCCGGCGTCGGGTCATGAATACAAAGCTATATTGATCTGTTTATCGGCAGACGCAAGAGAATTTGGGGGCAGCGCCGATCACAAAACGTAAGACGGAGTGTCGAACTATTGAACGGATAGCTGCTTGCGCTGCCATGTTTTCATCATAAATCTACACAGTATTACAAACGTACTTTTTTACAAAAGCCTTTTCAAACGACATGATTGCCATAAAGGAATTGCATCGTGAAACTTGTAACCTGCTGCTCCTTCAAGGGCGGGGCGGGCAAGACCACGGCCCTGATGGGCCTGTGTTCCGCCCTTTCCGCCGGAGCGAAAACCGTTGCCCTGCTCGAAGCCGATGAAAATCGCCCGCTGATCCGCTGGCGCGAAAACGCGTTGGCAAACGAAAGCTGGGACGACCAGTGCGAAGTCTTCGTCGCCGACGAGATGGAGCTTCTGGAGCAAGCCTATGAAGAGGCGGAGGCGCGCGGTTTCGACTACGCGCTGGCCGACACCCATGGCGGCTCCAGCGAATTGAACAACACCATCATCGCTTCGTCGGATTTTCTCATCGTGCCGACCATGCTGACGCCGCTCGATATGGACGAGGCGCTGGCCACATACCGCTACATCATCGAATTGTTGATGGGCGAAAATCTGTCGGTGCCGACGGCGGTCCTTCGCCAGCGAGTGCCGGTGGGGCGGATGACCGTTTCCCAGAAATCGGTGATGGATATGCTGAGCGCCCTACCGCTTTTCGACCCGTCCATGCACGAGCGCGACGCCTATGCCGCCATGAAAGAGCGCGGCATGTTGCACATGACCCTTCAGCGCATGCTCGCCAATCCCGCCATGCGGCTGCATCAGCGCAACCATCAGGCGGCGATGGATGAGCTTGGCCAGATGCGCCACTTCGTCGAACACGCGCTGGAGGGATGACGATGGCAATTCGAAAACCCCGCCTGTCTGTGGCGGAAGCGCGCACCAAGGCCTCCGCCAGCGATCCGCAATCTACCAGCTCGGCCCCGCCGCGCCCCCGCTCCGACCTGGCTGCCCGACAGCCCAGTGAGCCGGTGCGGCAAAGGATCGAGTCGCCGCCGACACCCGCTCCGTCGTCCCCTCCCCTGCCCGCCGCTGTACCGGAGCCCGCGATGCTGCGGCCGATCGATGACGCCGAACCCGAACCGAAGGTGCAGGTGTTCGTCTCGGCTTTGCTGCCGGCCAAAGGCGTGTCCCCGAGCTTCGATATGCTGTGCCGCCAGTACCGCCCCTCAAAGGCTCTTCAAATGATTCTGCGACGCGCTCTCGACGACTATGAAGGTCTGCTACAAAGCGGCGCTCACAAGAAGTGCCCCTCCAGCTACGAGACCGTGCGCCCGAGCGAGCAGGGTGCGCTGATCCAGACATCGCGGATGATGCCCGTTGCGCTGGTGTCGGTCGCGCGCAACCATTTCGATCCGTTGGGTCTGGAGAGCACCCGCGCCTTCGGGCGCAAACTGGCGAGCACGGCGCTCGCCAGCTTTTTCAGAGCGGAGGCCGAACGGGCGAAACGATTGCCATGAGGGACGCTTCCATCGCGGCGCTGAAAAGAAGATCGGCGATGCAATTTCGCCCCATTGCACGCAGAGTCTCCCACCGCGACGACCGAACGATCAGGGAGTTTGCCGATGCCCCCGCACGCGGCAAAACGCAGATTACGGGCGCGGCTTTTCGCCTTGCTTTGCGGCCTGTCGACCATTCTGGCGATTGTCGCGGTGGCGATCGGCCTTCTATTGCTGGCCTCTCACAGCGATAATCCGAGCCGCATCACGGCCAGCAAGGCAGGCGAGCACGGCGTGCCTTTCGTCCTGAGAGACGATACGCCGCCGCTCATGCGCCATATGGCGCAACGCCTGTTCTCACCGCCAGCGAAGCATTGACGTCTGAAACGACCGGCAGTCAGACCCAGTCCTGGTCGATTGCGGCACTGCCGGGGGAAAAATAGCTGCGGGCGGCGTCGGTCACTTTCCGCTTCAGACTCATAACGCCCTCCCCGGCCATTGCACTCTCTTCAGGGTCGATTGCCGTCGAAGCCATCATGTCGATCTTGAAGATTGCAACGATATTGTCGAGGTCGAAAGCGCGGGCCCTCGTCTGCTCAATCGTGGCATTGGTTTCTTCGACCAGCGCGGCGTTGTGCTGGGTTATCTCATCCATCTGGCGGACATCGGCGTTGATCTCTTCAATGCAGGAGACCTGTTTGCGCGACGCTTCAGCGATTGTGTTCATGAGGCTGTTCGAGGCGTGGGCGGATTGCAGCATGGTTTCGAGCTTGGTGGCGACTTCAGCCACGAGTTCCGAGCCTTCATTGACCGCGCTGCTGGATTGCCGGATCAGCTTCTTGACTTCGCTGGAAGCGTTCGCGGCGCTTTGCGCCAACTGGCGCACTTCCACTGCGACGACCGCGAAACCCTTGCCCGCTTCGCCGACGCGAGCCGCTTCCACCGACGCATTCAAGGCAAGGAGATTGGTCTGAAAGGCGATCTCGTCGATCATACCGATAATGGTCGATATCTTCGATGCCGACTGGGTGATGCCCTCCATAGCCTGCGTCGCCCGGACCATCACGTCGGTGCCTTCTTCCGCGGCGGCGGATACGTCCTGCGCCCTTTCTGCTGCATTTTGCGCGTGTTTTGCATTCTCGACGAGTGTCGAAGCAAGCAGTTCCATTGCGGCGGAAGTCTCTTCGATTGTGGCGGCCTGCCGCACCGTGCGCTTGTTCAGATCATTGGCGCCGGTCAGGATTTCGCTGGTCGCCGTTTTCACGCCTTGGGATGTCTCACGTAACTGGCTGACGACATCATAAAGCTTATCGGCGACAGCATTGGTGTCGTCTTTTAGCTTTGCAAACGCGCCTTTGAAATCGCCCTCGACGCGCCGGGTGAGATCGGTGTCGGCGATTGCGCTCAGCACTTCGCCGGTTTCTCCCAGGCCCCTCGCGACGGTTTCGACCAGCTCGTTGACGGAGTCGGCCAGCGCGTTGAGTTCGGCGTCAGGAAAATCGGCCTCGACCTGCTTGCTGAAATCACCGGCGACGGCGGCGTCAACCACTTCGCCGAATGCGCGCTGCAGCGACTGCATCATATCGATACGTTCGACCCGCCTTTGTTCGGCGGCCCTCTTTTCCTCGCCCGTCAGTTCGCGCACCTTCAATCCGTTCTCACGGAAAACCTCGACCGCGCGGGCCATTTCACCCAGTTCGTTTCGGTAATCGAGATAGGGAACTTTGGTTTCGAAGTCGCCATTCGCGATCCGCGCCATCGTTTTCACGAGCCGCGGAATAGGGCCGGTGACCAGGCGCGACATGAAATAGCCGGCGATCCCCAGCACCACCGTCACCATTCCGGCCACCATGAGCACCACTGTCATCGTGCCGACGAGACCAGCGGCGATCGATTGGGTCGTTTCGGCGACGAAAATCGCGCCGACGAGACGGTTCTCGTGCACGATTGGATGGTAGGCGACAAAGTGGCTTTCGCCATTGACGGTTTGCTGGCCGACATAACTTCGCTCGTCCGTGAGTGTCTGATAAATCGGACCTTCTTCTTCCAGAACGGTTCCCGTGCTCCGCTCTCCGCCCTCATCCATGAAAGTCGTGGTGCTGATGGACAATTCGTGGGTTTTGCGATCTTCAACGTAGATAGCTGTCTGCGAGCCCGTGACCCGCGAGATGCGATCGACCAATTCATGATCGTGATAGGGCAGCAGCCCCCACACGGACAGATCGCCGATCGTGCCGTCGTCCCGCCAGCTCACCTCATATCCGGACGTCGCGCTGGCGAATATGGCGGCTGCCGTTCGTAGGCTCGCCAGGGCCTTGTCCCGCCCCTGCCGTTCCACGTCGGCGGAAAGCGAAACGTATATTCCGACAGCCAAAGCGATGCTTGAAAGGACGGCTACGAGCACGATCAGCCCGGAGATCGTTCTACGCAAATTCAGATTTTTCATCGCACGAAGAACCCTTTCATTTCGCTTCTCTCACGGGAAACGGCTTCGCGGCCGAAGTGTCGCCTTCCGATGGAAAGCCCCTCCCACCGCCTAAGCAGTGGGAGGGGCCGCTTTCGCTAGTTCAGCATCTCGGAGACCGCGTCGATCGCGGCAGTCGCGCATTGCTCGTCCTCGTCGCCGCTTGCGCCGCTCACGCCAATCCCCCCGATGACAACGCCATTGGCGTGGATCGGTAGTCCGCCAGGAAATGCGATGAGCCCGGGAACGAGCGCTATGCCCGGCAACTCGGCTCCGACGCCATCCTTCGCGTCGCCATAGGACAGTTTCTCGAAGTTTCGTGTGGTGTTATCGAACAATGCGGCTGTACGGGCCTTGTTCGTCGCGATAGCTCCGCAGGCCTTGCATGCGCCGTCCTGCTTGTTGACCAGGACGATATTGCCGCCATCATCGACGACGACAACGTTGATCGGCTTGTATCCGCTCTCCTTCTGGTGAGCCAGGCACGACGTGGCCATCGCATTGGCCACGTCCAGTGACAGAACCTTCTTGTCCTCCAATGCCGAAGCGCCGACACTCCAAGCCGGCGAAAGACAAGCTGCAAGAGCAATTGTGTGCAGGGTCTTCATGACTACCCTCCTCCTCAATCGGGTGAACGCAACCCATTATTGAGCTGCGAACCTCAAATTACCGCTTAATTGAGCAAAATACGAGTCAAACCCTAATTTTTTGGAAATAATGATGTCCGTACATCAATCGACTTTTGTAGGCACCGTGTGGGGCCGATTAAAAAGGCGATGAGCAGATCGCAAATACTGAAGCGTGGCGTCCAGTCAGTTGCTTACACAAAAGAACCGGCGTCTGACGCCCCCTTCATTTCACCTGAAAGAGACGCCAAACGCCGGATCGGTTTTCGATATTTCCGTGCGCCATTTCGCCGAAGCGATTGTCGCGTTGGCGGCCCGTTCCTAACTGAACGGAAAACTTTGTCCGCGCCGGCTATCCAGCCGACATACGGGCCTGGGGCTGCTCCGAATCCTCCATCGCGGCGATGTGCTCGAAGAGCCGGGCAACGGCTTCGGCCCCCGGATCGATGTGACCCTCGAGCTGCTCGGCGCTGATATAGCTGGCGCGTCCGGCCTTTGCTTCACGCATGCCGGCCGTTTCGTCAGCGCCCTTGCGGGCGGCACGCGCGCCTGCTCCGACGCCGTCGGGCAGGGCTGCGAGCGCAGGGGCCAGTGCATCAACCATGGTCCTGTCGCCGAGATTGGCCCCGCCGATCTCCTGCATCCGCGCCAGACCGGCGGACAATGCCTCGCCCATGGACATGCCGCTCGCAGCGCCGTCGCCGGTTGCGGCGAAGAAAATCGCCAGCAATACGCCTGACGAGCCGCCCATGGTCTGGCTGAGTTCCAGTCCAATGGCGCGGAACAGCTGCGTGTGATCGGCCAGCGGCATCCGGTCCATGGCGTCGAGTAGCGCATGGGCGGCGTGGGCGAGTGTCGATCCGGTATCTCCATCGCCAGCCTTGGCGTCGAGCGCATTCAGGTCGGCTTCGGCCTCTATCAGGATTTCACAGCACCGCGTCAGGAACTGGCGCGTGGGCTGATGTTCGCTCGGCATGGGCGGCACGGGCGTCAGCCCGTCCGGCAGGTCAAGCGTCCGCACCGGCTGAAGTTCGGTCAGCGCGGGCCATGCCGCGAGCGGAACGGCTTCGGCCAAAAGCGCCAGTTCCTCATCGTCAGCCGGATAGATCGAGACCGAAAAGCCCCTCATATCCAGCGACGTCATCACCGGGGCCGGTCCGATAATATGTTGAATGCGCCCGCCAATCGGGCTTTCGCGCAGCTCGTTCGTCAGAACGGACATTTCCAGACCGGACGTGCCGCCCAGATTGTTGAGGATAGCGACGTGAGGACGGTCGTCCATAACATCCGTCAGTTTGGCGGCGATGGCCGCCATGGCCTGATGGGCGCTCTCATACTGGATTTGCTCGACGCCTGGTTCGCCATGAATGCCGAGACCGAGTTCCGCCATACCTTCGGCGATCCGGTTCTCTTTTGGCGATCCGGGCACCGTGCAGGTGTCAAGCGACATGCCGATGGTCTTCGTCCCGTCGATCACCTTACGCGCCGCGGCGGTCACGGTGGCGAGATCGGCGCCCCGCTCGGCCAGTGCGCCAGCGATCTTGTGAACGAAAAGCGTGCCGGCAACGCCGCGCGCATTATGGAGGTGCGGCAGGGCGATGTCGTCATCGACGATGACCATTTCCACCGATAGGCCGAAGGCGCGCGCCCGCTCGGCGGCGAGGCCGAAATTGAGCCGGTCGCCCGTGTAGTTCTTGACGACCAAGAGGCAGCCGCCCGGTCCTGTCACGGTCAGGATGGCCGCCAAGACGGCGTCGACGGAAGGGGACGCGAACACATCGCCGCAGACCGCCGCCGTCAGCATGCCCTCGCCGACGAAACCGGCATGGGCAGGCTCGTGGCCGGAGCCGCCGCCGGACACCAGCGCCACCTTGGATTTGTCCCAGTCGGCGCGGGTAACGACCCGAATATGCGGATAGCCGTCCAGCCGCGACAGCTTGCCGCCGGAGGCGGCGATGAGGCCGTCCACGGCTTCGGTGATGATGTCGTCTTTTCGGTTCATGAAGTAGGACAATGAACTCTCCCTCAAACGATACGGTTGCCGCTGGCGTCGAAATAGAACGGATTTTGCGGCGCGATTTTCACGATGTCGCCGCTCTGCAGTTGCGTGTGGGCGTCGGCGACGGTCACGAGATCGTGGTTACGGAATGAAAGATGAAGCCGGGTCTGGTCGCCCAGATGCTCCACCCGTCGCACGGTGCTCTCCTCACCATCGCCCTGTGCGATCTGCTCGGAACGAAGTCCGATGGATTTCGCCCCGGTCGGCGCGCCGCCGAACAGGTCGGCTGGCAGCAGATTGATGCGCGGCTGGCCGAGACGGCTCGCCGCATAAATACTGACAGGGTTCTCATAGAGTTCGCGCGGTGAGCCGAACTGGACCAGCCGGCCACGGTCGAGCACGCCGACATGGGTGGCCATGGTCATGGCCTCCAGCTGATCGTGCGTGACATAGAGAAGCGTCGCGCCGGAATGGGCCTGGATGTTCTTCAGTTCGATCCGCAGATCGGCGCGCAGCTTGGCGTCGAGCGAACTGAGCGGCTCGTCCATCAGATAGATGGCCGGGTCGCGGACCAGCGCACGCCCGATGGAAACGCGCTGCATCTCGCCGCCCGATAGGGCCGTCGCCTTGTTGTCCAGCTTGTGCGAGATCTGAAGCACCTTGGCGACGGCGGCGATTTTCCGCTCGATTTCATCGGGCGGTGTCTTCAGCAATGGCGATTTCAGCGGAAAGGCGAGATTTTCGCGCACCGTCAGATGCGGGTAGAGAGAATATTGCTGGAACACCATGGCGACGTTGCGCTGGGCGGGCGCCAACCCGTTCATCGACTGCCGTCCGATGAAGACCTCGCCGCTATCCGGCGCGTCCAGGCCGGAGACAACACGCAAAACGGTGGTCTTGCCGGCCCCGGTCGGCCCCAGAAGGATGACGAAGGCGCCATTCGGTACGGTCAGGGAAACATTGTCTAGCGCGAGCGTATCGCCGAAGCGCTTGGTGACGTTTTGAAGAACGACTTCAGCCATGGCCGAGCACTCCCTCATTGGCGCTGGACAGGAGGGCCCTGCCCTCTTCATCGAAAACGGTGAGCGTGCGCGGATCGAAAGTCAGGCCGAGCATCTCTCCTTCGTGAACGGAGACGGTCGAGTCGGCGCGGGCCTTGATCTGCCCGTTGGGCGTATCGATGGTGACGATCTGAGTGGTGCCGAGATATTCGGCTGCAACGACCTTACCACGATAGCGCGAGGCGTCGTCGAAGCCGATATGTTCAGGCCGGACGCCAAGCGACAACGCGCCGCTCGCCCGTTGCCGGTTCTCGGGAATGGCGATCGGCGCATCGCCCATCCGTATGGTTTGCGATCCGGTGGCGACGTCGCCATCGAAAGCCATCAGGTTCATTGCCGGCGAGCCGATGAATTGGGCTACGAACCGCGTCGCTGGCCAGTCGTAAACCTCCTGGGGCTTGCCGAACTGCTCGACCACGCCGTGGTTCATGACCACGATCTTGTCGCCCATCTGCATCGCCTCGAGCTGGTCGTGCGTGACATAGACGGTGGTGGCGTTGATCCGGTCGTGCAGGGCGCGCAGTTCCTCGGCCATATGCTCGCGAAATTCCGCGTCGAGCGCACCGAGAGGCTCGTCCATGAAGAACGCCTTCGGTTCGCGGACGATGGCCCGGCCGAGCGCCACGCGCTGGCGGTCGCCGCCTGACAGACCCCCGACGGGCCGGTCGAGCATGTGCTCAATGTCGAGAATCCGGGCGACTTCCCGCACGCGCCGATCGGTTTCGGCGCGCGACATGCCCTGGCTGCGCAGGGGGTAGCCCATATTCTTTCCGACATTCATGTGCGGGTAGAGCGCGAACATCTGAAAAACGAAGGCGATATCGCGCTGCGATGCCGGCTTCATGCCGACCTCCTCGCCGTCGATATAGATTTCGCCGCTGGTCGGCAGTTCCAGACCGGCCATCATGCGAAGCGTGGTCGTCTTGCCGCAGCCGGACGGCCCGAGCAGCATAAAGAACTCGCCATCCTCGATGGTGAAGCTGGAAGACTGCACGGCGGTAAATTCGCCGAATTCCTTGCGGACCTGGTCAATTCTGATCTGTGCCATGGCTCACTCCGGAAAATGGCTGACGACGATGAACATCACCGTGCCGATCAGCGTGACGATGAAGGAGTAGGTGTAGAGACCGAGCGCGAAGGGCTGCATCAGCATCAGGACACCGATGGCGATGAGGACGGTCGCCGCCATCTCCCATGGGCCGCGCAGAAAGAAGCGGCTGGCCGGGTGGATACGGTAATCCACCTTGGGCTCTTCATCCATGGCGCTCCATTCCGGGCGGGGCAGTGTGTCCTCCGCCGCCTGCTCGGCTTTCGACAGGCTGCGGTCGGGGTCGTAGGGCGAATGGGTCATTTGCGAACCGCTCCGAAAGTGATGCCGCGCAGCAGATGTTTGCGTAGCAGAATGGTGAACACCATGACCGGAACCAGGAAGATGGTTGCCCCGGCCGCGACGGCTGGCCAGTCCTGCCCGCCGACACCGATGATGGTCGGGATGAACGGCGGAGCGGTCTGCGCCTGGCCGGACGTGAGCAGCACGGCAAAGGCGTATTCGTTCCAGGCAAAGATGAGGCAGAAGATGGCGGTGGACGCGATGCCAGTGGCCGCCTGCGGCAGCACGACCTTGTAGAAGGCCTGGAACCGTGTGTAGCCGTCGATCAAGGCCGATTCCTCATATTCGCGCGGGATCTCGTCGATGAAGCCCTTCAGCAACCAGACCGACAATGACAGATTGACGGCGGTATAGAGCAGAATCATTCCCGCATGGGTGTCCGACAGGCCGAGCTGGCGGAACATCAGGAAGATCGGAATGGCGACCGCAATGGGAGGCATCATGCGCGTCGACAGGATGAAGAACAGAAGATCGTCCTTCAGCGGAATGCGGTAACGCGAGAAGGCGTAGGCGGCCAGCGTCCCGAGAAAGACCGACAGGAAGGTCGAGCCGAAGCCGATAATGACCGAGTTCAGGAAACGCTCGCCAAAGCGCGACGGTCCGGCGATGACCATACCGTATTGGGCGACGATCTTCTCGTACCATGTGGTCGGCGGGTTCTCCGCCAGAAACTCCGCCGTCTGACGGGTGCGTGTCGTGAACAGGTTCACATAGCCTTCCAGCGTCGGCTCGAAGACGATCTTCGGCGGATAGGCGATTGCGTCGGAGGGCGACTTGAAGCCGGTTGCGATGATCCACAACAGCGGAAGCAGCGTGATGATCGCGTAGGCGATGACCATGAACGCGGCGAAGGACTTCATCCGGCGCGATGGTTCGGTGACGGAAAAGCTGCTCATCGTTCTTTCACCTTGTTGAGGGCTTTGACGTAGATCGAGGCCAGTCCGAAGACGGTGACGAAGAGGATGATGGCGTAGGCGGAGGAATAGCCGGTTCGCCACTTCTCGAAGGCTTCGCGTTTGAGGTTGATGGAGGTCAGCTCGGTAATGGAGCCGGGGCCGCCACCGGTCAGCTGCACGACCAGATCGAACATCTTGAAGTTTTCGATGCCGCGGAAGAGCACCGCCAGCATGAGGAACGGCAGCACCATGGGGATGGTGATCGTCCAGAACTGCCGCCAGGCGCTGGCGCGGTCGCATTCGGCCGCTTCGTAGATGCTGTCGGGGATGGAGCGCAGGCCAGCCAGACAGATCAGCATGACGAAGGGTGTCCACATCCAGGTATCGACGATGACGATGGCCCAGGGCGCAAGATCGACGTCGCTGATCATGGAGAAGCTGGCGGCCGACCCGCCTGTTACGTAAGCGACCAGATAGTTGAAGAGGCCGATCTGCGGCTGATAGAGGAAGGTCCAGAAATTGCCGACCACGGCGGGCGATAGCATCATCGGTAGGACGATCAGCGTCGTCCACAAATCGTTGCCCTTGAACTTGCGGTTGATGAGCCAGGCAAGGGTGAAGCCGATCACCACCTGGAAGAAGATCGTCCAGAACAGGAAATGCGCCGTCGCCTGCATCGTCATCCAGATGTCTGGATCGTTCAGGATGCGCTCATAGTTCCGCAGCCCGACCCATGAGACGTCGGCATTGGGACGGTTTACCCGGTAATTCGTGAAGCTCAGCCGGATGGTCCAGATAAGCGGGAAGATGTTGATCGCCAGAAGAAGAGCGATTGTCGGTCCGACGAAAAGCCAGGCGATCGCCCTGTCGGACAGTCCGCGGATCGTACTGGCAGCGCGCGGAGGCGTCGCTTCGGCGAGACTCTCTACGACCGTCTTTGTCATGACCGGGTTCCTTGGGTCTGTGTTGTTATCGATTGCGGGCGGGACGGCGCTCGGCGCGCCCCGCCCGAAGCTCCGGCGGTAAAATGGGAGGATGCATCTTACCGGACGGAAGCTGTCGGCAGAACCGACCCTGACGGGCCGGCCCGGCCGTGGAAAACGAGGCGGCTTTACAGCTTGCCTTCATCCTCGAAGATTTCGGTCCAGTCCTCGACCAGCTTGTCCAGCGCTTCCTGCGCCGTGCCGTTGCCGGCGATCACATAGTCGTGAACGTGATCCTGCATGGCCAGCAGAAGAGACGCATAGGCCGGCTCTGCCCAGAAGTCCTTCACGATCGCCATGGAGTCCAGGAAGGTCTGGGCGTAGGGCTGGCTGTCGGCGAAACCTGGGTCTTCGACCACGGCCTTCAGGGCCGAATAGCCGCCGAGCTGCCACCAGCGCTTCTGGACCTCGGGCTGCGCGAACCATTTGATGTATTCGAGCGCCGCGTCCTTGTTCGCCGAATTGGCGACCACCGAGATGCCCTGCCCGCCAAGCTGGGCGAAATGACCGCCCGGTCCTTCCGGATTGGCGAAATAGCCGGATTTGTCGCCGCCGACATTCGGGTCGGCATTCACGCCCGGCCAGATGAAGGCGAAGTTCATCTGCAGGGCGACCTGGCCCGATTTGTAAGCATCGATGTCTTCCGACATATACCAATCGGACGAGCCGGGCGGCGTGCAGCAATCGTAGAGCTCTTTGTAGAACTCCAGACCTTTGGCCGCCTCGGCGGAATTGACGAAGCCTTCCAGTTCGTAGGGCTTGTCGGGGTTGGCGTATTCAAAGCCGTAATTATAAAGCGCGTTGGTGACACCCATCGTGATGCCCTCGGAGCCGCGCTCGGTATAGATCGCCGCGCCGTAAACCGTCTTGCCGTCGATTTCGCGGTTCTGGAAGAATTCGGCAATGTCTTTCAACTCGTCCAGCGTCTTTGGCACAGCCAGTTCGCGGCCGTACTTTTCCTGAAACTCTTGGCGAAGTTCCGGTCGTTCGAACCAGTCCTTGCGGTAGGTCCAGCCGACGACATCGCCAAAGGCCGGCAGCGCCCAATAGTTCGGCGTACCCTTCGGCCATTCCGAGTAACCGGCGACAGTGGCGGGGATGAAATCGTCCATGCTGATGCCTTCCTGCTCGAAGAAGTCATTCAGCTTGACGTATTGCCCGTTTTCCGCGGCGCCGCCGATCCACTGACTGTCGCCGATCAGGAGGTCGCAAAGCTGACCGCCGGAATTCAGTTCATTCAGCATGCGGTCGGCGAAATTCGGCCATGGCACGAATTCAAAGCTCATATTGTGCCCGGACTCCTTTTCGAAGTCCTTGGACAGTTCCACCAGCGCGTTTGCCGGGTCCCATGCCGCCCAGCACAGCGTCAGATCGGCAGCCTGAGCCTGTCCGGCCATGCCGATGCCGGCAAGGATTGCGGCGCTTGCAGCGGTTTGCGCGAATTTCAATTTCATCGGGTCACCTCCCATATTGCCCGGCCCGAGCCGGAGCGATTGCGTCGAACGGTTCCGATCACGCATTGGCCGGCTGACTTGCCGACCAGATCATCGATCTTTGGAAATGGCGCCCTCGCCTCCTGCGAGTGACGTCCTCCTCCCGTTCACAATCTGTCATATTGAGGTACGCACCTCAATTCAAGCTTTTTTTGACGTGCGCACCTCAATTTCTTGCAAATCTTTTTTTCTGCAGGCAGAAGACAGGCCATCGCGAATTGAGATCGCTGCCAATTTATGCGGGTGCCTAGAATAGAAATGGCCTTCAAAAACAACGTCATGCTTCTGCTGAAGCAATACAGTTCGAATTCGCGATGCCTGTCGAGCACGACGAAATTGCCGGATGCGGATTTCTGTGTATCAGACGCCCATGCCGGGCGATTGCGCCTCCCCTCCCCCGTTTTCACGCGCTAAGAGCGGACGTGGTGGAGCGGCCGACGACAAAAGATGTGGCAAAAGCGGCGGGCGTCAGCCTGGCGACCGTCGACCGCGTGCTGAACGAGCGGCCAAATGTCAGCCGCAAGACGATCGAAAAAGTAAATGAAGCTGTCGAGAAGCTGGGCTTCGTGCGCAATCTGGCTGCTGTCAATCTAGCCAAGAACCGCATCTATCGTTTTTGCTTCGCCCTCCCCTCGTCCGATACGCAATATATTCGCGAGCTGGAAAAACAGGTTGGCGATGCCGACCGATCCTTGAAAACCGAGCTTGTGGGCGCGCATGTGGTTCGACTGCCAATGGACGATCCCCATGCCGTCGCACGGTATCTCGGCGGCCTGGCCGCGGACGAAGTTGACGGCATCGCGATCATGGCGCCGGAATCGCCGCAGGTACGCGATGCCATGGGCCGGCTATCCGAGCGCGGCATCGAGGTCGTGCAGTTCCTTGCCGGGCAGGTCGATCTGTCACTCGATTTCATCGGTGTGGACAACTATGCGGCGGGAAGTGTGGCCGGTCGTCTGATCGGCCGGTTCCTGCGCGGTGTGGAGGGCAAGGTCGTCGTCATCGCCGATACAATGCGCTCGCTGGATACGATCCAGCGCCGCCTCGGACTAGACGACACCATCCGCAGAAGCTTTCCTAACCTGCAGGTTCTGCCATCGGTGGAGACCTATAGCGATCCCAGCCGCGCCAAGCGGGTGCTGGAGCATCTGTTCGGCCACCAGGACGATATCGTCGCCGTTTATGTTGGCAGCCTCGACGCCGAACTGGCGCTGACCGCCCTGCAATCGGTCGCCCATGGGCAGGATCTCGTCACCATCGTCCACGAGCGAACGCCATTTACAGAAGCGGCGTTGTCCGATGGCCGGATCGCGGCGCTTATTGCTCAGGACCCTGGCCACGCCGTCAGGAGCGCCATTCGCATTATGCGCGCACGTATAGAGAATCGCGATCCGATCGCCTCGCAGGAGCGGATTCGCATCGAGATCATTCTGAAAGAGAATATGTGACGGCGCCAATAAATGCTGTTTTCCGCGCTCGGCGGGCTGTTTCACAGTGGTAAAATTCCGTTAACCCTATTTCGCTTGACACGACTCGGTCGCGCATCGACACTCATTAACGGTTTTTATCGTGTTGTGGTCGTGTAGGCGTTAGTATCTCGATCAGGCGGAACTGGTTGGATGAAGCGGAATTGCTGCCGTTAGCCGTCAATCGATGTTGTCGCCATGATCGTCACAAATCGAATGTTGGCAAGAGGAGTTGGCAGCTGTCAACTGCTGGCCAGAGGCGACAACAGACGAGCCGTGAAGTGGCTTGGTCGGAGGGAAGACGCAGATGGCGCATATCGCGCAACCCGCCTTGGACGGCGCCGACGAAATGAGCGATGCCTCTCCCCTCCCCCCTGCCGACGAGCAGATCGCGGCGGACGCGGCGCTGTTGTCGGAACAGCTTTCCATGATGCGCCATCGGCTGTTTCCGCCAACCAGCCGCAAAACACTGCGCGCTTTCACCAGCGGCGAAGCGGCGCGATTGATCGGCGTTTCCGATTCTTATTTGCGGCAATTGTCGATCAATGGCGAAGGTCCGCAGCCGGAAACCGGACCCGGCGGCCGCCGTCTCTATACGTTGACGGACATCAATGCGATGCGGCGTTTTCTGGCGGAAGGCGGCGGGCCGAAAGCGCGTACCTATCTGCCATGGCGTGATCCGGCGGCGGGCGAGCCGCTTCAGGTAATCGCCGTTACGAATTTCAAGGGCGGCTCCGGCAAGACCACGACCTCGACCCATCTGGCGCAATATCTCGCGCTCGCCGGTTATCGCGTTCTTGCCGTCGATCTCGATCCTCAGGCGTCGATGAGCGCGTTGTTCGGCTATCAGCCGGAAATCGATCTTTCCGGCAACGATACGCTTTATGGCGCGATACGATACGATGAGGAGCGGCGACCCCTCCGCGATATCATACAGCCGACCTATTTCGATGGCCTGGATCTGGTGCCAGGCAATCTGGAGCTTCAGGAATTCGAGCACACGACGCCCCGGCATCTGACAAGCGGGCGCGACCGCGAAGATGGCCCCCTCTTCTTCGCACGCCTGCAATCCGCGCTTGGTTCGGTTGCCGATGACTACGATGTCGTGGTGCTCGATTGTCCGCCACAACTCGGCTACCTCACACTCAGTGCGCTCTGCGCGGCGACGAGCGTTATCGTTACCGTCCATCCGCAAATGCTGGACATTGCCTCGATGAGTCAGTTCCTGCTGATGACCTCCGACCTTTTGGCGGTGGTCCGAGAGGCGGGTGCGCGATTGGACTTCTCTTTCATGCGCTATCTCGTCACGCGCTATGAACCGAATGACGGGCCGCAAACCCAAATCACGGCCTTCCTGCGCAGCCAGCTCGGCGAGCGCGTACTCACTGCGCCGATGGTCAAGTCGACGGCTATTTCCGATGCGGGCCTGACAAAGCAGACGCTTTACGAAGTCGGCCGCGAGAACTTCAACCGCGCCACTTACGACCGGGCCATGGAAGCGTTGACAGCTGTCAACAGCGAGATCGAAGGGTTGATCCGCGCTGGCTGGGGGCGCTCGGACCGTTCGCGCGAGGGAGGCGGCAGCCGATGATTTGGTCTTTCGGAACCTCTTATCCCCGCCCTTCCCGACTCACGGCAATCTTCGGGCTGATCGACCGGAGAGGCTCGTCCAATGAGTAAGCGGCGCAAAGAACTGGCGCATCTGTTCGGAACGGCGGAGCCGGCGCCCAATGAGCCGAGCAACGATGCGGCAAATACGCCTTCAGAGCCGGTTAAAACGCGGTCGCCTGAAGCGCTCGAAACAAAAAGTGGTGCGATTCGAATGCCCTCCGGTGCGGTGCGTGCGATGGGGCTTTCTCTTGGCGGTCTATCCGATGCCTCGCGCCGCGCCGATGAGCTGGAGAAGGAACTGGCGCGAGCCGAGCGTGTCCATGATATCGACCCGGCGTTGATCGATCCTTCGCCCTGGCGCGACAGGATGAGCGATGCGGAGGATGGCGATCCCGATTTCGACGCCCTCGCCGCTTCCATAGCGACGGTTGGACAGCAGGTGCCGGTTCTGCTTCGCCCCCATCCGGACAAGCCGTCACGCTATCAGGTGGCCTTCGGGCATCGCCGCGTTCATGCCGCGCAACGTCACAGCCTTTCTGTGCGCGCCGTCGTCAAACCACTCGACGACGCCGAGTTGATCCTGGCGCAGGGCAAGGAAAATGCCGAGCGGCGCGATCTTTCCTTCATCGAGCGGGCATTTTTCGCCGATGCGATTATCGCGGCCGGGTTCGACCGGGCAACCGCCATGCAGGCGCTCGGTATCGACAAGACCGAAATGAGCCGCCTTCTATCCGTCGCCAACACAGTGCCGCGTCGTTTTGCCGTCGCCATCGGTCCCGCGCCGAAAGTCGGTCGGCCGCGCTGGATGGCGCTCGGTGAGTTGCTCCAGAAAAAGGGCGCGATCGAGAAGGCCGAGGACGAGATTGGCCGGGATCGCTTTCTTGCGGCCGATAGCGACGGGCGCTTTTCGCTTCTGTCCGATCGGCTCAGCGGCAAACCGGCCAAGCGCAAAGGCGAAGCGCGTCGTATCGCCGGACCCGATGGTTTGGCGATCGGTACGCTCTCTCTGCAGGGCGATAGCGCGCGCCTGGCGTTGCCGGGCGCAGCGGCCAGCGGTTTTGCCGATTATCTGGCGGAACGCCTGCCGGAACTCGTAGCCCGGTTCCGTGAGGAAAGGGGAGGGCGGTAACGATTTTCTTCAATCCTGCCAAGTGTTTGCATCGGGCAGGAGTGTGGCGTGAACGACGATGAATGAAAACCAGACAGGGGAAAGGATGCGCGAACGCAAAAGGTAGCGTTATTGCCAGGGGCCTAAAAACAAAAGCCCCCCAGAACGGAAGCCGTTCCAGAGGACCTTCGAAGTAGCATTCAGAAAGAATCAGGTTCGGCCGTGTCTGTCAACCCATAGATGACAATCTATGGGGCAGGGTAGGTCGTGCCGTTTGCCGGGCGTATGAACGAACATGCCGAACTATGAACCTCTGACGCCCTTCGCCGCCAGTGGACCGGCGGCGCTTGCCCAGATCAATGCTGCGGCGGCCCACCGCGCAGGGCGCAGCAGCCGGTCCCAGATAGATCCCTCCGATGATCGCGGCGACGGTAACAATCCATCCCGCGCCGATAAATTCGCTCTTCTTCGCGCCCTGACAGAGGCAAGAAGCGCATTTGGCCTGTCGGATCGCACATTGACAGTACTGTCGGCGCTGCTCTCCTTCTACCCGGAACGGACGATCGACGGCGACGCGCCGACAATCGTTTTTCCTTCCAACAAGGAGCTCTCGCTACGCTGCGGCGGCATGGCGCCCGCCACATTACGGCGGCACATTGCCGGTTTGATTGGCGCAGGAATGATCCTTCGCAAGGATTCGCCGAACGGAAAGCGTTATCGGCGGCGCGACAAAGCGGGCGGATCGGACGCCTTCGGCTTCGATTTGTCGCCGTTCGCGAGCAGGGCAGGGGCCATCTACGAGGCGGCCGAAGCGGCTCAGGCGCATGATCTCGCTATCCGGGCTGCGCGTGAGGCTGTGAGCCTGATGCTTCGTGACTGCTCCAATCTGATTAGTCTGGCATTGTCCGAGGGCAGGGCAGGGCCGTGGGATCGCCTCGCGGACGCGTTCTCCACCCTGTCGCAGCCATTGCCGCGCCGCGCCGGCATTGATGAGGTAGAGACGCGCCGGCAGGCCCTCTCGCGTTTCACGGCAGAGGTGGAACAGGCTTGGCTCAACAGTCTTACTGAAAAAGAAATGAGCGCCAATGAACATGATAATGAGCGCCACTATCAAAATTCAAAATCCGATTCCCATTTTGAAAAAAGCGGCCGTGAAAAAATCAGTGCGCAAACCGCTGTTCAGGTCGGTTCAACCTATTCGCCTGGCATGGACCCAGAAAGGGTTCGAGCCGATGCGCATAGTAATAGACCAAACTTGGAAAGCCCGGAACAAAGGCAGGTGCAGTCACTTCCTCTGTCCTTTGTCTTGACGCGCTGCCGGGCCATTTCCGATTATGCCGCCAGCCCAATGGCTGATTGGACCGAATTTATACGAACTGCGGCGCTGGTGCGCGGCTTCCTCGGTATTTCGCCCGATGCCTGGCGTCAGGCTCGGTCGATCATGGGCGAGAAACAGGCCGCTATCGTATTGGCTGCCATTCTGGAACGCGCCGATGAAATTCGTAGCGCCGGCGGTTATCTGCGCGAATTGACCCGCAAGGCGGAACAGGGACAATTCTCGGTTATGCCGATGCTCGAAGCTCTCAAGAACCGGCGATGCTAGCGGAATGCCGGAACGTTCCTTGTGTTTCGGCATTTTGCCGCCTATATTATCGGCACATTGCCGCATGTCCGGTTTGTGTCGTTATGATTGGCCGGATCGACTGGAGACAAATCGATGAGTGTTCTGGAGCGTGTAACACAGACATTGGGCGGGCAAACGGTCTTGGGCCGGCCCCTTCGTTCGCAGGCCGATCTGGCGACGGCGGTGCTGGGTCGTCTTCCTCTGGAAACATTGGCGGGGATCAGCAAAGCGGGATTTTCCGAGCGTGAAATCGATATTCTGGTCATCCCGGCCCGCACACGTCGCCATCGCGCGGCCAAGGCCGAGCCGCTGACGGTGGAAGAAAGCGACCGCGCGGTGCGGCTTGCCCGTGTGCAGGCGCAGGCCATCGAGACCTTCGGCGATGAGGAGAGGGCAAGCGCCTGGCTCCGCCGACCGCTGCGTCAGTTGTCCGACAAGGCGCCGCTGACGCTGGTCCGGACGGAAACGGGTGCGAGACTGGTCGAAACGCTTCTCGCCAAGCTCGCTTTTGGCGCGGCAGCGTAACGAATAAGGCGACGAACAGCGGGTGTCGATGTTCTCGTGAAGCTCTACCGTTTGTCCATCGCGGCTCACTCCCGCGCGCTCGATGGCGGCTATGGCCTGCTGTTCGATGGGCGTTGGAACACGGTCGGCCATGCGGTGACCTATATGGCGAGCGTGCCATCGCTCTGCCTTCTGGAAAAGCTGGTCCATGTCGAAGATCCGGCGCTGCTGCCCGATCTCGACATCGTCACCTACAATGCGCCGGACGACTGGCCGGTGCAGCGGGTCGAACCGGACGATTTGCCCTCGGACTGGGAAGAGCGCGAGGCGCTGACGCAGAACTTGGGCGATGAATGGCACGAGGCGCGGCAGAGCCCGCTTCTGAGCGTGCCATCCGCCATAATCGCCGTAGCGGGGGCGCTCGACCGCAATTTCGTGGTCAATCATAACCATCGAAGGGCAGGGGAGCTGACGATCGAAAGCGTCACGCCTTTCCGCTTCGACCCCCGCCTTCTGTGACGGCAGAAGTGAAGCCGGTCGGCCTGTGACACGAACATCTCTCAGACTGCCGTTGACAGTTGGAGGCAGAGTTGGGACATTGGATGTCTGTGTGCCCCTTTAGAGAGAAGTGCGCCGCGTTTTGCTCGCGTCCTATGATTTAGGGCGCAATCCACACGGCCACGTTTTCTTAGGTACTCACTCATGATGACCTTTGGGAGGAGGGTAATCATGTCGCAGGCGGAAACGTCCGGCCATCAACTATCGATCAAATCCGCGCTCGTCGTCGATGATCATCCGCTATATTGCGATGCGTTGGCGACGACGATCGAAAGTATTTTCAGCACCAAGAAGATCCGGATGGCGACCTGTCTGGGCGATGCGCTGCAACAGTTGCGGGCGCGCTATACGCCCGATCTGGTCATGCTCGATCTGAACCTTCCCGACGTGTCGGGCCTGAGCGGGTTCATCAAGATCAAAGAGAAGATACCCGATGTGCCGGTGATCGTGACCTCGGCCATTGCCTCCGAAAGTGTCGTGCAGATGGTGATGGAAGCGGGCGCGGCGGGCTTTATCCCGAAGGATGTCGACCGCCGGACGTTCCAGGACGCGATGATGGACATCTGGGAAGGCAAGATATACCTGCCGCCTGGCTACAGCAGCCCTTCGGCGCCGAACCAGCCGGAAGATCGCTCGATGGAGGACATCTCCCGCAAGATCGCTCATCTTTCCCAGCAGCAGACCCGGATTCTCGGCCTGATCTGCGAGGGCAAGCCGAATAAGCTGATCGCCTATGAAATGCAATTGGCCGAGGCGACGGTGAAGGCGCATATCACGGCGCTGTTGCGAAGGCTCGGCGTGCGAAACCGGACCCAGGCCGCCCTTCTTGTCCGTGAAGTGACGATTCGGCACAGCCTGCAATGAGGTGATCCGGCGCGTGATGGGTTCAGGGGGCGACGAAATGATTTCCGGACGGGACCTGGATTGCAAACCGCCGGAGACGATAGCAATCGGAACATCACGCCTGACCGATGCGCATGGCGCGCTGAAGGACATCGTTGAGCAGATCGGCGGCGCAAAACCGAGTTTCGTTCTTCTCTTCGTGCCAAGCACACTGGCGCTGGACGAGCTTTCGAAAACGCTCCCGCAAATGCTTCCGGGCACAACGGTGTTCGGCTGCACGACCGCCGGTCAGATCACGTCGCATGGCTATGAAGGCGAAGCGCTGGTCGCGATTGCTTTTCGGCGGGATCATTTCCGCGTGGCGTCCAAGCTGTTCAAGCCGGTCTCGCCGGTGTCGATTGCCGATGTCGTTTCCCAGACCGAGCGCCTCGTCGAGCGGTTCGGAGTCACACCGGGACGCAAGCGCCTGGCGCTTGTCTTCACCGACGGATTGTCGAAACAGGAAGATCTTCTGGTGGCCGCGCTGGAGACGGGGCTGAAGGATATTCCCGTCTTCGGCGGCTCGGCGGGCGATGGGTTGGCGTTCGAGCGCACCTTCGTGCTGCATGATGGCCAGTTCCACACCAACGCGGCGCTCTTGCTGTTGATCGAGACGGACCTTTCCTATCGGGGCCTCGGCTTCGATCATTTCCAGCCGACAGACAAACGCATGGTCGTCACGCGAGCGATCCCGGAGGAGCGTCTCGTGCTGGAGATCAATGGCTCCCCCGCCGCCTCCGAATATGCCCGGCTCGTCAAAGTGCCGCTTGAAGACTTATCGCCCATCGTCTTTGCGGAAAACCCGGTCCTCGTGCGCAACCGAAATCTCTACCACGTACGCGGCATCCAGCAGATTCACGAGAATGGCGGGCTGACATTTCTTTCGGCTATCGATGACGGGCTTCTGCTTACGCTGGGCAGTGGCAAGGAGATCATCCGTACGCTCGATAGCAGCCTTGCCGCATGCGACGATCGCGGCGAAGAAGCCGATTTCGTGCTCGGATTCGATTGCTATTTGCGCAAGCTGGAGATCACCCACAAGGGACTGGACGAAGAAGCGTCGCAGCACCTGCGCAGACACCGGGTCGTCGGGTTCAATACCTATGGAGAACAGCATCTCGGCGTTCATGTGAACCAGACATTCGTCGGCGTGGCGTTTTTCAGACCGGGCGAGGAGGTGATGCCGTGATCGATGAGAACGAACCTCTCGATGTCCAGGTCGTCAAGCAGAAGAGGATCATCGATGCTCTTATCAACCGCGCGGAACGCAGCCACGATGTTGGCGGAAGCGCCTATTCCCTCTTTCAGTCCGCCATCGCCCTGCAGGCGGAGGTCTGGGAGAAAACCAAGGATCTGGAAGAGGCTCTCGACACGCTCGGCAGGGCCTCCGGCGAATTGGAGATTGCCTATCAGGCGCAGGAAAGGGTTCAGAAAAATCTCGCCGACGCCATGGTCGCGATGGATGGCGGCTTCGCGCTCTTTACGGACGAACGGCTGCAAGTCTGGAACACGCTCTTCAAGCAATTGCTGCCCGATGTCGAAAAGCTGATCCAGCCGGGACTTGGCTTCGACGAATATCTCGCGGCGGTGGATGCCAGCCGATATGTGATCGATCGGGATGGAAGCAGAAACAGAAATGCGCCAGACCAGCCGGGCGCGATGCGATTTTCCTCATTCGTCATCGCTTTGCGAGGCGATCGCTGGTTCCAGATAACCTACCGGCAGACCAGTTCCGACAATATTGCCGTGCTGCTGACCGAAGTCACCGACATCGTGCGTGAAAACCGCAGGGAGAAGAAGCGGCTGATCGAGGATCAGGCCCATTTCCTGCAGGCCGCATTCGATCACATGTCACTTGGCATATGCACCTTTTCCTCGCGTGGCGAATTGCTGGTGCGGAACGAACGTTTCGGCGAGCTTCTCGGTCTGCCGCTGCGATTGCTGAAGAAAGGCTCCGGCCTGCAACGCATCGTCGAACATATCGAACGCCACGAAACGCTCGCTCGTAAAGGCAGTCGCCCGGCCTTCGCCGGTTGGTTCAAGGCGATGTTGCGCGGGCAGACCGTGCAGGAGCGCTTTCGGCGCAGGGACGGGATAAGCCTCGATTTGCAGATCCATTCGCTGCCCGATGACGGGTTTATCGTCTCGGTCATGGACGTGACCGCGGAAACCGAAGCGGCCGAAATGCTGGAGCGCCGCGTTCGGGAACGGACCGCTGAACTGACCGAGGCGAACAGGCGTTTGCAGATTCAATCGGCCGAACAGGCCAAGACCGAAGATGCGCTGCGTCAGGCCAAGGAGGCCGCCGAGGCGGCGCATGTGTCGAAAACGCGCTTTCTGGCGGCGGCCAGCCACGATCTGCTCCAACCCATCAATGCGGCGAAGCTTTATATCTCGTCCTTAAAGGAAGCCGTGGACGGGCGGGTGAAGGATACGGTGGATCGGTTGGGACGATCCTTTACGTCCATCGAGTCGCTGCTTCATGCGCTTCTCGACATTTCGCGGCTCGATAGCGCTGGCGCGGAATTCAACGTTACCTCTTTCAGCCTCGCGGAACCGATGCGGGCGCTGGAAGAGGATCTGTCACCCGTAGCTGCCGAGAAAGGCGTCAGGCTCACATTCGTGCCGTCTAGCCGCTGGGTGCTTTCCGATCGGCGCTATCTGATGCGCTGTATCCGTAATCTGGCCGTCAACGCCATCGAATACACGGAAACCGGACGGGTACTCGTCGGCTGCCGCCTTGCGGGCGATCATCTGCGTCTGGAAGTGTGGGACACCGGCATCGGCATATCTGAGGAAAATCAGACGCGCATCTTCGACGAATTCACCCGTATTCGCGATACCGGGTCGGGAAGTGGAATGGGGCTCGGCCTGTCCATCGTCGAACGGGCATGCCGGCATCTCGGCCATAAGGTCGCGCTGTCTTCGGAACCCGGTCGCGGCTCGGTTTTTTCCATTGAAATGCCTCTGGCCTGCCCATCCGCCACGTCGAATCCGAAACCCGAGCCATCGGCGATAGACATGGCTCCGTCGCGCGGGTCGCTGGATCTTATTGTCATGGTGATCGAGAACGACGAAAACGTCCTGCATGCCACAGCGCAAAAGCTCGACAGTTGGGGAGCGAGTGTTCTGGCGTGCGCGTCCACGGAAAGCGCCCTCGAACTGATGGCGGAAATCGGCTCGCCGCCTGACATCATCCTTGCGGACTATCAACTCGATGGCGACGACACCGGGACGAAAGCGATCCGAGCGCTGCGCGGAGCCTGGGGAGGGGACATCCCGGCCATCGTCGTGACGGCGAACAGTTCCAAGGCTTTGATGCAACTGGGGCGCTCAGAATCGTTCTCTGTTCTCAAAAAGCCGGTCAACCTGTCACGTCTGCGGGCGTTGATGGACTGGAAAACTCGCCGTGCGGTGGCGTGAAGCCGATGCGGATACGATGTACCGACCAAGGTCGCAGGTGACAGCTGCGCAAGCCGCATCTTAGCCTCGACGGGGTCTGCAAGGAGGTTCTGATGCGCGTGCTTGTCATCCTGTTGGGGCTGATGTGGGTCGTTCCCGCAATGGCGGCGGCGCAGACCTATGATCTGCTGTTCCGTGAGGGTGTTTTGTCCGACATCCACTTGGGCGAGGCGCTGACATATTTTAAGGCGACTGACAGATCATCGTCACCGAAGGATGGGAGTGGCGATAAGGTCTCGCTGGCTATCACGCCAGAGAAGACAGCGACGCTGACGCTGGAGCATGGCGGCAAACATCGACAGCTCGGCAGTTTTCCGGCGTCGGTCGGCAATCCCGTTATCATGTACTTTCTGGAAACGACCGTGCGCGACATGGCCGCACAGGCTGGAGGCAGCCCCTTCTATATCCGCAACAGGATCAAGGAGGCGCTACTCGGCGAAGCCGAGATCGTCCCGGTGAAGCTAAGCTACAACGATCGGGAGGTTGACGGCCAGCGTGTCACTCTCCATCCGTTCAGCGCCGATAAGGCGCGGGACAAGATGGGCGGCTTCGCCGATCTCGCGCTGGCAGTAACCGTGTCTGACGAAATACCCGGCTGGTACTATTCGCTGGTCGCCTCGGCGCCTCTGAAAGCGGGTAGCGATCAACCCGGATATTCATCCTCGATCACGCTCATATCCGGGCAGAAGGGCCGTCAGTGATGGTTTCTCGCGGGTTTGTTTTCTTCATATTTCTTCTGGCGGGAATTGCCCCCGGATATGCGGCGGAAGAGCCGGATATGGCGGCGAAGCTGAATGATTATCCGACCGAAGCGCGGGCGGATTACGTGTTCGGCTGCATGGCGACAAACGGCCAGGATCGGATGACATTGCAGCGCTGCTCATGCTCGATCGATGTGATCGCCTCGATCCTTCCTTACGAAAAATATGAGCGGGCCGAGACTGTTCTGTCGCTGCAACTGGCCACCGGCGAGAAGATGTCAGCTTTCAAGACGATGCATATGGCCACCGAGATCGTCGCCGAAATGCGTCGCGCGCAGGCGGAAGCCGAGATGGTCTGCTTCTGAAAAGATGAGCCTTCCGCCTTCAGGCGGGAGGCGTCTTCGGCAAAGTCTGTTCGAAAACGTTTTCTTCGGTGTCGACTGCCCGAATGCGAAAGGCGGGCGCGCCATTATCGTCATATTCGAAGCGGAACACCGGATTTTCAGAAATCGATATGCCGCCTTCGAGCGCGAACAATAGCTCGTCTCCCTGATAGACCTCGATTTCGTTGATGAAATGGGCATTGATGAACAATTGCGTGATCTGGTCGCGCTGCAGTCCCGAATAGTTGGGGTGGCGGATCATGATCTGCGCTTCGCCGCGCCGGCTCGAACCGTCGAACAGGCGCAGGCGCATCTCGCCCATCCCGGCAAGCGCGGCTTCCGGGTCTTTCGTCGCCGGTGCGGAACATCCGCCCGACGCCTTCACATATCGCCCGTTCATGAAGCTTTTATTGGCCGTTTCGGCGATAACACGGACGTTCGAGTACTGGTTGACGCGGACTCTGGTCTCGAACTTCAACGGATGCATAGCCGGGCCGAAACGGATATCTGCGGCGACCGGCGCCGGATTTTCATCGATGACCAGTTTGATCGTTTCGATGCGGCCAGCATTCGCGTCAGTCTGCTCGATAACAATTGGCACCGTCGCCGCATCGTTGGCGCGATAGGGGGCCGTCACCGTAAATAGCGGTGCGCCGTCGGCCAGTGCCGCGTCGCCGGCAATGTCGCCTCGAAGGTCGTTCCATGTGGCGCTTTCCGCCAGGGGATTATCGTCTTTGGCCTGCTCGGCCCAAGCGCCGCTTGCGGCGAGGATGGAAGCGAGAAAGGCGAGGCGAGCCAGTAGCTGTTTCATGGAATTCCTCCTCCACCCGGAAACGCCGGTTAACAGCAACAGTCATCTCCAAGCATAGCACGAAACGAATATTCCGAAAAACCGAGCCTTTCGGATGTGTGGTGGTTCACCGTGTCCAGCCTAGGATCGGAAGCCATAAAAGCGGAGGTGGCGGTGTTCGAAGCGTTTTTGACGCTCTGCATGCTGGCCGGAGGCGGCGTACAAGACGATGCCGCGTGCCGGACGATGTTGTTGCCCGGATATGCGTCGGACACGCAGGCGGCATGTGAAACGGCCGTGCTCGCACACCCGACCGACTGGCAGGTGCGCCAGGGCGCGGGAAAGGCATACTGTGTGCCAAGACCCCAATCCTCTTTGCAATTCGAAGAAGCGTCGCCGGGCGTATTCGTCCATCGCGGCGCGGTCGCGGATCCGTCACGGACAAATGGCGGCGACGTCTCCAATATCGCTTTCGTCGTCGGAGACACGAGCATTGCCGTCATCGACGCCGGCGGATCTCGGCTGGTCGGCGAGCAGCTCTATCTGGCCATTCGCGAACGCAGCGCCCTGCCGATATCGCATCTGGTACTCACACATATGCATCCCGACCATGTCTTCGGCGCGGGTGTGCTGGGCGAGGCCGGAGCTGAAATTCTGGGCCATGAAAATCTGCCGCGCGCCCTTTCCGACCGGGCCGAAGACTATGAGCGCAACTTCGCAACGCTGATCGGCGCGCCGGGATTTATCGGCAGCCGTGTCGTGCTCCCCGACCGGGCGATTGTTGCGCCGGAGACCATCGATCTCGGCGGAAGAGTTCTCGATCTTGAACCGAGGCCGACCGCTCATACCGCCACCGATCTGACAGTATATGATTCCACAGCCGGCATCCTCTTCGCCGGCGATCTGGTGTTCGACGAACACACGCCGGCGCTGGACGGCTCCCTGCTGGGATGGATCAGTCTGATGGAGACGTTAAAGGCGTTTCCGGCCAAGCAAGTCGTTCCCGGCCATGGCGGCCCGGTCCTAACCTGGCCCGATGGCGCGGAGCCGCAGAGGGAGTATCTGGAGGTTATCGCCGCCGATACGCGCGCTGCTTTGGAGGCTGGCCTCGGTCTAGGCGAAGCGGTTTCGGCGGTCGGCCAATCGGAAGCCGGCAAATGGCGCCTCTTCGATCTCTTCAATCCGCGAAACGCAACAGCCGCCTATACCGAACTGGAATGGGAGTAGGGACGCAGGACTACTGCGGCATGAACTTCATCAGGATCTGGGCGACGGCATAAAGGCGCTTTTCCAGAAGCACCGGCGTCTCGCACACATAGGTCAGCGATCGCTGGCGATCCTTGTAGATGCGCTCGTTCCAGTCGATGGTCTCTTCCAGCCTGTCCATGCGATCGTAGTCCGGCTGCTCGGCGGAAAGCTGGGTTTCCATCTCGCCCCGCGCCTCATCGATCTTCACTGACAGCGATGCCTGGCTTTGAGCGTAATTGGCAATGCCGTCGATCAGGCGGTTGCGCAGTCCCGACAGATTGTCGAAAACGCCGATAAAGATGCGGCCGAGCAATCGAGCGTCGGTTTCCGGACGCGCCTGGACGAAGGCTTCGACGCGTTTCTCGGCCTCCTCCAGATCGACACGGCGCAGCGACAGAATGGCGACGAGGTCTCGCGCGTCCTGGTCCAATTCTCCATCTTCTACCGGGTGGGGCCACATGATACCGGCGGACAAATTCGCCGCTTTTCGCTGAATGCAGGGCCAGTCGGGATCGGAGAAATCATTCGCCATCGCCGGGGTCGACAGAAGCATCAGGCAGAACGTCAAGCGCGTAGCTTTCATGCCGTTTCCTCCGATATCAGTACCGCCCCAGTATAAGCGCGTGGCGGCAATCGGCCACAGTCGGATATACACACTAAGGTCGCAATTGTCCGATTTTGGGGCCCTCATATAATCGCTCCCGCCTGCTGAAATGCAGGGGAATTCGGGAGGAAATCATTATGCGCACACGCGCTGCTCTGGCTGTCGAAGCCGGAAAACCGCTTGTCATCACAGAGGTCAATCTCGAAGGCCCGAAGGCCGGCGAGGTTCTCGTGGAGATCAAGGCGACAGGCCTGTGCCATACCGATGAATTCACCCGGTCCGGCGCCGATCCGGAAGGGATATTCCCAGCCATTCTTGGCCATGAAGGCGCGGGCGTGGTGGTCGAGGTCGGCCCCGGCGTCACCTCGGTGAAGCCGGGCGATCACGTCATACCGCTATATACGCCCGAATGCCGCCAGTGCGAATATTGCCTCAATCCCAAGACCAATCTGTGTCAGGCGATCCGCTCCACGCAGGGGCAGGGATTGATGCCGGATGGCACGTCGCGTTTCACGACGCTCGATGGCGATCCGATCTACCATTACATGGGATGTTCGACCTTCTCGAATTTCACCGTGATGCCGGAAATCGCGCTGGCGAAAATCCGCGATGACGCGCCGTTCGATATCGTCTGCTACATCGGCTGCGGCGTGACCACCGGTATCGGCGCGGTCATCAATACGGCCAAAGTCGAGATTGGCAGCAAGGCCATCGTGTTCGGTCTCGGCGGCATCGGTCTCAATGTGATCCAGGGCCTTCGGCTTGCCGGCGCCGACCAGATCGTCGGTGTCGACCTCAACGCTGACAAGGCGGAAATGGCCAAGCGCTTCGGCATGACGGATTTCGTCAACCCATCCGAGGTCGATGGGGATCTTGTCGCCCATCTCGTCGACCTGACCAAAGGCGGCGCCGACTATACCTTCGATGCGACGGGCAATACCGGCGTCATGCGTACCGCGCTGGAAGCGGCTCACAAAGGATGGGGCGAAAGCATCATCATTGGCGTGGCGGCCGCCGGCGCTGAGATATCCACACGCCCGTTTCAACTCGTCACAGGCCGTAGCTGGCGCGGCACAGCCTTTGGCGGAGCGCGGGGCCGGACGGACGTGCCCAAGATCGTCGATTGGTACATGGAGGGCAAGATCGAGATCGACCCCATGATCACGCACAAGCTGACGCTCGATGAAATCAATGAGGGTTTCGATCTGATGCATGAGGGCAAATCGATCCGCGCCGTGGTCGTCTATTGAGCAAGGCCATGGAACTCGTTTCGCAGAGCAACTGTTTTGGCGGAGTGCAGTCGGTCTACCGGCACAGGTCGGAGGCATGCGACGGCGAGATGACCTTTGGTGTGTTCCTGCCGCCGCAGGCGAAGGAACGGCCCGTTCCGATGCTCTGGTATCTGTCCGGTCTGACATGCACGCATGAAAACGCCATGACCAAGTCGGGAATGCAGAGCCATGCCGCCGAGCATGGTCTTGCTCTGGTCTTCCCGGACACGTCGCCCCGCGGCGAAGGCGTGGCGGACGACGATGCTTACGATCTCGGCCAGGGCGCCGGTTTTTACGTCAACGCCACCCGTGAACCATGGCGCAGGCATTTCAGGATGTATGACTACATCATCGGCGAACTGCCCGATCTCCTGAAAAACGAACTGCCGGTCAGCGGCGTCTGGGGCATAACCGGGCACTCTATGGGCGGGCACGGCGCGCTGACGATTGCATTTCGCAATCCTCAGCTCTTTCGTTCGGTCTCAGCCTTCGCGCCGATCGTCAATCCGACGCGCTCGGACTGGGGACGCAAGCAGTTCTCGGCCTATCTCGGCGATGACGAGGCGGACTGGGCCAATCACGATGCCTGCCTTCTGCTCGCCGAGCACGGCTGGGACGGAGATATTCTGATCGACCAGGGATCGGCCGATCAGTTTCTCGATCTGCTCCGTCCGGAAGCCATGGCCTCTCTGATCGTCGAACGCCGCCAGCCTGGCATTCTGCGCATGCAGGCCGGTTACGACCACAGCTATTTTTTCGTCGCCAGTTTTGGCGCGGACCACGTGCGCTGGCACGCGGAACGTTTGAAGGCCGCATAGAGGAGGAAAGGTCATTTTAATGAAATCAGCCACAATTGCGTTTGCAATCGCTCTGGGCGTGTTGGCCGGCGGAAATCCGGCTGCATACGCGGAAGAAGGCGGCGATGCGGCCGCCGGGGAGAAGGTCTTTCGCAAATGCAAAGCCTGCCACGCCGTCGGCGACGGCGCAGCGAACAAGGTCGGGCCGCAACTCAACGGGGTGGTCGGCAGGACCGCCGGCTCGGCCGCCGACTATTCCTACTCGCCGGCGATGACGAGCGCGGGCGCGGAGGGACTGGTGTGGAGCCCGGACGAGATGGACGAATTTCTGACCAAACCCAAGGACTTCATTTCCGGCACGAAAATGGCGTTTGCCGGACTTCGTAAGGAAAAGGAACGGGCCGATGTGATCGCGTACCTGGCCACGTTCGAATAGCGAAAAGGAGGACCGAATAGACGACATGACCCGAAACCGCAGTGCCAATTGCGGACACGAACGGTCGAAGCAGTGGAGACAGCGCAGAACCGATCGCGGGGAAGAGGAGACTTTGGATTTCCCGTGGCGCAGAGGGGGCAGCCCTTGATCGGAAACACCCTGACGGGAGGAAACGATGAAACGACTTCATTCAATCAAAGGGATTCTTATCCTTTCGACCGCGCTTTCCCTGGGCGGCATGTCGGCCGCAAGCGCAAATTCGGAATTGCAGGGCATGATGGACGACGCCAATCAGTGGGTCATCCAGACCGGCGATTATACCAACCAGCGCTATTCCGAGCTTAGCGATATCAACAAGGACAATGTAGGAGACCTTCAGGTCGCCTGGACCTTCTCCACCGGCGTGCTACGCGGTCATGAAGGCTCGCCGCTCGTTATCGGCGACGTCATGTATGTGCATACTCCGTTTCCGAATGTCGTTTACGCGCTCGACCTGAACAATGATGGCAAGGTCATCTGGAAATACGAGCCCAAGCAGGATGCCGACGTCATCCCGGTCATGTGCTGCGACACCGTCAACCGCGGCGTTGCTTATGGCGACGGAAAGATCTTCCTGCATCAGGCGGATACGACCCTGGTGGCGCTCGACGCCAAGACCGGCGAAGTCGCCTGGTCGGTAAAGAATGGCGATCCTGCAATCGGCGAAACCAACACCGCCACGGTGATGCCGGTAAAGGATAAGGTGATTGTCGGCATTTCCGGCGGCGAGTTCGGCGTCCGCGGCTCTGTTACGGCCTACAACATGTCGGACGGATCGCTTGCATGGCGCGGCTACTCCATGGGTCCCGACAGCGATACGCTGATGGATCCGGAGAAGACCACTCATCTCGGCAAGCCCGTTGGCAAGGACAGCGGCACGGCGACCTGGGAAGGCGATCAGTGGAAGATCGGCGGCGGCACGACGTGGGGCTGGTACTCCTACGATCCCGACCTGAATCTGGTCTATTACGGCACCGGTAACCCGTCGACCTGGAACCCGTCGCAGCGGCCCGGCGACAACCGCTGGTCCATGACCATCTTCGCGCGTGACGTCGACACCGGCATGGCCAAATGGGTCTATCAGATGACCCCGCATGACGAGTGGGACTTCGACGGCATCAACGAGATGATCCTGACCGATCAGGAAATCGACGGACAGATGCGCAAGCTTCTGACCCATTTCGACCGCAACGGTCTGGCCTACACGATGGATCGCGAATCCGGCGAGCTTCTGGTTGCCGAGAAATACGATCCGGCGGTCAACTGGACCACCGGCGTGGATATGGACCCGAACTCAGAAACCTATGGCCGCCCGGCCGTGGTGGCGGAGTATTCGACCGAGCAGAACGGCGAGGACACCAACTCGACCGGCATCTGCCCTGCCGCGCTCGGCACCAAGGACCAGCAGCCGGCGGCTTATTCGCCGAAAACGGAAACGTTCTATGTGCCGACCAACCATGTTTGCATGGATTACGAGCCGTTCCGTGTCGCCTATAAGGCAGGCCAACCCTATGTCGGCGCGACCCTGTCGATGTATCCGGCGCCCGATAGCCACGGCGGTATGGGCAACTTCGTCGCCTGGGACAATGTGAAGGGCGAGATCAAGTGGACCGTTCCGGAGCAGTTCTCGGTGTGGTCGGGCGCGCTGGCCACGGCCGGTGACATCGTCTTCTACGGCACGCTCGAAGGCTACCTGAAGGCGATCGACGCCAATACCGGTGATGAGCTTTACAAGTTCAAAACCCCATCGGGCATTATCGGTAATGTCATGACCTACACCCATGGCGGAAAGCAGTATGTGGCGATCCTGTCGGGCGTCGGCGGATGGGCCGGTATCGGTCTGGCGGCCGGTTTGACCAACCCGAATGACGGCCTTGGCGCCGTGGGTGGCTATGCCGCTCTGAGCGACTACACCTCGCTTGGCGGTTCGCTGACCGTATTCGCCCTGCCGAACTGATCTGGAGACATCTCCGGCAAAAAAAGGCGGACCGGCGCGGACTTTCCGCGCCGGTCCGATCTCCGGCACAAGGATCAAAAATGACCAAGAAACACACACCGATTTCCCGGACGATTGCCGCGGCAGGCGCGCTGGCCTTGTTGCTTGAAGGCGGAACGCTCGCCCTTGCGCAAAGTGATGCCGACGCCCCGGACAATATCACCGCCGCCTATGACGAAGACGGACGCTATTACACGGACGACGACATACCGACCTACAACATCCAAGAGGATGGCACGGTCGACTGGATGACCTATTCCGGTTTCCGCCGCTACCACTCCGAATGCCATGTCTGCCATGGTCCTGAAGGGGAGGGGTCCAGCTACGCGCCCGCGCTGAAGAATTCCGCCGTC
Source organism: Notoacmeibacter sp. MSK16QG-6 (assembly GCF_024158145.1). Taxonomy (GTDB): domain Bacteria; phylum Pseudomonadota; class Alphaproteobacteria; order Rhizobiales; family Rhizobiaceae; genus Notoacmeibacter. The sequence continues at coordinate 192,895 of NZ_JAMYXM010000005.1, forward strand.
GACATGGACTATTACGACTTCGTCGATGTCGTGACCAATGGACGGCAGAAGGTGAATGCGGCCGAACATTCCGTCATGCCGGCCTTCGGCACGAACCCGAATGTGATGTGCTATCTGGACGACATCTACACCTATCTGAAAGCTCGGGGCACGGATGCGTTGCCGCGTGGCCGTCCGAAAAAGAAGGAGGCGAAGTCCGATGCCATTCGTGAAGCTGAAAACGCCTGCCTCGGCGGCTAGATTCCGGCGGACAGCGGCGTTGGCCTTTGCCGCCTTGGTCATATCTGCGGCGCCGGCGGCGTCGCAGACATCGGACCTGACATCGAAGACCGCCTTCCGGGTCTGCGCCGACCCGGCCAGCATGCCACTTTCCAACGACAAGGGAGAAGGGTTCGAAAACAAGATCGCGGAACTGTTCGCCGAACAGTTAAGCCTTCCGCTTGAGTATACCTGGTTTCCGATGGCGACCGGCTTTATCCGGCGGACGCTGCAGGCCAATAAATGCGACGTTGTCATCGGCTATGGCCAGGGCGACGAGATGGTGCAGAACACCAATCATTATTACACCTCCGCCTATGTGCTGATCGTTGCCGCCGATGGATCGTTGGCCGAGGTCAGTACGTTGAGCGATCCTGCGCTGAAGGACGCAAGGATCGGCATAATCGCCGGCAGTCCTCCGGCCACGCAAATGGTCCGCAACCGGCTCATGGCCAAGGCCAGACCGTATGATCTGATGGTCGACCGACGCTATCAGAACCCGGCCGATGATATGCTGAAGGATTTGCAGTCGGGTGAAATCGATGCGGCGATTTTATGGGGGCCTATCGGTGGGCCGATGGTCAAGGAAGGCTATCCGGATTTCAAGGTCACGCCGCTGCTGTCGGAAGCCACTTTGCCGCGCATGTTTTACCGGATCACCATGGGTGTGAGGCGCGGCGAAAAGGTGTGGGAGCGAAAGCTCAATTCGCTCATTCGCCGAAATCAGGACGCCATCGACAAAATACTTTTCGACGCCGGCGTGCCGCTTCTCGATCAAATGGGTACGGTGCTGCTGGACAAGCCAAAATGATCGGGCGGTGGCTGGCGGCCGTGCTTATGTTGGCCACCCCACCAGCGATGGCCGGGAACGAGCCGTCAGACTACCGAGAAGACGAATACCGTGCGCCGGTGCCGGAAACGCTCAACGGCGCAACGGTCGTCTCCACGCAAACAGCCTTCGAATTATGGCAGGATGGCCAGGTCGCCTTTATCGATGTGATGCCTCGGCCGCCCAAGCCCGCCAATTTGCCGGAAGGGACGATCTGGCGCGAGAAACCGCGCCTATCGATTCCGGATGCGATCTGGCTTCCGAATGTCGGATATGGCCGTCTGGCGGACGTCATGCACGCCTATTTTCGCGCGGGACTGAAGAAAGCGACGGCAGGCAATAGGGACCACCCGGTCCTCTTCTTCTGCCTCGACGATTGCTGGATGTCCTGGAACGCGGCGAAGCGCGCGCTCGAATATGGCTATGAGCAGGTTTACTGGTATCCCAAGGGAACCGATGGCTGGACGTTCGACGATCACCCGACCGAACAATTGCAGCCCGAGCCGGGCGATCGTTGATCAGTACTCGGCCAGACTGCGGCTGGCTTGAGTGATAGTGCCGTCCGTGTCGGTCATCGTGACATCGACGCGGGCCGTGGCGGCTGGGATGGACAGTGTGATTTGCGGATTTTCGCTGAGCGATATCGATCCGGTGACACCGATATAGCTGCGGCCGTCCAGATCTATCCGAACGGTCTCGACGTAACGCATCGGAATGAAGAGCATCGAGATCTGGTCCATCTGCATGCCGGAATGGCTGGGGTGTCTGATATCGACCTTCATTTGCAATTGGCGGTTGGCGAGGTCGGCCAGCCACTGGCCGGACGACACTCCGTTATTGCGCCCGACAATTCCGATGGTCATGTCGCCAAGCGTGGCGAGCGCCAATTCGGGGTCGGTGCCGGGCGGCGCGGAGCATGCCCCCTGACCGGAGGTTTTGACGAACTGTTCGGTGACGAGGGTCTCTCCGGCGACCGTTTCCGCGATAACATGGATATTCGAGGGGCCGTTCAGTCGCATCGTTGTCTCGAACCGGAAATTATCCTGCGGCTCACTAAGCTCGAACACCGCCGAGACGGGCATCGGATTTTCGTCGATGACAAGAATGACTTTGGTGAGGGCATCGCCTTGCGGCGCTTGCAGTCTGGCCCCAACCACCGTGCGGGCATCTTCGGCCGAGCGGTAGGGCGCGTCGAGCACGATCAAATCGGCGGCAGGCTGAAGAATGCGGTCGCCATAGAGGCTCGTGCGAATATCGTCCCAGCTCGTTGTTTCAGCAGAAGATGCCAGGGCTGCCATTCCTGCAGAAAGGGCAATAAGAGCCATTATGATACGCATCGTTCACGAGCCTCCCTGCCGTGAAGAAATGAAGCGGCCGAAGGCGCGTGGACCGTCGCCGGTTTCGATTTCGCCGATCACCTCAAGCGCTGCTGCATCGATCACCGTGAGGCTATTGGAGAACCAGTTCGCAACCATGACACGGCGGCCATCCGACGAGACGTCGATCCCTTCCGGATATTCGCCGACATCGATAAGCGCGACGGGTTGAAGGGTCTTAAGATCAAAGACGGTGACACTGTCGGCATACTGATTGGTGACGAAGCCGCGTCCGGCGGCGAAAGCGACCCCATAGGGCCGTTCCCCGGTGGCGACTTCTCCACGACTATCGCCGTTCGCGGGATCGAAAAGCGTAATCGAGTTCGATCCGACATTCGCGGAGACGGCCGATCCGTCTGGCGCAAAGCCGACACCGAAGGGACGTTCGCCTACAGGTACGCGCAGATGAAGATGCAGTGTTTCCGCGGAGAAGATGGAGATCTGGTCGGCATCGCGATCGGCGGCCGCCAGCCAAATCCCGTCCGGCGAGAGCGCCAGTCCGGCTGGCGCGCTACCGGTGGCGAGCGTCGTCTCGACCTTGAGGCCCTCTACGGAAATCACCCAAATGCGTGCATTGTACCAGTCGGATACGAAGACGCGTTCGCGCGCGGCATCGACGGCGACACCGATCGGCCCGCCATCCAATTCAAGCTCGGCCTGCAGATCGCCGCTATCGAGAGCAAAGCGGCGCAGGGTCTTGGTCTCCGGACTGACGACAAAGACCGCGTTGAGGGGTTCGGCCACCGCCACGCCGGCAGGTTTGCCGGGCACAGGGAGCCGCGCGATCTCGGTCATCGCCGTCAGGTCGATCACACTTAAATCGCTGCTCGACTGATTGGTGACGTAGGCGAAATCGCCTGCGGATGCAGCCGAACCTGCCAGCAGCGCCAAGAGCGCCAGAAGCGGTCCCTTACTGACCAAATCTCTCGGCCAGCGCATCGAGACCGGCCTGATATACGGCGCTCACCGCAGCGAGAGCTGCTTCATCGTTCAGATTCTCGGGCGGGTCGTTATTGGGATAGCCGCGATAGAAAGCGCCGCGCCACTCGATGTGGGAGCCACCCCCCTCATTGGGCTTGACGGTCAGGTGCGACGAGTAATTCGTCACCGGGAGCACTTCCACATCCACATCGGTGATGCGGTAGGAATAAGTCATCTTGTCCGGATCGTATTTGTAGAGGACTTCCGAGATAACCGGACCGCCTTCCTCGTTGAGGGTCAGCTTTCGGGTGGCGTCGATGGTGTTGCCGCCTTCGCCGGTCGTCGAAAAGACGGCAGGATGCCAACTCATGTCCTGAAAATCGCCGATCACCGCCCAGACATCCGAGGGCGAAGCGGAAACATCGACCGAGAGCGTGACCTTCTGCCGCGTCGGTCCATGCGCATATCCTATTGCGGGGAATGTGAGCGAGATTGCCAGCAGGAAAAAGCGGAACAGGCGCATGATGCTCCTCTACGATGGGAAAAATTGATTTTTCAGGATGTAGTTCATGCCGCGCAGCCAGGTGGCGTCGGTGTTGGAGCGGATATCGACGGCAAGCCAGCGCACCGTTTCGGCGGTGTGCACATCACGCATTGTCAGGCTCATCGACAAAATGAGATTGGATATTTTTCTCACCTCGCCGACCACTACATAATCGGCGTCGAGTTTAGCCGCTATGCGTTGCTCGCAACCGTAGCAATTGGCCGGATTGGCGATCCGGTCGAGATCGGTGGCGACGGGATCGTTCGACAGCAGGACGAAACCTTCCTCGGCGAAGCGCTCGCGTACCGATTGTGCCAGTAGCGCCGTTCGAGCCGTTTCGTCTTCGCGTGCGCCATTATAGGCGCCCTCCGTTGAAAGATCGACGAAGGTGATGCCGAGAAACGCGACCTTTGCGCCCGGCATCAAAGGGGCAGCCGGCGCGGCGTAGGCAGTGGCCGCCCAGAGGGACAGCAAAAGAACCAGAACGATCTGTCGCATCGTGCAAACATAGCCCAAGCAAAGGGCGGCACAATTAATCCGTAAGTATCGGTTCCGGACCATAAACTGTACTGTCATGGTGTAGATTAAAGACGCTGGGAGATTGGGAGGTCACCCTGGCAATGAAGTTGACGCGGTCTTTGCTCGTCGCGATCCTGGTCACTTTTTTCGGCGCGCCGGCGGCGCTGGCGCTGGACGTCGGAACGGCTATCCTTCGGATTGAGCGCACATTGCCGCTGCCCATATCGCGACTGGATCTGCCGCCCGCCGATCTGGGCTTCGCCGGGGGCAGGCTTGGCATCGAGGACAACCAGACGACAGGCCGGTTTATCGGTGTCGATTTCACAATGGAAACGCGATCGGTTCCCCCGGAAGAAGCGGCGGCGGCGCTGGATGAACTCAGGGCCAATCAGAACCGGTTGATTATCGTCATGGCCGATGACGAGACGCTTGCCGCGCTCGCCGATCATGCTGGCGAGGACGTTCTGCTGTTCAACGCCACGGCGCGCGACGAGGCGTTGCGCAACGATGAGTGCCGGGCAAACGTGCTTCATGTGGTGCCGAGCCGGGCCATGCTTGCCGATGCGGTGATGCAGTTCCTGGTCTGGAAGAAATGGGCGCGGATGTTCCTGATCTTCGGATCGCATCCCGAGGATCATCTGCTGGCCGACGCCTATCGGTCTTCGGCGGAAAAATTCGGCATCAATGTCGTCGAGGAGCGGGAGTTCGTCGATACAGGCGGCGCACGCCGGACCGACAGCGGCCATGTGCAGGTGCAGCGCCAGATTCCCGTATTCACTCAGCGGGCGAAGGAGCACGACATCGTCCTCGCCGCCGACGAAGCCGACGTCTTTGCCGCATACCTACCGTACCATGTGTGGGATGCCAGACCCGTCGCAGGATCGGCCGGTCTGCGTGCCGTCACATGGCATTCGGCGCATGAGGCGTGGGGCGCGACCCAGTTCCAGCGCCGTTTCGAAAGGCTGGCCGGGCGTCCAATGCGCGAGGAGGATTACCAGGTTTGGTTGGCGACGCGCGTGATCGGCGAAGCCGTTACACGCACTGGCAAGAGCGATCCATCTGCCATCCGCGCCTACGCTTTATCGGAAAAATTCGAACTGGCGGCGTTCAAAGGACAGAAGCTGACCTTTCGTGACTGGAACGGTCAGCTTCGGCAGCCAATCCTTCTGACCAACCGCCACACAACGGTTTCGGTCTCTCCACAGGATGGTTTTCTGCATCAGAATTCACCGCTCGACACATTGGGGGCCGATCGTCCGGAATCGACCTGCCGCGCTTTTGAAGGAGCCACCCGATGATCCCACTCAGAACTCTTGTTCCAATGATCGTGACGGTGGTGCTCCTGTCTGCAACGCCGGCATTGGCCAACAAGGTTTTCGTGACCAATGAGCGCGGCAACACGGTTACGGTTCTGGACAGCGAAACATGGGAAAGGATCGACGAATTTCCGGCCGGTAACAGACCGCGCGGCATCACGATCAGCCCGGACGGCAAGGAGCTTTATGTATGCGCCTCCGACGACGACGCGGTGCGTGTTTTCGATCCGGAGACTTATGAGGAATTGCATACATTACCGTCCGGTCCCGATCCGGAACTGTTCGTCCTGCATCCATCGGGCAACCCACTCTACATCGCCAACGAGGACGACAATCTCGTCACCGTGGTCGATGTAAAGACGCGCCAGGTGCTGGCGGAAGTCCCGGTGGGCGTCGAGCCGGAAGGCATGGCCATTCATCCGGATGGCGGCTACTTCATCAACACGTCCGAGACGACCAATATGGCGCATTTCATTGACGCCGAAAGCTATGAAATCACTCACAACATCCTGGTCGACCAGCGGCCGCGCTACGCCGAGTTCACGACGGACGGCAAGAAACTTTACGTCAGCGCCGAAATCGGCGGCACGGTCTCGGTGATCGACACGTCCGGGGAAGAGCCGGAGATCATTCGGAAGATCGGTTTCGAGGTGCCGAACGTGCTTCCGGAATGGCTGCAGCCGGTCGGTGTGAAGGCGTCGAAAGACGGCTCGCGTATCTTTGTAGCGCTCGGTCCGGCAAACCGTGTGGCGGTGATCGACGGCGCGACCGATGAGGTTATGGACTATTTGCTAGTTGGCCAGCGCGTCTGGCAGATGGCATTTACGCCGGGAGAGGAGTTTTTGATCACGACCAACGGCAATTCCAACGATGTGAGCATCATCGATGTGAAGGCCGAAAAGGTCGTCCGCTCTGTGCAGGTTGGCGAACAGCCATGGGGAGTCGTGGTCGCGCCGAACTGAGGAGATCTGGATTTCAATGGGAGGAACGAATGCGGAAACGACTGATAGCAATCGCAGCATCGGTGCTTTTGGCCGGCCCCGCGAGTGCTGCGCCGCTCTGCGATGAGCTCGGCTTTGCGGGCCTGCTGGCGAAATGCAATCGCGGCGAGGTGATCGAAATAACCTTGGCCTCGGGTAAGCCGCTCGGCGAGGACGTCGCGCTGCAGTCCGGCGCATACTACGTGATGAAGATCACGGCGGACGGTTCGGCGGAACTGGCGCTGTCCGGCCCGGAATTTTTCCGTGCGATCTGGATGAACGAGATCGTCATCAACAAGATCGAGGTGCGCCCAATGGCCATCGACAGCCTTGAATTCGACGATGCGGGCGAGGCGACGCTGTCCTTTATCGCGATCAAGCCAGGCCGGTACGAAGTCGCTATCCCGAACACCACTGGCGACAGCCAGAAAATAGCGATCTCGATCCAGTAAACCGTTATCCATCCAGGGAGAGACCGATGAAGATTCTGATACTGAAAGCTGCTGTCCTCGCGCTGTTACTGGGCTCAGGCCCGGTCGTCGCCGCTGAAGAAATCACGCCCGAAAAGGAAGCGGAGATCATGGCGCTTCTGGCGTCGATGCAATGCGAGATGGACCCCGCCGATATCGAAATCGAGGACGATGGTTACGAACTTGATGACGTGTTTTGCTCCGACGGCCAGTACGACATTGAGCTCGATGCCGAATTGAACATCGTGGAAAAGCGCGCGGAATAGAAAGCGCTGTTACCGCGATCGCGCGGGGTAAATCGCAAGGCTCCGGACCCTTGAGGGTCCGGTAAGCCGCACAGGGAGGAACACGAAATGAATGTTCTGAAACGACTCGCGGCTGCGATGGCGGCCGGCATTTTGACGATAGGCGCGGGGGCGGCACAGGCCGAGGATTTGCCGAAGCTTCGCGCCGCCATGCTGGCAACCGGCACGGTCAATTGGGAAATCACCACGATAAAGGAAAACGGTCTCGATACGGCCAATGGCTTCGAACTGGTCGTGCAGGACTATGCCGATAATGGCGCGACCCGGATCGCGCTTGCAGGCGGTGAAGCCGATGTGGTGGTTGCCGACTGGATATGGGCTGCCAGCCAGCGCGCCGATGGCAAGGACTATGTGTTCATTCCCTATTCGCGGGCTGTCGGCGGTTTGGTGGTGAAGGACGATAGCGGCATCGAGACCCTGCAGGATCTCGCTGGCAAAAAGATCGGCATTGCCGGCGGTCCGGTGGACAAGAGCTGGCTGATCCTGCGCGCCTATGCGGAAAAGAAATACGGAATGGATCTGAAAGGCGAGACCGAACAGGTGTTCGGTGCGCCGCCGCTGATTTTCAAGTCCGCTCTGCAGGGTGAAACGGCGGGCGCGATCAATTTCTGGCATTTCCTGGCCAAGATGAAAGCGAAAGGCATGCACGAACTCGTTTCGACGCTGGACGCCGCCGCCGAACTCGGTCTCGATCCCGATACGCCGCTCCTCGGATACGTCTTGAAGGAGGACTATGTGGACGCGCACCCGGACGTGGCGAAGGGATTGTTTGCGGCATCGCGCGCGGCAAAGGAGCTTCTAGAAACCGACGATGCGGCCTGGGAGGCGCTGCGTCCAAAAATGAATGCGGGCGACGACGCTGAGTTTACCGCGCTTCGAGATGGTTTTCGTGAAGGCATTCCGAGCGGCAATCCTGTCGATGAAGCGGCTGCCGACCGGTTCCTTAAAATCATGGCCGACCTCGGTGGAGAGAAACTTGTAGGCAAGGCGACCACATTGCCGGAAGGACTATTCCTTACCTTTGAATGACATGCTGCAGAAACCGGCGACGGCGCGAATACTGTCGCTGGTGGCTCTCCTGGTTTGCTGGATCGTTGCTGCGGCGCTGACGGCCGATCCCTCGGTGCTGCCAGCGCCGTGGGCGCTCATCGATCCGTTCAGGCAGGCCGTTGCCTCGGGTGAATTGCCTTATCATCTCGGTATGACGATCTGGCGCGTTATCTGGGCCTTCCTGCTGGCGATGTTCGTGGGCGTATCGCTCGGCTTTGTCATGGGCCGTTTCCCTGCCGTCGACCGCTGGCTCGACCCCTGGCTGGTGGTCTTTCTCAATCTGCCGGCGCTGGTCCTGATCGTGCTCTGCTATTTATGGATCGGCCTGAACGAGACGGCAGCGATTACGGCTGTCGTCCTCAACAAAATTCCCAATGTCACGACCGTGGTGCGCGAAGGCGCGCGCGCGCTCGATCCGGACCTGTCCGCCATGGCGCGTGTGTTTCGCATGAAGCCATGGGCGCGCGCGCGCCATATCGTTCTGCCGCAACTTGCACCGTTTATCGCAGCCGCGGCGCGGTCGGGGATCGCGGTTATCTGGAAAATCGTGCTCGTGGTCGAATTTCTCGGCCGGTCCAATGGGGTCGGCTTCCAGATCCACCTCTATTTCCAGCAGTTCGATGTCACGATGGTGCTCGTTTACTCGTTGTCCTTCATCATGGTGATGCTCGGTGTCGAATGGCTGCTGCTTCAGCCGGTCGAGCGCCGGGTGTGGCAGTGGAGGACGGCGTGATCCGGGTTGATGTGCGGCGCAAGGCATTCGGCGCGACTGAGATTCTGTCCAATATCGATTTTACGATGGAGGCCGGCGAAACGCTCGCGATACTCGGCCCGTCCGGGATCGGCAAGTCGACACTGCTGAGGCTGATCACGGGCACCGATACGGCCTTTGCCGGCGCGATCGATCGACCGAAAAACATGGCGATGGTTTTTCAGGAGCCGGTGCTGATGCCATGGCGGAGCGCGCTTCAAAATATCATGCTGGTGCATCCGGAGATTTCGTCCGAGACGGCGCGGGCGGTTCTACAACGGGTCGGCATCGCGGAAAAAGCGGGCCTGTTCCCGCGTCAATTGTCACTCGGTCAGCAACGACGCCTGGCGCTGGCGCGCGCCTTCGCCGGGCGGCCGGAACTGCTGGTGATGGACGAGCCCTTCGTTTCGCTCGATGCTGCGACAGCCGAGGAAATGCTGACGCTGACGGAGGAATTGATCGCAGAGACACGACCTGCGACGATTCTTGTCACGCATTCGCAAGCAGAGGCGGATCGGCTGGCGAGCCGGGTTTTGCGATTGGCGGGCAAACCGGCGACAATCGCGGGGGAAGGCGGGCAGGCTGGGCAATGATAAGAGTGGCCGGATGAGCGGACTGGACGTCTCCCATATTCACTACCGCTACAGCCGGAAGGGCCGTCCGGCGCTGGACGATGTCGGCTTTTCGGTCGAGCCGGGACGGTTCTGTGCACTGCTCGGTCCGAATGGCGCCGGCAAATCGACCCTTTTCGCGCTGCTGACGCGCCTGATCGTGGCTCCACAGGGGAGCATTCAGGTTGCCGGTTTCGATCTTGCCAGCGCGCCGCGCGCCGCGCTGGCGCGGATCGGCGTCGTATTTCAGCAGCCGACTCTCGATCTCGATATGACGGTGCGGCGCAATCTCACCTATTTCGCTGGCCTGCACGGGCTCTCGGGAGGCAGCGCGGCCACAGCCATCGACGAGGTTCTCGACCGGCTCGCCATGCGCGAACGTGCTGGCGAACAGGTGCGCGCATTGAATGGCGGGCATCGGCGTCGCATGGAAATCGCGCGCGCACTGATTCATCGTCCTGAAGTTCTGCTGCTGGACGAGCCGACGGTCGGCCTCGACGCAGCGTCGCGCCAATCCATCACCACGCATGTCCATAGCCTGGCCGAAACCGGTTTGGCGGTATTGTGGGCCACGCACCTCGTCGACGAGATTCGGCCCGACGATCAGGTCGTTGTGCTGCATCGCGGCCGTGTTCTGACGCAAGGCGATGCTGACGACGTCGCCGGCGAACTCACGCTGGCCGAGCGGTTCATGGAGATGACTGCCGAGCAGGACGAGGCTGCGGCATGATGGGCTGGATGACCGCGCTTTGGGCGATTATCGTTCGAGAAGCACTGCGCTTCGCCTCTCAGCGTGGCCGGTTTCTGGCCGCGCTGGTGCGGCCGCTGGTCTGGCTGGTCGTCTTCGCTGCCGGCTTTCGCGCCGCACTCGGACTGTCGATCACGCCGCCCTACCAGACCTACATCACTTACGAAGTCTATATCGTGCCGGGCCTGTGCGGCATGATCCAGCTCTTCAACGGGATGCAGTCTTCGCTTTCGCTGGTGTACGATCAGGAGATGGGGTCGATGCGGCTTCTGCTGACGTCGCCATTTCCGCGCTGGTGGCTGCTTTTCTCGAAGCTTCTGGCAGGTGTCGCCGTCTCGATCCTGCAGATCGCGGTGTTTCTGGCCATCACTGCGGCTCTGGGCACCACGATGCCATTGGTAGGATATATTGCTATTTTGCCGGCGCTTATCGTGACTGGGCTGATGCTCGGCGCTCTCGGCCTGCTGATCTCGTCGACCATTCGTCAGCTCGAAAATTTCGCCGGCGTGATGAACTTCGTCATCTTCCCGATGTTCTTCCTTTCATCGGCGCTCTATCCGCTTTGGAAGATGCAGGAGAGCTCGGCCTTGCTACGCGACATCTGTGCGATCAATCCATTTACCCACGCCGTCGAACTGATCCGCTTCGCTCTCTATGGACAGTTCAATGGCATGGCGCTTTTCTGGGTCTGCGTCACATTCGTGATATGCATGCTCGGTGCGCTCTGGGGATACGATCCGGCGCGCACGATGCTGCGTCGCAAAGTGCGCTGAGCAGCTCCGAGAGCCGCGCAAACCGCGACTTTCCGCTGTATTGCTTGAACGCCGGTTTCTTCCAATGCTGACCGGGCAAGGGTGACGCTGACACGTCACCGATAAGCGGAGGAACCCATGATTCACATTCATCCAGCCATAGACGGCGGCTTTGCCCCTGCCCAGTCCGGCTTTTCCGGCGGCACCCTGAAGTGCCATTGCGCCAGCAATCCTGTCACCGTCGAAGTCGGCGCGCAAACCGCGCACAACCATGCCTGTGGCTGCACCAAATGCTGGAAGCCGGATGGCGCGACATTCGCTCAAATCGCGGTTGTCGACCGCAACAAGGTGCGGGTCGTATCGGGAGAAGAGAAGCTGCATGTCGTGGATTCCAGCGCCACGATCCAACGTCATGCGTGCAGGGAGTGCGGCGTTCACATGTATGGCCGTATCGAAAATAGCGGCCATCCGTTTTACGGGCTGGATTTCGTTCACACCGAACTGAGCGACGAGGATGGCTGGTCGCCGCCAGAATTCGCCGCGTTCGTGTCGTCCGTCATCGAGAGCGGAGTCGATCCCGATAAAATGCCGGAGATCCGGTCACGGCTGAGCGAACTTGGCCTACCGCCCTACGACGCCCTTTCTCCGGCTTTGATGGATGCGATCGCCACGCATGTCGCAAAGCAGAGCGGCGCGCTTCCAAACTGACCTTTGCCTCCCAGGCATGGTTGGCGGGCGGTTCTTTTTGCGGACTGCCCGCCGCATTGTTCGAGATGCAGGGTCGAGTTCTACGTCACCGGCTTCTCACCATCGGCATTGACCGGGCACAGCACGAATCCCTTTCCGCGCACCGTGCGCATGGCCTCACGGACATCTGGACCGAGAAGCGCCATTTTACGGCGAAGATACCCGATATAAACATCGACGACATTGATCGCCGCGCCGCCCTGATCGTGCCAAAGGGCTTCGAAAATCTTCTCGCGGCTGACGGTCCTTTCAGCGTTACGCATCATGAACACCAGAAGATCCGCTTCGCGTTCGGTCAGCTCGGTCGACTTCTCCCCATAGGATAGCTGATTCGTCTGCTGATCGAAGGCGAGATCGCCGCACGCGATCAAGCCGTTGGATCGATCGGGATGTTCGGCCAGCCTGCGTCGTCCCTGAGCCTGAATGCGCGCCAGAATTTCAGCGAAGGCAAACGGTTTGACCACATAATCGTCCGCGCCGGCTTCCAGTCCCTCGACCTTGTCTTCCAGACTGTCGCGCGCGGACAGCATGATGATCGTAGCATCATGGCTTTGCTTGCGCAGAATACGGCAGACATCCAGTCCGGATTGTTCTGGCAGCATGACATCGAGCACAATGGCGTCGTAATTGGCGTTGCGCACCATCTCCAGGGCAAGGCGGCCATTCGGAGCAAGGTCGCATCCCATATCGGCGGCGTGAAAGTTTCGCCGCAAGAGCGATGCGATATCGGCGTCGTCTTCCACGACCAGAACTCTCATGACGTCCCATTCCTCATTGTCCGGTCCGCTCGATGAGGGGCAAAACGATTTCGACCGTCAAGCCGTTGCCGTCCCGATTGTTCGACAGAGCGATACGGCCGCCATGTTCTTCGACGACCCAACGCGCCAGCGCCAGACCGACGCCGAAACCTTCCTCGCGCCGTTCGTCTGCGCCGCCTCGGTGAAACCGTTTGAAAACATGCGGCATATCGGTCTCGGAGATGCCGCTACCTTCGTCGCGGACCGTCAGTCGCGCCTCGCCCTCCGCTGCCCGGATTCCGATTGTGATCGCAGAACGGGAGGGAGCATGCTTCAAAGCGTTTTCGATCAGGCCAGCGACCACCTGCCGCAGCCATTCCCGGTCTCCTTTCACCATCGCTGCTTCACCGACGGTATCGATCACTAGCGTCACGCCCTTCCGCGTGACGGCGGCAGTCTCCTCATCCCCGATCGTCCGCACCAGCGCGACAAGATCGATCGGCTCGGTGTGTAGATCCAGGCGTCCGCTTTCCGAGCGTGCGACCCGCAGCATGTCGTCGACGCGGCGGCGAAGGCCTTGGACACGATCGAGGATTGTCCCGAACGACATTTTCATCGTATCTTTGTCGGGGGCCGCGCGTTCGTTGAGATTGAACTCCGCTTCACCTTGTATCACCGTCAGCGGCGTACGGAGTTCGTGACTGATATCGGCAAAGAACCGTCGCCGGCTGGCGTCGATTTCCGCCAATCGCGTATTGGCGTCGCGCAACGACGCCGTTCGCTGTCGAATGGTCTCCTGCATCTGTTGCCGGGCGAGGATCACATCCCCTTCACGGGCGTCCAGCCGGGCCGCCATGTCGTTGAAGCCCGCCATCAGACCGGTCAGTTCGTCGTCGCCTGAAAGATCGAGCCGGGTTTCGAACCGTCCCGCTGCAATCTCACGCGCTCCCGCTAGCGTTCTGTCGATGCGGGAAAGAAGCGGCCGCCCGATAGTCAGGTAAAGCAGTAACGCAACGGCGAGCGCGACGATGGCGAGAACCCATGCGAAGATAACAAGCTGTTTGCGCAAATCTGCCAGCGCCAGATGCATGGCATCCGATTGTTGCCGTTCGGTTTCGACAGCGCTCGCCAGCATGGGCGCGAATGTGACACCAAAAGCATTGAGCCGTTGTGCAATAAGACCGGAACGAGGCGATGTGGCCACATCTCCGGCAATAAATCGGTGCAGGACTTCGAACTGCGCCCGCATGCGCGCCAGTTGAAGCCCCTTGGTCGCAGCGGCCGATTTGCCGTCGCCTCGCGCGGCTTCGACCTCTTCCCCATTCATCCGGCGAAGGCGATCGAAGACTTGGATTGTCACCTCATGGGCCTGTTCCAGCCGATCGACATTGTCGTTCTTTTCAGTGACCAGCGATGCGATGCCACTGTAATCGCTGACCCGACCTGCCAGCAGAAGGAATTGTTCGATCCTGGTCTGGGCGGCCTGGGACCGGTCCACGAGATCACGGGACCGATCGAGGCTCCAGACGATAATGACCGCGGCGCCCACCGTCATCGCTGCCGTGGCGGCGAGGAGGATAACGATTTTGAGGCGCAGAGATCGCCATGATCTGAAGGCGGCCGATGGAGTGCCCGTGGTCATTGCCGTCCACAAACGGCCGACGGCCGGCGCGAAGTCTGACACGTGCGCCGGGATCGAACCGTCGGCTGGCTGCGGAGAAAGTCGAGGCGCTCGGCAATGATGGTGGTCACGATTTTCTCTCCTCCAAACCGTCCCGCGCCAAAACCGATAGATCACAGATTGGCGCATGCCTGCAGGAAAAAGCAAACCACGACACGCTGCCAGGTGCGGCCTTCAAGAGGAATAAATGCTTCATTGCTGCGGTCACTCTGTACCAAAGTAGTAATTCTCGTGCAATTTTGGTTCTTATAAATTTCTTATTTTTATATAGACTGATTTTTATGCCGTTTATAGGGCGGTTGGGAGGTTTAGACTTGTAAGAGCCGATGCTTTTGCTAGTCTGGTTGCATCGAGACCAATCTCCGGTCGCGATGCGGTTGCCGCCGCGCACCGGCCTGATTTGGTGCAAAGCCGTCTGAATAGCGGCAGGTATCAAGGCACATGAAGGAGGAACATATGGCCTGGAAGACCCCGAAGATCGTTGAAATCAGCTGTGCAATGGAAGTGACCCGTTACGCTCCGGCGGACGGCGACGACCCCATCCAGTTCTAATGATGCTGAGTGCGTGAAGCGATGACCAAATCTCTTCACGCGCTCATTCTAGGCGCCGCTGCTGGCGGTGGCTTGCCGCAATGGAATTGCGGTTGCGACAATTGCCGGGCTGCACGCGATCCCGTCAGCGCAGTCAGCCCGCAGACCCAATCGTCCCTGGCAGTCTCCGCCGATGGCGAACGATGGGCGATACTTAATGCCTCACCGGATATTCGCACGCAGATGGCTGCCAACCCGCAGCTTCATCCGCGTGCGGCCCGTGACAATCGCGCGCCAGTGGTGATGTGCACCAATGGTGACATCGATCACATTGCCGGCTTGCTGACCTTGCGTGAAAAGCAGTCTTTCACGCTGCACGCCACCCGTGAAATTCTCGATGTCATCGAGGCGAACAGCCTCTTCGATGCGCTCGACCGCGAGTTCGTCACCGTGCGGCAGATCGATTCCGGCGATACGGTTGAACTGCTGCCGGGGCTCCAAGCCGACATCTTCTCCGTTCCGGGCAAAGTACCTCTCTATCTGGAAGGCGAGGACGTCGATATCGGAGAGGAGGGCGGCAATACCATCGGAGTGACGATCCGCGCCCATGGCAAAGTTCTTCATTACGTTCCCGGTTGCGCCCATGTCACCGAAGCCCTGGCGTCACGCCTTCAGGGCGCTGACGCCGTGCTCTTCGACGGCACGGTCTATACCGACGATGAAATGATCGCGGCCGGTGTCGGCAGCAAGACCGGTCAGCGTATGGGTCATATCGCCATGAGCGGCGAGAACGGCGCGATTGCGGCCTTTCGGTCGATCGAGTGCGGTCGCAAGATCTTCGTTCATATCAACAACACCAATCCGGTTTGGCGGGCGGATTCCGATGAACGCGCAGCGGTCGAGGCGGCCGGTTGGCGGATCGGTGAGGACAGCATGGAGATCCGCCTATGACCAAGACATCCGATAGCGTGGACAGGCCGCTCGGGCGCGAAGCGTTCGAAGCCCGGCTCAGAGCAATCGGCGATGAGCGCTACCACGACAAGCATCCCTTTCACGCCATGCTTCATAACGGCGGGTGCACGCCGATGCAGGTTCGTGCCTGGGTCATCAACCGATACTATTATCAAAGCCGTATTCCGATGAAGGACGCTGCCTTCATGTCGCGATGTGCCGACCCCGATCTGCGGCGCATGTGGCGGTCTCGCATCGAGGACCATGACGGCGGCGTCGAGGAGGGCGGCGGTATCCGGCGATGGTTGAAGCTGGCTGAGGCGGTCGGACTCGATCCGCACTATGTCGCCAGCGAACGCGGTATTCTGCCGGCGACGACCTTCGCCGTCGATGCCTATGTGCGGTTTGTCCGTGACATGCCTCTGCTCGATGCCGTGGCCTCTTCTCTGACCGAGCTTTTCGCTCCGAAAATTCATTCCGAGCGGATCGAGGGATTGTTGAAGCATTACGACTTCGCAAACGACGCTTCGCTCTCCTATTTCCGCAAACGTTTGACCGAAGCGCCGAAGGATGTCGCATTCGGTCTGCGCTATGTGCTCGACACGGCGACGACAGCCGAACGGCAGGCCGCCGCTGCTGCCGCGCTCACCTTCAAGACGAACGTCTTGTGGGCGCAACTCGACGCTCTTCACTCCGCTTATGTCGAGCCGGGCCGTATCCCGCCCGGCGCCTGGAACGGAACGGAGGGGCTGTTGGATGTCCAGGCCCGCGACGTTGCATGAACGACCGACCGGACATAGGCGTCGAGCCGTTGGCCCAGACGATAACCGGCCACACCGTCCCGGCGCTGCCGCGCGGAGTACGGGTGCATGACGACAAGGTGCGTGCGCGCACGGTTCTGCTTGCGCCGGAGAGAACATTGGCGCTCGATGAGACCAGTATTGCCATTTTGAATGTGACGGACGGTGCGCGCAGCGTCCGGCAGATCAGCGAGGCGCTGGCTGAGGCATATGCGGCTCCGGTCGATGTGATCGAGGCGGATGTCATCGGCTTTTTCGAGGCTCTTCGCGACAAACGCATGGTGGAACTGACATGACCGAGGCGCTCGAAGCCGAAAGAGTGAAGCCTTCGTCGGCTGCTACCCCCGCGCCGCCGATCGCGCTTCTCGCCGAACTGACCCATCGCTGCCCGTTGGCCTGTCCCTATTGCTCCAACCCGGTTGCGCTGAAGCCCTCGAGCGAGGAGCTGACGACCGAGCAGTGGGTGCGGGTGCTGCGCGAGGCGGCGGCCCTGGGCGTCCTTCATGTGCATTTTTCCGGCGGTGAGCCTCTGGCGCGCAGCGATCTTGCGGAGCTGACGGCGGCGGCGCGCAATGCCGGCCTCTACACCAATCTCATCACCTCGGGCATCGGTTTGACGCAAAAGAGGCTCAAGGCGTTGGCAGAGGCAGGCATGGATCACGTTCAGCTATCGCTACAGGGAACCGATGCAGCGATGGCCGATCTCGTTGCCGGATACAAGGGCGGCTATGAGCGAAAGCTTGCGGTTGCGGACTGGGTGCGCGCGGAGGGGCTGCCGCTGACCGTCAACGCCGTATGCCATCGCCACAATATGGACCGGCTGGAGGAGATGATCGATCTTTCGGTCAGGCTCGGTGCGCGCCGTCTCGAAGTCGCGACGGTACAGTTTCATGGCTGGGCCGAACGCAACCGGACGCAGCTCATGCCGACGCCGGAACAGGCGCAGACGGCGACCCGGATCGTCGGCGAGGCGCGTGAACGGCTGCGCGGCATACTCGTGATCGACTATGTGCCCGCCGATTATCATGCGCGCTATCCCAAACCCTGCATGGAGGGCTGGGGCCGGGTCGGCCTCAATATCGACCCGACCGGCAAGGTTCTGCCATGCCACGCGGCGGAAACGATCGGCTGGCTCGAATTCGACAATGTCCGGAGCCGCCTGCTGGACGAAATCTGGTACGATGGCGCGGCTTTCAACGCGTTCCGCGGCACCGATTGGATGCAGGAGCCCTGCCAGTCCTGCGAGCGGCGCGACATCGATTTCGGCGGTTGCCGTTGCCAAGCCATGGCGCTGGCCGGCGATGCGGCGGCAACCGATCCGGTCTGCGTCAAATCACCGCTTCACGGCGAATTGCAGACCCTGGCGGCTTCAGCCGCGCATGAACCCGACACCGAGTTCGTTTATCGCGGAAGAGCGTGATTGCCTTCCGCTATTGTCGCCCGTCGACACCTCTTCGGTTTATCTGACTAACCGCTTGCGGGCGCGATCCAAATAGGTGTCAGCCGGCCTTCGCAGTTGGGCGGCCGAGCGGCAGAAAGATCGGCGTTTCGCGCACATAGGCGTCCCACGCGCCATTGTGGCGCGCCTTCGACTGCTTCTCGTTTTTCGGAATCGCATCGGCGAAATACTGCGCCAGATTGACCAATGGCGATATCAGGCCCCAGGGCCAAACCGAAACGATCGCGAACGAGCAGTAGATCAGAAAATCGCCGAAATAGTTGGGATGGCGCGACATCCCCCAAAAGCCGCGCCGTAGCAATTTGCCTCGGTTCGCCTCTTCCTGCTTGAAGCGCCATTTCTGCAGATCGGCGCCCATATGGAAGACGGTTCCGAGCCCATAGCAGAGGAGCGCCGCGCCATCGAACCAGCCAAACCCCTCGGTTCTGTCCATCGCGGCGAAGAAGGGCAGGGGATAGAGCCAGCAGAAGACGGGGACCAACACGAAGGGCAGACCGATCAGCGCACCGCGCGGGCTTTGATCCTTCAGTTTCGCCGCGCCGGTGGCGTTGAACCAGACCAGCAGCGTGTAGAGCATTCGTGCGACATAGATGGCGACGAGCAGGCAGATACCGATCCGCCGCCACTCCGCTCCCGCTCCGTACCAAGCGAGGATCAGCGTGGCGGGTAAAAGCGAAAAGAAACCGAAGGCGAACGGCCATTTCGTATTGCCCGTCCGCATGGCGGCGATAACGCCCAGCACGATGAAGAGGACGGTATTGGCGATGAGAAGCCAGATGGGCTCCGATAGGGCAGGCATGGTGTCATCTCCTGAAATTGATTTGGGCCGGCTTCAGCCTCCAGCCTCGGGCGTCAGCGTAGTTTCATGCCCTGGGCGACGATTTCGCGCTGGATTTCCGAACTGCCGGAGAAGATCCGCGAAGGCATCGCGTCGTTGAGAAAGCGGTTGACGGGGTGGCTGGCGGTCATCGCTTCGCCGCCGAAGATCTGCATGGCGTCCTTGCCGATCTGCACCGCCGATTCCGAAATCCAGATCTTGCCGAGGGCGACGGTTTGTTCGCAGGGTTTTCCCTGATCGTGGAGCCAGACCGCCTTGTAGAGCAGCAGCCGCGCGGTCTCCACCCGCAGCCGCATGTCGACGAGGCGGTCGGAGATCGCCTGATTGGCGCCGATGGCGCGGCCGAATTGCGAGCGGTTGCGCGCGTGATCCAGACACAGGGCGTAAATGCGGTCCATCGCACCGAGATAGATGGAGAACAGGCAACTGCGCTCCCACACCATGCTGTCGTGAAAAAGGGACGCTCCGGCACCTTCCGGCCCGACGCGCATATCCCCACCGATGCGACAGTCATCAAAGTGCACGCTACCCCATGGGCTTGAGGAGAGGCCGGATTTGGTCTCCTCCGGCGTGATCGTCACGCCGGGGGTGTCGGTCGGGATGACGAAACAGCTGATGCCGAAAAAGGAGGACGCTGGATCGGTCCGGGCATAGGCGACGAGAACGTCCGCGACCGGCGCATTGGTGATGAACCGCTTCGTGCCATTGAGGATGTAGCCGTCTCCATCGCGTTCGGCCCGCGTCGCCATGGCGAAGACATCCGATCCCGAGCCTTCCTCGGAGATCGCGTTGGCCGCGATCAACCGGCCCGTTGCGAGCGGTTCGAGCCAGCGCGCCTTCTGGTCAGCCGATCCTCCGCGCCAGAGCGGCACGACGCAGGCGAAGAGGTGCGCGCAGAGCGAAAACAGTAGGCCGAGATCGGGGATATGCCGTGCCACCGTCTCAAAGCTCTGCACAGTGTCGAGGGCGCTGAGGTCGGAGCCGCCGAATTCGTTTGGCAGCGGCAGTCCGGCAAGACCCATCGCTGCCAGCCTGTCCCAGAGCGCGCGGTCGAAATCAGGCGCCCGCTGATGCGTCGTTCGGGCGAAATCCTGTGCGAAGCGCTCCAGATGGGCGTTGCGCTGCATCTGATCGGGTTGAAGGGCGAAATCCATGGTCTCTCTCTAGCTGGCCGCCGATGCGGCGGGCGGACGGTAGGTGACGAGCGCATCGGTCGGGATGCGAGGCGATGGCGGAGCTGGCTGAATCGCTTCGCCGACCCGCGCGATGAAGACGGGTTGGCCGGACAGTCCGAGCGCTTCTCGCAACGCTTGCCGGGCGTCTGGATGCTGCAGCAGGACGCTGAGCGGATGCAGGCACAATCCCTGCCGCTCGGCGGCGAGCCATATCTCGGCCAGTCTGTTTCCGGTTTCGACCAGATCGGAAAATCCGGGCCGCGCTTCCTCAGCAACGAGCACGACGAGCGCCGGTGCGCTGAATGCGAGCTTCGACAGGTTGCGGGCCATGGCGCGGGGAAGGCCGAACGGGCGCAAGAGCTGCATCGTGACAGGGTGCAGCACGATTTTCATCAGTGAGCGGCGCATGGGAGAGAGCGGGCCAAGGATCGACTCGATGGAAAAGCCGCGCCCTTCGCGCAGGGCCGACGCCGGTACGAATTTGATATGAGCGTATGTTTCCGACCAGGCGGCGAAATGGGAAAAATCATGTTCGCCATACCGTTCGAGCAACCGGGCGACGCTCTGACGCAGGACGGCATCCTCGAGCAATTGGACCGAGGCCGCCGTGCCAATGCCCAAACCGGTCCATTGACGGGACTGCAAAGCCTTGCGATCCGACGCGGTCAGCAGACGCGGGGAGAAAACGCCGCGGCTTGTGCGGCGCGCCCTGATCTCGTCTGTTCGCTCCCGGGCCTTGTCCGGCTTTCGCGATGTAGCCGGACCAACCCCGATCGTCAGCGCGGTGGGGGGATCGGCGCTGAGGCGATACGGCACGCTCGCAGCCCCCAGCTCTCGACAGAAAATTCCGGCGAAGAGGCCGAGACTGATCGCCATTTCGTCATCCAGCGCCTCGAGCGCGCGCAGTCGCGCCGTCTCGTCGAGACGGATATGGACATGCCGCATTTCCCTGCTGTCCAGCGGCTCGATTTCGACCTGCCAGGGCTGGGAATTGTGAGAGGAGGGCGCCCAACGCGCGGTCGCAGCAGCGTTCTTGATGGCGGCTATCGGATCGCTCATGCCGCCCTCGCTTCGGGCAATCGACGAGCGGAGGCGACCGCGATGGCATGGCCGCGCCAGAAGGCGGCGAAGACGCCGGGAACCGGCAGGCCGCGATCGCGCATTTCCATCGCGCCACTGCCGTTCCATCCCCGCCATTCGATCTGGCGGATTTCGGTCAGGTTTCGCGCCCGCCGCGCTTTCAGCACCGCCTCCTTGGCGCTCCAGAGCAGCGTCAGTCGGGGATCGTCGGCAGGGCAGGGACCA
>NZ_JAMYXM010000006.1 GCF_024158145.1 Notoacmeibacter sp. MSK16QG-6
TATATTCTGACGAAGGAAGAGGGTGGCCGTCATACGCCGTTCTTCACCAATTACCGTCCGCAGTTCTATTTCCGCACGACGGACGTGACGGGCATCGTGACGCTGCCGGAAGGCACGGAGATGGTGATGCCCGGCGACAATGTGACGGTGGACGTGGAACTGATCGTGCCGATCGCCATGGAAGAGAAGCTGCGCTTCGCCATCCGTGAAGGCGGCCGCACCGTCGGCGCCGGCATCGTCGCTGCAATCACTGAGTAAGCCCTCGTCCGGCAATGGGCGGGAGACCGCCCATTGCTCCGCGAATAAGGATTGTCTTCCATGAACGGACAGAACATCAGGATCCGCCTCAAGGCGTTCGATCACCGCATTCTGGACACGTCGACGCGCGAAATCGTTTCGACCGCCAAGCGGACCGGCGCCAATGTGCGTGGGCCGATCCCGCTGCCGACGCGGATTGAGAAATTCACGGTGAACCGTGGTCCGCACATCGACAAGAAGAGCCGCGAGCAGTTCGAGATGCGCACGCATAAGCGTCTTCTCGACATTGTCGACCCGACTCCCCAGACCGTCGATGCGCTGATGAAACTCGATCTGGCCGCCGGTGTGGATGTCGAGATCAAGCTCTAAGGAGCTTTCATGACTGTCTTGTGACAGTCCTCTGAAACGAAGCCGCGAACAGTGAACGAAAACTAGCTCGCGAGAGAATGTAAGGATTGAACCGATGCGTTCAGGTGTCATTGCACAGAAGCTGGGCATGACCCGTGTCTATAACGAGGCGGGCGAGCATGTGCCGGTGACGGTTCTCCGCATGGAGAATTGTCAGGTTGTCGCGCAGCGCACCGCCGATAGAAACGGGTATAGCGCCGTGCAGCTTGGCGTTGGCTTTCGCAAGGTGAAGAATGTCGCGAAGGCTCAGCGTGGCCAGTTCGCACAGGCTTCCGTCGAGCCGAAGGCCAAGCTTTGCGAATTCCGGGTCTCCGAAGACAACATGATCGATATTGGCGCGGAGATCACCGCCGAGCATTTCGTGCCCGGACAGATGGTCGACGTCTCAGGCGTCACGATCGGTAAGGGCTTTGCCGGCGTTATGAAGCGTCACAATTTCGGCGGTGGTCGTGCAACGCACGGTAACTCGATTAGTCACCGTGCGCATGGCTCGACCGGTCAGTGTCAGGATCCGGGCAAGGTCTTCAAGAACAAGAAGATGGCCGGCCATATGGGACAGACCCGCGTGACGACGCAGAACCTGCAGATCGTGTCGACCGATGTCGATCGCGGCCTGATCCTGGTTCGCGGTGCCGTTCCGGGCTCCAAGGGCGCCTGGATCGAAGTGCGCGACGCGGTCAAGAGCACTCTTCCCGACAATGCGCCGAAGCCGGCTGCGATCCGCAGCAACGGTTCTGCAACCGAAGCCGAGGCTGAAGCCCCGGCTACTGAAGGAGCGGAATGATGGACGTTAAGGTCAACACCATGGCCGGCGACGAGTCCGGCACGATTTCGCTCGACGATGCGATCTTCGGCCTTGAGCCGCGCGACGACATTCTTTACCGCGTCGTCCGCTGGCAGCGCGCCAAGAAGCAGCAGGGCACGCACAAGGCGCTTCAGCGCAGTGAGATATCGCGCACGGGCGCCAAGATGTATCGTCAGAAGGGTACTGGCCGCGCCCGTCACTCTTCGGCCCGCGCCCCGCAGTTCCGCGGCGGCGGCAAGGCTCACGGTCCGGTCGTGCGCAGCCATGCTCACGATCTGCCGAAAAAGGTTCGGGCGCTCGGTCTGAAGCACGCTCTCTCGGCCAAGGCCAAAAGCGATAGCCTGATCGTCATTGACGAGTTGAAGGTATCGGAAGCCAAGACCAAGGCGCTGCTCGGCTCGTTCGACAAGCTCGGCATTTCCGACGCGCTTTTCATCGGCGGTTCGGAAGTGGATCAGGGTTTCGCCCGCGCAGCCTCCAACATTCCGCATGTGGATGTGCTGCCGGTTCAGGGCATCAATGTTTACGACATTCTGCGTCGTGGAAAGCTCGTGCTTTCCCGCGCTGCTGTCGAAGCTCTTGAGGAGCGGTTCAAATGAGCGATCTCAGCCACTACGACGTGATCGTCAGCCCGGTTATTACCGAGAAATCGACGATGGCTTCGGAAAACAACCAGGTGGTCTTCAATGTCGCCAAAACGGCGACGAAGCCGGAAATCAAGGCAGCTGTCGAAGCGCTGTTCGGTGTGAAGGTCACAGGTGTGAACACGCTTGTCCGTAAGGGCAAGGTCAAGCGCTTCCGCGGTCGCATCGGCCGTCAGAGCGACGTCAAGAAGGCCATCGTGACACTTGAGGACGGTCAGTCCATCGATGTCACGAGCGGTCTCTAGAGCGAGCCGGAAGGACGGATAGACAATGGCACTTAAGACATTCAATCCGGTTACGCCGAGCCTGCGCCAATTGGTGCTGGTCGATCGGTCTGGCCTGCACAAGGGCAAGCCTGTCAAGGCGTTGACCGAAGGCCTGACCAAGAGCGGCGGCCGCAACAATCACGGTCGGATCACGGCTCGCTACATAGGTGGCGGTCACAAGCGGACCTACCGCCGCATCGATTTCAAGCGTCGGAAGTTCGACGTTGAAGCGACGGTGGAGCGTCTGGAATACGATCCGAACCGCACCGCCTTCATCGCGCTGATCCGCTATGACGACGGCGAGCTGTCCTACATTCTCGCCCCACAGCGTCTGGCTGCCGGCGATAAGGTGATGGCTTCCGGCGGAGCAATCGATGTCAAGCCGGGCAACACCATGCCGCTGGAGCGTATGCCGGTCGGCACCATCGTCCACAATGTGGAGATGAAGGTTGGCAAGGGTGGTCAGATCGCACGGTCTGCCGGCGCCTATGCACAGCTGGTCGGCCGTGACGCCGGAATGGCGATCCTGCGGCTGAACTCCGGCGAACAGCGCCTCGTTCATGGCGCTTGCCTGGCAACGGTCGGGGCGGTCTCCAATCCGGACCACGCCAACATCAATCTCGGCAAGGCTGGCCGCAAGCGCTGGCTCGGTAAGACACCGCATGTTCGCGGCGTCGTGATGAACCCGGTCGACCACCCCCATGGTGGTGGTGAAGGTCGCACATCTGGCGGTCGTCATCCGGTGACCCCATGGGGTAAGCCGACCAAGGGCAAGCGCACACGGTCCAACAAGCAGACCGACAAATACATCATGCGTTCGCGCCATGCGCGTAAGAAGTAAAGGAAGGGCAGCCTAGTGACCCGTTCAGTCTGGAAAGGCCCGTTCGTCGACGGCTACCTCCTGAAGAAAGCCGACAAGGTTCGTGAAGGTGGCCGCAACGAGGTGATCAAGACGTGGAGCCGCCGCTCCACGATCCTGCCGCAGTTCGTCGGCCTCACCTTCGGCGTCTATAACGGCCAGAAGCACATCCCGGTCTCCGTGTCTGAAGACATGGTCGGCCACAAGCTCGGTGAATTTTCGCCGACGCGGACCTATTACGGCCACGGCGCCGACAAGAAGGCGAGAAGGAAGTAATCATGGGTAAGGCTAAGGCCCCACGCCGCCTTGCGGATAATGAGGC
This sequence comes from Notoacmeibacter sp. MSK16QG-6, assembly GCF_024158145.1. Lineage (GTDB taxonomy): Bacteria > Pseudomonadota > Alphaproteobacteria > Rhizobiales > Rhizobiaceae > Notoacmeibacter. Next base: position 3,563 of record NZ_JAMYXM010000006.1, read on the forward strand.
AAGGGCGGTAACGCGCACCATTCGCGTCAGCCCGCAGAAGCTCAACCTTGTTGCTGCCATGATTCGCGGCAAAAAGGCGCAGACTGCGGTTGCGGATCTCGAATTTTCGCGTAAACGCATTGCAGGCACGGTGAAGAAGACGCTGGAAAGCGCCATCGCCAACGCCGAGAACAATCACGATCTGGACGTCGATTCACTGGTCGTTGCCGAAGCTTTTGTCGGCAAGTCGATCGTCATGAAGCGTTTTCATGCCCGTGGCCGTGGCCGCGCCAGTCGGATTGAGAAGCCTTTCGCGCATCTGACGATCGTCGTGCGCGAAGTCGAAGAGGAGACGGCCTGATGGGTCACAAGATCAATCCAGTCGGGCTACGCCTCGGCATCAACAAGACGTGGGACAGCCGCTGGTTTGCTGCGTCTGGCGAATACGCCCAGTTGCTGCATGAGGATATCAAGATCCGTACCTATCTGGAGAAGGAGCTGAAACAGGCTGCCGTCTCCAAGATCGTGATCGAGCGCCCGCACAAGAAGTGCCGCATCACCATTCATGCGGCGCGTCCCGGCCTCATCATCGGCAAGAAGGGCGCAGACATTGAGAAGCTGCGCCGTAAGCTTTCGGAAATGACCGACAGCGAGGTGCACCTCAACATCGTCGAAGTTCGCAAGCCGGAAGTCGACGCCACGCTCGTCGCTCAGTCGATCGCGCAGCAGTTGGAGCGCCGTGTTGCGTTTCGTCGCGCCATGAAGCGCGCTGTTCAGAGCGCGATGCGGCTTGGCGCCCAGGGTATCCGTATCAATTGCGGTGGACGTCTTGGCGGTGCGGAAATCGCGCGGACCGAATGGTATCGTGAAGGCCGCGTGCCGCTTCATACGCTGCGCGCCGATGTCGATTACGGCACGGCCGAAGCAGAAACCGCTTATGGCATTTGCGGCGTGAAGGTCTGGATCTTCAAGGGTGAAATCCTTGAGCACGATCCTATGGCTTCCGAGCGTCGCGCTGCCGAAGGTGACAACAAGGGTGGCGGTGGCCGCCGCCGCGAGAACGCCTAAACGGCGCCCCGCTGAACGATTGGAGTAAACACCGATGCTGCAGCCGAAGCGCACGAAGTATCGTAAACAGTTCAAAGGCCGTATCAGCAACCGCGCCAAGGGTGGCACGGCGCTGAATTTCGGATCCTATGGCATTAAGGCGACCGAGCCTGAGCGCGTTACCGCGCGTCAGATCGAAGCCGCTCGCCGTGCCATCACCCGCCACATGAAGCGCCAGGGCCGTGTGTGGATCCGGATCTTCCCGGACCTGCCGGTTACGTCCAAGCCGACGGAAGTGCGCATGGGTAAGGGTAAGGGTTCTGTCGATTATTGGGCCGCCCGCGTTTCGCCGGGTCGGATCATGTTCGAGATCGACGGCGTCAATGAAGAGATTGCACGTGAAGCGCTGCGTCTTGGTGCAGCCAAGCTGCCGGTTAAGACGCGCTTCGTGCAGCGCATCGCCGAGTAAGAGGAAGGAAGGCCATGAAAGCCGCCGACGTCCGGGCGATGAGCCCCGACCAGCTGAACGACAAGCTGGCAGAGCTGAAGAAAGAGCAGTTTAACCTGCGCTTCCAGGCCGCCAGCGGTCAGCTGGAAAAAACCGATCGTGTGCGCATCGTACGCCGCGATATCGCCCGCATTAAAACCATTGCCCGCCAGAAGGCGGCCGAAAACAAGGGCTGAGAGATATGCCTAAGCGCATCCTTCAGGGCACCGTGGTGTCCGACAAGAACGACAAGACGGTTGTCGTTCGCGTCGAGCGCCGCTTCACCCATCCATTGTTCAAGAAAACGGTCCGCTCCACCAAGAAGTATAAGGCGCACGACGAGTCCAATGCCTGCAAGGTTGGAGACCGCGTGCTGATCCAGGAGAGCCGCCCGATTTCGAAGGACAAGAACTGGGTCGTCGTCACCGACGGCCAGCCGGCCTGATCGGACATCGGGTCACCTAACGAGAATATCAATCGCAAGGGGGCAGGGCACTTTTGCCCGGCTTCCGAGAAATTCGAAGGCGGTCAGTCATGATTCAGATGCAGACTAACCTCGACGTCGCCGATAATTCGGGCGCGCGCCGGGTCCAGTGCATCAAGGTGCTGGGCGGCTCCAAGCGGAAATACGCTTCCGTTGGCGACATCATTGTCGTCTCGGTAAAGGAAGCCATTCCGCGTGGCCGCGTTAAAAAGGGTGATGTGATGAAAGCGGTCGTGGTTCGCACGGCCAAGGACATCCGTCGCGCTGACGGCAGCGTCATCCGCTTCGACAAGAACGCAGCCGTTCTCGTCGACAACAAAAAAGAGCCCGTCGGCACCCGTATCTTCGGACCGGTTCCGCGCGAACTTCGCGCAAAGAGCCATATGAAGATCATTTCGCTGGCTCCGGAAGTGCTCTGAGGAGAACGGACCATGCAGAAGATTCGCAAAGGCGATAAGGTCGTGGTGTTGACCGGCAAGGACAAGGGCCGTACCGGCGAAGTCCTCGAGGTCATGCCGAAGGATGATCGTGCGAAAGTGCGCGGCATCAATATGATCAAGCGCCATCAGCGTCAGACTCAGACGCAGGAAGCCGGTATCGTCACGAAGGAAGCGGCGATCCATTTGTCCAATCTGGCCCTCGTCGACAAGGATGGAAAGCCGACACGCGTTGGTTTCGAAGTCCGCGACGGCAAGAAGGTCCGTGTTGCCAAAAGTTCGGGAGAAGTGATCGATGGCTGAGGCAAATTACACGCCGCGGCTGAAGTCTCAGTATGATGACTCGATCCGCGGTCTCATGACCGAGCAGTTCGGCTATAGCAATTCGCACCAGGTTCCTCGTCTCGAGAAGATTGTGCTGAACATGGGTGTTGGCGAAGCGACGGCCGATTCAAAGAAGCCTTCGGTTGCCGCCGAAGACCTGGCGATGATTTCCGGTCAGAAGCCGGTGATCACGCGTGCTCGCAACTCCATCGCGGGCTTCAAGGTCCGCGAAGGCATGCCGATTGGGGCCAAGGTGACCCTTCGCCGTGACCGCATGTATGAATTTCTGGACCGTCTTATCACGATCGCGCTGCCGCGCGTTCGCGACTTCCGCGGCCTGAATCCGAAGAGCTTCGATGGCCGTGGCAACTTCGCCATGGGTCTGAAGGAGCATATCGTCTTCCCCGAGATCAATTACGACAAAGTCGACCAGATCTGGGGCATGGACATCATCGTCTGCACGACCGCCAAGACGGATGATGAGGCACGCGAACTGTTGCGTGGCTTCAACTTCCCCTTCCGGCAGTAACGGCAAGCGAAAAGGAGCCTCTTATGGCAAAAGTCTCTGCTGTTGAGAAAAACGAGAAGCGCCGCGCGCTGGCGAAGAAGTACGCCGACAAGCGGGCCGCGTTGAAGAAGATCATCATGGATCGGTCGGCCCCGCTGGACGAGCGCTTTTCGGCGCAGCTTCAGCTGGCGGCCCTTCCGCGCAATTCGGCCAAGAACCGTATCCGCAATCGTTGCGGCGTGACCGGTCGTCCGCGCGCTTATTACCGCAAGCTCAACATGAGCCGTATCGCGCTCCGCGATCTCGGTTCCATCGGCCTGATTCCGGGCCTCAAGAAGTCCAGCTGGTAAGGGAGCATTGGCATGTCTGTGAATGATCCTCTCGGCGATATGCTGACACGTATCCGCAATGCGACCCTACGTCGGAAAAATTCCGTCTCGACGCCTGGCTCGAAACTGCGGGCGCGCGTTCTCGATGTTCTGAAGGAAGAAGGCTACATTCGTGACTACGCTGTCACGGAATACGAAAACGGCCGTTCCGACATCGAGATCGAACTGAAGTACTACGAAGGCCAGCCGGTCATCCGCAAGATTGAGCGGGTGAGCAAGCCAGGCCGCCGCGTCTATGCTTCGGTGAAGAATATTCCACAGGTCGCCAACGGCCTGGGCATTTCCATCCTGTCCACGCCTCGCGGCGTGCTGGCGGACCACTCGGCTCGTGAACAGAATGTCGGCGGAGAAGTTCTCTGCCAGATCTTCTAAGCCGGGCCCAACGGAAACGATAGAACAGGGATACGATCATGTCTCGTATCGGTAAAAAACCGGTCGCCGTGCCGGATGGCGTTACAGCCACCGTCGACGGTCAGACCGTCAAGGCCAAGGGGCCGAAGGGCGAACTTGAGTTTACGCTCGGTGATGAAGTGTCTGTTGCCATGGAAGATGGCGCTGTCGCCATCGAGCCGCGTGACAACAGCAAGGACGCTCGCTCCAAATGGGGCATGAGCCGCACCATGATTGCCAATATCATGGAAGGTGTGAAGAACGGTTTCGAGCGCAAGCTTGAAATTAATGGCGTTGGCTATCGTGCCGCTATGCGCGGCAAGGATCTCCAGTTGTCCCTCGGCTTCAGCCACGAAGTGGTCTATGAGCCGCCGGAAGGCGTGACGATTGCTGTGCCGAAGCCTACCGAGATCACTGTGTCAGGCATCGACAAGCAGATTGTCGGCGAGGCTGCCGCCAAGATTCGCGAATACCGTCCGCCGGAGCCTTACAAAGGCAAGGGCGTGAAATATGCCGAAGAGCGGATTGTCCGCAAAGAAGGCAAGAAGAAGTAAGGAACGGAAGATCATGGCTCACAAGACTCCCGTCCAGAAACGCGCTTTCCGCGTTCGCAAGAAGCTTCGCCAGGTTGCCAATGGCCGCCCGCGCCTTTCGATCTACCGCTCGGGCCAGAATATCTATGCCCAGGTGATCGACGACGTGAAAGGCCATACGCTCGCTGCGGCTTCGACGCTCGACAAGGATCTGCGCAGCACGTCCGGCGCCAACGTCGATGCGGCTGCCAATGTCGGCAAGCTGATCGCGGAACGTGCCAAGGAAGCAGGCGTGACCGAGGTCGTTTTTGATCGTGGTCCGTACATTTATCATGGCCGCGTGAAGGCACTCGCCGAAGCGGCCCGCGAGGGTGGCCTCACCTTCTAAATTGCTGTATGGACCGGCCGCCGCTGCTTCGTGACAACGAAGTGGCGGCCGATCCATTTAATAATCAAACCGCCAGTTTTCCGGAAAAGAACAAGGATAGGAACATGGCACAGAACCGTAGGGACGACCGCCGCGATCGTGACGATCGCGATAGCGAGTTCGTCGACAAGCTCGTCCACATCAACCGCGTCGCCAAAGTCGTGAAGGGCGGTCGCCGTTTCGGCTTTGCCGCTCTCGTCGTCGTCGGCGACCAGAAGGGCCGCGTCGGCTTCGGCCACGGCAAGGCCCGCGAAGTGCCTGAGGCGATTCGCAAGGCGACCGAGAGCGCCAAGCGCGATCTCATCTTTGTGCCGCTTCGCGATGGCCGCACGCTGCACCATGACGTCAAGGGCCGCCACGGCGCTGGCAAGGTCGTCCTGCGCACCGCCAAGCCTGGTACCGGTATCATCGCCGGCGGTCCGATGCGCGCCGTGTTCGAGACGCTTGGCATTCACGATGTGGTTGCCAAATCGCTCGGCACTTCGAACCCGTACAACATGATCCGCGCGACCTTCGATGCGCTGAAGAACCAGATGCATCCAAAGGACGTTGCTGCGGCCCGCGGCATTAAATACGCCGAACTTCAGTCGCGTCGTATCGATACAGCGCGCGCCGAAGAAAGCAGCGTGACGGAGGAAGCTCATGGCTGACAAGATCACCGTCGAGCAGATCGGTAGCCCGATCCGCCGTTCGAAGGATCAGCGCGCAACGCTTGCTGGTCTCGGTCTCAACAAGATGCATCGCCGTCGCGAACTGGAAGATACGCCGGCTGTGCGCGGCATGATCGCCAAGGTGTCCCACCTTGTCCGCGTCGTGGACGCAGAGTGAGGATAGAAAAATGAAACTCAACGAACTTTCTCCCAAGGAAGGCTCGGTCAAGGATCGTACGCGCGTTGGACGCGGTATCGGTTCTGGCAAAGGCAAGACCGGCGGCCGCGGCGTCAAGGGTCAGAAGTCGCGTTCGGGTGTCTCCGTAGCCGGCTTCGAAGGCGGCCAGATGCCAATCTACCGCCGTCTGCCGAAGCGCGGCTTCACCAATATCTTCGCCAAGAAGTTCAACGAAGTCTCGGTCGAGCGCATCCAGAAGGCTATCGACGCCGGCAAGCTTGAAAAAGGCGCGACGGTCGATGTCGACGCTCTTTTGAAAGCCGGCGTTGTCCGTCGCAAGCGAGACGGCGTTCGCCTTCTTGGCAACGGCGAGATCAAAGACGGCATTACGCTCGAAGTGAATTACGCGACAAAAAGCGCCGCTGAAAAAGTCGAAAAGGCTGGCGGCTCGGTCAAACTCCTTGAACCAAAGGAAAAGACCGCCGAATAAAGATTTCGGCTGGGCCGCTTCCGAAAAAGGAAGCGGCCCTTTCGCTTTTTGAGGACGGTTTTGTCCTTGAGCTTGCGCTATTGCGCCGTGGGGCTTATTTCCGACCCCGCAAACGTCTCCGTCATCCGGTGGGCCAGTCTTTCGATCGGCCGGGCGCAATGCCGCCACCGGTTCCGACCCGAGGAATTCCATGGCATCGGCAGCAGAACAGCTCGCATCCAATCTCAACTTTTCCGCCTTCGCCAAGGCTGAGGACCTGAAAAAGCGTCTATGGTTCACGCTTGGCGCTTTGCTTGTCTATCGCTTCGGCACCTTTGTGCCGATGCCCGGCATCAATCCCGATGCGTTCGCACAGGCGTTTCAGCAGCAGTCCGGTGGCGTGCTCGGCATGTTCAACATGTTTGCTGGCGGCGCGGTGGAGCGAATGGCGATCTTCGCCCTCGGCATCATGCCGTATATTTCGGCCTCCATTATCGTGCAGTTGATGACGAGCGTCATTCCCTCGCTCGAAGCGCTGAAAAAGGAAGGCGAACAGGGTCGCAAGATCATCAACCAGTACACGCGCTATGGCACCGTATTGCTGGGAACGATCCAGGCTTACGGAATCGCGGTCGGCCTGGAGGGCGGCAACAATATCGTCATCGATCCGGGCTGGTTCTTCCGGCTGTCCACTGTGGTGACGCTGGTTGGCGGCACGATGTTTCTGATGTGGCTCGGTGAACAGATCACCGCGCGCGGCATCGGCAACGGCATCTCGCTCATCATCTTCTCCGGCATTGTGGCGGGTCTGCCCAGCGCCATTGGCGGCACGCTGGAACTCGGCCGCACGGGTGCCCTGTCGACCGGCATCATTCTGGCCATCATCGCGCTGGCGGTGATCGTCATCGCCGTGATCGTCTTTTTCGAACGCGCGCAGCGGCGGCTTCTTATTCAGTATCCAAAGCGCCAGGTCGGCAATCGGATGTTCCAGGGCGATACGTCGCATCTGCCGCTCAAGCTGAACACGGCTGGCGTCATTCCGCCGATCTTCGCATCATCGCTGCTACTTCTTCCGGCGACACTTGCTGGGTTCGCCAATAGCGAGACCATGCCATCCTGGGCGGCGCCGATCCTGGCCGCGCTCGGTCACGGCCAGCCGATCTATATGGCGCTCTACGCCTTCATGATCGCGTTCTTTGCGTTCTTCTACACGGCAATCGTATTCAATCCGAAGGACACCGCGGACCAGCTCAAGAAACATTCCGGCTTCATCCCCGGCTATCGCCCGGGCGAACGGACGGCGGATTATATCGATTACGTCCTGACACGCATCACGTTCATCGGTGCTGTCTATCTCGTGGTGATCTGTCTATTACCCGAATTTCTCATATCGGCGACGGGCGTTCCGTTCTATCTCGGCGGGACTTCGCTTCTGATCGTCGTGTCTGTGACCCTCGATACCGTGGCGCAGGTTCAGGGGCACCTCATCGCTCATCAGTATGAGGGCCTGATCAAGAAATCTAAGCTTCGGGGAGGCAAGAGGGGCCGATGAGATTAATTCTTCTGGGACCGCCGGGCGCTGGCAAAGGAACCCAGGCTCAGCGTTTGATCAAACTGTACGACATCCCTCAGCTGTCCACGGGCGACATGCTCCGTGCTGCCGTTCAGCAGGGCACGGAAGTCGGAAGGCGGGCCAAGGCTGTCATGGATGCTGGCGAGCTGGTATCCGATGACATCGTCAATCAGATCGTTTCCGATCGGCTTGACGAGGCCGACTGCCAGAACGGTTTCATTCTTGACGGCTATCCTAGAACACTGGCTCAGGCGGATCGTGTCGATGCGATGTTGAATGAGAAGGAAATGCCGCTTGATGCCGTCATCGAATTGCGCGTCGAGGACGATGCGCTCGTCGAGCGCGTTTCGGGACGTTTCACCTGCGCCAATTGCGGTGCGGTCTATCACGACACCGAAAAGCAGCCTCAGCAGAAAGGCGTCTGCGACGTTTGCGGATCGACCGAGTTCAAGCGTCGGGCGGACGACAATGCCGAAACGATGCGAACCCGTTTGCGCGCCTACTACAAGGAAACCGCGCCGCTGATCGGCTACTACCACGCCAAAGGTATGCTGCAGCCCGTCGACGGCATGGCAGACATCGATGAGGTCACAATGGCCATCCAGTCCGCGCTGGACGGCTAAGAGAGGGTACCGTCAGGCAATATTGTTTGTCGGCGACGATAGTATGGGTGCGGGGTTGACTTGTTCAGTCTTCTCCGCTACCGCCCCTTCGTCCTCCCGGAAAAGGAACTGGATGGGCCCCATCGGGGCCTTTCGTCATTTCCGCGGCAGGAACCTGCAAGGGCCGGCCTCCACCGGACGCGGGTCGAAACAATGCGCCGGCTGCGAGCCGGCCCAAATGGAGAGATAAAGATGGCCCGTATTGCCGGCGTCAACATACCGACGAACAAGCGCGTCGTGATCGCGCTTCAGTACATCCACGGCATCGGTGCAAAATTTGCACAGGATATTGTCGAGAAGGCGGGCATTCCCGCTGAGCGTCGGGTCGCCGAACTGACCGACGCCGAAGTGCTTCAGATTCGTGAAACGATCGATCGCGACTATCAGGTCGAAGGCGATCTTCGTCGTGAGACAGCGATGAACATCAAACGTCTGATGGATCTCGGCGCTTATCGCGGTCTGCGTCACCGCCGTAACCTGCCGGTTCGCGGCCAGCGCACCCACACGAATGCCCGCACCCGCAAAGGCCCGGCAAAGGCCATTGCAGGCAAGAAGAAGTAATTGGATTCGTCCGTTGCGCCGGTCGATGCGGAGCAGCGGACATCTGGTGTAGCCGCCGGCATTACGGCGGCGTTGATATCGATTGAAAGGAAATGGAATGGCTAAAGAAGCCGCTCGCGTGCGCCGTCGCGAACGCAAGAATATTTCGTCGGGCGTCGCCCACGTGAACTCCACGTTCAACAACACCATGATCACCATCACCGATGCACAAGGCAACACGATTGCCTGGTCGAGCGCCGGTGCGCAGGGCTTCAAAGGGTCGCGCAAATCGACCCCGTTCGCCGCTCAGATCGCTGCCGAAGATTGCGCCAAGAAGGCGATGGATCACGGCATGAACACGCTTGAGGTCGAAGTTCGCGGCCCGGGCTCTGGTCGTGAGTCGGCTCTTCGCGCATTGCAGGCGGCGGGTTTCACCATCACGTCGATCCGTGATGTGACGCCGATCCCCCATAACGGTGTTCGCGCCAAGAAAAAGCGGCGCGTCTGATCCGTTTCCGCCATTGGCCGTCTTTGCGGAAGACGCGGGCGGCCGAAGACCGTTTCCTCCCAGCCTGCCACGAATGGATGGTGGTAGGCCCACTAAGGAAGAAAACCGAATGATCCAGAAAAATTGGCAGGAACTGATCAAGCCGAACAAGATCGAGGTCGGGTCCAAAAAGGGCAATGTCACGACGCTGGTTGCCGAGCCGCTTGAACGCGGGTTCGGCCTGACGCTTGGCAATGCGCTGCGCCGTGTGCTGCTTTCCTCCCTGCGGGGTGCGGCTGTAACGGCCGTCCAGATCGACGGCGTTCTGCACGAATTCTCATCCGTTCCTGGCGTCCGTGAAGATGTTACGGACATCATTTTGAACATCAAGGAAATCGCCATCAAAATGGACGGCGAAGGCCCCAAGCGCATGGTCGTGCGCAAGGCCGGACCTGGAACCGTTACCGCTGGCGACATCCAGACTGTCGGCGATGTCGAGATCCTCAATCCCGATCACGTGATCTGTACGCTCGACCGCGATGCGGAAGTGCGCATGGAATTCACCGTCGATAACGGCAAGGGCTACGAGCCCGCAGACCGCAACCGCTCCGAAGACAGCCCCATTGGGCTTATTCTGGTCGATGCGCTGTTCTCGCCGGTGCGCAAGGTCTCCTACAAGGTGGAGAACACGCGTGAAGGCCAGGTGCTTGACTACGACAAGCTGACGCTGACGATCGAGACGGACGGTTCGATCTCCGGTGAGGACAGCGTGGCCTACGCGGCGCGCATTCTTCAGGATCAGCTTTCGATCTTCGTCAACTTCGAAGAGCCGCAGCGTGAAAGCGCGACGGAACAGGCCAGCGAACTGGCCTTCAACCCGGCGCTTCTGAAGAAGGTCGACGAGCTGGAGCTTTCGGTCCGCTCGGCGAACTGCCTGAAGAACGACAACATCGTCTACATTGGCGATCTCATTCAGAAGACCGAAGCCGAGATGCTCCGTACGCCGAATTTCGGCCGCAAGTCGCTGAACGAGATCAAGGAAGTTCTCGCCTCCATGGGCCTTCACCTCGGCATGGAAGTGCCGGACTGGCCGCCGGAGAACATCGACGAACTGGCCAAGCGCTACGAAGACCAATACTGAGGCGCGAACGCGTCCTCTCGATTGAAACGAAAGGAACAGGCTCATGCGTCACGGTAACCGGGGCCGGAAATTCAACCGCACTCACGAGCATCGCAAGGCGATGTTCGCAAACATGGCGGCATCGCTCATCACTCACGAGCAGATCGTCACCACTCTGCCGAAGGCAAAGGATCTGCGTCCGATCGTCGAAAAACTTGTCACACTCGGCAAGCGAGGCGATCAGCACGCCCGCCGGATGGTGGCATCGCAGATCCAGGACGAAGCTGCAGCCAAGCGCCTCTTCGATGAGGTCGCACCGCGCTACTCAGAGCGCAATGGCGGCTATCTTCGCATCATGAAAGCCGGCTTCCGGCACGGCGACAATGCGCCGATGGCAGTGATCGAATTCGTCGATCGCGACGAGGACGCCAAGGGCAAGGCCGATCGTGAGCGAATGGAAGCGGAAGCCGAGGCGGAAACAGAGGAAGCATAAGCTTCCATGCATCGTTAAGAATGAGGAGGGACGGTCGAAAGGCCGTCCCTTTTTCGTCTCCTATGGCATGTCATCCCTTCACCATGCTCGGCGCATATCGGAAACTGTCGTGAAGACGAGGATGAGGCCTATGATTCGCACCGCTTGGATTTTTCTGATGCTCTGCCTTGGGGGCGGCTTTGCTGGCAGCGCTTCAGCCGCAAATGCAACCCTTGAAGGACTTCTGAACCAATTGCGCGGTGACAGCGAGAGCGTCGCGGTTGAACGACAGGTTCCGGCAAGCGCTTCCGAGATGAAGATGTCCTTCGCGCCCTTGGTTCGAGAAACCGCACCTGCGGTGGTCAACGTTTATGCAACGCAAATGGCCCGCGCGCAGCGCTCGCCCTTTGAGGGCGATCCCTTTTTCGATCAGTTTTTTCGCCGAAGTCCCAGCCGCTCCAGGCGCAGACCATCCTCACTCGGCTCCGGCGTTATCGTGGACCCATCGGGTCTGGTGGTCACAAACAACCATGTTATCGAAGGCGCAGACGAGGTTCGCATCGCGCTGAATAACGGTCGCGAACTCGAAGCGGAAATCGTGCTGCGCGATGAGAGCGTCGATCTGGCGATCCTCCGCGTGGATGACGGCAGCAACCTGCCGGCTCTGGACTTCGCCGATAGCGACTCCATGGAGGTCGGCGATCTTGTCCTTGCCATTGGCAATCCGTTTGGCGTCGGTCAGACCGTGACAAGCGGCATCGTTTCGGCGCTTGCCCGAAATCATGTCGGCGTTTCCGACTTCAATTTCTTCATTCAGACCGATGCAGCAATAAACCCTGGCAATTCAGGTGGCGCATTGGTCGATATGGATGGCCATCTTGCTGGTATCAATACGGCAATCTATTCACGCTCCGGCGGATCGAACGGGATCGGCTTTTCCATTCCTGCCAACATGGTGCGGGCCTTTCTTGCCGCAGCCAAGGCTGGCGAAACACGCTTCGAACGGCCCTGGCTGGGCGCGGCGTTCTCTCCCGTGACAAAGGATATCGCCGAGGCGATGGGTTTGGATCGTCCACGCGGCGTGCTCGTCGCCGATGTGATCGAAAACAGCCCCGCCGAGAAGTGCGATATCGAGGCCGGCGACGCAATTTTGGCAATGGATAGCCGGCCCATCGAGCATCCCGACGCGCTTGGCTATCGGCTGGCAACCCATCCGATCGGCACGAAAGCCCAATTCACGATTCTGCGGAATGGGAAAGAGATGCAGATCGTCTGCACGCCAGCGCGTGCGCCAGACCTGTCGGCCAACGCAATTTTACTGGCTGGCGAGCAGCCGCTTGCCGGAGCGCAAATTGCTGATTTGACGACGGCGTTGTCACAGCGGATGCAACTGAAAGGCGCGCCATCGAGTGGCGCGGTCGTGGTCGGTATTGAAAAGGAATCGGTTGCAGCCGCCTACGGCTTTCAGCCAGGCGATGCGATCGTCGAATTGAATGGGAACATGATCGACAGCGCTGCGGCTCTCAAGCGCGTCGTCGACGAAGGATCGCGGTTCTGGCGTATCTCCTTGATCCGCGACGGTCGGACATACCGCCAGATGTTCAATTTCTAGTCGAACGATCCATGGCCGATCTTTTCCAGCAACACGAAGGTGAACTCGACGAGGGTTCCGGTAGCGGATCGCCGAACCGGCCTCTCGCTGATCGTCTTCGGCCGACCGCATTGTCGGAAGTCGTCGGACAGCCGCATTTGACAGGCGGGGAGGGCGCGCTGACGCGTATGCGGTCGTCCGGCACTCTGGGCTCGATGATTTTTTGGGGACCGCCCGGGACAGGGAAAACAACTGTCGCACGCCTGCTGGCAGGTCAAACGGACCTCTCATTCGAACAAATCTCGGCGATCTTCTCCGGTGTGGCCGATCTGAAGAAAGTTTTCGAAGCAGCTCGCCTGCGCCGCTCGCAGGGTCGGCAGACGCTTTTGTTTATTGATGAAATCCATCGCTTCAACCGCGCGCAGCAGGACAGTTTTCTGCCGGTCATGGAGGACGGTACAGTCATTCTCGTCGGGGCGACGACCGAGAATCCGAGTTTTGAATTGAATGCGGCATTGCTATCGCGCGCCCGTGTTCTCACCTTCCGCTCCTTGCAAACGGATGACATCGAATTGCTTCTGGCCCGAGCAGAAGAAGCGGAAGGAAAGGCCTTACCACTGGATGACGATGCGCGCGCCGTTGTGGTCCGCATGGCGGATGGTGACGGGCGGGCCGCGTTGACGCTGGCAGAGGAAATCTGGCGCTCCGCCAAAATAGGTGAAACACTCAATGCGGATGAGTTGCAATCCATCCTTCAGCGCCGTGCGCCGATATACGATAAGGGCCAGGATGGGCATTACAATCTGATCTCGGCGCTGCATAAGGCAGTGCGAGGCTCAGATCCGGACGCCGCTCTCTATTATCTCTGCCGAATGTTGGACGCTGGCGAGGATCCGCTCTTTCTTGGCCGCCGGCTCATCCGCATGGCCAGCGAGGATATCGGCCTTGCCGATCCGCAAGCGCTTGTCATAACAAATGCCGCCAAGGACGCTTATGACTATCTTGGCAGTCCCGAAGGCGAACTGGCTCTCGCGCAAGCCGCCATCTATCTTGCGACCGCTCCCAAATCCAATGCAGCCTACACAGCTTACAAATCGGCTATGCGGAGCGCCAAGGAAAACGGGTCGCTTTTGCCGCCACGGCATATCCTCAATGCGCCCACCAAGCTCATGAAGGAAGAGGGCAACGGCGAAGGTTATCGATACGATCACGATCAGCCCGACGCCTTTTCAGGCCAGAACTATTTTCCGGAAGCGATGGAGCGGCAGCAATATTACCGGCCCGTCGATCGTGGTTTCGAACGGGACATCGGCAAACGGCTGGAATATTGGAGCAAGCTGCGCCGTGAGCGGGGAAAGGGCTGAACGTTGCTTCCTGCCTGCTCGATGGAAATGGGGTCCACCGGCTCGGTTTGAAAGCCGCCAGCGGCCAGGAGATCGGCAAATCGGCCGCCAGTAGCAGCCAGTTGCTGATACTGACCTTTTTCGACGATACGGCCGTCCTCGATGACGAGAATGAGATCGGCATCGCGGATCGTTGAAAGCCGGTGCGCCACCACAAAAGTTGTCCGACCCTGCCGCAACTGATCGAGTGCCATCTGAACCTTGCTTTCGGTTTCCACGTCCAGTGCGCTTGTCGCTTCGTCCAGAACCAGAATCGGTGCGTTCTTCAGCACGGCGCGGGCAATGGCTATACGCTGACGTTCACCGCCGGAAAGGCAGCCGCCGCGGTCGCCAGCCGAGGCGTTGTAACCACCATCCTTGCATTCGATGAAACCGTCCGCCGACGCCGCTTTCGCAGCCCGGACGATCTCGTCATGGCTGGCCGGTTCCCGGCCGACACGGATATTCTCTTCAATGGTTCTGTTCAGGATCGATGGGTCCTGGAAGACCGTCGCGATATTCTTACGCAGTGAGTGCTGGGACACCTCGCTAATATCGGTCCCGTCAATGGTTATCCGCCCTTCGGATGGCGACTGCACCGCCTGTAGCAGGTTGATGATCGTGCTCTTACCTGAGCCGGTCGGCCCGACAAGCGCGACCGTCTGGCCAGGCAGTACCTCGAAGTCGATATTTGTCACGCCGCGGCTTGATGATGGATAGCAGAAGGAGACATTCTCGAAGCGAACCGCCCCGGAGACATGTTCTATTGCGCACTGATTTGCGCCGGTCAGCTCTCCACCCTGTTGGTCTTCCAACTGATAGAACGCCTGAAGGCGCGCTCGGCTGTCATGAAGCTGATTAAGGAAGCCGGTGATCTGGTCGAGGCGCGAGATAAGCAGGCCGGCGAAACCGGTGAATGCGACGACTTCACCGATCGCAAGCTCGCCACGGCTCACCAGCATGCTGCCGATCAAGAGAACGACGGCCATGGAAAGTGTCGATGCAAGGCGGTTCAACGTGGCCGCAATCGCCCACCAGTTGAGAACTGGATATTGTTCGTCCAGAAGACGCCGCGCAAAAATGCGCAGCGTATTCGTTTCCGTCGCGATGCGGTTATAGCTTTGTAGAAGGCCGACATGGCTGACTGTGTCAGTCACATGCCCAAAGACGCGGTGGTTCGACTGTTCGAGCGCGCGCTGCCCATTCTCGGTCTTACCCATAACAAAGCGGCTTGTCGCCGCATATGCCGCGGCCAGAGAAAAGAGAACCACACTGAGCCGCCAATCCATTGCCAGCGCGGTCGGGACCAGGAAGATCAAAGCGACGACGGTCGCCAGATGAACCCGCATAAAGTCCAACCATAGGCCGAACAGTGTATCGACCCCGCGCAGCATCGTATGCAAAACGCGCGACCCGCCAGATTGCTGATGAAAGGCAAGAGGCAGGCGCATCGCGTGCTCGTAGCTTTCGAGAAGCACTCTCATCTTGTTTTTGTTGGCCAGACGGTCGCCGGCGAGGGCGACGAGAATGAAGGCAACGATGTTGAAGGCGCCTACGGCCAGCCAGAGCGCCAACTCCGATACGAGCACGCCATTGCCGGCGATCGCATCGAAGACATGACCGAGAAGAACGGGCTCATAAACCGCAACGGCAGCCAAAGCGACATTGGCGCCGCAGATGACAGTAACGCGTTTCTTTTCCGGGAAGAGATATCCGATAGCTCTCAGATAGAGCGATGGCATGGACGAAGAGGAAACAGATTCAGAATATAACAAAATAAATGTACCCGCAGATTTGCTGCGCCGCCGCAAAACAGGCGCTCGGCACCACACATTGAACTCAGCACCATACGATGGCGCTAATGAGCCGATGGTTGGTGAAAGCGTAATGCCTTGGCAACAAATGGGTTTCGGGCGACGAAAAAGGTGCTCGATGGAAATGTGATAGCCATATGACGTCGATATCGCAATGCAATATCAGATTCAGCTTACATAGAATCCTTCAAGCAATTGAAATCGCGAGAATAAGGCAAAATGACTTTATATTTCGGTGAGCTAATAAGGCAGCAAATTGAGAGATTTGGTATGCAAAAAACGCGCATCTTCTATACGCCTCGAACATGGCTCTGGCGAGCCTCATGCGCGACTGTTAATGCCAATCGTGAATTGTAAATTGGGGACCGGGCATGCAGGGTTTTTTTGCGGTTATGGCGGGTGGGGCGCTTGGTGCTCTGTCACGGCATCTCGTTGGTATAGGAACGTTCCGCTTGTTTGGACCCGGCTTTCCTGTAGGCACCCTGACAGTGAATATTCTGGGCTCGTTTATCATGGGTGTGATTGTAAGCTGGGTTTTGCCGCGTCTGCCGGGTGTCGAATGGAAGCTTTTTCTTGCGACCGGTTTTCTCGGCGGGTTCACCACATTTTCCTCATTCAGCCTTGATGTCGCGACCCTATGGGAGAGGGGCGAAGCCACACAGTCGCTTCTCTATGTCGCGGCCAGCGTCGTCCTTGCCATTTTAGCCTTGTTTGCAGGGCTGGCCTTGGGGCGCATGGCCGGTTAGGACACTTCCTCTCAAAAAGGGCTCTGCCCTTGATCGGCCTCAGGCAGAAACGGTCTGCTGCGGTCGATCAATATTGCGATGCCATCAACAGGACCGCCATGGCCGGAGTGGAACAGATAACAGTGGATGCAGACGAAGCAGGTATGCGCGTCGATCGCTGGTTCAAATCGCACTATCCGGGACTCGGTTTCGGCGCGCTACAAAAGCTGCTGCGTAGTGGACAGGTACGGGTCGATGGCGGCCGGGTGAAGTCCGACACTCGGCTCCAGCCAGGACAAACAGTTCGCATCCCGCCCATGGCAACGGATCGCAAGCAATCCGGCCCGCTGACGCACCGGACAATGCGGGACAGAGCCGATGGCGACCTGTTATCGTCAATGCTGCTGCACGAGGACAAGAAGGTCTTGGTCTTCAACAAGCCAGCAAGCCTCGCCGTGCAGGGTGGGTCCGGCATCCTTCGCTCGGTCGACTCCATGCTGGAAGCCTGGCGCAGCCCGAAAGGCGAAAAGCCACGGCTCGTACACCGGCTCGACAGAGATACGTCCGGCGTCCTGGTCGTAGCCAGGACACGCGGTGCAGCTCAGAAATTAACCGAAGCATTTCGCGTCCGCACGACCCAGAAAACCTACTGGGCGCTGGTGAAGGGCGTGCCAAAACCGGCAAGCGGCCGAATATCGACCTGGCTGGTCAAGGAGCCGACGCCGGACGGCGATCGTATGAGAAACGTTCGTCATGGTCGGGAAGGGGCGGATCACGCTCTATCGACCTATGAGGTGATTGAGCGCGCCGGTCAGGATCTTGCCTGGCTGAAGATGGAACCGGAGACCGGTCGAACCCATCAGTTACGGGTGCATGCATTGCATATCGGCCATCCGATTATTGGCGATACCAAATATTTCGAGGCCGATCACAATTGGGATTTTCCAGGCGGCATACAGAATAAGCTGCATTTGCACGCCCGGCGAATTCGCATTCCCCATCCAAATGGCGGTGTTTTGGACGTAACCGCGCCGCTGCCGCCGCACATGGTGCAAAGCTGGAATCTGCTCGGGCTGGACGAAAACGCGGCGGAACAATCAGAGCAGGGCGAATGAAACTCGTTCTCTTCGATTGCGACGGCACTCTTGTGGACGGCGCTGGGCTGATCTGCGCCACTATGGACGCGACCTTTGCGGAACATGGTCTACCCCTGCCGCCTACAAAAGCGACACGCAATGTCATAGGTCGCAGCCTCGACCTGGCTATCGCCGAACTCCTTCCCGCAAATGCGGCGTCGGATGTGCCGCATCTGGTTCAGCGCTACAAGGAGCACTATCATCGTATGCGGCTCGCCGGACAATACGCCGATCCGATCTATGACGGGATCGCTGAATTGATCGCCACGCTTGAAATGAGAGACGACGTTTTGCTGGGCATCGTGACCGGCAAAAGTAGACGGGGTGTCGCCAGCGTTTTTGCCGCGCATGGTTTCGGCGATCACTTCGTGACGGTGCGAACCGCAGATGATTGTCCTAGCAAGCCCCACCCCGCAATGGTGTGGGAATGTTGCTCGGAGACGGGAATGGAGCCCGCAGATACGCTGGTGATTGGCGATACGGTTTACGATATGGAGATGGCCGTATCCGCCGACGCGAGGGCCATCGGCGTTGATTGGGGCTATGGTTCAGTCGATGCGCTGCGGCGTGCAGGCGCGGAGGTGGTCCTGTCGCGGCCGGATCAACTTCTGACGTGTCTGCCTGAGGCTGTGTAGGAAACGAAGGGAAGCGGGTCTATGCGCGATCAACTGGAGTCGATCGAAAAGGGGGGCCAGGATACCGCCTCCGATCCCACCCAAAAAGCCCGTGAGCAGATGCGACGTCCGCTGCCAAAACGCTTCTACAAAAACGCAGATGTCGGGGAGACCGACGATTCTTCCGGATATGCTGTGCTGTTGGACGGGCGGGTGGTGAAAACGCCTGGTCAGAAAGTTCTGGCTTTCCCGACAAGGGACATGGCCGCACTCGTGGCGAATGAGTTCGCCGATCAGGTGGATGTTCTTGACCCCTTGAAAATGCCTGTTTTCCGCCTGGCCAACAGCGCGGCTGAAGGGGTTGCAGAAAATATGATGGCGGTCGCTGATGATCTGGTTCGCTTCGCTGGGTCTGATTTGCTCTGCTACAGGGCCGAAGCGCCAGAAGGTCTGGTAGAGAATCAGCGCCGGGCCTGGGACCCCGTACTGGTCTGGCTATGCGACGATATCGGCGCAGATTTTAAGACGACGGGCGGCATTGTGTTTACCGAGCAGCCCGCCGACGCGCTGGAGACGATTTCGCGTCATATCTCAACCTATGATAACCCATTTCAGCTTGCAGCAATTCATTCCATGACGACGTTGACAGGCTCGGTCATGTTGGCGCTTGCAGTTGCGGCAGAAAAATTCGATGCGGAGACCGCCTGGTCCGCTGCTCACGTCGATGAAGACTGGAACATCGCGCTATGGGGTGAGGATTACGAAGCGCGGAAGCGGCGCGAGACGCGCTGGATCGAGATGAAAGCTGCCGCCGATCTTTTTCATGCAGCCAGGCGCTGACACATTCGCCTCATGTCATAAAATGCAGCGGAATGAAAAAGGCCCCGGCAAAACCGGGGCCTTTCCTTTTGTCACAAGAACTGTCGATCAGACAGAGTAGTACATGTCGAACTCGACCGGGTGCGGCGTGTGTTCGAAGCGGATGACTTCTTCCATCTTCAGGTCGATATAGGCATCGATCTGGTCGTCATCGAAGACACCGCCTGCCGTCAGGAAGGACCGGTCGGCATCGACGCTTTCCAAGGCCTCACGCAAAGAAGCGCAGACCGTCGGGATGTCTTTCAGTTCCTCCGGCGGCAGATCGTAGAGATCCTTGTCCATCGCATCGCCAGGATGAACCTTGTTTTTGATACCGTCGAGGCCAGCCATCAGCATGGAAGCGAAGCAGAGGTAAGGGTTAGCCGTCGGATCCGGGAAGCGAACCTCGACGCGCTTGCTCTTGGGCGAGGAGCCGAACGGAATACGGCAGGACGCAGACCGGTTGCGCGCCGAATAGGCGAGCAGAACCGGAGCCTCGAAGCCTGGCACGAGACGCTTGTAGGAGTTCGTCGACGGGTTGGTGAAGGCATTCAGCGCTTTAGCGTGCTTGATGATGCCGCCGATGTAATAGAGGCAGCTCTCGGAAAGACCGGCATACTGGTCACCGGCAAAGGTCGGCTCGCCGCCTTTCCAGATCGACTGGTGGCAATGCATGCCGGTGCCGTTGTCGCCGTAGACAGGCTTCGGCATGAACGTCGCCGTCTTGCCATAGGCGCTTGCGACCTGATGCACAACGTATTTGTAGATCTGCATCTTGTCGGCGTTGCGCACCATTTCGTCGAACATGATGCCGAGTTCGTGCTGGGCAGCCGCAACTTCGTGGTGATGCTTTTCGACCGTGACGCCCATCTCGGTCAGAACGGTCAGCATCTCGGAACGCATGTCCTGCGCGCTGTCTACCGGCGGAACCGGGAAGTAGCCGCCCTTGGTGCGTACCCTGTGGCCAAGGTTTCCGGTCTCGTAATCCGCGCCCATATTCGTCGGCAGTTCGATGTTGTCGAGCTGGAAGCGCGTATCGTACGGATCGGTGCTGAACTTGACGTCGTCGAAAACGAAAAACTCGGCTTCCGGGCCGAAATAAATGGTGTCGCCGATCCCTTCGCCCTTCATGTAGGCTTCTGCCTTCTTGGCCGTACCGCGCGGGTCGCGGTTGTACGACTCGCCGGAAACCGGGTCGAGAATGTCGCAGAAGACCGACATGGTGGACTGGGCGAAGAATGGGTCGACATGCGCCGTATCGGTATCCGGCATCAGAAGCATGTCGGACTCGTTGATCGCCTTCCAGCCGGCAATGGACGAGCCGTCGAACATCACGCCTTCGGCGAAGAGATCTTCGTCGCAGAGGCTGGCGTCCATTGTGACGTGCTGCATCTTGCCGCGCGGGTCGGTAAAGCGCAGGTCCACGAATTTCACATCATTGTCTTTGATCTGCTTTGCGATATCGCTAGCCGAAGTCATTCTATGCGTTCCCCTTGGGTTCGTTACGCGGTTGGCTTTTCACTGGCTGGCGCCAGTTGTGAGAGAGGGAAGGTGCTCGTCCCAATCATACGGCATCGGCGCCGGTTTCTCCGGTGCGGATGCGGATCACTTCTTCGATGGCGGAAACGAAAATCTTGCCATCGCCGATCCGGCCTGTCTGGGCGGCATTGCGGATGGCATCGATGGCCGCTTCCACACTTTCGTCGGGAAGGACGATCTCGACTTTTACCTTCGGTAGAAAGTCCACGACATATTCGGCGCCCCGATAAAGCTCGGTGTGACCTTTCTGGCGTCCAAACCCCTTGGCTTCCGTAACGGTGATTCCCTGCAGTCCAACGTCCTGCAGCGCCTCTTTCACCTCGTCCAGTTTGAAGGGTTTGATGATCGCTTCGATCTTTTTCATGGAATTTGGAGGCCTCCCCTGATGAAGTGACCGGGTGCTAGGTGCCCGCCCGGTATGAATTAAGCATGATCCGTGCCAGTCCTTGGCCGGCTTTGTAAAAGACCGGGCAGCCGGAACCGGCTGGATTGGATCGATGTATACTATTCAAGCCAATGCCTAAATGATGAGCAATTTGCATTCAAGTTAAGCGCGTCCTGACCGGGCATTTTTGCGTTTACGGTTGATTGATCCAAAATCGCTTGCATCTATCTCCCCCGATCAATGGGTAGCGAGCATGCATCTTCTTTCGACGCAGGACATGGGTCAGGCTGACCGGCTGACAATAGAGAGCGGCGTTGCAGGCGTCACCCTCATGCGCAATGCAGCCGAGGCGGTAGCGCGCCTGATACGCTCTATCGCAAAGCCCGACCAGTCAATTCAGGTCCTTTGCGGCCCGGGAAACGATGGCGGGGATGGATACGCTCTTGGAGCGATACTCGCGGCTGAATGGCGCGATGTGACGATCTACGCATTGGGAAAGCCGCGCCCCGATAGCGATGCGGCATGGGCGAAAACGCAATGGGGGAGAACGGTTCACGCAATTGCCGAATTCGCTCCTCATGAGGCTGTTCTGATCGTTGACGCACTTTTTGGGGCAGGGCTCTCCAGAGACATTGAAGGCGACGCCGCCGATGCAATAGAAAAAGCCAACCAATCCGGCGCCTGCATCGTTGCAGTGGACGTGCCGAGCGGTATTGGCGGCGATGACGGACAGGTTCATGGAACGGCTATCACGGCCGAACATACGGTTACGTTTTTTCGCGGCAAACCAGGTCATTGGCTTTATCCGGGTCGGGCTCATTGCGGAGAACTTTACGTCGAAGATATCGGCATCGACGAAAAGGTCCTGCAGATCATCGAACCACGCTATCGGTTGAATGGTCCCGCGCTTTGGTTGCCCGATCTACCGATGCCGCAAGACGATACTCACAAGTATGATCGCGGCGGGGCGGCGGTTTTATCGGGTAACGCGCTCTCGACGGGCGCATCGCGGCTTTCCGCGCGTGCCGCCGCCAGAGTCGGGGCAGGGGCCATAACCCTGATCGCTCCGGAGCGCGCCGCTTACATTCATGCCGTGCACGTAACGGCTATCATGGTGAACCAGGCAGCCTCACCCAAAGCCGTGATAGAGCGCGTTGCCAAGGGCAGGGAGCGTGCCCTGGTGGCCGGTCCGGGCTACGGCGTCGGTCAGGAACTTCGTGAAATCGTATTGGGCTGTCTGGTTTCGAATGCTGAGGAAGGTCCGAACCGAACCATTGTCCTGGATGCCGATGCCTTGACTAGTTTTCACGATGAGCCGGACATCTTATTCGACGCGATCGGGCGATCACGTCATCGGGTTATTATGACGCCGCATTCGGGCGAGTTCGCCCGCCTTTTTCCTGACCTGGCTTCGGACAGCAGGCCCAAAACAGAGAAGGCGTCGAGAACCGCTGGTCGTGCGGGCGCGATTGTGCTTCTCAAAGGGCCTGACACAATCATTGCGGAGCCGAATGGGCGCATAGCCATCAATACGAATGGCACGCCGCTACTTGCGACGGCGGGTTCCGGCGATGTGCTGGCAGGCATGATCGCAGGTCTGTGCGCGCAATCAATGCCGGGATTCGAGGCGGCCTGTGCGGCAGTGTGGCTTCATTCTGAGGCTGCCCGTCGCTTCGGAACGGGATTGACGGCGGACGATCTGCCCGACCAATTGCCAGCCGTTCTGCAGCAACTCCAAGGTCAGAAAAGGCAATAAAGCATGAGGATCAGACTCAAGCGCTTCTGGCGTTGGCTCAAGGGGCGTCTATGGGTTCGTCCCGCCGTCTATTGCGTCGTGGCGATCGCGACGGTGACGATTGCGACCACCACTGACACCTTTATTCCGGAGATTGCCTTCCTGGACGTGTCGGTGGAGACCATCGAAAGCCTTCTGACGATCATTGCTTCATCCATGTTGGCGGTAGCGACTTTCGCAGTCTCCGTGATGGTATCGACCTATAACGCGGCGCTGAGCAGCACGACCCCCCGCGCTTTTGAAATTGTTGTATCCGATACCTCCACGCGGCAGGCAATCTCCAGCTTTATCGGCGCTTTCATTTTCGCCATGATCGGGTTGATCGGCGTCAATTTCAGCTATTTCGGCTCACCCGGTCGGGTCGTTCTGTTCATGATGACGCTGGCCGTGTTCATCTGGGTTGTCGGAACTTTCGTTTACTGGATCGATCATGTCACGCGTATGGGCCAGTTGCGCCATACCATCGAGCGGGTCGCCGACCACGCAACGCAGCTGCTGGCCAAATACATTGCCAATCCGGCGCGGATGGGGGTTCTGGCCGAATTGGACGAAGCGCCGCCCCAGGATGGCCGACCGATATATCCCCGAAAAGCCGGGATTGTGATTGGCTATAGTTGCGAGGATATTCGCGCCGCAATGGGCGATGGCTCATGGGGTGTTTTCGTCGACGCCATTCCAGGCGCCACGGTCTCTCCCCGTGATCCTCTCATCTGGGTACGCGGCGTGCAAATCGATGAGGAAACCGAAGACGCCTTGCGGGACTGTTTTGAAGTGGGGCCTGTCCGTACGCTTAGCGAAGATCCGGTAATGGGATTGCGGATTTTAGGCGAAATCGCCGAGCGGGCTCTGTCGCCCGGCATCAATGATCCCGGCACCGCCATCGATATTATCGATACGGTCGTTTCGGTCTTCAACAATGCCCGGATCGATGCACAGAATATCGGAAAATGGGAAGCGGACGATCGCATTCGCGTACGGGCGATTTCACCGGACGCTCTTATTTCATCGGCTTTTATGGGAATCGGGCGCGATGGAGCGGGCTCGGTCGAGGTTGCGGAAGAACTGCAGCTAAGTCTCCGGTCCCTCCATCAAATCCTGCCAACGGAGTATAACGCCCCGTTACGACGGCAGGCGAAAATCGCGTTCGCCTATGTTGAGAAAGCGCTTACATTCGATTGGGAACGCGACAGAGTGCGCAACGCGGCCGGATTTTTGCTTGAGGACGCGGAGGCTGACGACACGGCGAGCGAAATGGCAGCCCAGTCAATGGATTTTTCCCGTTTCAAGCCCGATTGGCGATCACTCTGACAAACCAATGGCGACGATCTCGGGCACCATCGTAATCTTGTTCATGAGCGCAGCGTGTCTCGGTATGACATCAAGTCCCTAAAGCCAGAAATTCGGTTGGCTGAAACTTTCATGCCGTCGTCGCCGTCCTTGATCGGGTGAACCCCACCCCTGAAAAGGAACACTCTATGAATAAGATTTTTGCCACCTCGCTTTCCGTTGTTGCTCTTGGCTTCGCTTCTGCAGCTTCCGCTCAATCCACCGCTGCGGTGAGCGCATCGGATCAGGATATGAGTGGCGGCACCGTGATGGCGGAAAGTGTGACAGCCCCTGCCAATGGCTGGCTCGTCGTGCACCGCACCGAGGACGGCGCCAAACCGGGTCCGGTCGTCGGTTATGCACCCCTCGTGGCCGGTGAAAACGAAAACGTATCGGCAATCCTGCAGGAAGAAATCGCATCGGGCGATCAGCTCATGCTGATGGTTCATGGCGAAGACGGCGGTATGAAGACGGGTGTTTTCGAATATTCGCTCGGCGCCAAGGAGGATGGCCCTGTCCGCGTGGATGACAAGCTTGTCATGTCGGTTGTGACGGCACAGTAAAATCTAGCAGAAGAATATTGTCACCTCGGCGCAGAGATGCGCCGGGGCATCATGCTTTAGCCGTCGACAGCGGTTTGCAGCCTTCGCGCTCCCGTCGGCGCATTGACCTTTCCGCCGGAAATGAAGAAGGCGAAAATATCGCGCGGCTTCTCGGCGACCTCCCGGTCCGGAGCGATCAGATCGAGATCGTCCGGCACGCCGCCTTTCGAATAGGTCTTGAAGCGCTCTGCCCACATGTCGATCTCTTTTGGCGGATAGCAGGTCTTCGTTTCGTCCGAGCCTCGCTGGAGACGGGCATAGACGAAATCCGCCGTGATATCCGGGAACATCGGATAGTCGTCATGATCGGCGATGACGGTCGAAACGCCATGCTTTGCGATCATCTTGATGAAGTCCGGCGTCAGAAAACTGTCATGCCGCGGCTCGACGACGTGACGCAGTGAGATGCCGTCCTGCTTCTGCGGCAGCAGTTTGAGAAACGCTTCGAAGTCGTCCGGATCGAAGCTTTTGGTGCCCATAAACTGCCAGAGGATCGGACCCAGCCGGTCGCCCAGCTCCGTAAGACCCTGTGCCATGAATTTCTCGATGGACTCGCCGGCGTCGGCCAAAACCTTCCGGTTGGTGCAGTAGCGACTGGCCTTCATTGAGAAGATAAAACCGTCGGGCGTCTCTTCACGCCACTTCGCGAAGGTGGCCGGCTTTTGGCTGCCATAGTAGGTTCCGTTGACCTCTATCGTCTTGAGCTGCCGGCTGGCATATTCGAGCTGGCGTTTCTTGGTTAGATCGTCCGGATAAAACGACTCGTCCCATGGCTTGAACGTCCAGCCACCAATACCGGCGCGGATGTTTCCCGATGCCGTCACTCCGCAGCCTCGACAGAAGGCTTCCCGGCTGGTCGGCCGAGCAACGGGCGCAAATAATGGCCCGTATAGGAACGCTCTTCTTTCGCAATCTCCTCCGGCGTGCCCGATGCGACGAGTTCGCCTCCGCCAGTGCCGCCTTCCGGTCCGAGATCGAGAATGTAATCGGCGGTCTTGATGACCTCCAGATTATGCTCGATCACGACGACAGTGTTGCCTTGCTCGACCAGTTCGTGAAGCACGTCGAGAAGTTTGGCCACATCGGCGAAATGCAGACCCGTGGTCGGCTCATCGAGAATGTAGAGCGTCCGGCCCGTCGCCTTGCGGGAAAGTTCCTTGGAGAGCTTGATGCGCTGGGCCTCGCCGCCGGAGAGCGTGGTCGCCTGCTGGCCGATCTTAACATAGCCGAGCCCGACCTTCTCAAGCGTCTCCAGCTTGTCGCGAACGGCAGGAACGGCCGAGAAGAATTCCACGCCTTCCTCGACTGTCATATCGAGCACATCGGCAATCGATTTGCCTTTGAAAGTGACTTCCAGCGTCTCACGATTGTAGCGTTTGCCGTCGCAGACATCACAAGTGACATAGACGTCTGGCAGGAAGTGCATCTCGATCTTGATGACCCCATCGCCTTGGCAGGCTTCGCAGCGCCCGCCCTTTACGTTGAACGAAAAGCGGCCTGGCTGATAGCCGCGCGCCTTTGATTCCGGCAGCGCCGCGAACCAGTCGCGGATCGGCGTGAACGCGCCGGTATAGGTCGCCGGGTTGGAGCGAGGCGTCCGCCCGATAGGCGATTGGTCGATATCGATCACCTTGTCGATGAATTCCAGCCCCTCGATCCGGTCGTGCGGGGCAGGGTGGTCACGGCTGCCCATCACCTTTCGGCTCGCCGCTTTGAACAGCGTTTCGATCAGGAAGGTCGACTTGCCGCCGCCGGATACGCCGGTGACGCAGGAAAAGGTGCCCAGCGGCAGTTCCGCTGTGACGTCCTGAAGGTTGTTACCCTTCGCACCGACGACCTTGAGCCGTCGCCCCTTTTGGCCCTTGCGCCGTTTCTTCGGCACCGCGATCTCCTGCGCGCCGGACAGATATTGGCCGGTAAGCGAATTGGGGTTCGCCATGATCTCCGCAGGAGTGCCCTTTGCGACAACTTCGCCCCCATGAACACCGGCATGAGGGCCGATATCGACAACATAATCGGCGGTGCGGATGGCATCCTCGTCATGCTCCACCACAATCACGGTATTGCCGAGATCGCGCAGATGCTTGAGCGTGTCGAGCAGGCGGTCATTGTCGCGCTGGTGCAGGCCGATAGACGGCTCGTCGAGAACGTAGAGAACGCCGGTCAGACCGGAACCGATCTGACTGGCGAGGCGGATGCGCTGGCTCTCGCCGCCGGAGAGCGTGCCCGAATTGCGCGACAGCGTCAGATAATCGAGGCCGACATCGTTGAGAAACCGCAGACGCTCGCGAATTTCCTTCAGGATGCGATAGGCGATCTCGCGGTCCTTCTCGTTCAACCGCTCGTCGAGGTCGGAGAACCAGGCATCGGCCGCCTTGATCGACTGCTCGGTGACTTCGCCGATATGCAGCCCGTCGACCTTTACCGCGAGCGCTTCCTGTTTCAGCCGATAGCCGCCACAGGTCGGGCAGGGGGTTGCCGCCATGTAGCGCTCGATCTCTTCACGCGACCAGGCGCTTTCGGTCTCCTTCCAGCGGCGCTGAAGGTTCGGAATGACGCCCTCGAAGGTCTTCGACGTCTTGTAGGATCGCATCCCGTCATCGTAGGTGAACGCCACCTTGGTGCGGCCGGTACCGTAAAGGATCGCTTTTTTTGCCTCTGCGGACAAATCACGCCAGCGGTCGGATACGTCGAACCCGTAAGCCTTGCCGAGGCCGATCAACGTCTGAAGATAGTATGGGGAGGACGATCGCGACCACGGCGCAATAGCTCCCTCGCGCACCACGACATCCTTGTCCGGGATGACGAGATCCTCATCGATGGCCTGCTGGTGGCCAATGCCGTCACAGCCCGGGCACGCGCCGGCGGGGTTGTTGAATGAGAACAGGCGCGGCTCGATTTCCGAAATCGTAAAGCCAGATACCGGACAGGCAAAATTCTCCGAGAACATGACGCGTTCATGCGTTTCGTTCTTGTTGCGATTGGCGCCGGCGGCAGCCAGTTTCTCGTCAGGCAGCGGCTTATCTGCAAACTCGGCGACTGCGAGCCCGTCTGCAAGCCGCAGCGCCGTCTCGATGGAATCCGCAAGACGGGGTCCGATATCGTCGCGAACCACGAGTCGGTCGACAACAACATCGATATCGTGCTTGTATTTCTTGTCGAGCGCAGGGGCGTCGGCGATTTCGTAATATTCGCCATTCACCTTCACCCGCTGAAAGCCCTTGCGTTCAAGTTCGGCCAGTTCCTTGCGGTATTCGCCTTTTCTGCCGCGGACGATTGGCGCTAGCAGATAGAGTCGCGTGCCCTCGTCCAGCGCCAGAACACGATCGACCATCTGACTGACGGTCTGACTCTCGATCGGCAACCCTGTCGCGGGCGAATAGGGAACGCCGACCCGCGCGAACAGAAGACGCATATAGTCATAGATCTCGGTCACGGTGCCGACAGTCGAGCGCGGGTTCTTGCTGGTTGTTTTCTGCTCGATTGAAATGGCCGGCGACAACCCGTCGATCTGGTCGACATCCGGCTTTTGCATCATCTCGAGAAACTGCCGCGCATAGGCCGATAGCGACTCCACATAGCGCCGCTGACCCTCCGCATAGATCGTGTCGAAGGCCAGCGAACTCTTGCCGGAGCCGGACAGCCCCGTCATCACGATCAGACTGTCGCGCGGCAGGTCCAGATCGACATTTTTAAGATTGTGCTCGCGCGCACCGCGCACGGATATGAACTTGCTTTCGGCCATTCTAAGGATCGGTGCTTTCGGGAATTCTGTTTCCGCTGAAGGTAGGTATTCGATCGGCGATGTCGAGCGCTTTCAGGCTGCCATCCTGACATAGATTGGCGGGAGCAAGGCAGCGCCGACATTATTCGGCGCCGCCTGTTTTCAATGCGTGCCCTTTAGCGGCAGGGCCGGGCAACAAGCTTGCAGGTAAGTGGCCGGCCAGCACAGTTGAACGAAATCACCTTCGCCTTGCTGAAGTCGGAATAATCGGTGCCGTAAACCGGCTTGCCGCGGTTTCTGGGCAGAATATCCCGCCCTTCGATCGCTCGCGTCCACCGGCGCACAGCCCTTCGCTTGGCTCGTTCTTCGCGGGTAGAGCGCCGAACCGCGGCGGACCGGCCGTAAGCTTCAAAGGCCTCAGGTGCGCATTGAGGACGGCTGGAAGCGCTTCGTTCAGATTCCATGGCGGGGGTCTTCAACCGTAAATTGGGTTTGACGACCTGTTTGAGCGGCTCGGCGGTACTCTGTGCCGAGGCATCGATTACGGTCACAGCTGGCAAGGCCAAGGCTACGAATGCGATGATAGATAGAGTTCTCTTACGGGGGGACATGACAGGCTCCTCTTTGCTTGGGACACTGAGTGCTTCTCGATAAGAAAGTACGCTGGCCAACAGATTGCTAACCGCTCCATTACAGCGTCCAATCGACGATCTAACCGTACGGAAGAACGAGTGAACACCCTTTGAGCGCGCCATTCACGAGGGGTTCAGAAAATGTGAACGCTATCGTGGCCCAAACTGCTTCAACCCATTGCTCCTTTTCCATCCAATCTGTCGCCCGGAGAAACTTTAGAGGCTCTCCCGATGATCCGCTTGACAGCATCGAGAACATAATAGGAACATAGAATTGTTGATGAAGCCCTGTCAACCCGTGGCTAGGGGTGGTCTGACACGGAGGGAAGGGTATAGGGTCGCGCCAAATCGTCGTGCCCCATAGCGCGTCAATCATGCGGAAGGAAACATAATGGCAGGCAGCGTCAATAAGGTCATTCTGGTAGGCAATCTCGGAGCCGACCCGGAAATACGATCTCTGAACAATGGCGGCAGGGTCGTGAATATGCGTATTGCGACATCGGAAAACTGGCGTGATCGCAATAGTGGCGAACGGCGCGAGCGAACCGAGTGGCACAATGTTGTGATCTTTAACGAAAACCTCGCCAAGGTCGCCGAACAATATCTCAAAAAAGGCGCCAAGGTTTACATCGAAGGACAGTTGCAGACCCGCAAATGGCAGGACCAGAATGGCAATGACCGCTATTCTACCGAGGTGGTTCTGCAGAATTTCCGCGGGGAGCTGCAGATGCTCGATAGCCGAGGTGAAGGTGGCGGCGGCGGTCGCGATATGAGCCGTAGCGGCGGGTCCGATTTCGGCTCCAGCCGTGCCGGCGATGATTATGGCGGCGGTGGAGACCGGGGTGGCGGCTCGGGAGGCGGCGGCAACTATTCCGACATGGACGACGATATACCGTTCTAGGCCGATCGGCGGCTCCGCCGGAGAGGAGAATGGATAATGATCAGAGCCGCGGTCGCTGTGTGTTGTCTTTTTACCGGAGCCGTTTCCGCCGCCCTGGCGGGCGATGTCGAGATCATCGATGTTCGTTACGAGCGAAACGAAGTGGGCCGCTACACGTTTCATGTCGCGCTTCGCCATAAGGACGAGGGTTGGGATCACTATGCCGATAAATGGCAGGTCTTGAGCCCGGAAGGAGAGGTGCTTGGCGAACGAGTTCTCCTTCACCCGCACGTTAATGAGCAGCCTTTCACCCGCAGTCTGTCGGAGGTTGCGATCCCGTCAGACGTGAGAGAAGTCGTTATTCGCGCACACGACCCTGTCCATGGCTGGAGCGATGACGAACGCCGCGTGCTTCTGGAGACGAACCGCTGACCCCCGCATAGGTTTAGCCGGACATGTCAGCCATTGATAAGCCCTCTGATCCCATCGGCCATGAATTGCACGGCCAGGGCAGAAAGAATGACGCCGAGTAACCGTGTAAGCACGGACCGTCCCGTCTCACCGAGATAGACGTCTATCCGGTCTGCGATACGGAAGAAAATATAGCAGAGCGCCACGACGAAGACGACAATCGCGATCAGGACAAGACGTTCCGACGGGCTGGGAAAACGTTCTGAGAGCAAAATCGTCGCGGATATGGCGCCAGGCCCCGCGATAAGTGGAATAGCCAGCGGAAAGACTGCCAGATTGGCCAGTTCCGTTCGGCTTCTGGCCTGTTTCACATTGCTCGATTTGCGGTCTTCCCGTTTGCCGAAGATCATTTCGAAGGCGATCCAGAACAGCAGAAGCCCACCTGCCACCCGGAACGCCGGCAAGGTGATCCCAAACAGGTTCAGTATAAGCGGCCCGGCCACGGTAAAGAGCAGCAGGATGCCAAGCCCGGTCAGCGCCCCCCGCATGGCGACATGGTTCCGTTCGCTGCGGTCCATGCCTGAGGTGAGCGCAAGAAAGAGCGGCGCCAGCCCGATCGGATCGATTGTGACGAACAGCGTGGCGAAAGGTTCTAGCAGTCGATCTGGTTCCACGGCCGAAATCCTTCAAAAGCTCTGGATAGTGGCGTCTCGCCAGTCCATGACACGCGCAATCGGCGGCGAGAACCCCTATATAGAAGACAAGTGATTCTAAGCGGGAAACGTATTCACACGTGACTGACCAGACCATACCGCCAGGCGGCTCTGACGGCGAAGGCTTCGAGCCCATCTCGATCATCGAGGAGATGCAGCGCTCCTATCTCGACTACGCCATGAGCGTGATCGTCAGCCGTGCGTTGCCGGATGTCCGAGATGGCCTCAAACCCGTGCATCGCCGTATTCTGTATGCGATGAACGAGAGCGGTTATCACTGGAACCGCAAATACGTGAAATCGTCGCGTATCGTCGGTGACGTGATGGGTAAATATCACCCCCATGGCGACGCGGCGATTTACGATTCCATGGTGCGCATGGCGCAGGACTGGAGCCTGCGTGATCCGTTGATCGACGGGCAGGGCAATTTCGGTTCGATCGACAACGATCCGCCGGCGGCGATGCGTTATACCGAAAGCCGCTTGGCCAAGCTTGCTCACGAGCTTCTGGAAGATATCGACAAGGACACCGTCGATTTTCAGGACAATTACGATGGTTCGGAAAGCGAGCCGAAGGTACTGCCGGCGCGGTTTCCCAACCTTCTCGTCAATGGCTCCGGCGGTATTGCGGTCGGTATGGCGACCAATATCCCGCCGCACAATCTCGGCGAACTGGTCGATGGATGCGTCGCGCTGATCGACGATCCCGCCATCGATATCGAACGGCTGACCGAGATCATCCCCGGACCCGATTTTCCGACCGGCGGCCTGATCCTCGGACGCGCCGGCATCCGCTCGGCCTATGAGAGCGGACGCGGCTCCATTCCAATGCGCGGCCGCGCCACGATCGAGCAGTTGCGTGGCGATCGCGAGTGTATCGCCATCACCGAAATGCCCTATCAGGTGAACAAGGCGGGCATGATCGAAAAGATGGCCGAACTCGTGCGCGACAAGCGCATTGAGGGTATTTCGGATATTCGCGACGAAAGCGACCGCTCCGGCTATCGCGTCGTCGTGGAGCTAAAGCGCGATGCGTCAGCGGATGTCGTGCTGAACCAGCTTTACCGTTTCACGCCGCTCCAGACGTCCTTCGGCGCCAATATGGTCGCACTGAACGGCGGCAAACCGGAGCAGATGAACCTGCTCGACATGCTGCGCGCCTTCGTCGCGTTCCGCGAGGAAGTTGTCACGCGGCGCACGAAGTTCCTGCTCAACAAAGCGCGCGACCGGGCTCATGTACTGGTTGGTCTCGCTATCGCTGTGGCCAATATCGATGAGGTGATCGCCCTTATCCGTAACGCGCCGAACCCACAAATCGCGCGCGAACAGCTGATGGAGCGTCACTGGCCTGCGAAGGACGTCGCGCCGCTGATCGAACTGATCGACGATCCGCGTCACAAGCTCAATGATGACGGGACCTATAATCTTTCCGAAGAGCAGGCCCGCGCCATTCTCGAGCTGCGCCTTCAGCGACTGACGGCGCTCGGCCGTGACGAAATCGCCGATGAACTGGAAACAATCGCTACCGAAATTCGTGATTATCTCGACATCCTGTCGTCCCGCGCACGCGTTCAGCAGATCATCAAGGATGAACTGCATGCTGTGAAGGAGGAGTTCGGTACGCCGCGCCGGACGGAAATCTGCGATTACGTCGCCGACATGGACGACGAAGATCTGATCGCCCGCGAAGACATGGTCGTGACGGTTAGCCATTCCGGCTACATCAAGCGCGTCCCTCTATCGATCTATCGTGCGCAGCGCCGTGGCGGCAAGGGCCGCTCGGGCATGTCGACGAAGGACGAGGATTTCGTAACCCGCCTTTTTGTCGCCAATACGCATACACCCGTCCTGTTCTTTTCGTCCCGCGGTATTGTTTACAAGGAAAAGGTCTGGCGCTTGCCGGTCGGTACGCCTCAATCGCGCGGAAAGTTCCTGCGCAACATGCTGCCTTTGCAGGACAATGAGCGGATTACCTCGATCATGCCATTGCCTGAGGACGAAGAGAGTTGGGGCGAACTCGACGTCATGTTCGCAACGACGCGCGGGACGGTTCGCCGTAACAAGCTGTCGGATTTCGTTCAGGTCAACCGGAATGGCAAGATCGCCATGAAGTTCGATGAGGGCGACGACACCGAAATCCTGGCGGTCGAAACCTGTACCGACACGGATGACGTTATGATGACGACGGCAGGCGGGCAGTGTATCCGTTTCCGTGTCGGGGATGTGCGCGTCTTTGGCGGACGGTCTAGCCAAGGTGTCCGCGGCATCAATCTGGCGGCGGATGACACTGTTATCTCCATGGCCATCCTTTCGGGCACCGATGCGTCTGGCGACGAGCGGGCTGCTTACTTACGCCAGTCGATGGCGGAACGGCGGCTGGGCGATGCCGAGGACATGGAAACGACAACGGACGATGAGGTCGTTTCGGACGATTTCGTACTGGATGCGGATCGCTATCGTGAAATGGCGGATCGGGAGCAGTGGGTGCTTACGATTTCCAGCCGCGGCTTCGGAAAACTGTCCTCTTCACACGATTTTCGTGTGACGGGCCGTGGCGGCAAGGGAATCCGCGCCACGGCCGCTGGTCGCGAAAAGGAAATCGGTAAACTGGTCGCGTGCTTCCCGATCGAAACCGCCGATCAGATTATGCTCGTGACCAATGGCGGTCAGGTCATACGCGTGCCGGTCAGCGGTATTCGGCTTGCTGGTCGCGCGACCAAGGGTGTGACCATCTTCCGCACATCGGAGGAAGAGAAGGTCGTATCGGTAGAGCGCATCCCGGAGCCGGAAGAGGAAGAGGCGGTTGACGACACCATCGTTTCGTCCGACGTGGATGAAGTGTCACCACCCAACCCAACAGCTACAGCTTCGGTCGACCAATCGGATCCGGACGACCAGACCGAATGAGCTTTGATTAAATGTCAAAAAATTGGGGCCCGCCATTCTCATGGCGGGCCCCTTTGATCTTGGGCCGAAATAGACCCTCTCAAAATATCAGTCGGTAATGGAAATACTTCCCGTAAGGATCAAATACGCCGAACCTTGCCGAATGGCGTGGATCGGATACGCAATTCCACACTCCGACGCTTTTCGGATTCCTGATGCGCCGTTACCAAAGTGGCGATCATCATGGCAATCATCATTGTCAGAGCGAGCATCAAAATAAGCATGGTTGTTTCTCCTTGCGATTTTGAAACGGCGGAGGCGAAGAAAAGTTGCACTTTTTCTTATGAACCGTGTTTGAACGGCATATTCACTGTTGGGATAGGCGCGTGGTTGCTCCACACGGCGGACGCTTCTACAAGACCGTCATGACCCAGCGAACGGCAATCTTTCCCGGAAGTTTCGACCCGATTACCAACGGCCATATTGATTTGATCAGTCGCGCCTTGACGCTGTGCGATCGTCTCGTCGTGGCAATCGGTATCCATCCATCGAAAAAACCGCTTTTCACTTTTGAAGAGCGGCGGGAACTTATTCTCGAAAGCTCCGCCGAGCGCTTTGAAAAAGAGCGTATCGAGGTGACGCCGTTCGAGGGGCTTGTCGTCGACGCCGCAAACAAGGTGGGCGCAACCATTCTCATAAGGGGACTGCGCAACGGCTCCGACCTCGACTACGAAATGCCGATGGCCGGCATGAACGGCGTCATGGCGGCGGACGTGCAGACGGTTTTTCTACCTCCATCCCCTGACGTGGCGTTTATTACCGCTACATTGGTCCGGCAGATCGCAGCCATGGATGGCGATGTGACGCCATTTGTGCCGCCGCAAGTCGTGGCAGCGCTGCGCAACAAATTCTGATCGACGAGGCTATCTATGAAAAATACCGCGACCGGCCTGATGGCAGGCCTTTCTTTGTTTCTGCTTGCATCGACCGCCTACGGAGTGGAACCCGACGATACGCTGGTACTGACATTGCCGGCCGGTGAGGTCAGCATCGCACTGCGTTCGGACATTGCACCGAAACACGTCGAGCGGATCAGACAACTCGTCTGTGGCGGCGAATACGACAATGTTGCTTTTCACCGAGTGATCGATGGCTTTATGGCGCAGACGGGCGATGTGCAGTTCGGCGACATGGAGGATGGTTACGTGGCTGGCAGGGCCGGTACTGGCGGCTCGAACCTTCCGGACTTGCCTGCCGAATTTTCTGATGCGCCTTTTGAGCGCGGCACGGTCGGTATGGCTCGCGCGGCAAGCCCGGATTCCGCCAATAGCCAGTTCTTTATCATGTTTCAGGAAGGGTCTTTCCTGAATGGCGACTACACCGTCGTTGGCGAAGTGGAGAGCGGCATGGATGCCGTTGACGCACTTGCCAAAGGGGACGGTCCGAACGGCTCTGTATCGTCGCCCGACAGAATTGAAAAAGCGACGCTCGCAGCCGGTTGCTGACAACCGAATTTCGAACAGAAATAAAGAAGGAAATGACTGAATGACGGAAGTTGAAATCAAGGATCCGGAGAACACGCTTCTTCTCGAAACGACGCAGGGAGCGGTCGTCATCGAACTTAAGCCCGACCTGGCGCCGAACCATGTTGCCCGCATCAAGGAACTTGCGCGGGAAGGGGCCTATGATGGCGTGGTGTTTCATCGGGTCATCGACGGCTTCATGGCGCAGACTGGCGACGTCCAGTTCGGCAAGAAGGGTGGAGAGAAATTCGACGAGCGGATGGCGGGTCGTGGCGCGTCCGATAAGCCCGACCTGAAAGCCGAGTTCAATGACGCCCACCACGGACGCGGCGCTTGTTCGATGGCGCGCGCGCAGAGCCCGGATTCAGCCAATAGCCAGTTCTTCATCGTGTTCGACGAGGCCGGTTTCCTTGACCGCCAATACACGGTCTGGGGGCAGGTTATCGACGGCATGGAGCATGTGGACCGGCTCAAGCGCGGTGAACCTGTCAGCAACCCGGATGCGATCGTGTCGATGAAGGTTGCAGCCGACAGCTGATCGGATCTGAGAACTGAACGCAGGGGCGGCGTACTTTTGTACGCCGCCCCTGTTGCGCTAGGGACGCAGCTTCCGGGAATCGGTGACATATGAACTCGCATCGTTGTTGCTTTCGTATCCAACGGATTATGATGGTTCCGGGCAAAATGTTTCAAACACACGGATGATCATGAAGGCGGGAACAGTTTGGCGCGCATGCGCTTTGGCCATCTCATTGGTGTTGGGACCGGCACTGGCAGGCTGTTCGACGCAATCCGTTCTCGAAACGATGCCGGCAGAGACCCGAGCGCCTCTCTCGGCTCGCTACGCGGCGCATGTGGTAGATGTCGGCAGTGGACGCGTTGTCCTCACCCAGGATGCAAACGCGGTGCGGTATCCGGCTTCACTCACCAAGATGATGACGCTTTATATGCTGTTCGACGCTATAGAGGCAGGACGCATCGACCGGGGAGCCACCATTCCTGTCAGCGCTTACGCCGCGGCAAAGCCGCCCAGCAAGCTGGGTCTGAAGGCAGGCGATCAGATCAGCGTGGATACGGCCATTCGCGCCTTGGCTGTCAAAAGCGCAAACGATGTCGCTGCGGCTGTTGGCGAGCATCTCTACGGAAGCGAAACGGCCTTCGCTCAGGCCATGACCTCGCGCGCTCGCCAGCTCGGTCTTCGCTCGACGCGCTTTGTCAACGCCTCCGGCCTGCCTGACGCCGGACAGGTGACGACGGCTGCCGACATGACGACGCTCGGCATTCTTCTCATGACGAATCACCAGCGGTATTATCCGTATTTCAGTCAGCGTGAGTTCACCTTTCGCGGACGCACGATCCGTGGTCACAATCATTTGTTGAAGGACCCCGGGGTGGATGGCATCAAGACCGGTTACATCCGCGCTTCTGGCTTCAATATCGTGACGTCGGTGAAAAAGGGACCGCGCCGCTATGTCGTGACGGTAATGGGTGGCGACAGCGCCAGAGAACGAGACGAGCGGGTGCGCCAGATCATCGCTTCGCTTCGCTGAGATATCTTCGCTTTTCTGTCACGAAAAACCGAACAATGGCGGTTGACCGCATAGGCCGCCAAAACTATGGTCCGCGCGGCTTGCCAAGGCGATGCCGTGAAGCCGTGAGCGAGCGCGTAGCTCAGCTGGTAGAGCAACTGACTTTTAATCAGTAGGTCCAGGGTTCGAACCCCTGCGCGCTCACCAACGTAACGTCTCTCGGATATGTTCCGATCTTCTGAGACCACGGTGCATCGAAAACAGATCGGAAACGGACGGCGCAAATGGCGATTGATGTCGGATATGCGACGGCTCTAGGGGCGGGAGCGCTCTCCTTTCTTTCGCCATGCGTTTTACCGCTGGTTCCTCCTTACCTTTGCTATATGGCCGGTGTTTCGGTCGAGGAGTTTCGTGGCGGCCCTGCTATACCCGAAGGGTCGAGCGAGCCAACGCGCCGTGTCGCGCCGCGCCGCGCCTTGTTTATCGCTGCAGTTGCCTTCGTACTCGGCTTCTCTACCGTTTTTGTGCTTCTCGGCGTTGGCGCTTCGACTATTGGCCGCTTCCTGCGAACGTGGCAGGAGCCGCTGGCGGTGGTCGCTGGATTGCTCATCATTCTTATGGGGTTGAACTTCCTCGGAATCATCCGCATTCCGCTTCTGTCACGAGAGGCGCGGATCAATCACTCAGGCCGTCCCGCCAATTCTTTCGCCGCCTACCTGATGGGGCTGGCGTTCGCCTTTGGCTGGACTCCGTGTATCGGCCCTGTACTGGGTTCGATCCTGACAATGGCGGCCGGGCGTAGCACGGCGGGTGAGGGCGCCATAATGTTGGCTGTCTACTCCCTTGGCCTGGGCATTCCTTTTCTGATCGCTGCGTTTTTCTCAGGCGCTTTCATGCGCTTTCTCCAGCGCTTCCGACTTCAGATGGGCCGAGTTGAAAAAGTGATGGGCGGTCTTCTGGTATTGGCCGGCATCGCGTTCCTGACAGGCGGTATTCAGTACACCGCGAACCTGCTGCTCGAAACCTTTCCGGGCTTTGCTACGATCGGGTGACTGGTTTGCATCGCTTGGCGGCGGCGGAGGCTTTTGATAAACGGCCATAACCGGCGACGCCGCCGGTGCCCGGCCGATTCTCACAATATCAAGAGTCTTTCATGACCGAACGCAGCTGTCTTTCGATTGTCCTTGCCGCTGGCGAGGGCACACGCATGAAAAGCGACCGGTCAAAGGTTCTTCATGAGATTGCCGGCCTGCCGCTTGCGGCGCATGTGGTGCGAGCGGCTGCCGCGGCGGGAAGCGACCGCGTGGCGCTTGTGGTCGGACGCGATGCCGAGACGGTGGAAGCCGTCGCTACGCCCCATGCTGCAAAGGTCACTACCTATCTGCAACAAGAACGGCTGGGTACGGCTCACGCGGTATTGGCAGCATCCGAGGCTATCAAGGACGGCGCGGACGACATTCTGGTCCTTTTCGGCGACACGCCTTTGGTTCGTCCCGAAGATCTGGCAACGGCACGTCATGCGCTGGCTGAGGGCGCATGCGTTGCGGTCATGGGCTTCTACACCGAAAATCCCTTCGGATATGGCCGTTTAATAGAAGAAGACGGTCAACTCATCGATATTCGGGAGGAGAAGGACGCATCCTTCCTCGAAAAGCAAATCCAGTTCTGCAACGGCGGATTGATGGCCATCGCCGGCGAGCATGCACTGGAACTCCTTCATGGCATTGGCAATGAGAACGCCAAGGGCGAGTACTACCTCACCGATATCGTGGCTCTCGCACGTGCAAAGGGCCATAAGGTGGTCGCCCGAGAAATCGCATTCGAATCCGTTCTCGGCGTGAATAACAGGGTCGAACTGGCCGAAGCGGAGGCCATCTGGCAGCGTCGGACCCGGCACCGGATGATGGTCGACGGTGTAACGCTTATGCAGCCCGCAAGCGTTCATTTTTCCTGGGATACCGTTATCGGTCAGGATACGCTCGTCGAACCGAATGTCGTGTTCGGCCCGTCGGTCTCGGTTGGCGGCGGGGTCACCATCCGGGCTTTCAGTCATATCGAGGGCGCCAAAATCGCCGACAACGCAGAGGTTGGGCCGTTTGCCAGGCTTCGCCCCGGTGCGGAACTGGCTCAGAATTCCAAGGTCGGCAATTTCTGCGAGGTCAAGAAAGCTAGCATAGGTGAAGGCGCGAAGGTCAACCATCTGACCTATATCGGCGATGCTGAAATAGGAGCGCGGAGCAATATCGGCGCCGGCACCGTGACCTGCAACTATGACGGCTATTCCAAGCATCGAACGACAATCGGCGAGGATGTCTTTGTCGGCACTCACACATCGTTGATCGCGCCGATTGAGGTCGGATCGGGCGCTTATGTCGCGACGGGATCGGTACTGACACTGAACGTTCCAGCCGATGCCCTTGCTATTGCCCGAGGCCGTCAGGTCAACATGGATGGACGGGCCAAAGTGCTTCGTCAGAGCCTGGAGGCTCAAAAGCGACAAAAGTCATGAAGACGGGTTCGCGGCATAATAATCGCACCGGTTTTGTGACGCATTACCATAACGATACGCAATTTTATTTCGCCTGATGCGGCTCGCCTGATAGGCGACGACATCGGGCAAGTTTGAGAGGCGCTATGTGCGGCATTGTTGGAATTATCGGTAAACGGCCAGTGGCGCCGCTTCTCGTCGATGCGTTGAAGCGGCTGGAATACAGGGGCTACGATTCCGCCGGTGTCGCGACCCTGGAAGATGGCCACCTAGGGCGGCGGCGCGCCGAAGGAAAGCTTTCCAATCTCGAATCGAAGCTGAACGAAAAGCCGCTGGCCGGCAATATCGGTATCGGCCACACGCGCTGGGCGACACATGGCGTGCCCAACGAGACCAATGCGCATCCTCATTTTTCCGCAAAGATCGCCATCGTCCATAACGGGATCATCGAAAATTTTGCAGAGCTGCGGAGTGAGTTGCAGGCGGCAGGTTATGAATTCGCATCCCAGACCGATACGGAGGTGGTCGCCCATCTTGTTTCCTCTCTCATCGAAGCCGGTCGCGAGCCGAAAGATGCCGCGCATGAGGCGATAGGCCGGCTGCGAGGCGCATTCGCAATCGCGATGCTGTTTGAGGGGGAAGAGGATTTATTGGTCGCGGCGCGCAACGGGCCGCCGCTCGCTATCGGCCATGGCGACGGTGAAATGTATCTGGGTTCTGACGCCATCGCGCTTTCGCCCTTTACCGATTCCGTCACTTACCTCGAGGATGGCGACTGGGCGGTAATCCATGCCGGCGGTGCCGAAATCTTCGACGCGGAAGGGCAGGCGGTTGCGCGGCAGGCGCAGAAAAGCTCGACCGGCGCAATCGTTGTTGACCGCGGAAACTACCGCCACTTCATGCAGAAAGAGATTTTGGAGCAGCCCGAAGTCGTTTCCCATACGCTTGCCTACTATCTCGATCTCGCCAATGACGCACCGAGACATTTGGATTCGGAGATCGATTTTGCCTCGATCCGCCGCCTTTCCATCAGCGCTTGCGGAACCGCCTATTACGCGGGATTAATCGGAAAATACTGGTTTGAGCGCTATGCCCGCCTTCCGGTCGACATCGATATCGCGTCCGAATTTCGTTATCGGGAGATGCCGCTGGACGAAGGCGATGCCGCGCTTTTCATTTCACAATCCGGCGAAACGGCCGATACGCTGGCCTCACTGCGCTACTGCAAAGGCGAGGGGCTAAAAATAGGCGCTGTCGTCAATGTCCGAGAGTCAACGATCGCACGCGAATCCGACACCGTATTCCCTATTCTTGCGGGACCGGAAATCGGCGTCGCCTCCACAAAAGCATTCACTTGCCAATTGGCGTCGCTCGCTTCGCTGACGATCCACGCAGCCAAGGCACGAGGCACACTGTCCGACGAGGCCATTGGAGAGATGGTCCACGATCTGATGGAGCTGCCGCGGCTCATGACGGCGGCCCTGAAGGTTGAAAAAGACATCGTCGATCTTTCGCGTGATCTCGCCCACGCTTCCGATGTTCTATATCTCGGTCGGGACACGGCCTTTCCGCTGGCGATGGAAGGTGCATTAAAACTCAAGGAAATCAGTTATATCCATGCAGAAGGATATGCTGCCGGCGAGCTAAAACATGGGCCGATCGCTCTGATCGACGAAGACTTGCCGGTGATCGTGATCGCCCCGTTCGATGCGGTCTACGAGAAAACCGTCTCCAATATGCAGGAAGTCGCGGCGCGCGGCGGAAAGATCATTTTGATAACCGACGCGAAAGGCGCGGCCGCGTCCAGCGTCGACACGTTGAAGACCATTGTCATGCCTGACGTGCCGAGCTTCATCGCGCCGATTATCTACGCGTTGCCGATTCAGCTTCTTGCCTATCACACTGCCGTTTTTATGGGCACCGATGTCGATCAGCCGAGAAATCTGGCAAAAAGTGTGACCGTGGAGTAGCGGACACTGGAAGGTTAAGCAGAACCATCCTAAATTCTGCGCTGCACCACAGTTAAGAGGCCTGTTGGCAGACCCTATGAGCCGGCTCCGCACCTATTTCCTGACAGGTTTCATCGTGTTGGCGCCGATAGCGATCACCGCTTGGATAGCACTCGGCTTTATTGAATGGGTCGATGGGCTTATCAAACCGCTCATACCGAGCGTCTATAATCCAGATACCTATCTACCGTTTCCGGTCCCCGGCATCGGTTTGATACTTGCGCTTATCGGCATCACGCTGATCGGTTTTCTCACCGCAAACTTCGTCGGCAAGGCGATTCTTCGCTTCGGTGAGCACCTCGTCAGCCGAATGCCGCTGGTCCGTAATATCTACAAGGCGCTGAAACAGATTCTCGAAACGGTATTGAGCGAAAAAACCAATTCGTTTCAGCAGGCAGCGCTCATCGAATATCCGAGACCCGGCATGTGGGCGCTTTGCTTCGTTTCGACCGAAGCTCGCGGCGAGGTACAGCAGGTGACAGGCGGGCCGGAAGGTTCGCTGGCGGTCTTCGTACCGACGACGCCAAACCCGACCTCCGGCTTTCTGCTGTTTGTACCGCATGAAGACGTCCACATTCTCAATATGTCGGTGGAGGATGCTGCCAAGCTGATTATTTCCGGCGGTCTTGTTTCGCCCGAGGAAATGGAAACGACACGGGCGATCGAAGCGCTGGCGGATCTTTCGGACAAGCCCCGCTCTGATGCAGATGCGGCGTAACCCACTAGCCTGCGCGGAGAAGCCGCACCGCTTCGTCCCGGTCGAATAAATAGAGCAGAATTCGCAGAGCTTCGCCGCGCGGCCCGGCCAGGTCCGGATCGGTGGCGAGGATCAAGCGGGCTTCCTGCCGGGCTTCGGCCAGAAGGTCGGCGTGAACATCGAGCCGGGCGACACGGAAGCCGGGCGTTCCGGACTGTTTGGTGCCCAGAAGGTCGCCTTCTCCACGTAGCCGCAGATCTTCTTCGGCGATCCGGAAACCGTCTTCGGTCTCTCGCATCACTTTCAGCCGTGCTTCAGCAATCTCGTTCAGCGGTCCGCGAAACAGTAGCACACAAGACGAGGCATCGGCTCCTCGGCCGACACGGCCGCGCAACTGATGCAGTTGTGAAAGGCCGAAACGCTCTGCATGCTCGATCACGATGATGGAAGCGTCCGGCACGTCGACGCCCACTTCTATCACCGTCGTGCCGACCAGCAGTCGGGTTTGCCCGGCCTTGAACGCCGCCATGGCGGCGTCTTTCTCCGGTCCACTCATCCGCCCATGGATGAGACCGACGCGGTCTGCGCCCAGTTGCTGGCCGAGCCAGGCATGACGCTCCGCCGCGCTGACGAGATCGCTCTGCTCCGATTCCTCGACCAGAGGGCAGATCCAGTAGACCTTGCGACCGTCCGCGATGGCCTTTTCCAGGCGTGCGGCCAATTCGGATAGACGCTCGATGGGAAGGCTGGCTGTCTGAATGGGCTGGCGGCCAGCCGGCTTCTCGGTCAGTCGCGACACGTCCATATCCCCGAAGGCCGTCAAAACGAGCGTCCGCGGAATGGGCGTGGCCGTCATGACCAGGAGGTCGGGGTTCAGGCCCTTGGCAGACAGGGCAAGACGCTGGTGGACACCGAAGCGATGCTGTTCGTCCACGACCGCAAAGCCGAGATCATGAAAGGTGACCCCCTGCTGAAAGAGGGCATGCGTACCAACGCATATATCGATCGAACCGTCGGCCAGACCGTCCAGCACCGGTTGCCGAACGCCAGTGCCGTCACGTCCTGTCAGGATAGCAACCTTAAGCCCGGCCGCTTCTGCTATGGGCCTGATCGTCGAAAAATGCTGGCGCGCCAGAATTTCCGTTGGCGCCATAAGAACCGATTGCGCACCTGCGTCGGCTACGTGCGCCATAGCCATCAGGGCAACCACTGTTTTGCCGCTTCCCACGTCGCCCTGGAGAAGTCGTAGCATCTTTTCCGGTTCACCGAGATCCTTCGCGATTTCCGCGATCGACACGCGCTGTCCTTCCGTCAGTTGGAAGGGTAGGGCTGCTTCGATAGCTCGAGGACCGGCTCCGTCGCTTGAGAATGCCCGTCCGCCGCGCCGCCGAAGCCGCGCACGGACCAGCGCGATGGCGAGTTGACCGGCCAACAACTCGTCTCTGGCAAGACGCCGCCATGCCCGACTATCCGGCAAAACATCGTCTGGCTCCTGCGGATCGTGAAGTCGTTCGAGAGCCGACTGAAAGGTCGGGGGCGGTCGGGAGGCGTCGTCGCGATTTACAGATGGGTCACGCCATTCTGGAAGGTTCGGTATCCGCTCCAACGCGCTATCTATGGCCTTGCGAAGCGTTTTGGGTGCCAAGCCCGCCGTGCCGGGATAGACGGTCTCTATAGGCGGCAATCCACCGGCTTCCTCTCTCGCCATAGCATCGGGATGAACCATCGAAGCGCGGCCATTGAACCAGTCCAACGTCCCCGAAACCATTACGATTTCGCCTTCGGGCAATTGCTTCGTCAGCCACTCGCCATGGGCGCGGAAAAATGTCAGCGCGATCTCGCCTGTCTCATCCTGACAAAAAACGCGGTATGGCGCGTTTCGCGCGGCTCGCGGCGCCGGCTGGTGCCGGTCGACCCGAAGACGAAGTGTAGCGATGGTGCCGGGGATGGCGTCGGCGATTGTCGTAACGTCGCGGCGGTCGATGACACGGGTCGGCATGCAGAACAGCAGATCCACGATCCGCGCCGTATTTTCCATGCCGGCAGTTGGCACGATCCGGGCAATTGCATCCGCGACTTTTGGGCCAACGCCGGGCAGGCTGGTGACAGGAGCGAAGAGCGGATCGAGAAGGGAAGGGCGCATCGACGCAATATAGACGGTGCGCGAACGGGCGAAAGCAGCAGACGGTTTTAATTGGGGACATTCGGCACCCTCCAATGGCTGACAGAACGGCCTGCCCGGCCTATATGGCTGTCTTCGATTCAAGAGGTCCGGACAATGAGTGGCACCCAGATCAGCAGCGCGTCCATTGATGATCCGCGGCGCAAGAAACTTCTTTTCAGAGCCTGGCATCGCGGCATGCGGGAAATGGACCTTATTCTCGGACCTTTTGCCGACGAGCGCATTGCTGATTTTAATGACGAAACG
Organism: Notoacmeibacter sp. MSK16QG-6; assembly: GCF_024158145.1. Taxonomy (GTDB): domain Bacteria; phylum Pseudomonadota; class Alphaproteobacteria; order Rhizobiales; family Rhizobiaceae; genus Notoacmeibacter. The sequence continues at coordinate 48,405 of NZ_JAMYXM010000006.1, forward strand.
CTCGATCAGTTCGAAGCGCTGATGAGCGAGAACGATCAGGATCTTTACCGCTGGGTGTTGGGAGAAAAAGCCATTCCACCGCAATGGGACGGGCCTTTATTGGCGTCCATTATCGTCCATCGCCGCCAGAGCATCGGCTGACTGCATGACAATCCTATCCAATATTCAGTTGCCGGCCGGGACCGCACCCGTCATCGCTGATGGCGTATCGGATGACTACGAGCCCTTTGCGCTAACACGTCTGATTGCCGCCGCAGGAAAGCGGCCGATCCTTTTCATTGCAAGGGATGGCAACCGGCTGCCGGATTTCGAGAACACGCTGAGGTTTGCTGCTCCGAAAACGCGTATCGTCACACTGCCGGCATGGGACTGTTTGCCTTATGACCGCGTTTCGCCGGGTGCCGATGCGGCCGCCCGTCGACTGGACGCACTCGGAGCCCTCACCAATCTTGCCCAGGGCGGCGAGTCGGCCATTATTCTGGCATCCGCCAACGCGGTGCTGCAGCGCTTCCCGCCGAGCTCGGTTCTGGCCGAACAGATTTTTCATGCCCGGCCCGGCGCAACTCTCGAAATGGACACGCTTGTTCGCCGTTTGGAAGCGGATGGGTTCGAGCGCGTCGCCACTGTGCGCGAAGTCGGCGAATATGCGGTTCGAGGCGGCATCCTGGATCTTTTCGTTCCGGGCGCTAAAGAACCCGTCCGCCTAGACTTCTTCGGTGATGAACTGGAAACGGTTCGGAGCTTCGATCCTGCTACTCAGCGAACGTCGAAGCAACTCGACCGGTTCACCATGCAGCCTGTCTCTGAAGTGACGCTGACATCGGATGCGATCGCCCGTTTCAGGCGCGGCTATATCGAGGCGTTTGGCGCGCCGAGACGCGACGATGTCCTCTATCAGTCGATCTCCGAAGGCCGCCGCTTTGCCGGTATGGAGCATTGGCTGCCACTATTTTACGAGGGAATGGACACGGTCTTCGATCTTCTGCCGGAGGCGATGGTGGTCTTCGACCATCTGGCGGCGGAAGCGCTAGAGGAACGCGAAAAGCAGATCGTCGATCATTTCGAAAGCCGAAAGAACAGCGGCGCGGAGACGGCTGGCCAGTCCGCTCCCTATCATCCGCTTCCGCCCGGCCGTCTCTATATGACGCTTACCGAGGTCGAGGAGCGCTGTTCTGCGCGCGAGAGGATTGATCTCACGCCTTTCGATCAGCCTTTCACGGAAGGCCGCCGCATTGCGCACGGCGGTGCGAGACGCGGCCGCAACTTTGCTGAGGAGCGCGCCCAGCCGGACACCAACGTTTTCGATGCCGCCGTGAAGCATCTTGCTACGCTACGCGGTCAGTCGAAGCGGTTGATCGTCGCGGCCTGGTCGGATGGCTCGCTCGACCGCTTGTCCGGCATTTTGGCTGAGCACGGGCTGGGCGGGACAAAGCCTGTTGCCAGTCTTGAAGCGGCGATGAGGCTTGAAGGGCAGACCATCGGGTTGGCCGTTCTGCCCATCGAGAACGGTTTCGAAAGCGACGATCTGTCGATCGTAGCGGAACAGGACCTTCTTGGCGATCGGCTCGTTCGCCGCAGCCGGCGAAAGGGCAAGGCGGCGGATTTCATTTCTGAACTATCGTCGCTTTCGACGGGCGATCTGGTTGTGCACTCCGAACACGGCATTGGACGCTTCGTCGGACTGAAAACAATCGAAGCCGCCGGCGCCCCGCATGATTGCCTCGAATTACACTATGCGAGCGATGGCAGGCTGTTCCTGCCGGTCGAGAATATCGAGCTTTTGTCGCGTTACGGCGGTGAGGGAACCGATGCGGCGCTGGATCGGTTGGGCGGCGGAGCATGGCAGGCGCGCAAGGCCAAGCTCAAGAAGCGCCTTTTGGACATGGCCGACAAACTGATCCGTATCGCCGCGGAACGCGAAATGAAGTCAGCGCCACGTCTCACCCCGCCAGAGGGTATCTACGGTGAATTTGCCGCTCGCTTTCCTTACGAGGAAACCGAGGATCAGCAGATGGCTATCGATGCCGTGCTGGACGATCTGTCATCCGGGCGCGCCATGGACCGTCTGATCTGCGGCGATGTCGGTTTCGGCAAGACCGAAGTGGCGCTGCGTGGTGCTTTTGCTGCTGTCATGGAGGGATTTCAGGTCGCTGTCGTCGTGCCGACAACATTGCTTGCCCGTCAGCACTTTCGAACTTTCAGCCAGCGTTTTGCCGGCCTTCCCGTCACCGTGCGCCAAGCCAGTCGTCTTGTGGGTGGAAAGGAACTGGCGGCGACAAAAAAAGGCCTGACGGACGGCAATGTCGATATCGTTGTCGGCACGCACGCATTGCTTGGCTCCAGCGTAAAATTCAAGCGGCTTGGTCTCCTGATTATCGATGAAGAGCAGCATTTCGGTGTCAAACATAAAGAACGGCTCAAGGAGCTGCGTTCGGACGTGCATGTATTGACGCTATCGGCGACCCCGATCCCACGCACCCTGCAACTGGCGCTTTCGGGCGTCCGCGAACTGTCGCTTATTACCACAGCGCCTGTGGACCGGATGGCCGTTCGTACCTTCATATCGCCTTTCGACGCGATGGTGGTTCGCGAGACGCTGCTTCGCGAGCGTTATCGCGGCGGCCAGAGCTTCTATGTCGTTCCGCGAATTTCCGACCTCGGCGAGGTCAAGCAGTTTCTCGATGAACACGTGCCCGAGTTGAAAGTCGCGGTTGCCCATGGGCAGATGCCGCCGACGGAACTCGACGATGTCATGAACGCTTTCTATGATGGCCAGTACGATGTTCTGCTATCGACCACCATCGTCGAAAGCGGCCTCGATGTGCCCACGGCGAACACGCTCGTGGTGCACCGGGCTGACATGTTCGGCCTGGCCCAGCTTTACCAGATCCGGGGCCGCGTCGGCCGTTCCAAGCAGCGGGCCTACGCACTACTGACGCTGCCGGTCCGAAAGAAGCTCACAGTGCAAGCCGAACGCCGGCTGAAAGTTCTGCAGAGCCTTGATACCCTGGGCGCGGGTTTTCAGTTAGCCAGCCACGATCTCGACCTGCGCGGCGCGGGCAATCTGCTCGGCGAAGAGCAGTCTGGCCATATCCGTGAGGTCGGCTACGAACTTTATCAGCAGATGCTGGAAGAGGCTGTCGCTGAAATCAGAGGCGAGGAAGACGCCGGGTCTGGCAGTTGGTCGCCGCAGATCACCATCGGCACGGCGGTCCTCATACCAGAGGGTTATGTCCCGGACCTCAATCTGCGTCTCAGCCTTTATCGTCGTCTGGCTGAACTGACAGAGCCGCAGGATATTGACGGTTTCGGCGCTGAACTGATCGACCGCTTCGGCCCTCTACCTGATGAGGTGCAGCATCTGTTAAAGGTCGTGTATATCAAGGCGCTCTGCCGCAAGGCCAATGTCGAAAAGCTCGAAGCCGGCCCCAAAGGCGTGGTAATCTCCTTCCGTAATCAGGAGTTCGCAAACCCTGCGGCGTTGGTTCAGCATATCGGTCGGCAGGGAGCCATGGCCAAACTGCGCCCCGATCAGTCGATCGTGTTTGTACGCGATCTACCCACACCGGAGAAACGCTTGTCCGGTAGTGCTGTCATCATGGCGCAACTGGCCAAGATGGCCGAAGGCGATGCGGAAGCGGCCTGATCCGGGCGAAGTAAAATCAGGCGAGGGTCAGAACTGACCTTCTGCCTTCGCCCCGGCGACCTGCCGAAGGGCATCTGCCAAGACGTCAGGCGTTTGAGCGCCCGGAAGACCATATCGCTGTTCGATCAGGGTGAAAGGCACGCCCTGCACGCCCATCTCATTGGCCTGTGCGATCTCTTCACGGACGAGATCCTTGTCGGCGTCGCCGGCAAGAAGCTGAAGAACGATTGCCTTGTCCATACCAGCGTCCTTCGCAGCTTCAGCGAGCGTCTCGTGATCGGACAAATCGCCTCCCTCTTCGAAGAAGAGAACGAAAAGCCTTTCGACGAGCCGGTGCTGGACCGCGAGATCCTCCGTACCTGCCCAGTGCAGAACCCTATGAGCGTCTAGCGTGTTGGGTGAGCGGTCGATTTTCGCGAAGGCAAAATCGATGCCGACGGATTGACCTTCTTTGCGAACCACTTCGTTGAGTTGGTCGAGCCGCTTCTGACTGCCGAACTTTTTTAGCATGTAGGACCGTCTCTCCACGCCTTCTGGCGGGATCGTAGAGTCGAGTTGGAAAGGCCGCCAGCGAATTGCCAGCGGTATTTCCGGGAGGGACTGCCGCGCCGCTTCCAAACGTCGAAAGTGGATGTAGCACCACGGACAGACGACGTCGGAGACAACGTCCAGCAAAAGCGGATTGGTGGAGCTGGGAAAGCTCTGGCTCAAATCATCTTCCTAACGGGCTATTGTTTCGCTGCGCTCTGCCGCCACCATGTCGGCAACTGAAAACCGTAAAGCGCTGTCTTCTGCGGGTAGGCGAGATCGGCATCGTGCGCGACACGCTGTTCGCTCATGAAATAGAACGGGACCACGTAAAAGCCAGACAGGAGGACGCGGTCGTAAGCATGAACCGCCGCCCGAAACTCCTCCTGCGTTTTAGCCGCCAGCATGGCGTCGATCATGGCGTCGACGGCGGGATCCTTTGCGCCGGCGAAGTTGAACGACCCTTCAGCATCTGCCGCAACCGACGACCAACGACCGATCTGCTCGGCGCCCGGAGATAGTGACGACGAATAGAAATGGATAAGCGCATCATAATCGAAGCGCTTGCGCCGCTCGAAATACTGAGCCGTGTCCACCTTTCGCAAATTGAGCCGGATACCTAGGAGCGCCAGTGTTTTCTGCCACGAAAGCGCGATCATCTCGCCATCGCTGCCATCGATCATCAATTCGAAAGAGAGCGGCTCGCCGGTCGGGCCAACCAACTGCCGGCCCTCCAGCTTGTATCCGGCATCCTCAAAGAGGCTAAGAGCGTTGCGGACGAAGTCTCGATCCCGTCCCGTGCCATCGGATGATGGGGGCGTCCACTGTCCAGCCAGAATCTCGGGAAGAAGCTGATCGGAATAAGGCGCCAATAGCGCCTTTTCTGCTTCGCTCGCGGGCGCTTCCTGTGAGTTCAGAACGGAATTGTCGAAATAGCTTCCGATCCGCACATAGGCATTGTCGAAAATATTGCGGTTGATCCAATCGAAGTCGAAGAGATTGACGATGGCCCGCCGCACTTTCGGGTCATCGAACGGTGGCCGCCTCGTATTGAAGACGATACCGCGCATACCGGATGGCAAGGCGGATTCAAAAGTCGATTTCTTCACATCGCCCGAAATCGCCCTGGGAAAATCATATCGCTTGGCCCACCGCGCGGGATCGGAGTTGGCGAACGGGCTCTGTTCGATCTGAATGTCGATTTCACCCTTCTTGAAGGATTCGAACCGGGCCGTTTGATCGCGATAATAGACGATCTGGATTTGATCGTAATTATCGAAGCCTTTTTTGGACGGAATGTCCTTGCCCCAATAATCGGGGTTCCTGGTCAGAGTCACACGCTCGCCGGGCCGAACCTCGCTGAGCGTATACGGCCCAGTGCCGATGATCGGCTCAAGGGTCGATTTGTCGAAGTTTTCCGGATCGATCGCATGCTCGGGAAGAACCGGCATCATGGCGATGATGAGCGGCAATTCGCGGTCGCGTAATTCCGGATCGAGCGTGAAACGAACGCCGCGTTCGCCGGCCCTTTCCATCTTGGAAATCTTGTCGCGCAAGCGCTTGTATCGCGGATTGGCTTTTTCCGCGAGGAGGTCGAACGTGAACATCACGTCTTCGGGCCGCACCGGCTTGCCGTCCGAAAAAGCGGCTCGTGGATCGATCTGGAACTCAACGAAGCTGCGCTCGGCATCCGTCTCGACCGATTCGGCGATGAGCGGGTACAGCGTGAACGGCTCGTCGTAAGATCGCGCCATCAAAGGCTCGAACACGTTCATGCCGACTTCCAGATCGTTCAGTCCCCTTACGCCATCTCCCTGAATGATGAAGGGATTGACGGAATTGAAGGTTCCGGGAAGGCCATATGTGACCTTGCCGCCTTTCGGCGCATCGGGATTGGCGTAAGGGAAATGATCGAAGTCCGCCGGCAATGCGGGTTCGCCATGCATGGCGATAGCATGAGAAGGCTCGGCAAAAACAGGACTGGAAACCAGCGTTACGCAGATGGCTGCAGCCATGGAGATGCCCGTCCACGCGGTGGTCGAAACAGGAAAAAGCTTGCGCATTCTATGGAGTTTGATCATGGAAACCTTGCCAGCAGGGGATTCGATTGTTGCCAAAATATCAGCCTATCGCCACGGCACAAATTGGGCGGCGAAACGTCATTCTATCGCCCAATTTGATCGGGAAACACGGACGATACCGATTTGTCGCTACGTGAGGCGGCGAGTGAACCGTCGGTTTTGATTTTCAGAGGGATATAACATGACAGCACTGAATAACACCGCGCGGTGTCTCGTGCTTGCCGCCGGCATGCTCGGACTTCCGGCCATCGCGATGGCGCAGGACGCTCCGAAGGCGCCGGGTCCGAACCAGTGGACGAAGCTTTGCCAGGACAAGGCCGATCAAAAGAGCTGCCAGACCCAGTTTGTGCAGATCGCATCGGGAAGCGGCCAGCTGGTGACCGCGGTTTATGTCGAAGAACTGACAAAAGGCTCCGAGACCAAGCGCGGCATTCGCGTTGTTCTTCCGCCGGAGCGTGTTCTGTCTGCCGGCGTCGGCCTTCAGGTTGACAGCGGTCAGATGGAAAAGCTGGACTTCACGATCTGTCCGCTTCGTCCTTCGCCTATGTGCATCGCCCAGGCGCCGATCACGGAAAAGCAGATCAATGCCTTCCGTAAGGGCGGGAAGCTGACGATCATCTCGCTTAATCCGATGGGTCAGAAGACTCCCGTCTCGGTGACGTTGAGCGGTTTTGCTTCCGCGCATGACGGTGATCCGATCGACGCCTCGACTTTGGCCGCTCAGCAGAGCGCTCAGAGCGAAGAACTGAAGAAGAAGCGGGAGGAATGGGTCAAGAAGTTCCGCGAGAAACAGCAGGACTCCGGCCAGTCCAACTGATCCGATCCCGATCGCCGAAACGAAGACGGAGCCGTTCAGGCTCCGTTTTTTTAATTCAAGTTCGAATGCGCACCTTCTCAGTTCAACGGAATATCCTTGGGCAGGAACCGGCCATCGCTGTTGACTTCGAAATAGTCTGCGATCTGCGGATTTCGTAAAGGCAGTCCGCTATCGTCGGCCAGAAGGTTCTGTTCCGAAACGTAAGCGACATATTCCGTCTCGTCGTTTTCAGCGAATAGATGGTAGAAGGGCTGGTCGCGGGACGGCCGAATGGCCTCCGGGATGGCTTCATACCATTCCTCGGTATTGTCGAAGACGGGATCGACATCGAAAATAACACCGCGAAAAGGGAAAATGCGGTGTTTGACGATCTGCCCGATATGAAAACGTGCGTCTTTCTGCACCAACGAACCTTTCAAATCCAAGTGGAGTATTTGGTGCAGTGCGAAGCCTTTTGCAATGCTTCCAACTGACTGGGCCATCTGCCAGCCCTTGCCACACAGCGGTCTTCTGGTGCAGTGCAGTCTATCGCAGGCGCGCCTGTCCGCGCTTCCAACTTTCTTCAACGATCAACCGATAATCCATGGCCGATATCTTCGCTCTCGTTCTGCCGTTCTTCGGCCTGATCGTTCTTGGCTACGGCGCAGGCAAAATCGTCCGCCAGCCCGTCGAAGCATTGGGCTGGATGAACATTTTCATCATCTACATCGCTTTGCCCGCGCTCTTCTTTCAGCTTCTGTCAAAGACCCCGATCGAAAAGCTGACCGAATGGAGCTACATCGTTGGCTCCTCGGCGAGCACCTATCTGATTTTTGCTCTGATGTTTGCGTTCTCGTTGCTGCGCTATCGCGCGATGCCCCGCGCCACTATCACCGCCCTTGCAGCAGCCTATGGCAATATCGGCTATATGGGACCGGGACTGGCGCTATTGGCCTTTGGAGCAAGCGCGGCCGTTCCAGTGGCGCTTATCTTTGCTTTCGAGAACGCCCTGCATTTTGCTGTCGTGCCTGCTCTCATGGCGCTGTCCGGAACAGTCGATCGTTCGCCCGGAGCGCTCGTATTGGATGTCGCCAAGCGTATTCTGCTTCACCCTTTTATCCTTGCCACAATCGTCGGCGTCGGGGCGGCGGCGCTGGAATTCACGCCACCAGTCGCTGTGGAGCGCCTGCTTGACTATCTCGCCAACGCCGCTGCCCCATGCGCCTTGTTCGTCATGGGTGTCACTCTGGCGTTGCGTCCCTTGCGTCGGGTACCAGTCGAACTGTCGCTGATCGTACCGCTCAAATTGATCGTACATCCGCTTCTCTGTTGGATCATCTTGAGTGCGGTCGGCAATTTCGATCCGGTCTGGATCCAGTCCGCCATCCTCCTGGCGGCGCTTCCGACAGCGACAAACGTGTTCGTTCTGGCGCAGCAATACGAGGTTTGGGCCGAACGGGCCTCGGCCAGCGTCCTGGTGACGACAGCTACATCAATAGTGACGGTAACGGCGATCCTGTGGCTTATGCGGGCGGGGGCGGTACCGGTCGACCTGTTCCCGTAATGCGTCGCGCACCTCGCGTCTGATCGCTTTGAAGCCGCTGCCAGGCGACATGCCTTCACGCATGAAAAAGTCGCGTAAAGGACCGACACGCCGAAGCGCGTCGAGGCCGACGGCGCGGGCCATCTGCGCTGGAAGCATGTCAGATAGAAGCGAACGGTTGAGCGAACGGACCGCGGCGGAACGCATCATGATGTCCGATCGCCGGGTGCGATTATAAGCCTCGATAATGTCGGATGCTCCCGGATCTGCGGGCGGTTGTGGCACCAGTGCAGTCAGATCGGCGATATCGCGTACTGCAAGATTGAGTCCCTGCGCACCGATAGGCGGAAAGACATGAGCGGCCTCTCCAACCAGCACGATCCGCCTGTCGCCGAAGCGCGGCGGTAGTGCCGTACTGAGTGGAAAGGCGGCGCGCGGACCCGCAACCGAAACCTTTCCAAGCATGGATTGCATCCGCTCTTCAATGATGTGGCCGAGCTGTTCGTCATCGGTTTGCAAGAGCCTTTCGGCTCGATGAGGCGGAACCACCCAGACAAGACTGGACCGGCGCGGATCGGGAAGGGGTACCTGAGTGAATGGACCGCTTTCGGTATGAATTTCGGTCGAGACGTTGTCGTGAGGAAATTCGTGTTCGAAACAAAGCACGAAGGCCGATTGCGGCAATGGAGCGGGCATATGAGAAATCCCGGCTGCGATGCGTGCCCTGGATTGCCGTCCGTCAGCTCCGATCACAAGGTTGCAAACCAGACGCTCGCCATTATCCAGCCGGACACGGACCCCTGTTTCCGCAGGTGAATAGCTCTCCACCTTCGCAACGATCCTTTGGATCGTAGGCTGTTCGGAAATAGCTTCGTCAAGCAGGCGGTTCAGTTCCGCATTTGGAATGTTGAAGCCAAAGGCCGGTTCCTGAATATCTGAAGCATGAAAGGCAACGGCGGGACTGCGGATCAGCCGTGTCGTTCCGTCGACGATGCGCATCACTCTCAACGGCGCGCCCGCGTTTTCGATGGCATGCCGCATCCCGATCTTTTCAAGAACCGCAAGGCTCGGTTGCATCAGAGCAGTGGTTCGTGGGTCGGCATGATCGACTGCAGGTCCAACGAGACGGACCGAATGACCCGTATGCGCCAGACAAAGCGAAGCGATAAGACCGGCTGGACCGGTTCCGATAACGGCGATGCGATCGTGCGAATCCATCATGGCGCCTTTCATGCAAAGAACCCTTTGTCCATATGGTGCGCAGCGGCCAACCGCAAACCGGTTTCTTGAAGGCCGTTCCAATGGCGCTAGCTGCTCCCGAAAAGAGGGAGTAACGCCGTGAGCAATCATGCCATCGTCGTCGAACAAACCGGCGGGCTGGACGCCATGTCATGGAAAGAGGTCGAGACGTTGGAGCCCGGCTCCGGCGAAATCCGCATCCGCCATCATGCGATAGGTCTGAATTTCATCGATACCTATTTTCGAAGCGGTCTCTATCCTGCGACGACGCCCTTCACACCCGGCAATGAAGGCGCTGGCGAAGTCATAGCCGTGGCAGACGACGTGACGCGCTTTCGTGTTGGCGACCGCGTCGCTTATACGATCGGTCTCGGCGGTTACGCGGAAGAACGGAATTTGCCCGCCGACCGCGCCGTCGCTATCCCCGACGGCGTTTCGTACGAACTCGCTGCAGTCGCTATGCTCAAGGGCTTAACGGCGCGCTACCTGCTTTGTGAAACATATAAAGTCACGAAAGACGACACGATCCTGTTTCATGCCGCATCCGGCGGTGTCGGACTGATTGCCGGCCAGATCGCCCGTCATATCGGCGCACGCGTGATCGGGACCGCATCGAAGGGCAAACACGATCTCGCAAAAGCGCACGGCTACGACGAACTGATCGACTACAATAATGAGGACTTTGTCCAACGCGTGAAGACCTTGACGGACGGCACTCTGTGTGACGCTGTCTATGATAGCGTGGGTCGAACCACTCTCATGAAATCGCTCGACTGCCTTCGCCCACGCGGTTTTCTTGTCAGTTTTGGCCAGTCTTCCGGCAAGGTTGAGCCGTTCGATCTGGGCCTTCTGTCCCAGAAGGGTTCGCTCTATGTCACTCGGCCTACGCTTTACCATTACATAGCGGATCGGCAGTCATTGGATGAAGCCGCTTCCCAGATGTTCGGGTGGCTCGCCGACGGCACGGTTAAAATCGAAATCGGCCAGCGCTTCGCTTTGAAAGATGCGGCTGAAGCGCATCGGGCGCTCGAAGCACGCGAGACAAAGGGCGCATCGATCCTGTTGCCAGACTGATCATTCGGATTTTCAGAAGCGGCTTTTTACCGCCTCCATCGCGACGTAACTGGAGCTGGATGACACATGAGGCAGGGCGGAAATACACTCGCCTAAAACCGACCGGAACGATTGAATGTCCTTCGTCCGGACTTTTAAAAGATAATCATAACCACCTGCGATCATGTGACATTCTTCGATTTCAGGAATGTCCCTGACCGCATCGTTGAAGGCTTGAAGAGCCTTTTGACGTGTATCGGCCAGCCGGATCTCGACGAAGCAGATGTGCCCCAGCCCCAGCTTCTGCCATGACAGGCCAACATGGTAACCGGTAATGACGCCGATTTCTTCCAGTCGTTTTACACGGCTGGATACGGGCGTCTTGGATAGGCCGACGCGCTTGGCCAGTTCCGTCATGCTGAGACGGGCGTCCTTCGACAGCTCTTTCAGAATCGTCCGGTCAATCCGGTCTAGATCGACTGTACCGTTCGGCTCGGTATCCCGCATTTTTTGTCCACTCCGCCTGCTATCTCGATCATTTTAGACGCATCGCCTGGGATGAACAGGCTATCCTTGCCGTTGAAAATTCTCTGAGGAACGGTCCATGGCAAAGAAAACGGTCCATCTTTCCGATATCGAGGCGATGAAATTCGCACCTGAAACGGCATTGATCGAAGACCTCTGTGCATATGTCGATCTGGCGGGGACCGATCGCGAGGCTATCAGGAGCCACGCGACGGAACTGGTTTCAAAGATAAGGAAAGATGGCCGTCCGGGCCTGATGGAGATCTTCCTGGCCGAGTACGGGCTGTCCACTGACGAAGGCATTGCCTTGATGTGCCTTGCAGAGGCGCTGCTTCGCGTGCCGGATGTGCAGACAATCGAAGATCTCATCGAGGATAAGATCGCTCCATCGGACTGGGGGCGTCATCTGGGCAAATCCGCATCCAGCCTCGTTAATGCCTCCACCTGGGCTTTGCTGATCACCGGCCGTGTGCTCGAGGACCGTGGTCCCGGTATTGCAAGCCATCTCCGAGGTGCGGTCAAACGTCTCGGCGAGCCCGTCATCCGAACGGCCGTCGCACGCGCCATGAAGGAGATGGGGCATCAATTCGTGCTCGGCGAAACTATCGAGAAAGCGTTAGACCGTGCCCGGATTGCTGAGGAGAAGGGCTACACCTACTCATACGATATGCTTGGCGAAGCGGCGATGACCGATGAAGACGCGCAAAGCTACCGTCGCAGCTATGAGCGCGCCATAGACGCTATCGCAAAACGATGCGTCCACAAAGACTTCCGGCGTAATCCTGGCATATCGATTAAACTTTCAGCGCTCCACCCCCGATATGAAGTAGCGCATTCCGACAGGGTGATGGTCGAACTGGTTCCGGTCGTCACGGCACTGGCCCGCAAGGCCGCTTCAGCAAATATGAATTTGAATATCGACGCCGAAGAAGCCGACAGGCTGGAACTGTCGCTTAAGGTCATTGAGGCTGTTCTGGCAGATCAGGCCTTGGCAGGATGGGACGGATTTGGCGTCGTTGTCCAGGCCTATGGTCGCCGCGCGGGAATTACCATCGACTGGCTTCATCAACTCGTTGAGGCACTCGATCGTAAAATCACGGTCCGGCTGGTCAAAGGCGCCTACTGGGACACGGAAGTCAAACGCGCGCAGGTCGCAGGATTGGAAGACTTTCCAGTCTTTACCCGCAAAGCATCGACCGATGTCAGCTATCTCGCCAACTCACAAAAATTGCTTCGGATGCGAGGCCGCATTTATCCGCAATTCGCCACCCATAACGCGCACACCATAGCGGCCATCCTGCGAATGACGCAAAACATCGAAAAAGACAGTTTCGAGTTTCAGCGCCTGCACGGAATGGGAGACCGGCTTCACCACATCGTCAAGCAGGAAGACAAAACGAGGTGCCGCGTCTACGCGCCCGTCGGCGCTTATCGTGATCTTCTGGCCTATCTTGTGCGGCGATTGCTCGAAAACGGCGCGAACTCATCCTTCGTGAACCAGATTGTTGACGAACGTATCGCGCCCGAAGACGTGGCGTCTTGTCCATTCGAGGAGTTGAAGGAAGCAGGCTCCATCCCGAACCCTCATATAAGGCGCGGCCCGGAACTGTTTCTGCCGGAACGGGCCAACTCCGCCGGTTTCGACATCAACACCCAAATGGGTCTGGATGGGATCGACGATGCAAGAGGGACTCGAGACATCGCGGATGCCGAACCAATTATTGCCGGTGACACTCGATCGGTCAGGATGGCGGATCGGCGCAATCCAGCAACCGGCGAGGTGATCGGTTCAGTCACCGAAGCCAGCCTTGAAGATGTCGAAACAGCCTTGGCGGCGGCGCGGCCCTGGCAGGCATCGGTGGACGAGCGGGCCGCGATCCTGAAGCGCGCTTCCGAGCTTTACGAACGAGATTTTGGAACGATCTTCGCAATCCTTCAGAGAGAGGCCGGCAAGACGGTTCTCGACGCCATTGGAGAACTACGCGAGGCGGTGGATTTTCTTCTCTATTATGCAGCGAGGGCAGGAGAGGTGGGCCATCCCGCCCGAGGCCGTTTCGTTTGTATCAGCCCGTGGAATTTCCCTCTTGCCATCTTTACCGGCCAGATCGCGGCCGCGCTCGCGACCGGTAATGGCGTTCTGGCCAAACCAGCCGAACAGACACCGCTGATCGCCGCGCACGCTGTCCGGCTGCTTCACGAAGCCGGTGTGCCACGCCACGCGCTTCAGCTGCTGCCGGGCGAGGGAGCACTGATTGGAGCTGCGCTGACGTCCGATAGCAGAGTGGACGGCGTCGCTTTCACAGGCTCGACCGAGACAGCGCTTGCGATCCGGAAAGCGATGGCCGACCATTTGGCGCCCGGCGCGCCCCTCATCGCCGAAACGGGTGGACTGAACGCCATGATCGTCGACAGTACCGCGCTGCCAGAGCAGGCGGTTCGTGACATTGTTGCATCGGCGTTTCAGTCGGCCGGGCAGCGCTGCTCGGCGCTTCGCTGCCTTTATCTGCAAGAAGATATCGGCGAAAACTTGCTGGAAATGCTGAAGGGCGCGATGGACGAACTTGTTATCGGCGATCCTTGGTCCTTCGCAACAGATATCGGTCCGCTCATCGATAAGGCCGCTCGCGACGAAATTCAGGCCTATGTCGACAAAGCCGGAAAGGATGGACGGCTTATCAAGCAGTGTCCCGCTTCAGCAGAGGGCGCTTTCGTGGGGCCGGCCCTCATCAGAATTGGCGGCATTGCCGAGATGCAACGTGAGATCTTCGGTCCGGTGCTACACGTCTGTACCTATGCTGCGGACGAAATTGATGACGTCGTCGACGCCATCAATGCCACTGGCTACGGACTGACGTTCGGATTGCACACCCGCATCGATGGCCGTGTTCAGGCAGTGACGGACCGCATCGAGGTTGGAAACGCCTATGTGAACCGCAACCAGATCGGCGCGATCGTCGGCAGTCAGCCTTTTGGTGGCGAGGGGTTGTCGGGCACCGGGCCAAAAGCTGGCGGTCCGAACTATCTGGCGAGATTCACGAAAATTAATGCGCCGCTCACGACCGACAGTTGGGAGGCCGCAATGGAAAAAGACCGCCTCGACGCTGCAATAATGAATCAAGGTCACCGAACACTGATCGGCGTGGTCGATCTGCCCGGCCCAACGGGAGAAAGCAATCGCCTGAGCTATGTCACCCGCCCTCCCATCCTCTGTCTTGGCCCCGGCAGGAGAGCAGTTGACGAGCAGGCACAGGCAATTTCCGCTCTTGGCGGACTCTCAGTGAGGGTCGATGGCGATGTCGAACCGTCCGTCCTTACGAAGATCGATGGCATATCCGGCGCTGTCTGGTGGGGCGGTGAGCAGCATGGTCGTCTTTACGCACGAGCGCTGGCGAAGAGGTCGGGACCGATAGTGCCATTGATCAGCGAAATGCCCGATTTCGGCCACGTGACCTATGAACGCCATCTTTGTATCGACACGACGGCGGCGGGCGGCAACGCACAGCTTTTGGCCGAAACCGAAGGAATATAAGGTTGTTACCGCCTTGCCGGGTGAGCACGCTGGCGGATGGGGTGTCCGCCAATAATGACATATAGAGCATTGATTTTATTAAATTCTGATCACCAAAAAGATCCTTGGGGTCACCTTCGGGATCACCTGCCGATCATTGAGGTTCATCATCAGACGCGATGATGCTTACGCGTGACGTGGCGCGAATTTAATTGAGTTACCCGCCTGCCTGCGTGACTTGAAAGGTTTACGATCAACGGATATTTTTCGAGAACAAACAGAAAACAAATGTCCGATTTCCTGTGATGCTCAGTGGCATGTGGCAATTTACCGGTTGGTTGGAATCAAACGCGCTCCGCAGATCGCCGGACAACAGGAACAGGGTGACTCCACCGATTTCGAAATATGTGTTGTATTACTGCCGGTTTATCGGGCTGGAGAATGTGTATTGGCGACAGAAGAATACGAAATGAGCAAGCATGAGTTCTCAGTTGCCTATGATGGGGAGACCCGGCACGACGATCATTCGATTGACGTGGAAACGTTGGCGCCTGCTCTGATGGCCTTCGGTCAATTGATTCGTGAAGCAAACACGCAAGTGAATGGAAAATCTGCCGTTGCCAAAGTGATGGTCGTTTCTGATTTCGAGCACAAATGTTTCAATATCAATTTTGAAGTTGTGCTGAGTTTCATTGAGCAAATTCGCACACTGATTGGAACCGAGACTGCTAAAGACGCTAAAGAAATATTGGAATGGGTGGGTCTGATCGGAAGTGGCGGAGGCCTTTCTTTTCTTGGCTTCCTCAAATGGCGAAATGGCCGAAAAATTGTTGAAGCTCGGGAATATGTCGATGAGGACAACACGGGTCGGGTGGAGGTTCGCGTAGAAGGTGATGGAAATACCGTACATGTTCATCCTGCCGTATTTAATCTGTCGCAAAGTCAAAAGGCTTTAAAGGCGGCGAGAGACGCGTTGGCGCCCGTGGGACAGGACGGCTTTGACCGTTTGGAAGTAAGAGAAAACGACGATCCGAAGGAAGTTGTGACCAAACAGGAGGCGGACGCGATAATCGCGTCTTGTAATGCTGGCATTGGAGACGCCGTAGATAAGGAGCCGGACATCGATGTTACTCCGGCATGGCTAACGGTTTATAGCCCGGTATATGAGGCCGATGCCAAGCAGTGGCGTTTCCGTATGGGAAAAGAAGTCATATACGCCGATATATCAGAAACTAATATCGCCGAAGAAGCAATCGAACGCGGCGGAGCTATGGTCGAAGATTCGTATCAAGTCCGTCTTGAGATTACGACCCCTCTCGGTCAGGACGGGAAGCAAAAGAAATCACATTATAAGGTGCTCGAAGTTCTACGTTTTGCTCCTGCTCCGCCAATCAGCAGACAGGCAGACATCTTTGATAGTCCTGAAGAAGATTATGAAACAGATAATGAATAGCCAGATTCATGGAAAACGGCGGCAAGCTGAAGCCCGCCGCCGCAACGTTTGTTTTTAAGGTCGGTCAGTTTAGCACCGGCTCTATGATCCAGTTTTCGCGCTTCAAAACGTAGCCGGTTCCGATGAGCCGTCGTACAAAATACTCGCGCCGGACCAGCGCGTATCCAACCGGGACCACTTTGGGTTCGCTGTTGTAAATTTCGCCTGGGCGGGCCGGCAGTTCAATGGGGTAATCCGCGAACGATACTGCACGAAACAAGTAGCGACGAGAAGAAACGAAAACCCTATGAATTCCAAGGTTTCCGCCGCTTGGAGGCCTTGCCGAGCAACGGCTTCTGGCGGATGGGGTGGGATTCGAACCCACGGTACGGTCTCCCGCACGCCGGTTTTCAAGACCGGTGCCTTAAACCGCTCGGCCACCCATCCGTCGATGCAGCGCTTCATAGGGCGCGATGCCGATTGCCGCAAGCGTGATCGATTAGCCACAGCCTTGCCACTTGAGCGCCGCATTCTGGCGGCAAACCGGAATCATGACTATGAGGGGGTTCCGGCAAATTGCCGGCGCTGCGATTGCGAGGGGCTTAACAATGGATCGCCTGTCTGGCCTTGGAACGGCAACGGCCCTGATTTTTGCTAGCGGCGTGCTTGTTGCCTGCACCTCGACGCCCCAGGCCTCCAAATCGTTTTCGCTACCGGACAACAACGCCGCT
This sequence comes from Notoacmeibacter sp. MSK16QG-6, assembly GCF_024158145.1. GTDB lineage: Bacteria > Pseudomonadota > Alphaproteobacteria > Rhizobiales > Rhizobiaceae > Notoacmeibacter. The sequence goes on from NZ_JAMYXM010000006.1 coordinate 65,487, forward strand.
AGTGCTTCCCAGAAACCAGACCAGTCCGGTGACGGCGATGAGTCGGGCGCAGAAAAAATGGCTCTTCTCGAAGACAAAGAGGGTGAGGCCGGCTCGGCTCTACCGCTTGAGCAGGCATTTGCCTCGCCGGTTGCGCCAGCGCTGGAAAAACGAACGCGGCTCCGTCGCGGTGGCGGCAGTTACAAAATAGGCAAGCCGTATAAGATCAAGGGCCGGCTTTATGTTCCGAAAGACGAGCCGGGCTATACGCGCATTGGCCGTGCGTCCTGGTATGGACCTGGTTTTGACGGGCGAATGACGGCCAATGGCGAAGTATTCGATCAGGATGCCCTGACAGCCGCTCACACGACCTTGCCTCTGCCCAGCTATGCGCGTGTAACGAATATGAGAAACGGCCGCTCGGTGGTCGTGCGCGTCAACGATCGTGGTCCCTACGCGCACGATCGCGTAGCGGATCTCTCCAAGAAAGCGGCTGTGATGCTGGGCTTTCACCGCGCGGGCCATACCGAAATCAAACTGGAATATCTCGGCAAGGCACCTCTTGGCGGCGTCGATAATCAGAAACTGTTGGCGAGCTATAGCGAGGACGGCGCCAAGCCCGCCCGTTTGCCTGGCGCGTCGATAGCCGTTGCGATGGCCGATCAGGTACGGGACGGTGTAGAAGCAGTTGGCGCGGGGGTCGCGACACTTCACAAAGGTGCAGCGAAGCTGCTGCCGGGCAGCGAACAGGAAAAAGAGAGCAAGACCGCTCCCCAACATCGAGAACGACCCGTCAGCCGCGAGCGTTTCGGCCATGAAACCGCGGCTCATCCGCTTGGCTATATGGCGATACCGTCTTGGACACCGCAAAACATTTTCGCACGCATTCTTTCGACATCGTCAGAGAATCGATGATCTATCGAATATTTGGCGGATCGGTCTTGGCGCTCTGCCTTTTGTCGGCCGATCGGATTGTTTTGGCTGAGCCAATAGAGACGGCCGCCAAACAGGTTCTGCTATTGGATGAGGCGGATGGCACCGTCCTGTTGTCGAGCAACATTCATCAGAAGGTCGAGCCTGCTTCGTTGACCAAGCTCATGACCGCTGAAGTGCTTCTGTCGGAACTAAAGGCCGGCAGGGTTCTCGAAGACACTATTTTTACGGTGTCTGAAAATGCCTGGCGAACCGGCGGTGCGCCGAGCGGTTCCGTCGCAATGTTCCTGAAGCCGAAGGAAGAAGTGCCGGTTATCGATCTACTGCGCGGCATCGTGGTGCAAAGCGGTAACGATGCGGCCATCACCATCGCGGAAAATCTCGAAGGGTCGGAGGGAAAATTTGCCGAGCGCATGAACCGTCGCGCAGCGGAACTGGGTCTTTCCGATTCCAGCTTTCGCAACGCATCTGGCTTAAGCGATCCGGAGCAGGTTGTCTCAATGGCCGATCTTGTGACGCTTGCCCGGCATATTCATCGGACCTACCCGAAATATTGGCCCATCTTCGCCGAACCGGCCTTTGAATGGAATAAGGTTTTCCAGCGCAATCGTAATCCGGCATTGTCGCCGCGCATCGGCGGCGACGGCCTGAAGACCGGGCAAAATGAATCGCTCGGGTTCGGTGTTGTCGCCACTAAGGCGGCGGGAGACCGGCGCGTCTTTCTTGCAATGGGTGGGCTGACGAGCCGTGACGAGAGGTTTCAGGAGACAAGAAAGCTTCTCGATTGGGCGCTGGAAGATTTTGCGCGCAGGCCGCTTTATAGCGCCGGCGATATCGTGGAGACCGTTCCGGTTTATGGCGGCACGAGCGAAACGGTTGCGCTGAAATTGGCCAAGACATTCAAACCGCTTATCCCGATAGACGGGCAGGGCGTGACCGCTCAGATCGAGTATTCGGGACCGATAGCTGCCCCGGTTGTACGCGGTGATGAAATCGCCAGGCTCGTGGTTCGGGTCAATGACCGCCAGACGGTCAGCGTGCCTCTTTTGGCGGCCGCCAATGTGCCGAGCAAGGGGTTGTTCACTCGCGCAGCCGACGCGCTGGGCGAACTGGCTTTTGGCTGGCTCCGTAACGTTAAATTGCCATGGACAACAGCATCCTGATCAAGAATTCCTGAAAGGATTGCGCCTTGGCCATTGCCATTCCTGCCTGGCGCGCACTAAGCCTGAACCATGGAGCATAGAGGTTTTTTTCTGACCTTCGAGGGTGGTGAGGGCTCGGGCAAGAGTACGCAGATGCGGTGCCTGGCCAGAACCATGCAGCGCGCGGGGCGAAGCGTCCGCGTCACGCGCGAGCCTGGCGGCACGCCGGCTGCGGAAGCGCTTCGGGCAGCGCTTTTATCGGGAGAGGCGAAGTCCCTTGGCCCCTTGGCGGAGGCTTGCCTGTTTGCCAGCGCCCGCGCCGACCATGTCAGGCAGTTGATCCGGCCCGCATTACGGCAGGGGCAGGATGTGCTTTGCGACCGGTTTATCGATTCGACGAGGGCATACCAGGGCGGGGCAGGGGTCTCCGGCGAAGAACTCGATCTTCTGGAGAAACTGGCGCTCGGCGACCTGAAACCCGATCTTACACTTCTGCTCGACCTTGATGTCGAGGAGGGAATGGACCGGGCGGATACGAGACGTCGGTCTGAACAGCCGGATCGGTTTGAGGCGGATCGCATGCAGGATCAGGAAAAACGCCGACAAGCGTTTCTCCAAATGGCCAATGATGAGCCGGACCGCTTTTCAATCATTGATGCATCCCAAACGGTGGACCGTGTCGAGAAGGCGGTCGCCGCAATTGTCACGGAGCGTCTCGGCATCGATCTTTCTCCGGTAGCCAAACAGTCATCGTCATTATGATCGCGACAGACGAGGAATTGGCCCAGCCTGCCCATGACGACCTCGATGGCGTACCGCCGCCATCCCTGTCCGGCGCGCCCATTGGTCATAACGAAGCGTGGGATCGACTTCAGGGCAGCTATCGGAATGGTCGGCTGCCTCAGGGGCTGATGCTCGCCGGCCACTTCGGTATCGGAAAAGCGACGCTGGCGTTTCAGCTCGCGCGTTATCTGCTTCTTCATCCGTTACGGAACGAGGCGCCTGCCACGGGGCCGGATTTCGCTGTGCCGGACAGCCTTTTCCGGCAGGTGGCGAGCGGCGCCCATCCCGGTATCATGCATATTCGCCGGCCATTCAATGCAAAATCGAAAACGTTCCGCACCCGCATTACCGCTGAAGAGGTTCGCTCCATAGGCCGGTTTTTGGGCCATACGAGCGGTGACGGCGGCTACCGGATCGTCATTGTCGATCCGGCCGAAGATATGAATATCCATGCCGCCAACGCGCTGCTCAAGGTATTGGAAGAGCCGCCAAAAAATACTCTATTTCTGCTGATCACCCACGCTCCGGGCCGCTTGCTGCCTACCATCCGCTCCCGCTGCCAGATGATGCGGCTTGCGCCTCTCGGTGCGGAAGACATGAAGACGGCCCTTGTCAGGCTCGGCGTCGCTGAGCCGCCAGATGGCGACTACGAGCGGATTTGCGCATTGGCTGAGGGCAGTGTTCGGCGCGCTATTCTTCTTCTGGCATTCGGTGGATTGGATATCGCCGAGGCGGTCGACGGCATTTTGAGACACAATGCTTTCGATCTGCAGACGGCGCAGGCCGCCGCGGCCTCGGTGGGCGGACGCGGAAGCAACGATGCCTTCGATCAGTTCAATCGCTATGTCGATGATCAGCTTACGCAGCTCGCGCACACGCGGGCTCTGGCCGGCGAAAGTGCGAATGCCAATCGCCTGTCTGTCTACCATGGCCAGTTCAACGAAGCTGTCGAAGCAGTCCGGACATATAATCTCGACCGGCGGCATCACGTCATCAAATCCCTGCGCGACGTTCATGAACTGATTTTTCGGGACTGAGACTTTTCAAGGCGAGGCACGGGTTTCCAGCAGCCAGACCTTGCTTTATCTGGACCGCAAGTCGAAAACCGGCATTCCAATCGAGAGAGACGATGAGCGACGATCGCTTCTACATCACCACGCCGATCTTTTATCCGAACGGCGTTCCCCATATCGGCCATGCGTATACGGCGGTGGCGACGGATGTGCTGGCGCGGTTTCAGCGCCTCGATGGCAAAACGGTGATGTTTTTGACCGGCACGGATGAGCACGGCCAAAAAATGCAACAGACGGCTCTGGCCGAGGGTATTGAGCCCATCGAACTTGCCGACACCAACTCCGCCGTTTTCAAACGGATGGTCGAGGTTTTGGGTTGCTCGAATGACGATTTCATTCGCACCACCGAACCGCGTCATCGCGAGGCCTGCCAGGCGCTGTGGCGTAAGATGGAAGAGAACGGTGATATCTATCTCGACACCTATGGCGGCTGGTACTCCGTTCGGCAGGAGGCGTTTTTCGACGAGAAGGAAACGACGGTTGGCGACGACGGGATTCGTCGCGAGCCTTTGGGCTCCCCTGTCGAATGGGTGGAAGAGGAGAGCTACTATTTTCGGCTGTCCGCTTATGGCGACAAGCTTCTGGAGCATTACGAGAAAAACCCGGATTTCATTGGACCGGCCGAGCGGCGTAACGAAGTCATAAGCTTCGTCAAAGGCGGCCTGAACGACCTTTCAGTCAGCCGTACGACATTCGACTGGGGCGTGCCGGTGCCCGGCAATACCGATCACGTCATGTATGTCTGGGTCGACGCGCTCACAAACTATATCACCGCCGCGGGCTATCCCGACGAAAACGCGGAAGAGTGGGCTTGTTGGCCTGCCAACGTGCATATCATCGGCAAGGACATCATTCGCTTCCACGCCGTCTACTGGCCGGCATTTCTGATGAGCGCCGGGGTCGAACTGCCGCAGCGGGTTTTCGCGCATGGCTTCCTGCTCAACAAGGGCGAAAAGATGAGCAAGAGCGTCGGCAACGTCGTGGACCCGTTCAATCTCGTCGAGGCCTATGGACGCGACCAGCTCCGCTATTTCCTGATGCGCGAAACCGTCTTCGGACAGGATGGCTCATATAGCCATGAGGCCATCGTGGCGCGCATCAATGCCGATCTCGCCAACGATCTGGGCAATCTGGCGCAGCGTTCGCTGTCCATGATCGCGAAGAATTGCGACGCCGTCGTGCCTAGACGCGGCGACCTTACTACCGCAGACACCGCTATGCTGGAGCAGGCGAGGGGGGCGCTGAAAGACGCGCGGGAGGCGATGGCTCACCAACGCATCCACGCCGCGCTCGGCTCCATTTTCGGCGCCGTGTCGGAAGCGAACCGCTACTTCGCCGGTCAGGAACCTTGGGCGCTCAAGAAGACCGATCCGGACCGCATGGCGACTGTGCTCTGGACAACTGCTGAGACGCTACGAATTCTGGCGATCCTGGCTCAGCCGGTCATTCCGGAAGCCGCAGGCAAGCTGCTCGATCTTCTAGCCGTCCCGGCAAATGAGCGCTTCTTCGAACATGTCGATGTGGCCTTTGAGCTGAAGGCAGACCAATCGCTTCCGAAACCGACAGGCGTCTTCCCACGTTTCGTCGAGAAGGACGAAGCGGAAGGGAAGGGGACTTAACAGTCGTGACATTGATCGACAGTCACTGTCATCTGGATTTTCCGCAATTGCAGGAAGACTTCGAAGGGGTCCTTTCAAGGGCGAAGGACGCTGGCATTCGTCGCATGGTCACTATCTCGACGCGTGTCAAACGTGTGGAAGCGCTTCGTGCGCTGGCCGAGGCCAATGAGCAGATATTCTTCTCTGTTGGCACCCATCCACATCAGGCGGCGGAAGAGCCAGATGTTACGGTTGAGGATCTTCTTACCCATGCCGCGCACGACAAATGCGTTGCAATCGGCGAAGCCGGACTCGATTATTTCTACGACAACGCGCCGCGAGACGATCAGGAACGCGGTTTTCGCACGCACATTGCCGCCGCACGACAAAGCGGCCTGCCGCTCGTCATCCATGCTCGCGATGCCGACGACGATATCGCGGCGATCCTGCGTGAAGAAAGCGGGAAGGGGGCCTTCCCCTTCATCATGCATTGCTTCTCGGCCGGACGTCCGCTTGCCGAAACGGCCATCGAACTAGGCGGTTACGTTTCTTTCTCCGGGATTTTGACGTTTAAACGGTCAGAAGAATTACGGGCCATCGCATCAGATATCCCGCAAGACCGATTATTGGTCGAAACCGACGCGCCATATCTGGCGCCGCAACCCTGGCGCGGCAAAACCAATGAGCCGTCCTATGTCGCTGAAACGAATAGAGTTTTAGCCGAATGCCATGGCGTCGATACCGAACGAATGGCCACACTGACAACGCAGAACTGCCTGCGCTGTTTTAGCAAGATGCCGCCATTGCCGGAGGTGGGCTGAAACCGTGGCGACGCTTCGTTTCACCATGCTTGGATGCGCGTCTTCGCCGGGCGTGCCGCGCCTGACAGGTGACTGGGGAAACTGCAACCCCGGTCAGCCGAAGAACCGCCGGCAGCGTGCGTCGGCACTGATCCAGCGCATCACCGAAGACGGTCAGATGACCACTGTGGTGATCGATACCGGACCTGACTTTCGTCAACAAATGATCCAGGCCGGCGTGTCGGAGCTTCATGGCGTCGTTTACACACACGCTCATGCCGACCATTTGCACGGAATCGACGATCTTCGCGGGTATTGGCTGACGCAGGGCGCGCTGGTCGAAACCTATGCCGATGCCGCAACCTTCAAGCGCATTTTCGATGGCTTCCAATATGTCTATCAAACGCCGCCGGGATCGGCTTACCCGCCGATTTTGCGCCGAAACGAAATAGCCGCCGGTGAACCGTTTTCAATCGAAGGCGACGGAGGGTCGATCTCGTTTCTGCCGCTTTATCAGGAGCACGGCTCGATCCATTCTCTGGGCTTTCGTATCGGACCGATGGCATATTGTACTGACGTATCGGCTTGGCCGGCAGAGAGCATTGCCGAGTTGTACGGTCTCGATCTGCTGGTCATCGATGCTCTTCAGTATCGGCGGCATCCAAGTCATTTCAGCCTCGAACAAGCAGTCGAGTGGGTCGACCATCTGAAGCCAAAGCGCGCCGTATTGACGCATATGCACACACCGCTCGACTACGATACGGTTATGGCTGAGACGCCGGACCATGTTGAACCCGGCTATGACGGGCTGGTCGTCGAACTGCCGATCGCTGAGTAAGCGGACGCGTTGAGAACAATGCGCGGTGCGGCTTAAGCCATGCGCCATTTCGATTCTCAAATCCACATCAGACGAAGTGCGCTTACACTATGAATCATTTCAACGCCTTAGCATAACATATAAGTTCCATAACCAATATTATGCCAATTACAGTGATGGTGTTGATGGGCAGACACAAGGTGCCCTTTGCAGATAAAGCGGCTCTGCCGTTCTAAATTGTTCAGAGATTTTCGTTGAGCGCCGTTTCAGCCAACGCAACCCAATAGCGAACACCGTGCGGTATCGCATCGTCATTGAAGTCGTAATTGGGACTGTGCAGACCTGCGCTATTGCCATTGCCGACAAAGATATAGGCACCCGGTTGCGCCTCGAGCATGTAGGCGAAGTCTTCCGCGCCCATCATCGGCGGATGGTCCGTGATCACTTCATCGTCACCTGCGACCTTGCGGGCGGCGGCGATGGCCGTTCTTACGGCGCTGGCGTTATTCACGGTAACCGGATAGCCGCGCCGATAGCGGAACGTCACCCCGACGCCGTGCGCCGCTGCGACACCTTCGACGACCCGACGGACATTGGCCTCTGTCTCGTCGCGTACCTTCGGTGATAATGTGCGCACCGTGCCGCCCAATGTGACGCGTTCCGGAATGACGTTGAACGCCGAACTGTCGGCGGTGAGCTTGGTGATCGAAACCACATTGGCTTCCAGCGGGTCCGTACTGCGCGAAACCACGGTTTGCAGCGACACGATCATCTGCGCGGCGGCGACCATGGGGTCGGCGGTAGTGTGCGGCATGGCGGCGTGGCCGCCCTTCCCCAATATCTCGATTTCCGGATAATCGGCGGATGCCATGATTGCCCCGGTTCGCATGCCAAATTGCCCCACCGGCAGGCCGGGCAAATTGTGCATCCCGAAAACCTGATCGATGGAAAACCGCTCCATCAGACCGTCTTCGACCATGACACGGCCACCCGCACCGCCCTCTTCAGCCGGCTGAAAGATCACGGCCACGGTGCCGTTGAAATTGCGTTCGTCGCAGAGTTCGCGCGCTGCGCCCAGCAACATTGCGGTGTGACCGTCATGGCCACAAGCGTGCATTTTCCCACGGACTTTCGATGCCCATGGAACACCGGTGGTCTCAGCGATGGGCAGCGCATCCATATCAGCCCGGAGGCCGATGGTCCTGCCAACAGCTCCATTCCGCCCATGAATAAGCCCGACCACGCCCGTTCGCCCGATGCCGGTTACAACCTCGTCGCATCCGAAAGCCTCCAGCCGCTCGGCCACGAAACCGGCCGTCCGATGCACATCGAACAGCAGTTCGGGGTTTGCGTGAATATCCTGACGCCATTCGGCGATTTCGGACGCCCGGTTGGCGAGATGGTCGGTCAAAGCCATTGGATGTTGAAACTCATATATTTAGTGGATGAGGCTAACAGATCAGCCCCGGTGCAGAAAGCCGGCAACGACCACGGCCAGCCAACCTGCCATCAATGCGATGCCGCCGGTCGGCGCAGCGCGCCAGAACAGCCCTTCCCGGCCGAGCGCTTTGAGCATGACGTCGCCAGAGAAAAGACTGGCGCCGACGATGATTAGGACGATGGCGATCGCGATGGCTTTCGAACGCGGCAAGTGGCTGGCGAGAGCGACGAGCGCAGGCGCGTGAGCCAGCAAAATGAGCGCGACGGCAGAAGTCAGCCGGCTGTCCGCAGAGCCGTGCGCCGAATAGGCGGCTGCAGCGACGCCGAAGAACCCGAACAAACCGCCGATCGATATGATGATGCCTGCCACGAATCGTCCTGTCATTAGCTGTGGAACGACCTTGCTTTATCGTGAAAACGCCTTCCGGTCAGCCTTGGCGGCGTTACCTCTATGAAAACAGCAGATTGGATGACGCAATGATCGCGACGAAACAGATCAAGGATTTGCTATCGATCATGGCGCGCCTTCGTGATCCAGAGACGGGCTGTCCATGGGATATCGAACAGGATTTCCGCTCTATCGCGCCGTATACGATCGAAGAGGCTTATGAAGTCGCCGATGCCATAGAGCGCGACGACATGGTCGATCTAAAGGATGAGCTCGGCGATTTGCTGTTGCAGGTCGTGTACCATTCGCAGATGGCGAATGAGGCAGGCCATTTCGATTTCGGCGACGTTGTCGAGGCGGTTTCCCGCAAAATGATCCGTCGTCACCCACATGTTTTCGGCGACGCTGGTCCGAAGCCGGTCCATGAGGTCAACGCTATGTGGGATGATATTAAGGCTGAGGAACGAGCCGAAAAACGTCAGGCAAAGATTGCCGCCGGACTGCCAACGGAGGTGAAGAACGGCCCTCTCGGCGAAGTGCCGCGCGCCCTGCCCGCTCTGAGCCGTGCCGAAAAACTGCAAAAGCGGGCCGCCGCTTTCGGTTTCGATTGGCCGGAAGTGAATGAAGTTCTAGACAAAATCGAGGAAGAAATCGGCGAGCTTCGTGCGGCGATCGAGAGCGGCGACAAATCGGACCGGAAGGACGAACTCGGCGATGTGATCTTTGCGCTCGTCAATCTTGGGCGCCATTTGAAGATAGATGCCGAAGACGCTCTGCGCGGAACTAACCGGAAATTCGTCAGGCGGCTGACATCCGTCGAAAAAGCGGTGCTGGCCGCGGGATCATCGCTTGATGAGGCTAGTCTCGACGAGATGGAAGAGGCCTGGAAAGCGGCGAAAGAGGCTGAAAAGCTCAAAAGTTAGCGGGTGGAGCAAAAGCAGATGCGTCAGAGCGTACGGTCGATACGTCTCTGCAGTGTCACCATGGCTTCGCCCGTAAGGGCAAGCTCAAGTGTCACCGATCCGTCTTCTTCATCAGTTCGCGCACGAACATCGCTGTTGGAATAGATCCAGTCGAGATGTCGTAGTTCGGTCGGTGATAATGTCAGCGACATCGTTCGAATGGCGCCAGCCAGGCGCTCTTCGATGGCGGCGAGAAGATCATCGATCCCCCTGCCCTCAATCGCAGAGATCGCTACAGTATGACCTGCCATGGCCTGCTCTTCCCAATGGGCGCGCGCTTCCGGCGGAAGGCGGTCCATCTTGTTCCAGACTTCCAAAACCTTACGGTCATCGTCTACCTTAACGCCGAGATCAGCCAAAATGGCAGAAACATCATGGGCTTGCGCGTTGGCGTCGGGATCGGACATGTCGCGCAGGTGAATGATGAGATCGGCCTCGACGACCTCTTCCAACGTGGCTCGGAACGCGGCCACCAGATGCGTTGGCAATTCAGATATGAAACCGACGGTATCCGAAAAGATCGCATCCGTACCGTGCGGCAGTTTCAGGCGCCGAAGGGTTGGGTCCAGCGTGGCGAACAACATGTCCTGCGCGAGCACCCCTGCCCCGGTCAATGCATTGAAAAGAGTAGATTTTCCAGCGTTGGTATAACCGACGATTGAAACGATCGGGTAGGGAACTTTGCGGCGTTTGGCGCGATGCAGTTCACGGGTGCGGCGCACCTGTTCCAACTCTCGTTTCAGCTTGCCTATCTTCTCGCGGAGTATGCGCCTGTCCGCTTCGATCTGCGTTTCGCCAGGTCCACCAAGAAAGCCTGCGCCGCCCCGCTGGCGCTCAAGGTGAGTCCAGGATCGCACCAGCCGTCCACGCTGATACTCCAGATGTGCAAGCTCAACCTGAAGCGTACCTTCTTTCGTGCGGGCCCGCTCACCGAAAATTTCCAGAATAAGCCCAGTTCGATCCAGCACCTTCGCCTTCAGCTCGCGCTCGAGGTTGCGCTGCTGAACCGGCGACAGCGCATGATCCACGATGACGACTTCGCTGTCTGTTTCACCCACTATTGCCGCGAGTTCTTCTATCTTGCCGCTGCCGAGCAATGTTCCGGGACGGGGCCGGTTGACCTGCGCAATTTCGCTGTGGCGGATGTCCAGACCGATGGCCTCGGCAAGGCCTATGGTCTCCTCCTGCCGTGCGGCAGGTTCGCGACGGCTCTCCGGCTCCGCGCCATCGGAAACTCGGTCTTTTGAACGGGACGGAAGAACAGGCGTTATCGTGACGGCGCGTGTCGGCGCATCGTCATTGACGATCTGAAACGCGACCGGTCCTTTTCGCTTGGCGTCTTCTTCGCCGTCCTCGAGATGATCTGTCAATCAGCCTTCGTCCACTTCACCCGTGAAGAGCTGTACGGGCTGGCTCGGCATGATGGTTGAAATGGCGTGCTTGTAAACAAGTTGCGAATGGCCATCCCGCCGCAGAAAAACACAGAAATTGTCGAAGGACGTCACGACGCCGGTGAGCTTGACGCCATTGACGAGAAAGATCGTCAGCGAGGTCTTGTTCTTGCGGACAGTATTTAGAAAAAGGTCTTGGAGATTTTGCGATCGATCTGCCATTTTTTTCACTGCATCTCTGCCAGTGCCCCCCGTGATCCGGTTCATCATAATCGCTTCTCTGCCCGGACAACAGATCGGCTGCGGTCTGCGCGGTTATCAAACTGACGGCGACTGCGCAACCGGCCAGCGTATTCAGTGCAGAACGCTCTTTCGCCTAGAAGAACTCCAGACTGACGCGGAACACCTGTTCGACATCGCGAACCGCCTCCTGCATGGCGAGGATCACGATCCTGTCGGCAGGTTTGATCTTGGTCTCCCCTGTCGGCCGAATGATTTTGCCGTTCCGGTAGATCGCGCCGATCCGGGCTCCGGGTGGCAGGTTCGCCTCGCGCAGCGGCGTACCGACCAGAGGCGACGTCTCCAGCGCTTCGGCTTCGATAATCTCAGCCGCACCCTTCTGTACTGAATGCACGGCACGGATGCGCCCACGGCGCACATGCTGCAAAACGCGGCTGATCGTCACCGATCGTGGATTGACGAAGGCATCGATGCCGAGAAGCCGCGAGAATTCGTGATAGGATGGGTTGTTCATCAGGACGAGGTTCGAACCGCATCCAACCCGTTTGGCCATCACGGCGGAGAGGATGTTGACCTGGTCGTCATTGGTCAGCGCCACGAACAGATCGGCATCGGCCACATCCGCCTCGATCAGCAGGTTCTGGTCGAGCGCGCTACCGTGCAGAACAACCGTTCGGCGCAACTGGTCGGCGATGAGCGCCGCCCGTTCGCGGTTGGCCTCCATGATCTTGACCCTCGCACCCGTGCCGCGCGTCTCAATGGCTTTGGCGACGTAAAGGCCGATATTGCCGCCGCCGCCGATGACGATGCGCCGCGCAGCCGGCTCCTCGTGACCGAAAAGCGCTAGGGTGCGTTTCACCTGCGAGGTGTCTGCGACGACATAGGCCGTATCGCCGGCATACATCTGGTCGGAGGAATGGGGAATGAAGAGGCGCTCGCCTCTCTGAATGCCAACCACGGTGCTGCGCAGATCCGGAAAGAGGTCGGAGAGCTGGCTGAGTGGGGTGTTGACGACCGGACATTCTTCCGCGCATTCGATAGCGACCATGACCACATTGTCATTGGCGAAGCGAACGACATCGGTTGCGCCTGGAATGGCGATCCGCCGCAGCACCATTTCACCGACTTCCTGTTCTGGCGAAATGATGACGTCGATCGGCATGTGATCGCGAGAAAAGAGGTCTTGATATGCGCCCTGGCGATAAGATTGGGCACGAATACGCGCAATCTTGGTCGGCACATCGAACAGCGAATGCGCGACCTGGCACGCTACCATGTTCACTTCGTCGTGCAGGGTGACGGCGATCATCATGTCGGCGTCAGCCGCGCCTGCCTGTTCCAGAATGTCGGGGTGCGAGCCATGCCCGACAATGCCCCTGGCGTCGAGCGTGTCGCGAACCTGACGCACCAGATCGACGGCCGTGTCGATAACCGTGACGTCATGTTCTTCCGACGACAGTCGTTCGGCAATGCCGTAGCCAACGCGACCGGCGCCGCAGATAATTATGCGCATAGAGAGAGGTTGCCCTTAAACGCCGAGTGATTTCAGCTTGCGGTGAAGTGCCGAACGTTCCATGCCGATAAACTCCGCCGTACGAGAGATATTGCCGCCGAAACGATTGATTTGCGCGGCGAGATAGTCACGCTCGAACATTTCACGGGCCTCGCGAAGCGGCAAGGTCATAATGTGCGTCTCTGACGATGAAGGGGTATTCGGCAACATATCGCCGATCTCCGAGGGCAGCATTTCCGCGCTAACCACATCCTGAGCATCGCCGCCGCGCGCCAGAATCATCAGCCGCTCGATATTGTTACGCAACTGGCGCACATTGCCCGGCCAATCGTGGCTTTGGAGAACTGCCATGGCGTCATCACCGATCCGTCGCGGCTTGATGCCGGTCTGGCGAGCGATCTGACCCATAAAATACTCCGCGAGATAGGGAATGTCTTCGCGCCGTTTCGCCAGCGATGGCACTTCCACGGGGACGACCGCAAGACGGTGATAGAGATCCTCGCGGAAGAGGCCTTCGGCAATCATCGCTTCCAGATTCTGCGAGGTGGAGGAAATGATCCGCACATCCACCTTCACTCGTCGTGCTCCGCCTACCCGTTCGAACTGCTGGTGGGTGAGAACCGAGAGAATTTTGTTCTGCGTCTCACGCGGCATATCCGCGACTTCGTCGATATAGAGGGTTCCGCGATGGGCCTCTTCGAGCGCGCCGACCTTCCGTTCACCGCCATTGCTCTCCGTGCCGAACAGCTCGATCTCCATCCGTTCCGGCGTCATCGCGCCGGCATTGATGGTGACGAACGGACCGTTCGCGCGCGTTGAAGCCGCATGAATCGCCCGCGCCGTCTTTTCTTTTCCTGCCCCGGACGATCCGACGATCATGACACGGCTATTGGTCGGTCCCACGCGTTCGATGGTGGCTCGCAAGGCGTTCATTGCCGATGACTGGCCGATCAGTTCGACGCTTTCGCCGGAACGTTTCTGCAGTTGAGTGACTTCGCTGCGCAGCTTTGAGGCTTCCAGCGCACGTTCGGCAATCAATAGGAGCCTGTCGGCCTTGAATGGCTTTTCAATGAAATCATACGCCCCACGTTTGATAGCCGAGACCGCCGTTTCGATATTGCCGTGGCCCGAAATCATGACGACAGGCAGATGCGGATGGAGCTTTTTAATCTCATCCAGCAGAGCAAGCCCGTCCAGCTTCGATCCCTGAAGCCATATATCCAGAAAAATCAGGCGGGGCACACGGTCATTGATCGCTGCCAGCGCGCTGTCGCTATCATGCGCCTGACGCGTTTCATGGCCCTCATCGTCGAGGATACCCGCGACAAGGCCGCGAATGTCCTGTTCGTCATCGACTACGAGAATATCAGCTTGCATCACTCACCTCGGCATTGGTCCGGACGGGGGGCTTTTCGACATCCCGCGCCGGTAACTGGATTACAATCATAGCCCCCCGGCCGCCGTGGAACCTGGCGGGCGCGTCATGAAGACCGAGCCCTCCAGCGTGTTCCTCGACAATCTTTCTCACAATCGCCAGACCGAGCCCTGTCCCCTTGGTGCGGGTCGTCATATAGGGCTCCAACAGCTTCTGGCGGTCTGCGCCGGGCAGGCCGCAGCCATTGTCCAGCACACGCACTTCTATCATCTCTCCTCGATGCTCGGCTTCGACGCGAATAGCGCCCTTATGGTCGGGTTCGGTGTCTCGCGCCGTATCGATTGCCTCGGCGGCGTTTTTTATGAGATTACCGAAGACCTGCCCCAAAAGGCGGCGGTCGAAAGTACCCATCAGTGGATCGTCGCCGAGCGCCAACTCGAAATCGATCTCGTCTCGGCTGACCTCGACAAGGAATGTCGCTTCCCGCAACACGTCACGAAGGTCGGACAATTCCATCTGGGGCTTTGGCATACGCGCAAATGCGGAAAATTCGTCCACCATGCGTTTAATGTCATCGACCTGGCGGATAATGGTCTCCGTGCACTGGTCGAAAACCTCACGGTCCTCGGTCAGCTTGCGGCCATAGCGCCGTTGAATGCGCTCTGTGGAAAGCTGAATAGGCGTTAGCGGGTTCTTGATTTCATGTGCGATCCTCCGCGCGACGTCCGCCCAGGCGGTCGAGCGCTGCGCCTGTACCAGATCGGAAATATCGTCGACCGTTACAACCCAGGATTGCCCGCTCCCCTCGCCGGCTTCTTCCATCGTGATCTGGACATTGTAGGTTCGCTCGGTCCCGCCACGGATGAACGTCACCGTGTCGCGGAAGATCGGTCTTCCCGAACGTCTTGCGATTTCGAACACCCGACCGATACGAGGCAGGATATGCGAGAGGTTCTTGCCAAGCGCGTCGCCGCCGATCGACAAGTTCTGGCGCGCCGCCCTGTTGGCGATCGTGATATGCCCGTCCTCGTCGATACCGATGACGCCCGCCGTCACACCCGCGAGAACGGCCTCGGAGAACCGGCGGCGCTCATCGACCTGATGATTGGCTTCCAGCAAATCGTTTCGCTGGCTGTCGAGACGGTGAACCATCTCGTTGAACGTTTGCCCGAGATTGGCCATATCGCCATCCTCTGGACGCACCGGAACCGATATCCTCAGATTCCCTGCCTTAACCTCATCGGCGGCGCCAATGAGTTGTCGGATGGGGCGAACCAAACGGTCGGCAACCGCGATACCGGTCCAGATGGCCGACAGAATGACGACCAGCGTCACGCCGAGATAGAGCAGCCCGAACGCGATCTGCGAGGTGGCCCTGTTGGCTTCGAGTGTGCGATATTCGCCAACATTCGTACCGACGATCTGTCGGGCGCGTATGACCTGCGGGTCGACCAGGCGCACCGTAAAGAGATAAAGGCCCTCCAGCTCGCGCAATTTGATAATTGCACCGACGATGTTCCGAAGTCGCGGTTCGATCATCACAGGCATGCCGTCAGCAGCGCGATCCACCGCTTCCTGCGGCGGTATCGGCATTGCGAAGCTGGCTGTCGTCTCGGCCTGCATCACAAACGCGCCCGTGGAATCGATGAGGGCCGCGTGGGCAAGCGCCCTGCCCTGGGCCTGCCGTGTCATCAACGACCGAAACCCGGTCTTGTCCAATATGAAGCCCGTGCGGTTGTCATCCAGCGTTTCCGCCATGGCCAGTGTGGTGCCTTGGAGGTTCGCCGCGTTTTCCCGGACATAAGCGTCGGCGATGGCGAGCGATGAATTGATAATCGTGCGCGTACGAATTTCGAACCATCGGTCGAGACCGATATTCAAGGTCACGGAGGCAAAGACAGCGATCATGATCGCCGGAAGAGCTGCGACCAGAGCGAATAGAGCAACAAGCCGGACATGGAGACGAGCGGCCGCCCTGCCCCGACGCCGCGCCGCTATGATGCGGATGAGTTCGCGACCGATCAACCAGACCAACAGGCCGACTAAAACCAGGTTGATGACGATAAGGACAATCGTGGTGTTTCTGTCCGGGTCGATTGGCGTCAGCCCGGTCAAAACGGTAAAGCTGGCAAGGGCCACGATCAGCGTCAGAATGATCAGCGCCGCGCCACGGCGAATGCTTACGCGACGCCGGTCGCTCCAGCCTTCGCTGCCATCCTCCACCAAATTCGCCTCAGCCAGCGTCATTCCACCCCTGCTCTCCCGTGCCGAATATGCAACAGTTGTGGCTAATCGGCAACGGATATCCGGTGTCCGGATTACGGATGAGACGTGACGGAATTGCGGCGCTGGTCAGTTTGAATGACGATTGGTCCGATAGACGTTGACCCCGAGTTCACGGATTTTCTTGCGCAATGTGTTGCGGTTCAGGCCAAGCAGTTCGGCGGCGCGGATCTGGTTGCCCCTGGTCGCCGTCATAGCGACGAGGATCAAGGGATATTCAACCTCGTGCAGGATTCGCTGATAGAGCCCGGGCGGCGGCAGATTGTCGCCGAATTCATCGAAATACCGGTGAAGATACTGTTCGACCGCCATGCCGAGACTGGCGTTCTCGGCAATTTCCGCCGGTACGGAAGCAGTGTTCTCCTGCTGGATAGGCGACAGTTCGGCATCGACGATATCGACGCCAATCGTGTCTTGTGGATAAAGGGCGGCAAGGCGACGGACGAGGTTTTCCAGTTCACGCACATTTCCCGGCCAGGAATAGCGCTTCAGCCGATCCATTGCCTCGGTTGTTATTCTCTTGTCGCTGAGCCCCTGTTCGCCGGCCTTGCGGAAGAAATGACGGATCAGGTCCGGCACGTCCTCGGCGCGTTCCCGGAGTGGCGGCAGACGCATTGGCACGACATTCAGACGATAGAAGAGGTCTTCTCTGAACAGACCCTGCGCGATGGCCTGACGCAGATCCTTGTTCGTCGCTGCAACGATGCGGACATCCGTTTTCAGCGGCGTCCGGCCACCGACGGTCGTGTATTCGCCCTGCTGCAGAACGCGGAGAAGCCGCGTCTGTGCCTCCATCGGCATATCGCCGATCTCATCGAGAAAAAGCGTACCGCCATCGGCCTGCTCGAAGCGACCGGTTGCTTTGCTATGCGCTCCGGTAAATGAGCCCTTCTCATGCCCGAAGAGTTCCGACTCGATCAGTTCGCGGGGTATTGCCGCCATGTTCACGGCAACGAATGGACCGTTACGACGCCTGCCATATTCGTGCAGCGCGCTCGCAACCAGTTCCTTACCCGTACCCGACTCGCCGGTAATCATGACCGTTAGATCGGTCTGCATCATCCGCGCCAGCATCCGGTAGATTTCCTGCATGGCGGCGCTGCGCCCGACGAGCGGCATCGTTTCGCCGGTATCCTCGCCACGATCCGCCAGCTTTTTCGGTTCGGCAAGCGCGCGCTTGACGATATTCAGCATCTCGGTCAGGTCGAAAGGCTTCGGCAGATAGTCGTATGCGCCCTTCTCCGAAGCTCGTATGGCAGTCATGAAGGTGTTCTGCGCACTCATGACCAGAACCGGCAGATCGGGCCGGGCATTGCGAATGCGCGGCAGCAGATCGAAAGCGTTTTCATCCGGCATGACCACATCGGTAATGACGAGATCGCCCTCTCCCGCCGAAACCCAGCGCCATAGCGCCGCCGCGTTCGATGTCACTCGAACATCGTAACCGGCGCGTCCGAGCGCCTGGTTGAGAACGGTGCGGATGGCCGCATCGTCATCTGCAACGAGGATGGTGTGGCTCACTGCGCCGTCTCCGATTTCAATTTGGCTTCGGCTGGAGCGGCTTTTCCTTCCTTCCATGCCGGCATAAGGACTCGAAAGGTCGTCCCGCTCGAAGAACTGTCGCATTCCACAACGCCCCCATGCTCGCCGACCAGCTTGGCGACGAGGGCGAGTCCCAGGCCTGACCCATTGATCTTCGAGGTAATGAAGGGATCAAAGATATAGGGGAACATATCGTCCGGAACGCCCGGACCGTTATCGTGAACGCAAAACTCCATCGGTAGAGAGACCTTCTCCTTGCTGCCAGGGACCGACAGACGGATGCCGGGACGAAAGGCGGTCGTAAGAGTGATCTTGCCCTCCTTGCCTTTGGGAGCGACAGCCTCGGCAGCGTTTTTGATGAGGTTGAGAAAGATCTGAATCAACTGGTCGCGATTGCCGAATACGGGCGGCAGGGACGGATCGTAGAAATCCTCAAAGACAATGTCTTTGGCAAATCCGTTCTTCGCGATGGCGCGGACATGATCGAATACCACGTGAATATTGACGGGAGTTTTCTCGACCGGCCTTTCGTCGGAGAAGATTTCCATCCGGTCCACCAGCCCGACGATCCGGTCGGTTTCCTCCATAATCAGGCGAGTGAGCGGCCGGTCGTCCTGATCGACAGAGCTTTCCAGAAGCTGGGCCGCGCCACGGATTCCGGAAAGCGGGTTCTTGATTTCATGAGCGAGCATGGCGGCGAGGCCAGTGACCGAACGCGCGGCGCCCCGATGGGTCATCTGCCGGTCGATCTTATCTGCCATCGATCGCTCCTGAAAAACGACCAGAACGGCGTCCCTCTGGTCCGGCACAGGGCCGACATAGAGATCCACGAGGCGATCCGCCCCAATCCGTGGCGAGGAGATGTCCACGCGGTATTCGGTCACCGGCGCGCCCTGCTGGCGCACTTGGTCAATCAGAGCCATGAGTGGGCTGTCGAACGGAATGAAGTCCGCCAGTTTCATGCGCTGCAGCACCGACGCACTGCTCCGAAAGAGCGATTCCGCATCAGCATTGGCATAAGCGATGGTGCCATCTCCATCGATCAGCGCGATAGGCTGCTGGATTGCGTTCAGCAGACTTTCCGCCAGCGCTGGCTCAGCCGATTTGATCGCCCGCTTCTGGGTCATGCCGCCTCTTGAAAAGATTGCGCCCCGAAGGCTTCGGTGAGAAGGCCAATCACCTGGCTCGGTTCGCGAGCGGTCATGATGGATTGGCGTTGCGCGGCATCGCTGTCGGGCAGAAACCGGTCGAGATACCAGCCGAGATGTTTGCGGGCATGTCTGCTGCCACGCTGAACATCATATTCCTCAAGCATGGCTTCGTAGTGCTCGATTATATAGTCCCGTAAATCGGTTTTCGCCGGCGCGCAGCCATTTCCAAGGATCGAAGCCGCGAGAAAAGGCTGGCCGTAATGAGCGCGTCCAATCATGATTCCGTCGGCTCCGGTGCGACGCATCAACTGCTCGGCCTCTTGCGCGTTGCTGACATCGCCATTGGCGATAAAGGCGACGTCCGGCACCGCGGCCCGCACCTTGGCGATAGCATCGGGGTCGATGGTTCCGGTATAACGTTGTTCGCGTGTTCGCCCGTGAACGGTAATCATTCTCGCACCAGCATCGACAAGATGACGGGCCAATTCCGGCGCATTGATGGACGTACGATCCCATCCCAGTCGCATTTTGACCGTCACGACACTCTCGCCCGCTGACGCAACCGCCGACTCCACAATCCGCAGCGCACGATCCGGCTCGGTCATGAGCGCCGCGCCACAGGCGCCACCCGTTACCTTCTTTGCAGGACAACCCATATTGATATCGATGATCTGAACGCCATTCTCGGCCAGCCACTGGGCTGCCTTTCCGACGGTCTCGGGATCACGTCCGACAAGCTGCACCGCCCGTAGTCCCGATCCACTATGGCGAATACGTCGCATCGACTCCGACCGTTCGCGCTCCAACTCGCCGCTGGCGACCATTTCTGCGACGGTCAGGCCGATGCCCGCACGCTCCGCCCGCTGGCGAAATGGCAAATCCGTGACCCCGCTCATCGGTGCAAGCAGAATGCGATTGAAGATCGTCAGTCCGCCGACCGAAAATGGCGTGTTCAAGCGGTTTGTGGAAGGAACATTGGCCGACGCCATCGAACAGATACCTTTATCACTCTGCCTAAACTCTAACCATTGCATGTTTTTGCATCAAGAGAAGGCAGTGTCAGTTTTTCGCTTTCATTGCCGATGACCTGCGCCTAAACCCGCAAGCCAATGGGGCCAAGGGGAAAATTGTGCCAATGGACCGCAGTGAAACAATCGCAGCGCTCATTGTGGCGGCCGGGCGCGGTGAACGTGCGGGCCGACGCGAAGATGGCCCGAAACAGTACCGGCTTCTGGCTGGCGAACCGATCCTCCGGCATACTGTCCGTGCTTTTCTGGACCATCCGGAGATCGCGAAAGTTATCATCGCCATTCATCCCGATGACGAGAAACTGGCGGAAGAAGCCATCGCGCCACTCGACAGAAAGCGCCTCTCGCTCATCCATGGAAGACAAACGCGGCAGCTCTCCGTACTCGCGGGCCTGAGGTCGATGGCGGAACGACCACCCGATTTTGTTCTCATCCACGATGCGGCGCGGCCGCTGATTGGCCGTGAGACATTGGATGCCGTGATCGACAATCTCCAGCCAGAAACCGGTCTTATCGTTGGCATGCCGGTGACCGATACAGTCAAATCGGTCGATGCGAGCGACGTTATCGTGGGGACGGTCGACCGAGAGACGCTTATTCGGGCCCAAACGCCACAGGCATTTGCTTATAGCGCGATCATGAGCGCGCACGAAAACGCCCTGGCTGCCGGCGTCGAAAATGCCACCGATGATGCGGCAATTGCAGCCCAAGCAGGCATGGCCGTGCGCGTTATACGCGGTCGGTCGGCCAATCCGAAAATCACATTTCCGGAGGATATCTCCTTGGCAGAACCTAGTTTCGCGCCCCTTCCGGACGTGCGCGTTGGTAACGGTTACGACGTCCATTGTTTCGAAGATGGCGACGCGGTGATCCTTTGCGGCGTGGCAATTCCTTTTCACCGCAGGCTGGCGGGGCATTCTGATGCCGATGTGGGTCTCCACGCGCTGACAGACGCGCTGCTTGCCACCATAGGCGCGGGCGATATCGGCACGCATTTTCCGCCGTCCGATCCGCAATGGCAAGGCGCTGATTCTTCCGTATTCATTCAGCAGGCGGTCAATCTCGTGCGGAAGAAAAGCGGACAAATCGCGAATGTGGACGTGACTCTGATTGCCGAAGAGCCGAAGATCGGTCCGCACCGCGAAACCATGACGAACCGCTTGGCCGAGCTTGTCGGGATCGCCAAGCACCGTATCTCCGTAAAGGCGACGACCAATGAGAAGATGGGGTTCATCGGTCGCGGTGAAGGTATCGCCGCCATTGCGACGGCCAGCGTGGTTTTCCCCGGAGACGTGACGAAATGAGTGAAGACACTGCCGAATTGGTCGGCGAGATTCTCAAGCTTGCGGAACACCGACGTCTGATGATCGGGACGGCAGAGAGCTGCACCGGCGGCATGGTTGCCTCCGCACTGACCTCCGTTCCCGGATCGTCGTCTGTGGTCGACCGGGCTTTTGTTACGTATTCGAATGCAGCCAAAATGGATATGCTGGGTGTCGATCCATTGACGCTCCGCCGTTGCGGCGCCGTGTCGGGCGAAACCGCGCGTGAAATGGCGGTCGGCGCAAAGCGTCGTTCCGTTGCACGTCTTGTTGTCTCGACCACCGGCATCGCCGGGCCTGACGGTGGAACGGAGGAAAAGCCGGTTGGGCTGGTCTGTTTCGGCTTGGCCGCGCCGGGAGGCATCGTCCGCAGCGAGCAATGTGTCTTCGATGACGAAGGTCGTGAGGCGATCCGCAAGGCGGCAACGAAGCACGCGCTCGAAATGATCCTCGGCGCGTTGAAGGCGCGATAGGTTATCGGCCGGTTTACACCGGCCGTTCCGGCGCTTTTTCTGTCGAGGATGACGAATAGATTTCGTCCGCCCGTCTTTCAAAGGCCTCTGCAAATGCACGGAAGGCTCGGTCGAACATCGAGCCCATGAGGGCGCCGAGAATGCGGCTTTTAAATTCGTAATCGATGGCGAAATGCACGGCGCTGTGCCCCTCGCCCCGGTCCTCGAACACCCAGCGATTGTCGAGGTAGCGAAAAGGCCCATCGACATATGACACGTCGATCTTCCTCTCCTGGGATTTCAACAGCACCTGGCTGGTGAAGGTCTCATGGATGGCCTTGTACCCAACGGTCATATTAGCCAGCAGAAGCGTTTTGCCATCACGTTCCTTTCTGGAACGGACATTCAGCGCTTCGCACATGGGTAGAAACTGCGGGTAGTCTTGCACGTCGGCCACGAGGGCAAACATCTCGTCCGCGCTATGGGCGACGACCCTCGTGGTTTTGAAACTTGGCATATCGGTCTTGTCGCCGCTCAGCTTGTCAGGATGGTTGCATCGCGCTCGGCTCGGGCAGCCTTTAATCTGGCGAAATCCTCTCCGGCATGGTGAGAGGAGCGGGTCAGCGGACTGGCGGAAACCATGAGGAAGCCCTTC
Organism: Notoacmeibacter sp. MSK16QG-6; assembly: GCF_024158145.1. Lineage (GTDB taxonomy): Bacteria > Pseudomonadota > Alphaproteobacteria > Rhizobiales > Rhizobiaceae > Notoacmeibacter. Next base: position 88,354 of record NZ_JAMYXM010000006.1, read on the forward strand.
GAGCGCGCGCTGGTCTCGTAGCTCATGAACTCGTCAGGCGGAATAAAGCGAATGACCGGATGGTGCCGACGCGTCGGCGCGAGATATTGGCCTATTGTGATGAAATCCACATCGGCGACCCGCAGATCGTCCATCAATTGCAGTACCTCGTTACGCTCCTCTCCAAGCCCGACCATGATGCCGCTTTTTGTGAAGATGGTTGGATCGATTTCCTTGACCTGCTGCAGCAGACGAATGGAGTGGAAGTAGCGCGCACCCGGCCTCACAGTCAGGTAATTCGATGGCACGGTTTCCAGATTGTGATTGAAGACATCGGGCTTGGCCTTCACGACGATTTCCAGCGCGCCCTCTTTGCGCAGAAAATCAGGGGTGAGAACCTCGATCGTGGTTTCTGGCGCGCGTTCGCGGATCGCGTAGATCGTATCGGCGATATGTTGCGCTCCCCCATCGGAAAGATCGTCACGGTCGACGGAGGTGACGACAACATGCTTGAGCCCCATCTGCGCGACCGCCTCGGCAACATTTGCCGGCTCGGCCGGGTCGAGCGGGAGCGGACGGCCTGTTGTTACATTACAGAAGGCGCAGGCGCGCGTGCAGATTTCGCCCATAATCATGAAGGTGGCATGTTTTTTCTGCCAGCATTCGCCGATGTTCGGGCAGCCCGCCTCTTCACAGACCGTCACGAGGTTGTGGTCGCGGACAATCGCCTTTGTCTCGTTATAACCCTTAGAAACAGGTGCTTTGACGCGAATCCATGCCGGCTTTTTCTGCACCTCGTTCTCAGGACGCTTCATCTTTTCCGGATGACGCGGGCGCGAAACATTGGTGTCTAGGACTGTGACCATAAGGCTTCTGTTTCTCCTGGCGGCAAAGTCTGCTCTGCCGCTTTGCACCGGACATAGCAAAGGCCGGGCGGATTTTGAATGGCCCGCCCGGCCTCGCACAAAGCAGCTATGCAGTTTTGTTTAGCGGCGGAAAAGCCGCGCGATGAAGATCAGGAGACATGCGCCGACGAAGCCGGTCAGCAGATATTCCCAGGAGAACGATGCGCCGGCACCGCTTCCAAGTCCGGAAATCTGCAGAATGAAGCTGAGTACGATAGCGCCGACGACACCAAGAATGATGTTCATCAGAAGACCCATGTCGCTCTTCATGACCTTTTCGGCCAGCCAGCCTGCCAGGCCACCGATGATGATCGCAGCAAGAAAACCCATAAAATTTCTCCCTAGTATTGAGATGAGGCATTAGAATGTCTGCTTTGATAATGCCTGCCTTAACGTTTTGTTCCTGCATGGGGAGTCGGCTCACTAGGCGTTGAGCACTCTGCCATAGGCGTCGAGCACGCTTTCTTTCATCATTTCCGACAAAGTCGGATGCGGGAAAACCGTGTGCATGAGTTCCTCCTCGGTGGTTTCTAGCCCCATTGCGACGACAAACCCCTGAATGAGTTCGGTAACTTCTGCGCCGACCATGTGCGCGCCGAGCAGTTGACCGGTTTTCTTGTCGAAGATCGTCTTGATAAGACCCTGATCTTCGCCGAGCGCGATGGCTTTGCCGTTGGCGACGAAAGGAAAACGGCCCACACGAAGGTCGTAACCGGCTTCCTTGGCTTTTGCCTCCGTCAGGCCGATCGATGCGACCTGCGGATGACAATAGGTACAGCCTGGAATCTTCGACTTGTCGAGTGCGTGGACGCCTTTTACGCCGGCGATCTTTTCAACGCAGATCACGCCCTCATGCTCGGCTTTGTGCGCCAGCATGGGCGGTCCGGCAACGTCGCCAATGGCGTAGACGCCATCGACATTTGTCTTGCCATAACCGTCGACGACAATGGAGCCGCGATCGATCTTAACGCCTAGATCTTCGAGTCCGAGATTTTCAGAATTGCTCTGCACACCGACCGCGGAAATCAACCGCTCGACTTCAACAGTTTCGGTTTTTCCGCCTTCCGCTTCAAGCGTGGCCTTAACACCAGATTTGGTCTTCTCGACTTTGGCGACCTTTGTCTTCACGCGAAACTTGATGCCCTGTTTCTCAAGCTGCTTCTGCGCGATCTTTGAAATCTCAGCGTCTTCGACTGGCATGATCCGGTCGAGCACTTCGACTACCGTTACATCGACACCCATAGCGTTGTAAAAACTGGCGAATTCGACCCCGATCGCGCCGGACCCCATGACGAGTAAACTCTTCGGCAGCTCCTTAGGCACCATCGCCTCGAAATAGGTCCAGATTTTCTCGCCATCCGGCTCGATGCCGGGTAGCGCACGCGGACGGGCGCCCGTCGCGATGATAATGTGCTTGGCCGAATACTCGCCCTCGCCTTTGGTGCCCTTGGGCGGCGCAACCTGGGGCTCCATCGCCTTCTTCTGTGGTTTGCCGACTTTGATCTTACCCTTGCCGGTCAGCTTTGCCTCACCCCAGATGACGTCGACCTTGTTCTTCTTCATGAGCATACCGACGCCGTTATTAAGCCGCTTCGAAACAGCTCGCGAACGATCGACCACAGCTTTGGCGTCGGGCTTGACGGTGCCTTCCATTGTCAGGCCGTAATCCTTGATATGGTCGGCATAATGCATGATTTCGGCGCTTCGCAGCAGCGCCTTTGTCGGAATGCAACCCCAGTTCAGGCAGATGCCGCCGAGATGCTCACGCTCGACAATCGCCGTTTTCAAGCCGAGCTGAGATGCGCGAATGGCGGTAACGTAGCCGCCAGGGCCGGAACCGATGATGATAACGTCGTAATCGGCCATGAGTATTCTCCCTCAGCCCTGTCTGTCTTGAAGTTGCTCTCGAACGACCGGCGCAAGAGCCCGACCGAGCGCCGCGGTGCTACCCGCGTCGAGATGAATGCCGTCATGCGGATCGGTCGTCACGATTGTTCCGGCATCAAAGAACCCGCACCCTCGGTCGCGCGCAAGATCGGCATAGCGTCGTGCGAAACTCTTCGAATCCTCGATCGCGTCGGCAAATGTGTCGCCGTAATCAGGATCGTCCGGTTTCTGGATCGGTGGCGGCGATACAATGATAATCTCAGGCGAACCGGAATTTTCGTTGCTTGGCCATGCATGATGACGGACCAGTTCGACCAGCCGGGCCATCCCCATCGCCGCTCCACGAGCCCCTGCCCCGGTGAATGGTTTGAGGTCATTTACGCCAAGAAAGAGGATGACCAGATCGAGCGGCGAATGACTATGCAATAGCGTCGGAAGAATTTGCGCGCCGTTACGGTCGCAATCGGCCAGATGATCGTCATAGCCAGTCGTGCGCCCATTCAACCCTTCGGCGATGACGTGATAGTCGCTGCCCAGTTCGGCCTGAAGAACGTTCGGCCAACGCTTTTCGAACGGGTGACGCGTCCGCGTCGGCCCATCGAAGCCCCATGTCAGCGAATCGCCGAAGGCGAGGACGGTTTTCATGACGCCGGCTTGCTTTCAGCATGCATGGCATACCAGTGGCCGGCTTCCTTCACACCGCCGAACGGTTCGTAATTTTGCTGTCCGACTTTTTCAAAGCCGCAGCGGCGGTAAAGAGAAACGGCTGGATTGTCGTCCTCAACTCCTAATCCTAGCCGTTTATACCCTGCTTCCAGTGCCCGTTCCCTGGCGCCCTCAATCAGCTGACCGCCAATCCCCTGCCCTCTAAAATCGCGATAGACCGCCAGCATGTTGATGTACCAGCATGGCGCTAAATCGTTCTCCAGCAGCAGCAGCGAGGCGATGACCGGTCCGCACTCGGCAATATCCGTGTCGCTGTTTTTGTCGGTAAGCGGATAGTCGAGAATCATCCCGGCTATTTCACCGTTCACCGTCGCCACATGCATCTTTCTCCAACTCATGGCGTGATCGTCGGAGCGAACACGATTGCGTCCGACTTCGACGACCGACGAGAAGCCTTCCCGTTCCCGCGCTCCGTGCCAGAACCACTGTGGCAGACCATGCCCCGCCATGTCTGCAAGGATAGCGAGATCGGCCGCGTCCTCACGGCGCGCGGGTCGATAGGCAACCTCCATGGTCACACCAGCATGCTCATCGGGTTTTCGACGAAGCCATGGAACGCGTCGAGCAACTCGGCGCCGAGAGCTCCGTCAACTGCCCGGTGATCGACAGAGAGCGTCACGGTCATCATCATGGCGATGGCAACCGCATCGTCTTTTACGATCGGACGCTTTTCTCCTGCGCCGACCGCCAGAATGGTGCCGTGCGGCGGATTGATGACAGCCGAGAAGTGCTTGATTCCGAACATGCCGAGATTGGATACGGCCGTGGTGCCGCCCTGATACTCTTCGGGCTTGAGTTTCCGGTCTCGAGCGCGTGTGGCCATATCCTTCATCTCATTTGAGATCGCCGATAGCGTCTTCTGCTCGGCTTTGCGGATAATCGGCGTAATAAGCCCGCCGGGAATAGCCACGGCTACCCCGACATCGGAGTATTTATGCTTGACCATCGCCTCCTCGGTCCACGATGCATTCGCATCGGGAACAGCCTGAAGAGCCATCGCCATCGCCTTGATGATCATGTCGTTGACGGACAGCTTGTAGGCCGGCTTTTCGCCGTCGTCCGTTTTTGTCATCGGCGCTGACTTGTTGATCTGACTACGAAGCTTCAGCAATGCATCGATGTTGACGTCGCGCGTCAGATAAAAATGCGGCACCGTCTGCTTGGCCTGGACCAGCCGCTTGGCGATTGTCTTGCGCATCCCGTCATGCTTGACGAGTTCGTAAGAGCCTTCCTCGAAAAGTTTGAGGACGGCATCGTCAGCCATCGGAACCGGTGCTGCCGCTGCAGCTCCACCCTTGGGCGCATCTGTAGCTTTCGCCGCTTCGCTGGGCTTGGCGCTTTCAACATCGGCCAGCACGATCCGGCCGCGGGGTCCAGAACCTGCCAACGAGGAAAGATCGATCCCCTTCTGCTGCGCGACGCGACGGGCCAGTGGTGTCGAGAAAATACGCTCACCATCCTTGGTAGGGGCAGGACCGGCTTTCACACTGTCCGGCACATCTGTTTTTCCGCCACTGGCGCTAGTCGCTGGCTGTGGTTTGCCATGGCCGGCTCCGCCATCGCTGGACGTCTCCGAAACTTTCGCATCGTCACGCGCAGCGGCCTTTTCCGGATCGGGAAGGTCCTTTTGCGGCGCGGCGTCGGCGCTCTTCGACCCACCGCCGCCTTTTACATCGGCCGGGTCCTCGCCCTCTTCGGCCAGAAGCGCGATCACGGCATTGACCTTCACGCCTTCTGTGCCGGCCTCAACAAGGATTTCGGCGATGACACCTTCGTCGACGGCCTCGACTTCCATCGTTGCCTTATCTGTTTCGATTTCGGCGATCACGTCGCCGGGTTCGACCTTGTCGCCGACCTTTACGGCCCAACTGGCCAGGTTGCCCTCTTCCATCGTGGGAGAAAGGGCGGGCATGGTAATTTCGATAGCCATGGCGTTAGTCCTTATACGTCACGGCCTTCGCGGCCTCGATCACTTCGCCGACATTCGGCAGGGCAAGTTTTTCAAGATTGGCGGCATACGGCATCGGAACGTCTTTGCCGGCAATCGTGATGACCGGCGCATCCAGATAATCGAAGGCGCGGCGCTGAACCTGGTTGGCGATGTAATCGCCGACCGACGATTGCGGGAAACCCTCTTCGATGGTGATTAGGCGGTTGGTCTTCTTGATGCTCTCGATCACCGTATCGAGATCCATCGGGCGGATCGTACGCAGATCGATGACCTCCGCTTCGATTCCCATGCCCGCCAGTTCGTCGGCGGCTTTGATCGCGTATGTCATGCCGATGCCGAAGCTGACCAGGGTGACATCGTTGCCCGAGCGATGAATGCGCGCTTTGCCGATCGGCAGGACGAAGTCATCCATTTTGGGCACATCGAAAGTTTGACCGTAGAGAATTTCATTCTCCAGGAAGACAACGGGGTTAGGATCACGAATAGCGGCCTTCAGAAGTCCCTTGGCGTCCGCCGCGCTGTAGGGCTGAATGACTTTCAGACCCGGAACGTGGGAATACCAGGCCGCATAATCCTGACTGTGCTGAGCAGCCACGCGCGCCGCCGCACCGTTCGGCCCGCGGAAGACGATGGGCGATCCCATCTGGCCACCCGCCATGTAGCGCGTCTTGGCCGCAGAATTGATGATGTGATCGATCGCCTGCATTGCGAAGTTGAATGTCATGAACTCCACAATCGGCCGCAGGCCCGCCATGGCTGCACCGACTCCGACGCCGGCAAAGCCGTGCTCGGTGATCGGCGTATCGACCACGCGCTTTGAGCCAAACTCGTCCAGGAGCCCCTGAGTGACCTTATAGGCGCCCTGATACTCGGCGACCTCTTCGCCCATGACGAAGACGCGATCGTCACTGCGCATCTCTTCGGCCATGGCGTCGCGAAGCGCTTCGCGCACAGTCGTTGGTTCCATCTCGGTTCCTTCTGGAACCTCTGGAAGTCCAGACGGGTCCGGCTTTTTCGGCTCCGGATGAACCTTGCCCTCTGCAGGAACCCGCCGCGCATCCATATCGGCAACGGTATCGCCGTCGCTTTGTCCGCCTTCACCGCTGGCACCGTCGGAGCCGCGTGCGGCGTGAGGATCGGCGCCGTTGCTCTCAGAGGATTCGGCTGCGCCGCCGCTGGAAGAGCCGGCACCTTCCAACGCGCTATCGTCTTCGTCTTCCTCAAGAAGAACGGCAATCACCGAATTGACCTTGACGTTTTCGGTGCCTTCCTCGACGAGGATTTTGCCGAGCGTGCCTTCGTCGGCGGCTTCCACTTCCATGGTCGCCTTGTCGGTCTCGATCTCAGCGATCACTTCGCCGGGTTCGATCTTATCCCCTACGGCTTTCAGCCATTTGGCGAGTGTGCCTTCCTCCATCGTCGGAGAAAGAGCGGGCATGGTGACTTCAATGGTCATGGGCGGTCCTCCCTGCGGCAGCGCCATAGCGGTGAGCCATGCGCAGGATGTTGTCTGATTGATCGAATGGAGCGTTGGAGCAAATGGAAGGCCCGGACATCAGGCGGCCTCGCTTCCGTCCTCGGCGTAAATATCGGTCCACAATTCGGAGGGATCGGGTTCCGGATCGTTCTGCGCGAACTCGGCGGCCTCGTTGATGATGCCTCGAATTTCCTTGTCGATCGCTTTGACGTCGTCCTCGCTCATCCCGCCATCGATCAGCCGGAGTTTCACCCGCTCGATGGGATCGTGCTCGCGATCCTTCATCTTGTCGACTTCTTCCTTCGAGCGATATTTCGCCGGGTCGCTCATGGAATGACCACGATAGCGATAAGTCTTCATCTCCAGGATGATCGGACCATTGCCGCCGCGGACGAAATCGGCCGCTTCCTCGGCGGCTGCCTTCACCGCCCGGACATCCATGCCGTCCACTTCCATGCCGGGGATACGGAAGGAGACGCCGCGTTGGTTGAAATGGGTTTCGGCGGAAGAACGCGTGACCGAGGTGCCCATCGCGTACTGATTGTTCTCGATGATGTAGATCACCGGAAGATCCCAGAGCGATGCCATATTGAAGGATTCGTACACCTGGCCCTGATTGGCCGCGCCATCGCCGAAATAGGTGCAGCACAGATTGTCGTTGCCACGATAATTGTTGGCGAACGCCAAGCCGGTGCCCAGCGCGACCTGAGCGCCGACAATGCCGTGACCGCCATAAAAATGCTTGTCGCGGCTGAACATATGCATCGAGCCGCCCTTGCCTTTGGAATAGCCGCCCTGGCGGCCGGTCAACTCGGCCATGACCCCTTTCGGGTCCATTCCGGTCGCCAGCATATGGCCGTGGTCGCGATAGGCGGTTATCACCTGATCGCCCTCTTTCAGGACCATCTGAACGCCGGTAACGACCGCTTCCTGACCGATATAAAGATGGCAGAAGCCGCCGATGAGGCCGCGCCCGTACAATTGTCCCGCCTTCTCCTCGAAGCGGCGGATCAGCAGCATGTCGCGATAGGCCTGCTTGTCTTCCTCAGTCGTAAACTTGGCGATTTCCGGCGGTTTGCGGATAAGATCGGATTGGCTCTGCGCAGCTGTCGCCGCAGTCTTTTTCGCCCCGCCCGATGAACGTCGGGTCTGACCGGATTTACTGGTTGAGCGTTTATTCGCTGCCGTTGAACGACTGGTTGCCATTGACTCTCCCTTCGCCGGCTTTTGCGCCGGTACCGTTGCGGTAGGCGCTTCATAGACGAGAACGTCTCATCCTCCCATTCGCCTGCCGAATAGGTGCTATGCTGACGCTTTTTTCGTAAGTGGCAAGGGCTTAAGGGCGAATTATCAATTCGTTCGGCCCGATAACGCCGAGCTGCCGCCGCGCCATCTCGTCGAGCATGTCGCGCGAGATGGTGCCATCCTGCAACTGAATGGCGCGCTTTTCCAGTTCGCCGTGACGAACCGACAGCGCAGCCAACTCGTCTTGCAATTCCGCAAGGCGCGCTTCATGTCGAGCGTTCGCCTCGGTCCCGTAGTCGCCCTGTACCGTGTGATGTGAAAAATAGACGAGGCAAAGCCCGGTCAGGACTGGCAGGACAAGCCCCTTCCAACGTTTGCGTCTATATTGCCGGGTCCACATTTCCGGCTCCCATCCTTGTCGGAACATCGGTTAAACAAGCGCGATTCGCACTTAATGTGAAGTTACCGCCGATGAAAAAGCCGGCCACTAGGGCCGGCTTCAGTGAAAGAGAACTTCGGGTTCTTAGCCTTTGAGTATCGAACGTCCCGCATAAGAAGCGGCGCTGCCCAACTGCTGCTCGATACGGATAAGCTGGTTGTATTTGGCAAGCCGGTCGGAGCGAGCCAGGGACCCGGTCTTGATCTGCCCGCAATTCGTTGCCACCGCCAGATCGGCAATCGTGGCATCCTCGGTTTCGCCGGACCTATGACTCATTACTGCCGTATAACCGGCGCGATGCGCTGTTTCGACGGCGTCGAGCGTCTCGGAAAGTGAGCCGATCTGATTGACCTTGACGAGGATCGAGTTGGCCGCGCCTTTGGCGATACCGTCGCGCAGGCGCGCCGAATTGGTTACGAAGAGATCGTCACCGACAAGCTGAACGCGGCCGCCAATCGCCTTTGTCAGAGCGGTCCAGCCGTCCCAATCGTCTTCGTCCATACCGTCTTCGATGGAGATGATGGGATAGGTACCGCAGAGTTTTGCAAGGTAGTCGGCCTGCTCTTCTGACGAACGCTTCTTGCCCTCGCCGGCATAGACGTAATTGCCGTCCTTGTAGAACTCGGTAGCGGCGCAATCCAGTGCGAGAAACATGTCTTCGCCCGGCTTGTATCCTGCCTTTTCGATGCTCTTGACGATGAAATCGAGAGCTGCTTCGGCGCTGTTGATGTTGGGTGCGAATCCGCCTTCATCTCCGACCGACGTATTATGGCCAGCCGCGGACAAATCTTTCTTCAGTGTATGGAACACCTCGGAACCCATCCGCACCGCTTCGGCCAGCGTCTCTGCGCCGACCGGCATGATCATGAATTCCTGGAAATCGATAGGATTATCAGCATGTTCCCCGCCATTGATGATGTTCATCATCGGAACGGGCAGGACGTGGGCGTTCGGTCCCCCAACATATCGGTAAAGCGGCATGCCGGCGGCCTCGGCAGCCGCCTTGGCGACCGCAAGCGAGACGCCGAGAATCGCATTTGCGCCGAGTTTGCCCTTGTTATCGGAGCCATCGAGTTCGATCATCGCGGCGTCGATGGCGAGCTGTTCTTCGGCATCCATCCCGACAATCTTGTCGGAAATTGCTCCGTTGACGGCATCGACGGCTTTCCGAACTCCCTTGCCCAAATAACGGCTGCCGCCATCGCGTAGCTCAACGGCCTCATATGCGCCCGTTGAAGCGCCTGACGGAACGGCGGCACGACCGAACGAACCGTCCTCCAGAATAACGTCGACCTCGACGGTCGGATTGCCGCGGCTATCCAAGATTTCGCGGGCGACAATGTCGATAATTTCGGTCATGAAAGTCCCCAGGGGTTTTGTTGTTTGTTCTATTTCAGCCTTCCCATAGGCGAACCCTCAGAGCCTTTCAACGCGTCATAACGCCAGACATGGAAAACCCGGCGAAATATCCACATCGCCGGGTTTAATTCGATTAAAAAAGCGAATTAGAGCGCGCCGTAATAGCTGACGGCACTTGTCTGAGCCCGCATACCGTCGTCCTTGGTCAACTCGTGAATGCTGTCCTGAGGGGCGGCTTCGAGCTGCTCTTTGCTGTACGGCACGACATAGCCGCCTTGACTGTCTTCGTAATTGAGCGAGGCCCACGGCACGGCATGATACTTTTCGCCAACACCCAGGATACCGCCGAAACCAACGACGGCGAATTTGATGGTGTCGGACGTTTTGTCCAAAATGACGTCTTCGACTTCACCGATTTTATCGCCCGTCGGATTATAAACGGTGGTTCCGATAACGCGCGATGCGCGAATGGCGGTGGTGTGTCCTGTTGCGGTAGGCATGGGGCATTCCCTTCTTTGTTAACGTTCGGAAGGGAAACGTGCCGGCGCGATCGTCGTTGCGTTAATATTTCTGATAACGCTTATATTTTTCGATGTTGGAAAAATGGTTGATCAGGTCACGACATCAGGCTCCATTCGCCCTATCGCACGGCGATAGCCGACCAGCGCATCGACAGCCTCGATAAGCGGGTCCAGCATCTCTCCGACGTCGCGATCGAGTCCATCGGGTCCCGGTGCAAATCGCTCCAGATAAACCCTTAGGGTCGCTCCCACCGTGCCTGTCCCGGACAGGCGGAACACCGCCCTGCTGCCGTCCTCGAACCGAATGCGAATGCCCTGATGCTCCGTGACGGAGCCATCGACAGGGTCTTTATAAGCGAAGTCCGTAGCAGATCGGACCTGAAAGCCTTCCGCAGCCTTGCCGCCCAGTTGCGGCAACATCGCCGTCAATTCAGCCATGAACCGTTCGGCTACCGGCTTTTCGACTTCCTCGAAATCATGGCGGGCGTAATAGTTGCGTCCGAATTGCTGCCAGTGCTCTTCCAGAATTCCCCTAACGCTCTGCTTGCGGCTGGCGAGAATGGCGAGCCAAAGTAAGACGGCCCATAGCCCGTCTTTTTCGCGCACGTGGTCCGCTCCGGTTCCGGCGCTTTCTTCGCCGCAGATGGTGACATAACCTTCGTCAAGAAGGTTGCCGAAAAACTTCCATCCCGTCGGCGTCTCATAAATTGGCAGACCCATCGCCTCGGCCACGCGATCGGCGGCAGCGCTGGTCGGCATCGAACGGGCGATTCCCTTCAAACCGTCAGCATAGGCTTTTGCATGCTTCGCATTGGCCGCCAATACGGCAAGACTGTCGGACGGCGTCACATAAATATGTTTGCCGATAATGAGATTGCGGTCGCCGTCGCCGTCAGATGCCGCTCCGAAGTCAGGACCGTCGCTTCTCATCATGTCATTATAGAGCGTCTTGGCATGGACAAGATTTGGGTCCGGATGATGCCCTCCGAAATCTTCCTTCGGCGTACCGTTGCGAACCGTACCCTCTGGTGCACACAGCCGCTTCTCGAAGATCTCATGCGCGTAAGGGCCGGTAACGGCGTGCATGGCGTCGAACGCCATGGTGAAACCAGATTCGAAAAGGTCGCGGATTTTGCCGAAGTCGAACAGTTCCTCCATCAGCGCCGCGTAGTCCGCAACCGGGTCGACGACTTCGACGATAAGATCACCGAGATCGGTTTCACCCAGCGTTTCGAGATCGACTGAAATGTCTGGATCGATGCGATACGCCGAAATCGCTTTCGTGCGCTCAAAGATCGCGCCTGTCACGCTTTCCGGAGCAGGACCGCCATTGGCTGTATTGAATTTAATCCCGAAATCCTCGTTCGGACCGCCGGGATTATGGCTTGCCGACAGAATGATCCCACCGAACGCGCCGCGCTTTCGGATCAGGTTGGAAGCCGCAGGGGTCGAAAGGATGCCGCCCTGCCCGACGACGACGTGTTCACAGTCATTTGCGGCAGCCATCGCAATAACACGGCCGATCACTTCACGATTGAAGAAGCGCCCGTCGCCGCCAAGGATCAGCGTCTTAGAGGGCTCTTTGGGCGCCACGTCGAAGATCGACTGAACGAAATTCTCGACATAGTTCTCTTGCTGGAAGTGCGGCACTTTCTTGCGCAGGCCCGACGTGCCGGGCTTCTGATCGTCGAAGGGTTTGGTCTGCCGCGTCTCGATGGTCACTCGCTTCATCTCCAGCCGTTGATTTTCGACCCTGCAAATGAAGCACCGCAGACAAATGAAAAGGCCGGTCGTTGCAGACCGGTCCGTTCATCAGAAATTTCTTTGGAAGCCGAACTTAATCTTCGACCACCCGAACGGCTCCCTTGGAAGCACTCGTTGTCAGGGCAGCGTAAGCTTTCAACGCGGTCGTGATCTTGCGAGTCCGCTTCTCGACCGGCTTCCAGCCCTGTTCGTCCTGCTCTTCGCGGCGAGCGGCCATTTCGGCGTCATCGACAGCCAGGTGAATTGTACGGTTGGGGATATCGATCTCGATCGTATCGCCTTCCCGAACCAGACCGATCGCGCCGCCTTCCGCCGCCTCGGGCGAGCAATGTCCAATCGAAAGACCGGATGTACCGCCCGAAAAACGCCCATCCGTTATGAGAGCGCAATCCTTCCCGAGGCCTTTCGACTTCAGATAGCTCGTCGGATAGAGCATTTCCTGCATCCCCGGTCCTCCGCGGGGGCCTTCGTAACGGATGACGACGACATCGCCCTTGACGATCTTGTTGGTCAGGATTGCTGACACAGCGCTGTCTTGGCTCTCGAACACACGCGCGCGACCTGTGAACTTCAAAATGCTTTCATCGACGCCTGCCGTTTTCACGATGCAGCCATCCTTGGCAATGTTGCCGAACAGAACGGCAAGACCGCCATCCTGGCTGAATGCGTGTTCCTTTGAGCGGATGACGCCGCCTTCTCGGTCGGCGTCGACGCTGTCGTAGCGACGGTCCTGACTGAACGCGACCTGGGTGGGAACACCGCCTGGCGCCGCACGGTAGAAATCATGGACATTTTCGGCATCCGTCCGGACAACATCCCAGCGATCGAGCGCATCGCCAATCGTTTCCGAATGGACCGTGGGGCATGATGTGTTGATTAGACCGGCATTATCGAGCTGACCGAGAATACCCATAATGCCGCCCGCGCGGTGCACGTCTTCCATATGCACGGTCTGAATCGAAGGCGCGACTTTGCAGAGAACAGGCACATTGCGAGACAATTTGTCGATATCGGCCATCGTGAAGTCGACCTTGCCTTCGTAGGCGGCCGCGAGAAGATGCAGGACTGTGTTGGTTGAACCGCCCATGGCGATGTCCAGCGTCATGGCGTTGGAGAAGGCATCGAAATCGGCAATCGAACGCGGCAGAACCCGTTCGTCATCCTGCTCGTAATAACGGCGCGCCAGATCCACGATCAGATGACCGGCTTCAACGAAAAGCCGTTTGCGATCCGCGTGGGTCGCCAGCGTCGAGCCATTGCCAGGCAATGCAAGGCCCAACGCTTCCGTCAGGCAGTTCATGGAGTTGGCCGTAAACATCCCGGAACAGGAGCCGCATGTCGGACAGGCGCTGCGTTCGATAGCGGCGACTTCATTGTCCGAAACGGAATCGTCCGCCGCTGCGACCATTGCATCGACCAGATCGAGTTTCTGCTCCTTGCCGTCTTCCCACACAACCTTGCCAGCCTCCATCGGCCCGCCCGAAACAAAAACGACAGGAATATTGAGGCGGAGCGCCGCCATCAGCATGCCAGGCGTGATCTTGTCGCAATTGGAAATACACACCATCGCATCGGCGCAATGGGCGTTGACCATATACTCCACGCTATCGGCGATGATCTCGCGGCTCGGCAGACTGTAGAGCATACCGTCATGGCCCATCGCGATGCCGTCATCGACCGCGATCGTGTTGAATTCTTTGGCGATTCCCCCGGCGCTTTCGATTTCACGCGCTACGAGCTGACCCATATCCTTCAGATGGACATGGCCCGGTACGAACTGCGTGAAGGAATTGACCACCGCGATAATCGGCTTGCCGAAATCGCCATCTTTCACGCCTGTTGCGCGCCATAGGCCCCGCGCGCCCGCCATGTTGCGGCCATGTGTTGTGGTGCGTGAACGATAGGTCGGCATGGGATATCTCCCGTTTCAAAGAAATGAATGCGGGTTTTGGGGTGTCTTGACGGACAATGCAAGGAGCGGTCAGCGCAAGCCGCGTTTTTCCTGCCGGATCAGCCAGAGATTGCGCGAATAGATGAAGACGCCAAGCGACTGGCCGAGAATGAAGACCGGATCTTTCCGCCAGATCGAGTAAAGCAGGAGCATGACGCCGCCGCCAATGGAGAACCACCAGAAGGCAACCGGCACAACCGACTTATGAACGCGCTCGGAGGCCAGCCACTGCACCAGGAAGCGCCCGGTGAACATAAGCTGTCCGGCAAGACCCACAATGACCCACCAGAACTCGCCCCAGTTGGTGACGTTCAGAAACCTTAGAATATCGTCCGGGTTCACTGCGTTTGCTCCGACTGCTCGAAAGCGGTCAGCGTTTCGGCAGCGCTGTTGGCTGTCTTACGTCGCTTGATAAGCCAGGCCACGGCCAGCAAATCCGGAATACCCACGAGAGCGCGCTGAAAATTCGAATAGTTCGAACGCCCCTCGCCGCGTGAGCGATGCGCGACGTCGACATGGCCAACGGCCCACCCATCGCGCGTGAAAAGCGCCGGCAGGTAACGATGCATGTGATTAAAGAACGGCAGCGCTAGAAAGGCATCGCGGCGAAACGCTTTCAGGCCGCATCCCGTATCGCGTGTGCCGTCCTTCAGGACGCGACTGCGCAACCCATTTGCGAAACGCGAGCCGAATTTCTTCGACCAGCTATCCTGTCGGCCGACTCGCTGACCCGCGATCAGACCGAGGCGCTTATCACGATCAGGGTCGAGGAGCGGTGCAACCAGTGTGGGAATTTCGGATGGCGGGTTCTGTCCGTCTCCATCCAGCGTTGCGATGAACTGGCCCCTTGCCGCCTGGACTCCGCTGTGAACGGCCGCGCTTTGACCGGCGCTTTTCGCGTGGCGCAACACGCGGACGGATTTTCCGCCAGCGATCAGCGATCTTGCAATCTCTCCGGTATCGTCCTCCGATCCGTCATCGACTACGATCACTTCGTAGTCCGGTAAATCCGAGCACGCCTCGTCGATTTCACTGACGAGCTGGCGGACATTACCCGCTTCGTTCTTCATGGGAATGACGATGGAAAGGACGGGCACGATAATCACTCGTTCGGTCTTGGCGGTCCGTTGGGGCAAATCCAGAAGATCTGAAAATCGAGCCGTCTTTCACCGGGATCGCTGTCTTTCGTGTCAACCGCCTGCGACGGTCGATCCGCGCACGCTCTATAATCGGAACCGAATCGTTTCAACCATAGACTGATATTGGACGGTCTATTGTCGAGAACCAAAAGGAACGGTCGGCTTCCATGATCATCGAAGCGCAAGAGCCGGTAGTCGTCGACGATCCAGTCTGGGCGACGATGTTTCAGATTGCCAGCGTTCCATTGGAATGGCGCAACGACATAGGTACCGGCTCCGGCGCCCATTGCCTCTTCCATCGTCTCAATCACAGGGCCGAACGGTGCATTGCCGCGGTCGCGCCAGTAGCGGCTTTCGAGCGGATGGCCGATGAGTACGGCGAGCGCGATGAAACTGCAGATGCCCACAAGGATACCCCGGCCCATAGGGCTGATGCGATGCCAGATGAGCAGCACCGCCGTCGGCCCGGTCAGGCAGAAGACCGGCAGAAGCCATCGGTCACGTACATTGCCGATCCCGGCAATCAATACGCCGATGACTAGGATGAGGGAAAAACAGACGAGATAGCGAAGCAGAAATCGGCCAAGCCTCTCAGACTCTTCGCAACAACTCTCGGCGTTTCGCGGCGGAGCAGCCGTCCGCGTGCGCGTAAAGGCCCACAGCAGCAAAGCCAAAGCGCCGCTCAATGCCGCATTGGAGGCGATCGCTTGTCCGAGTTCGAAAAGGCCGCTTATCCGGGTTGCGAAAAAACTGCTCGTATCGAGGTCGAGAGATCCAGATGCGCCGGTCGCAAGCTGCAAATTGTTCGCGATCCACTGGTAAGGAAAGGCTGCGATAGCTACCGACAGCGCAAACGCCACGAGGATACGCGCCCATGAAAGGTCGTCTCGAAAACGTGGGTCGCTCACTGCCGTGAGAACCAGAGTGACAGGCACGAAAAGGAAATTGTATTTCGACAGAAGTCCCAGCCCGCAAACGCCGCCGAACAGGAGCCATTTGCTCCAGGATCGCGGCGCATTGATCGCCAGCCAGAAAACGAACGTCGCGAGAAGTCCGAACAGGATTGCGGAATTGTTATGGGAAAAAGCTCGTTGAGCGTACCAGGCGAAA
Source organism: Notoacmeibacter sp. MSK16QG-6 (assembly GCF_024158145.1). Classification (GTDB taxonomy): domain Bacteria; phylum Pseudomonadota; class Alphaproteobacteria; order Rhizobiales; family Rhizobiaceae; genus Notoacmeibacter. The sequence continues at coordinate 104,807 of NZ_JAMYXM010000006.1, forward strand.
TGGATGTTGAGTTCCAGACCGAGCGTCACCGCAAACGCAGTAAGCGGTCTTACGGCCTGTCGCGCGAACACGTACATGATGATGGCGCTTAGAAGTCGGACAAGATCGCGGCCAAGCGCGATCGTGAAGACCGAGATGCCGAATACGTCGAACAGGGCGTTTTGATACCAGTGATAAAGGGGCAGTTGCGGGCCGTAGCCCGGTCTGTACAGGTCCGCCACGACCGGCAATTCCGCATCGTCCCAATTTAGCGATTCGCCACCGAGTAGGGATCGAGCCGCCACCAGTGCGGCGAAATACAGGAAAAGACAGCCGATCCAGATCGCGTCTTTGCGGAAAGAAACAGCCGCACTCTCGTGCGGCTGCCCATGATGATCGCTGATGGATGACATTTAGCGCATCGCTAGGCGACGATCGTCGCTTTCGTCGCTTCGCGAAGCTCGTCTTCACCGACGCCATCGGCCAGTTCGACGATCTTCAACCCGCCTTCGACGACATCCAGCACGCCCAGATTTGTGATGATCCGGTCTACAACGCCCGCGCCGGTCAGTGGCAGGGTACACTCCGTCAACACCTTGGACTCACCTTTCTTGTTCTGATGATCCATGACGACGACGACGCGGCCGACGCCGGCGACGAGATCCATCGCCCCACCCATGCCTTTCACGAGCTTGCCGGGGATCATCCAGTTGGCCAGATCGCCGTTTTCGGCAACCTCCATAGCGCCAAGAATTGCCATCGCGATCTTGCCGCCGCGGATCATGCCGAAGCTGGTGGCGCTGTCGAAATAGACGCTGTGCGGGAGTTCGGTGATTGTCTGCTTGCCTGCATTGATCAGGTCCGGATCTTCGTCTCCTTCATAGGGAAACGGCCCCATGCCCAGCATACCGTTTTCACTCTGCAAAGTGACATTGACACCGTCCGGAATGTAATTGGCCACCAGTGTCGGAATACCGATCCCCAGATTGACGTACATACCGTCTTCGAGTTCTTTGGCCGCTCGAGCAGCCATCTGGTTGCGATCCCATGCCATTGCTCAGGCCTCCTCACGCTGGCGGACCGTCCGCTGTTCGATCCGCTTTTCGTGTTCACCCTGGATCAGCCGATGCACATAAATACCTGGCAGGTGGATGCAGTCGGGATCAAGTGAACCGGTGGGCACAATCTCTTCCACTTCGGCAGCGCAGATCTTACCGCACATGGCTGCCGGCACGTTGAAGTTGCGCGCTGTCTTGCGGAAGATCAGATTGCCGGTCTCATCCGCCTTCCATGCTTTCACGATCGCAAGATCGGCGAAGATTCCGCGCTCCATGATGTACGTCTCGCCATCAAAGTCCTTGTGATCCTTGCCTTCCGCGATCATCGTGCCGACGCCCGTTTTGGTGTAGAATCCGGGAATGCCGGCGCCGCCGGCGCGCATACGCTCGGCCAGCGTACCCTGTGGATTGAATTCGACCTCCAGTTCGCCATCGAGATATTGCCGCATGAATTCGGCGTTTTCCCCGACATAGGACGACATCATTTTCTTGACCTGCTTGGTGTGCAGAAGCCGACCGATGCCAAAATCGTCAACGCCTGCATTGTTGGATGCAAAGGTCAGGTTCTTTACGCCGCTCTCGCGGATCGCCTCGATAAGCAGTTCCGGGATACCACAAAGTCCAAAACCGCCCGCTGCGATCAGCATGCCATCTTCGAGCACGCCATCGAGAGCTTCTCTGGCCGAACCGTATATCTTTTTCACCAAATCCTCCTTCGCACCCGCGAACCGAGTTCGCTACAATGCTGCCTGCTGCATGGCAACGTCACCGTTCAATAAAGGCAAGAACGGTAGGGCGGCAAGGGTAACGCTGTTCGGCAAACCGTTATTTCTCGAACGCACAATCAAAAGATCGCATTGTACAAAATCAGACCTCCGGACGCCCCACATCTTCAGAGCGCAATTGCTGCGAACCAAATTCGCGCACGCCCAGCTTCTCAAGATGGTCGATGATCATCCGTGCTGCATCGTCTGGATCTGGATCGAGGATGACGCCCTCACCGCTCGTAACGCCAGATCCGGCCTGCCTCATCAACTTCGGTCGAAAGCGGTGCGGACGTTCCTCTAGATTGGACGGTGACTTGGCGACGGAAAGTCCTTCGTGTCGATCCACCGAACCACGGATGGCTTTGGCATAGGCAAAGGGTAGAGCCGCTGGGGCATTTGGGTGAACGGTAATGATGGCAGGCAGACGTAGCGTCACCTGCCGTTTCGCGCCCTTTGTCAGCGTCTGGTCGAAACGTGCCGTACCCGGATTGGCTGAAGGCGATGCCGAAACGACGTCATTCAGTAATGGCAAAGAAAGTGCGTCGGAAAGTAGATAGGGGAAAAGCCCGGTATCCTCACCGCCCTGCCCCCGGCGCCCGGCAAAAATCACGTCAGGCGGGTTTTTGAGAAGGTAGGAGGCAAGCGCGGGCACTGGATCCGCTGCTTCACCGATCACAAGAAAATCGAGACCGTCCAGCCCATGCCCAAGCGCATCGCTCACGCCTTCAACATCGGGCCCTGCGTGAACTCCGCGGCACTGCGGATCGAGCGTCCGTGCAAGAGCGATTGCCTGCGCTTCCAGTCGCAGCAAGACCGCGCGTCCGCTGACGGGATGGCGTCCCTTCGATATCAGAACGACGGCTTTCATCCTCGTCGCGCCTCTAACAGCCGCAGCAACGCTGGCATGACTTTCTGCGCATCCTGAACGATGGCCAGGCCTGCGCGTTCGATCATTGCGGCATGAAGGTCGGTATTGACGGCAATGACGTGCTCGCATCCGGCAATACCTTGAAGGTGTTGAGGCGCACCGGCGATACCCAACGCGAAATAGCAATCGGCAGCCAGTACGGTTCCCGATGCGCCGACTTGCGCCTCGCGGGGCATCAAGCCCGCATCACAGACAACCCGGCTCGCGCCGGGTGTGGCTCTTAGTGCCGACGCGAGATCGTAAAAGGCTTTGAAATCCGTCACACCGTTTCCTGCCGACACGACGAAGTCGGCCTCGGCAAGAGGCATCGAAGACGGATCGCCGGGGATCAATCTGCTCGCGATGATGGCGCTTGCGATGCCTGCGTTCGGCTGTGTCTCGATACTGATCGGGCGCGCTTCGCAGGCTATGTCTGCGTAGGCTGAAACGCGATCCTCCTCGATTGTCATCAGTCGAGGCGGTCGACCTGCCTCTTCACGGGTTGCCGCATGGCTGGCGCGAACCGCCTGTCTGGCAGTTAAATGTTCGATTTGCGTGAGAATCGGCTCTTGCAACTTGACCGCCATCCGTCGCGCCAAATCGCCGCCGCGGCTAGTTTCGGCAAACAGCCAATGGCGAGCCTGAAGCTTTTCATCCAGAGCAAGCAAATCAATAACATACAACGAAGCATCGGCTTGCGCGCCTGCGCCCGCAAAAACCACTCGGTCGGCACCGGCTTCACCGAGATCATCGGTCGAAGCGGGCACAACCGCGATCACCGCGCCGTTTCCCTCTCCCGCGTCCGCAAAAAGGCGAGCCGCGCCGATAAGCTGACGGTCGAACCGCGACAACCGTCCTTTCTCTGCATCGACAACCACAACGACATGAAAAGCCGGCGTTTCGATGATGCGAATTTGTGGGGAATTTTGAACGGGGTTTTGCTGCGCAGGGGTCGTTTTGGGGGCAGGCGAACGAATGCCGCGATCAATTCGCATACGCGGATAGCCGCCTATCTGCGACGCAGCGAGAGTAGCACGAGGATCGTGCCGGGGCCGTTCTGACGGCCGATTTTTCTGGCTAAGGTCGAAACGCGGCCCTGCAGGGGTAGCGGTCGAGCGACTCGCCCATTCGGCACGCGGGTTGCGACGCTGACGGTTCACGCCGGCACCGCATGTCGGGAGTGATTTGCAGACAGTCGTTCTTCGTCGCCCTGCTCCACCGCGTTCAGCACAAGTTCCGCAATGTCCCGGACATCGGGTCTCTGCCCGATCACACCTTCGAGCATCGCAGTGCAGCCAGGACAGGCGACAGCGACGATGCCCGCGCCGGTATCGCCCGCCTGAGCCATCCGCAGATCGGGAATGCGGGTATCACCGGGAATATCGGTGACGGGCGCGCCGCCTCCGCCGCCGCAACACATTGCGCGTCGCCCGCTGCGTGTCATTTCTCGTCGTTCGATTCCAATCCGGTCGAGCACGGCCCGCGAAGCGTCGAACTCGCCATTGTAGCGGCCGAGATAGCAGGGATCGTGATAGGTAACGGCCGCAGCGGTCTGAACTGCTCCTGCAGGCAAATGTCCGCCTTCCAGCAGCTCTGAAAGAAATGCCGTATGATGGACCACCTCGTAATGGCCGCCAAACGGGCTGTATTCGTTTCTCAATACATGCAGAGCGTGAGGATCGGCGGTGAGAATCCGCTGGAAACGGTAATTGGACAATACCTCGATATTGGCGCTGGCAAGCCTTTGGAATGTCGCTTCGTCGCCCAGCCGGCGCGCCAGATCGCCGCAATCGAGCTCCTCCTCACCCAGCACGGCGAAATCGACATCGGCCATTTGCAGCAAACGGATAAGCGCACGTAGCGTTCTCTGATATCGCAGATCGTAGGCGCCCTGCCCCAGCCACAGCAGAATGTCGGCCTCTCCAACGTCCCGAAAGACCGGCACCCCCAAAGCGACAGCAAAATCAGCGCGAGCCGAAAGCAGTTGTCCGTTCTGTTCGTCGCAGCCTCGCATATTGTCGAGCGGCTCTATAGCCTTGTCTGGAACAGCGCCCCGTTCCAATGTCTGAAATCGCCGCAGATCGACGATGGCATCGACATGCTCGATCATCATCGGGCATTCCTCGACGCAGGCACGGCAGGTCGTACAAGACCAGAGCGTGTCAGGATGGATTAGGCCGCCCAGACCGATAACCGGCTGATCCATCCCGCCCCTGCCGGCGACGGGACGAGCGTTCGGGTAAGGCGCACCGCCATAGTCAGGCCCGGCGCTCCTCAGCTGCGCTCGGGCCAGATCGGCAATCAGATGTTTCGGGCTGAGAGGCTGCCCGGCGGCAAAGGCTGGGCAAGCTGCTTCGCATCGCCCGCATTGCACGCAGGCGTCAAAGCCAAGCAAGCGGTTCCAGGCAAAATCGGACGGCGTTTCAACACCGAATTTCTGACCCTCCATATCGAGCGGGCGCAGAGCCGTGTCCCGGCCAGGACCGAAACGGTGCGGACGCGGATGAGCGACGAGATGACTCGCTCCAGCCAGCGCATGGCGCATCGGACCCCGCGCGGTCTCCAACGCCAGGCTGATACCGCCGAGTGCCGCGACGAACAGCGTCAGCAGTGACAATGCCGGAAGCGGATTGCCAATCGCGGCAAGGCCCGCCGTTAGGGCTCCGCCCCCGGAGAACGCCAGAAGAAACAATGGCATACGCTGGTACCGCCCAGCGGACAGCCGTGACAATTTCTCGGGATAGCGGCGCAAGGCGACCAGAAAGCTGCCCGCTAGCATGGCGGTGAAGGCGACTGCAATGAAACCCCACCATAGTGGCGAAGAGCCTAGTGTGGGAATAAAACTCAGAAGCGATAGGCCGCAAGCGGTGACAAGACCCGCTGCCACAGGAACGTGCATCCGCGATGCACCCTTGTCGCGATCCACCACATGGTGGACGTCAACAAGGTAGCGTTTCGGTAGAGCCATAAGACCTGCCAGCCAATCCACGCTAGCGGGCTGTCCCTGTCGCCAGAGCAGGATGCGGCGCGCAACCTGGACGACGGCGACGACAATCATCGCGAGGATCAGCCAGGGAAGATAGGCCGCCGCGCCCATGGCGCTCAGAGATCCTTACAGAGGCGCAGCGCGTCGTAGATGGCGGCGTGAATGTTTCGGCCCGCAACCGCATCGCCGATCCGATAAAGCGCATAGCCGTCACCGCCATTAGGTTGCGGCTCGCCGGCGACGAGTGCCCGCTGATCGGTCAGCCCCTTGTTCGAAGCGCCATCCTTCAGTGCCAAATGAAGATCGTCACACGGCAGAGTGCCGTACTCGACCACCACATGATCGACCACCCGCTCCTCTTCCGCATCGGTCATGGTATTGCGCAGCGCGGCGATCAGCCGGTTGCCCTCCGGGTATATTTCGATCAGCTCCATATTCGGCGTCATGACCACGCCGAGCTTGTAGAGTTCGCGCAAATGCACCGGCAGATTTGTCGTACCGATCTCCTGGGCAATCATCAGATCATGCGTCGCCATCTCGACGAGACAGCCGCGCTTGGCCAGAAGTTCGGCGACGGAAGCGGCATTGTGCTGGCCCATCTCGTCGTAGAGCAGAACGGTCCCGGACGGCTCGACCACGCCTGTCAGGATGTCCCAGGTGGTGATGGCATGCTCCGACCCAGCGGCGTGACCAAAATTGGGAAGTCCGCCGGTCGCCATGATTACGATGTCGGGATCGAGCGCCTGAATGGCCGCTTCATCAGCAGGTACGCCAAGGCGAATATCGACGCCCAGCTTTTCGACCTGTCCGATCAGCCATCGCGGAATGCCGGAGAGCGCTTCACGCCATGTCGCCTTCGAAGCGATATTGATTTGTCCGCCGAGCCGTTCTTCTTTCTCGAACAAGGTGACGTCGTGACCGCGATGGGCAAGGACACGCGCGGCCTCCAGCCCGGCGACGCCGCCGCCAACGACCACTACCCTTTTCGCTTTATCCGCCTTGGCGATGACATGCGGCATGGTTGCCTCGCGGCCGGTCGCCGCATTCTGGATACAAAGCGCATCGCCGCCCACATAAATCCGGTCGATGCAGTAACCGGCCCCAACGCATTGGCGGATATCGTCAGCGCGGCCGTCGGAAAGCTTGTTGACCAGATGCGGGTCCGCGATGTGCGCCCGCGTCATCGCCACCATGTCGACATGGCCCTCATGAACGGCGCGCGCAGCCGTCGCCAGATCCGTAATGCGCTGCGCATGGAAGATGGGCACATCGACCTCCCGCTTAATGGCGGAGGGCAGTGATAGAAACGGTGCGACGGGAAACGCCATATTCGGGATCGAGACCGCATGGGCAATATCGTCGCGCGCCTGCCCGCCGATGATGTTAAGAAAATCGACCAGCCCGCGCTGCGCATATTCCGCTGCTATCTCGACGCAGTCCTCATGTGTCAGACCGCCTTTCAGCATTTCGTCGCCCGACATGCGGATACCGATGACGTAATCGTCGCCGACAGCCTCACGCATGGCGCTGAGCACCTCAATGCCGAAACGCATTCTGTTTTGCAGGGATCCGCCATACTCGTCGGTTCGGTGGTTGACGGATGGCGACCAGAACTGGTCGACGAGATGGCCATGGGCAGCGGAAATTTCGCAGCCGTCAAGACCACCCTCCTTGCAGCGCCGTGCAGCATCAGCAAAATCGCGGACGATCCGCGCGATCTCTTCGGTCTCCAGCTCTTTCGGGATCGACCGGGACGCCGGTTCTCGATAGGGCGAGGCGGATTTGACTGGAAGCCAGTTGTCCGTGTCCCAGCGTGTCCGACGGCCCATATGGGTCAGCTGTATCATCAGCTTGGCGCCGTGCCCGTGGATGCGCTCGGCGAAGCTCTGGAAATAAGTAATAACGCTGTCGTCGGCGACGGAAATCTGTGCCCAAGGGGTGGCTGGGCTGTCCAGCGCGACCGACGAAGAACCGCCGAACATGGTCAGCCCGATCCCGCCTTTGGCCTTCTCGGCGTGGTAGAGTTGATAGCGTTCTTTCGGCTTGCCATCGGCGCCGTAACCAGGCGCATGAGACGTGGACATCACGCGGTTGCGGATGGTCAGACCTTTGATCGTCAAAGGTTTCAGCAGCGCTTCGGCATGGGCGATCATCGGCTGGCTCCTAACGCTCGACGACCAGATCGCTTGTCGGCTTGGAACAGCAGAGCAGAGCCATGCCCTTGTCGATTTCCCGCTGGCGAATACCGCCGCTATGCGTCATCTCGACCGTTCCGGACGCGATCTTCGACTTGCAGGTCCCGCATAGCCCCTTGGCGCAGGAAAACGGCAGTCTCATACCAGCCCGTCTTGCCGCTTCAAGGACCGTTATGTCTGCCGGGCAATAGACAACGCGATCGGTCTTTGTGAATTCGACACGATAGCGTTTGACGTCGGAATCCAGTTCCCCAGCCGCTTCCGCGATGGTTTCCTGCGCTTCGTCGGTAAAATCGTCGAAGTCGAAGCTTTCCTGGTGATAGCGATCCATGTCGAGACCCGCCTCTTCCAGAAGCGCCTTGGCGGCCGCCATGAAGGGCCGTGGACCGCAGACGAATACTTCGCGTTCCAGAAAGTCGGGACAGATGACGTTCAGCATCGACCGCGACAACCGCCCGCGATAACCGGCCCAGCTCTGGCCAGGCGCGTTATCCTCGACCGTGAAAAATGGCCGGATGGACCGGTTGCGGCGGCTCATGAATTCAAGCTCATCGCGAAAGATAATGTCCGCCGGAGTGCGGGCGGCATGAACGAAGGCGATATCGGAAACGAGAGCCAGATCGTAGGAGCTGCGCGTCATCGACATGAGCGGCGTGATGCCGGAACCGCCAGAGAGGAAGAGAAACTTCTGGCACTGCATTCCGGCCCAGGAGAATTCTCCCATCGGGACGGTTGCCTTAAGCATCATGCCAGGCCTGAAATAATCGTGCAGCCAATTGGAGACCGGGCCGCCCGGCACTCGCTTGACCGTTATCGAGACAGTGTCAGGCCGGCTTGGCGGCGACGAGATGGTGTAGCAGCGGTGAAATGTTTCGCCATCGATATCGAAATCGAAGGTAAGAAACTGACCGGAGACGAATTCGAACTGACGCTGAAAACGGGGCGCAAAAACAAAGGTTTTGACGTCGTGCGTTTCCTCGCGCACAGCGCGACAGATCAGAACGTCGTCTTCGTCCGGTTCCCAACGGTAATATCCGGTCGGTACCGGATTGGGGGGCGGCAGCTCGCTGCTGATGTCCATTCCGTCCGTAACTCCGAATTGTTATGCGACAGCGCGTGTTTCGGACAGATGAGCGAGCATCCGACCGACATACCAGTTGCAGAATTTCTCCACGAGCATCTCTGTGTGCGGCGAATACGGTCCCGGAACATAGCCGTCGCTGCGCACCCCCTGCTGACAGAAACCGACCAGGTCTGAATCCTGCTGGTTGGTTGCCATCCAGACACCGATCAGATTGTCCAGATCGTAATCTTCGCCTTCGACTGCATCTTTGTGAACGAGCCATTTCGTTCGCAGCAGCGAACGCTCCGCATCGAGTGGGAGCACAGAAAAGACGATCGCGTGATCGCCGAGAAAATGGTGCCAGGAATTGGGTTGCGTCCAGAAATGCAGGCCGCCGGCCTTCGCATTGGTCAGATTGCCGAGCAGTTTTTTGCAGGCGCGCTTCGTATCGATCGTGTGGCTCTCGCCATCGCCTGCGAGCGGAAGACGTTCGGTACGGAAGCCGGTGATCATATCGTCGAGCCGGTCGATTTCAGTCGAAGGCAACCCCAACGCCTCCCAATCCTTATGGCTGTCCTTCAGCGTGCAGGCGTAGCGCTCGGCATGATCGCGCTCTTCATCGCTCAGTTCCTCTGGCGCGAAACCAAAGCCGTAGGCGAAAAGCGGGACAGTCAGTTCGGGGTGATTGGCCCCGCAATGGTAACATTCGCGGTTGTTTTCCATCGTCAGTTTCCAATTGCCGGGCTCGATCAGATCGTGCTGATAGGCAACCTTGGTCTCGCGAATATTATGCGGTGATATATAAGGCCCCATGACCTCGGCCATCGCGTCGAAATCTGTCGGCGGTTCATCGGCAAGACAGATGAAAAGCAGGCCCTCCAGAGATCGGATGTGGACCGGCTTCAAGCCATGGCAGGATTTGTCGAATCCTTCGCCCATGTGTTCGGCGTGGATCAGGTCGCCGGACGTGTTGTACACCCACGAATGATAACGGCACATAATGTTGCCGACCGTGTCCTTCTCCTCGTGGATCAGGCGCGCCCCACGATGGCGACAGACATTGTGAAACGCACGGATCTCTTCGTCGTCATCGCGCAGGATCAGCACAGAATTTTTGCCGATATCCACCACCATCACATCGCCAGGCTCGGGAACGTCAGGCTCCACACCGACAAACAACCAGTGGCGGCCGAAAATGACGTCCATATCGGCGTCGAAAATGTCGGGGTCGGTATAAAATGGCGCGTCCAGCGTGTGACCCTTCACGCGATGGGTCAGGTGCGACATCAGATCAACCATTGCGAACACCCCTCGAATGAACCGTGTGGGATAGTGTCCTATGAAGGGATAATGATCGCCATGCCGCCGTTCCGCAACGATAGACATCGGCGCCGGAAAAAAACACTTCGCCGTGGACGTCACTCGTCCAGCACCTTCGTGCGAGGCTTTTTGTCGTTATCATTATCGCAACCTCCTGGCGGAAGAAGATCGGCATTCTCTAGTATCGATGATGACTGCGAACAGATTGCTCCGCTTGATTTGCTGCGACGGATTTCAGGACAAAACCGACATGGCCTGAAATTTGGTCATTCTGTCCAAGAACCGGGCAGCAAGTGTATGAAATCCGAGATTTTCAGTTCACCAGCCTCTGGTTCAACGACCGGTGTAAAAAATTTCCAGCGTCGGATTTGTTCATGTCAACGACACGCTTCAAACCGTTCGCGCATCTTCCTGCCGGAGATTGTGCGCTGACCTGACGCGACGCGGGGGTTCTCCGAAAAAGGCGCGGAATTGACGGGCGAAATGTCCGGCATCGCAGAAGCCTGTTTCAACGGCGATATCGGTCACGCTCTTCTCTGTCATCAAAAGCAGTTGCCGGGCGTGGCGCAGACGAATTTGCCGATAGATCGAAGCCGGGCTGGCGCCGGTCGCATCGCGGAAAAGGCGCTCCAACTGCCGACTGGAGATTTTCAGCCTGAGCGCGATGGCGTCGACTGTCATCGGGCGAGAAACGCTTTGCTCCATAAGAAGTATGGCGCGACGAACGCGACTGTCGTCGCTGATCGCCGGCATGGAATGCGGCTGCGCGTCGCTTCCCAAGCGGGCCGACTGAAGCTGAAGTATGTGCATGCTTTTCTGCGCCGCTGTGGCATCGAGGTGGCGACGGATCAGATGTGCGGCAAGATCGGCGACACCTCCGCCGCCGGCGCAGGTGATCCGATCTTCGTCATCGATGAACAACCGGTCCGCATCGACGTCGTGATCGGGAAATTCCGCCGCAAAATCATCGCAGTGAAACCAGCTTACGCAACTCCTTCGACCTGTCATCAGGCCTGCCCGCGCAAGAATGAATGAGCCGGTGCAAACGCCGACAAGCGGCACGCCCGCCTCAGCGCATTTTTTCAGATAGAGTAGGCCGGCGCGATCCATCTGTTCGCGTATGTGTAAAAGCCCACCGACCACGACGATATAATCGAACGCGATCGGATCGGTCAGGGCGCCCGTTGGGCTGATGGACAGACCGGCGCTCGAACGTATCGGCTCCGGGCGGGCGGCAAGGATTTGCCAATCGCAGCGTATGGGTCTTGAGCGGTCACCCTCGTCGGCGGCGAGCCTCAGCGCGTCGATAAAAAGAGAAAGAGCCGAGAGGGTGAACCCGTCGGCGAGAAGGAAGCCGATACGGAGGTTCGGCGTCTGGCCTGTTTTCGCCCGTACCGCCGCCCTTTCGTTCATCCTGCTTCTCCCATCCTAAGCAGCGTGGCTGGACGTGTTGGATCGTAGCGCTGCTACGATCTCCTTTTGGCCGATAGAGCCCACTGGCTGTCCCGCCTCGTTGACGACCTGCACTCGAACCGCACCATCGGCCAATATGTTGATGATAGCGCCAACTGGCGTTTCGCCTGTCACGGTCGTATCGGACGAAACATCGGTTTCGTTCGACATCACGTCACAAGCGCGCAACACCGTCAACGGATTCATATGGGCAACGAAGTCCTCGACATATTCGTTGACCGGATTGGCTATGATGTCCTGATGATTGCCGCTTTGAACGATACGGCCGCCTTCCATGATCGCGATGCTGTTGCCGAGCTTGAAGGCCTCGTCCAGATCGTGACTGACGAACACGATCGTCCGCTTCAACCGGTCCTGCAGTTCGAGAAGTTCATCCTGTAGTCGGTTGCGTATGAGCGGATCGAGTGCAGAGAACGGTTCATCCATAAGCAGGATTGGCGCTTCGGTTGCAAAGGCCCGAGCCAAGCCCACGCGCTGCTGCATTCCGCCGGAAAGTTCCGCGACCTGATAGTTTGCCCAATCCGCCAAGCCGACCAATTCGAGCTGGGCACGGGCTTTCTCCTCGCGCTCCGTTCGGCTCAAGCCGCTGAATTCAAGGCCCAGTGCGACATTGTCCAGCACGTTACGCCAAGGCAGAAGACCGAATTGCTGGAAGACCATGGCAACGTTCTGGCGGCGTAGTCGCAGCAGTTCACGTTTGCTGCAATCGTTTGGGTCCAGCGTCTCGCCGCCAGTCGTCACACGCACGGCCCCTCTGACGACGGGGTTCAGCCCGTTAACGGCCCGCAAAAGCGTCGATTTACCGGACCCGGAAAGTCCCATCAGGACAAGGATTTCCCCTTGCCCTACAGAAAGCGAACAGTTGTGAACACCCAGTATCTGACCGGTTTCCTGCTGAATGTCGGCACGGCTCATGCCCTTGTCCATCAAGGGCAGAGCTTTCTCGGGCTCATCGCCAAAAACAATACTGACATTGTCGAAAACGACGGCTTTTTCCATCTGATCGCTCATTCCTGATTGAGGCGCAGCATGCGGTCGAGGATGATGGCGACGACCACGATAACGAATCCGCTTTCGAAGCCGAGGCCTGTATTCACCTGATTGAGGGCACGAACGACCGGCACGCCCAATCCGTCCGCGCCAACCAGTGCGGCGACAACCACCATGGAGAGTGAAAGCATGATTGTCTGGTTGAGGCCCGCCATGATTTGCGGAAGAGCGTAGGGCAGTTCGACCTTCCAAAGCTTCTGCCTTGCGGTGCCACCGAAAGCATCGGCGGCTTCAAGCAATGGTTTGGGCGTGGACGAAACCCCAAGATATGTCAGACGAATGGGAGCGGGAAGGACGAAGATCACGGTAGCAATGAGACCCGGCACCATTCCGATTCCGAAAAACACGATGGCGGGAATGAGATAGACGAATGTCGGAAGGGTCTGCATCAGATCGAGAATCGGCTGGATGAACCGATAGAGTTTTGGCCGGTGCGCTGCCGCGATACCGATCGGTACGCCAACGGCCATACAGACGATGCATGAGGAGATGACGAGTGTGAGACTCTCCGTCATCGTCTCCCAATAGCCCTGATTGTAAATGAAGAGGAAGCCGAACAACACCAAGGCGCAGGTCGTCCAACGGCGCTGCAGCCACCATGTCAGAGCGACAAAAATAGCGATGATGATGAGCGGATGCGGCGTCTGAAAAAGCCACAGCAGACCGTCGATCAGCCCTTCCGCCGATTCAGCCAGGGCATCGAGAAATGGCGAAAAATTATCCGTCAGCCAGTCGATGACATCGCTAGCCCATGCGCCGATGGGTATCTTGTACTCGGTCAGCCAGTCCAAAACATGTCCCCTTGAAACAGATCGGCCCGCGAGACGCGGGCCGATTTTTCGATCAGAGCTTCAACTCTTCCTTCACGACGGCGGCTCCGTCCTCGCCGTCGACAGTCTCGACGCCATCAAGCCAGCCAAGGACAGTGTCGGAGTTGGCTTGGATCCACTTCAATGTCGCCTTGTCGGGATCGACGCCATTGTCGAGAATCTCACCCATGATGCCGTTTTCCATCTCAAGGGAAAACTTCACGTTCTTGAGTAGCTCGCCGACATTTGGACATTCCTCGACATACCCTTTGCGTGTCACGGTATGCACGACGCCCTCTCCCCCGAAGAAGTCTTCGCCGCCAGTCAGATATTTCAGTTCGAAATTGGCGTTCATGGGGTGCGGTTCCCAGCCGAGGAAGACGACATCCTTGTCCGCCTTAACGGCGCGCCCGACTTGGGCGAGCATGCCTTGTTCCGAACTTTCAACGACCTCGAAGTTGCCGAGTCCCATCTTGTCGCCTTCGGTCAGGCTGACGAGGTAGGCATTGCCCTCATTGCCGGGCTCGATGCCGTAGATCTTGCTGTCGAGCTCGTCTTCGAACTTTGAGATATCGGCAAAGCTCTTCAGGCCCTTGTCATACGTATAGGCCGGTACGGCCAGCGTGTATTTCGTGCCTTCCAGATTAACTCCAACCTGCTCGATCTCACCGCTATCGAGGTAGGGCTGTATGGCGCTGGTCTGCGCCGGCATCCAGTTGCCAAGGAAAACGTCAACGTCATCCTTCTCCAGCGAGGCGAAGGTAACCGGCACCGAGAGGACTTTCACGTCCACTTCATAGCCCAGCGCCTGAAGAACCTGTTTTACAGTGGATGTTGTGGTGGTGATATCGGTCCAGCCGACATCGGACATCACGACTTCTTCGCAGGCTGCGTATGCCGCGCTAGAAGCCAGTGATAGCGCCAGAGCGCCAGTCAGTGCGATCGGAAAACGTTTCATTTTGTCTCCTTCGGAAGGTCGAGGTTGACTTTTTATTGATTGAGCGCTCAATCAAAAGGACAAATTGTGTAATGTAAAGGTCTAGTCGGGAGGAATGTCGAATTGCCGAAGCTCGGAATGGAAAAAATCCGGCGTGAAGCGATGATCGAAGCCACGATTATCGAGATTGGCGAAGTCGGCAGTCTCAATGTGCCTGTTAGCCAGATCGCGCGGCGTGCCGGCATTTCGCCAGCGCTCGCGCACCACTATTTCGGTTCCAAGGAGCAGATTTTCCTTGCGGCCATGCGTCACATTCTAGTGGTTTTTAAGGAAAGCGTCAGCAAGCGACTCAAACGGGCCAGGACGTCCGAAGAACGCGTTCGGGCGATTATTGACGCCAGCCTGGAGCCGAAACAATTCGATCGCGATGTTGTCTCGGCCTGGCTGAATTTTTATGTGAAGTCACTTCATTCGGAAGAGACGAGCCGCTTGTTGCGTGTCTATGCGCGGCGGCTCCATTCCAACCTGCTTTTCGACCTGCGCCAGCTTTTCGATGAAGAGACGGCTGAAAAGGTCGCGCAGGGCCTCGCCTCGATGATCGACGGTTTTTACATCCGCCATGCTTTGCAGGACGTCGCGCCATCGCGAACCGACGTTCACGCACTCGTTAACGACTACCTCGACCTCTGGCTTGCGCGCGAAGGGCTTCAATGACCGATCGTCCCAATATTCTTATTCTGATGGTAGACCAGCTCAACGGGACGCTTTTCCCCGACGGACCTGCCGAATGGCTGCATGCGCCGAACTTGAAAAAGCTGGCCGCCCGATCCACCCGCTTTGCCAACTCGTACACGGGCTCACCGCTCTGCGCTCCGGGCCGCGCCAGCTTCATGGCAGGACAACTGCCGAGCCGGACTCGGGTTTACGACAATGCTGCCGAGTTCGCTTCGGACGTGCCGACCTATGCCCATCATCTGCGTCGCGCTGACTATCAGACGACCCTCAGCGGCAAAATGCATTTTGTCGGCGCCGACCAGTTGCACGGCTTCGAGGAGCGCCTGACAACTGACGTTTACCCGGCCGATTTTGGCTGGACGCCTGACTATCGTAAACCCGGCGAACGTATCGACTGGTGGTATCACAATCTCGGATCGGTCACGAATGCCGGAACCGCCGAGATAACCAACCAGCTCGAATATGATGATGAGGTGGCATATCACGCCACCCGCAAACTCTACGATCTGGGGCGCGGTCACGATAATCGCCCATGGATGCTGACGGTGAGTTTCACCCATCCGCACGATCCTTATGTCGCGCGGCGGCAATACTGGGATCTTTACGAGGATTGCGAGCATCTTTGGCCGCAGACGCCCGCCATTTCGTACGAAGCACAGGACCCCCACTCCAAGCGATTACTGGAGGCGAGCGACTTTCACGCATTCGATATAACCGACGAAGACATACGCCGCTCACGCCGCGCTTATTTCGCCAACATTTCGTATATCGATGACAAGATCGGCGAAATTCTCGATGTCTTGGACGCGACCCGTCAGACCGAGAACACGATCATCGTTTTCCTGTCCGACCACGGCGACATGCTTGGCGAGCACGGTCTGTGGTTCAAGATGAGCTTCAGGGAAGGCTCGGCTCGCGTCCCTCTGATGATCTCCGCTCCAGCTATGCCCGCAGGCCTCATAGAAACGCCGGTCAGCACGATGGATGTGACGCCGACGATTGGCGATCTGGCTGGCGTCGATCTTGGCGAAATCATGCCTTGGACCGATGGCGAAACGCTTGTTCCGGTCGCCAATGGGGAGCCTCGCACTGCACCCGTGCGCATGGAATACGCTGCCGAAGGTTCATACGCTCCGATGGTGGCGCTGCGGGAAGGCCAATGGAAATACGTCCATTGCGAAATCGATCCTCCGCAACTCTTCGATCTGGAGACCGACCCACACGAACAGAACAATCTGGCGGACGACCGAGACTATTCCGAAATCGCGGAGCGCTTCGCCGCTTCGGTGGAAGCCCTTTGGGATATGGGCCAGTTCGACGCCGCTGTTCGTGAAAGTCAGGCGCGCCGCCACGTGGTCGACAGCGCGCTGCGCAATGGCGCTTACTACCCTTGGGATTTTCAGCCACTACAAAAAGCGTCGGAACGCTACATGCGCAATCATATGGATCTGAACATTCTTGAAGACGCACAGCGCTTTCCGAGGGGTGAATGATGATCGACGCGCAACCCACCGCCAGTCACTTCGTCGACGGCGCCTATTGCGAAGATGGCGCTGGAGCGACAATCGAATGCGTTTTTGCTGCAACTGGCGATGTCATCGCGCGGCTGCATTCGGCGACCCCGGCCATTGTGGATAAGGCATTGTCGTCGGCAAAGCGTGCGCAGAAGGAATGGACGGGCTTCGCGCCGGTTGAACGCGGCCGCGTATTGCGCCGCGCTGCCGATATTCTGCGCGAGCGCAATCGAGAACTGAGCGAACTGGAAACTCTCGATACCGGCAAGCCTCTTCAGGAGACTTTGGTAGCCGATGCTGCTTCCGGCGCCGATGCGCTGGAATATTTCGCGGGCCTTGCCGCGACGATCACGGGCGAGACGATGCCGCTTGGCGGCGATTTCGTCTACACGTTGCGCGAACCACTTGGCGTGTGCGTTGGCATCGGGGCCTGGAACTATCCGACGCAGATCGCCTGCTGGAAAGCCGCGCCGGCGCTGGCCTGCGGCAATGCAATGGTGTTCAAGCCCTCTGAGGTGACTCCCCTCTGCGCGCTGAAGCTGGCCGAGATCTTCATCGAGGCCGGCGCGCCGGCTGGTCTTTTCAATGTGGTGCAGGGCTATGGCGATGTCGGCGCGGCTCTTGCCACCGATCCGCGCACGGACAAGGTCTCGCTGACCGGCTCGGTGCCGACAGGCCGAAAAGTCTATGCCGGCGCGGCGGACGGCATCCGCCATGTCACAATGGAGCTCGGCGGCAAGTCGCCCCTGATCGTCTTCGAAGATGCCGATATCGAGAATGCCGTCAGCGCGGCGATCAACGGCAATTTCTATTCGACCGGCCAGATTTGCTCGAACGGTACGCGCGTCTTCGTTCACAACGACATCGAAGCCCATTTCGTCTCGCGGCTGGTCGAGAGGACGAAGACCGCGAAGATCGGCGATCCACGTGATGAGGAGACGCAACTCGGCCCGCTCATTTCCAAGGCCCAGCGCGAGAAAGTGCTGAATTATATCGAAATGGCGAAAGCAGAAGGCGCGACACTGGCATATGGCGGCGGTGTACCGGACGGTCTGGCCGATACCGGCTGTTATATCGAGCCGACCATCTTCACAGGCGTCACGGACGAAATGACCGTCGCGTGCGAAGAGGTATTTGGCCCGGTCCTCTCCATTCTGACATTCAGCGACGAATGTGAGGTCATCGCGCGCGCTAACGATACGCCGTTCGGCTTGGCCGCTGGGGTCTTCACCCGCGACCTGACGCGCGCGCACCGCGTCGTCGCGGCGTTGGAAGCCGGCACCTGCTGGATCAACACCTACAATCTAACGCCGGTCGAAGCACCTTTCGGCGGGGTCAAGCTCTCCGGCGTCGGCCGCGAGAATTCCAAGGCGGCTATCGAACATTATAGCCAGATCAAGTCGGTCTACGTCGCAATGGGCGATGTCGAGGCGCCCTACTGACACGCGGAGCCGCGAAAGCGGCGGGGAATGAACATGCAAGCGGATTATGTAATCATCGGCTCGGGTTCCGCCGGCGCTGCCATGGCCTATCGATTGAGCGAAGACGGCAAGCACTCGGTCATCGTGCTGGAGTATGGCGGCACCGATGCGGGGCCGTTCATCCAGATGCCGGCTGCGCTATCCTACCCGATGAACATGGCGCGTTACGATTGGGGCTATCGCAGCGAACCGGAGCCCCATCTCGGCGGACGTCGGCTGGCCACGCCGCGCGGCAAGGTGATCGGCGGGTCGTCCTCGATTAACGGCATGGTGTTCGTACGCGGTCACGCGATGGATTTCGACCATTGGCGTGAGAGCGGCGCAGCCGGTTGGGGCTATGCAGACGTCCTGCCCTATTTCAAGCGCATGGAAAGCTGGCACGGCGGCGATGACAGAGACTCATCGTGGCGCGGCGCCGATGGCCCGCTTCATGTCAGTCGTGGTCCACGCGCCAATCCGCTATTCGACGCCTTTGTCGAAGCCGGCGCGCAGGCCGGCTTTGAGATGACGCCCGATTACAATGGCGAGAAGCAGGAGGGCTTCGGTCCGATGGAGCATACGGTCTGGAAGGGCCGCCGCTGGTCCACCGCAAACGCCTATTTGAAACCGGCGCTGAAGCGTAGCAATCTGACGATGGTTCGATGCCTGGCCCGCAGGATCGTCATTGAAAATGGCCGCGCGACAGGCGTCGAGGTCGAGCGCCGCGGCGGCAAGATCGAAACCGTCTCTGCAAATCGCGAGGTCATCGTCGCGGCGTCCTCGATCAATTCACCGAAACTGCTGATGCTGTCCGGCATTGGCCCGGCAGCGCATCTAGTCGGGCACGGCATAGATATCGTCGCCGACAGGCCCGGCGTCGGCCAGAATTTGCAGGACCATCTGGAGCTTTATATTCAGCAGGCCTGCACGCAGCCGATCACGCTCTACAAGCACTGGAACCTTTTCTCAAAGGCCTTGCTCGGTGCCCAATGGCTGTTTTTCAAGAAGGGTCTCGGCGCGTCGAACCAATTCGAAAGCGCGGCGTTCCTGCGCTCCAAGCCGGGTGTGAAATATCCGGATATCCAGTATCACTTCCTGCCAATCGCGGTGCGCTATGACGGTCAGGCGGCGGCAGAAGGCCATGGCTTTCAGGCGCATGTCGGGCCTATGCGCTCGAAATCGCGCGGCGAAGTCACGCTGCGCTCGGCCGATCCGAAGGACGATCCGCGCATCGCCTTCAATTACATGTCACATGAGGAGGATTGGGCAGACTTCCGCCACTGCATTCGCCTGACGCGCGAAATCTTCAGCCAGCCAGCCTTCGATCCCTATCGCGGCAAGGAAATTCAGCCGGGCGACGCCGTACAGTCCGACGAGGCGCTGAACGATTTCATCCGCGACCACGCCGAAAGCGCCTATCACCCATGCGGCACCTGCCGCATCGGCGCTGCAGACGATCCGATGGCGGTGGTCGATCCGCAATGTCGGGTGATCGGCGTAGACGGGCTGCGTCTCGCCGACAGTTCGATCTTCCCGCGTATCACCAATGGCAATCTCAATGGCCCATCCATCATGGTTGGTGAGAAGGCGTCCGATCATATTCTAGGCAAGGCGCCCCTGGCCGCCGAAAATGTTGAACCTTGGATCAATCCGGACTGGGAGACCGCCGACCGCTAGAGCGCCTCGCCGCTTTAAGCATGAATGGCGTGACCGAGCGATTTGAGCGCCGCTTCGTGGAAGGCTTCGCCGAGCGTCGGATGGGCGTAGATCGTGCCAGCGATGTCTTCCAGCACCGAACCCATCTCGATGGCCTGGGTGAAAGCTGCCGCCAGCTCCGAAATCTCCGCCCCGACCGCCTGAACGCCGACAATCCGCCGGTCGTCCTTACGTGACAGCACACGGACAAACCCACCAGAATCAGCTGCGTCCAGCGTCATCGCCCTGCCGCTGGCGCGAAGCGGAAAGATTCCGGTTACGATCTCGTCGCCCGCTTCGTCCGGAGTCATCCCAACCGAAACGATCTCCGGATCGGTGAAGCAGACGGCCGGAATGGCCATCGGATTGAAAACCCGCTTTTCGCTGGCAATGATCTCGGCAACCATTTCGCCCTGGGCCGACGCGCGGTGCGCCAGCATCGGCTCACCCGTCACATCGCCGATGGCCCAGACATTTCTCGTCGAAGTGGCGCACCGAGAGTCGATCTTGATAAAGGGGCCGTCCATTTCGATGGCCATCTCTTCGAGACCCCAACCATCCGTCGCAGGCTTGCGGCCGGCAGCCGCCAGAACCTTGTCCGCCGGCAGCTTCACCTCATCGCCTTCGCGGGTTTCGATGCGCAGCGATGCGCCATTTTCCGACAGGCCAAGCGCCTTTGCTCCGAGATGGAGCGCAACGTCATTATCTTCGAGCCACTTTCGGACAGGCGCGACGAGATCTTTGTCGTAGCTCGGCAAGATATCGTCCTGCATTTCCACGATGCTGACGTCGGACCCAAGTTTTTGCAGGGCAGTGCCTATTTCCAAGCCGATATAACCCGCCCCAACGATGACGACCCGTTCCGGCAATTCGTTCAACGACAGCGCCTCGGTGGAAGAAATAATGTTGGCGCCAAAAGGCAGGTTCGAAAGTTCCACGGGTATTGAGCCGGTGGCGAGAATGACATGCTCGGCTCTGATCTCGACTGCTTCGTCACCGCTATCGACCTTGCAAGTCCGGGCATCGGAGAACTTTGCCCAGCCGGAGACAACATTCACGCCCGCGCGCTTCAGAAGCGAGCCGACCCCGCCATTTAGCCGGTCGACGATCCCGTCTTTCCAGCCCGTCCAGCCCTGCATGTCGAAGGACGGCGGCTCTGGCAGGCTGATACCATGCATCGGCGCTTCACTGCTGCGCGACATCGCGTCGAACAATGCCGCCGTATGGATCATCGCCTTGGAGGGAATGCAGCCGCGGATCAGGCAAGCGCCGCCGACCCGTTCGCCTTCGACGAGCGTCGTTTTCAGGCCCAGTTGCCCGCAACGGATGGCCGCGACATAGCCGCCCGGGCCACCGCCAATGACAAGAACCTTCGTTTCGATCGTCTTCATTACGCGTCCTCGGCAAAAATCAGGGCGGGGCATTCGATCAGGCGCTTGAGATCCTGAATGAACCGCGCAGCGTCATAGCCATCGACAATCCGGTGATCGAAGGAGGAAGACACGTTCATAATCTTGCGGATTTCAATTCGCCCGTCGATCACGACCGGACGATCCACCATCTTGTTCGGCCCGATGATCCCCACTTCCGGATGGTTGATGACTGGTGTCGCTGAAATGCCGCCGAGCGGCCCGAGGCTGGTGATCGTCAGCGTGGAGCCGCTGAGCTCGTCACGGCTGGCCGTGCCCTCCCGCGCCGCTGCCGCGACACGCCGGATTTCGGCGGCGCAATCCCAGACGCCGAGGCTTTCGGCATGGCGAACGACCGGCACCGAAAGGCCGCGCTCGGTCTGCGTGGCGATACCCACGTGGAACGCTTCATGCGCCCGAAAAACCTCTTCGGCCTCGTCGTAATGGCCGTTGAGCATGGGATAGTCCGGCAGGAGACGCGCCACGGCACGGATCAGGAAGGGCAACACGGTCAGCTTGGGCTGATCGTCGCTACGCCCCGCATTCATCGCCGCGCGAAGCTCCTCCAATGCCGTTATGTCGAATTCCTCGACATAACAGAAATGCGGAATGCTGCGCTTTGACTGCTGCATCTTCTCGGCGATGCGACGCCGCATTCCGACAATGCGGATGTCTTCCACACCGCTGCGCTGGCGCAGGCCGGAGCCGCCGCCCGGTGTCGGCGCACCGTTGGCGATATAGGCTTCCAAATCCGCTTCGAGAATGCGTCCCGCCGGTCCCGTTCCGGTCACATATTGCAGGGCAATGCCGTGTTCGTGCGCTTTGCGCCGCGTGGCAGGCGAAGCGAGCGGCGCGCCAGCACCTTTTGCAGATGCCGCGCCGCGCCGCATGGCCGGCGATCCATCTTTGGCCCCACCGCTCGTCGGTTTCGCCGGTCCCGATGGTGAAGAAGACGCCCGCTTGGCTGCCGATGCTGCTGGCTCTTCGGATTTCGCTTCGGCGGGTGCCTCCCGCTTGTGCGACGGCTCGTCCTTTTTGGACGGTTCCGCAGTGGCAGCCCTCTCCGTCGCCGCCTCTTCCGACGCGCTATCGTCATCCTCCCCTTCATCGGAGACCTCGACGTCGCCTTCGACTTCGAACTCGACGAGGACCGAGCCGACCGCGAGCATGTCGCCGACGGAACCGTTGAGCGAAAGAACCTTGCCGCTGACAGGCGAGGAAATATCGACGGTCGCCTTGTCAGTCAGCACATCGACGAGTTGCTGGTCTTCTTCGACCGTGTCGCCGACGGCGACATACCATTCGCTGATCTCTGCCTCGGCGATTCCTTCGCCTATATCGGGAAGGCGGAATGCATATTTGCCCATCTTCACACCTCCTGCGTGCGCTGCATGGCGTCGATGACGCGCTGTGGGCCGGGGAAGTAATCCCACTCGAAGGCGTGGGGGTAAGGCGTATCCCAACCCGTGACGCGCTCGATCGGCGCGCGCAGATGGTAGAAGCAGCGTTCTTGCACGAGAGCCGACAATTCGCCGCCGAACCCGCCATAGCGAGACGCTTCGTGTGCGATGACGCAGCGCCCGGTTCGCCTTACCGACTCCACGATGGCGTCGATGTCGAGCGGCACGATGCTGCGTAGATCGATCAGTTCGGCGTCGATCCCGCACTCCTCAATGGCGGACAGCGCCACATGAACCATGGTGCCGTAGGCCAGAACGGTAACGTCCGACCCTTCCCGTACCGTCCGCGCCTTGCCGAGCGGAATACGATAAATCTCTTCCGGCACATCGGCCAATGGATGGTTCTTCCATGGCTTCACGGCATCGTCCGGCCGACCTTCGAACAAGCCGTTGTAAAGCCGTTTCGGTTCGAAAAAGATCACCGGATCATCGTCCTCGATGGCGGAGATCAGAAGACCTTTCGCATCGTACGGATTGGACGGAATGACGGATTTCAGGCCCACCACATGGGCGAACAGCGCTTCTGGGCTTTGGCTGTGGGTCTGACCGCCGAAGATGCCGCCGCCATACGGCACCCGAACCGTGATCGGCGCCCAAAAATCGCCATTGGAGCGGTAGCGCAGCCGCGCGGCTTCGGAAACGAGCTGGTCGAAAGCCGGCAGGATATAATCGGCGAACTGTATTTCGACCACAGGTCGCAACCCGTAAGCGCCCATGCCGATTGCGGTCGCAACGATACCGCCCTCGGAGATCGGCGTATCGAAACACCGCGTGAGCCCATATTTCTCTTGCAATTTGTCGGTGACGCGGAAAACGCCGCCAAAATACCCAACGTCTTCACCGAAGATGAGAATATCGGGATCTTCGTTCATCTTTCCGTCCAGTGCGGAGTTCAGGGCCTGAACCATGTTCATGGCTGTCATATCAGTATCCCACCTCCCGTCTCTGTTCGATCTGCCGCCAGTCCGGCTCCTTGAAGACCTGCTCGAACATGGCCTTAACGCTGGGTTTGGACTGCCCTAACGTGCCGATGGCCTCAGCTTCGCGGATCGAAGCGCGCACCCTTTTCTCGCAATCCTCGTAGAGTTCCCGATAATCGTCCTCCGTCATATCGCCGCGCACGATCAGATGCTGTTTCAGCCTCTCTATCGGATCGCCGAGCGGCCACGCCTTGTCCTCATTCTTCGGGCGGTAGCGGGTCGGATCGTCGCTGGAGGAGTGGGCCGACGCGCGATAGGTGACCAGTTCGATCAGCGTGGCGCCTTTATTGCCAAGTGCCCGCTCCCGCGCCCAGTTGGTCGCGGCGTGGATGGCCAGGAAATCGTTGCCGTCCACGCGCAGACCGGGAATGCCGTATGCCAACGCCTTTGCCGCGAAAGTCGTCCTGTTACCGCCCGCAATGCCCGAAAAAGACGAAATCGCCCATTGATTGTTGGTCACGCATAGAATGACAGGCGGACGATAGACCCCCGCAAAGGTCAAAGCCTCGTGGACATTGCCTTCTGCGGTGGTCCCCTCACCGACATAACCCAGCGCGATGCTGTCGTCGTGCCGATAGGCGGAGGCCATCGCCCAGCCCACCGCATGACCGAGCCGGCTGCCTAGATTGCCTGAAATGGAGTAAAAACCGTAGTCGCGTGCTGAGTAGAGCACCGGCATCTGCCGGCCCTTCAACGGATCTTCGGCGTTGGAGAAGATCTGATTGCCGAGCGCCGTCATCGGATAATCGCGCGCCATCAGCCAGCTCAGAATGCGATAGGTGGGGAAGCACATATCCCGTTCGCCAAGACACAGAGACTGTGCCGCGCCGATCGCCTCTTCGCCGGAGGATTTCATATAGAAGCTTGTCTTGCCCTGCCGGTTCGCCCGGAACATGCGGTCATCGAAGATGCGGGTCCGCACCATGGCGTCCAGTCCGCGAAGGAGGTGGTCCGCAGGCAGGTCCGGGGTCCACGGCCCAACGGCCTTTCCTTCATCGTCCAAAACCCGGATCAGGCCGTACGGCATGTCCCGCAGTTCGATCTCGGGTGTCAGCGTGTCGGGGCAGCGCTGCTCGCCCGCGTCCTGAAGCGCGACATTGCTGAAGTCAGGTTCATCACCTGGCCGACCAGATGGCTCCGGCACATAAAGCGAGAGTTCGGTCCTGTTCTTCATTACGCCTCCTCCCAAAGGTTTCAGCAATGATATCGCGTGACTGGCAGAAAAACTGTCCCTATTATCTCGCTGAGGATAGTTATTTGAGTATGCAGGCACGCCAATGACCGCCAATCGTGGCATGTTTCTTCCAGATGAAACGGATTTGCGAATTCTCGATGCATTGCAGCGGGATTGCTCGGTTTCGATGGCTGATTTGGGCGAAACCGTCGGTCTGTCCAACACTCCCCTTTGGCGACGGATGAAGAGGCTGGAAAGCGAAGGCGTGATACGCGGGCGTGTCGCACTGCTCGATGCCGAAAAGCTCGGCCTTGAGATCAACATCTTCGCCAGCATCCGGTTGGACCGGCATGATGAGGAAACACTCGAAGCCTTCGAGCGCGCTGCCGTTCAGCAGGCGGAAATCATGGAATGTTATTCGATGAGTGGAGAGAGCGATTTTCTTCTGCGCGTGGTCGTCGATAGCATCAGCTATTATGAGCGATATCTAAAGCGCGTGCTTCTGCATCTGCCCGGCGTTGCGGCCGTAAATTCACATTTCACTCTCAAACGTGTGAAGCAGACGACGGAACTGCCTCTGCGTCGGATGTCGTAGGATCGGGAGAGCGCGGATGCAAAGACTGGAATCCATGATCGATCAGGCCATCGGACGGCTGCCCGCCGATCTGGTTCTGAAAAATGCGCGCTTCTTCGACTTGGTGACAGGTGAGCTGGTCGCCTCCGATATTGCGATATGCGGTGAACGGATCGTCGGCACGTGCGGCCAGTATCAGGGCCGAACTGAAGTCGACGTCAGCGGCCACATCGTCGTACCGGGATTTATCGACACGCATCTGCATATCGAATCGTCGCTCGTGACGCCGCATGAGTTCGACCGCTGTGTTCTTCCTCACGGGGTAACCACTGCGATCTGTGATCCGCACGAGATCGCCAATGTTCTGGGCGCAGAAGGCATACGATACTTTCTGGAATCTGCGCTCCATACCATCATGGATATTCGCGTTCAGCTCTCGTCCTGTGTGCCCGCTACCCATCTGGAAACATCCGGCGCCGATCTGCCAATAGAAAGCCTACTATCCTTTCGCGATCATCCCAAGGTGATCGGATTGGCGGAATTTATGAATTTCCCCGGGGTGATTCACAAGGACCCCGTTGCGCTTGCGAAGCTGGAAGCCTTTCAAGGCGAACACATTGATGGTCACGCACCATTGCTGTCGGGCGCCGAGCTTAATGGCTACCTGTCCGTCGGCATCCGCACCGAGCATGAATGCACCAGCGCTGACGAGGCGCTGGAGAAGATTAGCAAGGGCATGCACATTCTGATCCGTGAGGGCTCCGTCTCGAAGGACCTGCAGGCTTTGCTGCCGATTATGACGGAGAGGTTATCGCCGCATATCGCGCTCTGCACTGACGACCGCAATCCGCTCGACATCGCTGAACAGGGTCATCTCGATTACATGATCCGAACCGCTATTGCCGGCGGGGTCGATCCGCTCGTCGCCTATCGGGCCGCGTCGATATCCGCGGCGCGAGCCTTCGGCTTGCAGGATCGCGGATTGATTGCGCCAGGCTGGCGCGCCGATATTGTGCTGATCGACACGCTGGAAGATTGCGCCGTTGACATAGTATTTTCCGCTGGTCGCCGCGTGAATGATGCTCTCTTCGCCACCCGCGTCCCCGTCAAACCGGTTGGCCTCGACAGCATTCATGCCAGAGAACTGAACCCCGCCGATTTCGCCATTCCAGCTTCTGATAGCGAAATGCCCGTTCTCGGCGTATTGCCCGGTAAGATCATCACTGAGCATCGACAGTTCCGTTTACCGACGCTCGGCAACCAAACAGGGATCGATCTGGAGCGGGACATTTTGAAGATTGCCGTCATCGAGCGCCATGGCAAGAACGGCGATATCGGCAAGGGTTTCGTTCAGGGATTCGGTCTGAAGAAGGGCGCGATTGCATCGACGGTCGGCCATGACAGCCACAATCTCTGCGTTATCGGCGCGTCTGACGAAGATATGGCCGTTGCCGCCAACCGGTTGCGGGAACTCAAGGGCGGTTTCGTGGTCGTTGACGATGGGTTCGTCACCGGAGAGATTGCATTGCCGCTCGCCGGTCTGATGAGCCTCGAAACCTATGAAACGGTGCGCGACACGCTGCACGATCTGCGCCAGGCGGCCTTCGCTCTCGGATCGACACTCGAAGAGCCGTTCCTACAGCTGGCTTTCCTGCCGCTGCCAGTCATCCCCCACTTAAAGATTTCGGACAAAGGCTTGGTCGATGTGGATAAATTCGCTTTGATCGAGCAATAGCGAAATCGCGACCGACGCTGGTTTACAGCTCAGCATTCTGGGATATTGACGGCAATGCCGCCGGTCGACGTCTCCTTGTATTTTTGACTCATATCTCGGCCAGTTTCCAGCATCACCTGAATGCAATTGTCGAGCGGCATGAAGTGTTTGCCATCGCCGCGAAGGGCAAGGCTGGCCGCTGACACGGCCTTGATCGCGCCAAGCGCATTGCGTTCGATGCAAGGCACCTGCACGAGGCCCGCGGCCGGGTCGCACGTCATGCCGAGATGGTGTTCCAGCGCAATCTCGGCGGCGTTTTCCACCTGTTCGTTCGTGCCGCCGAGCGCCGCGCAGAGGCCGGCGGCTGCCATGGCGGCAGCGGATCCTACCTCGCCCTGGCAGCCGACTTCGGCGCCGGAAATGGAGGCGTTATATTTGATCAGCCCACCAATGGCCGCCGCAACCAGCAGGATGTCGGCAACGCCCTTGTCGGTCGAACCGACGCAATGGGTCCGGTAATAACGAACGATGGCGGGCAGTACGCCCGCCGCGCCATTGGTCGGAGATGTCACCACCCGGCCGCCGGCAGCATTTTCCTCGTTCACCGCCATGGCGTAGACGCTCAGCCAATCATTGACGACATGGGGCTGCGCCATGTTACTGCCGCGCTCATCGCAAAGCTTGTCATAAATAGCCTTGGCGCGTCGCTTTACCTTAAGGCCACCAGGCAGAATGCCCTCCTGTTCGAGCCCGCGCGTGATGCAACCATCCATCGCCTGCCAAATCGCCTTCAACCTGTCGTCGAGCGCCTCACCATGAATCGCGTGCTCATTGGCGCGCTTCATCTCCGCAATGGTTTTGCCTGACGCTGCCCCCATCGCCAGCATTTCCTTCGCGGTAGCAAAAGGATAGGGGCAGTCTTTCACTTCCTGGCCCGTACTTTTTTGCGTTAGACCGTCGGCGTCGTTCTCCTGCGTGCGAAGCTCGCTCTCGGTGACGACAAAGCCGCCGCCGACCGAGAAATAGGTTTCTTCGTGATAGAGGATGCCGGCTTTGTCGAAGGCACGGAAAACCAGCCCGTTGGGATGGCCATCCAACGGTGGCCCGTAGTCGAAAACGAGGTCGGTTTCAGGATCGAACCTCAACGGTTCAAGTCCTTCCGGAACGACTGTTCCCGACAAACGAATACCGGCTTCCATATCTCCCGCCCGGTCTGGGTCGAGCGTATCGGGCAAGAGGCCGTTCAAACCGAGAGTCACGGCGCGATCGGTCGCATGGCCTTTACCGGTAAAGGCCAGCGACCCATGCAACGTCACCGAAAGCGCCGCCGGACGTCCCGCGCCTGGTCGCCCGACCTCATCGCCTCGAAGATCGTCGAGAAAGCGTGAAGCAGCGATCATCGGACCAATAGTGTGGGAGGAAGAGGGGCCAATCCCCA
Organism: Notoacmeibacter sp. MSK16QG-6; assembly: GCF_024158145.1. Taxonomy (GTDB): domain Bacteria; phylum Pseudomonadota; class Alphaproteobacteria; order Rhizobiales; family Rhizobiaceae; genus Notoacmeibacter. Next base: position 133,504 of record NZ_JAMYXM010000006.1, read on the forward strand.
CCTTGAATATCTCGAAGACAGAGAGAAACACGGTCCGCTCACTGCTTATTCAAGAGCTAATTCCCCACAACCGGTCGCAAGAAGGGAAATCACATGCGAAGCGAAGGAGCGCCAGACATCCAGACGAAAACGCTGCGGCCCGTCACGCCAAAGAATGACGCTGACGCCATCGAAAACGGTGCGACGGCCCTGCCCGTTGGGCAATTTTTCCAGATCGCGCGGACAGCCCAGCGTCATCAGTTCTGCGGCCTTCGGCCCCTCGATAAGAACAGTCACCTCGCGGTCTGAAATATCGGTCAGGCTATGCGGTGCAGCGTCATAAACCGCAGCACAGGCTTGCGCGATGGTGCCTGCGTCAGACTCAGGTGAAAGAACGATCCATTCATCCGGTCCGAGACAGAGAATCTCGGTGTTATGTCGCCGGCTGCACTCGCCAATTTTCTCGGGCAGAGCGAGGTCGAGAGCCTGCGATAACGCGTCGCGATCCGTCTCGCCAACCCGCAACGAATATCGCGACCCCGGCGCAAGAAGTGAAATGGTGGCCACGCTGCTTGCCGCCAACTGGCGCGCCGTCAGAAGATCGACATGAACCGTCATCTGTTTGCCTCCACTGGCGTTCGCTTCAAAGCTTCAGCCGCTCATTGTCGGGATCGTAGAACGTTGTGCCGGTAACCGTCGCTTTCACTACAGTGTCCGGCATCGGAATATGGACCGTTTCGCCCATACGATTGTGCCCGCCCTCGACAAGCGCCAACGCAATGGGCCGCCCAGCCGCGTCGCTATGATACGACGATGTCACGTGGCCGACCATTCTCATCGGCTTTGACTGGTTCGGATCGAGCACGATCTGCGCGCCCTCTTCCAGCTTGGTCCGGCTATCCTCTGTTAGAAGGCCGACAAGCTGCTTGCGGTTTTTTGCGGTGAGATCGGGACGTTGAAGCGCCCGCATACCGACAAAGTCGCGCTTTTTCTTACCGACGGCCCAGCCCTGCCCCGCATCGTATGGGGTGACCGTGCCATCCGTATCCTGGCCGACGATGATGAACCCCTTTTCGGCGCGCAGAACATGCATCGTTTCGGTGCCATAGGGACAGATGTCGAATTGTTGGCCCGCTTCGAACAGCGTCTCCCACAATGCGCGGCCATGACGCGCTGGTACATTGACCTCGAAGCCGAGTTCACCGGTGAAGCTGACGCGGAAGAGCCGCGCCGGATAGCCGGCAACCGTGCACTCGGCGATGGACATATGCGGAAACGCCCCGTCTGAAATATCAAGCCCCTCGACGAAGGGTGAGAGCAGATTGCGTGCGTTCGGTCCATTCAGCGCGATGGTTGCCCATTGCTCGGTCGTCGAGGTCAGCCAGACCTTCAGATCCGGCCATTCGGTCTGAAGGTAATCCTCCATCATATTCAGGACACGCGCCGCCCCACCCGTGGTGGTGGTGATGTGAAAGCGGTCCTCGGTGAGACGTCCGATCACGCCATCGTCGCGGATGAAGCCGTCATCGCCGAGTAGCAGCCCATAGCGGGTGCGTCCTGGTGCCAACTTGGTCCATGGATTGGTGTACATCCGGTTCATGAATTCAACGGCGTCCGGCCCGACCACCTCGATCTTGCCGAGCGTGGAGGCGTCGAACATGCCGAGGCTTTTGCGCGTGGCGCGACATTCGCGCGAAACGGCTGCATCCATGTCTTCGCCGGGCTGAGGAAAATATCGCGCCCTTCGCCACAGGCTGACGGGCTCGAACACCGCGCCATTTTCCTCGGCCCAGCCATCGATCGGCGTCTTGCGTGTGACGTCGAAATGATCGCCCTTGTGATAACCTACAAAGGCACCGAACGTTGTCGGCGTATAGGGCGGGCGGAACGTCGTCAGCCCCACCTGAGGCTGCGGCTTGCCCAATGCGTCGGCTGCGATGTTCAGCCCGTTCATGTTCGACATCTTGCCCTGATCGGTCGCCATGCCGTTGGTCGTGTAGCGTTTGACGTGCTCGATGGAGCGCATACCCTCGCGCACCGCCAGCCGCAGATCCTTGGCCATCACATCGTTCTGAAAGTCGACAAAGGCCTTGGTTCGCGAAGGATTGCGGTCTGTCGGCAGTTCCGTGTGAGTGACGCCTGAGCCGGTGCGGTCGTTTTGGACGGAGCGAGCCGTCGCCTTCACCGAATGTCCTAGTTCTTCGGCCGCGGCAGCGCCCATCGCTGCACCATCGTTAAGGGCAGTCTCAATGCCCCAAAGCCCCCTGCCCGCTCCCGCGATCTGACAGGCTTCGGCTTTCCGATCTGGCAAAAAGGTCTGGGACTCGTCGTCCCATCTCAACGTGCCCTTGGTGTGCGAAAAGAGATGAAGCGATGGCGTCCAGCCGCCTGACATCAGAAGGCAATCGCAGGTAAGAGTTCGTGCCGCGCCAACCTTTCCGTCCGCCACGGAATTGATGCGCACCGCCTTGATGCGCAGTCGCCCCCTTGTGCCCGTCACTGTATGGCCGGCAAGCACTTCAATGTTGCGCTTCTCTGCTCCCGTTATGAAATCGGCACGGGGATTGGCGCGGGTATCGACAATGGCCTGCACATCAGCGCCGGCATCGGCCAGATCGAAGGCCGCATGCCAGGCGCTGTCATGGCTGGTGACGATGACCGGCCTGTCGCCAACCTTCACGCCATAGCGGTTGAGATAAGTCTGTGCGGAACCGGCCAGCATGACGCCGGGGCGGTCATTCCCATGGAAGACAAGCGGTTTTTCCAACCCGCCCTGTGCGAGAATGACCTGCTGCGCCCGCACCCGCCACAGCCGTTCGCGCGGCATATCGGGATCGGGCGTTTCCAGATGGTCGGTCAGCTTCTGGCAGAGGCCGACCATGTTCTGATGATAATAGCCAATGGCAGTGGTGCGCGTCATTATGCGCACACCGAGCGCATCGAGCGTCGCAAGTTCCTCCGCCAGCCAGTCCCATGCGGCGTTACCATCGATTTCTGCCTGCGGCTCACTCAGCAGCGTGCCGCCCATTTCCGAATTCTCATCGACCAGAGCCACACGCAAACCGGCTTCCGCCGCACTTTTCGCTGCGGCCAGCCCGGCCGGGCCGCCACCCACCACCAGCACATCGGTATGCAGATAGCGCGACGCATAATGATCCGGGTCCGGCTCGCTCGGCGAAACGCCCAGCCCTGCGGCGGCCCGGATAAAAGGCTCATAAACCTTGTCCCAAAAGGAACGCGGCCACATGAAGGTTTTGTAGTAGAAGCCGGCAGAAAACAGCATGTAAAGGCTGTCGTTAAGCGCGCCCACATCGAATGAAAGGCTCGGATATTTGTTCTGACTGGTCGTGTCCAGGCCGTTCCAGATTTCCTGCGCGGTCGCGCGCGTGTTGGGCTCAAACTGCCCTTCGCCGCGCCTGGTGCCGATTAGCGCGTTGGGCTCTTCGGTTCCGGCTGTCACCGGACCGCGCGGCCGATGATATTTAAACGAGCGGCCCATCAAATGGCGGCCATTGGCCAGCAGCGCCGAGGCCACAGTGTCGCCCGCGCAGCCTTCAATGGTCTGACCGTCGAAGGTAAAGCAAACCGGTCTATCCTGCTGGACGCGGCCGCGACCCGCGACGCGGAAACGGCTCATTGTCCATCCTCCGGCAGCGATTCAGGATCAGGACGCCTCTCACCCGCCCTGTAGGTGGTGAGGAACCGGTCGGTAACCGTGTTGCGCACGGCGTTGAAGAAACGGCCGCAGCCGTGAATGTGCCGCCAGCGCTCGTAATGCGGACCCTTCAGGTTGTTGCGAATGAAAAGGAAATCCCGCCATTCCTCATCCGACACGTCCGCCGGGTTGTCAGGCCGCACGATATGGGCTTCGCCCGCATAGGCGAACTCGGCTTCCGGCAGTGTCTCGTCGCAATAGGGACAGTGGATGAGAAGCACGGTCTTTTCCCTCAGTGTGCAACGGCGGCAGCAGCCGCTTCGTCAATCAGTCTGCCGGTTGTGAAGCGTTCCAGCGTGAAGGGCGCGTTGATCGGGTGCGGCTCGTCCTTGGCGACTGTCCAGGCCAGCGTGTGGGCCGCGCCGGGCGTCGCCTTGAACCCCCCTGTCCCCCATCCGCAATTGACGTAGAGACCCTGAACCGGTGTCTTGCCGAGAATGGCCGAGCGGTCGGGTGTCACATCGACAATGCCGGCCCATTTGCGTAGCATCCGCATTCGGTTGAAGATTGGGAAGATTTCGCAGATTGCCGCGACAGTGTGTTCGATAAGAGGCAGGCCGCCGCGCTGCGAATAGCTCGTATATTGATCGGTGCCGGAGCCGATCACCAGCTCGCCCTTGTCGGACTGGCTGATATAGGCGTGAACCGTGTTCGACATGACGACGCAGGGAAAGATCGGCTTCACCGGTTCGGAGACCAGCGCCTGCAACGGATAGCTTTCCAGAGGCAGGCGAACGCCAGCGCTATCCATGACGACCGATGTGTGGCCCGCCGCCGAAACGGCAACCTTCTTCGCTTTGATGAAACCGCGTGGCGTCTCCACGCCTTCCACTGCGCCGGTCGCATCGCTCCGGATGGCTGTAACGGGGCAGTTCTGGATGATGTCAACGCCGCGCGCCGCCGCACCCCGCGCATAGCCCCAAGCCACCGCATCGTGTCGCGCGGTGCCCGCCCGCTTCTGCAATGCCGCTCCCATCACCGGATAGCGCGCAGTTTGTGAAATATCGAGCGGCGGACAATAGGCCTTCGCCTCTTCTTTCGTCAGCCAGCGATTATCGACATCGTTCAAACGGTTGGCGTGGACATGACGCTGAAAGCTCTGAACGTCGTGCACACTATGCGCCAGCATCATCACGCCGCGCTGGGAGAACATGACGTTGTAGTTCAGCTCCTGGCTGAGCCCTTCCCAAAGATCGAGGGCGTGGTCATAGAGCCGTGCGCTCTCATCGTAGAGATAGTTGGAACGGATGATCGTGGTGTTTCGACCGGTATTTCCGCCGCCGAGCCAGCCCTTCTCGATCACCGCGACGTCTGTGATGCCATGCTCTTTGGCCAGATAATAGGCAGCGCCCAGCCCGTGACCGCCTGCGCCGACGATAATGACATCATATTCGGCCTTTGGCTCGCTATTCGGCCACTGCTCTTCCCACTTCTTGTTGCCGCCAAGAGCGTGCCTCAGCAGCGAAAGAGCCGAAAAATGCGTCATCAGAACGGACTCCGCCGCGTGTCACCATGACTGAGTTAAGCCGGTTCGCTGAGCGCGGTATTGTAGATTTGCGCCATCGACCATGCATTTATCCGACAGATCGCGAACGGCCCCCTTCTGTTTGACCTTTGGTCGCCGGTAGCCATTAATATATTCGAATAGGAAGATAGGAGGAAAGGTGATGACGATGATGGTTCCCAATCGACGAGACATCCTGACTGGCATGGCAGCGCTCGGGTCATCCATGCTCTTGGGTGGCTCATCCTTCGCACTCGGCCGCCACGGCGTCGGCGATGGCGAGTTGCTCATGCTGTCGGACGGCAATCTCACCCTGCCCCTCTCATTCGTTCTTCCGGGACGGCCGGAAGCCGAAATCGCTACCGCATTGATGGTCGAAGAAGCACCTGAGGCGTTGACGCCGGACTGCAATGTGACGCTTTTGCGGCGCGGCGATAAATTGATTCTTTTCGATGTCGGCTCGGGACCGAATTTCATGCCGAGCGCGGGCGAACTCCCCAATGCCCTCGAAGAAGCCGGCATCGATCCACAAGACGTCACCGATGTCGTATTCACACACGCCCATCCCGATCATTTCTGGGGCCTGACCGATGATTTTGGCGACCTGCTCTTTCCTGACGCCGCCTATCATATGAGCGAAGCGGAGTGGGCGTATTGGTCGGCAGAAGATACGTTGGAGAAGACGCCGGAAGCGCGCAAAACTTTCGTCGTCGGCGCGCAAAACCGTATGCCGTTGATCGAAGAGCAAATCTCTCTTTTTCAACCTGGTGCCGAGATCGTGGCTGGCATCGAGGCGATGGATACATCCGGCCATACGCCTGGCCATATCTCCTTTGTGGTCCATGGCGGTGACCGGCCGGTCTTGATCGGCGGCGATGCTTTGACCCATCCGATCATTTCATTCGCCCATCCCGAATGGGAAAGCGGCAGCGACACGGACCCTCAAAAGGGCATTGCGACGAGGAAAATGCTGCTCGACCGGCTCGTATCCGACGATATTGCGCTGATCGGGTTTCATCTGCCGCACCCTGGCTTCGGTCATGCGGAGAACGCCGGCGACGGCGCGTACGTTTTCGTTACCGATCCTGCCGGATAGCGGCTTTATTCCGCAGGCTGCGTGCTCCGCCGAAGAAACGCCAGCGGGCTGCCCTCCAGCAGCAGAGAAAGTCCGATACGCGCACCGAGCGCCATGGATGCAAAGGCGAGCGGTGCCGAAAGCGCAAAGACCGAGGCGGCAGACACGACCTGTCCAATGGTACAGCCGAGCGCCATGATCCCGCCCGTGCCCATGAGGAACGAGCCGAAGATGTGACGCGATAATTCGCGCGCATCGTCGCAAGCCTCCCAACGGATATCGTCAGCCGTCCAAGCAGCAACCGCCGCGCCAAGTACGACGCCCATAACGAGGCCCACCGCATAATCTGGCATCGCACCGGTCGTTACGACGATTTGGAAAAGCGCATCGCCGACGGGGCCGACGAAATTGGCCGCCTCCAGTTGAACCGGGAAAAAGGCGATGGAAGCGAAGTATGAGGTTATCAGCCAACCGAGCGCCACGCAGATGCCCAGCACCAGCCCAACCCCAATTCTCTCGCGGTCGGCGCGAAACCCGGCATCACGAAAGATCCAGTAGCCGATCGTCAGAAAGACGACGAGCATCGTCGGTATCGTCAGAATTGAAAGGCCGAAAGATTCGAGCAGCCCGGCCAGCGTGGATCCGTGTTCGGTGGAAATCACCATATCAAAAGGTTCGGTCATGGCGACGCGGCCCTGCGCTGTTATTCCCCGCTGCGCCGCAAGCGCTGACAAAGCGATCCCCGTCAGAGCGACCGCGGCGCGCAAACTGCCCCCACCCAGTCTTATCAATGCGCCAAACCCGCATGTGCCGACCAGTGCCATTCCAATGCCGAACATCAGCCCGCCGAGCGTCACTCCAAGAAGATTGAGAGGATGGGTAGCGTAAAAAGTTCGGCTACCGTCAACGAAACCGAAGAACTGCGCGAGCTGAGTCAACATGGCGGCCACGAGCGCAACCAGAACCCAGCTGCGGAGCCGCGTGCTGTCGCCAGCGTACCAGCAACGTTCGAAAGCGCCGAGCGTACAGAAGTGATAGCGGCGGGCGACAAAACCCATGACGATGCCGACACCGACACCGGATAATGGTAACAGCCATGCTGTCTCGGTCATGACGGACCTCCCTCCCGTGCATGCCGTCCGAATTTGACTGAAACCGCCCAGAAAGGAAAGTGCCTTCCAAGCTGCGGAAATGTGCAGGCTAGGTTCGGGCCACCCGTTCTGGAGAACAGAAAGTCTGATAAATCTGTGCAACGAGGTCGGCGATATCGCTGTCGACAATCGAGTAATAAATCATTCGGCCTTCACGCCGCGTCGTAACCAGGCGGTCATAACGCAATCGTGCCAGGTGTTGCGAAACCGTCGCTTGCGGCATGCAGAGCAGATCTTCCAGTTCCGACACACTTCGTTCCCGCTCGTGCATCAGGCAGAGCAACAGCAGCCGCGTTTCGTGCGACAGCGCCTTCAGAAGATCGCTGGCGATTCGTGCGCGGCGTACATATTCCGCCCTCTCGTCATCAGTTGTTTCTAGCGTGACGTTCGGAAGAGACATTCTCAAAAGCCGTTGTGATTAATGCGGGTGCCACAGAAATCTACATATGACATCTGCCTGTCTCTTGTACCAGCATTGCCAAAACATAGGAACCAGCGCATGTTTCCCGAACGGTTTGGCTATTCTCTGGCCGGGCCGTACGGAATGGGGAGCAATTCTGTGTTGGACGTAAGCTATCCAGCGGCACTTCTTGCGGGGCTTCTGTCCTTCATCTCACCTTGCGTTTTACCGATCGTCCCGCCGTATCTGGCCTGGATGGCGGGCGTAAGCTTCGGCGATATGCGCAGCGACACGCTGGATTCAGCCAAGACCCGCAGCATTGCTTTTTCGTCCGTCGCCTTCGTTTTGGGTTTTACCACGGTTTTCGTTGCGCTTGGCGCCAGCGCCAGTCTTCTCGGTCAGACGCTCGTCCAGTATTTCGATATCTTCTCGATCATTGCCGGCGCGCTGATCCTGATTATGGGCCTGCACTTTCTGGGCGTGTTTCGTATCGCTTTTCTATATCGCGAAGCGAGGATCGATGTCCGTTCGAAACCTGCGGGTCTGGTCGGAGCATACGTGATGGGTCTCGCATTCGCATTTGGCTGGACGCCGTGCGTGGGCCCGGTTCTGGCGTCGATTCTCATGGTCGCCGGCGCGGAAGGGTCGGCCGGACGCGGCGCTGGACTTCTCGCAGCCTACTCGCTCGGGATCGGCACTCCCTTCATATTGGCCGGCATATTCGTCGCGCGCTTTATCGAATTATCCAGTCGACTGAAGAAACACATGCGTGCCGTCGAGATCGCCGTAGGCGTTCTGCTGATCATCACGGGTATCCTGTTCATGACTGGCTCCATGAGCGCTATTGCGCAATGGATGCTCGACGCCTTCCCCGACTTCTTCATGTCCATCGGTTGAGGAGACCCATTATGCGACACGTATTGAAAATCGCACTGGCGGGATTGGCCGCCGCCGTGCTGACATTTGGCGTCCGTGCTGAAATCGGGCCGGACGGTTTACACAAGCAGGATTGGTTCGCCGTCACCTTCCGTGACGTTGCCGAAGACATTGAAGATGCCAAGGCAGAAGGGAAGCGTCTCGCGCTTGTTTTCGAACAGCGCGGCTGCATCTATTGCAAGCGTATGCATGAAGAACTGCTGAGCGATCCCGAGGTGCGCGATTATATCAACGAGAATTTCAAGGTCGTTCAGTACAATATGTTCGGCGACGAGGAGGTGACTGATCTGGATGGCGAATCGCTGACAGAGAAGAGTGCCGCCCGGAAATGGGGTTTGCTCTATACGCCGACGATCCTTTTCATGCCCGACGAGGTTCCTGACGAATCCATGCCGGCATCAAAAGCGGCGGTTGCATCCATGCCGGGTGCATTCGGTAAGTTCACCTTTCTCGATATGTTCAAATGGGTGAATGAAAAGGGCTATGAGGGGGAAGAGCATTTTCAGAAATACCACGCTCGCAAGATTGAAGAGGCTCGAAAGGCCGGTGCTATCCCCAATGAATAAATCATTATATATCCATATGACTATTTGTCCTTGCCAGCGGTATGGCATTTGGCTAGCGTATGATGAAAGCCGCTTGGGAGGGCGGAAATGGCAGGGAGGAGCCGCATGACATCGACACTTCGCGCCCTGATTGTGGCATCCGGATTTGGAGCGGTGGCCCTTGCAGGTTCCGCAATGGCTCAGGATGTAAAGCCGGAGGCTGTGGCGTTCAGCGACAGCGGGGGAATTGAAACGCCGGTCGCCGCACAGGCTGGATCGGCTGAGGCCGGTCAGAAGGTGCTGACCGATCGCAAGCTCGGCAATTGTGTGGCCTGCCATCAGGTCAGCACTCTCGATGCACCGTTCCAAGGCAATGTCGGGCCTTCGCTGGATGGTGTCGGCGACCGTTACGAGCCCGATATGTTACGCGCCATCGTGGTCAATCCCAAGAAGGCCTTATACGACGGTACGATCATGCCAGGTTTCTACACGCTGGACGTGGGCAAGCATGTCCGTGAGGACCTGGTAGGCAAGACGATCCTGTCCGCCCAGCAGGTCGAGGACGTGGTCGCTTATTTGCAGACACTGAAGGAATGAGATGGTGAAGGAGGTTCACCCGATGGAAATGAATAGACGTAGCGTACTGGGCATCGTTGGCGCCGCCACCACCGTGGCCGCTATCGGCCTTCCGGTCGGTATCGCCAACGCAACGCCCGAAGATGCAATGGCGAAGGTCAGGGAATTTGCCGGCGGCAAGGAGCCGCAGACCGGTGGCAAGCTGACGCTCAATACGCCGGAGATCGCCGAAAACGGCAACTCGGTTCCTGTCGGCGTTTCGGTCGATAGCGCCATGGAAGGCGATGATATGGTCGAAGAGATCATGATCCTCGCAGATGGCAACCCCAACCCGGATGTCGTGACGTTCAAGTTCACGGAACTGTCCGGTGAGGCCGTGGCAGAAACACGCATGCGGCTGGCCAAAACACAGGACGTGGTTGCCGTGGCGAAGATGGCCAATGGCGACGTCCATATGGCAAAGGCGCCGGTCAAGGTCACAATCGGCGGTTGCGGCGGCTGACGAGGCCCCGCCACCGAGAACAGTTTTCAGGAGGTACAGGACATGGCTTCCAAGCCCCGTGTCAAACTGCCGAAATCGGCAAGCGCTGGTGAAGTGATCACCGTTAAGACACTGATCAGCCACGAAATGGAATCGGGTCAGCGCAAGGACAAGAATGGCGAGGTCATCCCCCGCCAGATCATCAACAAATTCACGGTCACGTTCAACGAAAAGCCTGTATTCGAAGCCGATATCGAGCCAGCCATCTCGTCGAACCCATATTTCGAGTTTTCCGTGAAGGTGCCGGAGAGCGGGACATTTCACTTCAAATGGGAAGACGATGATGGATCGGTCTACGAGACCGAAGAGGCCATCGAAGTGGCGTAAGCCGGTACGCAACCGAATGTTCATGATGGCGCAGAGAGCGCCAGCCGGATCGAAAGGGAGGACGAAACGGTGAAGACAAAGGTGATCCTGGCAGCATCGGTGCTGGCGCTGTTCTCCAGTCCCGCCATGCTTGTAACGGCTTATGGCGATCCGGCAGAAGCAGAGCTTTCCATCGACGGCGAGAAAATAGCCGTCACAGCGGCCGCGCCGGAAGGCCACCCCTTCGACACGCTCTATTCCGGCTGGCTTTATCGTGAGCCGGAGACACGCGCGCTGGAAGAGGACAGCTTCGAGAACCCAGGAATGTTCGGTGTCGAACAGGGAGCGGAACTCTGGTCTGTGGTCGAGGGTTCGGCCGGCAAATCCTGCGAATCCTGCCACGCCAATCCCGAAGAGGACATGAAAGGCGTTGGCGCGTCGTACCCGAAATGGGACGCGGACTCCAAACGGCCGATCAATATCGAGTTGCAGATCGATAAGTGTCGCGAAGAGAACATGGGCGCGGAGCCTTACAAGTTCGACGCGCCTCAGCAGAAGGCGCTGACAGCCTTCATCAAGCACCAGTCTCTCGGCATGCCCGTCAAGCTCGATCTGAGCGAGGGCGAAATGCAGAAATGGTGGGATCAGGGCAAGGAGATGTACTACACCCGGACGGGCCAGTTGAACCTCTCCTGCTCGAACTGTCACGAGGACCACAGCGGCAATATGATCCGCGCGGATCATCTGTCGCAGGGTCAGGTCAACGGCTTTCCCACCTATCGTCTGAAGCAGAGCGCGCTGGTCTCGGTCCATAACCGTTTCCGTGGCTGCATCCGCGATACACGCGCCGAATTTCCGAAAGCCTTTTCCGACGATCTGATGGCGCTGGAGACCTATGTGACCTGGCGCGGCTCCGGCCTTTCGGTCGAGACACCCGCGGTTCGTCAGTAAGTTGCGCGAGCCGGCTGCAAAGCGGCCGGTTCGTTTTTCGTCACATATGACATTGTCAGTCGGCGGCGAGAAGAGCACCGCCGGGAAGGATCGCCATGTTCACCCGTCGCGAGTTTTTGCAATGGACGGCGGTTGCCGCCGGCACGATAGGCTTTTCCTCCAACGTCACGCGTCTAGCTGCGCAACAGCAGCTGACACAGGACGATCTGCTTGCCTTCGACGCAACCGGCGATCTCACCATCCTTCACGTCACCGACATTCACGCCCAGCTCAAGCCCATCTATTTCCGGCCACCAAGTGAGAATATCGGTGTCGGCATGTTCGAAGGCGTGCCTCCTCACCTCGTCGGCGAAGCGTTCCTGAAGCACTTCGATCTGACGCCGGGCAGCGCCCTCGCCTATGCCCATACGATGGTCGACTATGTGAACCTTGCCAAAACCTATGGCCGGATGGGTGGGCTCGACAGGATCGCAACGGTCGTAAATGCGGTTCGCGCCGAACGGGGCGATGGCAATGTTCTGCTGCTTGACGGCGGCGACACGTGGCAAGGCAGTTACACCTCCCTGCAGACCAAGGGACAGGACATGGTTGACGCCATGGCGCTGCTGAAGCCGGATGCAATGGTCGGCCATTGGGAGTTCACCTATGGCGAGGACCGCGTGCTCGAACTGATCGACGCGCTGGATTACCCCTTCCTTTCGGCCAACGTCTTCGACACCACCTGGGACGAACCCGTCTTCGAAGCCGCCATGATGCAGGAAGTGGCAGGCCACAAGGTCGCGGTAATCGGCCAGTCCATGCCCTACACGCCTATCGCCAATCCGCGCTGGATGATCCCGAACTGGAGCTTTGGCATTCGGCCTGAAGTCATTTCCGCGCAGGTTGAGAAGGCGCGTGCCGATGGCGCTGAGGTTGTGATCCTGCTGTCGCATAACGGCTTTGATGTCGATCAGAAACTGGCGCGTGACGTCCCTGGTATCGATGTCATCCTGACCGGTCACACGCATGACGCCATACCGCGCGCTATCGAGATCGGAAAGACGCTGCTCCTCGCATCGGGCAGTCATGGCAAATTTGTCGGCCGCGTCGATCTGGAGATCAAGGATGGTAAGGTCACGGCACACCAGTCTAGGACAATTCCAGTCTTCTCCGATGTGATCGCGCCCGATCCGGCCATGAGCGCGAAGATCGACGAAATCCGCACACCTTATGAGAGCGAACTCAATCGCGTTATCGGGCAGGCCGACGAGCTTCTGTACCGGCGGGGTAATTTCAACGGCACATGGGACGATGTGATCTGTCAGGGAATGATCGAAGAACGCGACGCGCAACTGGCCTTCTCACCCGGCTTCCGCTGGGGCGCGACTCTGCTTCCCGGTCAGGACATAACAATCGACGACCTGCATAACCAGACATCGATGACCTACCCTTCTGTCTATCGGCTGGAGTTCACCGGCCAGCAGATCAAGGAGATCATGGAAGACGTCTGCGACAATCTCTTCAACACAGATCCCTATTTCCAGCAGGGAGGCGACATGGTTCGCGTTGGCGGCATGGCTTATACCTGCGCGCCGAAAGAAACGATCGGCAACCGCATTTCAGACATGACCATGACCGCGACCGGCGAACCCATCGAACTGGAGAAGAACTATGTCGTGGCAGGCTGGGCTTCGGTCAACGAAGACGTCGAGGGCCCTGCAATTTGGGATGTCATGGAAAACTATATCGCCCGAAAGCAGACAGTGACCGCATCCGGAGCCGATGTCGTAAAGGTTGTCGGCATCTAAACCTGTCTGTCGCTGAAATCAGGTGGACAAGCCGGCTCGGTTGATACATATTCATATTCGAATACTTTAAGTATCGGGAGGAGCCGATGGTGGAGTCCGCTAAAGCGCGCGGTCGCATACCGAACGCGCGTCGACAGTTTTTGAAAGCCGGTCTGACCGCTGCGGGCGGCACACTGGCCGTTGCAAGCGGTGTGAAAGCCGCGCAGCCAGATCCGAAAATTACCGAGATTCAGGATTGGAACCGATATCTCGGAGACGGCGTCGACGCGTCGCCTTATGGGTCTCCGAGCCAGTTCGAAGCGGACATTGTACGCCGCAACGTTCCTTGGCTAACGGCCGATGCCACGTCATCTGTCAATTTCACGCCGCTTTATGCGCTCGATGGGACGATTACCCCAAGTGGTCTCTGCTTCGAGCGGCACCATGGCGGCGTCGCGGTAATTAACCCCGCCGATCATCGTCTGATGATCCACGGATTGGTCGACCGGCCCCTCGTCTTCACGATGGATGATCTCAAACGTTTTCCTCGCGAAAATCGTGTCTACTTCCTCGAATGCGCTGCAAATTCCGGTATGGAGTGGCGTGGCGCGCAGCTCAATGGCTGCCAGTTCACGCACGGCATGATCCATAATGTCGAATATACCGGCATCCCGCTTCGTTTCATATTGGAGGAAGCCGGCGTCAAGGCCGATGCCAAATGGCTTTTGGCCGAAGGTGCTGACGCGGCGGCAATGACCCGTTCCATCCCGATCGAGAAGGTCATGGATGACTGTCTGATCGCCTTCAAGATGAATGGCGAAGCGCTCAGACCAGAGCAGGGTTATCCGGTTCGGCTCGTCGTGCCGGGCTGGGAAGGTAATATGTGGATCAAGTGGCTACGCCGGCTTGAACTCGGCGATAAGCCATGGGCGCAGCGCGAGGAAACCAGCAAATATACCGATCTGCTGGCGAACGGCGTCGCCCGCCGTCACACCTGGGTGATGGACGTCAAAAGCGTCGTAACCAACCCTTCGCCGCAGGCGCCGCTGACTCACAGCAAAGGGCGAACTGTTGCCACCGGGTTGGCCTGGAGCGGCCATGGGCGGATTGCGAAAGTCGATGTCTCCATCGACGGCGGCCGCAACTGGTCGGAAGCGCGCCTTGAGGGCGGCACATCGAAGGGCGTCTACCGTTTCTATCACGATTTCGACTGGGACGGCGCCGAACTCTTTCTTCAATCCAGAGCCATCGACGAGGCAGGCAACGTCCAGCCGACGAAGGATCAGCTCCGCGCGGAGCGTGGTGAGAATTCGATCTATCACAACAATGGCATCCAGACCTGGCATGTCCGCCAAGATGGAGTGACAGAAAATGTCGAAGTTTCTTAGGCCACTCATTGCCGTTGGCTTTCTCGGCGGTCTGGTCCTCGTAGCCCAGCCTGCCTCCGCTCAGGACGCGGCAAATGGCGAGAAGATTTTCAAGCGCTGCTCTGCATGTCATGCAGTCGGTCCAGGCGCGAAGAACAAATCCGGCCCCACTTTAAATGGTGTGGTAGAGCGGAAAGCAGCGGCGGTTGAGGGCTTCCGCTATTCCAAGGCGATGACCGAGGCCGGAAAAAACGGCCTGGCATGGACAGAAGAGCATTTGAGCGAATTTCTTGCAGCGCCACGTAAGAAGGTGAAGGGTACGAAAATGGCCTTTGCCGGCCTCAAGAAGGATAAGGAAATCGCCGACATTATCGCCTATCTGCGGCAATTTGCGGATGATGGCAGCGCCGCCAAACCTGAGCAGGCGAATGCAGACGGGGCGATACAATCGAATCCGGGAATGGCGGAAGCCGAGCCGGAGGCCAATGCTTCTGAAGCCGAAATGGCGGAAGAGACAAAAAAACAGCAGCAGACTGGCGCGGGTGAAGATGTAGCCGCCGCGCCGAAAGCTGAAATTGCGGATGGAGCAGGCGAGAGCGTCGATGCATCGGCTGGTGACGAAGAGGCGGCTGGTCAGGACGTGGCGATGGCGCCTCCCCCGCCAAGCGGTGGCCCCATGAATATCGGCCGCCCTGCCCTTGAAGATGAAATCGCGGCTTGGGACATCGATGTTCGCCCCGATGGCAAGGGATTGCCAGAGGGGTCCGGTACGGTGGCGGAAGGCGAAGGGATTTATGACGAACGTTGCGCGTCCTGTCACGGTGCGTTTGGTGAAGGCGAAGGCCGCTGGCCGGTTCTGGCGGGCGGTCAGGGAACACTGACCGATGAACGTCCGGAAAAGACGATCGGCTCTTATTGGCCTTATCTTTCAACGGTTTACGACTACGTTCACCGTGCCATGCCCTTTGGGGACGCGCGTTCGCTGACCGACGACGAAACCTATGCCGTGACGGCCTATCTGCTCTATCTGAACGATCTGGTGAAAGACGACTTCGAGTTGAATAGCAAGAATTTCAGCGGAATCGATCTGCCGAACCATGATGGCTTCAAGCCTGACGACCGCCAGAGCGAGCCGCAGAATGCGGAGAATGCGCAGGCCGAATTGTGCATGAAGGATTGCAAGGAAGGGCCGGCAGAAATCACCATGCGTGCCCGGGTGCTGGACGTGACCCCCGACAATGCCGATAGTGACGAGCAGGACGAACTGGGAGAAGGTGCGATTGACTAAGAGCCATTCACTGCATCGTCTGGCCCATTCGTTTTGTTTCATCGCGCCCATGCTCCTTGGCACCGCCGCCATGGCGGAGACCAATCCCAGCTATGAAGAGGTCGAGAGGGCTGTCGAGACGATAATCCAGATTGAAGGCGATACGGACTACGGCGAATATCTTTCGGGAGAATGCGTCGCGTGCCACGCACCCGCGGGAACTGCAAAGGACTCGCCCATTCCATCCATCGCGGGTTGGCGTCGTGAGGATTTGATCCGAGCCATGGTGGAATATCGAACTGGCTATCGGGAAAATCCGGTCATGACGACGGCAATGGCGACGAAGGGCGACGAGGAAATTGCGTCTCTTGCCGCTTGGTACTCAGAACAGGGACAATAAGCGCCTGCCAGTCTCCTTAGGTTCCTGCTAGATTGGTTCGGAAACGGGAGGATATCGCATGGCAAAGCTGACCAGAAGACAATTCACATTGCTTGGCGCGACCGCGCTGGCAAACGTGGCGCTACCGTCCTTCTCATTTGCGCAAAACGGCGAAAAGCCAAAAGTCGTCATTATTGGCGGCGGAGCGGGTGGTGGGACGATCGCCCACCAATTGGCGCGTGATGCTGGCGATGCGTTGGAGATCACCCTCATCGATCAAGATGAGGAATACACCACCTGCTTTTTCTCCAACCTTTATATCGGCGGCTTGCGCAGTTTTGAGAGCATTACCCATAATTGGGATGCGCTGACCCGGCTGGGCGTCAAGAAAGTCACCGGTACTGCCACCGGGATAGATAAGACAGCCAGGACGGTTCAGCTCGCCGATGGATCGACGCATGCTTATGACATGCTGGTCGTCGCGCCGGGCATCGATCTGATCTACGATTCCGTCCCAGGTTATACCGAAGCGGACGTGGAGATTGCGCCGCACGCATGGAAGGCCGGGCCACAAACCAAACTACTGAAAGAAAAGCTCGACGCCCTCAAAGATGGCGACCAGATTGTCATGGTCCCGCCGCCTAACCCCTATCGCTGTCCGCCCGGACCATACGAGCGGGTATCGATGATGGCTCATGTGCTCAAAGAAAAGGGTTTTACGGAAGCGAAGATCATCATTCTGGATCCCAAGCCGAAATTTTCTAAGCAGGGTTTGTTTTCTGAAGGCTGGGAGAAGGAATATCCGGGTATGATCGAATGGATCGGCCCGGACATCCATGGTGGCATCAAGAATGTCGATGCAAAAGCCGGGACCGTCGAGACGGATTTCGACACGTTCCAGGGGGCGCTTCTGAACATCGTGCCGGCGCAAAAGGCCGGTGAAATCGCATCGGCAGCAGGCCTTACCGATGATAGCGGTTACTGCCCTATCGATGCCGAGAGTATGCGCTCAACGATGGATGAGAACATCTTCGTCATCGGCGACGCTTCCATAGCCGGCGACATGCCAAAGAGCGGCTTTTCGGCCAACAGCCAAGCCAAAGTCGCCGCGAATGCGATCCTGGCCGATCTGACCGACGCGCGAAAATTTCCAGCTCGCTATGCCAATACTTGCTGGAGCCTGATCGCAACCCAGAACGATGTGAAGGTCGGCGCGCAATATGAGCCGAACGACGGCAAGATAACTTCGACAGCGAGTTTTATCAGTCAGACCGGCGAAGAACCCGCTATCCGCGCAGCCAATTATGAAGAGTCGGTGGCTTGGTACGAGGCGATCACGAAAGACATTTTCGGCACATAGAAAGCGAAAAAGGGCGTCGATGACGCCCTTTTCTTCAGTTCGAGGAAGAAGGTTCGGCCTATTCGGCTGGCTGGAGCTGCGCGGGCTTTCGGCTGGCAGCGCGCTTGTCGAAGCTGCCTAAGACAAGATCGGTCAGACCGGCGAAGAGTATCATCATCGCCAGGCCGACCAAGGCTGTTGCCGCCAGCACCGATCCTCCGGTGAAGCCCGCGCCGATTGTGCATCCCACCGCGAGAATACCGCCGAAGCCCATCAGAACGCCACCGGCCGCATACCGCCAGATCGACGGCACGCCTGTCTCTGCAAAGGTTTGAATACGGAAATTGCGGAAAGCGAGAGCGCTCAGAAATGCACCGGCTATCGTGCCGGCGATAATTCCAACATCTGTCGAAAGCGCGTCGACAGCGCCACCGCCTCCGAGAAAATTCAGCGTGTTCGCCAGCGGCCGCATGTAGGAAAGGCTCTCCGGCTGAACCGGATCGAAGACTTGCCCGGAAAATTGATACGTCGCGTACCAACCAAATGCGACCGTCGCGCCTGCAACGGCACCGCCCAAGGCGTAGGCCGGCGAAAGGCGACGACGTACCGCCAATGCCGCCGCTGCGACAATGAGCGCCAAGGAAAAGACGGGACCGAAGGCATCGCCCAACCCGCTCAGTGCAGAGATATCGTTGCCGCCCAGCGCTGCCGAACTCAACAAGCTCCCAATGGCGTCGCGCAATGGCACGAGCGGACCCTGAAATGTCGCCCAGGCGGTCCCGGCGATTACCAGAATAGTGAAGATGGCCCGTAAATTGCCAGTCGCTCCCAATACAACCAGGCGCGATGCGCAGCCGCGGGCAAGCGCCATGCCGATCCCGAACAGCGCCCCGCCAACAATTGCACCTGACAGGCTTTGCGGGGTGGCAAAGAACCGGGACTCGCCGACATTGATGACGCCAAACCAGATCATCGCCTGAACGAGAGCGACGCAGAGCGCGAAACCGATTAGCCAAATAGGCAGCGCACGGCCTTTGGTGTTACGAAACAATTCGATGGCCGCCGAGCGCGTGCAAAAGCCGCTCCGCTCCAGTGCGATACCAAATACTGCGCCGAGGCCAAGACCTATGATTGCCGCTGTGGCTGGTTCACCGACCGTATCGATTAGCGGAACGAAATCCATGACGCTCTCCTGCAAGTTGCAGGAGAGCGTATCTGCTCGTTTTCAAAGCGTCAGGAACAGCGATTGCGTATTTGGCCCATTTCGCGCAATGCCGTTCGAAGCGGTAGCCCATCCTTAGTCAGTTTCAGTCGGCTGACCCGGCGGAGGTAGCTGGTCAAGCATCTCGCCGATCCGGAACCAGAAAAATTCATCGCCGGGATAGCCGCGCAGCCGCGCGATTTCCTCGCCATCATCGATCAAGACGAAAGTCGGCGTCAAAATCTCGCGACGAATATTGGAAAGATCGTCCGGCCATGGCTCGGTTATATCCACACGGCGTAACGGCGCGCGCTGCCCTTCCTTCGTTCGCGGCCAGGTCGGCGCGATCTCCTCGTTGAAGCGCGCGCACCAAGGGCAGCCAGGCTGTTCGAGCATGAGCAACTCTGCCGAGAAAACGGGGAAACTGAATTGAACGGCAGCGATGAGAATAAGAACAGCTAGCAATTGTCGCATCGTGCTGAATCCTCCTTCCCACAAGATCACGCGCAGCTTGTATCTATCACATTCGATTGTCAGATGCCGAAACATGCGCTCACGGTCCGGAAACGTGTACAGCGTCGAAGATGACAGGGCCGAGCGGTCTCAAATACGATGATGCCGGTCGAACTTTCGCGAGCGCCGGCCAGCATACTGTACTTTAGCACACTCGATTGGCTGAAGACCCGCGCCTAGGGTATTAGGCAAAGGGATCGGCGTGCTTGCACCATCCCTTGGGAGGATAGGAATGAGATGTCATCGTGTTCATTATGAATGCGGCGCGGTCTGCCTCTACACGGCGGATGAAGCAGTTGAGAAGGGTGAAGACATGGCCAGCGCGCTCTCCGATGCCGCTGCAGAAGCCGCCTTTGCGCTGATCCATTTTTCCAAATCGATGATCGAGCCGGAAGAGATCGTAGGCCTTATGGCCGAGGCCGCGCCGAACCTGTCTTATGCAGCGTGTTCGACGGCAGGCGAGCTTACCCCGCTGGGCGTAACCGAGGGGCAACTGATCGTTATCCTTCTGCCCAAGCGCCATTTTCATGTTGAAGCGGCGCCAATGACTTTCGATCAGACGAAGTCCCTTAGCGAATCCGCCGAAGACGTTGCCGCATTCCGCCGCCAATTCCTGGCCGGACAGGAAATGTCGGATAAAGGACAAAGCTTTGCTCTCTGCATTACAGACGGCATGTCGTTCGATGAGGAAACAGTAGCAGCCACGCTGCACTGGGGCCTGGAAGATATGCCGCTGCTCGGCGGATCGGCGGGCGACGGCCTCGACTTCAGCAAAACATGTTTGATCCTGAATGGAGAAATTCTACGCGGCGGTACCATATTGCTGCTCATTGCATCCGACCTGCCGCATCAGGTCTTCAAGACAGAAAATTTTGTCCCGACCAAAGAAAGGCTTGTCGTCACCCGGTCAGACCCTGCCCGCCGTATCGTCTACGAATTGAACGCTGAAAACGCTGCGGAAGTTTATGCGGAGATTATCGGCGTCGATCCGCAGTCGCTTTCACCCATGACCTTTGCTTCCCATCCGCTGGTCGTTCGGATCGGCAATGAGCTCTATTGTCGGTCGATCCAGAAGGTAAACGACGATGGATCGCTCTCGTTCTTCTGCGCCATAGACGACGGCATCGTGCTGACCGTTGCCGAACCGACTGGTATGGCGCGCTCCACCGAAACCACACTGGATTCAATTCGCTCTTCTCTCGGGACCATCGACTTCGTTCTTGGATTCGACTGTGTGCTGCGTCGGATCGACGCGCGCAATCGTCAGATCACTCAGAAGATTTCACATCTTTACGCGGAAAACCACGTGATAGGCTTCAACACCTACGGCGAACAATACCGGTCCATGCATCTCAATCAGACGTTGACTGGCGTCGCATTCGGCCTGCCGACTGAGAAAGATCAGGCTACCCAATGAGAATCGAAGAGATCGAGGACGTCGAACAACTCCGGCGTATCAACCGCGTGTTGATGAACCGTGTGGAAAGCGACACCAACCATCACGGCAACTCGTTTTCGCTCTTCCAGACGGCGCTTAATCTCGAGGCGCAGGTTCGGCGGAGAACAGACGAACTCTCCACTACTCTCGGACGCCTCGAAAAGAGCAACCATGAACTTGCCTCGGCAAAAGAAGCAGCCGAAGAAGCGAACCGGTCGAAGACACGCTTTCTCGCTGCAGCCAGCCACGACCTGATGCAGCCGTTGAACGCGTCGCTTCTGTCGCTCTCACTGCTGGAGGATGAGCAGACAACGGAAGAAGGTCGGCGTTTGGTCGAACAGATGCATCGATCCATGACCTCCATCGAGGAACTGCTGCGCACCCTGCTGGAAATCTCCAAGTTCGATGCCGGCGCCGTGAAACCCAGCCTGTCCGACCTGTCTCTCGATCAGCTTCTAAGGTCATTGGAGGAAACATTTCAGCCGTTCGCCGAGCTGAAGAAATTGAAATTGACGGTGCGGTGCCAGCCGCTGAATATCCGCTCCGACAAGACCATGATCAGGCGAATTCTACAGAATCTTATATCGAACGCGCTGCGTTATACCACTCATGGAGGAGTTCTTGTCGGCGTACGAGATCGAAGCGACGGTATTGTGATCGATATCTACGATACCGGGTGTGGCATCGATCCCAGCGATATCGACAGGATATTCGAGGAATTTCAGCGCGGAAGACGGCTGACCTATGCTGAACAAGGCCTGGGTCTGGGACTGTCGATCGTCAGGCGAATGGTCGACGCACTCGGATACCGGCTCGCTGTGTCGTCGAAACCAGGTAAGGGAACGCGCTTTCGATTGACTCTGCCACTTACTGCAATGGGAGCTATCGGAAGCCTGCCATCGACGCCCTCAACACGCCAAATCGAAAGCACGAGTATCGAGGGGCGGACGATCCTGCTCATAGAAAACGATCCCGCCGTATCCAAGGCGATGGCCTCACTGCTGCGTTCCTGGCAACTCGATGTGATCGCAGTGTCGTCTCTTGACGAAACGATGCGGCTCGTTCTGGACCGCAAAACCGTGCCGGATCTGATCATCGCTGACCAGAACCTGGATGACGGCGACCTTGGCACATCGGCGGTTGCCGCCATTCGCGCCCTCACCAAAAGGCGCATCCCGGCCCTGATCGTTTCGGCAAATGCGAGCCGCGAGCTGGAATATCTGGCCGATCAGATGAAAATGGAAATGATGCAAAAGCCGGTCAAACCAGCCCAACTAAGAGCGTTGATGAGTCACATGCTCGCGCATCAGGAAGAAGGTCCAACGGCTTAGAGCGTCTGAAGAAGTCGAACCCTTCAACCGCCGATGGCCGATGGATCATTCCTCGGTTTGAAAACGGTTGAGATCTTTGTCGTCAAGCTTGCTGAGCTCGATCACCACCTGTGTGCGACTGTGAACATTCAGCTTCCGCAGAACTTCAGAGACGTGTGCCTTGACCGTCGTTTCGCCGACACCAAGCTCATAGGCGATCTGCTTATTGAGAAGCCCACTCTGCACCATGCGGGTGACCCTCAATTGCTGCGGCGTCAACGATGCCAGTTTGCCGAGTATCGCGAGGCGGTCCTGTTCGGGCTGTTCGACATCCACCGGCGGTGAGTAATCCTCCGGCAGATAGATATCGCCTTGAATGACCCTGGCGATTGCGTCGGCCAAAGTGCCGCGGGGGGTCGATTTCGGAACGAAGCCAGACGCGCCCTGCGCCATAACGTCCCGAATAATATGTGCTTCCTCATGGCCGGAAACGACGACAATAGGCATTCGCGGATGCTGATTGCGTAGCTCAAGCAGGCCGAAATAGCCTTCCGTATCGGGGATAGCGAGATCGAGCAGTGCGAGATCGAAATTGGCGTTTTCCGCCAGCGCCTTGTTCGCCTCGGCCAGCGACGCGGCATCCACGATCTCGGATTTTGGATAGGCGGCCCGAATGGCGGACTGAAGCGCTTCGCGAAACATCGGGTGATCGTCGATCACCAGGAACCGGAAATTGACCGCCTCGCTCATAACCGCCGCGGGCAACGACGCGAAGCTTCTGCTACGGATAGTATCATGCGGCCCTCCTCCCATTGCCCTGTGATGCGCTCCCACGGTTTCGCCCGCTCCTCTCACCACTCCGGTTTGTTGTAATCTACACCGTATCGATTGAAAATCCTGGCCATGCGTCCGTCCTCCACCGCCGCCCGAATGGCGTCATCCACCGCATAACTCAGCGGACGCCAATTGTGGCGGACGGCAACGCCCAGCGTCCAGTTTCCTCTTGCCAGACCGACCAGTGGCGGCTGGTGCACCGCTATCGTCTCGTCTTTTCCGAACTGGAGTTGGGTGAGTGGGCCCATCACAGCCTTCACCTCGGCGTTTTTCAGGCCTGCCATCGCAGCTTCGGTGGACGTATAGCGTGTCATGTTCGGCACGATCTGCCCATTGGCCATGCCGCTCAGATAGAAATCGGATAGCGAGTCGTTTTCGACACCCACCGTGTCATACCGGAAATAGGGTGGCGTCGGCCCACCATCCGGATAATCATCCTTCCGATAGGCGATAGCGATCTCTTCATTGAAGTAGTGGCCAGTCAGAACCACGAGTTCGTTACGGCACTGTAGTTCTCTATCGTAAGGTATATGCAGCATCACGTTGGAGATGCGCCCACTTACAATGGTGCCTCTCCAGACATGGTTGCGGAGGTCGGCATCGACATTCTCGTCAGCCTGCACGACGTTGAAACGAGCCTCAACGCCCAGAGCATCGGCGATCAACTCGCCCAGCTCGATATCGATACCGGTCCGTTTGCCATCCTTCGTGAAGACAAAGGGCGGAAAATCCTCGTAGACAGCGAAAAGTATCCAGCCGCGCTCGACGATCTGGTCGAGACTTTGGCCGATAATGTCTCGAGAAGCATTTTGCGGCGGCCGAGGGGCCTGATCGCCAAATTGCATGTCGCGGCAATTCTGGGCGCTGGCAAACTGCGCCCAGACCATCAGCAATGCCAGCAACAGCCAGCGCATCATTCTGCTGCGGATAGACCGATGGTCATGATTTCCACCGTCTCATCAAGACTGTTATCGGACCCGTTGAGTGCTGCTGCAGCGCGGGAGGCCACAGAGTCGGCCTTCGGCGCGCCGGAGGCTGTCTTGATCTCCTCCGCAATGCCACTCAATTCGATCTTATATGCCTCGATCTGATCATCGGAGGCTGCATCCGCATTTTGCGCCAAGGCTTTGAGTTCGCCGAGAATGTCGTGAAGCCGATCGTCGTGGTCGTCGAGAGCGCCGTCATCCGGACGGGTTTCTATGTAGGTTCGAATGGCCCACGCCGCTTCCTGTCCGAGCAGGTCGCCGAATGCCGGCATCTTGGTGATGCCGTTCTGCCTATAACCGTGCCGGAAACGTTCCAAAAACCATTCGTCACCGAATTCGTCGGCTTCCAGATAGCGAAGATCGGGCGCCAGCCCGCCGGAAATTACCTCAAGCCCATGGCAACGCGCACAGTTTTGGTTGTAGCCCGATGCGCCGACACGAACCGCAGTCGCCCAGTTTTCGCTTTCAGGATCACGCCAGGGATTTTCCAGAAGCCACTCACCGTCAAGTGTGGGTAGTGAAGACGTGTCGACCGCCTGCGGGGCGACGTCGCCATGCGCCAGAACGGCGTCATCGAATATTATCGTTATAGTCGACGCGCCTAGAATGGCGGCGCTCAACAGAGCCCAGCTTCGCATCTAGCATCCTCCCGTGTAGATGCTGCCGATATACCCGCTGTGCTTGTGTGGCGCATTGGTACTTAAGCACAAGCGACGAAATCCGATGGCGGTGTCAAGTTCCTGTCGACTGCGTTTCTGGGAGGACTGGCAGAATGCCAATTATGACATTGGCGCCATTGATAATGGGCGCGACAATCGCGCTTATCTTGACAATATGCGGCTCAATGCCAGCCACCGCTCAAGATCAGACCGATGTCGTCGTCGGCTATATAGAACGTCGCGTTCCGCCACCGCCTGTTCTGTCGAATCTAGAGAAGACGCCTGACGATCTCGGCATTGCCGGTGCACAGCTAGCCCTAAAGGACAATGCGACCACAGGAAGCTTCCTCAACCAATCATGGACCTTGAATTCTTCAATCGTCGAGCCGGATGGCAATTTCCTGCAGGCCGCCCGAAAACTTCTCTCGCAAACGCCCTTTATTGTCGTCAAAGCCCCGCGTGACGATATGCTTGCGCTGGCCGATATACCGGAAGCGCAGACGGCTATCGTTATCAATACCAATCTGGCGGATAACGATCTTCGAGACAGCGCGTGCCGCAGCAATCTGCTCCACACCCATCCATCCCGAGCCATGCTGACCGATGCATTGGCTCAATTCGCGGCCAGCAAACGCTGGACGAATTGGGTTTTGATCGGGTCGAAAAGCAAAGCCGACATCGCGCTTGCCGATAGTTTTACGCATTCGGCCACAAAATTTCGCCTGTCACTTCGTGAACACATGGTCTGGACATTCGAGGCCGACATGCGACGCAACGCCGCCGCCGAAGTGCCCCTTTTCCTGCAAGCTGCGCCGGACCACGACATGCTGGTGATCGCAGATGAAAAACACGATTATGGTCGCTACGTTCTCTACAACACATGGCTGCCGCGACCGGTGGGCGGGTCGGAGGGTATTGTACCATCGGGCTGGAGCGCTGCCGTCGAACAGCACGGTGCGGCACAGTTGCAGAGGCGGTTTTCATATCTGGCAAACCGCGAGATGTTTGCCGTCGATTACGCCGCATGGGCCGCTGTGCGAACCATCGGCGAAGCCGTCACGCGCTCTCAGTCTGCCGAGGCTGTGACCGTTAGGGATTACATACTATCAGATCGCTTCGAACTGGCCGGTTTCAAAGGTCGCCCCCTCACCTATCGCACATGGAACGGCCAATTGCGCCAGCCGATCCCCCTCACCCATCCGCGCGCTCTCGTCGCTATGGCCCCGCTAGAGGGATTTCTTCATCAGCGCAATGAACTCGATACGCTTGGTTTGGATCAGCCCGAGTCCGGCTGCCGGGCTTTCGTCACGGGACAATGAAATGCTTATAAAATCAATGAAAACCACTGCGGTCTTTATGTCGATAGCGATTACGACTTCCGCAGCGGCGGATGAAATGTGGGTCTCGAACGAGAAGGATGACACACTCTCGGTCATCGATATCGAAACAATGGAAGTGGTGCGGACGATCGAGGTTGGAGAACGCCCACGTGGTATCACATTCTCCAGAGACCATGATGTGCTTTACGTCTGCGCATCCGATAGCGATGCCGTGCAGGTCATCGACCCGGCGACTGGCGAGATATTGCACGATCTGCCATCGGGCGAGGACCCCGAGCAATTTGTGCTCCATCCGGACAATCGGCGACTTTATATCGCCAATGAAGACGATGCGATCACCACCGTTGTCGATACCGAAACGCGCCGAGTGATCGAGCAGATCAATGTTGGAATAGAGCCGGAAGGCATGGCCGTTTCCCCCGATGGCAAGATCGCCATTACAACGTCGGAAACGACGAATATGGCGCATTGGATCGATACCGAAACCGATAAGCTGTTTGCCAACACGCTTGTCGATCAGAGGCCGCGCCACGCCGAGTTCACGCATGATGGCAGCGAATTGTGGATCTCTGCGGAAATTGGCGGAACCGTTACGGTATTCGACGTCGCTAGCCAGACCGAGAAAGCCAAGATCAATTTTAAGATTCAGGGCGTTCATCAGGACCGCGTACAACCGGTCGGGTTCGAGATGACGAAAGACGGGCGCTACGTCTTTGTTGCACTCGGCCCGTCCAACCACGTCGCCGTCGTCGACCAGAAAACCTATGAGGTCATCGATTATCTGCTGGTCGGGCGTCGGGTCTGGCACATGGCGTTTAACGGCGACGAGAGCCTACTCTTCACGACCAACGGCGTGTCGGGCGATGTCACGGTAATCGATGTCGAGAAACTCGAGCCGATTAAGACCATTAAGGTCGGCCGTTTCCCGTGGGGCGTGGCCTATCGTCCGTCACCTTGAGATTCGACCATTCCACCCGGCAACCGCCAATGAGACTGTACGAAAGGCCATATAGAAGGCCGTCTGTCTTCGAGATACGCTCCCGATCTGGAGGAATCGGCCATGAAAAAGTTCTTACTGGCCCATGCGGTCTTTGGCGCCTTCATCTTTGTCGCCCAACCGGCTGCTGCAAACGAACAGCCCCAGCAAGACCCCTGGCAACTCGATGCCGGTAGTCAGCAGCAGAACGAGTTCGGCACGCTTAATCCCGATGAAATGACGCTCAATCGAGCCATCGAAAATGCAACGCGCGGCGAAGTCGACATGATGACCTGCGCCCAAGGTTACATCATGACCAAGATGGGCAACCATGTCGACGCGCGCACCATTTTTCGCAAGTGCGCCGAAGCCGGCTACACCGGCACGATGACCTGGATGTCGTACATGGAAGAGAATGGCTTTGGCCGTTCCGATATCGATCCGGAATCGGCTGCGAAATGGGATCGGCAGGCCGCCGATATTGGTGATCCCATCGCGCAGCTGAATTACGGTCTGGACCTCCTCCGCGGCCGTGGCGTTGCTCCCGACCCCGAGGCTGGGCAGCGATGGGTTGATCGTGCGGCAGCCGCTGGCGAACCGGCAGCGATTGAACTGCAGAAATCGGATTACGATTATCGGGCTGTCACGCCCGATGCCGATGAAGGGCGTTACGACAAGAACCTTTTCTAGGCGGAGTTTTTTTTGCACTCCACTAATCAACGAAGCATCCCCCGTTCAGTCCTGTTGTCCGGCAGCGTCTAATGCGAGTGATCTTTACGCTCTCCTAGCGCAAGAGCGAGCTGGTCCTTCGACCATACCACATCAAAAATTTTAAATAAGATACTGATTTATATTATAATTTTGAATTAGAACGCAAGGTCTGCACCTTGGTACAATAGCGGGTGGCTGCGTTTCCACTTAGCGTTTGAAGGGAACACGGGACCGGCCGTTTTCCGAGGGTGTCTCCGGGGAGGACCGTGCACCCGTCGATACGCACAACTCAACTGGGAGGAACCTGATGAAGAAGAGCTTCATTCTGGCGTTTGCCGCTATATTGGCTAGCAGCGCGGCCTATGCACAAGATTCGACGGAGCCCGCTAAAGTCGCCGATACAAGCGAGACGATGGCGGCCGATGCCAAAGGGGTGACGGAAGAGGATCTTGCCAACGATACGCAGACGACCGGCGACATCCTGACGAACGGCATGGGCCGGCATCTCCAGCGTTATTCGCCGCTGACGACCCTCAACAAAGACAATGTAGAGAACCTCGTTCCCGCCTGGGCTTTTTCGCTAGGCGGCGAGAAACAGCGAGGTCAGGAGACCCAGCCGCTGGTCTATGATGGCGTAATGTATGTGACGGGCTCCTATTCCCGTCTCTACGCCATCGATATCGAGACTGGTAAAGAACTTTGGCAATACGACGCCCGCCTTCCAGAAGGCATCCTGCCCTGTTGCGACGTCATCAATCGTGGCGCAGCGATCTTCGGCGACAAGATTTACTTCGGCACACTCGACGCGACGCTTGTCGCGCTGAACCTTAAGACCGGTGACGTCGTCTGGCGCGATCGCATCGCCGACTACCGCGCCGGTTATTCCTACACATCGGCTCCGCTGATCGTGAACGGCCTTGTCATAACCGGCAATTCCGGTGGCGAGTTCGGCATTGTCGGCGAAGTGCAGGCCCGCGATGCTGAAACGGGCGATCTGGTCTGGACCCGCCCGGTGATCGAGGGGCACATGGGAACCTTCAAGGGCGAAGAAAGCACCATGACCGGCGAACTGAACGCGACTTGGCCGGGCGATATGTGGAAGACGGGCGGCGGCGCGACCTGGCTCGGTGGCAGCTACGACGCCGAAACCGATACGATTGTATTCGGTGCGGGCAACCCCGCCCCATGGAACTCTTGGCTGCGCGGCGCAGGCAATCCGGAAGGCAATGAAGGCGACAATCTTTACGCCGCCTCTCGGATCGGCATGGATCCGGCCACCGGCGAGATCAAATGGCACTTTCAGACGACGCCGCGCGAAGGCTGGGACTTCGACGGTGTGAACGAGATGGTGCCGTTCACCGACTCCGAGGGCAATAAGCGCTGGGCAACAGCAGATCGAAACGGCTTCTTCTACGTGCTGAACCGTGAAGACGGCGCCTTCGTCAACGCGACACCTTTCGTGAAAAACATCAGTTGGGCCGAAGGCATAGACGAAAACGGGCGACCGATCTTTAACGAAGCCAATCGTCCCGGTAACCCGTCTAAAGCAGCCGATGGCGGCAAGGGCGAGGTCGTTTTCGCCGTACCGTCCTTCCTGGGTGGCAAGAACTGGATGCCAATGGCTTACAGCCAGGACACGGGCTATTTCTACGTGCCTTCAAACGAATGGGGCATGGATATCTGGAACGAACCTGTCTCCTACAAGAAGGGCGCTGCGTATCTCGGCTCCGGCTTCACGATCAAGCCCATTTTCGAAGACCATATCGGATCGTTGAAAGCGATCGATCCTGCCACGGGCGACATCAAGTGGGAATATAAGAACGATGCTCCGCTATGGGGCGGCGTGATGACGACCGCTGGCGGCCTGGTCTTCACCGGAACCCCGGAGGGTGAGTTCAAAGCGTTCGATGCGGAATCGGGTGACGAACTCTGGAGCTTCCAGACTGGCTCCGGGATTGTCGGTCAGCCTGTCACCTGGGAGATGGACGGCGAGCAATATGTCGCAGTCGCTTCCGGCTGGGGTGGCGCGGTGCCGCTATGGGGCGGTGAAGTCGCCAAGAAGGTCAATTACCTCAATCAGGGCGGTATGATCTGGACCTTCAAGCTGCCAAAGCAACTGGCCGCTCAATAAAACAAAGCTTGTTGCTCCCAAGCGACTGAAGGCGCCCTCCGGGGCGCTTTCTTTTTTGCGTTCGCACGGCTGATCGCTTTCCTTGCTATTTCAAAGCGTGAGACACTCGGCGCACCATCTGTTCTCACCCTCCACGCTCATCGCGCTCAAAACTCTATGGCGGATGGACGAGGCTCTATGCGAAGAGCGTGAGAGTAAACCGAACGTCTATGAAGCGGTGGCTGGTTGACCAGAAGGAGACAGCTTGAGCCCACGCTTCTTGCCCTTCGCCGCCAACACAAGTGGCACGCAGCGTTCCGGATCGTCATGAATCGCCACGCAATCGAGGCAGCCAAAGCATTCATCATACTTGATAGCGCCGCTCTTCCCGATGGCGCCATAGCTGCATTTTACCTTGCAAAGCTGACAGGGTGTACCGCATTCAACGCGCCGATCGATCCATTTGCGCATCCGCAGCATTCCACCAATGGCCATGACCGCGCCGAGCGGGCACAGATAGCGGCAGAACCCCTTGAACAGAAACATGGAAAGCACGAGTAACCCGGCCGCGTAAGCGACATAGTACCATTCGCGGACGAAGTAGGTCGTTACGGCTGTCTTGAACGGTTCAATCTCGATCAGCCTGTCGTTCAAACCGGGAGCGAACAGTGCGGCGCCGACCATAAGCGCCAGCACGACATATTTGAGCTTCGACAAGATCCTGTCGAGATGATCTGGCACCTCGATCTCCGGCAAGCGAAGCAGACGCGCAAGCTTTGCGGTAAACTCCTGCATCGCGCCGAACGGGCAAAGCCAGCCGCAGAAGAGCGCCCGCCCCCAAAAGAAAAACGCCAGGATCGTCGCCAGCCAGAGCACAAGCGAGAACGGATCGTACAGAAGAAACGCCAGTGATTTCTGCTCGACAAGAGAGCGGGTCACGCCCAGCGGCGTGGCGACGGATAGCTGGCCCTGTCCCCACCAGCCCACGAAACACGTGACCGCAGCGAGGATGACCAGACGAAACGCGGTGAAATGGCGATGGCCTGCAAAAGCATTCATCTTCATGCCAAGAAGGATAAAGAGACCCGCCAGCCCGGCTCCGAGAACGGCCAGATCCGCGCTTCTGTTCTGCACCGCCTGCAGCCAGACCGGCGGCGGATCGGGGGGACGGTTGACGGTAAAGAAGCGTTCATCCGTCTTGTGGCTCAGGGAAAAGTCCGCCTTGCCAATTTCGGGCTGAAAGGAGCCATGTTCGCGGATGGCGCGGATCGAAAGGGTCCACTTTTCGATGGGATTGAAACCCAGCCTGCGGTCGGTACGCAAAACAAGCGCCCTTCCCTCTGGCGCATCCGGTTTGAGGTCGATCAGAAAGTCCGCATCGCGCAGCGCGACCGGCAGGCCGCCCTGTTCGGCGAAGATGAGGTCAGGACTGGTGTTGCGGACGAATTCTTCGCCGACGAGGCCGTGGCGTCCGGCCTCTATCAGAAGGATCGGCTCGTCATGTTCCGAGACTTCGCGGAAATTCTGCAGTTCACGCAATGTGCCCGGCGCGAGAGCAGCTCTTGCGACGGCCGGTGGGCCGATATCGACGACCCAAAGATCGAGATAAATGCCATCGGGATTGTCCAGCGCTAAAGAATCGTCATTCGCCCAGATCGAGCCCGCAAAGGCTTCCTGCAGTTCGGCGTTCGTCACGACAAGGCGGCTAGCGATTCCCTGTTCGACCAGATCGCTCCAACTGAGATTCTCGTCATGGGTCAGATCGGGCCTTGCAGTAGAGGATGCGCCGACCCCCTGCATCTTTTCGCGCGCTACGGAAAAGGAAGCCGCCAAGATCGATTCATGAGCAATCCTGACGCTCGCCGTGGCTTTGGTAACGCCATCTAGATAAACCAGCGAAGAGCCCTCACTCGACGAACCGTAGGGCACGCCCACGACAAGTGTGTCCGTGATCGAATGGCCCTTGTACTGGCTCACAAACTCGCGAAATGGCGCCTCGCCGAGGCCGGAGACGAAGATCGGCTCATTGTGTTCGATCAGGTCGACATCGATGAAACGGCCTTCGGTCGTGACCTGTACGAAGAGATTGATCGGCGCGCCGGAAAAGCCGGGCAAAGGCGACCGAGGTTCCGAAGCAAAACCGTAGCCCGCTACGCGCCCGTCGAGGTTGACCAGCTGCCAACTGTCCTCGGCAAACTCTTCCCCCAGGCTGTAGGGCGGCTCGACAAACCCCCTCGCCTCCTGAGCGGTCAGTCCGTTCGCTCGGACGCCCGAACAGATCGCCGCAAGCCCTATCAGTATTGGTAAAGCCGACCGCAAAAGCGACCAGCCAAATCTCCTCGCCATTCCGGAAGGATCACACCGGGTTCAACGCTTTGCAACGCAATCCCACATCGATAATCCTTGTACTTTAGAACATGCCGCGACGCGAACATCCCGGCGCGACATGCACTGTACGATCCCGGTCAGTGGCTGATCTGCCACGGCCTTGCGGTCGGAAAGCTTTTCGAGCCGTCCGGCCTCGTCAGCGTTTTGCGGTTCTTTTTTCCCGACGAGCAACACGAACAGCCCGGTCCATGTCCCGTCTGGCTGCTGCGCTTGGGATCATGAGCCGAACGCTCGTTTGTGGCGAAGGCGTTGCGGCGTGCTGCATCCATTCCTGCCACGAAGGGCATTGTGAGAAACGCGCGTGGCGCATCCTGCCCGCAATCGGGGCAGGTGCAAGGTTCGGCGGATTTTTCCATGGTGCGGACCGAAGTGAACGGCCCGCACTCGCTGCAATTGTAGTCATAGAAAGGCATTGGAATTGCCTCAGAGATCGGGGGCCAGCGGCACGTCGATGGAGCCGTCGAGATATTTCGTCGGTCCGTCCACGCCAGGCATCAGGTCGAATTCGAAGACATCCGTCGGCAGCCATAGCGTCGCACAGGCATTCGGAATGTCGACGACGCCGGAAATGTGGCCCTGACACGGGGCAGTACCAAGGATCGCATAGGCTTGCGCGCCGGAATAGCCAAACTTCTTCAGATACTCGATGGCGTTGAGGCAGGCCTGCCGGTAGGCGATATGCACGTCGAGATAATGCTGTTTGCCGCCCTCATCGACAGAGATACCCTCGAAGATCAGGTAGTCGTCATATTTTGGCGTGATCGGCGATGGCTTGAAGATCGGGTTCTTGATCCCGTACTTTGCGACGCCGCCCTTGATGAGATTGACGCGAAGATGCAGCCAGCCGGCCATCTCGATGGCACCGCAGAAGGTGATCTCGCCGTCACCCTGGCTGAAGTGCAGATCGCCCATGGAGAGGCCAGCGCCCTCCACATAGACCGGGAAGTAGATTTTCGAACCGCGCGACAGATCCTTGATATCGCAATTGCCGCCATGTTCGCGCGGCGGCACTGTCCGTGCGCCCTCGGCAGCAGCCGTGTCACGGGCTTCGCCGGTCATCTTACCCATATGCGCCGACTGGGTATTTGGCAGGGCGGCCAGTTCCGGCACCCTCTCCGGATCGGTCGCGACCAGTGCGGCCTCACGCTCGTTCCACATATCGAGCATGGCCCGATCAGGCAGGCACCCAATCAGACCGGGATGGATGAGACCGGCATATTTCACGCCAGGAACATGGCGGGATTCGGTGAACATGCCCTTGATGTCCCAGATGGATTTCTGTGCTTCCGGAAAATGGTCGGTCAGAAAGCCGCCGCCATTCTGCTTGGAGAAGAAGCCGTTGAAGCCCCAGAGGCTTTCTTCTTTCGCGCCGATATCGAGAATATCGACAACCAGAAGGTCTCCCGGTTCGGCGCCTTTTACGCCGATCGGGCCGGAGAGATAGTGGACCTGTTCAAGTTCGACATCGCGCACGTCAGCAGCGTCGTCATCATTTTTGATCTGCCCGCCGGTCCAGTCATAGGTTTCGATCTTGAATTCATCGCCCGGATCGACCCACACGGTAATCGGGATATCCGGATGCCAGCGGTTATGAATATTCTCATTGGTGTGCGGGCTCTCGCTGAGATCGACGGAAATGAGCGTGTCGGCCATGTCGTTTTCCTTTCGCAGGCTTCAAATTTCCAAAAAATACGGGTGATTGGGGCAGTCAGACCGACAGGAAGCCGGCCACCTTCTTCTCATCGATCCCGTCTCGTGGGCTCTCGTGAACGATGTCGCCCTTCTCCAGCACCAGCACGCGGTCGGCGATATCGAGCGCGAAGCTCAGCACCTGTTCGGAGACGACAATGGACAAGCCCCGCTCATCCCGAATCTGGCGGAGCGTCTTGGCCATATCCTTGATGATGGAGGGCTGGATGCCTTCTGTCGGCTCATCGAGCAGCAAGACCTTCGGCTTGCTGGCGAGCGCGCGGGCAATGGCGAGTTGCTGCTGTTGACCGCCGGACAGGTTACCGCCCCGTCGATCCTTCATCTCGAGCAAAACGGGAAAGAGTTCGTATATGTCGCCCGGCACTTTGCGTTCGCCGGTGACGGTCAGGCCCGTTTCAATGTTCTCCCGGACCGTCATGGTCGAAAAGATCATGCGGCCTTGCGGCACGTATGCGAGACCGTTTGCGACCCTCCTGAAGCTCTCCTCGCTCTCGACATGAGCCCCATCGACGACGATCTCGCCTTTCGATGAGGGCACGACGCCCATCAGGGACTTCATCAGCGTCGTCTTGCCCATGCCGTTACGGCCCATGATTGCGACGATCTCGCCAGGCGCGACGTCGAAATTCATACCGTGGATCACTTCGCTTTCGCCGTAGGCGACATGCAGGTTTTCGACTGCGAGCATGATCGTTCTCCTCAGTGCCCGAGATATACTTCAACGACTTTGGGATCGTTCTGCACATGCGTCATGCTGCCGTCGGACAGTACCTTGCCCTGATGCATCACCGTGACCCGGTGAGCGATGTCCTCGACAAACTTCATGTCGTGTTCGATGACGATGACCGAGCGGTCCTTGATGATGGTGTGCAGCAGTTCGGCGGTTTTCAGCCGTTCGCCCACGCTCATTCCCGCCACCGGCTCGTCCAGCATGAGAAGTGTCGGGTCCTGGATCAGCAGCATGCCGATCTCCAGCCATTGCTTCTGGCCATGGCTCAGAATGGCAGCCGGCGTGTGAAGCTGATTGTGCAGGAAAACCATCCCTGCGATTTCTTCCACCCGGTCCCGCACTTCCGCGTCGCGACGAAAGGCGAGAGCGCCGAATACATTGCGGCCCCGCGGAAACGACAGCTCCAGATTTTCAAAAACGGTCAGTTCTTCGTAAATCGAGGGGTTCTGGAATTTCCGCCCGACGCCCTGATGGACGATCTGGTGCTCTTTCAGGCTGGTCAGTTCAGTATCGCGAAACCTGATCGACCCGGAGGTCGCTTTGGTGCGTCCGCAAATCAGATCCAGGACCGTTGTCTTTCCGGCGCCGTTGGGGCCGATGATGACGCGGATCTCGTTCTCATCGATATAGAAGGACAGATCGTTGACCGCCTTGAAGCCATCGAAGGAAACGGTGAGCCCTTCGACCGAAAGAAGGAAGTCCTTTTGAGGAGATACGGCGTTCATTCTTTCCTCCTGTCATTCCGCAGGGTTGGCGAGGGAATGACCTTCGGCGTCACGCTTGCGCATGGTGCCGAGAAGCCGGGCGATATGTGGAGCGAGATAGCGGTTGTAGAGACCGGCGATACCGTCTGGGAACGCCATCACCACCGCGATGAACAGGCCGCCCATGGCAAAGAGCCACAGTTCGGGAAAACTCTCCGAAAAGGACGTCTTGGCGTAGTTGACGAGCAGCGTACCGTAAATTGCGCCGAACAGGGAAAGGCGTCCGCCGACCGCAGCGAATATCACCATCTCGATCGACGGCACGATGCCGACGAAGGAGGGGCTCATGAAGCCGACCTGCAGCGTGAACATCGCGCCGCCGATCGCCGCCAGGGCCGCCGCAAAGCAGAAGACGAAAATCTTGAACGCCGCCACATTGTAGCCGGAGAAACGGACGCGATCCTCCTTGTCGCGGATAGCGATCAGAAGCCGGCCGAACTTGGAGACATGCACGGCCTGCGACAATAGAAGCGAAGCGATCAGCAACCCGGCGCAGACGAAATAAAGGATCGTTTTGGCGTCGTTGGTGCGGATATCCCAACCGAGCAAGGTCCGCAGATCGGTGATGCCGTTGACGCCGCCGGTATAGCCTTGCTGGCCGATGATCAGGATCGTCAGGATCGCGGCGACGGCCTGTGTGATGATCGCGAAATAGACGCCGCCGACCCGCCGGGTGAACATCGCAAAGCCGATGATGAAGGCGAAGATGACGGGTACTGCGATCACGGCGAACAGCGCGAAGGGCAGCGAGCGGAAGGGTTCCCACCACCACGGCAGGGCAGTCACCTGGTTCCAGTCCATGAAGTCCGGGATGCCGGGCGTCGACTGAATGGCCGTATTCTCGGGAGACGAGGCCTCGAGCTTGAGGAACATGGCCATGCAATAGCCGCCGAGGCCGAAGAAGACCCCCTGCCCCAGGCTGAGGATGCCGCCATGGCCCCAGCACAGAACCAGTCCGAGCGCGACAAACGCATATGTCAGATATTTGCCGACCAGATTGAGACGGAATGGATCGAGCGCCAGCGGAAAGACGACGAGCAGTATGGCCGCGAGAATAGCGAGATAGAGCCAGCCGGACCGGGTGAAGAAGGGGTTGGACATCGCGTTCATGACCATTGCCTCACTGACGGATTTTGAGGGTGAAGAGACCCTGTGGCCGGAGCATCAGAATGATGACGACGGTGAGCAGGGTGAGGACCTTCGCCATGGACCCGCTCATGAAGAACTCCATGGTCGACTGGGCCTGGGAGATGGTGAAGGCCGATGCGATGGTGCCTAGAAGGCTGGCCGCGCCGCCAAAGACCACGACGAGGAAGGTATCGACGATATAAAGCTGGCCTGCCGTCGGTCCTGTCGAACCGATCATGGTGAAGGCCGCACCCGCGATCCCGGCAATGCCGCAGCCAAGGCCGAACGTCATACGGTCGACGCGTCGTGTATCGATACCGACAGCACCGGCCATGATGCGGTTCTGCATGACGGCGCGGACGCGCTTGCCCCATCCGGAGCGGAACATGATGAAATAGACCGCGACGGTGATGGCGAGTGTCAGTCCCATCACGAACAGCCCGTTGATCGGCACTTCGACAATGTCGGTCAGGGCGACCGAACCCATCAGCCAGTCGGGCAGCGTAACGCCGACCTCACGTGCGCCGAAAACGGAGCGGTAGAGTTGCTGCAGGACAAGTGACAGCCCCCAGGTCGCCAGTAGCGTGTCGAGCGGTCGCTTGTAGAGATGGCGGATCATCGCCCATTCGACCAGGACGCCGAGCGCGAATGAGGCCAGGAACGCCAACGCCATGGCGACGAAAAAGTAGATCGGGAAAAGAGCCGGCGCGTAGTTCGACACGAAGTTCGAACAAAGATAGGTGACATAAGCTCCGAGAATCATGAACTCCCCGTGCGCCATGTTGATGACGCCCATCTGGCCGAAAATAATAGCCAGCCCGAGAGCCATCAGAACAAACACGGAGAAGAGGATCAGCCCGGCGAAGCCTTGCATTGCCAGGATGGAGAAGAATTCGCTGTATGTGTAATCACCAATCATCGCCGTCGCTCCGGCCGTATGCCGGCCTTCCTGTTGGATAGGAAAAGGAGGGGAGGCTCCCCCACGCCGAAGCGTGGAGGAGTGTGCAACCCGGCTGGCTTATTGATAGCCTTCCGGGAAAGGATCCGGCTCCATCAGTTCTTCGGTCTCGTAGACGACCTCGTACTGACCGTCCGGCATGGCGTGGCCGATACGGGTCTTGGACCAGAGATGATGGTTCGGGTGGATCTTCACGTAGCCCTCTGGGGCGGTGTCGAGTTCAATATCCGGCGATGCCTCACGCACCTTGTCGATGTCGAAGCTGCCGGCTTTTTCGACCGCCGCCTTCCAGAGCCATGGACCGAGATAGGCGGCCTGGGTCACGTCGCCGATCACCATGTCGTCTCCCCACATCTTTTTGAACTCGGAGACGAATTCCTTGTTGTTCTCGTTATCGAGGCTCTGGAAATATTTCATCGCGGCGTAAGCGCCTTCGATGTTCTCACCGCCGATGCCGCGGATCTCGTCCTCGGTCACCGAAATGGTCAGCAGAAGCGGCTTTTCCTTCGTCATATCGATGCCAGCCGCCTTGAGCTGCTTGTAAAAAGCAACGTTGGAGCCGCCGACGACGATCGCATAGATGACGTCCGGCTTCTTCAGGCGGATTTTGTTGATGACCGAATTGAACTGCGTATGGCCGAGCGGGTAGTACTCCTCGCCCACCACTTCGAGGCCGAGCTTTTCGATGTGCTTGCGCGCAATCTTGTTGGAGGTGCGCGGCCAGATGTAGTCGGAACCAAGGAGGTAGAACGTCTTTGCCCCCTTTTCCTTGGCGACCCAGTCGATGCCGGCGATGATCTGTTGGGTCGCTTCCTGACCCGTGTAGATAACGTTCGGGCTCTCTTCCAGGCCCTCATAGAAGGTCGGGTAATAGAGCATGCCGTTATATTGCTCGAAAACGGGTAGAACGGCCTTGCGTGATGCCGAGGTCCAGCATCCGAAAACGGAAGCCACTTTGTCCTGAACAAGCAGCTTCTTGGCCTTTTCGGCAAAGGTCGGCCAGTCGGACGCGCCGTCTTCCTGAATATACTCGATCTTGCGTCCGAGCACGCCGCCCATCGCATTGATCTGTTCGATAGCCAGTTTTTCGGCCTGCACCGAACCGGTCTCGGAAATCGCCATGGTGCCGGTGATCGAATGCAGGATGCCGACCGTTACGGTATCGTCGGTTACCGCCAGGCCGGTCGTGTTTATTTCGGATGTCGGCGGCTTGTCTTGAGCAAGGGCGGGAATACCGGCCGATGCCAGGATGGAGATGGAAGCGATGCCCGCCATAAGCTGGCGGCGGCTCATGCGAAAGCCTGCACCACGAGAGCGCGAATGCGTCATGGGAAACCCCTCGGTTTCTGAAGGTCTTGTAGGGTTCAGATCCGACGAACCTCGCCGGTCGAGGGGTATCCGGCCACGCTTTTTGCAACGCAACAATGGGCCATTTAACGTATGGAAGGTGCGTTAAATGCCCCATAGCCTGATTTCACGTGTTGGCGGTTGGTCAATCGGAGGATTTTCCTAGGAAACTATGGCTTTTGGACCGTTCAACTTAACTGCCGTCGTTGAAAAATTGGCCGGCTTCTTGACCTTCGCGCCTGCAGCAAAGAAGCTATTTTCTGATAGATCAGGCGAAATCGGCGGCAGGCCAATTTCGCGGCGAGAGGCTATATGTCGCAGACGTTCCGCATCGCCCGCCTGAAGCGCACCTATTCCCGCTGGGTGGCCGACGAAACAATGGAAGACTGTGCGTTGCGCTTTACGGCGTATCGCGTCAGGCGGTTTTCACCCGGACGGATCGCCAATACAGCTATCGGAGCGGTTTCCTTTCTGGCGCTTGAGGCGATCGGTGGAGCAATCACCCTTTCCTTCGGCTTCTCGAATGCGCTCGCCGCTATCCTTGTCACATCCTGCCTGATCTTCCTGGCTGCCCTGCCCATCTCATGGCACGCGGCCCGCGCCGGGGTCGACGTCGACCTTCTGACGCGCGGAGCGGGTTTCGGCTATCTCGGATCGACGCTGACTTCGTTGATCTACGCCAGTTTCACTTTCATCTTCTTTGCCATCGAGGCGGCCATTGTCGCCACGGCGCTGAAACTCACGCTCGGTATGCCGCTATGGCTCGGCTACATCGTCTCATCGCTAGGCGTAATCCCGCTTGTTCTATACGGCATTACTTTCATCAGCCGCTTTCAGGCGTGGACCCAGCCTATATGGATCGTGCTCCAGCTGGCGCCGTTCGTGTTCATCGCGGCAAACGGCTTTCAACCGGTAAGCAACTGGACCGGCTATACCGGGCTATATGGCGCGCTGGACGGCGGGGTGGGGATAGCTGCCTTCGGAGCGGCATCGGCGGTTCTCTTTTCGCTGATCGCGCAGATCGGCGAGCAGGTCGACTATCTGCGCTTTCTGCCGAAACGCTCGAAAATCGGTCATCTGAACTGGTGGGTGGCAATGGTCAGCGCGGGGCCGGGATGGATCGTGATCGGAGCGCTGAAGATCCTCGCCGGTTCTTTTCTCGCCTACTACGCCTTCGCCAATGGAACAGGATTTGGCGAGGCATCGGACCCCGTTTACATGTACCACACTGTCTTCTCCCAGATGGTGTCCACGCCCGAACTGGCGCTCGGCCTGACCGGAATTTTCATCGTTATCTGTCAGGCTAAAATCAACGTCACCAATGCCTATGCGGGCTCCATCGCATGGTCGAATTTCTTCAGCCGGCTGACGCACAATCACCCCGGACGGGTGGT
The DNA here is from genome assembly GCF_024158145.1 of Notoacmeibacter sp. MSK16QG-6. Lineage (GTDB taxonomy): Bacteria > Pseudomonadota > Alphaproteobacteria > Rhizobiales > Rhizobiaceae > Notoacmeibacter. The sequence goes on from NZ_JAMYXM010000006.1 coordinate 173,798, forward strand.
CTGGCTTGTCTTCAATGTGCTCATCAGTCTTCTGCTGATGGAATTCGGCATGTATCGGGCGTTCGAACATATTCTCGGCCTGTATTCCATCCTTGCCGTCGCCTGGGTTTCCGCTCTCGTTGCGGACCTCGTCATCAACAAGCCGCTCGGTCTCTCACCGAAAGAGATCGAGTTTCGCCGCGCCCACCTTTACGATATCAATCCGGTTGGGTTCGGAGCGATGATGATCGGCATCGGCGTTTCGATCGCGTCCTATTTCGGTCTCCTCGGCTCCAGCGCCGAGGCGCTTTACTCCTACGTCGCCATCGCAGTCACCTTTTTGGTGGCGCCACTCTTGGCGTTCCTGACGGAGGGACGATATTACCTCGCCCGTCAGCCAGACCCGACCGTTTCTGCGCCGGGTCTGAAGACCTGCTGCATTTGCGAATATTCATACGATGGCGAGGACATGGCGCATTGCCCCGTCTATTCCGGGCCGATCTGTTCATTATGCTGTTCTCTGGACGCCCGCTGCGGCGATGGCTGCAAGCCGCAGGGCAGGCTCGGCGCGCAGATGCACGGCGCCGTCAGTAAGCTTGCCTTTCACCACGAAAATGTCGAGCGCTGGCTGGGTTCGACCCTTGCGCGCTATCTGGGCATCATGGCCTGTACGGCCATCGTCATGGCGATCGTTTTCGTGTTCGCTTCGTTCGACGGTCAGTTAAATGGCAGTCTTGGCAACGCCGCGACAGATACGCTGCTTCTGAAACTCTACGCAATCATGATGATCGCCGCTGGCGTCATTGTCTGGCTGGTCGTTCTTGCCCAGGACAGCCATTCGCGAGCAGAGGAAGAAGTGCGTCGGCATACCGGACTTCTGATCGACGAAATCGCCGCTCACCGGGAAACGGATCGTCAACTGCAACAGGCCAAGGAAGTCGCGGAGAAGGCCAATCTCGCCAAGAGCCGTTATGTTGTCGGATTGAGTCACGAACTGCGTACGCCCCTTAATGCGATACTCGGATATGCCCAGCTTCTTGAACGGCAGGCCCAGCCTGAAACGCCGGTAGGCAATGCGGCCCGCACGATCAAGAAAAGCGGCGATCACCTGACGCTAATGATCGACGGCCTGCTCGACATTTCGCGGATCGAAGCGGGCAAGCTGGAAATCTTCCGGCATAAGGTCGCGCTTAAACCGCTCCTCGACCAATTGATCGACATGTTCAGTTTGCAGGCCGCGAACAAGAATGTCGCTTTCATATTCGAACCACCGGCGACGCTTCCCGACTATGTCTGGACGGACGGCAAGCGGTTGCGCCAAATTCTCATCAATCTTCTCTCCAATGCCGTCAAATTCACACGTGAAGGAGACGTCCGGTTCAGCGTTGCGTACCGTAACCAGATCGCCGTGTTCACAATCGCGGACACCGGCATCGGCATCGCGCCGGAAGATTTGGAGAGGGTCTTTCTTCCCTTCGAACGAGCCGCGGAAGGTGTTGACCAATACGCCGCCCCCGGCACTGGCCTCGGATTGGCCATAACAAGACTTCTCGTCGACATAATGGGTGCCGACCTCTCCGTTCAAAGCGAACTGGACGTCGGTACGACATTTACACTGCGAATAATGCTCGGCTCAGCCCACAAGGGAGAGGAAATCCAGGTTCAGCAGCCGCTTCCGAAGGGTTATGTCGGGTGTCGTCGGCGTATTCTGGTTGCCGACGACAATTCCAATCACCGAGCGGTTACGCGCGAATTTCTGGAACCGATCGGCTTCGAAGTAATTGAAGCGGTCGATGGACGATCCGCGATGTCGGCGGCGGCCATATCACCGGTCGATCTTGCGTTGCTGGACGTCGCCATGCCGCATATGGATGGCTGGCAGGTCGCCAGACGATTGCGGGCGTCGGATCCCGATCTGCCAATCGTCATGATATCAGCTGAAGCGGGACCGGAAAGAAACCGGCCCGAATATCAGGCGCTCTACAATAGCTATCTGACAAAGCCATTTTCCTTCGCCGATCTGATCGAAGCGCTCGGTACGCTTCTATCACTCCAATGGACCAATGAGAGCGAGGAAGCGCGGTGGCTGGCAGCATCGGAAAGCTGGACGTGGCCATCGGACGAGCGCATTCGTGAACTGGAGAAACTGGCTCGCACCGGCTTTCTGCGTTCGCTCGTCGCAGTATTGCGTGAAATCGAGCAGCGCGATCCTGATCTCAAAGCCTTCTGCGATACGATCCGCGATCTGGCCGAGCGCGGTCGTGCCGATACCATTCTGACGATTCTGGCGCGAGCGCCAGCCGATCTGGTGCAATGACCATGACCCCAAAACCCGCCATCCTCATTGTCGACGATTCACCAGAAACCGCTGCGATGCTGAAGGACGCCGTCAGCTTTCATGGCTTCGCGGCCGAAGCGGCCCATTCTGGTCTTGAGGCTCTAAAGGCAATTGGACGCGCCCTGCCCGACATGGTCCTCATGGACGCGCGAATGCCTGGCATCAACGGTTTCGAAACGACCGAGATGGTCCGCGCCGATCCACGGCTGCAGCACGTTCCGGTCATGATCATGACTGGGGCCAACGAATCGGAGCATGTCGTCCATGCGTTCGCATCCGGTGCGGTCGATTTTATTGCAAAGCCCATCAACCTGGATGAACTGTTCGCACGCATGAATGTCCACCTCGGGCAGTTTCACCGCCAGCGATCCGCGCAGAAGGCGCTGGATGCGACCGGAAGGCATATCCTTTCTGTATCGCCCCATGGCGCGATTCACTGGACGACGCGCCAAGCCGCTGAATTGCTCGAGCGTGCCGGCTTGCCGAATGGCGAAAACCAGCGATTGCCTGTAGCCGTCGTCGAATGGCTGGCCGAGGAAAACGACAAGCCCCTCAGTCTCAAGCAGAGCGGCATTGCGCTGGAAATGCGGGTGGTCGAAGCAGGCTCCGATCAGTTTCTCATTAGGCTTCTGGATCGAAGCAGAGGGACTGACGAAGAACGCCTGGGGCAGACATTCGATCTGACCGTCCGCGAAGCGCAGGTCTTGCTCTGGATCGCTCACGGAAAATCGAACAAGGAGATCGGCGATATTCTGGAGATGAGCCACCGGACGGTGAACAAGCATCTGGAACAGATCTTCGCCAAACTCGGCGTGGAAAACCGTACGGCGGCTGCGACGACTGCCGTCCGCGTTCTGTGGGCCGATGAGGCATATTAGCCGCCGCGTTGGCCGCTGGTTTTGAGCGTCGCGTTCAACTCGCTGTCACTCAGGCGCGGCCTGACAATTCTGATCAGGTGAGCCTGAGATCGAACTGACCACCGCCGAACAGGCGATCCCTCGAATGTTCCAGATGCAGACGCATCCGGGCGCGCGCTTCCTCAGGGTCGCGGTTACGAATGGCCTCGTATATATCCGTATGTTCGGCGAGAACTTCTTCCAGACCCTTGCGTCCGTCATTCATGAGCGACTCACCGTGCAGTTTCATGCCCACATTCACGTGGTCACGCAGCGCACGAAAAGCGGCCTCGAAATAATGGTTGTTCGATGCCCGCGCGATACTGCTGTGAAACATGAAGTCAGCATCTTCGCGATGTTGCAAAGAGCCCGTTGCCGCACGCAAAAGTTCAAGCGCCTGCTCGGTCTCCGCCAGCAGGCCAGGATTATGGCGCTCAGCCGCAAGAGCCGCCGCTTCGGTTTCCAAGTTGATTCGAAACTCGTAGCATCGCTGCACATCGGCAAGCGTTTCGACCTTTGCAAAGCCTATGGGAACACTAGTCTGGCTTTGCCGCACAAAGGTACCGGCACCCTGACGGGAATTGACCACACCCTCTTTTCGCAGACGCTCCAGCGCGGCTCGCAGCACCGGTCTAGACACGCCGAACTCTTCGGCCAGCTTCATTTCGGGTGGTAACTTCTCGTTTGCGGGATAATCGCCATTGGCGATCCGCCCATGAAGCGAGCGATAGACCTGCTCCGCTAGAGGCATCCGCGTCTTCGTCTTAGCCGTTACCATTCAAATCCCCGATGTCGACAGCACCACGACCTATTGAAGATTCAGTAATTTGACAAGTTTCACCAGAGCATCAGGCTGCCCAAACCCGCCCGATTTGGTGATCAGCGATAAGTGGACCTGGCCAATGCAGCGCGCGACAGGCATCCCAGGCATGACCTCACCATCAACATCCAACTGTCCAACGCCGAGTCGTTGGAGCAGCGCGCCCGCACTTTCGCCGCCACAGGCAAAAATGGTCGTCGGGCTCAGGAATCGATAGGCATGCTCGAGGGTTTTCGCGAATTCGTCAGAGGCAGTTCCGGGTGAGATTTCCTCTGCTCCCCGCGTCATGCGAATGAGCAGGAGAGGAACTTGAGGAAACTGCCTGCAAAAACCATTGGGCGCAGTGACAATTGGGACATTTCCAAGAGCCTCGATTTGCCCGCCTGTCACAGGATCGCGTGAACCCACGGCCATCATTGCGGGAAGTGTTGGGCGTGTCTGGCGTATCTTTATTCCCTCTGGCCAAAGCCGGCATGCCAACGCCTCCGCCAAACCTGCCGCGCCTGCAAACGCCGATTCCCCCAACGCATTCGGCAGTTGTTCGATCAGATCCTGCTGAGTTCGCGCGTCACAAATCTTGATCGAACGGCCCAGTCGCCCGGCCACCGGGATGGGTGCATCAATTCCGCTTCCAACCACAGCGCCATCCATGCAGTAGCGGTCAAGCTTTGGAACGGCCGGATTGAAGAAAAGTGTTTTTTCCGAAGGTATCAGTGCATCTATTTCGGCCGCGATATTTCCCTTCAAACGGCTGTCGACCTTCTTGAAAAGTAGCCCCTTGTGTTCAGCCAGATGCCGCGCCACCGAGGTAACCACATCGCGCGCATCAGACTCCGATAATTCACGGGTGCCGGTCGCAACCGCGACAACGTCCGCTGGAGAAGCCAACGCTTCTGTCAAATTGTCAGGAGTGCACGCAACTCTAACGCGCGCTCCGTGTTCGGCAAATGTGGCCGCGCTGTCCAAGGCGCCGGTAAGGTCATCGGCAACGATAAAGACTCGATCACGCTTCATTTGATCGCCTTGCACGGTCGCACCTTGTGTCGGTCAGTACGCCTGCCGGTATAGCGCCTCAATATCGTCAACCGACAGTTCACGCGGGTTCCAGTCGAGCAGACGGCGGATGGCATGAGCCTCCTCGGCCATAGCCCGCAAACTATCTTCCTTCACGCCGTATGCGCGAAGTCGCATGTCGAGACCGAGGCTTTTGCAGAAGGCGGTAGCACCGGCGAGTATTTCTGCACTATCGCCACCTCTAAAACCGAGCGCTTGAGCGATCGCGGCGGTCTGTTCGGCGCAAGCCTCAGCGTTCTTGGCGAGAACATGCGGGAAAATAAGCGCATTGGCGATTCCGTGCGGCAGTTTGTACTGCGTGCCGAGCGGATAACTAAGTGCGTGCCCTGCGGTCGTATTGACCGGGCCGAGACAAATGCCGCCATAAAAAGCCGCCAGCGACAACCCGGCGCGCGCCTCCGCGTCGTTGCCATTCTTAACTGCCCTTTGCAAATAGCGGCCGACCAGTTGGATCCCACGCAGCGCATAGTCGTCAATGAGAGGATGAGAACGTTTAGAAGTAAACGCCTCGACACAATGGGCCATCGCGTCGACACCGGTTGCTGCCGTGATGTGCGGTGGCACCGTCATGGTCAAGTCAGGATCGATGATCGCGATATCGGCCAGCATGTATGGGCTTTCCGTGGCGACCTTGCTGTTGGTCTCGGGATCGGTGACGAGGGCGCGTGTCCCGACCTCCGAACCAGTGCCTGCCGTCGTCGGAATCTGGGCCAATCCTACTTTGCGCGCGGGCGCTTTATTGGCACCGCTGATGTCCGATAGCTCAACCGGCTGATCCACCATTACGGCAACCAGCTTTGCAAGGTCCATGGCCGAACCGCCACCGAAACCAATCACGACATCGGCGCCTTTGGCAGCCGAAACAGCATCTTCCAGATTATCGCTGCCAGGCTCGGGAACAACATCTCCAAAGCAATTGACCTCACCGAGACCCAGCAGTGAAAGTCGAACTGCATTGATCGGATCGGCGACGACAAAAGGCGCTTTAAAACCGGAGGCCGCAACCCAATCCGCCAGCTTTGCAAGCGCGCCGCTGCCGTAGTGCACCAGCGCGGGACGTCGTAACTCGACGGGTGTAGTCAGATTGTACATCACGGTCCTCACGAGTTCATCCTAGCGTGCAGCCGAACTTCCTCGCGGCAAGCTGCAGTTCAGGACATATAAATTACAAATTTTTGACTTGTCAAATAAGACGACACGGATGTTTACGTCAGACGACGGCGCCATGGAAGTTACGGGTGAAATCGCCATAATTATCTTGTTTTCAATGATTTATACTGAATAATTTCCGTTCAATCGAGCTATTCTTTCCCCAGAAAGGCCTTCGCAAACGGCTCGATAACTCAAACTTTTTCTGCTTCAGTTGACATGTTATCATATCGCTGACAGTGTGTCGCGACTTTCAAGAGACGTGACATTCGTGTCCGTCCTCTCAGGAGAGGCCAAAATGATATTGAGGGAAAGGAAGGCGGACTTGTGGATCGGCTGCGGGCTATTGGCCTTCTGCGGATTCGCTAGCTGGCGCACGACCTTCATCAAGCAGGGCTTCAACCCCGGCGCGGCAGGCCCGAGTTTTGTCCCATGGCTGACGATTGCCTTAATCGGCATGCTTTCGCTTGTGCTGATTGTTCGTGCGCTTCGTATGGAAAATGAAGCAGCGGCGAACATTGCGATACCAGGCCGACGGGTGCTTCTGGCTATGGCTGGCTTTACATTTCTGATGATCGGTTATGCCGCATCCTTCATGCCAATAGGCTATCTGCCTTCGACATTAGCGACATTCATTCTTGGCCTGCTTCTGCTGGGTGAGCGTAACTGGCTCATCATCGTCCTGTTTCCAGTCGGTATGACCCTGGCCATCTACTACGGTTTTACAAAACTGCTGTCCGTATGGCTGCCGTGAATAGCCATCGATTATCTGAAATCAAAGGGAGGAAACAAATGCTAAAATCTATCCTTATGGGCGCCGCTTTCGCGACCACCGCTGCGACCGGAGCATTCGCCGCGGATTTCCCACAGCGGCCCATCCAGGTTGTCGTGCCATATTCTGCGGGCGGATCGACGGACCTCTCCATGCGTGTCGTGGCCGAAACGTTCGAACGCCTCTTCGACGGACAGATGGTTGTACGCAATCAGCCAGGCGGCGGAGGTGCGATAGGTTCGTCGGCCGCTCTCAATGCCCGTGCGGACGGCTATACGCTGGGTGCCGGCGCTCAAGGGCCGCTCGTCATCAAACCGCTAATCGGCGGAACGGACTACAAACTGGACGATGTCGAGTTTATCGGTCTCTACGCCCGCTCGCTCCAGGTCATGGTGGCATGCGCTGACGCTCCGTTCTCCGACTACGACGCGTTCGTCGAATATGCCAAGGACAAAGCACCCCAGGTCGGCAACTCAGGCGCCGGCGGCGCCAACCAGATATCCGCAGAGGCTTTCGCGGACGCCGCCGGCATCACGATTGAGTCCGTGCCGTTCAACGGATCGTCAGAAGCGCGCACCGCCTGCATCGGCGGTCATATCGACGCGATGGTCGCCTCACCGGCGGAGGCTTTGGCGGCATCGGAAGCCGGACAGATGAGCCCACTCTTTGTCATGGAAGACGAGCGCATCGATCTCTTCCCGGACACGCCGACAGCCGTCGAAAAGGGTGTCGATTTCACCTGGTCCTCCTGGAAGGGTCTGATTGGTCCGAAAGGAATGGATGAAGATACGCGGGCCTGGCTGCGCGATGCCGTCGAGAAAGTGGCCAATGATGAGCAGTTTCGGAAGACGCTGACCGATATGGGTGAGTTTGTTGTGTACGAGGACGGTGAAGCATTTGAGGCTCGAGCCAGGAAAGACATGGAAACGTCGAAAAAGGTGCTCGAAAAGCTCCACATGCTCGAGATGAATAACTGATCAGAACAGGCGCCGATGGCGTCTGATATTGGACCGGGGCCGCCAAGCCGCCCCGGTTTTCTTTCACGAAGACGGCCGCTGTCGTACAGCCCCCAGGGCGGACCATGGAATCCATCGCCTTTCTTACCCCACTCTTTGAGCCGCAGATTCTGCTGACAATAGCAGCCGGCACGCTTGGCGGCCTCATTATAGGGGCGTTGCCAGGACTGACTGCAACGATGGGTGTCGCCCTTCTAATTCCCCTTACCTTCGGCATGACGCCCGTTATGGGTCTCAACATGCTGATCGGTATTTATATCGGCGGTATTTACGGAGGCTGCGTATCGTCCATCCTGCTGCGAACGCCCGGCACGCCTGCATCGGCCGCCACAGTTCTCGATGGCTATCCGATGGCGCAGAGGGGCGAAGCAGGACGGGCGCTCGGAATGGCGACGATCGCCTCGACCGTAGGTGGCCTCATCGCTGCTGTCGTTCTGGCGACGCTTGCACCTCAACTTGCCGGGATTGCCCTGGAGTTCGGCGCGTCTGAATATTTCGCCCTTGCGCTGTTCGGCCTGACGATCATCGCCTCTCTATCCGGCGATCTACTGAAAGGTGCGATTTCGGGCCTCCTCGGCATTCTCATTTCCACGGTAGGCGCCGACCCGATTTCCGGCGTTCTGCGTTATACATTCAATGTCCAGGGTTTTGCTTCGGGCTTCGCGTTTACTCCTGCACTGATCGGCCTCTTTGCACTCTCTGAAGTGTTCACCCAGATGGAGCGAATTGCCGCTAAGGAAGAGCCGATTAAAATCGTATCGGGTCGCTGGCCGAGCCGGTCCGAGATGAAGGAAAGTCGAGGCGCGCTTCTACGCGGCTCAATCATAGGCACTCTTATCGGTATCGTGCCGGGAACCGGGTCGGGCACGGCTTCGTGGATCTCCTATAATGAATGCCGCCGCGCATCGAAGACGCCGGAGAAATTCGGCACCGGATATGCACCAGGAATCGCGGCCACCGAGTCGGCCAATAATGCGGTCTGCGCCGCTGCTCTTATTCCGCTACTGGCTCTTGGTATTCCGGGTGACGTCGTGACGGCGGTCCTGATGGGCGGCCTGCTAATTCAGGGTCTTGCTCCAGGCCCGATGCTTTTTCAGACCAATCCCGACGTCGTGGTCGGAATATTCGGCGGCACGTTCATCGCGACGATCTTCATGTTCATCTTCGGCATGGCTCTCATCCCGGTTTTCAGCCGCATTTTGATGATCCCTCGCCGCCTCCTCGCCATGTCGATCGTTATCTTCTGCTTCATCGGCTCCTTTGCGATCAACCTGAACCCGGTCGATCTCTATACGATGGTCGGCTTCGGCGTCTTGGGCTGGGGTATGCAGAAATTCGGTTTCAGCCAGGCAGCACTCTGTATTGCCCTGATACTTGGTCCCCTATTGGAGTCGAACCTGCGGCGGGGCCTTCTTCAGACCCATGACGATGTCATCGCCTTCGTATCGACACCGATCACACTCCTTTTCCTCGCCCTCACTGTTTTGTCGGCTGGCTGGCCACTGGTCGCCGGCGCACTTGTACGCAGACGCGCAGAACGAAACCAATCAAAGCCGGAGTCTCAATGAATTCGAAAAAAGAAGCGTTCGTCGCGCTGGTCACGTGTTTCAATGACGATGAGACGATCAACTATGACGCCACCCGTACGCAGGTGCGTCGACAGGTTGCTGCCGGCAATCATATCATGTGCGCAGGCACAAACGGTGATTTCTCCGCCTTGACCTTTGATGAGAAGGTCAAGCTGACCCGAGAGGTCGTTGAAGAAGTGGCTGGTAAAACCAAGATCATCGTCAATGCCGGTATGCCCGCGACGTACGAAACCGTGCTTCTGGCCAAGGAGTTCGACCGCATCGGCGTCGATGGCATTGCCGTTATCACTCCCTTTTTCATCTCCTGCACGCAAGATGCGCTCATCCGGCATTTCTCCTCGGTCGCCGATGCGGTGGACACTCCGGTCTACCTTTACGACATTCCGGCCCGGACCCAGAACCACATCGAGCCAGAGACCGCCCGCAGGCTGTCGGAACACGGTAATATCGCCGGCATAAAGGATTCGGGCGGCGCGCAGGATACGCTGGAAGCCTATATGGCGATCGGCCGTGAAGAGGATAGTTTTGACGTCTATTCCGGCCCCGACCATCTGGTCCACTGGGCATTCCAGAACGGCGCAAGAGGTGCGATTTCAGGCCTCGGCAACGTCATGCCCGACGTGCTGGCGCAGATCGTCGACTGCTTCAACGCCGGCGACGAAGCGGGTGCAGCAAGGGCGCAGGAAACCTATGGCAGCTTCCGCACCGATCTCTACAAGCTCGGCTATCCGCCCGCTCTGGTGAAGCGCGCGCTCTGGGTCATGGATCATTCTGTCGGCGCATCGCGTCAGCCGGCTCTGCTGCCGGATCCCGAACAGGACAGGCAGATCGAGACGATCCTGAAAAAATACGAGTTGATCTGATGCCGGTTGTCGTCACTACCTCCCCCGGCTTTGGCAGGCATGGCCGGATTCCGGAGCTGATCGCCGATCGTGGATGGGAATTCATCCGCTGCATTGACACGGAGAAAGCCGATGGCGGGCTTTCCGAAGAGATCGGGCGGGCCGACGCGCTGGTGGTCGGCCTCGTTCCCGTTACGCCGGAAACACTGGCCGCTGGCGTAAATCTCAAGGGCGTCGTCAAGCATGGCGTTGGAATCGACAATATCGACATAGCGTCGTGCACCACCGCCGGGCTTCCTGTCTGCAACACGCCCGCCGCAAATGCCGATGCTGTGGCCGAGCTGGCGGTGGGTTTGATGTTCTCGATGGCCCGCTTCATACCCCAGGGCCATATCTCCGTGGCCTCTGGGGGATGGAACCGGCAAATTGGCACCCAACTCGGCGGCAAGACGCTCGGTATTGTCGGGCTTGGTAATATCGGAAAACGCCTGGCCAGATTGGCTGTCGGACTCGGTATGAAGGTCGTCGCGACCGAAAAATTTCCCGACGAGGCTTTCGCGCGGAATTATGAGATTTCGTTTCTCCCGCTCGACGAATTGCTGGCGGTTTCCGACTATGTTTCTCTTCATGTGTTCGGCGGAGCGGATAATATATCATTGATCGGCGAGAGGGCGCTTTCGCTGATGAAGCCCGACGCCAAGCTCATCAATCTTGCGCGTGGCGACGTGGTCGATCTCGACGCGGTTGCCGCAGCACTCGAAGAGGAGCGTCTCGGCGGGGTTGCGATCGATGCTTACCGAAGCGAACCGCCGGATGTATCGCATCCGATCTTCCAGCATCCGCGCGCGGTTTTTACCCCGCATTCCGGCGCCGATACGCGAGAAGCGCTCGAAAATGTCGGTCTGATGGTCATTGAAAGCCTCGACGCAATCTTCGCCGGAGATCCGCCTCCCTATTGCGTCAACGACGACGAACTCGCTCTGCGCTGACGGCGCCGCCATCATGAAATTGTCCTCTGGAGAGACCCGATGCCCGAACAACCCATCGTAATTACCATGGGCGACCCATCCGGCGTGGGCGCTGAGGTGACGGTGAAGGCCATGGCCGAACTGAAGCCGCAAGAACGCGCGCGTTACGCCGTGATTGGCGACCACGCAACCCTTGAGCGCGCCGTGCGCGCCTGTGACCTCGACCTTTCCCTACGCCCTCAGGGCGGTGACGGCGACACCGCCGCTCTGCAGGTGATCGACGTGCCAGTCGACGGATTGCCTGGCCGGTTCGGTGTGCTCTCTGACACCTGCGGCGAGGCATCGTTCCGCTATATCGAAAAGGCGGTCGAACTTGCGACATCTGATGCGGCCTCCTGCATTGTCACCGCTCCGATCAACAAGGCAGCTCTGAATGCGGCGGGCCATCACTACGACGGCCACACGGGAATGCTGGCGCATTTGACCGGTTGCAAAACATCCTGGATGTTACTTGCCTCGCCGACGCTCAATGTTCTGCATGTTTCGACTCACGTCTCTCTGAAAGAGGCGATAGCGCGAGCGACCCCCGAGCGGATTTACGAGACCATCCGAACCGGCCACAATCATCTTCGTCGCATGGGCCTGCAGACACCCCGCATAGCTGTTGCTGGCCTGAACCCCCATTGTGGTGAAGGGGGGTTATTTGGCGATGAGGACGATGAAAGGATCGCGCCGGGCGTGGCGAAAGCCAGAAAGGAAGGGATCGACGTCGAAGGTCCGATCTCGGCGGACACGGTCTATCACCGTGCTAATACCGGTGCTTTCGATCTTGTGATCGCGCAATATCACGATCAGGGTCATATCCCGATCAAGCTCATCGCCTTCGACACCGCCGTCAATGTCTCGCTTGGATTGCCAATCGACCGATGCTCAGTCGATCATGGAACCGCCTTCGATATTGCGGGTACGGGCATTGCAAACCATGTCAATATGCTGGCCGCGTTAGATTATGCAGGCAAGCTTGCCGCGGCAAGGCGGCCTCGTTAGGCGAACCGGTCGATTTGCCCATTTCAAAATGCAAAGCGACACTCGGACCTTTGACGGACGGCAACCAGATTTCACGACAAACGTCTGCCGACAAGGGTGCTGATCCGTAGCAAATGTAGATACGTCGAGAGTTATTGTAATTTTTGGTTGCGGGGGCAGGATTTGAACCTGCGACCTTCAGGTTATGAGCCTGACGAGCTACCGGGCTGCTCCACCCCGCGTCACCAAGTTTTCGGGCGCTTATAGCCTACCGCCC
>NZ_JAMYXM010000007.1 GCF_024158145.1 Notoacmeibacter sp. MSK16QG-6
GATCTGGCGCTGTTTCAGAGGTTTCTTCACGCCAACCATTCGACCGGCGTTCCATGCGGGCCTGCCGAGCGCTGCAGGATCATACTGTGCTGTACCCATGTCCATACTCCTTCGGCCACTATTGGCCGTCGGTAGAATAATCGAGCATCGCGAACTGGGGGGTTGCAAGCGGCCACTCGGTTACGTCTGAAAATCCGTCATCGCCTTTTTGTTGTGGCCGTTTTGGCCGTTGAGCTGCCCAGTCCGGCAGGATCGTATCGTGCGATAGCTTTTTGAGTTCCGCTCAGACAACGATTGGCTTTGGGATGAACGCGCAACTTCTTATCCCGGCAGCCAGCAAGTCCGGATGCCAATCCCCTGCATCGCGTAGTCCGCCGGCTGAAAATAAAGCCTTGAGCGCGATCGCAAGTCGATTTGATAGAACACGTCTCCAGTTCTTTCTACTCTCGGCGTTGCGATGGTCTCTCCAAACTCCGTACCCGCCACACTGCATGAACCGAGCGGCGCGATGAAGCGCGGCAAACATATCTACACCTCTTTCGCAGGACGAGGCTCTCGATCACACCGGGCAATTAGCGTAGCGTCGCGCGCGCTGCCGCCCGTCCAGCTGCTGCGACATATCGTGCTAGGAGAAATGAATGCCCCGTGAATATCCGACAATCGCCACAGGCGTGCCCGGCCTCGACCAGGTCTTGAAAGGCGGTTTCCCCGTCTCGAATATTTATGTTTTGAAAGGCGTGCCGGGCTCGGGCAAAACAACGGCGGCGTTGCAGTTTCTACGCGCCGGTGTGGAGCAGGGCGAGCGTTGCCTCTATGTTAGTCTGGCCCAGACAAAAGACGAGCTGGAGCAAATTGCGGCATCGCACGGCTGGACCCTCGAGGGGATCGATGTCGCAGAGTTGTCGGCGTCGCAGGATGCGTCGCTCACCGCCGACCAATCCATTTTTCAAACGGCCGATCTCAAGCTCGACGAGACGCGCCAGGCGATTGTCGACGCCGTCGAGCGGTATTCTCCGCGCCGCGTTGTCTACGACTCACTTCTAGAGGTCCGCGTACTGACGGGAGACGATGCCCGTTTTCGTCGCGAACTGATCGGATTGAAGACAATTTTGTCGAAGCGGGCAATCACCGGCCTTCTGATCGATACCGACACGCAACAGGGTCGGTCGCGTGACGATGAGATCGAGGCCATTGCTCATGGCGTCGTTCGACTGGACAAAACGCTGCCGGACTATGGCGTTGCGCGTCGGCGGATCGAAGTATCGAAGATGCGTGGCAGACCGATTGCGGATGGTTACCACGACATGGTCATCCGCGAAGGCGTCGGCGTTATCTGCTTCCCTCGGATCGTGCCTCGGGTTGTGCCGGAGCAGACCAAGTCGCTCGATCTGATCAAGTCTGGCGTTAAAAACCTCGACGATTTGCTTGGAGGCGGCCAGGAGGCCGGCACGACGACGCTTGTGATCGGGCAGGCTGGAACCGGCAAGTCCACGATGGCTTCGCTCTATGCGACAGCGGCTTTAAAACGTGGCGAGCACGTTGCCCTTTTTCTGTTCGAGGAGCGGGTCGAGACCTTTTTCCGTCGCTCCGAAGGGCTCGGCATGGACCTTCGTGGGTTTCAGGAGAGCGGCGCACTTCTGATCAAGGACTTCAATCCCGGCGAGGTCACGGCTGGGCAATTCGGCCAGATCGTGCAGGAGGAGGTCGCCAAGGATCGCACGCGCGTTGTGGTGATCGACAGTTTCACAGGCTATCTCAGCGCGTTGCCAAACCGGAGCCAGGCCGTTCAGGACATTCAGTCGCTTTTGAAGTTTCTGGCCCGCAGGGGTGTTCTGACGATGCTGATCGTCGCGCAACATGGTCTGATCGGCGAGAATGTTTCGCTGGATGTCGACGTCAGTTTCCTCGGCGACACGGTGCTACTTCTGAGGATCGAGGAAGACGGCCATCGCCTGAGGCGCTCGATCACTGTCGTCAAGAAAAGGCACGGCCCTCATGCCCTGAGCGTTCAAGAGCTTTCAATCACGTCTGATGGGGTCAGCGTTGCCCCTCCCCCGCTTGACGTATCGGCATAGCGGGGGCTGACATTTGGCCAACGACCTCGACAAGGTCCTCATTTTTGCGCCGTTTCGCAGTGACGGGCAAATGCTTTCGAGCTTGCTCCGAACGCATGAGATCGCCAACGCAACCTCCTCAGATACGGTAGCGCTTTCGTCTGCCCTTAGCGATCAGCTTCCCGGCGCCCTGATCGTAACGCAGGAGGCTTTGACCACACAGGCGATCGCAATCATCCATGACCATCTGGTTGGACAACCGGAATGGTCGGAGCTGACTGTCTTCGTGCTTGTCGAAAGGGGCGCATCGCATGCTGCCATGGCGCAGCATCTGGCGGACAAGTGGCCGGGATCGAGGCAAATTTTCTATCAGCGGCCCCTCGCGACAATCGAGCTCCTGAGTGGTATCCAGGCGGCGCTTCTCGCACGACTGAGGCAACGCGACGTACGAGATCACATAGCACTGGAGCTCGAACTCCGACACGAACTTAATCACCGGGTGAAAAACATTCTTGCGAGTGTCACGGCAATTTTCCGAATGACGGCGCGTAACAGCGACAGCCTTGAAGAACTGACGCAGGGCTTCAGCGGACGTCTGAAGGCTTTGGGATCCGTTCACTCGGCCTTGTTTGAAGTCGGCGGCGAGGCAATCGACATTCACGAATTGATCACGCTGATCCTTTCACCATACGGATCGGGTGACGTTGCCCGATATCGGTTGTCGGGACCGGCAGTTAGCCTCAACAAGGATGCGGCGGCAAATTTGAGCCTGACGATGCATGAGCTGACGACCAACGCAATCAAATATGGCGCATGGTCCGTGCCGACTGGACAGATATCGGTCGAATGGCGGCTTGATGGCCAGGAGTTCTGGCTGCGCTGGCAGGAAACCGGCGGTCCACAGCTCGCAGAGCCAACCCATAAGGGTTACGGCACCCGATATATTCGTAGCGCTTTGCAAACGCTTTTTGGCGGTCCACCTCAGCTTCGATTTGAACCCCAGGGCCTTTTCGTGGAAGCGCATGGACCTCGTTCCCGTATCGAAAACTTGTCCTGATCGGATCGAAAAGTGACTGAACTCGTTGGTCATCACCTCTGGTCGGATCGGTGCGAATGAAAGTTTTTTGCCTGGAAGATAATCCGCTCGTGGTTCTTGATCTCGAAATAATGATTGAGGATGCGGGCCATGAATTCGTCGGCGCGGCTGCCGGTTTTTCCGAGGCGCGGCCACTGTGGGACGATACCGCACCGGATCTGGTGTTCATTGACATCGATCTAGCCGATGGAAAAACCGGCGTCGATGCTGCACGCTGGCTTGGTGAGCGAGGCATCGCCGGATGTTTCGTCACGGGCCAGACGGAGATTGCCAACGCGCATCGCGATCTCGTTGTCGATATCGTGGCGAAGCCGGTCGATCCGGGCGCTATCGAGCGGGTGCTCGATCTCGTTCAGAAATACAATTAGCCGGCAACAATCCCTCAAATGCGGGTATAAGATATCGCGCCTCATGGTGTGGTGATCCTCGCCGGCACTTGCATTCCCAGCCTAAACCATCCATATAACATCCACATGGATGGAGAGTGGAATGCGAGATAAAATTCCTGACAGCGAGAAGATCACGATCAATCTCGGCTATGTCGACCTTGGGCGGATCGATCTGCTCGTGCAGGAAGGCTTCTACTCCAACCGCAGCGATTTCATTCGAACGGCGATCCGCAATCAGCTTGATGGCCACGGCGAAACCGTTAGCAGGTCCATCGAGCGGCACACGATGGAATTGGGATTGCGAAACTACAGCCGTGCAGATTTAGAAACGATCCGAGAAGCCGGCGAGACGCTGCACGTCAAGGTCGTCGGCCTTGCTCGAATTGACAGCGACGTCACGCCGGAGCTTGCGCTTGAAACAATAGGTTCGATCTCGGTTCTCGGAGCGCTTCAGGCAAGTCCCGAGGTGAGGAAAGCGCTGAACGACCGCATCACTTAGAAACGTTCACAAATATCGAGGCAACGGAAATGATAAAATTCAACGTCGGCGCGCGGCGCCCGGCGAACGATGGCGCTCGCCCAGAGCACACTGACTTCGCCAATGATCTCGTACGCCGAACGCTTGCCCAGCACGGTCTGCTTCCAAAGAGCGACGGCGGGTTGGGTGGGATTACACAATCCTCCCGTTCGTCAATGGAAACGGTATTGGATGGTTTTGGACGGTCGCTGGTCGCAAAAGATTTTTCCGATCCACCCCTACCCGACGGAGCGGAATTTCGGCGCGATGTCTTCGCTTGCGCCGCGGGCAGTCGAACCTACCGGACATACGTCCCTTCGACCGCCGCCAAAGGCATTGAAGGCGTTGTGCTCATGCTGCACGGCTGCACCCAGACTCCGGAGGACTTTGCCGCCGGCACGGGTATGAACGCAATCGCCGAGGCGCGGCGCCTTATCATCATTTATCCGCATCAATCACGTGGCGAGAACGCGCAATCGTGCTGGAACTGGTTCCGCCGAGGCGATCAAAAGCGGGACCGGGGAGAGCCGGCGATCCTCGCCGGAATGGTCCGCAAGGTGATGGCGGAATTTGATCTTCCTCCAGGCAGGACCTTCGTCGCCGGGCTTTCCGCCGGTGCGGCCATGGCCGTGATCCTCGGCGAGACCTATCCCGATCTGTTTTCAGCTGTCGGTACGCATTCCGGGCTTCCATACGGTGCGGCCAAAGATGTGCCATCCGCTTTCGAAGCGATGGCCGGTCGCCGCGATTTAACAGTTGCTCCTCCCGCTGCCTCGCCAGTTCCTACGATTGTCATACACGGAACGGCCGATGCGACAGTTCACGTCTCGAACGCGGACCGGATCGGGCGAGCGGTTATTGATCGCGCAGGAGACATGACCATCGAGACCGAAACGCGGAGCATGGTGTCAGGACGTGACGTCCATCGGTCAATCACCACGACGATCGACGGAGCGCCGGTGCTTGAACAGTGGCGCATTGAGGGGCTGGGACACGCCTGGTCGGGTGGCCAGCCTGACGGATCCTACACAGACCCCGCCGGACCGGATGCCAGTGCCGAAATCGTCCGATTCTTTTTTGAAACCGCAATCCGGGACCGATGAGATGACACGTATGAGCCCGTTATCAAAGTGGCGAACGAGTGGGAAACTGGCTCGCCGCTACCGGCGGTCCTGGCGGGCCTGCGGGTGTCTGGTTGAATTCACGCTGAGGCCGTCGGCAGACATCCGCGCAGTTTTGAGCGTGAATGTCTGCCACCACTTAAAATATTGACACTCGTTACGCGGTTTTGACCGCCTGACGATCCCAGTAGCGCAGATCGCGGCATTTTTCGATGAAGTCCGAGACGTCTGATTTCTTTCCGACTTCGACGAAACCATCATCGATCTTTTCGTCGAGGCCAATGGCCTCGAAAAGCGGCATCGCGCCCTCCGTATAGGCGATGAACTTAGCATGCGCGAAGGCGTCGCTGGCAAAATCCTGAGAAGGCTTGTCGTCGGCCACCCGCTTCGCTGCCTCTTCGGTCAGAAGGATTGCCACTGCATCATAGAGGAGCGACGGCCCGCCATCGATCTTCTGATCGCCAGCGAGCTTCGATCCGTCCGACAACTCCACGCCGGCGATCTGCGGCGTGACGATCTCGCACACCGCCCCTTCGGAGGAGGCAGCCTCCTTCAGCGCCTTGACCAGCGCCGCATCGGCGCCGTTCGAGACGTAAAGGCCGAGCTTGCGGCCTGCAAAACTGTCGGGCCCGTTCTTCAGAATGCTGAGCGCATCCGAGGCCGCGAGGTCTTCGACGATATCCCGCGCGGCCTTGGCCTTGGTCGGAAGCTTCTCGATGCCCAGATCGTCGGCGACGGATTTGGCCAGGTCCTCATCGATGTTGCGCAAGTGAGAGACGACGCGCTCGCGGATTTCCATACGCTCGACCTTGGACAGTTCGAACACCAGCGCATCGGAGATGTGCTTCTGCTCAATCTCGGTCTGGCTGATGTAGAACTGCCGCGCCTGGCTGTAATGATCAGCGAAGAGCTCCGCCCGAACGCGGCGCTTTTCGCCCTCCACCGGCTCTGCATAGCTGGTGAAGCCGATCTCTGGCGCCTCGCGCGGCCCGCCATCCTCGCCCCAGGAGTTTGGCTCGTAGTTGGCGCGGCCGGATGGATTGCGCATCGCCATGTGTCCGTCCTGTTGAAAATGGCGGACCGGACAGCGCGGCGCATTGACGGGAATATGCGTGAAGTTCGGCCCCCCCAATCGCTTCAGCTGTGTATCGAGATAGGAGAAGTTGCGGCCCTGCAGCAGCGGGTCGTTGGTGAAATCGATGCCTGGCACGATGTTCTGCGTGCAGAAGGCGACCTGCTCGGTTTCGGCGAAGAAGTTGTCGACATTGTTGTCGAGTACCATGCGGCCGATGATGCGGACCGGCACGTCTTCCTCCGGAATGATCTTGGTCGCGTCGAGAATGTCAAAGGGGAACTTGTCGGCAAAATCGTCGTCGAACACCTGAACGCCGAGTTCCCATTCGGGAAAATCGCCGCGGTCGATGGCGTCCCACATGTCCCGCCGATGGAAGTCGGGGTCGGCGCCGTTGATCTTGAGCGCTTCGTTCCAGACGACCGACTGCAGACCCTGTTTCGGTTTCCAGTGGAACTTGACGAAGCTGCTTTTGCCCTTGGCGTTGACGAGCCGGAACGTGTGGACGCCGAACCCTTCCATGGTGCGGAACGAACGTGGGATCGTCCGATCCGACATGATCCACATGACCATGTGCATCGTTTCAGGCGATAGCGAGATGAAGTCCCAGAAATTGTCATGCGCCGTCTGGGCCTGCGGAAAGCCGCGATCCGGCGCCGGCTTGGCGGCGTGAATGAGATCGGGAAACTTGATCGCATCCTGGATGAAGAAGACCGGGATATTGTTGCCGACAAGGTCCCAGTTGCCCTCATTCGTGTAGAACTTGACGGCAAAGCCCCGCACATCGCGCGCCAGATCGGGCGACCCTTTATTACCGGCAACGGTCGAGAAACGGACAAAGACCGGCGTCTTCTCCCCCTTGCGCTGGAAGATATCGGCGCGACTGAGGTCCGGGATCGGATCGGTGAGCTCGAAATGGCCGTGAACGCCGTAGCCGCGCGCATGGACGACGCGCTCGGGGATGCGTTCGTGGTCGAAATGGAAGATCTTCTCACGCAGGATATGATCTTCCAGAAGCACGGGACCGCGCGGGCCGGTCTTCAGTGAGTTCTGGTCGTCTGCGATCGGGGCACCTTGCGCGGTGGTCATGACTGTATCGTCATTCTGCGCCGTCTGGTGAGTCTCACCGCCTTTGCCTGCTGGACGTTTTGCCATGAGATGTTCCTTTGTTTCGAGCTTTGGGATGTTGGACGATTTTGACTGACCGGATCGGCGCGGATTTTGAAGGCGCCGATCAGGTCCGCATAAAACCGGGATGATCGCGATAGAGGGTTCGGTTGAAGGCGTCAGGCAGATCAGTGTCCGCTTGCAGATGCCGGTCGAGCAGGGTCTTCACGACATCGAGCCTTTGCTCGGGTCGCGTTTCGCGCAGTATGGTGTTGATTTCACTCAAATGTTCGATCTGGGCGGGAAGTTCGGCCGGACGAAGGCGGGTCTGGGCGGGAACCGGCTTTTCCGGATCGCGGAACAATCCAGCACGCGCGACCTCTGGAGCCTTGGCGAGCAGCGCGGGCACGGGGACGAGGCATTCATCGGTATAGGCCTGCGGATCGGTGGTTCGTTCGACAAGCCGGTCCGCCATTCCGCCCGGTGCGCGGCCAATAAGGCGGCACGAAGCCATGACGCGCACATCGTCAGCATGAATGACCGTTTGCCCGGACATTTTCATGCGTCGGACAATGTCCCGGTCTTCGCCGCAAACCGTCGATCTAAAGCCGCCACATATTTCATAGGCCTCGCGACGGAAGCCGAGGCTCGCGCCGCCGGCCTGCCCATGGTGAGGCCAGGGGATCGGGGGCCCGAGATTGATAAGATGAGCGAATTCCAGGCTGGCCTGCGAGTAGGTGTATTCCAAAGCACCGGATGCCTTCATGAACGTCGGAAACTCGCTCGTCTCGTCCGGGTTGGGAATAATTTTGCCGCAAACGGCATCGACCTCCGCCAGATGACGGAAGCTCGCTTCGAGCCAATCGGCGTTAACC
Organism: Notoacmeibacter sp. MSK16QG-6; assembly: GCF_024158145.1. GTDB lineage: Bacteria > Pseudomonadota > Alphaproteobacteria > Rhizobiales > Rhizobiaceae > Notoacmeibacter. The sequence goes on from NZ_JAMYXM010000007.1 coordinate 8,232, forward strand.
CTGCAGTCGGCATCGGTTGTCAGAATTCGGTTGAGAAACGGCTGCGCGGAGAGCGCCGCCGCGACCCCGATCTTCCGCGCCAGCCCGACATTGCCGTCGCCACGAAATTCGATATCGAGGACGATTGATGCCAATCCCTTGTCACGCGCCGCTGCCGAGGCTGCTTCCGCTGTCCCATCCGTACAATTATTCGCAACGAGGACCACGAATGTCAGCGCCCGCGCTTCCCCGCATTGCCGGGAGAGCGCGTCGAGGCAGGCACCGATTGTCGCGGCTTCGTTTCGGGCTGGAATGACGACGGCAGTCGTCCGTTCGGCAGGTATGGAATGCCCGGTTGCGGTGCCGCGCTCGATGGGCGTCTGGTACTCAAGAAGCCTTTCCAGACTGGTCGGCGCATGACGCTTCATTGGCCAACCTGTGCTTCGGTCCCTTGCCGCGAGGACAAGAACCGATCGATCCGGTATTTCGGTGCCTGGATCATCACGGTATGATCGTAATGACCGGAGGCGAGCAAGGCGGTGAAAAGATCGGCGGCCGCGGTGCCCTCCAGCGGGTTTCCGGATGCGCCGAGATAGTTGACGCTGACGATTTCCGCATCGGGCCAGCGTCGCATGATCTGCTCGGCGAGCTTGCCGATGGCCCCTTCGCTCAGAAAATAAAGAAACTCCGAGACGACGATGAGATCGAAGCCGCCTTCTGGCAGGAAACAGGGAAAGAACCCAAGGTGAAATTCCCCGTTCGGCACCGCTCTGGATGCTGAGCGAATAGCTGTCTCGATCGCATCGAACCCGATGTAATCGGTGGTTCGTGCCGCCAGCAATCGTCCGAGTTCACCATTGCCACACCCGACTTCCAGAATGGCCCGATATCGGGTTTCCTTTAGAGCGGCCAGTGTGTCTGCAAACTTTTTCTTCTCGTACAGACTTGTACGAAAATCCCAAGGATCGTCGCTATCTTCATAAAGGCCTTCAAGATGCAGGAGGTCGACGCCACTCATGGACGAACCTCTGCGAAATATTCGTCATGGGCAGTGAAGAATTCGGCGAAACCGGGCGCCATCGCGAACCCTTCCGGGTCGTCATCGATCACTTCGCCCCGCTGGCTGCGATGGCAGGCGATTGCCGCCTCTTTTCTGTCGCGCCAGTCACCGGAGCGTATTCGTAGCCCCTCGCTCTCGTATTGCCGAAAATTCCAGCGCGCCCAGACGGAGTATTCGAAAAGCCGAAGATCGGGTCGGTGTCGCAACAGCCTGCGGCCCAGTCTGGATACGGCTTTGTGGTCCTTATGCGGATCTGCTGATGCCGTGCTGAAAACGCTTTTCGCTCCCAGGCGACTGATCAGGGCAAGCAGTTCTTCGACCGCTTCATGGCAGTCTTCCTCGTCAGTCGGTGCATGGCAATCGCGATAACCGAGCCACGTCATAGCATCGGCTTTTCCGCCGAGAACGCCAATCGCTTCGGTCAATTCGCAACGCCGCAACTTCGCAATGTGATCGCCCGACCATTTGCGGGAATTCGGATGGGAGAAGCGGCCGTCCGTCACGCACGCCACATGCGCGCCAACCGTCTCGAAACAGGCGGCGAGCAGTGCGCCGCAGGCAAGGCTTTCGTCGTCCGGGTGTGGCGCCAAAACGAGAATGGGCGCACCACCGGCGAGACGTTCAGGCATCATAGGTTTGGCACTCACGGCTCGTTCCAGAGTTGGAGAAGCGGCTTCGAATTGCCAAGAACCTGCGCGGCCGCCCGCTGCAAGAACGCATCCCGTGCGGCTTGCCGGATATAGACGGCCAGATCCCGCGCGATCCGACCGGTTTGGCTGGCCGCATCGAAATGCGCCAATCCGACCGAGCGTTCGACGGCAGCGATAGCGTCCTGCGCAATCTCCTCGGTTAAAAGACGGGCGAAAATCGACAGGGCCACAGCGTCCTCCGGGTCGCCGTCCGCCTGCATGGCGGTTCGGGCCGCCCGCTCAACGAGACCGAGCGATCCGAAAGCGCGCGCCGTAATGGTGCCGAGCCGAGCGAGCTGTGGTTCCGCATCCAGCCTGCCGCGTTCGCGGAGCGCGTCACGTGCGGCTTCGAGCAGGGCAAACGTGCCGCCAGCCTGAATTGCCGCGATGCGCCAGACGCCACCGACAAAAAGCGGCTCGCGATAATAGGCATCAACCTCGCCAACTGTCTCGAAATCGGCAAGGCCGGAGAAGTCGTAGGTGCCGGAGACAGTTGCGCGCATGCCGCTCATCGCCCAGGACGATGCGTCTTGCCGCGCCGGATCATCGACGCGCACGAAGCAAAGCTGCGTCCCCGATGCCACCTTGGCGGTGATCAGCGCGAATGCGACGATACCGAGACCGGAGGCAAACTGCTTTGTCCCATCCAGTTTGCCGTCTTCGCCTATGACAACCGGCCGCGATCCATCGGCGCCCCAGATGCCGAGCAGCGAACCGCGTCTCACATGCTCGCAGATCATCGCTTTGAGATCCGCGTCCCCGTAGGTCATGATCAAGCCGATGGCGTTGACGTGTCCCTCGAAAAGCCGGGCGATCGACATATTGGCGCCGGCAAGACGAGCGAAGGCGTGGACCGAGTATCGTGCGCGTTCTCCGCCTTCACCCAACCCGGAACCGCCACGGTCTCGCGGCAATGCGCTCGAGAGCCAGCCGGCCTCACGTAGAACATCCATGGACCGAGCGATGCTGTGTTGGCCCATGTCCTCGGCGACCGCATTCGCTGAGAGTTTCGTGAAAATAGATTCGTCGTCCAACGACACGCGGGAACTGCGCGTCCCGCTTCTCGCGCTCACGGCGGAAATATGAGGCCGGACTGCGGTCATTCGTATATATACGCACCTCTTCAGCGATCACCCGTTGCTTATTAGAAAGCTGTCGGATTTCAGGCAAAATTGCCTTCCCACCTTATGAAGTGGAAACCGGTCACTGACGTTAAGCGCGCTTAAAGCCCATGTTCGATTGCCGGCTTATGGCGTAAGATTCTGATCCGAAGCGGTTATGTCAATTGATCGGCCGGTGAGCGTCATGCGACCGGCGAATACATGGTTTTAAAGTGAATAGGTGATGTGCATTGGCAGGCGGTAAGGATAGTTGCTTCGTGAAGAAGCTGCGGCATTACATTGACTTATCAGATAAAGATCGTGAGTTGCTCGCCGAGCTTGAGGAACGCGAAACGGCGTTCACGGCTCGAAAAGAAATTTATACTGGGGGGGACGACAATGACGCCATTTATGTCGTCAAGGAAGGGTGGCTCCATTCGTCAACGGTGCTGATCGATGGGCGCAGGCAGATCGTCAAGATCCATCATCCCGGCGATATTATCGGCTTTCCCGATATTGCCTACGAACACGTGACGACGAACTTGGTGGCTGCCGAGGATTGTGTGCTCTGCCCGTTCCAAAAATCGGCTCTGGTCGAGATTTTTAGAAACTCGACCAAGATCACAAGCCTGTTTTTCGCCCTTGCATTACGCGATCAGTGCGTCCTTATCGACAATATTCGTGTGTTCAGCCGCATGAGTTCGCGAGAGCGTCTATCCTGGTTTCTCCTCGATCTAATCTCTAGATTAAGGGTCACCAATCCCGATCTTGGCGATATGATGCGTTTGCCACTGACGCAAGCAGAGATCGGTGACGCGATTTCGCTCTCCAACGTCTATGTCAGCCGCGCGTTTACAGCCTTAACACGATATGGCTTCTTGGAGCGCGTCGACGGAAAGGTCCGACTGACGAATGAACGGAAGATGCGCGAGTTGGTCGATTTTGTAGACCGCTATCGCGAGATGGACACGTCTTGGTTTGACGCTTCCGCGAGCAAGGTTAAGCGCGCTTAAAGCACGCCGGTGATCTATGGCCTACAAGCCATCAGATGATCACCTTCTGTTCCGCGAATATCAGGCCTGCCTGGCGCCTCCTTGCCCTAGTCGGAGTTCTCGCTAGCGTCGCGCTATTCGTGCCTCTCCTTGCGATTATCATCATTTTGGCCGTGCTGATTTTGGAGGGTGCGATCCTTGGCCTGCGGCTGTTGCTGACGCATACTTCGCCCTCTCACCCGCACGCTCAAACCGAGGTCGCCCCGCCGTGGTTTTCGATCCACCTTGCGTGCTGCAACGAGCCGCCAGAACTTGTGATCTCAAGTGTCGAGGCCCTGCTCGCGCAGGACTGGCCGATCGAGCGTCGCGAAGTCATCGTCGTCGATAACAACACGCCTGATCGAAAGGTGTGGCAACCGCTTGCCGAATATTGCCGGAAGCATAGCGTATCTTTCCTACATTTTGATCGGCTCGCAGGCGCCAAGGCCGGGGCATTGAACGAAGCGCTTGCCGTCGCCGATCGGCGTGCAACCCATGTCGTGACCATCGACGCCGATTACCTGACAGATCCGCACTACCTAGCCGATTGTGCCGAGGAGCTGAGATGGGGCAGCGATCATCTGCAATACCCCCAGGCGTACAGATGTGTGGAGGGGGTCAGCGAGGGCGTTGCGCGGGAGCTGGCGATCTATTTTCGCGACTACGCCGGCGTCGCCAGCCATCGCCTTTCGGTTCTGCCGACCGGTACGCTGAGCGTTATTTCCATGGCAGCGTTAAGGCATGCCGGAGGCTGGAGCGCCTGCACGGTGACCGAGGATGCTGAACTCGGCACGCGGTTGGCTCGTCTCGGCTACACCGGCCGTTTTGTCGACCGTGTCATGGGTCGCGGCCTCCTGCCGCTATCTTTGCGGTCACTGGAAGAGCAGCGCCAACGCTGGATACACGGCAATCTTTCGGCGCTCGCGAGATTTCTGCGTTCCCCACGACCGGCCAACGCGATCTCCGGATGGACCACCGTTTCGGTCATCGTTCAACTCTTTGCGTGGGCGAGATGGAGTTTTGTGCCCGTCGTGATGCTATTGTCGAGCTTGCTGGTTACGGTGGTATCGCACGCGATGGCCGAGCCGCAACACGCGCATTATCGGCTGGCGCAGCTCGCTGCATTTTGTCTGCTCTTTCAGACAGGCATCGGACTGTTTCCGATTCTGAGAGAAGGCGCGGCAGCAAACGCCTGCTGGCGCGTCAGGAGAGACGCTGTGATGGCCTCGGCCGCTCTGCAGCCGGCTTCGGTCTTCGCGACGATGACGGCACTATGCCGTCTGCCTCTTACTTTCAAACGAACCATGAAACAGCCCGACAACCACTATTCGTCTGACCGAACCCTAGTGGTCTGGGTACTGGCGCTGCTGGGCTTAATGGTTTTCGGGGGCGCGATTCTCCATGCCGACATTCTTCTTTTCACGACCGGGGCTGTTCTGATGCTGCCTCTGTCGGGCGCGCTCTACACCCGGTCCAGCCTCGCAAATTATGCGCGCAGATTTGCCGACGAGCGACATGAGGAAGCAAATGCAGGTTGACATCATCATCCCGACCTATAATCGCGACCATTCGATTGGAGGCGCGGTGGAGGCCTCGCTCAGCCAGTCTCATTCTTGCCGCACAGTCACCGTGATAGACGATGCATCGGACGACGATACCTTCGAAGAGTTGCGTCCGTTCTTCACACGCGACGACTTCAACTACGTCCGTCTGGCCCGCAATGTCGGCACCGCTCGCGCAAAGAATCTAGGCATTCTTCTTAGCGCTGGTACGGCCCTGACCTTCCATGATTCCGATGATCTGCCTCATCGGGACAAGGTGTTGCGCCAGGCGCGGGTGATGCAGCAGCCGAACATCTATGCCAATAGCTGCCTCAACTGGCGGCTGGTCGGGCAGACACCTGACGCACGGCTGGATATCGGCGTCGTCCTTACCCATCATGAACTGATCCTGCCGGACGGACGCGCCTTCGAGATCGGTCGGAGCCTGTCGCTCGTCGACGACCTGCTTCCCAACCTCCAGATGGGCAGCACAATTCCCGGCGACTGGACACACATCAATTCAGGGCTGTTCCGCGCCTCCATCTTCCAGCGGCTCGGCGGCTTCGAGGACTGCATTGAAGAAGACCGAGAGTTCCGCAATCGCGTCATTTTAGGCGGCGAGATCATCTGGGTCCTGCCCGAACCGCTGATGACCAAGATCGAAACCTCCGCTTCACTTACTCAGAGCACGACCACCGATTATGAAAGCGAACGACGAATGGCCGACAGGCGCATGGTCTGGAATAAAGTGGAGCGCTGGTTCTCCGAGCGTAAGGTTGACCCTGTGCCGATCGATCTCGAGGGCATCGAGATCGAATATGTGAGCCATCCGAGTCGATCTCAGCTTTCGAACGCACTTGCGACGGCACCGACGCGTCAGGCCATTTCCACTCAGATAGGGGCGCAGCATGGAGGGTCGCATCCTCTCAGCTTTGCAACGGCTTCGTGATTGGCTACGGCCCATGCAGAAAAGGCTAATCTTCGTCGATCCGCTATGTCCGCGTTCCTATTGTCCGGCCACCATCGAAACCGCGCGACTGGGCGGTACCGAGGCGACGCTTTTGAGGATAGCCATGGGGCTGGCCGAAGACCGGGATGTCGTTGTATGCCAGAACAGGCGGGTGGGGTCAGAAACCGTCGATAAGGTATCATTTCGACCACTGGCCGATATTCCACGCCATCTCGGCAGCAAGGATTTGATCATTGTCATCAATTCCTGGAAGGTGGCGCTGAAGCTTCGGCGGGACCACCCGGATATTCGCATTGTCGTCTGGCTGCACTGCTTTCCCGGTCGAAAGCACCGCCATCTCGGTGAGCGCATCACCAAGGCTGGCATTAAGACACTCTGTGTCTCTGAAACCCACGCGGAGACCGTGCGGACATTCCTCGGATTTTCACCCGGCGATTCACGCGTCAGCTACATTTACAATCCGTTGCGAGAAAGCTTTCGCCCGGTTGCTCGCCCGCGTGATCCGAACAGACTGCTGTTTGCCAGCGCGCCGCACAAAGGTCTGACACAGGTCTTCGAACAGTTTGACACTGTGCGAAAAAAGCTCGGGAAAGAACTGCGGCTTCGTGTGGCCGATCCCGGTTATCTGGCATGGGAAACTGGAATAATCCCGCAAGGCGTCAGTTTCCTTGGCCGGCTCGACCCCGCCGCTCTCATGAGCGAGATGCAGCGCGGTCTGTGCCTGTTCTATCCACAGACGCATTTCGCCGAAACATTCGGTCTCGTTCTTGCAGAAGCCAATGCGTGTGGCATGCCTGTCCTCGTTGATGCGGAGACCGGGGCCAACGCCGAAATCGTCTCGTCACCTGATCAACTGGTCGATGGCAACGACATCGAAGCCATCATCCGCCGGCTCCAAAGCTGGCGTGAGAGGCCGCCTCTTGTTAAAGCGCGGCAGGCCTTCCGCCTGCCGGCGGTCATTTCGGCTTGGCGGGGGATGATCGACGGGCAAAAGCCTCAGCCCCAGAAGTCACCACCAGCGGGGCATTCAGCACATGTCGGTCCAGGAGAGATAGCCAATGTTCGTGTCTGATCCCCTCGTCGACGCCATCTTTCGCGGCGTCATCCTGTCGATCATCGGGATGCTTTGGGTCATCGCGCTGGTCCGCATCAATGGCTTGCGGTCTTTCTCGAAAATAACGAGCTTCGACTTCGTCATGACGGTTGCTTGCGGATCGTTGCTGGCTGGCTGTGCGCAGGCCGACAGCTGGGCGAAACTGGCACAGAACATGGCTGCATTCGTCGGCCTGTTCGCGATCCAGCATCTTCTAGCCCGTCTCCAGTACCGCTCTTCACGCTTCGCCAAACTGATCGGCAACACGCCACTGATCCTGATGCGGGATGGCAAGATCGATCATGACGCTCTTCGCATCGCGCGCGTCACTGAACCGGATCTGCGTGCCAAGCTGCGCGAGGCCAACGCTCTTGAGAAAGATCAGGTCCGTGCTGTGGTGCTCGAGACGACAGGCGATATTTCGGTCCTTCATGGGGAATCGATGGACATGCTGCTATTGAAGGGCCTTCGATAGACCGCAGTTGCGAATGCGATCGTTGAAGGATGGAACGACCGGCGCGACGGCGCTTGGCGAACCTTGGCGCGGGTTGTAGTGAACGGCCGCTTTTGGAACCCCACGCCGGTGAATGGCCGGTTGCGGGCGCGAAGCTGCCCAACCTACTTCCTTATCCACCCCCTCCCAACCTCGCCTACAATCCCTGCCAGCCGCCTTTCGGAGCAACGGGATCGCGAACCGGAAATTCTTGGGAGGGCGGTGACGAGCGCAGCGCGCAGCCGGTAATCCGTGGCCGGTTGCGGTGGGGTGTAGCAATCCCCTTTGGCTGCGGGTTGTCGATAGCCGGGAACCGTTTGAGCCCGCGGCGAGGGACCGGCGGCGGGGTTCCGCCACGGACACCCCTTTGCCCGGAAGGCTCCCGTCTGAAAGGCGAACGCCACAAATCGTCAGGCGGTGGCCGTAAGGTCGCACCCACACACCAAGGACAAGCGCCTTTCCGGCCGCCGTCTTTGCTCACTTCGTTTCAACGCCGCCGGCCGTGTCGGGCCAGCGGTGGGTTTTGGTGCGCCTGCCGTTTCAGCGGCCGCTATAACGGGGCTTGCGCCGCTCGATCCATGCGGTCAGCCCTTCGTGCACGTCGCCGGTGGCGCACATGCGCGCAAACTGCTCCCGCTCGATGAGAAGGCCCTCGTCAATGGTGGTGTTGAGGCCGCGCGTCACCGCGCTGATGATACGCGCCGCCGTCAGCGGCGAATGGCGCAGGATGCGCTCGGCCAGCGCGAAGGCCTCGTGGAGAAGCTGATCGTGCGGCACCACCTTGTTGACGAGACCGAGTTCATAGGCGCGCTCGGCGGAAAACCGGTCGCCCGTCAACAGCAGTTCCAGCGCGCGCTTTCTGCCGGCGAGGCGCGACAGACGCTGTGTGCCGCCGAAAGTCGGCGGGATGCCGATAGCGATTTCCGGCTTGGAGAAGACCGCCCGGTCGGACGCAACGGCCAGATGCGCTGCCTCCGTGATTTCGCAGCCGCCGCCAAAGGCGATGCCGTTGACGGCCACGATGATGGGTTTCGGAAAATTCTCCAGCCGCGCCGTCATGGACTGGCCACGCCGGCAGAAATCGCGGACCGCCTCATCGGCGCCGTTGCGGATGCTGGCAGCGAATTGGTGGATATCGCCACCGGCGGAAAAGGCGCGGTCGCCCGCCCCTGTCAGAACGATCGCGTGGCAGCGCGCCTGCCCTTCAAGCTCGTCCAGAAGGGCCATCAGCCGATCGTTGATTTCGTAGTTGAGTGCGTTCAGCTTTTCGGGTCGGTTCAGGGTGAGAAGGGCAATCGCGCCGCGCTGTTCGTGTAAAACCGTTTCCATCGTGTCGTCCTTTTGTCTGTGGGCTTGACCGAAGCGTAGGGAAACGTCAGAACAATAGAAACTCACTGGTTAGTATATATATGAAAACAGCCTCACCCCCTCCTGCGCGCGACCGCATTCTCGATGCCGCCAATAGTCTGTTTTATGCAGAAGGTATCCGCGCGGTCAGTGTCGACGCCATCGCCGCCAAGGCCGGATTGACGAAGAAGACGCTCTATTATCACTTCCGCAGCAAGGACGAGCTCGTCGCCGATTATCTGGCCTCGCGCGACCAGCCAAACCTCCTGCTATTCGAGGAGTGGTTCACGAATGCTGAGGGCGGCCTGCCACGAAAGGTCGAGGCGATCTTTACGCAACTGGCTATCGCGGCGCGCCATCCGAAATGGAGAGGTTGCGGCTTTTTGCGGACGGCCGGAGAACTCGCCAATCTGCCGGGTCACCCGGCCATGAAGGTCGGCGCGGCGCACAAGAAGAAATTCGAGGCTTGGATCGCCGGCGAATTTCGGAACGAAGGTCTGCACGAACCCGACGCCCTTGCCCGGCACATCGTGCTCCTGATGGACGGCGCATTCTCCACCATGCTTGTCCATCGCGACCCCGCCTATGCCGAAAGCGCGGGCCAGGCTGCGAAAGCACTTGTCGAATTGGCGCTGGCGGCGGCTTCGCGAAGCCGCAGCTAACTTAGCCTGCATCAACCGCTCCAGCCCATCCACCTGCGGCTTGCTAATGCTCTGCAGGTCGCTTTTGATCAGCAGTCGGCACATCGAGCCGATCATAGCTATTGGAGAGGTCGAAGGTGTTGGCGGCTTTCAGGCTCGCCAGTTCGTGCCACGTCACCGGCATGGCGAGCGCGTCGGCTCTTAGCCACTCGCCCGCCCTATATACCCTCGTAGCTACCGTTGCGACTGACTTCAAGTTCCGACAGTAGCGCTGTGCCAAGCTCCTCCTCGGAGACAGTTTCGGAAAACTTGATCGTCACGCGGTTCTTAAAAAGCGCCCAGCGATCGCCCCTGATATGGCGGTGCGGCTGCAATTCGATCGTTCCTTCCGTCCATATCAGATCAACACTCGCGGAACCTCGGAACAACGCTTTTATGCTCCGAACACCTGCTCGCTTTTTCATCTCCTCAAATATGCGTTTGGAAGGATCGGTTTTGAGAGCCTCCCACACCCGCCTGACCTCTACGCCATCCTCCAGATAGCGGCTCGCACGCAGTGCTGTCCAAGCAGCAGCTCCCAACTCTCTAGCGCCCAACTCCGCCGACAGAATTTCATCCAAGTCATCGGGATCGAGGGTTGCCATCCCAAAGCACGCCCAGGAATGGACGCGATGAAACGCGGAAAAAGAAAACACGGCAGCCCGCCGCTCGGGCGGACGTCTCGTATTCCTGTCGTAGAATTGATCGATGCGCGACATCAAGCGGATTTGCTGATCGCCAGATGCTCCCGTACAGCCGCGCCAAGTTCGGCATCGGTGATCGTATCCGGCAACTCCAAACGCTCATAATTCCGCACAGGGCCCCAGCTTTCAACGCCCTTGTTTTTCCAGGCCAAGATGGTGATAGAATTTTGATCGTGCCAGACGGATACGCTAGCAGCACCACGATATAGTGTTCTCAAGCTCTTTACACCGGCCAATTCCAGCATTGTTCTATCAGTTTTTTTGAATTCGCCGGTTCTTCTGTAATCATAGGCTCGATCCCATAATTCGTCATCTAGCGACGCTCGGCTTGCCGCAAGCGCCTCGCGAACCGCGTTTCCCAATTTCTCGTCATCGATATCGATCGTCGGGAATTGTTCATAACCGTCCGGATCGTAGATCGACGCACCCCAGACGAGACATGAATAGATGCGATAGAAGCGTCGAAATTGGACGACATTTGCTTCCCGTCTGGTTGGCGAACGCGGCTTGGTGCGATTGCTGCCGATCATCGGGATACTACCGTCACGATCATCTCTATCTTCAAACTGTCTGCATGGGTCGAGGGAGCAATCCGGGCGGGGAGGGAATGGTTACGGGTGGCTCCCACACCGCGTTCTCAACTTTGCTCGTCTGAGATGTCCGGCACGTCATCCTCTTCCATCGCGTCTCCCTGGCCATCGCCCTCTTCCCGATCCTCATCCCATCCGGCGTCGGCAATGGCTCACCGTAACAGTCGCATTCCGGGAAATCGCCGGGATAGCCGGTCTTGAACGCCTTCTCCCAATAGAATTCTTCACCGTCCCGCCAATGGTGATCATCATCGGGACAGGTCTGACCCGTTCGCCAGATATAGTCCAGAAGACCGGCGTGGGCTTGGAGCTCCATGTTGAAGATTGTTTCTAGATGCCTGTGAAGCCCGCGCTCGAAACGAGCGATCCTTTGCTCTAACTCTTGCGGCGTGAGATCGGATTGTCGTCGTCCTTCAACGTACCCGCGCCATAACGAGAAAGCCTCTTCGTAGACAAATGTCACTTTTGGTCGATCATCATCAGTTAACGGCCCTGGATCGCGCGAGCCGATATGCTTGACAATTCGATCCCATTGCCGATCGCCTATACTATCGAGCTGACGGGAAAAGCGTTCGTACTCAAGCGAAAGCTCTTTGCGGCGCTTCCGGCGCTGTCGCAACCAACCTAACATGGAGCAAGACCTTCTTATCGAACACTTCTGCCGCTCTGTCTCACGTGCCCTCGTAGCTACCGTTTCGACTGACTTCGAGTTCGGACAAGAGCGCCGTGCCGAGCTCTTCATCAGAAACGGTTTCAGGAAACTTGATCGTCTCGCGGTTCTTGAAGAGCATCCACCGCTCGCCGCCCATATGCCGCCATGGCTGGAGTTCGATGACTCCGCCGGAAAGGACCAGATCCACACAACCGGCATCGCGGTAAAGTGCTTTCAAGCTGCGGACGCCAGCCTTCTTCTTCATCTCATCCAGCACAGTTCGAGACGCATCAGACGTGGTGTAGTTCCAGATACGTTTCCCTTCCTCGCTGTCGGTGATGAACCGACTGGCTGCAAGCGCCTCACGTGAGTGCAAAGCCAGATCTTTCGGCTCAATATCGAGCGATAAAAACGCATCATATCTGTCAGGGTCGAGCAACGCCATTCCATGTACAGCGAAAGAATGCACGCGATAAAATGAGCGAAGCCGAAACAGGGAGGCAATTCGTTGCTCGGCTTGCCAATGCGGTTCGGCATTCGATGCAGCGGCAGCTCTTTTAAAGAGTTTCATCATTTGATGACCGTCACATTCAGCACAATCTATAAACTCTCGGTATACAATCTAGCACGATTGAATTGGTAAGATTGTAGCTCCGCATAGTCGGATGACTTAACCGAACCAAGCGCGAATCTCATTGCAGGAAGGTCAACGCCCGCGCGGTGATCGCGCATTCGAAACTGTCGAAGGTGTAGGTCTCACCGGCCATGGTGACCTGAAAGGCCCGTTCGTGATGTTTCCAAGGTCGTATCGCGCCATGGGACATCTCCTCGTTCGATTGGGTTGCAGGAGCAATCCGGGCGGGGAGGAAATGGTCCGGTTGGTGCGTGACTCATTAATGATGGCGAGCAACGGGAAAGTTCCGATTAAAACCATCTACGTCCCCTCGTAGCTACCGTTTCGACTGACTTCGAGTTCGGACAAGAGCGCCGTGCCGAGCTCTTCATCAGAAACGGTTTCAGGAAACTTGATCGTCTCGCGGTTATCAAAAAGCGCCCAACGCTCGCCGCCGAGATGCCGGTGCGGTTCCAGTTCGATCACTCCTTCGGTCCAAAGCAGATCGACGTTTCCGGCTCCGCGAAAAAGCGCCTTGATACTTCGAACACCGGCGCGCTTTTTCATCTCCCTAACAGTTTGGCCAGATGCGTCTGATCTCACGTAATCCCGAACGGCCCGCACGGCTTCAGGATTCTCTAGATACCGGCTGGCGCGCAATGCCGTCCAAGTAACCTCCCCCATTTCTGATGGACCCAATTTTCCGGAAATAATTTTGTCAAACCCTTGAGGATCTAGACCCGCCATGCCGTAGCAAGCAAAAGAGTGGACGCGGTAGAAGAGTCGAAAAGAAAAGACTGATGCTCGCCGATCTGGCGGCCACCGCGTGTCGCGATCATGGAATTGATCGAAACGTTCCATCACTTCACCACTGTCACATTCATCTCAATCCCCCAACTCTCCGCGTAAGCCCTAGCGCGATTGACTTGGCGCAATTGCAGCTGCGAAAAATCAGATGGGATCGCCAATTCAAGGCGCCGCTTCTTGATCCTATTGCCGCTAACGATCTCCTCTCCAATCGTATCGAACGTGAAACCTCTAATCTTATCCAAGTCTCTCTTCAAATATTTGAATACTCGGTCTGGATTTTCTTGCAGGGTTCGACGAGAAAGATTCATGGTCTTCACACTGGTGGCCACTCTTGTCGTCCGATCGTAGAAATCAAAAATCTTAAAGTTCTTCTTTTGTTCGTATAACCAATCGCCCAGATCGGCAGCGTTGGCAAGATATTTTTCGAACGACAACCCCTGCTGCTGTATGGGCGGGCCGAAGATGACGCCACTGTTTTTCACGACCTTGAAATCGTGATCGAGTGAGCGGTTTCGAAGCCTACGGCTCGCGCGCTTCAACGCCGCGACAAATCCGCCAAAGCCATCTTCGCCGTCAAAGTTTGGTGAACTGCCGCCGCGCCGGAGCAACCTTTGAAGATCGGGAGCACGGAGTCGTATAGACGTCAGGAGGTGGAGGAAAATCGCGGCTTCAAGATAACCGCGCCGTTCACGAGCGACGGTGGCGTCAGCCTGCGTTGCAAAACCCTTCCGATGGGCACCTTCCAACCGTTCGGCACGCTCTTTAACGGCGGCAACATGGTCTCGGAACGCGACAAGAAGTTCGGGCGAATTTTCAATAAGGTTGCCAACATTCTCGATCGCGTTGCGGACCGCGCCGGCCAATTCGTCCAGACGCGCGGTTTCCTCGTCGGTGAGGCCGAGCGTCTGGCTTTTGATAACGAGATAGGCGAAATCGCCGGCAACGCCGGCCAGCGCGATCAGTTCTTCAACTGACGGAAGGAAATCGGCAGCAAAATCTCTAACTGCACGATAGGCACCGAGATTTTCCGCATCCCTCAGCGCGGCGTCGAATTCCGGCCCGACATCGGGCACCCAGTCTGGCTCTTCGTCAGGCAGGTAGGGTTCCGCATAGCAGCGGCAGTTGAAGGCATGGCCCGGATGTCCGCCTTCCGGCGGATCGTCCCAGTCGAACACCTTGTCGTCATGTGTGGCATGCAGGGGCCGGACATCAGCATCGTCGCGGCTGCGCCAAACATATTGATCGATGCCAAGTTCCTGCTGTCGTTCAGCATTGATACGCACAGCAAAGCGCTGGAGAAGCCGCCATTCCATGCGCGCCCGCCGGGCTGCCTCACGCTCCGGATCGGCGTCTGCCTGAAAGGCGAGCGATGCGTTGCGCTGGTCCCATTCCGTGAGCGCCGCTGCCCGCGCCTCAGCGACATCCGGCAGATCGTCACGCGTCAGCGGCGGCGTGAACTTGCCGCCAACAGTTCGCAATAGCATGCGGTCGTTCTTGGCTGCCGCAGCGTCGAGGCGCATTGCGAATGCGCGACGCAGGGCGTCGTCAGCAGCAAAAGTCTGGCGCTTCGCTTCCTGCCAAGCAGCAGCGGCAACCGCAAAACGCGCACGGTTCAGCGCAGCGTCCGAGCGCAGGCGGTCAAGTCCGTTGTCAGGCACCTATCCAAGCCACCATTCATCCGTTCGATCGGATGACAGTGTGCGGGCGCTCAGAGCACTGTGAATAAATTCATGGAAAGGACAATCGGGTCGGAGTTTACCCGCTCATCAGTTTCTCCAACCCCTCCACCTGCGGCTTGCCGATACTCTGCAGCTCCGTGCCGTCGATCAGCGGGCATGGCGCGTCGAGCCGCTCGTAGCCATTGGAAAGATCGAATGTGTTGGCCGCCTTCAGGCCCTGCAGTTCGTCCCACGTGACCGGCATGGCGAGCGGCCCGCCCTTGCGCGCCCGAAGCGAATAGGGGCTGGCGGCGGTCGCGCCGCGCTGGTTGCGCAGCCAGTCGACGAAAATGCGCCCGCCGCGCTTGGCCTTGCGCATATTGGCGGTGAAGCGCTTCGGCTGGCTGTCGCCGAGATAGGCGGCGAGCGTCTGGGCGAACAGCGTCACCGTGTCGTAATCGGCGATGCGCCGCAGCCGCGCCGTGACATGGATGCCCTTGCCGCCGGTGACGACGGGCACGGTGGCGATGCCGAGATCGGCGAGGAGATCGCGCAGATCCGTGGCGGCGCTCTTCACGTCGCCCCAGCCGAGGCCCTCGTCGGGATCGAGATCGAAGATGATGCGGTCCGGCTTGTCGAGCCTGTCGGCCGCCGCGATCCAGGGGTGGAACTCGATCGTGCCCATCTGCGCGGCGGCGACGAAGCCCTGCGGCGTCTCGACCATCAGATAATCGGCCGTGTCGCCGTCGCTTTCGGTGACCTTCACCGCGCCGATGCCGGGCGGAAAGCTGCCTTCGTAATGCTTCTGGAAGAAGCATTCCTTACCGCCCCGCACACCCCCCGGACAGCGAACAAGCGAGAGCGGCCGCTTGCCCGCCAGCTCAAACAGGCGCTCCCCGGCGGCGTCGGCCCATTCGGCCACGTCGCGCTTGGTCCATTTGGCATCGTCGAAGATGACGCGCTTGTCGCTGGTGATGGTGATGCCGGCAACCTTGTCGCCGCCGGCTTTCTTCGGTGACGAGGGAGAGGACGCTTTCGCCTTGCCGCCGGCCCGGCCTTTCGTGGCTCCCATCTCCGTCACCTCATCGATCGACGCCTCGGCGGCGCCGGCCGTTTTCTCGTCCACGACAGCGTCGGCGGGCTTATCCTTGCGGAGGCCGAGAAAGACGCCATGGCGGATATGACCGTCGGCAGTCAGCTCGGCGAACTTGACCTCGGCAACGAGCTTCGGCGTCACCCAATGCGCGCCCTTGCGGAATTCGCGCGGCACCGCCGTAAACGGCATGGTCTTCCGCGAAAGTGGCTTCATCGCCGCTGCAAGCTCATCCATCGACGCCTCGTTGAAACCGGAACCGACACGACCGCGATAGACGAGATCGTCGCCATCGAACACGCCGAGCAGGAGGGAGGAAAAGGCTCTCCCCTTCTTGTCGCTCTCGCTCCAGCCGCCGATCACGAATTCCTGGCGCTTCTCCGCCTTGATCTTCAGGAAATTGCGGTTGCGGCCGCTCCTATATTTGGCGTCGGCCTTCTTGCTGATAATGCCTTCGCCGCCGGCCTTCGCAATCGCCTTGAAGACCGCCGGACCGTCGCCGGCAATGTGCTCCGAATAGCCGAGCGCAACGCTTTCAGGCCCATCGGCGATCAGCGCTTCCAGTTTTTCTTTGCGCTCGGTCAACGGCAGATCGGTCAAATCCTTGCCGTCCAGTTCCAGCAGATCGAAGGCCTGCAGGCGCAGCGGCGCGCCGGCCTCCAGATCGGCCTGAAGCGCCGAAAAGGCGCTGCCCCTGCCGCCATGCAGCGAGACGATCTCGCCATCGATCATCGCGCTTTTGCAGGAGAGCGCCACGAGCGCATCCGGCACACCCTTGTAGCGCTCCGTCCAGTCCTTGCCGTTGCGCGTCCAGAGATGCACCTCGCCGCCGCCGATTGCGGCGATGCAGCGATAGCCGTCATATTTCGTCTCGTGCAGCCAGTCCTCGCCCTCAGGCGCATCGTCGACCAGCGTCGCCAGTTGCGGCTCGCGAAAGGGCGGCAGCTTGCCTGTTTTGCGCTTGGCCCGCCCTTTGTTCTGCGCCGGAAGCGCCTGCCGCGCCGCCCTGCCCTTCTCCGGCAGGTCCCTGGCTTTCGCGCCGTCGGCGATCTGCTTCAACGTCCGCCCGGTTTTCACCGAAAGCGTGTTGCGCTCGATCAGCCCCTCGGCGTCCTCATCGACCGCGTGGCCGTCGCGCTCCTTGATCAGCAGCCAGTTCTCGCGCTTTTCGCTGGGGCGGCCCTTCATCTTCACCAGTGTCCAGCCGCCCACCATGCGCTGGCCGAAGAGCTCGAATTTCAGCTTGCCCTCGGCGAGGCCCTCTTCGAAATCGGCAAGCGGCGCGAACGCCCCGTGATCCCACAGCATCACCGTGCCGCCGCCATACTGGCCCTTCGGTATCGTGCCTTCGAAATCACCGTAAGACAGCGGGTGATCCTCCGTCCGGACCGCAAGGCGCTTTTCGCCGGGATCGAGGCTCGGCCCGCGCGTCACCGCCCAGGAGAGCAGCACGCCGTTCCAGGCGAGGCGGAAATCATAGTGAAGCCGCGTCGCATCGTGCTTCTGCACCAGAAAATGCAGCGACGGCGGCACATTGGTCTTCGACGAGGATGACGGCTCGGCCGTCTTCGAAAAGTCGCGCTTCTCGTCGTAAGCCTTCAGCGCCTCAGCGGCCTGCTCACGGCGGCTCGCCATCGCTTATGATGCCTTCTTCCGGCTACGCGAGGAAGACGGCTTCGATTTGCTGGAACTTCCGGAGGACTTCTTGGACTTCGTGTCGTCCGCCTTGTCGAGGCTAGCCTTCAGGGCGGCCATCAGATCGACGACATTGTCGCCACCCTTCCCACTGGAAGTGGTTTCGCCATCCTTCACCGGCACGCGCGCGCCCTTCTTGTCCGACACCTTCGCTTCGACCAATTCCCGCAGCGCATCGGCATAATTGTCGGTGAAGGAGGACGCGTCGAAAGGCGCGGTCTTGCGGTCGATCAGCGTGGTGGCGACATCAAGCAGATCGTCGTCTATCTTTTCATCCTTGATTTCCGAGAAGATCGGCTCGGCATTCCGGATCTCCTCGGCATAGTGCAGCGTCTCCAGAAGCAGCCCGTCACCGCAGGGCTTGATCGCGACAAGATATTCCTTGCCGCGCATGGAAAGCTGGCCGAGGCCGACTTTTTCGCTCTGGCGCAGCGCATCGCGCACGACGCGATAGGCATCCTGCGCCAGTTCATCGGTCGGCGTGACGTAATAAGGCTTGTCGAAATAGAGCGGCGGGATTTCGCAGGAGCCGACGAACTGTACGAGTTCCAAGGTCTTCTTGGTCTCCAGCTTGATCGCATCGACCTCGTCCGGGTCGATCAGCACATATTCGCCATCGTCCGTTTCATATCCCTTGACGATGTCCGCCGTGTCGATCGGCCCGATCCCGGCCACCGTCTTCTGATAGGAAACCGGCTTGCCAGACGGCTCGTGAATTTGCCGGAAGCTGATTTTTGAGGCCGTCTTCGTGGCGGTGTATAGCTCGATGGGGATCGAGACCAGCGACAGGCGAAGCTGACCTTTCCAGACAGGGCGAGGTGCCATGAACGCTTCTCCGACAATGAACGCGATGCAACCGGCCGCGAATGCGGCTTTAATGCGAATCCAATTCCAGTCGGCCCGATTCGTTCCCTGAAGCGCCCAGTACTGCCAGCAGACGGCTCGCTCTCAGGCTTGCAGTCTCGCCGGCAGCTTTAGGAACCCGCGAAACCGCAGACGCCGGCTTCGGACCGCGCCACCGCTGAGACTGTAGGCTGGAAATCGGTCGAGAAAGCGCGCAATCGCGGTCTGCCCTTCCATCCGGGCAACGCTCATGCCGATACATTGATGCGGCCCGGAAGCGAAGGCCAGATGCCGGTTCGGCCGTCGTCCAATGTCGAACCGGTCGGGCTCGTCAAAGATCGTCGGATCGCGATTGGCTGCGCCGATGCACAGCGTAAGGAAGGTGCCGGCTGGCATCTCAACCCCGTCGAATGTGACCGGTACAGTCGTCATCCGGTTGCCAAGCTGGTTCGACGACTCATAACGCAGCATTTCTTCGACTGCCGTGCGGATCAGGGACGGGTCGTCGAGCAGACGCTGGCGCTGGTCGGCGAAGCGGTCGAGCAGTTCCAATCCGTTGCCGATCAAATTGGTGGTGGTCTCATGGCCCGCATTGAGGATGAAGATGCAGTTCTGCAATAGTTCTTTTTCAGACAGCTTTTCGCCGCTCTTCTCGCCCTGTATCAGCCGGGTCAGCATGTCCTTTTCGGGATCGCCCGGCTGCTCGCGCCGCCGCGCCACCAGTGTTTCAAGATAGGCGAGAAATTCCGTCACGGCCCGGTTGCCGCGACGCTCTTCCTCCTCGCTCAGAACTGGCTCCAGCGCGCCGAGAATGGAGAGCGACCAGTCGCGCAAGGGTCCGCGCTCATCATGCGGCACGGCAAGCAGATTGCCGATCACTTCGACCGGAATGGCGGAAGCGAAGTCCTCGATTAGATCGACGGTCTCACCGCACCCGGCTTTAGACTCAAGATCGTCCAGCAGCCGGCCGACCAGTGCCTCGACATCGCTTTCCAGCGCTGAGACCGCGCGTGGATTAAGCGCGCCGGCAAGGATCGAGCGGACACGGGTATGCAGCGGCGGATCGTTAAAGACAAGACTTGTCGTGTGATGCTGGAAAAGCGGCGCATCACCGTATTTCTCGCCGAACTCGACCGTCTTATCGGAGGAATAGAGAGTGGTGTCCTTGTAAACGCTCGTGAGGTCCGCATGGCGGCTGAGCAGGTAGCTATTCTCGCCCAGCTTCCTGACCGGCGCATGGGCGAGCAACGCCCTATAGGTCGGATAGGGATCGTCGACGAACCCGGCAGGCGGTTCGGCAAGGCTGAAATTACGTGCTAGCCCAGCATCGCCGGCGGCGCCGGATTCCACGGAGGTTACAACCTCTCGTTCCATCATATTTTCCTCACCATATACCGGTCTCCCGTCCGGCAGTAAGCAGAGAGCCTCTATGCGAGGCCAAGCTCCTGCAATTGCCGATTGGCCACCGCCTGCCATTCATGAAGTAGTTCGTCGTTTGGACGCGAACGCAAGCCCATTGCACGCAACCGCTCGAACCCCTGCGACTGCGCTTCGCCGAACGTATCGGCCACGCGCGGCCGCCAGTAGGCAACCGAGACACACGCCTCCTCACGACCTGTCTCATCGGCAACCACCTTGCCCAGCTCCTCGATGCCGAGCTCCGTATGGCGCTTTTCGCGGGGCCGGATGTCGCGGATGGTCTCGGCCAGCGGCGCGTAAGAAACCTTGGCCATCTCAGCCAGATGAATGTCGGTCGCCAGGCCCATGAGAACGTTCATCGCGACGGCGTCAATCCAGCCTTGCAATGGCAGATGAAAAACGGCCAACCGCATGTCCGCGCCCTGTCGGCGCGCAGCGACTTTGGCGTCGCGGTCGAGTCGCGCAGCCCAGTCATGGGCGCTGTTATAGCGCGCCTTGTCGGTGCCGAACTCGGCCATCAGGTCGAGCACCCGCTCGGCGTGATCGGTTTTCTCCAGAACGATCCGGCTGGCGGCGATCCGCTCCTTGATGCCGGGCGCCATGTTGATGGCGTCGGCAAAACCTGCGGAGCCAGCCAGTTCGCTGTCGACGAAGGACGACATCAGCCGCAGCAACTCACCACGATAGCGGGGCGGCACATTGTCGGGCGATGTCAGCACCCCACCCTGCGCCAGATAGTCGTCGATGTTTGCCATACTGCTCATCGGTCGACCCCTCACTCATCATAGGAAAGAACGACTTTGTCGCTCATGGGGTAACACTGGCAGGAGAGCACGTATCCGGCGCGCACTTCATAATCCTCCAAAGCGTGGTTTGTCTCCATGTCGACATCGCCTTCCAACACCTTGGCCCGGCAGGTCGAACACACACCGGCTTTGCAGGAATACGGCGCGTCAATATCGTGTTGGAGCGCGGCATCGAGAAGGCTGACATCCCTTCTCATGGCGAAGGACCGCGTCGTTCCGTCCAGCGTGATCGTCGCTTCCGTGTCTCCTTCGCTCTGCGCCTGCTGGCTCGATACTGCCCGCTTCGCGGCACGGCCAGGCTGGCTGGAGGCGAACAGTTCGAATTTGATCTGGCTATCGTCCAGACCGTGATCGCGCAAAGCGCCCGCAATAGTCAGCATCAACGCTTCGGGCCCGCAGATGAAAGCGGTGTCGATCGCCCCCGGATCGATCCAAAGCTCAAAGAGTTTATCCAGCTTTTCGCGGTCGATCCGCCCGCCGAACACTTCGCTATCCTCCGCTTCGGATTTCAGAATGTGAAGGATCGACAGACGTCCGAGATGCAGGTTCTTCAAATCCTCCAATTCTTCGCGGAACATGATCGAATTGACCTGCCGATTGGCGTAGACCAGCGTGAAACGCGACTGCGGCTCGCGCTTCAGGATCGTGCGGATGATGGAGAGGACCGGTGTGATACCGGAGCCAGCAGCGAAACCGACATAATGGCGCGTATTGTCCGCATCGATCGGCGCATTGAAACGACCCTGTGGGGGCATAGCATCCAGCGTATCGCCGACCTTAAGTTCTTCATTGGCGAAAGTGGAGAAGGCGCCGCCATCCACCCGTTTGATCCCGACACGAAGAACCGGATCGTCGCAGCCGGCGCAGATCGAATAGGAACGACGTAGCTCATCCTCACCGAACATGCGGCGGAAGGTCAGGTACTGGCCCTGCGTGAAACAGAAATGGCCGCGATCCTCATCGCGCGGCTGAAGCGAAACGATCACGGAATCGCGCGTGTCGCGCTCTACCCCTGTCACCATCAGTGGCATGAATCGGCTCATCGCGTCTCACTCAGATGCATTTGAAATAATCGAACGGTTCGAGGCAGCTCTTGCAGCGATAAGCGGCCTTGCAAGGCGTCGAACCGAACTGGCTGACCTTCTCGGTCTCGGTGGAGCCGCAGCGCGGGCAGGCGATGCTCAAAGCCGCACCGCCAAAGTAACGCGCTGCTCGAACTGCGCCGCCAGACTGCGCGCCGCTTTTGTCAGGTGGAGCAATGCCATAGGTCCGCAGCTTCTCGCGCGCTTCATCGCCGATCCAGTCCGTACTCCATGGCGGCGATATTCGCCGCTCGATGCGAACTTTCTCGAGACCCCGCCGGGCAAGCGCGGTTTCGATATCGAGTTCGATAATCGACGTCGCCGGACAACCCGAATAGGTCGGCGTGACGGCAACGACCAGCGTTTCGCCGTCGAAATACACGTCCCGAACGATGCCGAGATCCGTCACAGAAATCACCGGAATTTCTGGATCGGGCACTTCCGACAGCCAGGCCCAGACGTCTTCGATGCATGGAAGCGTGGTGGTCGTCATCACCAGCTCGCGTCGGGATAAGCCCGCTGGAGGAACTGCATCTCCGCCAGAAGATGGCCGAGATGCTCGGTATGGCGCTGGCCGTTCTTGCCGCCGCTACGGGCGTAGTCATTATCGGGACGAACCAGCGTGGCCTCAGCAAAAACTTCGTCAACCAGCCTGTCCCATGCTGGCTTGAGCTCAGACGAGCGCGCCGCGATACCGACCTCAGCGACCGCCTCGTCCACCCCATCGTCGGTGAACATCTCATTGGCGTAAGTCCAATGCGAATCGAGCGCCTTCTGCATTCGCCGATGGCTTTCATCGGTGCCATCGCCAAGCCGGATCACGAGATCGGCCGACCGGTCGACATGGTAGCTCACCTCTTTGAAGGCCTTGGCTGCGATCTCAGCCACGCGTTCGCTCGACGATTCGCTTAGCCCGCGCAGCCGCTCGATATGCCAGGCATCGAACAGGAACTGGCGCATCAGCGTCGAGCCGATATCGCCATTCTGTTTTTCCACGAGAAGAACATTGCGGAAATGGGCAACGTCGCGCCGAAAGGCCAGCCGGTCGGCATCCCGGCCCTCACACTCGACTTCGCCGGCGAGACCGAGCCACATCTGCGTGTGACCGATCAGATCGAGTGCGACGTTGGCAAGCGCGATGTCCTCTTCGAGAACTGGCGCATGCCCGCACCATTCGGAAAGGCGATGGCCGAGGATAAGCGTGCTGTCGCCCATCCGGCACAGCCATTCGAAGAGAGCGGGCTTCAATTCCTCGTTGTGAATGTGGCGGTCGCGCGGGGCCTGATGTTCGGCCGCGCGGCGAGCCATGCCGACGACATCGGTGCTATTCATGTCCGGTAGCGACGGCATTACATATGCCCCACTTCATCGGGGATGTCGTAGAATGTCGGGTGCCGATATGTCTTGCTCTCGGCGGGATCGAAAAGAGGCCCCTTCTCGCTCGGCGCCGAAGCGGTAATGTCGACGGATTTCACCACCCAGATCGAAACGCCTTCCTTGCGGCGTGTGTAGACGTCGCGCGCATTGTTGATCGCCATTTCGGCATCGGGTGCGTGAAGACTGCCGACATGACGGTGATTCAGACCGTGTTGTCCGCGAATGAAAACCTCCCAGAGCGGCCATTCTTTGCTCATGGCTCTTCTCCCCAATGATCCGTGTCGATTATTCGGCGGCCTGCAACGCGCCTTCGGCCCGGCGTCGCGCCTGCTTTTCGGCATGGGCGGTCAGCGCGTCGCGGAACCAAGCCCCATCGTCCCAGGCTTTGCGGCGCGCTTCGATCCGCTCTTCATTACAGGGACCGTTGCCTTTGATGACCTCGAAGAACTCGGCCCAGTCCGGTTCGGAGAAATCATAGCCGCCCTTTTCCTCATTCCAGGCCAGCTTATCGTCCGGAACGGTCAGGCCAAGGAACTCGGCCTGCGGCACCGTCTGATCGACGAACTTCTGGCGAAGCTCGTCATTCGTGTTGATCTTGATGCGCCATTTCATCGACTGGTCGGAGTGCACCGATTCCTTGTCGGAGGGGCCGAACATCATCAGCGACGGATACCAGAAGCGGTTCAACGCATCCTGCGCCATATCCTTTTGTTCTTTCGTGCCGTTCGCCATCTTGCGCATGATGTCGAAGCCCTGCCGCTGGTGGAAACTCTCTTCCTTGCAGATGCGGATCATCGCGCGCGAATAAGGTCCATAGGAGGTCCGCTGCAGCGGCACCTGGTTCATGATCGCCGCGCCATCGACCAGCCAGCCGACCGCGCCGATATCGGCCCAGCTCAGCGTGGGATAGTTGAAGATGGACGAATACTTCATCTTACCCGAAAGAAGCTGTTCTGTCAGATCGTCGCGCGTGACGCCAAGGGTCTCCGCAGCGGAATAGAGATAGAGCCCGTGGCCGGCCTCATCCTGTACCTTTGCCAGCAGAATTTGCTTGCGCTCCAGCGTAGGGGCACGGGTAATCCAGTTGCCCTCCGGCAACTGGCCGACGATTTCCGAATGGGCGTGCTGGCCCATCATACGGATCAGCGTCTTACGATAATGCTCCGGCATCCAGTCCTTCGGCTCGACCCGTTCGCCGCGATCGATCCGCGCCTGAAAAGCCGCTTCCAGCTCCTCGGTTCCCGCTTCGATACCGTCGCGTTCCTTCGCGCCAAGTTCCTGGCCGTACATGGAAATCCTCCATAGTGATGACAGATTGCCCTATTTCGTGGGGCATTTGTTCGGCGACATCTCCTCCGTCAGATACGCTCATAGCACTAAACATCACATAATAAAAGAAAATCGAAAAATATGTGATGTTTCAGTATGAGGGTACTAGAGACCCGTGGGTCGTGAGGCGGAATCGGGATCGTCACCGAACGCTGGCATATCGGCAAAAAGCTGCGTGATTGCGTGATGTGCGCGTGCCGAGAGTGCGTCATGAAGAGCGTCGAAAAGACGGCGCGCCTTATCGCCCGGCCAATCTGCTGGCAGGGCATTTGCTGGCAGACGGGGATCGCTCAAAAGTATCATACGGAATTCATGCACCAGCAGTAGCCTCAGCAGCAGCGCCTGCTGCGGCGAAATATCCGCATCGCCAGTCTCGAACACGGAGAAGCGCTGAACGAACGCGCGATAGCCCGCGGCGAGATTGTCGAGCGGCCAGATCGAGGCGGCAAGCTCACGAAGAGCAGACTCGTCGGAAACCGATGCGACCTCAAACGTCAATTGCGCCTCAACCGGCCCATCCCTCTGCTCGGGAGCGAGAAAGAGATCGCCGCCCAGCCGCCCTAATTTTCCAGAAGACGCCGCAGCAAGGGCTGAGGCGCTGGGCGACATGTGAATCATCCAGTTTGCGGGTGTGGACGATGGGCTGTGGAGCCGCTTCGAAACGTCTGAAAATTCTTCTCGCGCCGCCTGCGTCAGGCGGTAGAAGCTGCGCCGCCCTTGACGTTCGCCTTCCAGTCGGTTGGCCGTCACGAGCCGGGAAACGGCTGTTCTGACGAGACTCTCCGAAAAGCCCAATCGTCCGCAAAGCGAGATCAGCGTCGCCATGCCCATCACCCCGCCATTGGGCATGACAAGATCGCCGTAAATGGTGACGATCATCGCTGGCGCGCGAGGCGAGGTCGCGTCGCAGATGGAATGGATCAGCGCGTCAGCCGGCATGGAAATCCTTTCATGCGATGAAAGCGTCATCCTACTAGCGACCGGCGCTGAAACGAAACAAGCCTATTGATCGTCGTAACTGACGGCACCGTGGGACGATACCGTCAGTCAGGCACAAGCTTGCCCCGCTACCTTGCCCACGTCAGCGTGCGGAGTTTCCATTGAGCCTGGTCAGCAGCAGCCCTGCCAACAATGTAGCAGCCAAACGATCCGACATCGGCCTGGCCGTTGGCGTGGCAATGATCCTCGTCATTCTGTTCCTGCCGATCCCGTCCTTCCTGATCGATATGGGGCTTGCGCTCTCGCTGTCTCTGTCGATCCTGATCCTTCTCGTGGCGCTCTGGATCGACCGCCCACTCGATTTCTCCGCCTTTCCGACCGTGCTGCTTATCGCCACCATGCTGCGTCTGTCGCTCAATATCGCCACAACGCGCGTGATCCTGTCTGAAGGCCATGAGGGCGAAAACGCGGCGGGCCACGTCATCGGCGGCTTCGCCAAATTCGTCATGGGCGGCGATTTTCTGATCGGCGTGGTCGTCTTTCTCATCCTCGTCGTCGTCAATTTCATCGTCATTACCAAGGGCGCGACCCGAATCGCCGAAGTCGGCGCACGGTTCACGCTAGACGCCATTCCAGGCAAGCAGATGAGCATCGACGCCGACCTTGGCGCCGGCATCATCACCGAAAAAGAAGCCCAGATTCGCCGCCGCGAACTGGAAGAGGAAAGCTCATTCTTCGGTTCCATGGACGGCGCATCGAAATTCGTTCGCGGCGATGCGGTGGCCGGCCTCATCATCACGGCCGTCAACGTGTTCGGCGGCATCGCCATCGGCTATAGCCGTCATGATATGAATTTCGGCGAGGCAGCCGACGTCTTCGTCAAACTCTCTGTCGGCGATGGTCTGATCTCGCAGATTCCGGCCCTTATCACCTCCCTGGCTGCCGGCCTTCTCGTCTCCAAGGGCGGCACGCGCGGCTCTGCCGACGTGATCCTGTTCAAGCAGCTCGGCGCCTACCCACGCGCCCTCTATGTCGGCGCGGGGCTGCTGAGCGTTCTGGCCTTCATGCCGGGCCTGCCCTTTCTGCCCTTCATCATTCTTGCCGGCGTATTCGCCGGAACGGCCATCCGTATCCAGCGCATCGCGCGCGACAAGGAAGCGCTCGCCAAGACGGAGCGGGATGCCGAGATCGCCGAGCAGCAGCAGGCCGACGACCGCTCGCTGAAGCATTCGCTCACCGTGAGCGAAATCGAAGTGGTGATGGGCAAACAGGTCTCGGTCGCACTCCTTCCGCAAAACGAGGAACTGACCTTCCGCATGTCGCGGATTCGTAAGAAATTCGCCAGCGAGTACGGCTTCGTCATTCCGGAAGTGGCGATCAAGGACGATCTGACCATCCCGCCAGGTCACTATCAGATCCGCGTCTTCGGCACCGTTTTGGCCTCCTACGAATTACGCCTTGGCGAAGTTCTGGCGCTCTGCCCCGAAGAAGCGGTGGCGGACCTGCCCTCCGTCAAGGTGAAGGAGCCGGCCTTCGGCATGGATGCGATGAGCCTGCCGGGTCATCTCGTCGACGAATTGAAGCGTCGGCGCATCTCGACGGCCGACAATGTCAGCGTTCTTCTGACGCATCTGTCGGAAGTGGTGCGAAATAATCTGCCGCAGCTTCTTTCCTACAAGGCTGTGCGCCATCTGATCGACCGGCTTGAACCGGAATATCGCAAGCTTGCGGACGATATCTGCACCAATCACCTCTCCTATCCCGGCCTTCAGGCAATCCTGAAAATGTTGCTGGCCGACCGCGTCTCTATCCGCAACCTCAATCTCATTTTGGAAGCGGTTGCCGAAGTCGCGCCGCATATGCGGCGCACCGAGAAGCTGGTCGAGCATGTGCGGATGCGCATCAGCCAGCAGATCTGCGGCGATCTGTCCAAGAATGGCGTGCTGAATGTGCTGCGGCTCGGCACCCAGTGGGACATCCTCTTTCAGGAGAGCCTGCGCCGCGACAATAATGGCGAGGTTCGCGACTTCGACATGAACCCTGCCGCGCTGGAAAAGTTTGCGGACGACGCCGGAGCCGTCATCACGGGCCACGCCAAAAGCGGCGTCCCCTTCACCTTGCTGACTTCGGCGGAAACGCGTCCCTATGTGCGGATGATACTAGAGCGGCTGCATCCAAGTCTTCCGGTCATCGCCCATTCCGAATTGGCGCGCGGCATGCAGGTCAAACTGCTTGGCTCGATAGGCTAGATTGGGAGGAGCGATTGGCGTTCCTGGTCCAGCAACTAGGCCTGGAGTTCTTCCTGATACTTTGTCGGATCGGCGGTTGCCTGATGATCCTGCCCGGCATCGGTTCATCGCGTATTCCGCCGCGGGTTCGCATGCTGCTCGTTATAACCCTGGCAGCGGCGGTACTTCCATCCGTCACAACTGTCACAGGCGTCGCGAAGCTTGGCGAAAGCGACAATCTGCTTCGGATGATCGCGACCGAAACAATGATCGGTGTCATTATCGGATTTTCGGTGCGGATCGTCGTGGCCGCTCTTGAGTTCATCACATCGGCAATCGCAATGACCATCGGCTATGGTGGCATGCTCGGTCCGGCGGTCGCGGAATCCACGCCCCAGGCCTCGCTCGGAACGTTCATTTCGCTATCGGCGCTAACCCTTCTCTTCACATTGAATTTCCATCATGCCGTGATCGCTTCGCTGGTTCAGTCCTATCAGCTTCTGCCGATCGGCACGGGCATGTCGGCAGAAGCGGTTCTGACACGCGCCAATAATCTTGCGACGGACGGCTTTCTGCTGACACTTCGCCTTGGCATCCCCTTTCTGGCCTACGGCATTATCGTCAATCTTGCGGTGGGGCTTGTTAACAAGCTGACGCCTCAGATCCCGGTGTACTTCATGTCGCTTCCGGCTGTTCTTCTGGGCGGGCTGTTCCTCGCCGCCTTCACCATTCAGCCCATACTCTCGCAATTCGGCAATGGTCTGCTCGCCCTGATCGGGCGTTGGTGAGAACAGCCGATGCAGTCGCCCGCCCGCCGCAAAAAACTGATCAAGACCCTCTCGCGCCTGCGCGCTCAGCGTGAACAGGAGCGTGATCGGCTGCGTATTCTTTTGATGGGTGTCGAACGCGAGTTGGATGAGATCGAGGAACTGATAACGCGCGATAATCAGTCACTGGACCGGTTCGTCGGCATGATCGGCAAACGGCGGATTTTGCTTCGCGGGCAGGCGGACACGCTTCGCGAATCGATCAAGGCGTTATCGCTAGACCTCAAAAGGGAGGAGCGCTGGATCGACACGATTGAGGACGATCGACGCCGCACGGAACAGATTGGCGAGCAACAGGCGCGGGACGAGGATTTGGCTGGGCGCATCTCAAAGAGCGAATTCTGACTGGCTCGAACGAATGACCAGTCTCTTGCAAGCTTCGGCGCTTAGACTGCTGCCAACAGACACGGAGAAGGGCCATGGCTGTCGACTTTCCTGGCGATCTGATCGCCGATGTTGCGCGCGCCGCCGATAACCGGACTGTCGAGCAGGCTCGGGCGCGGCTGGCGGGCTTGGCTGAAGCAAGCGGCAGAACGGCGCAGGCTTTTACAAACGAACTGAAGGGTACGGCGGCGGCTATCCCGGCGATAACGGCAATGGCTGGAGAGCCGCCGGCAGAGCAGGTTGCGGTAGTCGGCAAGAATCAGGACCCGGCTATGCAACGTTTCGAGGCCATGATGCTGCAACAGATGATCCAGCAAATGATGCCGAAAGAAACCAGCGCTGTTTATGGCGAAGGTTTTGCCGGCGACATGTGGCGCTCCATGCAGGCTGAGAAGATTGGCGAGACCTTCGCCAAGCGCGGAGGAATCGGCATTGCCGAGGCGATCTCCTCGCGTTTCGCCCTTAGCAGCGGAGACGTCCGGACCGGCACAGCCGACGGCGCGGCCATCGTCGACAAGATAACGCTCCGCATGCTGCGTCAGCAGCAGAGCGGCTAAAAACAAGAACCACGGGTGAGCGAGGACAATCCATTGGACAGGAGATTGACTTCAGAAGGTGTTGGCGCAGCCGAGCGATTGATCGGTTCGATTTCGCGATGCCTGGCCGAAGAAACGGAATATCTTCGCGTCAATGGCGAAGGAGAATTGTCGCAGTTCAACACGCGCAAGAACCAGTTGCTGACAGAGTTCGTGCGGCTCGGTGCGCGCCTTCACGAAAATGAGATCAAGGCGATCGATCAGGACAAGCTGTCGGACCTGAACAAGGCGATCGCAGCCAACCGGCGTCAGATCGAAATCAGCATCTACGTCAATCGCAAGGTGACCGACACGCTGATGGACATGGCCCGCGATTCGGAAAATGACGGCACCTACTCCATGATGCCGGGCATGTACGGATAATGTGGCAATCTCTGCTGTTCGGCTTGCTCGGCATCGGAGGATTGGCTGCCGGTCTTGTCATGTCCGTTCCACAGCCATCGTCGGAAATGCTCGCGCTTGAAGCCAATATCGATAAAGCATCGGGCGGCCACGAAGAGGTTGCCAGCGGAACCGCAAATATCCAGAGCGCCGAAAGCCGCGATCTACCGGTCTTGGTCGCACCGCTCATTTCTCCAAATGGAGAGATCGTCGGCTACCAGTCGCTTGCTCTTTCTGTCGTTTTGCCAACCAGCCATGATGCGGGCGCGCTTCGGCCGCTACAATTCGCGATTGAGGACAGCTTCAACGAATGGATCGCGACCTCGTCTGACGAAGACCGCCGCACCCAATTCGACGACCTTTTCACCCTGGCAGATTATCTGGAAAAGCGCGCACGTGAGCGTTTCAATATCGAGATGAAATTCGATCTTGTCGCTCTACAGTCGGATATTTTCGCCGCAGCAGAAACGCGCCAGAACCTTATCGAGCCAAAGGGCGGCGCCAAGCCCTCTTCTCGAGTTTCCTCAAATCACTAAGGGCAGGCAATGCGCGCGCACCGCCTGCCCTTCTGTTTCAGGTTTGATTTAAGCGGCCGCCTGGAGCTTTTTCGACACATCCTGAAGGGACGATGCCGGCGTCATCTTTGATGAACGAGCGCCTTCTTCCCCGAGGTTGAAACGGCCGATCAGTGACTGGGTTTTCTCGGCGTCGCTCGCCAGAGAGTGGCTGGCGGCGGTCATTTCTTCCACCATCGCGGCATTCTGCTGGGCGTTTTCATCGACCTGATTGACCGAGCGCGAAATTTCCCTGAGGCCGACGGCCTGCTCCTTGGAGCCCTCCGTGATCGATGAAATCCGCTCATCGATTTCCTCAATCTGCGCCACGATTTGCTGAAGCGCTTCTCCCGCCTGATTGACCAGCGCCACACCGCTATCGACCTGTTCGACCGACGTGCCGACCAAGCCTTTGATCTCCTTGGCCGCTGTAGAGGAACGCTGCGCCAGTTCGCGCACTTCCTGCGCCACTACAGCGAAACCGCGACCGGCTTCACCGGCCCGCGCCGCCTCGACTCCAGCATTGAGCGCCAGCAGGCCCGTCTGGAAGGCGATCTCGTCGATGATCCCTATGATGTCGGCGACCTTGGAAGACGATTCCTCGATTTGTCCCATTGCGGTGATCGCGCTCTTGACCACCTCACCGGACTCCATGGCGTTCTTGCGGGTGCGCATGGCGAGATCCGCTGCCTCCTGAGCCTGGCTGCTGGCATTCTCGACATTCGTGCTTGTCTCTTCCAGCGCCGCTGCCGTCCGTTCGATAGAGGCGGCTGCCTGCTCCGACCGTTTGGCAAGATCGTCACATGCGATGCGAACCTCTTGCGAGCTGGAACTGATCGAGTTGGCATTTGACTGGGTCTCGCCCACCAGTTCGCGAAGCTGGACAAGCGTATCGTTATAGTCGTCGCGCAGTTGCTGCAGAGCCGGCACGAAAGTCTCGGAAATCGAATGTGTCAGATCGCCTTCCGCCAAAGCGCGCATGGCGCCCGCGAGAAGCCGTACATTCTCCACACGTTCGGTAACATCGGTCGCAAGTTTGACCACGCCGGTCACCTTGCCACGCTCGTCGAAAGTGGGATTGTAGGAGGCCTGAATATAGACCCGCTTTCCGCCCTTGCCGATCCGCTCGAATTCCGATGCGATGAACTGGCCGCTGCGAAGGGTCTCCCAAAATTCTTTGTATTCGGCCGATTTCGTGTAGGCGGAATCGCAGAACATGGCGTGATGATGGCCGCGAATTTCTTCTATCGAATAGCCGACGGCCGAAAGAAAATTGTCATTGGCCTCGAGAATGGTGCCATCCGGCTGAAAGCTGATGACTGCCTGTGAACGGTCGATCGCGTCCATCAGGCCCGAATTTTGAAGAGATTTCGTCTTCTCAGCGGTGATATCTGTTGCGATCTTTACGACCTTATAAGGCACGCCTTTGCGCAGAACCGGATTGTATGACGCTTCGATCCATACCGTCCGCCCGCCTTTCGCAATCCGCTGATATTGCTGGTGATCGGCGTTGCCGGCTGCAAGATTTTTCCAGAACGAAGCATATTCGCTCGATGTTTTGTATTCGTCAGGGACGAAAAGCGAGTGATGCTTGCCGATGATCTCTTTTTCGGAATAGCCCATCGTCTTGCAAAAGAGCTCGTTGGCGCGCTGAATTGTCCCATCGACGGAAAATTCGATGATGGCGTGCGTGCGGTGAAGGGCCGCCAGAATATTGGTGTCGTCGGAATGTTTGCTGCTCAGCATCGATTGATCCTACCTCTTACAACGGGGGTAAACTGCACACTTGTTCAGGCGTGCGCACACGCCGGAATAAGGGCTTGGCGATAATGCCAAACGGGTTGAGTACCGATCCTCCCTGAAATCATAAGATGCACATACAAAGATGAAAGCAGACTTAATTTGCCTCAAATATTGCATTTGGAGGATAGAAAAAATTAAGAAAATGATGACTGGAACAATCAGTATAATTGGCTGAACCGATTGACTGCCTGGCACCTCGAAGGCCATGCAATTTTGGCGATTGACCTCACCATTTGCTGCCGATTATGGCACGCGCCCGAAAAATAAGCGCTTTGCAAATGTTGCAACCTATGACTCCGCGATAGTAGCGTCAGCCAACTTTCGAGTTGAAAGTGATTCGGGGCAGGCGAATGAGCGCTCAAGCAGCGATGGAAGAAGACGTGTCCGCCATACGCGAGCGGTTCACGGCAAGAGAGATCGAATGCCTGCTATGGTGCTCGATGGGAAAGACCAGTTCGGAGATTGCGACGATCGTCGGTCTGAGCGAACACACGGTCAATCACTATCTCATCTCGTCGGCAAAGAAACTCGAATGCACCAACAGGGTTCACGCCGTCGCGAACGCTCTGCGCAACGGCCTCATCAACTGAGATTTTCAGGCTAGCTGGGACGACGACCGAAGCCTTTTCCCGCGCCACCCAATCATTCTGAAGTTAGTTCGCTCAGCTTTCGCGCATCAGACGCGCGATGGATTCAAGGCAGGTTCCGATCTCGACCACGTCCTGCGCTTTCGGCATTGCATCGACGTGCGAAAGAAGTTCGGCCATTTCCTTCAATTGCTGCGAATGCAGATCGAGATTTTGAAGAAAATCGAGAGACTGTTTATCGAGCTGGTCTATCGGCCAGGCCTGATCGACATCGAGGCGCGCCGCGATGTCCCGCAACTGGGAGGCAACCACGCCCACCAGCTTGCGGAAGCTGACGGCGATCGGTTCCTGGGCGCTATGGTTGGCAACTTCGCCCTCATCACCCCAGAGATCGTTGCTATCGTCGAAAAGGCGCATTTCGCCGGCCATACCCAAACTCCTCAGAAGAAATCGACATCGCCGGTCGTTGCCGGCTCCGGCAGCGGCTTGACCGACTGCTCGACAATCGTATCGTCAATGGCCTTGACCCAGGCCCGGCCGGTTACGGCCTGAAAATTGATGCGGCGCGCCTTCTGGCCCCCAAGGTCTTCGGCCACCACCTGATAACCTTCGGCCCTGACGAACTCGCGGACAAACGCGATGTTCTCTTCGCCTGGCTGACAGTTCGACGTGAACATGCGCGCGCCGCCGAACAGCTTCAGGCGAATATCATTATGCGATGCGCCGCGCTTGAACATCTCATTGAGCATCATTTCCATCAGCCACGCGCCATAGCCGCGCTGTTCGGCCGCGCTGGCGCCGGTATTGCCCGGCAGCAGAATGTGATTCATTCCACCCAGACCCTTGACCGGATCGAATGCACAGCAGGCCACGCACGACCCGAGCACAGCACTCAGCGTCACGTCGAGATCCGACGTCACGGCATACTCGCCTTGACCGACGATTTTCTTGTGCAAGCCCATCTGCGTCATGTCAGGCGAACTTTCCGACCACGGCTTCCAGAGCCCCCTTCAGCACCGCCGGCGTGAACGGCTTGGCTAGCACATTGTTCGCACCGAGCTTGCGAGCCTGATCGACGACCTTGGCGTCTTTCCGGCCTGTGATCATGATAAAGCCCGTCTTGGAGAGCTTGCCGCTCGCCCGCACCGCCTGCAGCAGCTTCATGCCATCGACGTCTGGCATGTAGAGGTCGGAAATGACCACATGAACCGGCTTGGTATTGAGTTTGGTGAAGCCGTCCCGCCCGTCCTTGGCAAGCTGGATGTTTTTCAACCCCAAACCCTGAAGCATCTCAACCGTCAGCATACGGCTGGTCACGTTGTCATCGACAACCATAACGTGCAACATGTCTTGAATGCTCATTGATTGACGACCTTCTTCATGGCCTGGCGGCCTTGCAATGCATCCGCCAGGGCTTGCAATGGGAGAACCTGTTGCGCGGCTCCGCATTCGGCCGCAACGCGAGGCATGCCGTAAACCAGGCTCGTCGCCTGGTCCTGAGCAAAGGTTCGTGCGCCGGCCTGACGCAGGCTCAGGAGCCCCTGCGCGCCGTCAGCGCCCATTCCGGTGAGCACGGCGGCGCTGATGGAGAAATTGCTCAGTGCGGCGAGCGAGCGGAACATTTCGTCGACCGCCGGCCTGTGACCCTGCACGGGGTCGCCCTCTACGATATGGCAGGTCAGCGCGCTGCGCCCGCGAATATGCAGATGCCCGACCTCGCCGGGGGCCAGATAGACACAACCAGTTTTTAATGTTTCTCCGTCTTCTGCCACTTTCAGATGGGGCTGTATGGCGCGGTCCAGACGCGCGGCCAGCCCATTGGAAAAACGGCCCGGCAGATGCTGCGTGATGACGGTCGGGGGACAATCGGCAGCAAAGTCGCCAAGAATGGCTTCCAGTGCCTCGATGCCGCCGGTCGATGAGCCGAGAGCGATAATGTCTGGCGCAGAACCATTGGAAGCTTTAGGCGCGGCGGTGGGCGCAGGCTTGGCCGAGGCAAGGTGCGGCTTTGCTTTATCGCCCTTCGCAACACCCATCAGACAGGCGTCGCGAACGGCCTGACGCATGGTCTGCATGGCTTGCTCGTCCGAAAGATTCGGCTTTGGCAGGCAGGCATTGGCCCCAAGACGGAACGCTTCCGATGCGACAGGGCTACCCTCGGTTGCATGACCCGAGATCACGACGACCGGCATGGGCCGTAGTTTCATGATGCGCTTGAGAAACTCCAGCCCGTTCATGTTGGGCATTTCGAGGTCCAGCGTGATCGCATCGGGATTGAGCGCCTTGATCTGGTCGCGCGCCTCGAACGGGTCGGCAGCGGTGCCGACGATTTGCAGCGATGGATCTTCCTTCAGGATCAGCGCAATCATCGATTGCATGATCGGCGAATCGTCGACGATGAGAACCTTGTAACGTTGTGTCATCAGGCCTGGCTCACTTTCTGAAATCCGGAAGGGCAGCATGGTTTGAATTTTTTCAGGACGGAGCCATGCAGCCGCTCCGAATGACCGAGATAGAGATACCCGTTCGGCTCCAGCATATCGGCGTACCGTTCCATTAGCTGCGCCTGCAGATCGTTCGGGAAATAGATCAGGACGTTGCGGCAGAAGATCGCCCGAAACCGGCGTTTCATCGGCCATTTGTCCTTCAGGTTGAGCGGATTGAACTGCACGAGCTTACGCAGGGCCTCGACCGGCTCCACGGTACCTCCGTTTTCCCTGAACCAGCGTTGGCGCAACTCTGGCGGAAGCTTGTCGCCCTCGGCTGCCGCATACTGACCGATCCGCGCCTTGCGAAGAATATCGGTGTCGATATCGGTGGCCAGAATGCGAAGATCGGCGCCGGCAAGGCTACCATTGGCGACGTCCAGAAGGGTCGCGCCCAGCGACAACGCCTCGCGGCCGTCCGAACTGCCTGCCGACCAGAAGCGCACGGGCTTGCCTGCCTTGGCGTCTGCGATGGCGGCTGCCGCGACATGATCGCGTATATGCTCGAAGTGATGCGGCTCGCGCCAGAAATCGGTGACATTGGTCGTCACCGCGCAGATCATCGAATGGCATTCATCGGCGCCATCCTGCGAGGCGATAAGCCTGGCATAATCCTCATATGAACCGCATTTAAGCGCGCGCAGCCGCCGCGCCAACCGGCCAGAGACCAGTTCGCGCTTGCTTTCCGACAGTTCGATTCCCGCCCGTTCCGATACGATCCGACGGATCGTATCGAACGCTTCGGCGGTCAACCGCGGTGCCGCAAGGACTTCAGCAGGCGCAGGCAGGCTCATCAGGCAGCATCCTGCAAGGTCGTGGAGATGATGTTCTCCAGCAGCACTTCGCAGATGATCGCGTCTTCATGCAGAATGACCTGACGTAGATACTCCGCGCCGACCGGCGTATCCATATCCGGCAGATCGCGAATGTCGTCCGGCGCCACCTGAAGAATATCGGAAACGCTGTCGACCAGCATGCCGGCCATCCGGTCGCCCACCTGGGCCACGATCACGACGCTTTGCGGGCTGGGCTTGCAATCGCCAAGGCCGAACCGCGCCGAAACGTCGATGATCGGAAGGATGGTGCCGCGAAGATTGACGACACCGACCACATAGTCCGGGACGTGCGGCAGCTTTGTCGCATCGTTCCATCCGCGAATTTCGCGGATCGAGGTTATGTCGATGCAGAACTGACGTCCCTGCACCATGAAGGCGATGAATTCGCGTGTGCTGTGGTGATTTTCAGTCATGCCACTGCCCTTTCCATAACGAGGACTGAACCGTTGTTTTGACGAAGTCCCAATGCCGTTTCGAGAATTTCATCGACATCGAGAATGAGTGCGATCCGCCCGGTGCCGAGAATGGTCGCGGCACTGACATCGGACACGCGGCCGAAATTGGCTTCCAGCGATTTGATGACGAACTGCTGCTGGCCGTCGAACTGATCCACAAGGAGAGCGGCCGACGCGCCAGACTGCGATTCGACGATCAGAAGCGTCGCTTTCTCCGGCATCTCGTCGATCGTGCGGAAACCGAGCCGCGCGGCGATATTGATAACCGGGACAAGGGTATCGCGGACCTTTACGACCGGCTTGCCGCCAATATCGTGAACGTTCTCCTTGGCAACGCTGAGCGTTTCAAGAACACAGGAAAGCGGGACGATGAAGACCTCGTCCGCAGCCCGCACCACCATCCCGTCAAGAATAGCGAGCGTCAGCGGCAGGCTCAGCCGGATCTGCGTGCCATGGCCGGGATTGGAGCTGATCGAAACACGGCCGCCAAGCGCCTGGATCGACTGGCGGACGACATCCATGCCGACGCCGCGACCCGAGAGATCGGTGAGTTGCTCGGCAGTCGAAAAGCCGGGCGCGAAGATCAGATTGTCGATCTCGCTCTCGCTCAGCTCGGCGCCTGGCTCGATAATGCCTTTCTCGGTCGCCTTTTTGACAAGCCGCTCGCGGTTGAGCCCCGCGCCGTCATCCTCGACCGAAACGACGATCCGCCCGGACTGATGGCAGGCGGAAAGCTTGATCGTGCCCTGTTCGTCCTTGCCCTTGGCGCGGCGGTCTTCCGGTGTTTCGATACCATGGTCGATAGCGTTTCGGATCATATGGGTCAGCGGATCGCTCAGCCCTTCGATCACGGTGGTGTCGACTTCCGTGTTCTCGCCTTCGAGGGCAAGAACGGCTTTCTTGCCGGTGTGACTGCACGCTTCGCGCACGATCCGCGACATACGCATGAAAACGGGTTTGACCGGCTGGGCGCGGATGGCCATCACGCTTTCCTGAATCTCGCGCATAAGACGCTCGATTTCGCGCAGCATGTTCTGCGAAGGCGAATCGCGATTGTCCATTTCCGTCGAAAGGCTCTGCGCGAGCATGGCCTGACTGATGACAGCTTCACCCATCAGGTTGATCAGTCGGTCGACGCGGTCAGATTCTACGCGGATCGTCGGTGAGGTCTTCAAGGTTGCCGGCTTGTCTTTCTGCGCGGGCGTCGGCTCCTTGGCCTCTCGCGAAGGCAAATTGGCTTCTGGCGATGGCAAAGTTTCGATCTCGGCGACGGGAGCGGTCACAGCCTCAAGAGCGATTTCTGGCTCTTCGCCCGTGCTTGTTTCGGCTTCATCGTCATCGCCCTCGGCAGATTCGAAACCGGCCAGCAGATTGTCCAGATCGGGCATGTCGTCGGAAGCGCCGCCATCCGGAGCATCGATTGAATGGGTGATTTCGCAGTCGCCCTCGCACCATTCGATGATGTCCGAAACCTCGTCATCGGGCGACTCGGTCGTCAGGCGCAGAGTGAAGCAGAGATAGGTCTTCGTACTGTCGAAACCGCTCAGATTGGGTACCTGGCTGCTATCGGTCTCGACGCTTAGCTCGCCGAGTTCAGACAGATTGCGGGCAAGCTTCTGGACATCGTTGCCGCGCTGATAAAAGGCCAGCGTCGGCTTGATGTTGATCGTATGGGTCGTCCCGGCTGGTGCCGCCTCTTCAAGGGAAAGCGGCGTAAGATCGATTGGAACGGCGTCGAATTCGATTTCCGGCTCCGGTTCGTCCGAAATATCGCCTGCGAAGGCTTCCGACAGCTTGGCGACAAAATCGCTCGTATCGGGAATTTCTCCGCCATCGCGCGTCGCAGCAATGACGTCGCTCAGCTGGTCGCAGGCCGACGCGATCAGATCGAGACGCGGGTCGCGACCTGGGTCCGGCTCGTTGCGGATGACATCGAGACCGTTTTCAACTTTATGGGCGAACTCGACCAGCTCCGTGAAGCCGAACGCACCAGCGCCACCCTTGATGGAGTGGATCGCCCGAAAGATGGCATGGACACAATCCACCTCTTCCGGATCGCTTTGCAGCGTCATGAAGCCCTGTTCGACTTCAGCGAGCTGGTCTGCGCACTCTTGAAAAAAGGTGACTTTGATGCTGTCCAGATCCATTGACCCGTCTCCGATCAGGCAAGAACGCGGTTGATAGCGGCCAGAAGTTTTTCTGGGCTGAAGGGTTTGACGATCCAGCCGGTTGCGCCAGCATCACGGGCGCGCACCTTCTTTTCCTGGCTGGACTCCGTGGTCAGGACCAGGATGGGGGCGGCAGAGCTATTGGAGCCGCCGCGCACGGCGGAGATGAAGCCGTAGCCGTCGAGATTGGGCATGTTGATGTCGGTGATGATGACGTCCGGCTCGCAGCCTTCCAGCTTGGCCAGGCCGTCCTGACCGTCCTCGGCGGTTACGACGTTGAAGCCTGCGCCTTTCAGGCACGCTTCCACGAGCTGTCTGATGGTCCGGGAATCGTCGACGGCGAGAATTGTTTGAGACATTAGTTCGCTCCTTCAATACGAAGAAAATCAATGGACAGACCGATACGGTCGAGTGAAGCGGTGAAGGGTTCCGACGGGTTCTCCCAATCCAGCGAGAATCCATCGTCGAGCCATTGCTTCGAAGCGGCGATGGCGACTTCCAGACATGGTGTGTCGATGCGCGAGACGGCAGCGGCGTCGATTGTCAGATTAGTTCCGATCCGCTCCTGAAGGGTCGCGCGCAAATTCTCGGCCTGATCGAGATCGAGAATTTCCGGCAGCGCCAACCGACCGGGCGTTTCCGCGCCTTCGATCTGCACCTGAACATCGGGGCTGGCACTGACCGGTTCAGCGAGATCGGCGAATGGGTCGTCGCCATCATCGTCTGACCCTCCATCGATGGCCAGGTCGGCGAATGGATCGGCGCTTTGCCCGGTGCTTCCCATCGTGTCTTC
Organism: Notoacmeibacter sp. MSK16QG-6; assembly: GCF_024158145.1. Lineage (GTDB taxonomy): Bacteria > Pseudomonadota > Alphaproteobacteria > Rhizobiales > Rhizobiaceae > Notoacmeibacter. The sequence goes on from NZ_JAMYXM010000007.1 coordinate 47,923, forward strand.
GCTAGTCTCCGGTAGGGCATCGAGGTCCGGCAGAGGCAGTTCCTCTTCATCCCCCGACACCGGAGCGGCGAGGTCGTCGAGCGATGCAGAATCATCCATCGCTTCGAAGGCCGGAAGCTCTTCCATTTCCAGCGAGGGCGCGGCGTCATCAAGCGTCAGTCTTGCACTGTCATCCAGTGGCAAAACCTCGGTGAACTCAGCCGGCGCGACCGGCGTCTCCGGTTCCTCGACTGTGAGCGGGGTGAAGGCTTGCATATCGTCTTGCATCAGAATTCTTCCCAGTCCTCATCGATAGCCGCATTCCCAAGCGTCAGATTAGGCGCAAAGGATTTGGATGCCGCTGGCTCCTGCAACGGAACGGAACGCGAGGCTTGCGACGCGGCTCTCTCGCTATCGGCATGGCGGTTCCGTTGTTTCGGCTCCTCCCTCCCCTGGCGCGCCAGATCGGCAAAGCGGGCCGTGTTTGCGCTCTTCAGAGCGGCGGCGGCAGACTTCAATTCATGACCGTCCGTCGCGGCGACAGAGCCACGGGCCGGGCGTTGAGGGGGCAGAGCGGCCTGCGGCCTCGCCGAACGACGCTGTGAAACCGAGCCGGTCTGCAAATCCTGCAGCAGAGCGGAAATTTCAGATGTATGGCTCTGAAGCGAATGGCTGGCGGCGGTAACCTCTTCCGCCATCGCCGCGTTCTGCTGCGTCATGCCATCCATCTCAACCGCGCTTTTGTTAAGCGTATCGAGCGCATGGGTCTGTTCCTGCGCGCTCTCGGTGATGGTCCCGACATTCTGGCTGATATTCAGGACGTGATCGGAAATGCGCTTCAACGCCGATCCGGTCTGGTTGACGAGCCGCGAGCCGTCGGCGATCTGCTTCGTCGACTGGGTGATCAGGCTGGAAATCTCCCGCGCGGCGTTGGCCGAGCGCTGCGCCAGAGCGCGGACTTCCGACGCGACGACCGCGAAGCCCTGCCCCGCATCGCCCGCGCGCGCTGCTTCGACACCCGCGTTCAGAGCCAGAAGATTGGTCTGGAATGCGATCTCGTCGATGACGGTGATGATTTGATTGATCTTCGTGGCAGAAGTCTCGATCTGCTCCATCGCGCTCAGCGCTTCGTCGACGACCTGGCTGCTGGCTTCCGCATCCTGACGGGCGCTCGTCGCCACATTGCTCGTCTCTTCGAGCCGTGTAGCCGATGTCCGGACCTCGTCCACGACCGTTCCGAGCGTGGACACCGTCTCTTCGAGGGCGACAGCCTGGCGCTCCGTCCGCTTCGACAGATCGTCCGAGGCGCTGACGATTTCGCCGACGCCGGCGCCGAGGCCCTCGACGCTTTGGCTAACCTTGCTCAATGTGTCACGGATAAATATCTGGGCGGTCTCGAAGCTGTCCTTGAGCATGCCGATTTCGCCGGGGAACGAGATATCGAGAGAGTGCTGGAAGTTACCCCTGGCCAGTTCCTTGAGCGCTTCGTCCAATTCCGCCAATGCCACTCGACTTTCCTCGTCGAGGCCGGCGACTGGTGGCTCCTCGATTGGCGCGGGCTCAACCTCGACAACGGGTTCAGGAATGGGTTCGGGCTGAACGAGCTTGCGCGCGATAGCGCCGATAACGTCGTCTCGCTCTAAAATTGTATCCAGTTTTCCTGACGGGCGCCCCGTTCTGGCAATCTCGCCGAGGCCTGCGAGAGGACGGACAAGTTCCCGTGGCAATCTGTGCGCCAGCGCAATCATGCTGGCGAGAGCAACACCCAGAAAGGTCAGGAAGGCGAACGGCAGCAAGGTCTGGCCCGGCATCTCGATCCCTGAAAAGGAGAGCGCGAACAGGCCAATAGCAATGCTTTGAGCAGCAAGTCCGGCAAAGATCAGCGTCGTGAACGGCCGAACCACGGATGCCGCACATACGTCGTCTTCGGCGGGCATGGCCGCCACCGTCGAAACGGTCATGGAGAACCCCGAAACAATCTGGAGATCAGGAACATCCGCCCCAAAGGGCATCGGGATCGGCAATCATGCCACAAGCGTTCATCGTCACTCGCTCCCAGTGCGTCAGACGATAGGGGGATCGAGCTTAACCAGGAGTAAACAGCTCGCGTAAAAGTCGCAGGAAGTTAACTGATCAGTCTCGCACAAACTTCCGCTTCTAGGCTTGCTGAAAAGGAGATGGTCGTTGAAGGTTTTGATCCCGGGTTTCGTGGCGATCTTTGCAGGCGCGTCGATTGCGTCCTTCGCAGCACTGCCGCCGGCGGCCGTCGATACGGCGGCCGAAGTCGAGTCGTCGGGCCAGCCATTCGAGGCTCGCAATGTGGCGGTGCCGCGCCGCGAGGGCGAAAAAACCGATGGCTATATTGTCGCGGATATCAGCGGCTTGCACGATGACGGCTTGAGCGCATCTGCCGCCACGGCATATGTGACAGCGGCGCTCGGACTTCTCGCCAGCACCCATCAGGTTCAGGATCTGGACCCCGACGTGGTCGCCCATCGCGGCCGTCTCGCCAAACGGATCATGGCGGCTCTCGATACGATGGGCCAGAGCGAAGCCATCCATTCCATCGAAGTCACCGATATCGGCTTCATCGCACGCGCCAAGGATTAGGCCGCACGCCTCGCGCAAGGTTGACCGGGTAGTTTGATAAAGACGGCATGTGCCGTTGCCGAATCGATCTGCGGCATGATGCCGAAAGCGGATCGGCTTGAGACTAGGCGGCCGGCGGCTTTCGAGCCGGGCATGAAGCCAACCGGTCGAGCTGGATGATCCAGCATGTCCTGAACGAAACGCGCCGAAGCGGTGCCAAAGAGACTGCTACAATGACAAGTATCAGAACAAACTCTGCAGCCATGATAGCGCTGCGCACCCTGGAGACCACGAACAAGGCGCTGGAAGACACACAAAAGCGCATTTCAACCGGCTATCGCGTCGCCGAAGCAGCCGACAATGCGGCTTACTGGTCCATCGCCACCGTCATGAAGTCGGACAAGGCGGCGCTCTCCACCGTTCAGGACGCACTTGGCCTCGGCACAGCCAAGATCGACGTTACCTACACGGCGATCAACTCGGCCATCGACGTCGTCGATTCGATCAAATCCAAGCTTGTCGCGGCCCGCGAGCCGGGTGTCGACAAGGAGAAGATCCAGGACGAAATCAAGCAATTGCAAGAGCAATTGGTGGGTATTGCCGAGTCGGCCAGCTTCTCCGGCGAAAACTGGCTGAACATCGATTCCTCAGCCGCCGGGTATTCGTCCACCGAGGAGATCGTCTCGTCCTTCAACCGTACGGGCAGCACCGTCACGGTCGATACGATTGAGATCGACATCAGTACGCTCGCTTTGATGGACGCCAATACCACGGCTGGCAAGGACGGCTTGCTGGAGAAGGAAACGACGTCCGGTGTCGCGCCGACTGCGGTGACATTCTCGATCCTGACGCTCGATATCACTGCCGCGAACGTCACCGACGCAACGATCGACGACATGATCGATTTCGTTCACAGCGCCTTCACCGATCTGACAAACGGCGCATCCGACCTCGGCGCCATGAAGAGCCGCCTCGACATGCAGACCGACTTCGTCGCGACGCTGATCGACGCCATGACGCGCGGTATTTCAGCGCTGATCGATGCGGATATGAGCGAAGAATCGACGCGTCTTCAGGCCCTCCAGACTCAGCAGCAGCTTGGCGTGCAGTCGCTGTCGATCGCCAATGCCTCGGCACAGAACATTCTGGCCCTCTTCCAGGGATAAACAGGCGACCCAGCCTTTTAATCTGACGAAAAGAGAAGACCCGGATCGGCCACCGATCCGGGTCTTTCTTCGTCGGGCTGATTTTTAAAAGGCTCTGGCTTTCTGCCCGAGCCTTCGTCCACCTATCCAAGAGCAGCAGGTCAGGTCAGCATAAACTGCTGCGCCTGCAGCGTCTGCGCCAGAAACCGCGTATTCGCATCTGGATCGCCATCGCTATTTGCGAACGCGATATAGTCGAGTTGCACGCGCGCGCCCTCCGACGAAAGGAAGAGACGGAAATAGGCCTGCAGCTCCTCTCGGTTGAGGCAAAGGTCGAGACAGATTTCCGGCAGCTTGTTCCAGCCTAGAACGATGCTCGAACTGTTGCCGAGCGTGATGAAGCCGGGCGTGAAATGAAAATTGGCAGCCTCATTGACGATCTCCGCCAGGGAGACATGCAGGTCGAGCGCGATGAAGGCCGCGAAATGCACCGGTTCGGCAAGAAGAAGCTCTTCAGCGAAGGGCGCGATTCCCTCGGAGAGGATGGCTTCACGAGCGAGCTTCTGATCAGTGGGCAACATGGGTCGATCCCGTATTCTGAATGCTGCGTATGAGAGCGGCGACCGCGCGATAGAATTCGGCGGGTATGAGACTATCGAGCGGCGCGATGCGGTAGAGCGAACGTGCAAGCGGCACGTCTTCGAAGACAGGCACGCCCGCTTCCTCTGCGACCCGGCGGATACGCAGCGCGACCTCGTCGGTCCCCTTCGCGACGACGCGCGGGGCGGCGTCCTTCTCGGTATCGTAACGCAGGGCGACCGCGAAATGGGTCGGGTTGGCCACGACCAGAGTTGCATCCGGAACGGCCGCCATCATGCGGCTTCGCGCGCGGGCGCGCGCCACGGCGCGAATACGAGATTTGACCAGCGGATCGCCTTCCGCCTGTTTGTGCTCTTCCTTCACTTCCTGTTTGGTCATTCGAAGGTCGGCCTTCCATATCGTCTTCGATACGATGAAATCGACCACGCCGACGATCAGCATGAAAATGAAGAGATAGGCGACAAGCATCTGTGCCGTCTGCCCGGTGCCCGAAAGCGCCCGCATGACGTCCAGATTGATATATGACGGCAGTTCCAGCAGGCGCGACCGCAGCAGCACGCTGACGAGCAGCGCGGCGAAGAGAAACTTGGCAAGCGACTTGGCGAACTCGATCAAACCGCGCTTGCCGAAAATCTTGGTCCAGCCTTTGACTGGCGAAATGGAACTCCATTTCGGCTTGATACGCTGCAGAACCGGACGCGGCGCGTTCTGCACGATAGAGGCCACGATCCCCGCGCCCATGAGCAACAGAAAAAGCGGCAATAGAAACGCCGCCATTAATGGCATCACGTGCCAGATCAGCCGGCGCAGATCCTCGGCTGAGCCAATCGGAACACCCGCAGCATTGTCGACCACATAGGCGAGATCGGCGGCGAACCTGGCGATTGATCCCTGGGCGATCAACAACAGCCAGATCAGCACAACACCCAGAGAGACGGCCAGGGTGGCTTCTTTGGAAACCGCCGTCTGGCCCTTCTCCAGCGCATCGCGAATCCGCTTTTCGGTCGGATCCTCTGTTTTACTGTCTTTGTCCTGCTCGCTCATACCCGATCCGATCCCAAGCGATTAAGCGCTTTGATCCGATGGAAGCGAGAATTCGCCATCGTGAGCACGGCGAAGAATTTCGCTGACGATCTTGCGGCGCGCGGCAGCGATGTCGGTATCGCGTATCGGACGAGGCGATGACAGTTCCGCTTCGATCATGCGGCGGTTGCGTTGGCCGACCGCATTCAGCACACATTCCTTCACCTCGTCGGAAGCGCCTTTGAGCGCCAGCGTCAAAAGCTCCTGATCCATACTGTCAAAGATGCTGGCGAGCGCACTCTCCTCGAGCCGCGCCACATCGTCGAACCGGAACAGCTTGGATCGAACGGCGGCCAGCCGCTTGGGAGCTACTATGGCCTTTAGATCGTCGAGCAGTTCGTCGAGTTCCTCGCGCTCAAACTCGTTGAGTGCGGCGGCAACGGCCCCTGCCCGGTCGCCTTCTTCACTCTCGTCGCCGCCAAACGTTTCTTCCAGACGCGCCTCGATCATCGTGACGACCACATCGCTTGGCGGTTTCGCGGCGATCATGAAGCCGATAACCTCGCTTCGTTTCTGCCGTTCCAACGTCAGAAGAACCCGAGCGACGAGCTGATCGGGAAGACGTGACAGCACGAACGCCGTGACCAGTTCGCTTTCCTCGCCCAGAAATTCAGCTAGAGCCTCCGGATCGACCTTGGACAGATGAGCCCAGATCGAACTGTTGTCATTGTCGGCGCCTCCGCCAAGAAGATCGACCAGCCCGTCTTCGCCAAAGGAATCGGCGAGCATTTCCGCCACTTTGGCATCGAGTTCGTCGATACCGGCGCCCGAAACGAACGTGTTTTCGAAATCGTGGACGACCTGCGACAGATCTTCTTCCGTCAGGCGCGACATGGTTCGCGCGCACTCGGCCATATGGCGCAGTTCGTCGGGCTGGAAGTTGCGAATGAACTCCTTGCCGCGTTCCTTGCCCATCGCCATTATGACGGCGATCGCCCGGTGAGTGTCGATCATCTGGATCATGTCGCTTGCCGGCGCCGTCAGGCCTCGTCGCTACCGTCAATGGAGAGGATCTTGAGGCCATAGGCCGTCGGTTCGCCCTCCAGCGCGATCAATTCCGCCGTGCCGATCTTCGTATCGTTGACCACCAGATCGATGGGCTCGCCGATCATCTTGTTGAGCGACAACACCTGGCCGGGACCGACCCGGCCGAGTTCGGCCACCGTCATCCCGATCCGCCCGAGAATGACTTCCAGTTCCAGCGGTATGTTCTGAATCGCGATAGGCGAACGCGATTTCGGCGAAGCGGCCGGCGTTGCCGCATCGGCCTGCGGCAGCTCTTCGCCAAATTCGGAAGCCGCGCCCATCTGGCTCATATGTTCACTCAGTTCGTCCTGAAGACTTTCCAGTCCCATGGCCTTCACCCGTCCCTTCTATAGCGACCGCCGTACCGGCATTCAGTTCGCCGAGTCGTCATTGATCCGTATGCAATAGTGGTCGCCGCTTTTGCCGACACGCGCCGTTGCCAGAACTTCCTGCCCCACCTGCATGATGCAATTGGAGAAGGCGGCATCGGCCAGCGGAAGCACGCTACCGACTTCCATTTCCTCGATTTGGCGGTAGGTCAGCATTCCGCCCGACAGACGGATCGTTGCTTCCACTCTGAGGCTGCCGAATTTCGGACCGCCCTCGTCGTGACCGGAGGCCTTGGCAGCCGCCCCAGCCGCCGCGGCAGGCGGGGCGGCCGGTATGTTGACGGGCAGACGGTCGGCGGGAATCGCCAGTTGCATCATGCTGTCGCGTTCACCGACCTTAACGGTGAATTGCATGACAAGCACGCGCTTATCCTTCACCGCCGTCAAGTCCACTTCGGCCGGACGGCAAAGATCGGGAACCCCGATCTCATGTTTGGTTTCCTTGCCGACCGCAACGATGAGATCGCGCCACAGCATATCGCAGATCGACTGTTCGATGCGGGTCAGCGGTTTGTCGCCCTTGTCCGCATTCGCCGAGACGGTGCCGCCGAGAAGCAGTGTCGCGACATCGCGAACAGACTGCATTTCCATCGTAGCCAGCAGAGCCGGCGTCTGTTCGTCCTCCACACCGGTCATGCAGCGAACCATCAGCCCCTGTCCGGGCTGCTCGGCGTGCCACGCACCCAGCTCGGTGCGCGTGGCGCTTTCGAAGTGGAACTTGGCAAGGCCGGCAATGTCCGGTCCGAGATCGCCGCTCATCCGCTGCGCCAGGCTTCGGCCGAGCCGCTCGTCCTGATCCGACGTGTCACGCGCGACGGTTGTCCGCGCCTGCAGCGCTTCGACGAAACGGGACAGGCTTTCCGGTTTGCTCAGCGTGTTGACGCTCATGCGATGACTCCTGCGGTAACGGTCGCTTCTTCGACCGCGTTGATGGAAGGACGATCATGCGCCGAGATCGCCTTGCGGCCGAACTCGAGCGCGACTTGCGGCACCGAACCGTTCATGTGCGCGATCAAAGTCTGCTTGGCGACGAAATATTTGCGCATGTTCTTCTCGCGAAGCAGCTTCACCTTGGCGGCAATCGGTCCCACCACGGCGTATGAGGCGAAGATGCCGAAGAATGTGCCGACCAGCGCCGCGCCGATCAGTCCGCCGAGCACTTCCGGCGTGGAATTGATCTTACCCATTGCCTTGACCACGCCGAGGACGGCGGCGACGATACCGAGAGCGGGCAGGCCGTCCGCCACTGCCTGAAGCGCGTAATATCCCTTGAGAGCATCGTGCCGGACGGTGTGGATTTCCTCTTCCATCAACGCCTCGACCTCGTGGGGGCGGGCGTTGCCGACCATCATAAGCCGCATATAATCGCAGATGAAATTACGGAATTCGACATTCTTCTGGATTGTCGGGTAGGCCTCGAAGATCGGGCTGCTATCCGGATTGTCGATATGATTTTCGAATTCGCTCTTCGGCCGGTCCTTCAACTGCCGCAGAAGCGTGTAGAGCAGGCTCAGCATATCGAGATAGTCCTGCTCCTTCGGCGCCTTGCCCTTCATTGCTTCCATCAGGCTTCTGCCGGTGTCTTTGACGACCGCCATCGGATTGGCCATCAGAAACGTTCCGAGCGCCGCCCCGCCAATAATGACGTACTCCCAGGGCTGAACCAGCACCTGCACATGGCCGCCCATGGCCATATAGCCGCCAATAACGCAGCCGAGCGTAACGATAATACCGAGTATGACACCCAAGGTTTTTCTCCATCGACGGCATGGAACCGTTCGCTGGCAAGCTAGAAGACATTCCTTGCGCCGGGCTGGACGGAGGGAAGGTTTGACCACGCCGTCAGGAATAGGATCGGCGGCGGCTTCTTGCGGCGTCAGGCTCGCGCAAGGCGGGCCGCCGATATTCCCGGCAAAGACGCCCGCTGGCGGCGTCCGCCTTAAGGAAATGCGATCATGCTCAGCACATATGCGGCTTATCAGCTGACGACGCAGAACATCGACCGCTCGCTGACCATCGTCAAAAGCGACCCCATGGTCGAACGCGAAACGGCCTACTACCTGGAAAATGTCGGCAATATCAAAACGGCGGAAGACTTCGTCAACGATTCCCGAATCTTCCAATACGCCATGAAAGCCTTCGGCCTGGAGGATATGTCCTACGCCAAAGCCTTCATGCTCAAGGTACTCAAGGAAGGCACCGACGAAAGCACCGCTTTTGCCAATCGGCTGGCCGATAAGCGCTATGTCGACTTCGCCGAAACCTTCAATTTCAGCCGCCACGGCGAGACCGCCACGACATTCACCAAGGCGCAGAAGGGCACGGTCGATCTCTATATGCGCCAGACGCTGGAGGAGAACGAGGGCGCCAAGAACGAAGCGGTGCGGCTGGCGATGTATTTCGAAAGAAAGGCCCCCGATCTGGAGAGCGTGACAGGCATTCTTGCCGATTCAGCGATGTCCACGGTGGTGCGCACAATTCTCGGCCTGCCGGAGAGTACGGCGATGCTCGACATCGACAAGCAAATCGAAATGCTCGAGGACCGCATCGACATCACCGATTTTCAGGATCCCGACAAGCTTGCCGGCATGATCGAGCGGTTCTCCGCCATGTGGGATATGGAAAACGGCAGTTCGACCGCCGAATCCCAGGTTGGCCTGCTCTTCAGCGGCTCCACCCAGACCCTTTCTGCCGACATGCTGATGTCGCTTCTTGCCAGGTAACAGCGGATGAAGCTCTCATGAAGGAAAGCCTGCAGATCGGCCTTTCGGCCCAGATGGCGATCGAAAAGCGTATGGAAACGCTTGCCGACAATGTCGCCAATGTGAACACGGTCGGCTTTCGCGCCACCCGCATGCGCTTCGAAGAAGCGCTCAGCAAGACGGAGACGGGCGAAAATTCGTTCGTGAAGGAAGGCGGCACGTTCGTGGATACGCGCAACGGCGCTCTCACAGAAACCGGCAATTCATTCGATTTTGCCATCCGCGGCGATGGGTGGTTCGGCATCCAGTCCGATCAGGGGCTGGTTCTCACTCGCGACGGACGCTTCACGGTCAGCAATGACGGCGAACTGCAGACGCTGAACGGCCATCCCGTCGTCGACGCAGGCGGCGCGCCGATCCGGATCGATGGCGCAGCCGGTCCGGTTGAAGCCGGCCAGGATGGCGTGCTTTACCAGAACGGTCGCATCGCTGGTTCGCTCGGCCTTTTCTCGTATGATCCAACGGGAGAAGTCGGCCGTGCCGAAGGCTCGGCGATCATTCCGGCTTCCGCACCAGAACCGATCGTTGATCGGAACGATGCCGGTGTGGTGCAGGGCTTCATTGAAGAATCCAATGTCGATCCCATCCGGGAAATGACGCAGCTCATTTCTCTTCAGCGGCGTTTCGAATCGGTCAACAGCCTGATGACCCGCACGACAGACAAAACCGATGATGCCGTGAAGTTCCTGGGTGGCCGATGACCGGCCAGTCTCGCCTGCAGGCGCTTGCCGCCTTTGCCGCCGATGCGGCTCCCATAACGCGGGAGGCCGGGCGAGTGGTCGCTATCGCCTCGGGCCAATTACGGCTGCGCGGCCTTGGCAAGAGCGTCAGCCTCGGCGAGTGCCTCATCTGCCAGACTCAGGACGGACCGGTCCCACTTCAGGTCGTGCGTATCGACAATGCCGATATCCGCGCCGCACCGTTTCACGATGGCTATAGGATCAGACGGGACGATATTGTCCTGCGCATCCCGCCACAGACCGGTCGGCCGGCGGAGAGTTGGAAAGGCCGTGTTCTGGATGGCCTCGGCACGGCCATCGATGGCCAGTCGATCATTGTGCCTGAAACGGCCACCGCGCCTGCGGCGCATGTGCCCCGGCATCAACAACGCATTCTTTCAGCCTGTCGCGTCGACGAAGCCTTTCGTACCGGCGTTGCGGCCATCGATGTGTTCACCCCGCTCTGTTACGGCCAGCGACTCGGCATCTTCGCCGGTTCGGGCGTCGGTAAATCGACGCTTTTGTCGATGCTCGCCAATTCCGGCGCGTTCGATGTCGTGGTGATTGGACTGATCGGTGAACGAACGCGTGAAGCGCGTGAATTCATGCATGAGACCCTTGGGGAAGAAGCGCGGAAAAAAGCGATCACCATCGTCGCAACGAGTGACGAAACGGCCCTGATGCGCGCCCGAGCCGCCGAACTGACGATGACCACGGCGGAGTGGTATCGCGATCAGGGCAAACGCGTTCTTGTCCTGTTTGATTCGGTGACACGCTACGCCCACGCCTTGCGCGAGGTGGGAATCGCTCTTGGGGAAGCCCCGATTGCGCGCGGGTACCCGCCAAGCGTCTTCGCCGCACTGCCGAAATTGATGGAACGCGGTGGCCCGGCGCTGGACGGCAATGGCGGCTCCATCACCATGATCGCGACAGTTCTTGTCGATGGCGACGAACATAACGAACCGATTGGCGATACATTGCGTGGCATACTCGACGGTCATGTCGTTCTGTCACGCGCCATTGCGGCAGAAGGCCGTTATCCGCCAGTCGACGTCACGCAATCGCTGTCGCGGCTGGCGCTGCGTGCGTGGACCGATGAACACCGTCTCTTCGTTTCCGAGCTGCGGGCGCTGATTGCCCGATACGAGGAAACACAGGATCTGCGCCTGCTCGGCGGCTGGCGGCCCGGAGCCGATCCTTTCTTAGACAAGGCGGTGCAGATGGTGCCGGTCATTTACGACACCATTCGCCAGAGCCCTGGCGACACAGGACCAAACGATCCTTTCGATCTCATAGCCCGGCGCTTGAAAGCCGTTTCAGCAGTGAAAACAGAGGACCCCCAGAATGTTTTCTCGACAGCGAAAGGCCAAAGCGCCTCGGCGTTCGGAGCGAGCTCTGCTCTCATGGCTGGGTGACGGGCTGCTTGCGCTGAGCGGCACCGGCGTCGCGGCGGCTGCGGCATCGCTGCCGTTTTTCGTCGCCGCCAATCCAGACCGTTTCGGCCCGCCGGAAATGCAATACGACCGGGTCGTCATCGATCTTGCCGAAGCCGGACCGATCAAGGAAGGCTCGAGTAGCGACCTGAACCAGCGCGCCATTATCGCCACACCTTATGACGACGTCTCCGTCGGTACGGTCATCCCCTCCGAAGCCGCCAAGGAATTTATCGAATCCGAACGAAAGCGGACGCCATTTTCGCCGTTTCGCACATCCAACGCATTTGGCGACTGGCAGCGTGACCGGGTCGTATCCGGGCGACGCGCGCTGGCGGTTCATAACGGACGCGCCGCCATTGTCGACGGCGGCACCGTCCGGATGATCCGAAAAGGCTCGATACTGGCTGACGGAAAGCATATCAGTTCGGTTCGAGGAAAACGCAAAGAGGTCGTTCTTGTCTTCGAGGATGGGAGCCTGGAGCGATTGCAGATCGCGCCCGATCCCATGGCCGGCACGGCGCAAGCTACACGCAAGTAAGCTTGCCTAGGGTGCTTTTCGAAAGGAAAGCGCCATGTCCTCCCTGCCGATCTTCTCCCTGGCCTCAAAGCAAGCCGAATGGTTGACGGTCCGCCAGCAGACTGTCGCCAACAACATCGCCAATGCCCAGACGCCCGGCTACAAGGCCGCTGAGGTTTCGCCCTTTCAGGCCGTTCTGGAAGAGACGCCGAGCACATTGCGTCGCACCAGCCCGCTTCACCTGACGAGCGCCGGCAATGTCGGTGGCACGAACGGCACGACCGAAGTGATCCAGACCGAAAAGGCGGTCTCCATGGAAAGGGAGATCGTGGAGCAGACCGAGCTTCGTCAGAGCTACGAGCTTAACACCTCGATCGCCAAGGCGTTTCACCGCATGATCCTCTCCGTCGCGAAGCCCTGATTATGGACCCGCTTCTCTCCTCACTCCGCGTTTCGTCCTCGGGCCTTGAGGTGCAAAGCCAGCGCCTGAAGGTCGTCTCGGAAAACATCGCCAATTCCAACTCCACCGCCTCCGTGCCGGACGAAGACCCGTTCCGCCGCAAGACAGTGAGCTTCGAATCCACACTCGACAAGGCGACGGGAGCCGTGTCCGTTTCCGTTAGCGAGATCGGTCGCGACAACAGCAAATTTCCCCTGGAATTCGATCCGGGCAACCCGGCGGCTGACGATAAGGGTTTCGTTCGCCTGCCGAACGTCAACGTGCTGGTCGAAATGGCCGACATGCGTGAAGCCAACCAGTCTTATGAGGCAAACCTGCAGGTTATGCGCCAGGTGCGCGAACTGGTGTCTCTCACCATCGACATGATGAACGCCCGATGATCGAAAAACTCTCCGCCATCGCAGCCACACGGATCACACCTGCCGCCGGAGCCGGCGGAGCGCCTGCCTCGTCAGGAGCGGTCGCCAGCGATTTCGCCAGCGCGCTTGCGCAAGGCGCGAACAATGTCGCCGATCAGGTTTCTGAGGCCGACCGTGCGGCCATGTCGGCGCTTTCCGGCCAGAGCGGACCGCGGGAAGTGGCCGAAGCCGTCATGACCGCCGAACAGTCGTTGCAGACGGCGATCGCCGTTCGTGACAAGCTCGTCAACGCGTTTCTCGACATCAGTCGGATGCAGATCTGAGGAAACTGAACGATGCGCGCCCTTTCCATCGCCGCCACCGGCATGACCGCCCAGCAAACCAATCTGGAAGTCATCGCCAACAATGTCGCCAATATCAACACGACGGGCTTCAAGCGTGCGCGGGCCGAATTTACCGATCTGCTCTATCAGACCGAGCGGCTGAAAGGATCGTCCGCACGCGCCGATACCGGCGTCATTCCCGAAGGTGCGCATCTTGGGCTTGGCGTGCGAAGCGCCGCCATCCGCAATGTGCACGAGCAGGGCACGCTGGAGAACACGGGCAACGCGCTGGACGTCGCGCTGAACGGCAAGGGCTGGTTCGTCATCACGGGCGCCAATGACGAGACGCTCTACACCCGCGCCGGTGCGTTCAACACCAACGCGGAAGGACAGATCGTCATGCCGAACGGCATGCCGCTCTCCGACGCCATCACCCTGCCGCCGGAGGCCGTCGCCATCTCTATCGGCGAAGGGGGTCAGGTCTTCGCGCAGATCGATGGCCAGACCGAGTTGCAGGAAGTCGGCCAGATCACGCTGGCCAGCTTCGCCAATGAAGCCGGCCTTATTCCGCTCGGCGACAACCTCTTCCGCCAGTCCGAAGCCTCCGGGGAGCCGGTCACAGGCGTGCCAGGCGATCCCGGTTTCGGCACCGTGCGCCAGGGCTATCTGGAAAGCTCCAATGTCGACCCGGTCAAGGAGATCACCGCGCTGATCGCGGCGCAGCGTGGCTACGAGATGAATTCCAAGGTCATTCAGGCGGCTGACGATATGGCCGCGACCGTTGCGAAAAATCTGAGATAGCGCCATGACCGAAACGTTTTCGAAACGTAAGGCTCGCCCCCTCCTCAAGGGGGTTGTCGCTATTCAGATCGCTGCTGCCTGCGTCGGACCGTTCGCCTTACCGGCATCGGCCGAGCCGGTCGTCATTGCAACGCGGGTCATCCATCCCGGCGAGACACTCGACGAAAGCGTACTGACGACGATCGACACCAAAGGTCGTGTGCTGTCCGACGCGCCTTTCGTCAACGCCATCGGCCAGACGCGCGGCATGGTTGCAGAACGGACCATCCTGCCGCAGCGACTCATTCTTATATCGTCGCTGCGGACAAAATCGGCCATCGACGCCGGCGCTCTCGTTCCGGTCACTTATAAAAGCGGTGCCCTGACGATCCGTATGGATGCCGTCGCGCTGACCAGCGCCGCACCAGGCCAGGCGATCACGCTGCGCAATCGTGACACGGGCCGTCAGATCGAAGCGCTTGCGCAGGCCGACGGCACGGCGGTGCTTCTGCCATGAAAGCGGCGCTCGCCTTCCTTCTTGGCCTGGCTATGGCGATTGCAGCGCCGCTTGACGCCATGGCCGGCGCTGACGCCGGTGGCGGCTATTCCCGTCTGAAAGATGTCGCTTCGATCACCGGTTCGCGTGACAATCAGCTCTATGGCTACGGGCTGGTCGTCGGCCTGAAGGGTACGGGCGACAGCCTGCGCAATTCGCCCTTCACCGAACAGTCCATGCGGTCAATGCTCGACAATCTCGGCATCGCTACCGAGCTTGGTCAGATGCGTTCGCGCAATGTCGCCGCTGTGGTTGTGACGGCCAACCTGCCGCCATTTGTTCGGCCCGGCACACGCATCGACGTCACCGTTTCTTCGTTGGGTGACGCCAGTTCCCTCCTCGGCGGCACCCTCGTTCTGACGCCGCTGAAAGGCGCGGACGCCGAAATCTATGCGGCGGCGCAAGGACAGGTCGTGACGAGCGGTTTCGCCATCGAAGGCGACGCCGAAGAGGTGAGCCGAGGCGTTCCGACCGCGGCGCGCATTCCAAACGGCGCTATCGTCGAACGCGCCGTCGCGGCTTCGTTCGAAGGCGACGACGATCTGACGGTCCAGCTCCGTAATCCGGACTTCACGACAGCCGTACGGCTGACCGATTCGATCAACGGCTTTGCCAAGCGGACATGGTCGGGCGCAGTCGCAAGAGAGGTCGACGCCCGCACGATCTCGCTGTCGGTGCCGCGCGGGGTCAGCCCCGCCCGCTTCGTCGCCGCCATCGAGAATATTCCCGTTTCCGTCGATCAGCCGGCGCGCGTCGTCATCGATGAGCGCACCGGCACCATCGTCATCGGCGCCGATGTGCGCATTTCGCCCGTCGCCATCAGCCAGGGCACTCTAGCGGTCTCGGTGACGGAGCTGCCACAGGTCGTGCAGCCCGAACCGTTCTCGGACGGCGTAACTGCAGTCGAGTCGCGCAGCATCGTCGATGTCGAGCAGACCGACGGCCCGATATCCATTCTCAACGGTGTCAGCCTGAGTGAAATCGCCGCCGGCCTCAATCGCCTTGGCGTCAAGCCGACTGACACAATCGCAATCCTCCAGGCCATCAAATCGGCAGGAGCCCTTCAGGCGGAGCTTGTGTTGCAATGAGCCCGCGCTTTCTCTTCCTCTCACTGGCATTTTTACTCATCGGTTCGCCTGTTCATGCAGCAGATGAAAAGAGCGATGCTTCCGGAAAAGCCGGCCGTCTGCCGCAGCATCTCCAGCTCAGCAAGGAAGAAGTCATTTTATCGGACGAAGCGGCCTATTGCGATGCCATCGTGGACCAGGCCCGTGAGCTTCGCTACTCCGCCCGCGAGGAAGAACTTCAGACGATGCAATCGGATCTGGAGCGCGGCCTCGAACTGATGGAGCGCAAGAAAGCCGAGTTCGAGAAATGGGTGCAGCGGCGTGAGGACTTCGCCACCCGCGCGTCCGAAGCGCTGATCGCGATCTATGAACGAATGCGGCCCGATGCGGCAGCCGAAAGGCTGACAATTGTCGACCCGATGCTGGCCTCGGCCATCCTGCTGAAAATGCCGCCCGGCAAGTCCGGCACGATCCTCAATGAGATGGAGGCCAAGAAAGCCGCCGGCATCACGGCGATCATGGCGGCAAGCGCCGACAGGGGCAACGGATGAGCGCGCGCCTTTCCGTTCGCATTGTCGTGCTGGCTTCGACAGCCCTTTTTATTGCCGGCTGCTCGCAATCCTTCAAGGAAATCAACCGCCCGCCCGATATGTCGCCGGTCGGCGCGGGTATAGCCACCGCGCAGCCTGTCGCCTGGAGCGCCTATCCTGCTTATCAGTCGCCCCCACAGCGCGGTTATTCGCTGTGGAACAGAAAGGGCAGCGGTCTTTACGTTTCGCAGCGTGCCCTGGAGCAGGGCGACCTGCTGACCGTCCTTATCCAGATCAACGACAAGGCCTCCATTTCCAACGAGTCTGATCGCTCGCGGACATCGGGCCGTTCGCTCGGCCTGAATGGCGATTACGATTATGAGATCGTCAAGGACGAGACCAAGACAGGCAATGCCACAGGCACCGGCTCGCTCGGCACCACCTCCTCTTCCGATTTCTCCGGTAGCGGCTCAACAAACCGATCCGAAGTTATCCGCCTTTCGATGGGTGCGGTCGTCACGGAAGTTCTGCCAAACGGAAATCTCGTTATTCGCGGCACGCAGGAGGTTCGCGTCAACGCCGAACTACGCATTCTGCAGGTGGCCGGCATTGTACGGCCCGGCGATATCGGCCCCAACAACACCATCGCATACGAACGCATTGCCGAAGCGCGTATTTCCTACGGAGGCCGTGGCCGCATCAGTGAGGTTCAGCAGCCGCCCTGGGGTCAGCAGGTCATCGACCTGATCACCCCGCTCTAGGATCAGGAACGGTTTCATGCCTGCCAAAGACAAATCCAAGAACGCCAAACCCGGAATCGTTAAGACACTGGTTCTTCCGGTGGCGATTATGCTGATTGTCGGCGGAGGAGTCGGGTTCGGCGTGGGATCGTTCGTTCTGGCTCCACGGATGAAGGCAGGACAGGAAATGGCCTCGGCCAACAACACGCCTGCCGCTGAACTGGCCGACGGCCAAGCCCAATCCTATGCACCTAGCACCCAGCACGGCGCATTGGATGGACTGACCCAGGACATCGTCGATCTGGAACCGATTACCGTCAATCTAGCCGTGCCGGCCGATGTTCTGATGCGGCTTCAGATCGCGGTGGAAACCAGTTCTACCGTCAGCGAAGGCACGTTGAACGACGTCCATCAGGACATTCTGGCCTATGTCCGCCAGTTGCGTCTCGATCAGCTTCGCAGCCCCAACGGTTATCTTCGCATTCGAGACGATCTGACGCGCCGCGCCAAGGTACGCAGCGAAGGCGGCGTTTCCAAGCTCTACATACGGACGCTGGTGTTCGAATGAGATGCCGGGCGGCCCTGCCGATTCTTCTGGGTGCGATGGCGCTTTTGTTCATGGCGGGCGGGCCGGCCAACGCGCAGTCACTCCAATTGCCTGCCTTTCTGGAACCGGGAGAAACGGCAGACGGGCAGACGGCTGGCTATATCGTCCAGCTATTCGGCCTTCTTACTGTTCTGTCGCTGGCGCCCGGCATCCTGATTTCCGTCACCAGCTTCACCCGCTTCATCGTCGTTTTTTCCATCATGCGCTCGGGTCTCGGCCTTCAGACCACGCCAGCCAATCTCATCCTGGTCAGCCTGGCCTTGTTTATGACCTGGTATGTGATGAGCCCTGTCGTCGACCGCGCCTGGAACGATGGGCTCGGCCCGATGATGCGCAATGAGATCGGACAGGAAGAAGGCTTTCAGCGAACAGCGGAACCGTTCCGCCAGTTCATGCTGGCCAATGTCCGAGATTCGGATCTGCGCCTTTTCGCCGATCTGTCTCCCGCGCTGGTTGTCGGCGAGGACGATGCGCCCGCCCGGCCGAACACTCCCTCCCCCGCTCCCGGCAGCCCGCGAACGGACGGCGACAATCCCCTCATTGGAGTCGGGGCAGAGATCCAGCCCATCGCCGATGGCGCTGAAGCGAATGAAACCGGTGAGGAGGCGGTCGCGTACAGCATTCTCATCCCCGCCTTCATGATCTCCGAATTGCGTCGCGGCTTCGAGATCGGGTTCCTCGTCGTGCTGCCCTTTCTCGTGATCGACCTTGTGGTCTCGACGATCACCATGGCGATGGGCATGATGATGCTGCCGCCAACCGTTCTTTCACTACCGCTGAAGGTGCTGTTCTTCGTCCTGATAGACGGATGGAATCTTCTTGTCGGCTCCATGGTGCGGTCTTTCACTTAGCCGGCGGACCGGCGCAAACCAAAACGCCAGCCTTAACCTTCTGTTAGCATTACGGTTACGGTTCATTAGCCATTTTCGCCGATTGTCGGTTTCGACGATTATCGCCCGGCCCGATGTGGCCTGGCGATCGGCATGATGCTCCTGATCGTCCAGCCTCTTACATTTCGGCATGTCCCTGTACGGCTTACCCTAGGGACCTCTTTCAATGTCCAGTATCCATACCAATGCCGCCGCCATGACGGCGCTGAAGTCGCTTCAGATGACCAATTCTGCGCTGGAAGCGACGCAAAAGAATATCTCCACCGGCTTTCGGGTCTCCGATGCCTCCGATAACGCCGCCTATTGGTCCATCGCGACCACCATGCGCTCCGACAACAAAGCGCTCAGCACGGTCAACGATGCCCTCGGCCTTGGCGCTGCAAAGGTCGATGTCGCCTACACGGCCATGAATTCGGCGATCGACGTTGTCGATGAAATCAAGGCCAAGCTGGTTGCCGCCAAGGAGCCTGGCGTCGACAAGGACAAGGTGCAGAGCGAAATCACCGCGCTGCAGGGCCAGCTGACCGCTATCGCGGAGAGCGCATCCTTCTCCGGCGAGAACTGGCTCAACTTCACCGACACCGACGGAACCTCCAAAGAGATTGTCGCTTCCTTCACTCGCACCAGCGCGGGCGCGGTTTCTATCGGAACGATCGCCATCGACATCTCCGATATGAAGCTGTTCGGCGATGACGGCGCCGGCACGCCGGTCGATAACGGCATGCTCAACAAGAGCTACACCACCGCCAATGGCGCGGCCACGCCGGTCAACGTCGTGTATACTATCGCGACGCTCGACATCACCGCCGCCAATGTGGACGACACGGTGATCGACGGCATGCTGTCTAACGTGGAAACCACGCTGGAAGATATGACGACCGCGGCCGCCGGTCTTGGTTCCAGCAAGAGCCGGATCGACATGCAGACCGAATTCGTCGGCAATCTGATGGATTCGATCAAGAGCGGCATCGGCAAGCTGGTCGATGCGGATATGACGGAAGAGTCGACCCGCCTCCAGGCGCTTCAGACGCAACAGCAGCTCGGTATTCAGGCCCTCTCCATGGCCAACTCCGGCGCACAGTCGCTTCTCTCGCTCTTCCGCTCATAAGCGTTGAACACAAGGAACTGAGCGATGGCCGCCGGTCGGCGGCCATCCATCGCAAGCCTCAGAAATGGGGAATGTGAACACCACGACTATCACGCACTGAAAGCGTGATCGGCATGATGCCAGGGTCGTCTAGCCTTTCCGATTGGCATGTCCCTCACGGCTGAACCTTAGGGACCGTTTCCATGTCCAGTATTCATACCAATACCGCCGCGATGACGGCACTGAAGTCACTCCAGATGACCAACTCGGCACTGGAATCGACGCAGAAGAACATTTCCACCGGTTATCGCGTTTCGGACGCTTCCGATAACGCCGCCTATTGGTCCATCGCGACCACCATGCGCTCCGACAACAAAGCGCTCAGCACCGTCAACGATGCTCTCGGCCTCGGCGCAGCAAAGGTCGACGTGGCCTACACGGCCATGAATTCCGCCATCGATGTCGTCGACGACATCAAATCGAAACTCGTTGCCGCCAAAGAGCCGGGCGTCGACAAGACGAAGATCCAGAGTGAGATCGAGGCGCTGCAGGAGCAGTTGAAGGCCATCGCCGGCAGTGCATCATTCTCCGGGGAGAACTGGCTGGCAAGCAGCGCTTCTTCCGGCGACACCAAGGAAATTGTCGCCTCGTTTACCCGCACCGGCGCCGGCGCCGTTTCCATCGGCACCGTGTCGGTCGACATCCATGCTTCCAAGCTGTTCGACGATGCAACTGTGGACCGCACGACCGCTTCCGCGACAGGACGCGGCATCCTCGACTCCACAATTGCCGATTACGACCATGATGGCGATGGCGGCGCGACAACTGCAGCGCTGACTTATACGGTCTCGATCTACAATCTCGACATCTCATCCGTGACCGACGATCAGCTCGACGGCATGATTGTCGGCGTCGAAACCGCACTTGAGAGCATGACCACGGCTGCAGCCGGGCTTGGCTCAACCAAGAGCCGGATCGACATGCAGACCGAGTTCGTCAGCAACCTCATGGACTCGATCAAGAGCGGCATCGGCAAGCTGGTCGATGCGGATATGACGGAAGAATCGACCCGCCTTCAGGCGCTTCAGACGCAGCAGCAGCTTGGCATCCAGGCTCTCTCCATGGCCAACTCCGGCGCGCAGTCGCTCCTGTCTCTCTTCCAGTAAAATCGGAACAGGAGCGAGCTCTGCCCGCTCCGACCTGAAAGAAGGGGTCGCCTATGGGCGGCCCTTTTGTTTGGCGATCAAAAATTTATGGTTAACATACTGTTATTGCTGTACTTACGCTTCCTTAGAATTTCTCTTTCATATTGTCCGGCGACGGTTGTCGCTACGCTTTCAAAGCCGGCGATCGGCATGATGCCATTGCTGTCACGCCAATACTTTATTCGGCATGTCCCTGTACGGCTTACCCGAGGGACTTCCCTTTATGTCCAGTATCCATACCAATACCGCCGCGATGACGGCGCTCAAAGCGCTCCAGATGACCAACTCGGCACTGGAATCGACGCAGAAGAACATTTCCACCGGCTACCGCGTCTCAGACGCTTCCGACAATGCCGCCTACTGGTCGATCGCGACCACCATGCGCTCCGACAACAAGGCGCTCAGCACGGTCGAAGACGCACTCGGCCTCGGCGCCGCCAAGATCGACGTGGCCTATACCGCCATGGATTCCGCCATCGATGTCGTTGACGAGATCAAGTCGAAACTGGTTGCCGCCAAGGAGCCGGGCGTCGACAAGACCAAGATCCAGAGCGAAGTCGAAGCCCTGCAGGAGCAGTTGAAAGCGATTGCCGACAGCGCTTCCTTCTCCGGCGAGAACTGGCTGGCCAGCAGTGCGGTTTCCGGCGACACCAAAGAAATCGTGGCGTCCTTCACTCGCGATAGTTCCGGCGCCGTTTCCATCGGCACCGTGTCGGTCGACATCCATTCTTCGAAGCTGTTCGACGATGCAACTGTGGACCGCACGACCGCTTCCGCCACAGGACGCGGCATCCTCGATTCCACGATCGCCGATTACGACCATGACGGCGATGGCGGCGCGACAACTGCAGCGCTGACCTATACGGTCTCGATCTACAATCTCGATATCACCTCAGTTACTGACGATCAGCTCGATGGCATGATTGTCGGCGTCGAAACCGCTCTGGAAACGATGACGACGGCCGCCGCCGATCTTGGCTCCAGCAAGAGCCGGATCGACATGCAGACCGAGTTCATCGGCAATCTGATGGACTCCATCTCAAGCGGTATCGGCAAGCTGGTCGATGCGGATATGACGGAAGAGTCGACCCGCCTCCAGGCGCTACAGACACAGCAGCAGCTCGGTATCCAAGCCCTCTCCATGGCCAACTCCGGCTCGCAGTCCCTGCTGTCCCTGTTCCGCTAAGCCGGACATACAGTTCGACCCACCCAATGACGGGCCGCCTCCTCCGAGGCGGCCCTTTCTTTTGAACCAGAAAAGTCATTCGAAACACGGTTAACACCTTGTTACTACTGTACTTACGCTTCCTTAGACTTTCATCGGCATAGTCGCTTCTGACGATTGTCGCACCGACCTCCAGGCTTGGGCGATTGGCATGATGCCTTCGATTGTCGCGGCCGAACCCAGCTTCGGCATGTCCCTGTATTCGCGTTTTTAGGGACTTCCCTTTATGTCCAGTATTCATACCAACACTGCCGCCATGACGGCGCTGAAGTCGCTCCAGATGACCAATGCGGCTCTGGAATCGACGCAGAAGAACATCTCTACCGGCTACCGCGTCTCCGACGCTTCTGACAATGCCGCCTACTGGTCCATCGCGACCACCATGCGCTCCGATAACAAGGCTCTCAGCACCGTCAGCGATGCTCTCGGTCTTGGCGCCGCCAAGGTCGATGTCGCTTACACGGCCATGAATGCATCCATCGACGTCGTCGATGAAATCAAGGCCAAGCTGGTTGCCGCCAAGGAGCCTGGTGTCGACAAGGACAAGGTGCAGAGCGAAATTACCGCGCTGCAGGGCCAGCTGACTTCGATTGCCGAAAGCGCATCCTTCTCCGGCGAAAATTGGCTGAATTTCGTCGATACGGCTGGTACCACCAAGGATATCGTGGCGTCCTTCACCCGCGATTCGTCCGGTACGGTCTCCATCGGCACGATTTCGATCGACATCTCGAACGTCAAGCTCTTCGGCGATGACGGTGCGGGTACGCCGGTGGATAACGGCATGCTCAACAAGAGCTACACCACCGCCAATGGCGCGGCCACGCCGGTCAACGTCACTTACACCATTGCAACGCTCGACATCACTGCCGCCAATGTGGACGATACGGTGATCGACGGCATGCTGTCTAACGTGGAAACCACGCTGGAAGACATGACGACGGCCGCCGCCGATCTCGGCTCCAGCAAGAGCCGTATCGACATGCAGACCGAGTTCATCGGCAATCTGATGGACTCCATCTCAAGCGGCATCGGCAAGCTGGTCGATGCGGATATGACGGAAGAGTCGACCCGCCTCCAGGCGCTTCAGACGCAGCAGCAGCTTGGAATCCAGGCCCTTTCCATGGCCAACTCCGGCTCGCAGTCCCTGCTGTCCCTGTTCCGTTAAGCCGAACATACAGTTCGACCCACTCAATAACGGGCCGCCTCAATCGAGGCGGCCCGTTTTCCGTTTCAAATTAATAATTTGGCGGGCCGATTTTCCATTTTGTTCACCAACTCCCTCAACGGCAAGGAAACAAGTCCGTGAGAGTATGATTATGACGGAGCGCTATGCACTTCTTCTGGAAGTTCGGCATGAAGCCGGAGCGCCTGTTTTTGCCTTTTGATCGAGGCATGTCCCGATTGTATTGAGTACGGGCATTTTTAATATGACAAGCCTCATGACAAATACGAGTGCGATGACCGCGCTGAAGTCTCTTCAGGCGACCAACAACGCACTCGAAGCCACTCAGAAGAATATTTCGACCGGCTACCGCGTTTCCGACGCTTCGGACAACGCAGCTTACTGGTCGATTGCCACCACCATGCGCTCCGACAGCAAGGCGCTTGGTACGGTCACGGATGCGCTCGGCCTTGGGGCCGCAAAGCTCGACGTGGCTTATACGGGCATGAATTCTGCGATTGACGTGGTGCAGGAAATGAAGAGCAAGATCGTTGCGGCGCAGGAGCCGGGTGTCGACAAATCCAAGGTTCAAAGCGAGATCGGCGCGTTGCAAGAGCAGCTACTATCGATTGCCGACAGCGCCTCCTTCTCAGGTGAGAACTGGCTGACTTCCGGCGGCACGAAAAGTCTTGTGGCTTCCTTCACCCGCGATTCTACGGGCGCGGTCTCCGTTACTTCGATCGATCTCGATCTTAGCGGCGTCCAGCTCGTCGACAGCACGGCCACGCCAACCGCTGGCATCCTCGGCGCCGCCGGCACGGCCAGCAGCACTTCGGTTCTCGCCATGGACGTTACATCGGGCAACCTCGATGATCTTCTGACCGACATCGATACCGCTCTGGAAAGCATGACGACAGCGGCCGCCGATATTGGCTCGGCCAAGAACCGTGTCTCGATCCAGTCCGACTTCGTCAACGAGTTGCGGGATTCGATCGCGCGCGGCGTCGGCAAGCTGGTCGACGCGGACATGACGGAAGAATCGACCAAGTTGCAGGCGCTGCAAACCCAGCAGCAGCTTGGCATCCAGGCTCTTTCAATGGCCAATTCCGGCTCGCAGTCCCTGCTGGCGCTGTTCCGCTAAGCGAGCCTATCGCCAAACGATCGTGAGGGGGTCTTTCGAGGCCCCCTCTCTTTTTGTCCAATTCCACGCAAGTTTCGTCGCCTAGTCTGCCTTTCGATCAGAACAGGATGTGCGAACCGTGCCAGAACGCCTTCAGGCTCTCCTCGAAAGCCTCACCGCCATAGGCAAGGCACGGCTTGCGACCTTCGCGACCGTCGCCGTTCTGACGACAGCCCTCATCATGGGCGGCGTGATCTTTCTGTCCCAGCCGACATACGAGACGCTCTATGTCGGGCTGGACCGCGACGATGTGAACCGGATCGGTATCGTCCTGTCGGAAGCCGGTATCGCCTACGATATGGATTCCAGCGGCAGCACCGTGCTGGTGGAGGCAGGGCAGACCGCCCGCGCCCGCATGATTCTGGCCGAAAAGGGCCTGCCCGGCAGCAACAGTTCCGGCTATGAACTTTTCGACAATCTCGGCTCCCTCGGTCTCACATCCTTCATGCAGGAAGTGACGCGCGTGCGAGCTTTGGAAGGAGAGATCGCCCGGTCGGTCCAGTCGATCGATGGGGTAAAAGCAGCGCGCGTTCATATCGTCATGCCGGACCAGACCGGCTTTCGCGACCGCAACAGGCGCCCGACCGCATCGGTCCTCCTGGCCTCAAATGGCTCCAATCTGGCGGCCAAGGCAGAGGGCATTCGCAAACTCGTCGCCGCCGCGATTCCCTCTCTGAATGAAGCGGATGTCACCGTGCTCGACGCATCGGGCCGTTTGCTTGCTTCCGGTGATACGGGCGGCACCGAAACAGTCGGCGCAGCTTTCGATCTGAAAAACCGGATCGAAACGGATCTGTCCAGAACCATTGGAAATGCACTTCGCCCCTATATCGGCGAGCTCAACTACCGGGTCGCCGTTCAGGCCGATCTCGACACCGACCGTCGGCAGATCGAGGAAACGATCTTCGACCCCGAAAGCAAGGTGGAACGCAGCGTCCAAATCTCGCGCTCCGAGGACCGCGCGAACGAAGCGAAAAGCAGCAACACCACCAGTATCGAGCAGAATATCCCGACCGAGGGCGGCGGCGAAGGGGCCAGCGAGACGGGGGCGAAAAGCTCGGAAGAGCGAGAACGTCGCGAGGAGACGACCAATTTCGAAATCAGTTCCAAGCGGATCGCCACACTGACGAATGGCTATCGCATTCGCCGACTGAATGTCGCCGTGCTCCTCAACCGCGAAATTCTGGAAAAAGGCGCTGCTTCGGCAAATGTCACGATAGACGAGCGCCTGGATACGATCCGCACATTGATATCGACCGCCGCCGGTATCGAAGACGATCGCGGCGACCGGATCGATGTGACGGCTATCGAATTCCTTCCCGCCGACGAGTCGCTCGCCCCGCTTGGCGGCGGCTGGATGGAAGTCGTCTCGCCTCATCTTTCCACGGCCATCCGCGCGCTTGTTTTCGTTGTCGTCTCGGTGATGGTCCTGCTGCTCGGCGTCCGGCCGCTTCTGAATTCGCTGGAATTGCTGCCCAACAAGTCCGCCAAAGCTGACAAGGCCGCGTTGAAGGCCAGTGAACCGGCGGAAATGTCGCTCCTGCCCGATCTTAATAGCGATGACGACGAGGACGACGCCTTCGCGCAACTCGACGGTCCGAGCGAATTCTCCAGCACGAACGACTTTTCCAGTTCCGGCAGCGATTTCGCCATCGATAACGACTTCTCGCCAGCCGCTGGCTTCCAGATGGCCGACACGCCCGAAATGCAGGCCGAGATTGAGCTCCGCCAGCGTATGGCGGAAGTCGGCGACGATCCCCGCGCGCGCGTCCTTGCCATGCTGGAAATCGACAGGGACCGCACGTTGCAGCTTCTTCGCCGTTGGGTTCGCGACGATATGAAGGCGAACGAAAAGAGTAGAGCGGCATGACACGCTTCCGATCCCAAACCTCTTCCAAGGTCGCTCTTGCCGACGCCGATGATTTCGAACCGTTCGGTCAAGCGCCTGCTACGGCTGATTTCGAACCGCTCGGCAGCGATGACAATCTCGTGGCCCTGCCGAACGAACCGGCGTCCTCTACCGCTCCGCTGGACGACGCGTCTGACGATAAGACTGCTATCGACGCCTTGGAGGCCGATCCGTTTGCCGAATCCGCGGATGTCGGTCTCGCCGAATTGCCACCTTTAAGTGACGATGCACTTGGCAGCGACCCCGATCCGTTTGGAGATGAAAGTAACCCGGCCATCGCTGAATTGCCGTCGGCTTTGCCTGACATCGGTGCGGACGATCCATTCGGCGCGCCGGCATTGCCCGACCTCGACGCGCTGCCATCGCTCGATGCCGAACTGCCGTCTCTCGAACCGTTAAGCGAGAGCGGGGCCGGAATAGATGCCGATCCGTTTGCCGAACAATCCGGCGCGGACTTACCGGAGCTTCCAGCGCTGGACGAGCAGACCGCCGAAGCGGATCCTCTCGCGCTGGCTGACCTACCCCCGCTGACCGATCCCTTCGAGAGTGAAGCTAACGCCATTGATCCTGCGCTCCCGCCGGATGACCCGTTCGCTCAGGGTGCGGCTGACGATCCGTTTGCGACCGCCCCCGAGCAGTCTGACAGCGAAGTCGCAGCTTTCGAAACGGCGTTGCAGGAAGACCTCCCCTCACCTCATCCTATTGCCGGTGAAAGTCTGCAGGATGCGGCACAGGCCCTGTCCGACCTATCCTCCGATCCACTTGGCGGCGAGGCCGCATCGCTCGGCGCGCCCGCCGATCTGGATAATCTTCGCCATGCTGCGGAGAACGCGACCGAAGTCATTGGCGATGAAATCGCAGCAGATGCCGAAATCGGTCACATCGACCCGACCGACAATCCCATTCTGCCCGCCGGCGCAGATTTGTCAGGCGAACCGGTTGGCGATACGACTCAACCCACAGTCCTGGCGCAAACACTTGTCGACGAATTGGAGCGTTCCCTCGGGGACTTGAGAGACCGCCTGCTCTCGGAGATCGGCGACAGCGTTGCGGCTATTCTGGAACCCCTCGTTTCTCGCGTTGCCGCTGATCGCGCCGTCGAAGCGTTCGGCGAAGACATTGCCGCCACTTTAGCCAACGAGACTTCGGATGCGCTCTTTCATGCCGAGGTGCCGCAGAATCTTCTCGACCAGGTCCGCGACATGATCGAGCAGCGCGGCCTTCCAATCGAAGTCAAAGCCGGTCGTCACGATGCTCTTCTACTGCATCTCGATAACGCAACGCGCGCGATCAACCTGCCGCGCCTGCAAGATTACTGCGAGGCGTTATGAGCGGCGGCAATGGCGAGATCATAATCGTCAGACGCGCGAGCGAGCATGACGATAGCCATCATGGCGGCGCGTGGAAGATCGCTTTCGCCGACTTCATGACGGCGATGATGGCATTGTTTCTGGTGCTATGGCTGATCAACGCGGCCAATGAGGAAACCAAACAATCAGTCGCCAGCTATTTCAATCCGGTCAAGCTGGTCGACGACCGGCGGACCGTCAAAGGCATGAGCAAGAGCGAAAGCACTGAACCGAGCGAAGATGGCGAAGCATCCGGCAAAACAGAGTCCAATTCAGAGAAGACCCAGTCCGAACAATACGATCATAGTCAGCCGGCGAAGAACGAGACGACCGATACCTCATACCTGGCCAATCCAACGCAGTTGCTCGAAAGTCTCGCTGCCGAAGAACGCGCATTGCTGACAGCACGGGGCGAAATGGTTGCCGATCCAGGGGTGGAGAAGACGGCCGAATTTGCCGATCCCTTCGCGCCGAATTTCTGGCAGCCGCTCAGGGTCGTCGCCTCCGATGGCGACCCGGAAGCGCGTGTATTCGATCAAAACATCGAAGATGGCGAGGCTGGCCTGCCGGAAGCCAATGATGACGAGGCCGCTGAAGAGAGCGAGCAGGTCAAAGACGACGAGGCGAGCATTTCCCAACGGAGCCCTGAAGAAACGGAGCTGGAGAAAGAAGGCCAGCAGTCTGAGGCCGCATCTTCCGATGGACTTGGCGATGAAGCTGAGACCGTTGAAACGCCTGCGGAACGTCTCGAAACCGTCCTTCGTGAGGCTGTTGCGCAGGAAGCCGACCCGTCCGGAAAGATCGCCGAAGCTCTCTCTGTGACGCCGGTGCCTGAAGGCTTGCGTATCTCGCTCACAGACAACCTGCCCGACCAGATGTTTCAGGTCGGTTCGGCCGTGCCGACAGGCCCGGTCGTTCTCGCGCTTGAGGCCGTGGGCCGCGAACTGCAGAACAGGCCGGGCAATATCCTGATACAAGGGCACACCGATTCACGTCCGATGCGAAAAAAGGGCGACGACAACTGGCGCCTTTCCACCGATCGCGCCCGAAGCGTCTACTTCATGCTGCTTCGCGGCGGTCTTGACGATAGCCGCGTCACCCAGATTGCCGGCTTCGCCGACCGCAAGCCCATGGTGCCGGACGACGGTCTGGACCCACGCAATCGCCGCATTGAAATTCTGCTGGAAACGCCATGACACGCGGCCGTCTTCAGAAGACCGGACTGTCCTTTCTGGCGGCAGGCCTCTGCGTGGCCGCCCCGGCATCGGCCGTGCAGGACAGTTCAATCGACGATGCGCTGAGCCCGCCTGCCATGCATAGCGTTGGCACCGCACGAAAAAGTGGCCGGTTGATCCCGTTTCAGGAAGCGCGATTCGATACGCCTGTTCACCTTGCGAGCGAAACGACGGCGGTGATCGTTCCCGATCAGCCACTGCCTCCAAAGCTCGATGAAGCGCTGCAGCCGCTCGCGCCATCGATGGAGAGGGATACAAAGGCCGTTATTACTGAGAAGAAGGCGACGGAAAGCATAAATGCACCGCCGGAGGATCCTTCGAAAGCGGCCAAGATGCAATTCGACGCCTTCATCACCGGCTTGTTTGAATTTCAGGACGCTATCATCTCGGGCGATCCCAGTGCGCTCGCACTGCAAGGCAAGGTGCTTCATCGCTTGCAAATCAATCTGCTGAGCGACCGCCAGCTCTTCGAGCGCGAAGACGCGCCCGTCGAATCGCTTTTGATCTTCGCGCTTTCAGGAGGCGATGCGCGCGTGTCGGTCGATCTGCTCGGACGCGTGCCGCCGACGCATCCGCTCTACGCCTTGAGCCATTCCGTGATCGGCTATCTGAAGGGCAATCCCGATTCCGCTGAGAACCTGTTCGACCACAACCCCGCGGAATATGCATTCCCGCTCGGCGCGCTGCTGGCCCTTTCTACAGGAACCGCCAATGCGCGTGTCGATGGCGACGTGGCGCGACGTTCGCTGGAGATCGCAGCCATCCTCGGCACGGGTACGCTTGTAGAAGAGGTGGCTCTGCGCCGTCTGCTCGATATTCATGCGGAGATGAACGACGGCGATGCCTTCTTCGCTGTCGCCGAAAGCTACGGCTTGCGTTTCCCGAAATCGATCTTTCTAAGCGAATTCGCGCGACGCCTGTCGGTGACGCTGACCGAGCACGACTGGGTGCCGCCAAATGGCCTGGCGGCGATCCTGGAACGAATAAATCCGCAGCAATCCATCCTGGTTGCACGCGAGATCGCGCGAGGCGCCGCGATCAAGGGCAATCATGAGCTGGCCTTGATGGCGATCGACTGGCTGCGGCGATCAGGAGAAAGCAACGCCGACGACCAGCTCTATGAGGCAATGGCGCATCTTGCTGCTCGTAATGTCGAAGAAGCGAAAAAAATCGACGAAGCCATAACGACCGACACGCTTTCACGGCGGGACCGCATGCTCCTCGCAAGCATGCGCCGCGCTTTGGCGCATATTCAGGGTGTCGCCCCGCCTATCGCTGAACTCACTGCGTTGATGAAGCCCGATCATATGTCGGAACCCGTCCTCAAGGCCGAACTCCACCCGGATCATCGCGCGCGTATGGATCAACTCGCCGGTGCGAAAGCGGTACCGGTTTCCACCTCTATGCCCTCTGAACCGGAAGCGGATCCCGAACTGGTCTCGTTGCGCAACCGCCTGAGCGCGACGCTGAACGCCATCGAACAATTGAGCGAACAATGATGACGGATCTGCCCTTCGCAGCCCTAAGCGGTCCTGTTGCGCCGAAAAGGGCGCCCGGCTCCCACGGAGCCGGACGCCCGCCGGATCAGCAAACCGGCGACGCCGCGTTCGGCCGTCTCCTGAACGAGGGGACCACCGGCAAACCGCCACTCGAAGCGAGCGAAGGCGAGGGAAACGATCATAGCTCGCTGCTTATGAGCGCCCGATTGCGCCAGAGGCTAGCATCGTCCGACGATGGCGAGCAGTCAAGCGAGGGGAGCAAGATCGAAACAGCCTCCGAAGGTCTCTCGGCGGAGGTTGAATCACACGACCGGCAGAACGAGAAGGAAATGGCCGCCGATCAGATCGTTGGCAGCCCTGACGCCATTCCCCAACAGGTCACAACATCGGCAGAGCTGGTCGCTGACACGAGAAAAGAGAAGGACGCTGAGTTGGAGGCGCCCGGCGCTCGAACCGAAAAGTCCGGTCCAGCATATGGGCGTAGCAATGGGGACTATAATGGTCCTGCGGAGCCCGCGATTCTGACCGGCCAGAAGGTTGCCGCGCTTGCGCGAGCGGACGGTTTGAAAATCGGCCATACGAAAAATACGGACAAAGTGCCGAACACTGACGAGGCCCCAAAATCCGATCAGGCGCAGATGGCGACGCAGAAATCGGTCCAGTACCGTCCCACGGATACGAACGCGATTTCGAGCCAATCGTCACAGGCCGACTCATCGACGACGCCCAAGGCTCGCAGTGAAACCATAGGCCTGGTCAGAAACGTCAAAGCAAAGGACGGGCCGCCCGACAGTCCGGAAAACACCGATCTCGCCATGAATGCCGCATCCGCGGCACCCGCTTCGGCCACAGCGCTTGGACGCACTGGAGTTGTTCCACCAGTCGTGACCGCTACTGCTTTGGATCAGGCGGCCAGCAGCCTGAGCCATGCCATCGATCAGCACCTGACAGTCTCTCAAATGCAGGAGTTCAATGGCGGCAGGACAAAAGTGCTGAAGCTACAGCTTCAACCCGCTCATCTCGGCCAATTGGAGATCGTTCTGAAAGACACCAACGGGCGTCTCAGCGTTCAGATCCAGACCGGTTCGACCGATGCCCAGGACACTCTCATGCGCGAAAAGACGTCGTTGCGGACCGCGCTGGACGAAGCCAATCTCAGCGTCGAGGCCCTCTCCATCGAAGCCCCGCGCGACCGGCGACCGGTCGCCAGCTTCACGCAAGTCGATTCGGCGATGAATCAGGCGCAGCAAGGTGCGGGAGACCAATTCGATGAACGCCGCTCGAATGCGCAGACCGACGAAAACCGACAAAATCATCATTCGGAAGGGTTCACCGATTTCGTGGGTTCCGGTTCAGAAGATGGCAATTCTGGCAGCGGCACTCCTGACGCTGTCGCAGCCGGTCTCCGCATCTGATCTTTACCGGCAGAAGATCGTGGCAAGAGCCCCGGCCAATCTTTGCGAAAAGGAGATGATCGCCGCGTCCGCAAGGTCCGGCGTACCGCTTGGCGTCCTCTACGCGGTCGGGCTGACCGAGAGCGGATCGTCATCCGGGATGCAGCCCTTCGCACTCAACATCGCCGGTCGAACGGTACAGCCCAACAGCTTGAGGGATGCTCTCGCCACTGTCCGGCGCGAACGCCAGAGAGGTGTCCGGCTCATCGACGTCGGCTGCATGCAGATCAATCTGCACTATCACGAAAAGGAGTTCTCCAGCCTGCCGGCGATGTTCGATCCGCACCAGAACGTCGCGTATGCGGCCGGCTTTTTGAAAAGGCTTCGCGCCCGACACGGAACCTGGTCGATGGCGGTGGCGAGATATCACGCCGGGGCGAATAATGATTCGGCTCAGAAGCGGTATGTCTGTTCGGTGATTCGGCGAATGATTCGATCAGGATTTGGTGAAATGACGCCGCAGGCAGCGGCGTTCTGCCGTTAGGTAGCAAAGTTGAAGTGAATCTGAATTCAACGACTTAGGGTGATTCGTTTTCGGCAAGATCAGTCAATTATAAGATTTCGCAGTTGTCGCCGATTCGGGCACCTGTCAACCATGAAGAGGTAATCATTAACTGTTTGATTCGAGGGGAAACAGGATGATTGTCGTCATAGATGACAGAGAAATGGTTACGGAAGGGTATAAGGGACTCTTTCGTCGCGAAGGTTTTTGTTGTGTGGGGTTCAAAGCCGAAGAATTCAGCATCTGGGCAAGCGGCGCTACAGATGAAGAACTCTCCGGTGTGGAAGCAGTTCTTGTTGCCGAAAATAATTCCGACTGCATAGATGCGGAATTGGCCAAGAAGATCGGCAAATCGCCACGGCTTGCATTGGCCGATAACGGCAATCTCGAAACAACGCTGCGGCTATTCAGCCGAGGCTTCGACGATGTCGTCAAGAAGCCGGTGCATGTGCGCGAGATTTTAGCCCGGATCAATGCGGTACGGCACCGGGGCTATGTTGCTGACAACAACAATATACAGCCGGGTCTGCGCATTCATCTTGATGGACGCGATCCGGAAATCGATGGCGTTCCACTAAAGTTGCCGCGACGCGAGCAACGCATTCTGGAATACTTGGCGTCGGTCAATGGACGACGTGTCAGTCGCGCCCAGATCTTCACTGCCACCTACGGCATTCTTGAAGAGGGCGTCGAAGAAACAGTCGTCGAGAGTCATATCTCCAAGCTGCGCAAGAAACTGCGTGTCAAACTCGGCTACGATCCAATCGATAGCAAGCGCTATCTTGGCTACCGGCTCGCTCTTCAACAGGAAAATGAGCCGGAAGAGATCGAAGAGCCCGTGCTGATTGAATCCGCGTCGGAAGCCGATTTCGATCGCGAGACGCTGGAAGCCTAACGCCGTTGCTTCCGCCTTAGGCAGCCTCGCGCAAGCTTGGCTTCCTACTCTTTCAGCGTGGCTATCCGAGGGGATTGACGATGAGCATTTTCGGCACGATGCAGACCAGTATTTCTGGCATGAACGCTCAGTCGAGCCGCCTGTCCAGTGTCGCTGACAACATCGCCAATTCCGACACGCCCGGCTATAAAAGGCAGGGCATCAACTTCGCCACGCTCGTGACCGGCGCCGGCAACACGTCTGGCGGTGTCATCACCACTGGGACGATCGAAGTCGAAGCTCAGGGCGTGCCGAAGACGACATCGTCCTCGACTGATCTTGCCATTCTTGGCCACGGCTTTTTTCTGGTCAGCGACGGCGCCAATAACGGTTTCATGACCCGCGCAGGGGCATTCACACAGGATGCGGACGGCTATCTCGTCAACCCGAACGGCTATCGCCTGCAGGGCTACAGCATGGCGTCGGGCGTCGCGCCCGTACCCAACGGTCTCGCCGGCCTGGTCGACATACAGGTCAGCAAGGAGCCGCTGCCGCCTGCAGCTTCGACCTTCGGCACCTTCCAGGCGACGCTGGATTCCCAAGCGGATATCGAGAGCGCTGCGGTCACAGCCAATACGCTTCCGTCAGACAACGTTGTCGGAGCGACCTTCACCGGCAAGACATCGATGGTAGCGTATGAGAGCCTCGGCAATGAAGTCCGGCTCGACGTTTACGTGACGCGCACCGCTACCGACACGTGGGAAGTGAGCGTCTACAATCAGGCCGACGCCAATTCATCGCTTGAAGCGTTCCCATATGGCAACCCGGCTCTCGGCACCACGAACCTTCAGTTCGACACGGCGACAGGCGCTCTGACGGGCGCCTCGCCGACAAGCCTCACCGTACCGGTGCCGAATGGCGCCAGCCTTCAGATCGACTTGAGCGAGATGAAGCTCGGCGGACAGTTCACCGTCACTGAAGCCGAGGTCAACGGCAATCCGCCTTCCAGCGCCATCGGCACGGAAATAAGCGATGAAGGCATCGTGCGCGTCGCCTATGAGGACGGCTCCTACAAAGATCTTTTCATGGTCGCGCTGGCCGATGTGCCAAGCCCGACCAATCTGACCCCGGTCACGGGGACCATGTTCACCCAGAGCGCCAACTCCGGCGATATCCAGGTCGGTTTCCCCGGCTCGAGCGGGTTCGGGACGATCATATCGTCGTCCCTGGAACAGTCCAATGTCGATATCGCCGAAGAACTCACAGAGATGATCCAGGCGCAACGCAGCTACACCGCCAATTCCAAGGTCTTCCAGACGGGGTCGGAAATCATGGACGTTGTCGTCAACCTGAAACGCTAACATCGTAAGGAGCCCATGACGGGCCTCCCGGTGCTGACCGGAGCGTAGAATGTCACTCACCGCCGCATTGATGAACGCACATGCTTCGATCTTCGATGTTTCACGGCGCGTGAGTACTGTTGCATCGAACATCACGCATGCGGACGATCCGAACTATGTGCGTCGTATAGCGGTCAACAACGTCGCCAATTCCAACAACGCCTACGCGACCCAGCGCGCCGCCGCGCCGCAGATGGAACTGATGCGCCGTGAGTCGATGACCAGTTCCTCGGGCGCGGAACTGAACGCCGAAAAGATGGAGCAGCTATCGCGCCTTCTCGGCAATGCCGAAGGCACGACCTCCGGTCTGGTGAAAGAACTGCAGTCGGCCATGGAACTCTATGCCGCCTCTCCGGCGGATACCGCTTTGGGCGAGGCGGTCGTCGGCAAGGCGGAACAGCTCACCACGACGATCAGAAGCAACGCGCAGTCGCTTTACGGTTTCGCTCATGTCGTCGGCTCGGAGATCAAGGACGAGGCCGGCGAGCTTCAGCAATTGCTGTCGGACTTCGCAAGGGTCAACAAGGCGGTCGTCAGCGGCCAGACGATCGGTCAGGATTTGTCCGATGCTCTGGACGAACGAAGCCGTATTCTGAACGAAATGTCCGCCATCGTCCCGGTCTCGCAGATCGACCGCGAGAATGGCGACATGATGCTCCTTACGAGCAATGGCGTTACCCTGTTCGACAAGGTGCCACGCGATGTCACCGCCGTAATCGATCCGACCGACGCGTCGAGAAACGCGGTCTATATCGATGGCATCGCGATGCGCGTACCGGCCGATGACGAAAGCGCCGCGGCCAATGGCCGCCTGTCAGCACTTCTCAATATGAGTCAGCAAACCATTCCGACAGCCTTGCGTGAACTGGACGAGATGGCGCGCAGCCTGATCGTGACGTTCGGCGAGAGCGACGCATCGGCCACTTTGCCAGACATGGCGGGGCTCTTCACATGGAATGGCGGACCGGACATTTCGGCGATTACGTCGCATGTGCCCGGCATGGCGCTCTCGCTTTCCGTCAATGCGGCCTTTGTTTCCAGCCAGGGCGGCTCGGCGGCAGCGCTTCGTGACGGCGGGGCCAACGGCGCAAGCTATATGGTCAACACGAACGGCTACTCTTCCTATTCGACCCGTCTCGAAGCCATTGTGTCGGCATTCGACACGCCGTTTGCTTTCGATGCCTCCGCTGCCGGCGGACCGACAAAGAGTCTCATGGATTTCACGCTCGCCACCGAAGCGAATATGGAAACAGCACGCGTGGCGGCGGCAGACACGGCGGAACGGGCCAGCGCTCTGACAACGAGCCTCACCGAACGATTCTCCAACACGGTCAACGTGAATCTCGACGAAGAAATCGCTCTGCTGGTCGATCTGCAGAACTCTTACGAAGCGTCTTCGCGCATAATCTCGGTGGTCGACGAGATGCTCGCCCAGCTCTTCCAGGCGACGGGGTAAGCGATGAGAGTCACAGGGGCTTCGACATACTCGCTGGCTAACTCGCTTCGAACCACGCTGCTCAACACGCAAGCGAAGATCGAAAAGGCGCAGGTGGAATCGGTGACGGGCCAGGCGGCGGATACCGCCGAGAAACTCGGCGCGACCGTTCATCGCTATCGCTATCTCATGAGGCAGTCTGAGCGGCTGGACAGCATATCGACCGCCAACTCCCTGACTGTCGGAAGGCTCAGCGCTTCCCAGGCGGCGCTGGACAGTTTCGCCAGCACGACGCAGGCTCTGTCGGCCGCGGCCCATATCGAGGGGATCGGCGCTGTCAGCTCGAACGGTATGAAGAGCTACCTGACACAGCTTACCTCGCTGGCCAACACATCTCAGCAGGGCATTCATGTCTTTGCCGGCATCAACACCGATGTAACGCCGATATCCGACTACGAGACCAGCCAACTCGCCGCAGACGTCGAGGCCGCCTTTGCGGCGCGATTTGGCTTCGGAACGGCAGACCCTTCAGTCTCCACGGTCAGCGCAGCCGACATGAAGGATTTCCTGCAGAACGATGCCCTGTCGCTCTTTACGGGGGCGGGGTGGAGCGGTCTGTCCCGTGCAACGGATGAAGGTATCAAGTCACGCATTCTGCCGACCGAGATTGCGGAAACAAGCGTCGGCACCAACGAAAATGCTTTCCGCCTCGCCTTTGCCGCAGCCGGGCTTGGAGCCACCTTCCTCGATCTGAACGTCGATGAGGGCGTCGGGGACGCCATCCGCAGCTTCGTTCATGAGACAGCCGCCAATGCGACCGCGGAGACCACACTCCTGCAGGGTCAGGTCGGCCGCATGGAAGAGCGCCTGCAGAATGCACAAGACCGACTGTCGCAGCAATCGTCGCTCATGCAGGAATTCGCCGATGATATGGTAGCCGTCGATCCTTATGAGGCGGCGACCAGACTGAACAATCTGATCCAGCAATTGGAGACGTCTTACACGTTGACGGGGCGGGTGCAGAGCCTGTCGCTGCTCAGATACATCTGAGCAATGGGCCGTCCACGAAAGAGGGAAATTAAGCCAATGTATATGGCGAACTACATCGACCAGCAGGAAGAATCCCTCAGCGACGCCAGAGGTCGTGAGCGGGAGCTGATGACGCAATCCATCGACCTGCTGGAACAGGCAAAGGAAAAAGGCGCGAATTCCATCGAGGCCATCCGCGCGATCCATTTCAGCAGTCGCCTTTGGATGACGCTGATGGAGGACCTTGCCGATAACGAGAACGTATTGCCGGAGCAATTGCGCGCCAACCTCATTTCAATTGGCATCTGGGTGCTGAAAACGCTGGACGCTATCCGTCAGGGCAGAAGCGACAATTTTACGGGCGTGATCGAGATCACGGGCATAATTCGGGATGGTCTGAAATGAATGGATTCAAGATTTCGCTGAAGGCGAACGAGAAGATCTACATCAACGGCGCGATCATCCGTTTCGACCGCAAGACATCGATGGAAATTCTGAACGATGTCGACTTCCTGCTGGAAAACCACATTCTGCAAGCGGAGGACGCGACCACACCTCTGAAGCAGCTTTATTTCGTGGTTCAGCTCATGTTGATGACGCCCAATGACATCGAAGCGTCGATGACGGTCTATCGCCAGCTCCTGCCGTCGCTCCTGTCCGCTTTCGAGAACGACAAGGTGGTGTCCGATCTCAAGGTCATCGATCAGCAGGTCCATGAAAAGCGGTATTTCGAAGCGATGCGCGGTATCCGCCAGCTCTTTCCGATCGAATCGGCGATTCTCGATCCCATCTCGCGGATTAAGGCCGACTTCGAAAAGAACACGGCGCCGCTCCAGCGCGCGGTGGGTTGACCATGGTCGCTGTTTCCGCCACCCAAAGCGCAACTGCAACGAGTTCGACGGCGAGTGCCGCAGCGCAGAATACGGTCGACTACGACATGTTTTTGCAGCTTCTTGTCACGCAGATGAAGAACCAGGACCCGACCAATCCGGCCGACTCGATGGATTATGTCGCCCAGCTCGCCAATTTCTCCAATGTCGAGCAGGGCGTGCAGATCAACGCCAAACTGGATCAGATTCTGGCCATGTCGTCGCTGTCCGAAGCCGGATCGCTGATCGGCCGAACCATCACCGATAGCCAGGGCGTAAGCGGCGTCGTATCGCAGGTCCGCATCGAATCGTCCGGGCCGGTCGCGATTCTGGAGAACGGCACTGAGGTTGCCATGTCCAACGGAACGGTGATCTCCTGATGAACGCCACAGACGCGCTCGATCTGTCGCAACTGGCTCTCTGGACGGTGATCAGCCTCTCGGCTCCCGCCGTTGTACCGGCCATGTTCGCCGGCCTCGCAATCGCGCTGTTTCAGGCCCTGACGCAGATTCAGGAAGTCACGCTCACCTTCGTTCCGAAAATTCTCGTGGCGCTGTTCTCGCTGGTTCTCTTTTCCGGCTTTATCGGCGCCAGCCTCGTCGCGTTTTCAGAGCAGGTTTACGACAAGGTCGAACACGGCTTCCTCTGACGCGAGCGTAAGCAGATGATCGGCTTGCCTTGGTTTAGGCTGCCCGCGCGATACCGCCGGAGGCGGTCCGGTCGCCATTCGTTACCTGGAATCCGCGCAGCATCTCCGCAAGCCGGCGCGCCTGATCGACCAGCTTTTGATTGGCTTCCGTGCCTTCTTCAGCCATCTGGGCGTTTTGCGTTGTCAGCTGATCCAGACTTTTCGCCGAGATCTGAATATCGTTGACCGTGCGCGAATGCTCCTCGGTGGCGCCGGCCAGTTCAGTGACGATCTGATCGACAACACCGGCCTTTTCGACAATAGCTTGCAGGGACTCACCGGTCCTGTCGACAAGTTCGACGCCCTTGCGCACCTGCGATTTCGACGTTTCGAGAAGTGCCTTGATCCCGCTTGATTCCTTGGCCGAGCGCTGCGCCAGTTCGCGAACTTCCTGCGCCACCACGGCGAAACCACGACCGGCCTCGCCCGCTCTTGCCGCTTCGACACCGGCGTTCAGCGCCAGAAGATTGGTCTGGAAGGCAAGTTCTTCGATCACCGCGACGACCTGATTGATCTGAGACGAGAAATCATCGATTGCCTTCATCGCCGCGATCGTGTCCTGCACGATCTCTGCGGAGTTACGAGCCTGCTCCATCGTCTCGTCGATAGCGTGATTGGCCTTGGCCGCCCCCTCGGACGTCGCCTGCAATCCTTCGCTGATCTGCGCGAGCGAGGCGACGGTCTGCTGTAGATTGGCCGCCTGCTGGCCTGTCCGCTCCGAAAGGCTGGCCGAGGCTGAAAGCAGGTCCGTACAGCTATGATCGATCTGCACCGTATTGGAGATGACCGAGCTTATCGTTTCGCGCAAATGCGAGACCGCATAGTTCAGATTTTCGCGTAGCGGCTCGTATTGGGAAGGAAACGGCGTCGTGAGCTCAGCGGCGAGATCGCCCCCCGCAAGACGCCGCAGCGCTTTACCGATGTCATCGACAATCGCCGTCTGGGTCTGCTGCGCCTCCTCCTGTTCGAGACGTTTCTCTTCCTGCCGGGTTTCGTCCCGCAGGGTCTCGACGACAGCCACGACCTCGCCCTTATCGTCCATGATCGGACAGGCATCGATCAGGAGATATCGCCGGCCGCCTGATGGCAGGTCGCACCAGTTTTCGGCACGCAGATCCGGTCCGCTCATCTCTCGCGACTGGGTGGCATACAGATTGGCGACGAGTTCCGGATTCTTGCCGAAAGCGAGATCGGCAAGGCATGGGCGTTTCTCCTTGTAGAACCCCTTCCAGTGATCGTCCGTGCCCATCACGTCCTCTGCCTTAATGCCGGTCAGAGCTTCACAGGCAGGATTCCATAGCGCTACCCGGCCATCGGCATTCAGAACGAAGGTTGGCACGGCCATTCGCTGCAAGGCCGAAAGCGACAGATCGTCTTGCCGATCTGCATTTTCAGCGGGGCGTGATTTGAAAAAACGGCTGACCATGGGCAAAGACCTCGTGCAAAGTTTGCCGATGCTAGCTCAACATGCTTAACGACGAACTAATTCCTAGATGAACCCTGCTCCTGTCCAGAAACGGTTCTCGAATATTGAAACATAAGGGGTTGGACAGGTCGAAGGGCCGGCTTTATTGAGCATGGCCAGACAATGGAGAACCGCGCATGGCCAGCGCTCCGAGCGAGAATTTTCATTCCCTGCACCGCCACGGCTTCGTCCGGGTCGGCGCCAGCACGCCGCATGTCCGCACGGCGGATATCGCATTCAACCGCGACGCCATCCTGACCGAAGCGCGGCGCGCCCATGAGGCTTCGCTCGATCTCCTCGTCTATCCTGAATTATGCCTGTCTTCCTACGCGCTGGACGATCTTCACATGCAGACCGCGCTGCTCGATGCGGTGGAGGCAGCCGTGGCCGACATTGTGGAGGCCAGCGCCGGGCTGACACCCGTTCTTCTCATCGGCGCGCCGCTTCGGCACAATAGCCGTCTCTACAATTGCGCGCTTGTCATCGCTAACGGCCGCCTGCTCGGCGTCGTGCCGAAAAGCTATTTGCCGAACTATCGCGAATTCTACGAAAAGCGCTGGTTCGCGCATGGCCGCAATATCCGCGGAATCGCAATCGATGTCGCCGGCTATCGAGCCCCGTTTGGCGTCGATCTGATCTTCGCGGCTCAAAACCTTCCCGGCTTCAGATTGTTCGTTGAAATCTGCGAGGATTATTGGGCCGCCATTCCGCCGTCCTGCGAAGGCGCATTGGCCGGCGCGACCATTATCGCCAACCTCTCCGCATCCAATATTACCATCGGCAAGTCCGACGAACGCCATATGCTGGCGCGTTCGC
Source organism: Notoacmeibacter sp. MSK16QG-6 (assembly GCF_024158145.1). Classification (GTDB taxonomy): domain Bacteria; phylum Pseudomonadota; class Alphaproteobacteria; order Rhizobiales; family Rhizobiaceae; genus Notoacmeibacter. The sequence goes on from NZ_JAMYXM010000007.1 coordinate 88,863, forward strand.
AATCGGCGCGCACCGCCTCGGCCTATATCTATTCCGCTGCCGGGCATGGGGAGAGCACGACAGACGTCGCCTGGGACGGCCAGGGCATGATCTATGAGCTTGGCGATCTCCTGGCTGAATCGGAACGCTTTACGCGGGAGCCGGATCTTTGCATCGCCGATATCGACTGCGAACGGATTATCGGAGACCGGATACGTCTGCAGACCTTCAACGATGCCGCAGAAGCCGCGGGACGGCCCGAGGACCGCTTCAGGACCATCGGCTTCCATCACGAGACGGCGACGGGCGATCTCGGTTTGATCCGCCCGATCCGCCGCTTCCCCTTCGTGCCGAACCGTCAGCACAAGCTGGATGAAGATTGCTTCGAAGCCTTCAACATTCAGGTCGATGCGCTGATGCGCCGCATTGAAGCCACGAAAGCAGAATCGCTCATTATCGGCATTTCCGGGGGCCTCGACTCCACCCATGCGGCAATCGTCGCGGCGAAGGCCTGCGACCGCCTCGGCCTGCCGCGCAGTGCCATTCGCGGCTATACCATGCCAGGCTTCGGCACGAGCGATCATACGAAGTCCAATGCATGGAAACTGATGGAAGCGCTCGGCATTGCGGCCGGGGAAATCGACATCCGCCCGATGGCGACCAAAATGCTGGAGGATATCGGCCACCCCTTCGCCGATGGCGAGCCGGTCTATGACGTCACCTTCGAGAATGTGCAGGCGGGCTTGCGCACGGATTATCTTTTCCGGCTCGCCGGGCAGCATGGCGGCTTCGTGATCGGTACCGGCGACCTGTCCGAACTGGCGCTCGGCTGGTGCACCTATGGCGTCGGCGATCAGATGAGCCATTACGCCGTCAATGCCGGCGTACCCAAGACGCTGATCCAGTATCTGATCCGCTGGGCGACGCGCACCGACCAGTTCGATCCGTCAACGGATACCGTTTTGGAAGCGATCCTCGCCACCGAGATTTCGCCTGAACTGGTGCCGGCCGGCACTGATGGGGCGATCCAAAGCACGGAAGAGATTATCGGCCCTTACGAGCTGAACGACTTCTTCCTGCACCACATCATGCGGTTCGGCCAGCGTCCCTCCAAGGTCGCGTTTCTTGCATGGCATGCTTGGCGCGACGCGGAGCGGGGCATCTGGCCCGATGCCTTTCCCGAGAGCCGCAAAAACGCCTATGACCTGGCCACAATCCGCCACTGGCTGGAGAAATTTCTGCTGCGGTTCTTCCAGTTCAGCCAGTTCAAGCGTTCGGCCATTCCGAACGGGCCGAAAGTGTCGTCCGGCGGCGCCCTCAGCCCGCGCGGCGACTGGCGCGCACCATCCGATGCGGTTGCAGATGTCTGGTTGCAGGAACTGCGCGACAATGTGCCGCAGGACGATGCGGTCTCCTGAGCGGTACACCCGTTATTTAGAATTTGCCGATTTATTGAAACGAACCGTCACCATCAGGTCATTTTATGATGTCCGCGCTCAGAACAGGCCTTCTTCGTTTCACCGCACTTCTGCGAAGCAGTTTCGCTCAGTATTCCGCGATCTATCACCCTGAACGTCACTATATGCGCGGCCCCGGCCCGGCCTGCCGGAAGAGGCTGACGCAACCGCTCTGACCGATCTTCAGCGACCGCGCTCTACGTGCTGACTTTGCCAACTGTTAAATGGCGGAGAGGGGGGGATTCGAACCCCCGATACCCGTGAAGGTATGCCGCATTTCGAGTGCGGTGCATTCGACCACTCTGCCACCTCTCCGCGTGACGATCCGGCCGAACCGGCGATCGAACGCGCACTGCATAATCACGCCGCGTCGGCTTCACAAGCCCAAATGATACAAATTCCCCGTAACACGCCCCACTAATGCTTGACCTTCCGCCGACAATTCACTAGTGCAACGCCAGCCTGCGGGAGTGTCGAACTCCGGCGGGTTTTTCCGTTCGCCGTCGAAGCGACGGGATGAAATGCCGCTGAAAGTGGCCAAAACTGACAAAAAGACGGGCGGCGCATGGCCTGAGGTCACGCGATCAGACCCGGACGAGCAAGGAATGAAATAAATGTTCGCAGTCATCAAGACCGGCGGAAAGCAATATCGCGTTGCCGCCGACGACCAGATCACCATTGAACGCCTGGCTGGCGAAGTTGGCGATTCCGTTACCTTCGAAAGCGTCCTCATGATTGGCGACGGTGACGATATCAAGATCGGCGCGCCGCTGCTAGACGGCCTGACGGTATCCGGCGAGATCGTCGACCAGCATCGCGGCAAGAAGGTCATCAGCTTCAAGAAGCGCCGCCGCCAGAATTCGCGCCGCAAGCGCGGCCATCGCCAGCTTCTGTCGACCGTTCGCATCACCGAGATCGCCGCCGACAATGATGGCGCCAAGAAGCCGGCCAAGAAGGCCGCTCCGAAAAAGGCCGAGGCTCCGGCCAAGACGGAAGCCGCTGCTGCGCCTGCGAAGAGCGAAGCGGCCGCCAAGCCGGCTGAAGCCAAGAAGACAGCAAAGTCGGACGGTGCAGACGATCTGAAGAAGATCAAGGGCATTGGCCCAAAGGCGGCAGAGCAACTCAACGATGCCGGCATCACCACTTACGCTCAGCTCGCCGCGCTGACCGACAAGCGGATCGACGAGTTGGACGCCGATATGCCGTTTTCGGCTGCGCAGCTGCAAGACTGGCGCGAGCAGGCCAAGGAACTCGCCGGCTGATCGGCGCTTTGACCGGAGGCGTTCGCGCCTCCATATTGGATCACGATATGCGCGCTGGATGCGCCAGCGCATAGGAGAATAACGATGGCACATAAGAAAGCAGGCGGCTCGTCACGCAACGGTCGCGACTCCGCCGGTCGCCGTCTCGGCGTCAAGAAGTTCGGTGGCGAAAAAGTCATTCCGGGCAATATCATCATCCGTCAGCGCGGCACGAAGTGGCATCCGGGCGACAATGTCGGCATCGGCAAGGATCACACGATCTTCGCGCTGGTCGAGGGTAATGTCTCGTTCCGCACCCGCGCGGGCGGCAAGGTCTACGTTTCGGTCGACGCGCTCCAGCAGGCGGCCGAATAAGAATACGCTTTTCATTGCAAAGCCCGGCTGCTCGTTTCGGCGGCCGGGCTTTTTGTTTTTCTATCGGCCGGTCAGCGGCGACGGCGACGACGGCGGGCGATCCGATAGATGATGACGCCCGCGATAATGACGAGAACGACGCCGGCCACGACAGCGCAGACCACGTTTGAAAGCGAACACGTGACGATCAGCCAGATCGACCAGCTTCCCTCCTTTCCGTCGCCCCTCAGTGAAAATTCTCGGATGCGCTCGCTATTGCGGTCGATGAGGTTTCGCATACGACGCAGACCGTCTAGAAACGCATCGTCGCGCTCCGCCTGTTGACCGATATGCCGAGCCAGCGCATCGTGATCGATGGCGGCAGAAAGATCGACCATCTCGCCGGCATGAGAGACGATGCCCTCGGGATTGGCGTTCAGGTCCATGAGTTCGGCGAATTCGTCAGCGATCTCGTAATCGTCGAGTGTCTGCACAGCCTGCATGAGCAGATAGGCTGCGATCGCGGTATGGGTGCGATTGACGCCTTCCAGCGGCTCGATATCCATCTTTCCTAGATGATCTTCGATTTTGTGGAGCCCGTTGACCATCGCCCCAACCGGCGCATGGCTGGCACGGGGCGCAGTTCCCATCAGCATCGGTTCGAAATATGGGTCGATGGCCTTCAGAACGCGTTCGACCGCGTCGTCTTTCGGTGCTGCGACGGGCGCAGTGAGACGACTCATCACATCGTCCCGAAATTCCAGATCTTCTTTCTCAAGCAATGCGCTATCCTCCTGTTGCGGAAGATGGAAACGTATAGGAATAGGTTCACATGAGCCATTCGATTGGCGATCAACAACGGTCAAACCGTACTGGCCGATTTGTGACATTTGTTGAACGGGGCTTTGGCTCGCTTGTTCAAAACGGCGCCCAATACCGGCTGGCCGCCATGATCCTCGCCCTTGGACTGACCATGGAGGTTCCAGCTTATGCAGCGCCGTTCGATCTGTTTTCATTTTTCGACGGCAAGGCTCGTTCGGAGGGCACGGTGAACCCGTTGATCGGCAAGTCGATGCCCTTTACCGCCCGATTCAGTGGGAAGCTCGACAACGGAAAGCTGCGACTTGTCGAAACCTTTACGTTCCCAGATGGCGAATTCGACCAGATCTGGGATCTCCGCCGGGATGGCATAACCATTTCCGGAACCGTCCAAACGGAGGGTGAGGACGGCGAACTTTCTGACACTGCCTCTGTAAACGGTCAGCTTCTGCCCGAGGGCGCAATGCTCACTTATGACGGTTACGCGCCGGGCGGCGGCGATATGGTCCTTTCTTTCACCCACCGCATGACGGCCCGGTCGGACGGCACCGTAGCCAACGATGTCACTATCTCTAAATTCTTCCTGCCGCTCGCGCGTTCGAAAGTAACCTTCTATCCGGACAAACGCTGAACCGGCACTCGCCACACTCATGCTTTTCCGCTAGGAAGCCGCTTTCTCCAACGCGCCGGACCCGCGCAGAAACTGCATTGCCATGAAATTCCTCGATCAGGCCCGAATCTTCATCAAATCCGGTCCCGGTGGCGCCGGAGCGGTCTCATTCCGCCGCGAAAAATATATCGAATTTGGTGGCCCTGACGGCGGTGACGGCGGCAAGGGCGGCGATGTCTGGGCGGAAGCCGTCGAAAACCTCAACACGTTGATCGACTATCGCTACCAGCAGCATTTCAAGGCGGAAATCGGCATGCATGGCATGGGCCGCAACCGCACCGGCCGCCACGGCAAGGATGTGGTGCTGAAAGTGCCAGTCGGAACGCAGATTTTCGACGAGGACAATGAAACCCTCATCGCCGATCTGACGGAGCCAGGCCAGTGCGTTCGTCTCGCGCGCGGCGGCAATGGCGGTTTCGGCAACGCCCATTTCAAGAGTTCGACCAATCAGGCTCCGCGCCACGCCAATCCCGGCCAGGAGGCTGAGGAACGGACGATCTGGCTGCGCCTCAAGCTGATCGCCGATGCCGGTCTTGTCGGCCTGCCCAATGCCGGCAAAAGCACCTTCCTTGCGACCGTGACGCGCGCCAAGCCCAAGATCGCCGACTATCCCTTCACCACGCTGACACCCAATCTCGGCGTCGCGCGGATCGACAATCGCGAATTCGTCATCGCCGATATTCCCGGTCTGATCGAGGGCGCCCATGAAGGCGTCGGCATCGGTGACCGCTTTCTCGGCCATGTGGAGCGCACCCGCGTCCTGCTGCATCTCGTCTCCGCGCAGGAAGAGGATGTCGCAGCCGCCTACCAAACCGTCCGCGGTGAGATTGAAGCCTATGAGCATGGCCTTGCCGACAAGCCGGAAATCCTGGCCCTCAGCCAGACCGACACGGTCGATGACGAGACCTTGGTCGAGAAGGCGAAAGCGCTGACCGATGCGGCGGGGCGAAAGCCGATTCATCTTTCGTCAGCCACCAATTACAATCTCGATACGGTCCAGCGCGCTTTGATGGATGAGATTGCCGGCCAGCGCGATGTCGAAAACCCGCAACGCAAGGACGATCGCTGGGAGAAACCGGCGCAAATCGGAAACGACGCGGCGGGAGACTGAACCGCATGGTTGAGCGTAACACCGATTTTTCGCAATGGCGGCGGATCGCCATCAAGGTTGGCTCCGCTCTGCTGGTCGACCGGCAGACCGGCCTACGGGCCGACTGGCTCGCGGCACTCTGTGCCGACATTGCAGATCTGAGGCAAAAGGGCGCAGAGGTTCTCGTCGTGTCGTCCGGGGCCATCGCGCTCGGTCGCACCCTTCTCGGCCTGCCGAATGGCTCTCTGAAGCTGGAAGAAAACCAGGCCGCCGCCGCCATGGGCCAGATCGCGCTCTCTTCGGCCTGGTCGAACGCGCTCGCCACGCACGATATCCGAGCTGGCCAGATCCTCATCACCCTCTCCGACACGGAAGCGCGACGCCGTTATCTGAATGCCCGCGCCACCATTGGCACCTTGCTCAAACACGGCGCGGTGCCGGTGATCAACGAGAACGATACGGTCGCAACCGAGGAAATCCGCTACGGCGACAACGACCGCCTGGCGGCACGCGTCGCCACTATGGTCGGAGCGGATTTGCTGGTCCTGCTCTCGGATATTGACGGTCTTTACACCGCGCCGCCCGCCAATGACCCGGCCGCAGAATTCATCGCGACAGTGCCTCGGATCACACCGCAGATCGAAGCGATGGCCGGCGATGCGGGCTCGGAGCTTTCACGCGGCGGCATGCGCACGAAAATCGAGGCGGGCAAGATTGCAACCGGCGCCGGCTGCGCCATGATCATCGCCTCAGGCAAGACGCGTTCGCCAATCTCTGCAATCGCAGGGGGTGCCCGCCACACCCTGTTCGAAACGACGGGCACGGCCACAGCCCGAAAAGGATGGATTGCCGGATCGATCGACTGCGCAGGTCAACTTTACATCGATGAAGGCGCTGAAAAGGCGCTGCGTTCAGGCAAGAGCCTGCTTCCGGCGGGTATCCGCCATGTCGAAGGCACATTCCGACGCGGCGATCCCGTCTCGATTCACCTTTGCGAGAGTGGAGCTCAGATCGCCCGCGGCCTTGCCGGCTATGATAGCGACGATGCGAAATTGATCGCGGGCCATCGCAATGCCGACATCGAAGCGATCCTCAACCAGCCGCCCCGCAGCGCGATGGTTCATCGTGACGATCTTGTAGTGATATAGACTGGCGGAATTTGATTGATAAAGGTAATTGTCCAAAGATGGCTAGAGGCAATGACTGGACTGATCAAGAGAATAGCCTGCTAGTAGCAGATTATTTTGAAATGCTTCAACTTGATGCGGCAAAACGTGAATACTCTAAAGCTGAATATAATCGTAGACTCACGAAGCGCATTGATCGCTCAAGAGCATCGATTGAATTTAAACATCGCAATGTCAGTGCGGTACTTCAAGGCCTTGGAGAGGTCTGGCTGCAAGGCTATGTTCCAGCCGCCAGCTTCCAGATGTCGCTCGTCGATGCAGTGATGAGTTGGATGGAAAAGAGCCCTGAGTGGATGAATCGACCACCCGGAACGTTTGTTGATCACTTCAAATCCGAACTGAGGGAAGAGGGCAGCCCACTTTGGGTTGGCCCTCCTCCGACGCAGAGTAATAGTCCTCCTCCGGCCGATCTCGATAAGCTGATGGAAATAGCAAAGCGATTCAACGTTGCGGAAAGAGACGAGCGAAACCGTGCTTTGGGACGCGCTGGTGAACTTCGTGTCTTGAACCATGAGCGTGCAACCCTCTCTGCAGCCGGGCGATCTGATCTTGCTGAGAAGGTAAAATGGACATCAGAAGACTTTGGCGATGGTGCCGGCTACGATATCGCTAGCTTTGAAAATGACGGTAGAGAAAAACTCATTGAAGTGAAGACAACGCGGGGCTGGGAAAGAACACCATTCTATATAAGTAGAAACGAATACGATGTGGCGAATGAAAATCGGGATGCTTGGTGTTTGTTGAGGCTTTGGAACTTTGATCGAGAGCCAAAGGCTTTTGAAATTCGCCCACCGCTTGAGCGACATGTCTCGCTCGTCGCAACGAATTTCCGTGCTACGCCCAACTAAGCTAACGTTCTCGATAATCGGGTTGCTCGGCCCCGTCCCTGCCTCTAAAAGCCTTTTTCAATGCTGGAAGGTAAGTTTACCTTTCCGGTAAAAGGAAATGGACTGGGACGAGAACGAGATCATGCTGGACCGCGTCGATGAGAGCAGCAGCGATATCCGGACCCTGATGGCAGGCATCGGCCTTCGCGCTCGTGCAGCCTCTGCGCCGCTCGCCATTGCAACGACGGAAGCCAAAAATGCAGCGCTTCGCGCCATGGCTTCAGAGATCGAGGCCGCGCGCGAAACCATTCTCCTCGCCAACGCGAAGGATATGGAAGCAGGACGCGCCCGTGGCCTTGCCGGCTCCTTTCTCGACCGGCTCGAACTGAACGAGGAGCGGATCGCCGCCATGGCCGATGGCGTGCGCGCGATTGCCGAACTGCCCGATCCTGTCGGCGCGATCATGACTGAATGGGACAGGCCGAACGGGTTACATATCGAGCGCGTTCGTACACCGCTCGGCGTCGTCGGCGTCATCTATGAAAGCCGTCCCAACGTGACCGCCGATGCAGGCGCGCTCTGCCTGAAAAGCGGCAACGCTGTGATCCTGCGCGGCGGCTCCGACAGCGCTCATTCTTCACGCGCCATCCATGCTGCACTTGTGGAAGGGCTACGCGAAGCCGGGCTGCCCGACGACGCCATCCAGCTTATTCCGACGACAGATCGTGCCGCCGTCGGCGAATTGCTGACGGGCTTGAGCGGCACTATCGATGTCATCGTGCCACGGGGCGGCAAAAGTCTCGTCGCACGGGTCGAGGCCGATGCGCGCGTGCCGGTTTTCGCGCATCTCGAAGGGCTGTGCCATATCTATATCGACCAATCGGCGAAACGCGACATGGCGGTCGAGATCGTCGCCAACGCCAAGATGCGGCGGACGGGCATTTGCGGTGCGCTCGAAACGCTTCTTATCGACCGTGCGGCCGTCGAAACGCATTTGAAGCCGATCCTTGAAAGGCTTGCGGAACTTGGCTGCGAAATTCGCGGCGACGATGCCATTCGCGCGGCATGGCCACAGGCGAAGGAAGCGGAAGACGCCGATTGGGCCACCGAATATCTCGACGCTATCGTGTCGGTTGCCGTGGTCGATGGCATTGGCGGCGCGATCAGCCACATCAATCGCTGGTCCTCGCGTCATACCGAAGCGATCATCGCCGAGGATGCGGACGCAGTCGCCCGTTTCTTTTCCGAAATCGACAGCGCCATTCTTCTGCACAACGCTTCCACCCAATTCGCCGATGGCGGTGAATTCGGCATGGGCGCGGAAATCGGCATCGCGACCGGCAAGATGCACGCGCGTGGCCCGGTCGGTTTGGAGCAGCTATGCTCGTTCAAATATCGGGTGCGCGGCACCGGCCAGATCCGGCCCTGACGCAGATTGCTTTGATGCGGGCGCGCCAATCATGCGGCTGATCGGAACAGCTCGCGACCGGCCTGATGTTGATGTGACGGGCGTGCATCAGCGCTATTTGCGGATGCCTCAGGCGCCCGCCGGGCTTGCCATCGGCTTGTTTGGCGGTTCGTTCAACCCGCCGCATGAGGGCCATGCGCTGGCCGCCGAGACGGCGATACAGCGCCTTAAGCTCGACCGGCTGTGGTGGATGGTCACGCCCGGCAACCCGCTGAAAGACCGCAATGCGCTTGCGCCGCTGGCAGAACGCATCGCCAAATCGGAAAAGGTCGCGGCGCATCCCCGCATCGATGTCACGGCTTTCGAGGCGGTGACCGGCGCCGGTTTCACCGCCGATACGCTTGCTCATATCCGCCGGCGTAATCCGGCGGTTTATTTCGTCTGGATCATGGGCGCGGACAGCCTTGCAGACTTCCATCATTGGCAGCGCTGGGAAGAGATCGCCGAGACTTATCCAATCGCCATTATTGACCGGCCCGGCTCCACACTTGCCTTTCTGTCGTCCCGCATGGCCAGAACCTTCGATCACGCACGGGTCGACGAAGACGATGCCGCGCTTCTTCCGCGCCTCGAACCGCCCGCCTGGACCTTCATCCACGGTCCCCGCTCGGCCCTGTCGTCGACGGAAATCCGCAATGAGAAAACCGTAGAGAATATTGATCGGACCTCCCGCCACATCCGAAAGTAATGATCAGTTGCCTACGGCGACGGCAAGAAACCCTAGCCCCATTGTCACAAACCAAATCATTATGAATGCGACGACAAGCCGCCAACGTTTTTTCAGAACCTTCCAACCAGGCGTCCACCCGTCCATGGGGTGAGGGCGATGCTTGGGATTGAAGATAAGGTCCGCTTCAAGAACCATGATGGATCCGACAAGGACAAACATCGCAATTGCCAAGGCAACGACTGCGCAAAGTATCAGGAATCCGATATCCATGATGTACCTTTGTTATTCATCCTTTTAAATCCAGCTAATATTCGGTGCCATCCTTGCGGGTGAAGGCCCACCCGTCATCCGTCATCACGGCTTTTAGATCGTCTTCCGGATAGCTGCCTTCATCACCCGCCGTCCGGTCGCCGATCTCAAGATAGACGACCTGTTTCTCGGTACGATTGATGAGGTGATGCGCTGCTCCGCCAGCGGGAAAGCCTGCACAGTCGCCCGGCGACAGCTCCCATTCTCCCTCATCGGTCCGCAAAGTCGGGCGACCCTCCAGAACGTAGATGAATTCGTCCTGCTTCGAATGGCGATGCAGCAGCGCCGACTCGCCGCCCGGCTGCAGCGTTGTAAGATTGACACCGAAATTCGTCAGGCCGAACAGATCGCCGAGCGGCCGTTTGATCCGGCCTTCCACGCGCGCGGCGAAAACCGGCGGGTAATTCGACTTTTTGATGCGTGGCGGCTGTGATTCGGCGTGAACATATGCGGTATTGTTGGCGTTCATGACAGATGATCTCCAGCCCTTTGCAACAACGTGTAGGCGGCTGTTGTGAATATGTCGCTGCGTCATGCTTCACGCCAGCTTTAACATTTCAACGTCTTGAAATTGTCACCCCTTACTGCCAACTTTAGATTCGTGCCGCCTAAAAGGCGACGGCAGCAACAGAAAGGAACGACGCTGGCACAGCACGCACAGGCCCTCGCGGCCACTACATCGACCGATCGCAACGCAGAGCCGAGACGAACAACCGATCCGGCTCGTAGCACCGCCGAACGGACGCTGAACGCAGTCCTCACTTCTCTGGATGATTCCAAGGCCGAGGACATTCTCTCCATCGATATTCAGGGCAAATCCAGCCTTGGTGACTTCATGGTCATCGCCTCCGGGCGCTCGCACCGTCACGTCGCCGCCATTGCCGAGCACCTGAAGCAGGCGCTTAAGGACGATGGATTCGGCGTGGCCCGCGTGGAGGGTGACGGTTCGGCGGACTGGATCCTCATCGATCAGGGTGACGTCATCATCCATATCTTCCGCCCGGAAGTCCGGGAATTCTATAATCTTGAGAAGATGTGGCAGTTGCCCGACCTGGAGGACGGCACCGTTCATTGAACGGAGAGCGCCGGCCCTGTAAGGCGGGCGTATGCGGATTGTGATCCATGCCATAGGCCGGATGAAAGCCGGCCCCGAAGCGCAATTGTGCGATCGCTATATCGATCGCTTTCAGCGCGCCGGCGGTCAGCTTGGCCTGCAATTCGGCGGCATTGTCGAACCTGCCGAAAGCCGCGCTTCATCCGCTGCACAAAGAAAGCGGGAGGAAGCCGACCGTCTCGGTGCTCATCTCGGCAATGGAGCGGCGCTGATTTTGCTCGATGAGGCCGGCAGGAATTTGCCATCCATCGAATTTGCCGAGACGCTTGCCCGATACCGCGATGCCGGGCGCGGCGATCTCGTCATTGCCATTGGAGGGCCGGACGGCCACGACACCGCCCTGCGTGACAAGGCCAATCTCGTGATCTCCTACGGCAAAGCGACGTTCCCACATCAGATCGTGCGCATTCTTCTGGCCGAACAGCTCTACCGCGCAGCGACCATTTTGAGCGGCCATCCCTATCACCGTTCGTGATTTCTTCCGCCCGCAAGCTTGCCGCAGGGCTTGTGTCATATTGTTTCCACGGTTGCGTACTAAAGGGTCGGCCCATCGGAGGGGACGCCGATATGGTTAAGCGAAACTTAACGACCGTAGCGATAGGGTAGCGGCATGATTGCGCGCTGCCTCTTCCGTTTGCGTGTCCTGCTGGCCGGCTCCGTTCTGGCATCGGCCGGGACCGTTTTACCCGCTGCGGCGGAAGAGCCGGCAACACCTCCAAGTTTCCAGTCGAAGGGCTTCGAGGCCGATTACACCAAGGCCCGCAAGATCGCCCTCCGCCGAGACGTCAAGCGCAGCGAGTATGAATCTCTGGCGCGACGCCTTGCCGAAAGTGCCGCCCGCCGCGCCACGCTGGCTGCCGAGATCGCCGCGCTGGGCGACGATGCGCGCGCAATCGGCGCAGCGTTGATCGAGGCAGCGAAGGCCGAACGCAAACTGACGGAAGACATCGCCGATATCGAATCGCGGCTGACGGGATTGCGCGAGAGGCAGTCCGGCATACGAACTTCCCTTACCGCACGACGCGCTCTTCTCGCTGAGGTACTGGCCTCGCTGCAGCGCATGGGTCTCAATCCGCCGCCGGCTTTGCTGGTCACGCCGGACGACGCACTTTCGGCGGTGCGCAGCGCGATTCTTCTTGGCGCAGTGGTTCCCGAACTGCGCGAAGAAACCACCGCGCTTCTGCGAGACCTTTCGGACCTGCGCAACGTCACCGCACGGATCACCGATCAGAAGAAAGAACTGGCCGGCGCTCAGCAGGAGCAGGCCGCGGAGCGCGAACGGCTTTCTCTGCTTTTGGACGCCAAGAATGCCGCACGGCAGAAGAGTCAGGCAGAGATCGATGCCGAACAGGCCCGCGCCTCGAAGCTGGCTGAAGAAGCCTCTAGCCTGGCAGAACTGATCGATACGCTCGAGGAAGATCGCCGCAAGGCCGAAGAGGCTGCCCGGCTGGAAGCGCAGAAGAAAGCCGATGACGCAGCCGAGGCTGCCCGGTTGGCTGCGCTCGAGGCGAAACGCAAGCGCACCGAGGAAGCCGAAGCCAAGGCGCGCGCGGCCAAGGAACTGGCCGATCGACTGGCCCGGCTTCGTGACCCTGACGAAAAGGATGTCGACCATCGCCTTTCGGCTAGTTTGCCCTTCTCCTCCCGCAAGGGCCGACTCGTCCTTCCGGTGGCCGGACAATTCGACAGTCGATACGGCGATACGGACGAAACGGGCGAGAAACGGCTTGGGGACACCGTTCGGACACAATCAGGCTCCATCGTAACCGCTCCTGCAGGGGGTACGGTGCTGTTTGCAGGGCGGTTTCGCAGTTTCGGCCAGACGATCATTCTGGATGCGGGTGAAGGCTATTCGATTGTGATGGGCGGTATGCACGCGATCAATGTGACGCGCGGCCAGGCCGTGCTCGCAGGAGAGCCGGTCGGCGAAATGGGCGATACAAGACTGGCGGCTTTGGCGCCGCTGGAAGATACGCTTTCGGAGCCAGCTCTTTACGTCGAGTTCTGGAAAGATAAAAAGCCCGTGAACCCGGCCGCATGGTGGTCGGATCGCAGTTTTGAAAGGACGGATGATGATTCGTAAGCTCTCGCTGCTCTTTGCAGGCGCCCTTGTCGGCGCAACGGCCATGACCGTCGTGACCAATGGCCTCGATCTGCAAGCCAGGGCAGCCAGTAGCGAGACCTATCGGCAATTGGCCATTTTCGGTGATGTGCTGGAGCGCGTGCGCGGTCAGTATGTGACCGAGCCGGACGAGAAGGAACTGATCCAGAGCGCCATCAAGGGCATGCTCGCCTCCCTCGATCCGCATTCGGCCTATCTCGATCCGGAGGAAGCGTCGGACATGAATGTCCAGACGCGCGGCGAATTCGGTGGCCTCGGCATCGAAGTCACCATGGAAGACGATCTCGTCAAGGTCATTACCCCGATGGACGATACGCCCGCGATGAAGGCCGGCGTTCTTGCCGGCGACTTGATCGCGAAGATCGATGGCGAGGAAGTCCGCGGCCTTACACTGGCCGAAGCGGTGGAGCGGATGCGCGGCGCACGCGGTGAGCCTATCGTTCTAACAATCCTACGCGAAGGCGCTGACGGCCCGTTGGACATCGAGGTTATCCGCGACATCATTAAGGTGAAAGCCGTCAAGGTCCGCGCCGAAGGCAATGTCGGCTATCTGAAGATCACCTCCTTCACCGAAAAGACGTTCTCGGACCTCGAAAAAGCGTTCAAGAAGATCAAGAAGGAAATCCCGGAAGACGAGTTGAAGGGCTATGTGCTCGACCTGCGGCTCAACCCGGGCGGCGTGCTGACCCAGGCGATTGCCGTCTCCGACGCCTTCCTCGACCGAGGCAAGATTCTCTCCACCCGAGGCCGCGACGACCGCGAGTACAAGCGCTATGACGCGACCCCCGGCGATCTGGCAGAAGGCAAGCCGGTCATCGTTCTGATCAATGGCGGTTCCGCTTCCGCGTCCGAAATCGTCGCCGGAGCTTTGCAAGATATGCGCCGCGCCACCGTTCTCGGCACGCGGTCTTTCGGCAAGGGCTCGGTGCAGACCGTGCTGCCCATGGCCGAGAATGGCGCGCTGAAGCTGACCACGGCGCTCTACTACCTGCCCTCCGATGCTTCGATTCAGGGCAAGGGCATTACGCCGGACATCCGCGTCACCCAGCCGCTTCCGGATGAAATGAAAGGCCGCGAGGCCGATCTGAAGCGCGGCGAGTCCTCGCTCCGCGGTCACATCACCGGCGATCTTGAGGATGAAGAAGGTTCCGGTTCGTCTGCTTACGTGCCGCCGGAAGCCGAGGACGACCTTCAACTCCAGGCCGCCCTGCGCCTGCTACGCGGAGAAGACAAGGACCCGTCCTTCCCGCCATCGCAGGACCGCGCGGATGCCGGTTCGGCTCAGTAAATAGACGTCTCATGACGGCGGATCGAACGATCCGCCGTTTTGCTATTTTATCGTCCGGATTCGACTGCCTTCCATGAACTCGCCGAACCAGACAGATGCGGCCACACGATCTATCGATCGACCGCTTGGTCTCGACCGTCCGGCAGCCGAACCGAATTCGCCCCGACGCTTTCGCATGATCGGCCACGGCGGCCCTGCCCTGCTCGCCCTGCTGCTCCTCGCCGGCTCGGTCTGGACCGCAACTTACCGCGATCCGCTTCGGTCCCCCGCCCGGCCTGCCGATACGGATGTCGCGACTGCAGATAATACGCCGGCTGAACCGCCCACCCCACCTGAAGAGATCGCGGCCCCCGCCGCACCCACAATCCGATCGCCTGGCCAAAGGATTGACGATGGCTCCGGTCCCGCCATCATTCGGGTCGCGCCAGACGATCAATCAATGCCCGATTTGCCGGACGGCACGAATCCGGCGGAAACAGGCGGCGCAATCATCGTTCGTGACGCATCGTCGCTCTCGGTCCCGATCAGACTGTCGTCTCAACCGAAACCGGCATTGATCGAGAGCTCGTCAGCCGGCCCTCTGCCGAAAATCGGACCGGACGGCGAGAGGCCTTTCGATGCGTATCGGCGTCCCGCAGAACAAATCGACGGACCCGCCATAGCGCTGATCGTCGGCGGATTGGGCCTGTCGCAGACAGGCACGCAGCATGCGATCAAGACGTTGCCCGGCACGGTCACTCTGGCTTTCGCGCCGACAGGGAACAGCCTTTCACGGTGGCAGCAGGCGGCGAGGCAGGCCGGCCACGAACTATTGCTGCAACTGCCTATGGAGCCATTCGGCTATCCCAATACCAATCCGGGGCCTGGCACCTTGCTGGCCGATGCCACGTCAGACGAGACGCTTGCCCTGACCCGGAAGGCGCTGGCGGCAACGACCAACTACGCCGGTATCATCAACTATATGGGCGGACGTTTCCTGACCGAGAATGCTGCCCTCCAACCCATTGTCGAAGAACTCGCAGGACGTGGGCTGATGTTTGTCGATGACGGGACGGCGCCGGCATCTCAGGCGGGGCGGTTGTCCGCTATCGAAGGCGCTCCCTTCGCCATGGCCGGCGATCCGGTCGATACCATCCGCGAACCCGAAATGATCCGCCGCGCATTAACGGCGCTCGAAACGAAAGCGCGAGAGAACGGAGCCGCGATCGCCACTGCCTCCGCCTTCCGCGTGACGGTGGACGAGCTGTCGCAATGGATGGACAAGGCAGCAGCGCGGGGTATTCGTTTCGTGCCGGTCAGCGCCCTCGCCCAGGACAATCGCTAAGCGAAAGAAGATGATGGCAAAGCCGAGAGCTGAAGACCTGCCCTATCGCCCCTGTATTGGAGTCATGGTGCTGAATCGCGACGGTCTGGTCTGGGCAGGCCATCGCAAGGTCGAACCGAATGGCGAAGTGCAAAGCTCGGAGCACCTCTGGCAGATGCCGCAGGGCGGCATCGACAAGGGTGAGGATGCCGAACCGGCAGCAAGGCGAGAACTTTACGAAGAAACAGGCATCCGCACCGTCCGGTTGCTCGACGAAACGCCGGATTGGCTAACTTACGATCTGCCAGATCATCTGATCGGCAAAGCGCTGAAAGGCAAATATCGCGGCCAGAAGCAGCGCTGGTTCGCCTATCGTTTTGAGGGTGACGAAAGCGAAATCCGCATCGATCCCCCGCCGGACGGCCATAGCGCCGAATTCGACGACTGGGCCTGGAAGGAGATGACCGATCTACCCGGTCTGATCGTGCCCTTCAAGCGATCCCTGTATGAGCAGGTTATCGCCCATTTCAGTCATCTTCTGCCGTAATCGGCTATCCGGCGCGGTCCACGATCATCCTCGCCACGTCGATCAATTCGTCGCCGATAATATCCGCCGGCTCCATAACCGCTGGATAATGCTGGCCGCGCTCGACAAAGGCTGTCTGCATGTCGACGCATTTCGCGCCGTGGAGATCCCATGCATGGCAGGCGATCATACAATGCGCGCCAGGCGCACGGCCCGTCGCCTCGAAAGCCTGGCGATAAACGCTCTCATGCGGTTTGAAACGTCCAACAGCCTCGACGCTGAGAATATCGGAGACGTGACCGTCCAGGTCGGCCCCCTCGAGTAGGGCTCTGGTTCGTTCCGCCGGACCGTTGGAGAGCGCGACAATGCGGATGCCGGCATCGCGCAGAATGTCGAAACACTCCCCCGCGCCCGGTTGCGCCGGCATTTGCGAAAAGGCGGCCAGAACCGCATCCTTCTCTGCCTGATTGGCGCCGACGCGACGGATGCAAAGCAGTTCGTCCAATGCATCGGCCAGGATATCGGGAAAGGGTTTGGCCCGGTGCGTGACATCCAGGGCAAACGCATCGCGCAAGCCGAAGGCGAACCAGGTTTCCAGATCGCGCCCATCCAGCCCGCATGTCGCAATGGCCCGGCGCACCGGCTCCAGCGAGAACACCGTTTCGATAATATCGAACACGGCAACTTCGATCGGCTCTGACATCGGTTCACTCCCTGTACGCCGACAGGGAACTAGCGCGGATGGGCGCGGCGTCAGCCCAAAAGAAAACGGACCCGCACGGGGTCCGTTATTCAACCTTCCAATCTAAGGCATATGGCCTCAGGCGGGGAGGATTTGTTCGTTCAGAGTGGTCAGCGACCCAAGAATTTCTTCCAACTCGCTGCGCTCGTCATCGTCTGACGTCTCCTTCAGACGCGTGCGCGCCTCTTCGATCCGGGATGCCAGGATATCGCGGTCGAATTCGCCCGGCGCGGATGCCAACTCAGCCAGGATCGTACAGCTTTCCGGCTGGATGTCGGCGAAACCGCCCAGCACGACATATTCTTCCTTGTCGCCGCCAGCCTCGACCGTGACCATACCGGCCCGCAGAGCGGACATGGTCGGCGCGTGGTCCGGCATCGCGGTCAACTCACCCTCTGCGGCAGGCACGACCACCGAATCCACCTCGCGCGAGACGAGAAGACGTTCCGGCGAAACCAGCTCGAATGTGAATGCCATGGAAATTCCGCTCCGGCGGCTTGGTTCGTATTAAACCCTGCCGCCGCTTCGTGGAGCGACAGGGTTGATGGCCGTAGTGCTTAAGCCGCTTCTTCAGCCAGCTTCTGCGCCTTGGCGACAGCCTCTTCCATCGTACCGACCATATAGAAGGCCGACTCGGGAAGATGGTCATACTCGCCGTTGCAGAGACCCTTGAAGCCCTTGATCGTGTCTTCCAGCGCAACAAGCTTGCCCGGCGAGCCGGTGAATACCTCGGCCACGAAGAACGGCTGCGACAGGAAGCGCTCGATCTTGCGGGCGCGGGCAACGCTGAGCTTATCCTCTTCGGAAAGCTCGTCCATGCCGAGAATGGCGATGATGTCCTGCAGGCTCTTGTAGCGCTGTAGGATCGACTGCACCTGACGGGCCACGTCGTAATGCTCCTCGCCGACGATCTGCGGATCGAGCATGCGCGAAGTGGAGTCCAGCGGGTCCACCGCAGGATAGATGCCCTTTTCCGCGATCGAGCGCGACAGAACGGTCGTCGCGTCCAAGTGAGCGAAGGACGTCGCCGGCGCCGGATCGGTCAAGTCATCGGCAGGCACATAGATCGCCTGCACCGAGGTGATCGAACCGGTGGTCGTGGTGGTGATGCGTTCCTGCAGCGCGCCCATATCGGTCGCGAGCGTCGGCTGATAACCCACGGCGGAAGGGATACGGCCGAGAAGCGCCGACACCTCTGAACCCGCCTGCGTGAAGCGGAAGATGTTATCGACGAAGAACAGCACGTCCTGTCCCTGGTCGCGGAAATGCTCGGCAACGGTCAGGCCTGTCAGGGCAACACGGGCGCGGGCGCCGGGCGGCTCGTTCATCTGGCCATAGACCAGAGCGGCCTTGGAGCCTTCGCCGCCGCCTTCCTTGTTCACGTTGGACTCGATCATCTCCCAATAGAGGTCGTTGCCCTCACGGGTGCGCTCGCCGACGCCGGCGAAGACGGAGTAACCACCGTGCGCTTTCGCGATGTTGTTGATGAGCTCCATGATAAGAACGGTCTTGCCGACGCCTGCGCCGCCGAACAGACCAATCTTACCGCCGCGTGCGTAAGGCGCCAGAAGATCGACGACCTTGATGCCCGTCTCGAGAATCTGCGCTTCCGTCGACTGATCGACATATTCCGGCGCGGGCTGGTGGATGGCGCGAGTGCCTTCGCTGGGGATCGGCCCGGCTTCGTCGACCGGCTCACCGATCACGTTCATGATACGGCCGAGCGTGCCTTCGCCGACCGGAACGGAAATTGGCGAACCGGTATCGACCACATCCTGCCCGCGAACCAGACCCTCGGACGAGTCCATCGCGATGGTGCGCACGATATTCTGGCCGAGGTGCTGAGCAACCTCCAGAACGAGCCGGTTGCCATTGTTGCTAGCTTCCAGAGCGTTGAGAATCGGCGGCAGATGATCTTCAAAAGCAACGTCGATGACGGCGCCGACGACCGAATGGACCTTGCCTTTCGGGCCTTCCGGCAGCGTGTAAGCCGTATTGGTGTTTTCTTCGGCCATGAATGCCTCCTAAGTCGTCAGAGCGCTTCGGCGCCCGCAATAATTTCGATCAGTTCGGTCGTGATTTTGGCCTGGCGCTGGCGGTTGTAGTCCAGCGTGAGACGGTCGATCATATCGTTCGCATTGCGCGTTGCATTGTCCATGGCGCTCATCCGCGCGCCCTGTTCCGATGCGGCGTTTTCCAACAGCGCACGGAAAATCTGCACGGAAATATTACGAGGGATCAGCGTGCGCAGAATGTCGGCCTCGCTCGGCTCATAGTCATAGAGCACATCGGAGCCTGCCTCATCGGCATCGCCCTCGGACATCGCTTCCGGTTTCGCCGGAATAATCTGCTGAGCCTGCGGCGTCTGCGTCACGACATTCTCGAACTCGGAGTAGAACAGCGTACAGACATCGAACTGGCCGTCCTCGAACAAGCCAATGACCTTCTTGCCGATAGCGTCGGCGTCGGCGAAACCGAGACGCTTGACGGACCGCAGATCGACCCGGTCGATGATCTTATCGCCGAACTCGCGGCGAAGAATATCGAAGCCCTTCTTGCCGACGCAGATGAACTTCACCGTCTTGCCGTTCGCCAGCAGCCTCCGCGCGTGATCGCGGGCCAGGCGCGCGATCGACGAGTTGAAGCCGCCGCAAAGTCCGCGTTCCGCTGTGCAGACCACGAGTAGATGAACGTCATCCTTACCGGTCCCGGTCATCAGCTTCGGCGCGTCTGCGGGCTCGCCGCCGCCTGCCAGATTGGCAAGCACCTTGCTCATCCGCTTCGAGTAGGGACGCGCAGCCTCCGCCGCTTCCTGCGCGCGGCGCAGCTTGGCGGCGGCGACCATCTGCATCGCCTTGGTGATCTTCGCGGTCGATTTGACCGAGGCGATCCGGACACGAAGCTCTTTCAGATTGGCCATGGAATGGTCCTTCCTGGAGCGCGATCAGGCGAATGTCTTGGCGAAAGCGTCGACTTCGGCCTTCAGCTTGTCCTTGATCTCGTCGGTCAGCGCCTTCTCGCGAGCGATGGCGTCGAGCACTTCTTTGCCGTCATTGCGCATATGGGTAAGGAGACCGGCCTCGAACTTGGTCACCTGATCGACGGGAATCTTGTCCAGATAACCGTTCACGCCGGCATAGATCACGGCTACCTGCTCCTCGGTCTTGAGCGGACTGAACTGCGGCTGCTTAAGCAGTTCGGTCAGGCGCTCGCCGCGGTTGAGCAAACGCTGCGTCGCGGCGTCGAGGTCGGAGCCGAACTGCGCGAAGGCCGCCATTTCGCGGTACTGCGCAAGCTCACCCTTAATCGAGCCGGCCACCTGCTTCATCGCCTTGATCTGCGCGGACGAACCGACGCGGGAAACCGAAAGGCCGACATTCACGGCCGGACGGATACCCTGGAAGAACAGATCCGTTTCAAGGAAGATCTGACCGTCTGTAATCGAAATCACATTGGTCGGGATGAAGGCCGAGACGTCGCCGCCCTGGGTCTCGATGACCGGCAGGGCCGTCAGCGAACCCGCGCCATTGTCGTCGTTCAGCTTCGCTGCGCGCTCCAGAAGGCGCGAATGCAGGTAGAAAACGTCGCCCGGATAGGCTTCGCGGCCCGGCGGGCGGCGCAGAAGAAGCGACATCTGACGATACGACACGGCCTGCTTGGACAGATCGTCATAACCGATCAGCGCGTGCTGGCCATTGTCGCGGAAATACTCGCCCATCGTACAGCCGGTGAACGGCGCCAGATACTGCATCGGCGCCGGATCGGATGCCGTGGCGGCGATGATGATGGAGTAAGGCAGCGCGCCGCGCTCTTCCAGAACCTTCACGAACTGGGCGACCGTGGAACGCTTCTGGCCAACGGCGACATAAACGCAGAACAGCTTGTCGTTCTCGCGGACTTCGTCATGGGCCGGCTTCTGGTTGAGGAAGGCGTCCAGAATAATAGCCGTCTTGCCGGTCTGGCGGTCGCCGATGACCAGCTCGCGCTGGCCGCGGCCGATCGGGATCAGCGCATCGATGGCCTTGAGGCCGGTCGCCATTGGCTCATGCACCGACTTGCGGGGAATGATGCCCGGCGCCTTGACGTCGACCTGACGGGTCTGGGCTGCGCCGATGGGGCCTTTGCCGTCGATCGGATTACCAAGAGCGTCGACAACACGGCCGAGAAGCTCGGGACCGACCGGAACGGAGACGATGTCGCCGGTTCGCTTGGCGGTGTCGCCTTCCTTGATCTGGCGGTCGTCGCCGAACAGCACGACACCGACATTGTCGGCTTCGAGGTTCAGCGCCATGCCGCGCAGGCCGCCGGCAAATTCCACCATCTCACCGGCCTGGACGTTGTCCAGACCATAGATGCGGGCGATACCGTCGCCAACGGACAGGACCTGTCCGACTTCGGAAACCTCGGCCTCCTGGCCAAAGTTCTTGATCTGGTTTTTCAGGATTTCGGAGATTTCCGACGCGCGGATATCCATCAGCCGACCTCTTTCAGTGCAAGCTTCATCGAATTCAGTTTGGTTTTCAGAGATGTATCGATCTGGCGACTGCCGATCTGAACGATCAGTCCGCCCAGCAGGGATGGATCGACGGACAGGTCGATCGCCACGTCCTTGCCGGCAACGCCTTTCAGCGTCTCGGCCAATTCGGTCCGTTGCGATTCGGACAGATCGTGCGCCGCGACGACCTTGGCTGTCACCTCGCCGCGAGCGTCAGCCGCGATGGCCTTGTAGGCTTCGATCATTCCAGGCAGCGCGAACAAACGCCGGTTGGCTGCGACGACACGAAGAAAATTCTCGGTCAGCGACGCGACGCCGCCCTTCTGTGCAATCGCAAGCAGAGCTTTTTCCTGCTCGTCGGCTGCAAAGACGGGCGATTTGATCAGACGGGACAATTCATCCGATTCAGCGATCAGATCGCCAAGCCCCGTCAGATCCTTCTCCACCTGATCGGCGGCGCCTTCATTCTGCGCCAGTTCGAAAAGCGAAGACGCATAGCGGGAAGCAACACCGGAAATGGGAGATGTGGTTTGCGACACGGGCGATCAATCTCTCGTTCGACCGAGATCAAGGGCCTGGCATCGAAATGGAAAGCCGAGGCGAAACCTTTGATCTCGCTGGAAATAGACAACGGAAACAGGCCTCGTAAAGGCGTCCTCCCGTCGATTTCGTGGCCGCTATAGCAGAGGCAATCTGAGCGTGCAACACGCCTTTGGCGCTCTTGTCGCACGTGGAAGCACCGACTTTCGGCGCAAGGCCGCCGGCTTCAGATCAGGCTGAGCGGCCCGGCCACCGCGCCGAACGCCAGAAGTGCTTCAATGATCAGAAGAACGGCGTTGCGCCCCCGTGCGGGCGAATCGATCAGCACAGAGAGAAGCCGGCCAATCGCGGCGAAAATCCAGGCCGCGCCCAGAGCCAGAAAAAGAAGAGGCTGCCACAGAAGGATCGCAGCCAGGCCAAGACCGAGATGAAAGCCGCCAGCCCTTGCTCTTGCGATACCGGAAGCCGGAAGCCCGATAAATTCGGCATCCATATGCCGAAGGCCGAGAGCGCGGCGCGGAACCGCCATCATGTAAAGACCGAGAACGGCCGTCACCACGGCCGAGGCGAGAGCCAGCCATTCGCCCGGATCAGCAGGTATGGGGAGTGCAAATTCCATAACGCCTCAGTCTCTCTGGACACCGCTTGCAGATCGGTCGCCGCGCCTAACCGCAACTTCCGGTAAAGCCGAGTTCACGGACCGCATCGCCACGACCCACGGTCATAACACCATGATAAAGCAGGCGATCCGGCTTGTGCCAGGCTTTCAGCTTTTTGTCGGCATCGGTCATGATCCGCCGCATGTCGAGCCGGATGTCGATAGGAGCGCCGCCGAAAGTCGCATAATGACGCAATTCACCGCCGTCCTGCTCCTGCACGCTCTTCAACGTCAGCTCGCGCATCAGCCCGCCTAAACGCATATAACCGCGCTCCATCGCGGCGCGTCCGTCATAATGGCGCTCGGTGACGAACAGCAGGTCTTCCGGCGCCTGCTTTTCCACAGCGGCAGCCTTGTTTTCCACATCCTCGGCGCTCGGCTCGTCCGAACTCGCCTGATCGGTTGTCGTCACATCTCCGGCTTCGGCGGCAGACGCCACTTCGGTTGGCCCGGGCATATCGGTCTCGACGAAACCACAATAGAGCGACTCCGGCACCCAGCGGACGGTGCCGATTTCCGGTGCATTCTCAGGAGAGGCCTTCAGGGTGATTTTCTGACCGTCAGGCAAAGCGGCTTGCGCTTCGTCAGGATCGGGCAGGCCGATTGGCGGCATTGCAACAGCCGGTTGGTCGGTAGGCGCAAAGGAATTGAGGGTGGCGGGACGATCCGGCTGGGACGTCGCCGCCTCTCCCTCGCTGGCGGGCGCTTCCGAGATCGGCTCGTTATCCGCCTCAGGCGAAGCGTCATCCGGCATTCCGGCGGCAGCGCCGGTATCGGTCGGTTCCGCCTGAGCCACTTGAACGGTAGAAACGACAGGAGAAGCCGGTTCGCTCAGACCCAGCGCGGCGGATAGGTCGTCATCGACGAAAGAAAGACCCTCCACCGCCGAATAGGCTGCAACGCCACCGGCGAGAAAAGCGATACTGGAAGCGAGCAAAAGGCGCATGAATTGATGGTCCACGAATGATTGTCGGCCCCTGGATAGGGTAGAGCTATGGCAAAAGAACGATACGCAAAGAGGCTGTCTCGTCTGCGAAGGGCTATCGAACCGCGATTCTAGAGGAAACTCTGCGGGTCGATATCGACCTGCACACGCAGGCTACCACGCGGTTTTGGCCCGGCGGCGATGACATCCTTGATATAGGCCTGCAGGTCGGCCTTTCGATCGCCGTGGACCAGCAACCTGAAACGATGGCGTCCCCGGATCAGCGCCAGCGGCGCTTCGGCCGGTCCGAGCATGTCGATCTCGTTCGATGGCGGCGCTGCAGCGCGGAGCGAACGCGCATATTTTTCCGTTTCGGCCTTATCTTCACCGGAAATGATCAACGCTGCGAGACGGCCGAAAGGGGGAAGGCCCGCGCGTTGTCGTTCGCCGATTTCCCGCTCGTAGAAGCGCTCCCGGTCGCCGGAGACCAACGCCGCCATTACCGGATGCTCCGGTTGATAGGTCTGGATAAGGCCAAGCGACTGTTCGCCCGTGCGCCCTGCCCGGCCTGTCACCTGATGCAGCAGTTGAAAAGTCCGCTCCGCCGAACGCGGATCTCCGTTTGTGAGGCCGATATCGGCATCGACGACCCCGACCACTGTCATCTTCGGAAAGTGGTGCCCCTTGGCGACCAGTTGGGTGCCGATCACGATATCCGCCTCGCCCTTGGCGATGGCGTCGAGTTCCAGCCGTAGCCGCTTTGCTCCGCCCGGCATGTCGGAAGATAGCATAACCGTCCGCGCATCGGGGAAGTGATGCACGACCTCCTCGACCAGCCGCTCGACGCCCGGCCCGCAGGCGACAAGATGATCGAGCGTACCGCAATGCGGGCACGCTTCCGGTACCGGCTCCGCATGGCCGCAATGGTGGCATTGCATCTGCCGGCGGAAACGGTGCTCGACCAGCCAGGCCGAGCAGTTCGGGCATTGGAAGCGATGGCCGCAAACCCGGCACAGCGTGAGCGGCGCATAGCCGCGCCGGTTGAGGAAAAGCAGTGCCTGTTCGCCGCGCTCGATTGCCCGGCCCACCGCTTTCAGCAGCACCGGCGACAGAAACCCGCCGCGCGCCGGAGGATGCTTGCGCATGTCGATGGTACGCAGATCCGGCAGCGCCGCTTCGCCGAAACGGCTCGCGAGACGCACCGCGCCATAGCGCCCGGCTTCCGCATTGACGCGGCTTTCGATGGAAGGCGTCGCCGATGCCAGCACAATGGGCAGGTTGCCGAGATGCGCGCGCACCACTGCCATGTCGCGCGCATTGTAAAAGACGCGCTCATCCTGCTTGTAGGCCTGGTCGTGTTCTTCGTCGATGACGATCAGTCCGAGCTCCTTGTAGGGCAGGAACAGCGCAGAGCGTGCCCCGGCGACGACGCGCACCCGACCTTCCGCGACCTGCCGCCAGACCTTTTCGCGCATTTTCGGCGCCATGTCCGAGTGCCATTCGGCGGGCCGCGCGCCGAACCTGTCATGGAAGCGTTCGAGGAAGGCCGCTGTCAGCGCGATCTCCGGCAGCAGAATCAGCGCCTGTCGTTCTTTTTCCAGCGCTGCCGCCACCGCCTCGAAATAGACCTCGGTCTTGCCAGAGCCGGTGACGCCATCGATCAGCGTTGCTGAATAGGCGTCGGCGGCAACGGCCGTGCGTAGCGTATCCGCCGCCTCGGCCTGCAAAGGCGTCAATTCGGGCCGCTTGCGGCCGGTATCGGGCGCGGCGACAACCGGCTCGGGCGGCAGCATGACCGGATCGAACGTGCCGGCTTTGGCAAGGCCGTCGATGACCGACGCCGAGACGCCTGCGGCGTGAGCGAGACCGCTCTTGGTCCATGCGCCGGGATTATCCTCGATCAATTCGAAAACACGCTTTCGCGCCGGCGTCAGCCGTTCCGGCTTCATCTCCGGCATAGGCTGAAGGGCCGGCACCCAGGGCTCCGGATCGAATGCCGCCGGCACGCGAAGCACCATGCGGGCGACGAGACCGGGTGGCGTCAACGTCCAGGCGGCGACCCAATCGATAAAGCCTCGCATCGTCTTATCGACAGGCGGACAGTCGAACACCTGCGTGATCGGGCGCAGCTTCGCCGGATCGACCGTCCCGGCCGTCTCATCACTGTCCCAGACGAGGCCCGGCACCTGGCGCGGGCCGACCGGCACCTGCACGATCGAGCCCGGCGACACGTTCATCTGGTCGGGCACAGCATAGCTGTACGGTCCGGGCACCGGCAGCGGTACGAGGACCGGAACGACGGCAAGTGGCTTTTCCTTCTCAGACGTCAAAGCCGGGCCGATAGCTGATCTCACCGATTGGTGATTCATCGCCAAACGAAATCCATTGAAGAAAGGCCGGCGGCACTTCGCCATAGGTCAGTTTGCCATCGCTCCGAAAACCGAAGCGAGCATAATAGGCCGGGTCGCCGAGAACGACACAGCCCCTCGCCTGCCGGTCGCGCAGCGTCTTCAAACCGTCGAGCGCCAATTGGCTGCCAATGCCGCATCCTTGCCGGTCGGGGTCGACGGAAAGCGGTCCGAGCCCGAACCAGCCATTTTCCTTTGTGCCGATCCGAACCGGCGAAAACGCGACATGGCCGATGATCTGATCGTCCTCCGCCGCCACGAGGGACAGCGCCAGATCGCCATCGACCCGCAATTGTTCGATAATGGCGGCTTCCTGCCCGCTTGCGTGCGGCGTTTGTGAAAAGGCGCGATTCGTCAGCCGGCCAATAGCCGCCTCATCGCCCTCTTTTTCCAGCCGAATATTCATTGCGACCTGTCTTGTGCTGTTTTTGACGGGTTTGAGCGGTGTGAAACGCTGCACGCCTATGGCCAAACAGAAAACCCGAATCGATGATCCGTGACCTTTGCCCTTTTACACGATAAGGGAAACGCCAAATTCCGAAGGAACAGAAAGAGCGGGTCCAGCTCGCCGCCATGGAGTGAAGAAATGAAATTTTTTGTCGATACCGCCGATGTGGACGAGATCCGGACGCTGAACGATCTGGGCATGCTGGACGGGGTGACGACCAATCCCTCGCTGATTGCCAAGGCGGGCCGCGACATCAAGGAGGTGA
>NZ_JAMYXM010000008.1 GCF_024158145.1 Notoacmeibacter sp. MSK16QG-6
CGGATATCCGAAATTGACGTGATAGAGGATGGCGTGCGGCGTGGGACGAAACCCCTGGTTTTCGACCACGTCGTCGATCCGCACTGTCCGATCGTAGACTCCGAGCTCGATGCGGCGGCGCAGCACGAGGTTCTCCGCGAACACCGCGCTTTGCCGGACCGTGGCTTCGGCCCAGATCACCGGCTCCTTAGCGGTCCAGTCGATACCATATCCGCCAAGCGTTGCCCGCTGGCTCGAGATTCGGCCATGAAGCGGATGAACGACCTTGGTGCGATGCTTGTGTATGAAATGTTCCGCGCTAGCCTGAAGGGGCGCGCCGTAATGGTCGAGCCCGCAGGTGAAGAGGAACCCGTCAAGGTTCCGGTAAAAGCCAAGTCCGTCTTCCGCGTCGACGGGATGCGGCATTGGTAATCCGTTGGCACTGTTCCAGCCGATATTCATGCCGCGCCAGGTCAGGCTGGAAATGTCGAACCCCCGGTCGAGCGCGATTTCAAATCCAATCCCCCTGGCGTTTCTGACCATGAGCAAACGCTGGCCGCGGCCTGGGCCGTCTTCCACCTGCATGAGGCGAATATCCGCCAGTCCGCGGCCAGCGGCGGTCCGCCGCCTCAGGTCAGCTGGAGGGAGGTCAGGATGATCCATGTGCATCCTGTCCGGTCATGATGGTCGTAGCCGTTTGAGCCACGCTTTGGAGAAGGGGCTCAACCTTCGAAAGAAAGGCCTCGGTCCCGCAGGCGAAGCGCAGCTTGTCCTGCAGAGCGGTACGGTCCCAGTCGATCGTGTCCGATCCACCCAGGCTGGCAAGGATCGGCAATCCGGCCATCACGTCCCAAGTGGAATCTCCGAGGGCGACGTAGCCATCCGTTTCGCCCATGGCCACTTCGACGATCGAGACCGCGGAAGAGCCGTTGCAGCGGAAGGTGATGCGGAGCTCGTCGGAGATGAAACGGATCAGTTCCAACCGGTCTTCGGTGGCAATGGAAGGATGCACCCCGATACCCGTCGACCCTTGCGAGAGGTTGAAATTTGGCAGGGCGGGCATCGCCTTGCCATTCAGCCGCGCCGGGATCTCAACACCGCCTGCCAGCATCAGGTCGCGGGCGGGTGAGAAGATGACACCGAAGACCGGTCGGCGGGTTTCGAACAGGCCGATGGACACCGCCCAGTTCTGACCGCCGCGCACGAAATTAAACGTGCCGTCGATCGGATCGATGATCCAGGTTCGTCCGGAGGTGCCGGAAACATCGCCACCTTCTTCACCATACACCCCGTCTTCCGGAAACGCCTCCCGCAGGCGCTCGACGAGAAAGGCCTCGACCTCCCTGTCCGCTCGGGTCACCAGGTCGAGATGACCTTTTTCCTCAACCGGACTGCTGGCCGCCGACCGGAAATGGCTCAGGGCGATCTCTCCGGCTTGCCGGGCGATCGCCTCGATGCGCGCCACCATTTCGCTCTGGGGCGCCGTCGAGCCGTTCAGATCACTCGGCATCGGGGTTTCTCCTTGGATACTTGTTTCACTATGCCGGTCCGCAAGCGGACCGAGCTGATGGTCTCAACGCGACGAACTCGTCGGGGAATGTGGCGACAGGCGCCTCACGCGATGAGGTTGCCGTCTCCGTCGAAGCAAAGAACCCTGTCGGCCGGAAAACTGAGGGCCTGGTCCCCTTCAGCGGGAGGTTCCGCGCCTTCGGCGATCAGATAGGTGACCTCACCCTGGCGCGACGACATGAAACCGAAGCTCCTGTCGCCGAGGTTTTCCTGGATCACCAGGCGGGCATCGTTGAGCTTCACATGAGGTGTCGCGCTGTCCGCGCCCTTGCCAAGGGCGCAATACTCAGGCCGAACGCCGATTTGAGCAGGATCGCGCTCAAGTTTCTTCGAAAGAACGATCTTGCTGCCGCCGATCGTAAGCGTCGTCTTCCCGCCTTTGCTCTCGGCCTTTTCGACCTTGAAGAAGTTCATCTTCGGGGTGCCGATAAAGCCGGCGACGAAGATGTTGGCGGGACGGTGATAAAGGTCGTGCGGCCTTCCGGCTTGTTCGATCCGCCCGGAGCGCAGGACGACCACCGTGTCGGCCAGTGTCATCGCCTCGGTCTGGTCGTGGGTCACATAGACCGCCGTCGTCTTCAGCTTTCGTTGCATTTCCGCGATCTCGAGCCGCAACCGCACGCGCAATTCGAGATCGAGGTTCGACAGCGGTTCGTCATAGAGTAGCACTTCGGGTTTGCGGATCATCGCGCGGCCCATGGCGACACGCTGGCGCTGGCCACCCGAGAGCTGGCGGGGGTATCGGTCGAGCAGATCCGTCAGTTCAAGAAAACCGGCGACTTCGGTGACGCGGTCCGCGATCTCGCTCTTTGGCAGCTTTGCCATGTTGAGCGGATAGCTCAGATTCCCGCGAACAGTTTTGTGCGGATAGAGGGCATAGCTTTGAAACACCATGGCGCAACCGCGCTCGGCAGGGGACACGTCATTGACGACCCGATCGTCGATGCGGATTTCGCCATCGGTCACGGCTTCCAATCCGGCGATCATGCGCAGGATCGTGGACTTGCCACAGCCAGACGGACCAAGCAGGACCGTGAAGCTGCCATCCGGGATTTCCAGATCCAGTGCCGGTATGACCGTTACGGCGCCGAAGGATTTCTGAACGTGCTCGAGATGAATATCAGCCATGATCCGCTTCTCTTCTTGTCTGTTGAGGAGATGCGTCTCCTCCTCCATTGTTCTGAAACGGCCGTGAAACCGTGAGGCCGCAACTTGCGGCGAATTCGACCATCCACGCGACGTCGTCACAGACCAGCATGTCGATCAGCCCGTCGCGCAAATAGCCTTCGAGATCTTTGTGATAGTCGGCGCCGTAGTCCCGGCGGAGCGCGAAGTGTTCGGGTCGCGGCACATAGTGGCTCACGCCGACGCCGGCGCCGTGGAGGTTCTCGGCAATGTCAGGCGCGAACTGCGGATAGTCGGTGTTCATGACGTCCATTGACGCCGAACGGGCCGCTTCAGCCGGCTCCACGAGGCGGTGATAATTGATCCCCATCGTGCGAATGCCGGGCGCGACCTTCTTGATGTCACCCAGAACGACATAATCGAAGGAACTGATCAGCACGCGTTCGAACATCCCGGCTTGCCTGAGGGAGCTTGCCACCTGTTCGAGATAGGCATCGTCATGGACCTTGTCCTTGATCTCGACGATGAGCCCCAATCCGAGATCGCGACAAAAGGCGAGCACATCCTCGACGGGTTCGATCGGCTGGCCTTCGATGGATTGTCCGGTGCGGGCTTTCGTGCGCGCCTTGGCAATCTCGCCACAGTCCAGTTGCGAGATCAGCCCGGTGCCGGTCGAGGCATTGTCGAGAATGTCGTCGTGAAAGACGACCAGCCGCCCGTCCCGTGTCATGCGCAGGTCGATTTCGCACAACGAGGCGCCAAGTTCGGCGGCACGGCGAAATGCCGGTCGGGTGTTCTCGTGACCGTCAACGATGTGGCCGCGATGACCGCAGATTAGAATTTGACCGGAACGAGAGGGAAGAAGATCGAACATTGAGAACCTCGGGTGAGCGGTCACCTGAATGACCGCGCCGCCGGATGGCGGAAACGGGCTATTTCAGCCCGCTCCGCGCCAGACTGGCGATGAATTGCTTTTGGAGAACCAGGAAGATGATGATCATCGGCAGCGCCGCCATGACGCCGGCCGCCATCACAACGTTCCAGTCGGTGATGTAGGTGCCTCTGAGCAAGGCGAGGCCCGGCCCCAGGGTGAGCTTCTCGGCCGACCTGTTGACCACGATTGGCCATAACAGGTCTTTCCACTCGAACAGGACCGCCAGGATCGCGAGCGAGATCACGCCGCTTCGCGCGACCGGGATGACGATCGTCGCGAGGATGCGCGGATGCGATGCACCGTCCATGCGGGCCGCTTCGATCAGTTCGCGCGGTACACCACGGAAGAACTGGTAGAGAAGAAACACGCCAAACACGTCGAACACCGACGGCAGTACAAGCGCGGTCAACGTGTTTGTCAGGCCCATCGACGCGATGATTGCGAAGTTCGGGATGACGAACACATCGCCTGGCACCATGAGCAGAGCCAGGATGAGAACCATGATCACGCCGGTGCCCGGCACTTTGATGACCGCAAGGGCGTAGGCTGCCATCGAACAAACGACGATGGTGATGAACGACCGGCTGACCGAAACGATGATGGTGTTCAACAGCAAAGTGAAGAACGGGATCCGGTTGAAGACCTCCTGAGTTCCCTCAAGGGTCGGCGGCGACGGTATGACATTTGGCGGCACGAGGAGGGTCTGGGTTGTGGTCATCAGGCCCGTCGCGAACATCCAGGCGAACGGAAAGACGAGCACCAGCCCAACGGCAATTACGATCAGATAGGTCCACCAGCTGACGCGATATTGGAGTTCCATCAGCCGTCCTCCCCGTAGTGTACAAGCCTGCGCTGCATCCGCAGCAAGATGCCCGAGACAACCATGATGATGAGAAGCAGGAACAACGAGATCGCAGCCGCATATCCGCGCCCGCCGATCGTGACGAATCCGACATAGAAGTAATAATAGACCAGCGTGAACGCGTAATTCAGGGACACCGACTGGTCGATCGGGGGCACCAGAACATAGACGACATCGAAAAGCTTCAACGTGCCGATGGCCGTCGTGATGATCACGAAGAACAATGACGGCGAGAGCAACGGAAGCGTGATCGTGAAAAAGCGGTTGATCGGACCGGCGCCATCCAGCGTAGCTGCCTCGTAAAGGTCCGGAGAGATGTCCTGCATGCCGGCATAAAGAATGATCGTCGGCACGCTGAACGAAAGATAGATCACCAGAAGCGAGACGACCGTCGTGACGCCGGCAGAACTGCCAAGCCAACTGACCGGATCTCCGCCTATCGCCTGTATCGCGGCGTTGACGACGCCGTACTGGGTTTGAAACATCCACGCAAAAACAAGAATGAGCGCGGTCGGCAGACACACCGCGGGCAGGAAGACGATTGCCCGGAACACCGACTCGCCCCGGAAACGGTATTGCATAAGGACGGCGAGCAGCAGCGACACCACCACAACACCGGGAACCGCAATGGCGGCGAATTTCAACGTATTGCCGAGTGAAAGCCAGACCTGGCTGTCGGATATGAGCTTGCGATAATTATCCAGCCCGGTGAACTTCGGCGCGCCAAATGCGCCGGCATCCATGAAGGACAGCCAGACATTGTAGAAGAAGCCATAAAAGCGGAAGACCGCGAGCCCGCCGAGGAACGGCAGCAGCAGCAAATAACCGGCAATCGCTTCACGTTGGGCGAGGGTGCGCCGCGCGAAGACGCGGCGCACACCTGTCAGAACGCCAGCCGGGTTTTTCCGACCGACTTGGTTCATTGAGCGAGCGCCTCTGTGACCAGTTCGTCGATCCGCGCCGCGGCGTCTTCAGCCGATATGTCGCCGGCATAGAAGTCGTTCATGACCGAGCTGTTGATCTGCTGCTGGGGCGGGATCACCTTCGGATAGGCCGTCGTCGTGCGCGGGTAGGGCTGCTGTGCGGCAAGCGCGTCTTCCAGTCCGACCAGCGCGCTGTTCGCCTCCACGAATGCGGCCAAAGCCTCAGGCGCGGCGTTCGCGGGAAGGCCGGCGCCGCCTTGAGCATGAAGGACCGCACCCTCATCGGAGGTCAGGAACTTGATGAGCTCCCAGGCCTCATCCTTGTGATCGGAATTGGCATTCATCACATAGGACAGGCCATTGGTGTCCGTCATCCAGGCGCCGTTGGCAGCCGGCAGATGCAGCACGTGGAAAGTGCCTTCCGGGACATCGGCCTTGGACAGAAGGCTGAGGTTCCATGATGGAATTTCCGCGATCGCCACAGTGCCGGAAATCAGCGCGCTGACCGGATTGAGATCGGCGGAATCGGCCACCTTTGTGATCAGACCCTGATCCTGAAGGTCCCGCATCATGTTGAGGGCCTTCACGCCCTCTTCGGACGACATGTTGCCCTTGCCATCCTTGATCACCGTGCCGCCCAGCGAATGCACGAGGCTCGCAACGCCATTGTTCCAGTTGTAGTAGACGTAAAGCGGGATGTCGGCGCCATCGGTCTG
Organism: Notoacmeibacter sp. MSK16QG-6; assembly: GCF_024158145.1. Classification (GTDB taxonomy): domain Bacteria; phylum Pseudomonadota; class Alphaproteobacteria; order Rhizobiales; family Rhizobiaceae; genus Notoacmeibacter. Next base: position 6,109 of record NZ_JAMYXM010000008.1, read on the forward strand.
CTTGGCTTTGACGTCCTCGGCGATGCGGACCATGTCGTCCCAGGTCCAGTCGGCTGTCGGCGGCGTCACACCTAGCTCTTCGAAGACATTGGCATTGTAGACCATGGTCCAGGCGTCGAAATCCTTGGGCATGCCGTACTGCTTGCCGTCGATGTTGTAGAGCCCGGCGATCGTCTGATTGTAGCCGTCAAGAGACACGCCATCGCGGGCAATATACTCGTCGAGCGGCTCCAATGCGCCGCCGGCGACGTAGAAGGAGGCTCGCGAGCTCTGCCACATCACATCGGGCCCCTCGCCAGCGCCCAGAGCCGCGTCGAGCTTGGTGTAATACTGGTCAGAGGGCACCTGCTCGAGGGTAACCTTGATATCCGGGTTGGCGGCTTCGAAGGCATCGACGGCCAGTTGCACGCCCTCTCTTTGTGCCGGATCCCATATCACGAGGTTCAGGTTCACTTCCTGTGCCAGTGCAGCGCTTGCACCAAGTCCGGCCGTCAGCGCGACAGCCGTGCCTATGAGGAATTTTCTGCGTTCAATTGTGAGCATTTCGGTTTCTCCCTGTGTTGCCCAGTTTGCTGGTGACGATTGGCGAAGGCCGTCGATCGCTAGTTTGCGATGACGAATTTCCTCCGCAGTTTTTCGGGAACCGTGTCGATGATGCTCTTGGCGCCGGCGTCGGTGACGACGACCCCCACATCCGCAAGTTTTGCGGCAACCGAAAAGCTGGATTTCGTGAACTTCGAATGGTCCGCCACGACGATGACCTGGCCGGACACCTCGATCATCGCCTGTTGCACGCTCGCGTTGACGGGCGAGCCGGTGAAGATCAGACCGCGGTCTAGGTCGATCGAGGCTGCGTTGAGAATGAGCTTGTCGACATTGAACTGTCGGATGAAATTCTCCGCCAGCGGCCCCCGGAACGACCGGTTGATCGCGGCATATTCGCCGCCCACCGAAAACACAGTGTTTGAATCTTCGCGGGTCAGCTCGGCAACGATGTCGGCACCGTTCGAAATGAAGGTGAGGCCGGTCCGACCCGACATCCGACCCGACAGTTTTTTCGCTACCTCGAGAACCGTGGTGCCGGCATCAAGAAGCACGGTGTCGCCGTCGGCGATCATCGCGGCAGCCGCTTCTGCGATTACTTTCTTCTCCGGCAGATGGGAGATAGCCCGGTCCGCATTCGCGGGATCCAGCGCAACCTGATTGACCGCGACGGCGCCACCATGGGTCCGGCGAAGGCGACCCGCATCTTCAAGGTCGCCAAGATCCCGACGGACGGTGGCAACCGATACGTCGAGCCGCTCGGTCAGCGTGCGAATGTCCACGAAGAGTTCTTCGTTCAACAACTCGACGATCTTGTCCTGACGGGATTCGGTCGTGTGAAGCAATGTCTTCCTCCCAAGCTTCAAATGACGTATATCGCTCATAGCGAGCGAAATGCATCAGAGTCAAGTGAACAATGCATGACAGTTTTATGACTGTTTTACAGCGACTTGGGGCATAGACGTCGGGATTGAGCAAATATTATGCAGGTTGCTCAATGGCTTAGTGTCTTGAATATTTGAGCGATATCGCTCAATCTATAGGCTGAAAGGCGAGTGGAGGAGAGGCGAAGAAATGAGACGTCCGGACGGCGCATCCCGCTTTGCGAGGCGAGACAGTCATGTTTGCCGCGGCCAACGGGCGCACCGGCTCAACACGCTGGCGACCACCTGGCTGCGGGACGGCGCGGCCAGGGCACCGGTGGGCGTGCGATCCTCCCCGCACGTCCACCGGTCACCTTCCAAGAGAAGGGCGGTTCTTGCATGAACTCGACCCTTCTTCTCATCGATCTACTCGGCGCGGCGGCTTTGTTGCTTTGGGGTCTGCGGCTCTTGAAGTCAGGCGTAAACGTCGCTTTTGGCGCTCAACTGCGGCACTTCCTGTCAGCGAGCACCCGCAACCGTTTCTCGGCATTCGGGGCGGGGCTGGTAACAACGCTTGCCCTGCAGAGCAGTACCGCAATGGCGGTTGTCATCAGCTCCTTCGTCGCGCAGGAGCTGGTCGCCCCGATGATGGCGCAGGCCGTCATGCTGGGTGCCAACGTCGGAACGGCGCTGGTTGCGCAGATCCTTGCCTTCGACCTTCACTGGCTCGCGCCGGTTCTCATCCTTATCGGGGTGACAGTCGGTTCGCGCAAATCGCGCCGCAGCAGGGGCTTGAGCGAAATCGCCGTTGCCATCGGGCTGATGTTGTTGTCGCTCCGGCTTATGAACGAGGCGACCGGGCCGATGCGCGACTCCACAGCTGTCGCGGCATTCTTCAGCCTGCTCGGCAATGCTCCGATCGTCGCTGTGGCCATGGCGGCCACCCTTGCCGCGCTCTCTGCATCCAGTTTGGCTGTGGTTCTGTTCATCATGTCGCTGGCGGTGGCCGGCGGCATTGACGCCCAATTGTGCCTGCTTCTCGTCGCCGGCGCCAATGTGGGGGGCGCTATGCCGCCGGTCATGGCAGCGGCGGCCGAAGGGATCGTGGCGCGCCGCGTTGCCGTCAGCAATCTGACTGTCAGGCTTTTCGGCGCCCTCGTTGTACTCCTTGCCAGTGCCCGCATCGTCGGGCTTTTCCCGACCGGCATCGATCTGGCCCAGCTGACCGTTCAGGCCCATCTCGGCTTCAATATCGGTCTAGCCATTCTCTTTCTTCCCCTCATCGGTCCGTTGACCCGAATGATGGCCCACTTCCTTCCCGGCGATACCTCAGCAGGTAAGCCTCCGGTCACACAGCATCTGGACGAGGCCGCCCTGTCCGACCCCCTTGCGGCTCTCGCGTCAGGCATGCGCGAGACGCTGCGCGTCGGCGATCTGGTTGAGCAGATGCTCGACATGACACTGATCGCGCTGAAGTCCAATGACGAGGAGTTGTGCCGGAAAGTGCTGAAGCTTGACGACGAGGTGGATGCGGCGGTGCGGGCAATCAAGCTCTATCTCGCCCGGGTGGATGCCGCCAAGCTTGATGAGGGGTCCCGGCACCAGCTCAACGCCGTGATGGACTACGCCATCAATCTCGAACATGTCGGCGACATCGTCGATAGCAGCCTGTCGCGGCTGACCATCAAGAAGATCGAGAACCAGCTGCAGTATTCGCCAGAGGGCATGCGGGAGATCGAGGAGCTTTTCAGCGATACGATCGACAATCTCCGGCTCGCCCAGAACGTTTTCATCAATCGCGACCCGCAGATCGCCCGCCGTCTTATGGAAGGTAAGGTCTCGATCCGTCGCAAGGAACGCCGGTCGGTCGAACGGCATCTGGCGCGTCTGCAAAAACGCTATCCGGACACGCTGCAAACGACCTCGCTGCATGTCGATGTCGTGCGCGATCTCAAACGTATCAATTCGCATCTCACCTCGGTGGCCGCGCCCATTCTCGAGGAGGCGGGCATGTTGCGCGAAAGCCGCCTTCGCAAGGCATGACCGTCATGACATTCACCGATACCTTTGAGAATGCGCGTGACAATGGTCGAGATCGGCCGGCGCGTGCAGTCCTATGGGACATGGACGGGACGTTGATCGATAGCGAGCCTATCGCGCTCGAGGCCCTCGCCAACGCTTTGACCCAAGTCGGTGTGGAACCTCGAAGGGATGTTCTCGATGCCGCCGTCGGCATGTCCGCCGATGCGCTCTACGCAATGGTTTGCGATGAATTCTGCATTTCCTGTTCGAATGCGGAATGGGAAGCGCTGAAGCACGAATACTACTTTAGCAATCTGCACCGTGTGCCCGTCATCTCCGAGGCAGTTGAGGTCTGGCACCTGCTGGCGGCCAAGGGTGTCCGGCAGGCCGTCGTGACCAATTCCGACAGGATCATCACGGACGCAAATCTGCGACATATCCAGATGGCGGCGCCAGGCGCGATCAGCGTCTGTAGAAATGACGTGCGACACGGCAAGCCGGAACCCGAACCTTATCTCAGAGCGGCGTGGCTGCTGGGGGTGGACCCCCATGAGGCTTTGGTCATCGAAGACAGCATCGGTGGCGCGAAATCGGGCCTTACCGCCGGCATGCAGACCCTCATCGTGCCGCAGTCGACCATCCGGCCTCCGAATGGCGCGACCAAGCTACACAGCTATCGGGAGATTTACTCCGCTATCAGTGACTGAACCAAACGGGGGGCGCAGATTGCCTTTGCCGGTGTCATGGATCCTGTCACGCGGGTGAGAATGCTAGCCGAGACGGTGTTCGCCCTAGCTGTGCCCCATCAGCGCACGAAAGGCGCAAGCCACCATTTCGTCAGCGCTCTTCGGGACTTTGCGCGACGGAAGGTACATCCGAACAGCGCCGAGTGGAAAGCCGATAAGCGCCATCTGACAGGTTTCCAAATCCTTTCCCTCCCGGTCTGCGAACGCACGAACGGCGGCAAACGCCTCCCTATTCACTTCCGCGATCTGATGAACGAGCCGGGTGGGCGTACCATCGCTCAGGAACTCGGATTGCCGGCAGGACGCGAGTATGAGTGCGCGGTCATGCTCATCTCGGCAGAAGCGCGGTGTGGCGAGGGCGGCGTTCTCACCTGCTTGTAGGGTATTGGCGCGGATCGCCTGCAAGAACCGCTCCTGGAACGCTTCCAACGAGTCAAGCCAAGCTTGAGCCAGCAACCCCTCTCGCGAACCATATCGATGATAGAGCGATCCGATAGAAATCCCGGTTGCACCGACAATCGACTGCAATGTGACATTGCCATTCCCGGCCATGGATCGGCCAAGCGCTTCGAAAACGCTCGCATCGTCGAAGGTTGACCGCCGTCCCATAACACGTCACATTTAATAGAAAAAAAATTCTAGTAAAGGCCCAGCCGATGATCTGGCTCGCTGCATTTGTCTCTGCCCTGACTTTCTGTGTTCACACATTCATTGGTGGCCGAGTGGTTGCCGCACCACTCTTGGCGGATACGAGTCTGCCGAGAGCTTCGAAGTGGCTTAACTATTTTTGCTGGCATATTGCGACCGTATTGCTGGCAGCCATGTCGCTCGCCCTGGCGTGGGTCGCCTGGGGCGCGACAGCCGAGATGACCAGGTCAGCAATGGTATTTTTTGGAGGTCTGTCGGCGGTCTTGTCGCTCTTGAGTATCGCAGTCGCGATGCGTGGCCGAATCCATCCCCTGCGGTTTCCGTCAACTTCGCTATTCGCGCTCATTTCTGCACTTTGCTGGTGCGCTCTCGGTCGACTTTAAAACGCGCTCCGGCGTGCAACAAGACAATGCCCAACCGACGAAAAGCCATCTCATCGCTCGGGCCCCAACGGTTTGTCCTTACGGACGCGTCACAAGCTCGATCATCACCGGCCAATGGTCCGAGACCCCGGTCCCGTCTTCGGGGTTGAAGCGTTTCGTTGAGACGAAACCTTCGCCGCTTGCCGCGATCTGCTCCGCGCTGACCACCACCGTCCGGAAGGATCCCAGGTTGGCGAACCAGCCGGACATGGAGCGCTGCTCGGCGAGCATGTTTTCGGAAACAAGGAAGAAGTCGAGAAACGACCAGGTGAACCAGGTTCCGAACCCGCGGTTGCGGTGCTTGTTGGTGCCCGGTTCGTCACAGCCGCTCGTCACCTCCGGTGGAACAGCCCACTTGCCGAAGCGGACCATGCGCTCAAACAGGTCCCCTCTGGTTTCGCTGCAGTTGAGATTGAAATCGCCGCCTGCAATCGCCAGCGCGTCCGGGGGGAGCGCATTGCGGGCCGAGATCAGTGTTCGCATCGCATGTTCGCGGCAGGTCAGCGGATTGCCGCCGGAGGGAAGATGCACGCCGAAGACGTGCAGCACCTTGCCGTCTGGCAGCGTCAGCGGTGCCTCGACAATGTCGCGCGTGCCCCGGCAAAGCTCGGTATCGTCACCGAAGTCGACCGCGTGCGCCATTGCCGGGGCAGCGAGCGGCAGCGTGCTGGCGATGGCGACGTCGATGCCCCGGTCGCTCGTCACCGAGGTGGAATTGAGCTGGACCAGTGTTTGATACCGCCTGTCGGCGGGCAACGCGTCGTTCATCCGCGAGACGATCGCGGGGTTTTCGGTTTCCGGCATGATCAGGATATCGGGAAATGGCGCGGCGGCCGCGATCACGCCGGCGAGGGCGCCGATCTTCCGGTCGAGAACCGTTTCGCTCCAGTCGAGAGTGATGCACTGCTCGGCATAGAAATCGATGTCGTTATTGGCTCGGCAGTTGGTTTCGTGGTCGGGATTTGCCTGCTTGACGCTCAAAGGGAGATAAGTGTCGTCGCCGGTATTGGCGGGGTCATCCTCGGTGTCGAACAGGTTCTCTACGTTGAAGGCCATCACCGTCACTCTGTGAAAATCCTGAGCGATTGCCGCGCCGGACAGAACAAGGAGTGCGGGAATCGTTGCAAGTATTGTTTTCCACATCGAAGCGCTCCTCCAAGTGTTCGACCTTTTTTCGATTGTACGGCAACTTGGGCTGCAATCATATCGGGTGTATGTCAGAAACAGAGTCGCGTGCCCGATAGGGTTGATGAGGTTGGGCGTCGCCCTGCGGGCCGGGCTGTTGGCAAAGCTGAAGCCCGCACGCGGTCTTCCCCCATCCGGGCTGTCATCCCTGACGCGGGGGCGGACGGGAGGATTGGAGAATTGCGAGAGCACCTTGGTGCCGCTTGCGCGCTGCGGCCGGCAAGGGAGGCTTCGCCGCTCCTGGCAGCGAAACATGCGACCCGGCACAAATGCCGGCTTGCCAGAAGCGCCCTTGTCCTGCCTTGCTCTTCGCGGCCTCCGGGTTTCGCCCCTACGGAATAGGGAGCGGAAACCGGAGAGAGGACCGCGCCGGACGCGGAGAGTAAATGGAAAAAGCAGACCTGGAAGAGCTGAGGGGAAAGGTCGCCTGCGGCGCGGTGCTGGAAACGGCGGGTTTTGCCGTCGACCCCAAGGAAAGCACACGCCGGGCGGTCAAGTACCGCCGCGGCGACGACATCATCATCGTCATTCACGACGGCAAAGGCTGGTTCGATCCCCTGTCGGAGGCCAAAGGCGATGTCTTCCGCCTGGTCGAGCATCTCGATGGTCTCCCGTTTGCTGCCGCGCTTTATGTCGTCGCGGATCTGGTTGGCTTCGTTCCTTCGGAACCGGAATGGAAGCGGCAATCGCGCGAGCGCGCGCCCGACCTTGCCATCCCCGAACGCTGGAACGCGCGGCGCAAGCCTTGGCGCGGATCAGCCACATGGCGCTATCTGCGCGACGAGCGTGACATTCCCGAAGCGATTCTGAGATCGGCCGTCACCCAGGATATCCTGCGCGAAGGCCCCCAGGGGAGCATGTGGGCGGCGCACCGCGATCGCACGGGCGCCGTGACCGGCTGGGAAGAGCGCGGGCCGGACTGGCGTGGTTTCGCGACCGGCGGCGCGAAAGTGCTCTTCCGGTTCGGGCCCGTCGATGGGCCGCGGCTTTGCGTCGCCGAGGCGGCGATCGACGCCATGAGCCTTGCAGCACTCGAGGAACAGCGCCCTGACACCCGCTATTTGAGCACCGGAGGCGGTTGGTCGCCGGCGAGTTCCGAGGCCTTGCTCGACCTCGCCGTTCGGGCAGACGCTCTCCTGGTCGCGGCCACCGACAACAATGCGCAAGGGGAGACCTTTGCCGAAAGGCTCGAGGCGCTCGCTGCCGATGCCGGTTGCGGGTTCGTGCGGCTGCGGCCGGAGCTGGAGGACTGGAACGAGGATCTGAAGGCAAAAAGAAGAAAGAAGGATGGAAGGGAGGAGGAGAGGGACGGCTGCCGCATGCCCGCCGTCCGCCTCAAGGGTGAAGCTCCGCCCGGCTGACGCCGGCCCTTGACCCGGCCGGACGGAGAGGCGGCCGCGGGGAGGGGTCCGGAAGGGCTGAAGAAGATGGTGATGCCGAAGAGGGTGCGCCGCGCTTCGGCCCGTGACAGGCCCCGAAGGAGCCCGCCATGACCTCTCCCATCCGCAAGATCCATTTCGGAATCGCCGACCGCCATCAGATGTTCAGATTATTCGACCGCCATGCGCAGCGACCCGATCGCTGGCAGACCGACGGAGCCAAGCTTTACGCCGGCGAGTGGTTCGAAATCGCGCAAGCCCAGCATGACTATATGCTGGAAATCCTGCCGCCGCTCTGGATGCGCGGCGAAATGTTCGCCATGCGCGAATTCCTGACCGGCAGCATCACCAGCGTCTTCTATACGCTGAGCATTAACGGTGTGACGCGGTACTTCCACGCCTATTGCGATCTGTCCAATCCGCGGTCCGTCTATGACATGCGCGACGCCATCGTCGAGCGCGAGCGGCGACCGGTCAAGGCGATGACCCGCGACGAGCGGATCGAGCACATCTGGAGCGCTACGCATGACAAGTATCGCGGCTACGCCGGTGCCGACTTCCGGCCCGAGCATCGCGGCAAACGCACCGTCATCGTTTATGGCAAGCCCGGCACGCGGTTTGAGCTGCTCGAGAGCCTGACCGATCAGCAAATCTCCGAGAAGCTGCCGGTGCATCTGCGCCACCTGCCGCTGCCCGAAGCCGCGTGAGGTCCGCCATGTTTACCTTTCCGATTCTTGCGGTGCGCAAGGTCATCGCGCGCGGCGAAGAAGATGCCGCGGCCAATGGCGGCTTCCGCAATCCCTATTACGGCACGCGGCCGGGAGAGGGCGAGAAGCCCGGCTTCTGGCTCGTCGGGGACGAGGGGGTCTACATCATTTCCAACGGCAAACTCGCCGAGGGCCAGAAACCGCTCGTCGTCTATTCGACCGAATGCCATCCGAAGGGCGATACCGACTGGTGGGATTACAAACGCCGGCACTTCGGCGGCGATGACGGCATCGAGTTCATCGATGCGGATCTGCTGGTCCCAAGCTTCAACCGGAGTTTTGGGATCACCCATCTCGGTATCCAGCTCACCGAGAACGACATCTCGTTCTCGCTGATCACGCGTTAAGAGCCCGGCTCGCAAAACCGGTCTCTTGGCTTTGTTTGGCCGGGAGATCGAACCGAAAAAGTCTGCAACTTTTTCTGATCTCCCTCCAACCCCCCTTCCAATCAGCACGTTCCGAACGCCGCCGGGTCTCCTGGCGGCGCGGCTTCGTGCGCCCGCATCACAGGAGACACCAATATGTCAGACCACGATCCCTTCACCCTCGAGATGTTCGGTAGCTCGGCCTTGTCCTCCGGGCTCGGCCTTGGCGTGACCGCCTTTGCCGAAAGTCCGGCACTCAAACCCGAGGAAGACACGCCGCCGCCAGTAGCACCGGCCAAGCCGCCCAGGAGTCGACAGCCCGCGGAGCGACAGGTCGCCGAAGCGCCCGAGCGCGGCCGCAACTTCCATCTTTCCGGAAGCCGATCGTTGGCCAAGGGCTGGAAATCCCGCGCCCGTGCCAACCTCGACGCCATCTCGCTCGCCGCGGCGATCGCGGGGGAGAACCGGCCCGCGACGTCCGAAGAGCAGGCGCGCCTCATCCGGTTCACCGGGTTCGGTGCGTCCGATCTCGCCAACACCATCTTCACCCGGCCCGGCGAGGAAGGATTCCGCAAGGGGTGGGAAGACCTTGGCGAAGAGCTGCAGGCATCAGTGAGCGAGGCCGATTACGTCTCGCTCGCCCGCTGCACGCAATATGCCCACTTCACGCCCGAGTTCATCATCCGGGCGATCTGGAAGGGTCTCGAACGGCTCGGCTGGCGCGGCGGCCGTGTTCTTGAACCGGGCATTGGGACGGGGCTGTTTCCGGCCCTGATGCCAGAGGCGTTGCGGGAAACCTCGTTCGTCACCGGCGTCGAACTCGATCCGGTCACCACGCGGATCGCCCGGCTCCTGCAGCCGGTCGCCCGCTTCATTGAGGGCGATTTCGCGCGGACCGACCTGCCGGCGCATTTCGATCTTGCCATCGGAAATCCGCCGTTTTCGGACCGGACTGTCCGCTCGGATTGCGCCTATCGTTCGATGGGTCTGCGGTTGCATGATTATTTTATCGCCCGGTCGATCGATCTTTTGAAACCCGGCGCGTTGGCCGCCTTCGTCACCTCGTCGGGGACGATGGACAAGGCGGATGCCGCGGCCCGCGCGCACATCGCCAAGTCCGCCGATCTTGTCGCCGCGATCCGCCTGCCCGAAGGCAGTTTTCGCCAGGACGCCGGCACGGATGTCGTTGTCGACATCCTGTTCTTTCGCAAGCGCAAGCCCGAAGAGCCACAGGGCGACGCGAGCTGGCTGGACCTTGCCGAGGTCATTCCCGCCAGCGAAGACAGCGAGGCCATCCGCGTCAATCGCTGGTTCGCCGACCACCCCGATCATGTGCTCGGCAGCCACGCGACCACATCCGGTCCCTTCGGCGAGACCTATACCTGCTTGCCCAATGACAGCGACCTCGCGGCCGATCTGGATGCGGCCATCCTCTCGCTTCCGGATGACCTCTATGATGGGGAGCCCGACGTGATCGATTTCGATCTCGAACTTGGGACGAGCCTGAGCGATGTCGCCAGACCCGAGGATGCACATGTCCGGGAGGGCAGTTTTGTCTTCGACGCCTCCAGGGGCCTGATGCAGGTGCTCGGCGGCACGCCCGCGCCGGTTCCCGTCCGCAAGGGCCGGTCCAGCGAAGGCTTCTCCGAAAAGCAGATCGCCATCGTGAGGAAGCTGATCCCCGTGCGGGACGCTGTGCGCGCGGTCCTCAAGGCCCAGGAGACCGATCGACCATGGCGGGATCTTCAAGTGAAGCTGCGCATCGCCTGGTCGAGCTTCGTCCGCGACTTCGGTCCGATCAATCACACGAAGGTGTCGATCACCGAGAACGAGACGACGGGGGAGACCCGGGAAACGCATCGCCGCCCCAACCTGCAACCGTTTCTCGACGATCCGGACTGCTGGCTGGTCGCCTCCATCGAGACCTACGATCTCGATACGGATACCGCGAAGCCCGGCCCGATCTTTTCCGAGCGGGTCATCGCGCCGCCGTCGCCGCCGGTGATCACCAGCGCCGCCGATGCGCTCGCCGTCGTCCTCAACGAACGCGGCCACGTCGACATCGATCATGTCGCCGAGCTGTTGCACAAGGACCGGGAGTCCGTCATCGAGGAACTCGGCAGCGCGATCTATTGTGATCCGGCGGATGGGTCATGGCAGACATCGGATGCGTACCTCTCCGGTCCCGTGCGCGACAAGCTGGCGATCGCGGAGGCTGCCGCCGAGCTCGACCCGGCCTACAGCCGCAATGTCGAGGCGCTCGAATGCGTGCAGCCTTCAGACTTGAGCCCGTCCGAGATCACCGCGCGGCTTGGTGCGCCGTGGATTCCCGCCTCGGATGTCGTCGACTTCGTGAAGGAGACAATGGGCACGGACATCACGATCCGGCACATGCCGGAACTCGCCTCCTGGACGGTCGATGCCCGCATGCTGGCCTATCGCGCCGAAGGCACCTCGGAATGGGGCACGAAGCGCCGGCACGCCGGCGAGCTGCTCGCCGATGCCCTCAACAGCCGGATCCCGCAGATCTTCGATACCGTGAAGGACGGCGATAGCGAACGGCGAGTGCTCAATGTCGTCGACACCGAGGCGGCCAAGGAGAAGCTCACCAAGATCAAGACCGCTTTCCAGACATGGGTCTGGTCCGATCCCGACCGGACCGACCGGCTGGCGCGGGTCTATAACGACACCTTCAACAATATCGCGCCCCGATCCTTCAATGGGGACCATCTCCAGCTACCGGGCGCCTCTGGCGCCTTTGTTCTTTATGGCCACCAGAAACGCGGCATCTGGCGAATTATCTCGTCGGGGGCGACCTATCTTGCTCACGCCGTCGGCGCCGGCAAGACCATGACGATGGCGGCGGCCATCATGGAGCAGCGCCGCCTCGGCCTGATCTCGAAAGCCATGCTGGTCGTGCCCGGCCATTGCCTGGCGCAGGCCGCCCGCGAATTCCTGGCGCTTTATCCGACGGCGCGGATCCTCGTTGCCGATGAGACCAACTTCACCAAAGACAAACGCCATCGCTTCCTGTCGCGCGCCGCCACGGCCAATTGGGACGCGATCATCATCACCCATTCCGCGTTCAAGTTCATCGCCGTCCCCGCCGAATTCGAGAAGCAGATGATCGAGGATGAGCTCACGCTCTACGAGGAGCTGCTCACCCGGGTCGAGAGCGACGACCGGGTGTCGCGCAAGCGGCTGGAGCGGCTGAAGGAGGGATTGCGGGATCGGCTCGAGGCGCTCGGCTCGGTCAAGGACGATCTGCTGACGATTTCCGAGATCGGCGTCGATCAGATCATCGTCGACGAGGCACAGGAGTTCAGAAAACTCTCCTTCGCCACCAACATGTCGACGCTCAAGGGCGTCGATCCGAACGGCTCGCAGCGCGCCTGGGACCTCTATGTGAAGTCGCGGTTCATCGAGACGAAGAACCCCGGCCGGGCGCTCGTGCTGGCCTCCGGCACGCCGATCACCAACACGCTCGGCGAGATGTTCTCGGTGCAGCGCTTCCTTGGGTTCGCGGCGCTGAAGGAGCGCGGCCTGCACGAGTTCGATGCGTGGGCCTCGACCTTCGGGGACGTGGCGACCGAACTCGAACTGCAGCCATCGGGCAAATACAAGCCCGTCTCGCGCTTTGCCACCTTCGTCAATGTGCCGGAACTGATCGCCATGTTCCGCTCCTTCGCCGACGTCGTGCTGCCGGAGGATCTGAAGCAATATGTGAAAATCCCCGCCGTCTCGACGGGCAAGCGCCAGATTGTCACCGCCAAGCCGACGGATGACTTCAAGCTCTATCAGCAGGTCCTCGAGGCGCGCATCAAGGCGATCGAAAAACGCGAGGGTCCGGCGCAGCCCGGCGACGACATTCTGCTTTCGGTCATCACCGACGGACGCCATGCGGCGATCGATCTGCGGCTGGTCGATCCGGACAATGACAACGAGCCCGACAACAAGCTCAACAAGCTGATCGAGACCAGCTTCCGCATCTGGCGGGAGACCGGCAACAACGAATATCTGACCCGCGACGGAAAACCCTTCGATCTGCCCGGCGCGGCGCAGATGATCTTCTCCGATCTCGGCACGATCAGCGTCGAGAAATCACGCGGCTTTTCCGCCTATCGCTGGATCCGCGACGAACTCGTCCGGCTCGGCGTTCCGGCCACCGAGATTGCCTTCATGCAGGACTACAAGAAGACCGAGGCCAAACATCGGCTCTTTGCCGACGTCAATGCTGGCAAGGTCCGTTTCCTGATCGGTTCCTCGGAGACCATGGGCACCGGCGTCAATGCCCAGCTTCGCCTCAAGGCGCTCCACCACCTCGATGTGCCGTGGCTGCCCTCCCAGATCGAACAGCGCGAGGGCCGCATCGAGCGGCAGGGCAATCAGCACGACGAGATCGATATCTTCGCCTACGCCACCGAAGGCTCGATGGACGCGCAGATGTGGCAGAACAACGAGCGCAAGGCCCGGTTCATTGCCGCGGCCCTTTCCGGCGATACCTCCGTGCGCCGGCTGGAGGACCTGGGCGAGGGCCAGGCCAACCAGTTTGCCATGGCCAAGGCCATTGCATCAGGCGATCAGCGCCTGATGCAGAAGGCTGGCCTCGAGGCCGATATCGCCCGGCTCGAGCGCTTGCGCGCGGCGCATCGCGACGATCTCTTCGCCGTCCGCCGGCAGACCCGCAATGCCGAACGCGATATCGAATACGATACGCGGCGCATCGCCGAGATCGGCAAGGACATCGAGCGCCGGTTTCCAACGTCAGGGGACGCCTTCGCCATGACAATTGCCGGGCAATCTTTCACCGAGCGCAAGCCTGCCGGCCGCGCCCTAATGAAAGAAATCATGACCCTCGTGCATCTGCGGGAGGAAGACGAAAAGTCCATCGCCAATATCGGCGGTTTCGATCTCGTCTTCTCCGGCCACCGCTTTGGCAACGACGAATTCCAGTATGACGTCGCGCTCGCACGGACCGGCGCCGAGACCGACATCGACCTCGCCCTGACGGTTACGCCGCTCGGCGCGGTCTCGCGCATCGAGCATGTGCTTTCAAGTTTCGAAGACGAGCAGTCGCAATACCGCTTCCGGCTCGACGACGCCAAGCGCCGGTTGGCGTCCTACCAGTCCCGCCAGGGCGGCGAATTCGGCTTTGAAGACGAGCTTGCCGACAAGCGCCGGCAGCTCGATGCCATCGAGGCCGATCTGGCTGACGAGGTCCTGAAGGAGGGAAAGAAGGCCATGGAGGGGGCCTGAGGAAGGAAAGAGCGGGAGGGGACCGGTCGCAGACCGGTTGGACCGGAGACGCTGGCGCTCAACCGCCGCCTGCGCCATCCCGGCCCGTCGTCCTTCGCAGGGCTTGTGAGCCCCGCTCGTCCGGCCGGGCAGGGACGCTCGGCCGCAGTTGCACCGGTCCGCCCGCTCCGCGGTCCCGGGGATGTCTTCGAGAGGAAGACGAGAAAGGGAACCGGCGCGGTGCCGGATCCACAATCCTCGAACAGGAGCTTCCCATGCATATCATCAAGATCGACCCGCACGCGCTCAAGGACAATCCCGACGACGCCCGCAAGTCCAAATCCACGCCGCAGGGCGATGCGCTGCTTGCCGCGACCATCAAGGCCGTCGGCATCATCCAGCCGCCTGTCGTCTCTCCCGAAGCCGACGGCGGCAACGGTTTCATCATCCAGGCCGGCCATCGCCGCACCAGAGGTGCGATCGCGGCCGAGCTCGAGGAGATCGAGGTCATCGTGACCGATCCTGCCGATGACGGCGGCGCCATGCGCTCCATGGTCGAGAACATCGCCCGCGAACCGCTCAACCCGGTCGATCAGTGGCGGGCCATCGAGCGGCTTGTCGCGCTCGGTTGGACCGAGGAAGGCATCGCGGCGGCGCTGTCGCTTTTGGTGCGGCAGATCAAGAAGCTCCGGCTTCTCGCCAACGTGCTACCCGCCATGCTGGACCAGATGGCCAAGGGCGACATGCCGGACGAGCGTCAGCTCCGGACCATTGCCGCCGCGTCGATCGCCGAGCAGAAGGAAGTCTGGAAGGCCCACAAGCCGAAGAAGAACGAAACCACCTCGTGGTGGTCGGTCGCCAATGGTCTCTCCAAGACCCGCATGTATGCCCGCGATGCCAGTTTCGATGACAAGCTGGCACAGGCCTACGGCATCGCCTGGGTCGAAGACCTTTTCGCCCCTGCGGACGAAGACAGCCGCTACACCACCGATGTCGAGGCTTTCCTCGGCGCCCAGCAGGAGTGGATGACCAACAATCTGCCGAAGAACGGCATGATCACCGAGTCCAACAATTGGGGTCAGCCGGAACTGCCGAAGAAGGCGGAGCGGGTCTACGGCAAGCCGAAAAAGTCCGATCATACGGCGATGTATCTCGACCGCGATGGCAAGGTGCAGTCGGTCGTCTACCGGATGCCCGAGCCCCGAAAAGCGAACGGAATGTCGGCGAAAGGCAAGGGTGGGGATCGCGGCGCCGTCGCGCCGGCGCAGCGCCCCGATATCACCCAGAAGGGGCAGGACATGATCGGCGATTTCCGCACCGACGCGCTGCACGAAGCGCTTCAACGCGCACCGATCGAGGACGACACGCTGATGGCGTTGCTCGTCATCGCCTTCGCCGGTCAGAACGTTCGCGTCGATAGCGGATCGGGCAATAGCGGTTCGTTCCGCAGCCAGATTGCGCCCCATGCCGCGATGCTCGTCGATGAAACCGGCAATCTCACTTTCGATCAGGACACGCTGCGCATCGCGGTCCGCTCGGTGCTGATCGAGGTGCTGTCGTGCCGCCGCAACATGTCGAACAGCGGCATCGTCTCGCGGATCGCCGGCGCCGTCGTCGGAGCCGACAGCTTCCTGCCCAATATGGGGACGGAGGATTTCCTCCTGTGCCTCTCGCGGAAGGCGCTCGAGGCCGCATGCGCGGACACGTCGGTGCTGCCGCGCAACAAGGTCCGCGACACCCGCGCCGCGCTTGTCGAGCACTTCCAGGAGGAGCGCTTCGTCCACGGGTCCGCGCTGTTCGCGCCCGACGCGAACGAACTTGCCGACTGGAAGGCCCACAACGAGATCGTCGAGGACGACGACGCCGGGGATGCCGACGGCTCCGTCGACGAACCGGACGAGGGCGACATCGACCCGGATGCCGTCTCAGAGGGTTTCCGCGAAGCCGCCGAATAGCGGTCTTTTTCCTTCCGAATGCACATCACGCCGCCGGCATCGTCCGGCGGCGCTTTCGTTTCCACTCTTTGAACAAGGAGGACATCACCCATGTCCGCGCAACTGATCTCCGACACCGCGCCGCTCGGTGCGATCATCCGCTACTCCGACGGCACGCCGCGCCCGCCCGAACGGCACCGCCGTAAGCTCCAGGCCTGGGAGCGCCACAACAATTCGGGCCGGCTCGTCAAGAAACAGGCCGCCACCGTCGTTGGCCAGACCACCATCCCGGCCAGCTTCACGCTTCACGAGGGGGACTTCGCCAGCAAGGCCGTCATCGTACTTCGGGTCTTCAGGACCTTCTCGGTCGATAGCGGGCTCGCGTTCTCGGTTATCGAGCGGCCGACGACCGGCGCGATCCTCGTGCTCGATCGTCCCGGTGACGCCGGCGAACTGGTCCATGTTGCCCAGAACCGGCAGGCCGCCGACGAGTGGCTGTCGCGTCACGGCTATCCCAGTGCCGTGCTGCACGAAGTGACCGCCAACGAAGCTGCCACCGATGGCGGCGAGGGGAGGGCGGCATGACCTCCGATCAAAAAGAGCCAGATTCGACGTTGGCGCCGAAGGTTCGTTTCGCCACCAGCGTCGAAGGGTTCTCGGTCGCACAGTTCGGCGACACCGCCTTTGCCATGCTACCCGGTCGCGCCGACACGCACTTTCTTGGGCATGCCTGGCGAATACGCCGCCCGCTTGAAGAGCTCGTCCGCAAGGACTTCTACGGGCATGGCGGAGTGCTCGCCGATCAAGAGGCGTTCCGCGCCAAGGTGCTCGAACAGGCCGAGCACGCCCGTGAGAAGTATGCGCTCGGACGGCGAGAAATCCGCTCCCACGCAAACACGCCGTGGGGACCCTCGCAGGGCGCGACGATGTTTGCCGAGGGTGTAGTCTGCCATTCGACCGCTGGCCATGGCGGCTTCCATCTTGCGATCGACCGCAATGCGAAGGTCGACCGGCGACTTCGCCGGCCCGGCGGCTGGTATGAGGAAGACGCGGAATGGGCGATCGTCGCGCTCACCTTTCCGCATCTCTTCACGAGCTTCGAACGGCGTTGCGCCGAGCAGACCGTGAAAGACAGCTGGCCCGATGCCTGGGAAGCAATCTTCGGAACCGTGCTCGCGCCCGGCCAGTCTCATGAAAAGGATCGGCGTGCGTTTCATGCGCGGCACGCGGGCGACTGGATCGTGATCTCCGCCATCAGGTCCGAGCATCACGACCGTCATGTGGAGGTTGTCGCGACGCTTGGCGGCCACCGGGACCGAGCGACCGAGCAACGCCGGTTCCTCGTTCCGTCCGGCGAATATGAGATCGGCCGTTTCGGTTTCGTCGTCGATCCCGACCGGCACGAAGTCTACGACGGTCCGTCGAGCTTTGTCGGATGGGGGCGGTGATGCCGGTCCCCTGGAAACTCATCGCCTCAGCCTTTGGATGGCGCGCCGGCTTCAGGCTCGAGGGCGCCCATCCCCGGCTCGTCATCCATCACAGGCGCCACAGCGTTCGGCTAGCCGGCGCCGACGCGTGGAAACGCGCCGTTCTCATCTCGATCCGCGCGCCCGAATTCGTCCATCCAGAAGTGAGACCCTCTTCATGAGCACTTTTCTCGTTGCCATCCACCTTGTCGTCGATACGAACGGCCCAAATCCGCGTGCAGAAATCATTGCCGCTCTCGAGGCACAACTCGACCGCCCCGCGACACCTGTGCCGGCTGCAAGCGGCATCCTCGACTGGGCCGTCGCCGGCGAAGACCTGGCTGCGTCCATGGCTCCGGTTACCATTCCGTCCGACTACAGGCCCGGGACCACGCAATTCCCGCAATGGCCCCGGGTCGTGCCGAAAAGGGCCGCATCATGATGGCCGCCAAGCGAGCGAACCTGCTCTCTCGAATGGAATCGGCGCACCGGCAGACGAGGGCGCACCTTGAACGGATCGAACGGCAGATTTCGGCGAGGGCGGAACGCATGACCACGACCGCCAAGGCGAAAGCCCGAAGACATCCCCGTGGGGGATCGCGATGGACCCGGGGCGATGAGGCCACATTCCGGGCCTATGTCGATGAACTCAGCTTCGAGCGGCGCGGAGAAATCGATGCCCTCAACCGAAAGCTCTCACGACAGGAGCGGGCGATCACAGCCGTCAGGGCAAAGACCGTTAGCCACGGGCCGACCACCGGAGCCGAGATGCAAGCCGCATTCTAGCGGTAGGCGCATATGCCGACCGGCCACGGTCATTTCCTTCACATTGGGTGCCGGTGCAATGCCACCCCTTCCGGCCTCCCTTCGGTTCTGGTCGCGGTCGTAAACCGGCGGCCGGGGCCTTCAAGGCCGCTGACGCGCCGCGGTGCGGCCGCACGCACCATCCTCGCCAAACCGGCCCCGCGGGGCTGCGCGAGGGCTTGATAAGCCCTGCTGGCCCGCAGAACAGGTTCGCTCGTCCCGGTCCGTGCGGACCCTGAAGCCTCCGTCTTTCCGCCGGTTTCTTTTGCCCGCGCCCGAAGGGAGGGCCGGCAGGGGCCGGCCCGAGCCTTCGGTCAAATCGTGAAGGAAAGGACCTCACATGACCAGCAACGCTCGTCCCTCCCGTCGATCCGGCAAGATCGTCCAGCTCCGCAAGGGCGCTTCCCTCGAAATGGTCCGGCTCGCCTGCCCAGACAGCGCCCAGGCCTCCCTCATCTCTGAAAGTTTCGGCCTTCCCGTCATCGACAGCGACGGCATCCGCGATCTCCACCACAAGATCATCGTCGACACGGCCGAATCCCTGAACGAAGGCCTCGGCGAAAGGGCCATGCAGATCCACCTGCAGCGTATCGTCGGTTCCTATGTCGGTTCCGCTCATGGGGCCGGCCAGTTCTACTCCCGCGCGGTCTCAGAAGCTCGGGACGCGACTGCGAAGTCTTCCAACGATGCGCGCGACGAGGATCTCGACGGACCTGTTGGGTTCGACAGCAATGCTCAACGCAAGCGCGAATTCGCGGCCGATATGGGTATCCAGGCCCATGCGCTCCGCTGCGCCGCCGAGGGTGTTGTTACCGCCTATGACGAAGTCGTCGGAGAACCCTGGAAGCCTTTCGAACGGCAGGTCGAAAATCCCGGCCAGACCGTCGACCGCAAGGCGGCCGAACTGCAGATGGCGGCTCTTGGCTAAGCCGTTCGGGCGGGGCTTCGGCTCCGCCCAATTCCATGTTGCTCGCTAGGTTCGAATTGACAAAACAACGTAAAATACCTATTTTACGTAAAACGTCGGAGTCGCCAGATGAAGCAGTATACCTTTTCTGACATGAACCGCTCCTCGGGTGAAATCCTTGAGACGGCGATGGTCGAACCGGTCGTGCTCACCAAGCACGGCAAGGAGAAGCTCTTTGTTCTCTCCGCCCGAGACTATCACCGCCTGCGCGGCGAACCGAGCCCGACCAAGGCATATTCACTGCATGATGCGCCAGACGAGGTCCGTGAGGAATTGATGTCCGGCATAGACTCCATTCTCGAACCTGCAAAAGACGATGCTTGAACAGGGTGACGTCGCCGAGTTCCACTATTTGTGGCACCGCGAAGCCGAAAAGGGTGAGGAATCCGGCCGCAAACCCCGCCCGGTCTGCATCGTCATCAAAACGCCCGGCAATCCCGATGTCGTGTTTCTATTTCCCTTCACGTCCAAGCAGCCCCTCGGCGGGCAGCTCGGCTTGAACGTCCCGGAAATCGAGTGCCGGCGCATCGGTCTGACACCGCCATGCTGGATCATTCTCGACGAGTTCAATCGCGTCGAGATGGATAAGGACTATGATCTCGTGTCCACCGTGCCCATCGGTTCCGTCAGCGCGGCATTCCTCCGCGAGATTGCCGCGACAATTAAGCAGGCCGCCCGCACGTCAGCGATCAAGGCTGTGAAACGGACCTGACGTTCGCTCCGAACCTTCCCGACTGAAGACCTTGTCTCCCGGTCGGTCGTCGGCTTTTCGGCACGTGATCATTGAGCCTTGGAAGCCCTATGAAGGGCCTGTTGCAAATACCGCCCAGGCCGTCGCGACATTCGTGGCGAAGACGGCTTGCACAATCAGATATACATCATCCAATCGGGCGTGGACGTCGCTATCCCAGCAAGGATAGCAGACGCTCCATCATCATATTGAAGTGCCAAGCCGTCATAACTGTCCGCATAGGACGAGAGCTCTGAAAGAACCTCAAACCAGGTCCGGATGTAGCGGTGCGTTTTACCACGAATGACTGCTTGGACCCCATTTTGACCGATGCTGCGTTCTGCATAGACGACGTCTTTCGGACGCTCTGCATCTTGCAATGAACGCCGATCCAGCCTTCGCCAGCGCGCCCGATGCCGAGGATTGCAGGATCTATGTGACTGCGCCCCGGCAGGCCGCCGCCACGTGAGCGTGATCGTAGGGCTTCCCGAAGAAGCCAGCGGTTGCGGCCAATTCTTCGGCGTCAGGCACGACCTGTCCCGATGTCAGGATGACCGAAACTCCAGGCCAGCGCTTGAGCACCGCAAGCGCAAGATCGCGTCCGTCCATGTCGCCTGGCATTTCGATGTCCGTGAATACGACGTCTATGCGCGCTTCGGTTTCCAAGCGCCGGATGGCATCTTTTGCATTCGCAGCTTCAAATACCAAGAATCCTTCAGCTTTGAGGTGCTCTGCTACCGCATCCCGGATCAGGAAGACGTCTTCGACCAAAAGCACAATGATGTTCTCTTCAGTCAAAAAGAATTCCGATCATTCAAACCGTCGTACCCTCGATCCGGGGCGGGCAAGTCAACTCAGGGCGCTGGTGGGCGCGGTTGCCTCACAGACAACGCCTTCGGAGCGGAATTCGATCCCAACCGTTCCGCCGATTTCGGTTGCGAGCGAGTGTTTGATGAGCTTGGAGCCGAAGCCGTCATCCGCAATTTCGCCGATCTCCGGCCCACCGGACTCTGTCCACACCCAGCGCAGTTCCGCCTGCCCATCGGTGCCGTCCTCGACGGTCCAGCGGATATCGACAGTTCCCGTTTCATTGGAAAGCGCGCCATATTTGACCGAGTTGGTCGCGAGTTCGTGGACGGCAAGCGCGAACGAAACGGTTTGGCGTGGGCCGAGCAAGACCTTGGGCCCCTCGATTCGGAAACGCTCGGCAGCTGCGTGCGGCCGAAGCGTTTTCGCAACGACATCGTCCATGGACCGTTGCTCGCCGGTTTGGGCCATGAAGACATCCTGCGCCGAAGACAGAGCCATGATGCGGCCGCTGAAAACCGATCGTGCACTCGACAGATCCTTTCCGCGAAAGGTCTGCGACGCGATGGCCGTGACCATGGCGAGGGTATTCTTGATCCGATGCGCAAGCTCATTACGCAGCATCGTCTGGCGCGTCTCTGCCTCCTTCTGATCCGTGATGTCCCGCACGGTTCCCACCAAACGACTGGAGTCCAGTCGTCGTATCAGTTGTGCGCGGAGATGTACCCATTGCACTGTGTCGTTGTCGTCGACTTCGCGACAGACCTCTGAATCGAGAAACTTGTCACCCTTGGAGGAAATCAGCCGCTGCAGTTCGGTTGAGAGTTCGTCACGATATTCTGGCGCGGCGCGGAAAAACATCTCCGGATCGTTGGCGCTCGCATGACCGAGCAGACTCGCGGCCCGCTCATCCCCCGAGAAGGCTTCTAGCCGGCCGTCTTTAACCACGGCCTCCCAGATGCCGATGTCGGCTGCTTCGAGCGCCAATTGTACCTTGAGCCGCGCGAGCTCGGCCTCGTCCTCGGCAAGTTTCTGCGCGGTGACGTCATGACCCTCTACGAAGATGCCGGACACCCGGCCAGCCGCGTCGATCATCGGCTGATAGATGAAGTTGAGAAAACCGGTCATCAACGGACCGCCTGGCTCCGATTGCAGGGCGATCTCAACCCCGTTTCCTACAAACGGCTCTCCGGTCCGGTAGACTTGGTCAAGGAGTTCGAAAAAACCCTGACCTTCGACCTCGGGCAGCGCCTCGCGCACGGTCAGTCCGATAAGATCCCTGTGGCCGACCAGTTGAAGGTAGGCATCGTTCGTCACCGCAAACTCATGCTCCGGACCGATGAGCACGGCCATGAAGCTTGGCGCATTTTTCAGCAGCCGGCGCAGGTCGGCGAAATCGGTCGTCGCTAGGTCCATTGATGTAGCCAGTTGTGCATAAGAACTCGAAAGGAATATCGATAGTTATCTGGTCGCACAATGAAATGTCATTCTGCAATACAAAGACGCCGACGAGAACATGTACGGGTGCTCACCATCCGCCCAATCCCTCGGAGTCCGCTCACCGGATCGAAACATTGCGTATCCACATCCAAGGCCCGCTCGGTCCGCAAACGTGCCGCTCGGACAGATTCGACGAAAACCCGGACTGAGCCCAAAACCGCGTGTACTGTGACTTGAAGGTATGTCGGATATGGCGATGGTCACTCCGAGGAGTTCCACGTCTCGTCCAAAACAACGTCGCGAAGGTCAGCGACGTTTGCCCACCGCCGGACGGCCAGTTCTGGTCGTTCATACATCTCGGAGATGTACCCTACACAAAGGTAAGCCACGATTGCGACATGGTCAGGCAACCCGAGAATGCGCTTCAGATCGCTTTGGTGGAAGATGCTCACCCAGCCGACCCCGATACCTTCTGCGCGGGCGGCGAGCCAGAGATTTTGGACTGAACAGACCGTTGAATAGAGGTCCATGTCCCTGTTGTGCGTTCGTCCCAAGACGACTTCGCCGCCCCGGGATCTGTTGCAGGTCACGCAGATGTTCAGTGGAGCTTTCTCGATGCCTTCGACTTTGAGAGCGCTGTAATCGGTGCGGCGCTCGGCGGGAAACATCTCGCGCGCTTCCCTGTTGGCGCGCAGAAACGCCTGTTTGATCTCGGCCCGCCGCGCCGTGTCCCTGATCAGGATAAAGTTCCAGGGTTGGGACAGTCCGACAGAGGGTGCGGCGTGAGCCGCGTTTAGAACGCGTCCAAGCGCCTCTTCGTCTATCGGTTCAGGCCTAAATTCGTTGCGGACATCGCGGCGGGCATAGATCACATCATAAAGCGCCTGTTTTTCGCTTTCGGTGAAAACACGCGCAGGAGATGGAGCATGAATGGACGGGTCGGGCACGGCGGCCTCCTTTCAGATCGAACATTGCCGCGCTGCCGTCCATGCATCGCAGGCTATGTTGTCAGGCCGGTCTTCTGGCTTGAGGTCATCCGCGTGCTGGCGCCTTCCCGGAGAGTTCCAGTGGCATAGACCAGCGCGTCACTCTTACAGCGGCGGGCCCGCGTCGGTTCTTCCCCGACTTCCCGATTATCCCTTCGGTGAAGGGCACCTGACGGGAACCGATATGCCGGAACGACTTCGACATGACAATGCGTTTCGAGCACCCACCGTCCCATCGCCCTTCGACGCTGCATTTCGAGCGACGGACCCTACCGCGCATCTAAGCGACTAAATCGTCCATGGACGTTCCTCTATTTCGGACGCAGCCCAATCCCGCTCTTTGCGGGATGGCATTCCTGGTGCGGCGCGGACTTCCACGATCAACCCGTAAAGGGTCCGCTCGCAAGCGGCGGCCGCTTGGCTTTGGCCTGCGCGGTGATCGCGTCCGCTAAGCCGCACACTGACGGAGCCATCAAGAGCGGGATTGGCCCGCTCCAACGATGGAGCCCTCAGATGCAGCACGATCTTTCCCTCGCCCAGAAACACGCCTGGAACCTCGCCCGTACCCTCATGACCCCGATCGTCCTCTTCAAGTCCGACGACGAATACGGCGTCCTCCCCGCCGACGAAGTCGAAGACGCCGAGATCGTCATTCTCTTCGAATACGACCCCTACACCGGCGGTCACTTGGTCCACTGACCATCAATCCTTTCACTCCTCGAAGGCGGCGCCTGGCGCCGCCTTACCGCTGCGCGGATGCCCCGACCGTGGTCCGTCCCGGGCAAGGTCCGGGCGGAGCCGGCAGCAGCGGCAACGGCTTCGCCGTCCTCCTCTTCGTTCCGGCCCTTCGCCACCCCGCCGCGCTGCGCGCACCGGGGCCCCGGCTCGGGTGCCGCTCCTGCCTTAAGCCCCGCCATTGGCGGACCTCGCGACGGACCGCGATCGGCGCGGTCCTGAAAATCAGGAGGTCTGAAAATGAAAAGGAAAGAGAAGAGCCCGCGTATCGATATCTATGCGCGGATCACCGAGACGATCGTCGCCGATCTGGAAAACGGCGTCCGTCCCTGGATGAAACCCTGGAGCGCGAGCGGGCTCGAAGGCCGGATCACGCGGCCCCTCCGGCATTCCGGCGAGCCCTATACCGGCATCAATGTGCTTCTTCTCTGGTCGGAGAGTATCGCCCGCGGCTTCGAAGCGCCGCTCTGGATGACCTACCGGCAGGCCGGGCAGATCGGGGCACAGGTGCGCAAGGGCGAAACCGGCGCGACCGTGGTCTATGCCAGCCGCTTCACGAAGACCGAAACGGATTCCCGTGGCGACGAAGTCGAACGGGATATCCCGTTTCTCAAGACCTACACCGTCTTCAATTGCGATCAGATCGATGGGCTACCGGATCACTATTATCACCTGTCGGACCGGATCATCGACCCCGTGTCACGGATCGACCATGCAGACCGTTTCTTTGAGAACACCGGCGCGGTGATCCGCCATGGCGGCACGAAAGCCTTCTTCGCTGCCGCGAGCGATCACATCCAGATGCCGCCATTCGAGAGCTTCCGGGATGCGGAATCGTACGTCGCCGTTCTCAGCCATGAGGCCACACACTGGACGGCGCCAGCACACCGCGTCGGACGCGATCTGTCGCGCTATCACAAGAATCGCACCGAACGCGCCCGCGAAGAACTCATTGCCGAGCTCGGAAGCTGCTTCCTGTGCGCCGATCTCGGCATCGTGCCGGAGCTCGAGCCGCGGCCCGATCACGCAAGCTACCTTCACTCGTGGTTGCGTGTGCTCAAGGACGACAAGCGGGCGATCTTTCAGGCAGCGGCGCACGCGCAACGCGCGGTGACTTATCTCCACGGTCTTCAGCCTGCCGAGGTGGTTGAAGAGCGGGAGGCGGCCTGATGCTCTCCCTTTCGAATGCAGGTGCGGAGGGCGATCTGCCCTCTGCCATTCGTCTGCGTGCGCTGTCGCTCGGCGCCGGCGTTCAGTCGACGACGCTCGCCCTCATGGCGGCGCATGGCGCGGTCGGGCCCATGCCGGACTGCGCGATCTTTGCCGATACCGGCTGGGAGCCGAGAGCTGTCTACGAGCATCTCGATTGGCTCATGTCGCCAAACGTACTGCCGTTCCCGGTCTTCGTCGTCGGGCCGGCCGACATGCGCGACAACCTGCTGGCCGCCGGTCGCGGCGAACGATGGGCCTCGATCCCGGCATTCGCCCGATCGGTCGACCGGCGCGGCAATGTCTCCATCGGCATGATCCGCCGCCAATGCACGGGCGATTACAAGATCGAGCCGATCCGCCGCAAGGTCCGCGAGCTGGTCCAGCTCACCCGCAAACGGTCACCGACCTTCGCGGTCGTGGAACAATGGATCGGGATTTCCTTTGACGAGGTTATCCGCATGAAGCCGAGCCGCGAGGCGTGGCAGCGCAACCGGTGGCCGCTGATCGAGGAGCGGATGACGCGCCGCGATTGCCTCGCCTGGCTGCGAGAGCGCGGCTATCCCGACCCGCCGAAATCGGCATGCATCGGATGTCCGCTCCACGACAATGCCCGATGGCGCGCCATGCGCGACCATGACGAAGAGGCCTGGCGCGATGCGATTGATGTCGACCGCGCGATCCGGACCGGGATCCGGGGTATTCGCGGCGAGCTCTATCTGCACCGGTCCGGTGTTCCCCTCGAAGAGGCCGACCTTTCGACGCTGGCCGACCACGGTCAACTCGATCTCTGGCCGAACGAATGCGAGGGAATGTGCGGCGTTTGATGTCAGGCCGCTTTGGCGGCGCGTTCTCGTCATCAGAGTTCGGTGCGATGGCCCAGAACGAAAGAGTACCTGCAGCGCTCGCCTAATCTCACCATACCGTGCAGGAGCAGAACCCCCGCAACAGCCGCGCGCGTTGCAAAGGGATGCCACTTTTGAACCGTTGTCTTTTCTGTCTTTTCCGGTCGCGCTTTCGGTCACCGAAGATTGGCAGATGGCTGGCCAATAGTGCCGGATTTCCCTAACCGGCAATTGGGCTGCCTTGAATCGTGACGAGATCGATCTGCCGATGGGGACCCTGTAGCGGGTGGCGGTGAGCATGTTCGCCACGTCATGGCCTATCCCTTTTTCCGTCGTCTCTCACGGAGCTCGCCCAACGCGGTCTCGATTTGGCATGTCTGACCGGCAAACGGCTTCGCCTCGCCCGGCTTGTCGCAACGGCGGACCGGAACTTTCTTCCCCTGGCGGCTGCGCCGCCATTCCTCGCGATGCAAGAAAGCCCCGGACCGCCGTCCTCCATTTCATTGCGGTCCCTTCGGGATGCGCGCCGATCGTTACCGGTCTCTTCGACAGCCATCGAGGCCGCGATGGGCGCGGCCCGAAACATCGAAAAGGAATAGGACAATGGCAAACATCGGCACTTTCACCACCACCAAGAACGGCTTCACCGGTCAGATCAACACCCTCGCACTCAACATCAAGGCCCGCTTCGAGCGCGTCGAGAACCCCTCCGACAATGGCCCGCAGTTCCGCATCTTCTCCGGCAACGTCGAACTGGGCGCCGGGTGGCAGAAGCAGGCCAAGGAAACCGAACGCGACTACCTCTCGGTCAAGCTGGACGACCCGAGCTTCGCGGCTCCGATCTACGCCACCCTGGTCGAGGTTGAAGGCCAAGACGGCATGCAGCTGATCTGGTCGCGCCCGAACAACAAGCGCGACTGATCCGCCCGGAAGACAAGGGCCTCGCCGCAAGGCGGGGCCTTTCGCATGTCAGCGCTTATCGGTCGCATTCACTGATGCGGCTTGATCCCCGAACGCATCGCGATACCCGCGGCGTCTCTTGCTTCGCTCCAGACGGTCGAACGCCAGATCGGCATCATCGGCCGTGTCGAATGTCTCCATCATTGTCTGGCCGCGCGTGCCGATCCTTCCCCAATCGCGAATGAGCGAAGCGCCGCCGAACAGGGTCGGCTGAACGCTCAGGCTATAAAAGCGCCGCATATTTTGTGTTGGGTCGATGCGGCGAAGATGGACCGGCTCTGGCTCGCGTAGGTGCATGGGAAGAGTCTCGCCGACACCGATTCCCATGTCCAATCAGTTCTGTGAATCAATCGATCGCTATCGATTCACGCCATTCATCTTCGGTCTTCCCGATGAAACCTGTTCGTCGCCACGACCGCTTTCATGTCGTCGCGCCGGAACCAAATCGCGCGCCCACATCGAAGCGGCGGATTGCCCGAAGTGAAAACGATTTGTTCGTCACCGCGCATGCGCAGCACTTCTTCGGGCAGGATCAGAGGCCGCGCCGCCAATTGCTTTGAGCGTGTTCGCGACGACCCCGACATCTGCGATGTCCGGCTCAACTGATCGACCTCGACGGTGGTATTGCCGCATCGCCGCGAGATGTATTCGGCGGTTTCCGGATCGTTGATCGCGGCGAACGAGACCCAGGACGCGCTCTCGAACCATTTCGATGTGGCGTCGCGACCGCCATAGGTCTCGCGCATCTGGCCGATCGACTGGAAAAGCAAGAGAAGGCTGATGCCATATTTGCGACCGGCGTCACGCGCCGTTTCGAGAATGCGCAGATAGCCGAGCCGCGCCACCTCATCGAGCAGGAACAACGTTCGGCCCTTCGTTTCGCCATTGCGATTGTAGATCGCGTTCAGCAATGCGCCGATGATCGTGCGCGCCAGGCCCGGATGGGCCTCGAGTGTTTTCAGGTCGAGGTTGACGAAGATGTCCGTCTTTCCGTTCGCGAGATCGTCGGTCGACAGGCTCGATCCGGACACCAGCGCCGCATAGTTCGGGTAGCTCAGCCAGTGGGTTTCCTTGATCGCGTTTGCATAAACGCCCGAAAAAGTTTCCGGCGTCATGTTCACGAAAGCGGCGACGTTCTCCCGTACGAATCCGGATTCCGAATTATCGTGAATTGACTGCAGCCGCTCGCGCAATTTCGGTTCGGGCTCGGACAGGTTCATGCGCACTTGGCGCAGCGTCTGATTTTCTTTTGCCGTATGCCCCGAGAGGCAGACATCGGCGATCAGCGCGGTGATGAGCTGCAGAGCGGAAGCGCGGAAGAAGTCGTCGCGCATGGATGTCTGCCTGCCGACATCGGTGACCACCCAACTCGCCACGGCGACGACATCCTCTTCCTTCGTGCCGCCATAGCGGCCGATCCAGTCGAGCACATTGAAGCCGACCGAGGCACCCTTTGGACTGAGCACGAAGACCTCACGCCCGGCCTTGCGCCGATGATCGATGACCATCGGTGCGACTTCGTTGGATGGGTCGAGGGCCACCAGCCCGCCGCCCCATTTGAGTGCTGTGGGGATCGTGACCGACGTCGTTTTGAACCCGCCCGACCCGGCGAAGACGAGGCCGTGTGTCGATCCGAACGAAGCGTCGAAGCAGAGGAGCGGCGACTTCCCGCCGGCCCCCCAGGACTGTTTGTCATCGGCGCGGAACGTATGGCTCGCAACGCTGTCCTTGTCGACCCGATAGGCCTCGCCCACAACGATCCCGCCATCTTCGCCAAACATCCGTTTCGCCTCGGCAAGTGACATCCAGTCCGCCGATCCGTGGATGGCGCGCTTGCCCGTCAGACGGCGTGGCTTCATGCTTGCGAAGGCGGCATCGCCGCGCAACGAAACGCGCAGGGCGAACATGCCGGCGATGAAGCAGACCATCGCGCCGATGCCGGTGGCGGGATCGGCATATTCGATCAGCCGGTGCCCATCGGGGAGCGCGTCCGCGAAACCACTGAGGCGCGAAAACTCGCGTATCCCACCGATCGCGACCACACTTATTGCCCCCACCAGCACACCGAGGCCAGCAGATTTGATTGCCATGGCGCCACGCGCTGCGAAGAGAAAGATTAGCCCGATGGCGGCGGCGGACACATAGGGCAGGGCGATGCCGATCCGCCCGAGCGTCTGTTGCGCCCCGGCCGAATTGCCGAACCGTGCCAACCAGGTTTCGGAGCCGGTGAGCCCGAGACACACAGCGATCATCAAGATGACCGGAGCGATCGCGAGGAGGGGCTTATTCAGGGTCATTGGTAAACGCCTCCGATCCGATTGCCGTCAGCCGCTCCCGCTCCCCTTCGTCCGCTGTTATCCGGCTGACGCCGTCGATCAGCAGTCCGAGCAGGAGCGCCCGCTTCTCGTAGCGAAGACCAGCTTTGACGATCAGACCGCCGAGCTGGATTTTTTCGCGCGTATCCTTCTTGCGCGCGTCGGACTGGCTTGCCTGTCGCATGCGCTCAAGCCTCGCTATTCGCGCCCGAAGACGCGCCAGCCGGGTTTTGCGTGGGCGGGGATTTCCGGGTCTCGCCGCCGCCGCCACGAAACCGTTTCGCCAAATCCGCGAAGGCTTGGACGAGCTTTGCATCGTCGATCTCGAGTTCTCCGAGACCGGCCTTGAACGCGAGCCGGCCGATGCGTTCGGCCTCGCGCGTTTCGGCGACTTTGAGCCGCTCCTGCATTCTGGCGATGTCTTCCTTGATCTTCGATGAGGACTTTTTCATTCCGTCTGCTCCCTGTTCTCGCGAATGGCTTTAAGCCATGAGCAGAATCGCCCGGGTGCGCGTTGAGCGCATCCCGGCAGAAATGCCGGGTCGAGAGACCCGTCTCTTTGAGAGATCATCCCAGCGTTCCGAAGGAATGCGTCCAAGGGCGCAGTAATACGTCGCGAACCGCGACGTGCTGCTGGCGGCACCTGATGGGGTAGGCCGCCATCCTCTCGGAACAAGGTTGGACTTGTTTCCCAGGAGCTTGATGGCCCGTGGCGATCACGCATTTCACACCCCAGCTCATTTCGCGCGGAAATGGCTGCAGCGCGGTATTGTCGGCCGCCTATCGCCATTGCGCGAAGATGAGCCACGAGGCGGAAGCGCGCACGGTCGACTATTCCAACAAGAAGAACCTCGCTCACGAGGAGTTCCTGTTGCCACCCGATGCCCCGAAATGGGCGCGGGACATGATTGCCGATCGCTCCGTTGCTGGCGCAGCGGAAGCGTTCTGGAATGCCGTCGAAGCCTTCGAGAAACGCAGCGATGCCCAGCTCGCCAAGGAATTCATCATCGCCTTGCCCGTCGAGCTCAACCGGGACCAGAACGTCGCCCTGGTTCGGCAGTTCGTCTCCGAGCAAGTTCTAGCTCGTGGTCAGGTTGCCGACTGGGTCTTCCACGACGATCCGGGCAATCCGCACATCCACCTGATGACCACCCTACGCCCCCTGACCGAAGACGGTTTCGGGTCCAAGAAGGTCGCGGTGATGGGGCCGGATGGTCGGCCGGTTCGGCTCAAAACCGGAAAAATCCAGTACAAGCTCTGGTCCGGCGAGAAGCCAGAATTCCTCGAACAACGGCAAAGATGGCTCGATCTGCAGAACCACCACCTTGCCCTTGCCGGTTTGGAAATCCGTGTCGATGGCCGCTCCTACGCCGAGCGCGGCATCGACATCGAGCCGACAACCCATATCGGTGTTGGCGCCAAGGCGCTGCAGCGCAAGGCCGAGACCAAGGCGAGCGCCATCGATCTCGAACGGCTCACCCTGCATGAGGTGCAACGGCAAAAGAACGCCGCGCGCATCGAGGCCCGTCCCGAGCTGGTGCTCGACATTCTTACCTCGGAAAAGAGCGTCTTCGATCAGCGCGACATCGCCAAGGTCCTGCACCGCTACATCGACGATCCGGAGAGCTTCCAGCGGCTTCTCGCGCGTATCACGGAAAGCCCGGATTGCCTGAAGCTCGCCGATGAGACCATCGACTTCGCGACAGGCGCCCGTGTCCTGGCGCGGCTGACCACACCGGCGATGATCCGGCTCGAGGCCGAAATGGTCAGCCGCGCGGACTGGCTCTCGGAAAAGAGCGGGTTTGCGGTCCGGGCAAAGGTTTTGGAAGCCGTCTTCGGCCGGCACGAGCGGCTGTCGGATGAGCAGCGGACGGCCATCGAGCATGTGGCGGGCGCCGAGCGCGTCGCAACGGTCGTCGGCCGGGCAGGGGCCGGCAAGACCACGATGATGAAGGCTGCCCGCGAGGCTTGGGAACTGGCCGGGTTCAAAGTCGTCGGTGGCGCGCTTGCGGGCAAGGCGGCCGAGGGTTTGGAGAAAGAGGCGGGCATTCCCTCACGTACGCTCGCCTCCTGGGAGCTGGGTTGGCAACAGGGCCGCCGGCGTCTCGATGACAAGACAGTCTTCGTTCTCGACGAGGCGGGCATGGTGTCGTCCCGCCAGATGGCGACCTTCGTAGAAGCGGTCACCAAGTCGGGCGCGAAATTGATCCTGGTCGGTGACGCCGAGCAGCTGCAGCCGATCGAGGCGGGTGCTGCGTTCCGGGCGATCGTCGAACGTACCGGCTACGCCGAGCTCGAAACTATCTATCGCCAGAATGAACCATGGATGCGGGCGGCGTCGCTCGATCTTGCCCGTGGGCGAGTGAAGGAAGCGCTCGCCACGTATCGCGCGAAGGGCAAGCTGATTTCGCAAACGCTGAAGGCCGATGCGATCGAAACCCTCATTGCCGACTGGAACCGGAACTATGATCCGGTGAAGTCGACTTTGATCCTTGCGCATCTCCGCCGTGACGTCCGCCAGCTCAATACAATGGCCCGCGAAAAACTCGTTGACCGCGGGCTCATCAAGGAGGGGCACGCCTTCAGGACCGAGGACGGCGAGCGCAAGTTTGCGGCTGGCGACCAGATCGTTTTCCTCAAGAACGAGGGGTCGCTCGGCGTCAAGAACGGCATGATCGGCAAGGTCGTCGAGGCGGCGCCCGGCAGTATCGTCGCGACGATCGGGAGCGGGGAGGGGGCCACACAGGTCACCGTCGACCAGCGCTTCTACCGAAACCTCGATCATGGCTACGCCACCACGATCCACAAGTCGCAGGGCGCGACCGTCGACCGTGTGAAGGTGCTGGCTTCGCTCTCGCTCGACCGGCACCTGACCTATGTCGCGATGACCCGGCATCGGGAAGACATGGCGCTCTATTACGGCAGCCGGTCCTTCCATCTCGCCGGCGGGCTCGAGAAGCTGCTCTCCCGCAAGAACGCCAAGGAGGTCACGCTCGATTATGCGGGCGGGCGCTTCTACGCCCATGCGCTTCGCTTCGCCAATAATCGCGGTCTGCACCTCGTGCGTGTCGCGCGAACTCTGATGCGCGACCGGGTTCAATGGACGATCCGGCAGAAACAGAAACTCGTCGATCTCGGCCTCCGGCTTCGGACCGCCGGCGCGCGCCTGGGCATGGTCGATGAACCGCTTCACCAATCCCCGCAATCAGTCAGAAAGGCCGCGCCGATGGTCAAGGGCATTTCCAGTTTCACCATGTCGGTCACCGACGCTGCGGACGAGAAGCTGCAATCCGATCCGGCTTTGCAGAAGCAATGGGACAATTTCTCCGACCGCATTCGTCTCGTCTATGCGGATCCCGAAAGCGCCTTCAAGGCCATGCGCATGGAGGCCGTTGTCGAAGACCCGAATATTGCCCGTCAGCGGCTGGGTGAGATCGAGCGGAATGCGCCCAGCTTCGGCGCGCTCAAGGGTCGGGAGGGGTTACTGGCAAGCCGCGCTGATCGGGAAGATCGGCGCGTGGCGGAAGTCAACGTCCCGGCACTGCGCAAGGACCTCGAACGCTATCTCGACATGAGGCAGAGGGCGACGGCCAAGTACAGGCTGGAAGAGGAAGGTCACCGCAAACGCACCTCGATCGATATCCCGTCCCTGTCGCCGGCGGCGGCGCGCGCCATGGAAAAGGTCCGCGACGCTATCGATCGCAACGATCTGCCGGCCGCGCTCGGATTTGCGCTGGCCGACCGCATGGTGAAGGCCGAACTCGACACCTTCAACAAGGCGGTCTCTGATCGGTTCGGGGAGCGGACGTTGCTCGGCAATGCAGCCAAAACTCCGTCGGGCTCGACTTTCGACAAGTCGGCCCAGGGCATGTCGCCCGGTGACCGGGAAAAACTCAGCAGCGCTTGGCCGACCATGCGCGCCGGCCAGCAACTGGCCGCTCACGAGCGCACCCAAGAGGCCCTGAAGCAGTCCGAGGCGATGCGGCAAACCCAGACCAAGAGCCAGGGGCTGAAACAGTGAGTCGGCGGCGCCGGATCGTCATCGTTGCCGTTCTCACTTGCATCCCTTTGGCGCTGTTCGGCTTGGGCTACGGCGCCGGGTTCCGGATCAATCTGACACCGAGCTATCCGCTCGGGCTTTGGCGGATCGAGACGCTGAACCGCGAGGTCCGGGCCGGGGATCGGGTGTTCATTTGCCCGCCACTGACCGAGACGTTTCGGCAGGCTCGGAAACGCGGCTATGTGCGGCGCGGCTTCTGCCCCGGCTGGCTCAGTCCGCTGATCAAGACCGTCGTGGCGCTGCCCGGACAGTCGGTCGAGATCGGCACATCCGTTGCGATCGATGGCCTTGCACTTCCGCAATCCGCGATTCAGCCGCGTGACGGATCGGGCCGAGAGCTCACGCCCGATCCCGGCGGAGTCGTGCCCCCCGACACGCTGTTTCTTCATTCGACATTCAGAGGTTCATATGACTCGCGCTACTTTGGGCCGATACCGGCTACCGGCGTTCTCGGATTGGCAAAACCGGTTTTCACCTTCGCGCCGTAGCATAGTCACCGCGGTCATGTTCATCGCCGCCGCCATCGTGGGCGCAATCGGATGGAGCGGCGAAGTGCTTCTGCTTCCTGTCACGTGCCTCTTTCCCGCACTCTGGGCGTTCGCCCCCACACGGCTGGTCGCAGGCCTGGTTTCGATGGCGTATTTCATGGCGGCTTCGAGAGGCTTGCCGGTCGGCGTATCGATTTTCTACGCGAGCGATATCTGGGTGGGGCTCGGTCTCTGGATCGCCGCGTCAACGATGTTCGTGTTGGTGCATACGATCCTTTGGTCGCCGAAGTCTGGATGGCATCGGCCGCTGCGATATCTGGCGGCGTGTGCGCTGATGAGCGTGCCGCCCTTCGGAATTGTCGGGTGGGCGAGCCCGATTACCGCGGCCGGCGTGCTCTTTCCCGGTTGGGGCTGGGTAGGACTGGCGGCCACGGCCGCCGGCCTCTCGGCGATGACCACACGAGTCTGGCCGCTGGCCGGTGTCGCAATGGGCGTGGCCTTTGCGCATTCCGCCTTCACATGGACCGATCCCGAGCCGCCGGAGGGATGGGTCGGAATTGACACGACTTTCGATTATCAGGTCGCCGGCGAACATGCCGACTACGCTCAACACTTGGCGACGATCACCCTCGTCAGACGCGCCGTGGAGAGTGGCGCCGGCACAGTTGTTCTGCCTGAAAGCGCGCTCGGGATCTGGACTCCGACCACCGAGCGACTGTGGTCCCGAAACCTCGCCGACCTTGATGTGGTCGTCGCCGGCGGCGCCGTTGTCATCAATGAGAGCGGCTATGACAACGTCATGATCGAGCTGACAGGCGAGGGGGCGAGGGTACTCTACCGGGAACGAATGCCGGTGCCGGTTTCGATGTGGCGGCCATGGGCACCCGGAGGCGCATCGGCGCAGTTCTTCGGTAATCCAACCGGCAGATTTGCCGGGGCGTCGATCGCGCCCCTGATCTGCTATGAGCAGCTCATCGTGTGGCCGATCCTGCAGTCCATGCTGCTTGGCCCGGATGTCATCGTGGCGACCGGCAATGGCTGGTGGACCGGCGAGACCAACATCGTTCCGATCCAGAAAGCGAGCGCCAGGGCGTGGGCGGCGCTGCTCGGGCTGCCCCTCGTCATCGCCTTCAACACCCGATGGGATCTATGAAATGATCGACGTCGACCTCATTCAGCAATGCGCCGATCCGCGCCTCGAAGTGGCGATTGTGCAGCAATTCGTGGTCGAGATGAATGCGCCGGACCATCTCACGATCCGCGTGTTCCAGGGCGAGAAGATGATCCTTGTCCCGGCTCCGAAATCGGCCGAGGAGGCGGTCGAGACCACCCGGCAATGGGTGGGCAAGGCAAATGTCAGGGTAGGGCTGACCCAATATCCGGCCGGGCTCGGAATTGCAGATGCTGCGGAGATCGGCCTCGAGCTCTTCGATACCTGCGAAAACCTTCGGCTCGGCACGGAGCTGTTCGGGAAGGTTCTTCGGATCGTCGGCGAGCGGGATGAGGAGGGCGAAGCGTCGCAATTTGAGATGGCGGTAAAGGCGTATTTCACTGGGTGGTTCGAGGGGGAGCAGGTTTTCTATGCAGATGAACCCGACAAAGCGCACTTCGCCGTTAGTCGGCCGGCTGATATGGGACTGCCGCAATCTGAGTCGATGACTGAACAGATTCCCATTGATAGCTCGGACCCCAACGCAGCAGGAATTCGCGTCGATCTGTCGATACTGAACCTCCCTCTGAAAAACTGATTCAACGGATTTCGACTCAAACCAAAAAATCTCGAACGCAATTTGGTCCAAGTTCCAGCGGCGACCTGGTAGTTCTCAACTGGACCGAATGGATCTCAGGAAGCCAAGCTCCTGCTCAAAAGCCTTCTGAAACTGTGCCTGGACAGCAGAGTTCCGTGAGGATGGCGATGTCACGGAAAGAAATGTAAAATCCAGATCCTCCTTGAGACGTTTCACTATTCCGCCGTTTTCCGCGAACCACGAAGCGGTGAACGCGTCAACGATGCCGGAACCTAGCCCGGCGCGAACGAACTCGGCGATCGACAACGCCCAGTGCGAGTCAATCCGAACATTTCGCGTTACATTGAGAGATGCAAAAAGAGAATCTGACTTCAGCCGGCTAGCGGTGCCGTCCGCAGTTGCTATCGAGTCTTCTCCCTCGAGATCCGCTACGGAGACCAGTTCGGCGCTTTCCAGGCGGTGCCCAGGAGGAAGCAGACAGAAACAGGGAACCGACATAACCGGCCCTGTTTGTACGCGCGACGTGTTGATGTGGGACTGCGGAAATCCGAGATCGCAGAGGCCCGAAGCCACCAGATCAACTATCTCGTCGGAATTGTAGACACTCACTGAAAGTTCGAGTTCCTGGCTACCGTCGTAAAGCCGTTTTGCGACCTTGGCGATAAAGCTGGATGCCATTGTGGGTTGCACCGCGACCCGAAGGCTACCCCTTAATCCAGCCTTTATCCTTCGCGCGGCACGGGTTATTGACTCTAGGCCGCTATAGCTTCTTTCGACCTCAGTGTAGAGCGCAAAAGCATCATCCGTAGGGCTGAATTTTCCTTGTCGCCTTTCGAAGAGGGAGATCTCGAGTTCTTGTTCGAGCTGGGTGATGATCTTCGATACTGCGGGTTGTGTGACCGAGAGCATGCGCGCAGCCTCTGTCATCGACTTGCTAAGCATGAGCGCGCGAAACGCCTCTATCTGTCGATGAGTTGGACGCATTTCCGCCATTTACAATCCCCGCAATATGAGCTGAAGTGATATCTTTATCACTATTTATTCTTTGACATTATTATTTGTGTCAAGAGAATGATGCAGATGGGGGCTGCTCGCCGGATTGGCATTAGACGACACTGCTCCCTGTTTAGACTGCTCGTCCACGGAGCGGACCCCGTTCTCGGCTGAAGCAATAATATTATCCAACAGGAGGTGAACAGAAAAATGGAATACAAAAGCAAAAGACGCGCGGTGCGCGGCATTCTTACTGCGGTATTATTTGCGGTTGGAGGCGCTGGCGCAGCACTGGCGCAGGATCTGCCACCCATTCCCGAAGCGATCAAAGAAGCTGGTGTCCTCAAGGTGGGAACGAAATGCGACTACCCGCCTGACGGCTATCTCGACAATTCGGGTAACCCGATCGGCATTGAAGTCGCGATGGGGCACCAGATTGCGAAATACGCATTTGGAGACGACGCCAAGGCGCAGATCATTTGTGTGACGAGTGCCAATCGTATTCCGCTCCTGGTTGGCGGACAGGTCGATCTCGTATTTGCGACCATGGGTATCACCGCCGAACGTGCCGAAGTTATCGACTTCACCCAACCATACGCGTGGTCCTCGTCCGGCATGGTCGTGCTGGCGGACAACCCCATCAACTCTTTGTCGGAACTGGACGGGAAGAAAATCGCCTTGGTCAAGGGTGCATGGCAGATCGACTACTTCAAGAAGAACTATCCGGAAATCGGACAGTTGCTGTTCGACACGGCATCGGAAAGCCTGCAGGCACTGATGACCGGCTACGTCGATGGGTACGCGCATGACACGCCGGTGCTGATGACCTTGGCGCTGAACAACTCGAAGATCCGTCTCATCGACGAGTCCTACAACATCGGCCAGCGCGGTGGAGGTGTCCGCAAGGGCGAAACCGAATGGCTGGATTTCGTGAACGCCTCCCTGACCAAGATGGCTGACGAAGGCAAGTTCAAGGATTGGCTGACCGAATTCGCCGACGACGAAAATCTCGATGTGAAACTGAACTTCTGGGACATGTCCAAGAAGCCGGCGGAGTGAAGCCAGGTATCGCCGAGCAGAACCTTGGCAACGGGGATGGGCTCTCCTCCCGAGCCCATCCCCATCTTTAAGAAGCGTGGACCTTAGATGAACTATAACTTCAGTTTTCCATATATTTGGGGTGCGACGCCCGACTTGCTCGATGGCTTATGGATGACATTGCTCATCAGTTTGCTTTCGATTGCGATATCAGTCGTGATTGGCGTCGTTGGAGCAGGCCTCCGCGTTTTCCAGGTTCCGATTCTTTCTCAACTGGTCGCCGCATACGTCAACTTCATTCGTTCCACGCCGTTGTTGGTGCAGATCTTTTTCATTTTCTTTGGTTTAGCCGAGTTTGGGATCCGCCTTGGCGGCTTTTGGTCTGGTATTTTGGCGCTGTCTTTGTGGGGTGGCGCTTACAATACGGAAAACGTTCGTGGCGGACTGTCGGCGGTCGACAAGGGTCAGCGTGAAGCGGCCTATTCGCTGGGGCTCCGCCCGCTGCACTATCTTCGCCACGTTGCGCTGCCCATCGGGTTACGAGTCAGTATTCCTGCAATGCTGAATACCGCCGTGTCAGTGCTGAAGAACTCTTCGTACCTTCAAGCGATCGGTGTCGCTGAGTTGACATTCGTCGCAATGAACCGTGTCGCTACAGATTTCCGCACACTCGAGATGTTTCTAGCGATCGGCGCAATGTACTTGGCCATCGTCTTAGTCCTCTCAGCGGCGGTTCGCCGGCTGGAAGCGGTCCTCCAAAAGCCATTTAGAACCGCGTGAGGAGGAGCCACATGCAACTGATTATCGACAGTCTGCCGCTTCTTTGGAGCGGGCTCTTAACAACCTTCAAACTGGCAATTTTGACGCTCTTGCTGACCGCGATTATTTCGCTGTTCGTGGGTATCATGTCGGTGTCACGGTATCGCTTGCTGCGCATCCTTGCGTTGATTTATGTGGAGTTCTTCCGGGACATTCCCTTGGTGGTGAACCTCCTCTTTGTTTATTTTGGCGCTCCACTGATTGGCCTCTCGCTAGACCCTTTTTCTGCGGCCTTGGTTAGTTTTACGACATGGGGCAGTGCCAACGGGTCTGAGATCATCCGTGGCGGATTCAACGCGATACCGAAGCACCAGCGGGAGAGCGCACTTGCCTTAGGGCTGCGCCCTTCGGAAACGCTGTTCATGGTGCTACTGCCGCAAATTGTTCTGCCGATCTTGCCACCGTTCACAGGGCTCTTCTCCCTGCTAATCCAGGCCACTTCGCTGGCTTCGATGGTCGGGGCAACGGAGTTTCTCCGAACGGCTAAGATCATCGTAGAGCGCACAACCCTGATGACGGGTGAAAGTCCTGCCTTCATGGTCTTCGGCTTTGTTCTGTGCGTCTATTTTTGCATTTGTTACTGCCTCAACCTCTTCACCGCCTGGCTCGAACGAAAGATCACGGTCGCACGGACCGTGCACCAAAACGATTCAGCCAGTGACGATGAACACGGCGCTGCCGCGCCTGCGTCTGCCGGGAAAGCATAATGTCAACTAGTTCTCAAACCATCGACCCGAGTCATTCGAACGGATTGGTTAGTTCAAAAGTCAGCGGCTTTTTGAGCGAGCCCTTGGCCACGGAAATCGTCGACGGCATCAATGCTCCTGCCCTCACGCGAAATTTTGCTGCTGCACTGCCTTGGTTTACGCAGATCAATCGCGCTCATCTTGTGATGCTGTCTGAACAAGGGTTGATCGAAAAAGCGGTTGCAGCGCGTCTGCTCCGACATGTCGACGCACTAGCTGCGGAAGGACCCACCAGTTTTGAACTGGACCCGCAGCGTGAAGACCCCTGGTTCAACTATGAGGCCGAGCTTATCAGCCGGGCTGGCCCAGAAGGCGGATGGGTACATCTCGCACGGTCGCGGAACGATCTCAAATCGACGCTGGATCGTTTGCGATGCAAGGAAATTGCCGAAGCTCTTCTCCAAGGGTGCCTTAGCCTCCGTAGCGCCCTGCAGGCTCGCGTTTCCGCCGAGGCATCAACGATCATGCCAGGCTATACCCATATGCAGCATGCGCAGCCAATCACCTTTGGCTGGTATCTGCTTGGGGTGGAATCCGCACTTACCCGCGACACCACACGGATCGAGGACGCTATCGTTCGTATGGACGAGTGCCCGCTTGGTGCGGGCGCCCTCGCCGGAACACGTTTCCCGTTGAACCGCGAGCGTACAGCGGAGCTACTCGGTTTCTCACGGGCGCAAGGCCATTCACTGGATGCTGTCTGCAATCGTGATGCTTTGATCGAACTTGGAAGCGCCGCGACGCAACTTGCGATGACCATCGGGCGGATATGTCAAGATTTTTACGTCTGGTCGACCTTCGAGTTCGGAATGATCGAGTTCCCGGACCGGGTCGCAATTACCTCTTCGATCATGCCGCAGAAAAAGAACCTAGCCGTTCTTGAGACACTCAAATCCCGGCCTGCCGCTCTGATCGGTGCGTTGACGACGGCGGTGGCTGCATGCCGCGCCGTCCCCTTTGGGCATAGTATGGAAGTCGGTGCCGAAACCGGGCGGTGGCTTTGGGATGCACTCGATGAACTCGCTGCGATGATGCCGGCGGCATGCGTGATTGTCGATTGCGCTAAGCCCAAAAAGGATCGCATGGAATATTTGGCCGGAGCCAATTTTGCGACTGCGACAGCGCTTGCTGATCTGTTGTGTTCCCGGCTCCAACTGCCCTTCCGTGATGCCCACCATATCACAGGTCGTTACGTGCGCCTTGTACTCAATGGCGCCACGCCCAGCGAGGCAATTTGCCAGGCCTTTGTCGAGCAGACCGGACGAGATCTCGATGACCCCGAAACCCTCTTGGGGGAAGCTCTCAATCCAGCCGGAGTGCTCGAAGCAACAACTGGCGTGGGGCCCAGCCTGGAAGAAACGACGGCGCTTCTCGAATTGGCGAACGACCGGATCAGGAAAACTAGGGACGCTGCCGAAAACCGCAGACAGAGAAGCGAAGCAGCTGCTTCGCGGCTTGCCGAAGCATGCGATGAGCTAACCGCGGGCGAGCAACAGGAGGCAAGCGTATGACGAGCCAGCCTCTAATTGAGATATCAAATGTCTCCAAGGAGTTCCGTGGCGGTATTCGTGCCTTGAACAACGTTGACCTCACAGTTGCCAAAGGAGAGGTCGTGGTTGTGCTCGGCCCCTCTGGTTCCGGCAAATCAACGCTGATCCGGTGTGTGAACGGCCTAGAAGAGGCGAGCTCGGGTTCAATTCGGATTGCCGGTGAGCCCGTTAATGGCCACTCAGAGCGTAGCTGGAGAAAGGTGCGGCTCGAAGTCGGTATGGTCTTTCAGAACTACGCCCTGTTTCCCCATCTGAACGTGCTCCGAAACATCACATTGGCCCCGATCAGGGCCGGCGTCATGCGGCGCACAGACGCGGAGGCCGAAGCCCGCCGGCTTTTGAAGATGGTTGGGCTTTCGGAGAAAGAAACAGCTCCGGTTTCCTCTCTATCAGGCGGTCAACAGCAACGAATTGCAATCTGCCGGGCGCTTGCCATGAAGCCGAAGGCTATCCTTTTCGACGAACCCACATCTGCGCTGGATCCAGAGATGGTTGGAGAGGTTTTGGCAGTCATGCGCAAGCTCGCCGAAGAGGGCATTACGATGATCTGCGTGACCCACGAGATGGGGTTTGCAAAGAGCGCGGCCGACCGGATCGTTTTCATGGACAAGGGAGAAGTTGTGGAAATTGCCAAGCCCGAGGAGTTCTTCAAATCACCGAAGGCAGAGCGAAGCCGCCAGTTTCTTGAACTGATTTCGCGGCACAACGACTAGGAGCTCGCTCGAGCTGCGAACTTGAGAAGACAATCTGGCTGCCAAAGAGTAGCGGGGACGGTCTGGACGCGACGACACGCAACGACCTGTGACGGTTCGCTACACGGCAAGAATAGGGAGACGCGCATTGAGCGAAACACAATCAACACAAACTGGCCATGCCTCCGCTATTCGCGTCGAAGGCCTCAATAAATGGTTCGGATCTTTTCAAGTCCTGTTCGACATTAATCTAACTGTCGAAAACGGCGAGCGGGTGGTGATTTGCGGGCCGTCAGGGTCGGGAAAGTCGACCTTGATCCGCTGTATCAATGCTCTCGAAGACCATCAACAAGGCGTAATCGAAGTTGAAGGCAAAGCCCTCGGTCATGATTCCACGAGCGTCTACGATGTGCGTACTGAAGTTGGAATGGTCTTCCAGCACTTCAATCTATTTCCTCATCTGACGATCCTCGAGAACTGCATCTTGGCTCCGACCGTCGTTCGAAAAACCCCTCGAAAAGAAGCCGAAGCCACGGCAATGCATTTTCTTGAGAAGGTGAAAATACCCGAACAGGCCAACAAGTATCCGATTCAACTGTCGGGCGGCCAACAACAAAGGGTGGCAATTGCTCGGTCGCTATGCATGCGACCCCGTGTGATGCTGTTCGATGAGCCGACTTCCGCGTTGGACCCCGAAATGATCAAGGAAGTCCTCGATACAATGGTGGCCCTCGCGGGCGAGGGCATGACAATGGTGTGCGTCACACATGAAATGGGCTTTGCTCGAAAAGTCGCAAATCGCGTCGTCTTCATGGACGCAGGAGCGATCGTGGAAGTGAATAGTCCAGACGCGTTCTTCACGAATCCGCAAAACGAAAGAACGCAGGCATTCTTGAACCAGGTCTTACAACACTAGCGGCTGCCGGAGCACGCCGCGAACGCGTCAGACAGACATTGCACGCGACGGAGATTCGGCCCCGTGCCGCTACCAAAATAACACTAACGGTCCTCATTCAACGCCTCGACCAACCAGCTCCGGAACCGCTCGACGTCGCTACGATTCTTGCCGTCTTCTCGGGCTTCTAAGAAATAGCCGCCAAGCCGGATGTCGGTGTCGAAGAGTTCTATCAGGTGGCCGGCGTCCATATCCTTTGCGACCATCAAGCGCGTAGTAAGGGCGATGCCTTGCCCCGCTAGGGCGGCGTCAAATCCCATGCTCGCGTCGCCCAGACGAATACCGGACAATGGCCTATTAATGGCGACGCCAGCAGCCTCCAGCCACGCTGCCCATTGTTCGTAGCTCTCTTCGTGGATGAGGTCCG
Source organism: Notoacmeibacter sp. MSK16QG-6 (assembly GCF_024158145.1). GTDB lineage: Bacteria > Pseudomonadota > Alphaproteobacteria > Rhizobiales > Rhizobiaceae > Notoacmeibacter. The sequence goes on from NZ_JAMYXM010000008.1 coordinate 48,938, forward strand.
ACCCCAGCAGGTGCTGGAGCGTCGGTGGTACATCGTTCTTAGCAAGCCATTCGGGACTTACCACAGGGAACATGCGTGGTCGGATGAGCGGTTTGGCACCCGACGGCAAGTTAGCAACGTCCCCGAATCCGATGATCAGATCGGCATCGATGTTGGAATTGCCAGCTCCGTAGTCCAGCGCTCGCAGATTAATGTCCACATCAGGCAACGCATTGCGCATTGCTGTCAGCCGCGGGGCTAGCCATCGAGCGGCAAGTCCAGGCATACAGCAAACCCGCAAGACCCGTGCGCGGGTGTCGACCCTTAGCTGAATGGCGGTCTTGGCAATAGATTTGAATGCTTCGCATGTGGCGCGAAATAACGTCTCCCCTGCCGCCGTAAGCGTGGCGCCACGCGGGCTGGATTGAACCAATTTCTGTCCCAGCCACGATTCCAGATTACGGACATGCCGGCTGACTACGGTATGAGAGACGCCAATGTCTTCTGCCGCGCGCCGCATGCTGCCGGTCCGACCCACAGCCTCGAACGCACGAAGCATGCTGAGCGGCGGCAAGCGGCCGCGCAGACTTCCTTCCGATTCTCGATTCGACCTAGGCGGCACGGATTGATCGTCCTCATCTAGTGGAAGCATGAGGTTACCACTGGGCGTCACTCTTTGAAATACCAGTGAGCGCGTATCGGCGTGTATTTCTATGAGAAGTCAGTTTCAAACAAAGGCATTAAGATGAGTAACATCGATCTGCAGACCAGGCGCACGACCTCCGTGCCACGCGGCATTGCCACCGCCTATCCGAAATTCGTGGCGAAGGCCGCGAATTCGGAGATCTGGGATGTTGAAGGCAATCGCTTTGTGGATTTCGCTGGTGGCATTGCGGTTCTCAATACTGGGCATCGTCACCCCAAGGTGATCGAGGCGGTGAAGGCTCAGCTCGATGCTTACACGCACACCGCGTTTCAGGTTCTGCCCTATGAGCCATATGTCGAGGTCTGCGAGCGGCTTTGCGAGCTAGCGCCGATCGAAAACGCCAAGGCAATCCTATTCTCCACGGGCGCCGAAGCGGTCGAAAACGCCATCAAGATCGCGCGGGCGGCGACGGGCCGGGCCGGTGTGATTGCATTCACGGGCGGTTTCCACGGCCGCACTTCGATGACGATGGCGCTAACCGGCAAAGTCGCCCCTTACAAAGTGAAATTTGGCATTTCGCCTCCGGGTGTTTTCCACGTTCCGTTCCCCGCTGAGTCTATGGACGTGACGGTCGAGGATTCGATCAAGGCACTCGAATATCTGTTCCGTGCCGATATCGGGCCGGACAATGTCGCGGCGATCATTCTTGAGCCGGTGCAGGGTGAGGGTGGTTTCCTGCCGGCGCCGAAAGAGCTGTTTGAGACGCTGCGGGCGATCTGCGATCAGCACGGCATATTGCTGATTGCCGACGAAGTGCAGACCGGCTTTGCCCGGACAGGCAAGATGTTCGGCGTTGAGCATTCTGGCGTGCAGCCTGACCTTATGACCGTGGCGAAATCCATGGCTGGTGGCTTCCCGCTTTCCGGCGTTATTGGCCGCGCCGATGTGATGGATGCAGCAGAGCCCGGTGGCCTCGGCGGCACCTATGCCGGTAGCCCGGTGGCCTGTGCCGCGGCATTGGCCGTGATGGATGTGATTGCCGAGGAAAAGCTGATCGACCGCGCCAATGTGATTGGCGACAAGGTGAAAGCACGGCTAGAGGCCATTTCGCGATCGAATGACGCTGTGCCGATTGCCGCGATCCGTGGGCCGGGCGCCATGGTGGCGTTCGACATCGTGACCGAGCCAGGCACGCATGAGCCGGATGCGGTGGCGACCAAGCGGGTGACGGCGGCAGCGCTCGATGCGGGCCTCGTGCTGCTGTCCTGCGGTGTGTTTGGCAACACGATCCGCATTCTCAACCCGCTGACCATTTCCGACGCTGTGCTGGATGAAGGGCTCGATCTGCTTGAAGCCGCACTCAAGACCGCACGCCAGTAAGGACCAGATTCAATATGCGTGAGTTGAAGGACAAGAGCCTGTTCAAGCAGCAGGCCTATATCGATGGCGGATTTGTTGGTGGGGCCGATTTGCCGATCACCAACCCTGCCAATGGCAAGGTGCTTGGATCGGTGCCGAATTTTGGCGCGGCTGAGGCAGAACAGGCGGTTGATGCAGCAGCCGCAGCCTTCAAGGGCTGGGCGGCGAAAACCGCAAAGGAACGAAGCGCGGTGTTGCGGCGGTGGTTTGATCTCGTGATCGCCAACCGCCAAGACCTCGCAACTATATTGACCAGTGAGCAGGGCAAGCCTTTGGTCGAAGCACTGGGCGAGATCGATTACGCGGCCTCGTATATCGAGTTTTATGCTGAGGAAGCCAAGCGGGTCATGGGGGAGATGCTCCCCTCGCACCGTGCGGATGCCCGCATCACCGTACTCCGGCAGCCCATCGGAGTTGTGGCGGCGATTACGCCTTGGAACTTCCCGGCAGCGATGATCACCCGCAAGATTGCCCCGGCGCTGGCCGCCGGGTGTACCGTGGTGGTGAAGCCTGCGCCAGAGACGCCGTTGACGGCGCTGGCACTGGCAGAATTAGCTGAACGGGCCGGGTTCCCCGCAGGCGCGGTCAACGTGATCACCGGCGACGCGATTGCCATCGGCAAGGTCTTGACCACGCATAAGAAGGTGCGGCTGGTGGGTTTCACCGGATCGACGCCGGTTGGCAAAATCCTGATGCAGCAGGCCTCAAGCACCGTGAAAAAGGTGGCGCTGGAACTTGGCGGAAATGCGCCGTTCATCGTTTTTGATGATGCGGATGTGGATGCCGCGGTTGAGGGCGCAATGGTCTCGAAATACCGCAATATGGGGCAGACCTGCGTCTGCACCAATCGCTTCTATGTGCAGGCGGGCATCCACGATCTCTTTGTTGAAAAGCTGAATGCGAATATCAAGGCGCTGAATGTCGGCGATGGTTTCGGTGATGGCGTGGCGCAGGGGCCTTTGATCACCGAAAAGGCGGTCGAGAAGGTCGAGGCGCATATTGCTGATGCCGTGGCCAAGGGCGCCTTGGTTGTGACCGGTGGTGCCCGGCACGCGCTTGGGCACACCTTTTTCGAGCCGACCCTTCTAACCGGGGCCAATGCTTCCATGCAGCTGGCGCAGGAAGAGACGTTCGGGCCGCTGGCAGCGATCTTCAAGTTCGATAGTGAAGACGAGGCGGTTGCGGCGGCCAATGATACCGATAGCGGGCTGGCTGCATATTTCTACACCCGTGATGTGGGCCGGATCTTCCGCGTAATGGAAGGGCTGGAATACGGAATGGTTGGGGTAAACACCGGGCTGATTTCGACCGAACTGGCGCCGTTTGGCGGCATCAAGGAAAGCGGGAATTCCCGCGAGGGGTCTCATCACGGGATCGAAGAATTCACTGAACTGAAATATGGCTGCATTGCCGGCTTGGGAGCCTGAAGCGAGATGTTGAAACTGCCGGACGAAGTGGGCGGCGGTGCCGGGGCACCAGCGCATGGTGGCTTCCTCTCTGACGTTGACGCGATGTTCCGTCGGGCTGCTGAACTGGTGCCGATGCAGGACGGATTGGCTGACAAGATCCGGGTGTGCAACGAGACATATACTACTCGTTTCGGCGTCCGGCTCCGAGGTCGGATGTACACGTTCGAGGGGTGGCGAGCCGTTCACACCAACCATCCGGCCCCGGCCAAGGGCGGGATCCGCTACGCTGCAGACGTCGATCAGGATGAGGTCGAGGCGCTCGCCGCCCTTATGACCTACAAATGCGCGCTGATGGACCTGCCGTTCGGCGGCTCGAAGGGTGCATTGAAAATCAATGTTGGCGACTGGACGGAAGAAGAGCTCGAGAAGATCACGCGCCGCTTCACCCAGGAGTTGTCTCGGCAGAAGTTCCTGAGCCCGGCAGTCAACGTACCGGCGCCCGATGTCGGCACATCCGAGCGCACCATGGTCTGGATGGCCAACGAGTATCACCGCATGCATCCCGAGGACATCAATGCGGCCGGCTGTGTAACCGGAAAGCCGTTGGCCGCCGGAGGCATCGACGGCCGGATCGAGGCGACGGGCCGAGGGGTTCAGTTTGCGATCCGTGAGTTCTTCAACACCGAGCGCGACCGATCCAGAACCGGCTTGCCCAAATCGCTCAAGGATTGCCGGGTCATCGTACAGGGCCTCGGAAACGTCGGCTATCACGCCGCGAAGTTCCTGGCCGAGGATGGCTGCAAGATCATCGCGGTGATCGAACGCGACGGCGTTGTCCGCAATGCCGAGGGGCTCGATATCGAGCAGCTCAAGACCCATTTCGATACCCACCACGGCGTGAAGGGCTTTCCAGAAGGCCACTATGACGCGGATGGGGCGGCTGCGCTCGAGAGCGCCTGCGACATCCTTGTTCCTGCAGCCCTCGAGGGGGTGATTCATTCGGGCAACGCCTCGCGGATCAAAGCCGGGCTCATCGTCGAGGCAGCCAATGGACCCGTGACCTTCGAGGCGGACCGGATCCTCAACGCCAAGGGAACGGTGATCATCCCCGACCTCTTCGCCAATGCTGGCGGGGTGACGGTGAGCTATTTCGAGTGGGTCAAGAACATCACGCAAATGTCGTTCGGTCTGATGCAGCGCCGGCAGCGCGAGCGTGAGCAGGCGATGCTTGTCGCTGGCTTGGAAAAGGCGCTCGGGACAGAGTTCGACCCCTGCACGAAAGCGGCTCTCGCCGCAGGCGGCACAGAGCTTGATCTGGTGCGATCTGGCCTGGAGGAGAAGATGCGGGACACCTATGCGCGCATGTCCGGCCTTATGAACGAAAACTCCGCGATAAAGGACCTCCGCACGGCTGGCTACGTGCTCGCACTTATGCGGATCAAGGGGTTGTACGAGGCGATCGGAATCTAGGCGCCTTGCCGATGCATGCGGACATCAGGCTGGCTCCGTTCGGTTCCTCCCACCAGGGCACGGTTCGCAACCTTACCGCCCCTGGCAACTGGTTGGCGGCGGCGCTGTGATCGTGTGCGGCCGCCAACCGATCTTTTCGTCCGTTTGACCGCGGCAATCGTTGGAGTTCGTCCGGATCTCGCAGTGCACGCGAGACCACCCAGAAGAGGACCACACATGTCGCAAAACGATGGCTTGAGCTTCAGCACTACATTCTCGCAAATTGCGGCGGTCTCGGATCGTGAGAGCCTCGATATCGTTATGAAGGAACTTGCCGCGGGGTACGGTCTCAAATCCGCGGCCTACTTCGGTATCGGCCTGTCAGGCCGGACGAACGACGATCCGTTTCTAGCGGTGACGTACTCGTCGGATTGGGTGGAGCACTACAAGGAGCGCCGCTTCCTGGAGATCGATCCTGTGGTCCAGACCGGTTTCCGGCGCCTTCTCCCGCTCGATTGGGACGGGTTTGCCCGGACCGACGAGAAGGTCAGAACTCTGTTTGGCGAGGCCACTGAATTTGGACTTGGCAGGAAAGGCATTTCGATCCCGATCCACGGCCGCCATGGAGATCGCGGGATACTTTCGATTACCTCTGACTTTTCAGATCGCGACTGGGCACGCGAGAAGCTGCTCTATCTGCGCGACTTCCAGGTCTTGGCGACGCACATTCATGACAAGGTCCTGCGTCTGGAGGGGCAGCGGCCGATGAAGTCACATCTTTCGCCGCGTGAGCTGGAGTGCCTGCAATGGATCGCTGAGGGCAAGACGGTCTGGGAATGCGCCACGATCCTGGGGCTCTCGCAGCACACTGTCCGCTGCTATCTCGAAAGCACCCGCCACAAGCTCAACGCTACCAGCAACACCCATGCCGTCTCGATCGCCCATAGAGCTGGTCTGCTTCTACCTCCCCTGTAAACCCTGCTGATCGACCGGATATTCGAGCAGAAGTATCGCCGATAACTGGTGTTTCCGTCGTCAATAAACGAACGGAGACCACCATCATGATATCTGCCATCGAAAGCGTCGATCAGGACAAGCAACCCGAACTGATCGATGAAATGTTCCGCATGCGTGCGGAAGTCTTTTCCGGCCGCCTCGGCTGGGACGTGAGCGTCGAAAACGGCCGCGAGATCGACCGCTTCGATGCCGAAGACCCGCTCTACCTCCTGTCGCTCGATGAGGAGTCCGGGCATTTGCGCGGAGCGGTTCGCCTCCTGCCTACGACCGGTCCCAACATGCTCAGGGATGTGTTTTCTGTGCTCATGCCCGGCGGCGCTGTGGAGAGCCCGTTGATCTGGGAGAGCTCTCGCTTTGCGGTCAACCCGCGCATCTTCGAGGCGAAGGACCGGGCCGAAGCAAATCACACGGTGAACCGGACCACTGTGGAGCTCTTGTGCGGGATGGTCGAAACTGCCCAACAGGCCGGCATCGAGCACATCGTGTCCGTCTTCGACGCCAGAATGGCCCGGATATTCAGATCGATCGATTGCCGCTTTGAGCAGCTCGGAACGCCGGCGCGAATAGGCAAGACAATGACCTATGCCGGCCTGTTCGATATGAGCCACGACATGCGGTCCCGGCTGGGTGCGGCAGGCAGTTTCCGCGAACCGGTGCTCGCGAATGTTGCGCTGCCGTCGCGGTCGGCAACCGGACATATGGCAAATGCCGAATAATTCCAATGAAAACACGCAGGTTAGCGTCTGGCGTTCGTTAACCTGATCAAATATGCTCTCCCCGAGGCGTTACGCGCCGCCTCGGGGCTTAGAAACCCTCCCTAGCGGTTTGGCACCGGCCGACCCGGTGCCAAGATCCTTCGGCTTACGGCCGGGGGCCTGTGACGTATGTCCAGGCGCCTCGGTGCTAAAGGTCGCAGGGCCGTCTAGGGCGGTTTCTAACCCCCGGCTTGGGGTCGAGATCTAAATCAACGCGGGGGCGAACCGCGTGCCAAGCCGTGGGATATCGTCGCTATTGCCAGAACCGATCAGTCTCAATCTTGAACCGTCATCGCCGAAACACTCCATTGCCGCCATTCTTGCCGGGTTGAACGAGGTCGCGCTCGAGCGCCTCGCTATGGATGTCATTCGCGAGCAAAGGTGCCACCTCGAACGCGCGCAGACTTTGTACGAGAAACTGTCCGTGCTGGAAGCCGAGGCGCCGCTCGGCGACGAAACCGAAGATATCCGCCACGACTACCGACTGGCGCTTTTGATGATGCGCGCCCATCATCAGATTACGTCGGCCGTCATCGACAAGCTCGGCCGCGTGCCGCGTTTGCCGGAGGATGAAACCAGTCACTAGACCGTCGCTAGATCGACTGAGAGCGTTGATAAGATATTGAAATAACGTCGGAAAAGCGTCCTCTGGTTCCATAAGCTATGTTATGCCACACAATTTTGGCCGACCCGTAAGCGCCGTCTTCCTCGCTTCTACGACATCCTTCTCTATAGGTGAGACGGAGGTCGCCAAGCCGCTAAATCATTCCAAGACGGATCGCGATTGAAGCCGCCTGCCGGCTGTTCGCCGCGCCAAGTTTTCGTGTTGCCTCGTCGAGATAGGAGCGAACGGATCGGTAGCCGATGCCGACGGTGTCCGCGATGTCCTGCATCGACATCCCATCGGCGAACCATCTGAGGCATTCCGCTTCGCGCGGCGAAAGATGGATTTCGCAGGCGAGCGTTGCATCCCGTGTTGCAGCGCCGAGCCGCGAATGGACAAAAGCAACCGCCATCGCTGCCGTGACCGGGTCCGGATCCTCGTCTATGCACACCTGCGGCTTGTTCGAGGACAGCGTGAACACCATCCGGTCCTTGAAACCGAGCGGCGCCGAAATCGACAGTCCGGACCTGATCCCGAACCGGCTTGCGTCCTTGTAGAACTGTGTGACATCCCGCCGGCCAGCCCTTTTGGCCTCGTCAGCGGACCAGGTGAAGATGGGTGGCCCGTGCTTCGCCTTCGTGACCACCGGATCGACCAGCAGATAGTTCCTTTGAACATAGCGATCGCACCAAGGCTGCGGGTAGTTCGACACCGCAAAACTCTCCTGGCCGCGCAAGTGCAGATAGGCGAAATAATCGAAACCCGCCCCCTCGCAAAAGTCACGCAAGGCCCGGCGGGCCGCGCGTTCCTCAAGCGGAAGCGACAACGTGTCGATCAAGTGTAAAAGTAACTCATTCAATATTATTAAAGTCCGGCATATTAAGTAGCTGCGTATTCGCGAGCCATTACACTCTGAGGGGCAACTCAAAGTTCTCAACATTATTGATAAGCCTTTGGGAAAATTATGTCCTGATCGACTAAAATATTAAATCTGTAACCGGGTCGAATCTCCAGGGTCGGCTGCACATTGAGGTTCTTCGACACGGTTTGCTCGGAAATTTGGCCAAACGTCTCGGCAAACGATCGCCGCGCCGCATCGCTGGCGCTGTCCACCGTTGTCGACGTGCTGTTATCGTCGGGGAGCAGCATTTCGGTGCCGGCGCCGATGAGCGCCACCAGGATCGCCGATCCGAAGGTGCGCAGATAATGGTTATCGACCTGATCGTGGAACCCGCCGTATCCCGCGCCATCGGTTCCGGCCATGCCCCCGATCTGCAGGGTCGCCCCGTTCGGGAAGATGATGTCGGTCCAAACGACGAGCACCCGGTTCTGGCCGAACGTCACCTCTGAATCGTAGCGCCCGAACAGCTTCGCGCCCTGTGGGATCAATAGCCGCCTTCCCGTCGCGCTGTCATAGACATTCTGCGAGACCTGCGCGGTGATGCGGCCGGGAAGATCGGAGTTGATGCCGGTGATCAGCGTCGCTGGAATGACCGAGCCGCGCTTCAGCTCGAACGGCGACATTTGCGGCACGACGGAGTTCGGCAGATAGCCGAGGTCGGCGATATCCTGGTTGAAGAATTGCTGTTTGGACGCCTGCCCGTTCGGATCGGCGTTCTGCCCGATACCGGACTGGAGAGCGGCGCTATAGAGATCGAGCGCGCTTGCCGGTCGGTTCGCCGTCGTGACCCCTGTTTGCGGAGACGTCGGTGTCGTCGTGGCATTCGCGTTCTCAAGGTCTTTCAGGTTGACCGCGATCGGAGAGTCGAAGGCCGCACCTTCCGCCTGGATGCTCGCCATCTGCTGACGCTGGTATTCTCTAAGCACCTGTTCGTCCTGTTCGCGCTGCAGGCGCGCCCGCCAAACCGCTTCCGGTTCAAGCGTTGGCTGCGGAGCCGTGACGACGGTCGGTGTCGGTTCAGGTTCCCGTTGAAACGGGTTCCTTGGTTGCTCGGGCTCCGGACTTGGTGTCGGTTGGACCACGACGGGTTGCGGCTCGCCGATGATCCCGTCCGGCACACCATGCTTCAGCCGCTCGGCGTCGTTGGACGCGGGCCGCGCTGACGAGGGCTCGATCTGTGGGTCTCCGCCGAAATGCAGCCCTCTCGACGACAGGCCGTAAAAAATCACCGCCAGGAAGGTCACGACCAGCAGGATGGCGACGATGACTGGAACGCGGTTGAGGCGCCTGATTCGCGGTCCGTCCTGCGGACCGGCGCCGCCGAGTTTCAGCGACTCGGTCATGACGCGGCCTCCGGTCCACGCTGCATGACAGACAAGGGGCTGGCCGGCGTCGCGCCCGTGGCGCTGAGCGTGTACATGCGGGTCAGCTCGACCTGGAGCGTCGAGAGCCGGACCAGCACGCCACCCTCGAAGGGATCGATCGAATAGGCCAGCGGCGTGACAGCGGCCCCCTCGGTCGCCTGATCGGTGACGACGGCATAGCCCCATTCGCGAAGCGCCGCCTCGAGAGCCGGGCCAAACAGGGCGTCACTGCCGCGGAGCTCGATCGGGGTCGTGCCCGGCCCGACCTGTTCCGCCAGCCGCCCCACCATGTCGCCGGCGATGGCATTCGCCGATTCCGACGTCAGCTCCGCCGTAACTTCGCTCCGGATGAGGCCTGGTCCGCTCATCGTCTGGCACGCAGCCAGCATCGCCATGAGCACCAAGGCGGCCGAGAGACGGAGAAAGGAATTGACCGCGCGCATCGCCCTACCCTCCCCGCCGGATCGTGATTTTCTGCTGCTGACGGCCGACGCCGGAGACCAGGATCGCCCGATCGATGTTGTAGTCGACGACCATCATCGCGCCGTTCATGCGGTAATTGACGATGCGGTTTTCGCCACCGGAAACAACAAAGAGGACCGGGGCCTCCTGCCCTGACAGAGACGACGGAAACTGGATGTAGGTCTTCATCCCGTCGCTGTAGATCCGGGTCGGCCGCCAGCGCGCCGCGCCGCTGATGTGGAACGCAAAATCGAGCTGATCGGCCGGAACGCCGGCGCCGGGCACCACGCTCGCCTCGATGCGCGCATTGATCTCGGCAAACCGCGCATTGATATCTTCGGGATAGTCGAAGCCGACGCGCGCCATGTACTGGCTGTGGTGCGACTTGAGCTGAATATGATAGGTCCGCCGCGACGTGGTCACGACCATTGACGTCACGAGACCAGCTTCGGACGGTTTGACGATCAGGTGAATCGCCTGGCCGCTCGGCGCACCGGAGGTTGCGGGTTCGACTTTCCAGCGCACGGTGTCGCCAAGAAGGACGTCACGCACCACCTCCCCGGCCTGAAGTTCGATGTCGCACACCTGTAGCGGCGAGCAGACGACCGACGGTTGAACCTCCCCATAAAGGAAGATCACCTTGCCGTCGGCGCCGCGCGTGACGACGCCCTGCCGGTGCTGCCATTGGCCGGAGAGCTGCGTGCCTCGCGCTTCGTTGCTGGTGAGCTGCTGTCCCTGTGCGGGCAGCGTCGCCGCCGCGATCATCACGCCGGCGCAAAGCGCGATGCCGCGGATATTCTCTTTCTTCATTCACCTATCCTCCGGGGCACATTCAGGTGGGCCGCGTATCTTTGCCCCAGACGTGGCCGTCTGGCGCGAACGCGGCTCAGAGCTGCGCCGTCCAGTCAAAATCCTTCAAATAAAGTCCAATGGGGTTGAGGCGGATCACCGCCTCGTCCTGTGGCGGGGTCAGCGTCACCGTGGCGACACCGCGGAACCGCCTCGTTGCGAGTTCCTTGCCCTGCCGGTCACGCTCATACTCAGTCCAGTCGATCTGGTAGCTCTGGTTGGAGAGCGGGACGATATTGGTCACCTCGACAGCGACGGTCATTGACCGCGCCCGATCGAAGGGCGAATTGCTCCGGAACCAGGCATTGATCTTCTCGGTCGCCGGGTCGGACGACCTCAGCAGCGCATAGGCCCGATCGATATATTGCTTCTGGACGACCGTATCGGGCGTGACCGAGCGGAAGTTCGAGATGAAGCTTCCAAGCGTCGCGCGCACCACGCGGGGGTCGGCATATTCGATTTGTTGCGGAAACCCTGTCGTCGCCGCCGTTCCGAGCTTATCGACCTCGACGATATAGGGGACGAGCTTGACCTGAGTGCTTTGATAGAGCGCGTAGGAAAACCCGATGACCGCCATGAGCATGCCGGTGATGCCGACGATGCGCCAGGCGGCCGCCGCTTTCACATAGGAGCCATAGCGCTCGTTCCATTCCTGGCGTGCGGCGATGTAAGGCGTTTCCGGGATACTGGTTCTGGCCATGGTCTCTGTCACGCTTTCTCGTCACGGTTCGGGCGGGAAGCGGGACGGCCCTGGGATTGGTCGAGCTTCGCGTTGGCGAGGCCCAACGTGGATGCGCCCCAGGTGCCCGGAACACCGATGGCCTTGTCGCGGGCGGCCGAGGCGGCCGCACCGCCGGCGGCGCCCATGCCGCTTGCCATGCCCTTGAGAGCCGCCCCGCCAAACGAACTGCCAGCGGCGCGGGCATCGGAATAGGCCGCGGCCCCTGCCCTCGCCCCGCCGACGGCAAGCGCCGCACCGCCTGCCGCGAAGCTCGCCGCCTGCGCACCGTGCCGGATGGTTTCCATGCCGCCCGTGACGGAGACGCCCTGGACCATGCCCTGCACGATGTTGGGGACGTACATGGCGATGACGAACACGACGACGGAGATGCCGGCGATCGCCAGCGTCGCCAGAAACTCGTCGCCCGTCGTCGGTGAATTGGCGAGGTTGATCAGCACCTCAGACCCGATGCGCGCGATCATCACCAGCGCCATCAGCTTCATGCCGACGGAAAACGCATAGATCAGATAGCGGACCGAGAAATCCTTGGTGAAGCTCGAACCGCCGAGGCCGAGCATGATCATGCCGGTGAGCAGCCCGACATACATCTCGACCATGACCGAGACGAAGATCGCCGCGACCAGGCTGAAGCAGATCACGGTGATGACCATGGCGAAGACGGCGGCGATCGCCAGCGCATTGTCCTCGAACAGGCCGAACTGCGCCTTGGCGGACATGGCACTGGCGACCTCGAGACCGGCATTGAAGACGTTCGCGGGGGAAGCCGACCCGCCCCCGGCGCCGATCTGGAACAGGCTGTCGACAACCGCCTTCGCGAAGTCCGGCCCCTGTTCGAGGATGAAGACGAAGAGGCCAATGAACATGATGCGGCGGACAAGCTCGGCGAACCAGGTGTCGAGAGAAGCCGCCGAGATTGCCAGCCAGACGGCGGCGATGCCGACCTCGATGCCGGCGAGGATCCAGAAGAGCGATCTGGCGGCGTCAAGGATCGTCGTTTCCCAGCCCTGGGCGGCCGTCGCGATCTCGTTTTCGAGATTGGTCAGCAAGCTGCCTTCCTGGGCCAGTGCTGGATTGGCCCAGAGAGCGATGCCTCCGATCAGGAAGAGGGCAAGCCTAGTTTCCGGACGTGCCATCGGCCCCGCCTTCGTTCCTGCCCCATCGCGGTCGCATCTCCTGGCCGCCTTCGAGATCGTAGTGCTGCCGTTCCGGGGCGGTCGCCGCAGGTGCGTCCGGTTCGGTGGTCGTGTTCCAGACAACGATGCCGACGACGACAACGACGACCGCGCAGATCGCAATGAGGAAGAGCCTGGTCACCAGCGTGGCTCCATCGTCTGACCGCCCGATGTCGAGGGCGTGGTTGAGTTGAAGAACTCCTCGCGGCGGTTCTGCGCGAGGTCCTTTGCGGCCTGTTCGGACTGGTACCAGGTGCCCATCATCGTCACCTGCTGCGAAACGAGCCCGCGCAGCTTCTGGGCTTGGGCGACCTGCTGCGCGGCGATCTCATGACCGACCTGCAAAGCCTGCATCTGACCGACCGACGACTGCGACATCGACCGGAGCTGGCTCATCGTCGATTCCTCGGAGCTGAACTGATCGGCCGTCAGTCCCGCCGCCCTCAGTGTCGCTCCGATCGTGTCGCGGTTTGTGTCGGACCAGTCCTGATAGCTCGACGAGAAGGTCTGCCCGTTGGCGAGGCCCGATTTGAAGTCGGCAAAGCTCTCGAAGCGTTGCCGCAGCACGTCATCGGCATTGCCCATCGAGAAGGCGATCGATTGGCCTTGCTGCACGAGGCTTTGCAACTGCATCAAATCGCTTTCGACCTGGCCCCAGACATGGCTCGGCAAAGTCAGCGTGTTCTGCAGCATGTTTTCGTAGATCCTCAGCTGGTTCTGAATCTGCTCGGCCAGCTGCGTGATCTGGGTGACCTGATTCTGGATTTGCTCGGCCGACTGGCCGACGAGACCGACCAGTTCGCCATTGTTGAGGATCTGCGTGAATTCCGTCGCTCCGAAGAACCCGCCGCCGCCGGCATGGGTGCTTGTGGCCGACGAAGCTGAGAGGATTGCGGCTATCGCAATCCTAGCTGTGCGTGAGAATGCGCTTGGCATCATCCACTCCCCTTTCCTCCAGCCAGACCGCCGGCCAATCGCTGCCGTGCGTCTCGCTGAGCTGATCAATGCGTTTGAGATTGTCCTTGCCGGACGCGCCGACGAAGGCGAGCGCCACGGGCCCCAGCGACATGTCAAAGAGCCGCCGGCCTTCGGGCGAGGCGACGTAGTATTCGCGTTTGGGAATGGCCGTCGCGACGATTTCGATCTGCCGGTCGTTGAAGCCGATGCGTTCGTAGAACTCGCGCGTTCCCGATTCCCGCGCCGCGCCATTGGGCAGGCAAATCTTGGTCGGGCAGCTTTCCTTGAGCACGTCGATGATGCCGGACTGCTCCGCGTCCGAGATCGACTGGGTGGCCAGCACGACCGCGCAATTGGCCTTGCGCAGCACCTTCAGCCATTCCCTGATCTTGTCGCGGAACATCGGATGACCGAGCATCAGCCATGCTTCGTCGAGGATGATGAGGCTCGGTGCCCCGGTGAGGCGTTTTTCGATGCGGCGGAAGAGATAGAGCAGAACGGGCACGAGATTGCGCTCGCCCATATTCATCAGCTCTTCGACCTCGAAGGTCTGGAACGATCCAAGTGTCAGACCATCCTCTTCCGCATCGAGAAGCTGCCCCATCGGCCCATCGACCGTGTAGTGTTGAAGGGCGGTCTTGATTTCGCGCATCTGCACGCCGCTGACGAAATCGGACAGCGAGCGGCCGCGGGCGTCGGCAAGCAAACCGATCTGGCGAGCGATTGCGTTGCGGTGATCCGGGGTTATCGTTACGCCCTGCATGGCGACGAGTGTCTCGACCCACTCTGCCGCCCAGGCGCGGTCACCATCCGTCGATAGCTCGGCCAGCGGGCAGAAGGCGAGCGCTGTCCCCTCCCCGGCTCCGATCTCGTAGTGATCTCCGCCCGCGGCCTTGGTCAGCGGATAAAGCGACTTCCCCTTGTCGAAGGCGAAGATCTGCGCATGCTCATAGCGCCGGAACTGTGCGGCGATCAGCGCCAACAGTGTCGACTTGCCCGATCCCGTCGGGCCGAAGATCAGCGTGTGGCCGACATCGTCGACGTGAAGGTTCAACCGGAAGGGAGACGAGCCGCTGGCGACCTGCATTAGAGGCGGGGCGTTGGGCGGGTAGAACGGGCAAGGTGCCACGGCGCTGCCCGCCCAGACGGAATTGACCGGAATGAGATCGGCAAGGTTGCGGGTGTTGATCAGCGGTTCGCGGACATTGGCGTAGGTATTGCCCGGCAGGCTGCCGAGATAGGCCTCGGTGGCATTGAGGGTTTCGATGCGGGCGCCAAAACCTTCGGCCTGGATCAGCCTCCGGACGGCTTCTGCCTGATCGCGCAGGCGGGCTTCATCCGTGTCGAACATCACGATGACAGGCGTGTAATAACCGTAAGCGACGAGCTGGGATGAGGCCTCGGCGATCGCGTCTTCGGTTTCGGCGACCATCGTCATGGCGTCCTGGTCGACCGAACGGCTCTGGGTCTGGAAGAGCTGATCGAAGAACGGCCGCACCTTTTGCTGCCACTTCTTGCGGGTGCGCTCGAGTTTTTGCCGCGCCTCCTGATCGTCGAGGAAAATGAAGCGGCTCGACCAGCGATAGGTGAGTGGCATCAGGTCAAGCGAATTGAGGATGCCGGGCCAGCTCTCGGCCGGAAAACCGTCAATACCCACAACGGCGAGATAGCTCCCGTCGACCATCGGCGAGAGCCCATGATGAAACTCGGCCGTCACCAGCCAGTCGAGATACATCGGGATCGCCGGCAGTCTGACCGGATGGTTTTCCCCGAGAATGCAGAACCGTATGAACTGGAAGAGCTCGTCGTAGCGCGCCTCGTCGCCGCTCTCCGGATGAGCAACCGTCCGCGTGACCATGCGGCGGATCATCAGAACATTGCCGAGATATTGCTCGACCTCGCGGATCGAGGTCTGGAAAGAAGTGAGCACACCGTCGGCATAGGTTTGCGACCGGCTTCCTTCGTCCGAATAGACGTATCGCGCCATGGCCGAGCGCCGCGGCTCCGGCGGCCGATAGGTGAGGATCAGCGCGTGCTGGCTTTCATAGTGGCCGCGTTCGGCCATGAAATGGTCGCGACGCTGGTCGTCGATCGCGCGCGTCACCGGGTCGGGAAAATGGCAATCCTCGCGCGCGGGGTAGGCCGTCGTCGGCACGCGAACCGCCTCCACCTGAATCATCCAGCCGGACCCGAGCCGCGAGAGGACGGCATTGATCTGCCGCGAGACCTCGTTGCGCTCGATATTGGTGGAGCTTTCCGAATCCGGCCCGGCAAAATACCATCCCGCCATCAGCGAGCCGTCCTTCAGCAGGATGACCCCGTCGGCGACCAGGCCCGCATAGGGCAGCAGGTCAGAAAAGGACGGCTTTGAGTTTCTGAATTGCTTGAGGGCCACCATGGTCGGTCAGTACCTCCGCCAGGGCGATGATGTCGGCCGATAGCTCGGGCGGTACCCGATGTGGCGCAGATAGACCTGCCGCATCATCGGATCGGCTTTCGCCATGATGCGCAGCACGCCGACAACGCCGACCCAGATCGCAATACCCAGCAGCACCGAGAACCAGGTGAGCACGACGAAGATCAGGATGACGGTCGCAAGCCCGGTGACGAGCACCAGTTCGCGGTCGGCGCCCATCAGATGGTTCGGCCGCGACAGCGCGCGATGGATCCGCGCGGTTGCGAGGGGAGCAACGGTTTCAGCCATCACTCCCCTCCCCCGCCGCACTCAGGTCCGCCTGACCAGGGAGATCAATCGAGGCGCCCGATGCGCCGAACAGACCAACGATCTGCGTTGCGCCCAGCAGGATGCCTGCGACCAGCACGACATACATCAGCCGCCGCGCGAAATCGTTGAGCTCGCCGCCGAAGATCAGCATGCCGCCGGCGACCGCGACAGCAGCAAGGGCGATGAAGCCCGCGACCGGGCCCGTGATCGATTCCTGGATCGTCTGCAGGGGGCCTTCCCAGGGCAGGCTGCCGCCGGAACTGGCAAGCGCCGGTGACGCTGCGACGCAAGCGATGGCAATCAAGAGCCCCAAAGTCACGGGGTGGCGGAATTTATGCGGCATGGCTGTCCTCATCGATCTGTGCGTGATGTTCGGTTTCGTAAGTCGCGCCGTCGAAGCCTCTGAGCCGCATCACATCGCGGATACGGCGACCTGTGGCGGTGCGTTCAATGGAAACGACGAGATCGACCGCTTCCGCGATGACCTCGCGCATTGGCTGCTGGCTCGCTTCTGCGGTGAGCTGCTCGAGACGCCGGAGAGCGGAATGCGCGTTGTTGGCGTGAATTGTCGTGATCCCGCCCGGGTGACCGGTGTTCCAGGCCTTCAACAGCGTCAGTGCAGCGCCGTCCCGGACCTCGCCGACGATGATGCGGTCCGGCCGAAGACGCATGGTGCTCTTGAGCAGGCGGCCCATGTCGACCGTGTCCGTCGTGTGCAGGCAAACCGCGTTTTCCGCGGCGCACTGGATCTCGGCCGTGTCTTCGAGAATGAGCAGGCGGTGTGCGGGTGTTTCGCTGACGATCTCGGCGATCACCGCATTGGCCAGGGTCGTCTTGCCCGACCCGGTGCCACCCGAGACGACAATGTTCAGGCGGTCGTGAACTGCGTGACGGATCAGGCTGGCCTGCAGCTTGGTCATGACGCCGCTGGACACATAGTCCGACAGCGGGATCAGGCGGGACGCGCGCCGGCGGATTGTAAAGCTCGGAGCGCTGACGACCGGCGGCAACAGCCCTTCGAAGCGGTGGCCATCGATCGGTAACTCGCCGGAGATGATCGGCTGGTCCTCGTCGACCTCCGTTTGCAGGGCATGCGCGACGCTGCCGATAATGATCTCGGCCGCACCTGGCCTGAGCTCGCCGATGCGCTCGATCCCCTCCCCCAGTCGTTCGACGAAAAGACGACCGTCGGGATTGAGCATGACCTCGACAACGTCGACGTCCTCAAGCGCGGCGCAGATCGTCTCACCAAGCGCATCGCGCAGCTTGCGGATCAGCCGTGACCGGGAGGACGACGCAGTCATAGCGTCCCCCCTCTGGGGGCAGCTTGGGCGCTACTGACTCGACCGAACAAGGTTTGCATTACATCCACCGGTACTACTCATGGGTGAGTTCCGGCTTTTGCCGCACGAGGCGGATTCGGTCATCCCGGCAGTTCTGCCGGGGTCTTCGAATGATTGGTGCTGGAACCGACCCTGGCCGGGGCTTTGACGCGACTCACTTTGCTGAGTCGGGGTCGGATTTGCCGGATTTCTGCGGTTTTAGGACATGTTGGGGCCAATTGCTGGCGCCGATGCGCCCTCCCCCGGCAAAACTGCCGGGATAGGATTCGGACGTGTGCTTGCAGAACGCTTCAGGTAAGTCATAGAAAACACTGAGAGAATCGCTCCACGACCGACGACCATCGCCATTTCGGCCCGACTCGCATTAAGGTTTCATTAACCAAAAACCGCTTGCGCCAAATCCGGAATCGCCCATAGTAATAACGCTTTCCCGCGCGTTGTCTTGGAAAAAGCGTTATTACAACAGAAGAGAGAATTCGGTGGTTCCGGTCATAGAGCAAGACGAGTTGGATTTCGACGAAGAGATCATCCAACAGGGTGAGTTGATCTCAGACCGGTTGAACATGCTCCGCTTGGAGCAGTACCCACCTGACGCGCAGAAGGGATTGCGACTGTTTTCTCTTGCCGAGGTGGCTGATTTCATCGGTGTAACCCAAAACCACATCAAGAAACTCCACCTTGATGGAAAGGGCCCTGATCCCACCCTGTCGTCGTCTGGTAGGCGCTCTTACACGGCAGAGCAAATGCTCGAGCTTCGCCAGTATCTCGACAAACATGGCCGCAGCGACGTGAAGAATTACGTGCCGCGTCGACGTGACGGCGAGCACCTGCAGGTGATCTCAGTAGTCAATTTCAAGGGCGGTTCAGGCAAGACAACAACCACCGCTCATCTCGCTCAGTATCTCGCCCTTACGGGACACCGTGTTCTCGCGATCGATCTTGATCCGCAAGCGTCGCTAACGGCGCTTCACGGAGTCCAGCCAGAGCTCGACAAGAATCCTTCCCTGTTCGAGGCACTGCGCTATGATGATGAGCGGCGCTCAATCAAAGACATAATCCAGGCCACAAACTTCCCTGGATTGGATATTGTTCCCGCGAATTTGGAGCTCCAAGAGTACGAGTACGAGACCCCGCTCGCGGCAGCCAACTCGCATGAGGGCCGTCTCTTTTTTACGCGCATCTCAAAAGCCTTGAAGGAAGTCGACGACGAATACGACGTGGTCGTAATCGATTGTCCCCCGCAGCTTGGCTATTTGACACTGACCGCCCTGACCGCCTCCACCGCCGTGCTCATCACCGTTCATCCTCAAATGCTGGACATCATGAGCATGAGTCAGTTCCTGCTGATGCTCGGCGGCATCCTGCAATCCATCAAAGGCGCCGGAGCCAAGGTCAAGCTCGACTGGTTCCGTTTTCTTGCGACGAGGTATGAGGCGACGGATGGGCCGCAGGCGCAGATGGTTGGTTTTATGCAAGCCATGTTCAGCAAGAGAATGCTGAATAATCAAATGGTGAAGTCCACCGCGATATCCGACGCCGGCATCACGAAGCAGACAGTCTACGAAGTCGAGCGCGCTCAGTTCGTGCGCGCGACCTATGACCGAGCGATCGAGTCTCTGAACGCGGTCAATAGCGAAATCACGGCTCTCGTTCACAAGGCGTGGGGTCGAAAATGATCGAGATTTTGACAGCCGTGCAAATCGCCAAAAAACAAAGGCAGTTCAAGAAGATATCATCGATTTCGGGTATGACGAATGGCTAGGAAGCACCTTCTCGCAAACATTAGCGCGCAGCCAACCAAGCCGGCGGAATCCGCTGAAAAAGGCGGGTCACGTGTCGAATACGCGCGGCGCGGCGCATCGCGTTCAATGATGCAATCACTCGATGATCTAGCAGAGAACTCGATGCGTGTGCTTGAGGGCGATGTGGTCGTCGCACTGGACCCGGAAACATTGGACCCCTCCCCTTATCAGGACCGAATTGGCGAGGACTTGGCCAAGGACCAGGAACTCCTCGAAGCGATCAAGGAAGCGGGCCAACATCAGCCTGTGCTCGTTCGGCCGAATCCCAGCGACAGCAACCGTTATATCATTGTGTTCGGACATCGTAGGGTGCGCGTCGCCAAGAAGCTCGGCCAGAAGGTCAGGGCGGTTATAAAGCCTCTCGAAGAGATCGCCCACGTGGTCGCGCAGGGCCAGGAGAACTCGGCCAGAGACGATCTGAGCTTCATTGAGAAATCACTCTACGCAAGACGCTTACAAGAGTCCGGCATCGACAAAGGTACGATCAAGAGCGCGCTCACCGTCGATGACACCTTGCTGTCTAGAATGCTATCGGTAGCCGAAACGGTCCCTGCTCCCATTTTGGATGCTCTTGGCGCCGCAAAGGGCATTGGGCGTGATCGTTGGGAAGACCTCAAGAAGACAGTACAAGCGCCTGCGAAATCCGCTCAGGCTCTGGAGCTGGTTCAATCGGACGCTTTCACCGAACTCGACGATGGCGATCGGTTTGGCTTTCTGCTTGAAAAGCTGAAGGTCTCCGGCTCGAGGAAGCCGAAAAAACAGTCAGCCGCTGAAAAGGCTTGGAGTCTTTCCGACGACGCCGTGAAGGTCTCGACAAAGGACAGCGGAAAGGCTTTCACCTTGGCGTTGAAGGCCAAGGATGCCTCACAGTTTGGCGCCTATCTCTCGGGGAGACTAGAGCGCCTCTATCAGGAATTTCAGGAAAACAGAGAGGAGGGCGGCGACTGAATCAACGGCCGAAACTCTCGGTCAAAGAGAAAATTGGCAAAGAAAAAGGCCACCGAAATCGCTTCCGGAAGCCCATTCCTTGTGTAGCAGCTAGAGAATCGCACTTCCGAGAATCACAGTCAAGGCTCTTTTGAGCCATGAGCGCCTTTTCGGCGAGCAGTTTTCTATTGCCTAGCGATAGGTGAAAGAAAATGCAGACGCATATCACAACGACGCCCTTTGGGCGGCGGCCGATGACGCTTGGCCAAATGGCAAGCCAAGTCGCCGCGAAATCCATACGAGAAGGTGCAACGGTCGAGAAATGGAAGGTCTTCCACACGATCCGTGACGCCAGAGAGCCACTCGGTGCCACCGATCGCGCTTTGGCGATCCTCAACGCGCTCTTGTCCTTCCATCCGGAGAACGAGCTTGCGGCCGAAGGCGAGCTGATCGTATGGCCCTCCAACGAGCAATTGACCGCTCGCGCCAATGGCATGTCGCCGGCGACCCTGAGACGACATCTGAGCTGCCTGGTCGACTGCGGGCTGATTATCCGCCGCGACAGTCCGAATGGTAAGCGGTTCGCGCGCAAGGGAAGGGGCGGCCAAGTCGAGCAGGCCTACGGCTTCGATCTCTCGCCGATCGTCGCACGCGCCGAAGAGTTCGCCGAGCTCGCCGAAGCCGTCCAAGCAGAGAAACGCGCCTACAAGGCCGTCAGAGAGCGTCTGACGCTATTGCGCCGGGATATCGTCAAGATGATCGACGCCGGCCTAGAGGAGGGCGTGCCGGGCAATTGGGGCCTGATGACGCGCACTTATCAGGATATCATGGCCAAGCTGCCCCGAACGGCGCCCCGCCAGGTTCTGGAGACGATCTGCGAGGATCTCGAATTGCTCTGGGCGGAAGTGCATGAGGCGCTGGAATCATTCGCGAAATCAGAAAATATGAGCGCCAATGAGTCTCATTCTGAGCGCCACAAACAGAATTCAAACCCAGAATCCATATTTGAATCTGAACAGAGCTCTCGAAAAAGAGATGAAGCGAGCGGCACCGCCGAGGAAAACAGCAACCTGCGGAGCTTGCCGAAGCGGGAGTTGCCTTTGGGTATCGTGCTAGATGCGTGCAGCGATTGGCGCGATCTGGCCAAGGATCAGGAAATCCGCAACTGGCGGGACTTTCTGGCGGCCGCGGAGGTCGGCCGCGTGATGCTTGGTATCAGTCCGAGCGCGTGGCGCGAGGCCTGCGAGGTCCTCGGCGAGCAGCACGCCACGATTACGCTCGCCGCGATTTATCAGCGCAACGAGCAGATCAACAGTCCCGGCGGCTATTTGCGTAGCCTGACCGACAAGGCGCGGGAAGGGAAATTCTCGGCCTGGCCGATGATCATGGCGCTGTTGAATGCGAAGCTTGAGGCGGACAAAGCGGCGGCAAAGGCAAGCTCTCAAGCCCAGCAAGAGCCGGCGACCAGGGGAGGGGGCTTCGAAGTGTCTAGTTCGCTTCGTGAATCGATGAAAAAGTGGGATTCATGACGCGCACCGGTGCAAGAGACCCGGTCCTCAATGGGCCACAACGTCAGTCGGTATCGACAAGACAGTCGAAGGCATCAAGCAGGGTGTCGACGATCGTCTGGCCGAGGGCGTTTGCCGCATCGGCAATCTGGCTTTCGTCGCCTGTCCGGGCGGCTGTGGCGAGGCTCGAACCCTGCTCCACAATGATGCCATTGGCGCGGTCCATGGCCCATTGCGCAAAGTCATCGCGGCTGTTGATGATCAGCGTCTCTGTTTCCATGCGCGTGTGCTCCGGGCTTTACGGTTTGTTTGCCATGTTTTGGCTAGGCGGTGTTGACAAAGTCCCGGATGAGAATCGGCGTTGAGGGAATTATTCCGGCGTAACCGTGACGCAAACGTCAAGCGCCTCGAACGCCGCGACATCACCGATGAAGCTGCCCGAAACCGGCATGACTTGGCGTATGTGACGCGCGACGGCGACCGGTATGAGGTTGAAACCACCCACGCTACGATTCGTGGGGTCGAACATGATCCAGCCGGCGCCGGGCAGGTAGACCTCCGCCCAGGCATGCGTTGAGCCCGAGCCGCTCGAGCCGGTTAGGTTGCGATCTGGGTCGTACAGATAGCCGGAGACGATCCGAGCGCCGAAGCCCAGCGCGCGCACCGCATCGACGAACAGCACCGCGAAATCGCGACAAGAGCCTTTGCCGCGTGCCAACGTCTGGACGGGTGACTGCGCGGATTCGTCTTCGCGCTCTTCGTAAACGATCTGCGCGGCGACGCCCTCGCTAATGTCTTTCAGCAGCGATAGCGTGTCCGTGCCCTCCCGGGCGACAAAGCCCCACGCCCATTCGCGCAGCTCTCCGGTGGAGTCGAGATAGGCTTGCAAGCGCAGGCCGCCCAGATCGGCCATTTCGTCTTCGCTCAACAGGAAAGGATAGCTCGACGCCGAGGCGGCAATGTCGAAAACTGGCCATTTCTCGACATCGAGCGTCAGTATGGCGACGCTGTCGATGATGAGCGCGTCGGCGGGTTCGCGGAAGGTTGCCGTCGCCACGCTGTTGCCCGTCACGTCATGCGCCCAGCTGACGGCCGCGGCGGGAGAGACCTCCAGCTCATGCTTGTGAAGACGCAGCGTTCGGCTCTCCTTCGGACGCAGTATCAGCCGGTGGGGGCCGAACGCCGTCGGCTGCCGGTAGCGGTAGGTCGTGCGGTGACGCACGATGAGGCGGGTCAATGGGTCGATCTGGCCGCGGCGATAGGGCGACGCGAATGGCCCAGGCTCGGGTACGCCGAGTATTCGTAAGCCATGTCAGCCTCCACATACATGCATGGATCGATCATGATCGAAAACGGCGTCTCATTCCAGCCTTGGGCGGTGCATTTGAAGGACGTCGCATTTTTGGAGTCCTACGAGGCTGATTCCCAACGCGATCGAAGCGTGATTCAAGACTGCTTTTTGGGGAGGTGGTCTTGGTTCGCGGGTTGATGACGGACGAGGAATGGGCGTTCTTTGAGCTCTTCGTGGTGGTGACGGGTGGCAAAAGAGGCCGGCCGCCTTCAGATCATCGCCGGGTGCTGGACGGTATCTTCTGGATCGCACGCACCGGTGCGCCATGGCGTGACCTTCACGACTATTTCGGTCCATGGACGCGTGTCTACCGCCAGTTCCGCCGCTGGACACTCGCCGGCGTCTGGGAGCTGATGCTTGAGGCGCTAGCCGAGAGCGGGGCGGTACCCGACAGCCTGCAGATGGTCGATTCCACCATCGTTCGCGCGCACCATCAGGCTGCGGGCGCTAAAGGGGGACTCAAAAGCAGGGTTTTGGTCGCTCAAAAGGTGGCTTCACGACCAAATACACCTTCGCACCAACGCCGAAGGCCTGCCCATAGCCGCGGAGATCACCGGCGGAGAAGTCTCCGACTACAAGGGCTATGACGTCGTGATGAACGCCCATGCGCCGGCTCCGCGCGTTCTCCTCGCCGACAAGGGCTATGACAGCGACCATATCCGTGAATCGCTCGAGGCTGCTGGTGCGGTGCCAATAATACCGGCCCGCAGAAACCGCAAAAATCCTGTTCAGATCGACGACTTCGTCTATGCGCTGAGAAACCGTATTGAGCGATGCTTCAACAAGCTACGCTGCTCACGCCGCCTCGCGACCCGCTACGACAAGACCGCCGACAGCTACCTCGGCTTCATCCATCTCGCCTCGCTCCGCCTCTGGTTCCGGCACTTCGTCAACAGTACCTAGGCTCGAGATGCGCGATTTGTACGGCGTTCGCGCTTAATGTTCACCCCGGCATTTCTGTCTCGACAGCGTCGATCAGGCCGCTGCGTTTTGCGCGATCGAGGAGGTTTTTCACGGAAGAGGGTGCCCACTTGGTCCCGCCACGTGGCGTGCGCTCATGCAGACGTTCGAGCTGGTTGGCGATCTCGCGCAGTGTGAGCTCCGCATTGGACGAGTGGATCCCGGCCACGAGTGTCATCAATCGATGTTCTGGCGACCGTGGTGGCGACTTCCGCAAAAGTGACGCATCGGCCATGCCTTCCGAGACCATCCATTTGACCGCCCGCCGCAGACGTTCCGGCGTCCAGTCGAAACCGCGCTGTTTGAGAACCCGGGCGATGTCGTCCCATGTGTGGTCCGGACGCATCCGCTTCACGATTGGAAGCCATTGCGAGGCGGTTGCCTGGAGCCGTTCACCATAGGCAGCCTTCTGGGCCAGTTTCATCTTCGAGAGCATCTCCGGTCGTCGCTCGCGGATACCTGGATTGCCAGGCAGGCGACCCTTCGCCTTTGCCGCTGCGATCCCCGCCTTGGTGCGTTCCGAAATCAAGGCACGCTCGAGCTGAGCCACGGCACCGAGCACCTGCAGGGAGAACATGCCTTGGGGCGTGGTGGTGTCGATCGGATCTCTGAGCGACCGGAAATGCGCGCCCTTTGCCGTGAGAACCTCGATGACATCCAGAAGATGGCTCACGGACCGCGCCAAGCGATCGAGGCGTACCACAACGAGCGTGTCGCCGGCGGCAATGTCCTGAACGAGCCTCGACAAGGCAGGGCGGTGGCGCGAGGCGCCGGACCCATGTTCCTGGACGATTGTTTCGCAGCCGGCCGACCGCAGCTCCATTTCCTGCGCTTGTGTCGCCTGCTCGTCCGTAGAGACGCGCGCATAGCCGATAAGCCGTCCCTGTGGTCGACGCGACGTCCGAATTTGCGTGTAAGCGGCCATTTGCAGCGCCTGAGAGATAATTGAGGGCCCGGTTTACAAACATAGAAGATACGGATAACTGATCGTTTGTAAACGTCTCTTGAGTGACTTTCTGACAACCGAAAGCGCCAAAAACCCCGGAAAAACAGGCTCTCTCGTCGATCTGAGCGCCGATTTCCGGGTCTCTGTTCAATCCCGAAGGCCGCAGCGCTCATTATATATAGAGGGGCCTAGGAATTACCGGTGTGACGGAAGCAAAAAGCGTGATAACTTCCGTATAATAGTTGAAACACCGTGTTATCAATGACTTATGAAATCGGAGAACTGAACCACGAGACCCTCCTGGGGCCGTTGGCTGCCGCTGAGGACGCTCTTGCCCGGCTCGATGAGCGCGTCGCCCGATCCGAGGTCGGGCCAGGCTTTGCCGAACGTGCCGATTTCTTCGAGTCCGTCTCCAGTATGTGGGTCGGCGGCGAGCTCGTCCATCTCGAGGACCTGGTTCTCCACGACGCGCAGATGGACATTAGGGCGCCGAGCCATGAGCTCGTCATCGCACACCGCATCGTTCGGGCCCGGCGCCGCGTGTCACGGAACGATCCCGGCTGGGCGGTTTCACGGTCGGGGATCATGGCGCTGGCTGGCCTCGCGGAAGGGACCTCTGTCGAATCCGAACCCGTCGACGGGGGAGGGGAGGGGGTCGAACTCGAATTGGTTGGTGATGCAGCCCTGTCTCCTGAGCTGGCCGAGATCGATGAGGTCCTCGCTCGCACCCAATGGCTGGTCGATGGTAGTGCGGCTGCCGAACAAAGGAAACGAGAACCCGAGATCAGTGTTGGCGAGCTGCTCATTCGCGATCCGGATTGGGATGAAGGCGAGCGGATCGGAGAGTGGCTTGATCTGGCCAAGAGTGTCGAGCGGCTTCCGGCCACACTGGCCGCGGCGCTCCTTTGGGATGCATGGGAGCATCTCGAACCATTGCAGCGCCAGCACTGGCTTGGTCAGGTCCTCGTCTCGGACTTCCTGCGATCGCGCGGAAAGGTTCGATCTCATTTGCTGGCGTTTGCGGTCGGCCTGCGGGAGATACCACGGGAGCGGAGGCGCGCGCGCGATCGGACCACACGGCTTGTCGCATATCTCGATGCGATGAGCACGGCGGCCGGCATGGGGATCAAGGACATTGACCGGCTGACGCTCGCGAAGCGGCAGCTTGAGCGGAAGGCATCAGGCCGGCGTGCGACGAGTAGCCTTCCGGTCGCGGTCGATCTGCTGATGTCACGGCCGATCGTGTCCGCACACATGATCGCGAAGGCTGCGAAGATCACGCCGCGCGGGGCTTTGAACCTTGTCGGAGAGCTCGGCGTGCGAGAGATGACGGGGAGGGGACGCTATCGTGCGTGGGGGATCCTGTGATCGGGATTGAGAAATCACTTTCTGATCATGGAGCAACGGTGTGCTCGAACTGGCCCAAGAAGCTGTCCGCGATTTTAGGGGCGTTCACCAAAACACCGATTTCTCTGAAAGGCTTGGCTTCGGACGGATCAGCCGACAGCCAATTCAAACTCGAAACTGCTAGATTATCGTCATCCCATCCTAGCACTTTGGCGTGGATTCTCGGTTTGTGAATAGGTTTCACATGCAGTCCGGATTTGGCAAATTCTCTAACGAGGTCGGCACCAGCCCTTCCTGACAGCGGCCCGGTTGTTCGTCCATAAAAGAACGACGCTGCAATTCCGTTCTCTTTAACGGCCGCGAGTGCCGGAAGGAGTGTCAGCGACTCGGCTGAAATGCCGATACGATGGCTCAATGCAAAAATCCGACTAGTTGCCTCGTCCCGAGCCTTAAGGACTAGTCTCGCGTGGTCGGCACCATACAGAAGCCGCATTGGCACTTTTCGCCCTCGGGAGGCGGGCATCTCCATGATCCGTCTTCCCAGTACGGCGAGGTCGATCGCAAAGTCATTCCACACTCCCGGGCGGCCTTGGGAAAGCCCGGCCAGTTTCATCATAAGTTGCCCGACGAGCTTAGGTTCTCGAAGCCGGAAAGACGTTTCGAAGCTTTTATAATCGGACGCGAGCCAGTTGCAGGACCCGATGAGCGCGTTCCAACCCTTTTGAGAGTCTGCAAACACGATCTTTGCGTGAGAATTGGTCGAAAACGGATGAACCCTTATTGAGCCGGTTCTTCCAGCTGTATCGATATCCGCCTGCATCTTTGCTGCGGCGAATTGAGACGATCGCGTAGGGCTACCAAGGTCGTCCTGTCCCCAGAGAACATCGATTGTCACACCACGTTCCGCAGCGCGGAGGAGCAGGGGGAGAACAACTTTGGCTCTATCGCTGTTGATGAACGTTGAGTGGATGATGACGCGTTCCGATGCGCCTGAAACAATCCGTTCGAATGACCGCCAGTGATCATCACCATCTATGATCAGGTCAGCTGGATCGTAAGCGCCCTGGGCAGCAGCGGGTATTTCGTCCACTAGCTCCGCCTTCGCGACGATTGACACCGCTGCCTTTCCGCTCTTCGGGCTTGCCTCTAGTTTCTCGCTCGCAGCGGTCAAGATCGCGCGGCGCAGCTTTTCGGGCGCTCGTCCGGGTAGCCCCTCGATCTCACCGTCTTTGACTGCAACAACAGCATATCTTTCCGCCAGTTTTTCGGAGCCGCGATCGACCCCTATTATCATTTCGTCCTCTCCCTCGATCGTAGTGAAGACCTCGCTCATGTCCTCGAGGTCATGAACCGCCGATGCCGAGAGATGAGCCACCGGGTTCTCGCCGATTTGGGCCGGAACCTGGTTTTTGTGGCAAAGGTCCAGCTCCCGTCCGCGATAGACACTCCCCGTAAGTTGTTCGATCGCGAAACCCCTCCAACGCGGCTCACGCACTGTAGCTGAAGGAAGCTGCTCGTAGTGGACAAGGGAGGTGCCCGCCGCAGTAATTTGGAAAAGCGGGCCTTGAGATGTAGCGGTGATCTCAACCCAGCCTGCCCGCATGAGTCTGATGAAAGCTTCGACTACGACCCGCCGCGGGAGGTTGGACTGCTCAGCTAAGGCCGCGGCAGATGCCGCCCCTCGTGACACGGCATCAAGCAAGAGGTGCTCAATTACGCTCCACCTCCGGCCGCGTTCGATGATGAAGCGTCTGCTGCCCTTCAGAACAGGAAAGACGACCTGCACGACGGTCATATTTTTGCTCCCTTCAGTCTTGTCCAGGGAACAACAGCCGCGTGCCCCGCGACTCTCTCTTCTTCGAAGGCCTCTAAGAAGTCGGATAAAAATCCAATATTCTGATCTGGCAAATTGCTCGCGACGGCTACCACGTGTCTGTAGAACGCAAGGCTGCCTATGATTATCAGACGCCACTTCGCGCGGCTGAGAATCACGTTCATTCTTCTGTTATCGCGCAGGAAACCAAGGGCTCTTGTCGGCGTCGCGTGGTGGTTATTGCGTACCATTGAAACAACAACGGCGTCGGCTTCGCCTCCTTGAAAAGAGTCGACCGTGCCGCAGTAGGTGGTCGAGTGTACTGCCGGGGCGAAACCCTCCAAGTTGGACAAGGCTCCGGTCAGATTTCGATCCAGGTCTCGATTGATCCTTTTCACTTGCTGCCAGTAGGGTGAAAGAACCGCGAGGGATGGAGTTGCCGAAGAATCCGACGGAGCGAGAAGGCTCAAAGCGCGAACCACAGCGGCAGCCTCTTCTGGATTCGACCATGGCGGAGCCCTTTCTCCTCCTCGACCTCCCGGGCCTTCCGCCTGAGCATAGGGCATATCCACGAATACAATTGGCTTGTTTGGAAGCAAATCAGAGTTCGTGCTTACAACCGGTGACGGGCTGTTCGCGAATTTGGCCGCCTGTCTCGCATTTGTGTCGAGTTCGCCTTCATAGAAGCACTTTGAGACGATTCGAGCGATCGCCGGATGCATGCGGTACTGCTCGCTGAGACGACGCGCAATTCGTGGAGCTGAGTCCTGCCGCTTTTGACGTAGCAACTCCCGTTCGACGAAGGTTTCGAACAGTGTCAGCAACGACAGCGCCTCTGCACACGTGCGGCCAAAATCGTCGCCAGCTTTCGAAACCTCATCGAATGTTTCGTCGATGCTTGGATCCTTGAGGTATCTCGAGATGAGGCTGTCGACGAGATTGACGACTTCTTGCACGGCTGATGTTGACGAAAGAAGCTTGGTGAACTTTTCGATATCGAATGGAGGCAATTGCCGATGGTCGCCGATCATGAGGCGACGGTGAGACAACAGAAGCGGCGACAGCAGTTCACCACCAGTCGCTTTGCCGGCCTCTTCGACAATCGTCCAATCAAACAGTCCCTGCTCTTCGATCAATCTTTCGACGGCTGCGGAGTTTGTCGTGGCAAATACCAGATTGGCTGACCTCAAGATCATGCCCTCAAATGCTCGTAGCTCCGCCGCGACTCTTCGGCCTGTGTTGTCAGTGCGGACTCGGCTGTCATCCCGGTTGGTTCGGGCCGCGACAAGCGCCTCGACCTTTTGCGCGAGCTTAGGAGATGCTTCCTTCATCAACGCGCTGTTCGCGAGGTCTCGCAGCAATTTGTCTGCTTGAACGTCAACCTCGAGCTCTCCCGCATCATCGTCATCGGCAGCCCGGGCGCGCACCATCAGAGGGCCGCTGTCACCTTCAGTGGTGTTGAATATCTTCTGTACCTCATTCATCAGGTGGTCGATTGCTGAGTTACTCTGTGCAGATAGGAGAAGCCTGGCGGTTGGGTCTTCGAACATCCTGCGTTCTACGAGATCACCCACGAGGTAGGTTTTTCCAACACCCGGGGGCCCCTGTAAGAGAAACAGCGGAATTGTGGACAAAATCTCGCGCAAGGCGTTCTGTTTGGATTGATCAAGGCGTTTGAACGCTTCCGATGTCTCGTCCAGAGGATCCTGGCTACTCTCAATGCGAAGCCGGGGGTCGGCAAACATGCGAAGGAGCTCGCCGTGATTTTTGAGTGCAGACAACGCCTTTAGGCGGCGCTTGAACTGAGCAATACGCCCTGCCATGTCGGCGGGCATGAGAAATCCAAAGGAACGCAACGCGGGCGAAGGTTGCCCTTCAAATTTCATACAATCGATGTCATCGAGAACATCATGGTCGAGAAACCGCCATGTTGCGCCTGGAGCCGACCGATCTCCCAAGGTGCCTGGTTCAGAAAAAACCCAGCCATCTTCGGCACTGGGCGCTTCGGAGCTCAGGAGCTTCTCTAGCCTGACGGCCGGTGGTTCCAGCCCCAAAAGAGACGACAACGAGGCACGCGCGCTGTCGATCCTCGAAACAATATGAATTACATTTTGATCTGCCGTGTCCCCTTTTTCGATGGACACCAACTCTACTGGAAAAATGTCAGCGGCCGCATAGGCCATTTCCAAAATTAGCAGTAGCGCGAACGCCTGATGCATCCTGACCAGATCGGTCTTCTTCGAGTGTAGTTCGGTTGTTCGGTTGAGATAGTCCTCCCAGTGCTGAACCTTCCCTCTCCGCCGTGGAAAGGATTGCCCCGCGTCCTGATTCTTGACAACTTCCAACGCTTCGATCGGAACAAGCGTTTCGCCCACGATTTGGGAATTTGCGGGAGGATCATGCTCAACCCTGTCGCAATATGCGAATTCCCAAGTCACTGGATCGGATGAATTCGGACGTCGATACGGCAGAAGGCGGTAAGTGAGGCTTTTGCCAAGAAGCACGTAACGCGGTGTCGCGCCATCATTAACGGCAATCAGCTGCATCTGGTCGCCAAGGTCGTCACGCATGAATCGCAGCTGTTGAACGCTGTCGGTAACTTCTATCTCGCTATAGGATGCCCTCCTGATCCCTTCCGACAACGCACTTCCAGTTCCAAGTCTGACCGCCAGACACAGTGCGGCATCCTTTCCCGCGACCTCAGCTGCAATTTCGTCAATTATCGCTTGGACCCGCGATGCGATGTAGTCGCCATCGAGACGCTCAACATGTTCAAGGCCCAACATTGCCCGAAGAAGCCTCACCTCCGACGCCGGCACATGTTCGGCAACACGTGAGGCTACAATTCTGAGGTCGTTCAGCGCCCCTAAGGGGATGTCGAGTATGATGGCTGCAAGATGAGCTAGGTCCCGCCAGTCCCGTGCAAACGAGAAGGTGCGCTCCTGCCGCGGCGCTTTTAGACTTTTCTTGCCGCCTGCATCGATGGCCGCTATTCGCATCGACCATTCAAATCCGGTCAGCAGGAAATCCGGCTCGTCGCTCAGCGCGGTTACGACCGACCATGGATCGATGTTCCGGTGAATGATGCCCTGAGAATGCAAGAGCTCTACACCGCGAACCAGTCGAAGGATATTGGCCCATAGGAGGCGCCGCATACGCGGTTGGCGGGCCTGAGCTAACGATGCCGGTTTCCTGTTGGCGGTGAGTAGGACTTCGAGCGGACTTCCTTGTCCAGGGTCGAGAACCAAGTAGAATCCATCTTTGTCTCGGCCGCTCGTTACCATCGGTACAAACAACTCATCGGCACGGGGAATCGCCGACAAACGCTGGAGCTGACGGATCTCGCTCCGCCAAATCATCTCCAAGTCTTGATCGTCGGCGCCTTTTGTGCGGGGCCAGCTCTTAATTAGTACCGCGAGACCCTCGTTGGTGCTCGCAGTATCAATTCCCGCCCGTCCCTGCTTCCGGTCAGGCCTAAAAAGGTAGCGGTCATCAAGTGTATAGTCTGCTAGAAAGCCTGTCTTTGATTTCCGCCGTGCCATGCTTCCCTCAAGTTTTGTTTTCGAACAATTGCAACTCAAGTAAGGAGGAGCAAGTTAGAAATGATGATCCGGCGCCCCGTCCAGTGATTTACTTACTGCGTTTGCGCCAGCCCGATCATCCTGCGTATCTCTCGCTTCAACCGGCGGACGAGAGGTGACCCAGTTGAATGACCGATAACGCTAAGCCTGCATCAATCTGGAGAACGGAGCCAGCAGGTGATATCGAATCGCAGCGGTGCCGACACGGTGATCGGACGATTGTCTCAATTTATTCGCTGATACGAAACTCGATGGCCCTGGCCCGCCACGCGCGTTGCCGTCGCAGCCGTGAGCGGATTGCTGAGATCGCGTTCGATGAGGTCGAACCGATCGCTTCCGGTGGTCGCGAAACGTGGTCCGCCCGCCTTCTCGATAGCCGTACGCAACCGTCCGACGAAATTCTCCGGTCCCTCTGCAACCGAAAACGACACCGGGTGGGTCGGCATGCTCAGGTCATCAACCTCCACATAGGCGTGGAATGATCCTGACTTTGGAAAATCCTCCCAGCGCAGCCCCCGGACACTAGAGACCGGGTAGGTGTTGCCTCTGGGCATGGTGATCGTTCCGGCACGATAGTCCACGCGCACACGGCGTTGCGAGAATAAATTGGGCGTTTTGATCGGCCGTTCCACATAGGCAATCACTGTCCTCTTGAGCCACGCGAAACCGATCAAAACCACGGCGATGCCAATCAACCAAACCCACCAGGGCTGGCTCCAGTAGACCTCGACGATTTCATTCCAGGTTATGCTCATGGCCTGAGTGCGGGTCATCGCTGTTGGATCATATTTGTAAGTCCGCAGAATCTGCGGACTTACAAATATGAAACTGTCTCAAAAAGTCGCGTTCGCCCTTCTCGACGGTCAGTTGGCTTTGCTTTGGGTGTCATTGATGAAGCTTTCAAGTTGTTCAATGCTGATCATCACTTCTTCGAACTTTGGCGGCGTGCCGAATATCATGGCCGACATCCGCCCATAGTCGACCTCCAGTTTCTTCCGCATCTTCTCGGTCGGCATCAGGCGGTACGACCCCGGTTCTGCCCGTTCGTATCCGTGATCTGGCGCTCGGAACATGAGCTGCTTGTGCTGTCGGCATGCTTCGGCCAGATCGCGCATCGAGGCTACATTCTCGCCGTACTCTGCATGCCGCCAAATCTGGTGGACATCGTAGTAGTGCCGCGAATAGCGGTTGAGATCGGGGACCGGACGACCGGGATCGCTGTCTGCCACGCGTTTTTCCGTCATTTCCGTCATGGCGTGCAGGATCAGCACCTTTTCCCAGAAGGTGCGTTCCGGCTTGACCGTCGTCACGCCACCGAATTTGAGGACGGCGCCGTTGGGAAGTTCGTCTGCCACGTAAGTGACGATCTCACGCGCTTCGACGGGAACGGGGTCGGGACGGGCGCCGCCTTCGATCCGTACTGCGGCCTGGACATAGCCGTCGCCGGATCCGACTGCGCTGTCATAACCGACCACCAGGACATCGAGTGCATCCTTGTTCCGATATGGATCGAAACCAAACTCAACGGTGAACTGGTTACTCCTGCCTGACAGCTCCTCGACCGCAGCGATCTCTTTTAGCAACTGATCACGGAGCGTTCCCGAGATGTATTTTCGCGCCGCTTCGTCGACCTCCTCGGCGAGGGCTTTCTGCTGTTTGGTGATCGATGGCAGCGCGGCGATATCGGCCTCGAGCGGGGCATTGAGGTCGGCTTTGAATATGCCGATATCGATGTCTTCGGAGAACCGTCTGATAAGCCCATACGCCTTGCTCAGGCTGGTGCCGCCCTTGAAATAGAGATTGACCGGATCGTCCTCGCGCCGGTTGAACAGGAAATCGAGAACCCAGCAAACATAGAGGTCCTTCTCGACATTCTCGGCGCGCGTTTCCAGTTTGGCCGCGACCGCCGAATAGAGGGCCTGGCGTTCATCGGTACTCGAGCCGAGGATTTCAGCGAAGGCTTTCTGCATGTGCCCCCGCCGTATCAGATGGCCGCGATGCATCGTCCGAGCCTTCGTCGGTCGACAGTGTTCGCGTGATTTTTTCGATTACCGGATACATCCAGGCGGGAACAGCTTGGATGTTCTGATTGAGGTCTTCGACAATTGCGTCGCGCTCCGGAGCGCTTGAGAGCCGTCGGACAATCCCGTTGACGGCAGCATCCAGGCTCGCGCGATCGTCGCGAAACCATGACAGGGCCTGGACGACGCGCATGGCCGGACGGCCGGCCCAGAATGCCGTCTTGGCGGATATCCGCTTGAAGTCGAGTTTATAGACGACCGGCTCTTTGGCGTTCGGGTCGCCGGTGTTGGCGACAATCTCGATCGTCCGTGGATAGGTGTCGGCATAAATCGTGCTGCGGGCCGGAACTGCGGTCGTCAGACCCAGATCATTGGCCGCGGTCATTCCGTCAACGAGTACGCGCAGCTTGTCGCGCCGCGCGATCGCATCGACAAATGATGCGATCGGAGGAAACACCATCTTGCCGGTCAGTTTGCTCGTGGTCGGTTTGTCATAGAGACCTCGGTACGGGCGCCGGATGTCGCCACGTTTGGTGAGCCTTTGCAGGGCCTTCTCGACCCCGTTCGGGCTGGCGATATCCAGGAAATCCGCTCGTGACCACACCCCAGCGGGAGAACCCGCTGCAATACGCGCATGAATGCGATTGAGTGTGTCAGACGTGGGGTCGGGCATTGGATTCCCTCATTACGTGACCGAAGATTATATACAAATTTTGGTCAGTAGCAAGTACGGAGGCGGATAGAGACCAAAGTTTTTATACAAATTGTGGTCAGTAGAGCGAGGTTTCCACTTTAACGCTGGCCGCCTGCAGCCCAAGTTCAGACCAACAGCGGTCAACCCAAAAGCGAAAGTTGATCCTCGTCCTGCTGCGTTCGGTCGTTCAGGTTTGAGAGCGTCACACCCAGCAGGCGAATGCCTTTCTGAACGGGAAACAGCTCGGTGAGCATCGCGCCCGCAAGGTCACCGATTTCGCGTTCGCTTCGCATGGCGTGCCCGACTGTTCTGCTGCGGGTAATCTGTTGGAAGTCCGCATACTTCACCTTCAGCGTGACGGTGCGTCCGCTGATCTGCTTGTTTTCAGCGTGGCGCCAGACTTTCTCGGCAAGTGGCCCCAACTCGGCCTTTGCCATCTCAAGATCGAAGATGTCTGCGGCGAAAGTGTCTTCCGCCCCGATCGATTTCCGCTGCCGGTCTGGCTGAACGGGGCGTTCATCGATGCCGCGCGAAATCCGATAGTACCAGGTTCCGGACTTTCCGAAATTGTCGCGCAAGAAGGTCAGCGACTTCTCCCGCAGATCGGCGCCCGTGACGATGCCCAGCCGTTGCATCTTCTCGGCCGTCGCGGGTCCAACGCCGTGAAACTTCTTCACCGCGAGATCGGCGACAAAGGCTGGTCCGTTCTTCGGTGTTATGACGGCCTGGCCGTTCGGCTTGTTCAGATCGCTCGCCAGCTTCGCCAGGAATTTGCAATAGGAAATCCCGGCCGAGGCGTTCAGCCCGGTCACTTCCTTGATGCGGGCGCGAATGATCGTCGCGATCTCGGTGGCGAACTCGACATCCTGCTTGTTTTCGGTGACGTCGAGATAGGCCTCGTCGAGGGAGAGCGGTTCGATCAGGTCGGTATGCTCGGCAAATATCTCATGGATCTGAGCCGAGACCGACCTGTAGACGTCGAACCGTGGCTTCACGAAAATCAGCTCCGGGCAACGGCGCTTTGCCGTGACCGAGGGCAGGGCAGAGCGCACACCGAATGCCCGTGCCTCGTAGCTTGCGGCCGCGACGACGCCACGGGCCGCCGACCCGCCAACGGCGACCGGCTTGCCTCTCAGCTCCGGATTGTCGCGCTGCTCGACCGACGCATAGAACGCATCCATGTCGATGTGCAGGATCTTACGAACCGGGACGACAGCGCCGATCCCTTCGCTCTCCCGCTCATGCCCGCTCCTGTCCTCGTCATCAGTCAACATGTGCGGCGCGGCCTCAAAGTAGTAGATCGTCATCCTTGGGATTGGCCGGTGGCTCCACCAAAACCAGCATGTTGCCGGGCAGGGGCCGCTGCAGGTGCTTGACGTCCGCCCACTCCCCGGTCAGCCAGAGATCGACCTCTTCCGGCGTCGTCAGGATCGCCGGCATGGCCTTTTCGTGGATGGGCTTGACGATCTCGTTCGGCGTCGTCGTGAGGAACCCATAGAGCTCATACTCCTGCTCGCCGTCACGGACCTTTCGCACCCCCTTCCAGGGCGTCCAGAAGCCGGCAAAGAACATCAGTGGCCGGTCCGGGTTTTGTGCAAACCAGGCGTTCGGCACCCGCCC
Source organism: Notoacmeibacter sp. MSK16QG-6 (assembly GCF_024158145.1). GTDB lineage: Bacteria > Pseudomonadota > Alphaproteobacteria > Rhizobiales > Rhizobiaceae > Notoacmeibacter. The sequence goes on from NZ_JAMYXM010000008.1 coordinate 85,301, forward strand.
GCCTTCCTCCTTGCTTGCGGGATCGGGCTCCGCGAACGACGTGAACGGGACAACACACCGGCTTGTCGGTCCGAGCCAGCGACGCCAGTGCGGCGATCCGACATTGCGGATATTGGTGACCCCACGATCGGCCTTGCCTTTGACGAAGGCCGGCGGTGTCGGCATGCCCCAGGTCGCACTGACGATTTCGCGATTGCCGTCATCGCCAACACGGACGATCGGCGCCAGCGTGTTCGGATAGACGTTCAAGGAGGGCTCGTTCCAGCCGGCCTTGTCCGCCATCGCCTTGGTGAACTCGACAACCGCGTCCCGCGTCGTCGTCAGATTATAGAGATTGCACAAATCCTTCTCCCGTTAGCGCCACATCCCGCGCATCCGTGCCCCGACATCGAGACGCATCTGCCGCGGTCCGGCATTACTGGCTTGGCCCGGCGCGACCACCGGCCAGGTCCTATTCTCGAAAAACTGCAACAACATAGCGGGAATGAACCGTGTCCGCGAGGCATAGACATGCCGGTCGCCGGTCGAAGACTGTCCATGCGTGAAGAAACGCTGCGGAACGACAAGGTTGAGACTGTCTTTCGCCCGCGTTATCGCGACATAAAGCAGTCTGCGTTCTTCCTCGATCTCGTCTGTCGTGCCGACGCCGAGATCAGAGGGAATGCAGCCGTCGACGGTATTGAGGACGAAGACCGAGCGCCATTCCTGGCCCTTTGCCGAATGGATGGTGGAGAGGATCAGGTAATCCTCATCGAGCAGCGGCACGCCGGCCTGGCCGGAGGTCGCATCCGGCGGGTCGAGCGTCAGTTCGGTCAGGAACCGTTCGCGCGACGGATAGCCGGCGGCGATGTCCTCGAGCTGCAACAGATCCGCGCGGCGCATTTCGAAATCTTCGTGGATGCGCTCCAGATGCGGCTCGTACCAGGCCCTGATCCGGCCGATTTCTGCCGGCCAGCCCATGTTTGCAGTGCGGAGGTCCGCGATCAACGAGACGAGCCCCGGCCAGTCGGCCGCGGCACGCGACGGCGCGGGAAGGGCGGCGAGTGTCTCGACGGGATCGGCCGTTTCGGCAACCGCATCGAGGGCGGTTTGCGCCGAGGCCGGACCGACACCGGGTAAGAGCTGCATCAGGCGGAATCCCGCCACGCGATCCCGCATGTTCTGGGCGAACCGAAGCGCCGCCAGCATGTCCTTCACATGGGCGGAATCGAGGAATTTCAGACCGCCGAATTTGACGAAGGGAATGTTGCGGCGGGTCAGCTCCACCTCCAGCGGGCCGCTGTGATGGCTCGCCCGGAACAGGACGGCCTGGTCCTTCAGCCGCATGCCGCCCTCGCGATTGTCGAGGACCTCGTCAGCGACAAAGCGCGCCTGGTCGCCTTCATCGCGGACTGTCACCAGTCGCGGTTTTTCATTGGAGGCCCGCTCGGTCCAGAGGTCTTTCGTGTAGCGCTCCTGCGCGAGACCGATGACGCCGTTGGCGGCGGCGAGGATCGGCTGCGTCGACCGGTAATTGCGGTCGAGCGTGATCACGTCGGCCTTTGGCGAGAACTCATTCGGGAAGTCGAGGATGTTGCGCACCGTGGCGGCACGGAACGAGTAGATCGCCTGTGCGTCGTCGCCGACGACCGTCAGCCCGCGACCGCCGAGCTTGAGCGCCATCAAGATCGACGACTGCAGCCGGTTCGTGTCCTGATATTCATCGACCAGAACATGGTCCCAGCGTCCGCCGATCTCATCGGCGAGCACGGGATCGCCCATGGTCTGCGCCCAGTACAAGAGCAGGTCGTCGTAATCGAGGACGTTCTGGATCTGCTTGGCCTCAACATAGGCCGCGAACAGGTCCTTTAGCTCTTTCTCCCAGGCCACTACCCAAGGGAAATTGGCTCTGAGGATTTCATCCAGCGGCGCTTCGGCATTGACGGTGCGCGAATAGATGGAAAGGCAGGTGCCCTTGGCGGGAAACCGGTTCTCGGTCTTCGAGAGACCGAGATCATGCCGGGCGAGGTTCATCATGTCGGCGGAGTCCTCGCGGTCATGAATGGTGAACTGCGGATCGAGGCCGAGTTCGATGGCGTATTCCCTGAGCAGCCGTGCGCTGATCCCGTGAAACGTGCCCGACCAGGCCAGCCCGTCCGCCATGATCCCGGCCTTGTCGCCAAGTGCTTTCGCGCAGATGCGCTCGACCCGTTTTCCCATTTCGGCCGCCGCGCGGCGCGAAAAGGTCATCAAGAGGATGCGGCGCGGATCGGCTCCCGAAATTACGAGCTGGGCGACCCGATGGGCGAGTGTATTGGTTTTCCCGGAGCCCGCGCCGGCGATGATCAGCAATGGTCCGCCGATTCCGCCATCGGGCAGATCGATGCCGTGCAGGACCGCGGCCCGCTGATTGTCGTTCAATTTTTCCAGATGCGCTGCGCTCATCCCGTCCCGCCTCAAACCCTTGGGAATCAACGATGCGCGTCCCACGCATCGGTGTTTTCTGCCGGTCGAGGTGGCCTGAGCCCATCAAAGAGTCCGATTGACTCAAAACCGGAAAGAGAACAAATAATGAACATACCGGAGATTTTCGCCGTTGCAAAGCCTTAAAGGAGACCTTTCCGCGTCATGCCGAGCCATTCGGTCAGTCCCGCTATTGCCGAGCTTCGAGAGCGCATCGCGCATCTCGAAGGTCCGGGGGGACGTGCGCGCTCGGTTCTGCCCTTCGGCCTGAAAGACATCGACCGAAGGCTCCCGGGAGGAGGGCTGGGGCTTGGCTGTCTGCATGAGGTGGCGGGTGGCGGCAATGGCGCCGTGGATGGGGCGGCCGCCGCACTGTTTACGGCCGGGATCGCGGCGCGCACGAAGGGCAAGGTGCTGTGGGTGGTCACGCGGCCCGATCTCTTCGCGCCGGCGATTGCGCAGGCCGGCCTTGCGCCCGACCGCGTGATTCACGTCGAGGCGGGTGATGAAAAGGCGCTTCTCGCCTGTTTCGAGGAAGGCCTGCGTCATGGCGGGCTCGGCGCCGTCGTCGCCGAGACAGCACGCCTCTCGATGACCGCCTCGCGCCGCCTGCAATTGGCGGCCGAGAGCTCCAACACGATCGGCCTGGCGCTGCGCCGGTGGCGCCGGCAGACGGAAGCGGGAGATTTCGGGCAACCGACCGCCAGTATCACCCGATGGCGGGTGTCCGTCCTGCCGTCACGGCCCTTGCCGGTGCCGGGCCTTTGCCGGGCCCGCTGGCTGGTCGAACTCATCCGATGCCGCGCCGGAGAAAGTGGAGATTTTGAAGTGGAGGCGTGTGATGACACGGGTCGTCTCGCTCTTCCTTCCGAGGTGGCCGACCGATCGCCTCAGAAGGAAATCGGGCGACGCATCGCCTCCGGCTGATGCGCCGCTCGTCATGGCGGGACGGACCGGCCGCCGCCGTCTGATCACCGCGCTCGATGCCAATGCCGAACGGCTCGGCGTGCGCATCGGCATGGCCGTCACCAAGGCGCAGGCTTTGGTGCCCGGGCTGATCATTGCCGATTCCGATCCCGCCGCCGAGACCGAGGGCCTGACCAAGCTGGCGCTCTGGGCGCTGCAGCGAATTTCACCCGTGGTGATGGCCGATCCGCCGGACGGGCTGGTCATCGACACGACCGGCGCCGATCATCTGCATGGCGGCGAAGCGGCCATGCTTGCCGACATGATCAAGCGCTTTGCCGCCTCCGGCGTTGAAGCCCGCGCCGCGGTTGCCGACACCTGGGGCGCGGCCCATGCCGCCGCCCGGTTTATCGCCCGCCCGGCCATCATCATTCCGCCCGGCGAGAGCGAAGCCATGCTTCGGACGCTGCCGCTGCAGGCGCTCCGGCTCGATCCCGAAACGGTGTCCGGCCTGATCACCCTCGGGTTCGAGACGGTGGGCGAGCTCCTCGAGCAGCCGCGCGCGCCACTGGCGTTGCGTTTCGGCCCGGAGATCGGCCGCCGGCTGGACCAGGCACTCGGCCGGATCGCCGAGCCGGTCGATCCCGTCCGGTCGCCCGAGCTGATCGAAGCGCGCAAGGTTTTCGGGGAGCCCATAGGGGCCGCCGAAACCATTGCCCGCTATATCGCCAAACTGGTCGATGCGCTCTGTTTGGAGCTCGAAAAGCACGGGCTCGGCGCGCGCCGACTCGATCTGCTGTTCCATCGGGTCGACAACACCATGCAATATGTGCGGATCGGCATGGCCCAGCCGGTGCGGGATCCGAAGCGCCTGACCCGGCTCTTCCGCGACAAGCTGGAAACCGTCGATCCGGGGTTCGGGATCGAAATCATGGTGCTGGTCGCCATTGAGACCGAGCCGGTTCGTGAGAAGCAGACGATCTCCTCCCTGGTCGAAGAACCTGAACCGGACGTTTCCGACCTCGTCGATGTGCTCGCCAACCGGGTCGGCGACCGGATGCTTTGCCGGTTCACGCCGGTGCAAAGCGATGTACCGGAACGGTCCGTGGCGCGCATCCCGCCACTGGCGCCGGAAACCGGCCTGACCTGGGAGGGCGACTGGCCGCGCCCGCCGCGACTCCTGCCCCGTCCCGAGCCGGTCGAGACCATGGCACTTTTGCCCGACCATCCGCCCGTATGGTTCACCTGGCGTGGCGTGCGCCGCCGCGTCCGCCGCGCCGACGGTCCGGAACGGATCCGCGGCGAATGGTGGAAGCGCGATGCCGAGCTGACAACGGTCCGGGATTATTTCCGGGTCGAGGACGAGACCGGCGAGCGCTACTGGCTCTTTCGCTCCGGCGACGGCGAGCATGAGGACAGCGGCTCGCAACGCTGGTTCCTGCACGGGATCTTCGGATGAGCGGGCCGCGTTATGCCGAGCTGCAGGTGACCACCCATTTCTCGTTTTTGCGCGGGGCAAGCAGTTGCGACGAGCTCTTCGCGCGCGCCGCCGAACTCGGCATCGCGGCGCTCGGCATCGTCGACCGCAATTCGCTGGCCGGTGTCGTCCGAGCGCTCGAAGCGTCCCGGCAGACCGGCGTCCGGCTGGTCGTCGGCTGCCGCCTTGACCTCGCCGACGCCCTGCCGGTCCTGGTCTATCCGACCGACCGGGCGGCCTATGCGCGCCTTTGCCGTTTGCTGTCGCTCGGCAAGGGCCGCGCGGGGAAGGGCAAGTGTCATCTCGAATGGGATGATCTCGTGGCTTACGGGGAGGGGCTGATCGCGGTCCTCGTGCCGGACCGCGCCGATGATGACTGCGCGCTGCATCTGAGACGGCTGCGGGAGTCCTTCTGCGACCGCGCCTATCTGGCGCTGACACTGCGCCGGCGTCCCAACGATCAGCTCCGCCTCTGGCAGCTCTCGAACCTGGCCGCGGCGGCGCGGGTCCCGACCGTCGTCACCAATGACGTGCTGTTCCACGAGGTAGGCCGGCAGCTCATGCAGGATGTGGTGACGGCCATCCGGCACAATGTCACCATCGACGAGCTCGGCCATCGCCGCGAGCGCTTCGCTGACCGCTATTTGAAACCGCCCGCGGAAATGCACCGGCTGTTCGAGCGGCATCCCGAAGCGCTCGCCCGCACGATCGAGATCATGGATCGCTGCAGGTTTTCGCTCGAGGAGCTGGCCTATCAATATCCGGACGAGAAGCTCTATCCCGACCTGACCCCACAGCAAGCGCTTGAAAAACTCACCAGGGAAGGGGCCATCGAGCGCTACCCCGAAGGCTTACCCGACAAGGTGCGGGCCAATCTCAATCACGAGCTGGCGCTGATCGAGAAGCTCGAATACGCGCCGTATTTCCTCACGGTGAATGCCATTGTCCGCTTCGCTCGCTCGAAAGACATTCTCTGTCAGGGCAGGGGATCGGCCGCCAACTCGGCCGTCTGCTATGTCCTCGGCGTCACCTCGGTCGATCCGGACCGCAACGACCTTCTGTTCGAGCGCTTCGTGTCGGAGGAACGGCGCGAGCCGCCCGACATCGACGTCGATTTCGAGCACGAGCGCCGCGAGGAGGTCATCCAATGGGTCTATCAGACCTATGGTCGCGAACGGGCGGCGCTCTGTTCCACCGTCATCCGCTACCGCTCCAAAGGCGCGCTGCGCGATGTCGGCAAGGCGCTCGGTCTGACCGAGGATCTCACCAAGACGCTGTCGTCGCAGGTCTGGGGCTGGTCGGAAGGCGTCGAACAGAAACACGCCAAGGAGCTCAATCTCAATATGGGCGACCGGCGGCTGCGCCTTGCCATGGAACTCGCGCATCAGCTCGTCGGCACGCCGCGCCATCTCTCCCAACATCCGGGCGGCTTTGTACTGACCCATGACAGATTGGATGAACTTGTGCCGATCGAACCGGCGGCCATGGAAGACCGGCAGGTCATCGAATGGGACAAGGACGACATCGATGTGCTCAAATTCATGAAGGTCGACGTGCTGGCGCTCGGCATGCTCTCCTGCATGCGCCGCGCCTTCGACCTTCTGGCCGCGCACAAGGACATCCGTTTGGACCTCGCGACGATCCCGGCCGAGGATCCGCGCACCTATGCGATGATCCGCAAGGCCGACACGCTCGGCACCTTCCAGATCGAGAGCCGCGCCCAGATGGCGATGCTGCCGCGCATCAAGCCGCGCACCTTCTATGATCTCGTCATCGAGGTGGCCATCGTCCGGCCCGGACCGATCCAGGGGGACATGGTCCATCCCTATCTGCGCCGGCGGGAAGGTAAGGAAGAGGTGACTTTTCCCAAGCCCGAGCTTGAAGCCGTTCTTGGCAAAACGCTCGGTGTGCCGCTGTTTCAGGAGCAGGCGATGCGGGTTGCCATCGAATGCGCCGGATTCAGCGCCGGCGAGGCCGACCAGCTCCGCCGCGCCATGGCGACCTTCAAGCACACGGGCGGGGTCTCGAAATTCGGCGCCAAGCTGATCGAGGGCATGGTGGGCAACGGTTATGACCGTGAATTCGCCGAACGCACCTTCAGTCAGCTCGAGGGCTTCGGCTCCTATGGTTTTCCGGAAAGCCATGCGGCGAGTTTCGCGCTGATCGCCTATGCCTCGTCCTGGATGAAATGTTGGCACCCGGATGCCTTTTGCTGCGGGCTTTTGAACGCCCAGCCAATGGGATTTTACGCGCCGGCACAGATCGTGCGCGACGCCCGCGATCATGGTGTCGAGGTCCGTCCCGTCTGCATCAATGCCAGCCGCTGGGACTGCACTTTGGAGCCTATCGAGGGTGACGACAGCCGCTTTGCCGTGCGGCTTGGTCTGCGTCTGGTGAAAGGTCTCGGCAACGCCGAAGCGGCCCGCCTCGTCACCTGTCGCGAGAATAGCCCCTTTGTCTCGGTCGACGATCTCTGGCGGCGCGCCGGCATTCCGGCCGCAGCCCTGGTCGAACTCGCCGAAGCCGATGCGTTCAGACCGTCACTTGGCCTTGCCCGCCGCGAGGCGCTCTGGGCGATCAAGGCGCTGCGCGACGAGCCGCTGCCGCTCTTCGCCGCCGCCGCCAATCGCGAGGCCGGCATCGTTCCAGAGCAGTCCGAGCCTTCAGTCTCTCTGAAACCCATGGAGGCCGGGCGGGAAGTGGTGGAGGATTATGGGCATGTGGGTTTGAGCCTTCGCCGGCACCCGGTTGCCTTCCTTCGTTCGGACCTGACCCGGAGGCGTTTCGTGACCTGTGCGGAAGCTGTCGCCTTGCGCGACGGCCGCTGGGTCAATGTCGCCGGCCTCGTCCTGGTGCGCCAGCGGCCGGGTTCGGCCAAGGGCGTCATGTTCATCACCCTTGAGGACGAAACCACGGTCGCCAATCTCGTCGTCTGGACGAAGGTCTTCGAGAAATACCGGCGTACCGTGCTCGGCTCGGGCATGCTCGGCGTCAAAGGCCGGGTCCAGCGTGAAGGGGAGGTGGTCCATATCGTCGCCCGCGAGCTGATCGACCTGTCTTCAGAGCTGGCGAGTGTTGGAAGCCGAACCGAGGCCTTTCCGCTGCCGCACGGGCGTGGCGACGAGTTTCACCGCGGACCGCCGGCGCCCGATCCTCGCGGGATGCCGAAGCCACGGGACATGTTCGACCCCTATGGCCACATCGATGAGATCAAGGTGAAGACGCGGGATTTTCGGTGAGATGATCAGATCTTCACGCGCGGCTCGGCGCATCCGCGTATCCCAGTTGCGACTGACAGGGTTTCGCCATCTTGAACCTCACCCGGCTGGCGATCAGCCTCGCGAGTTGCATGGGCTGTCGTCACGAACAACGTACCGAAGGCCGCGCCCCCGAAGGCAGGGCAGGACGGATTGACGACCGGCAGCTCGATGGCACGATCAGGCGTGCCGTCCGGCAGATAGCGCGCGATACGCGAAGCACCCCATTGCGCGTTCCATATCGCTCCATCGGAATCGACGACAGATCCGTCGGGCTTCAGCCCTTCGCGGGAGAGGTCAACGAAGATCTCCGGCTCCCCCTTTGGCCAACCTTTGCGATCGAGCGTCAGGGCCATGATTTTGCCGGTCGGCGTGTCCGCAAAATAGGCGCGACGACCGTCAGGCGAGAAACAGATCGAATTCGGTATAGAAAGACCTTGTGATAGGCGGGTTAGCTCGCCGTCGAGGATCCTGTAGATCGCACCGGCGGCTGCCTCGGCCCGCTTGCCCATGGTGCCGATCCAGAAACCACCATGCGGATCGGCACGCCCGTCATTGCTGCGGTTTGCAGGTATGTCGCCTTCAAGATCGACGAGCCGCTCTTTCGTTCCGGTCACGATGTCGAACCGCCAAAGCCCGGTTTCAGAAGCGAGAAGCAAGGTCTCCCGGTCGATCCACCCGGCGGTAGAGAAACATTCATCGAATTGCCACTCGAGAGGTTGATCCCCGAACCGACTGAGCAGCTTTTTTCCCTCGATGTCGAACCAGAACAATTGCTCCCGTTCGGGATGCCAGAGAGGTCCTTCACCAAGAAGGCAGGTGCGATCATCGAAGACCTCGACAGCGCTCATCGATCACCGCTTCGAAGGCAACGGTCATAGGCTGCAACGATGGCGCGGGCTCTTTCCCGCACCTCTGCTGGACTGCGACCTGGTTTGTAAAGTGCGCTGCCAATGCCGAAACCGTGGACGCCGGCGGCGATCCACTCGGCCATGGTGTCGGCGTCCGCACCGCCAACCGCGAAGACCTTCGTTTCCCTGGCCAGTACGGCCCGGATGGCCTTGATCCCATCCGGGCCGATCAGCGATGCCGGAAAGATCTTCAACCCGTCAGCGCCGGCGCGAAGGGCGGTGAAACACTCGGTTGGCGTCATCACGCCTGGAAAGGACATAAGACCAACCTCTTTGGTCGCCGAGATCACAACCGGATTGCAGTCGGGAGAAACGATCAGGCGTCCCCCGGCGCCCGCGACAGCATCGACCTCGTCAGCACTTAACACCGTACCCGCCCCGATCAGTGCCTGGCCGGAAAACGTCGCGCTCAGCACTTCAATGCTCTTCAGCGGGTCCGGCGAGTTCATCGGCACTTCGATCTGCGCGATTCCCTCTTCGATCAGGGCCTTACCGATCGCTTCGACCTCATCCGGTGCAATCCCACGAAGAATGGCGATCAGCGGGCGGGTCATCATACGGCGGTTCCTTGGAGCTGACGATAGGCAGCGCGAAGGCCGGCGAGCGTTGTCGCTTCTGGATCGAGGACCTCGGTCTTGACGCCCTGGCCCGACATCGCCGCGGAGTACGCCCAAGAGATGCGCTCGGCGCCGACGATCGTCACCGGCCCACTCTCCCAGAATGCACGAGCCCCTGCGAGTTCGAGCCCGATCACAAGACCCGACAGCCGCGCGCTGCGGGCAGAAGCGGACGAATCCGCCAGAAAGTCGCCGGCGCGCAACGCAAACAGCTCACGCCCGAAACCAGCGGGATCCTCGACGCTATCCTGAACGCCCTCGGTGAAGCCCCCATTGAACCAATCATCCTGATTGACACTGTGGCGCAGGATCGACTGGGTACACAGCAAAGAGAAAAGCTCACCCGTCAAATAGGTCTGGAATCGAATGACCTTTCCGGCTCTGATCTGGCACCATTTGCTGTGCGTACCCGGAAGACAGACGACACCCTCAAACTCAGGGTTCTCATGCAGCAAGCCGGCGATCTGAGTTTCCTCGCCGCGCATCACATCGGGCGGCCGTTTCTGCGAAAGCCCGGGCACGATGAAGACATCGATCCTTGGGTCGCAATCCTCGGGTTCCTTGAACGAACCTCCGAGCGGCGGGCAGGGGACGGTACGATAGGGCGCTTCGACCCAGCCTTGCCGGGCGCCAACCATGCCGCAACAAAGCACGGGGATTCTCCCGCCTTCGGGAAGATGCGGATCGATCAGCCGGATAACCGCCGCATTAAAGGCACCGGGATTAAGCCGTCCCATGCCCTCCTCGGATTTGAGGCTCGCAATAGGCTCTTCGCGTGAACCGAAGACCCAGGCGCGCAGATGCGTGGTGCCCCAGTCGACAGCGATCCACTTTGTGTCATTGGCCGCCATGAGACTATCCCGTCACCACAACGCCGCCATCGATCACGAGGGCCTGACCGGTCATCATCCGGCTGGCCGAGGATGAGAGGAACAGGAGAGGATCGACGATATCGGCAGGCGCAAGATGTTCCTTGAGGCATTGGCGGTCGAGATGGTCGGCGAGCGCCTCGGGCGAGGCCCAGCTTTCCATCTGCTTATCGGTCAAAACCCAGCCCGGCGCGAGGGCGTTCACCCGGATCCCGTCCGGGCCGAACTCGCGTGCGAGCGCCCGGGTCATGCCGTTGATCCCCGAATTGGCGGTGGCGTAGCTCGGATAGCCGGCATTGCCCATCATGTAGCTGATCGAGGTGAAGCTCACGATGGCCCCGCCGCCGGCGTCGCGCATGCCGGCGACGACCGCCTGGCAGGCGAAGAAATAGGCCTTGAGATTGATCGCCTGCGACCAGTCCCAGTAGTCTTCGGTAACGTCCTCGGTCTTGTGCCGCTGGTCGTTAGCCGCGTTGTTGACCAGCACCGTGACCGGCCCATGCGCTGCGCTCGCTTGCGTGATCGCTTCCTTCAGCCTGGCGACATCGGCAACATCGCAGGGAAGGAACAGCGGCCGTTGCCCGAATCGTTTCTCCATCTCGTCGCAGAAGGGCGTGGCGTCGGAACGTTGGATGAAAGCGACCTTCGCACCCTGGCTCAAAAAGCCTGCCGTCAGCTCGGCGCCGATGCCCGAACCACCACCCGTGATGAAGACACTTTTGTCCTTGAGATCGGGATAGTTTGCGACCGGCGCCATTCAATGGCTCTCCCGCGTGACAGGCCGCGTGTCCTTGCCGACCAGAAAATCGAGGTCGGCGCCGCGGTCGGCCTGAAGAACGTGGTCGGTATAGAGTTTGGCGTAACCTCTGGTGTAGTGCGGCTCGTCAGGCTGGAAGGTCTCGCGCCGGCGCGCGAGTTCGTCCGGCGACACCAGCAGTTCCAGTTGGCCTTTAGCAGCCGACAGGCGGATGCGGTCGCCCGTCTTGACCAGGGCGAGGGGACCGCCAGCCTGGGCTTCGGGCGCGATGTGCAGAACGACGGTTCCGAAGGCCGTGCCCGACATGCGGGCGTCGGACAGCCGTACCATGTCGCGGACCCCTTCACGGACGAGACGGGCGGGAATGGGCATGTTCCCCACTTCCGGCATGCCGGGATAACCCTTGGGACCGCAGCCCTTTAGGACGAGAATTGTGTCGGGTGTGACTGGCAGGTCATCACGGTCGATATTGGCCTTCATGTCCTCGATGTTATCGAAGACGAACGCCTCGGCCTCATGTTCGAGCAGCTGATCGCTCGCCGCCGATGGCTTTATGATGGCGCCGTCGGGGGCAAGGTTACCCCGCAAGACCCTGAGGCCGGCAGCTGGCTTCAGCGGATTGTCGATCGCCCGGATGACATTCCGGTTCCAGCACTTTGCGCCTTCGACATATTCCGAAATGTCTGCACCCATGACTGTGCGGGCTTTGCGCAGCTGAGGAGCCAGTTCGGACAGGACGACCGGAACGCCCCCCGCATAGCAGAAATCCTCCATCAGATATTTTCCGGAAGGCATGCAGTTCACCAAAAGCGGAATCTCGCAGCCGAGCTCGAAATCCTCGAGCCTCAGATCGACGCCCACCCGCCCGGCAAGCGCCAGCAGATGCACGACGGCATTGGTGGACCCGCCCACGGCCGCATTGACCAGGATCGCATTCTCGAAACTTGCCCGCGTCAAAACATCGGAAAGCTTGAGGTCCTCGCGCACCATGTCCACGATCCGGTTGCCGGTCAGATGTGCAAGCGCCATGCGTCGGGCGTCGACAGCTGGCAGAGCAGCATTCATCGGCAGGCTGAGACCCATTGCTTCGACCAGCGAGGCCATGGTCGAGGCGGTGCCCATCGTCATGCACACGCCCTTGGACCGGCTCATGCCACTTTCGGCCGCCAAGAAATCCTGCAGGCTCATATCGCCGGCGCGGACGGCTTCTGAGAACTTCCACACATCGGTGCCAGAACCGATATCGGCGCCCTGCCATTTGCCGTTCAGCATCGGGCCGGAGCTGACGACAATGGTCGGCAGATCGACTGAGGCCGCGCCCATCAGCTGCCCTGGAGTTGTCTTGTCGCAGCCGCCAAGCAACACGACGCCGTCCATGCCGTAGGCGCGGATCGATTCCTCGACATCCATGGCCAAGAGGTTGCGGAACAGCATGGCGGTCGGCTTCATCTGGGTTTCGCCCAGACTCATGACCGGGAACTCGACCGGAAAACCCCCTGCCTCCCACACGCCGCGCTTCACGCCTTCTGCCAACTCGCGGAGCCCGGAATTGCATGGGGTCAGTTCAGACCAGGTGTTGCAGATACCGATGATCGGCCGCCCGTCGAAGACGTGATCGGGAAAGCCTTGGTTCTTCATCCAGGAGCGGTGAATGAAGCCGTCTCGATCGAGCTTGCCGTACCAATCCCTGTTGCGGCGCTCTTTACTCATCGCGCGCCGCCTTCATGGCGTCAGGGCGCTTAGGACCGGCCGGGGCCTTATCCCGTCCCGACTGCGCATATTCCCTGAGCGCGCATCGCGTGCCTTTCGAGTTCAGGGTTGCAAGCCAGTATGCGAAAGGCTCGGAGAAATCCTCGAGATCACCAAGATCGCCAAATATGCCGTGTATCGAAAGCCAGGCCATCGGATCGGTCTTCGCGGCGATTGCCGGTGCGCTCAGCGCTGCGGCATCGCCGGGGTCCAGCTGGATTGTCTGCCCGTCGTCGGTCTCGCCGGCGCAATATCGACACCACAGCGCAATCTCCAGAGCGAGCCCACTGACGGTGCCACCGGTTTTCAACCGCGCATCGACGATCGGCAGAATGAACTTGGGCTGCCGGTTGGCGCCGTCCATGCAAAGGCGGGGAATTGTGTCGCCAAGCTCGGGATTGGCGAAACGGCGCACGATCGTCCAAAAGTATTTTTCCGGGTCAATTCCGGGCGCGAGACGTACCGTCGGCATGATCTCGCGATGCTGCAGGGCGCCAAACCAATCCGAAATATCGGGGTCCGCTATTGCCTCGTCGACATAAGTGTATCCGAGCAACGCAGCCGGATAGGCGATGGCGGCGTGCCCGCCATTGAGAATGCGCAGCTTCATCAATTCATACGCCGCGACATCGTCGACAAACTGAACACCGACATCTTCGAATGCCGGACGGCCGCTTGGAAATTTGTCTTCAAGGACCCATTGACGGAATGGTTCACAGACAACCGCCGCTTCGTCGATAATCCCGAACCGGTCACGCACAAGCGCCAACTCGCGAGGGCCGGTCGCGGGCGTTATGCAGTCCACCATGCTGTTCGGGAACGCCACGTTCGCAGCGATCCAGTCTGCTAGATCCGGATCGGCCAGCCGGGCAAGGCCAACGACTGTCTGGTGCGCTACATGTCCGTTTTCGGGAAGATTATCGCAACTCATCACGGTGAACGGTGCCACACCCATCTTGCGGCGGCGGCTAAGTCCTTCGATCAGGATGCCAAATACGGTCGAAGGAGATGACAGGTTGCTCGCGTCGCGAACAATCTCCGGGTGTTTAGTATCGAACCCGCCAGTCGAGGCATCTACATAGTATCCGCCTTCCGTTACCGTCAGCGATACCACGCGGATCCTCGGGTCCGATATCGCATCGACAACCGATTGCGGCTCGTTTTTGCAAAAATCGATCATCGAACCAATCACGGTCGCCGTCAGACCCTTCGGATCGAGCTCGACAATCGTTGACAAAAAGTCTTGGGCCACGAGCTTGTCCCGCATTTGCCGGTCAAAGGGCCGAGTTCCGGCGCCAATGATTGCCCAGTCGCGGTCCTTCCCCTGTTCAAAAAGCCGGTGAAGAAAGGTTGCCTGATGCGCCCGGTGGAAATTTCCCACGCCGATATGGACAATCCCGGGCGACAGCGCGCTACGGTCGTAGCTGGGCCTGCCGACGGTTGACAGCAAATGTGAGAGATTCTCGCTGGACAATTTCGCGGGCCCGTTGACGGTCATGTCGCACATGCTCCCGCCAATACGCGCCCCGTCGAAGCACTCGGTCCGCTGCCATCGCATTCCCCGATCTCAACCGAGACCCGGTACGTCGCTGTCTCGTTCGGCAATAGAAACCTTGCGATCTCCGAAGGGCCGGCTGGATCAGTTGGGCGGGCGGGTTCGAGCGCTAGCGCGTAGACTCCAGACTGGAAGGCCCGCCAAACACCGAACAATGGCAACGACACGCGGGAGTAGTTCAGCTTGACGCAGAGGCCGCCAGAAAGGCCCCGGTTCATAATCATTATTGTTGCGGCATCGTCCTTGGAGGCGGTCGGGACATCCTCGTAGTAGTCGGCAAAGTCGTCCATTGGCCGCTTGTCCTCGGCGTTGAACGCTGCAACGAAGCTTTCGTCCAGATCGCCGCCAAGCTCAATTGCCTCGTCGAGGAACGGATATCCGAAATTGACGTGATAGAGGATGGCGTGCGGCGTGGGACGAAACCCCTGGTTTTCGACCACGTCGTCGATCCGCACTGTCCGATCGTAGACTCCGAGCTCGATGCGGCGGCGCAGCACG
>NZ_JAMYXM010000009.1 GCF_024158145.1 Notoacmeibacter sp. MSK16QG-6
AATGACCGCGACACGCGTCGTCCATCTCGCCGAACTTCTCGGCTTCCATCCCATCGAATTGTTTTGTGTCATCGCGCCGCATTTCTTTGGAGAAAACGATGAAGACGCCCAGAAAAAGTTGCAACAATGCCTGCGCATATTGGAACTGCCGCCCCAAACGACCGATGCTTTGGCGCACATCTTCGAATTGATGGAGCAGAAAAGTGAAGGGGAGGGTGGCCGCTAAGCGGCCACCCGGATGTCTGACGGCTGCAAGCTATGCAGGTAGTCGGCTGCGCTTTGCGCCTTTGCGGCCGCGGTGAAGACGGCCTTCTTTTCTTTCTTGAGCAACGCCAACCAACTGTCGATATAGGCGGCCGTGTTGTCGCGTGGATTATGCGGGATACCGAGATCGGCGCACAAGAAAGCTGATGTCAATTCGGCGACGGCCTCTTCCAGGGCGTGACCTGCCGAACCGAAACGAACCGTCAGATCGCGATTGGTGCGATCAGGTCGTCCAGACCAATGGCCCATTTCGTGGAGCAGCACCGAGTACAGGTGCGTCTCGTCGATGAAGCGTGAGCGGTCGGGCATCAAGATGTCATCAGACGACACACGATAGCACGCGCGGGTCCCGCCGTAGGTTATGATGGCGCCGGTCGACGCGACAAAGCGTTCGACGATTTCCAGATGCGGCACGACCTTATCGGGAACCGGCTCGCAGGCCGTGAAATAGGTTTCTGGTAGGTTATCGATCTGCTCGACATTGAAGACCGTGTAGCCGCGAAGATAGGGCACCTCGCGATCCTCATCACCGTCACTGGCGTCCTGCTCCTTTGGTGTGAACGTCCCGTATTTGACGACAAGAGAACCCTTCTCGCCCTTTCGAACTTGGCCGCCGAGCGCCAAGGCCTGGCGGTAAGTCATCCAGACGTTCTGCTGGTAACCGATCATCTGTGAGGCGATCCAGAGCATCAGGACGTTGATGCCGCGATATTGTTCGCCATTGGCGCGGCGAGGCATGATGGCTCCGGCGCGACCGGTACCGACCCATGGTCGGATCCAAGGTTTGGTTCCTGCTTCGAGCTGCTCCACCACCATGTCGGTGATGCGCTGATAGGTGTCGTTGGTGGCTGTCATAACCGTCTCCTTCCGTTGGCTGACGGCAGGAAATGGAGATGGCCTAGGCGAGGCCGTGCACCCCGTAGGGGCCGCAACGAAGAGGAGGACCGCTTCAGCGGTTGCGCGGGGGAGGGGCTATCGCAATGTGCCCGTCAGCCAAGTCAACGGAATGGTGACGGCGGGCCACTCACGACCGCTCTAAGATCGAACCTCATGGAGGAAAATTCTGCAGGCAGCGTCAACGATCCCGATCGTCGTCGGTTTCGGCCTGCTCTTGCTGGTGCCCGCTTTGGCTCCCTGAAGCCGCTGAGGCGTCGTTTTGCGACTCTCGGGCGCCAACGGCCGCCGGATCGGCAGAGGCGTCTCTGTCGCCTTCCTGAGCCATAGAGAGGCGATTATAGTTCGAGTGCGCCGTAAAAGTGATGTCGCGGTCGTCACCCGGCAGGTCTGCCGGAAGATCGGCGCGATCGGCAACGACGATACCGCTATCGGTGACCAAAGAGACGAAGCTGTCATCACTGCCGAGAACCTGGCCGGTGACGGCCGCCCCCGCCTGGACGGTCCGGACATCGTGCTCCAGCGGGTTTTCGCCCCGTTGCCGGAGATCCGCGAAGGCCGCCTCGATGGCGGCCCTCCGTCCCGGATCCGTGGCGTCCTCGATCAGGTGAACCATCGCCCGGCTCGACGGATCCGCCGATGTTTCACGAGAAGCATCAATCATCCGTGGTTTCGGGATGAGCGAGAAGTCGACGTCATGACCATATTCACGGCCAAGAGCGGCGATGAAGGCCTGATTGGTGCGTCCGTTGCCGTCACGAAAACCGTGAACATAGTTCATCTCTCCCATGACTCGTCCGGCAATTTCGGCAAATTCAACAGGTGTCGACCCACGTAGAACGTCCGGATCACGGATCGGCCGAAGTGCTTCGTTGAGCCCCATATCGATCCGCGACCCGTGCAGGAAATGATCGCCGGATTTCGACATATTGCCGATCGGATCGACCACTTCGCCATCGACGATCACGGTCTCATTGCGCAGATGGCCGGCCCATTCGTAGACGTCCTGGAAAATATAGCCGTGGATCGCCTTCAAATGGGTTTCATCGAACAGTCCCTTTGGACCCTGGCCCAATTCCATTTCGGACTGTCGTACGAAAGTTGCGGCGTATTCGACTTCGCGCAGGTCCGAGTGAGACCGAAGGCCGAGCTTGTTCTTCAAAACGTCCTGGTGATCAGCGTCACCGACGTCGTTTGGGTAGGTGTAAGAACCCTTGGCTTTGGCCATTCAAACAAAACGTGCCGCCGGGCATACCCGACAGCACGATCCTCGACTGCGTTTTCGGCTGGGATCGCGGCGGATCAGTTTGCTGGCGAGAGCCCGATGGCCCGCAGCTCTTCCATGGTGATCTCGCCGGCGATGAAGCGTTCTGTAGCCTCGGCAAAAACCGGGCTGGGCATAAGCCCCTCCCGGTAGTTCGCCGCGTGAGCCCGCTCAGCCGCACGACGCCGTCGCTCTATTGCTTCCGGTGACCGGTCGGGGCGCTTTTGCTGGACGTTCATGGGCCGTCTCCTTTGATTCCGATTATAGTCTGTTGCGTCTCAAAAAGCGAGAAGTGCCGCCCCGAAGGGCGGCACTCGCCGGCTGGGCGCCCGGTTGATCCGGACGCAGAGGGAGGGTCTCAAGGCCGGCGTTCGTCCCACTCGATGATGGCCTGCAGGGTGGTGTCGTCCTGCTGCGGATATTTGCCGAGATTGGCATTATAGCCGAGGCGTTTGATCGAGAGGGTGTAGTACGGCTTGTTCTCCTGGCTCGTCTTCTTCCAGATGCCGCCGACCTCGATGTCATGGCCGCGTGGAGATTTCGCGTAGACCCGATGCGTCGGGGCTCTCTCGTTCGAGGAGTCGAAGGGGACGACCGTGATGTCGAGGTCCCGCTCGATGGTCGAGATCAGGCCGGAGCCCTTGGCGGTCTCGATGTCGTCGTTCTCGAACTGGATGTAGTTGGTGATGTTCATTTGAGCTCTCCTTGAAAGCGTTTGCAACGATCGATCTCCAGCACGGCGGGACCAGCGCCGGCGCATCCGCAGGACCGCAGCGCAGCGGAGGATGGCGAAGGACGGGAAATTTGTCGGGCGAGGAGCGTAGCGGGGAAATTTCTCGGATCTCGCCATTGCGTTGGCGCAGCGCCGTGCGATCGATGGCAAGTTGCGGACTGCTTGTGGAGGGCATCATGGACGCTCGCATCACCAAATCGGTTACGTCGACGGAGCCGGCAAAGCGCCTCCACTTGTCCTATTATATTCGGATATCGGGCGAAATCATAGCGGATTGGCCCGTTTCGGTTAAGAAAATAGGCCACACGCATTCAGTAAAGCACCCTCCACCCGAACCAATATGGCTATCTCTGTTGCACAGATCGTCGAGCCCGAGAGCGGCGAAAATCACCTGGATGGCCGACGTCGGCCGACCATATGCCAAGCCTCAGAGACTGCGCGCGGGCCTCCGCTGCTCGATAGGCTGTCACATCGATCGGATGCCGCCCAGGCAGCCACCGTGTCACCACTTCAGCCATCCCAAGAGCGACCATCTCCTGGCCAATGTCACGGCCACCGGCGACACATCTCGCGACAAGACGATCATAGCGGTCGCGGTCAAAGCCGAC
The DNA here is from genome assembly GCF_024158145.1 of Notoacmeibacter sp. MSK16QG-6. Lineage (GTDB taxonomy): Bacteria > Pseudomonadota > Alphaproteobacteria > Rhizobiales > Rhizobiaceae > Notoacmeibacter. Next base: position 3,764 of record NZ_JAMYXM010000009.1, read on the forward strand.
GCATCTGACTTTATTGCCCCGCAACAGGGACCGCATCGCCGCGGCCGCTTCAACGCCGCACGCCCATGGCTCGCCGTTTTTCAGACCATGTTGCGATCGCTCGCAAGCGTCGATCGCGCCGATCCGTATTCGGACGGCGCCGATCGTAATCGTATCACCGTCGACGACATGCGCTTGGCCCGTAATTTGAACCGTCCATCCGTAAGCTGGATTGGCCAGCATCAGAATGGCGCCGAGGAAAACAACGTGCTTGAGGATCAGAGCGTCGTCTCCACCAAGTTTCGTTTTCCAACGGCGTAGATCGACCGCGTGAGGAACAATTCGCCGCGCAAGGCGCGATCTGTCAAAGCCCGCAGAAAACCGCCAGGTGAGTGGACTTCACCGCGACTATGCCGCTCCAGCATCAACGCGATGGCCACCGCGGCGGTTTGCTGCCCCATCGATTTCATCGCCTCGTCGCGCGCCGGAATGGATACACCGGCGGCCGCGCAGAGCATCGGGATCGATCGGATGAGGGCTTCCCAGCTCCGTGGCGGACCTCCGAGGAACTCCGACACGGACGGACACGCCGACACCACCACTTCAAGAGCCGGAAGGCTCGGCGGTTGGCCGTTGGTCTCAACCGCCTGCCCCGCTCTTCTCTTGTCGGGTTCTTTCTTGCTGGCGAAGCCAGCGAAGAGGGAATAGAGTTGTTCGGCGTTAGCCGAACGCCATCTTTCGTTACGATTCACAGATTGATGAGGGGTTGTATTCTGTTTGTGTGTGTCGAAAACGGCATGCACGCATGTCGTATTTTCATCTTCACTCGCAGGCTCGGCACCGTCAGGATCCTTTGACGGCACTCCGAATATCCGCTCAAGAAGGCGGCGGAGCAAAGCCGTTGCCCGCTCAAGCTCGTCACTGGTCGCGTGAGACGTCCGGCCCAACAAAGCCACGATTGTTCGAAACCGGCTTTCCAGAAGCTGACGAGGACGTTCCTGCAGGTCCTCCAAGCGCTCCAAGGCGACCTCGATAGAGCGGCGAATTCCACGAAAGCGACGTAGGGCTGCTTGAAATTTTCGGCGTTCGGCCTTCGCATCATCGACCATCTTTGACAATTCGCCATAACGGGCGATCAGGACGCGCAGGTCGATGCCGCATCCGGAAACCACTTCGCCGTGCTCGTTTTGGACGGGATAGCGTTTGTAGTTGGCCGAATCCTGCATGGCGATGAAGCCCCCGTCGAACAGCCGGGACAGAAGGCGGCTGACGCGACCTTCGGAACGATGAATTTCGAAGGCGAGCTGCTTATTCGACTTATAGACGATCGGGCGGCCATTCTTGCCGAACGACTCCTTGGTGGCGGTATTGATCAGCGTCACCAGGAGGTGGCTCTCGGTCCCGTTGATCAGGCCGGTGCAGGGCAGCGCCTGCGCAAGGATGGCCAGCTCGCCGCGCGTGATGTCTCCGACCGCCGTTTGTTCGGCGAGCCGGCATAGCTCGACCCGTCGACGTGTGAGTTTACGGCCGATCGGCCGTCGGTTTTCTTCCGCATCTGACATGCAATGTCTCCATCTGGAGACCAGGCAAAGCGATCCCGTTCACCCGGAGGGTGTTTTTTTGTTGACGGTGAGACGGGAAAATGCGAGAAGGAAATCCGCCAAGAAATTCTTTTCGCAAAAGCCCGCTTCGGATTTGGTTCCGGGGCGGCTTTTTCGTTTTGGCTGGTCGGTTAGCTCATTCCTCTGAATAAGGGTGGTGTAGTGACGGGTCGATCCGAATCGGATTGAGTCGGATCGACCCGCGCGGACCGTATCGTCAAAGCCCGATTTTTTCAAGAAAGTGTACCGATATGGCTATCTAACCGAGCGAATATCTTCTCGGAGCGGGCCATATAAGGCATTGATTTCAAGAAATAAGCGTATATTTCGCTTTGATTGGCATCTCACGACGCATTGCCAAAATGGCTACCCGGCAAAACGGAAAATTCTCACGTCCCGGGAAACAGGTGAGTCGCGGCTGAAGGAACCTCTCCATAGCATGAGTCGCGGGTGGCGGGATACTGCGCCCTGCCAAAGCGGGGCGCAGCCGACATCAGCCCGACCGGTCCGAACCACGAAGAGTGACGTCGTAGCTGATCTTGAACGTCACGAAGAACGGTACGGTAACTGAAAAGGCGAGCCTAAGTTTGCCATGAGCCAAGCTTGCGACGAGTTTGTCGATAAGTGTCCGGATTGAACGGCCAGTCTTCCTGCAAAAGGCGAAGAGTGTCTGCATGAGCGTATCCTTCAAAAATTGGTCTGCATGATTGCAGCGGCAAAAGGAGACGCCGGCCACCGCGTGCACCGCTCGCGGCCGCAACGAAGCGGAGCGCAGTGGAGGACCCTGAAAGGGTTGCTCGCATAGGGGGTCGGTGGCTCACAACACGCTGCATAAAGATCGGGAAGACCAAATTTTGGAACGCTGCAGACACGATCCTGCGTCAGCGATGGCCGTTTTCCGAATGAGCAGAAGGGCAGGGGAGTTGGAATGGCTCAGCTCCAAACTTAGGCTTTAGGCATACATCAGGCACGACAGCCCGACGTGAGTGAGTGACAGCGAATAACCCTCCTTCTGGTGATCTCGGCTTCGTCCTGGTCCTCGGGCACGGCAAAATGCCCTTTCGAGGATATGGGTGTGACAGTGATCAACCCTTGGGAGTCCAGACCGTAAGTAGTCAACGCGAGGAGCGATTGACCAGAGGACCATGACGGACGACTAGGCCCCGCTGAATGTGTAAAATCGGCGCCCTCAGGCGCCGATCCTCATGACAGCGATGCCAAGATGGCGGGCTTTGTCGACGAGATTGTCGGTGATCCCAGTGCCTGGCGTGGCGATCAGACCCTGAGGCATCAGCTTCAGCATCTCGTCGTTGCGCTTGAACGGTGCGGCCTTGTTGTGGCGTTTCCAATCGGGCTTGAAGGCGATCGCCGTGACGCCGCGATTGGCAGCCCATTTGCCGGCGATCAGTTCGGCCCCTTTGGGTGATCCGCCATAGAGCAGCACCATGTCGGGATATTTGGCATGGGCCTTGTCGAGTGCGTTCCAGATCGCATCGACGTCCTGATAATCGAGCCCGCCGGAGAAAGCGATTTTCGTTCCGGCAGGGCAGCACACCTGCTTCTCCGTGTGGTGCTTTGCGGCCAGGTAGTTTCGGCTGTCGATCATCGCAGCGGTTAGATGACCATGGTTGAGCTTTGATCCGGACCGTGGTGCCCACGGCTTTCCGATGATCACATGGAAATGCTCGGCCGCGAGATCGCGCATCGCCTCGAAGCAGTTCCGGGTTTCGGTCAAGGTCAGACCCTGATCGACGAGGCGTTCAAGTTCGACACTGCGAACCTCGCTGCCATCCTGGGCGTCTTGTGCATCACGCTGCTTCGCTTCGTTGTCATCGAGCTGCTTCTCGGCTTGACCAATGCGACGGTGAAAGGCGTTGACGAGGCTGAACAGCATTTCCTCGGCGCAATCTTCGAGCCGGTTCTCGCTGAAGATGTCGGCCATCGTCGTCATGAGCGTCCCGATCTGCATCTCCAGCTCGTCCGGATCCGGCAGCAGCCGGTAGTCTCGCTCGTCACCGTCGGCGCGGACGCCGTAAAGGGCGAGTTCCTGCAGAAGGTGTGCAGTCGGACTGGAACTGCTCGCGTGGGAATAGGGACGGGTGGTCATGGCGCTGATCCTCTTGCTGGGCCGCCTTGCGGCCGGGACAACGCGATGAAAGATTGCAGGCGATGGGACCGCACCCGAAGGGCGCAGCGCAGCGGCGAGTTGTAGCGAGGCCTATTTTGCTGCGCGAGGAGCCGCAGGCGGGGAAAATAGGCGTGAGCGAAGACTTGCGGACCCATCGAGGGCGGCTCTCCGCCCGACCCGGCAATCCATCGCTTCAGTTGGCCTGGCCGAAAGATGGCCCGGCGATCAGAGCATGCGTGATCACCGGTCTCCGTTGCCGCGCATGATCACGCGGCCAGTACAAACCGCGCGGCACTCTCGCCAATCTGGCCTATGAACCGATCACGCAGAGACTGCACGCTCCATTGGCGGATATCGTCGTTGAAGTCGCCGAGGACAGGGTCAAGCTCATGAATGATGAGCGCTTTGTTGGCCTGGGCCCGCTCGTTCAGCAGCCGCGCCGCTGTTTCTCCGGCCTCATCATTGTCCTTGATGATCCAGAGTTCGGAGACCGTCTCGGGGACGTCGAAAAGCGAAAGATGGGTAGAAGTCAGGCAGGCAGCGAGCGGCAAACGGGGAAACGCGCTGCCAATAGACAGCACCGATTCGATGCCTTCGCCGACAGCCAGAACCGGCCCGGGCGTGCCGAAACGAACAGCATTGCCATGAAGATTGCCGATCACCCGTTTCGGCTCGACAATGTCCGCGACACAATGGCGTTCGATGTCGAGAAAGGTCCGATTGACGCCTGTCAGTTCGCCCGCATTGTCCGTGATGCGCGCCAGCATCGCCGGGATCTGCTCCGTGCCGCTCGAGGAGCGATAGTAGACACCTGGGTGATATCGCAGGGCCGGACCGAAGCGCGTGATCGCGCGGTTTCGGAGATAAGCCTCAACAGGCGTAGCGGCCATCGGCCGACCGAGTTCAAACAGGCGACCGGCCCTGATCCGCCCCGACGTCGAAGGCTCGTGCCCAGTGGGCGACGATGATGCGGCAATGGTTGTCGGCAGTCGCAGGAAGGATCGGGCCTCTTCCAACGCCTCGGGAAGCGATTTCGCGGTCGTGACGTGACGAATAAGATCGATCAGGTCGCCATGATCCTCCGGATTGGCATAGTCCGACCATTTGCCGGCCTTGCGGCCATAGGCGCTGTGAAGCCGGATATTCAGACTGTGACCTTTCGCCCCGGTCGTATCCGCAACCTGCCAGAAATTTCCAACACGCCTGCCTTCGGGCAGGTATTGCCGACAGAATGCCTCGGCGTTCGCGGCAAGGCGATCGGCGATCTCGGAAACGCTGTGCATGTCGTTCGACCCTCCGGCGCTTTGGCCGTGGCCGCGCATGTCCTGCGCCGCCTTGGCCCGCTTCGTTTCGGACGTTGGCTCGCTGGCGGTCACGCCGCCAGCGCGGTCGTCCCCGGTCGGAACGGAAAGCGATCGATCAGTCGCTCCAGAGCCTCCCGATCGCCGACCGGCAGGAACGCTCTCGTTTTCCAACTGATGATCTCTGTCCGGCATCCAAGCGCCTTGAGGGTGGGCAAAATCGACGGATCGAAACCTATCACCTCAAGTCGATTGACGTCCATGATGCGGGAACGGCGAAGTTGAAGCTTGGCATCAAGCGATATCGTAGCGCCGCGTTCCATGACGGCATCTTCGATCTCAGAGGGCGATAGAGTAATCACGTCGTCGAGACCAAGACCTGCGCACAGCGTTGCGAGCTGATCGGTTGTCAGAACGCGCCCGATAATCCGTTCTCCCTCGTCCGTCTGGAGGCGATAGACGCGCATATTCTCGCTGGGCAAACGATCCCAGATCGGCAACAGCAATCCCGAGACGATGGTGAGACGCGACGTCGTGAATTCGGGAATGGCGTCGACCTCGCGCGACCAGGCAGCCTCGAAAGCCATGTCGGCGACCGGCCTCCAATGGGAGGCCTGCAGTTCAACACAAGTCAGCGACTCCTGCGTCATCGGCCGATAGAGCCTGACCCGCTCGATCACGCTGCCATCATCGGCCATCAGGCCCGAAGTTGGGAGCTGCAGGGCGGCCCGCCCGGACTGCTCGTTGACCAGAAGGCGCGCATCGCCTTGCACCGCCGCAAGCCGTTTCACCTCATCGATCGTCACCGGTTGATTTCGCTGAACTTCTTCGACGGTCAGGGCTGTCGTCCTGGCGCCCGAAGGCGTTGCGAAAATCTCCCGACTGTCGACCACCCTGAAGCTCTCCGCGGTCAGGGTCTCCAGACCAACATCATAGGTGCCGCCTGCTATGGCTGCTTCGACAATGCCGTCCAGGATAGACGTGAAGTCCGCGAAAATCGCATTTTGTTGGGCAATCCGGAGCGCCAGACAACGGTTCAGGAACCGCGAGATGGGCGGCAATTCCTCGCGCAGAGACCCATCACGGTCGACCAGATCAAGACCGGTCATTCGCTGAAACCGCTCCAGCGAACAAGCCGAAATGGTGCCGGCATGAAGCGCGACGAAGAAGCGGCGAAGCGCGAGCCGCGCATAGCCGCTTTCGAGATTGTCCTCGGCCCGGAACATGCCCTGGCCGCCGGTCTGCCGCTGCCCGCGTGTGATCGCCCCGAGTGTGTCGAGACGCCTGGCGATCGTTGACAGAAAGCGTTTCTCGCCCTGCACATCCGTGGCACAGGGCCGGAAAAGGGGAGGTTGGGCCTGATTGGTGCGGTGCGTCCGGCCGAGGCCCTGGATGGCGTTGTCGGCACGCCAGCCCGGCTCCAACAGGTAGTGGACGCGGAGGCGTTGGTTCTTCGCGGCGAGATCCGCGTGATAGGACCGACCGGTGCCGCCGGCGTCCGAAAAGATCAGGACCTGCTTGTCGTCATTCTGGAAGGCGGCCGTCTCGCCGATATTGGAGGATACGGGGCGACTGACGACCCGAAGTTTTGCGTCGGATGTCCTGATCACCCGCCGTGAGCGACCTGTTACCTCGGCCACGGTATCGGTCCCGAAATGCCAGACCAGCTGATCGAGGGAGGATTGCACGGGCGCCAGTGCTCCGAGCTTCTCGATCATCGCGTCACGGGCAGCGACAGCCTCACGGCAGAGAACGGGGTGTCCGTCCGCGTCGAAGACCGGCTTGGATCGAAGATTTCCATCCTCGTCCGTGTAGGGCTCGAAAAGCTGGACCGGAAAGGAGTGATGGAGATAGTCGAGCACATATTCGCGCGGCGTCACGTCAACCTGCAGGTCCTGCCACTCCGACGCCGGGATTTCGGCAAGGCGCCGTTCCATCAAGGCTTCGGACGTTGAGACGATCTGCACGACGGCGGCGCGGCCGTCGGCCAGGTCCGCCTCGATCGAGCGAATGAGGCTCGGGCACTTCATCGCGCAGATGAGATGCGAAAAGAACCGCTGCTTGTTGCTCTCGAAGGCTGAGCGCGCGGCGCTCTTGGCCTGGGCATTGAGCGTGCCCTCGTCGCCGGTTACCCCAGCCGCTTCGAGCGCCTTTTCCAGATGGGTATGAATGACCTGGAAGGCGGCGGCATAGCTGTCGTAGATCTCCACCTGCGCCGGCGTCAGCTCGTGCACCAGCATCTCGTATTCGACACCGTCGTAGGAGAGTGAGCGCGCGGTATAGAGACCCAGCGCCTTGAGATCGCGGGAAATGACCTCCATCGCGGCGATTCCTCCCGCTTCCATGGATGAAACAAACCCGGCCCGCGTCGGGAAGGGAAAGTCGCCTGTCGCCCACAAGCCAAGGCGGGAGGCATAGGCGAGATTGCCGACTTCGGTAGCGCCCGTCGCGGAAACGTAGAGGACGCGCGCGCCGGGCAGGGCGTCCTGGAGAAGCAGACCGGCGCGGCCCTGCTGGGACGGCTTTTTCTCGCCGCGGTCCGAACCCGTGCCAGCCGCGTTGCTCATGGCGTGGGCTTCGTCGAAGGCGATAACCCCCTCGAAATCGCTTCCGAGCCAATCGGTGATTTGCTGCAGACGGCTTGCCTTGATGGTATCGCCCTGCTGACGCTCGGCGGATCGTAGAGTGGCATAGGTGGCGAACAGAATGCCTTCGCTGAGGCGAATGTCACTGCCCTGCTTATAACGCGACAACGGAACGATATCGGATGCGGCGCCGCCAAGCGCCGTCCAATCGCGGCGCGCGTCCTCGATGAGCTTGTCGCTTTTCGATATCCAGACCGCCTTGCGGCGGCCCTGACACCAATTGTCGACGATGACGCCGGCGACCTGGCGGCCCTTGCCGCAACCCGTCCCGTCGCCGAGGAAATAGCCGCGCCGGATGCGATGCCCCTGGCCGTCGGCGGCGCGCACAAGCTGGCCGGTCTCGGGCTCGTGCGACCATTCGCCCTGCAGGAAGCTCGAATGGGCTTCGCCGGCATAAACGATGGTTTCGAGCTGGGCGGCCGATAGGATTCCGTCGCCGACCAGATGCGCCGGCAGAAGCGGCTGATAGGACGGCAGCGGCGGGGCGATGGAGGCCATGGCGGCCGACTGAACCAGCTTGTCCGGATGATCGGCCGCGCCCTCGATCTCTATGCTCTGCAGCTCGTAGGGCTCATAGAGCGAGGCGGTCAAAGCCTTTGTCTTTGCCGCCCAGGCCTTGGGGAGATACGAAATCGGGGTGGTTGCGATTGCATCGAGCCTGTGCGCCGCCTGGGCGAGCGCGAGTTCCCGCGTTTCGGCCTGCGCCTCTTCACGAATGTCTGTCAGGCTGCGCGATATGGCCTGGCCCGGCGCGGCAGCGGCCGGTCGGCTGTTGATGGGCCCGCGCTCACGCACCGGGCAGCTCTCGATGATCCGATCCAAAAGCGACTGCGGGTCGCATGGCTCACAGTCGATGCAGCCGGAAAAATCCCCGGAATCGACCGCTGGCCGCTTGTCGAAGACGCTCAGCCGCGTGTCGATCGTCGTGCCATGGCGCGCATAAGCCGAACCGGCGATCGGTGCCGAAAAGACGAGACGGCCGCTTTCCTGGAGTTCACGAAAGCAATCACGCCAGCCTGGATTGGATGGCGAGAAGCTGGCGCCGGTGACGGCGACGAGACGACCGTCCGGAGCGAGGCGCTGCAGCGACGAGCGGATATGGCGGGCAGTCGCCATCTTGTACCGGCCATCGACTTTCGGCGAGGCCGAAAAGGGTGGGTTCATCACGACGACGGAAGGGACGAGGCTCGGATCGAGACGATCGTGGATCGTTGCGGCGTCATGGCGGGTGACGGCACTGGTCTCGAAGATCTGCGCCAGAAGCTCGGCGCGAAGTTCGGCGAGTTCGTTGAGGACGACGCGGGCGCCGGCGTTGCGTGCGAAAATCGCCAGCATCCCGGTGCCGGCAGATGGTTCGAGCACCAGATCGCCATCGGCGATCGCGGCCGCCTCGGCCACGGCAAGGCCGATGGGTAGCGGCGTGGAAAACTGCTGCAGGGCCTGGCTTTCCTCAGACCGCTTCGTTTGGGTCGGAACGAGGCCAGTCAGGCGTTCAAGCATTGCCAGATAGGCGGCTGAGGATCCCGCCTGGCGCCGCATTGCCGGGCCGAATTTCTTCAGGAACAGGACCTGCGCGACCTCGGTCGCCTCATAGGCGTCCTTCCAGGACCAGTGGCCGGCGGCATCGGTGCCGCCAAACGCGACCTCCATTACCTGTCGCTGGACTTTCGCGTCGATCTTCCGACCGTGTTCCAAATGGCGCGAGAGGGCCGTTGCGGCCTGAAACAAAGCACGGTGCTGGGGCAGGGTAGGGGCTGCAAGGGCGAGGCTGGGCATGTTGGCGAGGGCATTCATCGAGGATCTCCGTCGGTTGGCGATTTGCGCCCTCGCTGCTCTCTCTCGATCCAGCGAAGGCCTGCCCTTCGCTCGCCACCCTCTTTCTCTTTCCGGTCCTCGAAGTCCGACCGCATGAAAAAAAGGGGCCTCGAAAGGCCCCTTTTTGAAGGTCTGGCAATGGTGTTTCAGGCGGCCGAGGTCAGAAACTCCGGCAGCTCCTCGTCTTCGGCGCCGTCGGCATCCTCATTGCCACCCTGTATCTCCCCCGCCTCCGATTCCGGGGCTTCGTCATCACCGTCGCTATCGGCGATTTCGGAACGATCAGGCTCGGCTGCAAAGCTCATGCCCTCCGGCACCCAGGTGCCGGTTTTGGCCGCGGTCGCCGGCGTCAGACCGGCACGGGTGCGGGCATCTGTTGAGAAGGCCGCCTCCATGGCGTCGGCCAGCTCGCCCTTCTTGTAGCCGGCGTGATCATTGGTCCATTTGTCCCCGATCCGCTCGCGTGCGACCCGCAGCATGTAATCCTTGGTCACGCGCTTGAAGACGGCTTCGGCCGTCGGACGCCAACTGGCGGCGACGTCGACACCGAGACGACGGCCCGCTTCCTCGACAACCGGATCAGCGCCATGATCGACGGAGAGCTGCTGGACCAGCCCGGCGGTGGTCACATGGGCGAACAGCTCCTGCTTTTCCTCCGGCGAAAGGGCAGAAAGCGCGACGAAGTCCTCCGGTTTCGGCAACTCCATCCACTCCAGACGAAGGTTAGCTTTCAGCTTCGTCATCATCCGATCGGCGACGCTGTCCTTCAGATGCTCGCGCGATGCCGTCACCATCGCCGGCCTCAACGACACATCGATCGGCGTGCTGACATATCCGGAGGAGAGCGTCTGCCGGCACATCGAGTACAGCATCACATCGAATGCGACCTCGAAATCGACCGCCAGGTGCACTTGCATGATCTGGTGGCGGATAGCGCGAAGATCATCGGCCAGGGCCGCCGTCAGCCCCGCTTCCTTCAGCGCCACGGTTCGCGGATGGTCGACCTTACCATCCGTTATCCGTTGCGACGACGGCGGTGAAATCCGGATGGCCGGATCGGTCCCCGCATCGTCAGCCTGGGTGTCTTCGTCCTCGGCGCCATCCGGCTCGGCTGGCACGTCCTCCGGCTTGACGAGACCCGCTTCCACCCGCAGCTCTCCATTGGAAGAAAGGCTGATGAAGCAACCGGCGATGGCCTTGGCTTCGGCGCTATAGACGTATTGCTGCTCGGCAAGCTGCGTCTCGATCTCGTCGTATCGCGCGTTCAGCCTGTCATATTCGGCCTGCTCCTCGTCGCTGACATCATCCTCTTCATCGATCTCGGCCAGACGCTCGTCGATGGTGGCAAGTTCGTCCTGAAGTTCCGAAGGATCGAAGTCGAGCGGTTCTGGATAGACCCGGGCATATGCCCGCGCGGCGTCCCACGGCATGTCGAGCATCACCTCAACCCAGCGCCAGTCCTTGCGATACGGCTCGGCCGCGGCGTCGAGCTTTTCGAGAGCGAGTTTCTCGACAAGCGCCCGATCGTCGAGATGCGCATTATCGCGATCGCTGAAAAGGTCGCGGGTGACATGGCCGCCGGCGTCCTCGTAGGCGTCAATTCCGACAAACCGCCCAAGGACAGAGCCGGACGAGACGCTTGTCTCTGTCAGCAGACGGCGAATGGCGCTCGGCATGGCATCACGATAATGCCGATACTGAGGTTCGACATTGCTCCAGATTTCCCGTTGGCGATCGTGGGAGTCGGTCAGCGTAAAGGCCATGAGTGCATCGAGTGTCAGCGAACCGGCGCGATAGTAGTCTAGCAGCTCCGGGGCTACCCGGGCGAGCTTCATTCTCTTGCGCACATGAAGAACGGAAACGCCGAAGCGATCGGCGACGTCCTGCTCGACGGCGCCATTCTCGATCAGATCGGCGAAAGCCTCATATTCGTCCGCCGGGTGCATCTGTGCTCGGGCGAAGTTCTCGGCCAGTGATTGTTCCGCGGCTTCGTCGGGGTCGCAGATTTTACAGGCCACCTTGTAATCGCCATCGATGACGTCCTTGGACCAAAGGCGCTGTAGCGCCTTGAGGCGACGGCCGCCGGCGTGAACCAGGAAGCGTCCATCCTGGCCTTCCTCGACGCTGAGATTCTGGCCAAGGCCATGAGCTGCGATGGACGCCTCCAACGCATCCTCCTCCGCCTGGGTCGGCGGTGTCTTACGAACGTTTTTCGGGGAAAGGTCAAGAAGGTGCAGCGCAATCTTGCGGATCACAGTCGTTTTCATCGTCAGGGTTCCTTTCGGTCTCCGACGAGCCGGGAGAGCCTCTCTCTCCCTATTGGAGCCCGTCAACCGGGCTCCTCCTCCCTCTTCCTCTTAGCGGCGGTTCCGACCTAGCGGACCGCCCACGGTATCTTGGCCAGGTGGCGGAGCGCTGTTAGGCTTCAGCGGCTCGGCCCCGAGAAAGTCAACACACAGACCATGGCAGACAAGCGATCAATCATCCGTAACGTGCCGGATATCAGCGAAGACGCTTGGAAGGCTTGGATGATCGCTTTAGCGATCCTTTTCGCCATTCTCGTCGTTGTCGCCGGAATTTCAACGATCTGCGCCGACAAGCCTGATGATCAAGTCAAGGTGGCGCAAACATTTGCGCCTTTCCTCTTGGCAATGGGAGCTGCTGTCACCTTCGCCACAATAGGTTGGCGGGGTACAATTAACTCCAGGCAGGCCGATGAGGCGAAGCGGCAGAACGATGCCGGTGACCGCAAACAATTGGCGGACTTGCTGCTAAAGGGCAACGAACTTGTTGAAGGAGAGCCATCGGGCTTCCTCCTTGGAATAGAATTTCTGACGATTGTCGGATTGAGCAGCGACAATGTGCTTGCAGGAAGCGCCCTCGATAGCCTCGCCCGCCAATATCCGAAGGTCTTCGAACGAGACGGGCATATTGGTGGAGATGAGATAGCCATCGCCTTCGGCGAAGCCGAAAGGATGAACCGTATCAATGCCAATCGACAGATGCTCAGATTTCCGCAGAACAGCACATTTAGCGCGTTCGACAATATGCCGCGAGGCACATATGTCGGCGCGTCCGTTTCTTTTTTGAACACGCCGTATCTTTGGCCAGAAATGCACGCACAAGGCCGTGATCGCGAGATCGACTTCCTAAGTTGTCGGATTTTCCCTCCAATCGATGATGACGGCCTTGAGCTAATGCTGGATGAAGTCTTTTACGATTGCACGTTTGTAATTGCCGGCCGTGTGAAGACCGTTGACTGGCGGAACGGGAGAGACCACGCTCTTCTCGATGTCGACCTTAGCGGGACCAATTTCAAGCATCGGGATGTCCTGATGGGCCTGTCTTACAATGGATGTCGGTTCGACGACAATGATCCCCCGCTCGTCGACGGAGTACCGATTTCAGAAGGCAGCCCTGAATGGGTACGGATCAGAGGCACTCCGGCCAGAGCATGATCTCGCCGAAACCGATCACCCTCAGATCCGCACGACAGGCAGATCGCTGAGACGTGTCGTATAGCGCGGCGATCGATGATCGGCCCGCAACGCCCATGGACGTTGGAACCCTTCGCTCGCAAGGATGAGTGTCTTTCTGCCAAAGCGATCATTGACCGCATCGAGCGCGTCCATCAAACGCGCATCGCGCGGCCGATCCGGGGGAAGAAGAAGCTGCGGCGCGACGCGCGCGGCAACCAGGTCATCGAGTATGACGCCGGCCTTCGTATAGGCATAGCCGTTGGCGCTTCGCTCACCCTTCCAAGCCGCTGCGATGCAGCGCAGGACAGTATCGACGAGATCGAACGTATCCGCCGACATTGGCGACAACCGCGTCGTCCGCGAGGCCGAGTGTTGCGGCCGGTCGGGCTTGTGCGGATTGGTATGGAAAAAGGCGGTCAGCGTACCGGCCACCAAGCCGTGGGAGCGCAGCTTTTCGGCCGCCCTGCTCGCATGGGCCGTCATGGCCTGAGCCAGTTCGTCGAAACTCGTCATCGGCGTCCCGGCCGAACGCGTGACGGCCATGCCCTTGCGTTGTGGTTCGACCTCTTCGATGGCGAGGCAGGCGATCCCCTGCAGCTCGGCAACGAGACGTTCCAGAACGACGGTTCCGATCTTGCGCGCAAGGGGCAGTGGCAGATCGCGAAGCTCGGACGCCCGAGCGACACCCTGGCGGATCAGCTTTGCCTCCGTCGCCGGTCCTACGCCCCATATTTCGCCGATAGGAATCCTGGCGAGGACGTAGTCGCGGATCGTCTCGTCCATCAGGTCACAGACGCCGTCGAAAAGAGGGTTCTTCTTCGCCGCGAAATTCGCGAGCTTGGCGAGCGTCTTGGTCGGGCCGATGCCGACACAGGTCGGAATCCCGGTCCTTTGGCGAACCGCAGCGCTCATTGAGGCTGCATGCGCCACCATACGGTCGCCGAAGCCGGATAAATCGACGAACGTTTCGTCGATCGAGTAGACCTCGTAGCGGGGAGAGAAATCCTGAATGACCGCGACGACACGCCGACTCATATCGCCGTAGAGCGTGTAGTTTGACGAAAAGACACGAACGCCGTGACGGCGAATGACGTCGCGGATTTGAAATGCCGGCGCACCCATTTTAATGCCGAGCGCCTTAGCCTCGTCCGATCGGGCGACGGCGCAACCGTCATTGTTCGACAGCACAATGACGGGAACGCCGGCGAGGCGTGGGTCAAACACCCGCTCACAGCTTACATAAAAATTGTTGCAGTCAATAAGCGCGATCGGTTCGGCCATGGGTGGGGCTACTCGACCGGCAAGCGGCGCACCACGCCAGCTACAACGCCCCATATTTCGGTCGACTCGGTGACCGCAATAGGCTCGTAAACATCCGACGTCGAACGAGGATCGAGATAGTACCGGCCGTCTCGTCGGGCCAATTTCTTGACGGTGACGGCGCCGTCCACGATGGCCAGGACAATGCGTCCGATCCGCTTCTTACCGGCCCGGTCGACGGCAATCAGATCACCGTCGAGGATCCCTTCCGCCTCGAGGCTATGACCGCTGACGCGCCACCAGAACGTCGCGCTTTCATGGCGTATGATCCAGGCCATCGGATCCACGGTCTCTTCGACATCGTCGGCAGCCGGGGAGGGGAATCCCGCCGGCACGGTCATGGTTGCGATTGGCAACTGCCGTGCTCGACGCCTTATTTTAAGCGGTGTTGAAACCATGGCCTTAAGAACATAAGAGGAACAAAAGGCCATATAGCGACGCTTTGCCGGCGGATGTCAACGGGAAGCTGGTCTGTGACGGGCGGACCGAGCGTGCGTCCTGTCGGCGTCGATGGCGTTAGTGGGAGCCGTCCCGTAGGACAGCTCCCCGCCGAACGGCAAGAAGGGCTAGCGACCTGCCGCGATCGGCTACCGCAACGCGGTCCCGAAATTATGCGACGGACAAGACGGAGAGTAAACGCCCACCGGCATGACCGCGGGACCCGCACGAACGATCGTCACCCGTATGGGCGGAGACCGGCTGGCTGGGCTCCGTGCCGTCAGGCATAGAGCGTGGTCGCGGAGCGACGTGCCCAAAAGGTCAATTGCAGATGTTCCGCAAATGTTCTGGAAACTCCCTTCAATATCTGCTTACCTTCGGCGATGATCCAATGGCGTGGCTATTTTCGTTGGCGGCAGACTTGGCCGGATGGCCCTCATCCTGATGATTTCGGCACCTGCGTCCGTAATCGAGACGGCGCGACCGTGGGTGTCGTTGTCAAGCATTTCGACGGTCGTTGGAACTGGGCAGCCTATGATGCGGATACGAACCCGCGCGGCCTGGAGGACACGAAGGCGCTGGCCAAACTTCAGGTCGAGCGTCGCGCACGCGCCATGCGAAAGGAGCCGAATTTCATGTATAGGGCCGGATATAAATCGCCCAGCGCCAAAATGATGGAGCGCCGCTCATGTGCAATCTCTACTCCATGACGAGCACGCAAGCAGCGATCCGCGACCTTGTGAAGGGCATGACGGACAAGACTGGCAATCTGCCGCCGCTCCCTGGCATCTTTCCTGATATGCAAGCGCCGATCGTGCGAAACGGCGCCGATGGTCTGGAGATGGTCGCGGCCCGTTGGGGCATGCCGTCACCAAAGAAGGCGCTTGAGAACAAGAAGACCGACCCGGGCGTCACCAATGTCCGGCGGACGGAATCGCCTCACTGGCGCCGTTGGTTGAGCGTCGAACATCGCTGTCTCGTCCCGCTCACCTCTTTCAGTGAATACGACACGATCGACGGCAAGAAAGTGCCGGTCTGGTTTGCGGCCGACGAAGGTCGGCCGCTTCTGTTCTTCGCCGGAGTCTGGACGAATTGGACGGCGGTCTGGAAAGTGAAGGAGGGCGAGGTCAACGTCGATCGCTACGGCTTTCTGACCTGCGAGCCGAATGCGGAAGTGAAGGCTGTCCATCCCAGGGCCATGCCTGTCATTCTGACGACGGCCGAAGAGCGCGAGGTCTGGCAGCGGGCCGACTGGAATGAAGCCAAAGACCTGCAGCGGCCGTTGCCGGATGGCGCATTGCAGATTGTCGCCAGAGGCGACAAAAAAGACATTGGCTCCTGAAGCCGTCTTGCCTCGCAGTGTCAGCCAAAAGTCGCCGAGCAGAGTGGTGTTCAACCACTGATTAATCGCGAATGCCGCTTCGAACTGCGCACCGGTTCAGCCGTGCGGCGAAGTAGGTCTTGAATATCTCGTTTTCGGGATACTCATCTGGAGCCTTCCAGCTCGCTCCGAGACGACCAACCAGTCCGCTGATCCAATCGGCGGCCTGCATGGTTTGGTAGCGATGGCTCTCCACCTGAAAAGGAGGCTCGACGAGACACCGACGCTGATCCATTCCATACATGGCAATTGCGGCCTGCGTTATAAGTTCAGACCGCTGATCATGTTCGTCGAGAGCCAGCAGAAAGCGATCACAAGGGTCGCAATCTTCGTCACAATGCTGGTCGATACGTTTGATTGCCTCGCGCAAGATGTGCCGATAGAGCGCGTTCGGGTCATGGTCCGCCGGTGCGTCTCGCGTGCACTGGCCGACGTAAAAGGCAAACCCGCCAAGCTTCGTGATCTTATTGAAGAGCCGGTTCGTAAAGGCGCGCAGCTCGCGGTAAGTTTCGACGTTTCGAACGGTGTAGAGGGCCGAGCCCTTCTTCTCCCAGATAGCGGGATGGATGCCGTCCCGCTCGATTTCGAACTTTAACAGGTCACACTTTCGCTGATAAAACCACGTGGCGAAATTGCGGACCTCCTCGACCGGAAGAACGAGACCGGCAAGACCGAAAACGGGGCTGTCATTGTGTTTGGGATCGTCCCGGCTGATATAGGGACCGATATGGCCGAACTCGTCGAGATAGGCGATATACGTCAAACGTGGCTCCAGAAGCACGAAAGCCCGCGCTTGCGCACGGGCCTCGGAATGAGTGCAACCGGAGCTGCGTCTCTGACACAGAAATGAGCGTTCCCGCATCATTTGTCAAGATCGGTTGACCGAGGCTCGACTGACGAAGGTCAGTAGCAAGCTCCTAGCCGCCCTCCTTTCCGGCCTCCGACATCGATCCGATACCGGCCGGGCGCCAACGGGCGATCGCTACGAGCATAACGACCGCTGCGACAGCGATAATCGTCGCGAGAAGGGGTACGGATCTGTTTCCGAACATGGAAAGCGCAGCGGCAAAGAGCGGCGTGCCGCAGGTCGCCCCGAGATTGCCGAGTTGGGTGATGGCGCCATTGGACTCCGCCTGATCCGCCTCAGAGTGACAGAGCTGGGGGATCGCCGAGAACGACGATGCCTGAACGATTCCCGAGATGAACATGGTCACGCATGCCAGAACGGGATAGGCGGGACCTTGCAAGACGAAGGCGAGGCTTATCGCCAAAACGCCGAAGATCGCAAAGGTGAACTGCAATTGACCGATCGGGCGCTCGGCCTTTTGCGCGATCGCGCCGCCGGCGAAGGAACCGACGATCGTCACCAAGGGAAGGACAGTCGCCAGAAGCCGTGTCGTTTCCTCATCAGACGCCAGTCCCGGTAGGAATGTGAGCAGGGCGACGAAGAGAAGCGTGTGCCAGAAGAAGGCCAGACCGGGCGCCGATTTTCGGAGCGAGCGATACACGGTGAACTGCCCGAGCCAGGCCTTACGGATCTCATGAGCAAGATTGTCGATGACGACCGGCGGCGCCCGTCGGCCGACAAGCAGATAAGCGCCGAGGAGAACGATCAGCAAAGCTGCATGAAGCCCGTAGAGCGCCGAAAAGCCATAGCTGTTCTGAATGGTCGGAGCTATCAGCCCGGCGATGGCGTAGGCGACGCCGAAGAATGTCGCCCACAGACCCATGGTCAACGATCGATGGCGGGCAGCGCTGTTGGCGATAATGGCCGTCGGCGCGGCAACGACGATCAGAAGGTGGGACACGCCTTCCAGGAGCCGGCTGGCCATCACCACCGCGAATGGTGGCAGAAGGGTCTGAACGATCGACGCCAGGATGCCGATCAGGCAGGCGACGATGATGGCGCGCCGCGGGCCGATGCTGCCGACGAGGGCTCCGGCCGCGGTTCCAAAGACAATACCCATGATGCCAACGGAGGACAGGACCAGCGCGATGGAAGCGTCGCTGACCTGGTAGTGAGCCGTCAGATCGGCGAAGGTGACCGAAAACTTCGCGAACTGCATGGCCGCCGCCAGCCCAATCGCCCAAAGAACGAGGACCGCCGGCCATCGCGTGTTTTGTGTAGAGGCGACAACATTCATCAATTCAGGCCAAACTTGTACATCAAATCGTCACAAGCATCGCACACTTGAAAGCGACCTTGCGTATATTGCGCGACGTAATGGATCATGACCTTTGGCAAGTCAGGGCAATGTTGTGAGACACATTGTGGTTCAATCGTAAACTGAATACCGGTCGCCAAATGCAGACTAGAGTCGCTCGACAAAAAAAGGCGCGCTTTCCTCATCGCTTCTGCTCCTCCGTCATTAACGCAGAGAGACGCATTGGCCGCAGAACTACATGACAGTCCACTTTCCGTGTCGAGCAAGGGCAGTGTATGACCAAAGTTATAGTCGTTATCCGTTGAACTCCACGTCCGACCGTCGATTCCACATGTGGCCAAAATATCTTCAAATCGAAGATAGAGTTCACGACCGAGACAAATATCCTCAAGTTCCGCGAATAATTCACGGCAACAGCCGAGGCAGGTCTGGAAATGCCTTTTTACGTTGGCTTCCGCACCAAAGTACATAGTTGTCGCAAAATCTGCTGGCAAACCGGTGTAAATGTCAACGTTCGATGCATACGCAATAAGAGCACTGCTACCCCAATCGATTGGTCGATCGGAAGGATAGAATTGGGGGTCGCGGAAGGACTTGAAATGAGTTCGCCGCATATCGTCGCCCTGGCTAGCAAGAACCGCCATTCCTTTTTCTGGAGGGGCATACCAGCCATTGTCCGTGAGAGATGAGTGGCTGCGAATCTCCTCAAGCCATGCTTCCTTAATCACTCGCTCTGAAATATTGGGCTTTCCAAGAAGGTCCAGAATAACTTTAGCTAGACAATCAGAAACCACACGTCGTCCATTGTTGATCATCGCGGACTCCAAAGACGTTCTGATTGAATGAAGGCATCTAGGAGACTATTTCCATTATACGCCATCACAGCGTGAGCTTCGACATATTCATCACCGTTTATGGATATTGGATATTTTACCTTTTGAAATAGGGGCACATCACTGCGGGAATCGCCGAACGCGACGGTCTCTACAAAATCAAATCCATGCTCATCCGCAACATCTTGCAGCAGGTGAATCTTATGCTCAGGAGTCAGAATTTTATCATAGTTATAACCGTGATTAGGGGGATAGGTCGTTGAAAATACGTGGTCAAAGCCCCATTTCAGGAATTCATTAGCAAATATATCTTGCGACATCGTCACGACGCAGCTTATGCCGCCGGCAGACCGGACTTGGGCTACTACTTCTTCGATACCGTCGATTTTCGGAGCTTTTGCAAAAGCGGCTTCAGCGATCGTCGGGGTTATTGGTCCCCACAATCGTGATATTTCCCTCGTAAAATCGACCGTATCTAAATCACCGGCAACATATCGCGTTTCCAAAACATTGAGCCTGTCAACGGTACCTAGCTCTTTGGCCAGCTCCAACAGACCTGAGGTGCCAGGAAGCAGTGTTCCGTCCATATCAAATGCAAAAAGCCGCGACATAACTATTCGGCCGCCATTGCTGTCTTTGGCACTTTCGGAATACTCAGAGACTGCTGTTGTCGATGTTGAACCAATTTATCCGAAATCGCCTTATCATTAACAGCCACGATCTGGAGGGCGAGCAGGGCAGCGTTCTTCGCGCCAGCGACTCCGATACTCACCGTTGCGACAGGCACACCAGCGGGCATCTGCACTGTCGAAAGTAGGCTATCCAGTCCTTGAAGATGGCTCGATATCGGAATGCCGATGACGGGGACTATTGTCCGAGCCGCAAGCGCGCCTGCTAAATGAGCCGCGCCTCCTGCGCCGGCTATGACCACATAAAACTCATCATTTGATAGACGTGTGGTCAGATGGTCGAGCCGATCCGGCGTTCGATGGGCTGATATTATTGCCGTCTCATACCTAACGCCGAAGTCATCGAGCATGCCGGCCGTATGCGCCATAGTTGGCCAGTCCGATTGGCTGCCCATCGCCACTAATATGGATCTGTCTTTACGCATATGCTGGTTCCTTCCGCGCCTCGTTGCGCCGGATTTTGCTGTCATCGACCGGATACCGCGAAGTAAAACACCCGGTACAAAGTCGCGAAAAATCGAGTGCAAGGTGCAGGCCCGAGACACTCAAAAATTCCAATGAATCAAGGTTAAAGCGGGCCGAGAGAGTCTCTGCCGGTTCTTCAGTGACGGCCAGGTCAGCTTTGTTGGGAATATCAATTCCGAAGAAACATGGGTATCGAAATTTCGGTGCAGCGATCCGGGCATGGACTGCTTTCACGCCCAGACGCCTTAGTTCACCCTCAAGGAACCGTAAGGTCGCACCTCGGACAACGCTGTCATCGACGAGACACACATTCCGCCCAGCAAGAGCGTCTTCATCAAAACAGTATTTACAAGCTATCTTGGAACTTCGACTGGCTTCATTCGCGATAAATGTGCGTGCAGAGAGAGGATTCCGTCGGATTGCGTCGTTGATCGGTAGACCGAGCTCTTTGGCAAAACCTTCGGCCGCGTCGCGGCCTGAGTCCGGCACAGGGACGATAATGTCAGCGTTGACGGGCTTTTCCCGTGCCAGTTGAGCGCCCAGTCGATTTCGCCAAGACCATACGGGAACGCCGCCCAGTTTCCCCTCTCTGGAGTGGAAATAGATATGTTCGAATGCGCAAAATCCAATTTTGGATTGACCGAACGATCGAAATTCTGGTGGTCGTGCCGGATCAAGTGACGCCCAATGACCAGCCGGAATTTCCGCAATGTCGCTACAACCAACGACCTCCAGCGCCGTTGTCTCAGAACTCACAACAATTGCACCGGGAAGGCGGCCAACAAACAGCGGTCGCAAGCCATGCGGATCTCTTGCGGCCAAAAGCTGGCCATTTAGCCAACAGACGATTGAAAAAGCGCCATCATGAGAGCGAAGCAGCGCCTCAAATGCCTGATCGTCACGCCGCAATCGACACTTGCACAAATCGTGAAAAAAAAGTTCGGAATCTGAGTGATCTTGCCGAACTGGAATGAGGAATTGACCATTATGGGCAAGGACCGGATCCGAGTTCCGTCCCACGAAAGGCTGAACACTTCCAACGGTACTGTCACCGGTTGTCCCATACCGCCAATGGGCTATGAGGACACCTTCCTCCTCGCCCACGGTACTAGGGATCCCAATTTTCGACGCAGGATCCGACTCACGGTGATGAATGCTGCGCCCTTTTGCTGTCAGCCAGCAATACCCGAAACCAACCGAGCCGCGATGTGATAGTCGATTGATCGCGTCTTCGATTTTGCTCCCGGCAGTTGTCACGCCGTAATATGCGAAAATCCCGCACACCCAAGAACCTCCTCGGTGGGCCGTCCACCATCACGATAATCAGCCTCATCCCGATGGTGGATCTAAGCGGAGAGCAAATCACTACGGAAGAAACCCCGTATTGGTGGCTTGCAACCTCGGCAGTTCAGTCGCCCTTGCAACGACTGGCATTGTGAACAATACCCTAGGTTGATGTCATACTTTCGCAAACTAAATCCGCCAATTTGACAGACCGAACAGTATCGCAGAATGGAGCACGCGGTAGCGATGAAACATTTGCGCACGCAACACATTCCAGAATTCTTCTTAGAACGTGTCAGTGTCACAGAGTGTTGTAGTAAAGATCGATTGCTGGGTCTTCTGCACGACGTTTGTGACTGCTACCATTTAGGCGACATTACCTACTACGGATGTACCAGGCGAGCCAACGGCGATGCGTCTCAGTGTCTTTTGACCACCTATTGCCCCGAATGGGTCTCCCATTACTTTCAAAATGGCTATGAATCCATCGATCCTCTACTGACATTCGGGCCGAATTCGCTTCACCCCATTCAATGGTCATCGGTCGATTTGAATAGATCAACGTCCGAATTTTTTTCGGCATCAAGGGATTTCGGCATTGGCTCGAAAGGGATCACAATTTCCGTAAGGGGGCTTAGGCAGGAATCTGCCTTAGTATCCTATAGCAAGGAATGTAGCGACATCGAATGGAAATCGTACTGCAACGACCTAATTTCCGACTTATATTATCTTTCATCGTTGATTCATGAACAGGCGGTATTGTTACAATCATCCGAAATCGGTTTGGCTGGTATCCGACTGTCGACTCGCGAGACCGAAACTCTGTCATGGGCCGCAAGGGGTAAAACAGCGTGGGAAACAGCTCAGATATTAGGACTATCAGAGAAAACTGTCCAGTTTTACCTTTCAAATGCCTGCACTAAGCTCGGAACAACAACAAAAACTCATGCTGTTGCGACGGCCATATCCGAGCATATGATCAAGCTTTAAACACGGGGCACCAGAGTGCAAACCTCAGCCGTCCCCCATCAATAGCGCCGTCAATACCGCAGTTCCTCCAATGGCAGTTCAGGCGTCCCTGCCGACATTATTGGCCGCAGCCAGATGCTGGAGCAGCGGTCGACATGTTGATAGTTACCCGCCAAACAAATAATTCAAAATTTCGTGACATCTTCGACCAGATGTATGCATTACGCGCGAGACAATTTTCGCAAAGGCGTGGATGGAATGTCCACGTCGTCAATGGGTTGGAAAAGGACAGATTTGACGAATTGCGCCCCATTTATATCATGGTGGTGAGCGGTGATAAACGATTGCTGGCTTCGCTTCGACTACTTTCAACGACTGAGCCGCATATGTTGTCCGACGTATTCCCCGAGGTTATGGGAAATATGCCACTCGTGCGAGATCCAATGATATGGGAAAGCTCTCGCTTTTGTGTTGACACTACTCTTGCAAGAGATTTCGCTACTGATGGCATCAATATCGTAACGCGCACGTTATTATCAGGCTTATTTACTACGGCCTTGAGTCATGGTTTTTCAAATATCATCTCTGTTTATGATATTTATCTGGAAAAAATTCTTCGCAGATCGGGTTGCATTTTCGAAAGATTGGGGCCGGTCGTAACATATGATGATCTCAAAACCGTTGCCGGTATTTTCGAGGTCTCCCCGCAAGTTATTGAGAATCTCAACGACCATGACAGCCGCATCAAATCCCTGAGGGCTGCATAAATACTTTCTTTCCTCATAGATGCCGAGAGCGACGGACTCTCTTACTACGGTCGGACGTTAGATGTTCAGATTGATTCGGTGATTCCATCACTTTCGCCCCTTCTTCTTTTAGCGAGCCGTCGCCGTTGAGATAGCTGTAGAGGGTCGCCGTCGAAATGTTGAGATGATCGGCCACGCCTTGTGCGGTTTCGTTCGGAAGCCGAAGCAGCGCCTGCGCCGCCTCGATCGTCTTGCGGCTCATCTTCCGGGGCCGCCCTCCTTTTCGGCCCCTTGCTCGGGCGGCTGCAAGACCGGCCTTCGTCCGTTCCGCAATCAACTCGCGCTCGTACTCGGCCAAGACCGCGAAGACACCGAAAAAGAGTCGGCCGTTGTGGGTCGTCGTGTCGATCGACGCGCCATAGCCGGCGAGAACCCGAAAGCCTATGTCGCGCTCGCGCAGATCGTCGACGGTGTTGATCAGGTGCTTCAGATCACGGCCAAGGCGATCCAGTTTCCAGATGACAAGTGTGTTCCCTGGCTGGAGCGCGCGAAGACATTCCTGCAGACCGGGTCGAGCATCCTTTCGTCCGGACGCACGGTCCTCGTAAATCCGACTTGCGTCGACGCCGGCGGCGATGAGGGCATCACGCTGAAGATCGAGAGACTGCGAACCATCCGCTTTGGAGACGCGGGCATATCCGATCAGAACTGACATTCGCTCAAAAACTTTGCATCGACAGGGTATTCTGAGCGTAGATTATTGGAACGGGTTTTCAAGCGCTTTTCCGAGTACCCACAAGATGGGAGCGCCACTCTCCAGAAAACGGTCGTTTTCTGAGCAGTGACCGTCGAAATGTCTAAATGATCAGCCTATGCTTGCGCCAACGACAAAAGGATCATTCGATGTCGAAGGAAATCAAACTGCGAAACGCTTCATCACCCCGTCTCTCTATCGAACGGATTCTGTCGAACCTGACGCCCACTGAGCTTGAACAACTCGCGATCGCTGTCATCCGAAACCAAAGAGAGCGTCTTGAGGCCGCTCAGACTTTGTACGATCGTCTCGACGCTTCGCGGAAGGGTGCTCATCAGGATGCGGCAGATGAGCTAGTAAAGCATGAGTACACGCTCGCCATGCTAATGATGACCACGCATCATCAAGTTACATCGGCCGTTATCGATAAATTAGGATATGTACCGACCATCTCTGGGGGTGAAACTGCTCACTGAGACTGGCTTCGACGGGCGGGTTAGACTGACGTTCCCAACCGATCCGACTTCTCATTGAAGCGCATCGCGCTCGCCTGTGAGAATCATCCGATAGCCGGTCTCGCTCATCCACTTCGCGCGCCTCAGATGATCTTGCCAGCAATGGTGCGTCTGTTCCGGATGAGTTGACGGATCCCGGCCAAGAACGATGCGCGCTACCTCGCGCCAGTCAGCGCCCTCAGACTCGGCGTCGAGGAGTCGTATATAGATCGCAAAATGCGCTTCATCATAGGGCGTGATCCGGTCCGACCACGGCACTTCGTCAGCGACGGACTGGGACTGTTTGGTCATTTTTCGCCCTCGTTTCGTAACCCCGAATTAAGCCTGCGCAGAGTGAGCCAAATTTATCTCCACAGTGAGGCAAATTGGTCGCTCGTTGAACGTAATCTCGCCTCAACTCGACCTAATGTTGACCGGGCAGGAATAGAATCCAACCTGTTGGAGTTCACGTAACACATTTAAATCTCGAATAATTCCAAAGTAACGAGAGGGGGAGACGGCGCCGCCTTCTCCCCCGCAAGCCGAAAAATCGGTGTCCCCATCCTTCGCCCGTGGCGATGCCACGGGCTGCAGGACGCAGTCGAAGACTGCGCCCTTTGGGTGGGTGATCCCCCTCCGACTTTTCGGCATGCCCCCCTCTTCCGCTCTCACCGACGAGGTCTCGGGAGCAGGAGCGGGGCTCCTGCCCCTTCGGGACAGCAGGCAGGAGGCCGCAAGTGTGAGCGCGGAGGCTGCAAATGGACGAGGACATTGTTGAGTATGGGGACATCGGTGTGGACAGAGCGATAGCGGAACACAGCGACGCTGTGGTTGAGCTGCACGCGGCGGCCGTCAGGCTGGTGAAGGAGACCGGCGCGAACGGGCTCGATCCGCAAGCGGTTGGCGTTTCCATGATCGGGGATGTGCTCGATCATAGTCGGGATGAAGCGAAGGCCTGGGCGCGCTTATTGGCGATGAAGCCGGCATCCCACGAAGACAACCAAAAGAGGCTGACCTACATCGCGGGGTTCTTGATTTCGACGCATAGCCGTTTGAGGGACGCCGAACTCGAAACCCTGATCACCAACATTTTTGGGGCGTGAGAGGAGACTGGAGCGTCCGGCCTCCTGCTCAATGGCTCAGTAGAGGATGGCGGCCCAGTTGCCCTCACCATTTTTGGCGAAGCCGACCAGGCGGTTCTTTGGTTCCGTCTGTTGCGGCGTATAGCGGATTGACGTCATGCATGTGACGCCGGGTCCGTTGGCATCCTCGCCACACTGACCAAGGGCAATGGTCGCATCTGGTTTGGCGTCGGCGTTGTAGGCGAGAGGCGATTTTCTCAGGGCCTCGTTCACAGCGATCTGGGCTTCTTCGGCTGTCGGAATTATCAGTGACGCCGCCTGGCAAAGTGATGGATCGGCTTCCACCACCGCATGCAGGTCCGTATCCTGGGTCGATGTGAGATCGGCTGACGGCTGAACCATGACGACATAGGTGGTGAGGGAGCCGGCGGCGATGCCAATGGCGGCCGCGGCGACAAGTGGAAGAGCGTTGGGCATATCTTGCTACTTGTTGAGGTTAAACCAATGCCGGCTCGATGCACCGGCCTCTGTGTCGCGGATGTCGAAATAGTACGGCTTCGATCGCACCGGTCGCGGTTGGTACTCGTAGGGCTGGCAGTCATAGCCCTCGCCACGCCCTGAACAGTTGGTCTTCCTGCGCCGGCAAAACGACTTGTCGTTTCCTCGGTCCAAACCCGGATCCGCCGTTTCTTCCCATCCGGTCGGGCAGTCGTCATATCGTTGATAGCCGGGCGAACCCGTGCCCGCCTCCGGACAGGTCGGCCAAGAAAATCCCGGATTTTTCATCGCTGCGATGAGCTTGTACATTGGCGGATGACAGGCTCCGATGGTCTGCCATCCGGCTGGGTTTGAAGCACAGAGCAGCACCTCACATCCCCACTCACTGGCGTGAACAGGCGAGGGTGAACTGAACGCTATGGTGCCGACAAGACCGGCACAGGCGATAATGATCGATCTGACTTTCATTTTGGCATCCTCTGATCGGCATATTGAAAGTGCGAAGCGGCGGGTGCCGGCGGCCTTCCGCCGGCTGATTTGGAATTGCCCGGCAAGAGGGAAGCAGCGAAAACGAACGTGGCGATGAAGCCGAAGAGACTGAACCACAGGATGCCGTAGCGAAGGACCAGGACATCGGCGCGGATCTGCCGGCACAGGATCACGTAGACGACGTTCGCGGCCGCGAGAGCCTCGATCGCAAGACTGCGCTCCGGGAAGCGCCAGATTTCCAGACTGATCAACAAAGCCGCCGGTAGAGAGTGAATCCACCAAAGACGGACGCTCGGCAGAAGGAGCGCGAAGGCGATCGTCGTCGCCACGAGAAGGCTGACGGCCGTTTCGGTGAGCACGGTCGATCCGAGCGATGTGAAGTCCGGCAATTATCGGTCGGTCCTCTTCGGCTTATTCCGAGCGTCGACGAATGGCGGCGAAATCTCGCTTTCGCGCTCGGTTAGTAGGTTGAAGTCGGCGATTGGCTGACGGTTGAGAGTCTTGTCGACGGCCTTGCGTCGCCACTCGTTCATATCCAGCACGTAGGTTGCCCACATGCCGTATCGCGCCGCCATCGCATATCGCTGGTAGGCGAAGTAGTTCGGATAGGCGGGAGAAGGCGATACGACCCGTGCCCAGCCGACCCGGAGCATCTCAAGCCCCAGGTCGTAGCCGCGTGTCGAACAATAGGCCAGGACAACACCGTCTGCGTCATAAGCAACGCCGGTGCATTTGACCGGATGGGAACCGATCGCGCGTTTGAGCCAAGCCTTGGCAAGGGGGCCGCACGGTACGGGGGGTGGCGAATGGACCTTGTCGCGCTCAACCCAGTGCGGATCGAGCGCCCATTGGGGAAGTTCGCAGGCATCGATGTCCATCAACCTGACCTTGGCGCCGTATTGCGGATACCAGAGCGTCCGGCCATCGATGACGGCCACTCGCCCCGAATAGGACGGGAGGGGCGACGCCGACGTGACGATCAATGCCGATGGTGGGCCGGACAAAATGGGATCGGCTGCGAAGGCCGGGAGGCACGGGAGCAGGCTGACGGCTGCAAGAGCAAGGCGATTCATTGGGAGTCTTTCGACGCTCTGGACGCCGCGTTGCGGCTCAATAGGATCGAGGGATGCTGCACGTCCTTGAATTGCCAAAGCCCCGCTGACTTCTTGCGAGCTTCCTGTTCGGCCACCGCATAGCCGGCGTTGTAGGGAAGGCCTTCGGCGTTGAGAGCGGCAAAGGCGTAGCCGCTTGTGATCAGCAGTGTGCCGAGATCCAGCCGCTGACCGTCGATGGTCGCGTAGCACATGACGAAGGTGACGTCCGTCGTTGTCGCGACGGCAGCGCAGATCGGCGATGTGTCTTTGATATAGGCGGCGAGCACAGCCATGGAGGCATCGCCACAATCACGGACATTTCCGCTCTTGTCGGTATAGGGCGTGCCCCTGATGCACGATTGAACCCCATAAAGACGATAGCGCTCACCGTCATCGCTCCAGGTATCACCGGTCTGGAGCGTGATGCCCGGCTCAAGGTCGAAATAGCCGGCGGGAGCGGCTTCGGCGACCGCTCCCGCCATCAGGCCCGCCACGATTGTCGGGACAAATCGCTTCATTGGCCTTTATGGCGTGGGTCCGCCCACATGCCATATCCTTTTTGACCAATGGTTTCGGCTTCGGATAAATCCTCTCGTAGTGGTTTTCCGTCCGAACCCTTGGCAACGCGCAGAGCGCCGAGCGAGACGAGCTGCTCTTCCAACATGTCGACGGAGTCCAGACTACCGGGATAGTGGTAATAGCCGTAACAGGTGGCATCCTGGCTCTTTGCCGACTCTTCACTGACGAAGGCGCGGCAAAACAAGACCTTTGCCGATTTCAGCATGATCTGAAGTTGGTCTTGCGCAAACTGAGCGCATGTACCGGAGAAATCTTCCGACCGGACCGTCAACTCGCCATCACACGGCTCCAGACCGTAGAGATGGACGGATGTTTCGCCATCAACCTGAAAATCCGTAGGTGAAATCGCACGATACCCCTCGCGCGAAGCAAAACCTTTGCGGTTCGTGACTTCCCCTTCATTGTCGTAATACTCGATGACCAGGACCGTTTTGCCCGGCGCTGCGAGCGATTTCACATAGTCTTTGTCGATAGTTGGGGCAGCCACCGCCATGCCCCCTACCAACGCACCGACACATGCCAGTCCGAATATTTTGCGCATTGTTCTAGCCCTTTACCAATCTGGTTCACCGCTCGATCCATGGAAAGTTGCATATTAGGGGTTTTAAGGTCACCAAAAAAGCGGTATTCAATGACCCATTATGGCTACATTTGCGAAGCAAGAGTAGACCGTTTTCAGCAAAATCTCAACCGCACGAAAGAGGGGTCATCGTGCAAAGGGTCGGAGAAATCAGGCGATACTCAGTCCCAGCGGCGCTGCTTCTGACGCTCACGGTGGCAGCCGGCATTTTGCCAGCCAGGTCGGAAGAGGCTACCGCTTCAAGCGCGGAAAACACTGGATTTGTGACAAATCTGCCTCAGACAGAGGGCAGTCTGTCGACAACTGTTTCCGCTGAACGCTGGCAACGCGATGAAGAAGACTACGTCCTCGATGACGATGGGAAGGTCCGCTTGCCGAGCGTAGCTCCGCCGACGGCGGACCAAATCCAACCGCATAGCCAAAACGGTAATATTGCGGTAAACATTTCCGCACCGAATATGGATAGCGATGTTACCGATATTGTTCATATCGATATTCATCGTGATGACCATAACGGATCGCTATCGGCGAGTGAGGGGGCTGCCAATCCTGAATGCGGCCCTTCGCCGCTATCCCCTGAACAGATCAAGCAACTCGTCATCGAGACGGCAAACCGGCGGGGTGTGGACCCTCTGTTCGCCACCGCCATTGCCTGGGCGGAAAGCGATTTCGACAGGCTGCGCAATTCCAACAAAGGCGCGCGCGGCCCGATGCAGCTCATCCCGTCAACGGCCGAACGATTTGGCGTTTCGGATGTCTGCGACCCGGCGGCGAATATCGAAGGTGGCGTGGCATATTTGCGGGTCCTCCTGGACGAGTTCACCAACCCGCTGCTGGTGGCGGCCGCCTACAACGCCGGCGAACACCGCATCTACGAATATGGTGGCATCCCGCCGTTCAAGGAGACGGTGAGCTATCTGGCAAAAGTCCTGAATTACCAGCTCGGACTGCCGGCAAAACCCGGCAGACGGGATGGAAAAGGCATGACCCCAACCAAGGAAAAGCCGATCGCTGGGGTCCTGTCGGTGGAAAAGCCCGGCGTCTTCGTCGGCGGAGTGATGAAGTTCTAAAGGAGACGGAAATGCTGAAAGCCTATGTGAGCCTTCAGATGCTGAAATCACCGCCAGGAGAGCGGAGCTTTGCTCGAACGGTTCTCTTCGTGGTGATGGTTCTGGCGGCCTTTCAGGTCGTAGGAGCGGACACCGCTTACGCGCAATCGTCGGGAGCATTCGGGCCGCTGCAAACGGCGGTGCAGATGATCGTCGACTTCATAACCGGCCCGTTCGGAAGACTTCTGGCGATCATCGCCGTAATCGGCCTCGGATTCCTGGCCTTCGCGGGACGTCTGTCCTGGTTCACAGCCGGAGCCGTCGTCATCGGCATCGGGTTGGTATTTGGTGCGCCGACGATTGTCGACGAGCTGATCTCGGCCGTGGGAGAATGACCCTTGGCGGAGTTCAGCGACGATAGGCCCGTCCTCACGCCGTTGGTGATCGGACTGACCCGATCACCAACGCTATGGGGTGTGCCCTACATGGCCGTCGTGTTGATCGTCGGTGTGACGATCATTGGCTGGCTTGCGACCAATACCCTTTGGGCGCTGCTGATCGCTCCGGTGGCCTATGTGGTGCTGTTTTCGCTTTGTGCGTGGGACAGCCGCATTCTCGACGTGCTCCAGACTGTCTCGCGAAAAACGCCGCGCACCCGAAACAAGGTGTTTTGGGGCGCCAATTCCTACGGTCCCTGACATGTTGAAACTGGTCCGAGAAGAGTTGGGATTTGGAAAACAGGCCGGCAACGAGCGGCCGATGGCAACGCATATGCCGTTTTTGCGCCATGCCGCCAATTCCGTGATCAATCTCGAAAGCGGCGCGCTGATGTCCGTCATCAAGCTCGACGGCCTCTTCTTCCAGACCGAGGACCAAGCCGAGCTTAATATGCGCTCGTCCGTCCAGAACACAATGATCCGCGCGCTTGGATCGAGCCGGTTTTCGTTGTGGTCAACCATCGTCCGACGCCAAGTCGAGCCGGAGTTGGATGGCAGCTTCGACGATCCGTTCTGCGGCTATTTGAACCAGCACTACATGGCGCAACTGCGCGCAAAGCGCATGTTCGCAAACGAGTTGTACCTGACAATCCTCCGCTCCGACATGCGTGGCGCACTCGGCGCGACCGATACGGCGCGCCGCTGGTTTGACCGGACTGGTGGACGAAGCATCCAGGATCAAAAGCAGACGGAAGCGGTCACCGAGCTGGAGGAACTGACCGGAAACCTTTGCAAGGATCTCGCCAAATACGGCGCACGGTCGCTCGGCATCGTCTATCGCGACGGCGAGCCCTATTCCGAACCTTGCGAATTTCTCAACATGATTTTGACGTGCGGCGTGCCGCGTCAAATGCGACTTCCACGCATGGGAATCCGCAACTATGTCGGCACATCCAGGCTACACTTTTCCAAGAGAACAATGCAGGCCCAGGGGCCGGTCGCCGATGACGACCGCTTCGGCGCAATTCTGTCGATCAAGGAATATCCGCCGTTCACGGGGCCGGGTATGCTCGACGGCCTGTTGCAGGTCAACCACGAATTCATTCTGACCCAATCCTTCACAATCGCCGACAAGCCGATTGCCCAGGAGAGGATCAGCCGTCTGCAGCGGCAGATCAAGGCTTCGGACGAGGCCGGCAGCGCCGTCGAAGAAGACATCGACTTCGCGCTGAATAGCCTGGTCAATCAGGAGGCCGTGTTCGGCTTCCATCACTTCACATTGCTGGCGTTGTCGCGGACCCTCGACGGCATTCCGCGCGCCGTTTCGGAATTGGGCGCCTGCCTGACCGACATGAACATCAACTGGCTGCGCGAGGATCTGAATCTCGAAGCCGCCTTTTGGGCACAGCTTCCCGGCAACCACAGCTACATCGCCCGCCGGGCGATGCTCTCCAGCTCCAATTTCTCCGGCCTGTCGTCGATGCACAACTTCGCGACCGGCCAGAACGACCGTCTGCATTGGGGTTTGCCGATCACAATCCTCGAAACGACGTCTCAAACGCCTTACTGGTTCAACTTCCATCAGCGCGACATTGGCCATTTCCTGGTCACCGGCCCCACCGGATCGGGCAAGACCGTCGCGTTGACATTTCTGCTCGCTCAGGCGTTCAGAGTCTCACCACGCCCCAAAGCAGTCTTTTTCGACAAGGATCGAGGCGCGGAGATTTTCATCAGGGCGATCGGGGGCGTCTATGAGGTCCTGACGCCGGGCACGAGAACCGGGTTTAATCCGCTCCAGTTGGAAAACACGGCCGAAAATCGGTCATTCCTGCTGCGTCTTCTCAAAGCCATGCTCAGCGCCGGCATGGTGTCGCCCGACTTCTCGCAGGAAGAGGAAGACACGCTCGAACGCGCTCTTGCCCGGCTGATGAATGAGCCGACCCGGCAGCGCACCCTGGCGAATTTCCTGAGTCTTCTCAAAGGCGGCGCACGCGCTTCAGCCAACGATTTGCATTCGCGCCTTTTGCCCTGGGTAGAAGGCGAAAAGGCATGGCTCTTCAATTCCGAATTCGATGTTCTGACCTTTTCCGATGTCCATGCCATCGGCTTCGACATGACAAACATCCTTAGTGATGCGGAAGTGCGCACACCGGCGCTGATGTATCTCTATCATCGCCTCGACGAGCTGCTGACCGGCGACCCGGTGATGTTCTTCATGGACGAGGGCTGGCAGCTTCTATCCGATCCGACTTTCTCGAACTTCATCGTCGACAAGATGAAGACGATCCGAAAGCTGAATGGGATCGTCGGGTTCGGCACGCAGTCGGCGGCCGACATCGCTCGCGCCTCGGTCTCGCACACGCTCATCGAGCAATCGTCGACCAACATCCACTTTCCCAATCCGCGGGCGGATGAGGAAAGCTACATCAAACGGTTCGGCCTGACGGTCAAAGAGTACGAATTCATCAGGAACACGCCGCCGGAAAAGCGGACCTTTCTGATCAAGCACGGCAACGATTCGGTCATTGCACGGCTCGATCTCTCCAACATGCCTGACGTCGTGAAAGTCCTCTCAGGTCGCAAGGAGACCGTCGAGGAATGCGCCGCGCTGCGCGACCAATATGGCGACGATCCCGAGGCATGGCTTGGGAAATTCTGCGGCTGGGAGACAGCGTTATGAAGACCATCCGGCACATTCTCTTCTGCCTTCCCTTGGTCATGATGAGCGCTCCGGTTTGGGCGCAGATACCTGTCATCGACGACGCCGTTCTGGAGGAACGGCAAAAGCGCGATCAAACCACGACCGACATCGAGGACGTCAACAAGAAGCAGTATGTCGCTTCGAAAAGCGTCACCTGCTCGATGTACAAGCCCGGCAGGAAGGACGACCCGGTTGCTGCTGTCGAAGCCAATCCCGAAATCGCAGGGCTAATCAAACGGGTGGCGCGCGAAGAAGGCGTCAACGAAACCCAGTTCATGGCGCTCGTCTACCAGGAAAGTCGCTTTAATCCCTGCGCAAAGTCGCCTGCCGGCGCCATGGGGCTCTCGCAGCTCATGCCTGCGACAGCCAAAGAACTGGGTGTCGATCCCAACAATATCGAAGACAATTTGCGAGGCGGAGCCCGCTACTACAAGCAGCAGCTCCGTCGCTTTGACGGTGACGTCAACAAGGCGCTCGCCGCGTACAATGCCGGCGCCGGCAACGTCAACAAGTACGGTGGCATACCGCCGTTCAAAGAGACGCAAGGCTACGTCCGAAACATCACGAAGAAGTGGATACCCATGCTCGGCGGGTCGGATCAGTCGGCTCTGCCCATGGACTTCGGCGGCGGGACGTCAAACTTCGCATCGGCTCGCGAATCCACCCTCAACGCGAAAGCGGCCAACCAAGCGATCGGCGAGAGCACGGCTAACGTGCAGTCCTGGTATCAGCAGCTCGGCGAAGTGGAGTCTCCGACGATACAGGATAGCTGGGATCTCAACTCGGCTGCCCGGAACTCCAATCTGGAAATGTTCAACCAGGTCATCATGCTCGGCACGACCCTGGCCGATCTGATCAACAGCCGCAACGCCATGACGCTCGGCGAAGAGTCCGGCACATCACGATCGACGACCTACCGCGACGACGACGACGAAAATCGCGAGACCACGGGCCTGTGCGACGGCCGTGAGGATCTCGAATGGGACGAAGAAGAAGAGGCCTGCGTCGAAAAGCGACCAGATCCTGAAAACGTCGAACTGCTCTTAGAAGCACAATAGGAGACAGCCATGAAACGCATTCTGACAATCTTGGCCCTGGGCAGTGTTGCAACGGCCGCTCATGCACAAATCCCCGTCATTGATTCGACCAACTACGCCGTTGCCCAAAAGACGGCGCAGACAACCGATGAAATTCTGTCGACCAACAAGGAGGTCCTGGAGACGGTCAACGAGACGCTCAAGGCCGTCACGGGCGATCGCGGCAGCGTCTCCAACCCGCTTCAAAGCGTTGCGCTCGGAAGTGGTTTCAATGTGTCGTCGGTTCCATCCTTCGACAGCCTGCTTTCTGGCGGCGTGCCAAATTTTGGCAATCTGAGCGGCGACATAGCTGAAGTGGCGACCACCTTCATCAATGGCCTGAAGCTCGTCAAAAGCCTCTCGGGAAGCGACAACAGCTCTCATGCCGGCGATCAGTCCTATCAGGAATTGCTCAACACGGTGCTCGGCGTCTCCGCCCTGATCACCGGTTCGCAGCAGGCCGTCCAATCGAGGCAGCAGTCACTTGAGCAGGCCGCTTCGCAGATCGGCTCGGCCGAGGACATCAAAGGTAGCATAGATCAGAACACACAGCTTCAGGTCCAGGCCGGGCTTACCATCAATGAGCTGATCGGTGTCATGAACGGCGCTGTCGCATCGATGCAGGCCGAAAACCAACGTCGGTTGACGGACATATCGAACACCAAAAAGGCCCTGACCTACAATGCCGACTAAACCACTCATGGTGGCCTTCGGATCGGTCCTGTTCGTCATCACGCTTGCTGGTTGCGCATCCTTGCCAAAGGAGAAGTCCGCACCCTGCAAGCGACCGGCCAACGCGTCCGCCTATGCGGATGATCCGCGCCATGACTGTGGGCCCATGCAGGCGGTGAACGGCGATGAAGCTGCGGCCATGGCGGCATTGGAGGAAATGAGGTCGGCTGACCGGGACGACACATGGAAGACTTTCTAGGCGATCTGCTCGACCGGATTGAAAACTCCGGCGCGAATTTTTCCGAACAGGCTTATGCGGTGGTGGGAGACGAGGTCCTCCCTCTGCTGCAAATCCTGTTCATCGCCTATCTCGCCTATTACGGCTTCCAACTCCTCATGGGTACGGCCCGCGTCAGTGTCGGAGACGTCGTCTCGCGTATGGTGCGGATGATTGTCATCCTGATCCTGGTCAGCTCGTGGGGAAACTTCAACACGCTGTTCTACGACTGGATCAACGACGTCCCCGAAGACGTCGGGCGGGCGATCCTCACCGCGACAGGAACCGGCATCACCGAACCAACCAATGGCCTGTCGATGATCTGGAACACGGCGAATGAAGCCGCGTCGGCATTTTCGGAACAAGCCGGTTATTTTTCCGTCCTCCCGGCCATTGTTGCCGGGCTTATCATGGTAGCGACCGGCATATTCATCGCGATTGGTCTGGCGGTGCTCGTCCTGGCGAAGGTCATGCTTTGGGTTCTGATCGGCACCGCGCCGATTTTCATTGCCTGCATGCTGTTCGACGTCACCAGACGCTTCGGTGTCGGATGGCTGAATCAGTGCATTCTCTACGCATTGATCCCCCTATTCGTCTATGTCGTTGCTGCCTTTCTGATCAGCGCCATGGATCCGGAACTGACGCAGATCCAGGCCAAGACGCAGGCGCGCGAACTCCAGCTCAGCGATTTCGCTGCGTTCTTGCTGCTCTGTGCGGCTGGAGCCTTTGTGCTCATCCAGGTCCAGGTCCTCGCACAAGGCATTGTTGGTGGCATCGCCTCCGGCCTTGGCAGTGCGGCGAGAATGGCCGTGGGATGGGGCGTCGCGAAGTCCGTTTTTGCCGGACGGAGGGCCGCCGGCGAAATCGGCAATGCCGGGGTCGCCGCAAATCGACGCATCCATGAGGGCATGAGGCAGAACATCCGAACTGCCAACGCCGAGGCGATGCAAAACAGGATCAGTGCAAACAGCATGCCGACCTAAGGAGGGATCGGACCTGCATCACTGTACATGCGTATAAGGGCTAGAACTGATGGCAAAGACAAACAGCGATGAAGGACTCCGATCCTACTTCCAAGATGGCGTTAGATGGGAAGCCGAGATCGTCCGCAAGGCAAAGCGCTCTCGTGCGCTGGCTTGGTTCGTCACGACGATTTTCGGACTGGTGACGCTCATGAGCCTGGCCGCTCTGGTCATGCTCGTGCCGCTGAAGAGCTTCGAACCGTACATCATCGAGGTCGACAAGACGACAGGCTATATCGAAGTCAAATCGGGATTGACCCGGCAGACCCGCCTCACCGACCAGGAAGCGGTCACTCAGGCGAATGTGGTCCGCTACATCCGCTCGCGAGAGGGATACGATCCTTATCGCATCGAGGAGAATTTCGGACTGGCGGCCCTTCTGTCAACCGGTGCGGCCGCACGCGAGCTGCAGCAGCTCTACAGCAGCTCCAATCCCAACAATCCGGCGCGCAAGCTCGGAAAGGACACAAAGGTCACCGTCGACATCAAGTCTGTTTCGTTTCCGAACGGGAGCACCGCGCTTGTGCGGTTTTCGACCGAGGAAGTCAGAGCCACCGAGGCCACGACGCGGCATTACATTTCCGTCGTCCGCTTCCGCTACACCGACACCCCCGCCAGCAATGAATGGCGCTTTGAAAATCCCTTGGGATTTCAGGTCTACGACTACCGTCGTGACCAAGAGTCGGTCACGTCGGGAGGATCGTGATGCTGAGGCATGTGCTGACATGCGCGGCGATCGTCGCGGTGCTGACGACTCACGGCCAAGCAGCTCAGACGCCGCGACCGGGCAGCCTCGATTCGCGCGTCACGAGCGTCACCTACCAGGCCAATAACGTGGTGCGGGTCTATGCGACCTACGGCATCTCGACGATGATCATTTTCGACGAAACCGAAAAGTTTCAGACGATCTCGCTCGGCGATACCGACAGTTGGCAGGTGGTTCCGGCCGACAAGGGCAATATCCTCTTCGTCAAGCCGATCGCGCGCGATGTTCCCACCAACATGAATATCGTGACGGACAAGCGCATCTACTATCTCGAGCTTTACGACAATTCGCCCGCTGCCAACAAGAAGACCTTCGGAATCCGCTTCATTTATCCGGAGAACAACCTCAACGAGGCGTTGCGGAAAGAGGCGGAGTACCGCGCCGAGTATCCGAATATGTCGCAGATCGACAAGGACAATGTGAACATCGACTATTCGTTTTCAGGAAGCTCGTCACTGAAGCCGACGATGGTCTTCGACGACGGGGTCAAAACCTATTTCAAGTTCAACAGCCGAACGCCGGCGATCTTCCGGGTCCAGTCCGATTTCTCCGAGACATTGGTCAACTTTCGCAAGGAAGGCGACTATCTCGTCGTCGATGGCGTGGCGACGCAGTTCACATTGCGAGACGGCAATAACTGGACATGCATCTTCAACCTCAGGAAGCCCGATTTCGGCGCCCCCGATCCTGACATCATGGCTCCGGTTCCCGATCAAGCTGCAAAGAAGCGCAGAAGGAGCGGCAACTGATGGAACGCACGCCAGAACTCGAAGCCATGCGGGCAAGCGACGACGCTCCCATCCGTGACAGCGGAGCGAGACGCAACCAGGTCCTCGGCGGCGCCGCACTGCTCCTCCTCGGTCTGCTCGCCGCCTATTTCGTTCTCACCACTGGCGAAGAAGCCCCTCAAAACATCACGGATGGCGATGAAACGTTTCGCACGACAACGTATCGACCGCCGTCCTATGTCCGCGACAAGGACGAGCCGGTCGAAGAACCGCCCGATGACGACATCGTCCAGCTCCCGCCACCGCCTGCGCCGCCTCCGGTCGCGGAACCCCAGCCAGACACAACGGAGTTCAACCCACCTCCCCCACCTCCCGTTCAGGTGCCGGCGGTCGTAGAACCACCGGTGCCGGAACCGACCATCGTCATGGTCGAGCCGGAGCCAGCCCAGGTTGACGTTTTTCCGTCCCGCTACGCATCGAAACTGGTTGTTCTGGATAGTTCTGGAAGTGACGACAGTCTTGCCGGCGCGGCGGGAGCCGATGGCGAAGGTGGACCGACCGTCGCCGGCGAGGACAGCGCCAGCAAGTTCCTGGCGGCTGCGGCCGCCATTGGCGATCGATCCGCTCGAGCGCGCCAGCTCGACAGGATCGATGCTCTGGTTCCTGAGGGCACAATGATTCCGGGGATCCTCGAAACGGCGGTCAATTCCGATCTACCCGGCCAGATGCGGGCCGTCGTGTCGGAGAACGTCTATTCTCTCGATGGGCGTCGAATTCTCATTCCCAAGTCGACGCGTCTGATTGGCGAGTACCAGTCCGAAATCACACGCGGTCAGGAGCGCATTTTCGTTGTCTGGACACGGCTCATCCGGAGCGACGGCGTTTCGGTGCGGCTGAACTCTATCGGCGCCGACAGTCTCGGCCGATCCGGTATCACCGGCCATGTCGATCGCCACTTCAGAGAACGGTTCGGCTCCGCCATCCTGCTTTCCGTGGTCGGCGCCGGCGCCAGCTATCTGACCGGTTATGGCAGCGACAGTGCTTCCTCTTCCGAAGATAGCAGCGAAGCCGAAGAGCTGGCCCGTGAGACAATCGCCGAAACGTTTTCCGACATGGCCAACCAGGCGCTCGGCGAAAGCCTTCGCATCAAGCCGACGATCAGTGTTCCCCAGGGCGAGCGAATCTTCGTCTATGTCCGGCAGGATCTCGACTTTTCGGCGCTTTATGACGATCCGGTCACGGAGGCGTTGAAACAGATCAAAAAGGAGCGGGGCCTTGAATAGTCCCGCTCACGCTCACAGTGCCCATTACTGGCTGGAACGGGCACTTTCGCCGCTGCAAGAGTTCTTGGACGATCCAAAGGTCGTCGAAATCTCGATCAATCGGCCCGGTCTGGTCTTCGTCGAACGACTTGGCGCAGATTTCATGGAGCGTCATCTTATCGAAACGCTTACGGCAAACGAGATTCACAATATCGGCCAGCGCGTCGGCGCCCTCTCCGACCAATACGTCAATCGACAAAATCCTCTTCTCAGCGCGGCCTTACCCGCCGGCGAACGGATTCAGGTGGTCTTGCCTCCGGCGTCGCCCGAAGGCGGGGCTATCTCCATTCGCAAACAGGTCACACAAAGCTTCACATTGGAGGAATATCGCGACAGCGGCTCGCTCGATAAGGTCTCGATCGCCATGGGCGGTCTCAGCGAGACCGATCGCCGTTTGATCGGCCAATTGGAAGCCAACAATATCTATCAGTTCATCGATACGGCCATTCGAGAACGTGTATCGATCCTGATCAGCGGTGGCACATCGTCCGGCAAGACCACATTTCTCAATGCCTGCCTGAAGACGTGCGACGTCAACGAACGAATCATCACGCTCGAAGACACCCGCGAGCTGCAGCCCCCGCATCCAAACACCGTTCACCTGGTCGCTTCGAAAGGCGGCCAGAGTGCCGCTGAAGTCACGCTGCAGGATCTGCTGGAGGCGTCGCTCCGAATGCGGCCGGATCGGCTCTTTGTCGGCGAAATCCGTGGCTCCGAAGCCTTTTCCTTCTTGAGAGCGATCAACACCGGCCACCCCGGTTCAATGACCACGGTGCACGCCGACACGCCCATGGGCGCCTACGAACAGTTGATCATGATGATGCACCAGGCTGGCATGGGTGCCGGCTTCTCGAAAGAGGACCTGCTCTCCTACATCCAGATGGTCATACCGATTGTCATTCAGCTTCGGCGCGATGGCGGCAAGCGCGGTGTGTCCGAGATCTTCTTTGCTCGGAGTGCGCATGACTAGCGGCCTGAAAACCTTCTACCTCTTATTCTGCCTGCTTGTCGCCTTCATGATCTGGACGATGGCGTATGGGGCCGCCCTCGGCTGGTTCTTTGGCGATTGGCGGATTTTTCAGGGGACCATCACCGAGAATCCCTTTCTTCCGGCACAACAGTTCTGGACCTATTCGGACAATGAGAGGCTTCGCACCGTCGCTGGCGGAGCGGTCATCCCTGCCCTGCTGATTACCGGACTGTTGGCCTATGTTGGACTTCGGTCGCCATCCAATCCGCTCGGCGATGCTGCTTTTCAGTCACCCGGAGAAATGGCTCGTCGTAAATGGTTTCAGCGCAAGGGCCATATCTTCGGCCGCGTCGGACGACGCATTCTTCGCGTGCGCGACGAGCGCCATCACCTGGTGATCGGTCCCACCCGGTCAGGCAAGGGCGCGGGCTATGTGATTCCGAACGCCCTCATGCACGAGGGCTCGATGATCGTCACCGATCTCAAGGGCGAGATCTATGCCGCAACAGCAGGACACCGTCAGAAAAAGGGCAGCCGGGTGTTCCTCTTTGCGCCCGGCGCAGATCGGACCCACCGATATAACCCCCTAGACTTCATTCGCGACGAGCGCGGCACGCGAACGACGGACATACAGAACGTCGCCAGCATTCTCGTGCCGGAAAACACCGATTCCGAAAACGCCGTCTGGCAGGCGACGGCTCAACAGGTCATGGCTGGCGCCATCAGCTATATCCTTGAAAGTCCCTTCTACAAGGGCCGCCGCAACCTTGGTGAGGTCAATTCGCTGTTCAACAGTGGTGAGAACCTGCAGGCCCTGATGAAGCGAATCAAGGCCGCCGAACCTGGCCTATCCAAATTCACGGTCGAGAGCTTCAACGCTTATCTCGGCTTGTCGGAACGAGCTGCAGCCTCCGCCCTGCTCGACATCCAAAAAGCGATGCGCCCGTTTAAAAATGAGCGGATCACCGCCGCGACGGCCGTCACCGACATGGACATCCACTCCTTGCAGCGCCGTCCCATCTCAATCTACCTGGCGCCGAACATCACGGACGTCACGCTCGTCACGCCGCTGCTAACCCTATTTGTCCAGCAAGTGATGAGCGTTCTTTTGCTCAATCACGATCCGAAGGCTGTCCCGGTCTACTTCCTTCTCGACGAATTTCGCCAGCTCAAGAGAATGGACGAAATCGTCGGCAAACTCCCCTACGTCGCCGGCTACGGCATCAAGCTTGCCTTCATCGTGCAAGACCTCAAGACGCTCGATGAAATCTACGGCGAAACGACCCGACAGTCCCTACTCGGAAACTGCGCCTATCAGCTCGTCCTAGGCGCCAATGACCAGGTCACGGCAGACTACACGTCGCGAGCCCTTGGCAAGCGCACGATCCGCTATCAATCGGAATCCCGGACGATCGAGCTCTTGGGTCTCAATCGCCGAACACGAGTAGAACAGATCCGGGAACGCGATCTGATGATGCCGCAGGAAGTCCGGCAGATGCCGGAGGACCGTATGGTGCTCCTCATCGAAGGACAGCGGCCGATCTTTGGCCAGAAACTGCAGTTCTTCAAAACCGAACCGTTTCGGTCGGCCGAGGCCTTTTCCCAGCGCCACAAGCCCGAGGTTCCGCCCATCGAATACCTCCCCCCCTTGCCGGTACCGGTAACCACGGACGACTACGGAGTATTCAGTCCCATCGAGCAGGAGCCGAGAAAACCCCCGCCCTCACCGACTCCACCCGACGAACACGATCGGACAACCAACACTGTTTCGGATGAGGAAGACGTAGACAGCGAAGCGACGAATCCCGTCGAAGAACCCGAGCCCTCGGCGCCACGAGACGAACGTTCTGTGAGCCAGTCGGTCATATTACGACGACGGCCTGCAAAACCCGTCCTGTTCGATCCACCGCACCAAAAACCGCGCCGTCCCCGACTCGATGTCGAACAGATGTTGGCTGACACGATTGCTCGCCTCGAACCGGCTGAAGACGCCCTAAGGGCAGTCATCACGACCAAAGAAGGCACTACGGCTGGCGATGGTCCACGCAAGCGAAAAGGCTATATGGAAATCTGGCAGGCCACCGTTCCTGATCCGGAGCTGGATCAGGGAGCCGAACTGCCAGCCACCGGTCTCAACGACTAATACTCACGACGGGAGAACTGAATCCCGCAAGTTGCGAAGGTCGCCTTTACGGACTTTGCTGACTTTCGCGGCGGTGACAATCTGTGTCTGCTCTGGGGTGGTAAGCGGACTAGCGGGTTTTCTGCGAGGTAAGCAGGAAGCAGACATCCGTCGTGCGCGTACACCGCTGACCAATTTGGAGCCGATAACAAACTGGCGGCCTGGGTTCTCGCTTAGTAACGAGCGCGGAATGAGTCGGAGACGGTGAAGTGCTGTATTCGCGGGCCAGCGCGGACCCGGTTCATCAAGTCCCAATACATGGCCCGCGCGAGGGGCTGGGTACAGCTTGGAGGTACGTTATAGGTATACATCTGCGCACCCGAAATGACGCCTGTCGGGCGCCAGGCTCGGCCATACTCGGGCTTCAGGTAGCGATAAATTGCCCACCGCAGATTGTTCAGGTATTCAGCTATCACGCTTGCATGGTAGACGTAGATGTCGTCGAAGAACCAGTCATAGAACGAGTCTACCGCGAGATAAACGTCCTGTTCGGCGACTTCGCGGCCAGCCCGCTCGAACAACTTCTTGATGTAACTGACATTGGTCGCCAGACGGCCCAGATTATGCTTGGAGACGTCGCCGCAGATCTTGAGATAGCGATAGCGCCTCACAACTATATCCATTGCCGAATCGACATTGTGAATGTTGACTTGGGGCGCGGTGAACTCGGCCTCAAGCCATGTCGCAAATGCGTTCGTGTGCAGTTTGAGGTCGGCCACATCACCGCCTAGCTGCGGCACTGCACAGACTTGACGCAAATAATACAGAAAGGTTAGGTCGGATGGCTGGGCATTTGATGGCGCGGCTTTCAATCCGAGCGGTACGGGCTGGCCCTTGAAAGCTGTAAACTGCGAAAGAAAGTCGCCAAGCAGGATGCTAAACAGCATCTGGTGCTGACGCGTCTCGAACATCATCGTCACGTTATCGGTACGATCGTGTTTGCAGAAAATAGCCCAGTTGACCATACCGTCGATCATGTCCCACGCAGAGTTGAGGATGATGCATTCTTGCTCGAGCTCGTTCATTCCGCAGTCACCTAGCGCTGGCCGAGGACTCCGACATTTGTGGATCGGAGGAGGCTTGGGACTTACCTCTCCGCTTTTTTAAGAGAAGTCGAAGAAGTCGGCCAGAACTCGTATGTTGCCAGGTTCAGCTGGGTGGCTCGGGTTTCTCCGAGCGTCTATGGACATTACCTCAACATCCAGCGATCGTAGGCCGTCTACTTCCGCTGTGGTCAGCCCGCTCTGACCGTCACCCCATTGGTTAGGCGCCAGCTGGACGACACGAATGCGTTCTGGAAGGAACTCCTGTATCAAGCCGTCACAAACGTCGACGATACCTGGCATCTTGTTGAAAGGTCGCGGCTGGACTGCGCACGCGAAGTTGATGCGCCAGAAGGACCCCCAAGCCCTGTTAGTCAAGCG
The DNA here is from genome assembly GCF_024158145.1 of Notoacmeibacter sp. MSK16QG-6. Taxonomy (GTDB): domain Bacteria; phylum Pseudomonadota; class Alphaproteobacteria; order Rhizobiales; family Rhizobiaceae; genus Notoacmeibacter. The sequence goes on from NZ_JAMYXM010000009.1 coordinate 47,198, forward strand.
GTCCAGCATCTTGTGAAAGTCGAGTTGCGACTGATTTTTCTCATGCGGCGACGATGAGCGAACGGCCAACGCTCTTTCCCTAGATAACGCCCGCAGGCTCACGGGGCCTCTGCCAGGTACAGTGCCACCCAATCGCTGGTCACCGAGCATGTTGCGCATCAGTCGGCTCTTGCCTGCGTTCTGATTTCCGCAAACCAGCAAAATACGCTCAAGATGAGCTCGCTTCCGTTGGGCTTGTTCCACGGCGTTATCCTTTGGTTAGCTTCGGAGTGTCTTACTAGCGTACAAGTATCTACGAAAACAACAGCGGCCTTCGACGTAAAATATTTTACGTCGCGTTGTCGAAGACCGCTAGGCTCTACCCCTAGAACTTAGAGCAAAGTCTTGTATTTCTCTAACTCGCTGGAATGGATTCGAAGCACCGCATTTTTCAGTATCGGTCGTCAGTTGAAAGAGCGCGGACGGCTACTTTTGAGAAAAACGTCGTTGATCTAAACGACCGCCTTCGGGGCCTGCTATGGCATGGCATGCATTGACCCCGAAGGGATGGATGAACTTTACTCTCGGGATTTGAGTGCGGTCGAATTGGGAACCGCCGCCTGGAAGGCCCTGCACGCCCGCAGGCTCAGACGGTTCCGGGCTCATCGCAAACCCGCAGCCAAAGGAGTTATCCTACACCCACCGCGGACGGCCACGGTTCCGCCGCCCACGCGCTGCGCTCGCCCCGCCCCCACGACATCTCCGGTTCGCGATCCCGTTGCTCCGGAAGGCGGCTGGCGGGGATTGTAGGGGAGGTTGGGAAGGGGTGGAAAAGAGGTTTAGTCGGCTTTAGCATCCAGCGTGAGCAATGCGGACGTCACTGACGTGGCGCCATTAGATGATTAGTGTCTCGCAGTTGTAATTGGTCTCGGATCGGCTAGATCGCTTCGCACGAAGCTTCAAAAAGCAACCCTATACTGACGATCTCACGATCGTACGGATGCCTTGCTACTGGGAAGTCATGAAAGCTATCACGTATTCTGCACAGAAGAACACGCTTATGCGAGTAGGGCTTATCACTAGTTGGTCAGCTCTGAGGCGTATTGGCAGCCTGCCTCTAATGCGTGCAGTTATGTTTTCTCCATTGATTGCGTACCTGATTGTTTTTAATGACTACGTTATCGGTTTCTTCGAACAAGTTTCTATAAACATGAAAATTTCAGCCACTGATTCGCTCAGCGTAACAAACGTGTACTTTTTATATTATGGTCTTATCTCAGTTGGTGCAGGGTCTATAATATATGGTTTTTTTTGCCCAAAAAGCGTAGCGCGGTTTAGTGATAGCATGGACTTCGCCAGTTCTGTTCAGTCTCTGCATGCTCATACATTTGTCTTGTCTTATTTCGATGATATTCTGAGAAAATTTACGCAAAGTGATGAACGCGGACATGAAGCTGAAACTATTGATTATCCTGATTTCACGAGGTTGCGCACGTCAGCAATAGTGGTGGAGGTGTACAAGAAATATCTAGAGGGTGATCGTGCTGGACGGTTTGATAATGCAGAAGACGGAGAGAGTGATGGCTTGGACGAATTCCATCAGGAATTTATCACCGGCTCCGGCTATTTCAATGCAGAAGCAATTGCCGAACGGGCCTATCAGGCGCCCAAGGTCATCTGGGCATTCTCTGAACCATATAGAGCAGTTGCGGCCCAAGAATTTGCAGCTGATATAGCATTCACAAAGTACGAGATCGACGATCATTCCCAGCCAAAACTGCGGTTTCTGACGGCGATTCTTTACACCTTAGGGTTTTTCTTACTCTTAATACCCTCGATCAGCACCTTCATCAAACTCACGATTGCTCTTTTTTAAAGCACGGGAGAGAGTGCGTTTCCATGAGAACTTAGCGGTGACAGCTTTGGAGTGGAAAGCGGATGGTCCGGTTTGTGGGAGTTGCAGCAGAAGCCGCTATCTTAAAGGCCGGAACACATGGGTCGTGTGTATCCGGTCTATGGGGACAAAGCCAAGCGTCGGCCAAAACACCTCGGCATCTGGCCCATCGGCATGAAGTACGATCGGCCGGTTGAAAGGTCGGGCATGTTCCAGAACATGCAGTGCAATCTGGCGACCAACACCAAGCCGACGATAGGCAGGACGCACATAGAAGCGTCTCATCCGCAGGTAGCTCGCTTCAACAAAGTCCTGCGTGATCCCTCCGATGCCCGCCGTCTTACCGTCTACCCTCGCCAGCATCAACACTTCTCCCGGACGCTCAAAGCGATTGGAGCCGGCGGCCCATTCGTCGCGGAGCACCGACATCGTGTCGAAGCCCTCTGCATCTGCGTCCTGCAGGAGCGCGTCGAATGGTTCGGGCAACTCCTCGATCTGACTTATCTCGATAGTGGGTTGATCTGGCATCGTTCGTAATCTTCTGCGTCCGCCCGCTTACTGGCGCCCCAGACTGCCGAAACCTTTACGGCTAAAGAAGGCAATACTTTCTTTCCCCGCCACGATCTATGTCGACTTCGGGAATCAACGGTGATGCTACAACGGCTGAAATTGGGTCGCGAGCAGACATAATGCCAGAAAGCGCCAAGCAACAACAAAGGGCTCGAAGCGGTCATTCGTTCGCGTCGGAATTCGTGGCGGACAGCCATCGCTTCACGGCGCTGCCAGAGCTTAATTGAAAAGCTGGTCAAGCCACTGGCGGACTGGCTCAGTCTGATCGACCAGAGAGTCGTAATAGGGCTGGATCGTCGTCCATGCCGCGTAGATCTGATGGTCGATAAACCGCCCGACCGCAAAAAGCACGAAGACGAGAAGTAAGGCGCCGACCACGCCGCCGACGCCCTTCTCCGAAAGATCGTTGCTCTGATTGACGATATAGGTTGGCTGATCGTCGTTCATGACGTCCTCCTATCGCTCCAGCTCGTCGCGATCGCGCTCTTCATCCTGCCGCTCGATCGCGTCTGACCGCGGCACTTGCTGACGGGCCGGATCGGTCTGCTGATCGGCGGACCTGTCCGCTTTGGCTTCATTGCACTGTGCCTCGTCAGCCTTCCGATTAACTGCGGCGACCTGTTCATGCAGATCATGGACGTCATGCTGCGCTCGGTCTTCAGGATTGTCGCGATCGTACCCCTCTTCAGGCTCCCGTTCGTCGCGCGCCGAAATGGCTGACGCTTCACCCGGACCTGACGCGGCCTCTTTCTCCAGCCGATCGCTGATGGCTTTCAGCTCGTCGTCCTGTTCAACGACTTCTCGAGCATAGCTGTTGCCGTCCTGGGCAAGCTTCGCAACGTCCTCAAGCGCCAGCTCGCGTTTGCGATCGTAGCTCTCGAACCGGCTATCGTCATTGTTCCGGGCCGCATCGTCCATGGCGCTATCCCATGTGGCGACTTCGATCAGAAGATCGTTCGCCGCTTCGACCGCTTCCAGGCCGTGACGCTCGACAGCCGCATCCCACGCGGCATTGTCGATATCATCGTCACGTTCCGACTGGTCCGAACCCGCTTCGTTCTCACGCCCCTCATTGGCCTCAAGGGCATCCCTCTCCTCGCGAAGCTCGACCATTTCACGGCGGATATTGACCACAGCCCGCGCCGCCTGGGCGACGTCCTCGAAATCCGCCCGCTCCTCCGCAGGCGTATCGCGGTCGAGCTGGAACAGCGCCTTCTCGACACCCTTCTCATAGGTTTCGAACTGCGCCCGCGTCATCTCAGCCATCTCGTCGCCCTCTTTCAATGCCGTCGCCAACACTACCATATTGGTTCGCGATTTCGACCGAAAATCGGCAACGACCACATCGCCGCCATCGCTGCGTCCTTCGCCAGAACGCGTGGATTCAAGCCGCTCCATGGTCGTCTTGGCAAAAGATCGGACACTATTGTCCCCGCTGGCAAGCGCAAGCTGACCCCATGTCTTCGATGCCATTATGGCATAGTCCTGGCTACGGCCCGACCGCGCGACATGTGCCGCGCCGGCGCGCTTGTTGTCGTATCGCGCCTGCCCGAAAGCGCTGGTGCCGACATGGCGGGTCGCGCCACGCCGGTCGATCGGCCGCACCTGGTTCTGCGTGAACGCCGGCGGACTGGCCGTTTCCCGCCGATCCGTCATTTCCATGGCGATGCCCTGCCCGCGCGCCTGTTCCGCCAGCGCTTCGCGCCACTGCCGGAAGATCGCCGGGCTAGTCTCGATCCGGTCGCCGAATTCCGAGCGCATCGTGATGATCGCATGGGCATGGATATGCGGCCGCTTGCCACCCTCTTCCGCTTCTTTCGGATCATCCGCCGGATCGTGAACCGCGAACACATAGCGATGGCCGCCATCGCCAAACTGTGCCGCCAGAAAACCGCGCGCCGCGCTCCGGAAAGCCTCCGGATCCGTGCCCGCCCGCGCCGACAGGATCAGATGCATCACATCGCGGCTCTTGCGGCTGTGCAGTTCGCCGCGCCATTCCTTCTGAACGAGGTCTCCGGCTTGCTCATCATCGGCGATCAGACGGCCATCATCCGCCCAAACATCGCCGCGATGACGCTCGACAAGCCCCCTCACCCGGCTGGTGCCGTACTCGACGCCATTGCCGTAGCCGTCGAACGAAAATGTCGCCCGACCCGACGATCCCGCATGGCTTTCGTCGAACTGCGCCTGCACGATTGCCGCCGCCTTGGCGTCGGCCGTCAGCCGCTTGCCGGCGCCGCTGCGCAGCACGATAACACCGCTCACCGTCGCCGAGCCGTCCCGATGACGCTCGACGCCGTAGACATAGTGGCGGTCGTCGAAACCACTCGTCAGAACGTCTCGGACGCGATCGTGAAACGACGCATCGTCCGGCCCGGCGATCTCCATACCGAGGTCGACCCGAAAGCCGCCAATATCCCTGCTCTCCGCTCGTCCTTTCATCAGATGGTCCCAATCGCCGCGCACTCGCGCCAGCTCTTCCTGCCCCTCGATGCGCTCGCCGCGCTCGTTCTCGACCGAGAGTTCGCCCTTTCGCGAAACATAATTGACCATCGCCCCGACCCGGGCCGCACCGCCATAGGACGCCATCTTGACGACGGCCGCCTGGCTGCCCGTCGCCATACCCTCAAACCGGCGCGTCATCGGTCGTTCGGCCGAAGGCCGATCCGACGCCAGGGAACCAAGCTTAAACGGCCCGCCAAAGCCGCTGGTCCGACCGAAATTCAGTGCGGCTGCCTTCCCGGCCGCCGCTGATGTGGCCGCGTCGAAATCCCGCTCAACCTCGCCAACCAAACGGCTCCGTCGCCGCTCACCAAGCTCCAGCTCGTGCAGCCGCGCCGCCTTGCGCCGCTCCCATTCCTCTTCGAACGCACCCAAGAACAGTTCAGCCATCAGCGTCCCGCACCTCGCCGTCTTTGACCGGCGCGCTTGGCGAGTCGTGCCAGCTCATGCTGGCTCGCCGCGGCCGCCACCTGCACATTGCGAAGATTGAGTGAAAGCTCTTCGGCACTCACGGTCCGGCCCGCATTGAGATGACGGGCGACCTGATTGAGGTTCACGCCGATCGCCCGCATGTCCTCCGCAAGTAGCTTCATGATGGCCCGATCCTCGTCTGTCAGCATCGGCCGCACCCCTGCGCCTTCCAGACTGAGCGACCGGACGAACGCCGAAAGGGTCATGTCGGCGGCCTCTGCCGCCGCCGAAATCGCCTCATACTCCTCCGGCGTCACCCGCATTTTCACGACCTTCTCCTTGCGATCCGCCATCAACGACCGTCCAATTTCGATCATCACGGCGCCGGGCCGCCGATCTCCAACCGCCCGCCGGCGGCTAATCGACAGCCTGTCTGTCGATCGTTGCAGATTTTGTACCACAAAATTGCGTATCCTGCCACTCTAAATACGACACGAACCGCCCCTCATTACATGTCATCGAGTGATCGCACACCGCTTCGCCACATTGCCCACATACACCGCCTAGGCACACCTCTAGTCAACATCGTGTTGCACCACCACATTTACGTTGTACATTTGAGTGCATTTATTCCACAGGTCTACATCGTGTGCTGGAGTAGTGCGTTCGTTGATAAATGCGGTGTATACAAACCACATCATTACACGGATTTTTCGTGTAATGATGTGGTGGTCCGCTTCAACATTTTGTTAGTGAATGATGGTGTAGATATGCGCATCACCCAAACCACACCGCGATGTCGAAGTTTTCGTCGTTAGTGTGGTGTACCAGAGTCGTATGCCATAAACGCAATCATCAAGGATTGAGAAATGCCTCGGATCATCTCATCGGTTAGCTCCAAAGGGGGAGCAGGAAAGACCACCATCGTAATCCTGATCGGCGGAGAATGGGCCTCAAAAGGGAAGAGGGTGTTGCTGATCGAGAATGATGAAAAGGGCAATTTGCTTGAGTGGTGGCAACGATGCGAGCAGAAAGGCAATTTGCCGGAGAATATGGATATTGAGGTCGCCCTTACACCTCGAAAATTAGATGAAGCCTTGCAGGATAGGGCAAGGGGCTATGACTACGTTATCATCGACTCCCCTGGGCTTCAGACGTCACGGACTTCGGCTGTCATCCGCGCATCGGAAGTGATTTTGGTTCCCGTTCAGCCTAACCAAGACGAGATAAAAGCTGCCGGCCAAGCGGCAGAGGCAATCGGCGACGCGACCGACGAAGACCATAAGTTTCGTCTCCATGTGAACATCGCGACGCGGATCACGCTTCCAAACCGTCAACTAGAAGCATATCGGACAATCAGACCTTTCGTAGCGAACCTCCAGGCGGCGGGCTATGACTCGATGCTGGCCGAGACTGAGTTGAACGAAAGAAACTGTTACCGGGAAATTCGCAATGGCTACGGGACACTTCAAATGCTTGAGCACACACCGGCAATCCTCAAGGGGCGTCTAGAAGTTCGGGCGTTAACGGAGGAAATCGAGAAGGTGCTCCATTCCGTTGATGAGAAGAGGTCTGAAAATGCCTAAAGCAGATCGCATTTCGCCCGACGATTTCGCGGTCGCGCCGCGTCGGAAACCGAACAGCCCGAAACCGCTGACGACCGAGGCTCCCAAGGACGAAGCACCTTCAGAAAGTGCGGCCGACTTTAGCGCTCCATCTGCACCCGCTGACGGTCCCAGGATCCAGCCGAGGTCGGATGAAGAAACGCGAGAGATCGTGGAGCGGCGGCGCCAACAGCAGGAGTCCGACTCCAACCGGCTTGCCCAACTGAGGCGTGAGCGCAAACGTGAACTCCAGTATCCTGTCAATGTGATGTTGGACTACGATACAAAAAATCGTCTCATGCGCGCCGCCAGCGAAAACGACGTGTCTCAGAGAAAGATTCTCGTCGAGGCGATCAAAGAATTCCTGGCGAACAACGGTTACTAATAGCGATGCGCCAGCTCCTGCTCGGCGTCGCCATTGGACTGATCGCCGGGATTTACGTCGCCCCAATGCTAGGCCGTCCCGGATTGTCGCCCGAAGCCGTCTCTCAATCCATGGAAGGCTTGGTCAGTTCGGTTTCGGGTGACCTTGCAGAAGATGAGCGACCGAGCGACGACGAGGCGAAACGAGCTGTCTTTTCGTACAGGGATTGGGACATCGCCGCCGACGCCGGCAAATCATCAGTCAGAGTGAGAAGGTGCATCAGCGTCAAAGCGGGAATAGCCTGTGCTATGCAGCTCGAACTTTGGTGGGTGGAAAATCCCCATCCAGCCGAGGCCATATTTGAACATTCGAATGAGGAATGGCACATAGTGAGAATGACATGGAAGTAAGTGGCGCAGCCTGGTTGATATGAGCTATAGGCACTGCGCCCAACCGGGGGCGTTGTCATATTGAAGCATATGGATCTCGCGAACCTCTCTGCATGGCCGGGTGCCATGGAGTTTCAAAATGGCCCGATCGTTGGCGAACGAGCGAAAAATGGCATAATAACGTTGGCTACACGGTGTGAAGACGATCCTCCATTGACATGCACAACACATAAGAACGGCAAGGAACCGCTAGGTGGACAACGAATCCTATAAAAAACGAATGGGACTCGTCGAAACCTCAGACCCGGAAGTCGACAAGCCGATTCATAGACGCCCAGGGTTTCAGGGCATCCAAGAGTTCTCCGAGATGGACGCCGCGATCGGCAAGTTCATCCGTGAACGCCGAAATGCCGTCCCACTGACACGGAACGAGCTTCAGGAGTTCCTCGGTCTCACCGCGCAGGTGTATGGTCGATACGAGCGCGGTTTCTCGAAAATGACCGCGACACGCGTCGTCCATCTCGCCGAACTTCTCGGCTTCCATCCCATCGAATTGTTTTGTGTCATCGCGCCGCATTTCTTTGGAGAAAACGATGAAGACGCCCAGAAAAAGTTGCAACA